>JACKKX010000001.1:0-540000 GCA_024236215.1 Novosphingobium sp.
CGCAGCCCAAATGGTGGCTTCGGGGAACTATCTATGGAATGCTGGAATCTTTCTGTTCACTGCGGAGACTTTGATCGCCGCTTGTCGTGACTATGCTCCCGATGTTCTGCTGCCAGTCGAAGCCGCCGTTGCAGCTGCTTCATCCGACTTAGGCTTCACACGACTTGATGGTGAGTCCTGGTCGAAGGTGCCGAGCATCTCGATTGACTACGCAGTCATGGAGCGGGCCCCGAACCTTGCGGTCATGCCCTACAGTGCGGGCTGGTCTGACCTTGGAGGATGGGATGCAGTGTGGCAAGAAAGCGACTCAGATGTGGCAGGCAATGTTATCTCTCGCAATGCCACGGGAATAGACTGCTCCAATACTCTTCTGCGCTCTGAAAGCCCGCGGATGGAATTAGTAGGCATTGGTCTTGAAGACATCATTGCAGTTGCAACCTCGGATGCCGTTCTCGTCGCTCACAAGTCTGAAGCCCAGCGGGTACGTGAGGCGGTTACTGAGCTTCAGCGGCGCGGCGCTTCTCAGGCCACTTCATTTCCAGTCGATCGCCGCCCCTGGGGCTGGTTCGAAAGCCTCGTGGTGGGCAACCGGTTCCAAGTTAAGCGCATCCATGTCTATCCTGACGCAGCGCTCAGTTTGCAGAGCCATCACCACCGCGCAGAGCACTGGATCGTAGTGGAGGGAACTGCTCGTGTCACCATTGATCAGTCGGTGCAACTGGTGAGCGAAAACCAGTCAGTCTATATTCCTCTGGGAGCAGTTCATCGCTTGGAGAACCCAGGCAAAGTCCCGTTGACCCTGATCGAAGTGCAAACGGGCAGCTATCTAGGTGAGGACGACATCGTCAGGTATGAGGATCGCTACGCTCGCGGGTAACCCAGTGCAAATGTTCGCCAGCCTAGGCCCATACATTGTGCTCGGCCATCTCCAAGTAGCGGCCCAGCACGTTCACCGATTTCCACCCGCCGGCTCGCATGATCGCCGCGGTGTCAAAGCCAGCGCATAGAAGGTCTTGAGCAGCCCCAACCCGCAGCGAATGACCACTAAATGCCGCCACATCCTCAGGGGGTAGGCCAGCCGCTGCAAGGGCTTCCTTGATGATCAGCTTGACCTTGGTGGTACCAAGCGGACGGTTGATCGGCTTGCCTTGATAGATCCCGCAGAAGAGCGGCTCGATGCCCTCGCCGCGCCAGGCAAGCCACCTCCCCACTAGCTCGGCTGAACGCCTCGAACTAAACCCGATCCGGCCCATGCCAAAGGGATCGGCCTTACCGCGCCGGATAATCGCGCGCAGCGTTCCATCCCCCCTCAGTTCGATATCGTCGGTGCGCAGAGCGACAAGCTCCGAGCGCCGGGTCAACAAATCGTAGCCAAGCGAGATCATCGCCCGGTTGCGCATCCCCCAGGGATCATCCGCCTGAGCTGCAATGCAGCGCTCTAGGTACTCGCGGGTCATGCCCTTGGCTTGCTTGGGACGATTGAGTTTGAGCCGCCGCACCCTCCTCAGCGTGATCGTGATATCTTCATCATGGGTCGGGTCAGGCAGCCGCAGCAGCCGGTGGACCTTGCGAATGGCGTATAGCCGGCGCCGAACACTCGAAGGGCAAAGCGCAGCAGCCTGGTGCTCAAGAAAGGCGCAGACAGTCGCAACATCGGCTGGCAGCGCTGACCGATCATTGCGCTGACACCAATCGATAAATAGCCCTACATCGACGAGATAGGCCTTAAGGGTGGCCGGAGCGAAGGCCCCTTCAAGACGCTTGAATTCAGTGCGCCAGTCGTGCTTAATGACATCAGATAGAACTTTATCGCTCATATGATGCATTTTATATCAAATGACAGCCTCGTCAACATTGACCGCAGTGCAAATCAGGATGGCCCGCAATGCCTTGCGCTGGTCTGTGCGCGAGCTTGCTGAAAGATCAGCGGTAAGCACTAGCACCATCAACCGAGCAGAAACGGATGAAAGCACTGGCTCGATAACTCGGGCAAACCTTGCTGCTTTACGAAGCACCCTCGAAGCCGCCGGCATCGAGTTCATCGGCTCACCCGATGATGCCCCGGGCATTCGGATCCATCGCCGCTAGGGCTGCCCCATCCGCCTGAAGCTGCCCGCCAGGTCAGGGCGCGCTCTGGCGGGCTCCCCTGCCCCAGATCCAGCGCAGACCTCCGCAAAAGCCCAGCACCGCCGCGATCGCGAGACAATCCGCGATCCAGTCCTTCACATCCGCATCGCGGTGCAGCGCCGGGATCATCTGCAGGATTTCGATCAGTCCGCCGATCGCTGCGAGGGTAAGGAACAGGACCGACAGCCGCTGGCGGGGAAAAGCCAGCCAGGCGAGCAGGCTGAGCACGGCAAAGGCCGCCATGTGCTGGACCTTGTCATTGACGCCCAGCGCCGCAAACGGCGGGCGCGGCACCAGCGCCATGACCAGAGTCAGGCTTAGGGCCAGCCAGAACAGGACGGCAAGCGTCCGCAGCAAGGTCGCTGACTTCACAAAAACTCCCGGAGATGCCGAAGTGCGCGGCGCAGCGCGCTATCTCCGCAGGTATTGGATGATGCTCGCGCTGCTGGCAATGCCGCCCGGCACCCTGCTCGGATCAATCGCACTGCGCGCCGGCCCGGCTGCCGAGCACTTGCTCCCGGGGCAGCACCCCAAAGCGGGCAAATTTGACGGCAAAACCCTGCCCAAAGGCCAAGATTCCCCGCATCTCCCCGCAATTCCCCGGACGTTTATCAAAGTGCCGATAACGCCACGTGGATCTTCCAAAATGGCTCGTCCGAGCAGCGGTCGTCGCCCACCAGACAGCCCACTTGGCGATCACGAAAAAGGGCGCCAAAGGCGCCCTTCTCTCATCGCTGCCTGGCAATGCCAATCAGGGGCTGGTCGAACCGCCAGCTGCGATGCCAGCGAAAATCGCGCCGATGGCGAACACAACGCCGATAACGGTTCCATTACCGCCACCCTTCTTGACAACTCCTGCCGGTGCACCCGAGGTGCTGTCATCAAGCGTGACCTTGGCCATTGCACCGGTTCCACCGGCAACCAAAGCGCAAGCGGCCATCGAGGCGAATACTGCTTTACGAATCTGCATTGTGATGACTCCTGATCTCGAAAAAAGCCCTAATGCATTTCGTCGAACGAGGCAAGCCCCTGAAACGCAAGTCTTCGCATCATTGGTGCCGTGGTGATGAGTCGAGCATACCACGCAGCATGGAGGCTCCAACTCTCCCCGGTCTGTTCGGGAAGCGCCTCCATATTCAGAGGTCTTGTCGGTCATGACCAGAAGACACACTTGCTTTGCCCGATAACGATGCATTGCTGCTGAGACGGTCAAGCACGATTGCAGGTAAATTGTTCTTCCAGAGTGTGGCTGGGCTTCACTGCTTAGCCGGAGTGGGATCGGGCCCGCCTTATGCCATTCGCTGTTGGTAGCGGACTGTCCTGGCACGGTGCTCTCTTGCAACCGCCAGCTATCCGGCTATTCATCTGCCCACGGTCGATCTAGCCCCAAGTCTGCGCAGCGGCGCACAGCCGCTGGTCCGAATTGTGCTATTCTGCCCGCCGCAGCCGTGCCCATAGGCTGCCGTGCCCCCAGATGCTGACGAGAGACAGAGACTTGTTCAAGCGAACCAGACAGGAGCGGCCATCATTGGCGGCCATGATGCGAGCGGCGAATGGCCAGCAGCGCGCATGGATTGCGCTTGTTGGCTTGCTCATAGTGATCTTTCTCACCGGGGGCGGATCGCGTGCGGACATTTCGTCCCTGCCGCTGCTGCGTGGTCTCGCAGCCCTCGCTCTTTGGTATGGCCTGTGGGGCTTCACCAAGTCGGATCTGCGAAGCCACAGCTCGGCCCTGGGTCTTGCGGGCCTAACTGTCTTGCTGGTTGTCAGTCACATTACGCCACTCCCACCATCGGTTTGGCAGGCCCTGCCCGAGCGCGATCTGATTGTGCAAATCGATACTGCCGCTGGGCTTGGAGATATCTGGCGCCCCTTGTCGATGGACCCCGTCGGTACAGTGAATGCTCTTCACGCTCTGATCGTACCTTGCGCCGTGATGATCTTGTGCACCAGGCTGTCTGACGATCAGCTCGACCGATTGCCTGGCCTGCTGCTTGTTCTCGCCGGAGCAAGCGCCATCATTGCGGTGCTGCAGGGGCTGGGCGATCCCAACGGCCCGCTCTACCTCTATCAAGTCACCAATAACGGCGTTCCGGTTGGACTGTTCGCTAACCGCAATCACCAGGCTGTCCTGATGGCGATTATCCTGCCACTTCTCGCCGCTTGGCATGCTCTGGCCGACCCACCGTCCAGGGGGACACGCAAGTATCTCTCGATCGGAATTGCCCTTTTCATCATCCCGCTCGTCTTGGTGACTGGATCGCGGGCCGGGCTGCTGACAACCGTAATAGCGGCAATCAGCGTAGTCCTGCTGGTTCAGCGCAAGACTTCAACCGGTCCTTCTGCATCTAGCCGGCAACTCATCCGCCGATCGCGCAGCGTTTATGTCCCTTCGCAAGCCCTGATCCTGGCCGTTGCAGTGTTGCTCGTCACAGTTCTTGCAGCAACTGTGATCGCCGGCCGTGACGAAGCAATTGATCGATTGATCAATCGCGACACCGCTGATGAGATGCGCCTGCTCATTTTGCCGACCATGAAGGAATTGCTCGCTACGCATTGGCTGCTCGGAACTGGCTTCGGCTCCTTCGAGGCCGTCTACAAAGTGCATGAGCCGGATTCGCTTCTGTTTCCGACATATATGAATCATGCGCACAACGATTGGCTGGAACTGATCCTGAACGGCGGTGTGCCGGCCGGTGGGCTTGTGGTCGTGCTGGCAGCAATGCTGCTCCGCCGCGCCGTTCAGGTGTTCAAACGGGATTGTGCCGAGACTGCCCATGCAGTGGCCCTCGCCCGCCTGGGCATGATCGTGATAGGGCTGCTCTTGATTGCTTCAATCGGCGACTATCCCTTGCGAACGCCGATTATGGCATCGATCTTCGCGATCGCTTTGATCCTGGTGCTCCGCAAGGCCAGGCAGCCGCTGCCAGATCATGCGACGAGTTGATACATCATGCAGCGTTGCCCTTTGGCGCATCAGCGCCTAACGCTCCGATCTTAAATCCATTTACGGTTTGCCGAGACTGTCATGACCCGATCCGCTACCATACACTTGTCGCTTGCGATTGCCGCGGCCATCAGCCTTTCTGGCTGCGCCCACAAGATGGAATTGGGCGGCGACCCACAGCTCAGGGTCCTCGACACGACCGAGCTGCCCACACCGGGACGCTCCGACTACTCCCAGTCCACCCGCCCCTACTTCGTTGGCCCCTATGACCGCCTGACGATCGACGTCTTCGGGATCGAGGAATTGTCGAAGCGCGAAGTCCAGGTTGACGGGGCTGGCCGGATTTCCTTCCCATTGATCGGGGTCGTCGATGTCAACGGGAAGACCCCGGGCGAGATCGAGAGTGAGATAGCAAGAAAACTCGCCGGGGCCTATGTTCGCAACCCGCAGGTTTCAGTGAACGTAAAGGATATGGTAAGCCGTGTCGTGACGGTGGGGGGTGAGGTGCGCATGCCTGGCCAGTATCCGGTGGTTGGCCGCATGACCCTGATGACATCAATTGCCAGGGCGCAGGGCACGACAGAGTTCTCGAATCTCAAAGAAGTCGTTGTGTTCCGAACCGTCGACGGTCAGCGCTACGCCGCACTTTACAACCTCGATGCGATCCGCAGCGGGCAATATGGTGACCCGGAAATCTACGCCAACGACATTATCATGGTTGGCGATTCAGGTTCGCGTCGTCTGTTCAAGGACGTAATGTCGGCCATTCCGGCATTCCTGACCCCGCTTGTCATTGCTGTTGATCGCCTAAGCAACTGATCCCGGCCCATCTGGAATTTCATGACATGACCAATATCGCCCAACCGCCGGTTCAGTCCGCAGCTGTTCAGTCGACACCCGCTCAGCGCAGCCCCCAATTCGTCGACGAAGACGGCTTCAACTTCATGCCGTTCCTGATCCAGATCTGGCAAGCCGTGCTGCGGTGGAAGATTGTGTTGGGCGGTATCGTCATCGGCTGCCTGATCATCGCGCTTATCGTCACTCTGCTGTCGGCACCTCTGTTCACCTCGCGCACCCGGATCGAGGTCAGCCGGGAGCAGAAGAACGTCACCAATGTCCAGGGCCTCGAAGCCCAGGATCCGAGCCGGGATCTCGAGTTCTACGCGACCCAGTATGCCCTGCTCGAAGCGGAATCGCTGGCGATCCGGGTCGTGCGCAAGCTGAAGCTCGCCGAAACCGATGACTTTTTCGAAGCGCATGGGGCAAAGCCGTCCGAAACTCTGGAAGGCCTGCGCGATCCCGCCGAACGTCGCCGGGTGCTGGCCAAGCGAGAAAAGCAGGCCTCCAAACTTCTGCTGGCCAATGTCACCATCAGCCCGATCCGCAATTCCAAACTGATCGATGTCAAGTACACCAGTCGATCGCCGGAACTCTCCGCCAGGATCGCCAATACCTGGGTCATCGAATTCATCGGCGCGACGATGGACCGGCAGTTTGCCTCGACCGCCGATGCCCGGCAATTTCTCGAAACCCGACTGGCCGAGCTGCGTCAGAAGGTGGAGCAATCAGAGCGTGCGCTTGCCGAATATGCGACTGCCAATGGCATTGTCACGCTGGATACTGTCCGGGACGCAGACGGACGAACCACAACCCAGCGCACGCTCGCGACTGTCGACCTTGAGGCCATGAACAGCGGCCTTGCCAAGGCAAAGGCAGATCGCATTCAGGCCGAAAGCCGGCTCAAGTCCTCCAATACCGACAATTCGCCGGAACTGCTGACCAATCCTGCGGTGACAACCATGCGGGCTCGCCGCGCGGAACTCTCGGCTGAATATGCCCGGCTCATGGTCCAGTTCGAGCCTGGTTATCCGGCCGCCATGGCTGTCAAGCAGCAGATCGATGCCATTGATGCGGCAATTGCTCGCGAGACCGCCCGCGTCCGGTCCAGTCGCCAGCAGGAGTATAATGAAGCGCTTGCCCGCGAGCGGGAGTTCCAAACCAAGGTCGATGGCCTGAAGCTCCAGTCCGACAAGCAGCGACAGGCCTTCATCCAGTACAATATCTATCAGCGCGAGGTCGACACGAACCGCCAGCTCTATGACGCGCTGCTCCAGCGCTACAAGGAAATCGGCGTCGCCGGTACGGTTGGTGCAAGCAATATTGCTGTGGTCGATGTGGCGGAAGTGCCCAGCGCTCCCTCGGCACCCAGCATGCCGCTCAATCTCGCGCTTGGTTTGCTGGCCGGCCTTGGCCTTGCGGCCTTGACCGTGCTGGGCCTTGAGCAAATTGACGAGGGTATTCGCAATCCAGACGATGTGCGCAATCATTTGAAGTTGCCGCTGCTCGGCAACGTTCCATTGTCCGAGGCCGCGCCCCTCGAAGAAATCCGCGACCCCAAGTCCGGACTGTCAGAGGCCTACTTTTCAATCCACTCGACTCTGGCATTTGCCACCAGCCACGGCCTTCCTCGCTCACTTGCCGTTACCAGCACCCAACCCGGCGAAGGCAAGTCGACGACTTCCTTTGCTCTGGCCGAAATCATCGGTCGGACCGGCAAGAACGTGCTGTTGATCGACGGCGACTTGCGGTCGCCCTCGATCCACTCGATGGCTGGGGTCAGTAACGCTACCGGCTTTTCGAACCTGTTGGCAGGCGATGCCCTCGGCGAGCAGCATCTCCACAAGCTTGACAAGCGCGGTCTTACGGTGATGGGAACCGGCCCGATCCCCCCTGCCCCAGCCGAGCTGCTGAGCAGCAACCGGTTCACCGAAGTGATCTCGGAATTGCTGGAGCGCTATGATCACATCGTGATCGACGCCCCGCCGGTCCTTGGTCTTGCCGACGCCCCGCTTCTGGGCAAGGCAACCGAAGGTGTGATCTTCGTGGCTGAAGCCGAACGCACTTCGCGCCGGGCGATCAACAATGCGCTGCGCCGTCTGCGCGAACTCGGCGATCACCTGTTCGGTGTCGTCATTACCAAGATCGACTTCACCAAGCACAATTACGGCTACGGCTACGGCTACGGCTATGGCTACGGCTATGGGTCACGCTATGGCGAGGCCGCCGAGAACAAGCAGGACGCCTGACAATGGCCAAAGCTGCGTCCGACTTCAAGCTTCTCGCCTGGCGGGTGATCCTGGTGGTGGCTGGAGCGGGTCTGGTTTGGGTGGCTTTCCGTGATGCATCGCTTGCGGTGATGCGAAACTTCGCCGAGCAGACGGGGCAAGCAACCACTTCGGATCCATGGGTCCGAGTGCTGGCCATTCGCCGGATCGGCGAGGATGGTGCCCCTGCAGCGATTGAGGAGGGCGCGCGCGACGCGGCGCGCCAGGCTTTGATTGAACGGCCGTTAGGGCCTGAAGCGATCTGGCTGCTCCAACCGCAACAAGCTGGTCAGAGCGAACGTGACGCGGCTGTTTTGAAGCTCTCCGAGCGAGTGTCTCGGCGCGATCTCGCCACCCAGCTTGGCCTCGCTCGCTTCGAAGCTGAGCAACAGAATCTAGAGCGCTCTGTTGCACACATCGACAGGATCCTGCGCGTTGCCGCGCGCGGCGCGGGACCGCTGCATGCCAACCTTGCACTTGGTCTCGACAATCCGGAACTTCGCACCTTGCTCGTGCCATACAAGGACCGAGTCTGGATGAAAGCGGTTCTCGCCGCGGCCTTCGGCGCAGGCCCGAAGCCTGAATCGGTTGCGGAGTTTGTCAAGTTGGCGCGGTTCCCGGCCGAAGTCCTGCACGATGCGAAGCTCGACCGGCTATTGCGCCGCTTGACTGCCACCGGCAACTTCACCGACGCCTACGACGTTGCCAGGCTCGCCGGCTACGGCGGCCTTAACGATCCCCGCGATTTCGGGGTTAGCGAGACCACCATGGATCAGCGCTTCGCACCCCTCACATGGGGCCTTGGTAACAGCGATGCTGTCAGCGCAAGCTTTCCTGACAATGCTGGAATTCTTGCTGAGGTGCAACCGGGCAAAGGAGACTTGCTCGCCACGCGCTCAACAGCCTATCCGACCGGAGCGTACCGCCTTGAGATGGACCTTGTAGTGGAAGATGCGCCCGCAGGGATTGATGTTAGCTGGTCGATGACCTGCATAACCCCTCAAGGTGCGCTCCGCCCGGTAAGGCAGGATCAGCTCATCAAGGGGCCGCCTCAAAGGATTGCAGTTGACATCACTATCCCTGCCAACTGTCTTGTCCAGACCTGGTCGATCCGCGCTTCCAACCTGAACAATCAACTTACAGCTTCTTTACAAGTCCGCAAAATCGGCCTCATCAAGCCGGTCTAACTGCGCCAACTGCTCGGCTCGATCGTGGACGATCGCGCAGCGGGCATGTCCTGGGACTCCATCCCTCCTTGACCCACGCGTGTCGAACCAGAGGAGCGGTCAAGAAGGTGGGTCAATTCCGGAGATTGCCCCCGCCCTCCAACGTGCATGGGTTCGAGCCCCAAAAAAGAAAGCTCCGCAGTCGACCCGGCGACCACGGAGCTTCCAGCAAACGCAAAAGCGCGGAAATCACGGGCTAGCCGGCTCTCCATCCAAAGTGAGGGCCACGGCCACCGCCCCAATCGTCGCAAGAAACGCCAGCAGCATTGGCCCGCTCTTGCCGCCCACAAACTGCTGACCGTTGCTCATCGGTGCCGATGCTCGAACCGGATTGCCTTCGACCGCAAGCGCAGGGGCCGCAGAAAGTGACACTGCCATCCCGACAGTCAGAGCTTTACGAATCATTTGCATCTCCAGTTTGATCGATCACTCGGTGCCAAAGAATGGTTAAGAAATCAACCTTCGAAGACCGGTATCGTGCGATTCATCGGGGAACCGGCACACTCCGCCTCATCGCAAAGGCTCAGCTTGCAGCAATCGACGATCGAGGTCGATGGCTATCCTTCAAGATGGGCAGGACACATTCTTTTCGTTCAAGTCTTCCGGGGATGTGCGCAGACCGCCTCCAAGAGAAGAATGCGGTCATCAATCCCGTCAGGCAGCGTTAACCCGGCTTAAACCGGGCAATGAAAGAATAGTGTTAACTGATGTCAGACAGATTCGGATCTTCAACACAGATGAGGCCAATCCGAAATGGAGATGATAGCCACGGCACGATCGATCGATGCGGCGCGATGCGTCGCGGAGAGGGGCGTGACCGCTGCTGAGATCGACCGATCCTCCCGCGAATCCTTTCTTGCAAGTTTGCCGCTGGCCCAAGCCAGCAATCTCGCGCCCTTTCTGATCATTGCCCTTTGCTTGCCGTATCTCGCTAACTGGCGGCTGATGGGCCTCATGCTTGGCCTCAACCTTTGCACCTTGGCCGGGATGCGCCTCGTTGCGGTGCGCTTGGCCGCTGCCCCTGCTCCCCGCAGCGAAGATCGCTGCTGGCGGATCTACGAGGTGCTGGCCTTCCTGGCTGGCGGCCTGTGGGCGGCGATGATGCTTCCCGTCATTGGCCAGTTCGGTCACGATATCGCAGCCATGTTTGTTTGCGTCGTGATCGTTGTGACGATCGCAGTCACGACCATGGTGGTGGCATCCCAGCTGCGCATTGCCTCAGCATTCCTGACCGGCGTGATGCTTGGCCTGCTTCCGCAGACGATCGCTTACATGCAAACCATCGGACCAATCCCGCTCGTCGCCACCATCGGGCTGGCCGCCGCCCTGGCCGGATTAGTCCATTCGGTGCGCTCTCAACATCGCCTCATGGTCCGGACCAAGCTGGAAAACCGCCTGCTCGCCGATGAACTGGGCCATGCCCTCGAAGCGGCTGAGTTCATGGCCAAGCGCGACAGCCTGACTGGCCTCTTCAACCGTCGCGCCTTTGAAGAGGCTGCAAACAAGATCCGGCTTGATCCCTCTGCCGGTCCCATTAGCCTCATCTTGATCGATCTGGACCACTTCAAAGCGATCAATGATCGGTTTGGTCACGCCGCGGGCGACAGCGTGCTGAGGCAGACCGCCGACTTGATCAATCGCAGCCTTGGGCCGCGCGATCTTGTGGGCCGCAGCGACGGGGCTGTCGCGCGCTGGGGTGGCGAAGAGTTCTTGATGCTTCTGCCCAACTGCTCAGAGCTTCGAGCGAGGCGAGTGGCTGAGGTCCTGCGCTATGGCATCTCACACCTGAAAGGGCGCGACTGGCCCGAAGATCTCACTGTTTCGGGGTCGCTCGGCGTTGCGATCTGGAACCCATCGGATCGGCTTGAACGTGCGATCGCTAACACTGACGAAGCGATGTACCGGGCCAAAGCCGCCGGCCGCAACCGAGTCTGCCTTTTCAGTGACACGGTTCGCCAGGAGAACGTCGGCTGATCCTGCCGCCGTCAGCAAACCCGGTTGAAGATGGTGGCCCGCTTCATCACCCGCTTTAGCGGCGATGCGGACCTGTGAGCCAGTCATGATCTGACCCGGGCCCTGCGATAACCGGCTGCCCAAGCTTCATCCTCGCTGCAGAAGATCTCTTCTGCCCGGGTTTGCTCATAATAGGGCATCCCAGGAACATGGTAGATCCACTCGCCTCGCCGATTGCGATTGCCCTTGATCACGCAGTCAGAGCGAGCCGGTATCGGCTTTCGCACCGGCTTCGCGCTGGCCCCTCCCCCGGGCTGCTTCGCCGAGGCGTTTCTCATCAGGCGAAAGTCCGCCGGCGCAGTGAACTGCGATGACCAGATGCCTAGCCCATAGCCCTTGGCCCGCATCTCTGACGCAACGTAGTCGTCGCCGTAGACCCGGTAGGCCAGCGCCCAGCCATGTTCGACCATTGCTTGATTGACGTCTTCGCCGCCCGAATAACACACCGCCAGAAGCCGGCTATACTGATCGCTCCCGCGGATCTGGCATTCAAGTCTCGCATCACCGACCAGTGTCGCCAGTTGCTCAGCGGCCTCGCGTCCGCAGGCCCAGACTGCACCGCCGCGCAGGCAGGTCTGGTCCAGTTCAGGAGCGTCGATCCCGAACAAGCGCACACGGCTTCCTTCAACTTCAAGCGTATCACCGTCGACGACCTTGGCCCGGCCCAGAATCGTCTCGGGCGTCACTGGCCCGGCACCGACCAGGCCGAGTGCTCCAAGCACCAACAGCAATGACTTCAGACGCGTTCGGACATGTGGCATGATCACAACCTGTTCCCTGGCTGGTGCTGGGTCAAATGGATTAGCCGCCAATGGTTGATTGCGCGTTTCTGCCCCCCAATGATCGTGCGGGTCACACGTCGCCTTGCCTGGATGCAAATGGCTACTCTCGCAACTGGTCAGCTTGTGGGCCAGCTTGGCGCATGGTTCTGCTCTGACAAGGGGGCCCTGTCATGCACCTGGCATGGAGCTTGGGACATCTCGTCCCGGCCTTGAGCAGCAAACTGGGGATATCCACTTCCGGGCGATTCCAAACTGCAAGCTGATTTCCTGATCTGGTTCAGGTCTTTGCCGCTGCCGCATGACCGTTTCCGGGAAGCGGGTTCGCGCCGACCCGCTTGCATAACAAGCGAGAGCGACGCATCCTTCGTGCCCGACAGTGAGCAATGCAAGGCAAGAACGAAATAGAGGGCCGATGCTGTTCTTCTCAGTCCTGTTTCAACTTGCCGGATTACCCCCTCCTGATTGCATTGCGATCACGAGCGACAACCGAGCAACACCTCTCGATCAGCGCTGTCACGCTGCTCCTTTGTCCGAAGATGAACTGCTCGAAGGGGTGGAGTGCGCTGGCCGGTTGATCGGCTTTGCCAGGCTTTATGCCGATGCTTTCAGACATAACGAAGATCACAATCCCCGCGTGTCCTTGCCTCCCCTTGGCTATTCCCGAAGTGAATTTGAGCGCGCGGAAAGTCTGACTTTCAGAGCGAAACGCGCCGGCTTCAATCCGGCAGCCATCACTGCGGCTTTCGAACGGGGGCAGACACGCTACTTGTCCGCTGCTCCCGTCGAACTGGAAGTGAAAGCCGACCTTCTCACCCTGCACCCGGGCGTGACCCGACGCTGCCAGCAAGCGATCCGGTACAGCGATGAACGCCTGCGCATGCTTGAAGAGCAAGTCGTCATTCCAGCGGGGCCAGTCACAACAGCCAAGCGTTACGTACCAGATGCCACACACCGCACAGCAACGCCAATTGAGACCCCGTCAAGCCAGCCTCGAGGACTCTACTGAAGGCCTGTTCTAGCCTTGGCTAAGCTTGAGCGATTACAAGGGGGCAGTGCTATCGCTCCGGTTAACACTCCTTGTCTTCATTGTCCTCCTTGCAGGAGTTGTTCCAGGCGCCGCGCGGGCTCAAACCCTCACCGTTTACAATAGCGGTGGAAGTTATGGGACCGCGCTTCCGACGACAGGCCTCACCACGACAATCGAGAATTTCGCCGGGATAAGCGCAAATGCGCCCGTTTCGACCACTTCGCCCCAAAGCTGGCGAGGCTTCACGCTCCTCGCTGCGGGAACCAGTCCCTGGGGACCGTCCCAGTATTGCCTCAGCCTCGCCTCCTGCCTCAACTGGACGACCTCTCCTCCGGCATCGCCAGGGGTCTATGCCGCAGTCGGCGACCCTTCGATGGGATCAGGCGAGCTGACCTTCACACTTGGCCCACGAACCTTTGCTTTCGGTCTTAATCACTGGGACTGGAACGATGGCGGGCAACGCTCCATCATCGAAGTGACTTTGAGCAATGGCACAACGGTCACCGTAACTGGACCGACCTCGAACACCAATGATCCGATGCGGTTCATCGGCTTCCAACTCGACTTGCCATCGGTCTATGCGGGGATCTACATCTCGAAAGTGGTTTGGAAGGCCATTCCGGGCCAGTCCGAGATCATCGGGATCAAGAATGTTCAGACCAGCGTCGCCAAGCCGGTGCTGTCCGTCACCAAGTCATCGCGCGTCTGGGATCCTGCCAGCGAACACCGCAAGGCGATCCCGGGCAATGAGGTGATCTATACCGTGACGGTTACCAATTCGGGCCTCGCTCCCGCCGACAGTGATTCCGTGCTCCTGGTCGATGCATTGCCGGGCGCACTTTCCTTTTGGAACGGAGATATCGACGCGGGAGGGGCCGAACAATTCTCTCAATACGGCCAGGTCGGCTTCAGCCAAGTCAACGGGGCGGCCATGACCTTCATTCCTTCAATCGACTTCGGCATCAGCACATCGGCCGTTGCCCCCATCGCCTTCTCCCAATGCACGCAGACAGCACCGGACAACATTCATTATGGTTCCATCCGATACCTCTGCCTAAGGCCGCGCGGGCCATTGCCGGCCGGTCCTTCAAGCCCATCGATTTCCTTCTCATTCCGGGCCAGAATCAACTAGGAACGAACAGCGCCCAAGTGCGCGTGCAGATCCATCATTTGCGCGGTCGGATTAGGCTGATGGATTGAATAGAGTAAACTTTTTGGCAAATCCGCCGTGCTAAGCCTCGATCCCCCACGCATTCGTTCAGAGCGAAGAGGCACCCCATTGTTCCACCATCAGCACTTCCCGGCCGATCAGCTCACATCCCGCACTGGCTACCGCCTACCGGTAAGTCTGACGTGCGAGATTCGCTGGGGCATGGGAGCATGGCGGACAGTGCAACTGCGCAACCTTTCACCGGAGGGCTTTCAGCTGGGCTGGTCTCCGGACGTGAGGGCCGATCGTCCGTTGCGGATCAGGATCCCTGGGCTTCAAATTCTGACAGCCGAAGTGCGGTGGCGTTCGCGTGACGCTGTTGGCTGCAAATTTCTCGAGCCGCTCCACATCGCCGTGGTCGAACATATCGCGAAAGCGCAGCCAAGTGATCGGTGAGGCGGCTCGCTGTGCCCTGCGGCAGCGAACGGATCACTGCCAGAAGCACCTGGATAGAACAGGCGAGCGAGTGAAACAGGCGGACCTGGGCGCCTAGCCCGGACGACACTTTAAGGTGTCAGAGCGCGAACGCCTGTTCCTCGCAAACGGGCCGGCCATAAAGATAGCCTTGCGCGAACGGGCAGCCCAACTGCTCGAGAATGGCTCTTTGTGCTTCAGTCTCGATGCCTTCCGCGATAACCGAAAGCTCCATGCTGCGAGCCAGGTCAAGAATGGCCCTCACGATGTCTTGCGAACGTTTGGAGGTCAGGTCGTCGATAAACGACTTGTCGATCTTGATCGTATCAAAGGGCAGGTTTTGCAGGTAGCTGAGCGACGAATAGCCGGTTCCGAAGTCATCGAGACTGGTCTGGACCCCCCATTCCCTCACTTCCGCCAAGACCTTGGCAGTCCTGACCGGATCGATGATCGCAACGCCTTCGGTGATTTCCAGTTTCAGGCTCTCTGGCCTGACGCCGGTCCGCATCAGCGTGCGCCTGACCTGGGCGGCGAAATTGGGCTGCAAAAACTGCATGGGCGCAACGTTGATGCTGATAAACCGACGGCTGTGGGCCTCACCCATGGCATGAAGACGCGCCAAAGCATCGCAGGCCTCGTGCAGCACCCAGCCGCCGATAAAGGACATCAAGCCTGCTTCTTCCGCGATCGGAACAAACTCCGCAGGCGAAACCAAACCGCGTTCCGGATGTTGCCAACGCACCAGGGCTTCGTAGCCTCTCAACTCTGTTCCTGCTCGCATGTCGATAATTGGCTGATAGAACAACCGGAACTGGCAATCGCGTATCGCCAGCCGCAGTTCATGCTCCAGCTGCCTGCGATTGCGGATAACCTCACCCAATTCTTCGTTGAACTCGATCGTCCTGCCGCGTCCTTCTGACTTGGCCTCGTACATCGCGAGATCGGCATCGCGCAGCAGTTGATTGACATCGCAGCGGCCGGTGTCACTCAGCGCAAAGCCGATCGATGCGGCCAGCCTGACTTCGCTGCTACCGATATAGAAGGGACGCTCAAAGGCCTTGTGAATTCGGCCAGTCAGGTCATCCACCCACGAGCGATCAGCCAGGCCGTCAAGCAGGACAACGAACTCATCGCCCCCTGTTCGAGAGAGTGTCACTCGCTCGGCAGGCCAGTTGGGATCGGATTCGCGCTGAAACAGTTCCACCACGCCGCGCAGCCGTTCGCCGAGCGCGCGGATCAAGCTGTCGCCGGCATGGTGCCCGAACCGGTCATTGACGGCCTTGAACCCATCAAGGTCAATCACCAGAATTCCAACGCCCTGGCCATTCGACGACAAGTCGGCCGCCGCCCGGGCACAGCGCTCTGCCAATAGGGCGCGATTGGGCAGCCCGGTCAGCGCATCGTGTGAGGCATCGTGCAGCAAGGCGCGGCGTGCGCGATCACGCTCAACCACCCTACCCAGCTGGGAACTGATTTGCGCCATTGTCGCGAGCAGGTCATCCGTGGCCATGACGGTGCGTGACGAAAAGAACTCGAACAAGCCGACCGTCTCGTCCTTGATCACAATCGGAAAAGCACATCCCGACTTGATGCCGCAGCGCTTTGCCTCGGACCTGCGCAGAAAGCCCTCATCGTCGCGCACGTCGAGAATCCAATGAGGCCTGCTATCCCGAAGCACCCTCCCGGGCAGCCCAATGCCCGAAGTGAATCTGATCTGGCGTGAGGCATCGATGAAGGCAAACAGCCGGTCGGGTTCTTCGGCGTACCAGACATCGCAGGCAACCGCTTCCCTGGAGCCAGAATCGATGAGGTAAGCATTGCCGAAATCCCACCCCATCTGAATACAGACCTCGCGCAGCGATAGCGCAAAAGCCTCGGCTATGTCGTCGGCTTCATTGGCGCCTTTCGTGACCCTCTGCAGCAAGAGCAACCATTGCTTTTGCTCATAAAGTTCGCGTAGCCCGCGTTCGGCAATGGCTTCCGCCTCCAGCCTGGCGCTGCGTTCACGCAGGAGTTGCCGCTCGAGTCTGGCTACCCGGAATTCGGAGGATTGGCCTGTATCTGGAACAAAGTGCTTCATCAGCTCCAGCGTACCGCCATTCGGCACAACGGGTGCCCTTCCAACATGCACTGAAGATGCTCGATTGCTGCCTCTTCGCCGTAGTGATCGGATGCTCCTTGCACAAAGCCATGCGCAAGATGACACAGTTTGCGCGGCGATCGGTATCCAATAAGCAGGGCACCATCTGCGGCGTCTTCGAAATGGAAGTGCGGGCAGCCAGCTCCGGAATAGAGCTTGCGCACTTCGGGATGGATGATTGCGTTGACGCTCAGCACAAAGCTGCGGGCGGTAGCATGGCCTTTGAAGAAATCACCATAACGCTGCGCCAGGAGCGGCATGGCAGCCCGTCCGAACCAATGCAGGATGTCATTCTCCGGGCATCCGAGCAGGTTAGCAGCAGACTGGACCAAGGCAGTCATGTCGTCATCGGGATAGCTGCCCAAGGACGTGTAGACCCCGCTGACCCCGGCCGCATCGATCAGATCGGCCCAAGCATCCACACCATGCGCTGCGCTAACTGCTTCCTCGAGCAGGTTGAAAACGATGCCTTTCACATTCCGTCCTGAAGTCACTTGTTGTCAGGCCAGATCTAGCGCTTGCCCCCCTTCCCGCTGGTGAGGCCTGACTAGCGATTTTCCCTTAGTCAGCTGGCATGGGAGAACTACCTGACACCTGACATTCCGGCCGCTGGGCAGACAGCTAGCAGGCGTTCGCATCCTGCCCTCGTCCCTCACATGAATTCCCACCATTTCGAGCAAAACGGACTGTTGGTATATACGTTGGTATTATTGATATTCGATAATATAATTTCTATCTTTTATCAATTATATATGGCTATAACCACATCGCTGTCTCCCCGACCATTTTCCCATCTCAGCCAAACGCGGCGGTTTCCGCGATCACCCTTGCGGCATGGTCCGGTCGGCAGATCAGCAGATCGGGCATGTAGGTGTTACGCTGGTTGTAGACCAGCGGCGAACCGTCGATCCGGCTGGCGTGGAGGCCGTAGGCAAGCGCCACCGCCACCGGTGCGCAGCTGTCCCATTCGTATTGCCCGCCGGTGTGGAGATAGATGTCGGCCTCGCCGCGCACCACTGCCATCGCCTTGGCTCCGGCGCTGCCCATCGGAATGATCTCTGCATCGAGCGCGGCGGCGACGTGCATCGCCTCGGCTGCGGGGCGGGTGCGGCTGACCACCATGCGCAGCCGCTGCGGCGCGGGCGGGATCACTGCTGGCCGGTCCGAACGCAGCACCAGCCCCGTCCCCGGCAGTGCCACTGCACCGAGCGCCGGACGGCCATCGATCGCCAGCGCGACATGCACCGCCCAATCGGATCGCGCCTCGCCATATTCGCGGGTGCCGTCGAGCGGATCGACGATCCACACTCGCCGCTTGTTCAGCCGCGCGGGATTGTCCTTTTCCTCTTCGGAAAGCAGCCCGTCCCCGCCCCGCGCCTCGTGCAGCGCCTTGACCAGAAAGGCATTGGCAACCTCGTCCCCCGCGTTGCCCAGCGCCTTGCCTTCTAGCGTGCCCGAAGCGCGCACGTCGAGCAACAGGCGCCCGGCGGTCTCGGCAAGATGCGCGGCGAGTTCGGCGTCGGTCAAGCGGCTGGCTCCCCTTCGGGTTCGTGCGGTACCTCGCGAAAGCCCCAATCGACAAGGCTCCAGCCGCGCTCGTGGAGGTAATAGAGCACGATCTTGGTGATTACCTCGGTTCCGGCGATCGCCCCGGCGGCCTTGGCGTTGCCAGTGAAGATCCAGCCGAGCACGAAGGTGTCGATGCTGCCCAGCAGGCGCCAGCTGGCTGCCTTGACCACCGAGCGGGTGCGGGTTTCGTGAGCCTTGAAGTGGAACAGGGCGGACATCAGGCGTCTCCCAGTAGCTTGTCGACGATCAGCGAGGCGGCGGCTTCGGGGCTCATCGCAGTGGTGTCGATGCGAATCTCGGGATTGTCCGGGGCTTCATAGGGGCTATCGATCCCGGTGAAATTTTTGAGCTGGCCGCTACGGGCCTTCTTGTAGAGCCCCTTGACATCGCGCGCTTCGGCTTCGGCCAGGGGCGTGTCGATAAACACCTCGACGAATTCGCTCTCGGGCAGCATTGCACGGACCATCTCGCGCTCGGCGCGGAACGGGCTGATGAAGGCGGTGAGCACGATCAGCCCGGCATCGGCCATCAGCTTGGCCACTTCGCCCACGCGGCGGATATTCTCGATCCGGTCGGCCTCGGTAAAGCCCAGATCCTTGTTGAGCCCGTGACGCACGTTGTCGCCATCGAGCAGGAAGGTGTGCCGGTTCATCCGGTGCAGCTTCTTCTCGACCAGGTTGGCAATGGTGCTCTTGCCCGCGCCGGAAAGCCCGGTGAACCACAGCACCGCAGGCTTCTGGTTCTTGAGGGCAGCGTGCTGATCGCGCGAGACATCGAGCGCCTGCCAGTGAACGTTCTGCGCGCGGCGCAGACTGAAATTGATCATCCCGGCGCCCACGGTGCGGTTGGTGAGCTTGTCGATCAGGATGAACCCGCCCAGCGTTCGGCTCCGGGCGTACGGCTCAAACAACAGCGGTTTGTCGGTGGTGACCTCGGCCACGCCGATCGCGTTGAGATCGAGTGTCTTGGCGGCGAGGTGTTCGAGCGTGCTGACGTTGATTTCGTACTTGGGCTGCTGGATCGTCGCCGAAACGGTCTGGGAGCCCAGCTTGAGCCAGTAGGAGCGGCCGACGTGCAGCGCCTCGTCGTCCAGCCATACCAGCGCTGCCTCGAACTGGTCGGCGGCCTCGGGCGGGGCATCGGCGGCGGCGATCACGTCCCCGCGCGAGCAGTCAATCTCGTCGTTCAGTGTCAGCGTGATCGATTGGCCGGCGACCGCCTCGTCCAGATCGCCATCCAGGGTGACGATCCGCGCCACGGTGCTGGTCTTGCCAGAAGGCAGCACCCGCACCGCATCGCCCGGCCGTACCGATCCGCTCGCAATCAGCCCGGCAAAGCCACGGAAATCGAGGTTAGGTCGGTTGACCCACTGTACCGGCATCCGCAGCGGCCCGGTGCGATCGGCGCTGGTATCGACCTCGACGTTTTCGAGGTGTTCGACCAGCGCCGGACCCTTGTACCACGGAGTATTGGGCGAAAGCGCAGTGATATTGTCGCCCTTGAAGCCCGAGATCGGAAGCGCGGTGAAATGCTCGATCCCGATGGTCCTGGCGAACCTGGCATAGTCGGCCACGATGGTGTCGAACACCTCTTGGCTATAGCCCACCAGGTCCATCTTGTTCACTGCCAGCACCAGGTGGCGGATGCCAAGCAGGTGGACGAGGTAGGAATGGCGCCGGGTCTGCGCCAGCACGCCCTTGCGCGCATCGATCAGGATCACGGCCAGATCGGCGGTCGATGCGCCGGTTACCATGTTGCGGGTATATTGTTCGTGCCCCGGACAATCGGCGACGATGAACTTGCGCCTTTCGGTGTTGAAGAAGCGATAGGCGACATCGATTGTGATGCCCTGTTCGCGCTCGGCGGCGAGGCCATCGACCAGCAGTGCGAAATCGATCTCCTGCCCCTGGGTGCCGAGGCGTCTGCTGTCGCTTTCCAGCGCGGAAAGCTGATCCTCGAAGATCATCTTCGAATCGTAGAGCAGCCGCCCGATCAGGGTCGACTTGCCATCGTCGACCGAGCCGCAGGTGATGAAGCGCAGCATGGTCTTGTGCTGGTGCGACATGAGATAGGCATCGATGTCCTCGGTGATGAGGGCATCGGTGACGTAGACGGGATCGGCATTCTGCGTGTCGGCCATCAGAAGTACCCCTGCTGCTTTTTCACTTCCATCCCCGCGCCGCCCGCGTCCTTGTCGATCGCGCGGCCCTGGCGTTCGCTGGTGGTGGTGAGCAGCGTTTCCTGGATCACCTCGGACAAGGTCGAAGCCTTGCTCTCGACCGCACCGGTCAGCGGATAGCAGCCCAGAGTGCGGAAGCGGATCGAGCGCATGACCGGCTGCTCACCGGGCTTCAGCGGAAAGCGCTCGTCATCGACCATCAGCAGCAGCCCGTCGCGCTCGACCGTGGGACGCGGGGCGGCGAAATAGAGCGGGACGATCGGAATGCCTTCAAGCTGGATATATTGCCACACGTCGAGCTCGGTCCAGTTGCTGATCGGGAAAACACGGATGCTTTCGCCCTTGTGCTTCCTGGCGTTGTAAAGGTTCCACAGCTCGGGTCGCTGGTTCTTGGGATCCCAGCCGTGGCTGGAGGTGCGGAAGGAAAAGATCCGTTCCTTGGCGCGGCTCTTCTCCTCATCGCGCCGGGCGCCGCCAAAGGCGGCATCGAACTGCCACTTGTCGAGCGCCTGCTTGAGCCCCTCGGTCTTCCAAAGATCGGTGTGGAGCGCTCCGTACTCGAAGGGATTGATCCCGCGTTCGGCTGCCTCGGGGTTGTGATAGACCAGCAGTTCCATCCCGCTTTCGCGCGCCATCCGGTCACGCAGGGCATACATGTCCCTGAATTTCCAGGTGGTATCGACGTGGAGCAGCGGGAACGGCGGCGGCGCGGGAAAGAAGGCCTTGCGCGCCAGATGCAGCATCACCGCGCTGTCCTTGCCCACCGAATAGAGCATCACCGGGCGCTCGGCCTCGGCAACGACCTCGCGCAGGATATGGATCGCCTCGGCTTCGAGCCGCTGGAGGTGGGTCAGGGACGGATGAGGCACAGGGATTGTCATTCGGCTATGAATGCCACGAATGCTTGACCAGTATGCTCCCATATGGGAGCATACTGGCATGGCATTTCTTTCCGCCAGCCAATCCGAGCTATTGCTCGCCCTGATCGAAGGCTCGGCGCAGGGTGAGCCGTGGGAGGGCATGCTCCACACCCTTGTCCGGCAAAGCGGGGCAGACTGTGCACTCCTGTTGATCGCCCCGCTGGCCGGCGAGCCACCCCGTCAAGTGCGGTCCATCCATGCACCGGGCCCGCGCATTACCAATCCGGATCCCGCCAGACTCGCCGCGCTCGGGCTCAGCCCCTCGGCGCCGCTGCGCACCGGCCGAATCTACGCGCTCGAAGAAATCCTCGATTTCAGCGCCCCGGAAGTGCTTGCCCGCCAGCGCGCGATGCTCGCTGAAATGGGCATTGCCCACGGTCGCGCGCTGCGGCTCGAATCGGGCGGAGCTGGCGAAGCCTTGCTGTTGATGGCACGCGAGAGAGAGGATTTCCCCGCCTCGCTAGCCGCCACCCTGTCAAACCTTGCGCCGCACCTCACGGCCGCTTTACGGCTGGATTCGGAGTTGGTGCGATTGCAGCTTCAGGCCAGCATGGCTGAAGAAGCGCTGGCCCGCCTAGGGATCGGGCAAATCGCTTTCGACCCGCTGGGGCGGATCGTGGCCATCGATCCGGTGGCACGGCAGGCGCTGGGCTTCGGCATGCCCCTCCCAGCGCAATCGATGCCTCGACTGCAATTGCCCGCCGAAACCGCGCTTGAGCTGGAGCGCGCTTGTGCCACGGTCGTCGGAAGCGGTGTCGGCGAGGCGATCCTACTCGATCCGCGCCGCGCGTTGTGGCTGGTCTTGCGCAGAGCCGATCAACACGGCGCGACCGTTATCGGCACGCTGCGCCTGCCAAGAGACAAAGACCCGCAGTCGGCGGTCGGCATGCTTGCTGCGGTCCATGGCCTCTCGCGCCGCGAAGCCGCCCTTGCCGAGGCGATGAGCCGCGGGGAATCGATTGTCGAGGCCGGCGCGCGCCTGGGCCTGACGCGCGAGACCGCCCGAAACTATTCCAAACGGATCTACGCCAAGACCGGCACCACCGGACAGGCCGATCTGGTACGCCTGATCCTGACGGGCCTCGCACCGTTGGGATAGATACCAATATAATACCATTTACACGCCGCAGCCATCGGGATAGACCTCGTCCGACACGCCCCTGACCGGACTGCCCCGAGGCTGCACGATGACCATGCTGGAACTGACCGGCCCGCTCGATCCGGCCAATCCCCTGCCGCTTTACCGCCAGCTGGAAGGCGCGCTGCGCCGCTCAATCGAAAGCCAGCGCTTGCTGCCAGGCGAAGCCTTGCCGCCCGAGCGCGATGTGGCAAGCCAGCTGGGAATCTCGCGGATCACGGTCAGAAAGGCGCTGGATACGCTGGTCAGCGATGGCTTTCTTGCGCGGCGGCAGGGCGCGGGAACCTTTGTCTCGCGGCGCGTCGAAAAGAATTTTTCCCGGCTCACTTCGTTCACCCAGGACATGATCGAACGCGGCCTCAAGCCGCACAGCCAATGGCTCGACAAGCGTGAGACCAGCGTTTCACCCGAGGATGCGCTCACCCTTGGCCTCAGCCCCGGCTCGCGGGTCTTTCGCTTCGATCGGGTGCGGTTTGCCGATGGCGAACCGATGGCGCTGGAATTCGCCACGGTGCCGGTCGCGCTTCTGGAAAGCGCGGACGCGGTCGATGGGTCGCTCTATGCCGCGCTGGCGAAGCTTGGCAACCAGCCGGTCCGCGTCCTTCAGCGTCTGCGCGCCACCCAGTTCAGCGCCGAACAGGCAGAAATCCTGGGCATCGCGCCTGGCAGTGCCGGTCTGCTGATCGAGCGGCGCGGTTTTTCCGCGTCGGGGCAACTGGTCGAGATCACCCGCTCCTACTACCGCGGCGATCGCTATGATTTCGTCGCCGAACTGCGGGCGTCATAGGCTTGCCGCGGCTTGCCGATTCTGCTGCGCAAACGCGGATGGCCGTTGAAGCCGGTTCGGCGGGTGCCGCTCTGCGCCGGCAATTCGACGCCAATCGCGAACAGATCCGCGCACTGGCGGATCGCCTCGCGGCCCATCCGCCCAGGATGGTAATTACCTGCGCACGGGGCAGCTCGGACCACGCGGCCACCTTTGCCAAGTATCTGATCGAACAGGAACTGGGGCTGCCCGTCCTGTCCTTTTCGCCTTCGCTCGCCTCGCTGCACGGCAAGGGACTCGGCGGTCCCGACACTCTGTTCCTTGCGATCTCTCAATCCGGCGGCAGCCCCGACATTGTCACCGCCACGCAGCGCGCTCGCAAGTGCGGTGCCTTGACAGTAGCGCTGGTCAATGTCGAAGCGAGCCCCCTTGCCAGTGCCGCCGACTGCGTCGTTGCCCTTCATGCCGGAGCGGAAACCAGCATTGCTGCGACCAAGAGCTTCATCGCCTCGCTTGGCGCGCTGCTCCAGCTGGTCGCGGCCTGGCGAACGAGCACAGATTGGTTGCACGATCTACCTCCAGCGCTGGAGCGCAGTTGGGCACAGCCGTGGGACGCCCTTGCCGATGAACTTGCCCAGGCTGACAACCTCTTCGTGATCGGCCGGGGGCTTGGCCTTGGAGTGGCCCAGGAACTCGCGCTGAAATTCAAGGAAACCTGCCAGATCCACGCCGAAGCCTTTTCCGGGGCCGAAGTTCGGCACGGCCCCATGTCGCTGGTCGGCAAAGACTTTCCGGTCATCATTCTTTCCCAGCCCGATGAGAGCCGCGCGGGCCTTCGCGACCTTGCGGAGGAATTCGTCGGGCGCGGTGCGCGTGTCTATACCAGCGGCATCGAGGCACAGGGCGTGCGCGCCCTCCCGAATTGCGGAGCCACCCCCCTCATCGCCCCGCTGCTCGCGATCCAGGGCTGCTACAAGCTGGTCAATGCGGCTGCGCTGGCACGCGGACTTGATCCCGACCGGCCACGCTTTCTGGCCAAAGTGACGCGCACGCTATGAACGAGGTGCTGTTTACCGGCGGGCCGATCCTTCTGGGAGACGAGCTCTTCAAGGGTCGGGCCCTGGCCATTTCAAGCGGTCGGATCACATGGGTCGGCGTAGCCCATGCTGCTCCACCGGCACGGCGGACGATCGACCTCGAAGGGCTGATGCTGCTGCCGGGCTTTGTCGACGTCCAGGTCAATGGAGGCGGCGGAATCCTGTTCAATTCGCGGCAGGACGGCGCGGGCCTGACTGCCATCGCCGCCGCCCACGCCCGTTTCGGAACGACTGGCATGCTGCCAACCCTGATTTCCGACAGCCGCGAGGTGACCGACGCCGGGATCCGGGCGGTCGATGCGGCGATTGGCGCGGGGGTCCCCGGAATTCTAGGGATTCACCTCGAAGGCCCCTTTCTCAACAAGGTCCGGCGTGGAATCCACCCAGCCGGCCGCCTTGTCCGACCCGGCGCTCCGGCCATCGAACACCTGACGGCGCTCAAATCGGGCAAGACGCTCGTCACTCTTGCCCCGGAAGTCACCGGAACCGACTTCATTGCGCGGCTTGTCGCCAAGGGCGCCCTGGTCAGCCTGGGCCATACCGAGGCCAGCGCGGCCGAGACGGAAGCAGCCCTGGCCGCCGGAGCAACCGGCTTTACCCATCTGTTCAATGCCATGCCGCCACTCTCCAACCGCAATCCAGGACCGGTCGGGGCAGCCCTGGCGGATCGCAGGGCCTGGTGCGGGCTGATCGTAGACGGGTTCCATGTTGATCCCTTGGTGCTGCGCATCGCGCTGACCTGCCGCCCGCTTGATCGCTTCATGCTGGTGACCGATGCGATGGCACTGGTGGGCGATGACAACGGACAATTCACGTTCAATGGCGAGACCATAACGGTCAAGGGCGGCTGCGCACGCAATCCCGAAGGCGTGCTGGCCGGGTCCGCGCTCGACATGGCCAGCGCGGTCCGCAATGCGATTTCCCAGTTGGGCTTGCCGCTGCCGCGGGCTGTTGCGATGGCCAGCAGCGCGCCAGCCGCGTTTCTGGGGCTTGAGAACGAAATCGGGACGCTTGCTCCCGGGTTTCGCGCCAGCATGGTTGTGGCAGATCCGGCGCTGGGTATCCACCAAACCTGGATCGACGGCAAACAGGTGTTCTCGCGGCCATAGGCGAGATTGGTATTACAATGGTCCCTTCAGGTTGACAGGGCAGCACGCGGCTGCCAGCACCGGGGTGGATCGGATCAGACAGGCGGAGGGCGGCATGGTTCAGTTCGGCGGAAAGCCTCTCTTGTGAGCAGCCCCTTCTCCCTGCTCGACTGGCTGGTGATCGGCCTCTACGTCACCCTGCTGTTCACCGGGGGCTGGCTGTTCCGCCCCCGGCAGACCGAGGACACGCACGATTATTTCCTGGCAGGCGGACAGGTTCCGGCCTGGATGGCGGCGATCTCAGTACTGTCGGCAACCCAGAGCGCGGCAACCTTTCTGGGCGGACCCGATTACGGCTTCCGGAACGACTATACCTATATCGCCGGGAATATCGGCGGGCTGATCGGCGCGCTGTTCGTGGCGCATTACATGATCCCGCGCTTCTATGCGATCAAAGCGACCACGGTGTACGAACTGCTCGAAACGCGCTTCAGCCGCCGCGCGATGCGCTGGGCGGGCGGGATGTTCCTGATCGGGCGGGTCTTTGCCGGGGGCGCACGGGTCTATCTGGCGGCGATTGCCGTCTCGATGGTGATGTTTGCCAGCATCGATGCCACCGGAATCGTCATCGCTGCCGCGCTGGTGATGCTGGCCGCCTTTCTGTTCACCTTTGCCGGCGGGCTGCGCAGCGTGATTCTCAACGATCTGCTGCAATTCGCGATCTATCTCGGCGCGGCACTGGCCACGCTGATCTGGCTGTGGACCAGCATCCCGGCGAGCGCCGCAGACATCGTTCACGGCCTGGCCAACGCGCCCGATGGCGTCAACAAACTGCGCCTGTTCGACTGGTCGTTCGATCCCGCCAAACCCTTCGCCATGCCCGCAATCGTCTTCGGCCTGTCGCTGCTCTACATCGCTTCGACCGGGACCGACCAGGATGTCACCCAGCGCCTACTGGCCTCGCCCGACGCCAAAATCGGATCGCGCGGGCTGATGCTCTCGCTGGTGGGAACGGTGCCGGTGGTGTTCATGTTCATCACCATCGGGCTGCTGCTGCACGTGGTTTACCAGCGGCCCGAACTGATGGGGGGGAAAACGCTTGAGCTGGGCACCACCTTTGAAGGGCAGAAGATCAGCACTTTCATGCACTATTTCCTGACCCAGCTGCCCGCGGGGCTGCGCGGACTGGTCACAGCCGGTGTCTTTGCCGCCGCGATCGCAACGACCAATTCGGCGCTCAACGCGATGAGCTCGGTTATGGTCCAGGATTTCTACCGCCCGTGGAAGGAGAAGCGCGCACAGGTGGGAGAGCATCACTATGTCCAGGCGGGCCGGTGGGGCATGGCGATTGCCGGGATCGCAATGTTCGGCTTTGCCGTGGTCAGCTTCTACTGGCAGCGCGCCAGCGACAAGCCGCTGCTCGAATTCGCGCTGCAAGTAATGGTCTTCGCCTATGCCGGGCTGCTCGGGGTATATTTCACCGCGCTGTTTTCCTCGCGGGGCACCACCAATTCGGTGATCGCCGCGCTGATCGCCGGATTTGTCGCCGTGGCCTGCTGCCAGCCCTATATCGCCGCCGCGCTGCACCTGCCCGAATGGCTCGGGAAACTGGCCTTCCCCTGGCAGCTGTGCATTGGCACTGCGGTGGCGACCGTGGTCTGCAATTTACCCAGGGGCAACCGGTGAGCCAGGCCGGTTCCGCCACGGAAGATGTCGACCCCCGCTATTGCGGGATCGAGGAATGGTCGGCACAGGCCATGGTCGATGCCATGATCGAAGGCCAGGCCGCAGCGATCGAAGCGGTGCGCGCCTGCTCTTCTGCACTTGCCGCCGCCGCCGATGCCGCGGCGGAGCGGCTGGGCGATTCCGGGCGGCTAATCTACATCGGCGCGGGCACTTCGGGCCGACTTGGCGTCCTCGACGGGGTCGAGCTGATCCCCACCTTCGGCTGGTCCGACACGCGCTTGGCCCACGCTCTCGCCGGGGGTGACGCGGCGATGCTGGGGCCGGTCGAGGGGGCCGAAGACGATGCCGCCGCTGCCGAAGCGCGGATCGCCGCGATCGCACCGAAGACGGGCGACGTGGCGATCGCCATCGCGGCATCGGGCCGCACGCCCTATGCGATTGCCGCCCTGAAAGCGGCAGGCAAGGCCGGAGCCATGACCATCGCGATCGCCAACAATCCTGATAGTGCATTGCTTGCGATAGCGGATTTCGCGCTCGCCGCGCCAACCGGCGCCGAAGTCATCGCCGGATCGACCCGGATGAAGGCCGGCACCGCCCAGAAAGCGATCCTCAACGTGCTTTCGACCACGATCATGCTGCGCAAGGGCCGGGTCTATCGCGGGCAGATGGTGCACATGGCGCTGACCAACGACAAGCTTCGCCACCGCGCTCGGCTGATGGTGTCACGCCTGGCCGAATGCGATGAAGATGCCGCCGCCGCCGCGCTGGCCGAAGGCGGAGAGGTCCGCGCCGCGGTGTTGATCGCATCGGGGCTGAACCGCGACGCGGCCACCGCGCTGCTGGAGGCGAACGGAGGCAACCTGCACCGCGCTCTCAACGACCTGGACAGGAGACCGGCATGACCCGCTATTTCCTCGGCATCGATGGCGGCGGCAGCCACTGCCGGGCCCGGCTGACAGATGCGGAGGGCACGGTCCTGGGCGAAGGAAGGGCGGGACCGGCCAACTCGCGGGCCGGCTTCGAACCGATGATCCAGAGCCTGTCCGAGGCCAGCAACGAGGCGCTGGCGGCTTCCGGTCTGGGTACAGGGGATCTTGGCGAAATCGCGATGGGGGCGGGTTTGGCCGGAATCTCGCGGATCGGCATTCGCGAAAAGCTGGCCGGACTGGCCTTGCCCTTCGCCTCGACCCGGTTCGATAGCGACGCGGTGATCGCCAATCTTGGCGCGCACCGGGGCGAGGACGGCGCGGTGCTGATCCTGGGCACTGGCTCGATCGCCCATATCCGGCAGGACGGGCGCTCCTATTCGATCGGGGGCTATGGCTTTCCGATTTCCGACGAAGGCAGCGGCGCGGCGCTGGGCCTGAGCGCGATGCGCCACGCGCTGCGCGCGCTCGACGGTCGCACCAAGCCCACCCCGCTTTCCGCGGCGATAACCGCCCGGTTCGGACACGATACCGCGCGCGCGATCGAATGGATGGATAACGCCGTCCCGCGCGATTACGGAAGTCTCGCCCCGGTGGTGCTCGACTATGCCGAGGCTGGCGACGAAATCGCACATGCGATCGTCGAGGAAGCAGCGCGGCACATCGAACGATTCATCGAGACCGTGTTCCAGCGCGGCGTGCAGAACTGCTCGCTGCTGGGAGGGCTGGCCCCGCGCATCCAGCCCTGGCTCAAGGCCCGGACGGTCGCCCGGCTTTCCCGGCCCGAGGGCGACGCACTTGACGGTGCACTCTATCTTGCCGGACTGCGTCTGCCCGCACCGTTGGATCGTGGATAGTCGCGCCCTGCCACTTGTCTGCGCGGCGGCTTGCCGCAAGCTGGCGCCATGCTCGCTCACTTACCTAGGCCGATCGCGGCGCTGATCGCCATTGCCTTTGTGGCGGCTGGACTGTGGTGCTTCGCGGCTCCGCCCAAGGCTCCGGCGATTGCCGCCCCGGGGCAATACACCGACCTGATGCTCTACCGCGACGTGACCTTGGCGGTGCAGACGGGCGAACCCTATCATCAGGCCGCGACGCGGTTGCAGCGCGCCCATGGCTACCCCACCCAGCCCTTCGTCACCGTGCGTCTGCCCACGCTCTATCTCGCACTGGCCAAGTTCGGGGCGAAACCGATGCAGTTTGCCGCGCTGGGGCTACTGCTAGCCAACCTGGTCGCCTGGGCCGCAGCGCTTCCCGCCATACTCAAACCGGTCGAGCGGATCGGCGCGCTGCTGGGTCTGGTGCTGGCCGGGGCAGCGATCGGCTCGATCGACCTGCTGGGCTTTTCGGAGCTGTGGTGCGGGCTGCTGCTCTCGCTCGCGCTGGCGCTGCGGCTGCACCGGCCCGAGCGCTGGTGGCCGGTCGTCCTGGCGGTCGGCATCGCGCTGGCAATCCGTGAACTGGCTCTGCCCTTCGCGCTGCTGGGCGCGGCGTTCGCGCTGTGGCAGCGGCGCTGGCGCGAACTGGCCGCCTGGGGCTTGCTGCTGGCGTTGTTCGCGGGCGGACTGGTGCTCCATGCCCAGGCCGTGATGGCCGAGATCCGTCCCGGAGACATCGTTTCGCCCGGCTGGAGCGCGGGGCAAGGGCTGCGCGGCCTGCTCACCGCATTGGCCTATACCACCGTCTGGCAGCAGGCGCCGCTACCCTGGGCAATGCTGGCGTGCCTGATCCCCGCACTCGGCTGGTTGGCGCTGAGCGGTCGCGGCGCCCCCTTTGCGCTGCTGCTGCTGGGGGGCTACGCGCTGATGCTGGCGCTGTTCGCCCGGCCGGACAATTTCTATTGGGGCTTCGTGCTGCTGCCCGCCTGGTTCATCGGCTATGCGCTGATCCCGCGCGCGCTGGGCCAGTTGGTCCGCGCGATCACTGCGCCGCCCCGCTGATCGGCCCGGTTTCGTTGGCGACGATCGCCAGCACCCGCGTCCACGCCTCTACATTCTGCGCCAGCTGTGCCGGATCGACCTTGTCGAGCGTATCGTCAGGCGTGTGATGCAGATCGAAATAGCGAGTGCCGTCCTGATCGAGGTCGATTACCGCCGCGCCGCTCGCCTTGGCAATTTCGCCGATGTCCGCCCCGCCGCCTGCCTTCGCCGCGTTAACCGGAATGCCCAGCGGGGCCAGCGCGGCGGCGATCCGCTCGGCGAGCGGCTTGTTCGCCGCGGCCAGATTGAACGAGACCCGCCAGACCCGGTCGGCGCCGAAATCGCTCTCCATTGCCAGGGCATGCGGTTCGCTTGCGTGGGCCTTGGCATAGGCTGCGCCGCCGAACACCCCAACCTCTTCCGATCCGGCCCAGAGCAGGCGGATCGTGCGCAGCGGCTGGCCATGCTTCGCCACATTGAGTGCGGCGGCGGTGATGATCCCGCACCCCGCTCCGTCGTCGATCGCGCCGGTGCCCAGATCCCACGAATCGAGATGGCAGGCGAGCAGAACCGGAGCCAGCGAGGGATCGCGCCCCGGCAATTCTGCCAGCACGTTGCCCGAAGGAAGTTCGCCCACCGCGTGTCCCTCAAGCACAAGGTGTATGGTCATCGCCTGGCCCCTGCCCGCGATCCGCGCGATCAGATCGGCGTCGGGGCCTGAAACCGCCCCGGCAGGAATCGCCTTGGTCCCCTCAGGGAAATTGGTTCCGCCGGTGTGCGGATCGCGGTTGTGGTCGGTCCCGATCGAGCGGATCACCACCGCCAGCGCGCCCTTGCTTGCCCCGATCGCCGGCCCCTGGCGCCGCGCCTGGCCGAAGGGACCATAACCCGAACCATCCTGGCTCGCGACGAAGGCGTGGTCGATATAGGCGATCTTGCCCGCGAGCGAACCCGCCGGAGCCGCCCTGAGCGCATCGAGTGAGGCGAAATAGACCACCGGCGCGGTCAACCCGCCCACCGGTGTCGGCGCGGAATTGCCCAGCGCGGTGATGTGCAGGCGCTGTGGATAGGGCCCGGTCAGCTCGGCGCTTTCCGCCCCGCGAACCCAGCCCGCGATCGTGAAGGGTTCGACCCGGACGTTCTGAAAACCGAGCGCTTTCAGCCGCACCACCGCCCAATCGCGCGCCGCCGCCTCACGTGGGGAACCTGCCAGGCGCGGACCGATCTCGGTGGTAAGGTCGGCAACGATATCCCAGGCCACGCCTTCGCCTTGCGGCGGGGCGGCGCGGGCAGCATGGGCGGGCACGAGGCTCAGGCAAAGCGCGATCCCGGTCAGAGCCGGGCGATGAAGCTGGGTCATTATCGGGCCGTAACACCCTCTTCGATCGCAGGCAAACCCGCCCACCTTCGCCGGCCGCACGATTTGCTCTTGGCAATTCGGCGCGAATGGCGCCCAATGGCCGATGGGGGGATTTACCATGCAAATTGATCGCAGAGGAACACTGACAGGACTCGGGATCGCCGCGGCGGCGCTGGGCGCGGGATCGGCGGCGGCGCTGCCGGTACTCTCGGCGAACAACTTCGGCCTCACCAGAGACAAGGTTTCGCGCGGTAACGGCTGGATCGAGATAGACGCCGCTGGATTCGAAGCCAACATCGCCGATCTGCGCAAGCTTGTCGGCCCGGCCCAGCGGATCTGCGCGGTGCTTAAGGGCGATGCCTATGGTCACTCGATCGCTCTGCTGATCCCGTCGATCCGGCGAATGGGGATCGATTGCATCGGGATCACCTCAAACGAGGAAGCCCGCGTCGCGCGCAAGCTGGGCTATCGCGGCACCATTGCCCGGCTACGGACTGCGACGCTTTCCGAGGTGGCGGATGGCCTTGTCTGGCAGATCGAAGAGCTGACGGGAAACCTGGCACACGCACGTGCAATAGCCGCGATTGCCCAGCGCAGGGGGCGCCGCCTCGATGTCCATTTCGCGCTCAACTCCACCGGGATGGGCCGCAACGGGCTTGACCTCACCACGCAGCGCGGGCGCGACGATGCACTGGCGCTGATGGCGGTACCGGGGTTGAAGATCGTTGGATTGATGAGCCACTTCCCGGTCGAGGATCAGGGTGATGTGCGCGCCTCGCTTGCTCGCTTCCTCAAGGAAAGCGATTGGGCGATCGAGGCGGGCAGACTTGATCGCTCGGCGCTCCGGCGCCATGTCGCCAATACCTTCGCCACGCTGTTCGTTCCCGAAGCCCGGCTTGACATGGTCCGGGTCGGTGGCGCCCTGTTTGGTGACAGCTATGATGGCTTTCGCGATTTTCGCCACCTGATGGCCCTCAAGTCGCGGGTCGCCTCGGTCAACTTCTTCCCGGCCGGAAGCTCCGTCAACTATGACCGTACCTATGTGCTGGGGCGCGACAGTGTGCTTGCCAATGTGCCGCTGGGCTATTCCGACGGCTACCGCCGCGCATTCAGCTATCGCAACAGTCCCCAGTCCGATCCGGTGCAGGATTTTGCGCTGGTCCGCGGCCAGCGCGTGCCCCTGCTGGGGCGGGTAACGATGAATACGGTGATGCTCGACGTCACCGACCTTGGCGGCGATGTGCAGATGGAGGATGAGGTGGTCCTTTTCGGCAGACAGAATGGGCAGGAGATCACCCAGCAGCAGGTTGAGGCAAAATCAGGGCTGATGTTCACGGAGATCTACCAGACCTTCGGCATGATGCTGCCCCGGGTGCTTGCCGCGCGGCAGCAATAGGCTGCGCTTGCCCCTTTGCACCCGGCTCTGTAGAGGGCGCGGCAAATCTCCGTTCACGCCAATTCCCAAGAGGATCACCGATGGCCGCCCAATACGCCTTTGTCATGAAGGGCATGACCAAGACCTTCCCCGGCGCGCAAAAGCCGGTGCTCAGCAACATCAACCTGCAATTCTATCAGGGCGCCAAGATCGGCATCGTCGGCCCCAACGGCGCGGGCAAATCGACCCTGATGAAGATCATGGGCGGGATCGACACCGATTTCACCGGCGAGGCCTGGCCGGGTGAGAACATCACCGTGGGCTACCTTCCGCAGGAGCCTGAGCTCGACAAGAGCAAGACCGTGCTCGAAAACGTCAAGGACGGCGCGCGGGCGACCGCCGATCTGGTTGACCGCTTCAACGCGATCAGCGCGGAAATGGGTGATCCGCAGGACGATACCGATTTCGACGCGCTGATGGAGGAGATGGGTGATCTGCAGGCCAGGATCGACGCGGTCGATGGCTGGACGCTCGACAACCAGCTCGAAGTGGCGATGGAGGCTCTGCGCTGCCCGCCGGGCGACTGGCAGGTGGACAACCTTTCCGGCGGTGAAAAGCGCCGCATCGCGCTGACCCGGCTGCTGATCCAGAAGCCCGACATCCTGCTGCTCGACGAACCGACCAACCACCTTGACGCGGAATCGGTCGAGTGGCTCGAAAATCACCTCAAGGAATATGCCGGCGCGGTGCTGATGATCACCCACGACCGCTATTTCCTCGATAACGTGGTTGGCTGGATCCTCGAACTCGATCGCGGCAAGTACTTCCCCTACGAGGGCAACTACTCGACCTACCTCGAAAAGAAGGCCAAACGGCTCGAACAGGAAGAACGCGAGGAAAGCGGCAAGCAGAAGGCGCTGCAGCGCGAACTTGAATGGATCCGCCAGACCCCGGCCGCACGCCAGACCAAGAGCAAGGCGCGTATCCGCAAGTTCGAAGAACTGCAGAACGCCCAGGACAACCGCACCGTCGGCAGGGCCCAGATCATCATCCAGGTGCCCGAGCGGCTGGGCGGCAAGGTGATCGAGGCCAAGAACATCTCCAAGGCCTATGGCGACAAGCTGCTGTTCGAAAACCTCTCGTTCATGCTCCCGCCGGGCGGGATCGTGGGTGTGATCGGGCCGAACGGCGCGGGCAAATCCACCCTGTTCCGCCTGATCACCGGCCAGGAGCAGCCCGACAGCGGAACGATCGAAATCGGCAGCACGGTGCACCTGGGCTACGTCGACCAGAGCCGCGACGACCTGAACCCCGCCAACAACGTGTGGCAGGAAATTTCGGGCGGGCACGATTACATGACGGTCAACAAGCAGGAGATGAGCACGCGGGCCTATGTCGGCGCGTTCAACTTCAAGGGCCAGGATCAGCAGAAGAACGTCGGCAAGCTCTCGGGCGGTGAACGCAACCGCGTGCACATGGCCAAGATGCTGAAGCAGGGCGGCAACGTGCTGCTGCTCGACGAACCGACCAACGATTTGGACGTGGAAACCCTCGCCGCGCTCGAAGACGCGATCGAGAACTTCGCCGGTTGCGCCGTGGTGATCAGCCACGACCGCTTCTTCCTCGACCGCCTCGCCACCCACATCCTCGCCTTCGAGGGCAACAGCCACGTCGAATGGTTCGAAGGCAATTTCGCGATGTACGAGGAAGACAAGCGGCGGCGGCTTGGAGATGCCGCGGATAGGCCGACTAGGTTGGCGTACAAGAAGCTGACCCGCTGAACCTGAACGCAAAGCTTACCAAGCCGTTCACGCTGCTGTCAGCGCGAATCGGGTAGCCCTTCATTCATGGTCGCCGCGAAGGTGCGGCGCGTTGGATGGAGAGACGGCCATGGCCGCAATGAAACTGAACACCAAGGCTCGCCGCGCCGCGCTGGCGCTGGCTGCGGCGATGATTGTCCTGCCTGGGCTGGCCGAGGCCGCGCCGTGGGGCGATCGCGGCAATGTCCGCCAGGAAGATGGCGGGCGCACGCGCTCAAGCGATGGCGGCGGCCATCAGCAGCGCCAGTCCGCGCCAAGCGGCGAGACGCAGCGCCAGCGCTCGTGGTCGCCCCCGCAGCAGCAATCCGCTTCGGCGCCCGCGCCGCAGCAGGCCCCGGCTCCGCAGGGACGTTCCGGCTGGAATGGCGGCAACCGCTCCGGCGCGGGCAACGGCAGCTGGAATGGCGCAAGCCGTTCAGGCGGCGGAAACTGGAATGGCGGAGCGGCGGCGCCTACCCCGCCCGCTCCCCCGGTGCAGACCGCGCGCCAGCCTTCGCAGGGCTGGAACGGGACACCGGCTGGCACCACCTATCGCGACGCCAACCGCACCAGCCGCAATTGGAATGGCAGCCAGAATGCGCGCGACGGCAACCGCCAGCGCCCCGGCTGGGAAGGCGGCCAGCGTAGCTCCAGTTCCAGCAATCGCGATCGTGATCGCGACCACGACCGTGACCGTGACCGTGACCGCTATCGCGACAACGATCGCCGCGATCGCAGCTGGAACGATAATCGCTATCGCGACCGGGACCGGCACGACAACTGGAACAACAGCTACCGCGGCGATCAGCGCCGCTGGGATACCCGCTGGCGCAGCAACAACCGTTACGACTGGTATTCGTACCGCAGCCGCTATCCCAGCTATTACCGGCTGGGGGCCTATTACGCGCCCTATCGCGGCTATTCCTACAGCCGGTTGAGCGTGGGCTTCTTCCTCGATTCGCTGTTCTTCTCAAGCCAGTACTGGATCAACGATCCGTGGCAGTATCGTTTGCCTGACGTCTACGGACCCTATCGCTGGGTGCGCTATTACGACGATGCGCTGCTGGTGAACGTCTACAGCGGCGAAGTGGTCGACGTGATCTACGACTTCTTCTGGTGATCCCCTCTCCACCAGACATAGCAAAGGGCCCGCGCAGCGATGCACGGGCCCTTTCGCTATCACTCAATTGTCACCAAATCATGGGCGCATGGTCATTCGCAGCAACGCCTGGCGATCCTTGTCGATGATCCGGTGCTTCAGCGCGCCCGCGACATGGACTGCGATCAGCACCAGCATCAGCGTGGCGCCGATTTCGTGCATTTCGTGGAACATGCCGACCGTCGGCTTGTCGCTCCCCACGGGCAGGGCGGGAACGGCAAACAGACCGAAAATGCCGACCGGCTTGCCCCCGCTACCCCCCGAGGACATCGCCCATCCCGCCAGCGGAATCCCCAGCATCAGGAAATAGAACGCGGCATGCGTTACCTTGGCCAGCGCCACTTCCCAGGCCTTGAGCGTCTCGGCCAGCGGCGGCGGCTTGTGCATCAGCCGCCAGACGATCCTGAGCACGGTCAGGGCCAGAACGATCAGCCCGATCGCCTTGTGATTGCCCATCACCTGCATCTTTTCGGGCTTGGGCATGTCCTCCGCCACCCAGGCGGCAACGAAGTTGAGCGCTATCAGCAGGGCGATCAGCCAGTGAAGGATGACGGAACCCTTGGCATAGCGGGCGGCGGCGGCGGTCTGGATGTTCATGGCTGGCGAGATTATCACCCGATGATCCCGCCGCAAGCCGAAAAACCGGCTTGCCCTTCGCGCCCGCAGGGATAGTCAGGATCGCAATGGTCACGCGTTATCCCGGTGCCCCCAACCCAGACAGGGCCGCCCTGAAGCGCACGGGCGAAATGGTGCGCGCGCGCCTGGCCGCCGATCCGCAGGTTCACCGCGTCCCGGTAGACAAGGCCGAGATCTGGGCTCTGTCCGACTTCGTCAATGCCGAAGAGTGCGAGCGACTGATTGAACTGGTCGATGCCGGGGCAGAGCCGTCCAAGGTGCTTGGCAACGATGAATACGGTGCCTGGCGCAGCAGCTATTCGGGCAACGTCGATCGCTATGATCCGCTGGTCCAGATGATCGAGCGACGGATCGACGACCTGATCGGGCTGCCCAATGCCTGGGGCGAGACTATCCAGGGCCAGCGCTATGCTCCGGGGCAGGAGTTCAAGGACCACATGGACTGGTTCTGGACCAAGGCCCCCTACTGGCCCAAGGAAGCCCGCGAAGGCGGGCAGCGCTCGATCACGGCGATGATCTATCTGTGCGATGTCGCCAGGGGGGGCGAGACCGAGTTTCCCAACATCGGTGTGTCGATCCCGCCCCAGGCCGGAGCGCTGATTATCTGGAACAATGCCGAAAGCGATGGGACGCCCAACGATTTCACCTTGCATGCCGGCCGACCGGTGGTTGAAGGCGTCAAATACGTTATCACCAAATGGTATCGCACCCGCGATTGGGGATAGAACACCGATGCAGAAGCCTGTTTTCCGCCTGATCCTGGCGGCAATGCTTTCCTCGTGTGCGATGCCGCAGGCGGTGGCCGATGCGCCGCGCCCGGCCACCGTTGCCGCCACCACCGAAGATGAGCGCCTGATGGCGCTGTTCGCCGCGGACCAGAACCGCGAGCAGGCGCTCGATCCGCTCGGCACGCTGTTCCGCACCGGACGTTCCGATCCCGCGTTGCTGCGCCAGCTGTTCACCGACAATCCGGTCCGCGCGCTGCGAGCCAGCGTGGCGCAGAGCCTTGCCGAGCTGAAGCGGATCGATCGCGCGCGGCTCAGCCCGGAGCGGCAGATTTCCTACGACGTCTTTGCCTACAGCAAACAGGACGAGGCGCACTGGCTGCGCCCTGAGATGGTCGCGCTTACCGCGGTGCTGCCGCTTGAGCATTTCGGCGGACTGCATGTGCAGTTCCCCTCGATGATGGCCAAGGGCGGGGTCACCTCGTTCGATAGCGTGGACGACTATGATGCCGCGCTCGCGCTTGACCGGGCCTATCCTCAGATCCTCGACAATGCCGTGGTCCGGTTCCGCGATGGCCTCGGCAGCGGAGTGGTCGCCAGCCGGATGACGGTGAGCAACATGATTGCCCAGCTCGATGCCCAGCTGGCCCTGCCTGCCGAACAGAGCCCGTTCTTTACCCCGGTGCTCGATTTCCCCGCGTCGGTGCCCGAGGCCGACCGGCAGCGCCTGCGCACAGCCTACCGCGCGGCCATCGCCGACGAGATCTACCCGGCCTATCGCCGCTTGCGCACCTTTCTGGCCGACGAGTATCTGCCCGCCGCGCGCGAACAGGTGTGCCTGTGCGCGATGAAGGGCGGCGCCGGGCTCTATCGCGACCTGATCGAACAGCAGACCACCCTACGGCTCGATCCCGAGCAGGTGCACCAGCTGGGCCTGGGTGAAGTCGCCAGGATCCAGCGCGAGATGGATCAGGTCCGGGGGCAGCTGGGCTTTCCGAACGGAACCCTGCGCGAGTTCTTCGATACCCTGCGCACCGATCCGCGTTTTCATCCCAAGACCAAGGAGCAGTTGGCCGAAGGCTTCGCCGCCGCCGGCCGCGCGGTCGATGCGCAGGTGCCGCGCTTCTTCAACCATGTCCCCAAAACCAAGCTGGTGATCGAGCCCTACCCGGCCTACCGCGAAAAGTACGAAGCCGGGGGCAGCTACAACCAGGGCAGCGCCGACGGCACCCGGCCGGGCACCTTCTATTTCAACACCTATGACCTTCCGAGCCGGTTCCTGACCGGGATCGCCACGCTCTATCTGCACGAGGGCGCGCCGGGCCACCACTTCCAGATCAGCTTGGCCCAGGAAAACGAAACCCTGCCCGATTTCCAGCGCTTTGGCGGCAACACCGCCTATGTCGAAGGCTGGGCGCTCTATGCCGAAACGCTGGGTTATCCGATGGGGCTGTTCGACGATCCGATGCAGCACTGGGGCACGCTTGACGACGAGATGCTGCGGGCGATGCGGCTGGTGGTCGATACCGGGCTGCACTACAAGGGGTGGAGCCGCGAACAGGCGATCGACTACATGCTCGCCAATTCGGGCATGGGCCGCAGCGATGCCACCGCCGAGGTGGAGCGTTATGTCGTTTGGCCGGGTCAGGCGCTGGGCTACAAGATCGGCGCGCTGACCATCCAGCGGTTGCGCAAGAAGGCCGAAGCCGCGCTGGGCGAACGTTTCGACATCCGCGCCTTCCACGATCAGATACTGATGAGCGGCGCGCTACCGCTGCCGATCCTTGAGGCCAAGATCGACCGCTGGATCGCTGCCAGCAAAGGTTAGGATCAGTCCAGCGCCTCGGCAATCAGCTTGCGGGTGTTGGCGATGCCATAAAGCGCGATGAAGCTGCCCATGCGCGGCCCCTGGCTCGATCCGAGCAGGGTTTCGTAGAGGGCCTTGAACCAGTCGCGCAGGCTCTCGAAGCCATAGTGCGGGTCCTTGCCGATCTCATAGACCAGGTTCTGCAGTTCCTCGGCGCTCGCATCTTCCGCTGCCGCCGCCAATTCCTCATCGAGCGCCGCCAGCGCCGCCGCCTCGCCCGCCTCGGGCTTGCGGCGATGGAGCGTCGGAGCGATGAAATCGCGGTTGGTGGCCAGCGCATTGGTCACCAGCTTGTCGAGTTCGGGGTGGCGGGCCGGATCGGCATCCTCGACATAATTGGCAAGGTATGACCAGACCTGCTCGCGGGTGGCCCCCGCCCCCAACACGCCGACCAGATTGAGCAGCAGGCTGAAGGTTACCGGCAGCTTGTCACCATCGCCGCCGTGGTATCCGTTGGCGCGCAGCAGGTGCCATACCGGGTTGCCAAGCTGCTGCTCGATCGGCTGGCTGGGCAGCTTTTCGCGGAACTGCCAGTATTCGTCTACGTTCTTGGGGATGATCCCGGTGTGCAGCTGCTTGGCGCTCTTGGGCTCGCGGTAGAGGAACAGCCCCAGGCTTTCCTCGCTGCCATAGGTCAGCCATTCCTCGATGGTCAGGCCGTTGCCCTTGGTCTTGGAAATCTTCTCGCCATTTTCATCGAGGAACAGCTCGTAGATCATGTTCTCGGGCGGTGAACCGCCCAGCGTGCGGGCAATCCTTCCGCTCTCGCGCACCGAATCGGTCAGGTCCTTGCCGCACATCTCGTAATCGACGCCAAGCGCAACCCAGCGCATCGCCCAGTCGACCTTCCATTGCAGCTTGGAATTGCCGCCCAGAATGCAGCTCTCGACCGTTTCGCCGTGATCCTCAAAGCGCACGATCCCGGCCTCGGCATCGACCACCTCGACCGGCACCTGCAGCACCTGATGGGTCTTGGGGCTGACAGGAAGCACCGGCGAATAGGTCTGTCGGCGTTCCTCGCGCAGGGTCGGCAGCATGATGTCCATGATCGCCTGCCAATTGCGCAGCACGCCCTTCAGCGCATCGTCGAAGGCGCCGGAACTATAGCTCTCGCTCGATGAGACAAATTCATAGTCGAATCCGAAGCGGTCGAGAAAGTCGCGCAGCATTGCGTTGTTGTGGTGTGCGAAGCTCTCGTACTTGCCGAACGGATCGGGGATCCGGCTAAGCGGATGGCCAAGATAGGCGGTGAGCAGCCCCTGGTTGGGAACATTGCCCGGCACCTTGCGCAGCCCGTCCATATCGTCGCTGAAAGCCACCAGCCGGGTCGGCGCTCCGCCGCTCAGCACTTCATAGGCGCGGCGAACCAGCGTGGTGCGCAGCACTTCCTGAAAGGTGCCGATGTGGGGCAGGCCCGAGGGGCCATAGCCGGTTTCGAACAGCACCGGTGCGCCGCCCGGTTTGCCGTCGGGAAACCGCTTGAGCAGCTTGCGCGCCTCCTCGAAGGGCCAAGCCTTGGAAACCTGTGCGGCGGAAAGCAGTGCGTCGTCGGTCATAACCTGCGCGCCTTTGCCCGAATGGTACGCTCGCGCAAGCGCGAAGTCGGAGCCGTGCGGATTGTTTGCTGGCTAAATCGGCCAATCCGTGAGACTGTCCCGCGCCTTTGGTCAGACCGGACCATGCCCGTGAGTGAGCTTCTGGACTCAATCGCGCGGATCGCCGCCGCCAGGGATGTGCTTGCGCTGCGGCAGGAAACGCTCGCCATCGCCCGCGCCCGCGGGTTCGGCGGCGTTTACTTCCTCACCCCGATCGCCAGGGACAGCCGCGAGGGCCGGGTGCTGACCAACGTCGGCTTCGACGAACTGTGGGCGCGGGCCTATCGCTGGCATCTGCACCGGGTCGATCCGCTGCCCGAAATCGCGCTCGACCAGTCGGTGCCGTTCCGCTGGAGCGAGGCGCCGCGCCTGCGCGAACTGAGCGGCGAGGAGCAGCGTTATATGGCGATTCTGGCCCGGCGCGGCATGGCGGACGGCCTTGCGGTCGTGGCGTTCGGCCCGGGATCGCGGGTGGCGATGGTCGGGCTTGGGCTGCACCCGGATCTTGCCAGCGTCGGCAGCGATACCACGCTGGAACTGCAAATCGCCGTACAGGCCTCGTTCCAGCGCTATTGCAAGCTGATCGCCCCCGAATTCAGCGAGGACACCGTGCTTTCGCAGCGCGAGATGGACGTGCTCTACTGGATCACCCGCGGCAAGAGCAACGCGGCGATCGCCACCATCCTCGAGATCGCGCCGGGCACCGTCGATACCTATGTGCGGCGGATCTTCCGCAAGTTCGACGTGACCGACCGGGTCGGCGCGGCGATGGCGGCGGTCAAGTACGGCTATGTGATCGCGGGCGACTATCGCCGAATCGCCGGGAGCTGAGCCGCGAGCCGGGCCGGGCCTGACCGCGGCCCGCCGTGTCCTCCAATTACGGGACTTGGTTAACCGGTCTCCGCCCCCTAGGTGCGCGCCAGCATTGGAAAGAAGTGGCCAATGCTGGTCGCAACGGATGCCGCGCAGCTTACCCCGCTGCGCGGCATCCGCCATTTATGCAGCCGGCAAATGCTGGCGATAACCCCTTGCCGGAAAGTCCAAAGTCGTGAATTCCTCCCCCTCGCAGCCTGGGGTGGCCTTTGGCCGTCTCGCCCTCCAGATCATTCAACGCCGCCAACTGCGCAACCGTTTCTTCGACAGCCAGTTCTTCGGTGAACAGGGCTGGGAGCTGTTGCTGTTCCTGTTCGCCTGCGGCGATAACGGCTCGGATATCGAAACGGCCAGCAGCGCGCTTGGCGCCTCGCCCTCCGCGACCATGGCGATCACCCGCCTGCTGGTTTCCCACGCCCTGATCGAACAGGGAGATTCGGACGGCGCCTGGGCCGAGATCCCGATCACGCTGAGCGCGCTCGGCCAGGAGCGGGTGCGCGACTATCTCGAACAGCTACACAACGAGGGCCTCGCCGCCTGATCCGCGGCGGCAGCTGCGCCCGCCCACCGTGCATGCAAGCCCTCCTTCAGAATTCGCCGGGGGAGACCCGCTGCAATCGGTCAAAGTGGAGCGGGTGAACTGGTCAAGGCAGGATGGCCACCTGCCGAAGCGACTGCATCACCGTCAGTCGCGATAGAGGTCGTAGCAGGTGCTTGGCGACGTAGAAAATGCTTCGCAGTTCTTCAGCGCCTGGTCCCGCCCATTCTTCCATTCCACGATCTGTTTCCAAACAGCTGGATCGTCCTCGCACTGTTTGAAGATCGCCATCCCCAACTCCATTGCCGCCGCCGCTTTCCGGTAAAGTGCGCGAGTTCCGTTTGCCGGTATGTCGACATAAGAAATGTTAGCACCTTCCTGCGCCTCACAAGTCGCACGGGGCAAGCCCTTGCCTGTGAATCGCGCATGAAAACTGTTAGGCAAAATCCTGTTCTCAATTTGTGTCCGATAGCCAGCCGAACCGCCTTGAGTTTGAGCCCCGTTTACCGCAGGAACGGTGACATTGTCGGCATTCACCGGAGGCGGTGCAGTATTCCCTCCCGTGCCATTGAGCCGCTGCGCTGCCACGGCGGCAAGAGGGCTGTCGGGATACTTGGACAACAACGCCCTGAGGACCTTGCGCGCGCCTGCAACATCCGATTTTTCCCAAAGCTCATCCGCCAGCGCATAGAGTTCACCGGCATTTGCTGCGTTCGAAATCTTGGAGTTGAATTCTTCGGCGGCGCTTTTTTCCGCAAGCTGCTTTGGGGTCAGTACTACGGGCGGAACCACGCCCTTGGGTGCGCGTTCGCCGCGGACCACCATTTTTCCACCTTCCCAGATCTCACGAACCGATGACCCATCGGAATAGGTCCTCACAATTTCGCCAACCGGAACATCCTTGTCGAACGTACCTTCAATGGTCTCCATCTGACCGTTTGCAGGGCTCGCCCTGAACCCCGCGCCTTGCAGGAGGCCCTCCCGGTACTCTCCTCCCTCTACCCTGCCTCCATAGATAGTCTGGCCCGGCCCGGAAGGTTTCCCATCTACATAATACCCCCGCTGCATATCTCCGTTTGGCCAGATCATGGTGCCGCCGCCTTCATCCTTTTTGGCCTCTAGATCCCAACCTCCGTCATAACTTGCGTAGGATCCTGCCTTCGTGCGAACCGGTCGATCTTCGAAGCGATACCCCTTAGTTCCGGCTTGCTTTGATGCTTCGCGAGCCTTGCTCACTATGCGTTGAGTGCCAGGAGTTTGGGGGTATTCGGGCTCATACGCGTCCATTACGTCGTTGTTGTCGATCTCTGTCTTTCGAGTGAAGATGTCCCCGATATTGCGAAAAAACCGCACCGCAGAGCAGCCCTTTTCCGCCAGTACTGCCGTCATCCGGCAGCCCAGGTGGGCTTGGCATAGTTCGGATTGAAACTGTTGCAACTCGCTGAATTCGGCTTTTTTGCAATTGTTGTCCGAAACCATCGGCTCCGCGATCGAACTGGAGCCGAGCGACAACGCGCAGAGTACTGCGGCAACTCGAGTTTTCCTGCCGGTGAGTTTCATTTTGGTCCGCCTGTACCTGTCAGATCTCCAGTGCTCGTGGTCGCGCCACCAATCAGCCGCCTCCTCAGGCTCTCGCGTCTTTCTTCCAGCGGAGCAAAGCGTGCCCGAATGGAGTCCTGCGCCGACTGTGAAAGCCAGACCTCCTCGTCCAGAACCTTCTTCTGGCGCGTTAGTACTTCCGATAGCTTGCCGGTCATTTCGAGCCATGGCTTTTCACAGCCCAGCGCTGCCGTATTGTCGCAAATATAGTCACGAAAAGCAGGTTCGCCCTTGAGAGCTCCGGCAGTTGACGGAGAGCCAGTCAGGTCGGTTCTCTCATAAGTCCGGTACAAAAATTTCACCAAGGTCGACGAAACATCTCTCTTCTTACAATAATCTGCCAACCTCGCGACATGTGCTGACGGCAATTTGCTGAGTGATACCGCCAAGGCTACAGGAATTACATTCCTACAGGAGACTTGCACTTCATTAAAACTGTAATGATCGAATCCATTGTCCCGAGGAATCGCGAAATGGTATGACTCTCTCGGAATATCTTCAGCCCAGATATTTCTAAACTCCCAAACCTTGATCGCCAAATCACCAGTTTTTCCATACCATCTAGATCTAAAAAAATCTGTAGTATCCCGGCCATTAATCACAATTGAACCGGTTAACGCACCTTCTTTCCGGTATCCATACTGGTCTGAGCCCGCAGTTTCTACCAACTACGAGTAGAGCCTTGGGCCGTTTTGATGCCCTTCGCTGGGCGTGATGGCAACAACCGTATTGGGGGCATGCCCCCAATACGGTTTGCCGGTTGATCCTGCCCCTATCTCGGCCGGGGTCCTGTTCCCGAGGCTCGAGTGGGGCCGGAAGTGGTTGTAGTCGTGCCGCCATGCCTCCAGCTCCTGGCGGGCATGTGCGAGGCTGGTGAAGATCGTCTCGTTCAGGAACTCGTCCCGCAGCCGCGCATTGAAGCTCTCGATGAACCCGTTCTGATAGGGCTTGCCCGGCGCTATATAGTGCCACTCGACATTGTGCTCCTTGCTCCAGCGCAGGATCGCCATGCTTGTCAGCTCGGTGCCGTTGTCGCTGACGATGGTGTGGGGCCGCGCCATCCGCTCGAAGACCGCTGCATCGAGTTCGCGCCCGACCCGCGCGCCGGAGATCGACGTATCGGCGATCAGGCGCACACACTCCCGGCTGTAGTCATCGACCACGACGAAGATCCGGAACCTGCGTCCGCAAGCAAAGGCATCGGACACGAAGTCGAGGCTCCAGCGTTGGTTGGGGCCTTGCGGTATCGCCATCGGCGCCCTTGTGCCCAAGGCCCGCTTGCGACCGCCGCGGCGGCGCACCTGCAGCCGTTCCTCGCGATAGAGCCGTCGGAACTTCTTGTGGTTCATTGTCCATCCCTCCCGGCACAGCAGCCAGTGCAGCCGCCGATAGCCGAACCGGCGGCGCTGGCTGGCCAGTTCACGGATGCGCTCGCGCGCCTTCCCATCGTCGGGCCGACGACTGACATAGCGCACCATGGTCCGGTCAGCGCCCAGCACCGCACAGGCCCGGCGTTGGCTCACCTCGAAGACCTCCTGGAGATGAGCCACCGCCTGCCGCCTGGCACCGGGCGCTAGAATTTTTTTGCGCTGATCTCCTTGAGCATGGCGTTGTCGAGCATCGAGTCCGCCAGCAGCTTCTTCAGCCGCTCGTTCTCCTGCTCCAGCTGGCGCAGCCGCCGGGCGTCCGACACCTCCAGCCCGCCGTACTTCGACTTCCACTTGTAGAAGGTCGCCGAGCTGATCCCGTGACGGCGGCAAACATCCGCCGTCGCCATCCCCGCTTCCTGCTCCTTCAAAACAGCGATGATCTGCTCCTCGCTGAACCTGCTCCGCTTCATTCGTCCGTCTCCTTGTCAGGGCCGGACTCTACTTATCACTGGAGGAAATCTAGGGGCTCAGACCAATACAAAAACTCCAACGGAAAATCATAGTCTGTCCGATGATCTCTATCTGCGATTACACCGCGACCATTAGCCAGACCGAATCGGCAGCCTCCATACCAATTTCTTTGTCGAATCCAGGTCAATTCATATTCGGGAGTGAATTTTGAAACTATCGCTCCGCAACCGTTCAAAAAATACTCGATTTTCTCATCGGGTTGCAATGGCACTGGAATGCCAACATGCGTGTCATGGGCGCTCGCCCCAGGATCATCGGCTGCCGACACGCCTTGATGCCCGAGCGCCAAGGATAAGCACAATGCCAAGCCGATCCTTAGCAATTCGGAACGCAAAAGCCGCATGCGAATTCTCCAAGGTTCGCTCTGGCGTTCAAAGTCTATAGGGATTATGAGATTGGTAAAGCGAACTCTGCGAATTGTTCGTCAGCGATACGAAAAGCTGCCACCAACTTTCTGCTATTTCCTCCTTACCCCTCCCGCAAAATCAGCTCCGCTCCCGGCTTGTGGGCGCGGATTTCGGCCTTGCTGAGGCCGCAGATTTCGTGGGGGAAGACCAGCCAGTCCTCGGTTTCGTGGACATAGTAATCGGGAAGCAGTGCGGTGCGGTTGCGGCTGGGCTTGTAGTAGACCGTCGCTGTTCTGACCGTTTGCGGCATGTTGTGGCGGCAGCGCGCGGCGAGTTCGCGGATGAAGGCCTCGATCGAGCGGCCGGAATCGAACACATCGTCGATCACCAGCAGCCGGTCGTCGGGACCAAGGGTGTCGATCAGGTAGCCCAGAGCATAGACCCGCACTTCGCGCTGTTCGTCGATCCCGGCGTAGCTCGAGGTGCGCACCGCGATGTGATCGGCCTCGATCCCGTTGTAGGCGAGCAGTTCCTGCACCGCGATCCCCACCGGCGCACCGCCGCGCCAGATCCCGACCAGATGGGTCGGGCGGAAGCCGGAATCGATGATCGCGTTGGCAAGGCGGTAGGAATCCTCGAGCAACCGGTCGGCGGTGAGGTAGGTCTTCTCAACCACGCGCGGCCTCGTCGATCGCGGATAGGTGACGGGCGATTTCGGCTTCGGGCAGGAACGATCCGGCGAAGCTGTTCTTCGCCAGCGCCACCAGTTGATCGGCTGTCAGATCGAGCGCGGCAGCGACGGCGCGGAAATTGTCGTTGATATAGCCACCGAAATAGGCCGGATCGTCGGCGTTGACCGTCACCTTGAGCCCGAGATCGAGCATCCGGCGCACCGGGCTGTCCTCGATCCGGTCGATCACGCACAGCCTGAGGTTGGAGAGCGGGCAGACCGTCAGCGTCATCCCGTCGCGCGCCAGGCGGTGGACCAGCGCCGGATCCTCAAGCGCGCGGTTGCCGTGATCGATCCGCTCAACCTTGAGCAGATCGAGCGCCTCGCGGACATATGCGGGCGGGCCTTCCTCGCCGGCATGGGCGGTGACATGCAGCCCGAGAGCGCGAGCGCGGGCGAAGACCCGCTCGAACTTGGCGGGGGGGTGCCCCAGCTCGGACGAATCGAGCCCCACACCGTGGATCCGGTCGAGGTGCGGCAGGGCCTGATCGAGCGTCGCCTCGGCCTCCTCCTCCGAGAGGTGGCGCAGGAAGCACATTATCAGCCGTGAGGTGATCCCCAGCCGGGTCTCCGCAGCTTTGAGCGCGCTGTCGATCCCGTTCAGCACGGTCTCTAATGCAATGCCGCGTTCGGTGTGGCCCTGGGGGTCGAAAAAGATCTCGACATGGCGCACGGCGTCGGCCTTGGCACGTTCAAGGTAGGCCCAGGTGAGGTCGTAAAAGTCCCGCTCGGTCTGCAACACCGACATGCCCTGATAGTAAATATCGAGGAAATCCTGAAGGTTGGAGAACGAATAGGCCGCCCGCACTGCTTCGACCGTGTCAAACGGGATTGTCACCGCGTTGCGCTCGGCCAGGGCAAACAGCATCTCCGGCTCGAGCGAGCCTTCGATGTGCAGGTGGAGTTCGGCCTTGGGCAGGCGGGCGATCAGGGATTCGATCTCGGGGGTCAGCATGACCGCAGGCTGGACCGGCCTTGCGCCGGGGTCAACCGGGCGCTGCGCGCTTGCCCTTGCGTTCCTTTTCCGTTCTAAGTCTGCGGGATGACTGCCGCCGCGCTGCCCCTCCCCGCGCTCCACGCCAGCCATGCCGGTTGCTGGCTGCGCGACGGGAGCGGCCAGACCCGCGCATCGGGCAAGGGAGAGGCAATCATGGCGGCGGCGGACACTCCGCTGCTGCTGCTCAACGCCCCACTGGTCGCGACCCGGCTGGGCTATCCCGACCTGTCCGGGCTCGACCTGCTGGAGCTGTTCGCCTTCATCCATCCCGCGCGCTTCGTGGTCCCCAGTCCCAAGGGCCTGGCCCATGCGCTGGGGCTTGAAGAACCGGCTGGCGACGATGGTGTCCCCGTCTTGATCCAGCAGGCGGCCGAGGCCCTGCTCAGCACCTGCGAGGCGCCCGACTGGGCCGAGCGCGAAGGGGCCTGGAGCGCGCTTCAGAACCTGATCCGGCTGCGCTGGCCCTGGGCCCCGCTGGTCGGCGCGCGGCTTGCCCAGCCGGCAAGTGCCGAACGCTGGCTGTTTGCCCGTCTGCCCGAATGGGAAGAAGCCCCCGAACGCCCCCAGCCGGCACAGGTCGCGCTCGATCCGGTGGCGGTGCTGACGCGGCTGCGCCAGCTCACCGGCGAGGATGCCGAGGACCGCCCGACCCAACAGGCCTATGCGATCGAAGCCGCCCAGGCCTTCGCTCCGCGCCAGCGCGAGGGCCAGCCGCACCTGCTGCTGGCCCAGGCCGGAACCGGGATCGGCAAGACGCTGGGATACCTCGCACCGGCGTCGCTCTGGGCCGAGCAATCGGGCGGGACGGTGTGGGTTTCGACCTTCACCAAGGCATTGCAGCGCCAACTTCGCCGCGAAAGCGCGCGGGCCTGGCCAGGCAGACGCGCCGATGGCAGCCAGCCGGTGGTGGTGCGCAAGGGGCGCGAGAACTATCTGTGTCTGCTCAACCTTGAAGATGCGCTGCAAGGCGGCTTCTCGGGCCGCGCCGCGGTCCTCGCCCAACTGGTGGCGCGCTGGGCGGCCTACAGCCAGGACGGCGACATGATCGGCGGCGATCTGCCCGGCTGGCTGGGCACACTGTTTCGCCAGCGCGGGATCAAGGCGCTGACCGATCAACGTGGCGAATGCGTCTATGCCGGGTGTCCGCACTACCGCAAATGCTTCATCGAACGCGCCAGCCGCGCCTCGGCCCAGGCGGATCTGGTGATCGCCAACCACGCGCTGGTGATGGTGGGTGCCGCACGCGGACGCGACCATGCCCAGCGCCCGGCGCGGATCGTGTTCGACGAAGGCCACCACGTGTTCGAAGCCGCGGATTCGACCTTTGCCGCCGCGCTGACCGGTGCCGAAACGATCGAGCTGCGCCGCTGGGTGATCGGCCCCGAGCGCGGCGCGAAGGGGCGGCGACGCGGGCTTTCCGCGCGGCTCGCCGATGTCGCGAGTTATGACGAGGCGGGCGGCAAGGCGATCGCCGCCGCGCGCCATGCCGCCGAGGCGCTGCCGGGCGACGGTTGGCTGCAACGGCTGCATGATGGCACGCCCTCCGGCCCGCTCGAACAGCTGATGGGCGCGGTCCGCGCGCTGGTCCTCGCGCGCGACGAAAGCGGCGGTCAAGAGGCGGGCTACGGGCTGGAAACCGAGGCCGCGCAGCTCGATGGCCCATTCGTTGAGCTGACCGGTGCCGCGCAGGCCGCTCTGGCCGAGCTGCGCGCTCCGCTGCTGCGGCTCGGGGTGCGGCTCGAAGCCCTGCTGGCCGAACCGCCCGACTGGCTGGACGGGCCTGGCCGCGCCAGGATAGAAGGCGCGCGCCATTCGCTGGCCTGGCGGATCGACCTGATCGCCGCCTGGGAAGCCCTGCTCGCGCGGCTGGGCGGGCCTGCCGATCCCGAATTCGTCGATTGGCTCGCGCTCGAACGCTCCGAAGCGCGCGAATTCGATGTCGGCATTCACCGCCGTTGGCTCGATCCGATGAAGCCTTTTGCCCAGGTCGTGCTCGAACCGGCGCATGGGGTCATGGTGACCAGCGCGACGCTCAAGGACGGCAATCAGTGGGATGGCGTGGTGGCCCGTTCGGGCGCGCCGCATCTTGCGCTCGCCCCGCGCCTGTCGAGCTTTGCCAGCCCGTTCGATTATGCCGCCCAGTCTGCGGTCCTGATCGTCACCGATGTCCCCAAGGGCGACATGGCCGCACTCGCCGGGGCCTATGCCAGGCTGGTCGAGGCCGCGCAGGGTGGCGCGCTGGGGCTGTTCACCGCGATCCGGCGGCTTCGGGCGGTCCACGGGCGGATCGCCGACCGCCTCGCCCGGGCCGGATTGCCACTCTACGCCCAGCACGTCGATCCGATCGACACCGGCACACTGGTCGATATCTTCCGCGATGATCCGCGCGCCTCGCTGCTGGGCACAGATGCCCTGCGCGATGGGGTCGATGTGCCGGGCCATTCGCTGCGGCTGGTGGTGATGGAGCAGGTGCCCTGGCCCAAGCCCTCCATCCTTCACCGGGCGCGAAGGCTCGCGGGCGGCGGGGGCGCATACGACGATTCGATCATCCGCGCGCGGCTCGCCCAGGCCTTCGGGCGGCTGATCCGCAGCCGCGCGGACCACGGCCATTTCGTGGTCCTGTCCGCAGCCTTTCCCAGCCGCCTGCTCAACGCCTTTCCGCCAGGCACTCCCGTCACACGCCTGACACTCGAAGAGGCTTTACAACATGTCGCCTCGGGTGCTTTTGGAGCGCCCGTCCACGGAGCGATTCACCCTTGAAACTGCTCGGCCTGTTCCGCCACGCCAAGTCCGACTGGCACGATCCGCGTGCGCGCGATTTCGATCGCCCGCTCAATGCGCGGGGTCGAAAGGGCGCCGCGGTGATGGGCCGCCATGTTCGCGATCACGGTGTGCGCTGGGAACGGATTATTGCCAGCCCGGCGATCCGCTGTGCGGAGACGATCGAGATCGCCTGCGAGTCCGCCGGCCAGGCGATGCCGGTCAAATGGGATCGGCGCATTTACCTGGCAAGCAGTGCGACCCTGGCGGACCTGCTGCGCGATCAGGATGGCGATCCCGCATCGGTATTGATGGTCGGGCACAATCCGGGGCTTGAGGATCTGATCTTCGATCTTGTTCCCGATGATGGATCCTCACCTCTGCGCGAGGTGGTGGAAATCAAGTTCCCGACCGCTTCGTTCGCCGTGCTCGAGCTCGATATCGATCATTGGCGCGACCTCACGGATCGCTGCGGGCGGCTAGTGCACCTGACCCGCCCACGCGATCTCGATCCGGCGCTGGGGCCGGACCTGGGTTAGAATTTCGAGATATCAAGCGTCGTGCAGCGCGTTGACCAGCGTGTTTCGGATTGCGATCAGGTGGGCAAAGGCATTTGCAGGTGCCGATGAGGGCGCAGGATTCGCAGCGACCGACGCAACCTTGGGCGCATCGGCGAGCACCTTGGCAGCTCCGCCCTGCAGCGCCTTCCTGGCACCCTTCAGGGTATAGCCCTCGCGGTGAACCAGCCGGTCGATCGTTTCGACCAGCGCCATGTCGGCCGGCCGGTAATAGCGCCTTCCGCCACTGCGCTTGAGCGGGCGGAGCATGGGAAACTGCTCCTCCCAATAGCGCAGCACATGTTGGCGAATGCCCAGCGCCTGCGAAACCTCGCCGATAGTGCGCAGCGCTTCGGGATCCTTGCCATCGCCTGTTGCCGACGCCGGGGCGTCGGGCGCGGCAAAGAGATCCTCGGAGCTCATCCTCGCGCGATCCGGTCTTTCAGCATCTGGCTGGCCCGGAAGGTAAGCACCCGGCGCGGAGTAATGGGAACTTCGACCCCGGTCTTGGGATTGCGCCCGATCCGCTGCCCCTTGTCACGCAGCAGGAAGGTCCCGAACCCGGAAATCTTGACGTTCTCGCCGTCTTCGAGCGCGCTGCTCATATGTTCGAGAATCGTCTCGACCATGGAGAGCGATTCGGAACGCGAAAGTCCAACCTTGCGGTTGATGGCTTCAGCCAGATCGGCGCGGGTCAGCGTGCTCATGGAACGCATCGACTCCCTATCGTTGGTTGGCGCGACCCCGTGAGTCGAAGAAATACTATTGCTTCGCAGGAATGCAAGCGAAGCGGCGGATTTCGCGCACTTATCCGCCGCGATCAGACGCGGATCAGGCTTGCGCCCCAGGTGAAGCCGCCGCCCATCGCCTCAAGCACGACCAGATCGCCCGGCTTGATCCGTCCGTCGCGCACCGCGGTATCGAGCGCCAGCGGCACCGATGCCGCCGATGTGTTGGCGTGCCGATCCACAGTGACCACGATCTTTTCCGATGGCAGCCCAAGCTTGCGCGCCGTAGCGTCGAGGATGCGCATATTGGCCTGATGCGGCACCACCCAATCGATATCGGCCGGGGCAAGGCTTTGCTCTACAAGCACCTCGCCCAGCACTTCGGCAAGGTTGACCACGGCGTGGCGGAACACTTCGCGCCCTTTCATCCGCACATGGCCGACCGTGCCGGTGCTCGAAGGCCCGCCATCGACATAGAGCAGCTCGTTATGCGCCCCATCGGCGTGAAGCTTGGTCGAAAGTACGCCGGGACCATCCTCGGCCACCTCACGTGCTTCCAGTACGATGGCTCCCGCACCGTCGCCGAACAGCACGCAGGTCGCGCGGTCTTCCCAGTCGAGGATCCGGCTGAAGGTTTCCGCCCCGATCACCAGTGCGCGGCTGGCCATGCCCGCGCGCAGCATCGAATCCGCTACGCCCAGGCCATAGAGAAAGCCAGAGCAGACGGCGGCCACATCGAAGGCGATCCCGCCATTGGCGCCCAATGCGTCCTGCACGATCGTCGCGCTGGCCGGAAAGGTCTGATCCGGGGTTGCGGTGGCAAGCACAATCAGGCCGATCGACGAGCCTTCCACGCCCGCCGCTTCGCAGGCCCGTTTCGCCGCGTCGATCGCCAGGCTGGCGGTGGTTTCCCCCTCACCCGCGACATGGCGCGCGCGAATGCCGCTGCGCTCCACGATCCATTCGTCGCTGGTATCGACCATTTGCGCCAGCTCATGGTTGGTCACCACGCGCTTGGGCAGAGCCGAACCCGTACCGATCAGGACCGAACGCCGCACGCTCATTCGGCGGCCTTGGGGGCAAGACCGAACCCGTTGCTGCCAAGCTGGGCCAGATCGGCGGCGATCCGCTCGATCAGATTTTCCTCCAGCAGCCGCGCGGTCACCGCCACCGCATTGGCAACCCCCAGGGCCGATGCCGAGCCGTGGCTCTTCACCACCACCCCGTTGAGGCCAAGGAAGACCGCACCGTTGTGGTTGTTGGGATCGAGATGGTGCTTGAGCAATTCGGTCGCCGGGCGAGAAACAAGGAAGCCGAACTTCGAGCGCAGCGACGAAGCGAAAGCGCGGCGCAGCAGATCGGCCACGAAGCGCGCGGTGCCCTCAACCGCTTTCAGGGCAATATTGCCCGAAAAACCGTCGCTCACCACCACATCGACATCGCCGCGCCCAAGCTTGTCGGCCTCGATGAAGCCATCGAACGAGATCGACAGATCTGCGGCGGTGGCGCGGAGCTTGGCGGCTGCACTCTGCAGATCCTCGGTGCCTTTGGTTTCCTCGCTGCCGATGTTGAGCAGCCGCACGCGCGGCATGTCGCGCCCGGTGACGATCCGCGAATAGGCCGCCCCCATCACCGCGAACTGCACCAGATTGCGCGCATCGCATTCGGTGTTGGCGCCCAGGTCGAGCATGACAAGATCGTTTTCGCCCAGCGTGGGCAGCAACGCGGAGAGCGCCGGGCGGTCGATCCCCGGCATGGTGCGCAAGGCCAGCTTGGCCATGGCCATCAGCGCGCCGGTATTGCCGGCCGAGACGGCGGCACCGGCATCGCCCTGCTTCACGGCGTTGATTGCCAGCCCCATCGATGTGGTCCTGGCGCGGCGCAACGCCTGGGTTGGCTTTTCCTCACCCGAGACGACATCGGCGGCATGGAGGATTTCGGACGCGGCGCGCAGGTTGGGATGCGCCTCAAGCGCGGCCTTGATCCGCTCTTCGTCGCCAACCAGCAGGAATTTGAAGCGATCGTGGCGGCGCCTTGCCAGCGCCGCGCCTTCGATCATTACGCGCACGCCTTCATCGCCGCCCATCGCATCAATGGCGATACGCGGCAGACTCATTTGCGCTTACCTGACCGGAGTGCGGGCTTAGAGCCCGACCGCGATGATCTCGCGCCCGTTGTAGTGGCCGCAGGCCGGGCACAGGTTGTGCGGGCGCTTCAGCTCACCGCAGTTGGAGCATTCGTGGAACGCTTCGACCTTCAGCGCATCGTGGCTGCGGCGCATGCCCCGGCGTGAGGGGCTGGTTTTTCTCTTGGGGACAGCCATTGCGGCACCTGTTCCTGAAAATTCTGAGTTCGTCTAACAAGGCCGCGCATAAGGCACCGGGGCCGGCGGCAGCGAAGGCGCGCCTATAACGAATTTGACGCGGGTTGCAAGCAGTCTGAGCCGGTCCATTGCACGATGCTTTTTCTTCGGGGGAGAAACCGATGACGATCCTGTTGCCCACTACCCTGTGCATGGCCGCCGCGGCCGCGATTATCAACTTCTGGCTGGCCCTGCGCTGCGGGCAGGTCCGGGCCAAGGAAAAGGTCAGCGTGGGCCATGGCGGCAACGAGATGCTCGAGCGCCGGATGCGCGCCCAACTCAACTTCGCCGAGAACACGCCCTGGGTGCTGGCGCTGATCGCCCTGCTTGAACTGGCCGGGAAAGGCGGATCCTGGCTGCCGTGGGTCGGCGCGGTCTATATGGCCAGCCGGGTTGCCCACGGCCTGGGTATGGACGGCGGCAGCCTTGAGAAGGGCCGCGGGCTGGGCGTGATGGTGACCATGCTGACCCAGCTGGGATTGGCCGCAGCCGGGGTCATGGCCGCAACCGGCCATCTCTGAGCAAGGCTAGCCCTTGCTAAGCGCGTAGTCGCTGACGAATCCGTTGACCTGACGTTCCCGGCCAAAGGTGCTGGTTGGCCCGTGGCCGGGAATGAAGGTGGTATCGTTGCCCAGCGGCCACAGCTTGAGCGTGATCGAATCGATCAGCTGCTGGTGATTGCCCCTGGGAAAATCGGTGCGCCCGATCGATCCCGCAAACAGCACGTCGCCAACGATCGCCAGGTGCCCCTCGCGAATGTAGAACACCACGTGGCCCGGGGTGTGGCCGGGGCAATGGATCACCTCAAGCACCGCCTCGCCCACGGTGACGGTATCGCCATCCTTGAGCCAGCGGTCAGGCTCGAAGGTTTCGGCGTGCATGCCCCAGCGCTTGCCATCATCGCCTAATTGGTCGATCCAGAAGCGGTCGTCCTCGTGCGGTCCCTCGATCGGCACACCGAGCTCCTTTGCGAGAATCCCGGTCTGCCCGCAGTGGTCGAGATGCCCGTGAGTAACGAGCAGCTTTTCAATCGTAACTCCGGTTTTGGCCACCGCGGCCTTGAGCTTGTCGAGATCGCCGCCCGGATCGACCAGCGCGGCCTTCATCGTCTTCGTGCACCAGATCAGCGAGCAGTTCTGCTCGAGCGGGGTAACGGGAATTATCCCGACGCGGATCGGCGGTTCGATTGTTTCGGTCATATCCGCGATGTGGCGAGGGTTGCGGCGAAGGGCAAGACGCGAATTCGCCGGGGATCACCCCGGCAATCCACCGACCTGCCGCAGCGCCTCGCCCAGGGCCAGCCCTGCTGCCATCGCCAGGTTCATCGACCGCACCTCCGCCCGGATCGGCAACCGCACCCGCTCGTCGCAGGAATCCCCGATCATCGGGGGAACGCCTGCGCTTTCCTTGCCCAGCAGCAGCACGTCATCGGGACGAAACGCGAAGTCATAGACCGAACAGCTGGCCTTGGTAGTCAGCAGCACCAGCCGCCGGGTTCCCAGCGCGGCCCTGAAAGCAGCGAACGAACCATGCTGCGCGATCGCGACATGGTCGATATAGTCCATCGCCGCCCGGCGCACACGGCGATCGTCCCATTGGAAGCCCATCGGCTCAATCAGGTCCACCGCCACGCCCAGACAGGCGCCCAGTCGCAGCACGGCGCCGACGTTGCCGGCGATCTCGGGTTCGTAGAGCGCCAGGCGCATCTCACAGCCGCCCGCTTTTCCACACCACCCGCCCGATCACCTGGACCTCGTCGGGCATCAGTTCGAGCGGGCGGTAGGCCGGATTGTCGCTGACCAGCGTGATCGTACCGGGGCGCGAAAAGTCGAGCCGCTTGACCAGCAGGGCATCTCCGGCGCGCACCACGTGGATACCGTCGCGCAGCGGACGCGGGCTGCGATCGACCAAAATCTCGTCACCGTCACGCAAGGTGCCCTCCATCGAATCACCCTCGACCCGGATCGCGGAGAGCTGCGCGGGATCGAGCCCTTGCTGGCGCAGCCAGTGCCCAGAAAAACGAAAAGCGCCGATCGGAGCCTCATCGAAGGCCAGCGCGCCCGCCCCGGCCGAAGCCCCCAGCGGCAGACGCGGCACATCGACCCATTCGCCGCGCGGGGGCCTCGCCTGGGCCGTCTCGGGGGAAAAATCCTCCGGCGCGCCCAGCTCCGCCTCCTCCACCCCGAAGAACCGCGCCAGCGTGCGCCGGTCGGTCTCTTCCAGCTTGCGCGGACTGCCCTTGCGGATGAACTGCTGCAAATAGGTGGAATTGCGCCCGATCATCTCGGAAAGGCCAGACAGGCTGACGCCCTGATCGCTGGCCAGTTGCAGCAGACGCGCGCGAGGATCGGTGCTTGCCATGATTTCATCCTATACGATGTATTTTTCCTAGACAAGTAGGATTTGGCGTTATTATACTTGACATACCCACTCCATAGGAATAATACAGTTTCCAAGGAGTTTAAGTGTCATGTCCAATCTGTCCGCGCCGCATTTCCACGATGAGGAAAAATCCTACGAGTATGTAGAAGCGCGCCTCTGGCCGAACGGTCCTGTCTGCCCGCATTGCGGCGGCGTCGAGAAGCTGGGCAAGCTGAAAGGCAAAACCACCCGCCCTGGACTGTGGAAGTGCTACCAGTGCCGCAAGCCTTTCACCGTCAAGATCGGCACCATCTTTGAGGACAGCAAGGTTCCGATGCGCCTGTGGCTGCAAGCGATGTATCTGATCGCTGGTAGCAAGAAGGGCATTTCGAGCAACCAGCTTCACCGCATCCTTGGGGTAACCCTCAAGACCGCTTGGTTCATGTCGCACCGCATTCGCGAAGCTATGCGCGATAACGGCCTTGAGCAGTTCGGCGGCGATGGTGGCATGGTTGAGGTCGATGAGACCTTCATCGGGCGCGAGGAAGGCCGCGAGGTCAAGCAGTCCTATCATCACAAGATGAAGGTGCTTTCGCTGGTTGATCGCGCCACCGGGCAGGCCCGCTCGTTCGTGATCGACAGCGTGAGCGTTGACCAGATCGGCCCGATTGTGATCGAGAACATCAGCCGCGAAGCCAAGCTGATGACCGATGAGCATGGCGTCTATCGCTTCCTTGCCGCCCGCTTCTCTGGCGGTCACAGCGTAGTCAGCCACCGCGCCAATGAGTATGTGCGCGGCGATGCCCATACCAACACCATCGAAGGCTTCTTCTCTATCTTCAAGCGCGGCATGAAGGGCGTCTATCAGCACTGCCAGAAGAAGCATCTGCACCGCTATCTGGCTGAATTTGACTTCCGCTATTCCAACCGCTGGTCTGAGCCCCTAGATTTCCTCCAGTGATAAGTAGAGTCCGGCCCTGACAAGGAGACGGACGAATGAAGCGGAGCAGGTTCAGCGAGGAGCAGATCATCGCTGTTTTGAAGGAGCAGGAAGCGGGGATGGCGACGGCGGATGTTTGCCGCCGTCACGGGATCAGCTCGGCGACCTTCTACAAGTGGAAGTCGAAGTACGGCGGGCTGGAGGTGTCGGACGCCCGGCGGCTGCGCCAGCTGGAGCAGGAGAACGAGCGGCTGAAGAAGCTGCTGGCGGACTCGATGCTCGACAACGCCATGCTCAAGGAGATCAGCGCAAAAAAATTCTAGCGCCCGGTGCCAGGCGGCAGGCGGTGGCTCATCTCCAGGAGGTCTTCGAGGTGAGCCAACGCCGGGCCTGTGCGGTGCTGGGCGCTGACCGGACCATGGTGCGCTATGTCAGTCGTCGGCCCGACGATGGGAAGGCGCGCGAGCGCATCCGTGAACTGGCCAGCCAGCGCCGCCGGTTCGGCTATCGGCGGCTGCACTGGCTGCTGTGCCGGGAGGGATGGACAATGAACCACAAGAAGTTCCGACGGCTCTATCGCGAGGAACGGCTGCAGGTGCGCCGCCGCGGCGGTCGCAAGCGGGCCTTGGGCACAAGGGCGCCGATGGCGATACCGCAAGGCCCCAACCAACGCTGGAGCCTCGACTTCGTGTCCGATGCCTTTGCTTGCGGACGCAGGTTCCGGATCTTCGTCGTGGTCGATGACTACAGCCGGGAGTGTGTGCGCCTGATCGCCGATACGTCGATCTCCGGCGCGCGGGTCGGGCGCGAACTCGATGCAGCGGTCTTCGAGCGGATGGCGCGGCCCCACACCATCGTCAGCGACAACGGCACCGAGCTGACAAGCATGGCGATCCTGCGCTGGAGCAAGGAGCACAATGTCGAGTGGCACTATATAGCGCCGGGCAAGCCCTATCAGAACGGGTTCATCGAGAGCTTCAATGCGCGGCTGCGGGACGAGTTCCTGAACGAGACGATCTTCACCAGCCTCGCACATGCCCGCCAGGAGCTGGAGGCATGGCGGCACGACTACAACCACTTCCGGCCCCACTCGAGCCTCGGGAACAGGACCCCGGCCGAGATAGGGGCAGGATCAACCGGCAAACCGTATTGGGGGCATGCCCCCAATACGGTTGTTGCCATCACGCCCAGCGAAGGGCATCAAAACGGCCCAAGGCTCTACTCGTAGTTGGTAGAAACTGCGGGCTCAGACCACCGCGTTGCGCTGGGCTACAATGATGCCGACCGCGCCGACGCTCTCTTGCAGGGTGTGATTGGTAAGCGGCTAACCTATCAAACGACTGGTGCGGCCTGATGCCGAAGAAGAAACTGAAAGAGACACCAAAGCAGCAGGCCGAAAGGTTCGCCGCCGAGGTCGAGCGCATGAAGGCCGCTGGCGAACTAAACCCCATAGAGGCCGATGAGGCGCTGGATTGAACCGCCCCGGGATTGCCGGAGGCCCTAACTCCTGAGAGGAAGGGTCTACGATGAGCAAGACGACGAACAAGTTTGCGCCTGAGGTTCGTGAGCGGGCAGTCCGCATGGTGCTGGATCACGAGAGCGAGCATCCATCCCGGTGGGCAGCGATCACTTCGATTGCGACCATGATTGGCTGCTCGGGTCATACGCTGCTGGAGTGGGTGAAGAAGGCCGAGGTGAACAGCGGCAAGCGTGCCGGCGTTCCCACCGAGTTGGCAGACCGGCTCAAGGCGCTGGAACGCGAGAACCGCGAGCTGCGGCAGGCCAACGAGATCCTGCGCAAGGCGTCCGCATATTTTGCCCAGGCGGAGCTCGACCGCCCGTTCAAGCGATGACCAGCTTCATTGATGAGCATCGGGATGAGTATGGGGTCGAGCCGATCTGCCGGGTTCTGCCGATCGCCCCATCCACCTACCATGAGCGTGTAGCACAGCGTCGCGATCCCTCGCGGCTTTCCCCACGCGCCCAACGTGACGAGGCCATGAAGCCTGAGGTTCGGCGTGTGTTCGATGCCAACTTCAAGGTCTACGGCGTACGCAAAGTGTGGCGGCAGATGCAGCGCGAGGGCTTCGATATTGCCCGATGCACGGTGGAACGGCTGATGCGCGATTTGGGCTTGCAGGGCGTGATCCGGGGCAAGCCGGTGAAGACGACGATCAGCGACAAGGCCGCACCGTGTCCGCTCGATCAGGTCAACCGACAGTTCCATGCCCCGGCGCCGAACATGCTGTGGGTGTCGGACTTCACCTACGTCGCGACCTGGGCAGGGTTCGTGTACGTAGCCTTCGTGATCGATGTCTACGCCCGCTACATCGTGGGCTGGCGGGTGAGCAGGACGGCGCATGCCAGCTTCGTGCTGGATGCCCTGGAGCAGGCGATCCATGATCGGCGACCTGTCCATCGTGGCGGCCTGATCCACCACAGCGACCGCGGCAGCCAGTATGTCTCGATCAAGTATACCGAGCGCCTAGCCGAAGCCGGGATCGAGCCATCGGTAGGCAGTGTCGGCGACAGCTATGACAACGCCTTGGCCGAGACGATCAACGGTCTTTACAAGGCCGAGGTCATCCACCGGCGGGGGCCGTGGCGATCACTTGAAGCAGTGGAATACGCCACTCTCGAATGGGTCGACTGGTTCAACAACCGCCGATTGCTCGCGCCCATCGGCAATATCCCGCCGGCCGAAGCAGAGGAACGCTATTACGCCATGCTGGACGACACCCTAATGGCCGCATAATTTAAACCGAATGGCCTCCGGCAATCCCGGGGCGGTTCAAGGTGTGACGACTTTCCCGGCGTAGAAGCGCGACCAAGTAGTCGGCATCGTCCTGATTTGCCATGATCGCCCGGCATCCTGCGATGTCCTGCATCTGGTAAAGCGTGTGGGGAGCCCTTCGAAGCTTCGCCCGGATCGAAGTCATTCTTTTGAGACGAGCAGCAGTCATGCCGCTGCCGACCTTTTTCACCTTAGCGGTCAGTTCCGCCCGCATATGCCGCATAGGCACTAAGTGAGCGGCGCGCCAATTGCGCGCGATCTTGAAGGTTTCGGCGGTAGTCTCGCAAGGCCAAGGCAAGCTGCCCTTAAGGAGCTTGCCTGCCCCGACAACTTGATGCTTCGAATACTGCGGAATGACGAAATCGGCCATTTCTTCAATCGCGACCGAATCGCGCCATAGGAACGGGAGGCTAATCACTTAGCGCCTCCCGGCCCGCTTGGGTATTCTTTGTATAATAACGCCTAGGATTTCGCCCTCAACAACAGGATTATTCCCACAGCGATTCGCACGGTGGGGCAACAGGAGGGACCCAATGCTGATCATGCGGATCGAGAGATTCCTGCGCGAAACCGGAATGCCCTGGACCAAATTCGGGCGCCTGGCGACGCACGATCCGCGCTTTGTGCAAGACTTGCGCAATGGCCGCACCCCCCGTCCCGAAACCGCGAAACGCGTAGAACATTTCATGAACATTTATCGGGAGGAAGCCCGTGCAGTATGATCCCGTCACCGCCCGCGCCCATCAAACGCGTTTTGAAACCAAGTCTCGCGGCCCGTGGCTGCATCTGCTCTCCGCACTGCTCGAGCTTGGCGAGGGCAAAGCCGAACTGGTGCGCCATGCCGAGCGCGCCTGGGCCAGCGTTACCTTCAGCGGATCGAAGCACAGCGTGGTACTGGCCTTTACCGGCGCCGATGCCGTCGCCGCGGGTGAAGCCTTGATCGAAGCTCTGCCCGAACACGAATTCACCCTGCCCCGCCAGCTGGTGGCCGATGCCGCAGTGGTGTCAGTCGACCATGTTTCCCTGCCCGAGCCGCGCCTGACGGTGGAGCTGGAACTGCTGCTGCTAGACGATTGCTGAGCCGGAGCCGTACCGATCGAGCATCGGCGGGCGGTGCAGGCATTCGGCGAAGCTGAAGCGCCGGGTGGTGAGCGGCGGCACCCGCGCGGCATCGCGGTGGCGCGGGTTGAGGTAGATCACATCGGCCTCGGGCAGCACCTTTGAGCGGATCGCGGCAAGCAGCGCGGTGCCATCAGCCAGCCATTGCCCGACATGGGCGCGGATCGTTTCCTCGTCGGGATCGGGAATCCGCAGCGGCACCGCATCGACCTCGGTCCAGCCGAGCACCAGATCGCCGGGCGCGGCGGCCGGATCGGGCAGGTGATAGCGCAGCGCCACCAGCACCGCGAGCCCGGCCTCGCTCGCCAGGCTGACCACCGGAACGCCCGGCGGGGCATAGCGCGCGCCGTACAACTGCGCCCCCTTCCCGTCGAGCGCGACGTGAGGCGCGCGGGTCAGGCGCCAGAGCTTCACCCCAGCTTCCAGTCCCAACCCAGCGGATCGCCGTCCATCACCTCGACGCCTTGCGCGGCAAGTTCGTCGCGCAGGCGATCGGAGCGGGCGAAGTCCTTGTCGGCGCGGGCCTGTTTGCGCTGTGCCAGCACCGCCTCGATCTCGGCTTCGGTGATAGTTGCGGCCTTCGGGCGGATGCGCAGGTCGGCGCGTGTGAGTTCCAACAGATTGAGCCCGAAGACCTTGTCCATCTCTTCGACGAGATACAACCCCAAAGACCCGGGGGCCTTCTTACTCGTGATAGCCTGTTCAAGTGAGATGAGCGCATCAGGTGTGTTCAAATCATCGCTCATGCGTTCATCAAAGGCTGCCAATACAAATTGGGCCTGCATTAGAATGCGCGCGTCAACTTCACCGCCAGTTCGGTTTCGTAGCTGCTGAACACCAATCACCATCCGCTTGAGCCGCACCAGCGCCGCGCCCAGCCCTTCCCAGCTGAACTCCAGCTCGCTTCGGTAATGCGCCTGGAGGCACATCAGGCGGTAGGCGAGCGGGTGGTAGCCCTTGTCGATCAGCAGTTGCAGGCGCAGGAACTCGCCCGCGCTCTTGCTCATCTTGCCCGAGCGTTCGACAAGGAAGTTATTGTGCATCCAGATGTTGGCGCCCGAATTGGCCGCCACGTCCAGCCCATTGGTGCAGCAATGGGCCTGGTTCTGCGCGATCTCGTTGGGGTGATGGATCTCGCGGTGATCGATCCCGCCGGTATGGATGTCGAAAGGGAAGCCTAGCACCGCGCCGCTCATCACCGAGCATTCAAGGTGCCAGCCCGGCGCTCCGCGGCCCCAGGGGCTGTCCCATTCCATCTGCCGCGTCTCGCCCGGCGGGGTCTTGCGCCAGATCGCGAAGTCGGCGGCGTTGCGCTTGCCTTCGACAGCCTCGATCCGCCCCTCGCCTTCCTCGGTTTGCGCACGGGCGAGGCGGCCATAGTCGGCCACGGTCGAGACGTCGAAATAGAGCCCGCTGTCGAGCTCGTAGCAATGCTTGTCGGCGATATCCGCCGCGAAGCGGATCATCTCGTCGATGTAATCGGTGGCTATCGTCCACTTGGCCGGCTGGCGAATGTTGAGCGCCTTGACATCTGCCCAGTAGGCTTCGGTGTAGTGCCGGGCGATGTCCCAGATCGACTGCGCCCGTGCCGCCGCCATTTTCTCCATCTTGTCCTCACCGGCATCGGCATCGTCGGTCAGATGGCCGACATCGGTGATGTTGATCACGTGGGTCAGCTTGTAGCCCTTGAAGCTCAACGTGCGGCCCAGCACGTCGGCAAAGACATAGGCGCGCATATTGCCGATGTGGGGGTAATTGTAGACCGTCGGCCCGCACGAATAGACCCGCGCCTCGCCGGGGTGGATCGGCTGGAACTCTTCCAGTTGGCGGGTCAGGCTGTTGAACAGCTTGAGGGGCGTCTGGCTCATCGCGCGGGCCTTACGCAGGCTGGCGCAATGGTCAAGGTCAGAACCCTTCCCAGCGCACCGCCTGGTCAACCGGCACACGCGGCACGGGGAAGCGGTTCACCGCCGCCTCCGCATCTCGCCAGCCGATCGCTACGCCGCAGAAGAAGATGTGATCCTCAGGGATATCGACCACCTCGCGCACCTGCTTCTGGTAGACCGCCCAGGCTTCTTGTGCACAGGAATCGAGCCCTTCCTCGCGCAGCAGCAGCAGCACGCTCTGCAACCACATGCCGATGTCCGACCATTGCGGCAGCCCCATATAGCGCGGGGTGTGAACCAGCATCAGCACCGGGGCGCCGAAAGCACGGAAGTTCTGGCGAAACACGTCCATCCGCTTCGCCCTGTCCTCGCGCGGGATTTCCAGCGCGGCATACATCGCTTCACCCACGCCAAAGCGCTGGTCGGCATAGCGTCCCTCAAGCTCGGAGGGATAGATCGGATATTCGGCGGAATAGGCAGCCAGCCCGTCGGGGATCACCGCTTCGACCCGGGCGATCAATCGCGCCAGCGGATCGCCGGCGATCACCACCGCGTTCCAGGGCTGGGTGTTTCCGCCCGAGGGAGCGGCCTGGGCCTTTTCCAGCACGCGGCGCAGCACGGCCTGGTCCACCGGCTTGTCGAGGAAGGCACGGATCGAACGGCGGCTGGCGATGGCTTCGGTAACGTTCACGCAAATCCTTTCTCGCAGTGCAGCCTACTCGTCCTCGAATAGCCCGGCGAGCTGCTCGATCATGGTTCCGCCAAGCTGCTCGACGTCCATGATCGTAACGGCACGGCGGTAGTAACGGGTGACGTCGTGGCCGATCCCGATCGCCACCAGCTGCACCGGCGATTGCTTCTCGATCCAGTCAATCACCTTTCTGAGGTGCTGCTCGAGGTAACCCGCGTTGTTGACCGATAGCGTGCTGTCATCGACCGGCGCGCCGTCGGAAATGACCATCAGGATGCGGCGGTCCTCGGGCCGTGCGAGCATCCGGGCATGGGCCCAGAGCAGTGCCTCGCCGTCGATGTTTTCCTTGAGCAGCCCCTCGCGCATCATCAGTCCCAGGTGCTTGCGGGCATGGCGATAGGGCTCGTCGGCCTTCTTGTAGACGATGTGACGCAGATCGTTGAGGCGGCCGGGATTGGCCGGCTTGCCGCCCGCCAGCCAGGCCTCGCGGCTTTGCCCGCCCTTCCAGGCGCGGGTGGTGAAACCGAGGATCTCGGTCTTGACTCCGCAGCGCTCCAGCGTGCGCGCCAGCACATCGGCACTGATCGCTGCGATCGAGATCGGCCGCCCGCGCATCGAACCCGAATTGTCGATCAACAAGGTGACGATCGTATCCTTGAACTCGACATCGCGCTCGATTTTGTAGGACAACGAATGGCCCGGCGAGATCACCACCCGCGCCAGCCGCGCGGCATCGAGCAGACCTTCTTCCTGATCGAAATCCCAGCTGCGGTTCTGCTGCGCCATCAATCGCCGTTGAAGCCGGTTGGCAAGCTTCGTCACCACCCCCTGCAAGCCCTTGAGCTGGGCATCGAGATAGGCACGCAGCCGGGTCAGCTCCTCCTCGTCGCACAGCTCGCCGGCGCCAACCACTTCATCGAACTTCTCTGTATAGGGCTTGTAGTTGAAATTGGCGGGAAGCTCGGTCCAGGGCCGGTTGGGACGGGTCGGGAGCATGCCCTCTTCCCCTTCGTCGCCTTCCTCGGCCTCGGCGCTTTCGTCCTCCATCTGGCGTTCGACCTGGTCCTCGCCCTCCTCGTCGCCCTCGCTGGGCTCGGCGGCGGCCTCGCTCGATGCCTGGTCTTGCGAATCCCCCTGGTCAGGCTGCTCCTCGTCCTGGTCTTCGCTGTCCTGGTCCTGATCCTCGGCGGTATCAGGCTCAAGCTCGTCGGCGCGAGTCAGCTCCAGATGCTGAAGCATGTCGAGCGCAAGGTGCTGGAAGGCCTGCTGATCGTCGAGCGAGAGGGCAAGGGCCTCGAAATCGTCGCCCGCGCGCTCCTCGATCCAGCCGCGCAGCAGGTCCACCCCATCGCGCGCCGCCTCGGGCACGGGCTGACCGGTAAGGTGTTCGCGCAGCAGCAGGCCCAGCGCGGCCTGCATCGGCACTTCGTCCGGGCGGCTGGCGCGGGTTACGGGATCGCCCGCCAGCCGCACCGCCTGCGCGGCATCGAGATTGCGGCGCATGCCCTGATAGGCGTTCGATCCCAGCGCCTCGTAACGCACCTGCTCGACCGTGTCGTAACAGGCCCGCGCCACCGCTTCGGAGGGTGCATTACGGGCGTGGAGCGCCTCGTTGTGATGGCGCAGGCGCAGCGCAAAGCTGTCGGCAAAGCCGCGCGCTTCCATCGCCTGTTCGCGCGGCAAGGCCCGGCCGGGCATCGGCACGCGCAGGTTCTTGCCGTTGGTGGCGGGTGTATCGGCGGTCCACGCCACTTCGAGTTCCGGCTCGTGCGCAATCGCCCGGCTGGCGCCGGTCAGCACGCTCTTGAAGCGGTCGAGGGGAGATTCGTCGGCCAAGGCTCAACCCGTCAGATCGATTGCCCGGTCTTGGCCCAATCGGCCATGAAGCCCTCGATCCCCTTGTCGGTCAGCACGTGTTTGAACAGACCGCGGATAACCGAAGGCGGCGCGGTCATCACATCGGCGCCGATCTTGGCGGCTTCCAGCACGTGGATGCCGTGACGGACCGAGGCGACGAGGATCTCGGTGGCGAAGGAATAGTTGTCATAGATCAGGCGGATGTCGCTGATCAGCCCCATCCCGTCGAAGCCGTTGTCATCGTGGCGGCCGACGAAGGGCGAAACGAAGGTTGCCCCGGCCTTGGCCGCGAGCAGCGCCTGGTTGGCGGAAAAGCACAGCGTGACGTTGACCATCGTTCCATCACCGGTCAGCGCCTTGCAGGTCTTCAGGCCGTCGATGGTCAGCGGCACCTTGATGCAGACGTTATCGGCCAGCTTGCGCAGCACTTCGGCCTCACGCATCATCCCCGCATGGTCGAGCGCGACCACCTCGGCGCTGACCGGACCATCGACCAGCGCGCAGATTTCCTTCGTCACCTCCATGAAATCGCGGCCCGACTTCATAATCAGGCTGGGATTGGTGGTCACGCCATCGAGCAGCCCGGTGGCAGCGAGATCCTTGATGTCATCGATCTCGGCGGTGTCGGCGAAGAATTTCATGTCGGCGCAGCTCCCAGGAAGCGATTCCCCGGGAGCTATAGGCAAGCCGTGCGCGGGGGCCTAGCCCCTTATGCCAGCTTGAACACCGCGATCAGCAGCGGATCGTTGGTCGCTTCGGGATTGGCGCGGATATCGGCCTCCTGACGGCCGATCTCGCCCCAGATCGCCTCGTCCGCCTCCAGCGATAGCGAATGGGCAACCTGACCGACATTCACGCCGGTCAGCGCCGCAAGAGCCTGGCCGACGATCGGATCCTGCGCCAGCCGCAGTCCGTCGCCCAGCGCCGGGGCCATCACTTCGACCAGGCCGCCGGCCATGGTCCGGCGCAGATAGTCGCTGGCCGCGCGCGGACCGCCCTTGACGATCGCCAGCGCATCGTCGACCCCCACCGCGCGCACCGCATCGGCCACCACCGGGGCAGCGCGGCGGGCGCCGTCTTCGGCGATGTGGTTGAGCTCGCGCTGGAGCCGCTCTTTGAACAGGGCGGAAACCAGCACCTGCTGGAGGATTGCCCCGCGTCCGTTGAACATCTCTGGCAGCGCGAGACGCGCCACCGACCGGTCCCAAAAGCCGCCGGGCGCGGTCAGCAAGGCAAAGGCACGTTCGCTAGCCAGCAGCAGCAGGCGGCGGATCGCCTCGACCAGGCTGATGCGCGAATTGGCGCATCCCGCCAGGAGCAGCGCTGCGCTTGCCCCGCTTGCGGCAAGAAAGGCACGGCGGCTGGGGCGATAGGGGGCAATCTGCGGCATTGTCCACGGCTCCTCTAGACGGCAGGGTGGTTCGCCTGCCTCTGGAACGGCATAGTGTCACAAAGATGAACCGCATTCGACTCCTCGTTTTCAATCCGGCACTTCCGGTGCTCGACTATAAGGTGCCCGCGCACCTCTCGGTCGAACCGGGGTCGCTGGTGCTGGCTCCGCTGGGGCCGCGTCAGGTGCTGGGAATCGTGTGGGAGGCGGATCGCCTGCCCGGCGACGAAGTGCCGGAAGCCAAGCTGCGCCCAATCCTTGAAGTGCTGCCAGTGGCGCCGCTGGCCGCGCCGCTGCGGCGGCTGATCGAATGGTGCGCGGACTATTACGTCGCGCCGATGAACGCAGTGGCACGGATGGCGCTGGGCAGCATGGCGGCGCTGCGCGGCGGGGGAACCACCACCGAATACCGCCTCTCCGGCCACGAACCCAAACGCCTCACCCCGCAGCGCGCGGCGGCGATGGACGCGCTCCACGGCGAGCAGGCGACGATCCGTGAACTGGCCGCGATCGCCGGGGTTTCCGAGGCCGTGCTGCGCGGCATGGCCAACACCGGGATCCTCGAACCCGTCACGGTTGATCTCGACCGCCCCTACCCGCGCGCGCGCGCCGATTTCGCAGTGCCAGACCTGAGCGCGGAACAGCGGCAGGCCGCTGATCGCTTTATCGCGGCGGTTGACGCGGAGGAGTTCCGCCCCTTCCTGCTCGACGGGGTCACAGGATCGGGCAAGACCGAATGCTATTTCGAGGCCGTGGCCGAAGCGATCCGCCGCAAGTGCCAGGTGCTGGTGCTGCTGCCCGAAATCGCGCTGACAGAAAACTTCCTGCGCCGGTTCGAGGCCCGGTTCGGCACGCCGCCGGTGCTGTGGCATTCCAGCCTCAAGGCGAGCGAGCGTCGGCGCGCCTGGCGGGCGATCGCATCTGGCGAGGCGCAGGTGGTGGTCGGCGCGCGTTCTGCGCTGTTCCTGCCCTATGCGCGGCTGGGGCTGCTGGTCGTCGACGAGGCGCACGAGGTCAGCTTCAAGCAGGATGACGGGGTGCGCTACAACGCCCGCGATGTGGCGGTGATCCGTGCCCGGTTTGAGAAGGTTCCGGTGATCCTCGCCAGCGCCACCCCGGCGCTCGAATCGCTCGAGATGGCCGAAGCGGGAGTTTACGAACGGGTGGTCCTGCCCGATCGCTTTGGCGGGGCGCAGCTGCCCGAGATTGCCGTGCTCGACCTGCGCAAGGAGCCGCCAGAGCGCGGGCGCTGGCTGGCACCGCGCCTGGTTGGAGAAATGCGCGAGCGGCTGGAGCGCGGCGAGCAATCGCTGCTGTTCCTCAACCGCCGCGGCTATGCCCCGCTGACGCTGTGCCGCCATTGCGGCTATCGCTTCCAGTGCCCCAATTGCAGCGCCTGGCTGGTCGAGCACCGGCTGTCGCGCCGGCTTTCGTGCCATCATTGCGGGCATGAGGTGCCGGTGCCCGACGAATGCCCCGAATGCCACACCGGTGATTGCCTGGTCGCCTGCGGTCCTGGGGCGGAGCGGATCGCCGACGAGGTGAAGGAACTGCTTCCTGAGGCAAGGACCGCGCTGGTCACCTCCGACACGCTCAATTCACCGGAAAGAATTTCCGAATTCGTCGCCGCCGCCGAACAGGGGCTGATCGATGTCATCATCGGCACCCAGCTCGTGACCAAGGGCTATCACTTTCCCGAGCTGACCCTGGTCGGGGTGGTCGATGCCGACCTTGGCCTTGAGGGCGGCGATCTGCGTGCGGGCGAGCGGACCTATCAGCAGATCGCCCAGGTTGCGGGCCGTGCCGGGCGCGGCGAAAAGCCCGGCGAGGTGCTGATCCAGACCCGGCACCCCGAAGCTGCGGTGATCGCCGCGCTTGCCGCCGGAGATCGCGACGCCTTCTACGCCGCCGAGGCCGAAGGGCGGCGCGAGGCTGGCGCCCCGCCGTTCGGACGCTGGGCGGCGATCATCGTTTCCAGCGAGGACGAGGCCGAAGCCCGCGAAGCCTCCCGCGCGATCGGTGGGGCCAGACCCAACCTGCCCGACGTGCTGGTGCTTGGCCCCGCCCCTGCTCCGCTGGCTCTGCTGCGCGGACGCTATCGCTATCGCCTGCTGATCAATGCCCGCCGCTCGGCCCAGCTTCAGGATGTGATCCGCCAGTGGCTGGCGTCACTATCCTTTCCGCAAGGCGTACGGGTGAGCGTGGATATCGATCCCTACAGCTTTGTCTAATCCCATGCGCAATCACTTGAACTAGAGGGGAACTTACAGCAGGATTGGGCAATCCCAGGAGCTTGAAGAGATGTTGCTTAGAGTCATTGCTGCGATCACCCTTTTCATGGTTCTCGCACCAACCGCGAGGGCCGCCCAATGGTGGAAGGGAACCACGAAGCACTTCGTCATCTATTCGGAAGGGAGCCGTGAGGATACCGAGCAACTGGCGGTAAAAATGGAACGCCTCGACCAGGTGCTTCGAATCGTCACCAGCACTGGTAATCGCGATGAGACCGATTCACCTTCTGCGAAGCTCACGGTCTACCAGTTTGGAGATTCCGACGACATCGAGATGCTAATTGGCGCCCCTGGAAGCGGGGTTGCCGGATTCTTTATCCCTCGCGCTGGCGCTTCGGTTGCCTTTGTTCCGCTTCGCATGGCCAACGCCACGGTTGGCCCCGGCATTTCCAATCGGGATTGGGCCGACCCGAACGAGATTCTGTTTCATGAATACACGCACTACTTCATGTTTCAGCATTCTCCGGCCGCCTATCCTGCCTGGTACAGCGAAGGGCTTGCCGAGGTGTTCGGAACGCTCAGGCTCACTCCCGATGGCTTCGATCTGGGAGCCCCTTCGAAAGATCGCGCCTACGCGCTCAGAACCTTCGATCCCGATCTGACCGTGTTTTTCGACCCTCCCAAGCTCCTTGATGTCAACATGATCTATGCCGGTGGATGGTTGCTGACAAGCTATCTGAGTTTCGAACCAAGCCGGGCCGGTCAACTTCGGGACTATCTCAATCGTTTGAACAAGGGCGAAAAATCGATCGATGCGGCGCGTGCTGCTTTTGGCGATCTCAAGAAACTGGGCAAAGAGGTCAGCGCCTATCGGACGGGCAGGATCCGGGGCCTAGTGGCGCGATTTCCGGGATATGTTCCCCCATCCGTGGAACTGCAGCAGCTTTCGGAAGCCGAATCTGCCGCTATCCCGGTGCAGCTTCGGTCCCGCCGTGGGGTAACTGCCAAGCAAGCACCTGGACTGGCAGCTCGTGCCCGAAAAGTGCTTGAGCAGTTTCCCGACGATGAAACGGTCCTGCTGATGGCTGGCGAGGCCGAAATCGACGCTCAAAACCTGGATGCGGGCGAAGCACACGCGACCAGAGCTCTGACCCTGAACCCACGCTCGGTGTTAGGCGAACTGCTTCTCGCCCGTTCCAGCATGGAGCGCGGGCGCAAGGAAAGTGCCCAGTTCGCCAGCGCCCGTGAACATTACCTGCTGGCAAACCGGATTGATCCCGACAATGCCGAGGCTCTGGCAGGCTATTATAATACCTACCTTTTTAGCAATGAAGCAGCACCGGAGGGCGCATTGATAGCCCTTGAAAGGGCATTCGAGCTAGCTCCGTTCGACGATACCATCCGGCTGACTCTTGCCTATCAGCTTCTGACTGAGAAGCGCGGGCGCGAAACCATCGCGGTATTGGGTCCGATCATCAATTCTCCCCACCAGGGAAAACGCCGAGACAAGTACCGAAGCATCGTCGCGCAGATTGAAGCCGGACAGGTGGAAGCCGCGATACCCCTGCTGCGGCCAAAGATGCCCGATCCCAATGCGGACGACGACAGCGATGAGGAATAGATTCTGGCACCCGCACTCCAAAGGGAGAGCCAATGTGTAACCTCAAATCAACCAATTCACGGCACAGTCGCTCCCGCGGTTTTCGGGAACAGGCAGGTGAATGCGCTCGTCATCGGTGGATTGAACGAAGAAGATTTTCGGCGTTCGATTGAAAACAGATTGCGCGAAGGCCGCCCAGGCGTGGCCATCGAGCGCCTGCGCGCGTTGCTTGAGCCCTATGCCGGACCCGGCAAGATTCTGCCCGCCCGCTTTCTGACCGTCACTCCGGAAGACCTAGTGCTGCGCGGATGGGAAACGCTGGGTGACGCGGTACGCCGCCGCGATGTACCCGGGCATCTTATCTCGGCAATTTCGGTTTCTTTCGGATGGGCGGGCGAAGAGGCTCCGGGTCCCGATGCCGAAGGGCGGCTCAATCCCCATATCGAGATCGGCTACTACTCGGACAATGCCTTTCCGTTCTCCAGGAGCACCCGCGACGATCTGCTGGGGGGCTATTCGTCGTTCGGTTGCAGCTGGAGCGGCGATGCGGAAACGACCGACAGCGCGCTGGGTGTCGATGGTATCGACGATCTGCATGGCGCGCTTGCCAATCTTGAGGCCGCGTTGCTCGCCAGCGAGGAACCCGACGAAGAGGGTATCCGCGCGGGCTCGCTGGGTTCCTGCCTACTTTCGGCACTGCTGGTTCAGGCCGTGACCGACCGGATCGCCGCCGACGGGTTGCCGCGTCCGCTCTGCGTGATGGCGGGGAGCAACGACGTTTATCCCTATTTCGATGTTCCTGTCGCCGGTATGCCCGAAGCCCTGACCGAGCTGGAGGATCAGCCCGAGACCGTGAACGGTGCGCCGGTGCCGCGCTACAGCAGTCTGCTGATGACTGGCATTCCCCGCGCCAAGAAGCGCGCTGTCCTGACACTCGAGGAAAACGAGCAGGAAATGGCCGATCGCATCGCCCGGTTGCGCCACCAGACCCTCGGGCAAGAAGATCTGCCTCAGGTTCAACCAGAACCGGCTGGTGGATTGTCCGATGCGGACACGGACCGGCCGCTGCTCGCCAAGAAGCCAGTCCACAAGACGCATACACTTGCGGGCCTCGGCGGCCTCGTGCCAGAGCTCGATGCCTCACCTGAACCGGAGTGGCAGGACTGGGATGACTGGGGCGATCCCGAAGAGACGTCTGCACCCGCACCGAGCGAAGGCAAGATCACCAGTTTCGAGATTCCGCCGCCCGGTGACGACCTGCAGCAACGCCTGCAAAGCCTGCTGGCATTCTATTCGGAAGCAGATACCGAACCGGATCCGCCTGCAACCGCCCCGGTTGAATCCTCACCGCAGTCGTCGATGCCCGAAGTGGAAAAAATTGACCGCGCGCTGCCAGGGCCTGGCCTGTGGGCCAGGGTCGGGGGGACGCTGATCGCGCTGCTTTCCCGCTTTCGCCGCTAGAGCCAGTAAGGGCGGCGCAATTGCCCGGCGGCGATCGCACGCCACAACAGAAACAGTCCCAGCGCAGTAGCCAGGACCAGCGCGATCAGACTTGCTTCCAGCCCGAATGCACCACCCGTGAGCCATTCCGGACCCGAGCGGGTGGTAACCAGGAGGCCCAGCGGCGCCTTGCCACCTGAAACCGGCGCGCTGAATACCCAGCCCTGAGTGAAGTTCCATGCAACGTGGATGCCGATTACCAGCCACAGGCGGCGGGTGAGCATGTAGGCGGCTCCCAACAGGGTTCCTGCTTCCACCGCAATGGCAAAGGCAGCGAACCACGTCGCGCCCGGATTGGCCAGGTGCGAGGCGCCAAACAGCGCCGAAGTCAGAACCAGTGCGGCCCACGATCCCAGCATCGTTTCGACCTGGCGAAACAGGATTCCCCGAAAGATCAGTTCCTCAAAGAAGCCCGAGCCGATTGCCATCGCCAACAGTGCCCAAAGCTGGCCAATGCCGTTGATTGCGGTGATTTTCATGCCGCCCAAGGCAATCGTGATCGCCACGACCGAGCAGAACAACACAAACCCTGCCCCTAATCCTTGAGCAAGCTCGCGTCCGGCTCCGGCGAGTGCCAGTTCGGCATCCTCGCGCCTTTCAATGTGGTGCTGGAAAAGGCGCCAGAGCAGCGCCGCAATCGCCACCACGGCCAGCACGATCAGCGGCTGTCCGGGCGTATCGCGCAGTTGCGGTATTGACGCCGCCGCCACCATCGCGCCGCCGTAAAGCAGGATGAAAGGGACCGCAGCAAGCAGCAGCAGAGTTAGTGGAAAGGCGACGATGCGTCGCACCAGCCCAGGGCGCGCTTGGTGTATGAGTTCACTCATACACTACGCATAACCGATTTCGGCATCGGCGCAAGCACCTGGCCTATCGGTCGTAGGGAGGCGCATCGCCTTCGAGCACGGTGCGCGCGGCTCCGGCCAGCCAGTCCATCGCCGCCGCCCAGGGTCGGTGCCCGTGACTGATCCGCGCGACCCCCAGCCCGGCCAGCTCCGCGCGGTCGGCAAATCCTCCGGCCGAAGCCGGGGTCCAAAGGATGTTGACCGGAAGCGGAGAACGTTCGCAGATCGCGCCGATACAGGCGCGGCTGGTGGTGAACGGCACGAACAACCCGCTCGCTCCGGCGTCCGCATAGGCGCGGGCGCGTTCGATCACGGCATCGATCAGCGCAGCACCGTGGTCTTCGACCGGTTTTCCACGAAACACGTCGCACCGCGCGTTGACGAACAGCCCGCTTTGCGCGGCCGCAGCAATGCGCCGGGCCTGCTCATCGATCGGGGTCAGCTCGGCAAGGCCGGGCATGCGATCCTCGATGTTGATCCCCGCCGCACCGGCGGCAAAGGCCGCCGCGACCGATTCACCGACCGCCGCGGGGGTGGCACCGTATCCCGATTCCATGTCGAAGGTGACCGGAAGGTTGGTTACGGCGACGATCCGCTTCAGATTGCCCAGGGCATCCTCAAGCAGAAAGCTTTCGCCGTCCTTGAATCCCTGTGCTTCGGCAACCCCATAAGAGCCGGTGGCAATCGCCTTGGCTCCCGCTCCGGCGACCGCGCGCGCGCTGCCGGGATCCCAGATGTTGAAAAGCACTAGTGGATCGCCGGGAACGTGGAGCGCGCGGAATGTCTCGACCTTCGCGTTCATTTTGCTTCCTTTTCCAAAAGCTTGCGTTTGATTTCCAGGCCGTATGCATAGCCGCCCAGTCCGCCGCCGGTGCGGATCACGCGGTGGCACGGGATCAGCACAGCCACATTGTTGGCGCCATTGGCGCTGCCCGCGGCGCGTACCGCCCTGGGCTTGCCCACCGCAGCGGCGAGTTCGGCATAGGTGCGGGTTTCGCCCGGTGGTATCCGGCGAAGCTCGCGCCAGACCGCTTCCTGAAAGGCCGTACCCTTCACGTCGAGCGGGATATGCCCGAAATCGCCCGGCGCCTCGACCGCATCGACGACTTGGCGAAGCAATGCAGCAAAAGCCGTTCCACCCTCGATCAGCTCGGCTTGGGGGAACCGCGCTTCCAACGCGTCACGGCCTTCGTTGAAGGACAAGCGGCATACTCCCTTATCGGTCGCGGCAACCAGCATCGCCCCCAGTGTGGTTTCGACCACGGCCCAGTGGATAGCACTGCCCTTGCCCCCGTTGACCCAGGCCGATGGCGCCATACCCAATCTCCCCTCGTTGGCTTCATAAAACCGCGACGGACCCGAATAGCCTGCGGCATAGATCGCTTCGGTCACGCTGCCTTCATCGCTGAGTGCTTGCGCGGCGCGTTCGGCCATCAATGCGCGGGCATAGGCCGCCGGCGACAGCCCGGTATGACGGGCAAACACCCGCTGGAAATGGCTTGGCGAATAGCTCGCCTCCCCGGCCAGCGCCGCAAGGGCGAGCGGCTGCTCGGCGGCCTTGATTGCCGCGATCGCCGCCAGAACCGCGCGCTCGTCGCGGCTGACATCGTCGGGCGAACAGCGCTTGCAGGGCCTCAGCCCCGCGGCCCGCGCCGCCGCGCCGTCGGCAAAGAAGCGCACATTGCCGCGCGCAGGATGCCGCGCCGCGCAGCTTGGCCGGCAGTAGATCCCGGTGGTCAGAACCCCGGTGACGAAGCGGCCATCAAACGCGCGGTCGCGTTCGAGAACCGCATGCCAGGCTTCATCATCGGCGATCATCAGACCTGTACTCCGTGGCGCTCAACCCGTGCGGCAAAGCATCCGTGCGCGGCGTTGTGGGCATCGATATAGGCAATGTCGGGATTGGCGAACAGGCCAAGGATCCTGTCCTCGGCTTCACCAGGCATGGCCAGCCGCGCATCGCGCAGCATCCCTGCGGAGTCGAAACCGCGCAAAGCGATCGGCCGCCCCTCGAACACGGGCGGTAGGCTGTCGATGAACTCCGCCGTTTCGGCGTCCTTGCGCACGAAGATCGCATAGCTGCTGCGATAGGGTGTCGAAACATCGTGGCTGGTGTGATGGAGCAGGATCAGCTCTTCCTTGGCGGCCGCATCCCGCAGGCTGATGCGGCAAGGAAAACCCCGATCCGCCTGGGCAACGACCCGCCGTGCGTTACGCGCGGTGAGCTCATCGTCGCTCAATGCGAAAAGCGGGGCGAAGGCATTCTGGTCAAGTCCGGCGATACGATAGGTCATGGGTGCACTCCCTTGTTGCTCGGTCCCACTTGCCGCGGATCATCCAGCGGCGCGTCCCGGCTCTTGCGGTCAAAACCAAGTCACGGCAGAACCGCGCCATGCACCGGATCCTCGCTCTGCTCGCCGCCCTTGTGGCCTTTGCCCTGCCTGGACCGCTGGCGGCCGATCCCGCAGACATCACGGCGGCCTCGCGCTCGGTGGTGCGCGTGGCGCTGGTTTCGATCGACGGGCGCGATGCCTCGCTGGTCGGGCATGGTTCGGGCTTCGCCGTGGCGCCCGATCTGATCGTCACCAACGCCCATGTCATCGCCGACATGGCCGAGGACGATACTCTCCAAATCCTGATCATCCCGCCCCAGGGCCAGCGCGGCTGGGGAGCAAAAGTCGTCGCGTTTTCGCCTCGCAATGATCTTGCCTTGCTGAAGGTGATCGGCGGAACGCTGCCTGTTTCGACGCTGGCCCCGGCCGGCGTAAGCGATGGCGCGCCGGTCTTCGCGGTGGGCTATCCCGGTAGCGTCGATTTCGCCCAAGGATTTGATGAAGTCGACATGATAACCCCGGTCGCCCCGGTCAAGACCCAGGGCACCGTATCGGCGGGACGCCCGTCGAAGACCTTCGCGACAGTACTCCACACCGCTTCGATCGGCGGGGGCAACAGCGGCGGTCCGTTGATGGACGCTTGCGGGCGAGTGATCGGCGCCAATTCGTTCGGAACTATTTCCGACGGTTCGGATTCGGAATTCTTCTTCGCCGTCGCCGCCAGCGAGATCGTGCGTTTCCTGCGCGACAACAAGGTGACTCCGCGACTTGCCTCCTTGCCATGCCAGTCGATGGATACCTTTAACCAGGCCCAAGCGGCGATGGCGGCTGACGACAAGGCCAAGGCCGACGAGGCCACGCGAACCGCCGAGGCGGGCCGGCAGGCGGCCGATGCCAAAGCGGCGCGCACGGCCGAGCTGCAGATTCTGTCCGAGCGCGAGAATGGTCTGGTGCTGGCCGCGCTGGTATTTCTGGCGGCGCTGGGCGCAGGCGGCGCGGCTTTCTATTTCCACGGCAATCAAGACCAGCAGCGCCGCAAATATGCCCTCGCAGTTGCAGTGGTGCTGTTTCTGGGAGCGCTCTATGCCTGGTTCTCGCGCCCCGGGATCGACCAGATCGACGCCCGCGCGGCAGAGCTGACCAAGGCTGGCATGCCGAGCGATGCGACCAGTGAAGCGCCAGAACTGGCAACAGGCGCGCTGCGCTGCGTACTTGATCCCCAGCACAGCCGGGTCACCGTGTCGGACATCGCCGATGTTCCCTTGCGCTGGACCGAGGACGGCTGCGTCAACGCCCGCTCGCAATATGGGCTGGCGGCCAACGGCTGGTCGCGGATCCTGGTTCCCAATGCCGAGGATACCGTCACCGTGGCCCGGTTCGATCCAGCCACCTCGACCTATACCACCGAGCGCTATCTGCTCGACCTCGAGACCATGACCAAGGCCCGCGAGGAACGCGCCCGCTATGACCCGCCGAAATGCGGCGGGGGAGAAGAGGCCGCGCGCAAGCTGGGCGAGGCGCAGGGTGCCGTCGCCGCGCTGCTTCCCGCCCAACCCAACGAGCGGCTGGTGTACAAGTGCAGCGCCGATCCCAGCAGCGCCAGCCAATAGGCCCGACGCCGATCGAGCCGGATCGACGTCTTGTCAGCTGCCCGGCTTGACCTGCCGCGCCGCCGGTTCCATCCCCCGCATGCTCTGACAGGGGAGAACGGCATGACGATCTGCACCGGTTTTCGCGCACTCTGGCTGGCGGGCAGCGCCGCGGCACTGACCATCGGCGCGCCGCTTCACGCGGAAGAAGTTCCGGCCAGGAGCTTTGCCCCGGCGGACGTGTTCGCGATCCAGCAGGCCGCCGATCCCCAGATCAGCCCCGATGGCACCCGGATCGTCTACACCCGGCTGACCGGCGATATCATGACCGATTCAGACAGGGCCAGCCTGTGGCTGGTCGATGTCGCCAGCGGCGAGCAACAGCCATTGCTGCCCGATGGCGCGCGCCAGCCGCGCTGGTCGCCCGATGGCAAGCGGATTGCCTATGTCGGCAAGGACAGCGGCGGCAAGCCGCAGATCTTCATGCTCTGGCCCGAAACCGGCCGCACAGCCCCGGTTACCGCGCTGCCCGGATCGCCCGGCAGCCTTTCGTGGTCGCCCGATGGGCGGACCATCGCCTTCACCATGTTCCTGCCCGCGCCCGACAAGGCGCTCGCCCCGCCGATCGAACGCCCGGAGGGCGCGAAGTGGGCCGATCCAATCAAGGAAATCGGCGAAGTAAACTTTCGCGCCGATGACGCCGGCTACCTTCCGCGCGGGTTCGGCCAGGTCTTCACGGTGCCCGCCGATGGCGGCGCGCCGCGCCAGTTGACCTCCGGGGATTTCGATCATGGCGGGGCGCTATCCTGGACTCCCGACAGCAAGACCATCCTGCTGTCGAGCAATCGCAGCCCAGACCCGGATCGCCAGCCGCTCAATTCCGATATCTTCGCGCTCGATGCCGCCAGCGGCAAGCTGACCCGGCTGACCAACCGCGACGGGCCGGACTTTCAACCGACGGTTTCGCCTGATGGCAAGTGGGTTGCCTATACCGGGTTCGACGATCGCAAGCTGGGCTATCAGAACAACCAGCTATGGATCATGGGGATCGACGGCAGCAGCCCGCGCCTTGTTTCCGGCGGCCTCGATCGCTCGGTCGGCACCCCGCGCTGGGGAGCGGACGGCAAAGCGATCTATGCCGACTACGAGGACCGGGGGCTGACCCGGATTGCCCGCTTCACGCTCGATGGCAAAATGAGCGACGTCGCCACCGGACTGGTCGGCTCGGATCTGGATCGGCCCTATACCGGCGGCGGCTTCTCGCTGGCGCGCAACGGCGCGCTGGCCTTTCCGGTGGGCGATGCAGCGCATCCTGCCGATCTTGGCTACGCGCTTGGCGGAAAACAGCGCACCTTTACCGCCCTCAACGCCGGGCTGTTCTCCGGAAAAGCGATCGGGCGAACGCAAATGTTCACCGTTGCTTCCAAGGCCGATGGTCTGCCTGTCGACTACTGGATGGTGACGCCGCCCGACTACCAGCCCGGCAAGCGCTATCCCGCGATCCTCGAAATCCACGGCGGGCCGCACGCCGCCTATGGCGATGCCTGGTCGAGCGACGATCAAGTCTATGCTACCAATGGCTATGTCGTGCTCTATGCCAACCCGCGCGGATCGACCTCCTACGGCGAGGAGTTCGCCAACAAGATCCAGCGCGCCTATCCCGGTCAGGATTACGACGATCTGATGAGCGTGGTCGACGATGCCGTCGCGCGCGGGGTGGCGGATGGCGACAACCTGTTCGTCACCGGCGGATCGGGCGGCGGGGTGCTGACCGCGTGGATCGTGGGCAAGACCGACCGCTTCAAGGCCGCGGTCAGCCAGAAGCCGGTCATCAACTGGCTGAGCTTCGCGCTCACTTCGGATGGCTATCCGATCTATGGCCCCTACTGGTTCAACGCCATGCCATGGGAAGAGCCCGAGCTGTTCTGGAAGCTGTCGCCGCTGTCGCTGGTTGGCAACGTGAAAACCCCGACCATGCTGCTGGTGGGCGAGGAAGACTATCGCACCCCGCCGTCGGAGGCCGCCCAGTATTATGCCGCGTTGCAGCTGCGCAAGGTGCCGACTCGGTTGCTGCTAGTGCCCGGCGCGAGCCATCACGGGCTAGCGGCGCGGCCCTCGCAGCTGCTGGCGGAAACCGGCGCGATCCTCGCGTGGTTCGACAGGTACCGCAGCGACAAGAAGAAGGCCGGAGAAGCGAAGTAGCCTATTCCAGTCGTTCGGCCAGCCGCAGCGCCAGGGTCCAGGCGTCGCCGGGCCAGCGCGCGGAAAGATAGTTGCCGTCCTCGACCACGAAGCCCGCCTTGGGCGAGGTGGCGCTGGCGAAGCGCGGCACCAGCGGCCCGCGCTCGAAGGCTCCCTTTGAGCCAATCCGTCGCCGCACCTCGTGTTCTACACTTTCGGGGTAGGTCCGGTAGTGCCCCGGCAGCGCCCGGTTGGTGAGGACCACCGCGATCCCTTCCATCGGCTTGGTCAGCGCCGTGGTGCGCCGCCGGTCCAGTACCCCGGCGCGGGCCAGCGGAAGCACCCCGTGGCACACTGCGCTGACCGGCTGGTTGGCGGCAAAAGCCTCCCGCGCAAGGCGCTGCACCTCGGCGCTTTCGCAATAGGGCCGCATTCCCGGTGCGTGTCCGCCGGGAAAGTGCAAGGCGGCAAAGTCGGCGGCGCGTGCTTCGCCCCAGCGGACCGGGTGGAGAAAGGTATCGCTCCCCGCCATCGCGGCATAGGCGGCAATTCCCTCTTCGCGCGCGCGAAGCGAGCGGGCATGGCGCGGCAGGCCCTGCCCGGTCAGCGTAACCGGATCGCATGCCGCCGGTTCGCCGGTTTCGGTGGCGAACACGACCTGATGCCCCGCGCGGGTCCAGACCAGCCACGGGAAGGCAACCTCGGTGGGATCGAAATCGGTTTGCGGAAGGACAATGAGGATTCTGGCCATCAGCAACGGGATAGTGCCCCCTGCCGGCAATTCAACTGCGCATTCAGCGCCCAAACTGATCGAGGTCAATGCCTCGCTTGCCGTCCGTGGCTAACAAGGCAGACAAGGAAGGGGGGCGCAAGCTCCTCTTGGTTCGCGCCCGCCTCCTCGAAACGATTGGAGGCACGACGTGAGCATTTTTCTTTCCCGCCTTTTCCGCCCCCTCGCCATCGGCGCCGCGACTGCGGCTTTGGGCTTGGGCGGCGTGCAAGCAATGGAGGTCCCGATGAACCTGCACCAAGTCCTGCTCAGCGCGCTCGACGATGAATACCGCGCGGAAGCAACCTATCAGGCGGTTATCGACAAGCACGGCGAGGTCCGCCCGTTCATCAACATCATTCAGGCGGAGCAGCGCCATTCCGACATGGTTGCCGCGGAACTGGTTCGCAACGGATGGGAGGTTCCGGCCAATCCGCATCTCGGCAAGCTCGAGGCTCCGGCTACGGTGCTCGAAGCCTGCCAGCTGGGCGAACAAGCCGAGGTTGAAAACATCGCGCTCTACGACCGCCTCTTGCCCCAGGTTGACGATCCCCAGTCAAAAGCAGTGCTGGAGCGCCTGCAATGGGCCTCGCGCGAGAACCATCTTCCCGCCTTCCAGCGCTGCGTGGCGCGCGGCGGTATGCCGGGAATGGACGGCGGACGCGGTCGCGGCGCGGGCGGTGGCTGGCGCTAGCCCCCCAGCGCCCGAAACAGCATCAACGTACGCTGCTGCGCCAGATCGGCGCTTTCGGGGTGGTAATCCTTGCGCCGGTCCGAATTGAAGCCGTGCCCAGCCTCGTAGACGAATATCTGCGCGGTCGGGTGCTGCTTTTCGATCAGCTGCTCGACAGGTTCGATTGGAACCATCGAATCGAAGCGACCGAAATGGGCTATCGTCGCGCACTTGGGTGGATCGTCTGCGAAACGCGTGGCAATGTAACCGCCATAGTAGCAGCTCGCTGCGTCGAGATCGTCCGATACCTGCGCCATCCGCCAGGCGACCGAGCCGCCAAAACAATAGCCCATGATGAACACCGGACCGCCGCGTTCCTTGATCCAGGCGATGCAGCGCGCGGTATCGTCGAGGCCCTGCTCCCAGTCATGCTCCTTGCGCGCGATCTCTACCGCGCGCTCCCAGTCGGCGCCGCTGTAGCCAAGCTCGCAGCCAGGCTGCTGGCGATCGAACAGCTGGGGGCTGATGACTTCGTATCCCTCGGCGGCATATTCGGCGCACATCTCGCGGATATGTTCGGTGACCCCGAAGATCTCCTGCACCAGCACCAGACCGCCGCGCCGATCGCCTTCAGGCAGGACATGCCAGCAGGGCATCGCATGCCCGTCCGCCATGGTCAGAGTGATCCATTCGCCCATTGCCAATCCCCTCGCGCGCATTCGTCTTCGGGAATGTCCTTGCCCCACCTTGCATCGCAGCACAATCATGGCTATGCGCGCCCCCGTCTGAGGGGCGGCGGCGCGTTTCGTGCCGGTTCCCGCCCCGCCAACGCACCCGATGTGAGGATACGACGCGCGTGGAGAATTCCGGCGGCATTACGGCAAGCTTGCAGGGGCGTTATGCTGCTGCCCTCTATGAGCTGGCGAACGAGAACAAGGCCGTTGCCTCGGTCGAATCGGATCTCGATTCGCTGGGCCGCGCGCTTGGCGAAAGCGCCGATCTGGCCGCGCTGATTCGCAATCCCCAGATCGGACGCGATGCTGCCGCCAAGGCGATGGAGGGCGTTGCCGACCTGCTCAAGCTCTCTGCCTTGACCCGCAACTTCCTCGGCGTGCTGGCCGCCAACCGCCGGCTGGCCGCGCTTCCCGATATCGTCCGCGCCTTCGCTTCGATCGCCGCCGCCGCCCGCGGCGAGGTTTCGGCCGAAGTTACCAGCGCCCATCCGCTCTCCTCCGCCCAGCTCAAGGCGCTCGAAGCCCGGCTCAAGGCGCGCGAGGGACAGGACGTTAAGCTTTCCGCCAAGGTCGATCCCGAGATTCTCGGCGGCCTGGTCGTCAGGATCGGCTCGACCCAGATCGACAGCTCGATTCGCACCCGTTTGAACACCCTCGCGCAAGCGATGAAAGGCTAAGAAGCAATGGATATCCGCGCCGCTGAAATCTCGAAGGTCATCAAGGACCAGATCGCCAGCTTCGGCACCGAGGCCCAGGTCTCGGAAGTCGGTTCGGTGCTGTCCGTCGGTGACGGTATCGCCCGCATCCACGGGCTGGACAAGGTCCAGGCCGGCGAAATGGTCGAATTCGCCAACGGGGTTAAGGGCATGGCGCTCAACCTCGAAGCCGACAATGTCGGCGTCGTGATCTTCGGCTCGGACGCGGAAATCCGCGAAGGCGACACCGTCAAGCGCACCGGCACCATCGTCGACGTCCCCGTCGGCAAGGGCCTGCTCGGCCGCGTGGTCGACGCGCTGGGCAACCCGATCGACGGCAAGGGCCCGATCGTTGCTGACAAGCGCAGCCGCGTGGAAGTCAAGGCGCCGGGGATCATCCCGCGCCAGTCGGTTTCGGAACCGGTGCAGACCGGCCTCAAGGCAATCGACGCGCTGGTTCCCGTCGGCCGCGGCCAGCGCGAACTGATCATTGGTGACCGCCAGACCGGCAAGACCGCCGTGGCGATCGACACCTTCATCAACCAGAAGGGCGTCAACCAGGGCAGCGACGAAGGCAAGAAGCTCTACTGCATCTATGTCGCCGTCGGCCAGAAGCGCTCGACCGTCGCCCAGATCGTGCGTCAGCTCGAAGAAAACGGCGCGATGGAATATTCGATCGTCGTCGCCGCGACCGCCTCGGAACCCGCCCCGCTGCAGTACCTCGCGCCTTACACCGGCGTGACCATGGGCGAATTCTTCCGCGACAACGGCATGCACGCCGTGATCGTCTATGACGACCTTTCCAAGCAGGCCGTTGCCTATCGCCAGATGTCGCTGCTGCTGCGCCGCCCGCCGGGCCGCGAAGCCTATCCGGGTGACGTGTTCTATCTCCACAGCCGCCTGCTTGAGCGCGCGGCGAAGATGAACGACAGCCTTGGCGGCGGTTCGCTGACCGCGCTGCCGATCATCGAAACCCAGGCGGGCGACGTTTCGGCCTACATTCCGACCAACGTGATCTCGATCACCGACGGGCAGATCTTCCTCGAAACCGGCCTGTTCTACCAGGGCATCCGCCCGGCGATCAACGTCGGCCTCTCGGTCAGCCGCGTCGGCGGCGCCGCGCAGACCAAGGCGATGAAGAAGGTGGCCGGCTCGATCAAGCTGGAGCTGGCGCAGTACCGCGAAATGGCGGCCTTCGCGCAGTTCGGTTCGGACCTCGACGCCTCGACCCAGAAGCTGCTCAACCGCGGCGCACGCCTGACCGAGCTGCTCAAGCAGGCCCAGTTCAGCCCGCTGCCGTTCGAAGAGCAGACCGTCTCGATCTACGCAGGCACCAACGGTTACCTCGATTCGATCTCGACCGCCGATGTGACCCGCTACGAAGCCGAAATGCTCGGCTTCATGCGCGAAAAGCACGCCGATGTGCTGGCCGAAATCCGTTCGAACCAGAAGTTCGAAGGCGAGGCCGCGGACAAGACCAAGGCTGCGCTCGACGCTTTCGCCAAGCAGTTCGCCTGAGTCCTGAAGAACTAACTAGGGAGCCGTCATGGCCTCGCTGAAGGAACTCAAGGGCCGGATCAACTCGGTCAAGTCGACCCAGAAGATCACCAAGGCCAAGCAGATGGTCGCGGCGGCCAAGCTGCGCAAGGCGCAGGCTGCGGCCGAAGCCGCGCGCCCCTATGCCAGCCGCCTCGCTGCGGTGATGGGCAGCCTCGCCAGCAAGGTGACGGTCAGCGAAAGCAGCCCCAAGCTGCTCGCCGGGACCGGCAAGGACCAGGTGCACCTGCTGGTGGTCGCCAACTCCGACAAGGGGCTGTGCGGCGCGTTCAACTCGAACATTGTCAAATCGGCCCTTGCCAAGGCGCGCGAGCTGGAAGGCCAGGGCAAGACCGTGCTGTTCTACCTCGTCGGCCGCAAGGGCCGCGCGGTGATCCGGCGGCAATATGCCAAGGCGGTGATCGCCATGTTTGACACCACCGAGGTGCGCGAACCGGGCTATGAAGAGGCCGAGCGCATCGCGGCGGAACTGGTGGCGCTTTGCGACGAAGGCAAGTTCGACGTCGCGCACCTGTTCTACTCGCGCTTCCAAAGCGCGCTGGCACAGGTTCCCACCGACGTGCAGATCATCCCCGTCCCCGCCCCCAAGGCGGCGGAAGGTTGCGCCGCGGTGGACTACGAGCCAGAAGAGGAAGCGATCCTCGCCGCGCTGCTGCCGCGTTATCTGCGCACCCGGATCTTCGGCGCGCTGCTGGAAAACCAGGCCAGCGAACAGGGCGCCTCGATGACCGCGATGGACAATGCCACGCGCAACGCGGGCGAGCTGATCAACAAGCTGACCATCCAGTACAACCGCAGCCGTCAGGCCGCGATCACCACCGAACTTATTGAAATCATCGCCGGCGCCGAAGCGCTCTGACGACGACATAGAAGGCAAGGAAAAAACCATGGCCACCGCCACCAAGTCCAAGAAGACCGCCGCCGCGGGCACCGCCACCGGCAAGATCAGCCAGGTTATCGGCGCCGTCGTCGACGTGAGCTTCGAGGGCGAGCTGCCCGCGATCCTCTCGGCGCTCGAAACCGACAACGGCGGCAACCGCCTGGTTCTCGAAGTTGCCCAGCACCTCGGCGAGAACACCGTGCGCACCATCGCCATGGACTCGACCGACGGTCTTACCCGCGGCCAGCCCGTCTCGGCGACCGGCGCGCAGATCTCGGTTCCGGTCGGCCCGCGCACCCTTGGGCGCATCCTCAACGTCGTCGGCGATCCGATCGACGAGCGCGGCCCGGTCGATACCGACATGCGCGCGCCGATCCACGCCTCGGCCCCGGAATTCGTCGAGCAGTCGACCGAAGCAGCCATTCTGGTCACCGGGATCAAGGTGATCGACCTGCTTGCCCCCTACGCCAAGGGCGGCAAGATCGGCCTGTTTGGCGGCGCCGGCGTGGGCAAGACCGTGCTGATCCAGGAACTGATCAACAACATCGCCAAGGGCCACGGCGGCGTCTCGGTCTTCGCGGGCGTGGGTGAGCGCACCCGCGAGGGCAATGACCTCTACCACGAATTCCTCGACGCCGGGGTTATCGCCAAGGACGCCGAAGGCAACGCCACTCCCGATGGCTCGAAGGTGGCCCTCGTGTTCGGCCAGATGAACGAGCCCCCGGGTGCCCGCGCCCGCGTCGCGCTCTCGGGCCTGACCATGGCCGAATACTTCCGCGACCAGGAAGGCCAGGACGTGCTGTTCTTCGTCGACAATATCTTCCGCTTCACCCAGGCGGGTTCGGAAGTGTCGGCGCTGCTCGGCCGCATTCCTTCGGCGGTGGGCTATCAGCCGACGCTGGCGACCGACATGGGCGCGCTGCAGGAACGCATTACCTCGACCACGAAGGGTTCGATCACCTCGGTCCAGGCGATCTACGTTCCCGCGGACGACCTTACCGACCCGGCGCCCGCCACCTCCTTCGCGCACCTTGACGCGACCACCACGCTGAGCCGCGCGATCTCGGAGCTGGGCATCTACCCGGCGGTTGACCCGCTCGATTCGACCAGCCGCGTGCTTTCGCCCGCGGTCGTCGGGCAGGAGCACTACGACGTCGCCCGCCGCGTTCAGGAAACGCTGCAGAAGTACAAGTCGCTGCAGGACATCATCGCGATCCTGGGCATGGACGAGCTTTCGGAAGAGGACAAGCTGACCGTTGCCCGCGCCCGCAAGATCCAGCGCTTCCTTTCGCAGCCGTTCCACGTCGCCGAAGTGTTCACCAACATCCCGGGCAAGTTCGTCCAGGTGGAAGACACCGTGCGCTCGTTCAAGGCGGTTGTGGACGGCGAGTACGATCACCTGCCCGAAGCCGCCTTCTACATGGTCGGCGGGATCGGCGAGGCGGTCGAAAAGGCCAAGAAGCTGGCCGAGGACGCCTAAGGCCATGGCCCTGCACTTCGAACTCGTCACGCCTGCGCGCCTGGTCCGCTCGGACGACGTCTATATGGTCGTCGTCCCCGGAACCGAGGGTGAGGAAGGCGTGCTCGAAGGCCACGCCCCGTTCATGACCACCATGCGCGACGGCACGCTGCGGATCTACAAGACCGACGGCGGCGCTCCCGAGGAAATCCGCGTTCAGGGCGGATTTGCAGAGGTTGGCGACAACGGCCTGACCGTTCTGGCGGAACACGTCGAAGGCTGAATTCGGCGCGCTGTGCGCAAACCATGCCGGGCGGTTGAAACCCGGCATGGCTGCGGGCACACAGGCCCGCGATGGATCGCGATCCAACGTCCTTTCAGCGCTGGCGCCTGGCCGAACTGGCCTGGCTGCTGGGCTTTGCCATGCTGACCCGCTGGTCTGCATTGGGCGATGACGGCTATTTCAACGACGAGCTGTTCTATTTCGCCGCCGGGCACCACCTGCACGATGGTCTGCTGCCCTATGTCGGCGTGTGGGACCGCAAGGGTCCGGGACTGTTTCTGAGCTATTACCTGTTTGCGGCATTCGGGCGGTCGCCGCTGTGCTACCAGATCCCCGCATTGCTGTTCGCCGTGGGGACCGCCTGGGCAATCCGTTCTCTGGCGTTACGCTACACCAGTCGCACCGGAGCGCTGGCCGCAGCAACGCTCTATCTTGCGGCGCTGCCGATGTATGGCGGGGGCAGCGGGCAAAGCCCCGTGTTCTACAACCTGTTCGTGGCGCTGGCGGCGCTGCTGGCCTGGCAGTCCGCCCCTGAACTGCGCCAGGGCCAGGTCAGCCGCCGCGCGCTGCTGGCGATGGCCAGCGCCGGATTCGCGATCACCTTCAAGCAGACCGCGTTGTTCGAGGCCGGGTTTCTGGGGCTGTGGGCCTTGTGGCAATTGCGCGCCAGCGGTCTGGCCGCATTGGCACTGGCCGGGCGCGGCTTGCGGCTGGCGCTGGCCGGCACCGCGCCCTTCGCGCTGTTCGCGCTGGCCTTTGCAGTGACGGGGCATTTCCCCGAATTCCGCGACGCGATGATCGATGCCAACCTGCGCAAGCCGGTCGATCCCGGTGGAGATGCGCTGGGCCGGGCCTGGGCACTCGCCTTCATGGGTTGGCCGCTGGTGCTGCTGGCGCTGGCCGGGTTGGCAATTCCGCTTCGCGCGCCGTCACACGGCCCGGCAAGCCCGCGCCTGTTCCTGACCGGCTGGATCGCCGCGGCAGTGCTAGGCGTGGCGGCGGTGCCGAATTTCTACGAACACTATGTCCTGCCCCTGCTGGTGCCGCTGACGGCGGCCGCGGCACTGGCGCTGCGTCACGAGCTGTGGGGGCTGGCGCTGGGCGGGCTGAGCGCGCTCTATTGCCTTGCGGTCGGGCCATCGTTCAACCTTGTCGACCGGGAGCGTTCCCGCGCGGAAATGGACGCGCTCGAACGCGATATCCGGCTGCGTGATCCGCATCCCCGGCCTTTCGTCTATCAGGGGCCGCATTCGCTCTACACCCGGCTGGAAAGCTATCCCCCCAGCCCGCTGCTCGACAATTTTCACCTCTATTTCCCGCCCGAGGACAATGTCAGCCGTCTCGATACCCGCGCCGAGGTGCTGCGCAATCTGGCCTGGCGCCCGAGCGTGGTGGTGGTCTTCGCCGACTGGCCGACGAGCGAAGAGAACCCCCGCACCGCGCCGCTGGTGCGCGGATATGCCGCGCGCAATTGCCGGTTGTGGTTCACCCGGCCCTTCCGCGAAGTGTTCCGCAGCTATCGTCTGGCGGTCTATGGTGACTGCGCGCGCTCACCGGGCTCGTAGCAGTATCCAGGGCACGGTATCCCCGTCGAAGCGGACGCGGGCATCGCGCTGGAAGAACGGCGGCATGTGGTCCCCGACAATCAGAATGTCGGTCGGCGGCAATTCGGGATCGAGTGCCATGGCCGTGATCGCCTCGAACAGATTGTGGTGAACCTGGAACAGGCGGCAGAGCATTGGCGGAGTATCGGCCAGAACCGTACCGCCATAGCGGCAATCGGTTGTCCCCAGGCTCTCGTGCTCGAGCAGCGGCAAATGCGAATTGAGCGTCAGCCAATAGACCAGTTGCGGCTGATCGGCCTGCTTCAGCCGGGTTCCGATGAGGGCGGGCACGTCGTGATCGCAAACTCCCGGAAACACCCCGCCGCAGCGCCGCGCACCGAGTGCGACGAGATCCTCGGCAAAGCCGGTTTCCGCAAAGCCGGTACCGGGCCACCATTGCGCACGGTCGAAATAGGCACCGGTGAAGCTGTGCCATCCGGCAGTCTTGTATCCGGCCTTGGCATACTGTGCGGGCAGGCAGTCGGCGGCGGAGAAGTCGAACTGGCTGTAGTCACCCCACACGCCGCACAGCTCGCGCAGTTCTCCGCTGGTAGTTGAGCCGTAGTAAGGTGAAGTTCCAAGCCGCACATCGTAACGCTGGCGCCATTCAGGGCGATTCCAGTCTACCTCGAACAGGGCGCGTTCAGCCGGTGAGGTGACATTACCAAGCGCCTCGACCAGAATGATCACCAGGTGACGGCCATCACTCCGGGGCGACGCCACCCCCGCACGCTGAACTGCCGAACCAAAGGGAGCGTCAGGCTGGGGCACGCCCTGATAGGATCCGGCCGTGCTGACGGTCACCATGTTGTCGACGTTGGCCATGCACAGCACTGCCAGCAGTCCAAGTGCGGCGACGCGCGGCTCGCGCGGGTGCGGCACTCTGGGGGCGAGACGCCACGCCAGTGCCCCCGCGCCGGCGACCACGCCGCCTCCGATCAGGTATTCGGGCGAGCGCAGCGGACGCACCTCGCGCAGAAACGGCAGCAGCAAATCGTAGTTGTAGAGCGAGATGTTGAAGGTGTTACCCAGAAAAACGAGGGGAACGGCAAGCATCAGCACAACGAGGACAAGGCGACGCGCCGCCAACCAGGGCAGCTGGGCGGCGACCAGACCGGCCAGGCCAAAGCCCAGCCAGAAGCGCCCCATCGGCGGCCCGCCTACCGGCCACATCAGCATGACCGCCAGGAACGGCAGGCACAGCCAGACCAGCACCCACCACCAGGGGATAGAGCGGAAAAGCGATTGTCCCATCGACCTGCCTCTGCGCGGAGCCGAAACTGGCCCGGCAACGGTGCTAGGGCATCATGGTTAACGCGCGGTTTCCGCGCATCACAGCGCGACCATCCCCTCGATGCAGGTAACGCATTGGCCGCCCACGTGAATATCGGTGCCTTCGATGTGGATCGTGATCTTTCCGTCGCGGCCAACCTGCCGTCCCTGGCTGGCGAGATAGCCATCGCCATCCCCCACCTGTCCTGCGGCGAGGCGGAACGCGGCGACCGCGCCGTTGCCGCTGCCGCAAACCGGATCTTCGGGAATGCCATCGCCGGGCGCGAAACTGCGAACCACGACGCGCTCTCCTTCAACGGCAAACACCGTTGCGCCGGTCATCCCGGTGGCTTCGTAGTAGCGGGTCAACCGTGCAGGATCGTGAGCAAGGTTTTCCAGTGCGGCCACATCAGCCAGTTCGGCGACCAGCCAGACCGGACCGACATCGACCGCCTTGGCCTCGCCGATCAGTTCCACCCCCTCGCCCAGCCAGGCGGTCGCTTCGGGATCGGCAAGCGTGGTCAGCGAATAGCGCGGCAGACGAAACGAAAGACCATCGCCCGTCACTTCAAGCTCGACCAGCCCGACCGCGCATTGCTGGATCAGCCGTCCTTGGCTGGCGCGCGCCAAGCCAGCTTCCAGCACCGCGTGGGCGGTGCCCAGGGTGGGATGGCCGGCAAAGGGCAGCTCGGCCTTGGGGGTGAAGATCCTGACCCGGTAATCGGCCCCCGGCTCGGTCGCGGGCAGCACGAAGGTGGTCTCGGAAAGGTTGGTCCAGTTGGCGAAAGCCTGCATCTCGGCATCGCTGAGCCCTTCGCCATCGAGGACCACCGCCACGGGGTTGCCCCTGTAGGGAACGGCGGTGAAGACATCGACCTGCTTGAAAGCGCGGCTGCGGGGCATGACTGGCTCCTATTCGTCCTGCGGCGGGATTACCTGGCGATAGTTCCAGCGTAATGACCGACTTCCGTCGAGCAAGGAAATCTCTGCCATCAGCAATTTTCCCTGTCTCCAATAGCGTATTCGTTGCGGATAGTCGTGAGCAGGGTTGGCAAATTCGATCGCCTCCTCGCTGATCAGCACCAGGGGAAACTCAACCGGCGGCTTGCCGTCGGGCCGGGCAATCAGCTTGATCCGGCCATCGCTGCCCTGGCGGATCTGCATCAGTTCCCAGCCGTTCAGCTCGGATCCAAAGCCATTGCGGCCAAGGCCCAGCATCATGCCGCCGCGCGGATCGGTCCACATTTCATCGAACCATTCGGCGCCGTCCTGCATCATCCAGGTCCCGGCCATCCACTCGGGCAGCTTCGGCTGGGCCACTGTCTGCGCGGCAAGAGGCGCTGCCAGCACCAGCGCGGCGGGTATGAGCGATCGGATCATCTTTGCTGCCATGGCCGTGTTGCGGTGTAGGGTCGATGAACGGCGGCGTCCATCAATCGCCGTGCATTTCCACACGCCTGGCACCCGCCCGCCACAGGTATAGGCCAGCGGCCACGATCGTGGCGGCCCCCACCATTGTCCAGAGGTCGGGATGGCTGCCGAAAAACAGCCAGCCCAGCAAGGTTGCGACCAGCAACTGGATGTAGACTGTGGGTGCGATCGCCGAGGCTCCGGCGCGGGTTGTGCCGAGATAGATCAGCCAGTGCGCAATGCTCGCGAACAGTGCAACCAGCCCGCACCGGGCCACAACATGCCAGGCTGGCAGGGAAACCGCAAAGCGATCCAACCCGCTACGATCAAAGGCGATTGCTGCCAGAACAAGGATCGGCGCGGCAAAGACGGCGACGAAGAACTGCATCGACAGCGCCGACGCCGAACCCGCAACGAGCCGGTTGCCCACCATCAGCAGGCTCATCCCGGTCGCTGCCGCGAGCGGGAGCAGCACTGCCCACCCAGCCTCGGCAAAGTTCGGCCGCAGCACGATCAGAACGCCGACGAAGGCCATCGCGGACGCAACCCAGGTCTCGCGTCTGGCAGGTTCCCCCAACACCACCGCCGCGAGCAAGGCGGTGATCATCGGGCTTGTAAAGGTAATCGAGGTCGCGGTTGCCAATGGCAAGACATAGACCGCCGAAAAGAACCCGACCGTCGCCAGTGCGACCGCGCCGCCGCGCAGCACCTGGATCCGCGGATGCGGCATACGGAACCCTTCCCGCCCCTGGCGATGGAGCAGAAGTGCACCAAGCGCGATGGCACCAATCGTGTAACGCAGCGCCGCGACTGCGGTCGGCGGCCACTGCCCAGCCATGCTCTTGACCACGCCGTCGCCCAGCGAGAGCGAAACAAACCCCGCCAGCGCGAAAAGCATTCCTTGCCGCTGGGATTTGTCCGTCATCGAAGCTCCATTCCATCGGCGGGCGCCCGATGCCTTGCCAAACATGGTTTACGCGATCTTAACTTCGCCCCTGCAAACCCGATGCTTGAAGTTGCGGCGAAGGGCAAGGCCAGGCAGTGGAAGCAGATCCGACACCACCGGTTCCGGCACGCCCATGGGCATTGACCCTGCTGGTTTTTGCCGTCGTAGCCGTCGGCCTGCTTGCCGATCTGGCCAACCTGCTCAATTTTCAGCACTATCCCGCCTTGCGAGCGGAAGTGGTGATGGTCGCTGCCGCGCTGATTCTTGCTGCGGCCGCGATGGCCGGGCTGCACAGACTGGCTCAGCCGCGGCTGGCTTTCGCCTTTACTGGCCTCTACGTCGCGCTGCTGATCGACTTGGGCTCAACGCTCAACAACCTGGTTTTCCCGATCAGCGCCGCAGTGATCGCCGCATTGGCCTGGTGGAATGAGCGCGCGGTGCTCAAGCTGTCGCTGGCGGCGTTCCTTTCGGTGCTGGCCTTCCAAGCTTTCGATCTGATTGCCGGTGCGGAGAGCCATGCCGCGCCGCGCAACGAAGCCAAGATGCTTCAGCCGGAAGCAAAGGCGAACCCCAAACTGCGCCCGATCGTCCACCTGATGCTCGATTCCTACATCGGCCTCGAGGGGATGAGCGCGGCGGACACCAACTTCGGGACGCTGCGCCAGGAGCAGGAGCGGTTCTACCTTGACCACGGCTTCCAGTTCTACCCGCAGGCCTACAGCCGCCACCCCAAGACGATCAACGCCCTGCCCGAATTCCTTTCCTACGGGCGTGCTGCCCATGCAACCGAGCCGCGCAACGTTCAGTCGACCGTTGCCCCGCCGCTCGCCTACTTCCGCGATCTCGACCGCACGGGCTACCGCATTTCCGCGCTTACCCCGTCCTTCGTCGATCTCTGCCCCAACCAGCCGATGACGCTGTGCCGGAATTACAACCGTTCGGACCTTTCGGCGCTGGTCACGTCCGGCCTGTCGGTGCCCGACCGGGCGCGGATCATTGGTTTCACACTGCTCGAGCTGTCGCAGTTCACCGCCCTGCTCGGCGGCACCGCCGATCTCAAACTGGCCGAACTTCGCGGCAGCCACGAACGGCATCTTTACAACCGTGCCAAGCTCTATTCGATGACCGGGCTGCGTCAGCTCGATGCCGTCTCGGCCGATCTCTCGACCTTGCAATTCGGCGAGATGCGCTTCGTTCACCTGCTGCTGCCCCACGATCCCTATGTACTCGACGAACATTGCAGGCTGCTGCCCGAGGCACTCTGGATCGACGAGCACGGTCCCGCGCCGCTCCACGAACGCGACGCCGCCTTCGCCCGCCAGGCCCGCTGCATGACCAACCAGGGACTGAGCCGGTTGCTCGACCAGCTGGAGCGAACCGAAGCGGGACGCGCGGCGATCGTCATTGTCCAGGGTGACCATGGCTCGCGCGCGATCGACGCAATTCCGGCTGCGGGCGGAGCCTTGCCCAGCCCGCGCGAAATGGCGGTGCTGCATTCGGCCTTCTTCGCCATCCGCGTACCCGGAGAAGCAGCTAGCGAGGTTCCGGGTCGCTTTGCCCTCGACGAGCTGATCGGCGGCTTTGCTGCCAGCGGATTCACCGCCGCACCGCACCCTGTGGCGGGGCCTGCCGAGGTCTGGCTGATGGACCCGAACTGGATCCCCACCCAGCGGATCGCGCTGCCCCCCTTCACCCAGAAGTTTCCAAAAAATTAGGAAAGTTTCTTTAACTCTTGGTCCGATCTTGATCGGGATTGAAAGGTTCAATTGCAATGAACGGGAAGACTGTCATTTCGCTTGCCGGCACTCTGGCGATGCTTTCGGTTGCGGCACCTGCCCACGCCTATCTTGACCCGTCGACGGGGAGCATCATCCTCCAGGCGACGATCGGGGCAATTGCCGGCGGCACATTGTTCTTCCGCACCTTGTTGCACCGGGTGAAATCGGTGTTCTCGCGCCGCGATACGGGCGCCGAAAAGTGAGCGCAGCGGCCGTAGTAGAGGCCGGATCGTTCCGTGATCCGGGCGGGCGGGTATTCAACGCGGGCGAGAAAATCCTTCGCACCGTGACCGATTCCGCCGTGGACAGCTTTACCTCGGCCAGCCAGTCGGGCGTGCTGCGCCGCCTGGCCGATGCCGGAAAGCTGGTCGACTTCGCCGATGTGACCGACCAGGCCCCAGCGCTTGGCCTTGCCGATGCCCGCGTGGTGCTTTCGCACCCGCGCATTCCGTTCATTTCCTATCCCTACGAGTGGAGCTTCAGCCTGCACAAGGCGGCGGCGCTGGCCCATCTCGATATGCAGCTTTCGTTGCTCAAGGACGATTTCGCGCTGAGCGATGCCACGGCCTACAACGTCCAGTTCGAGGGCGTGAAGCCGGTGTTTATCGACCACCTCTCGATCCGCCCCTATCAGGATGGCGAGATCTGGGCCGGGCACCGCCAGTTCTGCATGCAGTTTCTCAACCCGCTGCTGATGTGGGCGGTGCTCGATCTTCAGCCGAGCCACTGGTTCCGCGGTTCCCTGGAAGGGATCGCGCCCGAAGACCTGGCCAAGCTGATTCCGCTGCGCAAGCGGCTCAACCTCACGATCCTGACCCATGTCATCGCCCAGGCGGCGATGCAGCGGCGCTCGGTGAAAACCACAACCGGCTCGGCGGCTTATCGCACCGCGCGGCTGCCGCGCAGCGGTTTCGAGGGCATGCTTCACGGGCTGCGCTCGACCATCGCCAAGCTCGAGGTGCCCTCGCACCGGACAGTGTGGGGCGACTATGCCGGGAACACCAGCTATTCGACCCCCGAGATGCAGGCCAAGCACGCCTTCGTCAAAGAGATGGTCGCTGCGGTGAAGCCCGCCTTGCTATACGATATCGGCTGCAACAGCGGCGACTATTCGATCTCGGCGCTCGAAGCGGGTGCCCGTTCGGTGGTGGGCTTCGATTTCGATCAGGGCGCGCTCGAAGTGGCCTATCGCCGTGCTGCCGAAGGAAACCTTCCGTTTCTGCCGCTGTGGCTTGATGCCGCCAATCCCAGTCCGGCGCAGGGTTGGGGACAGGCCGAACGCAAGGGTTTTGCCGGTCGTGCCGAACCCGATGCACTGCTGGCGCTGGCCTTCATTCACCACATCGCGATCGGTCGGAATGTGCCGCTCGACATGGCGACCGACTGGATCGTCTCGCAGGCTCCGACCGGGATTATCGAGTTTCCGCACAAGTCCGATCCGATGGTCCAGGCGCTGCTCGCCCAGCGCGACGACATCTTCCCTGGCTACGACAAGGACGTCTTCGCCCGTCTGCTGGGAGAGCGCGCCCGGATCGTGAAGCAGGTCGACGTCCTGCCGACCCGCACCCTGTTCTGGTATGGTCGCAGCTGAGGCCGCGCTCGTCTTTAGGAATTCCTCAAAGTTTCCACGTTATTCACCAAACGAATAAGCCATCGGGAAGCCATGCCACGGCATGGTTTCCGGCCAAAAACCGAGGTTTGAAGACAATGAGCGCATTCGGTCGACGCAACGGAATGGGCGGCATGGGCCAGGGAGCCAGGCCGCAGTTCGGCGTGGCGCGTCCGATGAAGGGCGGGGTCGACGCGGGCAAGGGCCAGGCTCAGGTTCCGATCGGTGGAGAGCAGTTCCCGCCGCTGCCCGGCGAAGATGTCGGCGCATCGCTCGACAATACCAAGGCCGACGCGATGACCCGTCTGCAGGACCGGGTCAACGGCGTTGCCGACGCCGGCTACGAGGCTCAGGGCTTCGAAGCATCGGTCCACAAGATCAAGGAACAGGTGCTTCCGCGCCTGCTCGAACGCGTCGATCCCGAAGCGGCGGCAACGCTGACCAAGGACGAGCTTTCCGAAGAATTCCGCCCGATCATCATGGAAGTGCTGGCCGAGCTCAAGGTCACGCTCAACCGGCGCGAGCAGTTCGCGCTGGAAAAAGTGCTGATCGACGAGCTGCTCGGCTTCGGCCCGCTCGAAGAACTTCTCAACGATCCCGACGTCTCGGATATCATGGTCAATGGGCCGGACCAGACCTACATCGAAAAGAAGGGCAAGCTGCAGATCGCGCCGATCCGCTTCCGCGATGAAGGCCACCTGTTCCAGATCGCCCAGCGGATCGTCAACCAGGTCGGCCGCCGCGTTGACCAGACCACCCCGCTGTGCGACGCGCGCCTCAAGGACGGCAGCCGCGTCAACGTGATCGTTCCGCCGCTGTCGCTGCGCGGCACCGCGATCTCGATTCGTAAGTTTTCCGAGAAGCCGATCACCATCGACATGCTGCGGGATTTCGGCTCGATGTCCGACAAGATGGCCACTGCGCTGAAAATCGCGGGTGCCTGCCGGATGAACGTGGTGATCTCGGGCGGTACCGGCTCGGGCAAGACCACCATGCTCAACGCCCTGTCGAAGATGATCGACCCGGGCGAGCGCGTGCTGACCATCGAAGACGCCGCGGAACTGCGCTTGCAGCAGCCGCACTGGCTGCCGCTCGAAACCCGCCCCCCTAACCTCGAAGGCCAGGGCGCGATCACCATCGGCGACCTTGTGAAGAACGCCCTGCGTATGCGCCCCGACCGGATCATCCTGGGCGAAATTCGCGGCGCGGAGTGCTTTGACCTGCTCGCTGCGATGAACACCGGCCACGATGGCTCGATGTGCACGCTCCACGCCAACAGCCCGCGCGAGTGCCTGGGCCGTATGGAAAACATGATCCTGATGGGCGACATCAAGATCCCCAAGGAAGCGATTTCGCGCCAGATTGCCGAATCGGTCGATATCATCGTTCAGGTCAAGCGTCTTCGCGACGGTTCGCGCCGCACCACCAACATCACCGAGGTGATCGGGATGGAAGGTGACGTGATCGTCACCCAGGAGCTGTTCAAGTTCGAATATCTCGATGAAAGCGACGACGGCAAGATCATCGGCGAATTCCGTGCCTCGGGGCTGCGGCCTTATACGCTTGAAAAAGCAAGGCAATTCGGGTTCGACCAGGCCTACCTCGAAGCCTGCCTCTGATCGCAGACGCCTCGGCAACTTGACAGGGGCCGGCAGGATCGCATCCTGCCGGGCCTTGCCATTTCCGGGAATCGCGGATGAGACTGTTTGTAACGGCCACGGCCGCGCTTCTGCTGGGCAATGCCCCGCCCCAACCCTTTACGATCGGTGATGTCGACCAGCTGGCGGACATTTCCGAGCCTGTGTTCCTCGGTGACGGCAGCGCCGTGGTCTACGTCCTCACCACCCGCAACCTGACGATCGACGCCAAGGTTTCCGACCTTTGGCTGGCGCCTTGGGGCCATGGCGAACCGCGTCCGCTGACCCGTACCGCCACGATCAGCGAATGGCAGCCCACGCCCTCGCCCGATGGCAGACGGGTCTTCTTTCTCAGCGATGCGGCCGAGGACGAGACCGTGCAGTTATGGTCGATCGCGCTGCGCGGCGGCAAGGCCCGCCAGGAAAGCCGCGTGCCCGGCGGGATCAGCGATTATGCGCTCTCCCCCGATGGCACCCGCGCCGCGCTGATCGCCGAAGTGGGCGGAACGCAGCCACCTGCCGAGGGCCTGCGCAGCCAGCCGCCGCTGGTCATCGACAGGCTGGGTTTCAAGGAGGATGGGCGCGGACTGATCGACGGCCGGGTTGCCCAGCTGATGCTGCTTGATCTGGTAAGCGGGAAGGCGGCGCAGCTCACCCACGGCACCACCGATACCTACACTCCGTCCTGGTCACCCGACGGCACTCGCATCGCCTATGTAGGCTACCGCGACGAAGCCGCCGACCGGGCGCGCAATTCGGACATATTCCTGATCGAGCCGCGCGCCGGAGCCCAGCCGCGCGCAATCAGCGCCTCTCCCAATGCCGACAACGATCCCTCGGGCACCCCGATGCGCCCGGCCTGGTCGCCCGACGGACAACAACTTGCCTGGGTGACGATGGGCGAGACCCGGTGGATCTACTACGCCCCGCATCAGCTCAGCGTGGCCGATCTCGGCGACGGAACGGTGCGCGAGATCGGACGGATCGACCGCTTCACCTATTACCCACGCTGGAGCGAGGACGGGCGCGGCATCCTCGCCCTGGTCGAGCAGGATCGCGATACCTGGCTGGCGCGGTTCGATGCCGAAACCGGCAGTGTTTCCTACAAGACAGATGGTGCCGCATTCGTGAGTGCGTTTGCGCTTGGACCCGACGGAAAGCTGGCGGCTCTCGAAGCTGACAACAACCACCCCGCCAGACTTTTCGCGCTGGACGGGAATTCGCGTCTGCTGGCCGATCCCAACCCCTGGCTGGAGGACAAGGCCCTGGCCGACACGCGCGATATTTCCTTTCCCTCATCGGACGGCACGGAAATTCACGGCCTACTGGTCACGCCGCGCGCCGGAAACGTGCCCGAAGGTACAAGGCCGCCCCTGCTGGTGCGGGTCCACGGCGGCCCGGTCTATCAGTACAGCCATGAATTCATGGAGGACTGGCAGGTGTTCGCCGCGCACGGCTATGCCGTGCTGGCGGTCAACCCGCGCGGTTCCTCGGGCCGGGGATTCGACTTTTCACGCGCGATCTATGCCGATTGGGGCAACAAGGACGTTGCCGATGTTCGCGCCGGGATTGACTGGGTGCTGGCACAGGGTCTGGCCGATCCGCACCGGATCGGGGTGGGCGGCTGGAGCTATGGCGGGTTCCTGACCAACTATCTGATCGCCAGCGAACCCCGGATCGGCGCGGCGGTCAGCGGCGCAGGAGCATCGAATATGCTAGGCCTGTGGGGCGTCGACCAATATCTGCGCGAATACGAGCAGGAACTGGGCGCGCCCTGGGACAAACCTGAAACCTACGCCCGGCTGAGCTATCCCTTCCTCCAGGCCAGCCGGATCACCGCCCCGACCCTGTTCCTGTGCGCGGGCGACGATCTCAACGTGCCCTGTGCCGGGTCGGAGCAGATGTATGCCGCCTTGCGCAGTCGCGGCGTTCCCACCCGGCTGGTGGTCTATCCGGGCGAAAATCACGGGCTGACCGCCCCCAGCCACCTGCGTGACCGGATCGAGCGCTCGCTCGACTGGTACGATCGCCACCTGACAGGGGCTAGCTCGCCAGCCAGCCCCTGAAGGCGCCGACCAGCAGAAGCAGCGCGGCAAAGGCAGACCAGAAGGCCACGTCGCGCCAGGGCATCCAGCCCACCGCATCGGGATCGCTGCGCCGCATTCGCCGCCGGTCGCCGCGCCAGGCAAGCAGTGCAAGCCCCAGCGCTGTCAGTCCCGGCAGCAGGAACCACTGCACCCAGTCCTGATCGAACCAGTCCGCCAAGGGGCCTTGTGGAAGCATCGCGCCGCGCTAAGGCGGAACGATGCAGCCTGTCCAGCGCCCAATTTATGCCCTCGGTCTTCGGTTGCTGGCAACGATGGTGCTTTCCAGCCTGGTCGCCCTGGTCAAATTCACCGCCGGTGCCGGGGTAGCCTTTCCCGAAATCCTGTTCTGGCGTCAGGTCCCGACAGTTTTCCTGATCTTCGGATGGCTGGCCCTGCGCGGAGAAACCGCAAGGCTGCGCACGGCGCGCCTCCCCGATCATTTCCGCCGGGCAATGCTGGGGATGACCGGCATGTTCTTCACCTTCGGCGCACCGGTGCTGCTGCCCCTTGCCGAATCGACCACGCTGGGCTTCACCACCCCGATCTTCGCCGTGATCCTCTCGGCGCTGCTGCTCAAGGAACGGGTTGGGCCGGTGCGCTGGCTGGCCGTGGCGCTGGGCTTCGCCGGGGTGCTGATTATCGCCCAGCCCGGGCATTCGCACATCCCACCCTTCGGCGCGGCGGTGGGCCTTGGCGCGGGCTTCATGGTAGCGCTGATCTCGATCCAGGTACGCGATCTGGCGCGGACCGAGGAATCGCTCTCGATCGTGTTCTGGTTTGCCGCGCTTTCGGCTCCGATCCTCGCGCTGGGATTGCCGTTCTATGCCAGCGCGCACAGCCCATTCCAATGGCTGCTGCTGATTGGCGGCGGAGTGCTGGGCTGCATCGGCCAGATCCTGCTCACTGCCTCGCTGCGCTATGGCCAGGTGGCAAGCGTGATCGTGATGGATTATTCCTCGTTGGTCTGGGCGACGCTGTTTGGCTGGCTGGTGTGGGATCAATTGCCCCCCGCCGCCACCTGGCTGGGCGCCCCGGCGATTATTGCCGCCGGGGGCGTGATCGCCTGGCGCGAGCACCTCCACAACAAGGCGATCTCACCATCGGCCGCGAGCAGCGGTGAATAGCGTCAGCTTGCGTTAACCCGCGCGGGATAGCCTTGCGGCGATCCAGACAGGAGATTCCGTGTGATCCGCAAACTTGTACTCGCCCTCGCCGCCGGCGGAATCGTTTTCACCGCCAGCGCCTGCAACACGGTCAAAGGGCTTGGCCGCGACATCGAATCGGTGGGCGAGGCCGGCGACAAGGCCGTTCACAAATAGGGTTCAGCCCCGTCCAAGGCGCCGCGCCGCCGGTTCGCGCACCAGCAGCCAGAAGAACAGCCCGATCGGCCCGGCAAGGAAGGTCGTGGCCAGAAAGGGCAATTGCCAGATCCGGCCAAAACCCTTGGCGTCGGCATCGCGCGCAATCCACAGCCCGGTGAACAGGTCGAAAGCGAGGTAGTGGGTCCAGCCAATCACCACCCCGCCATCCGACAGGAAGATCGCCCGCACCGCCGCGATCGAGGAAAAGCCCGGCTCGCCCGCGCCCGGCTGGGCTACGGGATCGACGGTGCCCCTCATCACCAACGCAAAACACACCGTATAGATCAGGCAAAGCAGAGCGACCCCAAGGTAGAGGATGATGCTATGGGTCAGCGGCTTGCGTGGAAACAGCGCCAACAGCAGCCAGCCGCCCATGGCGAGGATGTTGGTCAGCGAGAACAGCATTTGCCACATGGCTTCAATTCCCTTCCCTGACGGCACCCATCCGCCGCGCGCGCAGCCACAGTTCGATCCGCATCGCCACGATCATCCCCAGCGCGAAGCCCAGCAGCGCATCGGTGAACAGCAGCGCTTGTGGAGCCAGTGCCGGTGCTCCCGCCGCCCCGCCCCGCGCGGCGGGCGCGAAGATGCGCTTGGCCCCCACCACCAGGATAATCACCACCAGCGCGGCGGGCGAGGTGCGGATCATCAATTGCCCTTGCCCGTCATGCTCAAGGTGCATCAACTTGCCGCGCTGCCAGCCCAGCGCCGCCCCGATCAGGACACCCGTAGCGAAAGCGAGCCATCCCGCAGCCGAGGGCGGCATGGCAATGAGCACAAAGCCAACCAGCACCAGATAGAGCGCCGGGGCGATCCACAGCCGGCCCGGCTTGAACGGCCGCGCGCGCTTTACGTTGCGCCAGCGCAGCGCCATGACCAGCGTCAGCACCGCGAAGGGTAGGATTGTGGTCAGCCAGTCCTTGCTCATCCCGCCCCCTTGGGTTTGACCTGGTCTGCCGCGCGGTCGCCCTGCCAGGCGAGCACAGGCTTGCGCGCGGCCTGGGTTTCGTCAAGCCGCCGCCGCGGCGCGAAGTGCGGCGCGCCTTTCAGCGCCGGATCGCCCTGCCGCGCCCGCCGCGCCACGCTGCGCAGCGAGCCGATGAAACGATCCAGCCCGGCCTTGCTTTCGGTCTCGGTCGGCTCGACCAGCATCGCGCCGTGGACCACCAGCGGGAAATAGACCGTCATCGGATGAAAGCCTTCGTCGATCAGACCCTTGGCCACGTCGAGCGTGGTGAACCCTTCGGCCAGGCCCGCATCGCTGAACAGCGCCTCGTGCATGCACGGCCCCGAGGCGGCGAAAGGCGCATCGAGATCGTTCTCCAGGCTGCGCAGCACATAATTGGCGTTGAGAACAGCATCTTCTGCCACCCGCGCCAGGCCATCGGCCCCGTGGCTGAGGATATAGGCCAGTGCGCGCGTGAACATCCCCATCTGGCCGTGAAACGCGGCCATTCGCCCGAAACTGGCGGGTGCCTCGTGCGCGCCGTCCTCTTCCTCGACCAGCCGCATCGTGCCATCGCCCTGGCGCTGGACGAACGGCAGCGGGGCATAGGGCGCCAGCGCCGCTGACAACACCACCGGTCCCGAACCCGGCCCTCCCCCGCCATGCGGGGTGGAAAAGGTCTTGTGGAGATTGATGTGCATCGCATCGATGCCGAGATCGCCGGGGCGCACCTTGCCGACGATGGCGTTGAAATTGGCCCCGTCGCAATAGACATAGCCGCCAGCGGCGTGGACCGCGTCGGCAATCCGCTTCATGTCCCGCTCGAACAGCCCGCAGGTGTTGGGATTGGTAATCATCACCCCGGCAACGTCCGGCCCCAGCCGGGCCTCAAGCGCGGCCAGATCGACCCGGCCCTCGGCGGTCGCCGGAATGTTCTCGATCGCAAACCCGGCAAAGGCGGCGGTGGCGGGATTGGTCCCGTGGGCGCTTTCCGGCACCAGCAGCACCTTGCGCGTCTCGCCCCGCGCTTCGAGCGCGGCCTTGATGCACAGCACCCCGCACAGCTCGCCGTGGGCACCGGCCTTGGGGCTCATCGCCACGCCCGCCATGCCGGTCAGCGCGGTCAGCCAGTCCGCCAGTTCGGCAATCACGCCCAGCGCGCCCTGGACGCTCTGCTGAGGGGCGAGCGGATGAACATCGGCAAAACCCGCCATCCGCGCGACCTTTTCGTTGAGGCGGGGATTGTGCTTCATCGTGCACGAACCGAGCGGGAACGGGCCAAGGTCGATCGCGTAGTTCTGGCGCGACAGACGTGTGTAATGCCGCACCGCCTCGGGTTCGCTCAGTCCCGGCAGCGCTGGCGCTTCTGCCCGCAGGAAGCGCGCCAGCGACGGCATGACGTCAGTTTCGGGTGCCTCGATATCGACCCCGCAGGTTCCGGGCCGCCCAAGCTCGAAGATCAGCGGCTCCTCCAACATCAACGCCTTGTCGCCGCTGGCGGTTGCGGACGGTGCGGCATCGGCACTGCCCATTTCGGGACGCCAGCCGGATTGGTTCGGCGCGTTCATGCCAGGACTCCTTCCAGGGCGGTGGCCAGAGCCTCGATATCCCCGGCGCTGGTGCATTCGCTGGTCGCCACCAGCAGACCGTTGGCAAGCTCGCCCGCCTGCGGATAGAGCCGCCCGAGTGAGACCCCGCCCAGCACCTGACGATCGGCCAGCTCGCGCACCACTTCGCGGGCATCGCGCGGCAGAATCACCGTGAATTCGTTGACGAAGGCGCTGTTCAGCACCGTGACACCCGGAATCCTTGTCAGCCGGGCGGCGGCCGCGCGGGCACGATCATGGCCGATACGGGCAAGGCGGGCCAGCCCTTCGCCGCCCAGCAAGGTCATGTGAATACTGAAAGCCAGCGCGCAAAGCCCTGCATTGGTGCAGATATTGCTTGTCGCCTTCTCGCGCCGGATGTGCTGCTCGCGGGTTGAGAGGGTCAGCACGAAGCCGCGCCTGCCTTCGGCATCCACCGTCTCGCCGCACAGGCGCCCCGGCATCTGCCGCACGAACTTGTCGCGGCAGCCGAACAGGCCCAGATAGGGTCCGCCGAACTGCAAGCCTACGCCCAGCGACTGCCCTTCGCCCACCACGATATCGGCACCAAGCTTGCCCGGCGCCTCGATCAGGCCCAGCGCCACCGGCTCGGTCACCACCGCCACCAGCAGCGCGCCCTGGGCATGGGCAGCTTCGGCAATCGAGGCAAGATCGGGAATCCGGCCGAGAACGTCGGGATATTGCACCACCACGCAGGATGTCTCACCGTCGATCGCGGCGATCAGTGCGGCGTCGTCGGGTTCCGCCGCAAGCTGCGGCACGCCAACATCGAGCATGTCGCCGGTGAAGCGCGCCATCGTCGCTGCTGTCGCCACGTAATGCGGGTGCAATCCTCCCGAGAGCACGGCCTTGGCACGCCGGGTCACCCGCCCGGCCATGGCGATGGCTTCCCAGCACGCGGTCGAGCCGTCGTACATCGAGGCATTGGCGACATCGACCCCGAACAGCCGCGCCACCTGGGTCTGGAACTCGAACAGCACCTGCAAGGTGCCTTGCGCAATTTCCGGCTGGTAGGGGGTGTAGGAGGTAAGGAATTCGCCGCGCTGGATCAGGTGATCGACGCTGGCTGGCACATGGTGACGATAGGCACCCGCCCCGAGGAAGAACGGCACCGAACCGGCACTCAGATTGCACCCCGCCAGCGCTGCCATGTGCCGCTCCACCGCCATCTCGCTGGCGTGCATCGGCAAGCCGGCGATCGGCCCGGCCAGCCGCGCTTCGGCGGGCACGTCAACAAACAGCTCGTCGACTGTGCCGGCCCCGATCACTTCCAGCATTTCGGCGCGTTCGCCATCGCCCAGCGGCAGGTAGCGCATCGCCTCAGAGCCCCGCAACGAACGCGTCGTAGGCGGCCTTGTCCATCAGGCTGGTCAGCTCGGACGGATCGCTCAGCGTCAGGCGGAACAACCAGCCACCGCTTTCGGGGTCGGTATTGACCAGCTCAGGCTCGTCGGCGAGCGCGGCGTTGCTTTCGCTGACCGTGCCGCTGGCGGGCGAATAGACGTCTGAGGCCGCCTTTACGCTGTCGACCACGCAGGGGGCTTCACCCTTGACAACGATTGCTCCGGCCTCGGGCAGCTCGACGAAGGTGATGTCGCCAAGCTGGCTCTGCGCATAGTCGGTGATCCCGACCGTGGCGCTGGCGCCGTCAACCTCGATCCATTCGTGGTCCTGGGTGTAATAGCGGGGCATGGGTCAACTCCTCAGCGGTGATAGCGGTGGGGAACAAAGGGCATGGACACGACGCGGGCGGGCAGACGCTTGCCGCGCACGTCGACTTCAAGCGAAGTGCCATGTTCGCAATGCGCGGCAGCAACGTAGGCCATGGCGATGGGATGGCCGAGACTGGGTGAGAAACCACCCGAAGTCAGGGCGCCAACCTTTTCATCTCCGACAAAAACTTGCGCACCTTCGCGCGCTGCCTGGCGCCCGTCGAGCGCCAGCCCGATGCGCTTGCGCGGCGCGCCCGAGGCCAGTTCGGTCTGCACACGCTCGGCCCCAGGGAACCCCCCTTCGGCGCGGCGGCGCTTGTTGATCGCAAAGGCCAGATCGGCTTCGATCGGAGAGGTTTCGTCCGAAAGATCGTGACCGTAGAGCGGCAGCCCGGCTTCAAGCCGCAACGAATCGCGCGCACCTAGGCCAATCGGCTTTACCTCGGGCTGCGCGCAGATCAGATCGGCGATTTGCGCTGCGTTTTCGGCCGGGATTGCGATCTCAAACCCGTCCTCACCGGTATAGCCCGAGCGGCTGATCCAGGCATCGATTCCGGCGATCTTGAATTGCCCGCCTTTCATGAAAGTCAGCGCCGAAAGCGGCCACTCGCCCGTTGTTACGCGCCCCAGCGCCTCGGCGGCCTTGGGGCCCTGCAGGGCCAGTAGTGCCGAGTCCTCAAGATGGGTCAGCGTCACCTCGTCGGGCAGATGCTCGCGCAGGTGGGCAATATCCTCCCACTTGGTCGCACCGTTGACCACCAGGTAGAACCCCGAGTTCCACCGCGTGACCATCAGATCGTCAAGAATTCCGCCGTTCTCATCGAGTAGCAGCGAATAGCGCGGGCCATAGGGCTTGAGCGTCGCAAAATCGATCGGCAGCACCGCTTCGAGCGCCGCTTCCACTCCCTCGCCGCTGACGAACAGCTGCCCCATGTGCGAAACATCAAACAGGCCGGCGCTTTCGCGGGTCCAGAGATGTTCGGCGATGATTCCCTCGTATTGCACCGGCATCCAGTATCCGGCGAATTCGACCATTCGCCCGCCACGCGCGCGGTGCCAGGCATCGAGAGGCAGGGTGCCGGTTTCGGGCGCCTCGCCCTCTTCCATCTCATGAATTCCGCTCACAATCGCTCCCCGCACAGGTATGGCGCCCAATCAGCACCCCCTCTGTCACGGAAACCTGAGAGCTTTCCCCCGGAGCGGTTCCGGGGTTACCCCTTCGGCGGCCCCGGACAGGTCCAGGGCACTTTCCAGAGCGTCGCTATCGACCCACGCGGTCCCTTTGCCTGAGAGATTCCGGGGCGGTTGCTCCTTCGGCGGCCAGCAATTCGCCCTATCCGACGAATCACCGGCGCTCTCCCGCGCGATCAGCGACTGGTAGGGCGATGGCGCCTAGCCCCGCGCGAGTCAACGCCTCAGGCCGCGCCATCCCCGGCGCGGCGCGCGGCGCGCAAGATCGCGTCATGTTCATAGACGAAGCGCCCGGCGGCCTTTTCGCGGGTCAGGCCGACGATCGCCCGGGCGATGGTTTCATCGCGCACCGAGCGGTATTTGCGCCACTTGCCCTGCATCAGCAGATCGGCAAGCGGACTGAGCAGCATGCCCAGCCCTTCCGCCGGGCGCAGCTCGCGCCGCGCACCGCGCAGCAGCCCCGGACGAATCACGTCGAGCCTGCCAAGCCTGAGCCGCCCCAGGGCTTGCTCCACCTCGCCCTTCACACGCAAGTAGAAGTTTTTTGATGAAGCATCTGCTCCAACTGAAGAAATCACGATCACTTGACGTATCCCGCAATCGCGCGCGGCGCTGGCACAGGCCAGCACCAGATCGTGATCGACCGCCTTGAACGCCGCTTCATCGCCTCCAACCTTGCGGATCGTTGTGCCTAGCGCGCAGACCAGCACATCGGCATTGGCGGCGGCGATGGCATCGGCCCAGTTGGCCGGATCGGCCACCAGCACTTCCATCCGCGCGCCCTTGGGCAAGGCAATCTCGCGCCGCGCCACAGCGATGACGCGGATGTCGCTTCGCCCCACCGCCAGCCGGATCAGCGCCGAGCCGATCAGCCCCGAGGCCCCAACCAATGCGATCCGCGTTACCTTAGACATTGCTCAGCCCTTCCACGGGGCGGCCGTATATCCGGCCATGCGCGGAAATGGCAAAACGGTCGGTCATCCCGGCGATGTAGTCGGCGATATGGCGGCTGCGGGCGGGCTCTTCGGCCGGAATGCGGGCCAGCCAGCCCTGCTCCATCAGCGCCGGGTCCTGGGCATAGGCGGCATAAAGCTCAGCCGTGACCGCGCGGGCGCGCTCGGCCGTCTCCAGCTGTTGGGGGTGATGATAGAGCCGTGCGTACATCAGCTCCTTGAGCCGCCGCTCGTTCTCGGTCAGCCCGGGTGAAAAAGCGGCGGTGGCACGCCCAGCCGCGCGTACCTCGGCGCTTGAGGCCAGATCGCGCGCGCGAACGGCCGTTTCGCCGATCAGGTCGTTGACCATCAGCCCGATCTGGCTGCGCACCAGCTCGCGCTGGCGCCGCTCGGGAGGGGCGTGGGGAAACTTGCGTTCGATCGCGCGCCACTGGTCGGCGACGAAATCGAGCGCGAGCAACTCGTCGATGTCGAGAAATCCGGCGCGCAGCCCGTCGTCGATATCGTGGTTGTCATAGGCAATGTCGTCGGACAGCGCGGCGACCTGCGCTTCGAGCGAACCCCATTCGCGCAGGTCGAGCGGAAAGACGGCGTCGAGTTCTTCCAGCGCCCAGTTCACCTGCCCGACCGGGCCATTGTGCTTGGCCAGCCCCTCCAGCAGCTCCCAGGTGAGGTTCAGCCCTTCATGCTCGCAATAGGGGCTTTCGAGCCGCATCAGCACCCTGAGGCACTGGGCATTGTGATCAAACCCGCCATAGCGGCCCAAGGCGTCGTTGAGCGCGTCTTCACCGGCATGGCCGAAGGGCGGATGGCCGATATCGTGGGCCAGGCACAGGGCCTCGGTCAGGTCCTCGTCGAGCCCCAATGCGCGGGCGATGACCCTGCCGATCTGCGCCACTTCAAGGCTGTGGGTCAGGCGGACCCTGTAATGATCGCCATCGGGTGCAATGAACACCTGGGTCTTGTGGCGCAAACGGCGAAAGGCGATCGAATGGACGATCCGGTCGCGATCGCGCTGGTATTCGCTGCGCGGCCCGCGTGCCAGCGATGCCTCGATCCCAAACTCGCGCCCACGGCTGCGCGCCGGGTCGCAGGCATAGGGAGCGCGGGTCATAGTCTGGCTCACCCTTCGCCCAGGATCCATTCGACCGCAGCTTCGGCGTGGATCCGCGTGCAATCGTAAACTGGCAGGACATTGGCATCGACATCGACCACCATGTCGAGCTCGGTGCAGCCCAGCACAACGGCTTCGGCCCCATCCTGCTCAAGGTTGGTGAGGATCGTCTTGAGTTCGCGCTCGGCCTGACGGGTGGCCTTGCCCTGCAAAAGCTCGTCGTAGATGATCCGGTCAAGCGTTTCGACGAATTGCATTTCGGGGGGAAGCAGCTCGATATCGCGGGCGATCAGCTTTTGCCGGTAGAAGCTTTCGATCATCACATTGCGGGTGCCGATCAGAGCCGCCTTCTTTACTCCGTCATCGGCCATCCGCGCGGCCACGCATTCGGCGATGTGAATGATCGGAACCGACACCGCTGTCTGGACCTGATCAAAGACCTTGTGCATCGCGTTGGCGCCAATCAGCAGCGCCGTGGCCCCTGCCGCTTCCAGCCGGCGGGCGGAATCGGCAAGCACCTCTGCGGCATGCTTCCATTCCTCCGCACCCGAAAGCCGGGCCATCGACGCGTAATCGAGGCTTTCGATCAACAGCGGCGCCGATGCCGGAAAGCCCTTGCGGGCCTGAACCAGCCGGTTGATCTGTTCGTAATAGGTACGGGTCGACAGCCAGGACATGCCGCCGATCAGGCCAATCTTGCGCAAACGAATAACTCCCGCGGGAAAGCCCCTGTTTCGCCGGGCAATTAGGCGAGAGCGGCGCGAAGGTCCAGCGCCGCGCTCAGCGCATCCCCGCAATCCAGGCCCGGATCACCGGCTCGGCCGCGCTATCGCGGCTTTCCCGGCCAAGTTCGGGCATGGCCACCCCGCCTTCGGTGCTGGTAAAGCGATAGACCAGGATCGAGTGATCGGGTTCGCCGGGAACGATATCGAATTCGTGGCTCCCCGCGCCGCGCCCGGCCGCGACCGGACGCTTGTTGACGCCGAGTGCGAGCGAGTCCTGCTCCAGCCAGCCAAGGTACAGCCCCGAGTTCGACGCGGCGCCTTGCGGGTTGTGGCAATGCGCGCAGTTGGCATCGAGATAGCCCCTGGCTGCCGCGGCGACCGGCGCGCTGGCGCGATCTTCCCACAGGGGGATTCGGCGCGAGACCTGCGGCACCCTGTCGAGCCTGCCCGCCTTGGCAAAGGCCGCCAGCCATTGCGCCGAAAGGTTATAGGCCTTGGGCCCGATCGGCATGGTGATGCCTGCCAGGTTGTGGCAATCCTTGCACTGGTTCTTGTTGGGCACACCATAGGAAATCGCCTGGCCCGCAGGCGTAACCAGATCGATCCGTCTGCCCGCCAGCGCCAGCCTTGCCTCGGTCTGCTCCGTATTCCAGACATAGGGGAGCGCCACCCAGCCATCGGCGCGGTGCAGCAGCACCCGGGTTTCGACCAGCTTGTCGGCAAAGGCGAAGTGCTTGATCAGCGCGGAGCCAACCGGAAGGACGAGAAGTCCATCGCCTTGCGACCGCGCCTGCTTGCCGGGCGGGACATAGACGTACCGGCTTTTTTCGGCTCCATCGCTCCACAGCGGCGTCTGGAGACGGTACGGGGTGACACCGGCGGCAGGGCGGGTTCCCGCATCGTCGGCAAAGAAGCCGAACTCTGCGAGAGTTTGCGGGAAGGATGCGGCCACGACGGCGGCATCGTTAACCTGGCGCGGCGCGGGTTTCGCCGCCAGTACCGCCGCTGAAAGCAGCATAGCGGCGGCCAGCAGCCTCATGGCCGGGCGCGAGCGTCCAGCGCGGCTGAAGCGCCAAACCGGCCCGGTGCGACCATGGCTCCCGGCTGGGGCCTGTCGATCAGCACCGGGCGCGCTTCAGCCATGCCAGCATCCGGCCCCGGCACGCCGAGCGAGAGGAAGCTCATCCCTTCTGGCACGATCGGCTGGCTTGGTCCCACCCCGTCCCACACGACTGGTGGCAGCCGTCCTCCCAGCATCTGGGTCAATTGCGGCCCACCAGGCATCTGCGGATCATCACCACCCCCGACATAGCTGTTTTCCTCAATCACCACCGATCGCGGCAGCGGGTTGTAAGCCTTGTCAGTAAACGGCTTGGGATAGGCCACGACCAGCACATGTGCCGTAGGATTGTGCGCAAGCCGGTTCATGCTGACCCACACCCCTTCGTTGGCCATCACCATGATTCCGGTGCCGCGCGGCACCCCGGCCACGATGTTGCCCTTGGGCGCAAAGTTCGGCGTATCATTGCCGACCACGGCATTATTCTTGATGATCGTATTTCCGCCGCCCATCACCGGCAGGTTGGGCAGATCGAACACCAGGATGCCACCGGTGTTGCGGGTTACGAAATTGTCGGTCACCAGGGCATCGCGGCTGTTCTCGATCTCGATCCCGGCCACCGATTGCTCGACATAGTTGTAGCGCACGGTGATCGCCTTGGACTGGCCGACATAGATTCCGGCATCGCTCGCGCCCGAAACCTTGCAGCCGTCGACCAGCACCCCGGTGCTGGAAACTGGATAGATCCCATAGGCGCCGTTGGTTTCCTTGGGCCCGCCGGTCCAGGTCACGCGGACGCGATAATAGACCACGTTATCGGCACCCTTGGACTTGATCCCGTCGCCCTTGCTGTTCTCCACCGCGAAATCGCGCAGGGTAACTTCATCGGAGGTAACTAGCAGCCCCTCGCCCGCGCCCTTCTGGCCGGTGAAATCGAGCACGCTGGCATCCATTCCGGCGCCGCGCAGGGTAACGCCATCGACATCGAGGCTGAGCCCGTCGGTCAGCAAGAAGCGCCCTGCGCCGAGTTGCACGGTGTCCCCCGGCTCGGCGAGGATCAGCGCCTCCTGAAGGCGCGTCTGCGCGTCCTCACCGGCGGCGACATCGATGGTCTTGGCGTGGAGCGGGGCGGCCAGGGCAAGCGCCATGGCCGTGGCGGCGATCGTTTTCGGCATCCTCATGGAGACGCATGATGGACTGACAAGCTTGTAAGTCAACCGCCCGGTCAGCGCTTTTCGGGGGCCAGTCCGCTCATGCACAAGGCCGCCGAGCTGGCCGTCACCTCGATCGCCTTGGCATCGCCGACCCGGCGCACCGCGTTGACGTAGTCGGCCAGGCTGCGCTTTTCGCCCCTGAGCTGCTTGAGCTTCTGCAGCTGGCCGATCGAGAGCCGATCGGTCATCCGTTCGGCCATGCAGGCCGAATTTGCTTCGGACAGGCCCGCATCGATCATGGCGCTCTTCACCTGACCGTAGGCCAGCTTGCTGGGCGAGCACGCGGCAAGGGCAAGCAGCGGCAGGATCAGCAGGGGTCTATTCATCGATGTCGCTTCCCTTGAGGTCGATCGCTGGCCGTCCTTGCCTGATTCTCGCTTCATGCCAGATGAACGCCGCAGCAAAGATGCCCAGCAGCAAGGCCATCGACTTGCGTGCGGTGCCGGCATCGCTCCAGTTGGCCAGGATCACCCCTGCCCCGGCTCCGATCGCAATCAGAGGCACCAGCGGATGCAAGGGGACCTTGAAGTTGTGTCCCAACAATCCGTGAGCGCGTCCAACGATCACGGCTGCGCCGATCAGGAAATACTCTGCGAAATTGCCGCTGACGATCAGCAGCAAGCGCTTTTCTCCCAGAAGCAGACAGGCTGCGCCCAGCGCCGCAAGCACCGTCGTGGCCCCGATCGGTGAGCGCAAGCGCGGATGAACGATCGCCAGCACCCGGTCTACCGCGCCGGGGAGAACCCCATCGCGTCCGATCGCGAAGAGCTGGCGCGAAAGCCCCATGATCGCTGCGATCAGCGCGTTGAAGATCGCCGCGACCACGCCGATGGTCACCAATGTGCTCACCGTCGGGCCCGCGCTGATCCGCAGGAATTCGGCCATCGGTGCGTCGGCGGCAAGCACCTGCGGCAGATCGCCGATCGCCAGCACCACCAGCACCACCGGCACTGCAATGGTCACCGCCGCGATCAGCCCGGCCCAGGCGACCACCCGGCCGATCCGGCGGTGGGCCTGGTCCATCTCTTCGGCGAAATACATCGCCCAGCCCGCACCCGCCGCCATCGACATGCCCGAGACCACCGCCAGCGCCATGGTCGCCAACGAGACCGGCTGCATTGCACCCTGGGTCAAGTGCAACGGGTGGAGCATGACATCGACGGGAGAGCGCACCATGTTAGTCGCCCCGGTCCATGCAAGCACGCCCAGCGCCGCCATTTCGACCGCCAGGAACAAGGCGATGACATGGGCGCCGCGTTTGATGTTCAGGCTGGCAACCACCGCAGCCAGCGCCATCGCCACCGCCGAAATCGCCAGTGGCGGCACCCCCGGCAACAATGCCCCTGCATAGGACCCCAGCCCCAGCGCGAAGAACGCCGCAATCGGGAAAATCAGCACCAGTCGCAGCGCCACATAACCGAAAGTCCAGCGCGGCCCGAGCACGGCATTGAGTGCAGGGTAGAGACCGCCCGCCCCCGGATAGGCCGCCGCCAGTTCGGCAAACAGCAGCGCGAACAGCGCCGAAAGCACGCCACCGGCAATGAAACCAAGCGCCGCGCCGGTCCCCGCCAGATGCAGCACGGCATTGCCGCCAAGGAAGACCGAAAGCACGGGCGAAAGCGCCGACACCGTCAGCATCAGCACCTCAAGCGGGGTCAGAACCCGCGCGAGCGATCCTGCCACGCCCGATGTCATCGCGCGGCGATCATCATGGCTGGGTTATCCGCCCGGGTCAGCGTGAGATCATGTAGACCACGAAGACCGTAACCAGCGCGGTGAGGATCGTTCCCCACTTCACCAGCCCCAGAAAGCCCGAATAGGTCTGCTGGTGTGCCTTCATGTCGTTGCCGCTGGCCATCGTATCAATCCCCCGAAACCGGAATGGTAGGTGCGTTTGGCGCCGCTCTATCGCCGGTGCCCGGCGAGTGCAAGGCGCGCAGCCTTAATCCGGTCTTTACCCAAGCACGCTATCCCCGCGCCCGGTACCAAACGAGGGCAAGCGAAGGGCACTATGGCCGAAGGCGAACCGCGCCTGTTGATGCTGATCGATGATGAACCGGCGCAAAGTCGGCTGATCAGCGCGCTTGCCGCACGCGAAGGCTGGCGCACCCTGGTGGTGCGCGATGCCGAAACCGCGATTGCCACGCTCGGCACCCGTCAGGGCATGCAACTCAGCGCAATCGTGCTCGATCAGTGGGTTCCCGGCGACGATGCCTGCACCCTGATCGCCGAACTCAAGGCCCGCCGCCCTGCCCTGCCGATCCTGATGCTCACGGCTTCGGCCTCGCCGCTGCTCGCGGTCGAGGCGATGCGCGCCGGAGCGACCGACTATCTGGTCAAGCCGATCGCGCCCGATCGCATGCTCGAGGCGCTGCGCATGGCGACGACGCGCGGAGCTCCGCGCGACGAACTTCAACCGCTGACCGAAAAGCTGCCCGTCACGCCCGATTTCGACGCGATGATCGGCGCTGCGCCCACTTTCCGCACCGCCCTGGCGGTGGCCGCCAAGGCCGCGCGCGGCCACGGCCCGGTGCTGATCGAGGGCGAAAGCGGCACCGGCAAGGAAATGCTGGTCCGCGCGATCCAGGCCGCCAGCCCGCGCGCCAAGGCGCCGTTCCGGCTGGTCAATATCGGCGGAATTCCCGCCAACTCGGTTGAGAGCGTGCTGTTCGGCCATGAAAAAGGCGCCTTTCCGGGCGCCTTTGACCGGCATGTCGGGGCGATGCAGCATTGCGATGGCGGAACGCTGGCGCTCGATGAGGTCGATCGGCTGCCAATGGCGGTGCAGGAGCGGCTGCTCGAGGCGATCCAGCGCAGCGACGTCCGTCCGATCGGTGCGCGCCATTCGTTCCGGATCGACCTTCGCATCATCGCCGCGAGCAATCTGCCGCTCAAGGACATGGTGGCGGAAGGACATTTCCTGCCCGAATTGCAGCAGGCTCTGGCCGGTACAACCGTCGTTCTCCCGCCGCTACGCGGACGCGCCGGTGATATTCCTGCCTTGTCGCGTCACTTTCTCGCCCGGATCGGCGAGCAGCCGGGTCTCCGGCAGCTCGGGATCACCGACGGTGCGCTGGCACTGCTCGCTGCCTACGACTGGCCGGGCAATGTCCGCCAGCTCCAGGCTGCGCTGTTCCGCGCCGCGGTGTTCTGTGATGGCGATGCGCTGACCGCCGACGATTTCCCGCAACTGTCCGATCTGCTGGGCGACACTGCCCAGCTCAGCGGAGGCAGCGCGCATGAAAGCGCCGGTGTGGTGCTCTATACCCCCGATGGCAACCTGCGCCCGCTTGAGGAAATCGAGGCCGATGTGATCCGCCTGGCGATCGGCCACTATCGCGGCCGGATGACCGAGGTCGCGCGGCGTCTCGGGATCGGTCGCTCAACGCTCTATCGCAAGCTCAGCGAGCTGGGGATTGGCGACGCGGCCTGATCGCGCTAGGTGGCGCCATTCGCTTTCGTTCAGGAGTACCTCAATTGGTCCAGTGACACCGCCATGGCGGACGTTTGCCTGACTGTGCGGCGCTGTGCCGCGCCTGACCGATTGACCTGATCCGAAAGGAATTTTCATGCCCCGTCTCATGGGAAAGACTTGCGTCGTCACCGGCGCAGCGCGCGGAATTGGCCGCGCCATCTGCGAGGCCTTTGTCCGCGAAGGCGCCGAAGTCATCCTGACCGACATCGACCGAACGGCTGGCGAAGCGGCCGCCACAGCGCTGGGCTGCGGATTCATGCCGCTCGACGTACGTGAAGAGGCGGACTGGGCTGCGCTCGCCCGGCATGTTCCGGTCTGCGACGTGGTGGTCAACAACGCCGGGATCACCGGATTTGAAAGCTCACCTGGGCCGCATGACCCCGAAAATGCCAGCCTGGCCGATTGGCGTGCGGTTCATGCCACGAACCTTGATGGCACCTTCCTGGGCTGCCGCTATGCGATCGGAGCGATGAAGGCGGCTGGCAGCGGCTCGATCATCAACATTTCCTCGCGCTCGGGGCTGGTCGGTATTCCCGGTGCGGCAGCCTATGCCAGCTCGAAGGCCGCTGTGCGCAACCATACCAAGTCTGTTGCACTGTGGTGCGCGCAGCACGGTTGGAGGATTCGCTGCAATTCGCTGCATCCCGCTGCGATCCTTACCGAAATGTGGGAACCCATGCTGGGTCAGGGTCCGGACCGGGCCGAGCGCATGGCGGCCTTTGTTTCCGATACCCCGCTCAGGCGCTTCGGCACGGTCGAAGAGGTCGCGTCACTGGCGGTCATGCTCGCCTCGGACGAGGCTGCATACATCACCGGTGCCGAATTCACCATCGACGGCGGCCTTCTGGCCGGATCGGCAACCAGCCCGGGATAATCCGGTTCTCCCCTCTTCCCTTTGGCGAGGCTTGTGCCAAGCTGCGCCATCGAGAGGGGAATGCGGCGATGATCCTGTGGGCGGCAATCGTGGGGGCGCTGATCGGGCTTGGCACCGGTGAGGTTTTCGGCCTGGTGTTCGGAGGCATTGTCGGCGCGGGCATGGGCGTGTGGCTGCGCACGATCATGGAGAGCGAGGTCCGGCGCGAGGTCGAAAGGCAGATCGCAAGCCGCGAGCCTGCGCAGCCCGCTGCGGCGTCGGCAGAACCGCATTTCGAGCCGCCCGCCGCGGCGCCTGCCGCAGCGGCGCCCGCCGCTCCGCCCAAACGGACCGAGCCGGAACCCAAGCCTCAAGCTGCCGCTCCCAAGCGGCCAGAGCCCGCACTGGCCCAGAGCTGGCCCGAGCAGGCCGTGCGGAGCGAACCCGTGGTCCCCTCTGGCGGCAGCGATTTCCAACCGGCCACCGAACTGGCCGATCGCATCCGTGACTGGTTCCTGGGCGGAAACACCATCGTGCGGGTCGGGCTGGTGATCCTGTTCGTGGGGCTGGTGTTCCTCGCCCGGCTGGTGGCCCAGGCCGGGCTGTTCCCGATCGAGGCGCGGCTGGCGACGATCGCGCTGGCCGGGGCCGGATTGCTTGGATTTGGCTTCAACCGCCGGATCAAGAAGCCCGATTTCGCGCTGCACCTGCAAGGCGCGGGGGTGGCGGTGATGTACCTGACGGTCTTTGCAGCAGCCAAGGTCTACGACGTGCTGCCACCGGCGGCGGCCTTTGGCTTCATGGTGGTGATCGCCGCGCTGGGGGCAGCGCTGGCAGTGATGCAGAACTCGCTGGTGATGGCCTTGGCTTCGTTCCTGGGCGGTTTTGCCGTGCCGGTGCTGCTGGGTGGCAAGGCCGAAACGCCCACCGGACTTTTCACCTATCTGACCGTGCTCAACCTGGCGATTCTGGGCATCGCCTGGAAGAAGAGCTGGCGCGCGCTCAACCTTCTGGGCTTTTTCGCCACTTTCGCGCTCGCTTCGCTGTGGGGATTCTCATCCTACGAGGATCGGCACCTGATGATCTGCCAGCTGTTTCTGGCGATCAGCGTGGCGATCTATCTCGCTACGGCGGTGCTCTATGCGCACAATACCAAGGGGCCGTTCGGCAACGTCGCGGATTCGACCCTGCTGTTCGGCACCGCACTGACCGGGTTCGGGATGGAAACCGCGCTGGTGCGCCACATCCCCTATGGCAGCGCCTTTGCCGCGCTGGGATTTGGCGCGCTCTACCTCGCGGTCACCGCGATCGCGATGCGCCGGACCAAGGAGGAAATGCGGCTGGTCAACGAATCGATGCTGGCGATCGGGGTCGGTTTCGTCACCCTGGCCGTGCCTCTGGCGCTCGATGCGCGCTGGACCTCGGGCGCCTGGGCGCTTGAAGGGCTGGGCGCGTTCTGGGTTGGCGCGCGGCAAGCGCGCTGGATGCCGCGCGCCTTCGGCTTGCTGCTTCAGGCGATCGCCGGCGTAGTCGCACTGGGGACGCTCGATACCAATGTTTCGGCGATACCCCTTGGGAACAACGGCTTCATCACCCCGCTGCTGGTCGCCCTGCCGATGGTGCTGACCGCCTGGCTGCTGCGCAAGGAATTGCCGCATTCGGGATCGAACTGGGCCAAGGGCTGGGTCCGCGCCGAGCCCGGGTTTGAAAAACCGTGGTACATGGGCGGGTTCCTGTTCGCCGCGATTGCGGTGGTGCAGGAAGCCAGCCGCCGTCTGCCCGCGCTGGGAAGCGATGACTATCCCCGCGCGGTCCTGTCCGATCACGGCCAGCTGTTCGCGATCGTGCTGGCGCTGCTCGGGCTGATGGCCTTGTCAGACTGGTTCGGGCGCAAGCGGCAGTGGGAGGCTGCCAGTCTGCCCGGCCTGCTCAGTCTGCCGCTGCTATGGTTCGCCTTTCCGGGCTCGGTCGCAATGGACCGCTATGGGCTTTACCTGCCCGATCTTGCAGTCTGGGCGGCCGCCCTCGCGCTGCACCTGTGGCTGCTGCGCCGCCGCGATGCCGACGATGCCCATGACGGGCACCTGCTGCGCGGCGCCAACCACGCGGGAACGGTTTGGCTGGGCACCGCCATGCTCGCCAACGCCCTGTGGCTGGGGGTCGATCGCGGAAACCTGTGGGATACTTCGTGGGCCGGCGTAGTATTTCTGATCAGCGCAACGGCGGTACTGGCCCTGCTGACCCGCTGGGCAGGAAGCGCCGCTCCGCGAAAGGATCTGGCCGGGCTGGGCTGGCCGCTCGATCCCCATGCGCGGGTCTATTGGTGGGGCGCGGCCCTGCCGCTGGCGCTGCTGACCTTCGGGGGCGCATTCCTGACCGCGGTGATCGCCGAAGGGATCACCGATCCGCTGCCCTATATCCCGCTGGTCAACCCGGTCGATCTGGCAATCGGGCTGGCACTGGTGGCGCTGGCGCTATGGCGCAGGATGCTGGGCAGCGCGGCGCCGGTTCCCAGTGGGGCCGAACCGATCGCGGGCGGGCTTGGCCGGGCGCTGGGGGGAATTCTGGCCTTCGTGTGGATCAACACGATCTGGCTGCGCACCGCGCACCACTTCCTGGGCGTGGGCTGGAGCCAATTCGAGCTGGCGCAAAGCCCGACCGTGCAGACCGGCCTGACCATCCTGTGGACGCTTATCGCAACCGCTCTGATGCTGTTTGCCCACCGCCGCGCGATCCGCCTTGCCTGGCTGACCGGGGCGGTGCTGCTGGGCGTGGTGGTGGCCAAGCTGCTGCTGATCGACATGGCCCAGGCCGAAGGTTGGGCGCGGATCGTCGCCTTCATCGGGGTTGGCGTGATGATGCTGGCGATCGGCTATTTCGTGCCGCTGCCGCCGCGCAAGGAGGACAAGGCATGAATCGGCTGCGAACCATCGCGCTTGCAGCGCTGGCCCTGCTGACCGCCTGCGACAAGGCGCCCGAAGCGCCGCCCACCGCGCCCGAGGGTTTCAAGACGCGCCTGGCGGTTGAACCGGCTGCAGGTGGCGGGGCGCAGCGGCTGTTGCTTCCGGCGCAGGCGCTGATTGCTGTCGAACGCGCCGATCTGGGCGACCTGCGCCTGTTCGATGGGCGCGGCAAGCCGGTACCGCTGGCGCGCGACGGCGCGGCCGTGGCCAAGCACGGGGAGGTTACGCTTCCGGCTGTCCCGCTGCTCGGAGATGGTACCGCCCAGCCCGCGCCGACCACTATCCGCATCGATAATCCCGCGCTCGGTCAGGTAGAAGTCAGCGGCGGCGATGCGGTGACGATCGGACAGTCCGGCGTTTTGTTCGATACCCACTCAATCGACCAGCCCGCCGTTTCGCTGACGCTCGATGCCGATCTGCCCTTGCAACGGCCGGTCACGATAACGCTGGAAACCAGCAGCGATCTCAAGACCTGGCAGCCCCTTGCCGAAAAGGTCTTGCTGCGCGCGGGACAGGGCGGCGCGTTGCTCGGCCCCGCGGAAATCGCGCTGGGCGGCGCCAGTTTGAAGGATCGCTATCTCAAGGCCAGCTGGAGCGATGCGGCAGGGGTGGAGCTGCGCGCCGCAACCGTCACCACGGCCAGTTCCGCCCCGCCCCCACGGATCGCGGTTGCGGCCAGTGGGTTGGCACTGGAAGATGCGCACCGCCTGCGCTTTTCCGTGCCGTTCGGAGCGCCGCTGGCCGCGCTGCGCCTGATCGAGAGCGGACCCGACGGGGTTGTTCCCCTGCGGCTCTATGGGCGCAATCATCCCGAAGAGACCTGGACCCTGCTGGGCGCCGGGATTGCCCGGCCGGGCGACAAGGGCAGCACGATCGATCTCGGCGCGGCGAGCTGGCGCGATTACCGGATCGAGGCTGACGCGCGCAGCGCGGGCTTCGCAGCAGCACCCCGGCTCGAACTCCTGCTCGAACCGGTCGAGCTGATCGCGGCGTTCAACGATGCCCCGCCTTATGTGCTGGCCGTGGGTTCCGGCAGCGCGGTGCCCGCCTGGTTTGCCGCCGACGAACTGATTGGCAACCACGAAGGCATGGCAGCCGCGCTTCCGCTTGCCAGGGTCGACGTCTCGGGCGCCTCGCCCCCGGAAATCGCCGTCGCCCCGCCCGGCGAAGGCCCATTAGATACCCGCAAGCTGGTACTGTGGGGGGCATTGGTGCTGGGCACGGCAATTCTCGCGCTCGCGGCGATCCGGCTGATGAAAGCCAACGCGCCGGGCGCGGATCAGCCGGGAAGTTGAGAAAAATCGGTCAGCGCGGCATCGCGCAGACCGCGCCAAACATCGCGGGCCTGCACGGTTTCGGGTACATCGTGGACCCGCAGCAATTGCACCCCGGCGTCCATCCCCTTGACCGCCAGCGCCAGGCTGCCACCCAGCCGCTTGTGCGCGGGCGCCTCGTTGCTGAGCGCGCCCACCATCCGCTTGCGGCTGGCCCCCAGCAGCAGCGGCTGGCCCAGGGCATGGAACAGTGGCAGCGCGTTGAGCAGGGCAAGGTTCTCCGCCAGGGTCTTGCCGAAGCCGATGCCTGGATCGAGCACGATCTTCTCACGCGCGATCCCCGCACCCAGCGCTGCATCGCGCCGCGCGGCCAGCCAGTCGAACACGTCGAGCACGACATCGCCGTACTGGGCATCGCCATGCAGATCCTCGCCCTCGCCCGGCGCCTGCATCAGCACAACCGGGGCGCCGCTGGCGGCGGCGAATTCAAGGCTGCGCGGATCGTGGCGCAGGGCGGAAACATCGTTGATGACCTGCGCTCCTGCCTTGAGCGCGGCCTCCATCACCCCCGGACGGCGCGTGTCGATCGAGATCGCCGCGCCCGAGGCAGCAAGCCGCTCGACCGCCGGGATCACCCGTTTGAGCTCATCGCCTTCCCACACTGCAGCAGCGCCGGGCCGGGTGCTTTCCCCGCCCACATCGATGATCGCCGCCCCGCCTTCCAGCATCGCGGCGGCATGGGCATGGGCCACCTCGGGATCGTCCATGAACTGGCCGCCGTCAGAGAAACTGTCGGGCGTGACGTTGAGGATTCCCATCACCTGCGGCTGATCGAGCCGAAGGGTGCGCGCACCGCACTGCAAGGGCGGATGGGCTCGCTGAAGGTTTTCAAATTGCTCGCGCACCGCGGCGGGAAGATCCGCCAGAGCTTCGCGCAGCTGGGGTAGCGAAAAGCGCCGACGCGCGGCAATCTGCCCCCCTTCGCGCTCGATCAGCGCGAAGCGGCTGGCAAAGACCATTCCCCCGGCGAGGCGCAGCGCCTCGCCCTCCTCGCTTTGCGGACTGTCGCACAGCGCGGTTGGGCGCAGATAGAACGTAGAAGGCAAGACTAGTCCTCGGTCGCCAGCAGATAGCCTTGGCGCAGCGCGTCGAGCGGCTTCAATTCACCCTCGTGCTCGATGTGCCAGAAGCTCCAGCCGTTGCACGAAGGCGCACCCTGCAACTTGGCGCCAAGCCCATGGATCGAACCGCTTTCGCCGCCGGAAACCAGCGAACCATCGGCACGGACCGTGGCCGTGATCCGCCGCTTCTTGTCCCACACCCGCGCACCGGCGGCGATCCAGCCGGTTTCCACCAAGGTGCCGAAGGCCACCTTGGGCGCGGACCTGGCGCTCTGCATGGTCGTAAGCGCGCTTTCGTCGAGCGGTAGTGCCAGCTCGATCCGTTCCAGCGCGGCCTCGCGGTAAACGCTTTCGCGCTCGCAGCCGATCCATTCGCGCCCCAGCCGTTTGGCCACGGCGCCGGTGGTTCCGGTGCCGAAGAACGGATCGAGCACCACGTCGCCCTTGTTGGTGGTCGCCAGCATCACCCGGTAGAGCAGCGCCTCGGGCTTTTGCGTGGGGTGGACCTTGGTTCCGCCCTTCTTAAGCCGTTCCTGCCCGCCGCAGATCGGCAGCACCCAGTCCGACCGCATCTGCAACTCGTCGTTGAGGGTCTTCATCGCGCGATAGTTGAAGGTGTATTTCGCCTTTTCCCCCATCGAGCACCAGATCAGCGTCTCGTGCGCGTTGGTAAAACGGGTGCCCTTGAAGTTGGGCATCGGGTTGGCCTTGCGCCAGACGATATCATTGAGGATCCAGAACCCCATATCCTGCAACATCGCGCCGAGGCGGAAGATATTGTGATAGGAACCGATCACCCACAGCGATCCGCTGGGCTTAAGCACTCGGCGCGCCTCGGTCAGCCATTCGCGGCTGAACTTGTCATAGGCAGCGAAACTGTCGAACTGGTCCCAGTGATCGGTCACCGCATCGACATGGCTGCCATCGGGCCGGGCCAGATCTCCGCCGAGCTGCAGGTTGTAGGGCGGATCGGCGAAAATCATGTCGACCGAGGCATCGGGAATAGTCCGCATTGCCGCGACGCAGTCGCCATCGAGGATCCGCCCGAGCGGCAGATCCGGACGCGCAACTTCCCGCGCGGCGCGCAAACGCGCCTTCTCTCCAACCAGCAATTGACCCATTTTCGTGCGTCGAACCCCCTTAAGTTATCCACAGGGTGAGTCCTCAACAAGTCCGCGTCAAGCGCAAACTCCGCGAGAATCCTAGGGATTCGTGGTTAAGGAAGGGTCAACACGGGCGGAACGAAACGAGTCCCCCACAGCATGTGGAGTCTCGCCACCAACCGAGGACTCAACATCTGGTGGTGTGGCCGGGAGGACTCGGCGCGCGACTTTTTCAGTCGAACAGCGTCAGTTGCGCCACCGGCTTGAAGCTCTTGCGGTGCAGCGGGCTTGGTCCGTGGCAGCGCAGCGCCTCCTGGTGCTCGGCGGTGGGGTAGCCCATGTTGCGATCCCAGCCGTAGTGCGGGTGCGCCAGCGCGGCCTCGCGCATCAGCCGGTCACGGTGCTCCTTGGCGAGGATCGAGGCGGCGGAAATGCACGGCACCAATCCGTCCCCACTAACGATCGCGCGGGCCTGCCAGCGCCATTGCGGCACCCGCCCGGCTGGGGTCTTGTTGCCGTCGATCAGCACCTCGTCAGGTTCCATTCCCAGTGCCTCGACCAGCGCAGAAACCGCTCGGGTCATCGCCAGCATGGTCGCGGCGAAGATATTGATCCGGTCGATCTCCTCGGGATCGGCCACACCGAGCGTCCAGTGACAGCTTTGCCGGATCAGCGGTTCGAGCTGGGCACGGCGTTTGGCGGACAGCTTCTTGGAATCGTCCAATCCCTCCGGCGCCCCCGCCCCCAGCACACAGGCCGCCGCCACCACCGGCCCGGCCAGCGGCCCCCGGCCAGCCTCGTCGACCCCGATGACCAGGCCGTTTGCCGCAATGAAAGTGGACCCCACCATGGCCCTGCATTGGCCGGATCGGGCCAGCGGGCAAGGCGGCGCGCCGCGCTTTCCACCTTTCAATTGCATGACGCCTTGCCCTGCCCTATCGGCGCGCGCCTATGGCCCTGGCTACGCTGATCCCGCTCGACAATGTCGATCCCGCACTGGTCGAGGCGCTGCTCGATCGCGCCTTCGAGCCGGAGCGGCGGACCCGCACCGCCTACAAGGTGCGCGAGGGCGTGGATTGGCTTCCCGCACTAAGCTTTGCCGCGATCGACGAGCATGACCATCTTGTCGGCACGATCCAGTGCTGGCCGGTGGCGCTGACCGATGCAGAGGGCAAGGCCCACCCGATGGTCATGGTCGGCCCGGTGGCGGTGCTGCCAGAAAATCAGGGCGCGGGATATGGGAAGGCGCTGATGACCGCGAGCCTCGCCGCGCTCAGCCCGCTCGCGCCGCTGCCGCAGGTGATGATCGGCGATCCCGAATACTATGGCAGGTTCTGGGGCTTCAGCAACGCCCACACCTGCGGCTGGAGCCTGCCCGGCCCGTTTGAGCAGCGCCGCCTGCTGGCGCGCTGCGACAATCCTGCCGTTCTGCCGCGCGAAGGCATGCTGGGGCCTTGGCGGGGCTAGAGCGATCTGGCATCGCAGGGCCAATGCCCTACGAACCGTCACCAGACCTTGCCGGGCTGAGCCTGACCGAGATTGCCGCGCTAAGTGCCGCGCGCAAGCTGCCGCCGGTCGAGGACTGGCACCCCAAGGTCAGCGGCGACAGTTGGATGACGATCAAGGCCGATGGCCGCTGGTTTCACGATGGCGGCGAGATCAGGCGCCCGGCGATGGTGCGGGCCTTTGCCAGCCTGCTGCGGCGCGAGGACGATGGATCGTACTGGCTGGTTACGCCGCACGAAAGGCAGGTGATCGTGGTCGAGGACGCGGCCTTCATTGCCACCGATGTCGTCCGGCGGGACAATGCGCTGGCCTTTCGCCTCAACACCGATGAGATCGTGCTGGCCGGGCCGGACCATCGGCTGATGGCGCGCGGCGAGGCCGAAACGCCCGCGCTCTACCTTGCAGTGCGCCGTGGCTGCGAGGCCCGGCTCAACCGCAGCACCTGGCTGCAACTGGTCGATCTGGCGGACGACGATCTGACGGTGACCAGCCTCGGCGAATATTTTGCACTGGTGCCGGCATGAGCTTGGCAGCGCGCCTGCGCCGCCTCCATGCCGAGGGCCACGCCGGGGCTATCGCGCACCGCGACGAGGCGGAATTCGCGACAGAACCGCTCCGGCCTGCGGCGGTGCTGGCTGCGATCACCGAAAGAGAGCGGCCCGGCTTCCTGCTGATCCATCGCCCATCCAACATGCGCTCGCATCCGGGGCAGGTGGCCTTTCCCGGCGGCAAGATAGATCCCGGCGAGAATGCGATCGAAGCCGCCCTGCGCGAGGCCAACGAGGAACTGGGCATCCATTCTCGCGACGTGACGGTGATCGGCACCAGCGATACCTATCGCACGGGTAGTGGCTATGCGATCACCCCGGTAATCGCCGTGGTCCCACCCGACCTCGACCTGCACCCCAGCCCGACCGAAGTCGCGGCCTGGTTCGAGGCGCCGGTCGATTTCGTGTTCGATCGCGCCAACCACGCGGTCCATTCCGGGTTTTGGCAAGGGCGTGAAAGGCGCTACATCGAGATCATGTGGCAACAGCACCGGATCTGGGGAGTGACTGCGGGGATCATCAGCAACCTTGCCAGGCGGATCGCCTGGCATGGCTGAACGCATCGCCGCTCACTGGATGCAGCGCGCGGACCTGGCTCGCCTCAACGCGGCGCTGGGGCCGGGGCAGGCGCGCTATGTCGGCGGAGCAGTGCGCGACACCCTGCTGGGCGTGACGGTCAAGGATATCGACGTCGCCACCCCGCTCGATCCGCACGAGGTGATGCGCAGGCTCAAGGCCCATGCGATTTCGGTGGTGCCTACCGGGATCGACCACGGCACCGTCACTGCCGTGCTGCCCGGCGGGCCGGTCGAGATCACCACGCTGCGCCGCGACGTGTCTACCGATGGGCGCCATGCCACGGTGGCCTTTTCGGATAGCTGGCAGGAAGACGCGGCGCGGCGCGATTTCACCATCAACGCGCTCTATGCCGATCCCGAAAGCGGCGCGATCAGCGATTTCTTCGGCGGTCTGGCCGATCTCGACGCCCGCCGGGTGCGCTTCATCGGGGATGCCCGCCAGCGCATCCGCGAGGATCATTTGCGGATCCTGCGTTACTTCCGGTTTCAAGCCAGGTTTGGATCGCAACCGGCTGACAAGGAAGCGGAACAGGCCTGCGTAGACCTGGCTGCAACACTCAAGGGCTTGTCGCGAGAGCGGGTGGGGATGGAGATGATGAACCTGCTCGGCCTGCCCGATCCCGCCCCCACCGTGGCGCGGATGGCCGAGCTGGGGGTTCTGGCGGTGGTTCTGCCCGAGGCCCGGGTCGCGCCACTGGCCGCGCTGACGGAACAGGAAATCCGACAGGGCGCCACCCCGGACGCACTGCGCCGTCTCGCCGCACTGTTGCCGGCGGAGGTACCGCTGGCCGAGGCAGTGGCCAGCCGCTTTCGCCTGTCCGGCGCACAGAAGAAGCGGCTGGCAACAGCGGCGGGGCGCATTTCGGGCCGGGAAAACCCGCGCGCCCTTGCCTACCGCCTCGGCCGCGAAAGCGCGCTCGACCGGCTGCTGCTGACCGGCGAAAGCACCGCGCCCCTGGACGGTTGGGAGATTCCGACCTTTCCGCTCAAAGGCGGCGAGATCGTTGCGCGTGGGATCAAGGCCGGCCCCAAGGTGGCGCGAACACTCCAGGCGGTCGAAGCCCGCTGGATCGACGAGGGTTTTCCCGGCGCAGACCGGGTTGCGCAGTTGCTCGATGCCGAGCTGGCGGCCAACCGGTGAACGGCGGGGAAAGTCTGATGTCTTACCTGGCCGGGCAGCCGCTAGTGCTGCTGGCGATCGCCGGGCTGGCGCTCGCGGGGATTGGCTGGCGGCTAGAGGGCGGCGGATCGCGCCTGGGCGATCACTTGCGCACCGCTGGGTATGCCGCGATGGGTCTGGCCGGAATCCTGATCGTGCTCGATGCCGCGCGCCAATCGCGCTATGCTGCCGCCGAACTCAACCTTGCCGGTGGGGCCCAGGCACGGGTGGAGGGATCGGAAACGGTAATCCCGATCGGCCCGGACGGTCATTTCCAGGCCGTGGCGACGATCAACGGCCATCAGGTCCCGGTGCTGATCGATACCGGCGCAACCTATACCACCTTCGAGGAAGCAACCGCGCGCAAGCTGGGAATCGCGGCCGATCCCACCCGCCTGCCAAGCGAGCTTTCCACCGCCAACGGGGTTATCAAGGCGCGCTTCGGCACGGCACGGGAACTGCGACTGGGCGCGATCGTTGCCACGGATCTGGTAGTGGCCATCACCCCCGACACCGAGGATCCGATCGGCGTGATCGGCATGAATCTTCTTTCCGCGCTGCATTCATGGCGCGTCGAAGGCGGAAAGCTTTATCTCAAGGCGGATGACTGAGCGCCAGGACGCACTCAGCTCATCGCCCGCAAGGCTCGCTCCATCCTGCACTGCGTTGAACTGACGCGGTGGCTCCCGCAAGCGAAGGCAGTTAACTTTAGTCAACTGTGAGGACGAATTGATGAAGCTTGGCAGGTTGTTTGTAGTTGCCGGTCTGGCCCTAGCGGCGGCGCCCCCCGCACTCGCCCAGAGCATCGCCGAAGCCGGTGTTGCCGTTGGGGTGATGGTCTACGGCCCGCAGGGCAACGAGGTCGGCCCGGTCGAAAATATCCAGGGCGATGTTGTGGTGATCAACACCGGCGGCAACAGCGCGGCGCTGGCGGGCAGTTCTTTCGTCAAGGGCCCGAAGGGACCGGTCATCGGTTACACCCAGGCGCAGCTCGATGAAGCGGTAGAAGGCGCCAAGCGGGCGGCCCAGGCCAAGCTCGATGCCGCACTGGTCCCTGGTGCGGCGCTGCGCAGCTCGGACGGTGTCGCGGTCGGCACGATCAAGGCGCTTAACGAAGACGGCACGATCCTGATCGAGGGAACCAGCCAGACCTTCGCGCTCGCGCGGGACGCCTTCGCCGCCGACGATACCGGTCCGATGCTGCGGATCACCGCCCAGCAGCTGACCGATGCACTGGGCAAGAGCGCGGCCCCGGCCGAACCTGGCTAAGTTCGCACTGCCCGGCGTGATCCTTGTCACGCCGGGCAGAGCGATTTCGTGGCAATCCAGACTGCAGTGGCCCAAGCAATCATTAGATTGCAAAGGCTCGTTCCAGGGGGATTGCCATGTTTGCTTCAAAAGCAGTTCGCTTCGCTCTTGCACTCGGCCTCTTCAGCGGGCCGACTACCGCATTTTCCCAGACCGATCCCGATGACGCCGCCAACCGGGTGGAGGCGCGGCTCGATAGGCGGCATGAGCGCGATCCGGGCGATTTCCGCATGCTGGAAACCGCAGCCGAGAAGCCCTGGTCGCTGAGCATCGGCTCGCCGTTTCGCTATGCCTCAAACCCCGCCAATGCTGAAACCGGCTCCACCGGAGCAGCCTATTTCGATCCTTCGATCACACTGGGCCGATCCTGGGATTTGGGCGGTGCCAAACTCAGCTTCGAGACGGGCGCGGACGCCCAGACCTTCACCAGCCATTCCGAAAACGACCTCTCGACGCTCTACAGTAACCTGCGGGTGACTTTCGGCGCGGGCAGCGCGATCAAGCCTTATATCGATTACACCGTTCTGGCGCTTTACGACGGACAGTTCGAGAGCCACGCGGTCACACTTCACCAGTTCACCGCCGGAGCCAAGGCCCAGCTGCCGGTGGGTAAAGCCGATACCCTGGTGGTGGACGCCAGCGTCATGCGCCGCGAAGCGAGCGTCGCCACGGTTGAGCAGGTACGCTTGGGGCTGGCCTTCAAGGTTAAGCACGTGTTCGATCCTGCAAGCCGCCTGGTGGTATCGGCGCGCGGGCGCTATGCCGACTACACCGGCGGTAGTGCCAGCACCCGCACCGACAAAAACTTGCTGCTGGGCGCGGTCATCGAGCATGACCTGTCGGACAAGGCCAGCATCGACTTCGGCACGACCTTCGAGCGCAATTGGTCCAACCGCACGGGCAAGAGCTACTCAGCCTGGGAGATCGGCCCTTCGGTCACCTTCACGGCAAGTTTCTAAAAGTGGTTGTCGCGCGGGAAGCCGGTGGGCGGCAGGCGCCCTGCGGCCCCGCGTGCCACCTTCCACAGCTGCATGTCGCTTTCGGTCCGGGTCCGGCCGGTCTCTCCGCCCATCTTCCAGCTCAGCCCCTCGTCGAGTTTGAGCGTGGTAGCATCGGCCAGCCCGCCGTCGCGATAGCGTTGCAGGGTCACGCCCTGCCCCTTGGCCAGCACCGGCAGCTCCTCAAGGCTGAACAGCACCAGCTTGCGGTTGTCACCCACCACGGCAACATGATCGTGCTCGGCGGGAATCTCGCGAACCACCGCGAGTTTGACCCCGGGCTTGGTGGTCATCACCCCCCGGCCCTTGCGGGTTTCGGCCAGCAGCTCGTCGGCCTCGGCGGCAAAGCCCCGGCCCTGGTTGCTCGCCAGCAGCAATTGTGCCTTGGGCCTGTAGACCAGCAGCGCAACGATCTCTGCCCCGGCATCGATATCGAGCATGGTGCGAACCGGCTCGCCAAAGCCGCGCGCCGAGGGCAACTTGTCGCAGCCGAGCGTGTAGAACCGCCCGTTGTCGCAGGCGATCAGCAGCTTGTCGGTGGTCTGGGCATGGAGCGCGAAGGCGGGGCCGTCGCCTTCCTTGAACTTGAATTCCTTGCCCTCCGGCTCGTGCCCGGAGGCGCCGCGCACCCAGCCCTTGGCCGAGAGGATCACCGTGACCGGCGCTTTCTCGATCATCGCATCCATGCTGAATTCGACCGCCGGAGCGGCTTCGGCGATGGTAGTGCGACGGCGGCCCAGCACGGTGTCTTCGGCATAGTCCTTGCGCAGGGTGGCCAGATCGCGCTTGAGCCGGGTGCGCTGGCGGGCCGGACTTTCGAGCAGCTTTTCCAGCTCGTCCTTCTCGGCCAGCAACTCGTCGCGCTCGCGCCGCAGCTCCATTTCCTCCAGCTTGCGCAAGGAACGCAGCCGCATATTGAGGATCGCCTCGGCCTGACGATCGGTCAGGCCGAACTCGGCCATCATCACCGGCTTGGGCTCGTCCTCGGTGCGGATGATCTCGATGATCCGGTCAAGGTTTAGGTAGGCGATGATATAGCCATCGAGCAGCTCAATCCGACTGGCGATCTTTTCAAGCCGGTGCCGGCTACGCCGGATCAGGATGTCGATCTGGCTCTTGATCCATTCCTGCAGCACCAGCTTGAGGCTGAGTACCCCCGGCGTGCGCCCGGCATCGAGCACGTTGAGATTGAGCCCGAAGCGGGTTTCCAAATCGGTCAGCTTGTAGAGCGATTCCTTGAGCAGCTCGGGATCGACGTTGCGGCTTTTGGGCACGAAGACCAGCCGGATCTGCTCGTCGCTTTCGTCGCGCACGTCCTCAAGGATCGGCAGCTTCTTGTCGGCGATCAGCTGGGCAACCTGTTCGATCAGCTTGCCCTTTTGCAGCATGTAGGGGATTTCCGAAATCACCAGCTGCCACTGCCCGCCCCCCAGGCGCTCGATCCCGCTGGTCTCCCAAGATCCGTCAGCCTCGCGCCCGGTCGAAAAGCGCCCGCGCACACGCAGCGACCCGCGCCCGGTTTCGTAGGCGGCGGAAATCGTCGCCGCGCTTTCCGCCAGCAGTCCGCCGGTGGGAAAGTCCGGTCCATGGAACAGCTGCATCAGTTCGGCGTGTTCGGCATGGGGATTGTCGATCAGCAGCAGCGCGGCGTCGATGATCTCGGCGACGTTGTGGCTGGGGATGTTGGTGGCCATGCCCACCGCGATCCCGCTGGCACCGTTAGCGAGCAGGTTGGGGAACAGGCCGGGGAAGATTTCGGGTTCTTCCTCCTCGCCGTTGTAGGTGGGGACGAAATCTACCGTGCCTTCATCGAGCCCGGCCATCAGCTGGATCGCGGTCCTGGTCAGGCGGGCTTCGGTGTAGCGGTAGGCGGCGGCGTTATCGCCATCGATATTGCCGAAGTTGCCCTGCCCCTCGACCAGCGGATAGCGCAGCGAGAAATCCTGCGCGAGGCGCACCATCGCGTCGTAGACCGAGGCATCGCCGTGCGGGTGATATTTGCCGATCACGTCGCCCACCACGCGGGCGCTCTTCTTGAAGGCATCGTTGGGATTGAGCTTGAGCTGCCGCATCGCCCACAGCAGACGGCGATGCACCGGCTTCAGCCCGTCGCGCAGATCGGGCAGCGAGCGCGCGGTGATCGTTGACAGCGCGTAGACCAGATAGCGCTCGGACAGCGCGGCATCGAAGGGCGCATCGACGATGGCATCGAAGGGATCGGGTTCGGTGGCGGTATCGGTGGACATGCTGTCCTGCCCCTAGCAGGGCGGGAATCGGCCCGCCAAGGGGCTAGCGCCGCTGCATGTCGCGGCTTTCCCCCGGAATCCGCACTTCAAGCCCATCGAGCGCCTCGTCCAGCACGATCTGGCAAGCAAGGCGGCTTGTGCGCGCGACCCCGGCGGCGAGATCGAGCATGTCTTCTTCATCCTCGCTGGCGCGCGGCAGCCTAGCGAACCAGTCGGCGGCGACGATCACGTGGCAGGTTGAACAGGCCATCTGCCCCTCGCAGGTGCCCTCCAGCGGCATTCCCGAGTTCTGCGCCAGCTTGAGCAGGCTGTCGCCAGTTCCGCCTTCGGCCTCGACCCGTTCGCCGTTCGCGGAAATGAAAGTGACCCGGACCATCAGCACCCCTGCGCCCGCGCCGCGGTATCGAGCGCGCGGCACGCGGTTTCAACCTCGTCCCTAGTCGTATAGCGCCCGAAACCCAAGCGGATCGAATTGCGCGCCTCGTGCGCTTCAAGTCCGATCGCGGTGAGCACCCGGCTGGGCGCGCCGGTGCCGCTGCCGCAGGCCGATCCGGCCGAAAAGGCGATGTCGCGGCAATCGATCATCAGGCGGGGAAAATTGAGACCGGGCAGGCGCAGGTTGAGGTTGCCGGGCCAGCGCGCGGTCTCGCTTCCGTTGACGATCCAGCGCGACAGGATCGAACGGGCGAGTTCCGCCAACCCCGCAAGGTGCTGAAAATCGGCCTCTATCCGCTCCATCGCCAGGGCCGCCGCCGCGCCGAACCCGGCGCAGAGCGCGGGGCTGAGCGTGCCCGAGCGTAGCCCGCCTTCCTGCCCCCCGCCCGCAATCAAAGGGCCCACGGCTATACCTTCGCGCACCCACAACGCACCGATCCCCTTGGGACCATAGAGCTTGTGCGCGGTGATCGCGATCAGGTCCGCGCCCTCGGGCGGGGCGAGCTTGCCCGCACCCTGCACCGCATCGCAAAGGAACAGCGCGCCCAGTTCATGCGCGCGTTCGGCCAGCCGCGCCACGGGCTGGATCGTGCCGATCTCATTGTTGACCTGCATCGCGGCGACCAGTCCCACGCCGTCGGGCAAGTCGAGCTCGGGATCGATCAGGCCGTCGGCGCCGACCGGCAGCTCGTGACACTTCGCGCCACTTGCCAGCGCGGCATTGACCACCGCCGAATGCTCAACCGCCAAATAGGCGATCCCGCCGCGCGGGACCGAGCGGAGCGCCTGGTTGAGCGCCTCGGTCGCCCCGCTGGTGAAAATCACCCGGCCGCCCTTGGGCAGCAGCGCCGCAACCTGCTCACGCGCCACCTCTACCGCAGCGGCGGCGGCCCGGCCGGCCTTGTGCATCGAATGCGGATTGGCGAAGCCCATGGCCTCCGGCCCGGCCAGCCAGGGCAGCATGGCCGCGCGCGCTTCGGGGGCGAGCGGGGTGGTGGCCTGATGGTCAAGGTAGATGAATTGGGCGGACATGTTCGCTTGTCGTTGCTTTTCGGACCTTCGTTTCTATATAGCGCCTCTCTCCCGATCCTAGCCCAAAGCGGTCCGGCATCCGAGAAATCCCCGGACGCCGCGCCATGGGCGAGCAAGAACAGGCGCGAACGCAATGCCCGCAGTCATCTTCCCCGGTCCCGAAGGCCGTCTCGAAGGCCGCTTCCAGCCCGCCACACGCGCCCGCGCGCCGGTGGCGATGATCCTTCACCCGCACCCCCAGGCAGGGGGCACGATGAACGACCGGATCACCCAGGCGCTCTACAAGACCTTCCAGGCGCGCGGCTTTGCCACGTTGCGCTTCAACTTTCGCGGCGTGGGCCGCAGCCAGGGCAGCTTCGATAACGGCATCGGCGAGCTGACCGATGCCGCCGCCGCGCTTGACTGGGTGCAGTCGATCCACCCGGAGGCTTCGACCACCTGGATCGCGGGCTATTCGTTCGGCGCGCTGATCGGCATGCAGCTTTTGATGCGCCGCCCGGAAATCCGCGGCTTCATCTCGGTCGCTCCGCCGGCCAACATGTACGATTTCAGCTTCCTGGCTCCTTGCCCCTCCTCGGGGATCATCGTCCAGGGCGCGGCCGATACCGTGGTGACCCCCAACGCGGTGCAGAAGCTGGTCGACAAGCTGCGCACCCAAAAGCACATAACCATTCATCATGAGGAAATCCCCCGCGCCAACCATTTCTTCGAGAACGAGATGGACGATCTGATGCGCTCGGTGGACAATTACCTCGACATGCGGCTCTCGCCCGACTGTCCGATCCGCTGATCGCTAATTGAGTTCGCTCGAGGGCGGCGCCGGCTTGCCGTCGAGCGGGATCACCCAGATCGCGACATTGGCCGCCAGCACTGCGGCGGCGATCAGCATCAGCACCAGCTGCTTGCGCGAACCGCCCCGCCGCCACAGCGCGAACGCGCCCCAAACCAGGGCGATTGCGGCGAGAACAAGGATCGAAAGCACGGTGTCCATCACGATGCCGTGTAGCAGATCGATCAGGGTTTGACAGCATCCCCCCGCTGCCTAAGCATGTGGCAATGGACACCTTTTCGCTTTCCCGCCGCCAGACCCTCGCCCTGTTGGGGGCCGGAACCGCCAGCATTGCGCTGCAGGCCTGCGCCCCCCATCCGGCAAGCGCCGCCATTTCTCCCGATGCCGAAGCCTGGCTTGACCGGCTGGCCTGGCAGCTGCTCGAAATGGCGCCTGAAGGCGCGACCTCGCTGGGGCTCGACAAGGGCGAGCACGCCGCGCTGCGCAGCCAGATGGGCGACCGCTCGCTGGCCGGGATCGCGCGCCAACGGCAATTGCTCGAATCCGCGCTCAAGACCGCCATCGAACTGGAGGCCCAGCCCCACGATCCCGCCACCCGCACCAGCCTGGCCGTGGTGCGCAGCGCCTTTCGCACCGGGTTCGATGGCCTGGCCCTGCCCTATGGCGATATCTCGGTGGGGGGATGGCGCAATTCGCCCTACACCGTGATCCAGAACGTCGGCGCCTATCTCGATACGCCGCGTTTCCTCGATAGCGATCACCAGATTGGCGATGCGGCCGATGCCGAGGCCTATCTCGCCCGGCTGGCGCAGTTCCCGGCCCAGCTTGATGGAGAAACCGACCGCATCGCCAGGGCGCGCGCCATCGGGCTGGTTCCGCCCGACTTCCTGCTCGACAAGACCCTTGCCGCAATGGAGCGAACCCTGGCCGATGCCCGCGGCGGCGGCGCCATGGTGCAATCGCTGGTCAGCCGTACCGGCTCGATCCCCGGCGATTGGGACGCGCGGGCACGGTCCATCGTTACCTCCAGCGTGGTCCCCGCGCTGGAGCGCCAGCTGGCCGAACTGCGTGCGCAGCGCGCGCTGGCCAAGCCCGAAGCCGGGCTATGGGCGCGCCCGCATGGCGCCGAATGGTATGCCTGGGGCCTGCGCGCGGCCACCACCACCAGCCACAGCCCTGACGATATTCACCGCATGGGCCATGAACAGCTGGCCCTGCTTCACGCGCGGATGGACCCGATCCTGCGTTCGCTGGGCTACACCGCCGGCACGGTGGGCGAGCGGATGACCGCGCTGGGCAAGGATCCGCGCTTCAAGTTTCCCCAGACCGATGAAGGCCGCGCCCAGATCATTGCCACGATGCAGGGCAAGATCGATTTCATCCGCACAAAGCTGCCGCTCGCGTTCCGCACGCTGGTGCGCGGCAATCTGGAGATCCGCCGCTTGCCCTTGGCCGAGGAGCCGGGCGCGCCGGGCGCCTATGGCGGGGCCGGTTCGATCGATGGTTCGATCCCCGGCAAGATCTGGCTCAACCTTGGCGATACCGATCGCCACAGCCGCTATTCGCTGCCCACCCTGGCCTTCCACGAAGGCATTCCCGGCCACGTCTGGCAGGGCGAATATGCCAATCGGATGCCGCTGATCCGGGCGCTGCTTTCCTTCAGCGCCTATACCGAAGGCTGGGCGCTCTATGCCGAAACGCTGGGCGACGAACTGGGCGCCTATGAAGGCGATCCGGTCGGCCAGCTTGGCTATCTGCAATCGATCGCCTTTCGCGCCTGCCGCATGGTGGTCGATACCGGGCTCCACGCCAAGCAATGGAGCCGCGAACAGGCGGTCGAATGGTTTACCACCACCAACGGCTCGGGCCGGGCCGAAGTCGCGCCGGAAGTCGATCGCTATTGCTCGTGGCCGGGCCAGGCCTGCGGCTACAAGATGGGCCACAGCGAAATCCTCGCCCAGCGCGAGCGGGCCAAGAAAGCTCTCGGTGACAAATACGACCTACGCGATTTCGACGATGCCGTGGTCACTGGCGGCAACGTTCCGCTCGATGTGCTGGGTGAAAATGTGGGACGCTACATAGAGCAGACGCTCAAGGGTTAGGCGGCATGAGTGGCGGCGGCGAAGCGGGCTACCGGCCCGAAATCGACGGGCTGCGGGCGCTTGCCGTCATCCCGATTGTCCTGTTCCACATCGGCTTTCCCGGCCTTGACGGCGGCTTCGTCGGGGTCGACATCTTCTTCGTTATATCCGGTTTTCTGATCACGGGCATTCTTGCCCGCGAGCTGGCGGACGGGCGGTTTTCCTTGGCGCGCTTCTACGAGCGGCGGGTGCGGCGCATCCTGCCCGCACTGTTCGCAACAGTGGCAGCGACGGGCATTGCCGCCTGGTTGCTGTTCCTGCCCGAAGACCTGTCGCAGTTTGGCAAGAGCGCGATTGCGACACTCGCCTTCGTCTGCAACTTCCTGTTTGCGCGACAGGTTGACTACTTCGCAGCGCCAGCGCTGTTCAAGCCGCTGCTGCACTGTTGGTCACTGGCGGTAGAGGAGCAGTTCTACCTGTTCTTCCCGCCGTTGCTGGCCTTGCTCTGGCCGCTCGGGCGGCGGCGGACGATTGCCGTGCTGGTGGTGATTGCCGCTCTGTCATTGGCTCTGGCGCAAATCTGGCTCGATGGGACGCCGCAGCGTGCTTTCTTCTGGTCTCCGGCGCGGGCCTGGGAATTGCTGGCCGGGTCGCTTCTCGCTCTTGGCGCGGTGCCCCAGGTGCGCGGCGCCTTCGCGCGTCAGGCGCTTGCCGCGCTGGGACTGGCCATGATCGCCGGCAGCGTGATGCTGCTCGACGAGACCATGCCCTTTCCCGGCCTTGCCGCTATCCCGCCGGTGCTGGGCAGCGCGCTGATCCTGCACTGCGCTCCGGGTACTCTGGGCGGGCGCCTGCTTCAGCTCCGGCCGCTGCGTTTCATCGGCTGGATCTCCTACAGTCTCTATCTGTGGCACTGGCCGGTGGTGGTGTTCCTCAACTACCGCCTCGGCCCGCTTGGCCTTGCCGCCAAGCTCGCGGCGCTTGCGCTTTGCCTGATCCTCGCCGCCGCAAGTTGGCGCTGGATCGAAGAACCCGCCCGGCGCGGCGCGAATCTGGGTGGCTGGCGGGCGGCTGGCTTTGCCGCTGGCGGAAGCGCGGCACTTGCCGCACTGGGCGCGATTCTCGTGATCGGCCAGGGCTTTCCCGGGCGCCTCTCCCCCGAGGTTCGCAGACTTGCCGCAGCGGTGGACGATTTCAGTCCGCGTCGGCAGGAATGCCACGCCAGCGCCGGCCATCCGATTCCGCCCCAGCAAGCATGCCGCTACGGCTCTGACGCGCCTCCCGATGCCGCGCTATGGGCCGACAGCAGCGGGGTTGAGCCTATGGTTGGGCTGGGCGAAGAAGCCACGCGGCGGGGCCGCTCGATCCTTCACTTCACGCATTCGGCCTGCTCGCCCGCAGCGCAAGCGCTGCCCCATGCCAGCCCGGAATGCAACGCGTTCAACCTGGCGACCCTGGCCTGGCTGTCCCGTCCCCAGGCTCCAAAGATCGTTATCCTCTCTGCCGCTGCGGACAGCCCGCAATACCGGGCCGATCCGGCCTTTCAGGCGGGGCTGCTCGATGCTGCCGAGGCATTGCGGCGGGTCGGCAAACGGGTAATTCTGATCGGGCCGGTGCCAAGCTATCCCAGCGACGTACCACGCCGCGTGGCGCTTGCCTGGCAGAGCCAGCCGGGGATCATTGCGCAAGGCGTTCCGACCGCCGAATTCCTGAGCCGGAACCGAGCCGTGCTGGCAAGCCTGGCACGTGCCCGCGGCAACGGCTTCGCAGTATTTCTGCCGCACGAGCAGCTGTGCCGCGAGCGCTGCGATCTCGTTCGCGGCGGCAAGGTGCTTTATTTCGACGATCACCACCTCTCCGTGGCCGGGGGGCGGATAATTGCCGCGCCGCTCGCCCAGTTGGTCTGGCAAGCGCTTGTATTGTCACATTGAAAGGCTAGGCTGAGCGTTGCAGGGGACGCGGCGCTTCAATCCCGACTCGCCGCCGTTGCAAGGAGTCGCATGCCATGTCCATTTTCTCGAAGATCAAGGATGCCATCTTTGGCCACAAGGCCGAAGCTGCCACCCTCGCGCCCGAAGCCGCGCCGGCCGCGCCGGTCGCACCCGCCGCTGTCGAAGCGCCTGCCGCGATCAGCGAAGTCGATGTCGAAGCCAGTCTTTCCGCCATGCCGGGCGCCAGCGGTCTGAATTGGCAAAGCTCGATCGTCGATCTGATGAAGCTGGTCGGGATCGATTCGAGCTATGAAAACCGCAAGGACCTGGCGCACGAGCTGGGCAATGCCGGTTATTCCGGTTCGGCTGAAGACAATATCGCCCTGCACAAGGCCGTGATGCAGGCGCTCGCCGCCAATGGCGGCAAGGTTCCAGCGAGCATGCTCGACTGAGGACGATAGCACAGCATGTCACAGGGCCGTCGCGGCTATTCGCGGCGGCCCTTTTGCATTCAGACGGGGCCTCGGCGAAGCCACCACCAGACCAGTGGCGGAATTATCAGTTCGAGTCCGCCGAGGAACACAAACAAGGGTATCGGCATACCGACAGCCAGGATCGAGACGATCCGCGCCACGCCGCCGACGAAGAAGGTTGCCTGCATGGCAAGCACCAAACCGCTTCGATTAGCCAGATCGCGCGCCGCCCAGACATGGGCCAGGCCAAAGCCCAGTAACAGCGTGGCGTAGAACCTGTCTTCGCTGTCCATCGTGGCGTTGACCGGCACCGATCCGGGGATCGATGCCGGTCCAAAAGCAATATGTACCAACGCAATCGCGGCGCAGACCATCCCGAAGGTGGTCAGAAACCAGGCCAGATAGCGTTGGCTCAAGCTCAGCTCTTGCCGAACAGCCCCGAGGCCATTCCGGCAATATCGTTGAGCGGATTGCCATCGCCGTCGCGGTCCAGCATGCCCAGCAGGCTGCCGGCCTGGGGGTGATCCTTGATCAGGCTCGAAAGCTGGCCTAGCCCGCCCTCACCGCCAAGCTGGCTGACGATCGAGCCGAGAATGCCGCTGTCGATACCGGTCGCGGCGGAAGCGGTTTCCACCGTGTCGCCCGATTCGGGGTGCGCCTTGCCCAGCGCGGTCACCGCCATTTCGGCCATCGCGGGATCGATTCCCACCTGTTTGGCGATCGCCGCGATATCAAGATTACCGCCAACCTGGCCAAGAATTCCGTCAAGCAAACCCATCGTGCGACTCCCTTGCAAACGATCCTGCCAGCATGCGCGCAAACGGTTGCAGGATAAAGTCAAATCGGGTCCCGGTCAGGATCGACCCAGCCCCGGCGCGCGGCGAGCGAAAACAGCACTTCGGGTGAGTAGAACCTGAACGGCCAGTCGCGCGGGGCGATCTCGCTGGCCAGCAGCGCGTTGATCTTGGCCAGCAACCCCCCGGCATCGCAGGCTTCGAGGAACCGCCGCACGCCGATGACATAGAGCTGGGTCAGCGTTTCATGGTAGCCGCCGGTGTCGGTATTGGCGGTGCCCACGGCAAGGTTGTAGGCGCGGATGATCCCCGGCAGATCGCGCTCGGGGACGATATCGGGACGCTCGAGGATCAGCCAGGCGCAGGCTGCGAGGTGCGCCTCGTGGGTCCACTCTGGCTTGGGCAGGCTGCGCGCGACAAGGCCTTCGCCGATGCGGCGCACTTCGGCTTCGCTGGAATAGAAACGGATCGGATGGTCGGTCATGGGAATTCTCTCTTCTGGGTCCTGGGTGGCCCCGAGAGAATTCCCGGGACCGGTCAGGCGGCCTTTGGCGCCGCCTCTAGCACGCCTTGATCGACGTGGTCGGCGAATTGGGCGAAGTTTTGAACGAACTTGCCGACCAGCTCGCGCGCGGTTTGATCGTATTGTTGCGGATCGGCCCAGGCACCGCGCGGATCGAGCAGCTTGCTGTCGACCCCGGGGACGCTCACCGGCACTTCAAAGCCGAAGTTCACATCCCTGACGAACTCGGCATCGTTGAGGCTGCCGTCGAGCGCGGCGTTGAGCAGCGCGCGGGTGGCCTTGATCGGCATCCGCTTGATGCCCGGATCGGTCGCCTTGCCGCCCGACCAGCCGGTGTTGACCAGCCAGCACTGCGCCCCGCCCTCGGCAATCCGCTTCTTGAGCAGATTGCCATAGACGCTGGGATGGCGCGGCATGAAGGCGGCGCCAAAGCAGGTGCTGAAAGTAGCCTCGGGTTCGGTCACGCCGATCTCGGTCCCGGCGACCTTGGCGGTGTAGCCCGAGAGGAAGTGATACATCGCCTGATCGGGGGTCAGCCGCGCAATCGGCGGGAGAACCCCAAAGGCATCGGCGGTCAGGAAGATGATGTTGGACGGCGGCGGACCGAGGTTCTTCTCGCTGGTGTTGGGAATGAATTCGATCGGATAGGCGCCGCGGGTGTTCTCGGTCTTGCTGGCATCGGTGAAATCGAGCTCGCGCGTTTCCGGGTCCATCGCCACGTTCTCGAGGATCGTGCCGAACATCTTGGTGGTTGCGTAAATCTCGGGCTCGCCTTCGGCCGAGAGGTTGATCATCTTGGCGTAGCAGCCGCCCTCGAAGTTGAACACCGCAGTGTCCGACCAGCCGTGCTCGTCGTCACCGATCAGGGTGCGGCTGGCATCGGCCGAAAGCGTGGTCTTGCCGGTTCCCGACAGGCCGAAAAAGATCGCGCTCTTGCCGTCGGCGCCGATGTTGGCGCTGCAGTGCATCGGCATCACCCCCTGCGCGGGCAGCAGGTAGTTGAGCAGGCCGAAAACGCCCTTCTTCATCTCGCCCGAATATTCGGTGTTGCCGATCAGGATCAGCTTCTCGGTGAAATTGACCGCGATCACAGTGTCGCTGCGGCAACCGTGACGCTCGGGATCGGCCTTGAAGGCGGGCAGGTTGAGAATGGTGTATTCGGGCACAAAGGCGGCCAGTTCCTCGGCCGTCGGGCGCACCAGAAGCGTGCGCACGAACAGGCTGTGCCAGGCGAGCTGGGTGACGACCCGCACGTTGACGCGGTATTCTGCCTGGCTGCCACCGAACAGATCGGCGACGAACAGCTCGTCCCGGTCCTTCAGCGCGGCGAGAAAATCCGCCTTCAGGTTGGCCCAGTGCTGGGGCGCCATCGGCTGGTTGATCGCACCCCAGTTGATCGAATCTTCGGTCGTCGCGTCGCGCACCACGAACTTGTCCTTGACGCTGCGCCCGGTGAACCGGCCGGTGTCGACCAGAAGCGCCCCATCGCGGGTCAGGCGGCCCTCCCCGCGCTGCAACGCATGCTCGACCAGCGGCGCGGTGCCGAGGTTGGCGAACACCTTTGCCGAGGTGGCAATGCCCTGCTTGTCGAGCGGATAGGAAAGCGAACCGGTCAAAACGATCTCCGTGGTCGGTTGGGCGGCATCCGCCGCCAGGCTTTGCATAGGTATGCAGATCAGAGTCGAGGCGCGCATAGTCGAGCCGGACCGATCCGTCAAATTGACCTGTGGATCAGGCAAAGATTTGCGTAATCAGGGGCTTAACCCGAGCGTTAAGAGCCGCGATTGCATGCCCCGGCAAGAATGGCTAACCCCTTGAGCCGCAACCCGATAACCCAACAGAAAACGGCAATGGCCCAAGCCAGCCCCACCCCTGCTCCCGATGCCGCACCGCCGCGGACGATTGCGCTGGTCGACGACGATCGCAACATCCTGACCAGCGTCTCGATCGGGCTCCAGGCAGAGGGATTCGCCACGCGGGTCTATTCGGACGGCGCGAGCGCGCTCAAGGCGCTGCTCGAGAATCCGCCCGACCTTGCGGTGTTCGACATCAAGATGCCGCGCATGGACGGGCTTGAGCTGCTGCAGAAGCTGCGCGAGCAATCGGCGCTTCCGGTGATCTTCCTGACCAGCAAGGACGAGGAGCCCGACGAGGCGCTGGGGCTGGCGCTGGGTGCCGATGACTATATCACCAAACCCTTCAGCCAGCGGCTGCTGGTCGCCCGGATCCGTGCGATCCTGCGCCGCGCCGAGCTGGTCCGCGACGAAGCCGAGGCCGCACCCGACGAACCGAAATCCGATCCGATCAGGCGGGGCCGTCTGGTGATGGATCCACCGCGCCACCAGGTCAGCTGGGACGGGCGAGCGGTTTCGCTTACCGTCACCGAATTTCTGATCCTAGAGGCGCTGGCGCTTCGCCCGGGCGTGATCAAGAGCCGCAACCAGCTGATGGACGCAGCCTATAGCGACGACATCTTCGTCGATGACCGCACGATCGACAGCCACATCAAGCGGCTACGGCGCAAGTTCCGCGCGGTGGACCCCGGCTTTTCGGGCATCGAAACCCTTTACGGCGCAGGCTATTCGTTCGCCGATGGCTGACCCCGAGACAACGACGGGAAAGGCGCGCGCACGGCTGTTCAGCTGGCGGCGGCCTTCGCTGACCGTGCGCATCCTGGTGCTCAACGTGATCGCGCTGGGGCTGATGGCGGGAAGCATGTTCTACCTCGATTCCTACCGCAACCAGCTTTTGAACGAACGCTTCCGCCTGGCCCGCGGCGAGGCCGAAATCGCTGCCGATGGCCTGGCCGAAACCCCGATCGCCGGACGCGCTGCCCTGCTTCAGCGGATCGGCACCGAACAGAAATTACGCCTGCGATTGTACGATTCCAGGGGTCAGCTCGCTGCTGACAGCTTTGCGCTTGGCCCGCCTTCGTTCGTCTTCATCGATCCCGCTAGCGAACCCTGGTATCAGCAGGCGGCACGGATCCTCGATCGCGGAATGAACTGGATCCTGGGAACGGCACCGATCCCCTCTTATCGCGATCCCCCGCGTGAGGAAATTGCCGCCTGGCCTGAACTTGGCGCCGCGCTTGCCACCGGCAGCACCGTGGTGGCGCAGCGCGCGGCACCCGATGAGACCCCGGTGATCAACGCCGCCACCCCGGTTGGCGTGCGCGGCGAGATGCTGCTTGCCACCCGAAACGCCACCGACATCACCCAATCGGTACGCGACGCGCGCCAGACGCTGGCGATCGTGCTGGCGGTGACGCTGTTGATCTCGATCCAGCTTTCGCTGTTCCTCGCCCGGACGATCGTTCAGCCGCTGCGCACACTGGTACGCGCCGCGATCCGGGTGCGATCCGGGCGCGAGCGCGAAGTGGTGGTTCCCCGCCTGCCCGAGCGCGGGGATGAGATCGGGCTGCTCGCGCGGGCTATTTCCGACATGACCACTGCGCTGCGGCAAAAGATCGACTCGGTTGAGACCTTCGCCGCCGATGTCGCGCACGAGATCAAGAACCCGCTCGCATCCTTGCGCAGCGCGCTTGAATCGCTGGGCAAGATCGAGGATCCGCAATTGCGCAGCGAACTGCGTGCGATCGCCGCGCACGATGTCCAGCGCATCGACCGGCTGGTTACCGAAATCGCCGAAGCCAGCCGCATCGACGCCGAGCTGAGCCGCACCCAGTTCGTGCCGGTCGATCTGCTGGGCCTGGCTCGGGCCCTGATCGCCGCGCGTGACGAACGCGGCGCGAATGGCGATTGCCGGGTGCGGATCACCGCGCCGAACGCGGGTCCGCTTGAGGTTCCCGGCGATGCTGCGCGGCTCGAACGGGTGATCGAGAACCTGCTCGACAATGCGATCTCATTCTCCCCCCCTGGCAGCGCAGTTACCGTGGAATTGGCTCGACTGGACGAGCGGATCGAACTTTGCGTGAGCGATGAAGGCCCCGGAATCCCCGCCGAGGCCCGCGAGCAGGTGTTTGAGCGCTTCCATTCGCTGCGCCCGCCCAGCGAGGAATTTGGCAGCCATTCGGGGCTCGGGCTGGCGATTGCCCGGACCATCGCCGAAGCGCACGAAGGAACGCTGAGCGCGCGAGACCGCTCCGACGGCAAGCCTGGCGCGTGTCTTGTCCTGGACCTCCCCGCCAGCGAGGTTGACGCGTGATCCTGCTCCACCAGGCCAGCTGCGTGGCGATCGGTGCGCGCGCACTGCTGATCGAAGGGGCGCCCGGCAGCGGGAAATCAAGCCTGGCCCTGGCGTTGATCGACCGGGGCGCGCGGCTGATCGGCGACGACGGCGTTCGGCTGGAGGCACGACAGGGTCGGCTGTTCGCCAGCCCTCCGCCGAATATCGCCGGACTGGTGGAAGTCCGCAATCTCGGCCTGATCGAAATGCCGACCGTGTCCGACATGGCGTTGGCGCTGGTGCTGCGCTTCGACCCCGAGGCACCGCGCTTCATCGACGCTGCCGAGCAAACCGAGCTGGGCGGCATCGCTTTGCCGCTGGTGCGGCTCTGGCCCGAAAGCCCGGTGCTGGCGATCAAGGCGGAACTGGCACTCGAGCGGTTCGGCCTGGCGTAACGCCCCTTTCCTTTCGGTTCGACTGCGCCCAAATAGTGCTCAGCCCATGAATGCGCCTTCCGCCCCCACTTCCCAGCGTGTGCTGTTGGTCACCGGTCTGCTCGGCGCGGGCAAGACAACGGTGCTCAGGGTGCTTGAGGATCTGGGCTGGGAGACGATCGACAATTTCCCGATCCGTCTGCTCGACCGGCTGATCGACAGCGCCGATGCTCCGCCGCTCGAAGAGCGCGCGCCCCTGGCGATCGGGTTCGATTCGCGCACCCGCGGGTTCGACGCTGGCAAGGTGATCGAGCGGGTCAAGAAGCTGGTGGCGCGGCCCGACCTTGAGCTGACCACACTGTTCCTCGATTGCGCGGGTGCCGAGCTGGAACGGCGCTACAACGAAACCCGCCGCCGCCACCCGCTGGCGCAGGACTTGCCCGCCGCTGCCGGCATCGCCGCCGAGCGCGAATTGATGGAGCCGCTCCGGCGCTGGGCAGACATGGTGATTTCCACCACCCAGTTCACCTCCAACGATCTGCAACAGGCGATCCGCGAGCGGTTCCTGCCCGGTGCGCCCCAGACCTTGACCGTCAGTATCACCAGTTTCGGGTTTGCCCGCGGCATGCCGCCGATCGCCGATCTGGTGTTCGACATGCGCTTTCTCGACAATCCGCACTGGGACCCGGCGCTGCGCGAATTGACCGGGCGCGATGCGGCGGTGGGCGATCACGTGCGCAAGGACCCTGCCTTTGCCGAGGCCTTCGCCCGGATTCGCGATCTGATCCTGCTGTTGCTGCCGCGCTATCAGGTGCAGGGCAAGGCTTACGTAAACATCGCCTTCGGCTGCACCGGCGGGCGGCACCGCTCGGTCTTTACCGCCGAGGAAATCGCCCGCGAGCTGAGGCTTGCGGGCTATGCACCCAGCCTGCACCACCGCAATCTGCAATCGCGCGCGGCCGATCTGGTCGAAGGAAAGCATTGACCGCGATGCGCAACCCCGGCATGCCCCGGCGCCACTTTCCGGACCGAATCGCCGGGTCGCAACCGTGGAGCGGAAATCCAGTATGATCGGCATGATCCTGGTCACCCATGGCAAGCTCGCCGAGGAATTTGTCCATGCCATGGAGCATGTCGTCAGCCGTCAGGAAGCGGTCGCCACGGTGTGCATCGGCCCCAACGACGACATGGAAGCGCGCCGCCGCGAGATTGCCGAGGCGATCGCCGCGGTCGATGGCGGACAGGGCGCGATCATCCTGACCGACCTGTTCGGCGGCACGCCGTCTAACCTGGCGATCTCGCTGATGCAGGCGGGCAAGGTTGAGGTGATTGCCGGGATCAACCTGCCGATGCTGATCCGCCTGGCCAAGGCGCGCGGTTGCATGGATCTGTCCGCCGCCGCGGTTGCGGCGCGCGATGCCGGGCGCAATTACATCACGATCGCGTCCGAGTTCCTCGGGCAGGAAGCCTGAGCGGGCGCGCGGGGGAAAGCATGGCTGAGGCAAAGGAAAGCGTCGAAATCGTCAACAACCGGGGCCTCCATGCCCGGGCCAGCGCCAAGTTCGTCAATGCCGTCACCAAGCTGGGCGATGGCCTTTCGGTCAAGGTACGCAAGGACGATGCCGATGCGGAGGGCGCTTCGATCCTCGGGCTGATGATGCTTGGCGCGGCCAAGGGCGACACGATCGAAATCGTCGTTTCCGGCGAGGAGGCCGAGGTCGCGCTGACCAAGCTGGTCGGGCTGGTCAAGGACGGGTTCGGCGAGGACTGAGCGCTTGTCTCGCCGCCAGATCAGCGGATTTTCCAATCCCACCGTCAAATTCCTGCGTTCGCTGCGCGAGAAAAAGCACCGCAAGGCGGCAGGGAAATTCCTTGCCGAGGGCCTGCGACTGCTGACCGACGCGCGCGAAAGCGGGCACCTGCCCGAGATACTGGTGATGGCCGAAGGGCGCGAGGCCCATCCGCTGCTGGCCGCACTCGAAGCCGAGGTGGTTCGCCGCGGCGGCGAGGTGATCGAGACCAGCGCCGAAATCCTCTCCAAGATCACAGGCAAGGACAATCCGCAGACCGTCTGCGGCGTGTTTGCCGAATTCGACACCGGCCTGGCCGCGCTGGATCGCGGCGCAGCGAAGATCTGGCTGGTTGCCCAGGCGCTGCGCGATCCGGGTAACCTTGGCACCATGCTGCGCACCGGCGACGGCGTGGGCGCGGGCGGGCTGATCCTGATTGACGATTGCGCCGACCCTTTCTCGGCCGAGGCGGTGCGCGCCAGCATGGGCGCGGTCTTCACCCAGCAGATCGCCCAGGCACGGTGGGAGGAGTTCCTGCCCTGGCTGCGCTCCGGTCCGGGCCAGCTGGTGGCTGCCAGCCTGCGCGATGCCGTGCCCTATCGCGGCGCGCCCTATGCCGCGCCGTGCTTCATCCTGGTCGGCAACGAAAGCCGGGGCCTGCCCGAGGACTATGAAGCGGCCTGCGATCTGCGCGTGACCATGCCGATGAAGGGCCGCGCCGATAGCCTCAACGCGGCCGTTGCGGGCGCGGTGCTGGCCTACGAAGTGCTCGCTTCGCTGGACGGATAACCGTTCAGCGCAGGATCAGGCTGGCCGCGATATTGCCTGGGACATGAACCGTGCCCTCGCTTTGATGATCGCACTGCTTCTTTCGGCTTGCGCCACGGCCAAGGGTGCACAGCCTTCGCAGGCGCTGGGCGATTGGCAATTTGTGAGCATTGATGGGCATAAGCCGGTTTCGGGCAAGACGAGCCTGACGATCGCGCCGGGCAGGATTGGCGCCAATGTCGGCTGCAACGGCCTGGGCGGCGATCTGCGGATCGAGGGTAACAGGCTGATGGCCGGCCCCCTGATCTCAACCATGATGTATTGCGACGGGGTGATGGAGCAGGAACGCGCGGTGAGCGAGCTGCTGGCCGCAAATCCCGAATTCCGCTTCGAGAACGGCCGACTGCTGCTTTCGGGCGGCAAACACAGCGCCGAGCTGAAACCGGCTTCCTAACCCTCGCCGTCATCCCCCAGCGGCAAGACCGGGAGTTCGCCCTCTCCGTGGCGCGGCGCAGCCTCAACGAGCGGAACCTCCTCGATCTCGCGCTTGCCGATGGCGATGCCCTTGTCGCGCAAGCGCCGACCCGAGGTCATCACGTTGCGTTCAAAGCTACCGACGAAATCGTTGTACTTGCGCACCGCCCGGTCCAGCCCCGCGCCCACCCCTTTGAGGTGCTCGCCCGCCGTGGCGATCCGGTCATAGATCTCGCTGCCCAGGCGCCCGATCTCGATCGCTTCCTGGGCCAGCTTGTCCTGCGACCAGACCATCGCCACGGTCCGCGCAATCGCCACCAGGTTGGTTGGCGTGGCCAACAGCACCCGGCGCTCGAAGGCGAAATCCCACAGCCCCGGATCCTGTTCGAGCGCGGCGGCGACGAAATGCTCGCCCGGCACGAACATTACTACATAGTCGGGTGCATTCTCGAACTGCGATTGATAGGACTTCGCGCCCAGTTGCTGCACATGATTGCGCATCGCCGCGGCATGGGCGGCAAGGTGGCGCTCGCGCGCCTCGTCGCCATCGGCAGCAAAGGCATCCTGGTAGGCGTTGAGCGAGACCTTGGCGTCGATAATCAGGCTCTTCTGCCCCGGGATGCGCACCACCGCGTCGGGGCGCAGCCGCCCCTCCTCGGTCTCGATCGAATGTTCGGTGACGAAGTCGGTGTGCTCGGCGAGGCCGCATTGTTCGAGCAGGTTCTTGAGCTGCTGTTCGCCCCAGCGCCCTCGCGCCTTGGGGGCGTTGCGCAAGCTGTTGCCAAGTCGCGCCGCCTCCTCGCGCACTCTTTCCTGACCCGCGCGCAACTGCTCGATCTGCCCGTATAGGTGGCTGAAGGCATCGCTGCGCTGCTTCTCCAGCCCCTGAACCTGCTCCTCATAGGTCTTCAGCCGCTGATCGACCGGGGCAAGCAGGGCCTTGAGTCGCTCGGCGCTTTTTTCCTCGGAATGGGCAAAACGCTGCTGCGCCTGGGCCATGAATTGTTCCTGCGCCTGAGCAAGCACCCTGGCCCCGGCGACCTCGAACTCTTTCCTGAGGCTGTCCTGCGCGGCGATCAGCGCCGCCTTCTGCTCCTCGAAATGGGCTGCATTGGCCTTGAGCGTGGCAAGCTCGATCGAGGCTTCGCCCAGCTCCCTGGCGGCGCGGCGAAAGCGCTCCTCAAGCTCCTTGCCCTCCGCCTCGGCGTCGGCCAGCCGCTCACGCAGCACCGCCGCCGGCCGCGATCCCGCAAACCAGCCGAGCGCGCCCCCGGCAAGCACGGCCAGCAGCAGGAAGATCGGCAGGAAATTGTCCATCGGGGCTCCGCATGTCCAGAACGAAGCAAGAACTTAGCCCGGCACTTGACGCGGCACAAGTGCGCAACCATTGCTTCCCACAGAAACGGGCGGGGCGGCTGGTCCGCGCCGCCACCCGAATGCTTGCGAGGAACCGTGCCCACCGACATCGAAATCGCGCGCGCCGCCACCTTGGCGCCCATCGCCGAGGTGGCCGCCGCCGCCGGAATTCCCGAAGCGGCACTGGTTCCCTATGGCCGCTTCAAGGCCAAGATCGACCTGAGTCGCCTTCCCGCCGCGATACGGCAGGGCAAGCTGATCCTGGTCACCGCGATCAATCCCACCCCAGCGGGTGAAGGCAAGACCACCACCTCGGTCGGTCTGGCCGATGCGCTGCACCGGATCGGCAAGAAGGCGATGCTGTGCCTGCGCGAACCCAGCTTGGGGCCATGCTTCGGGGTCAAGGGCGGGGGCGCGGGCGGCGGGCACTCGCAGGTCATGCCGATGGACGAGATCAACCTGCACTTCACCGGCGATTTCCACGCGATCACCGCCGCGCACAACCTGCTGAGCGCGATGATCGACAACCATATCTACTGGGGCAACGCGCTGGAAATCGACCTGCGGCGGGTGACCTGGCGGCGGGTGGTCGACATGAACGATCGCGCGCTGCGCCAGATCGTCGGCCCGCTGGGCGGGGTCTCCAATGGTTTCCCGCGCGAGACCGGGTTCGACATCACCGTTGCCTCGGAAATAATGGCGATCCTGTGCCTCGCAGCCGATATCCGGGATCTGGAGCGGCGGCTTGGCGACATCATCGTCGGCTATCGCCGCGACAAGAGCGCGGTTTTCTGCCGCGATATCAAGGCCGACCGGGCGATGACCGTGCTGCTCAAGGATGCAGTGCTGCCCAATCTGGTCCAGACGCTCGAGAACCGCCCCGCGATCCTGCACGGCGGGCCCTTCGCCAACATCGCCCACGGCTGCAACTCCGCAATTGCCACCCGCACCGCGCTGGGGCTGGCCGATTACGTGGTGACCGAGGCTGGTTTCGGTGCCGATCTTGGCGCCGAAAAGTTCATGGACGTAAAGTGCCGCATTGCCGGGCTCAAGCCCGATGCGGTGGTGGTGGTCGCCACGGTCCGCGCGCTCAAGATGCACGGCGGGGTGGCGAAAAAGGACCTCGCTCTGCCCAATGCGCAAGCGGTGCGCGACGGCGCGGTGAACCTGCGGCGCCACATCGAGAACCTGCGCAAATTCGGCCTGACCCCAACCGTGGCGATCAACCACTTCCACCTCGACAGCGACGAGGAGCTGACCGCGGTCAAGCAGGCGGCCGAAAGCTGCGGCGCCGAAGCGGTCATCTGCCGCCACTGGGCCGAGGGCGGCGCCGGGGCCGAGGAACTGGCCCGGATCGTGGCAGCACGGGCCGATGCCGGGGCGCCGGGCTATGCCCCGCTCTATGGCGATGATCTGCCGCTGGCCGACAAGATCGTCACCGTCGCGCGCGAGATTTACCGTGCCGGAGAGGTGCACATTCCATCGGCGGTGCGCAGCCAGCTCAAGGCCTGGGAAGAGATGGGCTATGGCCACTTCCCGGTCTGCATGGCCAAGACCCAGTATTCCTTCGCGACCGATCCGGCCCGGATCGGCGCGCCCGACGATCACGTGGTCGAAGTGCGCGAAGTGCGGCTGTCGGCCGGTGCCGGCTTCGTGGTGGCGATCTGCGGCGATATCATGACCATGCCCGGCCTGCCCAAGGTGCCGAGCGCGGAAGGAATCTACCTCGACGAAAGCGGCGAGATCGAAGGGCTGTTCTGAACCCAATTCCTCCCCGGATCGGGGAGGAAACTCAGGCCGCCTTGCGCAGCTTGTCCAGCTTCTTGAGCGCCATCTGCCGCTTGAGACGCGAGAGATGGTCGATGAACAGGATCCCCTCAAGGTGATCCATCTCGTGCTGGAGGCAGGTTGCCATCAGCCCTTCCATCGCTTCCTCGTGGACCTTGCCATCGAGATCCTGCCAGCGCGCGCGGATCCGCGCCGGACGCTCCACCTCGGCATATATTTCGGGCACCGAAAGGCAGCCCTCGGAGTAAACCGAATGATCGTCGGACGGATCGAGTATCTCGGGGTTGATGAACACCCGGGGTTCCCGCTTCGTCGGTTGATGGTGGTGATGGTGGCCATCGTGGTTGCAGGGCACCGGCTCGGCATCCTCGTCCTCGGGCTGTAGGTCGATCACCAGCACCCGCAGCGGCACCCCCACCTGAATCGCGGCGAGGCCAATGCCGGGTGCCTCGTACATCGTCTCGAACATATCCTCGACCAGCGCCCTGAGTTCGGCATCGAACGCAGTGACGGGGGCCGAGACCTGCTTGAGGACCGGATCGGGAACTTCAAGGATTTCGCGAATAGCCATTGGGCGCAGATAGTGGGCTTGCGCGCGATTCTCAACCCACCGGGCGCCGGGCGCGCAAGGCCTGGGCCAGGGTGCCCTCGTCAAGGTAGTCGAGCTCTCCCCCCACCGGCAGGCCGTGGGCGAGCTGGGTAATGCGCACGGGATAGGATTCCAGCCGCTCGGCGATGTAATGCGCGGTGGTCTGCCCTTCCAGCGTGGCGTTCATCGCCAGGACCACCTCGTCGATCCCGCCCTGACTGACGCGTTCGATCAGCGCGCCGATGGTCAGATCCTCGGGCCGCACCCCTTCGAGCGCCGAAAGCCGCCCGCCCAGCACGTGGTATTTCCCGGCGAACAGCCGCGCGCGATCGAGCGCCCACAGATCGGCCACGTCCTCCACCACGCACAGTGCACGCGGATCGCGGCGCGGATCGGCGCAGATGCCGCAAGGGTCAGAAGTATCGACATTGCCGCAGGTGGCGCATTCGATCAGGCCCTCGCGCACCGCGCCCAGCGCATCAAGCAGCTGGACCAGTGACGTCTCGCGCCGCTTTATCAGCCACAGCACCGCGCGCCGCGCCGAACGCGGGCCAAGGCCGGGCAGCCGCGAAAGGGCGGTGGTGAGTGCTTCAATTTCAACCGAGGCCATGCCGCACTCCTAACCATTCGGGCTGAGCTTGTCGAAGCCCCGTCCTTTTCTTTTCCGCCGCCCAAAGTAAGGACGGTCCCTCGACAAGCTCAGGACGAATGGGTGTTGGTGTGAAGATCATTTTCATGGGAACCCCCGATTTTGCCGTCCCGGCGCTGAAGGCGCTGGTCGCGGCGGGGCATGAGGTGGTTGCCGCCTATACCCAGCCCCCTCGCCCCGGTGGGCGGCGCGGCAAGGAATTGACCTCAACCCCGGTTCACCGCGCGGCCGAGGAGCTGGGCATCCCGGTGCGCCATCCGTCATCGCTCAAGGGCGCGGAGGAACAGGCCGCGTTTACCGCACTGAATGCCGATCTGGCCGTGGTCGCAGCCTATGGCCTGATTTTGCCACAAGCGGTGCTCGACGCGCCAAGCCATGGCTGCCTCAACATCCATGCCAGCCTGCTTCCGCGCTGGCGCGGCGCCGCGCCGATCCAGCGCGCGATCCTGGCGGGTGACGAAGAAGCAGGCGCCACCATCATGCAGATGGAAGCGGGTCTCGATACCGGGCCGATGCTGGCCCTGGCCCGGACCCCGATCGACGGCAAGACGGCCGGCGAACTGATCGAGGAACTGGCCGAACTGGGCGCGAACCTGATGGTCGAGGTGCTGGCCAACCTGCCTGCCCACGCTTCGGAGCCTCAGCCAACAGAGGGGGTGACCTATGCCCGCAAGATCGACAAGGCCGAGGCGCGGATCGATTGGAGCCAAGGAGCGGAGGCAATTGAACGACAAATCCGTGCGTTCGCTCCGACGCCGGGGGCATGGTTTGAATTGGAGGGCGAGCGGTGCAAGGTTCTGGCGGCCGATCTGGTCGATGGATCGGGCCTGCCCGGAACGGTGCTTGACGTCCGTCTGACCATCGCTTGCGGAACCGGCGCATTGCGCCCTGTGCGGGTGCAGCGCGCCGGCAAACCGGCGATGGCGGCGGAAGACCTGCTGCGCGGCTGGGCGATAGCGCCGGGAGCGCGCCTTACTTGACCCGTTTTGCCCTCACCCTCGAATTCGACGGCACGCCGTTCATGGGGTTGCAGCGTCAGGCCCATGGACCATCGGTGCAGCAGGCGGTCGAGGAAGCGGTACATGCGATCACCGGCGAGACTGTCACCCTCCACGCCGCCGGGCGGACCGATGCCGGGGTCCACGCGCTGGGGATGCGGGTTCATATCGACGTGGCGAAGGTGATCGATGCCTTCCGGCTGATGGAAGCGCTCAATTTCCACCTGCGGCCCGATCCGATCGCGGTGCTGGCCTGCGAGGCGAAGGCGGACGACTGGCACGCGCGGTTTTCCTGCATTGGCCGCGAATATCTCTACCGCATCGCCAACCGGCGCGCGCCGCTGACGCTCGATGCGAACAGGATGTGGCAGGTGCCCCAGCCGCTCGATGCCCAAGCGATGCACCGCGCGGCGCAGACGCTGGTCGGACGGCACGATTTCACCACCTTCCGTTCGGTCCATTGCCAGGCACAAAGCCCGGAAAAGACCCTTGACCTGCTCAGCGTCGAACGCGTCGGCGAAGAGGTACGCATTCGCGCGGCGGCGCGCAGCTTCCTCCACCATCAGGTTCGCTCGATGGTCGGCTGCCTGGCGCTGGTCGGCATGGGCCGCTGGCGCGAGGAGCAGGTGGACGAGGCACTGGCCGCGCGCGACCGCCAGGCGCTGGGCCTCAACGCCCCCAGCGATGGGCTCTATTTCGTCAGGGCGCTTTACCCCGGCGAATGACGCACTAGGTTGCATTCCGAAACAGAATCGGGAGATCAACCATGACCTTCACCGGCAAACAGCTCACCACTCAGCTCGATGCAGACGGCACGCTGACCGTCCAGCTCAACGACAAGACCTGGGAGGCGCCGCAGGGCACGCAGGTCCTGATTCGGGTCGAGGCGACCCCGATCAACCCGTCAGATCTCGGTCTGCTGTTTGCCTCGGCGGATATGGGAAATGCCGCCTATTCCCCCGGCAAGGTTGTGGCGAAGATGCCCGATAACGCCACCCGGGCGATGAAGGCGCGCCATGGCCTTGCGATGCCTGCGGGCAACGAAGCTGCGGGCGTCGTGGTCGCCGCCGGCGACGATCCGGCGGCGCAGGCGCTGATGGGCAAGCGGATCGCCTGCGTTCCGGGCACCGCCTATGCCGACTATGCGCTGTGCGATGCTTCGATGGCCTTCGCGGTGGACGATGGGGTCAGCGCCGAGCAGGCCGCCAGTTCGTTCGTCAATCCGATGACCGCGCTGGGCTTTACCGAGACGATGAAGATGGAAGGCTTCACCGGCATCGTCCATGCGGCAGCGGCATCGAACCTGGGGCAGATGCTGGTCAAGATCTGCCAGCAGGACGGCATCCCGCTGGTCAACATCGTGCGCAGCGCCGAGCAGGTGAAGATCCTGAAGGATCTGGGCGCGACCCACGTGCTCAATATGACCGATGCCGATTTCATGGCACAGCTTACCGACGCGATTACCGAGACCAAGGCGATGATCGGGTTCGATCCGATCGGTGGAGGAACGCTGGCGGGGCAGATCCTGACCGCGATGGAAGCCGCCGCCAGCCGCGGCATGGCCTTCAGCCGCTATGGCTCCTCGAGCCCCAAGAAGGTCTATATCTACGGCGCGCTCGATCTCGGGCCGACGATCCTCAATCGCGCCTTCGGCCTGACCTGGGATCTGGGCGGCTGGCTGCTGACCCCGTTCATGATGAAGGCCGGGATGGAAGTGGTCGGAAGGATGCGTGCGCGGGTGATGAAGGACCTCACCACCACCTTCGCCAGCCACTACAAGGCCCAGGTCAGCCTGGAAGGCATGCTCACCCGCGAGGCGATTGCCGAATACAATGCCCGGCGCACAGGCGAGAAGTATCTGGTGGTCCCCGGCGGCTGACGTAGTTCGCCCCCTTTCCCAAGCCGTTCGCAGAACGCGCGGTTGACTTGGACCGCGCGGGGGCGATGATCCCGCCCGGACAGGGAGTGCCTTTTGATGAACCGATCGATCCGTGCCGCATCGCGGCTTGCGCTTGCCGTTTCGCTTGCCGTCTGCGCGGCTCCGGCGCTGGCCAAGCCTGCCGCCAAGGAAACGCCAAAGTGGGATGTTTCGGCCCCTCCTGGCATGACCGTGCGGCAGGTTCCGATCGCGGTCGAGGAAGGCACCTGGATGAACATCGACGTCAGCCCCGACGGGCAGACGATCGCTTTCGACCTGCTCGGCGACATCTACACCATGCCGATTACGGGCGGCACCCCCACCCGCATCGCCGAGGGGCTGGCCTATGAAACCCAGCCGCGCTTCTCGCCCGATGGAAAGCGCATCTCGTTCACCTCGGACCGGGGCGGTGGCGACAACATCTGGATCATGAACCGCGACGGCAGCGACAAGCGCCAGCTCACCACCGAAAACTTCCGCCTGACCAATCAGGCGACCTGGAGCCCGGACGGGCAGTTCATCGCTGCCAAGAAGCACTTCACCACCCAGCGCTCGCTCGGCACGGGTGAGGTGTGGCTCTATCACGTATCGGGCGGAGACGGAGTGGTGCTGATCAAGAAGCCCAGCGAGGCCCACCAGAAGGAGCTGGGCGAACCGACCTTTGCTCCCGATGGCAAGCACATCTATTTCACCCGCAACACCACGCCCGGTCCGATTTTCCAATACGCGCAGGATAGCAACAACCAGATCTTCGCGATCGAACGCTACGACATGGAAACCGGCGAGAGCGAGCAGGTGGCGGGCGGCGAAGGCGGCGCGGTGCGCCCTGCCCCCTCGCCCGACGGCAAGAAGCTGGCCTATGTCCGGCGCGAGCACACCCATTCCCGGCTCTACGTGCGCGATCTGGCCACGGGAGAGGATCGCAAGGTCTACGACGCGCTCGATCAGGACGTGCAGGAAACCTGGGCCGTCACCGGGGTCTATCCCAACATGGCCTGGACCCCGGATTCGGCCAGCGTGGTGTTCTGGGCCGGGGGCAAGATCAACCGGGTCGATCTGGCGACCGGCAAGGCCAGCGTGATCCCGTTCCGGATTGCCGACAGCCGCGGCGTGATCGATCCGCCCCGCCCACCGGTGGCCGTCGCGCCCGATACGTTCGAGACGAAAATGCCGCGCGGCGCCGCCGTTTCACCCGATGGCAGCCGGGTGGTGTTCGAGACGCTGGGGCAGTTGTGGATCAAGCCGATGGCGGGCGGCACGGCGCGCCGCCTGACCGGCGACGAGCAGGCGATGGAGGGCTATCCCGCCTGGTCGCCCGATGGCCGCACGATTGCCTATGTGCGCTGGACCGACGCCGGGCTGGGCGAAGTGCGCACCATGTCCGCCGATGGCGGGGCTTCGGTCGCGGTCACCTCCGCACCCGGCCACTATGCCCGCCCGCGCTTTTCGCCCGATGGCAAGACCATCGTGTTCGAACGCCAGCAGGGCGGCTTTCTGGTCAGCCCGCGCGGCTCTGCCGAGCCGGGGATCTACCGTGTGCCCGCAAGCGGCGGAGCGATGGTGCGGATCAGCAAGGACGGCGCCCATCCGCAGTTCGGCGCCTCATCGGACCGGGTCTTCGTGGTCGAACAGGGTGCCGACAAGGCCAGTCTGATCTCGATGGACATGAACGGCGAAGCGCGCCGCACCCATGCCGAGGGCGGTCTGGCCACCGACTTTTCGGTATCGCCTGACGGCAAGTTCCTGGCGTTCAAGCAGAACTACCAGGCCTTTGTCGCGCCGATGCTGCCGGGCACGCAGGATGTCTCGCTTTCGCCCAAGGGTTCGGGCCTGCCGGTAACCCGCGCCAGCGGCGACGGGGCCGATTGGATCCACTGGAGCGGCGATGGCAAGTGGCTCTACTGGTCGCTGGGCCCGACGCTGTTTGGCGCCGATCGCGCCGCGATGTTTGCCGATGCACCCGGCGCCAAGGCCGTCAAATATACCGCGCCCGCAACCGGCGTTTCGCTTTCGATGACCGTCCAGGCCGATAAGCCATCGGGCAGCGTGGCAATTGTCGGCGCGCGGGTGGTGACCATGAAGGGGCCTGATGGCGGCGCGATCGACGATGGCGTTGTCCTGATCGAGGGGAACCGGATCAAGGCCGTGGGCAAGCGCGGCGAAGTGACGATCCCGCCCGGCACCCCGACGCTCGATGCCACCGGCAAGACCGTGATCCCTGGCTTGATCGATGCCCATGCCCACGGCCCCTATGGCGTCGATGAAATGACCCCCCAGGCCAATTGGGCCGAGATGGTCAACCTCGCGCTCGGGGTGACCACGCGGCACGATCCATCGAGCAGCGCCGCCACCGTCTTTCCCGCTCTGGAAATGGTTCGCGCGGGCAAGCTGATCGGGCCTCGCAGCTTTTCCACCGCAGAGATCGTCTATGGTGCCAAACTGCCCGGACTCTATGCCGAGATCGACGGGCCCGAAGATGCGCTCAATCACGTCCGCCGCCTCAAGGCCGAGGGCGCGCATTCGATCAAGAACTACAACCAGCCCCGGCGCGAACAGCGCCAGCAGGTGACCGCTGCCGCGATCAAGGAGGGAATGCGCTCTGTGGCCGAGGGCGGCTCGCTGTTCGGCTTTGACATGACCCTGATCGCCGATGGCAACACCACGGTGGAGCACAACCTGCCGGTTGGGGTGATGTACGAAGACGTGCTGCAATTCTTCTCGGAATCGAAGACCGGATACACGCCGACCCTGGTGGTGACCTATGGCGGTCCGGCGGGCGATCCCTACTGGCGTTCGCATACCGAAGTGTGGAAGCACCCCCTGCTGCAAAAGCATGAGCCGTCGGCAGTGCTGGTGGCGGCCAGCGCAAGGCGTGAACTGGCCCCCGAGGAGGACTACCGCGATGCCGACAATGCGCGCGAGGCCGCGAAACTGGCCCGGCGGGGCGTGCCGGTGGCGATCGGCGCGCACGGCCAGGAGCCGGGCATCGCCGCGCACTGGGAGCTGTGGTCATTCGTGCGCGGGGGCATGACCCCGATCGAGGCGCTGCGCGCCGGGACGATCGAAAGCGCCCGCTCGCTGGGCTATGATCGCGACATCGGCAGCCTTGAGCCCGGCAAGCTTGCCGACCTGGTGGTGCTCGATGCCGATCCGACCCAGAATATCCGCAATTCGGACAAGGTCTCCAAGGTGATGGTGGGCGGCCACCTCTACGATGCGGGCACACTCAACGAGGAGCTGACCGGCAATCGCAAGCGTCCGGCCTATTGGTGGGAAGGCAATGAGGACAAGGGCGGCTGGTCTGGTCCGAGTGGCGGAGCCAGCGCGCAGACGGACGCGGATGACGGTTAGCGCTGGGCGGCGGCCCTGAACCAGTTCAGGATCGCCGCCTCGCCCCGGCTGTCGGCGTTGCGCCAGGCGATCGCGTCCTTTCTGGAGTTGATCCGCTTGCCTTGCGGCGAGATCAGGAACAGCGCAGGCGTGCTCTTCAGCTTCCTGACCCCGAAACGGGCGACCAGATCGAGATTGCGCCCGTTGCCGGTCTGCGGCTTGCCCACGTCGATGAAGGTCACGCTGTAGCGCGAATCGAATTCGGCCCTGAACGCGTCCGAAGTCAGTGTGCGGGCCAGCGCGCGGCTGTCATGGCACCAGTCGGCCCCGAACACGATCACCGCCACCCTGCCCTGCGCTGCCGCCGCTGCCAGCGCTGCGTCGAGCACGCTCGCTCCGTCGGCATCGGCGGGATAGAAACGGGTTGCCTCGCTCGCGGCCGGTAGATCGGCACGCACCGGTACGGCAACTGCCCCAAGCGCCAGCAGAAGCGGAGCAAGCAGGTGCGCGGCGCGCCTCAAGCCTTGGCTACCACGCTTTCGGGCAGTTCGGTGCCGAACACCCGCTGGTAGTATTCCGCCACCAGCATCCGCTCGGTCTCGTCGCACTTGTTGAGGAACGAGAGGCGGAAGGCATAGCCCGGATCCTTGAAGATTGCGGTATTCTGCGCCCAGGTGATGACCGTGCGGGGGCTCATCACGGTGGAGATATCGCCGTTGATGAAGCCCTGGCGGGTCAGGTCGGCAACCTTGACCATCTGGCCGACCATGTCCTCGGGGGTGCCTGAGACTTTCTTGAGGACGATCTCGCTCTCCACCGCGGCGGGCAGGTAGTTGAGCGCGACGACGATGTTCCAGCGGTCCATCTGCGCCTGGTTGATCGCCTGGGTGCCATGATAGAGGCCGCTGGTATCCCCCAGGCCCACGGTGTTGGCGGTGGCGAACAGGCGGAAGAACTTGTTGGGGCGGATTACCCGGTTCTGGTCAAGCAGGGTCAGTTTGCCTTCGGTTTCCAGCACGCGCTGGATCACGAACATCACATCGGGGCGCCCGGCATCGTATTCGTCGAACACCAGCGCCACCGGGTGCTGGAGCGCCCAGGGCAGCAGTCCTTCGCGGAATTCGGTGACCTGCAAGCCATCGCGCAGCACGATCGCGTCGCGCCCGATCAGATCGATCCGGCTGATGTGGGCATCAAGGTTGATGCGCATGCAGGGCCAGTTAAGCCGCGCAGCAACCTGCTCGATATGGGTCGACTTGCCGGTGCCGTGATAGCCCTGGACGATCACCCGCCGGTTGAAGGCAAAGCCCGCCAGAATCGCCAACGTGGTATCGGCATCGAACACATAGGCTTCATCGACATCCGGGGTCCGCTCATCCGGCTGGCTGAAGGCTGGAACCTTCATGTCGATGTCGATCCCGAACACCTCGCGCACGTCGATCTCGCGATCGGGAGCTTCGAGAACGGTGGTTCCGGCGGTATCGAGCTGGGTCTTGGGAATGTTGGTCATCGCGCGAACCCGCCTATACGCGCGGGCGCGGCGCTGCAACAGGCTTTGCGTAGCGAACAGCAACGAAATTGCGCCGCAGGCGCTTTGGGCAGATTCAGGCTACGGCGCTGGCCGCGAAATCGGTGGCGCGGCAGGCGCGATCGCGGCCGTCGGCCTTGGCTCGGTAGAGCGCGCTGTCGGCCAGGCGGTAGAGGCGCCGCCAATCGGCCTCTGTCGCGATCTGGCCCTCGGCGAACCCGATGCTGACAGTCACGCGGACATCATAGGGCATTGCCCCATCGCGCACCGCAGCGAGAATTCGCTCCGGATTGCACTCCGCCTGGTGCGACATCGGCACCAGCAGCGCGAATTCCTCGCCTCCCAGGCGCACCGCTAGAGCGTCGCGCGGGCGGCAGGCCTGGATCGTCTGCGCGATCGAACCCAGCATCTCATCACCGGCATCGTGACCATAGCGGTCGTTAATCGCCTTGAAGTGATCGATATCGATCAGCATCAGCCGGAACCGGCCCGCGCGCCCGATTGCCTGTTCGAGGAAGGCGCGGCGGTTAAGCAGGCCAGTAAGCGGATCGCTGTTGGCAAGGCGCAGCGCAAGCTTGGCGTGCGCCCTGGCATCGTCGCGCTCGTCGCTCAGTTCGCGCAGACGCGCGACGATCAGCAGGGTTGAGAACAGCACCTCGCCGCCCAGCGCCAGGAGATTGCCGTTATCGAGCCAAAAGCTGTACCCGATCAGGTTGAATCCATGGGCAAGCCGCGCCATCGAAACCGCAACGGGGGCTCCCCAAGAAAGCATGAAGAGCCAGAAATAGCGATTGCGCGAACGCCAGGCATTCCAGACGATCGGAAAGATGCAGGAGAGCAAGGCAAGGCCAGCGCAAAAGAACAGCCGATCGAGCAGCCAGAACTGCCAGGGTGCCAGCAGAGCCACCGCCACACCGCCTGACAGCGCGAGGCCGCTGACCACATCGCAATAGCGCCGGAGCCGAGGGGTGAAAACCGCGCGGCCAAAGAAGGCCCTGATGAAGGCCAGGCCCAGGACGCCGGAGAAATAGAGCAACAGATAGTTGATCCGCAGCCGGTCATTGTTGTCGAGATTGCTGAAAACCAGCAAGGCCGCCCCGGAGGACGTGAATGTATAGGCGGCAAGCGAAGCCGCCATCAACGCGTAAACCAGCTGGAAGCGGTGACGCAGCGCAACCCAGAACGCCAGGTTGTAGACTACCAGCGCCAGGATCAGCCCGGCGAATCCGGCATAAAGCGCGATCAACCAGCCGGTTAGCCGGTCGGCCTCGCTGCGGGTCATCAGCGTGGCGCCAAGTACAATCCCACGCAAATTGGCGCTGTCCTTGATCTCGACATGGATCGCGGTGAGCGGCGCCTTGTGGGTGGGGACCGGCAGTTCGAAGATCGCCCCGATTGTCATGTAGCGCGAGGCCTGCCACGAGCTGAACGCGAGGCTTGCGGTCGTCCCATCGGCATAGCGGAAAACGAACTTCGCACGATCCTGCCAGACGCTGGCAAAGCGCAGGACCAGCGGATTGGCAGGATCCGCCTTGACCGGTGCGAACAAGAGACGGGCCGCGAAATCGCCGGTGCCCAGCCGGTTTTGCGGGCTGGTGCAATCCCATACCGGAGGCGGCGCCAGCACCCGCTCGGCATCGCCAGAGGCCGGCGGAAGGGAAGCGAAGCAACCTTCAAGCGGAACCGCACCATGCGCGGCCGATCCGATGCCCAAAGCAAGCATCATCGCGGCGAGCACCCGCAGGAATGGCTTGAACAACCCTCTCATCAGCCAAGCGCTAGCCGATCATGGAAAATTTCAGGTTAACGCGAAATCCAATTGCAGACATACCAACCAGTCGGTATGTATCCGAAGGTGATACCCAACCAGCCCTTTCGCGAAAAGCCCGTGGGTGCGCGGGCCAAACTGCTTGAAGCCGGGGTAGCCCTGGTGCGTGAACAAGGCTTTGCCGCGACCTCGCTCGACCAGCTGTGCCAGGCGGCGGGAGTGACCAAGGGCGCGTTTTTCCATCATTTTCCCTCAAAAGAGGCGCTCGGCGTTGCCTTGGCAAACTATTGGTCGGCATCGACGAGCGCCTTTTTTGCCGCCGCTCCGTTTCATCACCTGGACGATCCACTGGAGCGGGTGCTGGGCTATATCGATCTGCGGATCGCCCTCATCTCTGGTCCGGTCGAAAGCTTCAGCTGTGTTGCGGGAACCATGGTGCAGGAGGCGTTTCGCAGCAGCGATGCGATCCGCAAGGCCTGCAGCGCTTCGATCCTGGGCAATGCGCGCATTCTGGAAGAGGATCTTTCTGTCGTGATTGCGCATTGCGGCGCAAGCGGGGTGACGGCGGAAGGCCTTGCCCGTCATGCCCAGACGGTGATCCAGGGCGCCTTCGTCCTCGCCAAGACCCAAGACGATGAGCACGCCGCCGCGCTTGCCCGCGAGGAGTTGCTGCACTTGCGCCGCTATTTCGAATTGCTGTTCACAACCGGCAAGTAACCGGAACATTGGGAGAAATCGATGCCAAGAATGATTTTTGTGAACCTGCCGGTGGTCGACCTGGACCGGGCCAAAGCATTCTACACCGCACTGGGTTTCACCTGCAATCCGCAGTTCAGCGACGATTCCGGTGCATGCATGGTGCTGTCAGAGACGATCTACGTGATGATCCTCAACCACGAAAAATGGCGCATGTTCACCGCCCGGCCAATCCCCGCGCGGGGATCGAGCGAGGTCGCGCTGGCGCTGAGCTGTGACGGCCGGGACGAAGTCAACGCCCTGGTCGAAGCCGGAGCGGCGGCAGGTGGGACCGCCGACGTTAACCCGCCGCAAGACCATGGTTTCATGTTCCAGCGCACGATCGAGGACCCCGACGGTCACATATGGGAGCCGTTCTGGATGGATCCCGCGGCGGTGGCAGGCTGAAAACCAAAGGAGGAACGGCATGGACAAATTGCAGGGCAGCTGGATCTGGTATGAGCTGTTGAGCCCCGATCCCGAGGGTTCCAGGGCATTCTACGAGCATGTCGTCGGCTGGACCATGACAACCAGCCATGAAGGCGATGCCAGCTATGGCTTCATTGCCCGCGCGGACGGCGGGATGACCGGCGGAATGCTGCGAATGAGCCAGGAAATGCAGGACCAAGGCGCCCGCCCATGCTGGCTGGGTTACGTTGGGGTGGACGATTGCGACGCGGCCATAGCCGCGATCGAGGCCGCGGGCGGCAAGTGCCTTATGGGTCCGCGCGATGTCGAGACCGCTGGGCGGTTTGCGCTTGTCGCCGACTGCTGCGGTGCCCCGTTCTATGTCATGACGCCCTCCTCCGCACCCGGCCAGGGCGGGAGTACGGCGTTTGCCGCCCTTCCCCGCGTCGGCAGCTGCGGCTGGAACGAGCTCTATTCCGATCACCCCGGCAAGGCGCTGGGCTTCTACACCGGCCTATTCGGCTGGACCCTGCCCGACGCGATGGACATGGGGGCGCTCGGCAAATACCAGTTCATTGCCCACGACGGGACTATGATCGGGGCGATCATGCAGCGCCCCGATCCGGTGCCGACCCCGGTCTGGGCGCATTATTTCTGGGTTGAATCGATTGCGGCGGCCAAGACCCGGATCGAAGCGGCTGGCGGGCATGTGGTCAACGGCCCGAGCGAAGTCCCCGGCCCCTTGTGGGTGATCCAGGGCCTCGATCCCCAAGGAGCTCTGTTCTCATTGGTGGGCGGCAAATAGCGCAGGATCGAGCACGGAGAATTGACGCCATGGCCACCTACACGTTTTACACCCACCCCATGAGCAGCGGCCAGATCGCGCGCTGGGCGCTGCATGAGGCCGGCGCGACATACGATCAGGTGCTGGTTGACTGGGCAAACAAGCCCGAGGCTCTGCTTGCCGCCAACTCGATGGGCAAGGTGCCGACCCTGGTCCACCACAGCGAGACGGGTGAGCGCGTGATCACCGAATGCGCGGCGATCTGCGCCTATCTGGCCGAGGCCCATCCCGAGGCAGGTCTGCTCCCATCGGACGCCGAAATGGCCGATTATTACCGCTGGCTGTTCTTCGCTGCCGGGCCGGTCGAACAGGCGATCGTCACCCGCTCGATGGGCTGGGAACTTCCACCCGAACGCCAGGGCATGGCCGGCTGGGGTAGTTATGAACGGGCGATCGGGACGCTTGAGGCGCATTTCGCCGATCACGCTTTCGTTTGCGGCAATCGCTTCACAATGGCCGACGTCTATGTCGGCAGTCAGGTCGACTGGGGGCTCAACTTCGGGACGATCCCGCCGAACGAGGCTTTCGTGGGCTACGCCGAGCGGCTGCAGGCACGCGCGGCCTACAAGGCGGCGAAGGCAATCGACAATGCCCTGATTCAGGAACTGCGCAAGTGAGCGGCTCCAGCCTGTGTCTGTGGTATGAAAGCGGAGCCGAGGCGGCGGCAGAGTTCTATGCGGCCACCATCCCCGATACCGCGATCCTGGGGATCGAGCGGGCACCGGCCGACAATCCATCGACAGCCGCGGGTGCGGTGCTGCTGGTGCGGATCCGCCTTGCCGGACACGATGCGGTCTTGCTCAACGGCGGGCAGCACTTTCGCCTCAGCGAGGCGTTTTCGCTTCAGATTCATACCGACGACCAGGAACAGACCGATCGCTTGTGGGGCGCAATCGTCGACGGCGACGGCAGCCCGAGCATGTGCGGATGGTGCAAGGACAAGTGGGGGCTTTCCTGGCAGATCACTCCGCGGGCGCTGACCTCCGCGCTGTCCCACCCCGATCCGCAATTGCGCAAGCGCGCGTTCGAAGCGATGATGGGGATGAACAAGATCGACATCGCCGCGATCGAGGCGGCAATCGGGGGAGCTGCCTGAATGCACGAACTGTCCGTTACCCGCCTGATCCAGGCTCCGCCGCACAAGGTCTGGGCCGTGATAACCCAGCGCACCAACGAGTGGTGGTGCCCCAAGCCCTGGCGGGCCGAAGTCGATTTCGGCACGCGCAAGGCCGGTGCGATGTCGATGGCGACGATGTTCGGTCCCGATGGCGAAGTGAACAAGCACCCCGGCTTTATCCTGGCCTGGGAAGAGGGACGCCGGATTGCCTTCACCGACGCGATCGTTGGCGATCTCGAGCCTTCGGGACCGTTCATGATCGGAATTTTCCAGATCGATCCCGAGGGCGATGCCACGCGCTACACCGGTCGCGCCCGGCACTGGACACCCGAAAGCATGGCCCACCACCGCGATCTGGGCTTCGAACAGGGCTGGGGCGCGGTCGCCGATCAGCTCAAGGCTTTGTGCGAGGAAGGCTGACGCCATGCGCGCCGTGTGGACCAAGGTCTGGCTGCTGTGCGGCACTCTCGATGCACTTTACGCAACCGGGATGACCGCGCTGCGCGGCGGCGATACCGCGGGCGTCTGGCTGGGGGTCGCCTCGGGCCCGTTTGGCGAAAAGGCGACGCATTGGGGAGCGAGCGGGATCCTTGCCGGGCTGCTGGTCCATTTTGCGATCATGGCGGTGATGGCCGCGCTCGGCCTGTGGCTGGCACGGCGCACGATACTGGGCTCGGTCGCGCCGTGGAAGGCCGGAACCCTCTATGGCATCGCGCTCTACGCGGTGATGTACGGGCTGGTTTTGCCTGCGCGCTTCGGTGTGCCCTTCCCCAATCCCGACCGGACCAAGCTGGCGCTGGGGCTGCTGCCGCATGTACTTTTGGTCGGTGTCCCGATGTTCGCACTGTTCAGGCGAAAGCTGGCGCCTTCCTGAGCAGCTGCCAGGCCTCGATCACCGCCTGAAGCCGCTTTTCGCTGGAACGATCACCGCCGTTGCGATCGGGGTGGAGCGCGTGGACCAGCTCGGAATAGCGGCGGCGCAGCGCGCGGCGATCGGCATCGAGCGGCAGATCCAGCACTTCAAAAGCGGCGCGCTCCGCCGGGCTGACGGGCCTTCCATCCTTTCGCTCGGCCGGGCGGCGCTTCCGCGCCCGCCCGGAAATCGCTTCGAGCGGATCCTTGAAATCGGCCCAGCGCGGCGCCGCGTCGATCCCTGCGGTGGCCGAAAAAGCGCGGGTTTCGCGCTCCCAGCCGTGGACCGGGTTTTGCGCGCGGGCGATCTCTTCGGCACTCATCCCCTCGAACCAGTCGTAGCCCGAATTGAACGCACGGACATGATCGAGACAGAACCAGCGGTAGTCCCCCGGACCGTCGAAACTGGCACGGCGCGGTCCCGGCGCGCGAAATTCACCCGGCTCGCAACAGCCCGGCGCCTCGCACTGCCTCTGCGCGCCGCCGACGCGGCCATGAAATCGATCCTGCTTCACAACCCTTTCCCATGGCGATTGACTCGCTAGAAGGGAAGCCATGACAGGTACACTCGCCCAGGAAATCGAAGCGCTGCTCAAGGCCGCCTTCACCCCGACCCGCCTTGCCGTAATCAATGATAGCGCCCGGCACCACGGCCATGCCGGGGATGACGGTTCGGGCGAATCGCATTTCACCGTCGAGATCGAAAGCCCGGCTTTCGTTGGCGTTTCGCGGCTTCAGCGCCAGCGCATGGTCAATGCCGCGCTGGGCGATATCCCGGGGCAGCGGGTTCATGCCCTGGCGGTGCGGGCCAGGGCACCGGGGGAATGAACGCAGCGATCGTCGGAACCGTCCTGCCCTCGCTGCAGCAGCTTGGCGGGATGCGGGTGCACCGCACCTTGCCCACGCGCGGCGTGGCGATGGTCGGCCCCTTTATCTTTGCCGATGTCTTCGGCCCCGCCCCCTTCCCTTCCGGTCCCGGAATGGGCGTGGCGCCCCATCCGCATATCGGCATTTCAACGGTCACCTGGCTGTTTTCCGGGGCGATCCATCATCGCGACAGCCTGGGCACCAGCGCGATGATCCGCCCCGGACAGGTCAACCTGATGACCGCCGGGCGCGGCATCACCCATTCCGAACGTCCGCCCGCTGCAGGCGCGGGGGATATTCCGACATTATGGGGGATGCAGACCTGGCTAGCGCTGCCCGACTCTCTGGAAGAGATGGCTCCCGCCTTCGAACAGCAGACCTCCTTGCCGGTTGTCGATGCGAACGGCGCGCGCGCAACGGTCATCATGGGTTCGATCTGGGGCGAGACCGCGCCTACCACTTGCCACGCGCCGACCCTCCATGCCGAGATTGTGTTCTCGCCCAGCGGTTCGATCACAATCGAATCCGTTGCCACCGAACGAGCGGTGATGCTGGTCGAGGGGGCTGCTGAACTCGATGGGACGCCGCTACAGCTTCATGCTCTGCATCTGCTTGGAGCAGGGCATCAGCCTCTGCTTGGTAGTGAAAAAGGGGCAAGGCTGATGCTGCTAGGGGGCGAGCCGCTTTACACCCCGCGCCATATCTGGTGGAATTTCGTCCACTCCTCGCCAGAGAGGATCCGCGAAGCCATTGTCGATTGGCAAGAGGGCCGGTTCCCCCCGGTCCCGGGCGATCAGGGAGAACAAGGATGACATTTGCCGGGCAAGCCGCATGGATTACCGGAGCCTCGTCGGGTATCGGCGCGGCACTGGCCAAGGCGCTCGCGGCCCAGGGCGCGCGGCTGGTGCTCTCGGGCCGGAACCAGGCAGCACTTGAAGACGTCGCGAGCCAATGCGGCGAGTGCTTGATCCTGCCGTTCGAGACCACCGAAATGGCGGCGATCGCTCCCGCCGTCGAAAAGGCCTGGCAATGGTCGGGCGGGATCGACCTGCTGGTCAACAACGCGGGGATTTCCCAGCGCAGCCTGGCGGTGGAAACCGCCTTTGACGTTTACGAGCGGATCGTGGCGGTCGATCTGCTCGCCCCTATCGCGCTGACCCAGGCCGTGTTGCCGCAGATGATAGCGCGCGCCTCCGGTCGGATCGCGATGATCAGCTCGATCGCGGGCAAGGTTGGTGTGCCAATGCGCACCGCCTATTGCGCCGCCAAATTCGGGATCGCGGGATATGCCGACGCATTGCGGGCAGAGGTTGGCCACCTGGGCTTGCAGGTCCATAATATCTACCCCGGCTCGATAGCCACAGACGTTTCGCGCAATGCGCTGACCGCCGACGGATCGAAGCGCGGGGTATCCGACAAGGTGATCGACAACGGGATCGCCCCTGCGGATGCGGCGGCTCGAATGCTCCAGGCGATGCTGGGGGGTGAGCGCGAGATCATCATTGCCGAAGGCGCCGAACTTGCGATGGGTGAGGCGCGCCGAACCCCCGATGTCCTGCTCGACCAGATCGGGGCCTTCATGGCAGCAGGTTACGTCCAGCGCATGAACGAGGGAGCGCAATGACCATGCTTCGAGCCAAACTCCCCAGCGGTATCGAGCTGGACTACGTCGATGAAGGCCCGCGCGATGCCCCGGTACTGATCTTCCTGCACGGCTTTCCCGAGAGCCATCGCACCTGGCGCCATCAGATCGCGCACCTTTCGAACCACTACCGCTGCGTGGCGCCCGACCAGCGCGGCTATCGCGGCTCGTCGAAACCGCAGGAGGTCGAAGCCTATACTCCCGACAAGCTGATCGGCGATGTGTTCCAGCTCGCCGACATGCTGGGGATCGGCAAGTTCACCGTGGTCGGGCACGATTGGGGCGGCGCGATCGCCTGGGGCGTTGCGCTGATGGGCCAGATGAACGGACGGGTTAGCCGAGCGGTAATTGCCAACGCTCCGCATCCGGCGGGCTTCACGCGGCTGGTCTGGCTCAACCGGCACCAGCGCGAATCGAGCCAGTACATGCGCTTCTTCCGCGATAGGGCCAACGATGCGCTGGTGCGCGATTTCGGGCTGGGCGGAATGCTGCTGAAGGCTTTCGAGGGCCGGATGGGCACCGATGACAAGATGGAACCAGAAGAGCGCGCCCAGTTGCTCAAGGACTGGGAAGACCGCGCCGCCGCCTTCGGCATGCTCAACTGGTACCGCGCCAGCCCGCTTTACGTCCCCGCGATGGACGAACCCTACGAAATACCTGCGGACAAGGCACCGCCCCCGGTTCCGCTGCTGACTATTCCCACGCTGGTGATCTGGGCGCTCGACGATCTCGCCCTGCCGCCAGAGAATCTGGAGGGGCTCGATGCGCTGGTTCCCGGCATGGAGCTGGTCAAGGTGCCCGGCTGCGGCCACTTCGTGCCGTGGGAAGCACCCGATGCGGTCAACGCGGCGATGGATTCCTTCCTGACGCGAACCGATGGCGCCGCCTGATCCGGTCCGCCCCGGCGGGATCGGCGCGGCCGTCGCTGCGGCCAACCAACGCGCGCGCGGCACGATGCTGCGCAACCATGGCGGCGGGCATGCCCCGGTCAGCTATCTCGAGTTGTTTTTCGACTTGGTCTATGTCTTTGCGATTACACAACTTTCGCACACCCTGCACCATCACCTGAGCTGGCACGGGCTGGCCGAAGGTCTGGTCCTGTTCCTGGCGGTGTGGTGGGCGTGGATCTTCACAACCTGGGTGACCAACTGGGCCAACCCCGACCGCGCGGCGGTTCGGGTGCTGCTGATGGCGCTGATGTTGCTGGGGCTGGCCCTGTCGGCAGCGATCCCTGACGCCTTCGGGGCCTCCGGGCTGGTCTTCGCGGGTTGCTATGTCGCCATCCAGTTGGGCCGGACGCTGGCGACCATGGCCGTAATGCGCGGCGAAGACCGCGCGCGGCTGCGCAACATGGGGCGGATCGCGCTCTGGTTCGCCTGCGCGGCACCGCTGTGGATCGCCGGGGCACTGGCCGGGCCGGATTCGCGGCTGGCATTGTGGCTGGCGGCGCTGGGAATCGAGTACACCGGGCCGATGGTGCTGTTTCGCACTCCCGTGCTGGGGCGTTCGGGCCTTACCGACTGGGACATTTCGGGAAGCCATATGGCCGAGCGCTGCGCCCTGTTCATCATCATCGCGCTGGGCGAAGGGATCGTGGTGACAGGATCTGCATTCGCACAAGGTTCGATGGATGGCGGGCAGGTTGGCGGACTCTGCCTTGCCTTCCTTTCCGCCGCGCTGATGTGGTGGCTCTACTTCGATCTGGGCGCCGATCGTGGCGCTCGGCTGATCTCGGGTCATAGTCAGGCCGGAAGGCTGGCGCGCAACGCCTATACCTATCTGCACATGCCGATCGTGCTGGGTATCGTGGTCAGCGCGGTGGGCGATGCCCTGCTGCTCGAGCGGCCGGAAGGCCCGGCCAGTGCCGCACTTGTCGCGATGCAGAGCGGCGGCGCGATCCTGTTCCTGGCGGGATTGGGGCTGTTCAAGCGTTTCGCGAACACCCTGGGCAACTTTCCGATGTCGCACACGGTGGCGATCGTCCTGATCCTCCTGCTCGCCCTGTCCGCCTCGGCGCACCCAATTCCGGCGATCTCCTTTGCCGCAGGGGTTGTAGCTCTCCTGTTCCTCGCATGCCTGTGGGAATGGGTTTCCTATCACGGCGGCTGGATGGAACGGATGGAGGCACTTGGGATGCGCTTTCCGGCCTGGGTCCGCGAGCGGGCAGAGCGACGCCGCGCGGCAATAGAGCAGCAACGCGGCTAGATTGTCCGCTCGCTCCCGCCCCAGGCGATCCAGGCACCGTGCGGGTGGGCACGGGTGACCAGCGCCGGCTCCCCTCCTCCCGGCCAGAACCGCACCGTCATCTCGTGGATGTGCATCACCCGGTTGGCTTCCAGCGAGACCCACGCCAGCGGTCGCTCGGCCGTGGCCCGCGCGCCCGCGGCTTCCATCGCCGCAGTCACTCGCGTCTGCTGGTCCTCGGGCACATATTGCCAGACGATCGAATGCATCAGCACCCGCGTGATCCCCTCGGCCTGCGGCTTGGCCAGTTCGGCCTCAACGAATTCGGCGGCGTTCATCGCCACGAGATCGGGAGCCTGCTTGCCCGCCTCGGCTATCGCCGCCTCGATCCGGGCGAACCGCTCGGTGTGTTCGGGCCAGACATATGCCTTGAGCCGCAGGGCCTGTGCCGGATCGGTCAGATCGACCGGCGCGACATCGCAGCCCCGCGTCGAGATTATCTCAATTGATTGCTCGGGTGGGGGATCGCCCTGCCATTCGGGTCTGAAACAAATCGCCCCCGGCTTCGGCCCCACCTGCACCCCGCCCAGATCGTAGCGATAGCGATCGAGCATCAGGTTGATCCCCGCGCTCGATCCGATCTCGAGGCACTCGAAGCGCGGCGGCAGCCCCTTGTCGGCCAGCCACAGCATCGCGGCGATGAAATTGGCCGAACGGCCCGCTTCGTTGGTCTGCGGGGGGCCATCGAGCCAGGGGAGCAGATCGGCCTCGTGCGCGTGGACCGCGGCGGCGATGATTGCCGCATCGTCGATAGCGCTCTCACCCGCGTAGATCGCGCTCAGTGCCGGTTCGGCGCCCTTGAGATGCAGCGAATGCAGCCCTCCCGCCACCCGCAATGGCAGGGCATCGGCCAGTGGCGCGCCTTGCCAACCGCGCACCGTATCGAGCAGCGTTCCGCCCTCGCCCCGCTCGATCAGGTCGCGCACCGCCGCCACAATCCGTGCGGTGATCGCCGCGCCCGAAGCTGTGCAATAGGCCACCTGGTTGTCGAAAGCGGCGGCAACGATCCCGGGACCGCTCGCGTTGATATCGATGAACTGGTAGTTCTCCGCCATCGTCGTTCTCCCGCACCTGCTTTTGCAGTTGCGAAGAGGCTGCGCCTTTTTGTTGCACCGCACAAGAGAAATCCGCACCGCTCCTTGCCCTTTGCCGCGCCGCGCCGTAAGGGCCGCGAAGCCATGCCCAAGCCGCTCACCTTCGCCGTTCCCAAGGGCCGCATTCTCGACGAAGCGCTGCCGTTGATGGCGCGCGCCGGTGTGGTGCCCGAGGCAGAATTCCACGACAAGAGTTCGCGCGCGCTCTCATTCGGCTGCGTGGATCCGGGCATGCGGATCATCCGAGTCCGCGCGTTCGATGTCGCCACTTTTGTCGCCCACGGCGCCGCCCAGGCCGGGATCGTGGGATCCGACGTGGTCGAGGAATTCGCCTATTCCGATCTCTACGCGCCGGTCGATCTTGATATCGGCCATTGCCGCCTGTCGATCGCGGAACCGGTGGCGCAGGCAAGCGAGGCTCCGCGGGCCAGCCACCTCCGGGTCGCCAGCAAGTATCCCAACCTGACCCGCCGCCATTTTGAGCGGCAGGGCATCCAGGCCGAGGTGGTCAAGCTCAACGGCGCGATGGAGCTTGCACCCGGCCTTGGCCTTGCCAGCCGGATCGTCGATCTGGTTTCGACCGGGCGCACGCTCAAGGACAACGGACTGGTTGAAACCGCAACGATCCTCGAGGTCTCGGCCCGGCTGATCGTTAACCGCGCCGCGCTCAAAACCGATGAGCGGGTGGCCGCGCTGGTCGAGCGATTCCGCGCGCTCGCCAACCAGACAAGCGCGGCCTGATGCTCAGGCTCAACTCCCGCGATCCGGGCTTTTCCAAGGCTTTCCGGCGCCTTGTTGCCGACCGGCGCGAGAGCAGCGAAAACGTTGCCCGCGATGTGGCGGTAATCCTCTCCGATGTGCGCAACCGTGGCGATGCAGCGCTGGCTGAGCTGACCGCGCGCTTTGATGGCCATGCACTGGCCAGCGAGGATGACTGGCGGATCACGCCCCAGGCGTGCCGGGAGGCGTTCGAGGATCTCCAGCCCGATCTGCGCGCCGCGCTTGAACTGGCGGCCCAGCGGATCCGTGCCTACCATGAGGCCCAGCTCCCCGCCGATCGGGACGAAACCGATGCCAGCGGCGTGCGGCTTGGCGCGCGCTGGCGCGCGGTCGATGCGGCTGGGCTTTACGTCCCAGGCGGGCGGGCAGCCTATCCCTCCTCGCTGCTGATGAACGCCATTCCCGCCAAGGTTGCCGGTGTGGAACGGCTGGTGGTAGTCACGCCTACGCCCAAGGGGCAGGTCAATCCGCTGGTGCTGGCCGCCGCGCATCTCGCCGGCGTGGACGAGGTCTGGCGCGTGGGCGGAGCCCAGGCTGTCGCCGTGCTGGCCTATGGCACGCAGCGGATCGCGCCGGTGGATGTCATTACCGGGCCGGGCAATGCCTGGGTGGCGGAGGCCAAGCGCCAGCTCTACGGTGTGGTCGGCATCGACATGGTCGCGGGGCCGAGCGAGATCCTGGTGATCGCCGATGGCCGCAACGATCCGGACTGGACCGCCGCCGACCTGCTCAGCCAAGCCGAACACGATCCCGCCGCGCAATCGATCCTGATCACCGACGATGCACTGTTTGCCGATACCGTGGCCGACCGGATCGGGGTGGAACTGGCCATGCTTCCCACCGCACGGGTGGCAAGCGAAAGCTGGAACAACCACGGCACGATCATCGAGGTCGCCAGCCTTGACGAGGCGCCCGCGTTGGCCAACGCGCTGGCCGCCGAACACGTGCAGCTGGCGGTGGAAGACCCCGAACCGCTGCTTGGCGCGATCCGCCATGCCGGTTCGATATTCCTCGGCCGGATGACCCCCGAGGCGATCGGTGACTATGTTGCGGGACCCAACCACGTACTCCCCACTGGGCGCAGGGCGCGGTTTTCCTCGGGGCTTTCGGTGCTGGACTTCATGAAGCGCACCAGCTTCATCCAGCTTGACGAGGCGGCCCTCAAGCTGCTCGGCCCGGCAGCGATCGCGTTGGCCGAGGCCGAAGGGTTGCCAGCCCATGCGCGCTCGATCGAAACGAGGCTCGGAATATGAAAGCCAGATCTCAGGCCCGCGCCGCCGCGCGCCTTGCCGCCGTCCAGGCGCTCTACCAGCGTGAGATGGAGGGCACGGCGATGGCGCAGCTGCTCGACGAGTTCCACCGCCATCGCCTTGGGGCAGAGATCGAGGGCGATCAGTATGCCGAGGCCGAGACAGCATTCTTCGATGCGGTGGTGCAAGGCGTCGATGCGCGGCTCGACGAGATCGACGCGCTGATCGAAGGCCGTCTGGCGGAAGGCTGGAAGCTCGACCGCCTCGACAAGACCATGCTCCAGATATTGCGCGCGGGCGCATGGGAGCTGCTGGCCCGAGCCGATGTGCCCACCGCTGCCGCGATCAGCGAGTATGTCGATGTCGCCCATGCCTTCTTCGAGCCGCGCGAGGCCAAGTTCGTCAACGGCGTGCTCGATGGGGTGGCGAAGGTGGTGCGAAGCTGACCGACGAACTCGCCTTCGTCGAGGCGCTGCGCGCATTGGCGTGGAACCCGGCGGCACGCAATCTTGATGACGATTGCGCCGTGCTCGAGATCGGCGATACGGCGCTGGTCATCACCCACGATGCGATGGCCGAAGGGCTGCACTTTCTTCCCGATCAGGACCCGGCCGATGTCGCCTGGAAGCTGGTCGCCAGCAACGTTTCGGATCTTGCAGCCAAGGGCGCCGATCCGCTGGGCGTCATGCTGGGTTATCAGTTCGGCCATGACGATCTGCGCTTTCTCGACGGGTTCAAGGAAGCGCTTGGCGCCTTCGAACTGATCCTGCTCGGCGGCGATTCGATTTCGTCGACCGGTGCGCAGGTACTCGGTCTGACAGCGATCGGTCTGGCAACCCATCGCCCGGTGCCTTCGCGCGCGGGGGCAAAACCCGGCGACACGCTGTGGATCACCGGGCCGGTCGGCGCGGCGATGATGGGGCTTGAAGCCTTGCAGACGGGCAAGGGCGATAGCACTGCCTATCGGCGGCCCGGCGCACTGGTCGGCGAGGGCATGGTCCTTGCCCCCCATGTTTCGGCGATCATGGACGTTTCCGACGGATTGCTGCTCGATGCGGCGCGGATGGCCCGGGCCAGCGGAGTGACCCTGGCCATCGATAGCGAGGCCGTCCCGCTTGCGGCACCGGAGGAACGGCGCGACGAGGCGCTGCGTTGGGGCGAGGACTACCAACTGCTGTTCACACTGCCCCCTGGCGCCACCCCGCCAATCGAGGCCAGCCGCATCGGGCAAGCCCGCAAGGCGAGTACCGCGCCGATCCTCCTCGATGGTGCCCTGCTTAGCGAAGCGGATGGTCTCGGATACCGCCATAGCTAGAGAAATTCGGGAGAATTGCGGCAATGGGGCTTGCGCGGCGCACAGCTTCGTTTTAGCGCCGCTCGGCTAGTGGCCTCGCGTGTGCGAGGCCCTTTGCTATGCGCAACCAAAAGAGGGGGAGCGTTCCGTGGACCTAGTCACGATCGCAATTATCCTGGGACTTCTGGCCGTGGTCTACGGCTTCGTCACCAGCCGCCAGGTGCTTGGAAGCCCGGCGGGCAATGAAAAGATGCAGGAAATCGCCGCCGCGATCCAGGAAGGCGCCCAAGCCTACCTGAAGCGCCAGTACACCACCATCGGCATCGTCGGCGTTGTCGTCGCGGTGATCATTTACGCCACCCTGGGTGACGTTTCGGCGGTCGGCTTCGTGCTCGGCGCGGTGCTTTCTGGCGCCGCCGGGTTCATCGGCATGAACGTTTCGGTGCGCTCGAACGTGCGGACCGCCGCCGCGGCGCAGACCGGGCTTCAGGAAGGCCTGACCCTGGCGTTCCGCGCCGGTGCGATCACCGGCATGCTGGTGGCCGGGCTCGCGCTGCTCGCGATCGCGGTGTTCTTCTGGTATCTTACCGGTCCGGCCGGCCATGCCGCGAACGACCGTATCGTGGTTACCGCGCTGACCGCGCTGGCGCTCGGCGCCTCGCTGGTTTCGATCTTTGCCCGTCTGGGTGGCGGCATCTTCACCAAGGCCGCAGACGTCGGCGCCGATCTGGTCGGCAAGGTCGAAGCGGGCATCCCCGAGGACGATCCACGCAACCCGGCGGTGATCGCCGACAACGTGGGTGACAACGTGGGTGACTGCGCCGGCATGGCCGCCGACTTGTTCGAAACCTATGTCGTGACCGTCGGCGCCACCATGGTCCTCACCGCATTGCTGGTGAAGGGAGTGGCGGACCTGATGCCGCTGATGAGCCTGCCGCTGTTGATCGGCGGCGTGTGCATCGTCACCTCGGTGATCGGTACCTATTTCGTCCGCCTGGGCAAGTCGAACAACATCATGGGCGCGATGTACAAGGGCTTCATCGTCACCGCGGTGCTTTCGATCCCTGCGATCCTGTGGGCGATGCGCACGGCGCTGGGCGACATGACCCAGCGGATCGGCGATTCCACTTTCACAGGCGAAGCGCTATTCTATTGCGCGCTGCTGGGTCTGGTCATCACCGGGCTGATCATCTGGATCACCGAATACTACACCGGCACCAACTATCGTCCGGTGAAGTCGATCGCCAAGGCTTCTGTCACCGGCCACGGCACCAACGTGATCCAGGGTCTTGCGATCTCGCTTGAGGCAACCGCCCTGCCGACGCTGGTTATCGTTGCCGGCATCATCATCGCCTTCAAGCTCGCGGGCCTGATCGGGATTGCCTATGCGGCCACCTCGATGCTCGCGCTGGCCGGCATGGTCGTCGCGCTCGACGCCTATGGCCCGGTTACCGACAATGCCGGGGGCATCGCCGAAATGGCCGGGCTCGACGATTCGGTCCGTGAAAAGACCGACGCGCTCGATGCCGTGGGCAACACCACCAAGGCTGTCACCAAGGGCTATGCCATCGGTTCGGCCGGGCTGGCCGCGCTGGTGCTGTTCGCTGCCTATACCACCGACCTCAGGGAATTCTTCCCGGACCTCAAGGTCGATTTCAGCCTTGAGAACCCCTACGTGATCGTTGGTCTGCTGCTCGGCGCGCTGCTCCCGTACCTGTTCGGTGCGATGGGCATGACCGCCGTGGGCCGCGCCGCCGGCGACGTGGTGGTCGATGTGCGCGAACAGTTCAAAGAAAAGCCGGGCATCATGGATTACAGCCAGAAGCCCGACTATGCCCGCACCGTCGATCTGGTGACCAAGGCAGCGATCAAGGAGATGATCATCCCCTCGCTGCTGCCGGTGCTGGCTCCGATCGTGGTCTACTTCGTGATCGGCGCGGTCGCGGGCAGCGAAAACGGCTTTGCCGCGCTCGGTGCGCTGCTGCTGGGCGTGATCGTCGGCGGTCTGTTCGTCGCGCTGTCGATGACCTCGGGCGGCGGCGCCTGGGACAATGCCAAGAAGTACATCGAGGACGGCAACCACGGCGGCAAGGGTAGCGATGCCCACAAGGCTGCGGTTACCGGCGATACCGTAGGCGATCCCTACAAGGATACTGCCGGCCCCGCCGTTAATCCGATGATCAAGATCACCAACATCGTCGCGCTGCTGCTGCTTGCGGCGCTGGCGGGCGCGCATTAAGCGCACTCGCCTTGCGGTGAAGCAAGCCCCGTCCGGAGCGATCCGGGCGGGGTTTTGCTTTGTGTGCAGCGCCTTGCCCTAACCAACGTTAGGCATTCCTTGGCAAATCGGCGTTAAGCATCGATCGAGCCGCACTAATGCGGAGCGAAGGGGACGCGATGACCAGCCAAGCCGCGCTTGCACCGCGCAGCGAGGAACGGCGCCACGCCGCGCCATTCACCGTGCCCGGCTCGCAGGTCAGTGCAGCCGACTGGGCCGCGATGGAGAACCCCGAGACGCGCCTCGCCTGGGATGCCCTCGCCGCCTGCGCCGCCGAGCCCAACCCCTTTCACGAAAGCTGGTACCTGCTCCCGGCGCTGCGCGCGCTCGATCCCGGCCACTCGGTACGGCTGCTGCGTTTTGAACACGATGGTGAGCTCGCGGGAATCCTCCCGCTGCGACGCGAGCCGCGCTATTACCGCTGGCCGATCCCGCAATGGTGCAACTGGATCCACGGCAACTGCTTCCTCGGCGCGCCACTGGTCGCCGCCGGGCTTGAGCGCCAGTTCTGGCGCGCGCTGCTCGCCTGGGCAGATCGCCACGCCGGGGTGGGACTGTTCCTCCACCTTGCCCAGTTGCCGCTCGATGGCCCGCTGGCCGAAGCCTTGCAGGCGGTACTGGCCGAACAGGGGCGGCTGGCGGGGCTGGTCCACCGCGAGGATCGCGCCATGCTCGCCTCGCCGCTCGATCCGCCAGCCTATTTCGAGGACTCGCTTTCGGGCAAGAAGCGCAAGGAGCTGCGCCGCCAGCACAACCGCCTGGCCGAGCTGGGCGAGGTAGCGTTCGAGCGCCGCAGCGACGATGCCCACCTCGCCCGCTGGATCGAGGATTTCCTCGCGCTCGAGCATTCGGGCTGGAAGGGAACTGCCGGCTCGGCCCTTGCCTCGCACCAGGCCACCACCGCGCTGTTTCGCGAGGCGCTGCACGGCGCGGTCAGCCACGGGCGGCTCGAACGGCTGGCGATCACGCTCGATGGCGAACCGATCGCGATGCTCGCCAACTTCATCACCCCGCCCGGCGCCTATTCGTTCAAGACTGCCTTCGACGAACGCTATGCCCGCTATTCGCCCGGGGTTCTGCTCCAGCGCGAGAACCTGGCGCTGCTCGATCATCCAGAGGTTCGCTGGTGCGACAGCTGCGCCTCCGCCGATCATCCTATGATCGACCACATCTGGCGCGAGCGCCGCCCGGTCGGCCGCTGGTCGATCGCAATCGGCGGCGCGGCGCGGCGGGCGGTGTTTGCCGCCCTGCTCAAGGCCGAGCAGCGCCGCGCCGGGTAGGTTGCGCTTCAAGACCCATTGACGCCGCCCGCGCCGCGCCGCAAAGGCCGAGGCGATGGATAGCGAATACACCCCCGAGCAGCTCGTCGCCGGTCTTCTCAAGCTGCTTGAGGTTAAGCCGCAGGGCGAGGATCATTTCATCGGCCGCAAGAAGCGCGGCGGGATCGGCCGGGTGTTCGGCGGGCAGGTGATCGCCCAGGCGCTCCACGCCGCCGAAGCGACGGTCGACCCCGAACGCCCCGCCCATTCGCTGCACTGCTATTTCCTGCGCGGCGGGAGTGAGGATTTCGAGACCGACTATGCGGTGGCGCGCGATTTCGATGGCGGCAGCTTTTCCAACCGCCGGGTCGTCGCCAGCCAGCAGGGCCGCCCGATCCTCAACTTGACGGCCTCGTTCCAGAAGCACGAGGAAGGGCTGCACCACGTCGATGCGGAAATGCCCGATGTGCCCGGTCCCGAAAAGCTCGAGCCCGAGGCCGAGGTGCGCCGCCGCTTTGCCGAGCAGGCCCGGCCCGAGGCGCGGCATCACTTCCTCGCCCCCCGCCCGGTCGAGATGCGCGCGGTCGAGGGGCGGCACTGGATGAACCCTCAGCCCGCCCCGCCGCGCAGCCATTCCTGGTTCCGCACCGTGGCGCCGCTGCCGGATGATAACCGCGTCCACCGCGCGATCCTGGCCTATGCCAGCGACATGAGCCTGCTGGGCACCTGCATGCTGCCCCATGGCCTGAGCTGGGCGCGCGGCGAGGTCATCAGCGCCAGCCTTGACCACGCGGTGTGGTTTCACGAACCGTTCCGCTGCGACGAATGGCTGCTCTACGCCACCGATGCCCCATGGAGCGGCGGCGGCCGCGGCTTCAACCGTGGCCGGATCTTCACCCGCGACGGACGGCTGGTCGCCAGCGTGGCGCAGGAAGGGATGATCCGCCGGGTCGTGCCGAAGGCCTGATACCAGTCTGAAGCCCGCGGAAATCCGCGAGACTGGACACACTGGACACGGTTCAGGAAGAGATCCGCAAACCGCAACCTTGCGCCGCAATTTGTCACCTTGCAAAGTCGAGGCGAGGGTCGGCGAGGTGAATCGACTGTCCATGAAGCGGCGGCAGTCATAGCGGCGGTCGACGATGTAGGACATTCGTCCCGCGAAGACACGGCTTCGCGCAGTGAGAGCGAATGTGCGCGGCGCAACGCCCAATTCAAGCGGGCCGGTAGCGCGGGTTGCGACGGCCGGGTGGCGGGGATGATTTCGAGCCTGAAGAAATGTCGGCTTGCAGAGTATCCCGAAAGATGGGCTGGGAGGCGAGTGAGTTGGGGTTGGCGGACATCGAAACTATCGCATCAACTTGAATGGTTCCGTCCGTGCCGGAAGCGATCTCTCAGCACCGAAGCCACGAATATCAGCACAGCGGAAGGGGCAAACAGAAATAGGTTTCCCCGCGCTTCCATGAAGTCACCAAAGAGCAGTGGCGGGGCCGTAAGAACCACTAGTGCTAGCACAATTGAAGCGCGCTTGCTACTCTTTGCGGCGTGTCCCAATTTGCTAAGAGCATATCGAACTACAACGGTCGCAAAAGTCATCTCAACCAGGCTAATCACCCCGAGAAATATACCCAATTCAAGATTGCTCATCAGGGAAGAGTAAGCCGACTGCCCGACGGCGGCAACTGTTGTTGTATCAGGTTAGGCCACTTGGGCCGGAATGTTGGGGATCTTCGACCAGCCCTTCCGTCGCCCCGGACTTGATCCGGGGCTTGGCTTTTCTGCTCAAAGCTCTCGGCAAACCGCAGGGTGGGCAAAGGCAGCCAAGCCCCGTGTCAGGCACGGGGCGACGACAATGTTTAGGGTTGGGTTTGGTCGGTGCAATGCCTGATCGCCATTTTGTCATATCCTGACAGTCCACTTTCAATCCGAAATTGCCGCCTTCTGCCACCAAATCCCGTCCTTCACCCCCCAGGGTGATAGAAATCCCACACCGTCTGCGCCACCGCCGCGCTAACGCCGGGCGCGCGCTGCAGGTCTTCGAGGGCGGCGGCGCGGACCTTGCTGGCGGTGCCGAAGTGCAGCAGTAGCGCGCGCTTGCGGGCCGGACCGATGCCGGGAATCTCGTCGAGCGGGCTGGCGCTGATCGCTCGGCTGCGCTTCTCGCGGTGGGCACCGATGGCGAATCGGTGCACCTCGTCGCGCAGGCGCTGGAGGTGGAACAGCAGCGGGGCGTTCTCGGGCAACATCTTTTCGCGTCCGTCGGGGAAGTGAAACACCTCGCGCCCCTCGCGCCCGTGGTGCGGGCCCTTGGCGATCGCGATCAGCGGCACGTCCTCGATCCCCAGCTCCTCCAGCGTATCACGCGCCGCGCTCATCTGACCCTTGCCGCCGTCGATCAGCACCAGATCGGGCCACATCCCGCCGTCGCGGTCAGGATCTTCGTCCTGCGCGCGGGCGAAGCGGCGGGCAAACACTTCTCGCATCATGGCGAAATCGTCGTTGCTCTGCGCTGCCTTGATGTTCCACTTGCGGTACTGGCCCTTGACGAACCCTTCGGGCCCGGCGACCACCATCGCGCCCAGCGCATGGGCGCCCTGGACGTGGCTGTTGTCGTAAATCTCGATCCGGGCGGGCGGTTCGGGCAGTTCGAGGAATTCGGCCAGTTCGCGGTTGAGCCGGGCCTTGGTGCCGGTTTCGGCGGCGCGGCGATCGAGTGCTTCGGCGGCGTTGCGGCGGGCCTGCTCCATCAGGCGGCGGCGATCGCCGCGCTGGGGCACCGAAACCTCCACCTTGCCACCCGCCGCCCCGGCCAATGCCTCGGCCAGCAGCGCGGCCTCGGGCAGGGCCCGATCGACCAGGATCAGCCGCGGCGGTGGCACTTCCTCATAGAACTGGGCGAGGAAGGCGGTGAGCACCTCGGCCTCGTCCAGCCCTTCGGTATGGCCCGGGAAAAAGGCGCGGTGGCCCCAGTTCTGCCCGCCACGGATGAAAAAGGCCTGGACCGCCATGTGCCCGCCCTTCACCGCCAGCGCGAAGACATCGGCGTTGCCCACCCCTTCGGCGTTCACAGCCTGGCTGCCCTGGATGAAGGTGGCGGCGCGGAGGCGATCGCGCAGCATCGCCGCACGCTCGAAATCGAGCGCTTCGGCAGCCTGGTTCATCTGCGCTTCCATCTTCTTCTGGACCGCGCTCGACCGGCCGCCAAGAAAGTCGCGCGCCTCGTCCACCAGCTCGGCATATCCCGCCGCGTCGATCCGCCCGACGCAGGGGGCCGAACAGCGCTTGATCTGATAAAGCAGGCAGGGCCGGTCGCGCCGGGCCATGAAGCTGTCGGTGCAGCTCCTGAGCAGGAACAGCTTCTGCAAGGCGTTGATCGTGGTGTTGACCGAGCCGGCGCTGGCGAAGGGGCCGTAATAGTTGCCCTTGGCCCGCCGCGCGCCGCGATGCTTGGTGATCCGGGGAAAGGCATGATCGGTGCGCAGCAGGATGAAGGGAAAGCTTTTGTCGTCCCGCAGCAGCACGTTGTAGGGCGGGCGAAAGCGCTTGATGAGCTGCGCCTCGAGCAGCAATGCCTCGGCCTCGGAATTGGTGGTGACGATGGTCATCGCCCGGGTCTGCGCAACCATACGCTGCAGCCGCAGCGGCAGCCGTTCGATCTGGGTGTAGTTCGCCACCCGGTTGCGCAGTGCCCGCGCCTTGCCAACGTATAGCACGTCGCCGCGCGCATCGAGCATGCGGTAGACCCCGGGGCGAGGCGCCAGCGTTGCCAGCACCTCACGGATCGCGGCCACCCCGGCTTCCAGATCGGGCTGGCTGCCCTTCATCGTGTAGGTCGCGCGCTCCTCGTTGAAGCGTTCGGCGCCATTGGGATGGGGCGGAGTTCCGGCGGGGGTGCGAGCCATGCAAGGCGGGATAGGGCCTCTTCGGCACGCTTGGAAGCCGGTAGTTGACGCAATCCAAAGCTCTGTTACGCTGCGCCGCACAAGACCTGCTGAAAGCGGGCTGTGGGAGAGGAGAGCAAGCGCTTGCGGCAACTCCAGGGGATGGACGCCTCGTTCGTCGCGCTCGAAACGCGCAATTCGCCGATGCACATCGGCTCGATCCTGATTTACAATCCCGCCACGGCGCCGGGCGGCTTCGTCCGCTTCAAGGATATCCTGCGCTTTTTCGAAAGCCGGATGCAGCTTTCGCGAACCATGCGCCAGCGGCTGGTGCGGGTGCCGTTCGACCTCGATTATCCCTGGTGGATCGAGGACAAGGAGTTCGATCTCGAATACCATGTCCGCCACCTGGCCCTGCCCAAGCCGGGGGACTGGCGGCAGCTGTGCATCCAGGCAGCACGAATCTTCGCCCGCCCGCTCGATCTGACGCGCCCGCCGTGGGAGTTCACCGTGGTTGAGGGGCTAGACAACATCCCAGGCGTGGCGCCCGGTTCCTTTGCGATGGTCACCAAGGTGCACCATGCCGCAATCGATGGGATGAGCGGGATCGACCTGATGGAGGCGCTCCATACGCTCGATCCCAATACGCCCCCGCCCAATGAGCCCGACACCTGGCAGGGTGAGGACGTGCCCAATTTCGCGGGGCTGCTGGGCAAGGCCTGGCTCAATGCGGTGGCCAACCCGCTGCGCCAGGTCGATGTCGCGGCCAAGGCAGTGCCGGGCATTGCCAATGTCATCAAGGGCCTGGCCAAGCGCGATTTCGGTCTCCACGGCGAGATGCTGGCGCCGCGCTGCCGGTTCAATCACACGATTTCGCCCAACCGCGTGGTTGAGGGCCGCTCGGTGCCGCTGGCCGATATCAAGGCGATCCGCGAGGCGGTGCCCGGGGCCAAGGTCAACGACGTGTTCCTGGCAATCGTCGGAGGGGCAATGCGCCGCTACCTCGAACACCATGGCGACCTGCCCGACAAGACGCTGACCGCGATGGCCCCGATCTCGGTCCGTTCGGGCGGTGAAAAGGGAGATATGGGCAACCAGGTGGCGGCGATGATCGCGCCGCTCGGCACCCATATCGCCGATCCGCTTGAGCGGCTGAAGTTCGTCCATTCCGAAACGGTCAATTCCAAGGCGATGACCGACGCGCTGGGCGCCCGCAACATGACCGAGATCAGCAAGGTCAGCCCGGCGCTGTTCATGGCGCTTGGCGCGCAGCTCTATACCCGTCTTGGCCTGGCCGACCGGGTCGGACCGCCGTTTTCGACCGTGGTCACCAACGTCCCTGGTCCGCCAGTGCCGATCTACTCCTCCGGTGCGCGGCTCGAAAGCATGATGGGACTGCTCTGCCTGACCGATGGGCTGGGCCTGGGTCACGTTGTGCAAAGCTATGTCCGGGAAGCGACCATCGCTTTCACCGCCTGCCGCAAACTGATGCCCGATCCGGACTTCTACGCAGACTGTATTGAGAAGAGTTTCGAGGATCTGCGCGATGCTGCCAAGGCCGCGCCGGCTGTCTCGAAGCCCAAGGAAAAATCCAAACCCGCGGCGAAAAAGGGCGCCGCCAAGCCCCGAAAGGCCAAGAAGGCATGAGTTCAGCCGCTGCAACCCACAAGATGCCCCCGCCCTCGGTTCGTGCGCCGAGCAAGCTCCTCGCGCTGGTCGAAGGGCGCGCGGTGTTCGAGCTTGCCGCGTTCTATGCCACCCGCCACCTGCTGGCCATGCTGCCAAAGGGCGATGGTCATCCGGTGCTGGTGCTGCCCGGCTTCCTCGCCTCCGACAGCTCGACCCAGCCGCTGCGCCGTCTGCTCAAGGATCTGGGCTATGAGGTGCATGGCTGGGGCCTGGGGCGCAACGTGCGGGTCGACAATTCGCGGGTCAAGGCGATGGAAGACCTTCTGCTGCGCATCCACCGCACCAGCGGGCGCAAGGTTTCGATCATCGGCTGGAGCCTGGGCGGAGTCTTCGCCCGCGAACTGGCCAAGATCCACCCCGAAGCGGTGCGCCAGGTGGTCTCGCTGGGCAGCCCGATCCATGACGACCGCCGCCATACCAATGCCTCGCGGCTGTTCGAGATGCTCAACGGCAAGGACCCCGAACCGATCCGCAACGGCCGCTTCACCGGTTTGCATGAGGCTCCGCCAGTGCCGACCACCTCGATCCTGACCCGCAGCGACGGGATCGTCCATTGGCGCGGCTCGGTCCAGCACCCGCACCACGGGCACGAGCTGACCGAGAACATCGAGGTTCGCGCCAGCCACTGCGGGCTTGGCGTCAATCCCAGCGTGATGGTCGCCCTGGCCGACCGCCTTGCCCAGAACGAGGGTGAGTGGAAGCCGTTCCACCCCCGGCTTTCGCAGCGCTGGATGTTTCCGACCAGCCCTCTGCACTGAGCGGGCACAAGAAGGGCCGGACGGCAGCGCCGCCCGGCCCCTTGCGACCTTGAAGGCGATTGCAGCTAGAGCGCGCGCCCGTCGATCGAGACGCTGCGAATTCGTCCGTCGGCGTCGACCGAGCATGAGAAGCTGCTCCCGCCATCGACCTGGCCCTGGACACGGTAGCCCTGACCATCGCGGTTGACCGAATCGACGCTTTCAACCCGGGTGTCGCCGCGCTGGACTTCATCCATGCAGCGCCCGACCGCGGCATTGATCCCGCCACTGGCCTCCTGGTTCCACTGGGGCCGCGTGTCGTTTCCGTAACCGGCATCTTGGGGCCGCTCGTAACCGCCCCCATAGGTGCCGTTGTCATCAGGATAGCGGTATTCGCGCTCGCGCTGCTGTTTGGCCTTATTGGAATTGCTCGCCGCGCTGGCAATCGCCGCGATCCCGCCCAGGATCAGCACGCCGGCGATCACATCGCCCGCATCGATCCCATCGTGATGGTGGCGTCCGCCCCACCCGCCCCAGCGATCGCGCGCCAGCGCCGGAGTTGCGATCATCGAAAGCGCCGCAGCCGAAGCCAGCAGCGTGGTACCGCGTGAAATCTTGCGCATTTCCAAAGCCCTCCGGCAGTTCCGCCGCAGCCCTTGCTGCCTGGCTGGTCTGCCCCATGTTGCTGGACGGGATAGGCGGTCCAGGCTTGCTGAGGCCTGAACCGCCACCCGGTGGCATCCTGGCCCCTAGAGGCCGCGGATTCCGCTAAAGTCGACGTCAACTACCCGGCCGCGCTCGAACCGGCACTTGAACGAGCCGCTGTCATAGCCGCGCAGGTTGTTGTTCCAGCCGCGATAGTCATTGCCCCAGCCACGGCCATAATTGCCGTCGCCGTTGCGCCAGCTGTGCCCCGAGGTGTTGACCGCGATCCGGCCCCGGACCTCGAAGCCGTAGCGGGTGTCACGCACCGAGCGAATGTCGGTCACGTCGGCACGGCCATAGCTGTAGCGAGCCGCCATGCGCTCGGCGGCATTGACGCACTGCTCGACTGCCTGACGGGGGTTGTCATAGCCGTAGCCGCGATCATAACGATCGCCGCGATCGTAGCCGCCGTTCCAGCCGTAGCCCGCGCGATCGTAGCGGTAATCGCGATCGTACCGATCGTTCTTGCTCGCGGCGGAAGCAACGGCGGCAATCCCGCCGATAATCAGCGCACCGGCGATCACGTCGCCCGCGCTGATCCCGTCGCGGCCACGGTGGTCACGGCCTTCGGCGAAAGCGGGGCTGGCCGAAGAAGCGACCAACGCGCCCGCCGCGATGGTCCCGACAAGAGCCTTGGACAGAGTCTTCATGGCATTTCATCCTTCAATCGAGTCGGGCTGGATTGCCCGGCGTTGAAGGCGGTCTAGCGAATCGGTCGTAGCGCGAGCCTGAACTGGCCTGACAGCGAATGTTCAGGTTAAGGGATATTTTTATGAACAATCCTCAATCGGGGTTTAACCCGGTCCAATAGGCCAGGAAAGCCAGCACATCGGCGCCCTCGTCGATCTGCTTCTCAGCCGGCTTGCCGCTGCCGTGCCCGGCGCGCGACTCAATCCTGAGAAGGCGGGGGCGCGCTCCCCCGCCCGCCGCCTGGAGCGCTGCGACATATTTGAAGCTGTGCGCGGGCACCACCCGATCGTCAGTATCACCGGTGGTGACCAGCACTGAGGGATAGTCTGCCCCGGCGCGGATATTGTGATAGGGGGAATAGGATCGCAGAACCTTGAAATCCGCCTCCTTGCCGGGATCGCCATAGTCATCGAGCCAGAATCGCCCGGCGGTGAAGCGATCGAAGCGCAGCATGTCCATCACCCCTGCGGCGGGGTTGGCGGCGGCAAACAGATCGGGCCGCTGGTTAATTACTGCGCCGACCAGCAGCCCGCCGTTGGACGCGCCCTGGATCGCCAGGCCGTCCTTCTTCGCGATGCCCTGGGCAATCAGATATTCGCCTGCGGCGATGAAATCGTCGAACACGTTCTGCTTGTTGGCGCGCCGCCCGGCATCGTGCCAGTCCTTGCCGAATTCACCCCCACCGCGCAGACCGGCCATGGCGAAAGCTCCACCCGCTTCGATCCACGCAAGGCGTGTGGCGGAAAAGCCGGGGTGGAGCGCGATATCGAAGCCGCCATAGCCATAGAGCAGGGTCGGCACCGGCTTGCCCGCCGCCGCAACATCGCGCCGCCTGACGATCAGCAAGGGCACCTGGGTGCCATCGCGCGAGGTGTAGCTGCGCTGTTCGGTAACCAATCCGTTCGCGTCGAATGCCGGTTCCGGTACCGCGAAGGGCGTCACCACCCCGCTATCCAGATCATAACGGTATATTGCCGGTGGCTGATTGAAGCTGGTGAAGCTGTAAAAGGTTTCGGGATCGCCTGGCTTGCCAAAAAAGCCCGAAGCCGTGCCCAGCAGGTTGAGCGACAACAGCTGCGCCGGGCGTCCGCGCAGATCGAACACCAGCGCGCGGCTGGCTCCGTCATCCTGATAGGAAAGGATCAGTTTGCGCCCGACCACCCGGCCGGCCTGGAGCCGCTGGCGTTGCTCGGGGACGAGCTCGCTCCATGTCGGCACCGGAGCGGCAAGATCGACACCCACCACCCGGCCCCGGGCCGCGCTCCAGTCGGTCACGAACCAGAGCCGCGAGCCGAACCCATCGATCAGCTTCCAATCGTGATCGAAACCCTCTGCCAGGCCACGCACGGCCCAGCCATCACGGCGGCGATGCGCCAGATCGACGACATGGATTTCGGCGCCCTCATCACCCGCGGCATTGCTGACGATCACGGCATAGCGCCGGTCAGAGGTCACTTCGGCACGGTGACGGTATTCGCGGTGGCCAGGCGTTGCGTAGACCAGTTCATCGGCCTGCTGCGGCGTGCCGAGGCGATGAAACCAGATCGCCTGATCGAAGTTCCTGGCGAGAAACTCCCCACCCCTGTCTGGCGCGGGAAAACGCGAGTAGAGGAATCCGGTCTCGTCCACCCAGGTCAACGACGAGAATTTCACCCAGCGCAGTTCGTCTGCCAAAGCCCGACCGGTGGCGACATCGATCATCCGCAGGGTTCGCCAATCGCTGCCCGCATCCTGTACCGAGTAGAGCAGTGTGCGCCCGTTCGGGCTTGGCTTCCAGGTATCGAGCGCGCTGGTGCCGTCGACCGACCAGGCATTGGGATCGAGCAGCAGGCGCGGTTTGCCCGAAAGGCCGCGCCGGACGAACAGCTGCGGCTGGTTCATCCTGCCGGTATTGCGGGTGTAGAAATAGCGCTGCCCCGCCTTCACCGGCAACCCGAAGCGATCGTAATCCATCAGCGCGCGCAGCCGCTGCTCGAACCAGGCGCGCTGAGGCAGTCCGGCAAGATAGGCGCGGGTGACGGCATCCTGGCGCAGTGCCCACTCGGCCACTGCGGGATCGCTGCGAAGATCGGCCTCGAGCCAGCGGTAAGGGTCCGCCACGGGTTCGCCGAACAGCGTCTCGCTCAGCGGATCGCGCCGCGTCTCGGGATAGGCCGGTGCGGGCCCGCCTACCGCGCCACCCAGCAGCGCCGCCGCCAGCAGCAATGCCGCCGCCTGTGCGCGGCCCCGGCTTGCCATGTGCTCTCCCCGAAACGCAAAGACGGCCGCAAGCCTAGCGCTTGCGACCGTCTTTGCAATTCGTCGCTGGACGATTGGCTTATTCGGCTTCGTCGGTGAAGACCGGACCCGAATCCTGGCCCTTGGCCGCGCTGTCGCGATCGACCAGCTCGATCACCGCCATCGGCGCGGCGTCGGAGGCGCGGATCCCGGCCTTGATGACGCGGGTGTAGCCACCGGCGCGACCGGCATAGCGAGCGGCCAGCACGTCGAACAACTTCACCAGCTGGGCATCGTCGAGCAGACGGGCGTGGGCCAGACGGCGGTTGGAAAGCCCACCGTGCTTCGCCAGCGTGATCAGCTTTTCGACATAGGGACGCAGTTCACGCGCCTTGGGCAGCGTGGTGGTGATCTGTTCGTGCTTGATCAGCGCCGCCGCCATGTTGCGGAACAGGGCCTTGCGGTGGCTGGAAGTGCGGTTGAGCTTACGCCCGCCGAGCTTGTGACGCATGGGTCTTTCCTTCGTTCGTTAGGGGGCCGTGCAAGGTACCCCGTACCAGGTGCGATAGGGCCGCACCGTTCCCGTATTTTCCAGCCTCCCGGCTGGATCATCACCGGCCCGCTCCCCCGACCCGACCACCCGTTAAAGGTACCCTGTGGGTGGTCGGGTCGGGGGAGCGGGCCGGTGATGCAAGGTCAGGCCGGATGGCCTGACCGCACCGGATATCAGCCCAGCAGCTCCTGTTCGAGCTTCTTGGCCATTTCCTCGATGTTTTCCGGCGGCCAGCCGGGGATGTCCATGCCCAGGCGCAGGCCCATCGAGCTCAGGACTTCCTTGATCTCGTTGAGGCTCTTGCGGCCGAAGTTGGGGGTGCGGAGCATCTCGGCCTCGGTCTTCTGGACCAGGTCGCCGATGTAGATGATGTTGTCGTTCTTGAGGCAGTTGGCGCTGCGCACCGACAGTTCCAGCTCGTCGACCTTCTTGAGCAGGTAGCGGTTGAGCTGGTTGGTGTCGCTTTCCTCGGCGGGCGCGGCGGCCATCCCGATCATCGGCGAGGTGCCGACCGGGATCATGTCCTCGAAGTGGACGAACAGCGAGAGCTGGTCCTGAAGGATCCGCGCGGCATAGGCCACGGCATCTTCCGGGGTGACGGTGCCATCGGTTTCGACCGTGAGGTTGAGCTTGTCGTAATCAAGCTCCTGCCCGATGCGCGCGTTCTCGACCTTGTAGCTGACCTGGCGGACCGGCGAGTACAGCGAATCGACCGGGATCAGCCCGATCGGCGCGTCGGCCGGACGGTTCGACACTGCGGGGACATAGCCTTTGCCGGTATCGGCAGTCAGTTCCATGTTGAGCGTCGCACCCTCATCGAGGTGGCAGATCACCAGATCCTTGTTCATCACCTCGATATCGCCGGTAACCGCGATATCGCCAGCGGTGACTTCACCCGGGCCGGTGGCCGAAAGCTGCAGCCGCTTGGGGCCTTCGCCCTGCATCCTGAGCGCGATCTGCTTCACGTTGAGCACGATGTCGGTGACATCTTCGCGCACACCTGCCAGCGAGGAGAATTCGTGCAGCACGTTCTCGATCTTGATCGAGGTGATCGCGGCACCCTGCAGGCTGGAAAGCAGCACGCGGCGCAGCGCATTGCCCAGAGTCAGGCCGAAACCGCGCTCGAGCGGCTCGGCGACGAAGGTCGCGCGGCGCTTGGGGTCGTTGCCCGCCTTCACTTCGAGGGCGTTGGGCTTCTTGAGTTCCTGCCAGTTCTTGATGTTGACAGTCATGGACTTCCCCTGGGATCAATTTTTGGCGGAAAGCCGCTGCTCTCGATGAGAGCCGCGGCCGATCCGAAACTGCGACGAGGCGACTGCCCCGCCGCGAAGGAAACGATCAGACGCGGCGGCGCTTCGAGGGCCGCACACCGTTGTGCGGGATCGGAGTGACGTCGCGGATCGAAGTAATCGTGAAGCCGACGGCCTGGAGGGCGCGCAGCGCGCTCTCACGGCCCGAACCGGGGCCCTTCACTTCGACTTCAAGGGTACGCACGCCGTGTTCGGCGGCCTTCTTGCCAGCGTCGTCCGCAGCCACCTGGGCGGCATAGGGGGTCGACTTGCGGCTGCCCTTGAAGCCCATCATGCCCGCGCTGGACCAGGAAATCGCATTGCCCTGGGCGTCGGTGATGGTGATCATGGTGTTGTTGAAGCTGGCATTCACGTGGGCGATGCCGCTCGTGATGTTCTTCCGCTCGCGGCGCTTGATGCGCTGGGGTTCGCGTGCCATTTTTTCTTATCCTGTCGAATATCGGAAAAGGAAAAGCGATCAGCCGAAAGGCCGAGGCTTACTTCTTCTTGCCGGCGATGGGCTTGGCCTTGCCCTTGCGGGTGCGGGCGTTGGTATGGGTGCGCTGGCCGCGAACCGGCAAGCCCTTGCGATGGCGCAGCCCGCGATAGCAGGCCAGGTCCATCAGGCGCTTGATGTTCATCGCGGTTTCGCGGCGCAGATCGCCTTCGACCGTGTGGTCGGCGTCGATTGCTTCGCGAATGTGCAGCACTTCCTGATCGCTCAGATCGGCCACGCGGCGGCTATGATCGATACCCAGCTTGTCGGCAATCTGCTTCGCCTTGTGGGCGCCGATACCGTGGATATAGGTGAGCGCGATAATCACGCGCTTGTTGGTGGGGATATTGACCCCGGCAATACGAGCCACTTACTTCTCCATGCTCCACAGAGAGCAGCACCTGCGGCCCTCCATCTCAACGCTTCACCCGGTTTGGAACGGCAAAAAGCCCGGTTGGCGCGCGCATGCGGCTTCGCCTTCCGGACTGACCCGTTCTTTTCGAGTGAAGCGGGCGCTTAGGGCGATTCGCTCGCCCTGTCAACGCCCTACTCGGTAGGCTTTTCCGGTGGTTCCTTGTCCGCGGCCTCGGCAGGTTCTCCCGCGGGTTCTTCGGGCTTGCCCAGCTTGTCCGCCAACCGCCCGATCTGCTCGCCCAGCACCTTGTCGACCAGCGGCGCCATATCCTCTGCCTTCATCCGCATGTGGCCATCGACCACATAGGTCCACTCGATCCGTGTGCCCCCTTCATGCGGCTTGAGCACGACCGTCAGCACCCCGGTAACCGGCTCGCTCTGCAAGGGCCCCAATCCGCCAATCAGGCGCAGGACCCCGCGCTGGGGATCGGCATAGACGATATGGCCGTGCTCCACACTGCCCATCCGCTGCCCTTCGGGGGCATCGGCCGGGCGCGGTAGCTTCTCGCAAAAGCAGCCGGTGGCCTGCGAATCGATGTAGAGATTGGCGGCATCGCCCGACCAGGTGTGTTCGGAGGACCACCACTGCGCCGGCGCAGTCAGCATTTTCCAGGCATCGCTCTTGCCGGCCGTGGTTTCGGCCGACAGGGCGATCGCAAAGCCATTGTCGAACTGGTCGGTCACTTCCGCGTGGAGCGGCTGCGCAAGAAGGCCCGCGAGGCCAATCGCCGCTGCTTGAAACCCGAACCGGCGCATCGCATTCAACTCCCAACCGTGCCCGGCCACGCCAGGCTTTCGATCAAGCGGTGATAGTGCGTTCGATCGCCGCCGTCACGTCATCGATGTCGGCCATGCCGTTGACCCGGGTGACGATCCCGCGCGCTTCGTAGATCGGCAGGATCGGCGCGGTCTTGGCACGGTATTCGGCCATGCGGGTGCGGACCGTATCCTCATTGTCATCGGGGCGGCGCTTGAATTCGTGGCTGCCGCACTTGTCGCACACGCCCGGCTCGCGCGGCTGCTCGAACTTGTCGTGATAGCCCTTGCCGCAATTGGCGCAGGTGAACCGGCCGCAGATCCGTTCGACCAGCGCATCCTCGTCAACATCGAGCTCGATCACATGGTCAAGCGTGCGCCCCCGTTCGGCAAGGATTGCATCGAGCGAATCGGCCTGCGCAGCCGTGCGCGGATAGCCATCGAAGATCGCCCCGGCATCCGGCCCCATCTGATCCAGCTCTTCGCCGATCAAGGCCGAGACGATCGCATCGGAAACCAGCTCGCCCCGGTCCATCACTGCCTTGGCCTGAAGGCCCACCGGGGTTCCCGCGCGCACCGCAGCGCGCAGCATGTCGCCGGTGGAGAGCTGGCGCATCCCGTGCTTTTCGACCAGTCGCTGGGCCTGGGTTCCCTTGCCCGCTCCGGGCGGTCCCAACAGGATGATGTTCACGGCAATTCCCCCAGGGTTAGACGATCAGCGCAAGCGCCCCTTCAGCTTGGCCTTCTTGATAAGGTCACCATACTGGTGCGCCAACAGGTGCGACTGTATCTGGGTGATCGTGTCGACGGTGACATTGACCACGATCAGCAAGCTGGTGCCACCGGCAAAAAACAGCCGCATGCCGGTCTGCGCAATCACCCATTCGGGCACAACGCAGACAACCGTAAGGTAAGCCGCGCCGATCACGGTGATGCGCGTCAGCACATAGTCGAGGTAGTTGGCGGTATTCTTGCCCGGACGGATACCCGGAATGAAGCCACCGTTGCGCTTGAGGTTCTCCGAGGTTTCCTCGGGATTGAACACAACCGCGGTGTAGAAGAAGCTGAAGAAGATGATCCCGGCGGCATAGAGCAGCATATAGGCAGGCTTGCCGTGGCCAAGATATTGGTTGAGCGCGATGATGAAGGCACCGACCTTGGAATCGGGCGAAACCGAATTGCCCGCGAACTGGGTAATGGTCAGCGGCAGCAGCAGCAGCGAGCTGGCGAAGATCGGCGGGATCACGCCCGAGGTGTTGAGCTTGAGCGGCAGGTGGCTGCGATCGGCCTGCATCATTCCGTGCTGGCTGGCGCGTTTGGGGTACTGGATCAGCAGGCGGCGCGTGGCGCGCTCGAAAAAGCAGATCCCGATCACCAGACCGACCAGCAGCGCGATCAGCATGACGATGGTGAAACCCTGGATCGACCCGGTGCGCCCGCCCTCGAACAGGTTGGCGATGAAGGTTGGCATCTGGGCGACGATCCCGGCCATGATGATCAGCGAGGTGCCGTTGCCGATCCCGCGGCTGGTGATCTGCTCACCCAGCCAGAGCAGGAACATCGTCCCGCCGATCAGGCTGATAACCGCACCGATGCGGAACCCGATGCCGGGCATGACCACTGCCTGAAGCCCGCTCGACGCGCCATAGGCTTCCAGGCCCGTCGCCACGAAATAGCCCTGCAACGCGGTCAGGAACACCGCGCCATAGCGGGTGTACTGGTTGAGCTTCTTGCGCCCGCTTTCGCCTTCCTTCTTGAGCGCGGCCAGAGCCGGGTGCAGCGAGGCGGCCAGTTGGACCACGATCGAGGCGGTGATGTAGGGCATCACGCCCAGCGCGATCAGGCTCATGCGCTCAAGACTGCCGCCCGAGAAGGTGTTGAACAGATCGAGGATTCCGCCCTTGGTCTGGCTATAGAGCCGCTCAAGGATCAGCGGATTGACGCCCGGAAGCGGCACGAAGCTGAGGAAGCGGAAAACGATCAGTGCGCCGATCGTGAACCAGATGCGGTTCTTGAGCTCGGTCGCCTTCGAGAAGTTGGCGAGGCTGAGGTTGCTCGCGATGTTGTCGGCGCGTGATGCCATTGTGCGGTCAAGCCTTGCTTTGGGCGCCGGTCTTGCACGGACCGGACTCTCCCCCCATCGGTGAAGGGCCCATATAGGACGCGGGCGGGGATTGGATAACCCCCGCCCGCACTTGTCCCGAAATTATTCGGCGGCGTCCGCCTTGGCGGCGGGCACTTCCACCGAGCCACCGGCCTTTTCGACCGCAGCCTTGGCCCCAGCGGAAACCCCGGCAACCACGAACTGGGCCTTGGCCTTGAATTCGCCCTTGCCGAGCAGGCGCACGCCGTCCTTGCCGCCGCGCGCGAGGCCGGCCGCCTTGAGCGCGGCATGGTTGATCGGCTTCTTGGCGTCGAGCTTGCCGGCGTCGATCGCCTTCTGCACCAGACCCAGGTTCACCTCGGCATAGTCCTTGGCGAAAATGTTGTTGAAGCCGCGCTTCGGGATGCGCATGTGCAGCGGCATCTGGCCGCCTTCGAACCCGGCGATCGACACGCCCGAGCGCGCCTTGGCACCCTTCTGGCCGCGCCCAGCGGTCTTGCCCTTGCCCGAGCCGATACCGCGGCCCACGCGCATGCGGGACTTGCGGGCACCCTTGTTGTCGGAAATTTCGTTCAGTTTCATCGTTTGCACTCGCTTTCGCTTTTGTCGCGCTGATAGGAAGGCGCGCGCATAGGCGAAGCGGCCCAGGATGTCACCCCCCTTTTGAGTCTGTCCTGGCTCCGGCGCGCGCGGCAAGGGTGCGGCGCAGCGCCTCGATCCGGCTGTCGACCAGCCGCACCGCAGCCCAGGCCAGCGCCAGGCCTGCCCCGACGGTTGCCAGACTGAGCAGATCGGGACTGGCCTTGAGCGCAGGAACTCCCGCGATCAGTCCGAGTACCAGCAGGTGGCCGAGATATAGCGGATAGGACAGCTCACCCACTGCGCGGTCAGCCGCCGAGCGACCGCGCCAGGCGTGGATCGCGGGCATTCCGGCCGCGACAACCACCAGCAGTGCAAGCCGTGCCGGAACGAAGAATGCGTCGACCGGCCAGCCGCCCGGCCACCAGCGATAGCTCGCCAGCGCCAGCGGCACCGCCAGGGCCAGCAAGCGCAGGCGAGGCTGCGCCCAGGCCGCTTTGTGCGCGGCCCAGCACTTGTAGGCCAACGTCCCGGTCAGGAACAGGGCCAGCTCGAAGGGAAAGAAGCGATAGTTGAACGGATCAGCGATCAGCCCGTTGGCCGCAGCGATCGCCCGCGCAAGCAGCGAAAGCCCCGCCAGCGCGGCGATCTGCCAGGCCGGGCGCCGCACGATGAAGGGTGCGAGCGCATAGAAGCACAGCTCGAGGCTGAGCGACCAGGCCGCCGGGATCGCCATGAAGTGGAATACCTCCCCCGCTCCCGATCCGGCGAAGTGGCTGGTCCAGGCGAGATGCCCGTCGCGAACGGTCAGAAACAGCGGCAGGTCCTGCCCGATCACCGTCAGGTTGAGCAGCGCCAATCCGGCCTTTTCGTGCCACGGCAAGGGGCTGTCGAAGTAAGGGCTGAGCGGCGAACCGCCGGTGCGCCAGTGGACGAGCGCGAAGAACGTCAGATGCAGCGCCAGGAACACCAGGTAGATGCCATAGATCCGCAGCATCCGGTTGAGGTAGAATGCGCGGTTGAGGCTTGGCCGGTCATAGCGCTCATTGAGCACCAGCCCCATGTAGAAGCCCGAGATGATGAAGAAGCACTGCACCGCCAGCGGCCCGCCGATCAGCGTATAGCCCCCGATCCCGCCCGAATGTTCGAGCAGTACCGACAGGGCAAGAAGGACGCGGAGCCAGCCCATTCGCTGCCGCTCAGACCGATGCCGCCATCCCCGGCCGCGACCGGGGATGCGCCAGATGCCGCAGCCATTCGCGCGCTGGGCGCTCGACCCACACGAAGCTGAGCCGCGCCCAGCCGACCATGAAGACGATCCATAGCGGCAGGAACCAGCCCTGCGCGGCAAGCGCGGCGGGACTGTACGTTGGCAGTAGCAGCACCATCAGCGCCAGTTGCAGCGGGACGTGCCACAGATAGATGCCATAGGTACAATCGCCCAGCCACTGCGCAGCGGCGCGCAGCCGTGTGTCGGCGCGATGCTCGATTGCCGCCAGGGCCAGGATAGCCGCCCCGGCCAGGAACGGCAGCGCGATCACCTCGCGGGCAAAGGCACCCCCTGCGGAAAGGCCAGCCGCCCCGACGATAGCCGCACCGGCCAGCAGCGCCACTCGGAGACCCTCGCGCCGGCCAAGCCACGCGTGAAGGCGCAACTGAGCAGTGCCGCAAAAGAAGTAGAACGCGCAGGTCGGAATCCGGCTGACGGTGCCGAAAACGTTGGCCAGCAGACACAGCCCGATTACCGCCGCGAGCCCCGCCGCGCCCATCCGCCTCAGAGGATCGCGCAGGATCCAGAACAGGGCATAGACCGTCACCTCGACCGAAACCGACCAGATCGGTCCGTTGAACGAATGACCGCCCGCTTCCACCCAGTCCGAGGCAAAGACCAGTTGGCGCGCGAAATGTGCCAGGTCATAGTTGTCGTAGAACAGGGTGTAGCCGAGGCGGGAAAGCGCCAGCGCCTGCAGACCCGTCACCGCCAGCAGGGTAACCATGTGCAGCGGATAGAGCCGTGCCAGGCGGTTGACCGCGAATTCGCGGGTGTCGGCATCGCGCGCGAAATAGACCGCCGCGAAGACAAAGCCCGAGATCATCCAGAATATCTCGACCGCGTAGAAGCCGTAGTCATAGAGCAAGGCCAGCCAGGGCCGGAACGGCTGATAGGCCAGATATTCGACGTAACGACCGCGATCCGGCCCGGTCATGGCGAAATGCATGTAGTGATAGAACAGCACCGCGATCGCCGCGAGCGCGCGCAGACCGTCGATCAGCGCCATGCGCGCCGTGCCCGTGCCTTCTCCGCTTCTGGCCGCCTGGCCCATCGCCATCCCTTGCATTGCGACCATGGGCTTAGCGCAACAGGGTTAATTTCAAGCGAAAGGGCCCCGGATCGCTCCGGAGCCCCTTGCGGATTTCGGTGCCGAGCCTACTGGCTCAGTCGACCACGGCCACCATGTGCGGCAGCTTGGCGATCGCACCGCGCACTTCGGCGGTGTCTTCCAGCTCGACCACGCGGTGCATCTTGCCCAGCCCCAGACCGATGAGGATCTTCTTCTGGCTTTCCGGGCGACGGATCGGCGAGCCGATCTGCTTGATCTTGATCTTGGCCATGAGCGCTTACTCCGTAATCGCAGCAGCGTCGGCTTCCGCCTCGGCCGCGCTGGCACCGCCCCGACCCAGCAGGTCGGCAACCTTCTTGCCGCGGCGCTGCGCAACCGACTTCGGCGAAGTCTGGTCGGTCAGCGCGTCGAAGGTGGCGCGGATCATGTTGTAGGGGTTCGAGGTGCCGACCGACTTGGTCACCACGTCGGCAACGCCCAGGCTCTCGAAGACAGCGCGCATCGGGCCGCCGGCGATGATCCCGGTCCCGGCCGGAGCCGAACGGACGTTGACCTTGCCCGCGCCGAAACGGCCCTTGCCGTCATGGTGCAGGGTGCGGCCTTCCTTGAGCGGTACGCGGACCATCTTCTTCTTGGCCGAAGCGGTCGCCTTGGTGATGGCTTCCGGCACTTCGCGGGCCTTGCCGTGGCCGAAGCCGACGCGGCCCTTGCCGTCGCCAACCACGACCAGCGCAGCGAAGCCAAAGCGCTTGCCGCCCTTCACGGTCTTGGAGACGCGGTTGATGTGAACGAGCTTTTCGATCAGCTCTTCGCCACCATCCTCGTCGCCGCCACGCCCGCGGCGATCGTCGCGCCCGCGACCGCGCCCGCCACGATCGCCACCGCGATCGTTGCCACCGCGACCACGGCCACGACCGCGACCTTCGCGCTCGCCGCCCTCGGGAGCAGCCGCTTCAACGGCGACTTCGGTTTCGATGTTGTTTTCGTCAGCCATCTTAGAACTCCAGCCCGCCTTCGCGCGCGGCATCGGCCAGCGCCTTGACGCGGCCATGGAACAGGAAGCCGCCGCGATCGAACACGACGGTGGTCACACCAGCCTTCTTGGCGGCTTCGGCCAGGGCCTTGCCGACTTCGGCAGCGGCATTGACGTTGGCACCAACCTTGGATCCCAGCGAATTGGCGGCGGCCACGGTGCGGCCGGCGGCATCGTCGATGATCTGGGCGTAGATGTGACGGCCCGAACGGTGCACCGAAAGCCGCGGACGGCCACCGGAATGCGCCTTGAGCGCGGTGCGGACGCGCCGACGACGGCGCTCGAAAAGAGACAGCTTGGCCATTACTTCTTCTTCCCTTCCTTGCGGAAGATGTACTCGCCGCGATACTTGATGCCCTTGCCCTTGTAGGGTTCGGGCTTGCGCCAGCGGCGGATCTCGGCGGCAACCTGGCCAACCTTCTGCTTGTCGATCCCGCTGATCTCGATCGTGGTGTTGTCGGGCGTCTTGATCTCGATGCCTTCGGGAACCGGGAAATCGACGTCGTGGCTGTAGCCGAGCTGCAGCTTCAGGTTCTTGCCCTGAGCGTTGGCGCGGTAGCCAACACCGGTGATTTCGAGCACCTTGGTGTACCCTTCGGTCACCCCGGTAACCAGGTTGTTCACCAGTGTGCGTTGCATGCCCCAGAAGGCGCGCGCCGACTTGCTGTCGTTGGCCGGACGCACCAGGATGCGGCCGTCCTCGACGACATAGCTGATCTCGTCGCGCAGGGTCAGGGTGAGAGTGCCCTTGGGGCCCTTCACGCTGAGCACGCCGTTGGCGATCTCGGCGCTGACGCCGCCGGGAATGGCGACGGGAACCTTACCGATGCGGCTCATCAGAACACCTCCGCAAGCACTTCGCCGCCGACGTTCTGCGCGCGCGCTTCGGCATCCGAAAGCACGCCGCGCGGGGTCGAGACGATGGTGATGCCAAGGCCGTTGCGCACAATCGGAAGTTCCTTGGAACCCGAATAGACGCGACGGCCCGGCTTGGAGACGCGGGCGACGTGCTTGATCGCGGGTTCGCCCTCGAAATACTTCAGCTCGATGCGCAGCTGCGGGTGGGCGCCGGTGGCGTCTTCCGTATAGCCGCGGATATAGCCTTCGCGCTGCAGCACTTCGAGCACGCGGGCGCGCAGCTTCGATGCGGGCGAAAGGACGGAATCCTTCTTCGCGCGCTGGCCGTTGCGGATGCGGGTGAGCAGATCACCCAGGGGATCGGTCATAGCCATCCTGTATTACCCCTTACCAGCTCGACTTGGTCACGCCGGGGACCATGCCCTTGTTGGCAAGATCACGCAGCTCGATGCGGCACAGGCCGAACTTGCGATAGTAGCCGCGCGGGCGGCCGGTGGTGACGCAACGGTTGCGGACCCGGGTGGGGTTCGCGTTGCGCGGGATTTCCGCCAGCTTGAGGCGCGCGATCAGGCGTTCGGTATCGTCTGCCGACTGATCGTCGGCGACCGCCTTCAGCTTCGCATACTTCGCGGCATACTTCTTGACGAGCTTCTTGCGCCGCTCGTTCTTGTTGATGGAACTCAGTTTCGCCATGGACTTAAGCTCTCTCTCGATCAGGCCGCTTGCGCGGCTTCGGCCTCGGCCGGGAACGGGAAACCGAACAGGCGAAGCAGCTCGCGCGCTTCCTCGTCGGTCTTGGCAGTGGTGGTGACGATGATGTCCATCCCACGCACCTTCTCGATCTGGTCGTAATTGATCTCAGGGAAAATGATCTGTTCCTTGAGACCCATCGCATAGTTGCCGCGCCCGTCGAACGACTTGGGGTTGAGCCCGCGGAAGTCGCGGATGCGGGGCATGGCGATGGTGATCAGACGATCGAGGAATTCGTACATGCGTTCACGGCGCAGGGTAACCTTGCAACCGATCGGCATGCCTTCACGCAGCTTGAACTGCGCGATCGACTTCTTGGCCTTGGTGATCACCGGCTTCTGACCGGCGATACGGGCCATTTCCTCGGCGGCGGTCTGAACCTTCTTCTTGTCCTGGCTGCCTTCGCCAACGCCCATGTTGAGCGTGATCTTCTCGATCTTGGGCACTTCGAGCGGATTCTTGTAACCGAACTTCTCGGTCATCGCCTTGGCGATCTGCTCGTCGTACTTCGTGCGCAGGCGCGGAGTGTACTTGTCAGCCATCGATCTTCTCCCCCGACTTGACGGCGACACGGACCTTCTTGCCGTCCTTGCCGGTCTCAAACCGCACGCGGGTGGCCTTGCCGGTCTTGGGATCGGCCAGGCCGACCTTGGCGATCGCCATCGGCGCCTCGCGGCGTTCGATCCCGCCCTGCGGGTTGACCTGGGTGGGCTTGCGGTGGCGCACCGCGACGTTCACGCCCGAGACCACGACCTTGCCATCCTTCGGCAGGACCTGAAGGACAGTGCCGCTGCGACCCTTGTCCTTGCCCGAACGGACGACGACGCTGTCGCCCTTCTTGATCTTAGCGGCGGCCATTACAGCACCTCCGGAGCGAGCGAGATGATCTTCATGTAGCCCTTGCCGCGCAGCTCGCGGACCACGGGGCCGAAGATACGGGTGCCGATGGGTTCGGCGTTCTTGTTGATCAGCACGGCAGCATTGCTGTCGAAGCGGATCACCGAGCCGTCGGCGCGGCGCACGTCCTTGCGGGTGCGAACGATCACCGCACGGTGCACGTCGCCCTTCTTCACCTTGGTGCGCGGCTGGGCTTCCTTGACCGACACCACGATGATGTCGCCAACGCCCGCCGTGCGGCGCTTGGATCCGCCCAGCACCTTGATGCACTGGACGCGCTTGGCGCCGCTGTTGTCAGCAACGTCGAGCTGGGATTGCATCTGGATCATTGATCCGGTTCCTTCTCACTGGCTTGCCGGAACCAGTCCGGCAGTTCCAAAAAACTTGTCCTCAGACGTCGGCTTCGACCGCGGTGCCCTTGCTGGCGGTGACGCGTTCGATCACCTTCCAGGTCTTGAGCTTCGACATCGGGCGGGTTTCCTCGATGCGAACGGTTTCGCCGGTCTTGAAGGCGTTGTCTTCGTCGTGGGCGTGATACTTCTTCGAACGGCGGATGATCTTCCCGTAGAGCGGGTGCTTCACCTTGCGTTCGACCTTCACGACCACGGTCTTGTCGGTCTTGTCGGAAACCACGGTCCCGATCAGGATACGCTTGGGCATCTCGTGGGCTCCTTACTTGGCCGCGCGGGCGCGTTCGCCCTGCAGCGTCTTGATGCGGGCGATGTCGCGGCGCACTTCCTTGATGCGCGCCGGACGCTCCAGCTGGTTGGTCGCGGCCTGAAAGCGCAGGTTGAACGCTTCCCGCTTGAGATCGCCCAGCTCAACGCTCAGCTGATCGTCGCTCTTGGCGCGCAGATCTTCGGTCTTGGCCATTATTCGGCTCCCAGATGGCTGGTGTCGCCCAGACGGGCAACGACCTTGGTCTTGATCGGCAGCTTCATCGCGGCGCGGCTGAAAGCTTCGGCGGCAAGCGGACCGGCAACGCCGTCCAGCTCGAACAGGATCCGGCCCGGCTTGACGCGGGCGGCCCAGTATTCGACCGAACCCTTGCCCTTGCCCTGGCGGACTTCGGCGGGCTTCTTCGACACCGGTACGTCGGGGAACACGCGGATCCACAGACGCCCCTGGCGCTTGATGTGGCGGGTGATCGCACGGCGGGCCGCTTCGATCTGGCGCGCGGTGATCCGCTCGGGTTCCATCGCCTTGAGGCCGTAGGAGCCGAAGTTCAGATCGGTGCCGCCCTTGGCGTCACCCTTGATCCGGCCCTTGAAGGCCTTGCGGAACTTGGTTTTCTTGGGTTGCAGCATGTGACTTAGTTCCTGCGATCATCGCGCGCGGGGCGCACGCCGGAGGTCTGGGCCTCCATCATCAGGCGGTCCTGGGCCATCGGATCGTGACCAAGGATTTCGCCCTTGAAGATCCACACCTTGATGCCGATGATGCCATAGGCGGTCAGCGCCTCGGCTTCGGCATAGTCGATGTTGGCGCGCAGCGTGTGCAGCGGCACCCGGCCCTCGCGGTACCATTCGACGCGGGCGATTTCCGCCCCGCCGAGGCGGCCACCGCAGGTGATCTTGATGCCTTCGGCGCCCAGACGCAGGGCCGATTGCACCGCGCGCTTCATCGCACGGCGGAAGGCAACGCGGCGGATCAGCTGATCGGCCACGCCCTGGGCGACGAGCTTGGCGTCGATTTCGGGCTTGCGGATCTCGACGATGTTCAGCTTGACGTCGCTGTCGGTCATCTTGGCGAGCTGCGAGCGCAGCTTTTCGATGTCCGCGCCCTTCTTGCCGATGATGACGCCCGGACGCGCGGCATAGATCGAAACCCGGCACAGCTTGGCCGGACGCTCGATCACCACTTTGGAAATCGCCGCCTGGGGCAGGGTTTCCATCACGAACTTGCGGATCTTGAGGTCTTCCTCAAGCAGCTGGCCGTAATTCTTGCCCTCGGCGAACCAACGGCTGTCCCAGGTCCGGTTGATCTGAAGGCGCAGGCCGACGGGGTTGGTCTTGTGACCCATGACTTACGCCTCCTCGACTTCGCGAACCACGATCCTGAGCCGGCTGAACGGCTTGAGGATCCGGGTCGACTTGCCGCGGCCACGGGTGTGGAACCGCTTCATGGTGATCGACTTGCCGACGCTGGCTTCGCTAACCACCAGCGCGTCAACATCCAGATTGTGGTTGTTTTCGGCATTGGCGATCGCCGAGGCGAGGACCTTGCGCGCATCCTGCGCCATGGCCCGCTTCGAGAAAGCCAGGATGTTCATGGCCTCTTCGGCCTTCTTGCCGCGGATCAGACCGGCGACGAGGTTGAGCTTCTGGGCCGAACCACGGATCGTGGTGCCGACCGCCAGCGCTTCCTTGTCGCCGACGCGGCGCGGGGCTGCCTGCTTGCTCATCAGCGCTTACCCTTCTTGTCGGCGGCGTGGCCGGGGAAGCTGCGCGTGGGCGCGAACTCGCCAAGCTTGTGGCCGACCATGTCTTCGTTGACCGAGACGGGGATGAACTTGTGACCGTTGTAGACGTTGAACGTCAGACCAACGAACTGCGGCAGGATCGTCGAGCGCCGCGACCAGGTCTTGATCGGAGCGGCGCGGGTGCCGGCATCCTGCTGGGCTTCCGCCTTCTTCAGCAGGTGCAGGTCGACGAAGGGGCCTTTCCAGACGGAGCGTGCCATGGGGGCTTACCTCTTCTTCTTGGCGTGACGCGAACGGATAATCATCTTGTCCGTCTGCTTGTTGTTGCGGGTGCGGGCGCCCTTGGTCGGCTTGCCCCACGGAGTGACCGGATGACGGCCACCCGAGGTGCGGCCTTCGCCGCCGCCGTGCGGGTGATCGACCGGGTTCTTGGCGACACCGCGGGTCAGCGGACGGCGCCCCATCCAGCGGGTGCGGCCGGCCTTGCCCAGGTTCTGGTTCTGGTTGTCGGGGTTCGAAACCGCGCCAACCGTACCCATGCAATCGCCGCGCAGGTAGCGCTGCTCGCCCGAGTTGAGGCGAACGATCACCATTCCGCGGTCACGGCCGACGACCTGGACATAGGTGCCAGCGCTGCGGGCGATCTGGCCGCCCTTGCCCGGCTTCATCTCCACGTTGTGGCAGATCGTGCCGACCGGCATCTGGCTGAGCAGCATGGCGTTGCCCGGCTTCACGTCGGTCTTCTCACCGGCGACGACACTGTCGCCAACGGCGAGGCGCTGCGGAGCCAGGATATAGGCCAGCTCACCGTCCTCATACTTGATGAGGGCGATGAAGGCGGTGCGGTTGGGATCGTATTCCAGACGCTCGACGACGGCAGGAGCATCCCACTTGCGGCGCTTGAAATCGATGTAGCGATACTTCTGCTTGTGACCGCCAGCGATCCCGCGCGAAGTGACGTGGCCCTTGTTGTTGCGCCCGCCGGTCTTGCGCTTGCCTTCGGTAAGCGCCTTGACCGGCTTGCCCTTCCACAGGGACGACTTGTCGACCAGGATCAGGCCGCGGCGGGCCGGGCTGGTCGGGTTGTAGTTCTTGAGTGCCATGGTGCGCCTCAGATCCCGCTGGTGACGTCGATCGACTGGCCCTCGGCCAGACGGACGACCGCCTTCTTCACATCGCTGCGGCGATAGGGCTTGCCCTTCCACCGCTTGGTCTTGCCCTTCTGGGTCAGGGTGTTCACCGAGATCACCTTGACGTCGAACAGGGCCTCGACCGCAGCCTTGATCTGCGGCTTGGTGGCGCTTTCGGCTACCTTGAAGACCACGGCGTTGTTCTCGCTCGCGAGCGTCGCCTTTTCGGTGATGTGGGGAGCCACGATCACGTCATAGTGCCGCGTATCGATTGCGTCCTTAGCCATTAGTTAGCCCCTCCCGGGAGGGCGAAGCGCGCCTCCAGCTTTTCGACTGCGGCGCGGGTGAGCACCAGCGTGTCATGCTTCAGGATGTCGTAGACGTTGGCGCCGATCGCGGGGAGCACGTTGACACCGACGAGGTTGCCGGCAGCGCGGGCAAAGCCCTCGTTCACCGCTTCACCGTCGATCACCAGCACCTTCTTGCCCCAGTTCGCCTTGGCGAGCTGCGCGGCGAGAGCCTTGGTCTTGGCGTCCTTCAGCTCGAGGCTGTCGACGACCACCAGACCCTGCTTGGCCTTGCTCGAAAGCGCCATCTTGAGGCCCAGTGCACGGACCTTCTTGTTGAGCGACACGTCGAACTCGCGCAGACGGGCACCGTGGGCCTTGCCGCCGCCGATGAAGACGGGAGCGCGGCGATCGCCGTGACGGGCCGTGCCGCCGCCCTTCTGGCGCCCGAACTTCTTGCCGGTACGGGCAACGTCCGAACGCTCACGGGTGGCGCGGGCGATGCCGCGGCGATTTTCGAGCTGCCAGGTGACAACGCGGTGCAGGATGTCAGCGCGCGGCTCAAGGCCGAACACCGCATCGTTCAGTTCGATGTCGCCCTTGCCGGCGCTACCATCGAGAGTGGAAAGCTTGACCTTCACGACTTAGCCCTCCTGACCTTCGGTTGCCTCGACGGCCACGGTGTCTTCCGCGGGGGTGTCGGCAGCAGCCGGAGTTTCATTGCTGTTGGCAGCGCTCTTGATACCGGCCGGGTACGGAGCCTCGGCGTGGCGGGCTTCCTTCACGGCGTCCTTGACGGTGAGCCACGAATTCTTCGCGCCCGGGACCGAACCCTTGACGAAGATCAGCCCGCGTTCGTCATCGACGCGAACCACTTCGAGGTTCTGCTGGGTACGCGCGCGGTCACCCATGTGGCCGGCCATCTTCTTGTTCTTGAAGACCTTGCCCGGATCCTGGCGGTTACCGGTCGAACCGTGGGCGCGGTGGCTGATCGAAACACCGTGGGTGGCGCGCATGCCGCCGAAGCCCCAGCGCTTCATCGCACCGGCAAAGCCCTTGCCCTGCGTGGTGCCGGAAATATCGACCAGCTGGCCCGGAACGAAGTGCGAAGCGGCGATCGTCGCGCCCACTTCGAGCACGGCATCATCGGCGACGCGGAATTCCACGACGCGCGCCTTGAGCGGCACTTCGGCCTTGGCGAAATGTTCACGCTGCGGCTTGGCAACGTTCTTCTGCTTGGCACTGCCGGCACCCAGCTGCACCGCAACGTAACCGTCGCGATCAGCGGTGCGGACCGACACCACCTGGCAATCTTCCAGCGCCAGAACGGTAACCGGCACGTGCCGTCCGTCCTCCTGGAAAAGGCGGGTCATCCCCACCTTCTTGGCGATCACGCCTGTGCGCATGATCAAGTCTCCTACAGAGGCCTAACGAGGACCATCCCCGAGAGGCGTGTTCAGCCCATGTGTGTGATACGAGCCCCGTCCGGGCTGAGTGCCCCCTGAAACCAGGGAGCGAGACGGGGGACGCATGCCCGGAGCAAGCCCCGGAGGTATCCCTTGTGTCCCCGGCCTGTGCCGGGGCTCTGTCTCGTCGCGGGTATTTTCCCGCTTGGAGCCGGGCCGAAGCCCGGAAGGATGTGGACCGAGAGGTCCGAAACTTTGGAACCGAGCGGCTTAGGCCAGCTTGATTTCCACGTTGACGCCGGCCGCCAGGTCGAGCTTCATCAGCGCGTCCACGGTGGTGGCGTTGGGCTGCACGATATCGAGCAACCGCTTGTAGGTGCGCACCTCGAACTGCTCACGCGACTTCTTGTCGATGTGCGGGCCGCGGTTGACGCAGAACTTCTCGATCTTGGTCGGCAGAGGAATGGGGCCCCGGATCAGCGCGCCGGTACGGCGGGCGGTGTCCGCGATTTCGCCGGTCGCCTGGTCAAGCACGCGGTGATCGAATGCTTTCAAACGAATGCGAATATTCTGAGCTTCCATTGTGTCCTACCGATGAGAAAGAGCCACGGGGCTTGCACCCCGACCAAATTCGAGCCGCGCCCCTACACAGGACGGGGGATTCGCGCAAGGGGGGAATTGGGGGTTTTTTGGGTGGGGCACCGGGGACCTGCTATCGCGTGTCCCCCATCCAACGGTTCGGCTTTGCATAAAGCCAGAGGCCGCAAGCCTGAGTTGGGGCGCAGGCAAACTGTTGCAGCAATTCCATCGCTGAAAACAAACGGGAATCACCGTAGTCCCGCAATCCCGGAGCTGAGCCGGGGCCGGACAAGCCGCGCCAAAAGGTGACACCCCTGTCCGGGTAGTTTCTCCCTAAAGATCAGCATGTTGCTGCGAATAAAGTGACACATGTGCGCTTTTGGGTGTCACCTTTTTGCGCCCGGCGTGCGGGAGAGGCTGCGCGAAGCGGAGATTCTGACTGTCAAAGAGCGCAGATGAATGGACCGGGCGCGCAGCATGGCAGGATCGGGAGGTGTAGGAAAATTCGGAGTTCGGGGATTGTTGCAGCTGTCACGGTAAATCCCCAGGATTGGCTATAAAAATACGATATTATTGTTATCAACAAACAAATAAAAATCTCCAGAGCACGGCCCTCTGCTTACGTATCTGCCTTTTATTTTAAGCCTATCAAAGTCAAACAAAATTGGGAATTTAAGTTTTTCCCCATATACCTCGACTTCACTCGATCCACCTCGCCTTCGAACGGCATTCATCCGGCGTCTCGGCAGCGAGATATTATAGCATTTTCCTTGTTCCATGCTTATTGTTGCTGAGTAATCCTTAGAAGTCCTGTGGACGCTGATCACTCCTCTGAATCGGCAATATTCAGCATTGTCGCACTCCTGCGGCGACATCCAGGCAGCGCTACCTTCCCAACTCTGTTTGGGGCTGGACGCGCTCATAAGCATGAGAACAAATGCCCAAATTGGGTTCGCTATCTGCATTGCGATTTCAATGCGCCGGAGTTTGCTGGATTCACCGTTGCTGAACCTGATTGTTCCCGGAATTACGGTGACACTTTTGCTTAACCCCCGAACTCGGTCAAGCTCCCCGAATGCCATCGAAAGGCCATGCCATTGTGAAGCGTTGCTGGGGGACACGCAATAGCCTTCTACAACGACGCGTGGACACGTAATAGCGTGTCCACGGTTGCGTAACGGGGACACGCTATTGCGTGTCCTCTTGTCGTTGGCGGCTACGTTGGATGGGGACAGCCAATAGACTGTCCCCTTGGCACCCCTTCCCCCTCACCGCCCCTTCCTCTTCCCCACCGCAGCGTTGAAATCGGGGTCCTTGTTCGCCACCCAGGCGACGAACTTCTCCACCCGCGGATCGGTCCGCAGCAGGCTGGCGTCCATGCCGTAGCGTTGCAGCTCGGAATTGGTGAAGGTGGTGTTCAGCATGTTCTGGCAGATGGCATGCATCGGCACCACCTCGCGCCCGCCCCGGCTCTTGGGGATCGGGTGGTGCCAGATCACCGTTTCTCCGCAGGGCCGTTCGCATAGCCAGCAATCGGGCGGCGGCGGGGCTGCGTCGGCGTCATCTCCGCTGTCGTCGTAAATGTCCTCGCGCGGGCCGTGTTTTGAGTATTTGCGTGCCATGTGTTTGTCCTGCACCTGCGGAGGCATGGCTGCAACTGGAAAGCCCGCGCCGTTGATGGGGCGAGGGATAGGCAGACTTGCAAGATTGCTCGCTGGTATGGCGAAATCGCAGTCCACTCCATTTTCAAACAACCACCCGTCGGCCCGCACTTGATGCGGGCCTTGGCTCACCTTTGAGCTCAAGAGCAGCCAAGCCCCGTGTCAAGCACGGGGCGACGAGGGATTTTTGGTGATACGAAAGTCAGTTCCAGGCGACTGGCCGGAGTTGGGAGAGGCGGGTTTGCCTCGCGCGCCGCGCTGGGCCGCTCACTCACCCCCTGCCGAGCTTCGGTGCCCCCTCCCTCGCCCACGAAAAAGCCCGGCCTCCCCTGGGGGAGACCGGGCCAATTCGTTTGGCAGATCGGCCGAAGCTTACTTCGTGATCTTGGCAACCACGCCCGAACCGACGGTGCGGCCGCCTTCGCGGATCGCGAAGCGCAGACCTTCGTCCATGGCGATCGGGGCGATCAGCTTGACCGACAGGGTCACGTTGTCGCCCGGCATCACCATTTCGGTGCCTTCGGGAAGGATCACTTCGCCGGTCACGTCGGTGGTGCGGAAGTAGAACTGCGGGCGGTAGTTGGCGAAGAACGGCGTGTGACGGCCACCTTCGTCCTTCGACAGCACGTAGACTTCGGCGCTGAATTCGGTGTGCGGAGTGACCGAGCCGGGCTTGGCCAGAACCTGGCCGCGCTCAACTTCTTCGCGGCCCACGCCGCGGATCAGCGCACCGACGTTATCGCCGGCTTCGCCCTGATCGAGCAGCTTGCGGAACATTTCGACGCCGGTCACGACGGTCTTCTTGGTGTCCTTCAGACCGACGATTTCGACTTCGTCGCCAACCTTCACGATGCCGGTTTCGATACGGCCGGTCACCACGGTGCCGCGGCCCGAGATCGAGAACACGTCTTCGACCGGCATCAGGAACGGCTTGTCGGTCGGACGCGGCGGCTGCGGGATGTAGCTGTCAACCGCGGCCATCAGTTCCTTGATCGAATCCTTGCCGATCGCATCGTCGCGACCTTCGAGGGCGGCCAGGGCCGAACCCTTGATGATCGGAATATCGTCGCCCGGGAAGTCATACGAGCTGAGCAGCTCGCGCACTTCGAGCTCGACCAGTTCGAGGATTTCCGGATCGTCGACCTGATCGACCTTGTTCATGTAGACGACCAGAGCGGGCACGCCGACCTGGCGGGCCAGCAGGATGTGCTCGCGGGTCTGCGGCATCGGGCCGTCAGCGGCGTTCACCACGAGGATGGCGCCGTCCATCTGCGCCGCACCGGTGATCATGTTCTTCACATAGTCGGCGTGGCCCGGGCAGTCGACGTGCGCATAGTGGCGGTTTTCGGTCTCATACTCGACGTGGGCGGTCGAGATGGTGATGCCGCGCTCGCGCTCTTCGGGAGCCTTGTCGATGTTGGCATAGTCGGTGAACGTGGCGCCGCCGGTTTCGGCCAGCACCTTGGTGATCGCGGCAGTCAGCGTGGTCTTGCCGTGGTCGACGTGACCGATCGTGCCGATGTTGCAGTGCGGCTTGTTCCGCTCGAATTTTGCCTTCGCCATTGTCTCAAACCTTCTTTCGCTTGAATTGAATCTGCGGGGTTTGGACGGCGCCCGCTGAATCAGGCGCCGCCCCTAGAACGATCCTGCCTATTAGGCAAGCTTCTCCTTGACCTCGGCCGCGACGTTCGCCGGGACCTCGTCATAGTGCGAGAATTGCATGGTGTACTGCGCACGCCCCTGGGTGAAGGAGCGCAGCTGGTTCACATAGCCGAACATGTTCGCCAGCGGGACCATGGCTTCGACCACCTGGGCGTTGCCCCGGCTGTCGGTGCCCTGGATCTGGCCACGGCGGCTGTTGAGGTCGCCGATCACGTCGCCCATGAATTCTTCCGGAGTCACGACCTCGACCTTCATGATCGGTTCGAGGATCTTGATCCCGGCCTTCTGGGCGGCCTCGCGCATCGCACCGCGACCGGCGATTTCGAAGGCCAGGGCCGACGAGTCGACGTCGTGGTACTTGCCGTCGAGCAGCTCGATCGAGAAGTCGACGATCGGGAAGCCGATCAGCGCCCCGGTCTCGGCAGTCTCGCGCATGCCCTTCTCAACCGAGGGGATGTATTCGCGCGGGATGTTGCCGCCCTTGATCGAATCGATGAACGCGATACCCGCACCGCGCTCGGCCGGGGTAAGCTTGACCTTGACTTCACCGAACTGGCCCGAACCACCCGACTGCTTCTTGTGGGTGTAGGTCAGCTCGACCGGCTTGGCGAGGTATTCGCGGTAGGCCACCTGCGGCGCACCGACGTTGGCCTCGACCTTGAATTCGCGGCGCATGCGATCGACGATGATGTCGAGGTGAAGCTCGCCCATACCCTTGATGATCGTCTGGCCGGATTCGTGGTCGGTCGAAACGCGGAACGAGGGATCCTCGGCCGAGAGGCGGTTGAGTGCGATGCCCATCTTTTCCTGGTCGGCCTTGGTCTTGGGTTCGACCGACAGCTCGATCACCGGATCGGGGAATTCCATCCGCTCGAGGATGATCGGCGCGCGTTCGGCGCACAGGGTATCCCCGGTGGTGGTTTCCTTGAGCCCCGCCAGCGCGACAATATCGCCGGCATAGGCGGTATCGATGTCTTCGCGGTTGTTGGAGTGCATCAGCAGCATGCGGCCGACCTTCTCCTTCTTGCCCTTCACCGAATTCAGGTAGCTGCCTTTGGTCAGCGTGCCCGAATAGATGCGCAGGAAGGTGAGCGAGCCCACGAACGGGTCGTTCATGATCTTGAACGCCAGGCCCGAGAACGGCGCGTCGTCAGCGGTCGGACGGGTGTCGGCCTCGTCGGTGTCGGGGTTGATGCCCTGCACGTCGGGAATATCGAGCGGCGAAGGCAGATAGTCTACCACCGCGTCGAGCAGCGGCTGGACGCCCTTGTTCTTGAACGCCGAGCCGCAGCACACCGGAACGAACGCCTGGTTCAGCGTGCCCTTGCGGATCAGCGCCTTGAGCGTCGCCACGTCGGGCTCGTTGCCTTCGAGATAGGCTTCCATCGCATCGTCGTCCTGTTCGACGGCGAGCTCGATCAGCCTTTCGCGGTATTCGGCGGCTTCGTCCTTCATGTCGGCCGGGATTTCTTCGTGGAAGAATTCGGCGCCGAGCGATTCATCCTTCCAGATGATCGCGCGGTTCTCGACCAGATCGACCAGGCCCTTGAGATCGGCTTCGAGGCCGATCGGCAGGAACAGCACGGCCGGCTTGGCGCCGAGACGGTCGATGATCGACTGGACGCAGAACTTGAAGTTGGCGCCGGTGCGGTCGAGCTTGTTGATGAAGCACATCCGCGGCACGCCGTACTTGTCGGCCTGGCGCCAAACGGTTTCCGACTGCGGCTCAACCCCGGCGACGCCGTCGAAGCAGGCCACCGCGCCGTCGAGCACGCGCAGCGAACGCTCGACTTCGATGGTGAAGTCAACGTGGCCGGGGGTGTCGATGATGTTGATCCGGTGATCGTTCCAGAAGCAGGTGGTGGCAGCCGAGGTGATCGTGATGCCGCGCTCCTGTTCCTGCTCCATCCAGTCCATGGTCGCGGCGCCGTCGTGGACTTCGCCGATCTTGTAGGACTTGCCGGTGTAATAGAGGATACGCTCGGTGGTCGTGGTCTTGCCGGCGTCGATGTGCGCCATGATACCGATGTTGCGGTATTTTTCGAGCGGATGGCTGCGTGCCATTGTCTGGGTTTCCTTAGGTCTGCGGGCGGGGCCAGATTGCCGCCGCCCACTGGTTCAGTTTTGTGACCGCCGCGTGACAGCCTACCAGCGGTAGTGGCTGAACGCGCGGTTGGCGTCGGCCATGCGGTGGGTGTCTTCGCGCTTCTTGACCGCGCTGCCGCGGTTGTTGGCGGCGTCGAGCAGCTCGGCCGAAAGGCGCGCGCTCATCGTGGTTTCGCTGCGGTTGCGCGCGGCGGTGATCAGCCAGCGGATCGCCAGCGCCTGGGCGCGCTCGGGACGAACCTCGACCGGCACCTGATAGGTGGCACCGCCGACCCGGCGCGACCGCACCTCGATCTGCGGCTTCACGTTGTTGAGCGCATCGTGGAACAGCGCCACCGGATCGCTCTTGGCGCGGGTTTCCATGGTTTCGAGCGCACCGTAAACGATGCTTTCGGCAACCGACTTCTTCCCGTCGAGCATGAGATTGTTCATGAACTTCGACAGCACCTGATCTCCGAACTTGGGATCGGGCAGGATTTCCCGCTTCTCGGGACGACGACGACGAGACATCTCGTGTATTCCTTATGCTGGGCCGCGCACTGATGCCGGCCTGCTGAAACCTTGAGCCCTAGGGCTTACTTCGGACGCTTGGCGCCGTACTTCGAGCGGCTCTGCTTGCGGTCCTTGACGCCCTGGGTATCGAGCACGCCGCGCAGCACGTGATAGCGCACGCCCGGAAGGTCGCGAACACGGCCCCCGCGGATCAGCACCACCGAGTGCTCCTGCAGGTTGTGGCCCTCGCCCGGAATGTACGAGATCACCTCGCGCTGGTTGGTCAGGCGGATCTTGGCCACCTTGCGCAGCGCCGAGTTCGGCTTCTTCGGGGTCGTGGTATAGACGCGGGTGCAGACGCCACGCTTCTGCGGGTTCTGCTCCATCGCAGGGACCTTGCTTTTGGCCTTCTGCGGCTCGCGGCCCTTGCGGACCAGCTGGTTGATCGTGGGCATGAAGTACTCTTCACCTTGCTCTGTGGCCGATGCGGCTGGGTGAAGCAGGTGCGAGTCGCGATCCGCAGCCGCCACCCCGGAAAGAATCCGCAAGCCGCCGCAATCGCGAGCCGAAAACGCTCCACCCGACTGATAAGACCGGGTTACTTTGACGGATTACCCCAACGAGCAGGACGCACCGGCAATGTTCAGCTCAATCCGGACAGTGCCCGGAAGCGCGCGCCATTAGGGGGATAATGGGAAAGGGTCAAGCCAGGAACGCAACACAATTGCGCCACCAATCGGCATTCATGGCTGCGCCGCTGCCGACCAAAGGTCACTCGGGAACCTTCGCGATACCAGCGCAAGGAATTCGGCAAATGCCGGTGCGCCATGATCTGAGCGGGCGAGCATCTGTGCATAGGCAATGAGCCCGCACCGATCCCGATCGACATCAAGATACCCGTTGCGCAGGGCCTCAAACACAATCCTCGGCAAGCCGAACCCTTGCACAAAATTGGCCTCCGAGTGAAAAACTCTGCCCGAGGAGACTGCGGCAGCAAGGTTGCGCAAGATGCGATCCTCGAATTCGGGCGCCTGCCAGACGTCCGTCAGGAAATTGAAGACGATTGCAACTGGCAGGTGAGATTCCTGATTCAACTGACCATCGGCACAATGTATCTCAAGGCAGTCCAACGCGGTTCTTATGATCTCTCTGGCCAGGTCCCACGAATCTTGACTGATATGCCAACACAGCCGCGAAGTCCGCCAGAGTGAATCGGGATCATTACGAAACCCACCGCACATCGAGCAAATGGCGCGAATCGATCGCTCGGGCAGATCGCGCCATCCGGATGCGAACTTGGTGAGAAACCAGGCTTTCTCACTGGTCGGAAACTGCTCGATCAAGGCCAGAACCAGATCGCGGTAACGGCCTTGATCGCCACCGTTGTGATACCAGGCACAAAAAACCAGCAACGCCTCGTGACAAGTTCCATTCTTCCCTGTCCACCGATCGACATAAGGCGCAACTTCGCCGACATCGTCCAGGCGATATATCCAACTGGCCAGGACGAACCGCGCCTCCAGATGGGTTCCGTGCCTTCCAAGCCATCGCCTGGCATGAGTCACAACTTCACCGCAATCTGTAGTGGCATCGAACCAGGCACTGAGCAGGTGCGGCGCTTCCAGCTCTTCTCCGTGAAGCTCAAACCAGCGCCCAAGCCGACCCCCAAGGCCTTCGACGGGAAGGCCAAGCTTCATCCAGATCACCAAAGGAACCCAGGCCGCGCATTCCAACCTGCGTTCATCGACCTGCGCGAGCAGTTAGCGTCCGCGCTCGTGGTGTAATTTCCGGTGTAGGCGATGGTGTATTCCGGGGTGGGGCATGCCCCACCCCGGAATGCGGCGTCGCTGGTGGCCACCGGGTTCATCGTTATGGTGGAGTTTGCACACTTCAACCGTGACGAAGAGGAGTTCCCGATGACCGAGGACAGATTACTGATCGAAGAGCTTGCTGCGAAGGGCGGCCAACCGGATTTTTTGCGCACCATCGCCGAGAACGTGCTGCAGCTGATCATGGAGGCCGACGTTGATGGCCTGATCGGCGCGGGTCGCCACGAACGCAGCAGCGAGCGCGCGACCTGGCGCAACGGCTATCGCGACCGTTCGCTGGATACCCGGGTAGGCACGCTGAACCTGAAAATCCCCAAGCTGCGTGCTGGGTCCTACTTTCCGGGCTTCCTTGAGCCCCGCAAGATGGTCGAGAAAGCGCTGGTTGCGGTGATCCAGGAAGCGTGGATCGGCGGGGTCAGCACCCGGCGGGTCGATGAACTCGTCCAGGCCATGGGCATGACCGGCATCTCCAAGTCCACCGTCTCCAAGCTTTGCAAGGACATTGACGAGCGCGTCCATGCCTTTCTGAAACGCCCGCTCACCGGCGAATGGCCGTATCTCTGGCTCGATGCCACCTATCTCAAGGTACGCGAAGGCGGGCGGATCATCAGCGTTGCCGCAATAATCGCCATGGCCGTCAACACCGAGGGCCGGCGCGAGATCGTCGGCCTGCATATCGGCCCCTCGGAAGCGGAGGTCTTCTGGTCCGACTTCCTGAAGGACCTTGTTCGGCGCGGTCTTACCGGCGTGAAGCTGGTCATCTCCGATGCTCACGAGGGCCTCAAGGGCGCGATCACCCGCGTCATGGGCGCCACCTGGCAGCGCTGCCGGGTGCACTTCATGCGCAATGCCCTGTCCTATGTGCCCAAGGGCCAGAACACTGTCGTCGCCGCCGCGATCCGCCAGGTCTTCCTGCAGCCCGATCAGAAAAGCGCAACGCAGGTCTGGCGACAGGTCGCCGACCAGTTGCGCACCCGTTGGCCCAAGCTCGGCGCCTGCATGGACGAGGCCGAAACCGACGTGCTCGCCTACACCGGCTTTCCCACCCAGCACCGCACGAAGTTACACTCAACCAATCCGCTCGAGCGGCTCAACAAGGAGGTCAAGCGCCGCGCCGACGTCGTCGGAATCTTCCCGAACGAAGACAGCATCATCCGCCTCGTCGGGGCTGTGCTGATGGAGCAGAACGACGAGTGGCAGCTCCAGCACCGATACATGCAGATCGAAGGCATGGCCGAACTCAACCAACCCATGATCGAGGAGGAAAATCAGCCCCTACACATCACCGCCAAAGCCGCCTGACGATGGCCCACGGCCACAGCCGAAATTACACCACCTTGACGGACGCGACCCGCGAGCAACATGTCCCGTGCGGCGCCTACATCTCCGCCAATTTGTTTCCAGGCCAACGCGACATAGATCGCGCCCTCGTGATAACCATGAAGATCAAGCCAGCGCAGCACCCGCTCTTGCGCCTGGGGCAGTTCAACCCCCGACCTCAACCATGCGCTGAGGACCAGCCCCGAGACCTGCGATTCCCCGTTCTTATCTAGCCACCTTGCCGCGACATCGCTTGCCGCTTCTGGATTTCCCACCTTGTTGAACCAGGCGGCCAGTACGTAGTGCGCGCGCTCTTCGCTGACAAAGGTTTCAAGCCATCCGAGCATGGCTTGTTCGATCGCATCGGTATCGCCCTTTGCATCAATCCAGGCGGTGAAGATGAAACTGGCCTTTGGATCAGTCGTGCCCCTGGCTTCTAGCCAGGCCAGCATCGCATTCCTGACAACGACGAAACCTGGCTCTTGCCTGATAAACTCGGCGATCAAAAAATGTGTCTGGCTGGCCTTTGGAAATCGTTCGATCGATTCAAGCACCTTGGCCCGATAGCGCAAAGGAAAGCACCGGTATGCGCGCCGGATAAGCCGGTTCGAGCCGGCTGCATACTCAAGCGACTCGTCGATTAGGGGGATAATGGATGCAGCGACTTCATCCCATTCTTTATCCCGTTCCTCGAAGGCAAACTCCTGCAACAGACGGGCAAGCTGCAGCCGCATGGAAATCCTCAATCCCACCAACTCGCTCAGCCGCTTATCGTGGCCCAGCAACCCCAGCTTCGCCTTGGCAGCCATCAGTCTGGAGTTGAGCAGCGGACCCGCGAGTGCCGAATGGTCAAACGCTGGCCCGGCAAGCAAGCGGCGCATTATTCGTGCGCCGTCGACCTGCTCAAATTTATCGTGTGCTGCAAGCCGGTCTGCGGCGACCAGCGCGGCCTGCAAGGTTCCCTGATCGAGTGACCGCAGCAAACACTGTTCCAGTCGGCCTGTCACCTGACCCGGTTTTTCAAAAACCCAGGCTGCGGCGATTCCATCGGCCAGAACGTCGTGGCTCGCCTCCAGGCGTTGCCCCACGACCTCGACCCATTGATCTTCTTCCAGCTTGCGCAACAGCTCAGCAAGCTGCCCGCCAGCCCCAAGCAGGGCATCGCGCCGATCAAGGTCCATCGGCAGGGCAAGGGCAATGTCGGCAAGCAACTGCCGGTTTGCCTCTACCCCGCCAATCAGGGTGCGCAGCCTTTGGCGCATCCACGCCTCGAAATCCGCAATCGCTTGCAGTCCGCGGAACTGCTGCTCGAAGCGATCAGGGTGCACGTCATGAAGGAATACGGCAAATGCCGCCAGGAACGGGCGGACGCACAAGTCCACCAGCGTTTGGTCACTATCCAGACCGCGGCTTGAAAGGATTTCCCTGACCACGTGGGCCTGGAATGCCCGCTCGTCGATTTCCTCCGAACCAAGCCACACCTCGAAGGGATGAAGCGTCTCGAGCGCGTCCCTTACAGGCCCGATCGCGCTGGCCCGACAGGTTACGATCAAGGCCACGTGGAAGCCGCTTTCGTTCAGGGCCTCAACCGTGAGGATCAGGTGGTCGAGATTTTGGGCAATCTCTGCATAGTCGAGCAAGAAGACGACCCGCAGTCCGGCGCCATGCTGGCGCACGAATCCTTCGATATCCTGCCCTGTAACCCGGGGATCAAGCGAGCGTACCAGCCAGCCTTGCCTGACCTCAAGCCTTCGGCCAAGTTCCAGCGCCAGCCTGGTCTTGCCGACGCCGCCCGGCCCGGCAATCAACAAAGTGGCCGGAATCTCACTGAGCAGCTTGCTGGCTAGCGCATCTTCGTCAAGCCGGTCACCGGTGTGCTTCCCCTCCACGAACGCGGCACGTGAGACATAGGCCAGCTTGCCAGAATGGAGATACTGCTTGAAGCCGACGCCCGCGCCCGCGCCGCCCAGCAGCGGGCGAATTCCCTTTGAGATCGGCACGCCCAGCGCAAACAACCGTATCAACTCGGCAATCTGATCCTGCAGATCGATGGACCGCTGCACAATCTCGTTAAGCCGCTGGCTTGACGTGATGTTGAAAACGTTGGGATCGGTCTTCAGTTCGTGGCCGAAAAACAGCTCGAACTGATCCGACCAGCTTGGCAGGGGCGGCTTGGCGGCCAAGCCCTTGTGAAAGATTTCGCGGAATTGGCGCGGCATCGTTTCGCCCACACCGGCCTCGATCACGGCGATTACGGTGTCCGTTGCCGCAGTGACCGCATCCTGATCCTGATCGCGATAAATGTGCCGGGTACGTTCCTCCAGCGCCGTAAAAGGCACCTGATTGTCAGCCGAACTCCAACGTTGCAGTTCGTCGTTTCCGGCATAGGTCTTGAACGCATCGGCAAATGACTGAGTGGATGCCTCTGCTGCGCGGCCAATTGCTTCTGCCATGCCGAACAGGGACTGCCGGTAGGCCTTGTGCAAAGCCTTGGCGACATGGTGGTTGGCTGGGAGGTCGCCCGGTGCAACTTCTTTCAAGCGGGCAAGGGCGCCATCCAGGCCAGCATCGCAGCCTTTGGAAATCACCCAGCCAAGCAGGGTTGCACCCAGTTCTATCGCCATCGCTCACCCCAGACCAACTGCAGCCAAATTTGCCCCCTAATGCTTGGCCAGGAAAGCCAGGTGATGGCGGGCGGTTTCGGCGGGTTTTTCGATCATCGGCACGTGGCCGACATCCTCGAATATCACCAGCTCGCTGTCGCGAATTCCTGCGTGCTGGACGGTAGCGCAGGAGACATCGAGCAACCGGTCATGCCGGCCCCAGACGATCTGGGTCGGCACGCTGACTTCGCCCAGCCGCGCGTTGAGCGGTTTGGCCAGCGCCTCTTCGGCGATCTGGGCGAAGATCGCATCGAGCAGGCCTTGGTGCGGGGCCATATCCTGCCACATCACCTTCTTGAACGCGCCGGGGATGTAGCGCGGCTTGTGAACGATGAAATCCATCAGCTTATCGACATCGGCCAGCGAACGCGGCACCAGCGGGCTTTCGCCGCGCCCGACCATCCGTTGCAGCTCGCTTTCATCGGGGCCGATCACCCCGGCGTTGTTGAACAGGGTGAGCGAGCGCAGCCGCTGCGGGTATTTGAAGGCGAAGTGCAGCGCGATCAGCCCGCCCATCGAATTGCCGCCAAGGTGGCAAGTCTCGATCCCCAGCGCATCGAGGAAGGCGGCGAGCCGTTCGGCCTGGGCGGCGCCGGAATAGTCCAGCCCGGCAGCCCGCGTGTTTTCGCCAAAACCCGGCAGATCGGGGGCGATCACCCGGTAATGGTCCTTCACGTGGGGCGCATAGAACGACCAGTTATCCTTGTCGCCGCCGAAGCCGTGAACCAGCACCAGCACCGCGCCATCGGCCTTGCCGCCTTCAAGGTAGGGCCAGGTCAGGCCACCGGCCTCTATGCTTTTCTGCGCCATGCCGCCCTTGCGGCGCTGGGCATTGCGGGCCCAGCCGAACACGGTGCGCGGGGCGAGGAAATAGAGCGCCACCACAGCGGCGAGCGCCAGGGCAAGGATCAGGGCTAGCGTGTTCATCCTGGGAGCCTTCCTTAGAGATTGAACGCCGGGCGCTGGGCCATCTTCGCGCGCCAGGCGGCGATCGCGGGGCGGCCAGCATTGACGTCGACTTTGATCCAGCCGGCGAAATCGAGCGCGACGGCGGCGGTGATGTCGGCGAGGGAAAAGGCGCTGCCCGCCACCCATTCGCGGTGCTGCATGTGCTCCTCGAACCGGTCGAGGAAATGGATCAGCCGCGCCCGGCCGCGGGTCGCCAGCTCGGGAATCTGGGCATAATCATGCGGGCCAGGCAGCGCGCGGCCTTTCATGGCCGGGGCGGTGTTGCGCAGCACCTCGGCGATGGCCATGAAGCATTCGGCCTCGAGCTTCGCGTTCCAGCTCGCCACTTCGGCCTTTTCCACCGCGGTGCGGCCTAGCAAGGGCGGCTCGGGATGGACCGCCTCGGCCCAGGCGGTGATCGCGGCATTGTCGCCCAGCACGGTACCATCATCGAGCACCAGGGTGGGAACCGTGCAGCCGGGATTGATCGCGCGGTAAGCCGGATCGAGCTGTTCCCCGGCGGCCAGATCGACGTTCCGGGTCTCATGCGCGATGCCCTTTTCGGCGAGCAGGATGCGCGCGCGGCGCGGACTGGGAGCGCGGGCGAAGTCATACAATATCGGCATAGAGCCTCTCCTTCGCAGCCACCCTAGCACGCCCGCGCCGCTTGGCGAGCGTGCCCGGGTTGACCCTACGGAAAGGGGATTGATTTGGCGATTGGTATGTTATATTGTGACATCATAACGGGCCGATGCGGGAGCGACTCGCAAGTCACGCGGGCAGCTTCCAGGGCGGCAACAAGCCAAGCAAGAAGGAGGGTGCCATGTCCTACGTTGAAAGTGTCCGCCGCCAGCGTCATCCCGGCGCCGTGATCGCCGTTCTGGCGATCGAGGCCGGGATTGCCTGGGGCCTGATGAGCGGCTTGGTGGGGAGCTATGTCCCCCGCATCGATACCCCTATCAAGACGACCGACATCAAGCTGCCCCCGCCCGAGCAGACCAAAAAGGATCCGCCGGTCCACCACGAAACCTCACCCAGCATCCCGCAGCACACCGAAACCCAGATCACGCTGGTTCCGCAGAACCTCGATACCCTTACCCCCACCTTCACCGATCACGGCGAGACCGGATCGATCGGCGAGGTTGAATTTGTCCGCCACCCGGTCGATCCGCCCCCGCCGCGCTTCACCCCCAGGGCGCCGCGGGCGCGGGGCAAGCCCGGGCTGTGGGTGACGCCCAACGACTATCCGAGCAGCGAACTTCGGCTTGAGCACCAGGGCACCACCCACTTCGCTGTCACTGTCGGCGCCGATGGCAAGCCCAAGGCCTGCATGGTCACCGGATCGAGCGGCTGGCCCGCTCTCGATGCCACCGCCTGCGCCAAGATCATGGCCCGCGCCAACTTCGATCCGGCCACGGGCAGCGACGGCGAGAAGTCCGCCGGAACCTGGAACAGCGCGGTGCAGTGGCAGATTCCCGAATAGGAGCTTGCACCTGCCCCGCTGGCCCCGCCCGGCGCCCGACTGTGACGGCAACCCTTGGCCGCCACAGGCCGGGCGGGGCAATCCCAGCAAGGCAAACGGGGCGTTAACCCCAGGGCGCTATCACGCGGGCGAACAACGAGGATTCGCCCGATGACCCAGCCCGCCTTTCCGCCAGCGGCGCGCACGGCCTTTGCCGCGCTCTATCCCAACATGCCCGGCAAGCTGAGCCACGCGCTGACCGGCCATCCGCTGCTGACGCTCGATGCGCTGGCCGCCCTGGCCGAGGCGTTGCCGGCGGATTCGATCGAATACAATCCGGGCGACCTGCCGATCGGGATCGCGCCCGAAGCCGTGCCGCAGAGCGAGCTGGGTGTGGTCGAAACCATCCGCACCATTGCCCGGGCGGGATCGTGGGTAGCGCTCAAGCGGATCGAGCAGCACCCGGACTACGCCGCGCTGCTCCACGATGCGCTGGCCGAGCTGCGCGATGTGGTCGAGCCGCGAACAGGCGCGATGATGCAGCTCGAAGGGTTCGTCTTCATCACCTCGCCCGGCGGGGTCACTCCGTTCCATTTCGATCCCGAGCACAACATCCTGCTCCAGATCATGGGCCACAAGACCATGACTCTGTTCCCGATCGAGGACGAGGTGCTGTTTTCGGCCGAAGTACATGAAAAATACCACCTTGGCATGCACCACCGCAACCTGCCCTGGCAGGATGCCTTCGCTGCCAAGGGCGAGGCGATCACGATCCATCCCGGCGAGGCGATCCACGTTCCGGTCAAGGCGCCGCACTGGGTGCAGAACGGCGACGAGGCCTCGGTCTCGCTGTCGGTCACCTGGCGCTCGCAGTGGTCCTATGCCGAGGCCGACGCGCGCGCCTTCAACCACCTGCTGCGCGAAGCCGGCTTCGCCCCCGCCAGCCCCGGCCCCTTCCCCGCCCAGAACCGCGCCAAAGCCTACGCCTACCGCGCGGTTCGCAAGTTGAAGAGCGTGGCCGGGGGGTGATCCAAGGGGGGGCTGACTGCTTCCGGTGCAACCCCTCACCGCCCCGATTTGATATCCTTGCCCGGCGCATCGCTGTGTCCGGCGGCGTGTTCGGCCTGTTCCTGACGGCGGGTCTCGGCCTTTTCCTGATCGGTCGGGGCATAGTCGCTGGGCGCGCGCACGAAAACTGAATTGGTCGCCAGTTCGGCCATCTCGGCGCGCACCCGCGCAGCGCGGGCGGCGGGGAGCTGGTCGGACAGGGCCTTGGTCTCCGATTCCATCACCACCACCCCGGCCAGCATCAGCACCGAGCGGCGGAAATGGTAGAGATCGCCCACGGTCTTATCGACCGAATCCCCCTGGAGGCGAAAGCCCTTGCCCGCATAGGGAAGCTTGATCGTCACCCGCGCGCCCCACCAGTCGGGATAGTCCACCGCATAGGGAGCATTTGAATTGAGCTCACCCTCGCGCGCGATGTCGAAGCGCCAGCCGAGCCGCGAACGGTCAATCTCGAACCAGCGGGTGCCAAGGTCCGCGGTCCATTCCATCGCCGCGGTGCCTTCCATGAAGACGATGAAATCGCCGCTGGCGGCATCCTCACGGGTGCCGACCTTGCCCGGGGAAACGAAATCGAACGTATCGCGCCACAGCTTGCGCAGCTCGCGGTTGCGATCGGCCATCGAATATCCGGCATAGCGCAGCCGCATGTCCGAAGCGGTTTCGCCGTGAAAACGCATCTCGCCCTTGGCCGGGGCCGGAAGATCGAGCCCGCGGCTGGCATCGAGGTTGAGCGCGATCACCTCGGTCGGAGCATCGAGCGGTTCGGGCACCATCGGCACCAGCGCTGCGCCCTCGGTTGTTACCGGCAAGCCCACCCGGTAATTGGGGGTGCGCAGCCGTGCCAGGCTGAGATCGCCCAGCCGGGTGCCATCGAGCCAATAGCTCTTGCCCTCGATCCGTGCCTCGACGATCACGTGATCGAAGGCTTCCATGCTGGGCAGCCGATCGGCCACCAGATCGCCGCTTTCGGTGTGGACCAGCACCGGGCGGGCATCGATCCCCAGCTCGTTCAGCAGCGCCACCAGCAGCACGGTCTTGCCCTTGCAATCGCCGAAGCGGCGGGCCCAGGTCTGATCGGCCGCGGCGGGGACGAAGCCACCGTCGTTCATTCCCAGGAACAGGTAGCGCACCTGTTCCTGCACCAGTTGCAGCGCCAGTTCGGCGCGGCGCCTTGGGTCCGTGCTCGCCGCTCGGATGCGTGCCGCCTCGGCATGGAGCGGACTGTCCGGGGCCAGCCGCGCGGCATTTGCATAGAGCGGAGCGAAGGTGCGCGAAACGCCCTGCCAGTCGGCAAACTGGGTGATCTCCACCGCGTTGACGAGGCGGTAGCGCGCCGGGGCGGCCTCAGGCGCGAGCGGCGCCGACATGTCGGTGACATCGGCCACCAGTTCGCTGCCCTGCGCGGTTTGCTTGAGCCTGGGCTGGATCACCCCGGGCAGCACGCGCCAGTGCATCGGCTTGTCCTTGTCCCACAGCAGACGGACGCGAAACCGGCCGAAGGCGGCGCCATCGCGCGGGCCGGCGATATACTGGCTCATCCCCTGCATCGCCGGATCGCGCCGGGTGAGCGAATAGGACAGGTCGATCACATCGCCCACGCGCAGATCCTCGGGCTGCATGGTCGCGGTCAGCTCGCCATCGAGCATGGCGTTTTCCATCCGCGTTTCGCGCTGGATCACGTTGAGCCGCGAGCCGTCGCCTAGAAGGTCGATCGGCTTGCCATCGCGCAGGATGCGGTAGCGATGGACCACCAGCGTCTCGAGCGCGGGATCCCAGTTGAGCTGGAGCGCGCCGTCATCGAGCCCCTGGGCAGTGCCGATCTTCCACGACTGGGCGATGAAGGTGGTATCGCCTTCGTTGCTGAAACGAACCTGGAGATCGCCGAGCAGATCGACTGTGGCGGCACCTTCGGAATCGCTCGGCGGCTTGGGCTGCGGGGCAATGTCCGCCCAGGCCGGGGGCGGAGCGACCTGCGGCCGCGCCAGCGACGGCGCTGCATCGGGCGCTCCCAGCGCGAGCGAGGGCCAGGCAGCCAGCGCCAGAATCAGCCTTGAAAACCGCATTGTGCCCCCGGAATGTCGCTGTCTGTCCAACACTTCGCGCAATTGCGCGGCGCTGTCGAGGGGGGCTAGCGCGGAGGCATGACCCGGGTGAGAAAAGCGATCACCGCGGCGTTGAACTCGTCATTGCGGTCGCCCGCGACCATGTGTCCGGCGCCGCGGATGTCGGCGATTTCGAGCCTGGGCACGCGGCGGCGCAGATCCTCCACCCCGTCATCGTCGACGATATCGCTCTTCATCCCGCGCACCAGCAGGGTGGGTACGCGGTCGGTCCAGTCGGCGCGGTCCATGATCGCCAGCAGGTGGCTGGGATCGCCGCGCATTTCCTGCATCATCGCCGGATCCCAGTGCCAGCGGTAGCGCCCGTCACCGTGAAGGCGCAGGTTCTTGTTGAGGCCCGAGAGGTCCTTGGGCCGGGGCCGCGCGGGATAGAAAGCCGAGATCGTGTCGGCCGCCTCTTCCAGGCTGGCGAAGCCATCGGGGTTGGCGGCCATGAATGATTTGATCTTGTTGGCTCCGGCAAGCGACATCTTGGGCACGATATCGACCAGCACCAGCGCGGCGATATCGAGCCCGTGGGTCGCCGCGACCAGCGAGGTGATCCCGCCCAGCGAAGCCCCGACCAGCGCCAGCGGGCGAGCGGCCCCGGCCGCAATCGCTTCCAGATCGCGCGCGCGGGTCTCGATCGAATAGTCGCCATCGGGCGACCAGCCGGAATCGCCGTGGCCGCGCAGGTCATAATTGATCGCACGGTATCCTGCTCCGGCCAGCTGCAGTTCGGCCTTGTCCCACGAATGGCGGGTCTGCCCGCCGCCGTGACCGAGGATCACCGTCGGCGCGCCTGGCGGACCTGCAACATCGGCGGCAATCTCTACCCCGGGCGCGACGGGAATGCGGATCGTTTGCGGGTCCATCGGCACAGGCGATGCCCGCACATCCAGCGCGGGTCAATCGTCATTTTAATCGTGCGATTAATCGAGCAGTTCGAAGTCTTCCTTCTCGGTGCCGCAATCGGGGCAATACCAGTCGTCGGGAATATCCTCGAAGCGGGTGCCCGGGGCGATGCCTTCTTCGGGCATGCCCAGCGCCTCGTCATAGATCAGCCCGCAATTGCGGCAACGCCACTTGCGCATCTCAATTCACCGCGAAGCGGATCGGAACGTGCTTGGGGCCGCAGACGAAGTTGGAGATCGTGCGCTCGCCCGCGCCGCTCATCTCGACGGACTTCAGCCGCTTGAACAGTTCCTCCCACAGGATCCGCATCTCCATTCGCGCCAGATGCTGGCCCAGGCAGACATGGACGCCATAGCCAAAGGCGATCTGCGGGTTCTGCTCGCGGTCCATGCGGAACTCGAACGGATCGGCCCAGACGCTCTCGTCGCGGTTGCCCGACTGGTAGGACAGCATCAGCCAGTCCCCCGCCCTGATCTGCTGCCCGCCGATCTCGCAATCGGAAACGGCGCTGCGCATGAAGTGCTTGACCGGCACCTCCCAGCGGATCGATTCCTCGACGAAGGCGTTGATCGCCTCGGGATTGTCCTGCATCTGCCGCAGCAGTTGCGGGCGCTCGGCCAGGGCCCACATCGCGCCAGCAGTGGTGTTGCTGGTGGTATCGTGCCCGGCAGTGGCGGCGATGATGTAATAGCCCATCAGCTGACGGTGATTGAGGTAATCGTCGCCGATCCGCGCGTTGGCGATCAGGCTGTTGATCGCCCCGGTCGGGTTCTCGCGATACCGTTTGGTGACCGCAGCGAAATAGTTCTCCAGCTCCATCGTGGTTTCCCACAGCGACTTGAGCTGTTCTTCGGGGCTCAGCTCGGCGCGGCGGCGGTTCAGTTCGGGATCGGCGTTGTTGAACAGCTCCTGGGTGAGCTTGAGCATGAACGGCTCATCCTCCTGCGGAACGCCCAGCACGGTCATGATCACCCGCAGCGGATAGAGAAAGGCCACGTCCTGTGCGAAATCGCACTCTCCGCCGAAGCCCAGCATGTGATCGACGAATTCACGGGCGATGCCCCGGATTGCCTCTTCCAGCGGTTTGATCGCGCGCGGGGTGACGTGGGGGAAGACCACAGAGCGCAGCGCCTTGTGCTCATCCCCATCGACCGAAACCAGGCTGCGGATCAGATTGGGCTCGCCCCCGGTCAGCGCCTTGACCCGCTCGTTGCCGTCGCGGTTGGTGATGAAGGTGCTCTTGTCGCCGTTGTGGAACACTGCTGGCTGGCGCTCGATCTCCTTGATATCGGCATGGCGGCTGACCACCCAGAACGGCTCGAATTCTTCCATCTCGGCCTTGTCGAGCGGGCTTTCGGCGCGGATCGTACGGAACGCCTCGTCAACGATCTCGCGCCTGGAATAGGCGTGGGGATCGATGATCGTGCGGGCCAGCTGTTCCGAAATCGCCATGTCTGTCTTCCTCTCAACCAGGCGAAGCGCGGCGCAAGGGGCGCCGGATTCGGACGCGACGCTATGGGCAAGATAGTTGCCGGTCAACAACTATCTTGCATGAGAGGCGCGGATCGGGCAGATCCCAGGCATGGACATTGCCACCCTGCCCCGGCGCACCCAGGCCCAGCGGCGCGAGGAATCGGACGGACGGCTGCTTGCCGCCGCCGCCGCAATCATCGCCGAGGAAGGCTATCTTGCCGCCACGCTGGAACGGGTGGGTGAGCGCGCCGGGTTCAGCCGCGGGCTGGCCGGGCGCAAGTACGGATCGAAGGACGGTCTGATCGAGGCGGTGATCCGCCACGTCTCGATCCGGGTCCACGCCGAGGTTGATCGCGCCACCGCCGGGATCGCCGATCCGCTGGAACGGCTGCTGGCGCTGTTCGACCGCTTCGTCGAGCTGGCCGAACGCGACGTGCCGGTGCGCGCCTATTTCGTGCTGTTCAGCGCGATGCTCGCCAACCGGCTCGAAACCCGCGCCACCTTCGATGAGATCCAGCAGCGCTTTGGCGACCGGATCGAGGCGCTGGTGATCGAGGCCCAGGCCGCGCATCGCATACCCCCTGCCCTGCCTTCCCAGCACATTGCCTACATGATCGGCTGCCTTCTTGCCGGCCTCGCCATCGAAAGCGCGGTCGAGGCCCCGCAGGTGGACGACCCGGCCGCCCTGCGCGCCGACATCCGCGCCCTGCTGCGGCGGGCGCTGGGGGGCTGATCGCTCTCAGCGCCATCAGGGTCTTGGGATAGGTCCGGTCCTGATCGTTCCGGGCTTGATCCCCGAGGGCGGAGCGATCGGACCCGGTCCGGCCTTTCCAACCCGCTGCAACGCCTTGAGGTATTCCTGCTCCATTGCCCCCGATGCATCCGCGAACAGCGACGAAGTGGCCGAATAGGACATAGTCGGCTTGGTCTTGTGCAGATAGCCGACTGCCCCGACGATCGCGTCCGAGACCTGAAGCGCCATGTCCCGGCACTGCGCATCGACGCACCTTCGGCTCCAGCCGGCATCGAAGCGCGCCTTCCAGACCGGGGGCAAGAGACGGAACCGCTCGTTGTCAACCAGATCACGCGCCTTGTTCTCAGCGTCAAGGAAAGGCAGCGCGGTGACGAAGGCATAGCTCGAACCGGGCATCGCCTTGTGATCCTTGAGCACCGCGTTTTGCGCGGTTATCCAGAACCCAGCGATCAGGTTGCGGCACTGGTCGTTGCCAAGCGGGCACTGCGCTTGCCAGCGCGCGGCAAAGACCTTGCCCCAGGGGATCAACTTGGCATCGAAATCCGCCTGGATCAGCTCTTGCTGCTGCGCATCCCAGGCGAGACGATCGGCGTGGAGCTCGCACTGCGATGGTTTGCCCGCCCGCACCCGGCACTGCGAACCATCCGTGCAGCGAAACCGGTTTTCACCCGGCACGATCGATTGCTGCGAAACACCGCCATAGGGCGCGCACCATTTCTTTGCCATCCACTGGGCGGCCAGGACCGGATCGGGCGGCGCGGCTTTGCTACAACCGCTGCCGAACAGCGAATAGACCAGACACACCCCTTCCTTGCCCTTGTCCCAGGCATAGGACACTCCGTCCTCGACCAGTCCGACACCGCCCTTCACCAGCCCGCTAGCACCGTCGATCACCGCGCCGGCAAAGCCCGAGCAAGCCCCCTTTGCCAGACTGCCAAGCCCCGGTGTGCGTCCGATCAGGCCGCCGCCCACGCTTGAATCGATCAGCGAGCAGGCCGCGTCCGCGCTGGCGCCCAGCTTCATCATCTCGCTGACACCGGTCACGACATCGCCGTTGGAAAGCGCGAAGAAGGCGGCACGGATCGACCGGACCGAGGCAGAGGCCTGGTTCTGCAGGTTGCGTTCCTGTGTGAACTGGGTCTCGAAAGCGAACGAGCAGATCGTCCCCAGCTCTGCGAAGTAAGGAATGTTGGCTTCGAGTTCGGCCATGGCTTCCTGCTTGCCCTGGTCGGTTGCCAGTTTGGCCTGATTGCCGACAATTGCCTTGGCCGCACTGACGATGCTGCTGGTCTTCTGCTTGCCCTGGGCATTGTCGATCATGGCATCGGCCTTGCCGAAGACGCTGTCTATCGCAGTCACAGGGGTCATGCAGGCCGCCTGGTCGAACACCTGGCCCCCGGGCAGAGCCTTGCCCCGCCCGGCCTTGGCCGCGCCGACCAGGGCAAAGAAGGGATAGTCCTGCTCGGCCGCATGGGCCAGCACGCTGGTTCCCTCACTGGGCCGCCGGATGGTGTAACGCGCCATTTCGATCGCATTGGGATCGGTACCGGCGCTAACCAGCACTTTGGCCAGCTTGTTGAACAGTCCCTCACCGGCAAAGGCTCCGACCGGACCGCTCGCGCTCAGTCCAAGCGGCAGCAGGAACAGTACCAGCAGCGAACCGAAACGGCGCGCAGCACTCATGCGGGCAAAGGGCATGGACCTAATCCTCTAAACCAGTGTCAACCGCGCCCGGCATGTTCTGGAACAAGGCATGCCCTCTGCAGCAGGGGCTGACAAGCCCCCGGGCCGGCCGCTCCGGGATCGGGGCGGGCGACCGGCCCTGGCGGTTAGGGCATCGCCAGACGCATCCGCACGAAGGCCGAGCGGCCCATTCCCGGTAGGCGGCTGCCAAGCGGCACATCGCCGCCGGCATTGCGGTTGTAGCCGCTCAGGAAATCGGCATAGCGGCGGTCGAACAAGTTTTCGATACCCCAGTCGATCCGCAAGCCGTGGCGCATCTGCCAGTGCCCGAAGATGCCCGCAACGACATGTCCTTCGCCCGGCTGTTCGCTATTGCTCAGCGATACCCGCTTCTGCGCCGTCGCACCTTCCAGCTCAAAGGCCAGCGACCAGTCTCCCGCATCCCAGGCCAGCGCCAGCCGGCCCGAAGTGGGGGCAATGCGATAAAGATTGTCGGCAATGTCGGTGCGCCGCCCCCGCAGCCATGTCGCCACACCGTCAAGCCGCAGCGGCCCGGCCAGACGCAGACCAAAGGCGATGTCGGCGCCGTAAAGCTCGGCCCCGACATTGGCGAAGCGCAGCGGGGTCGAATCTCCGCTGGCGGCGGCCACCATTTCGACCGGAGTGTTCACCACCCCGGGGGTGGCATCGTAGGGCACGCCCTGGATGTAGTTTTCGATCCTGCGGTAGAACAGGCTGGGCCGCGCATAGGCGCCGCCCTCTTGCCAATCGATCCCGGCTTCGGCCTGCCAGGCGATTTCGGGCTTCAACCCGGGATCGCCGACATAGATGTTGCCGTCGGCCAGACCGCCGCTGGCCTCGGTCGGTAGCCATGAAAAACGCTCGATCAGGCTGGGCACGCGGGTCTTGCGGGCGAGCGCCAGACGGGGGGTAAGGTTTCCTGCATGGCCCCAGAGCCTGAGCGCGGCATCGAAAGTGGTGCCCTGCCAGTCGCGCTGGGCGGCGGCAAAGGTAGCCGCGAGCCCGGCGGGTCCGGCCGGAACCGCGCTGCCCAGACGCGGTGCCCCGGCAGAGGCCTCGTGCCGGTCGATCCGCGCGCCGGCCTCGATCTCGATCCCGCCCAGCGCACCGCGCGCCTCGGCGTAACCGCCGGTCCGAAAGCTCGATCCATGATCGAGCGCGAAGATCGAGAAGGCCGTCATCAGCGGGTTGTAGATCCGGAACTGCTTGTCCTGCTGCTCGAAATCGGCGCCCAGACGCAGATGGCGCTCCGCGCTGCCCAGCCGCAAGGCAATCCCCGCCGCCAGGGTTCTGGCGGTGGTATCGCTCTGGCGGGTCATGGCAGCGGCAGGCGCAGGACGCAGGCTGAAATTGTTCATCCGGTGCCCGATCCCGGCATAGTCGAAGCGGCTCTCCAGCCGCACCCCCTCGGCAAGCTCGCCCGAAAAGCGGGCCTTGAGGAAGTCGGCATGGAAATAGACGATATCCATCGCGAAGGGCGGATTTCCAGAGGCGCCGGTCTGCTGGCGGCGATATTCGAGCGACAATTCGCTGCTGCCCTGGCGCCAACCGAACTGCGCCCCGAACACCGCGCGGCGGTATGAGGTTCCGGCAATCCTGCCCCCCGGGAAGCGGGTATCGCCGCCCTGCTCCCACGAACCGATCACCCCCAGCCGCAGGTTCGCGCTGGCCAGCCCGGCCACCCCGCCGATCGCCCGGCCATCGTCACCGCTGCGATAAAGCGCGGTCAGATCGAGCTGCGGTGCCAGGCCGGCGCCGGTCCCGAAATGCACCGCCTTAAGCCGCGCATCGATCCCGCCGCCCAGCCCCGGCCCGTCGCGCACCGGAGAGACGCCGCGCGCGATCTCGACCCGGTCGAGCAGCACCAGCGGGGCGTAATGCATCGGCGGGTCCATCGCATTGGGGCCGCCGCCGGTGAAATGCTGTCCATCGACCCGCAGCAGGATCCGTTCGCCGAACAGCCCGTGATACTGGACCTGGCCCGAGATCGCGCCGTTGTCGATCAGCGCCATCCCCGGCTGGCGGGCAATGAAAGCAGCGGCGTCGGGGGCGCTGACCGGTTCGTCGAGGCTGGTGCGGGTGGTCTGGGTTGCGGTGGGCACAGCCGAGGGGCGCGGCGCGGTGACCACGATGGTATTGGGATCGGATAGGGTATCGGCATCTTCGGCCAGGGCGGCCTGAGCCAGGCCCAGCGCCAGCAGGGCCGCGCCGCAGCGCAGCGCAATGACGGTCTTCATCGTTGGGTTTCCTTCGCAATTCGCGTGAATGCAGAGACCCCGCGCGCGGCGGGGCGGTTTGGGTTCAGGCGAGCGAAGGCGGTCCGGTCTGCGGGGGTGGCGGCGCGGCCAGGCCGCGGCCGATCGCCACTGCCAAGGGTGGCAGCGGAGCGGCCTGGGATGGCTCCGGCGGCAGTGCCAGGGCAGGCGCATCGGCATTGGCAGCCAGTGTTCCCAGCCCGGCAAAGGCGCAGGGACCATCCTTGGCCTCGTGCTCGCGCTGGGTCGATCCCTTGCCGGGCAGAGCAAGCTCGATCTGTTGCGGCGCGGATCCGGTACAGACCGTGACGGTAAGCGTACGCCCGTCCTGCGTCGGAGCGAACATGTAGCCCGCCGGAACCGCGGCGCGCAGCAGCAGCGCGGCGGCCAGCACCAGCGCCGCAAGCGCGCGTTGACGCATCACCAATGTTCGCAGCCGCTGCATGACCGTGCCCTTATCCACACCATCGCGGCGCGTCACTGATTTTCGTCAAGGGCACCGCGCCTTGCGGCCCCTAACCCCCGGTCAGAAACGCCACCAGCGCCTTGACCTTCTTTTGCCGCCACTGCGGCAGCGGAGCGACCAGCCAGTAGGCGCGGCGGCAGGGTTCGCGCTCGCCCGGATCATCGTTGTCGAGCAACAAAGCGGGGATTCGCGCGCGGCCCAGACCGCTGCGCGCCGCCGCCAGTGCCTGCCCGGCATCGCCGACGCTGAGCGGGGCGCCCTCGGCATTCGAGCCGCCAGGATTGGGATCGCCCGGCCAGGCGATCCAAGGCCCCTCCCCCACGGTCACCCGGCTGGGTTCGCCAAGCGCGGTGCCCTCAAGATCGCCCGGCCCTTCGGCCCAGCGCACCGCGAGATCGAGGTTGGCCTCGGTGAAATCGACCCCGGCATCGGGCACCAGGTTGATGCGCACCTCGGGATTGGCGGCGCGGAACGCGGCGAGCCGCGGCGCCAGCCAGGCGGCGAAGAAATCGCGCGGACAGGCGATGGTATAGACCAGACTTGATTGGCCTTCCTGCATTGCGCGGACCGCATCTTCGAAGTGAAGGAACCCGATCCGCAGCGCCTCTAGCCCGGCACTGGCCTCGTCGGTAAGTTCCAGCCCCTTGGGAGTGCGGCGAAACAGCACCACCCCCAGCGCGTCTTCCAGCGCGCGGATTTGCTGGCCGACCGCCGCAGGCGTCACCGCCAATTCATCCGCAGCGCGGGTGAACGACAGGTGCCGCGCGGCGGCATCGAACACGCGCAGGGCGTTAAGCGGCAAAAGCGTGCGTTTCATGGAAAAATCACCCCGCCGTCGCGGGGGCGGCGAGCGGGAAATGCGGGATCGCCACTTCAAACCGGCTGCCGTCTTCGCGGCGGAAACCGTAGTGGCCCTGCATCGCACCCATCGGCGTGGTCAGCGGGCAGCCCGAGACATAGTCGTGGCTCTGCCCGGGGTGCAGCACCGGCTGCTCGCCCACCACGCCTTCACCCTCGACCAGATTGACCATCCCGCGCCCGTCAGTGATCCGCCAGTGGCGGGTGAGCAGTTGCACGGTCTCGTCCGAGCCGTTCTCGATCCGGATGTGATAGACCCAGAACCACTTGCCCGCCTCGATCGCCGACTGCTCGGGCAGGAAGTTCACCGCAACGCGCACGGTAATGCCCCGGGTGATGGCGGCGTGCTGAAACAGCTCCTTCATGGCCCCAAGGTAGCGATGGAATAGCCGTGCGACAATGGCGCGGTGCGGCCAAATCCACCTGCGGGCTTGGCTGCGCGGCGGGCCGTTGCTAATCCCCGCCGCGATGCACATTGCCCCGCCCGCAAGCGAGCTGTTCCTGCTCGCGCTGATCGTGATCTTTGCCCTGCCCTGGGCGGTCTGGCGGCTCGGGCACACGGATTATTGGGCACCGCTGGTAGTGGTCCAGATCGTGGGCGGGATCCTGCTTGGCCCGGGCGTGCTCGGCGCAATGTTTCCAGCCTATTACACTACGATCTTCACACCACAGGTGATCGGATCGCTCAACGGCATCGCATGGTGGGCGGTGATGCTGTTCGTGTTCGTCGCCGGGCTTGAGCTCGACCTCAGGCAGGCCTGGAAGTGGCGTGGCGAGACCGGGCTGACCGCCGGCCTGGCGCTTGGTGTGCCCTTGCTGCTGGGCGCGGGCGCGGCGCTGATCCTGCTGGAGTTCAGCGATCGGGCACTGTGGATCGGGCCCGATGGACGCGAATGGCAGTTCGTTGCCGGAACGGGCATGGCCTGTGCGGTTACGGCACTGCCGATCCTGGTGCTGTTCATGCAAAAGCTGGAAATCCTGCGCACCCCGCTGGGCCAGCGGATCCTGCGCTATGCCAGCCTTGATGACGTGGCGATCTGGGGCGTGCTGGCACTGATCCTGCTCGATTGGGAACGGGTTACGCGCCAGCTTGGATTCCTGATCGGATTTGCCCTGGCGGTGGTGCTGGTGCGCAAATTTATCGCCGCGATCCCGGCGCGCGATCGTTGGTATGTCGCGCTGGTCTGGCTGGCGGCCTGCGGCTACCTGGCCGACTGGTCGGGGCTGCATTTCATGGTCGGGGCGTTTCTGGCCGGGGCTGCGCTCGATGCCGACTGGTTCGGGATCGAGGAAATCGACCGCTTTCGCGATACCGTGCTGCTGGCCTTCATGCCGGTGTTCTTTCTTTCCACCGGCCTCAGGACTAGCTGGGAGATGGGCGGATATGCGGCCTTTGCAGCCGCAGCGCTGCTGCTGGCGGCGATGATCGCGGGCAAGCTGGCGGGGATCGGCCTTGCCGGAAAACTGCTCGGCTGGGGCAAGGGCGAGGCCTGGACGATCGGCTGGCTGCTTCAGACCAAGGCGCTGATCATGATCATCTTCGTCAACGTGCTGTTCGACAAGCAGATCGTCACCAGCGGCGCTTTCACCGCGCTGCTGCTGGCGGCGGTGGGCAGCACCATGCTGTCGATCCCGATGGTTGCGCCCCGGCTGAAAGACCTCGCAGCGCTGAAGACCAAGGCGGGTTAGAGGCCCGCCGCCTTCAGCGCCTGGTCGAGGTCTTCGATCAGATCGCGCGGATCCTCAAGCCCGACGTTGAGCCGCAGCATGCCTTCGCGCACCCCCATTTCCTCGCGCGCCTCGGCGCTGACCGAATAGTGCGTGGTCGAGGCATTGTGGCACATCAGCGAGCGCGAATCCCCGATGTTGTTCGAGATGTCGATCAGGCTGAGCGCGTTGAGCAGAGCAAAGGCCTGGGCGCGGTCCTCCACCTCGAAGCTGAAGATTGAGCCGCAGGCGTCCATCTGTTGCACGGCAAGGTTGTGCTGGGGATGGCTGGCAAGCCCCGGATGGTTGATCCGCGGCACCCGCCCATCCAGAAATTTCCCAACCAGTAGAGAGTTTTCACTCTGCCTCTTCACACGCAGGCCGAGCGTTTCCAGCCCCTTCAGCACTACCCAGGCGTTGAACGGCGAAAGGTTTGGCCCGGTGTTGCGCTGGAACGGCAGCAGCTTGTCGTTGATGAATTCGGCGCTGCCCGAAACCGCGCCGGCCAGCACCCGGCCCTGCCCGTCCATCAGCTTGGTGGCGGAATAGGCCACCACATCCGCGCCCCATTCGATCGGGCGCTGCAAGGCCGGGGTGGCAAAGGCGTTGTCGACCACGGTGACGATCCCGTGGCGCCTGGCCAGATCGCAGACGAATTTCATATCGACGATGTCCATCGTCGGGTTGGCCGGGGTCTCGAAGAAGAACACCTTGGTGTTCGGACGGATCGCGGCTTCCCACTGGGCATTGTCCCAGGCGTCGATCGTGGTCCCTTCGATCCCGAAGCGCGGGAACAGCTGGTCGACCAGCCAGCGGCACGAACCGAACGCCGCCTTGGCCGCAACCACGTGATCGCCCTGGCTGAGCTGGCAGAGCAGCGCCGCAGTCATCGCCGCCATGCCCGAGGACTGGACCCGGCAGGCCTCGGCCCCGTCCATCAGCGCGATGCGTTCTTCCAGCATCGCCACGGTGGGGTTTTGCAGCCGCGAATAGGTCATCCCCGGATCTTCGCCACGGAAGCGCGCGGCGGCGGTTTCCGCGTCGTCATAGGCATAGCCCGAGGTCATGAAGATGGCCTCGCTGGTTTCGCCCTGTTCGCTGCGCCAGGTGCCCGCACGCACGGCCTGGGTGGCCGGGCGCCAGGTGCGGGTGATCGAGCGGTCTGTGCCGGTGGTGCGTTTCATGGTGCCAGCGGCTCTAGGAGCGCGTCGGGCTGCGTGCAAGGCCGTTGCGCTTGCCCCCGCCGCCCCGTAAATCCGGCGCGATGCAGCCCCGCTTCACTCCGCAGCAGGATCCCGCCGACTGGTGCGCGACGATCGCGGTGTCGTTCCTGGCGCTGGCCTGGTGGCGGCTGGGGATCCCCTCGCAGATCTATTTCGACGAGCTTCACTATGTGAACGCGGCGCGCATGCTGCTGGATGGCGTGCGCGCCAATCCCGAGCATCCGATGCTGGGCAAGGAGGCTATCGCCGCTGCGATGCGCCTGCTGGGGGACCAGCCGCTCTATTGGCGCGTGCCCTCGGCCCTGTCCGGTGCGCTCGGGCTGTTTGCCTTTTCGCGGCTGGTATGGTTCGCCAGCGGACGCCGCGCCGCAACCATCGCCGCGACCTTTCTGCTGGCGACCAATTTCATGTGGTTCGTGCAGAGCCGGATCGCGATGCTCGATATGGTCATGGCCGGGCTGGGAATGGTCGGGCTGTGGCAATTCGCCGCCGCGATCCGCCTACCCCACCAGGGCCGCTGGCGGCTGGCGCTCGCCGGGCTGGCCCTGGGGCTGGCGCTGGGGACCAAATGGTCGATCGCGCCCGCCGCGATGCTGCCGGGACTGTTGTTCCTGGCGCTCAAACTGCGCGACAACGGCTTTCGCTTCCTCACCACGCGCGGCGGCAGGCCGGTGCCCGGAATCAGCCTGATCGAGGCCGCGCTGTGGCTTGGCCTTGTGCCGCTGGCGGTCTATTGGCTGACCTTCTGGCCGGCCTTTTACTATGCCACCGGCGCGGTCGATCCGTTCGATCCGCTCGGCTGGCATCGCTACATGCTCCAGTTGCAGGACAGCGTGAAGAAGCTCCATCCCTATCGTTCGGTGTGGTACGAATGGATCGGGAATGTCCGCGCGATCTGGTATCTCTACAAGGAGGTTGACGGGGTCCAGCGCGGGATCCTGATGATCGGCAACCCTTTCACCATGCTCGCCGGGCTGCCCGCGCTGGTCTGGGCGGCCTGGGCGGGGATCATGCGCCGCCGCCGCGATGCGCTGGCGCTGCTGGTGCTCTATGCGGTCAGCCTGGGGATGTGGGCAGTCTCGGGCAAGCCGATCCAGTTCTATTACCATTATCTGCTGCCCGGCGCCTTCCTGATGGGCATGCTGGCGCTGGCGCTGGAAGAGCTGTGGCACACGCGCGGCCGCTGGCGCTGGCTGGCCCCGGCCACGCTCATCGCAAGCGCCGCGCTTTTCGCGTGGTTCTACCCGATCCTCTCCGCCGCCCCGCTCCATAACGGGCGCGCCAGCTTCGAACACTGGATGTGGCTGGCAAGCTGGCGTTAGCGCCAGATCAGTCCATCAGCTTCTGCATGAAATAGACCATCCGCAGCGCCGCAGTGTGGGCGGATTGCTTGATATCGGCGCCCGAACCGTGCCCACCCTCGGTGTTCTCGTAGAAATAATAGGGCAGCCCCAGCTCTTCCATCCGCGCGGCGAACTTGCGCGCATGCTGCGGGCCGACCCGGTCGTCGCGGGTGGTGGTGAAGATATAGGGTTCGGGATAGGCCACCCCGGCGCGCAGCGCATGATAGGGCGAAACCTTTTCCCAGAAGGCGCGGATGTCCGGTTCCTTGTCGGGATCGCCGTATTCGCCCTGCCACGAGGCGCCGCGCGCAATCTTGCCGATCCGCAGCATGTCGAGCAGCGGCACCTCGATCGAGACCGCGTGATAGAGATCGGGATTCTGGGTCATCGCCACGCCCATCAGCAAGCCCCCGTTCGATCCGCCGAAAATCCCCAGCCGCCGTGGAGAGGTCAGCTTGCGGGCGATCAGATCGCGCGCCACCGCGGCGAAATCGTCATAGGCGCGCTGGCGGTTGGTGCGCAGCGCGGCCTCATGCCAGGCCGGGCCGAATTCGCCCCCGCCGCGGATATTGGCCAGCACATAGGCCCCGCCGCGCTCCAGCCAGTTCTTGCCCAGAGTGCCCGAATAGAACGGGGTACGGCTGACCTGGAACCCACCATAGGCATTGAGCAGGGTAGGGGTCGATCCGTCGAACCTGGCATCCTTGGGCCGAACCACGAAATAGGGAATCCGGGTACCATCGACCGAGGTCGCCTCGAACTGCTCCACGATATGGTGCGAGGCATCGAAGCGCGCGGGCAGGCTCTTGGCCGGACGGGCGCTGCCCTTTGCCGCATCGGCGAGGTAGAGCGTGGTCGGGGAAAGAAAGCCCTCGGCGTTGAGAAACAGGGTGTTATCGGTCAGCCGGGTAGTGACAACGCCCAGCGCCATGTTGTCGGGCAAGGTGATCCGCCGGGTCTTCCATGCGCCGCCCTTGGTCGGTGCCAGCGACCAGGCGCGGCCGCGCACGTTGTCAATCGTCACCAGCACCACGCGGTCGCGGGTTACCGCAACCTGTTCAAGGCTTTCGCGCGGCCCCGGCGCCCAGACCAGCCCGGGCGTCAGTCTGGCCGGATCGGCAAGCAGTGCAGCGCGATCGAGCGCGACCAGCGAGCCGGCCTTGAAGCTCGTTCCCGCCACCGCCCAGTCCTCGTCGAGCTTGACCAGAACCCGCCCCGCGACCATCCCGGAAATGCTTGCCTTTTCGGGAATCGCCAGCCGCGTCAGCCCCCCGGCGGCGGTGGGAACCAGCACCTGTGTGTGATAAAAATCGCGCGAAAGCTGGATAGTGGTCAGCCGGTTTCCGGCCCCGTCGATCAGCACCGAAGCCCCTGCGCCCAGATCCTCCTTGGTGCCGCGGAAAAGTTCCTGCGCAGCGGCCAGCGCCTGCCCGCGCCGCACGCGCTTGACGATGTAGGGATAGCCAGAGGCGGTCAGATCATCTCCGCTCCAGTTGGTCGAAACCAGAAGCGTATCCTGGTCTTCCCAGCTGATCCACTGGATCGAGCGCGGCAGGGCAAAACCGCCGTCGACGAATTTACCGGCGGCAAGATCGAATTCGCGCACCTCGGTCGCGTCCTCGCCGCCGATCGAAAGCGAAACCAGACACCGCGTCTCCTCCGGCGGCAGACAGTTTGCGCCCTTCCACACGAACGACTTGCCCTCGGCCTTGCCCAGGGCATCGACATCGAGCAGCGTCTGCCACGCCGGTTCGGCCTTGGCATAATCGGCCAGAGTGGTCTTGCGCCAGATCCCGCGCAGGTGCTGCTCGTCCTGCCAGAAATTGGTCACCGCCGCGCCCGAAAGCCCCGGCATGGCGATGCGATCCTTGGCCCCCATGATCGCCAGGGCCTCTGCGCTGAGCGTCTGATAGCGCGGATCGGCGGTCAGCCGCTTTTCGGTGGCGCCATTGTGTTCGGCAATCCACGCATCGACCTTGGGCGAGTTCCACTCTTCCAGCCAGACATGCGGATCATCCTCGGCCAAGGCGGCTCCCGGCACGGTCATCAGGCCAAGGGCAGCAGCAGCAAGTGGCAGGCGCATCGGGGAATCCTTCGACGGAATTTCTCGCGAAAATCATACCGTGCGCGCTCGCGACCGGCAACCTGGCTCAATACTTGCCCCAAACGAACTTGCTCGACAGCGCGAAGTTCCACACCGAACCCAGCACGATCCCGACGATTGCGGCGGGGTATTCGTGGAAGCCCAGCCGCACCAGCGCGGTGGCGGCGCCGATGTTGGCGAGGAGACCAAACGAGCAGGTCAGCGCGAAGCGCGCCCAGCCGGTGCATAGCGGCAGAAAGCCGCGCAGCCGCTTGTCGGCATAGGTCAGCTCGTTGTTGAGCACGAAGTTGAAGGTCATCGCCACCACCGCCGCCGTGGTCTGGCCGACGATGAAGGCGGCTTCCTTGGGATAGTGGGTGACGAGGAACTTGGCCCCGAACAGGTTGAGCACCACGGCCAGCACCGCCATGTGCACCACCACCCCCAGGCCGCCGATCGTGCCAAACAGCGCGAAGCGAGTTGGAATCCAGCGCCCCAGCCACTTGTCATAAAGCCCGACGAGGAATTCGAACACCACGGTGCGATCAAGCTTGCTCTCGCCCTCGGCGCGGGCGGCGAAGTTCATCGGCACTTCCTTGATCCGCAAGGGCGTTTCGACCGTGGCGAGGATATCGAGAAGGATCTTGAAGCCCACCCCCGAAAGCCGGTGCGCATCGGCCCGCAGGGTTTCGGTGCGGAGCATGAAAAAACCGCTCATCGGATCGCTCAGCTCAACCCCGGTAACCTTGTTGGCGATGCGGTTGGCCAGGTTCGACGCCTTGACCCGGTCGGGGCGCCCCCATTCCTCGGTGCTGGCGCCCTCGGCAAAGCGGCTTGCATAGGCCAGATCGTGTTCGCCGCTCTCGATCGCTTCCAGCATGCCCACCAGCAGCGCGGGATCGTGCTGGTGATCGGCATCCATCACCGCCACCACCGGGGCGGCGGTGGCGCACATCCCCTCGATCGCCGCCGAGGACAGCCCGCGCCGTCCGATCCGCTGGATCACCCGCACCCGCGAATCCTGCTGTGCCAGCGCGCGCGCCTCGTCGGCGGTGCCGTCGGGGCTGTTGTCATCGACCACGATCACCTCCCAGGTGATCGCGCCCAGCGCCCGGTCGAGCCGCTCGACCATGCCGCGCAGGTTGCCGCGCTCGTTATAGGTGGGAAGGACGACGCCGAGCCGGATGGTCATGTCACAGCCTTTCCAATACGGCCTGACCGATCGCCGCGGTGCCGTGGCTGCCGCCCAGATCGCCGCCGCGAACGCCATCGGTCAGCGCCGATGCCACTGCCGCCTCGATCCGCGCGGCCTGTTCCTCAAGCCCCAGCGAATGGCGCAGCAGCATCGCGGCGGAAAGGATCGTCGCCATCGGATTGGCCAGCCCCTTGCCGGCAATGTCAGGAGCGGAACCGTGGATCGGCTCGTAAAGCCCGAAGCTGCCCTCAGCGAGGCTGGCCGAGGCAAGCAGCCCGATCGAGCCGACGCACATGCTGGCCTGATCGGACAGGATATCGCCGAACAGGTTGCCGGTCACGATCACGTCAAAGCTACCGGGGCTGCGAACCAGCTGCATCGCGGCGTTATCGACATACATGTGGCTGAGCTCGACATCGGGATAGTCCGCTGCCACCGCGATCACGGTATCGCGCCAGACCTGCGAGGTTTCGAGCACATTGGCCTTGTCGACCGAGCACAGCTTGCCGCCGCGAGTGCGCGCGGCGCGGAAACCTGCATGAGCGATGCGGCGCACCTCGGCCTCGGAATAGCTCATCATGTCCCAGCCCCGGCGGGTGCCATCGGGCAGGGTTTCGATCCCCTTGTCGCCAAAATAGACGTCGCCGTTGAGCTCGCGCACGATCAGCAAGTCGATCGCACCGGCCACTTCGGGGCGCAGCGCGGAGAAATCCTCAAGCCCCGCGAACACCTTGGCGGGCCGCAGGTTGGCAAACAGCCCCAGTTCCTTGCGCAGGCCCAGGATCGCCTGCTCGGGGCGCAGGTGGCGCTCCAGATTGTCGCAATCGAAATCGCCCACCGCGCCGAACAGGATCGCATCGCTGGCGCGCGCGGTTTCCAGCGTTTCCGGCGGGAGCGGGTGGCCGTGCTTCCTGTAGGCCATGCCGCCGACATCGCCTTCCACCAGTTCAAGCCCGGGAAGGCCGAGCGCCTGAAGCACCCGCACCGCCTGTTCGGTCACTTCGGGGCCGATCCCGTCACCAGCGAAAACCGCAATCTTCATCGAACCCACTGCCCTCAAATCATCCGTGCCAGCCGCTCGCGCAGCAGGGTGCGCGCCCCCATAACATCGCCGCGTCTTTCGGCAAGCACGTAGCGTTCCAGCACCTCGCCCTGCCGATCGAACTGGGCGAAATGCCCGGCCGCGTCGGCTTCGCCCTCTGGTGCGGCCAGGGTGCCATAGCCGAGCTCGCGCAGCACCAGCGCCTCATAGCGCAGCAACCCCGGCAGCCAGCCGCGTGCCGATGGGGCATGGCATACCGCATCGAGCAGCCCGCCCAGCGCGGCATGGATCGCGGGATAGGGATGGCGTTCTGGCAGGGCGGCGGTGGCGAGCGCACTCGCCCAGCCGATCGCCGCGGCGGCCAGCGGCTCGCCCAGCCAGGGCCCGCGGCTGACCAGCAGCTCAAGCCGGACCGAGGGCATCTGCGCTTCACTGCGCAGACGAAATTCTGCCTCGACCACGTTTCCGGGGATCAGCAGCGGGCGCAACTGGCGCCCGCGCGCGCCCGCAACATAGGCCGCGATCATCCCCTGCTCCGCGCTCAGCAAGCGCACCACCGCGCCGGTCTCGCCATGCGGACGGCTGGAGCAGACGATGGCAGGCGCGCGCAGGTGCATCGCCGCGATGTGGCGGTAAAGCGCGGCGCCTTCAAGCGGTGGTTATTTGCGGGCCTTGGAAGCAGCCTCGAGCGCGACGAGGCGCTCCTTCAGCGCATCGAGTTCGTCGAGCGCCTTGGCGGCCATGTCCTTGACCGCGTCGAATTCATCGCGCGAGACGAAGTCCAGCCCGCCAAGGCCTTCCTTGAGTCGTTCGCGCGCGGCATCGCGCGCTTCGCGGCCCATGCCCGCGACGGTGCCCGCCGCGCTGTTCACCAGCTTGGCAAGATCGGAGAAAAGGGGGTTTTCGCTTTGCATGGGCTTCACATGGCTCTGCTGCTTGCGGCTTTCAAGCCGTCAGTTGAAATCGACCGTCGCGGCCGCGCCGGAAACCTCGGCCCCGTCGGCATCGGGGTTGGCGGCCAGGAACTGCCAGTTGAGCGTGGTGGCGAACAGGCACCATGCAAGGTAGGGCACCAGCAGCAGCGCGGCGAGCGGGCGCACCTTCCAGAACGCCGCCAGGCACAGCACCACCGCCAGATCGAGCGCCACCAGCAGATAGAGCGCAAAGCTGATCTGGTGCATCGCGAAGAACAGCGGCGACCAGGCGAGGTTGAGCAGCAGCTGGAGCACGAATAGCCCCACCGCCAGCGCCCGCCCCGGCGCGCCGCGCGCGGTGACCACCATGGCCAGCGCCAGCCCCATCACCAGATAGAGCAGCGACCAGACGATCCCGAAAGTGGCCGGCGGAGGATAGAGCGAAGGCTTGGTCAGCCCCATGAACCACGGATTGCCCGCCCCGCTGCCCGAAACCGCGCCCGAGACGAAACCCAGCAGCAGCACCAGCGGCCCCAGAAACAGCCACCAGCGCAGCAGCGATGCGCGCAACTGTTCGGGCGATGCAAGTTCAGACATTCGGCGGTTCCGATTCGGTTTCGCTCAGGCCCGGATTGTGGCCGCCCGCCGCCGCGCTGGCAATGCCGGGGGACTTTTCGCGCTGTGCCGACACAAGAAACTCCACATTTCCTTCGGGTCCCGTGATCGGGCTTTCGACGATTCCCTGCACCTGCCAGCCAACTTGTTCCAGCCAGTCGCGCACCTCATCGCAAACGCGTTGATGGAGCGCGGAATCGCGCACCACCCCACCCTTGCCCACCTCACCCCGGCCAACCTCGAACTGGGGTTTGATCAGGGCCACCAGACGGCAACATGGTGCAGCCAGTTTCAGTGGTACTTCCAATACTTTGGCTAGCGAAATGAAACTGGCGTCGCAAACAACCCAGGTGCACGGCCGGTCGATCTGCTGCGCCGTCAACACCCGCGCGCTGGTCTGTTCCAGCACCGTCACGCGATCATCCTGGCGCAGCTTCCAGGCGAGCTGGTTAGTGCCCGAATCGACCGCAAAGACATGCGCCGCACCCTTGCTCAGCAGCACATCGGTAAAGCCCCCGGTCGAGCTGCCGATATCCATTGCCACAACCCCGGCGGGGTCCAAACCGAAGTGGTCGATCGCGTGGGCCAGCTTGATCCCGCCGCGCGAAACCCACGGGTGATCGCGCCCGCGCACCTCAAGCGCTGCGTCGGCGGGCAAGGTCTGGCCCGGCTTGGCAATCTTCGTCTCGCCGGAAAAGACCGTGCCCGCCAGGACCAGCGCCTGGGCACGGGTGCGGCTTTCTGCGAGGCCGCGCTCGACCAGCAGCTGATCGACCCGGGCTTTGGGCACCTTGCTCATCGGCCCGGCTCATTCCATAGGTGGGGCGTGAAGGCAATTGCTCCCCGTTTTCGTCCGCTCGCCGCAATGGCGGCCTATGCGCTGATTGGTCTTGCCGGTTCGTGCACCACCCCGCACGAAGCGCCAACTCCTGCTCCGGCACCTGCACCGGCGCCGCAGCCGACCGTTACCCCTGCGCCGCCGCCCGCGCCCCTTCCCCCTGCCCCCGCCGACTGGCGCGATGCACCGCGCACGCCGGGCGACTGGCGCTGGGGGATCATCGCGGGTCGTTCCAGCGCGGGCTATGGTGCCGATCCGGTGGTGCCGCTGGTCACGCTGACCTGTGACCGGGCATCGGGCCAGGTGCTGCTGGCGCGCGCCGCGCTGGGCGGCGATGGTGCGCGCGAACACGTGCCGATGGCGCTGACCACGGTCAGCGGCACCCGCGCCCTGCTCAGCGAGCCGCTGCAAAGCCCGGCGGGTTGGCTGGTAGTGCCGATCAGGGCTGACGATCCGATCCTCGATGCAATCGCCTTTTCGCGCGGCCGCTTCGCGCTGGAAGCGCAGGGCCAGCCGACGCTCTATCTGCCCAGCTGGCCAGAGGTCAGCCGGGTGATCGAGGATTGCCGCCAGAAATAGAAAAGGGCCCGCCGAAGCAGGCCCGAAGTGACGAATTCTGACGTCGAAAAAAACTTTTGCAAGACTTGTTGTGCGGCGCGGAATGATTCACACCTAGGCCCGAGGCCGGGTGGCGATCCCCGCTTTCCGGTCCGGCCGCTTCAAGGAGCGGCAAATGGCTCAACAGCGCGAAAGGAGGTGACCGATGTCTCATGGTTCAGCAGGGAGGTCGGTAACCCGCTTGATGGAGCATTATCGCTGATCCGATTTGCGATAGAGGCTTCGTGAGCGGCGCTTGCGGCCGCTGACCATGCGAAGGGCTGCTTCCGGTTAGGCCGGGGCAGCCCTTCTCATTTCCGCAGGATGCGGATTTTGGGGGCTGCTTCCGGTTAGGCCGGGGCAGCCCTTCTCATTTCTGCCGCCAGTTGAGGCTGATCTCGTCGACGAAGATCCGCCGCCCGGCCGCCGCCTTGTCGTCAGAACGCACAGCGCTGTCTCCCATCAGGCCTTCGCCCTGCTGCGGATCGTCGGCGGCGAGGTCGAGCCGCAGCCCCAGCGAGCAACCGCCCGGCAGCTGTTCCAACCGTCCCTTGCCCAAATCGCTGACATAGCCGCCATAATCCCAGCCAAAGCCCCAGAAGCCGATCGCCGCGCCATTGGCCGCGACCACCCGCTCCAGCGGGGCACCGATCCCCAGCCCCTGGGCCTGCCATTGCGATTTTTCGCCCGAAACGCGCAGACCGGCAATGTGTTCGCCGGGGCGCTCGTCGTCGAGGATCAGTTCCACCTCGCGCACGGGATCGCCCGGCCACAGCACCACCCCGGCCAGCTCCATGCCCTCGGGCCCGGCAATGGTCGCACGGCGGGCCTGCTTGCCGAAGCGGGCGAGAACGCTGGCAGCGGTGTCCATTGTCCCATCGACCGGATAGTCGCAGGCCAGATCAGTGCGGGACGCGCTGGGGGTTTGCTTCACCTCATTCGACGCGGTGGCGGACGCGGGCTGGGCAGCATTTTCGCCCGGCGCCCGATCGCCCGGCCCGCAAGCGGCAAGCAACAGCAATCCCGGCGCGGCGGCGTATTTCAGGGCCTTCATGGGCACTCTCCCTCGGGGCGGACAATGCGCGCCCTTGGCCTTTTGGGCAATTCCGGCCTAGACTAACAGCGCAAATGCCGATGTTTCCATTTATTTCATCTCTCTTGCACATGACGTAATTTTCGTTCAAAGGCGCCTGCCGACCAATTGAGGATCATTCGATGGCCACCCTTGCCGATTCGCCCAGCCACTTCGCCCGCCTGCCCCACCCCGCCCCGGCGGACGCTGCGGTACGTGCCGAGGTATTGGCAAATCCCGGCTTCGGCAGCCGCTTCACCGATCACATGGTGACGATCGACTGGGACGAGGGGCAAGGCTGGCACAATGCCACGGTCGCGCCCTATGGCCCGATCCCGCTCGATCCCGCCGCCTCGGTGCTGCACTATGCGCAGGAAATCTTCGAGGGGCTCAAGGCCTATCGCCATCCCGACGGGTCGATGGCGCTGTTCCGGCCCGAGGCCAATGCCGCGCGCTTCAACGCCTCGGCCCGGCGCCTGGCCATGCCCGAGATTCCCGAAGCGCTGTTTGTCTCCGCGATCGAGGAATTGGTCCGCGCCGATGCGGCCTGGTTTCCCACGGTCGAGGGCGGATCGCTCTATCTGCGCCCGTTCATGATCGCGACCGAGGCTTTCCTGGGGGTTCGCCCGGCCAAGCAGTACAAGTTCGTGGTCATCGCCAGCCCGGCGGGCAATTATTTCAAGTCGGGCGCCCCGGCGGTTTCGATCTGGGTATCGGACTATACCCGTGCCGCGCCCGGCGGCACCGGTGCGGCCAAGTGCGGCGGCAACTATGCCGCCAGCCTGGTCCCCACCGCCGAGGCCTTTGCCAAGGGGCACGATCAGGTGCTGTTCCTCGACGCCGCAGAGCACAAGTGGATCGAGGAACTCGGCGGCATGAACCTGTTCTTCGTCTTTGCCGACGGCAGCTTGCTGACCCCGCCGCTCAGCGGAACGATCCTTGCGGGCGTTACCCGCAACAGCCTGATCCAACTCGCCCGCGAGGAAGGGCTGAGCGTGCGCGAGGAGCCCTACAGCCTCGCGCAATGGGCCGATGACGCGCGCTCGGGCAAACTGATCGAGGCTTTCGCTTGCGGAACCGCAGCGGTGGTCACGCCGGTCGGCAAGGTTGCGGGCCGCGATGGCGAATTCACCATCGGCTCGGGCGGTCCGGGGCAGATCACCGGCAAGCTCAAGGCCCGCCTCACCGCGATCCAGCGCGGCGAGGAGGCAGACGGCCACGGCTGGGTGCACCGGATCGGGTGAAGCCAGGCTTGACCGGTTGCAAGATGCAATGCGCTTGCCCGGTCGCCGGTTTTTGGTCAGACAGAGGGAAACCAAAACACACCTCCCTGGGAGCCCCGCCATGTCCGATGCCGAATACACCCCGCCCGCCGTCTGGACCTGGGATCCAAGCAACGGTGGCCCCTTCGCCAGCATCAACCGCCCCACAGCCGGCGCGCAAAGCGAGCGCGAGCTTCCGCTGGGCGAGCATCCCTTTCAGCTCTATTCGCTGGGCACGCCCAACGGGCAGAAGGTCTCGATCCTGTTCGAGGAACTGCTTGAGGCCGGGTACAGCGGCGCCGAATACGATGCCTGGCTAATCAACATCGGCACCGGCGATCAGTTCGGCTCGGGCTTTGTCGCGCTCAATCCCAACAGCAAGATCCCGGCCCTGCTCGACAGGTCGGGACCGCAGCCGATCCGGCTGTTCGAAAGCGGAGCGATGCTGCTCCACCTGGCCGAAAAGTTCGGCGCCTTCATTCCCGCCGACGCCGCCGGGCGGGCCGAATGCCTTTCGTGGCTGATGTGGCAGATGGGCAGCGCGCCGTTCATCGGTGGGGGCTATGGCCACTTCTATCACTATGCGCCGGTCAAGATCGAATATGCGATCAACCGCTATGCGATGGAAGTGAAGCGGCTGTTCTCGGTTGCCGACAACCGGCTCAAGGAAACGCGGTTCCTGGCGGGTGAGGACTATACCATTGCCGACATGGCGGCATGGCCCTGGCTGGGCAATCTCACCAACGGCCTCGCCTATGGCACCACACGCGAGTTCCTCCAGCTGCACGAATACGAGGCGGTGGGACGCTGGGTCGAGGAAATCATGGCCCGCCCGGCGGTGCAGCGCGGCCGCATCGTCAACACCGCCAAGATGCCTGAGCGCCATTCGCGCGCCGATTTCGACAAGGTTGAAGAACCCGCCGCCGGGTAAGCTTTCCCCCTTCCCTTGGCAGCGCGGCCTATCTATAGGCCGCGCTCCTGCTGGGGCGTCGCCAAGTGGTAAGGCACCGGTTTTTGGTACCGGCATTCGCAGGTTCGAATCCTGCCGCCCCAGCCATGTTTTGATCAAGACTCTGTAATATCACGTTTTTTGGAAGGCGCCGTAACCGGCGTGGGGATTTTGCTACAATCCCCTGCCCCACTGAAGGGCCAAACCAATGACGTCGATACCCAACACCATCCGTCGGCGAGGGGTCTATCATCTTCGCAGGCCGGTCCCCGCTGACCTGCGCAAGGCCTTCCGTCGCAAGGAATTATCGGTAAGCTTGCGGACCAGCGATCCCGCCACTGCAAGAAATCTCTCGCGCTTTGCCTATCTCCAGTCGGATGCCCTGTTTGACACCGTGCGGTCGGACCCGATGCTAGGCCCCGACGACATCCGGGCTTTGGTCAGGGACTTCTACGAGTCGATCCTCGACCGTGACAATGCGGCGCGCCTGGCCAGTGATGCGCCGATGCCGGAAGCCGCCCGCCAGGCCCGCATCGACCACTACGAGGAACTGGCCGAGAACTCGCGGCGTGACCTCGCCGCCAATGCGTTCGGTTCGACGCGCTCGATCGCGATGGCGCTGCTCGCCAAGCGCTACGGCCTCGATGCCAGTTTCGACCAGGTTGACAATCGGCTGGTCATGCAGTCGCTCCTGCGTGCCGGCATCGATGTGTGCGAAGCTCTTGCCGCACGGTATCGCGGTGACTTCAGCTACCAGCCGAAGGACAAGGTTCTGGCCGAGGCGCTGGCGATGGCAGCGCTGCCCGCAGGTCCTGTTGCTGCACCGGCCGGGCCGGTCGTTGCCGATCCCGCCGTACCGTCCCGGCTGTTTTCCGAAGTTGCCGAGGAGTTTCGTGCCAAGCAGGTGCGCCAGAAGCTCTGGACCCAGCACAACTCCCAGCAGGTGCGCAAGACCTACGACATTCTGATCGAGGTACTGGGTGACCGGCAGTTGAGCGACTATGCGCGGTCGGATGCCGGCACCCTCAAGAGCCACCTCGAAGACCTCCCGGCAAATTACGCCAAGTCGACCGACTACACCGACCTCACGACAATCCAGATTGTCGATCAGACGCGAAACCTGACGCCGGACGAGCCCCAGATCGAACGGCTTTCGTCGCGCACGGTCCAACGGCATTTTTCGGCTCTCTCCGCGCTGTGGCGCTACGGACTGGAACGCGGCTGGGCGGCCAGGAATCCGTTCATCGATTTCAAGTTCCCGGCCCCCAAACGTGCGCGCGATCAGCGCAGCATGTGGAGCGACAGCGAACTTGCCGCCTTGTTTGACACGCCCGTCTGGCGCGGCTGCCAGTCGAAGGACCGCCGGGCCAAGCCAGGCAATCTCGTTCTGAAAGACAGCAAGTTCTGGATTCCGCTCATCGGTTTGCACTCGGGCATGCGGCTCGATGAAATCTGCGGGCTGGCTGTCGATGACGTGCGGCTGGAAGGCGGGATTCTCGTCTTTGACACGACGGACCGCACCTTGAAGACGCGCAAGTCCAGCCGGATCGTTCCGGTTCACAAGCAACTCCTCGCGTTCGGCTTCGGAGCTTACCTGGATGAGCAGCGGTCCCGGAAAAGTGCCCTGCTCTTCCCCGAACTGAAGCCGGGTGGGCCGGACGGCAAGATGAGCGCGAACTTCACCAAGTGGTTTTCGCGCTACCGTTCCGACGTGGGCGTCTACGCCAGGAAGCGCGATTTCCACTCGTTCCGCCACAATGTGCGGACCCTGTTGGCGCAGGCCGATGTCGCCGAGCCCGTGATTGACGAGATCATGGGCCACGAAGGCAAGGGCATGGGCGCGCGCTACACGAAGGGTTTCACGATCGAGCAGCTCAAGGATGCTGTCGATGCGATTTTCCCGCCCGTCGACCTGACGTGGCTGGTCCAGCCGCAAGAGCCTGTCGAGCTTTAGCCAAGGTCGCCGATCCGCCGCCGCGTGACGCAACTTGCACGCAATTCGGCCCCAACTTGCACGTGTGACAGCCGCCAGATCGCCACGATAGCGACGCACCGCCGCCACCAGACCCTTTTTAACGTTTAATTTCAATGACTTGCAATTTACCATCGACCAGCGAGATCGAAGTCCCGGAAAACACCCCCGATTTTTTTGGACAGGAGGTTTACGCCGCAGACCGCTCCACGGACGCGGTGCTCAACAACGACGCCGCCGCTGACGACGGGCAGTTGCACGCGCCTTCCAGCCTCTTCGAAGACGCGGACGCTCAGCCCGAAGACGACACGCCTCCGGTCAGTCCCGAACTCTTCAGGCGCAAGTACCAACCCAGGACCTTTTCCGAACTCATCGGCCAGGACCAGATCGCGACCCAACTCCGCGACTATGTGAAAAACGCGGAAACCGGCCACCTGTTGCTTGCCGGTCCTTCCGGGTGTGGCAAATCGACTACCGCGCTGATCCTTGCCAAGGCGCTCAACTGCGAGGGTGGTGTCTCCGGCGAGGCGTGCAACGCCTGTCGAAGCTGCCGAGCGATGGATGTGCCCGACGGTCACGACGCTTACATCAAGCTCAACGGAGCCAGTTCCCAAGCGCACAAGGCAGAACTCGAGTATCTTTTCCGCGAACACTTGGCATTCCGGCCGCTGGACGGCCCCCGGCCGGTCGTCTTCATCGACGAGGCCCACGAACTCTCCAGGAACGCGCGCGACTTTCTCCTTATGGTTCTGACAGACGCGCAGGACGTAACCGTCGTGCTGGCGATGATCGACGACAGCCACCTTCCGCCGCAGTTCGTCAACCGCTTCTCGCGCATGGCGCTGACGCCGCCATCAATGCTGCACCGCCTTCAGCATGTGAAACGCATCTGTGACGGCGAGGGCATCGCTGCCGATCCCGCCGCGCTCGAACTCATCGCGGAACGGTCCTGCGACTTTCGCCACGCGGAGGTGCATCTCGCGTGCATCATGCGGGAACTGGGCCAGCGCGATCTGGACCTCGCCGTAGTGCGGGACACGCTCATCCGGCCGCAGTCGAAGCCCTACGTCGATTATCTCACGGCCCTCGCGAACGGCAATTTGCAGGACCAGATCAATGCCGTTGCCAGGGCCAGCGACAGCCCGGCGGTCAGGATGGACAAGATCCTCCGACTGCTGCTGCACTTGAAGACGGCTTACGTCGGCCCCACGCTGCTCCTTCCCGAACGCGAGGCCGCCCTTGCTTTCGATCCGGCCACGTGCCGCGAGATTGTCGATCACCTCGCAGGCATCGCCCACAGCTTCAGCCTGTCCCTCGCAGAGCTCGTGGACCACCTGCTGGAGCACTGGTCATTCCAGCCGCACCGCGTCACCGAGGAAGTCGCCAAAGCGGCTGTCGTGCGCTGCCACGATCTCCTGGCAACCGCACGCGATGACCGGGCGGCTCCAGTCCTGCCGAGCGAGAGCGCCTTCGCCTCGTCGCGCGGCCTTCGCAAGCCACGCATTCGGCAGCGTCTTGCGAGCATCGCGAACACGGGAACCCATCTCACCGGCCAGCAGGCATACGACATCTACGAAGCTGCCACCTTCCTGATCCAGGAACATGGCCTCTACTTCAATGCACGCCTCCTGATCCGCTTCAGCGCCCTGGGCATCAGCGACGAGAAGCAGGCCGCGTCGGCTTTCACCGATTTCTGCCGGAACCTTGCCCAACGCCTCAAGGAATGGGGCTCGCCCCTTCATCGCATTGCCCTGCTGGAGCGCACTCCAGAAGGCATCCACGGGCGGCTGGTTTTCCACCTGCCCGAACCGCTCAGACAGCAGGCCCATGACTGGTGGAAAGTCTATCTCACGGACCGCCTGCACGGTGCCGCGACGCTTGAGGACGCCTGCGATGCCGCCGGAAGGAACGAAACCCAGCCCAAGCGCCGCACCGTGCAGCACTGGACCCTGGTGCGCGAGCTTTGGGCGGGTGTCGATCCGTCGCTGACCATCGACGGCGTTCCGCTGATCGATCGGCTGGGGGTGCCGCGCCAGTTGCAGCGGCCTGCAGGACGCATCGAAGGCCGGCGCAGGCACAACTTTTCGCAGAGCATTGGGCAGAGCGGCCAGGACCATGCTCGCGACGCGATGATGCCCCATGTTTCCGCCATCGCGGAAGGTGCCTGGGATCAGATCGCGACCGGCTGGGAATTCCTTGAGCACCGCGAACGCCAGGCCGAGCGCAATCGACGCCAGGACATCGTTTCCACCTTGGAAGAGCGGCTGGCCTGCACGGGCGACCCGCTCGCCCGCACCGCTCTCAACCAGCAGTTCCAGGCCGAACGCCGGTCCTGGGCAGTCGATGCCCGGCATCGTCTCCGCCAGCGCGTCAGCTGGATCAATTCCACCCCCGCCCCCAACCCCTGTCAGGAGTAACGACAATGGTACAATCAATCGAAAGCAATGGTGCTGACGACACGGTCAACGCAAGCGATCCCGGCGACTTTCCCTTCGGCGAAGAGCTGATCATCGCGGCCTTGGACGCTCTGCTAGAAACGCTCACGCCGGGCCGCCATGCGCCGCCACAGATCCTTCCGAGCACTCCCGATCCCCGCCCGGTGATCTCGGTCGAAGCCGACCTTCTTCATGACGCGGTCGTCAGCCTGTGCCTCCCGGCCTTCAAGGGCGGGGACAAGGGGGCTGCAAGCCCGATCAAGCAGCGCCTCGCTCGCCAGAAGGTTCCGCACCTGACCCTCATCCTGAGCGCCGATTCCTTGAGACTGCGTAACGAGGCTCACCAGATTGCGGTGGAGGTCGAATTGCCGATCAAGGCGGCGACGGTAGACGTACCGACCCAAGGGATCGCGGTAAGCGTCCCGTATCATTTCATTTCCGGTCTCTATGGCAGCCGTGGCTGCGGGCTCAAAAGGGCAATCGTACAACTGAGCTACGATGCCCAAACCGGCACTCTGCACCTGGTGGAAGGTTCCACGTGCCTCGCAATCACGGTGCAGGAGTTGCCGGAACCTCCCCGCCCCCTTGCCGAAGAAGCGATCGACGCCAAACGAGTCGATTTTGCCGCCTGCGAATATGCAAAGGCATTGAAACGTCTGAAAGGCATAACGAGCGACCAGCACGATACGACTTCCCGCACGAAATTCTGGCTTGAAGAAGGCCGTGTGCTCGTCGCGGGACATCAGCAACCGGCAGAATACCTCTCCAGCGAACTGATCGGCCTCAAGGTCTGCCTGTCTCCTGGCCAGTTTCCTACTGTGCTCTCGCTCCTGGCTCGCCTCGGCAGGAAGCAGTCCACCATGCGCAGCCACCAGAACCTGTTCCTGCTCAGCAACGAGGCATTGACCGTGATGTTCCGCGTGGTCTGAGCCCGCAGTTTCTACCAACTACGAGTAGAGCCTTGGGCCGTTTTGATGCCCTTCGCTGGGCGTGATGGCAACAACCGTATTGGGGGCATGCCCCCAATACGGTTTGCCGGTTGATCCTGCCCCTATCTCGGCCGGGGTCCTGTTCCCGAGGCTCGAGTGGGGCCGGAAGTGGTTGTAGTCGTGCCGCCATGCCTCCAGCTCCTGGCGGGCATGTGCGAGGCTGGTGAAGATCGTCTCGTTCAGGAACTCGTCCCGCAGCCGCGCATTGAAGCTCTCGATGAACCCGTTCTGATAGGGCTTGCCCGGCGCTATATAGTGCCACTCGACATTGTGCTCCTTGCTCCAGCGCAGGATCGCCATGCTTGTCAGCTCGGTGCCGTTGTCGCTGACGATGGTGTGGGGCCGCGCCATCCGCTCGAAGACCGCTGCATCGAGTTCGCGCCCGACCCGCGCGCCGGAGATCGACGTATCGGCGATCAGGCGCACACACTCCCGGCTGTAGTCATCGACCACGACGAAGATCCGGAACCTGCGTCCGCAAGCAAAGGCATCGGACACGAAGTCGAGGCTCCAGCGTTGGTTGGGGCCTTGCGGTATCGCCATCGGCGCCCTTGTGCCCAAGGCCCGCTTGCGACCGCCGCGGCGGCGCACCTGCAGCCGTTCCTCGCGATAGAGCCGTCGGAACTTCTTGTGGTTCATTGTCCATCCCTCCCGGCACAGCAGCCAGTGCAGCCGCCGATAGCCGAACCGGCGGCGCTGGCTGGCCAGTTCACGGATGCGCTCGCGCGCCTTCCCATCGTCGGGCCGACGACTGACATAGCGCACCATGGTCCGGTCAGCGCCCAGCACCGCACAGGCCCGGCGTTGGCTCACCTCGAAGACCTCCTGGAGATGAGCCACCGCCTGCCGCCTGGCACCGGGCGCTAGAATTTTTGGGTATCCGGAATTTCTGGTTGATAAAATGCCAAAGATGTAAAGAAGAAAATCTTTCTCAGCGGATTATCTGATTGATCCTCTTCAGCCTACTCTACTGCCAATTTTCTGTTTCCACCTTCGCCTGAGTCTTCATAGCGATGCTGACTAGGGAGGACAGCGAGAGCTGGGCAAGCGTCAAAGCGGTTCTGGTTCATGCGCAATCCGGACACCTGCACAACATTCCTCTTGTAAGAAACCGATCAAATTCTCTAGGTGCCCATACTCGGGTATACAGACAATCGTGCGGCTATGTTTCTCCTGCCGGATCAGCCCTACCTTGGCCATGCGCGCAAGGTGATGTGATAGCGTCGAAGCAGGAATACCCAGCCCCTTCTGGATATCTCCGACCGAAGCCCCATCATGGCCAGCTTTGACCAGAAAGCGGAACACGGACAGTCGGTGACTATTCCCTAGCTCAGCTAAGCTGGCTGCAACCTTTTCGTGATCCATAGCACGCCCCAATAATTCGATGTTTCTAGAATTATAGTTGACAGGTCGGATAAACGCAAGTAGGCTGCGTACATCATTTCGACAATACTAGAAATATAGGAGTAATATTGAATGTCATCTCAACTCCAAGACGCTCTAGGCATGTTCGCCTTTCTCGCTATCGAGCTATCGGTTTTATTCATTGGCATTAGCTTGCTGGTCGGAGTTCTTCAACGTCACATCCCACCATCCAAGGTGGAAGCGTTACTGACTTCCAGTGGGAAGCGAGGCTATTTTCTTGCTGCTGGTTTAGGAGCTATAACGCCCTTCTGTAGTTGCTCGACTATCCCCATGTTGAAAGGGTTGATTCGGGCACGGGCCGGTTTTGGGCCGATGATGGTGTTTCTTTTCTCATCTCCGTTGCTGAATCCTATCGTCGTCGGCCTGCTGGTTGCCACGTTTGGATGGACACTTACTGCTATCTATGTGCTCGCCGCTTTGGTGGTCGCGGTAGGTGCCGGATGGCTGCTTCACACGCTTGGCTTCGAGCGTTATGTGCGCCGGACGGCGACACAAGAGAGCAGTGGATGTAGTTCATCAGCAAGCCCGTGCAGTGCTACATCGACCGCATCGAGTTGCGGCACCAACAGCTGCGACACCACTCCGAAGACGGCTTCTTGCGGGGCTGATAGGAAGACAACAGTCTCTACGTCTAGCGAATGCTGTGACAGTCAACCCACTGTCACGGTTAAGAAAGAAGGGAAGTACAGTGGTGTGTGGCGGGAAGCTTGGTCGGACTTTATCGATGTGTTGCCTTACCTGCTCATCGGTATTGCGATTGGCAGCGTGATCTATGGTTTCATGCCCACTGACTTATTGGAGCAGTATGCAGGCCCAGATAATCCCTTTGCCATTCCAGTTGCCGCTGTCATCGGCGTGCCGTTGTATATTCGCGCTGAAGCCGTCATACCTCTGGCAGCGGCTCTGATGGCCAAAGGCGTGGGTGCCGGGACGGTGCTAGCGTTGATCATCGGCAGTGCCGGAGCCAGCCTGACTGAGCTCATTCTGTTGCGCTCTTTGTTCACGCTGAAGCTTTTAGCGGCGTTTTTAGCAGTCATTTTTGCTATGGCGATGATTGCCGGTTACGCCACCTACCTGTTTTTCTGATCAAGGCGGGAGATGATTAATTCGTTAAGCCTTCCTGGGTACCAGTTGGTGGATTCTGATGAGCAGAATGAAGACATACATTTTCGGCTTGAAGCACCTACACCAGTAGCCTGCGAGGGGTGCGGCGTGCAGGGTGAGTTCGTGCGGTTCGGCAAGCGTGACGTTCCCTATCGTGATCTGCCCATCCACGGCAAGCGGGTCACTCTCTGGGTGGTCCGCCGCCGATACACCTGCCGGGCCTGCAAGACAACATTCAGGCCCCAGCTACCGGAGATGGTGGACGGATTCCGTATGACACTGCGGCTGCATGAGTACGTGGAGAAGGAATCCTTCAACCACCCCTACACCTTTGTGGCGGCACAGACCGGCCTGGACGAGAAGACGGTGCGCGACATCTTCAACGCCCGCGCCGAGTTCCTGGGGCGCTGGCACCGCTTCGAGACGCCCCGCATCCTGGGCATTGACGAGCTATACCTGAACAAGCGCTACCGCTGCATTCTGACCAACATTGAGGAGCGAACCCTGCTCGACCTGCTGGCCACCCGCCGCCAGGACGTGGTGACCAACTACCTGATGAAGCTGAAAGACCGGCAGAAGGTCGAGATCGTCAGCATGGACATGTGGAACCCCTACCGGGCAGCGGTCAAGGCTGTGCTGCCCCAGGCCCGTATCGTGGTCGATAAGTTCCATGTGGTGCGCATGGCCAACGATGCCCTAGAGAGAGTGCGCAAGGGCCTCAGAAAGGAGCTGAAACCGTCCCAGAGCCGGACTCTCAAGGGAGACCGGAAAATCCTGCTGAAACGCGCTCACGAAGTCTCAGACCGGGAGCGCCTCATCATGGAGACCTGGACAGGCGCGTTCCCGCAACTGCTGGCCGCCTACGAGCACAAGGAGCGCTTCTACGGCATCTGGGACGCCACCACACGGCTCCAGGCAGAAGCCGCCCTGGACGAGTGGATAGCCACCATCCCGAAGGGCCAAAAGGAAGTCTGGAGCGATCTGGTCAGGGCAGTGGGAAACTGGCGCGAAGAGACCATGACCTACTTCGAGACGGACATGCCCGTCACCAACGCTTACACGGAGTCCATCAACCGACTGGCCAAGGACAAGAACCGTGAAGGGCGCGGTTACTCCTTCGAGGTGATGCGGGCACGAATGCTCTACACCACGAAGCACAAGAAGAAGGCACCGACTGCGAAGGTCTCTCCTTTCTACAAGAAAACCATCGGTTACGGACTGCCGGACTTCGCAGAGGAACTCAACTACGGAGTCGATCTATCAACCATCTGATAATGGTATCAGGTTGGTGGGGTAAAGGTGCCCCATCAACCATTAAATCCGTATACCCGAATTTTTTTGCGCTGATCTCCTTGAGCATGGCGTTGTCGAGCATCGAGTCCGCCAGCAGCTTCTTCAGCCGCTCGTTCTCCTGCTCCAGCTGGCGCAGCCGCCGGGCGTCCGACACCTCCAGCCCGCCGTACTTCGACTTCCACTTGTAGAAGGTCGCCGAGCTGATCCCGTGACGGCGGCAAACATCCGCCGTCGCCATCCCCGCTTCCTGCTCCTTCAAAACAGCGATGATCTGCTCCTCGCTGAACCTGCTCCGCTTCATTCGTCCGTCTCCTTGTCAGGGCCGGACTCTACTTATCACTGGAGGAAATCTAGGGGCTCAGACCAGCCTCAGCGAACTCGCGGCCCTGCGCGGCCCTCTCGGCCTTCCTGTCGAGCGCGATGAATGGTTCCAGCCGGATGCCAGCCTCTCGGTCTATGCCGCCCGCGCCCGCCTGGCAGGCCGCATTAATTCCTGACGCAAGATTGCTCGCTTCACATGGCTTGCTGTCAGCCTTTGGAAGGAGTTACCGGATGGCGCCTGTCGTCGCCCTTGAAGCCACTTCTCTCATTGCAGCGTAAAGATCGAACGACCTGAAGCTGTCGCCCGATGGCGCAACTCTGCCCTCGTATTCCGGCAACGAAGTTCGCACGCTGTCGCCATACATGCGAGCAGTGCCCGTAGCATGCTTGATAAGTTCGACTTCTCCCAGCAAGTTGTCACTCCGCCAAAGTTCGAAGAGCAGGCCGCGCACCGCTTCATAGGCCTCGAAATCACCAAGAGGTCGCAACTTGCGCCCCCGTGGCTCACGTGGTGCGGTGGAGTCGGCCAGATTGTCCTGCTGAACTTCGGCGGAACGGATCGGGCCACCATCAGCGGACTCGATATCTGACTTGGGTGGTTCGCGACCTTGTTCCTGAGCAGAGGGCCTGGATCGCGTCTTTGGTGACAAGGGTTTGGACGAAAGACTGCTGACAACATGCTCTCTTACGCCTTCCAACCAAGCAATCAGCTTGGCTGTTTCACGCCCCGGATCGGCAAACCAGTCAGTCGACCATACGCGATAGATTCGCCAGCCAAGACCTTCCAAGACCGATTGCCGGATGTGGTCGCGATCTCGCACACTGAGCCCAGAATGATAGGTGGCACCGTCACACTCGATACCGGCGATGAAACCGATCGGGCAGCTCGGGTGCCGAACTCCAAGGTCAATGCGAAAGTTTTCGACTCCGACCTGGTAAACCACTTCGTAGCCTGCGTCGCGGATCGCATCCGCTACGAAAATCTCAAAGTCGCTATCCGTTTCGCCACCTGACGCATCCTCGTACTGGGCGCCGTTGTGTGCGTAGGTGAGGTAGGCTTTGAACGCGATCACGCCACGAGATGAGTTTTCGGTAATCTTGATATCATCAGGCCGAAGCGAAGTGATGAGGCGGCACGACATTTTCGCTCTCGTGACAAGCACGTTAAGGCGTCGCCACCCGACCTCACGGTTCATTAGTCCAAAATTCTGCCTGACTTTCCCGTCCTTCCCTGGACCGTAAACTGTAGAAATCAGAATAATATCCCGCTCGTCACCTTGCACGTTCTCGAGGTTCTTGATGAAGAACTCGTCCACCGTATCCTCGAAGGCCTCCACGTATTTTCGGACCTTTTCCTCCTCGACAATCAGTCGATCAAATTCGTTCTGAATCAGTTCGGTCTGCTTGGCGTTCATCGCCACGATCCCGATCGATCGTTCAGGATATCGTTGCATCAGCGCGAACGCCTGCTCGATAACTTCCTCCGCTTCACGCTGATTAATCGAGGACTCGTAACAGGTTTCCGGATGCTCACTGGGAACGTAAGTGCATTTCACGCCCATCAGGTCATCGTCGTTGGCGCTCGGGCTGGGAAATACCACCAGATCACGATCATAGAATTGCCGGTTGGAAAACTGGATCAATGATTCATGTTGGGAACGATAGTGCCATTTGAGACGCGGCTTCTTGCGGAATCGCTGATTCGCCAGGTCAAGAATTGATTCCGTGGACTCATCCACGCCAACCCCGTCATCATCCTCGTCATCATTCGCGCCTGCCATCTGAAAATGGTCGCTTGGGGGGAGCTGATTGGCGTCGCCGACTACGACAAACTGATCAGCCCGCAACATGCAGCTGAGCGAGTATTCTGGGCGCATCTGTGAAGCCTCGTCGACGATCAAGAGATCGAACGACAGTTCGCCTGGGCGGATGAATTGGGCGACTGAAGTCGGCGACATCATCCATACGGGCTTCAATGCCTGCAGCGCCGAGCCAGCACGGTGAACTACATCCCTAAGCGGAGTGCGAGGGCGGGTCAGTTCGACCTCATGGCTGATCAGCCCAAGGTCAGTGTAATCTGACCTTCGTCCATACGACTTGCCCTGCGGGATGAGATCTCGAAGTCGAGCCGCGACGATCGCCGCCGCTTCCAACTTGTGCAAATCCTTATCCGTCTTCCGGAATGCCCTTCGGGCAGCGTCAAGCGAAAGGCTGCCCAGACGGGACAATTCGCTTCCATCACTACCAAGGTATGCGCGCAGCAGTGCCGAGGTGGAAAGCAGCTCAAACAGATCGTCGAGTTTATCCGCTTCAACCAGCTCTTCGACGGCCGCTGCCGCGAATTCCTGGAGGCCACATTCTGCAAGCGCGGCGCGATATTTCAACAAGTCCGCAGCCAGGCCAGCACCACGGCGATCATCTTCCAGCGCTTTCAAGTTCGTCGATAGCTCGCCCCAGTCACCGGTCCCAGCTAGATCAATTACATCAGCGCCTACTGATTCCTGTAGCCGGTGCGCGGCTTGCTGCCAGGCAGTTATTGCCGAGCCAAATTTTGGAGCTCGCACCGTCCACTGACGCATCAATTCGGCAGGTTCCGCACTCTTCTTCAGAACGTCGATCAAGCCTTCAGACCCTGCCAGCCCTTGAAGCCGCACCACTTCATCGAGGCTGCTTTGCAGGGGTGATAGATCAGTGGCGATTTCACCAACCCAGCCGAGTGAACCGGCCTCCCGCAGGCGGTCGAACTCTGCCCTCAACCCCTGATAGGTTGAAAGATGTTCTGCCACACTGCGCCCTGCCCAATGCAGCGGGCAAGCGGATCGAAGCCCAGCTGATACGGCGGCAATCTCAAGCTTGCGGAACTGGTCGCGCGTCGACTGACATGCGGTCTGCACGCCATTCAACACCTCTGTTCCCATCCCTGCATCGCACGCATCGGCAAACAGCGGTGAAATTCGCTCGCAACTCGCGACAAAACGCTGGCGTTCAATCTGTTCAGCTGCAAGCCACCAGCTCAAGGCGTCAGGTTCATCGATACTCGCCAGAGTGGTCGAAGCCCTCGACACCGCCTCGCAAGCGCAATGCAATGCGGCAAAGTCGCTATCGACCCCTTCCCATAGAAGGGCCGGGAAGAGCTGCCTGGCCTTGTGTCCTTGTTCGAAATCCCTTGTGGAGCGAACCAGTGAAGCCGCCCGATGTAACGTCGTTGCGGCGTCCATCCGATTTTGGACTGAAATAAGCAGTCGGGCTGCCTGCCTCATCGTTGCTCGATAATGCCCGCCCAAGCGACCAAAGAAGCCCGTTGCCTCTAGCGTATCGGCAATGGCGTCCAGCTCGCTCGGCTCCACCTTCAACGCCTCAGCGTGTACCTGCTCAAGTAACGTCGTCCGCTCACCCTTGAGTTCAGCGGCTTCCTTTTCGGCAGTCTTGGCAACGGCAAGTGCGGCGGGATCAATCAAGTCGCGGCGCAGCATCGCGGCTGGGGCACCTTCCAGCTGACCCAGTTCGGCTATGGACCGCGAGACCTTGAGGCCCAACTCGATTGCGGAACCCAGCCCATTGTTCAGCCGCGCACCCAATCGATCCAAGTCGCGCTGGGCCGATTCTAGAGCACTGCAGAGCCGCTCAAATCTACCACGCTGATCCACGACTGCTTCGACGGTTTCAGGACAATTGTCGATCTGCAGTGCGGCTGCGAGTTCGCCGGTTTCGTTGGGGGTAATGCCCTCTGGTCGCTCAATGTTGGCAGCCAGTTCCGCACCTTGCGTACGCCAACGCTCCTGAACGCTGAGCAGTTCAGCGGCCGTTTCAGCCACATGCAATGCGGACGCGACCACATCTTCTCGCTTGCTGGAGAAGGGATTCAGATTTGAAAGGAGCTGGGCGAACGCAGGATGATTGCCATCAGCCGCTGGCACTGAAAGACCAAGCTGCTCCAGCAGTACGGCCTCATCTGCTACTGCCTTGGCCACCGTTGAGGCGACTCCCGCAGCATCAAGCGCGCGCGATTGATCAAATGCATCGAGCTGGCCAGCAAGTGCCCATCGAGTGCGATCTCCTTCGCCATTGTCGAGGCTGGTGAGAGCCTGGCCATACTGCTGCAGCATTTCCCGGCGTTCGGACAAAGTTGCGCGGTCCAGCGACCTGGGGTCTTCAGGCGACCACCGGGCCTCCATTGCAACGATCTGTTCTCGCTGAAATCGCGAACGCAGACGGATTTCGCGCCAAGCCAGGTCGTGCGCGGAAGAGCCCAGTTCACCCAACGACACCCTGACCAGAGACAGGTAGCGGCGCAGCAAGTCGCGATGCCGTTTGAGTTCGTTTCGCTTCTCTTCTAACGCCTTCCCATCGTGCGGCACTCGACTGTCGAGCCGCTCCCTGATCCCGTCATAAACCTCGGATCGCACTGCACGGTCGCCATGCAGCTCAAGCAATAGGGGTCCAAACCCAGCCGAGCGCAGACGGTCTGCCACAACACGCAACGCTGCCTGCTTTTCGGCGACGAACAAGACGCGCTTGCCCTTCGCTAAGGCCGTGGCAATCATGTTGGTGATCGTTTGGGATTTCCCCGTTCCCGGTGGCCCCTCGATGGCCATGTCGTGGCCGGCAGCCATATCCATGATCGCGTGGTGCTGCGATGCATCGGCATCGGTGATTAGCGCTGGCACCTGATTGGCATTGATCGGATCATCGATGTCGATGGGACCATCGCTGCCGGAAGACTGATGGAACTCCTTCGCCCCAAGGATGCCAGGTAGCAATCGATGGTTGGAAAAGGCGTCTTCCGGCCAGGCGGCTGGATCGAGATCCTTCCACAGAACCATCGGTGGCAGGACTGCGAGGGTAATGAAGCAATTGAATTTGACCCGCGATCCCTTTTCAAGGACGAGCTTTGCGCGGACGAAGTACGATTCCGGCGTGTCGTTCTCGCGAAGCTCAGGCAGCTCAAGACCCCAGTGCGCCCTCGCTTTTTCGATCAATGCAATGTTGACCTCAAGCTCATCGCCCATGGCCTTCAACGAGTATTCGTAGCGGCCACGCTTCACCTCCCGCTCAAGTCCGACCGGCATCAACAGCAGGGGTGCCTGCATCGGAATGTCGGACGTGTCGTCCTCGAACCATTGCACGAAGCCAAACACGAGGTGCAGCGTGTGAAGGCCAGTCTCCCGCAGGTGCGTGCCAGCCCGATCCCAGATCGTCTTTAGGCGCTTTTCCAGTTCTTTCTGGGTCAGCAGCACTCGGATACGGTCATCCTGATGGTGCTTTTCCAGGCCCTCTTCATCGCTGAATTTGAGCTCGAACGAGGGATCGAAGCCATGTGCCCGTGCGATTGCCGCGACATCCAGGCCCTTGCCATAGGTGAGCTTGGGGAGCCCCAGCTCCTCCCGCACGCGAGAACGCAACGCTCGCTCGGCTTCCTGCCAGGCGCGGGCATCAGATTCATTGTCGCCCAGTCCTTCTGTCGCGGACTGGAACTCCTCGTCAATCAGGCGGGCACGCTCATAGGCGATACGGAACTTGGAGGTCTGCTCGTCGGGCGGGGTCTGATCTTCGCCAGGGAGCGGCTCGAAGCCCATCGGCCCGTTGTCCAGGGACTGCCACAAGAGGTCCGGGCGCTCGTCAACTATCCTGAGCTGCGACGCACTGCGCGCCGCGTGCTTGAAGGAAATCAGCGGTGACTTCCTGGAAAGGTCAATCAGCTTGGCACGAAGCTTGGCGACGGCCTCGTTCGTCCAATCCCGCACCTGGTCAGAAACGCTGGGGCCCTTTGCAACGGTATCGTTGTCGCCCTCACTGTAGCCCTTGCGCTCAGCGGTCTTGATCGTGGCGATCCGTTGCTCAACCCCGCTCAGCAATCGCCTGGCACCATCCGTCTGACGGTGGACCAGCTCACAACGCACCAAATCCAGCTCGGCAAGGTTGTATTGATTGCGCGTGACTATCTCGGTGAGCTCTTCGAGCGATTTATTGAACAGCGGACGATTCAATTGGTCTGCCTTTGCCTGTGGTTCTGCCGTTGGTGGCAGGAGGTCTTCGCCCTCGTGCGATTCGAGGTCATCATAACAGGCGAGATGTGAATCGATCTTTTCGACAATCGATCGCGCCAGCGGGTGATGATAGGTCTGCAAACCGCTTCGGATCAGCTGCAAATGCTGGTGATCATCGTAATGGAAATCGACGAAGTTGGAGATCGCCTGCAAATTGTCTTCAATGGCGAGTGCCCCCTCCAGGCCCAGCTTTCGCATCGCTTCGAGGATATCGAACTTGCTCACCGCCCGGCCCGCTCCTGATTGAGCCGGAACAGCCGGGCGAGCACTTCGTCATCGGTGAGCAGGCCAGCGCGGAAATCGTCGCCCCAGCCATAGGCATCGGCCACCGCTTCATCCAGCGCGCGGTGGGCATGGTCGAGCCAGGCGGGGCGGGCGTTGTAGAGGTTTGTGAGGGTGCGCCTGGCAAGTTCCTTCGCGGCCGCTTCGTCCTTCGGCAGGATTCGGTCGGGATAGCCGGGCACGACCTCCGGCTCGTGCACTACGAGATCATGTGGGTTCAGCCAATTCTCGCGGAGTTCGTTGAGCCGTGCGGCGGCGACGGCAATCCTCTGTGCGCGGGGGTCGTCGGCATAATCGGCGGCTGGAATGTCGGGCGTCAGCCCTTCTGGAAAGGCAAAGGTCGCGAAGGTCGAAGTGTGGGTGTAGCGAGGGCGATCCTGCAAATCGGACCCCTTCCGCAATGACCACAGTTCATGAAACCGGCTGTGGAGCAGACCAAAGAATGTGTCATCATCTCGCGGAACGACGATGAGATTCTTGTCGGGCAACGTCGGCAATCGAAGCCAGACGAAGATACGATATTGGGCCGTTTCAGGCGTTACGATGTAACGCACAAGGGGTTGGATCGATGAGCGCATGGCGGGTCTTGGCCTCCACAACTCCCACCAAGCGCAACCATCACTGCCGCTCAGATCCCGAAGCTCTGAAATGGTCTTCCCGTCTTCATCCGGCGTCTGGCGAATGTGGTCAAAAACGCTCGAAAACAATGATGCTTCGGCTTCGGGTAACCCTACCGGAAGATCAATCAACCAGAAGTCGCGCGGGCGGCCAGTCACGTCGTCGCCATTCCAGTAGGGCCTCAGAACGGCGCTATTCGATTGGCCGTTTGGATTTGAAGGCTCAAGCAACCATTGGCGAGCCAATGTGCCTGGAACGTCGAACGGGCCGCTCTTTTGGATGCCTAGAAAAGCCGAGTTAGAATTTTCTGGAAGAGGCTTGGCAAGCGTGAGGTTCAGGCCCGTTGTAAGATCGGGATTGATCCCTTCGGCGAGGACGCCGTTCAGGCGCGCGGGTTGCTTGCTTTCGCCGAAGCAGACCAGCGACACATCCACGGCGGCCCCGTCAATTGTCCACTTTTCCTCGTTCCAAGCTTCAAAAACGCGAGTGGTGCCGACGATGCGCTGCATCACCGGCAGGTTCGTGTTCTTTCGTATCGAATTGGTCGCAACGAAGCCTGCACGCTTTGCTCGACCGGCTTCCATCATCTCGCGAGCGTTCTCGAACCAATAGCAGACCAGATCTGTGAAATGGGGAAGTCGCCCTTCATAAACGGCCCTGATGGCTGCGGTTTCAGCTACACCGAGTTTCCGCTTCAACAGCTTCGCCCCGAGATAGGGCGGGTTGCCGAGAATTGCTTCCGCATCCGGCCAAATCGTCGCGCTACCGTCCGGCTCAACAATGGCATCGCGCTGTTGTATGTTGCCCAGTGTCCGCAAGATCGGATTGCGCGAGGCATCGAAGCCGTTGCGGCGCATCCACTGGATTTCGCCAATCCACACCGAGACACGAGCTAATTCGGCTGCATACGGATTCAGTTCGATCCCCAACACGTTCTCAGGTCCCACACGGGGAAACTCGCGCGGCAGACCAAGCTGTTCAGCTTCCAGATTGGCGCGGTGTTCAATGTCCTTGAGCGCCAGCAGCGAGAGATAGAGAAAATTGCCCGAGCCGCAGGCCGGATCGAGCACGCGGAAGCGCAGCAGCCGTTCACGCCATTCGGCCATGATGCGTGCCGCTTCACCCTGTGCCTTGGTGCGGGCAGCTCCTTTTGCCCCTTCCGCCTTGGTAAGCGCGCCTTCGATCCTGTCCTTGGCCTCGGCCCATTCGCGCGCCAACGGTTCGACAACGACGGGCCGCACAATCATCATGATCTTGTCGCGGTCGGTGTAGTGTGCGCCAAGCTGGCTGCGCTTGTCCGGATCAAGGCCGCGCTCGAACAGGGTGCCAAGAATAGACGGGTCAATTTCCGACCAATCCAGCCGCGCGGCGGCAAGCAGATTGTCTATGTCGTCAACCTGAAGCGGCAACGCGCTGTCATCATCAAACAGGCCACCATTGAACCATTCAACCTTCTCGAAGCCCACCATGCCACCGGACTTCATCGCACCGAACAACGTGCGCGCGTGATCGGAAAATTGAACCGGGTTGGCCCGGCTAGCTTCCAGCATCCGCGTGAACATGGCACACGGTAAGAGTCCCACGTCCTCGGCAAACATGCAAAAGACCAGACGGTTTACAAAATGGGCAACGGCGTGAGCCTCGTTCTCCCGGTCGCGCAGGCGCTGGGCAAGCGCGGCAAATTCGCGCGCCGCTTCTTCCGTCAGCATCTGGCGTGTCTTTGCGGGGCGCAGGCGTTCCGGGTCTTCGAAGCAGGCGCGCAACAGGTCGCGCTTCGCAGCGTCCGCCAAATCCTCCAGGGCGATCTCGTGGACCTGCTGGACCGTGTTGGTCCAGTTGGTGTGGATGCGGATGCGCTCCATGTCGGAGACGATCAGCAGAGGCGGACTTTCCAGCGCGATGGAATAACGCAGAAGTTGGTCGAACGCCTTTTCGAGATTGGCCGCACGGCCCTTGTATTCCCACGCAAAGCAGCCCTTACGCCAGACATCAGCCCACCCTTCGCCGCCACTGGTTTTAGTTGCCCCCTTTTCGAAGGTGAACCATTCTCCCTTGGGGTCGGCGGTGATCGGATCGCCCACGCCCAGCAGGCGGCATAGATCGTTGAAGTGGCTTTGGGAGGCCGTACGCTCCTTCAGGTCGACGTTTCGCCATTTGGACAGGAATTCGTGCGGAGTCATACGATTCGATTGACCAAATCTTTGCCACAATGTCGAACAGTTGCTCCGCCAGCCGTGCAATTTTCCCCTCGCCTCGAACGTGGCCAGCGGTTGCGAGGCTGGGCCTCAACGAACTTAAAGATTGAAATAAACGTGGGCTGCACTTGGCACCTATAATCAAATCAGCTGGGGCTATGCCGCAGACCCATAATTTCAAATATTTGCCAAACTGCAAAGTCATCATCTTGCGTCGCGAAGTAAGTCCGCTAAATCTCTCCCCGCTTCCTGTGAAAGCCAGGAAGCGGGGCGTGGAAACCCCTCTACTCATGCTCGGTCGCCGAAATCGGAGGCCGGGTGGCATGCGCGCATGTCCAGCCGGCAACGGTAAAGGCGCATGCGCCTGTGAGTAGCAGGTTTCCAACATCCGGCTTCGGCCGTCGCCCCGAGAGGACATAGGCGCGACGTAGGAGCTGAAGGCAATTCCGTCGCCGATACCAGGGGGCGGCGTGACGATACCGGATCAATCCAGACCCGACACCATGGGCGGGGCAAACACAGCCGATGTCCTGTCGACATCAGGCCGACCGTCGTTTCCCCCTGATGAGCTGCGGCGGATGCGCCGCTTCATGCGCCAACCCTTTCCCAATCTCTCAACTTCGGGGCTGCCAAGCGGAAGCGCGGCTAAAACCTCCATGGTGCAAGCTTTCATTTTGCGGGGAACACGATGACCGACCAGAATACCCCAGCCGATCAACAAGACCTCTGGTCGTTCAACCCCATCAAGCTGCTGCCGTCTCGCGCTGCGGCGACGGAACTCTTCACAACCTGCACAATTGGGGCGGTCCTGACGGAACTGGCCTCCTTTGCAATTGGCCTATGGCTGCTGATACGCACCGACGAGCTTGATTTCTCAGTTTTCTTGGCCGCCCTGGCGGTGACCGCCATCACCATCATGATCATCTTCTGGATGCGGACAAAGGCCGGCTTCTGGTCCGTGGGCATCTTCTTCCTAATGGAGTTGCTTGCCGGACTTTACGGCCTCTACGACGCCAGGGCTCAGTATGCTGCCATGTCGCAGGGGGCAGGCAAGTTCCATCTGGAATGGAAGATCTATGCCGCACCGGCAGTCTTCGATCTGGTGATTTCGGCCTGGGCCTTGCGCGCCTTCCTGTTCGTTGTCCGCCATGGCGGACGATTGTCCGGCGCGGACGCCCCAGCCGAGACCGTGTTTCCGCCTGTCGCACCCAGTCCCAGTCTTCGCGAAACACAGCTTCAGCCAGATCGTCCGGCTGTCGAGCAGCCCCTGGTTGAAGCGGCGGCTCAAAGTCGTCCTGCGGAGTCACCCCAACAAACCGCGCGAAACCCAGGCGAGACGCGGCAGCAGATGCACCCTCGGAATGTCGCTGCAATCTCACTGTTTCTTGTCGCAATTATCGCAGGAGTAACAAAGCTTTACTTTATGCCCGCCACTGGGGCAGCGGATGCCAATTCTGGCACCCCTTCAGCGATCAGTGCGCTTCCCGCCATCCAAGCCGACCTTATCGTGAGCGAGCAACTGCGCCGGGAAGGCATTGAGGTCGCAGAAGGCGACACCGGCCCCAACGCCTATTGCCTGAACGAAAAGCTTTTGATCGCGAACAACACCAGCAAGCCACTTGCACTAGGTGCCGCCCTCTACGCGACCGAATGGAGCACGCTCGGCATTGTGCAGCCAGCTGGAACCATTGCCCTCCCGCTCGATGAGGAGGGGCAACTCGTAGTTCACGACGAGGAGACCAACAAGATACTGTTCTCCATCGGGGTCACCAAGTGCGGCCCTGCGAATGCAGAGCCAGCCAGCGCTGAACCTGTCGGGCGCTGGACCTCAAGTTGGGGGCAAGGGACGTCCGAGTACGAGATCAAGAATGATAGTGCCGGGTCCGACAATTTTTTCATCTCCTGCCCGTCTGGTGCCGGGGCACAAGTCTACATCACGGTTGGAGGGGTGAGCCCGGCTCCTGGCGATAAGGTACTTGTCACTGCCGGCGGGGATGAGGTTGAACTCTACGCCTCTCCAGAAGGGCATATCGCAACCGAGTCCCACGTAGACCACGACAGCTTCATTGCGCTGTGGGGTCTGCTTCGTTCCAGATCAGCGATGCGCGTGCGCTTGCTAGGCGGTCAGTCGACCAGCTTTTCGCTACAGGGCGCGGCGAAGGTCTTGCCAAGCGAACCCTGTGAAACAGGTTACGCCTCAATGTAGCTCCCACCGCTGTTTCCGTGACCGATCATCGATTGGCGCAGGTCAACGGCCTCATCGCATAGCCAGGAGAACCGCCAGTGTCGCGCATAGCCACTCTTGCCCTCATCATCGCTTCCGCAAACTCCATCGCGGCTGCGCAGGCGCCTTCGCCGCCGCCGAGGAATAGCGATCCGAGCCGTGGGCATCCTGCAGTCATGTCGCGCCCCAACGATTGGGGGCGTAGAGACGTATATGCCCCCGACACGGCACTGCTCCCTTTGCCGCTCCAGGCTACGGTCTCAGACGGATCGCCGCAGCTTCGCTGGCTTGGACAGTATATCTGCCCCTTCCTGCACCTTGGATACGAACTACGGGTCACCAATCATTGGGATCGGCAAACCTACGAATTTCTCTCCGCTGGGCGTGCGCGATATGGCTTCGAAACCTATCAGCGCCGCCGCGACAGGCCGCTGGAACTGCAACTTATCTTCATCGAGAAGGATGGGCGATACGTTCGAGGAGAAGAAGCGGCCAGTGTCCTTCGCCTTCTCGAATCCCATGATTCCGGCCGCCCAGCCGCCAACACCTGCGCACAAAGCTGATGCGGCTGGATGCCGGAACCCAAGGGGGAGCCAAATGAAAACGAATGTCATCGGCCTGGTTGCCATGCTGGCATTGGCTTCGTGTGGGCCAGTTACACCCGAGGGGTTGTGCACGGGAGAAGACACGCGATCGTTGATGGAGGAATACATCCGAAAGACCGCCCTCGTCGCAGAACGGAGGCACCATCAGGACGTGGTCAAGGACGTCAGGCTCGAACTCAGAAACCCTTCCGTGTACGCCTACGATGAAGCCAGCAAGACAGCCGCCTGCACCGCCGACGTGACGTTGCATGCGCCTGATGGCTATTTCTTCGTCAACGGTACCAAGAGGCCTCCAGTCCCGTCCTGGGGCGAAAGGCAGCCCTACCAGGTGCAACCTGCCGCCGACGGATCAGGGCTGCTGCTCGATTGGCAGTACTATGGGATGAGTACCTTGATGCTGAAGTTGGCCCACCTCTCGACCAGGGAGGAAGTCGAGGCCGAACAACGCAGGGTGGCCGCAGACCTGGTTGAGTCTCGAAGGATGGTGGAAGAAGCGCGGGCCCGCAATGAGATCGAGCAGGCTCGCCGGGTGGAGGAAGAACGTCGGGCACAGGAGTCGTATCAAAGCGAGCAGCGCGCGCTAGGCGAGCAGCAAAGGCGCGCTGAACAAGCGGCTCTGTGCGAACAGATACGCCGTTCCGGCACGACAAACCCGGACTATCTTCGCTTACAGGGATGCCAATGACCAATCGGCTGGCAGAGACGATCTACGCCCACACGCGCCTGGAATACCGCCCCGCAATCGGCGAGCGCGTCCGCTTCTGGACCGGGCGCGGCTCCCAAGGCTACGCAATCGTCCGCGCAATCCGGCAGAGCAGAAACCTGGATTGCGAGCTGTTCCTGCTCGATCCCGAACCTGACGCGATCAAGGGGGCCGACTACTGGCCCCGACGCGAGAAGCGTGCCTACTGGGGGCCGCGTGACCATGGCGTCACCCTGGCCCAGATCGAGCATGAGCCCCAAGTCTGGTTCCAGAACTACTAGCGCGGCTGTCGCGCGGGCAACGCCAAACCCGCTGAACTCCTGCAAGTCCAAGCTGAACCACCGCCATCAGGAGGTCGTTCATGCCCAGCCTTTTCGAGCAAGTGACCGAGAAGATCATCGCGGCCATCGAGGCGGGTGCTGGCACATACAAGATGCCCTGGCACAGCACGGGCGCAGCCCGCCCGGTCAATGTCTCCGGCCAGCCGTATCGGGGCATCAATGTCTTGCTCCTCTGGGCCGAGGCGCAGCACGCGGGCTATCCGTCCGCCGTCTGGGGCACCTACCGCCAATGGCAGCAGCGCGGCGCTCAGGTTCAGCGCGGCGCTCGCTCGACCATCGTCCTTCTGTGGAAGCCCCTTGGCGCGCCCGGCGATGACCAGGGCGGCGACGAGAACGCGCGCCGCCGTTTCGTCGCCCGTGCCTTTCGTGTGTTCAATGCAGCGCAGGTCGATGGCTACGAACCCGCGCCTACACCGATCCTGCCCGAGGAACAGCGCATCGCGCACGCCGAGGCCTTCTTCGCCTCTTTGCCTGCCCAAGTGTGGTTCGGCAGCGATATGGCCTGCTACGATCCCCGCAGCGACCTTATCTCGACGCCCTCCTTCGAGGCCTTCCGCAGCCCGGAGGCCTTTTATGCGGTTCTGGCGCATGAAATGGTTCATAATGCCGTAACCCGGATTATGCCGCATGGCGTTGGCCAAGACCTTGTTTTCCGGCCATCCACCATGCGGCACCTCGGCATAATCAGAGCCCTTCGAGGAACGCGAGGAGATGATCGTCGGGCTGGAACCGGCCTGTCGGCACATCCGGAGCGGCGACGCGCGCGAGTGCCTTTTCTTTCAAGCGCATGTCGGCGTGGATGTAGACCTGCGTCGTTTCGACCGATTCATGACCGAGCCACAGCGCGATCACGGCCTGATCGACGCCATGGTGGAGTAGGTTCATCGCCGTACTGTGGCGCAGCGTATGCGGTGTGACCCGTTTTGCGCCGATGCTTGGGCATGTGCGCGATGCCGTCAGGCAATGCTTACGCACCAGATGTTCGAGCGCGTCTCGGCTGAGCCGTTCGCCACGGATTGATGGGAACATTGGCAGATCGCTGTCGCCATGATCGCCGATCCACGCCTTCAGGATTTTGGCCGTTTCCCGCCTGATCGGTGTGGACCGTTCCTTTCGTCCCTTGCCCATGCAACGAACGTGTGCACCGGTGCCAAGTACGACGTCCCTGTTTCGCAAGCTGATCAGTTCCGATGCCCTGAGGCCCGTCTGCACCGCGAGCAGCAGCAGGGCATGATCGCGCTTTCCCACCCATGTCGAGCGATCCGGTGCCGCCAGCAGGGCGGCGATCTCGCTCGCATCGAGGAACGTGACGGCACGCTTTACATAGCGCTTGTTGGGCATCGCGAGGATGCGCTGGCAGTGCAGCATCCATGTGGGGTCGGTCATCGCGACGTAGCGGAAGAACGAACGGATTGCGGCGAGCCTGGTATTGCGGCTGCGGGCGCAGTTGCCGCGCGTCGCTTCGGTGTGGGCGAGGAAGTCGGCAACCAGATCGACGTCGATATCTTCGACTGTGATAGCGACCGGTGGTTTGCCTAGTCGTGCGCCGGCATAGCGCAGCAACAAGCGGAACGTGTCGCGATAGCTCGCGATGGTATGACGGCTCGCTTCCATCTGGACGCACAGCCGGTCGGTGAAGAAGCGCTGGATCAGTGCGGGCAAGGTCATGGCGGTCATTGCTCAGCCTCCCCGCTAAGGCGCGTGGCGCGCGCCATCGCCAGTTCCAGCAGTTCGGGCACGGCCTCGATGTACCAGAACGTGTGGTCAGGGTTGGCATGGCCAAGCCAGGTCGTCAGCTTGATCATCTCGCGTGCCGGATCCTTGCCTGTGCGATACCAGTCGATCATGGTCCGAACCGCGAAGGTGTGACGAAGGTCATGTATGCGTGGTCCTTTCCCGTGCAGCTTGAACCGCGAGTATTCCCGCAGCCCGATTGTTCGACTGACCCGTGCGAAGCTGGCCCGCGCCGACCATTCGCTGAGCCGGTCACCGTTGCATCTGACGAAGAGCTGCCCGGGCGCGCGACCGAGCAACCGGTCACGTTCGGTCGTGTAGGCGGTCAGCCGGTCCACGACAGTCGGATTGAGTGGCAGCAGGCGCTCCTTTCCCAGCTTGCCATGCCGGACACGCAGCACTCCGGTTGCTGCATCAAGGTCGTCGGTATCCAGCGCCAGCGCTTCGCTGATCCTGAGTCCCGTGACAGCGATCAGGCCGAAGAAGGTCGAACATGTCAGCCCACGCATCCCGTAGGTGGAAGGCAGTTCACTGGCCGCTGCGATGATGCCCCCGATCTCGGCTTCGCTGTAGATGTATGGCCGTTTGCGCGTTGTGCGGTCGGGCAACAACCCGCGCGGCGGCGCTGCATGCGCCGGGTCGACACTGCTCAACCAAAGAGCGAACAGCCGCACCATTCCGAGCCGGGCAGACCGGGTGGATGACCCGGCAATAGGCTGGCTGGCGTCCCAGCGCAGGAACAGGTCGGGATCGACATGCTTCGCGCCCGTATCGTCGGCAAAGCGTATAAAGCGGCGCAGCACACGTTCGGAAGTCCTGAGGTCATAGCCGAGGCTACGGCGAACGGCGAGATAGCGGTCAAGCTGGCTGGCAAGGCTCATTGTGCACCTCCCGCCACTGGCCAGGGCTGGGCAATGGATCGCAAGCCTTCGATATCAAGCCGGGCGTAGATCATGGTGGAACCGCGCGACCGGTGGCGCAGCATGTCGCCGACCTCGTCGAGTGAAGCGCCATGATTTATGAGTTGCGTGGCAAGGCTGTGGCGCAGAACATGCGACCCCACATAGGGCGTGGCGGGCTTCTGACCGGTCGCATCGAGCGCATCCTTGATCAGGGCATTGACGATCTGGCTATTCTTGAACGGTCGATGCGGTGCTCGCTGGGTGACGAACAAGGTCCGGCAGTCGGTCGGTCCGCGTTCCTCCCTCAGGTACCGGCTTAGGGCTTCGCCGACCTCGGGGGTGATGGGCACACGGTCATGCAACTTGCCTTTGCCGCGCACCGTCAGTTCGCCTGAACGCCAGTCGATATCGCCAAGTTCGATCCTGATGATTTCCGGCGCGCGAAGCCCGAGCCGCGCCATAAGCAGCAGCATCGCGTAATCGCGAACGCCGTGCCGGGGATTTCGGCGAACCCAGTCGAGCACGGCTTCGACGCCTTCAGGCGGCAGATGCCGGGGAAGGCGCTTGTCGCGGGCCGTCGCTGCTCTGGGCACACTTAGGGCAAGGTTGGTCGCGGTGATGCCTCGTGCGAACAGGTACTGGAAGAACGTGCGCAGATGCGTCACTGCACTCTTGTCCCGGTATGGCCGCCCCCGCGACAGCAAGTGTTGAACGAACCCGACGGCGTCAACGGGCCGAAGGCCGGTCAGATCGATCATGTCCGCACCGAAGCGGTGGTCCATGAAGCGGTCGGCAAAGCGCAGCGTGTGGTAGATGCTGCGCGGACTGAGGCCCCGCTGTTTGGTGAGATAGGTTTCGAAGTCGGCCAGCAGTTCGGCGCGGGCGGCCTCTGCGACGGTCGGAACGGCCGGCTTGGCAACGCCGATCTCGATCAGGTGCGCGCCGAACTTGCGTCCCAGGCTGTAAAGGCGGATCGTTCCTGTGCTCTCCGGCTCTGCCGCCCGGCCCAGCTTTTCCGCAAGATCGGGCGTTAAGGCCGATGGTGCGACGCTGGCCTCATCCATTGCCAGTCCAAGTCTGCGGACCAGATTCCGGTATCCCTTGATCGTTTCGGGCTTGTAATTCGCCTCGGTAAAGCTGCGCATGAAGCTGTCGAGGTACGGCTCAATGCAGGTTTCGGTGATTTTCGTCATGGTTTTCGTGCTCCATAGTGTTGGAGCGCGATCCGGGCCTTGTCGTCGCCCTGACTGCAAGATTATCAGCAGTGTTGGTTTCGGATATTCGGTGCAGGTATGAAGCAGAAGAAGGCCAAGCTTCCCGGCGATGCAGTCGTGAAGGCGTTGATCGAGAAGTACGACTGCCCTGTGCCATTCCACGAAGTGCGCACTCGGTTCCTGGGCAATATCGCAACACCGGAGCTATCGGCCTCGCCCTTGCAGATGATTCAGGATTTGTGGGGCGGCGAGCTGCCCGTGTTCGACAGCATGGACGAAGCCAACGAACTGATTGGCGCTCTGATCGACGGCCTTTGGAATGGCCTGACCCGGCATCAGAAGCGCAGCCAGCCATTCAGGCTGACACGCGTGTCGATGGACCCTACTGCCGCAAATCTCGGGCGCTACGGGCTGATCCGTCTTGAGGAACTGGATGGATTTATCGAAGGTCTGTTCAACGGTCATGATATCATCGATCTGCCCGAACGGGCACATGGCGCAATCGGCCATCTCGCCGAGCTGCGCGCGATGATGGGCGGCATCTGCGAACTCGTGGAGCGTGACCCTGACGCCGATGATCGCACCAAGCTCGACACGACATTCAAGCACCTACGCGAACTGACCAAAATCATGGAGACCGAGATTCACGAGACCGTGTTGGCTTGCACTCGTGCACGGCGACAGATGCTTGACGGCATCCTCACAGAGAAGCCGACGGTGCATTGATCCAATGTCCGAGGAACGCCTGCGCGAGAAGCTGCGCAAGATCGAAGCTCTCTATGCCGGCGCCACGACTGCCGGCGAGCAAGCTGCGGCAGGTGCAGCTGCGGAACGCATTCGCCGCCAGTTCGCGACGGCCAGCAAGAAAGAACGTGCCGAGGAGTTCAAGTTTTCAATTCCTGACCCTTGGTCACGACAGCTCTTCATCGCCCTGTGCCGCCGCTATGGCGTCAAGCCATTTCGCTATACGCGCATGCACCGTCAGACGGTGATCGTTCGCGCGCCAGCCAGTTTCGTTCGGATGACGCTATGGCCAGAGTTTGAGGAACTGAGCGGAGCCCTGACCTCACATCTGGATGAAATCACGCAGAAGATCATCAGGGAGGAAGTGCACGAGGCCACACAGGATGCGGAAGAAGTGAGCGAGCCGCGTCAGTTGCGCTGAAACGTTCCCGTCCTCCAGCGGATTGCCTCTAGGGTACCTGGAATATGCCGAAGCGGCACGCCACCAAATCGCAGAAATTCAAGACCCCACGACGCCATGCGGCATAATCCGGGTTGCGGCATTATGCGACTTATGCCGATATCGGCATAAGTCGCACTGGACTGGCGCCAAAGACCGCCTTGCCCGAGACCTATCCGGCCGGTTTGGTTCCTCAGCATACGCCGCCGAAGAACTCGTGGCCTTATCTGGACAGTCTGCACCGTGCCTGACGCACCATTGAACGGTATGCTTTGGCGCGACGCAGGGGGGCATCAGGCCGGATGAAGCGCTATCCATAAGCTGGCGTAATCCGGCCTGATGACCACCGTCCCGCAGGCGCGCAACGTGTGCGATCTGGAGTCGGGAGGGGGTCAGGGGGAGGGACTGACAAGCTGTGGATAATTCAGGTGCGTCGATCGTCATTCAGGAGCGCCGCACGGCGGATGGCCTGGACTCCTACATCCCGGTAATCCTGCGTGATGGTGCGATCTATGATCTCCACCTTGAGCGCTACTTCCTCGATTTGCCGCTGAACGGTTCGCGTTCGCGACACTCGTTGCGCGCCCATGGCTATGATGTCCTGGTCTGGGTTCGCTTTCTCGCTTCGGCCCGTGGCAAGTTTGTTTGGCGAGCCGATGCCGATGATGTCGCGGCGTATCATCGTGCCCGGCGGCGCAGCGATGCTGAGTTTCGGATTTCCGCATCGACGTGGAACCGGGCGATTGCCTCGCTCGACAAGCTTTATCGATGGGCCGAACGGGAGGGTCTGATCGAGCGTACACCTTTTACGCATCGTCAGGTCTGGCGACGATCGCACGATGGGCGCCGGGCGGCAGTCACGGGCCGCAATGACGCCTATGAGCGCGCAGCCCGTCGTCCCGACGTCCGTTTCATCGATCTCACCGATTACCGCGCCTTCCGGGAAGTGGGTTTGCGCGGCCTGACCGTTGAAGGGACCGAGCGTCCTGGAGCGCGTGACCGCAATGGCGCGCGCAACGCGCTGTTCGCCGATCTGCTGGTCACCACCGGCCTGCGCCTGGAAGAGGCATCCCACTTGCTCGCAGCTGAGATTCCGGTTTGCGGCGCCCGCTCGGAACGTCAGCGGCGGGTCGAGCTTCCGGCGGCACTTACCAAGGGTGACAGGGGGCGAAGCATGCTGCTGCCGCGCCGTTTGTTGCCGGTGTTTGACGCCTACATCGCCGTTGAGCGAGCGGCGGCCGTCGCCAAGTTCGCACAGCGCCGTGGCTGGGAAGCCATCGACCGCCCGATCTTCATCCACAGCCCCTCATTCGGGCAGCGCGCATTGCATCTCGTTGGCGGTGGCACGATGGACATGGAGGTCGTCACACCGGATGAACGCGCAAGGCTTGTTATTTGCGCTGACGATGGAACGCCGCGCGAAGCCGCGGTCCTCTGGCTGACCGAGGTGGGCCATCCTGTGTTGCCCAACTCGTGGGAAGCGATCTTCGCACGGGCGAGCCGCCGCTGCACGGACGCCGGCATCCCGGTCCGGCTTAGCCCCCATCAACTCCGGCATTCCTTTGCAGTCCACATGCTGGCCATGCTGATCCAGCGCCGCCTCGCCGACGCAGCGGCACCAGTGGGCGCCATGGAAGGTTATCGCCAGCTGGTCGGCGATCCGCTTCAACAGGTCCAGCGATTGCTTGGCCATTCGAGCCTCGCGACGACCTCTATTTATCTGGATCATATCGCCACGCGTGCCGATACCGTCGATGCGGCAGTCGAAGAGCTGTTGGCACTCGTACCAGGCTATCTTCGATCATGACCGCTGCTCCACGCAAAGGACGCAAGGTCAGCTTCGAGAAAGAGGCGGCTGCGCCCCAAGCCGATCCATGGTCGCAGATCAGCACGCTGCGCTTCATGATTCATCCCTTATATGGCGGCGAGCTGCTCGTCGATTTCACGGGCTTGCGGCCGCGCGGCCTGGCGCTCGCTTTTGCCCGGAGCCTGTTCAAGCTGGCCGCACCGCGCGGCCCCATCATGGTACGTTCCTCCCTCAAGACATACGCCAACCAGCTGCCAAGCTTCTTTGCCTACCTGGCCGGGACAGGCGACCGGATCAACGGCCCTGCTGACCTTCGCGCCCATCACATCGATGGATTTGAGACATGGCTCAGCGCGCAGGGCAAGTCTCGCGTGCATGGACCAACCTATGTCGCCAAGGTCGTTTCCGTCCTACGTCGCATCGCGGACGACAGCCCTGAGCTTGTCGATCCCGGCTTGCGGGAACGACTGCGCTACGTCAGCTCACACGCACACGTTCGTTCCCGTCCACGCGATGCCTACAGTCCGTATGTAGCCCGCCAGCTGCGCGATGCGGCACGCGCGGATATCGCTGCGATCGAGGCGCGCTTGCGGTCGGGGCCGCAGTTCGATGAGGTGCCGCAGATCGGTGGTGCATATTGCAAAGCCCATGCTGCCATCGAGACATACGGTGTTCTGGGCTACCGTGATCCCACGTTTCAGAGCCTGTACAAGCTGCGCAAAAAGCGCGATCTCACCAGTGACAGGCTTAACCTGAGCCTCCACGCAGCCCACTATCTTACTGCCGACGATATCGTCCCGCTTCTTGTTCTGCTCTTACTCGAGACAGGGCTTGAGCTGGAGTGCTGCAAGTCGCTCACCCTCGATTGTCTGCGCAATGCCGCAGGTGGTACCGTCGATATCGCCTACACCAAGCTGCGGGCACACGGTGCCGAGCACAAGACAATCCGGGTGCGTGATCGCGGCTCATCCACCCCTGGCGGTCTGATCCGACGCATCATCGCCCTATCGTCCAAGGCCAGGGTCCATAACTCCAGCGATAACCTTTGGGTCTATTTTCAGCCGAACGAGATCACCGCAGGTATTCGTCAACTGCGCTTGAAGGTCAGTGCCTGGACGCAGCGCCATTGTATTACCGATGATCAGGGTAAACTGCTCCACCTGTGTCTTTCGTATCTGCGCAAGACGCACAAGGCCTTGTGGTATCTCAAGACCGAAGGCCACATGGCCCGCTTCGCCGTAGGTCATACCGTCGATATCGCGGCACGGCACTACGCCGATATTCCCTCCCTCAGACCGCTGCACGAGCAAACCGTGGCAGATGCCCTCGAAGAGGTGCTCGCTGGTCCAATGCTCCTGCCTCCTCAAGACGAGGACCGGCTGCGCGGCGAGTTGGCAAGCCCTGATCCCGATGATGGGGGCATTTCAACCGCACTGCTCGATGGCGAACAAGACGTCTGGCTTGCAAGCTGTGGCAACTTCTATTCCAGTCCCTTCGCATCCGTCGGCACGCCATGCCCTACACCGTTCTGGGCCTGCCTCGATTGCCGCAACGCGGTGATTACCGCGCGCAAGCTGCCTGCCATTCTTGCCTTTCTCTCCTTCGTCGACGGTCAGCGGGTCGGCCTGAGTGCCGCTGAGTGGACCGCCAAGTTTGGTCATGCCCATGATCGCATCATTCAGCAGATTCTGCCTGTCTTCGCCGAAGACGTCGTGACAAGGGCCCGTGCGCAAGTCGCGAACGACCCTCCCACGGTCTATCTGCCGCCAGAGGCACGGGCATGACCGCTGTCCAGCTTCTGGCGGAGAGCGGCGATGAGCGCGATGCCCTCCCTGTGCTTATGTCCGCGCCTTTGCGCCCCGGCTGCGATCGCGCGCATATTTCACGATACGGCGATCCGGCGTGGGATCTGGCTCCCGGCGTATTTCGCGACAACGCCCGGCGCTGCCATGGCACGGTACATTTTGGCGGTATCGAAGACCCATCCATTGCTGATGCCCTGCGCCAGATTCTCCATGCGCGGCTCAATGTCGATCTCCCCGGTCACCGTTCGCGGCTTGAGCCGGCCGGGGTGCGCGGCGAGGCTAACCGGACCTTGCGCTTTTTCGACTTTGTGAAGTCTCAGCTGGGGCGTTTCGATCTCGGCCGGGTCGATCAGGCTCTGGTCGATCGCTACGCCGGATCCTTGCGCCTTGCCGGGCTGCGCCCAGTTGCAGCGGCAGCGCTGCTGCGGATCGTCTTCGACCTGCACGAGTTGCAGCATCATCTGCCGACTGCGCGCCTGTCCTTCGAACCGTGGCCGGGACGAAGTCCGTTTTCCGTGGCGGGCGCAAAGCATATTGCAGGGGAGAACCGGACGCCGCGCATTCCTGAAGCGATCATGACGCCGCTCCTCTCCTGGTCGTTGCGCTACGTGACCTGCCACGCAGGCGATATCCTCGCCGCACGGGCGGAACTCGATCGCCTCGAAGCAAGGCGCAACCGCCTGATTGCCGCTGAGGAAGGTCTGGATCCCGCTATTCGTCGGTTACGGCAACGCCAACGCCTCCTCGACTATGTTGCAGCCTTGCGGCAGCATGGGCGCGGCATTCCGATCTGGACCACGGCACATAACGGCGCAACGCGAACAGACCCGCAAACCGGCGCCGTCACGCCGCCGATCAACTACCACCTGATCCACCTCCATGCCGGTATCAACGCGCAGGCCGAACCTGCCATGCACCTTGGCCTGGCCACCGGTGCACCAGACCTCATCTCCGCTGCCATCGCAGAACTCGGCACCGCGATCGGCGGCATGGATACGCCCATTTCGGCCGATCCCGATACGGGCCTGCCTTGGCGCACCCGCTTCGATGCCAAGGTTTTGCCCCTCGAAGAGATCATGCTGCAGTCCGCAGCCTATATCGTATGTGCCTTTCTCTCAGGCATGCGGGACAGCGAGATCCAAGCCATGAGGCGGGGATGCTTGTCTATTACCAGAGCCGAAGACGGTACGATCTTGCGGCATCGCATCAAGTCCACTGCTTACAAGGGCAAGCGCGGCGGCGGCGAGGAGACCGAGTGGGTTACCATCGCGCCGGTCGCTGAAGCCATCGATGTCCTCGAACGCCTTTCCGCGCGGGCGGGACAAGCGCGCGGAACAACGACCCTGTGGCCAGTCCTTACGCTTCGGGCCAATACCAAGACGCACGTCTCTGCAGAGATAGTCCGGCAACTCAACCGGTTCCGCGATCACCTCAACGACCAATTCGGATCCGCGCAGGCACCCGTCATTCCTGCCGGACCCGACGGCCGACCATGGCGTCTGACAACGCGTCAGTTTCGCCGCACAATCGCCTGGCACATCGCCAACCGGCCCTTCGGAACAATTGCCGGCATGATCCAGTACAAGCATGCCAGCGTTGCGGCTTTCGAAGGCTATGCTGGCAGCAGCCGGTCCGGATTTCGGGGAGAGATCGAAGCCCAGCGTGCGCTCGGCCAGATCGACGATATCCTTGTCTACTTCGACGAGCGGCAAAGTGGCGCACGCCTTGGCGGGCCTGCCGCTAACAGGGTCGGAGTTGTGCTTGATACTGCCGCCCACGAGTTGGCGCCGCTACCTGCCATGATTGCCGACCGTCCACGTCTGCGCACCATGCTGGGCAGTCTCGCGCGGACATTGCATGTCGGCCCGCTGGCCGATTGCTTCTTTGATCCGGCAACTGCCCTGTGCCTGAACCGGAGTTCGGAGCCAGGCGCAAGCGGGCCAATGATCTCCATGTGCGAACCGGTCCGCTGCCCCAATGCCTGCATCGCCGAACGGCATCGCCCGGCATGGCAGCGCGGTGTTGATGAGGCACGGTTGTTGTTGCGCGAGAAGCGGCTTCCAGAGCCGCAGCGGGTGACGCTTCAGGCCGAGGTGGCCAGAATCCAGCGTGTTCTTGAACAGATCGCACCGGGTACCGCCACACCGCATAACGGTATGGCGGGAGAGGAAGAGGAGGCGGGTTTGCGGGTGACGGATTGAAGGAGCGGAAGACAGTTTCCCTCCGCCCGTCGTGGAGACCTGCCATGTCCCGATCCTACCCTGCGACGCCGCGAGCCGACGTTTATTCGCGCATTACCACCGAGATTGTATCTGCCATCGAAGCCGGCGCCGGCGATTGGCGCATGCCCTGGCACCATGATGGCGCTGCCACCACCAGGCCGCAGAACGTCACCTCCCGCCGCCGCTATCGCGGCGTCAACGTGCTCGCGCTCTGGATCGCAGCCGAAGCGGCTGCCTATTCCAGCGGTCTTTGGGGGACCTATCGCCAGTGGGCATCGCTTGGCGCACAGGTCCGCAAAGGTGAACGCGGAACGACGGTTGTGTTCTGGAAACAGGCCGCATCGCGCGCCGATGATGATCATGACGATGGCGAAGCCGGACCCGGCCGCATGTTCGCGCGGGCCTTCACCGTGTTCAACCTCGCCCAGGTCGAGGGCTATGAACCCCCACCTGTCGCAGTTCTACCCGAGGGCGAGCGGTTCGAGCACGCCGAAGCTTTCGTCGCGGCCCTCAAGATCCCGATCACCGAGGGCGCCTACGATGCGCACTACCGGATCGACCTCGATCACATCTTCATGCCGACCTTTGCCTCGTTTCGGGATGCATCAGCACAGATGGGCACGCTTTTGCATGAGGCTGCCCACGCCACAGGGGCAAAGCACCGGCTCGACCGCAACTTTGCCGAACGTTTCAAGCGCGACAGCTTGGCGATCGAGGAAATTTGCGCAGAACTGACCGCATCGTTCGTGCTCGCCGACCTCGGGATCGCTCACCATCCGCGGGCCGATCATGCCGCCTACGTAGCATCGTGGTTGCGCGCACTCAAAGACGACCCTCGCGCCATCTTCACCGCCGCCAGCAAGGCGCAGGCGGCCGCCGATTGGATGCACGCCCAGCAGCCCCAGCCTGAGGAGATGGCCGCATGATCCGCGCCCCGAAAATTTGCGGTGGAAGTCACATCAGGGCTGGACTGTCAGGATATATCGCCGAACTCGGCGCGGCCTTCGTCTCGGCCAGACTTGGCATCGCCAATGAACCGCGCCCTGACCATGCCGCGTACATCAGCAGCTGGCTGCGCGTTCTCAAGGATGACCCGAGAGCAATTCTCACCGCCGCCAGTCTCGCCCAGGCCGCCGCCGATTACCTTGAGGAAACGGCCCAGGCGTCATGCCCAGCCGCACTGGAGGAAGCGGCATGAGCACGGCACCGACCCACCGCTTGTCCAAAAGCAAAGTCGCGGCTTTCGAGCATTGCCCTCTTCGCATGTGGCTCCAGGTCCACCGCCCGGAGCTTGCCCAGCATGACGGCGACACCCTCGCCCGTTTCCAGTTCGGGCACGATGTGGGCGAGAAAGCGCGGTTCCTCCAACCGGACGGCGTGCTGATCGAGGCCGTGCCGGACATCCGGGCCGCGTTGGCGCATACGGCTGAGCTCATCGCGACCGGCCCGCACCACCCCCTGTTCGAAGCGACCTTCCGACATGCAGATGTGCTTGTCCGGGTCGATGTTCTGGAGCCGGACGACCAGGGCGGCTGGCGCGCCGTCGAAGTCAAAGCATCGAACCGGGTCAAGCCCACTCACCTGGCCGACCTCTCGACCCAAATTTGGGTCATGCGCGGCGCCGGAGTTCCGATTTCGCAAGCGATCATTCGCCATGTGTCGAACCGGATCGACTGGCGACGCCCGGACGCAACCATGGTCCGGTTCCGGGATGAGGACGTCACTCAGCGCATCGAGCGCTACGTCGAGGGACGGCCAGCAATTGTCGCGGAGGCCATGGCGACAGCAAACCTCCCGGCGCTATCCCGCAACATGGGGCCACATTGCCGCCGTCCGTTCTCCTGCGAATTTCAAGCCCACTGCACGGCAAGGCAGGAGGTGCCGCTGATCGCAAACGCTAGTGCGGGCCAGCTAGGAAATTGGACCGCAAACCCGCGGGCTGCTTAGCCTTTTTTGCCGTTCACTGCCTTGGGCCTGCCCTGGCTAATCCTCTACCACAGGATAGTTGGGCATGGACCAATCTGCATGGGGATGGTCCATCATGAGATCGATGAACACGGGTAGGAGGCAACCGAGAAGAGCCGCGCCGTCACGCACCTGACTCCGGTTCGCGTTGCTGTTCCAAGTGGCTCCGCCGTGCACGAGCTGGTTCCTCAGAACATACAGGCGGTCGAACAGGATTTCGAGCAAAGTGAGCGTGTCTTGCTCCTTCAGTGCATGGGCAACCGCTCGCTTGGCCCCATTGAACCGTTGCTGCCAGTTATCGTAGCCAGGTTCGCCGCGTTGAGCCTGCCAGAACGGGCGGTAGACATACCGATTGTCAAGCAGCAACCGGATTTCATGCGGGAAACGGTTCCAAATCAGATCGTAAATCCTGTGGCGGGAATCCATCTGCAACAGGGCGTGGAAGAACTGACGAAAGCGCCCGCGCTCACCGTTTGGATATGAGCGTGAGGCATCGAGTGCATTCGAAGCATCTTCCTGATCATCAAGCGCGCGATCGAGGTCTCCGGCATAGGCAGCGTTGAAGCCGATCCACAGCATGATGAACTGGACATCCAAATCATCATCTTCCTTGACCGCCCGCCGCAACCAACTCAGCGCCCTATGAACCCGCAAAGTCAGCGTCAGCGAAAAGCCATCGCGCAGTTCGCGCTGCTTCGCCTTCAGGTTCTCGGAATGAAGCGGGTCGCTGTCTGCGTATCTGTGTGGCATGGTCTTGAGTAATGCTGCTTTCTGTGGTCTGAGCCCCTAGATTTCCTCCAGTGATAAGTAGAGTCCGGCCCTGACAAGGAGACGGACGAATGAAGCGGAGCAGGTTCAGCGAGGAGCAGATCATCGCTGTTTTGAAGGAGCAGGAAGCGGGGATGGCGACGGCGGATGTTTGCCGCCGTCACGGGATCAGCTCGGCGACCTTCTACAAGTGGAAGTCGAAGTACGGCGGGCTGGAGGTGTCGGACGCCCGGCGGCTGCGCCAGCTGGAGCAGGAGAACGAGCGGCTGAAGAAGCTGCTGGCGGACTCGATGCTCGACAACGCCATGCTCAAGGAGATCAGCGCAAAAAAATTCTAGCGCCCGGTGCCAGGCGGCAGGCGGTGGCTCATCTCCAGGAGGTCTTCGAGGTGAGCCAACGCCGGGCCTGTGCGGTGCTGGGCGCTGACCGGACCATGGTGCGCTATGTCAGTCGTCGGCCCGACGATGGGAAGGCGCGCGAGCGCATCCGTGAACTGGCCAGCCAGCGCCGCCGGTTCGGCTATCGGCGGCTGCACTGGCTGCTGTGCCGGGAGGGATGGACAATGAACCACAAGAAGTTCCGACGGCTCTATCGCGAGGAACGGCTGCAGGTGCGCCGCCGCGGCGGTCGCAAGCGGGCCTTGGGCACAAGGGCGCCGATGGCGATACCGCAAGGCCCCAACCAACGCTGGAGCCTCGACTTCGTGTCCGATGCCTTTGCTTGCGGACGCAGGTTCCGGATCTTCGTCGTGGTCGATGACTACAGCCGGGAGTGTGTGCGCCTGATCGCCGATACGTCGATCTCCGGCGCGCGGGTCGGGCGCGAACTCGATGCAGCGGTCTTCGAGCGGATGGCGCGGCCCCACACCATCGTCAGCGACAACGGCACCGAGCTGACAAGCATGGCGATCCTGCGCTGGAGCAAGGAGCACAATGTCGAGTGGCACTATATAGCGCCGGGCAAGCCCTATCAGAACGGGTTCATCGAGAGCTTCAATGCGCGGCTGCGGGACGAGTTCCTGAACGAGACGATCTTCACCAGCCTCGCACATGCCCGCCAGGAGCTGGAGGCATGGCGGCACGACTACAACCACTTCCGGCCCCACTCGAGCCTCGGGAACAGGACCCCGGCCGAGATAGGGGCAGGATCAACCGGCAAACCGTATTGGGGGCATGCCCCCAATACGGTTGTTGCCATCACGCCCAGCGAAGGGCATCAAAACGGCCCAAGGCTCTACTCGTAGTTGGTAGAAACTGCGGGCTCAGACCATCTGGACTGACGAATATGATGTTCAGTGACAGACCGCCGTTGATATGTCCTGAATCGACTTCAAGCTATGGCCGGCGCAATTAGCATTCAAGCGCGCGCAAGATTGCTGTGACCGTTTTTGTCATAGCAATGGCGCAAGAAGAAGGCGTAGGAGATTCGCACGATGCGCCTTTACGAGAATGCAGCCCTCTATTCCCCGACCGATCTGGTGCGTTACCTGGGTTGCGCGCACGCCACGTCACTTGATCTCGCCAAGCTGATCTCGCCGGAGGATGCGCCCCAGCAAGCCGAAGACGATGCGATGGGCAAGCTCGTGCAACAGGCCGGTCTTGAGCATGAAGACGCCTATCGCGCCAAGCTGGCGGCAGAGGGCGGACTGGTCGAAATCGATGACAAGGCCCCACTCGGTATAAGGGCTGCCGCCACGATCGCGGCGATGAAGGATGGCGCGAAGGCAATCTTCCAGGCCGCCTTCCTCCAGCCGCCGTGGCACGGTTTCGCCGATTTTCTCATTCGAGTGGAAGAACCTTCGGACCTGGGCTCATGGTCATATGAGCCGGTCGACACCAAGCTCGCTCGCTCAACCAAGGCTGCCTACATAATTCAGCTTGGCCTCTATGCGCGGATGATGGCGTCGATCCAGGGGCATATGCCGCGCAGGGCACACGTCGAACTTGGCGACGGCAGGCGTGAAAGCTTCCGTCTGGTCGAGTTTGACAAGGTACTGGGAGCGGCGATCAATCGTTTCCATGCCTTCGTCCAAGCCGGTGCAAAGGATACCCAGCCCGAGCCGTGCGCGGCCTGCGGATTGTGCCCGTGGCGCGATCACTGTGCCCAGGTCTGGGAGGAGCAGGACCACCTCTCCCGTGTATGCGGGTTGGGCAGGCCGCAAGCGGCCAAACTGCGTGAGGCGGGTATCGAAACTGTAGCCGCCCTCGCCGCATTGACTGATGACGTGAAAGTGCCGCGCATGGCGCAGTCAACGCTGGCTAAACTGCGCGCCCAGGCACGATTGCAGTTGGCGCGTTGGGGCGGCGGCGAGCCGGTGGTCGAGACACTTGAGGTTGAAGATGGCCGGGGTTTTGCCTCACTTCCAAAACCCGATCCTGCCGACCTGTTCTTCGACCTTGAAGGTGACCCGCTGCAAGAAGGCGGACTCGATTATCTCTGGGGCGTCCATTTTCGCGATGGCTCTCGCCCCGAATTCCGCTTCCGTTGGGGTCACGACCCTGAGGCCGAGCGTGTGGCATTCGAGGACACGCTCGATTGGATGGTCGGGCATCTCCAGCGCAATCCCGGAGCGCACGTCTATCACTATGCTCCCTATGAGATCACTTCGCTGCGTCGCCTGTCGACACTCCATGCAAGCCGGGAGGAGGCGTTGGACGAACTACTGCGCCAGCGCCGCTTCGTGGACCTATACGGAATTCTGCGTCAGGCGATCCGGACCAGCGAGGACAATCTGTCACTGAAGACCATGGAGGTGTTCTTCGCGGAAGCCCGTGAGGGAATGGTGACAAAGGCCGATCAGTCGGTGGTCGAATACAAGAGCTGGCAGCAGACGGGGGAGCAGAAGATCCTCGACGACATCCTCGACTACAACAAGGTCGATTGCGAGAACACCGAGGCGCTGCGTAATTGGCTGATCGAACTGAGGATGGATGATCTGCCGTGGCGCGCGCTCGGGTCCGCAAGCGAAGTTGTCGATGAAAAGGCAGAGGCACGAGCCGAGGCTGAAGCGCGTTCGCAGCGGCTGATTGCCGCCATCGAAAGCGGAGCAACGCCGTCAAGCGAAGAAGGACGGGCACTCGTCGCCCATTTGACGCAGTTTCACCGGCGAGCGGACAAGCCTGCCTTCTGGGCAATGTTTGATCGCTGCGAGCGGGAGCCCGAGGAACTGGTCGAAGATGGCGACTGCATCGGTGCGATTGTGCCTGACATTGACGCCGAAGGCATCTGGCAACGTCCGGAAAAGCGCAGCACGATTTCCAGCTATCGGTTCCCGGCGCAGGAGACGAAATTGCGGGAGGGTGCCGCTGTCCTGCATGCCCCAAGCCTACAAAAGGTCGGCACGATTGTCTCACTCGATTGTGAAACGGGCACAGTCGAGATCAAGCGCGGCAACGCGGCCAAGGGCATCTGGCCGACCGAAGGCTCGCTCATTCCCGAACCTACCGTGCCGAACGCGATCCTCGTTGCCGCAGTGCGCCGGGTGGCCATGGCATGGGCGGGGATGAACGAAGATCAGTTCCTTCACGGCGAGACTGATCCAGATGGCCTCGAAACCTGGTCGTGCGGCCTGACCGATGAGCAGCCCTATCGCGCCCTCCTCGACCTGATCGAACGCGAGAAGCCACGCCTGCTGGAATGCGACGGTGGCCCCATGGTCCGCGAAGGCGAAAGCCTGGTCGAAGCCGCGACCTTACGCTGCTTGGCTATGAACCAGACCACACTGTTCATCCAGGGTCCTCCAGGCACGGGCAAGACCTATACGAGCGCACATATCATCTGTTCGCTCATCGCTGCAGGCAAGCGCGTGGGCGTGTCCAGCAACAGCCACAAGGCGATTAACAACCTGCTCGCCAAGGTTGAGGCTGTTGCGGAAGAAACTGGCCTTTCGTTCTCGGGGGTCAAGAAATGCACGCGCGGCAATGATGACCAGCGCCTCAACGGCCGGATCATAACCGACGTTGAATCCGCTTCGGACGTGCATGACTATCACGCCGACCTGGTTGGCGGCACGGCATGGCTCTTCGCCGACGAGAACTTCGATCAGGAGTTCGACTATCTCTTCGTGGATGAGGCGGGCCAGGTCTCGCTGGGGCATCTCCTGGCAATGGGGAGTGCGGCAAGGAACATCGTGCTGGTGGGGGACCAGATGCAGCTCGCCCAGCCGATCCAGGGTTCGCATCCAGGCGAAAGCGGGATGTCAGTGCTCGACTATCTGTTGCAGGGCGAAGCGACTGTCGCACCGGACAGGGGAATCCTGCTCGATACGAGTTGGCGGATGCATCCCGACATCTGCGAATTCATTTCCGATGCGGTCTATGACGGCAGGCTCAAGGCGCATCCTGATTGCAGCCGACAGCGACTGCATCTGCAACCCGGCCACTACCCCGCACTGAAGGAGCATGGCCTGCGTTTCGTGGCGATGGATCATACCGGCTGTAGCCAGCGCAGCGATGCCGAAGTCGCGCGGGTCAGGGAACTGGCGACTGCACTGCTCGGCACGAAATTCACGGCACGCGACGGAAGTGTCGGCACGATGGGCTGGGACAACATCTTGATCGTCGCGCCCTACAACATGCAGGTGAACGCACTTGCCGCTGCTTTGCCTGGCTCGGCACGGGTTGGAACGGTCGACAAATTCCAAGGACAGGAGGCCGAGGTTGTCATCGTCAGCCTGACCACTTCCACGCCCGACGACCTGCCGCGTCATGTCGAGTTCTTTTACTCGAAGAACCGCATCAATGTTGCCATCAGTCGCGCCCGCACGCTGGCGCTGGTCCTGGCCAATCCTAAACTGCTGGAACTTGATGCAAAAAGCGTCGATCACCTGCGGCTGGTCAATACGCTCGCCTGGGTGGCGGAGGAAGGAAGCAAGTGAGGGAAGAGGAATTTCGCCAATGGCTGGAGGCCAACGGTGCCAACACCCCGGCGGGGCGCAACACGCGTGTACATGCTGTGCGCACTATCGAGGGCAAATTGTCCGAACTTGGCTTAAACTATTCGGATCTTGAGCAAGCATGGGGCACTAGCCGATTTACCGACGTGAGAGATGCAATCACCGCCCTCCGCGCCGATTTCGATGCCGGCGGAGAACGGTTTCGCATACTTATGCCGCAATCGGAGAATCCGAGAAATCGGCTGGCGAGCTGGCGGAGCTGGCTTGGTCAGTATGGTCAGTTTCTTGACGGTGGCCTCGCCACAAATGATGCTGATCGAATCCGTCGCCATGTCCTGGAAACCTACATCGAGCCTGCGCGAGCGAAGGCCCATGATGTCGCCGAGTTGGTGGTCAAGGATGTCAATGACGCACTTAGACTAAAGGAAGCTTGGCCGAATATCTGCCAGGCTATGCGAGGGCGCAAATTTCACGAACTTGCCGATGTTCCTCCGCCGCAAAGCTTTGGTGCGGATATGAGTACGGCGACACGCTTTCGATTTGATCTCGACACAGAGAACTACTGGGCTCTCGCGATCCTGCGAGACCGCTTTGGCGAGCCAATTGCACGGTCGGCAAAGATGGTCTCGTTCAAATTGCCGGATGGTCGGCAGATAGCCCTCGATCTGGAAGCGGCGCGGACTCAGCTCTGGTTCGAAGGGACAATCGCAGCTGGGGACTATCCCGGCTCATCAGTCAAACACTATGATGCCCGGACTTCTCGGCATTCCAATCTGCCATCTCGATTGAGGCACACCGGAGATGACGCGCGGGACGTAAGTTTGATTACAGTTCCGAACGGCGAAATCTTGTCCCAGCTACTCGACGAATACGCGAACAGCTCCCGGCTTGATCGCGCGGCTCTGAGCCGCCTCAAGCAGGCATTTCTCGCGCTGCACCCGGACTTTGTCAGTTTTGCCGATTGCCCCAGTTTCGCCACGGCGGAGGGTGGTTACAAGCGCGCACTGGTGGCTGAAGCCGGTCGGCTGGTTTTGCAACACGTTGACCAAAGCGATGGTGATTTGGGCAGCGCCCTGATCGAATTGCTTGCCGGGCGATCGACGCTGGAGTGCAACCTCATCGACTGGCGCGCGCAAAAGGTCGTCGACAATGCAAGGGAAGCGAACCCCGGCCTGATCGAAGCCGCAGCTGGAAGGCTGGCCAGGGCCGAAAATGCAGTCGACGGTGTCGCTGCCTTTGTCGAGACAGTCTGGCCTGTCATGCGCGGTGATCTGCCGAGCAACCCTTACGCCGAAAGCCGGATGTTCCCGACAATGCTGCGCGGACTGGTCGATCCGCAATCCGTGCTGCCGATCCGTTCGACCCCCACCGACAACGCAGCCCGAATGCTGCTGGGGCGCCCTGCCTTTGCCTATGCCCCGCTGACGCGCGAAGAGTTGGTGAATGTCACCGGCATGGCCCGCGAAATCATGCGGATCATGGATGAGGAATGGCATTGGGGGCCCCGAGACCTGTGGGATGTCCAGGGCTTCATCTGGGAAACCTGCCAAAAGCGATTGCCTGAAGGTAACGATATGACAGACGAACAACTGCTTGCGCGTTTTGACGGCGATGAAAAATTCCGCCTGAGGCGAACCACATGGTCGGAAGAGCAGTCACGCGCGTTCTGCCACATGGCACGAGCCGTCCATTCGCAGGGGCTCGACTGGTATCACACCAATATCCCGGAAATACGCTTTGGGAGACGCGAACTGTCCGCGCTCAAGGCCGATCCGACCTTGGGTGTGCTCCACCTGGCAGGAAACGCGCTGAAGTTCAGCCATTCTTCTCCCCAGTTCTCACTGTCTGGAGCATTTATTCTGGATGATGCCGGAGCGGAGGCATTCGCCAGTGCCATCGCCGGAGCCGCCGACCAGTTCCAGAGCTCGCAGACGCTCAAGACAGGTCGCCAAGCCTATTGGCCAGATGACTACACGACTGCCGTCGCAGCCGAAGTCCGCGATAGGAAACCTAATCGTATGCAGCCCACCAATCTCATCCTCTACGGCCCGCCAGGCACCGGCAAGACCTATCGCACCATGGAGGAAGCAGTCCGGTATTGCGGTGAAATTCCGGCAGCGGATCGTCCATCATTGCGCGACCAATACGAGCGGCTTCGCAAGGAGAAGCGGATCGAGTTTGTTACCTTCCATCAGAATTTTGCCTACGAGGAGTTCGTCGAAGGGTTGCGCCCACAGACCGGGGTCAATGGTGCTGAAGGCAACAGCGTAGGGTTCGACCTCAAGCCCAAGCTCGGCATCTTTCGCAATATCTGCCAACTCGCCGAGGCGGCGACCGAAGCTGCGGCTGGAGGAAAGCCAATCGACCTCGGCGGGAAGCGGGTATTCAAGATGTCCCTGGGGCGCGCCGGGATCGAGGACCAGATTTTTGAGGACGCCATCGAGAATGGTTATGCCGCCCTTGGTTGGGGTGGCGATATCGATTGGTCGCCCTACGAAACCTATGAAGCGATTCACGAGCGCTGGAACCAGGATCATCCGGGCACGAACGGCAATGACGCGAACATCATCCAGACCACGCGATTTCGTGCCGACATGAAGGAAGGAGACGTGATAGTCGTCTCCCATGGCAACAAGCTGGTCAGGGCGATCGGCGTCGTGGCGGGGCCCTATCGCTACGAGCCAGACGGGACCAGCGAGTATAGTCACCGCCGCAAGGTGGACTGGCTGAAGGTCTTCCGGGAACCCATAGACTATTCGGCAATCTACGACGTCCCGTTCATGCAATGGTCGTGCTATCTGCTGAAAGAGCAGCATCTCAATCGCTCGGCGCTCGCCAATCTCCTTCCCGGTGCCGGTGGCCCTGCCGAGGCCCCCAAGCAGTATGTGCTCGTGATCGACGAGATCAACCGCGCCAACATTTCCAAGGTCTTCGGCGAGCTCATAACCCTGATCGAACCCGACAAGCGCATTGGCATGGACGAGCAACTGAAGGTGCGCCTGCCCTACAGCGAAGATGAGTTCGGCGTCCCCGCCAACCTCCATATCATCGGCACGATGAACACGGCGGACCGATCGATTACCCCGATCGACACGGCGTTGCGGCGTCGCTTCCGGTTCGAAGAGCTGGCGCCAGACACTGCCGTTGAGGCGTTCCAGGAGGCGGAACACACTACCGGTCTGCCGCTATCGACCGCGCTGACGACGATGAATCGCCGAATTGAATATCTCGTCGATCGCGACCACCGGATTGGTCACGCCTTTTTCATCGGCTGCAAGGACAAGAATGCGGTTGATGCGGTGATGCGCGACAAAGTTATCCCGCTCTTGCAGGAGTATTTCTTCGATGACTGGAATCGCCTTGCCGCCGTGCTGGGTGAAAAGGAGAAGGGCGGAAACTTCCTCGAATGCGAGATCATCGAAGACCCGATGGGCGAAGGCGGAGAGCCGCTGAAGAGTTGGCGGGTGCGGAAAGATTTCGACGCTGAAGCCTATGACAGGCTGGCGGGCCGGGCTGTCCCATCCACCCCGTCATCAGCAGAGGAAAACGAGGATGAATGAGGCGATGCCGATCTTTCTGCCCGGCGTCCCGGAAGACCGCATTCGTGCGATCTTCGGCCGCGCTGCAGGCAACGAGATCGAATCCGGCAAGTTTGGCAGTCGACAAAGCAGTGCGGCCCTGGCGGCCAATGGCTTCGGCTGGTTCCTGGATCGGCCAGCAGAACTGCCGATGTTCCCGCCTCTGGCCGATTTGCCGGGGCCGGTTTCAAGTGTGGAGGTGGAGCGCGAAATCCGATTTCCATGGAGCGGAGGCAGACATCCCTGGCTGGATGCCGTCGTGGAGACGGCTAGCCATGTGATCGGCATTGAGTCCAAGCGTTACGAGCCGTTCCGTGACCGAAAGCATGCAGAATTTGCCGATGCCTATGAACGGGATGTCTGGGGTGAGCGGATGGATCGCTGGTGTGCCATGCGCGACCAGTTGCGGGCCGAGCCCCGGCTGTATCGGCACCTTGATGCGGCGCAACTGGTCAAACACGCCTTCGCCCTGGGAACCGAAGCGGCCAGGTCAGGCGCAAATCCAGTGCTGCTCTACCTTTATGCCGAACCGGCAGGTGACAAGGCGCCAACCGATGCAGAGTGCCTCGCCCATCGCCGTGAAATCGATCACTTTGCCGCCCAGGTCACTGGCGATCGGGTCCGGTTTGCAGCCTGCTCCTGGCGCGGATGGCTGGCGACGTTCCACGGCGACGCTGCCGGCCATGCGGAGCGCCTCATCGAGGCGTTCAACCCGTAATGCACAAGACAGTTCGCGAATGGGGCCATGTCAGGCTCGATCAGGGTGGCCTGACCCGAGCGCAAGGCGATGCCTTGCTTGCCGAAGCACGCGCGCACCCGTTGGCACATGACGAAGCGACGAACATCCTGATCGACCGGCGTGACCGCCTGGTTGCACGGCAAATGGTCGGGATGGTGGCTGCCAAGGGTTGCAGCCTTGAAATCCTTCCCAAGGTCGATCCCGATGAACCCGACAGCAAGGACGTCGCGGCTGTACGCCACCGTCTCGTGCGGATGCTCGATGTGGCATTGGGGCTCAAACTCGACCTTGGACGCAGTGCTGCCATAGACCGGCAAAAACACACACTCCTCGAAATCCTGATCCGAGCCTTTGCGGACAAACTGCTGGCCGAAGTCCGACGCGGGCTTCCGCGCCAGTATCTTCATTGCGAAGACGATCTCCCCGCGCTGCGCGGTCGGCTCGATGTGATCCGTCAGTTCACTCGGAACGCAGTACGGCCCGACCGGCTGGCCTGCCGGTTCGATCAATTGGACGTCGATACGCCGTTGATGCGGATCATGGCAGCGGCGGTGATATATCTCGGCCGCTTTACCCGTAGCCTGGATACGCGTCACAAGCTGGATGAACTGCGTTTTACCCTGGCAGATATACCGCAGGTTCCAGTCAACCGTCTGCCGTGGAAGCAGGTCCGGATCGACCGAACAAATCGCCGCTGGGAGAGCCTGTTTCGCCTCGCCCGTCTGCTGCTGCAACGCGATTGGCAGGCGACACATCATTCGGCGAGGGCGCCAGAAGGACTGACCCTTCTTTTCCCGATGAACGACCTGTTCGAGAAATATATCGCGGCACTCCTGCGAAAGGCGCTGACGAACAGCGGGGTGGAAGTGGTCGACCAGGGTGGCCATCGTGCATGCTTGGGCGCCTATACCGGCCAACATCTGCATAGCGGCGATGTATTCCGTACCAAGCCGGACATCATCCTTCGCCGTGATGATGATATCCTCGCGATCATCGACACCAAATGGAAGAAGCTCAGCCGAAATCCGCTCGATCCGAAACACGGCGTAAGTCAATCCGACGTGTACCAACTCATGGCCTACGCACGGCTCTACCCCACGCGCGAACTTATGCTGCTCTATCCGGAATTGCCGGGTCACCACGCAATCGAGCGTCCTCCATTCGGGATCGCTGGCGGTGCGGAGCGCCTCGCGATTGCGACGGTTGATACGTCTTGCACCGAGGACCAGGTCATAGCCCAGCTCAAGCAGCTTTGCGGGCATTTCGGCATCACCGCCCAAGCGGGGCCATAGATTGTTGCCCAAAGTCGCCACACACGACAGATATGGTCGCAGGTTGGGCAACAAGGATTCGGGGGCTTGGCTGTGGCACGAATGGCAAAACTCGATCGGCTGTTGTCGTTGGTCAACGCCTTGAACGAGACATCCGACGGCTTGACGCTGGACGAGATGGCCCTTTCAATCGGAGCTGACCGGCGCACGGCGGAACGCTTGCGCGATGTCATCCGCTTGCATTTCGATCTGGAAGAGCTGCCTGACGAAAGACGCAAGCGTTTCCGCATCGTAGGCAGCCTGCGTCGGGTTTTCACACGTCCGTCCGCAGCCGAGATAGCAGCGCTTGAGGAAGCTGCGGACGCCGCGCGGCGGTCAGGATCGGCGCAGACCCATTTGCTCGACAACCTTGTCAGCAAGGTGAAAGCGGCGCTCGATGACCGAGAGAAGCGCCGCCTTGATCCTGATCTTGAACCCCTGGCGCGCTTGCAGCGTCGGTTCGTCCCTGCCGGACCTGCACTGGAAACCGATCCCGAAGCGCTTGCACAAGTGCAGGGCGCGATAATGGCCGGGTCATGCGTCGAGTTCGAATATCTGAAGGAAGGATCGACCGATCGACGCTGGCGGCGGGTGGTCCCTGTCGGCTTGATACATGGGCCGGTGACCTACTTGATCGGGCAAATACCAGGTCGTGACATCGAGCCCGTCCCGTATCGCCTCGACCGGATGAGCGAAGTGCGCATTAGCAATCTCCCTGGCTGCGCAGCCGATGACTGGAATCTCGACACTTGGATGCGGCAGAGTTTCGGCATCTGGCGCGAAGACGGACATGACATTGTCTTGCGTGTGGCGCCGGAGATGGCAGAACGAGCCCGCAACTGGCGCTTCCATCCGCAACAGCAGATCGAGGACGATGGCGGCGAAATGGTGGTTCGGTTCCATTCCGGGGGCTTGCGTGAATTGGCCGAGCACCTGTTCACTTGGGGCGACGCTGTGCGCATCGAGGCCCCGGAAGAACTGCGCGTGGTCATGCGTCAAAGGCTGAAGGCGTGCGAGGAGGCCTTGGATCACTCGTGAAATGCAGGGCTTCGCAATTGGATTGTCCGCTGCTCTCGAGGCTGAACGATGAGGGATTAAGCCTATGAACAGTTTCTACATGCTGCAGCCCGGGCGGTGGACAGGCCTGACCGAGTTTCCTCCCAAGCCTGGTTGGCCAGGAAGCTCACCGGCTCTTGTCACCGGCGTCCAGCCGCTCAAGACAGGGCTGGGTCAGTTGCAGATCGACATCGTGCAGCCACTGTTTCCTGGCGGTGGCCGACGGCGGAGGATCATCGCAAAGGTTGTGCAGAAGACCCCCATGCACATAACGTGCCTGTTCAAAGAGGGGAACGAGAGCCGCACAGCCATCATGGCAGAACCCAACTTCGCCTGGCTCGATAGCTGCTGCCCGGAACTGCAAACTCGACGCCCGCTTGCCGGACCAGCTTTCATTATCGATGGCGAATGCATTGGCGCGCCGAGCTGGGAAGAATACCTTGCACAGGTGTTTGGCGACGACCATGACGAGGTCCTATGTGGCGCGAACAAGAAGAGCTTTCAGGTCAAGCTGGGAAGAATGCCAACACAGCGCACGCAGTTGATGATTGATCAAGAACTTGAGCCGTTCGACTCTGCTCTTGTCTCCCGTGGCTTCAAGCCTCACCAGATGGAAGACAAGTGGTTCATACTGCACGACAAAGGCCGGCTCCTCTTTCGGCGTAGCTGGACGGGCATCCTGATCTATGACGTTGAGGCCTACTGGCGCGGCGACCGATTGTATCTTGGTCAGGCATGGGTGAACCGAAAGCCGAGTCAATACGGCGAAACGGACGACGCCTACGATGCGCTACTCCTGCAATATATCATCGATGTGGTATTAAGGGGCGTCCCCGCAGAATTTCCGGTTCAATGGTCAGAAGCTCTGGCGCCACTCCAGGCATGGTCGGCGGCTGGAGCGGCTTCGCTCAGTTGAGGTGCTCGGCCTGTGGCCGACATGCGAACATGAATTCGACTCATGCTGCCTTGGTGAATGGCACCTCCATGGGGATAGCTGCCATCAACGGTATTGGCAGCTACGCGCCTCAGGCGCCACCAAGCAAGTCGCGCCTGGATCCTAAGGCCGATCGTTCCATGGCCCGTTTCGCCACGCATGATGATGCAAGCCTTGCTAGACGGCCCTGAAGGGCAACAATGTTTTGAATCGACGCCGAGCTTGAAAACCTGTGGCCGATAATCTAGGTACCCAATCTGATAAAGCCCGTCTGTGCCCTATGTGGATCACGCTGAGTCGGCGGCACTAGCTCCTAGCCCCCTTTAGGTCACGAGCCTTGGCTCGTGAACACTTCGCGTCGACTTGACGGTGCAGCGCGCGATTGTGCGCGTACCACCATCACGATACCAACAACTATTGCGAGGCCGGCTGATGCGCCGTCCTTCTGCGAAATCCATGGAGATTTCAATGTTCCGTCCCGAAACGGCTATTAAACCCCAAATCATCGAAGGCCGCTTCATGGCCTACAAACGCCCCCTCCAGATTGAGCTCTCGCTTTACCACAGTGACAGCGAGGGAGTGACAGTCGAAACCCAACTCGTGGTTGAACATAGCCAGCTGCGGAAACTCGCGGCGTTTTTCCTGGTCACCTGGTGGGCCGGTTTGTTCAACCGCCGCAAAAAGTCTCCGCCTCCTATCTATGTTACGAGGGTCGATTTGGATCGTCGCAATCCGGACGTCTACGTGCGCAGTGAGGGCAAGTGGAAGCTGTTCCCGGGTACTCCGACCAGCGTCGTGCGCTACATTTTGCAGACCGCAGAACTTCCTCAGCACAAGGAGGCTTAGCCGATTTCGCCAGCCCGGCTCTTACATGATCGTCGGCCAGCGCCGCGTCAAAGGAGGCGCGGGGCACGTAGGCTTGACGAGTTGTACCAGTGCTGTGCTACAGTAAATGCCTCAATGGCGTTGTTCAAAGGGCCGTGAACCGCAGAACTGCTTGAGCCCAAAACATGGGTGGGGATCCTGCCGCCCCAGCCAGCATGTTTGCGTTCACTCCCCTACCACCGGAAGCCACACCGCGCTCGCCTCAGCCCCGCCCCAATGTACGCTCTGGGTGGCCTTTACATAAGCCTCTGGCGGGGCGTCCATGATCGAGGGCACCCAGGTCTGCGGGTTGCGGTCATAAAGCGGGAACAGGCTTGACTGAATCTGCACCATGATCCGATGCCCGGGCAGGAACACGTGGTTCACATTGGGCAGCGACCAGCCATAGGCATAGGTCTTGCCCGGCTCGAGCGGTGCGGGACTGGCAAAGCCGTGGACATAGCGCCCGCGGAAGATCTCGATCCCCACCCCCAGTTCGTATCCCGCCATCTGCGGATTGGCGGCGTTTTCGGCCGGGTAGACGTCGATCAGCTTGACCACCCAGTCGCTGTCCTGCCCGCTGGTTGCGGCGCGCAGATCGACCCTTGGCGCACCCTTGATATGCAGCGGCTTGTCAAGCACCGGCCCGGTGTAGGTCAGCACGTCGCTTCGGCCATCGGCAAAGCGCTGATCCTGCACCAGCCAGGTCTTCCAGGCATCGCCATTGAAATGAACCGGGCGCGGCACAAAGGGAACGGGCTTGGCCGGATCGGAGACATAGGAATCGCTCCCCTCACCCTGCGGGCGGGTGAAGGAAAGCCCGTTGTTCGCGGCAAGGTAGAGCGGCCGCTCGATCCCGGCGGGCCAGGCAGCGTCTGTTTCCCAGCGCTCGGCTCCGGTGGCATAGGTGATCGCGGCGGGCATCGCCTTGCACGGCGCGGGATTGGACTTGAGCCGGCAATCGAAGAACGGCTTGATCCAGTTCAGCCGGAATTGCAGCGCGGTATCGCCCTCGAACCGGAGCGGGCCGAGCCCATAGCCTTCGTAGTTCGCGCCCGAATGCCGCCACGGCCCGATTCCCAGCGTGATCGGCGCGTCCGGCTGGGCGGCCTTGACCGCGCGGAACACCGCCGGGGCGCCGTAGGAATCCTCCTGGTCCCACTGCCCCAGCATCACCAGTGTCGGCACCGTCAGCTTGCGCGTGGCCAGCAGCTTGTCGACCGCCTGGCCCTGCCAATAGGCATCGTAGGCGGGATGGGCGATCATCTTGCGCACGCCCGGCAGGCCGTCGATCCCCCACTTGCGAGCATAGCCGGCGGCCGATCCGGCCTCGAGGAAAACGGTGTAGGGATCGGCGTTGCCATAGGGCACCGCATCGCTGCCGTCCTTGACTGTCTGGTTCAACACATAATCGAAGCCGAAAGTGCGGAACGCACCGTTGTGGAACCAGTCATCCCCCATCCAGCCATCGACCATCGGCGACTGCGGCACCGCCGCCTTGAGCGCGGGGTGCGGGTTTATCAGGGCCATCAGCGAGGTGAAGCCCAAGTAGCTCGAACCGATGATCCCCACCTTGCCGTTGCTTTCAGGCACATTCTTCACCAGCCAGTCGATCGTGTCCCAGGCATCGGTGGAATTGTCGATCTTGGTCTTGTTGAGCGGACCGGCCAGCGGGCGGGTCATCACATAGTCGCCTTCGGACCCGTGCAAGCCGCGCACGTCCTGATAGACCCGGATGTAGCCATCGCCCACGAACGGGGCATCCATCACCGGCAGGATCTCCTCGATCCTCTGGCTGCGGCTGCGGCTGGTCGCCCCGGCGGCGTCATAGGGCGTGCGGCTGAGCAGGATCGGTGCGTCCCGGGTGCCCTTGCGATAGACGATCACGGTATAGAGCTTCACCCCGTCGCGCATCGGCACCATCACCACGCGGCGGACATAGTCGGCCTCGGGCCTGACCCAGTCGTAGCTGGCGACCTGATCGTTGGTCATCGGATCGACCGGCGCCGGGGCGGTCTGGGCAAGCAGCGGGAAAGCGGACAGGGCAAGCAACAGGGCGGCGACTTTGCGCATCGATAACTCCAACGGGAAACAAGTGCTTCGCAGGCTAACAGCTTTGTTGCGCTTGAGAAGCAATCCCCAAAGGCTATTCTGCAAACGACAAGGAGAACCAGCCATGCGCGCGACCCAGGCCATCATCGAGCAGACCGGCGGACCCGAGGTTATCCAGTGGCGCGAGGTTGATCTGCCCGCGCCCGGCCCCGGCGAAGTGCTGATCCGGCACGAGGCGGTGGGGCTGAATTACATCGACACCTATTTCCGCACCGGGCTCTACCCCGCCCCGCTGCCCAGCGGGCTGGGAATGGAGGCTGCCGGGGTGGTGGAAGCGGTGGGCGAAGGGGTGGAACATCTCAAGCCCGGCCAGCGCGCGGTGTGTTTCGGCGCGCCGGGCGCCTATTCGACCGCCCGGATCGCCCCGGCTGCCCATTATTTTCCGCTTCCGGACGGCATCGACAGCCAGACCGCCGCCGCCGCGTTCCTCAAGGGAGCCACAGTAGAAGCGCTGGCCGAGCGCTGTGCCCCGGTGGCAGCAGGCGGCTGGGCGCTGGTTCCGGCCGCGGCGGGCGGGGTCGGCCTGCTGCTGGTGCAATGGCTGAAAGCACGCGGCGTGCGGGTGATCGGCACGGTCGGCAGTGCGGAAAAGATGGCGCTGGCCCGCGATGCGGGGGCCGAGCAGGTGCTGCTGTCGAATGATCCTGATCTGGCGGCGAGGGTGCGCGAGGCAACCGGCGGCGAAGGCGTTGCCGTTTCCTATGACGGAGTCGGCGCGGCAACCTGGGAGGCATCGCTCAAGTCGGTGCGGCGGCGCGGCACCATCGTCAGCTTCGGCAATGCCAGCGGCCCGGTGACAGGCGTGAACCTGGGCGTTCTGGCCCAGCACGGTTCGCTTTATGTCACCCGCATGACCATGTTCGACTATTATCGCGATCCCGCCGAAGCCCTGCCCGGCGCTGCCAGGCTGTGGGACATGATCGCAGCGGGCAAGCTCACGGTGACCGTGGGGCAGACCTATCCCCTGATCGAAGCGGCCCAGGCCCACCGCGATCTGGAGGCGAGGAAGACGACCGGATCGACGCTGTTGTTGCCCTAACCCGCCCGCGCGAACCAGATCACGTGGCGCGGGCCCTTGCCCTTGCCGTTGGCATCGTAGCGGGCGCGCACCTCGACCTCTTCTACCGCGAAGCCGACTTCCTCGAGACGGCGCCGGAACCTGGGATCGGGGAAAGCCGACCACACCGCCAGCATGCCGCCCGGCGCCAGCGCCTTGCGGGCGTTGTGCAGACCGGCCTTGGAATAGAGCCGGTTGTTATCGGCGCGCACCAGCCCGTCGGGGCCGTTGTCGACATCGAGCAGGATCGCGTCGAGCGGCTCGGGAGCGAGCAGGATCGCATCGGCGACATCGCCCATGCTGAGCCGCACGCGCGGATCGTCGAGGCATCCCGCAGCCACTTCGGCCATCGGCCCGCGCGCCCAGTCGATGATTTCGGGAACCAGCTCGGCAACGGTGATCCGCGCATCGGCGCCCAGCACCCCCAGCGCCGCGCGCAAGGTAAAGCCCATGCCATAGCCGCCGATCAGCCAGTTCTGCGCCGTGGTGCCCTTGAGCCGCTGCGCCGTCATCGTCGCTAGCGCCTCTTCCGAGCCGCGCATGCGCGTGCTCATCAGCTCGTTATGGCCCAGCACGATCATGAAATCGCGACCGTGGGCGAAAAGCCGCAGCTCCTCGCCGCCGGGTACCAGCGCCGTGCCGAGCAGTTCGCGGGTAATCACGCCGCGCGCTGGGCGCGTTCCACCGCTTCCTGGTTGAGCATGTCGGCCAGCAGGAATGCCAGTTCGATCGACTGCGCGGCGTTGAGCCGCGGATCGCAGTGGGTGTGATAGCGATCGGCCAGCGCAGCATCGGAAATCGCGATCGCCCCGCCAACGCATTCGGTCACGTCCTGGCCGGTCATCTCGATATGAATGCCACCTGCGTGGGTTCCTTCGGCGCGGTGGACCGCGAAGAAGCCGCGCACTTCGCCCAGGATCCGGTCGAACGGACGGGTCTTGAAGCCGCTGTCGGCCTTGATCACGTTGCCGTGCATTGGATCGCACGACCACACCACCGGGTGTCCCTCGCGCTTGACCGCGCGCACCAGCGGCGCCAGCCCCGCTTCGACCTTTTCATCTCCGAAGCGGCTGATCAGGGTGATCCGCCCCGCCTCGCGCGCGGGGTTGAGCAGATCGAGCTGGCGCAGCAGCTCATCCGGCGCCATCGAGGGGCCGCACTTCATCCCCAGCGGATTGCCCACTCCGCGCAGGAATTCGACATGAGCCGAGCCTTCAAAACGGGTGCGATCGCCGATCCACAGCATGTGTGCGCTGGTGTCATACCAATCGCCGGTGAGCGAATCGCGGCGGGTCATCGCCTGCTCGAAGGGCAGATGCAGCGCTTCGTGGCTGGTGTAGAAGCTGGTGCCCTTGAGCTGCGGCACCGATTGCGGATCGATCCCGCAGGCTTCCATGAAATCGAGCGCCTCGCCGATCCGGTCCGCCATCTGGGCAAAGCGGTCGGCCCAGGGCGAGCGGCCCATGAAATCGAGCGTCCACTGGTGGACCTGGCGCAGGTTGGCATAGCCCCCGGTCGAAAAGGCGCGCAGCAGGTTGAGCGTCGCGGCGCTCTGCGAATAGGCCTGGAGCAGGCGCTGGGGATCGGGAATCCGCGATTGCGCGGTGAATTCGATGCCGTTGATGTTATCGCCCAGATAGCTCGGCAGCTCGACCCCGTCCTGCACCTCGACCGGCGAGGAACGCGGCTTGGCGAACTGCCCGGCCATTCGCCCGACCTTCACCACCGGCTGCTTGGAGGCGAAGGTCATCACCACCGCCATCTGCAGCAGCACGCGGAAGGTGTCGCGGATGTTGTTGGGGTGAAACTCGGCAAAGCTTTCGGCGCAATCGCCGCCCTGGAGCAGGAAACCCTTGCCCGCCGCCACTTCGGCCAGATCGGCCTTGAGCGCGCGTGCCTCGCCCGCGAAGACCAGCGGGGGAAACGAGCCGAGCGTCCCGGTCACCTTGTCGAGCGCTTCGGCATCGGGATAGCTCGGCAGGTGCCGCGCTTCCTTTGCCGTCCAGCTTTCAGGGGTCCAGTTGCTAGCCACGTTTCATGCTCCGTTGCGGGAAAGCGCGCGCCATAGCCGCGCGCAGGCGCAAATGCAAAACCTGCAATGCCGATTACCGCGATCGGGCAATATTGTTGCCCGATCCAGCCCGATCAGTGCTGCGCGGCCGCGTCCGCGCCCTCCCCATAGCTCCCTGCGAGCTTCTGCCCTTCGGGGATCACGGCCAGCCGCCACGAGGATCCCTTGCCAAGGTAACGTGCGGCAAGCGCCTGCATCGCCTCGGGCGTGGTGCGGGTATAGTCGGGGATCATGGTGCCTAATGCAGCAATCCGGCGCGGATCGCTGCTCGCCCCTTCAAGCTGGTTCATGAAGAACGCGCTTGATGTCGAAGCCCGGGTCAGCAGCTGGCGCAGCGGCTCGGTCACCCGGCCCAGCTCGTCCGCGCTAGGCGGCTTGGCCACCAGATCGGCGGCGATCTCATCGACCAGCTGATAGAACACAGGCACGTCGGCGGGACGCAGCTGGGCGATCGCCATGATCTGCCCGCCGTTCTCCAGATCGTAGGGCCAGTTGTTGGCCACCTGGGGCGAATAGGCTGCGCCCAGCCGCTCGCGCAGCCGGTCGAGCAGGCGGTTTTGCAGCACCTGGGAAAGAATCTCGAGCTGGCGGCTCTCAGGCACCTGAGTGGTGCCACCGCCGGTCGGCCAGACCACCAGCGCAGCCGCCTGGCCGGGATCGCCGCGATGGGTCAGCACCACAGGGATGGTCGATGCCGCTTGCTGGCGCAGCTGAGCGGCGGGAACTTGCGGCAGCGGCTTGCGCTTGGGCAAGGCGCCGAAGGTGCGGTTGAGCGCGGCAAGCGCACTGGCGCGATCGAAATCGCCGAACAGCTGCACCTCGATCGGGCCTTCCTCGAGGATCGGCTGCCACACCCGGCGGAAGCCATCGGGAGTTGCCGCCTCGATCTCGGCCGGGGTTGGAGTATGGTAGCGCGGATCGCCGCCGCGCTGGTAGAAGGAAAGATCGCGCTCGATCATGCCCTGGGGGCTGGCCGAATAGCTTTCATACTGCAGCCGCGCTGCCGCCTTGGCGCGCAGCAGCGGCGCGGCATCCCAGCGCGGCGTGGCGAACTTCGCGGCAAACAGATAGAGCTGATCGGCCATGTCCGCCTGGCGGGTATCGGCGCTGAAGGTGAAGGCGCCGTCGCCAATGTCGAAATCGAAGCCCATCTTGCGACCGGTTGAGATGCGATCGAGCTGGTCCTGGCCGAGCGAACCGACGCCCGAGCCGACCAGCGCCATGTTGCCCAGCGTGATGTAGGCCGCGTCGTCTGCGCCAAACGCACGGTAGCCGTTGCCGAACCGGGCCTTGACCGTCACCCGCCCGGGCTCGTCGGCACTGGGCCAGAGCAGCACCTTCACTCCGTTGGCATATTCGATCTGCTCGATCCCCAGGACGCCGATGTCGTGCTCCGATTTGGGCGTTCCCGGCTCGCCAACCGGGGGCATCTCGGCGAAAGAGATCGCCTTGCTGTCCACCCGGGCGTTGGCATCGGCTTCGACCGGGCGGGCCAGCGCCGCGCGCAGGGCATCGGCATCGGCCTCTCCCGCCTTGGGGGTGACATAGATCCCGCGCACCACGCTGCCACGAAACATCTCGCGGCTTTTTTCCAGCACGGCTTCGGGTGTGAACAGCGCGCGCGAATCGTTGAAGATCTTCTGCACCACCTCGGGTGAAGCGATGGTTTCGTTGATGTCGAGCGCGGTGATCATGTCATCGGCGAGGCGCGATCCGGCCAGCAACCGGCGCTGCTCGACCGCGCTTTCGAAGGCCACGCTCATTTCGGCGACCTCGCGGTCGATCTCTTCCTGGCTCGGCGGGGTGGCAAGCGCATCGGCGATCACGGCTCGCGTTTCGTCCACCGCTTTGCCCCAATTGCCGTCAAGCGGGGTGACAAACACGAAGGTGGCATCGGCCGAGCGGCTGACCTTTTCCTGATTGACCTGGGCAACCAGGAAGCTGCCGCCAGAACGCGCGCGCGCCTCAAGCCGGCGATTGATGATCGCAAGGCCCACCGCACCGGTCAGGTTGCCCTGATTATAGACGATAGTATCCTTGATCGGGCGCCACGGGCGCATCACCGCCCACGACATCCCGCGCGGCAGATCGGGTTCGACCAGCACCTTCGTCTCGCCCACGGGATTGGCCGGATCTGCGCCAGCAGGAGCCTTGGGATCGCCGAACGGCGGCGGAGGGGTGTGCTTGCCTGCACCCTTCCAGCCGCCGAAATACTTCTTGATCAGTCCCGCGAGCATCGCCGGATCGGCATCGCCAACCGCCACTATCACGCTGTTTTCGGGCCGATACCAGCGTGCGTGGAATGCCCGCACGCTGGCCTGGTTTGCCTTTTCGAGCGTTTCCACTGTGCCGATCACCGGGCGCACCGCCAGCTTTTGCCCGGCAAACAGGGTTGCCTGGCTGGCCTCGCTGACCCGCTCGGCGGTGCCGCCGCGCTCGCGTTTTTCGGCCAGCACGATCGGCACGTCGGTGCGCACGTTGGCCTCGCTCAGCGTCGGGGCGATCATCATGCCGGACAGCAGCTTGAAGGATTCGTCGAGCGAGACGGGGGTAACCCCCGGCAGATCGAGCTTGAAAGTGGTCGAGATCGGTCCGGTCTGGGCATTGGTGTCGCTGCCGAAGGTCGCCCCCAGCCGCTGCCAGGTGGGGATCGCCTGGCCATCGCCCAGATACTTCGACTGGCGGAACACCAGGTGTTCGAGCAGGTGCGAGTAGCCCTTCTCGTTCTCCTGTTCGTAGAGCGAGCCGACATCCATGCGGATCCGGATCGAGACCTGACCCGGCGGAACCCCGTTGCGCCGCACCGCATAGCGCAGGCCGTTGGGCAATTCGCCGAACACCCATTCCTTGTCCTGGGGCACGTCGCTGCCGCGGTAGAGCCAGGGTGTGGCGTCGCCGGCAGCTGCCGGAGGCGGCGCGGCCGGAGCCGGCAGCGGTGCCAGGATCAGCGCGGCGGGAACAAGGGTGGCGACAAGGCGGGACAGCCGGAAACGCAGATGCATGGCCGAGGGTATAGGCAGCGCGAAGGTGAAGGGCCAGTGAATAGAGCCAGGACTTGACCCGCCCGGCTCGCCCCCTAAATGCGGCTCATGTTCATCGAAACCGAAACCACCCCCAACCCCGCCACGCTCAAGTTCCTGCCCGGCGAGCAGGTAATGGTGAGCGGCACGCGCGAATTCCGCAACGAGGACGAAGCGGAGGCATCGCCGCTGGCTGCCGCGCTGTTCGCGCATGGCGATGTCACCGGGGTGCTGTTCGGCCGGGATTTCATCTCGGTCACCGCCGCGCCGGGGGTCGACTGGTCGGCGCTCAAACCGCAGGTCGTGGCGATGCTGCTCGATCATTTCGTGTCCGGCGCGCCGCTGTTCGCCGGACCCGATGCCAGCGGGATCGTGGTTCCCTCCGAGGACGAAGACCTTGGCGACGATCCCGCCGATGCCGATGTGGTGGCCCAGATCGTCGAGCTGATCGAAACCCGCGTCCGCCCCGCAGTGGCCAACGATGGCGGCGATATCGTCTATCGCGGTTTTCGCGGCGGCGTGGTCTATCTGGCGATGCGCGGCGCCTGTGCGGGCTGTCCCTCGTCCACCGCGACGCTCAAGAACGGGATCGAAACGCTGCTCAAGCACTACGTTCCCGAAGTCACCGAAGTGCGCGCGGCCTGAGCGCCGCGCAGTCCAGCAGGAACCGATCCGATGAACCAGCCCCTTCCCGAAGCCGCACTCGACCAGCTGTTCCGCACGGCGCGCTCTTTCAACGGCTACACTGATCAGCCGGTCTCCACCGAGCAGCTTCATGCGTTGTGGGATCTGATGAAGATGGGGCCGACCAGCGCCAACCAGCTGCCCGCACGGCTGGTGTGGTGCACCAGCCACGAAGCCAAGGAAAAGGTTGCCGCCTGCTGCATGCCCGCCAACCGGGCCAAGATCATGTCGGCCCCGGTTTCGGTGATCGTGGCGATGGACACGCGCTTTCACGAGCAGCTTCCCTGGCTGTTCCCGCACGCCGATGCCAAGTCCTGGTTCGAAGGCAACGACGCCCTGCGCGAGCGTTCGGCCTTCCTCAACACCACCCTGCAGGCGGGATATTTCATCCTCGCCGCGCGCGCGCTGGGGCTCGATACCGGGCCAATCACCGGCTTCTCGAACGAAGCCGTCGACGCAGCCTTCTTTGCCGATACGCCCGATTTCAAATCGGTGATGATCTCAACCCTGGGCACCGGCGATCCGGCAAGCATTTTCGAGCGCAGCCCGCGCCCCGATTTCGACACCTTCAATCGCATCGCCTGACGCGCTAACCTGCCCCGGTGCGCACACTGGTGATCGACAGCGCAACCGAGGCCTGCTCGGTTGCCCTTTTTGACGGCGACTGTCTGATCGCCGGGGAATGCCGCGTGCTGGGCCGGGGCCATGCCGAAAGCCTGGTGCCGATGATCGCCGCGCTGCCCGGCAAAGGCCGCGCCGATCGGATCGTTGTGGCGCTCGGCCCTGGCAGCTTCACCGGCGTGCGCGTCGGCCTTGCCGCGGCGCGCGCACTGGCCCTGGCCTGGAAAGTCGATCTGCTGGGCTATGCCAGCCCGTCGCTGATTGCAGCCAAGGCCCGGAATTTGAGCGGCGCAGTGCCGGTGCGCGTTGCAATGACCGGCGGCCACGGCGAATGGTTCGTGACCGACTTCGACGCCGGAGGCGCGATGTCCGGCGAACCCGCCTCGCTTGCCCCCGAAGCAGCAGCCAGTGGTGGCCCCGGTCTGGTCGCGGGAAATCAGGCCGAGGCACTTGTTGCCCTGCGCGGCAGCGGCACCGCATTGCCCTTGCTGCCCGACGCGCGCGACTTTGCCCAGTTGCCCACAGCAGCGCTGCGCGCCGATACCGCGCCGCTCTATGGTCGCCCGCCAGATGCGCGCCTGCCCGGAACGGCAGCCCCGTGATCCCCGCCGAAGACGATCTTGACCGGATCATGGCGGTGATGGCTGCCGCCTTTGCACCCGAATACGGCGAGGCATGGAACCGACGCCAAGTTGAGGACGCACTGCTGATCGGCGGCTGCCATTACTGCCTTGTCTCGACGAGCGGGGATGAACCGGCGCCTGGCGAAGCAGCGATGGGCTTCTTCCTGTCCCGCACAGGGTTCGAGGAGGAAGAACTGCTGCTGATCGCCGTGGCCCCCGAGGCCCGCGGGCACGGGCTTGGCCGACGCTTGCTGGAGCGTTTCATGGCCGATGCCCGCTCGCGCGGCGCGCAGCGCCTGCTGCTTGAGATGCGCCGCGGCAATCCGGCGGAAAGGCTCTACCGCGCATCGGGTTTCGGGCAGATCGGCGAGCGTCCGGGCTATTATCGTACCCCTGGCGGCGAACGGCTCGACGCGCTGACCTTTTGCCTCGATTGCCAGTAGAATGTTATCTTTTGAGAAGTCAAATTGGACAGCCTGGTAGTAAATGCAGGCAAATTATCCTGACCCGTGACTTGATAGTTGGGCCACTTTTCCCTAATCACGGTTCGTTGCATGGGGAGAACACCGGCAACTGAATCATAAGCACAAGACTGGTCGCCAAAAATCACAGGAAGGAATGCACGATGGATTCGGTTCAGACCGACATCAACGAAACCCTCATCACCCTTACCTCGGATATCGTTGCCGCGCATGTCAGCAACAATTCGGTCGCGGTGGATGAATTGCCGGTGCTGATCGGCAACGTCTACACCGCGCTGGCCGGTCTGGGGAAGGCCGCTCCGGCTGCCGAAGCGGCACCGCTCAAGCCGGCCGTTTCGCTACGCGCCTCGGTCAAGCCTGACAAGATCACCTGCCTTGATTGCGGCATGGAACTCAAGATGCTCAAGCGGCACCTGATGACCCACCACGGCATGACGCCCGAGGATTACCGTGCACGCTGGGGCCTGGGCGCCGACTATCCGCTGGTCGCCCCCAACTACGCCGAAACCCGCCGCGATCTTGCCAAGAAGATCGGCCTTGGCCGCAAGCCCGGCGCCAAGCGCGGTCGCAAGAAGGGGTAATTCCCACTCGCGGTTGAAGAATCGCCTCGCCGGTCTATGATCGGCGAGGCAATTCATTTCAGGCGGAATCTTCTGTGCCCCAGCCCATCGATATCGAAGCCCTCTGCGTTGAACGCGGCCTCAGGATTACCGAGCAGCGCAAGGTGATCGCCAAGGTCCTGTCCGATGCCACCGATCACCCCGATGTCGAGAAGCTGCACGAACGCGCGGTGGCGATCGATCCGCGCATTTCGATCGCCACGGTCTATCGCACCGTGCGGCTGTTTGAAGAGGCGGGGATCCTCGACAAGCACGATTTCGGCGATGGCCGCTCGCGCTACGAAGCCGCTCCCGAGGCGCATCACGATCACATGATCGACGTGGAAACCGGCAAGGTGATCGAATTCGTCGATCCCGAGCTTGAGGCCCTGCAACGCCAGATCGCGGAGCGGCTTGGCTATCGTCTGGTCGACCACCGGATGGAGCTCTACGGCGTGCGGTTGGGCCGCGAGGGCTGATCCGGCCGATGGCCGCCGCGCTGGCCATGCCCCGCACACTCTCGCCGCTCGGCTGGCTCAGAGTAAGCTCGCGGCTGCTGGCGATGGTTCTGCTGCTGCTCGTGTGCGTCCCGCTCCATTTCCTGTTTCGGCTGTTCACCCGGCACAATCTGATTCCGCGCTTCTTCCTGGGGGCGATCGCCTGGATCGCCGGAGTTGAGATCGGCTACCGGGGCGAAAAGGTGCATCGCGGAGCCTTCCTGCTCGCCAACCATGTCAGCTGGATCGACATTCCCGCGCTGGCCGGGGCCACCGGCACCGCCTTCGTCGGGCACGATGGCCTTGCCTCGATGCCGCTACTCAAGTGGCTTTGCGCGCTCAACGATACGGTGTTCGTCGCGCGGCACGATCGCGCCAGCGTTGCCGTGCAGGTCGCGGCGGTGCGCACCGCGATCAGCGATACCGGTGCGCTGACGATCTTCCCCGAGGGCACCACCAGCGACGGTACCGGACTGCTGCCGTTCAAGAGCTCGCTGCTTTCCGCGCTCGATCCGCCTCCGCCTGGCATCGCGATCCAGCCGGTGCTGCTCGATTACGGGCGCGAGGCGGCTGACATTTCCTGGATCGGCGAGGAACACGGGCTCGACAATTTCCTGCGCATCCTCGCCCGCCGCCGCCCGGTGCGGCTGACGGTGCACTTTCTGCCGGTGCTGGCTGGCGATCAGCTTGCCAGTCGCAAGGCGATCGCCCAGGCGTCGCGCGAGGCGATCCTGCGCGAGCTTGCGGGATAGCGCTTCAAAACCGGCGCCAATTGCCCTATCGGCCCTTGCCCATGCGCCGCACCCCGCCCCCCAGGACCTATCGGGTCAAGAGCTTCGGCTGCCAAATGAACGTCTATGACGGCGAACGCATGGCCGAACTGCTCGCCCAGCAGGGCATCACTCCCGCGCCCGAGGGCGAGGAAGCCGACCTGGTGGTGCTCAACACCTGCCACATTCGCGAGAAGGCGGCCGAAAAGGTCTATTCGGACATCGGCCGTCTGAAGCGCGAGGATGGCAGCGCCCCGCTGATCGCAGTGGCAGGCTGCGTGGCCCAGGCCGAGGGCGAGGAAATAATGGCCCGTGCGCCTGCGGTTTCGATGGTGGTCGGGCCGCAGGCCTATCACCGCCTCCCCGCAATGATCGCCGATGCGGTGGCCGGAAAGCGCGCGGTCGATACCGACATGCCCGCCCAGACCAAGTTCGATGCCCTCCCCGCCCGGCGCAAGGTTGGCCCGAGCGCGTTCCTGACCGTGCAGGAAGGCTGCGACAAGTTCTGCACCTATTGCGTGGTGCCCTATACCCGCGGCGCCGAAGTATCGCGTCCGTTCAAGGATCTGCTAGCAGAAGCTGAGCGACTGATCGAGGCGGGAGCGAAAGAGATCACCCTCCTGGGCCAGAACGTCAACGCCTGGCGGGACGAGGGCAACTGCGGTCTGGAAAAGCTGATCGAAGCGCTGGCGGCAATCCCCGGACTGGAGCGCATCCGCTATACCACCAGCCACCCCAACGACATGACACAAGGGCTGCTCGACGCACACCGCGATGTACCCAAGCTGATGCCGTTCCTGCACCTGCCGGTCCAGTCGGGCAACGACCGGGTGCTCAAGGCGATGAACCGCAGCCATACCGTCGCAAGCTATCTCGAAATCCTCGACCGGGTTCGCGCAGCGCGGCCGGACATCGCCCTCTCGGGTGATTTCATCGTCGGTTTCCCCGGCGAAACCGATGCCGAATTCGAGGATACGCTGCGGCTGGTCGAGCAGGTCGGCTACGCCCAGTGCTTCAGCTTCAAGTATTCTGCCCGCCCCGGCACCCCGGCGGCGGAGATGGACGGGCAGGTGCCGCTGACGGTGATGGACGAGCGGCTCGCGCGCCTTCAGGCCGCGCTCAACGCCTCGCAGCTCGCCTTCAACCGCGCCTCGCTCGGCAAGACTTGTGAGGTGCTGGTCGAACGCCGGGGCAAGCTTCAGGGCCAGTGGCTCGGCAAGTCCCCCTGGCTGCAATCGGTCCATTTCACCGGCGAGGCCGCGATCGGCGATCTGATCCGCGTCGAACTGGTCGAAGCCGGTCCCAATTCGCTCAGCGGCAGACTGTTGCAACCGGCACACGGCTGAGCGGTTTTCCACGGCGCGGAACAGCCCTGTCGCTTGCCTGCAACACGCAGCAGCCTATCCTCTCGACTCAGGGCCGCGCCGGCCCGACCGCGAAAGGAGCGCCACCCCAGGCACCTATGGCCCGCAAACCTGCCCGCGCCCATGAAATGGCGCCAACCCGTTCCGATCCATCCCGCAAGGCGCGGGCCGAGATGGAATTCGATGAAGCGACGATCCTGGGCGCCCTGTTCGGGCAGTTCGACGCCAATCTGGTGCTGATCGAGAACCGGCTCGGCGTGTTCATCTCGGCGCGCGGCAACCGGGTACAGATCGAGGGGGCCGAAGATGGCGTGGCGCGTGCCCGCGATGTGCTGAAAGCGATGCACCAACGCCTGATCCAGGGGCACGAGCTCGATCCCGGCGCGGTCGAATCGATCATCGTCATGTCGGCCGAACCGACGCTGGAGGGGATCGTCAGCGGGGATGAAGGCACTCCGCCGATCATGATCCGCACCCGCAAGAAAACCATTGTTCCGCGCAGCGCCACCCAGATCGAATATATGAAGGCGCTGGCATCGCGGGACGTGATCTTCGCGCTCGGCCCGGCCGGCACCGGCAAGACCTATGTAGCGGTGGCGCAGGCGGTTTCCCAGCTGATTACCGGTTCGGTCCAGCGCCTGATCCTCAGCCGCCCGGCGGTGGAAGCGGGCGAACGACTGGGGTTCCTCCCCGGCGACATGAAGGAAAAGGTCGATCCCTATCTGCGCCCGCTTTATGACGCGCTTTACGATTGCATGCCGCCCGAGCAGGTCGAACGCCGCATCGCCAGCGGCGAGATCGAGATCGCCCCGATCGCCTTCATGCGCGGGCGCACGCTCGCCGATGCGTTCGTGATCCTCGACGAGGCGCAGAACACCACCCGCGAGCAGATGAAGATGTTCCTCACCCGCTTCGGCATGAACAGCCGGATGGTGATCTGCGGCGATCCCAAACAGGTCGACATCCCCGGCGGCCCGGCGATGAGCGGGCTGAACGACGCGGTCGCCCGGCTGGAAGGGGTTGAAGGGATCGCGATCACGCGGTTCTCGGTCGCCGACGTGGTCCGTCACCCGATCGTCGGGCGGATCGTCGAGGCATATGAGGGTGAAGGTGCCTAAGGAAATTCTATCCCACCTTTTCAGAGGAGGGGGCTTGAATGGAACTTGAAATCGCCATTGAAGCCCCTTGGCCCTCCCCGCCCGACTGGGAGGCGCTGGCCCTGCGTGCCGCCGCAGCTCTGGCTGAAGCCGCCCCCGAACTTGCCAACCCGCGCCTCTCGGTCAGTCTGCTGTTCGCCGACGATGCCGAGGTGCAGCTGCTCAACGCCGAATGGCGCGGCAAGGACAAGCCGACCAACGTGCTTTCCTTCCCGATGCTGGGGCGTGAGGAGCTGCTCGATCTGACAGCCGATGGCCCGCCCGAACTGCTCGGCGACCTGGCTCTCGCGCAGGAAACCTGCGCGCGCGAGGCTGCCGACAAAGGCCTCAGCCTTGTGCACCACGCGGCGCACCTGATCGTTCACGGCCTGCTCCACCTGGCCGGATACGATCACGAAACCTCGGCCCAGGACGCCCGCGAAATGGAACTTCTGGAAATAAAGGCGCTTGCCCTGATGGGCATTGCCGACCCATATGGGGACCACGACCAATAGACAGCGGGTATTTCGGGGCCGATGGCCGAACAGCATTCCGGAGAAGCGGACAGTAGGCGCTCCTTGTGGCGCCAGATCCGCAAACTGCTTCCGATCGGCGAGTCCGATCAATCGCTGCGCGCGCAGCTTGAGGAGGCGATCGACGAGCACGAGGAAGACGGCGAACCCGGCGGCGAGGGCGATCTATCCCCGCTCGAACGGCAGATGGTGCGCAATCTGCTGCATTTTTCGGAGCACGATGCCGACGATGTGGCGATCCCGCGCGGCGAGATCATCGCCATCTCCCGCACCGCCAGCTGGGACGAGGTGGTCAAGGCCTTTGCCGAACACGGCCATTCGCGCCTTCCGGTCTATAATGAGACGCTCGACGAAGTGGTGGGCATGGTCCTGATCAAGGACGTTTTCACCTATCTTGCCGAGGGCAAGGCCCCCAAGGACTGGAACCAGCTGCTGCGCCAGCCGCTGTTCGTGCCCCAGGCGCGCGGTGCGCTCGATGTGCTGGCCGACATGCGTTCGAGCCGGGTGCACCTCGCTGTGGTGGTCGATGAATATTCGGGAACCGACGGGATCATCACCATCGAGGATCTGGTCGAGGAAATCGTCGGCGAGATCGAGGACGAGCACGACGACGCCCCCGAAGCGCTGCTGATCGAGCTAGAGGACGGAATGTGGGAAGCCGATGCCCGCGCCGAGCTGGAAGAAGTCGGCGAGACGATCGATCCCAGGCTGGGCGAGGTCGAGGAGGATGTCGATACTCTCGGCGGCCTTGCCTTTCTGCTGGCGGGACAGGTGCCGCAAGTCGGGGCAATTCTTGACCATGACAGCGGCTGGAAGCTGGAAGTGATTGCGGGCGACGAAAAACGCGTTACCCGTCTGCGTTTGCATCCGCCCACTCCCCAGGACGATTCCGAAGAGTAGAAGCCTTGGCCATTCGCCGCCTGCCCCCGCTTCGTGCGATCGAAGCCTTTGTTCGCATCGTCCGTCTCGGCTCGGCCCGGGCCGCCGCCGACGAGCTGGGGCTGTCGCCCAGCGCCCTGTCGCGCCGGATCGCCGCACTTGAGGATTTCATCGGCAAACGGCTGTTCACCCGCCAGCACCAGGCGATGAAACTGACCGACGAAGGCATCGCCTTTTACGCCGCAGTTGGACCCAAATTCGATGAACTTGCCGCAGCGGTGGAGGGACAGACCGAGGATTCAAAGGTGCTGCGCCTGCACCTGGGCGTGTTGCCGCTGTTTGGTAGCCAGCGGCTGTTTCCGCGCCTGCCCGAACTGCGCAAGCAGCACCCCCGGCTGCACATCGACATCGATACCAGCCCGCACCTCGATCACCGGGTCGGCGATACGCTCGACGCGGCGATCGTGCTGGCCAAGCAGCCCGACCCTGCGTTCCACGCGGTCCGGCTCGATCACAACCGGGTTTATGCCTTTACCTCGGCGGCGCTGGCCGAAGAAATCGGCACCAGCCCCGATCAGGAAACGCTGTCGGGACAGACTTTCCTGGTTCACACCGAGCTGCCTGACAGTTTCGCCGCCTGGAAGAAGGCGATCGGCATGCCGGGGCTCGAACCGGCGGCGGTCGATCATTTCGATTCGGGCCAGCTGATCCTCGAGGCCGCGGCCCAGGGGCTGGGCGTGGCGATCATGCACGACGACCATTTCAACCGCAGCCACGACAAGCGGCTGGCGCGGCTGTTCGATGTCGAGGTGGAAAGCCCCTATTCCTACTGGTTCATCTGCCGTCCCCACGCGCTCGAAATGCGCTCGGTGCGGATCTTTCACGAATGGCTGGTCAAGGCCGGGCTGTAATTGGCAGATTGGCTTCGATGAACCGTCGATTCGCCCTGATCGCCCTGCCGCTGGCATTGTTCACGCTCGCTGGTGCCACCGCGCCGAAGAAGCCTGCGGCCAAGCCACGGGCAACTGCCGCCAGGCCGCTTCCGCCTCCGCCGCCGCTGGGCGATACGGTGCGGGTGGCGATGGTCACCGAGCTGGGAACGATCGTGCTCGAGCTCGATCACAAGCATGCGCCCGTCACGGTCGAGAATTTCGTTCGCTACGTCGATACCAAGCGGTTTGACGGGATCGCGTTCTACCGCGCGATGCGGCTGCCCTGGGGCGAACAGCCCAACGGGCTGATCCAGGCCGGGCTGCGCGGAAACTATCTCAAGGTGTTCAAGCCGATCGCCCATGAGCCCACCAGCCAGACCGGGATCCTCCACAAGGCCGGGGCAATCTCGATGGCGCGCAACGCGCCGGGCACCGCCGATGCCGATTTCTCGATCCTGCTGGCCGATCTGCCCAGCCTCGATGCCGATCCGGCCTCGGGCGATCCCAACACCAAGGCCGGCTATGCCGCCTTCGGCCACGTGGTCGAGGGAATGGATGTCGCCCGCAGGATCTGGGACGCGCCACTTTCGCCCACGCTGGGCGAGGGGCCGCTCAAGGGGCAGATGCTCGATCCGCCGGTCAAGGTGCTGACGGTGCGGCGCATCGCCGCACCGCCTCTATGATCCGGCTTACGAAACGGTCGCCTTGACGATCACGCCCGGCTCGCGCGGGGGCTCGCCCTTGGGCAGGGCATCGACATGCTCCATCCCTTCTTCGACCTGCCCCCAGACGGTGTACTGCCGGTCAAGGAAGGTGGCATCGTCAAAGCAGATGAAGAACTGGCTGTTGGCCGAGTGGGGATAGTTGGTCCGGGCCATCGAGCAGACCCCGCGCACGTGGGGCTCGGCGTTGAATTCGGCCTGGAGGTCGGGCTTGTCCGATCCGCCCATGCCGGTTCCGTGGGGGCAGCCGCCCTGGGCCATGAAGCCGGGGATCACGCGGTGGAACTTGACCCCATCGTAGAACCCTTCGTTCGCCAGCTCGACGATCCGCGCGACGTGGCCGGGGGCCAGATCGGGACGCAACTTGATCTTCACATCGCCGCCGCTGCTGAGCGAAAGGGTAAGGTACTCGGCCATTTTCGGGTAACTCCTGCTGTTTGCCAGCCGATATAGGGCCGCCAGCCACAAAGTCACGCCTTGCCCGGTTGCTTTTGCCGCCGACCAGCCTAGACCACCGCCCATGAGCGCCGAGGATCACGCTGAAAACCTGCTCGAAGCCGTTCCCGCGGCCGATGAGCTGCGCGAGGTGGAGACTCACGACGAGGAAAACACGCTGACCCGCGAATTCGTCCGCCGGGTGCGCGAGGCGCTTGAGGCCGGCGAGGACGAGGCGGTCTACGACCTGGTCGAACCGCTCCACCCGGCTGATATCGCCGACCTGTTCGAACTGCTCGACGCGGATGAGCGCCCGGCTTTGGCCAGCGCGATCACCGATCTGATGGGCAGCGAAGTCTTTGCCGAGCTCAACGATCACGTCCGCGAACTGCTGGTCGAATCGCTCCCCGCCGGGGAAGTGGCCGACATCGCCGAGCAGCTCGATACCGACGATGCGGTCGCCATGCTGGAAGACCTCGACGAGGAAGACCAGCAGGCCGTCCTCGCCGAGATGGAGCCCGAGGACCGCGCCGCGATCGAGACCGCGCTGTCCTATCCCGAGGAGAGCGCCGGGCGCTTGATGAGCCGCGATTTTGTCGCGGTTCCCGAGGCGATGACGGTTGGCGACCTGATCGATTTCCTGCGCGAAGGCCGCGATCTGGCCAACGAATTCTGGGAAGTGTTCATCGTCGATGCGCGCCATCACCCGGTGGGCACCTGCCAGCTCTCGTGGATCCTGCGCACCCCGCGCCATATTCCGCTGTCGGACGTGATGAAGCGCGACCAGAGCCTGATCCCGGTCAGCATGGATCAGGAAGAAGTGGCGCTGCGGTTCCAGAAATACGCGCTGATTTCCGCCGCCGTGGTCGACGAGGACGGGCGGTTGGTCGGCCAGATTACGGTCGACGACGTGGTCCACATCATCCAGGAAGAGGCCGGCGAGGACGTGCTGCTGCTTTCGGGTGCGGGCGATGGCGACATCAACGAGCCGATTGCCGAGAGCTACCGCGCGCGGGTGCGCTGGCTGATCGCCAACCTGCTGACCGCCTGCGTCGCCTCGAGCATCATCGCCACCTTTGAAGGCACGATCACCCGGATGGTGGCACTGGCCACGCTGATGCCGATCGTCGCCGGGATCGGCGGCAATGCCGGTACGCAAACCCTGGCGGTAACGGTGCGCGCGCTGGCCACCAATCAGCTTACCGCCAGCAACCTGTGGCGCGCGGTGCGGCGCGAGCTGGGCATCGCCCTGCTCAACGGCGCGACCGTGGCGGTGGTGATCGGGATCGCGGTGAGCCTGTTGTTCGCCAATCCGCAGCTTGGTGCGGTGATCGCGCTTGCGATGCTCGCTAACATCGTCATCGCCGGGCTGGCGGGCGTGTTCGTGCCGCTGACGCTCGAGAGGATGAATGCCGATCCGGCAATCGCCAGCTCGATATTCGTTACCATGACCACCGATTCGATGGGCTTCCTGGTCTTCCTGGGCCTGGCGACGTTCAGCGGGCTGGCGTCCTGATGCCGCTGCACCTCACCAAGGTCGCGTTCAGGGCGCAGAGTCTTGAGGAAATGCACGGCTGGTTCGCTGAGCGCGGTGACGAAGCGAAACTGACCACCCGCTATTTGCCCAAGCGCCACGCCGAACTGATCGGTGGTTCGCTCTTCTGGATCTTCAAGCGCCAGCTGGTTGCTCGCAGCGAAATCCTGCGTTTCGAGGAAGCCGAAGGTGGGCGCACCCACATCGTGATTTCCACCCGGCTGATCGACGTCATGCCCAAGCCGCACCGCGCCCACCAGGGCTGGCGCTATCTCGACGACGAGGACGCGCCGCGCGACCTGGCGGAAGGGGAAACCAGCGGGGACGCGATCCCAGGCAAGCTTGCAGGCGAACTCGCCCGGCTGGGGCTGGTCTAACCTACCACCGCACCAGCGAAGGAATAATCAGACGTCCGGCGATCCCGGCCAGAACCACGCTCAGCCCATGCCAGAAGCCGATGTGCAGCAGGTCGTTGTGCGGGCAATAGAGCGTGACCGCGAAGATCCCCGCACTGCCCGCCGCCACCCCGGCCAGCATCCCGGCACTTTGGGGGCGAGAGGGGGCGCCGCGGCGCAGCCACAGCACCAGCGCGAGTGCCGTTACCAAGCCCCAGCCCAGCCCATAGGCCATGCAGTGCCAGCCATCGCCATCGGGTATGGCGGGCGATCCTCCCATCCAGTCTGCGGCCCATTCGACCAGCGCAGCGAGCGGCAGCACCGCCGCCATCAGTGCCGTCCAGCCCCAACCTTCGCGGTGGCCGCCAACGAAAGGCCGGGCCATATCGAGCGCGGCCCAGGCCGAGGCCAGCGCCAGCACCAGGAACAGCCCGCTGGAGAGCAGGAACATCGCATCGGGGCGCAGCGCGGCCAGATCGGCGCGCATCCCGAAGCCCAGCACCATACCGGCAATGCCAACCAGCATGGCCAGCAGCGTCAAGCCGACACCCTCGCGCTGGCGCATCGGACGGACCGGTTCGAGCCCTTCGACCAGGCCGGCGATGAAATTATCTGGATCGTGTCCCATTGCTCAGGCTCTTTCGATCATGGCAGCGAGGCGCTTGAGGCCCCGGTGAATGTTGACCTTGACCAGGCTTTCGCTCTGGCCGGTCGATTGCGATGCTTCGGCGATCGAGCGGCCCTCGATCTTGACCAGTTCGATCGCCCGGCTCTGCGCCTCGGGCAGCGCGGCGAACAGCCGTTCCAGGCTGACGCGGGCGGCAATCGCCTCTTCCTCGCTGTCTACCGGCAGATCGTGGTCGAGCGACTGTTCTTCGGCCCGGTAAACCTGGCGCAGGTGGTCGACGAAGCGATAGCGCGCGATCGCCGCCAGCCAGGGGGTGAAGGGGCGCAGCGGATCGTAGCTGGCGAGCTTGCGGTGCACCGAAAGCAGCGTGTCCTGCACCAGATCCTCGATCTGGGCGGGCAGCACCCGGCGGCGGTAGAACCGCAGCAGCCAGCTGCGTGCGGCGCCAAGCAGCGCCGCATAGGCCTGCTTGTCGCCGCGCTGGGCAAGGCCCGCCAGCCGGGCCAGGGTGGCTTCATCGGCGATCATTTCGCTCTGAAGCTTAGCAGCAAGGCATCGAGCGAGAACAGCCCCGCCCCGCGCATGGCCAGAACCAGCGCCAACGCCGCCCAAAGCGAATGTTCGCTCCACCAGGCATCGGGATAGACGAAGAACTGGATCGTCAGCGTCATCGCCAGCAGCCCCAAAGCGGCGCCGCGGGTGAAAAGCCCCGCCACCAGCAGCACCGGCAACACATGCTCGGCGGCATTGGCCATCACCGCCGCCAGCTCGGGCGGAAGCGGAACCCCGGCATATTCGGTGCGGAACAGCCCATAGGTCGAATCGGTCAGCTGGAACCAGGTGCCCTCCTCAACCTTGGTCTGGCCCGAGCGCCAGAATACCCCGCCCAGCGCCAGGCGCACCAGCACCAGCACCGCGCTTTCGGGCAAACGGCCCGTTAGCTGGCGCACCGCGCTATCGTAGCGCGCCAGCAAGGGGGCGATCAGCCTCACGCCTGGGGTTCCAGTGTGCCGTGGCCCTTGGGGGTCTTGATCGAAAGGCAGGTGCCCGCCTTGACCAGCTTCCAGGCGTTGCCCTGCCAGTCGCGGGTCGAGGTGCCGGCGCAGCTGGTGCCGGGGCCGGCCTTGCAATCGTTCTTTCCGGCCTTGGCCACGCCATAGCACTTTTCCATCGCCGGTTTGGCGGCGGGCTGGGCGGCGTGGGCCGCACCGGCGGCGGCAGTGGCGGCAATCATGGCGAGAGCGAGCGTGGTCTTGGCGGTCATGGTCAATCCTTTGGCAAATGGGTTGCAATGCCCGCCAATTCGCCGCCCTCTACCTGGCGGTTACACGGCGGGAGGTGAAATCTTTTTTTCGCCATGCCGTAACCGGACCGGCCCCTCCCCCGAATCCGTCCATGCCGCTTCGGCACAACCTATCCCCTGGGAGATTGACGATGACCCCCCTCAAGACCGGAACCACCCTTGCCGCCACCGTCGCCGCTCTGGCGCTGGGCGCGCTCGCCAACGCCGCCCCCGCCCCCGCGGGCAGCACCGGCGCGGCGCTGAACGCTGCAGACACCGTGCACTGCTATGGCGTCAACAGCTGCAAGGGCACCGCCGACTGCAAGACCACGATGAACGACTGCAAGGGCATGAACGAGTGCAAGGGCCACGGCTTCAAGGCACTCGGTGCCGGCATGTGCCTCAAGAAGGGCGGTACGATCGGCGATCTCGGCTGATCCTTACGCTCCACCCCACGGCCCGGCCGGTTTTCCCCTCACCCCCCGTCCGGCCGGGCCACCCCCTTTCTCCTATCGGATCGCCTTGATGAGCCAGACCATCGCCCCCTTCACAGGCTTCGGCCTGGGCCTACGCAAACCGCATCACCGCGCCTATCTCGAAGCCGAACAGCCGGTCGATTTCGTCGAGATCATCTCGGAAAACTTCATGGCCTGTGGCGGCCAGCCGCTCGCCACGCTCGAGGCGGTGCGCGAACGCCATCCGGTGGCGATGCACGGGGTCTCGATGGGGCTGGGATCGGCGCACGGGCTTGATCGCGGCTATCTCGCCGAGCTCAAGGCGCTCGCCCGGCGGATCGACCCGTTGTGGATTTCAGATCACCTGTGCTGGACCGGCGTGCCCGGCCACAACAGCCACGACCTTCTGCCCCTGCCCTATACCGAAGAAGCGCTCGACGTGTTCGTGCGCAACGTCATCCATGCGCAAGATGTGCTCGAACGCCCGCTACTGGTCGAGAATCCCTCGAGCTATGCCGCCTTCGCCGCCTCGACGCTGAGCGAGTGGGAGTTCCTTTCGGCGATCGCCGAACGCACCGGGTGCTACCTGCTGCTCGACGTCAACAACATCTATGTCAGCAGCGTCAACCACGGGTTCGATCCGCGTGAATTCCTGCGCGGCATTCCCGCCGACCGGGTGCGTCAGATGCACTTGGCCGGGCACAGCCAGGGTCCCGAAGGCATGCTGATCGACACCCACGATGCCCCGGTCTGCGCCGAGGTCTGGGCGCTCTACGCCGAAGCCGCGCAACGCTTTGGCACCACCGCGACGATGATCGAGCGCGACGATGCAATCCCGCCGCTGGACACGCTGCTGGCCGAACTGGACCTGGCCCGCGCGGTCACCCGCGAAAGGCTGGCGGCATGAGCCTGGCCGCGCTGCAACGCGCCTTCATCGCCGAGATCGCCGCCAGCGATGAAGACGCCCCTGCCTCGTCGCTGGGGATGCAGATCTACCGTCAGGCCTATCGCGGGCGGCTCGCCGCCGCGCTGGAGATTTCGTTCGAACGCACCCGCTGCTGGGTTGGCGAGGAGAGCTTCGCCCAGGCCGCCGCGCACTACATCCTGACCCATCCGCCCCATTGCTGGACGCTCGATGCCTATGGCGCGGACTTTCCCGCGCTGCTTGGTGAGCTGTTCGCGGAAAACCCCGAAGTGGGCGAACTGGCCTGGTTCGAATGGACCCTGCAACAGGCCTTTGCCGCGCCTGACCGCGCCGCGCTCGATCCGGCGGCGCTCGCCGCCGCCGGGCTTGACGAGGCGCAATGGGCCGGGCTGCGCTTCACCATGGCGGCCGGCTATGCAGCCCGCCCGGTGCGGACCGCATGCCTTGCGTTGTGGCGTGCGCTGGCCGAGGGCGAGGCCGATGGCTTCGATCCGGCTTCCGGCGAGTGGCGCCGACTGATCGTCTGGCGCCGCGATCACACCCCCCACTTCCGCCTGCTCGACGCCGACGAATTCGCCGTGCTCGATGCCCTGGCGCGGGAGCGCACACTGGGCGAAGCCACCGCCACCGGCGATCCCGCCCGGCTGGGAGAGTGGCTGGCACAGTGGCTGGGCGAAGGACTGTTCTCGGGCTTTTCGACGGCGCTATAGTCCCTTCGCCACCACCTTGCGCAGCACTTGCACATAGGTTTCGGGTTCCTGCGCGCCGGGGATCAGGAACTTGCCATTGACCACCATCGCGGGAACGCCCGAGATGTTCATGTCCCAGGCCTGGGCCTCTTCGCGCCGCACGATCTGGCCCAGCGCCTCGTCTGCGATCGCCGCCAGCGCGCCATCCCGGTCAAGCCCCACCGATGCCGCGACATCGGCCAGCACCTGCGGATCGCCGATCTGGCGGCGCTGCTGGAAATGGGCGTCGAACAGCGCCAGCTTGAGCCGGTTCTGCGCCTCGGCGCCGCTCTCGATCAGCGCCCATTTGAGCAGCTTGTGGGCGGCGAAGGTGTTCCACATCATCGCCGGCGGCGGATCGCCCGCTCCGGCATAGGCAAACGAATAGCCCGCACGCTCACCAATCGCGACCAGCCTCGCGCGGTTGGCTTCGGCTTCTTGCGGACTGCGGCCATACTTGCGGGCGATATGGTCGGCCTGCCCCTCGCCCTCTTCGGGCATATCGGGGTTGAGCTCGAAGGGCAGCCAGCGGATCTCGGCCGCAATCTCGCCTTCGAGCTGCGCAAGCGCCTTTTGCAGCTGGCTGTAGCCGATGATGCACCACGGGCACATCACGTCGGACCAGATGTCGATCGTCAGACGGGCGGGTGCGTTCATCGTTCGAGCCACCATTTAAGCAGGTGATGCGCGATCGCCTGGGGTGGCGGAGCGATAAAGCGCGCATCCTCCTCGCCGCGCATTGCGGCCGCCACTTCATCGCGGGTGAACCAGCCGGCCTCGTCTAGCTCGGTGCGGTCGATCACGATCTCGTCGTTCAGCGCATGGGCATGGCAACCGATCATCAGGCTTGAGGGGAACGGCCAGGGCTGACTGGCGACGTAGCTCACATCGCGCACCTCCACCCCGGCTTCCTCGCGCACCTCGCGCGCCACCGCCTCTTCGATGCTCTCTCCCGGTTCGACGAACCCGGCCAGCGCCGACAGCCGCCGGGGCGGAAAGCGCGGCTGACGGCCCAGCAGCAGGCGCCCCTCATGCTCGACCAGCATGATCGTTACCGGATCGACGCGGGGGAAATGCTCGGCCTTGCAGACATCGTTGGTGCAGGTGCGCTGCCATCCGCCCTTGGCCAGCACCGTTCCGTTACCGCAGCGCGCGCAGAAACGGTGGCGGGCGTGCCAATCGACCAGCGCCCGCGCCGTGCCATAGGTCGCCAGTTCATCGAGGCTGAGCGTGGACATCGCCGCCCACAGCCTGGGATTGGCCGGGGCGACCGATCCCAGCAGGTGCGGCGCAACCGCCGCGAAACAGGCCTTGCCGGCGGCAAAACCCAGGAACACCAGTCCGGCATCGGGATCGGCATCGCCGAGGTTGCCCCAATCGAGCCCGCCCTCAGGCGTAATCAGCGGATCGAGCCCGTCGAGCCGCAGCAGCCGAGCGCGCCAGTCCATCAGCGCGGCCAGGGCATCGGGATCGGCGCGGACATTGTCCGCCCGGTCCAGCCCCGATCCGGCGAAGGCGATCTCCAGCCTCAAGGCGCCTTGCCCCGCGCGGAAAGATCGGCACCCACCGCCTTGGGAAACTCGGCCAGCACCGGCAACTTTTCCTGCGGCATGTATTGCACGTAAAGGCTGGTGCGCAGCGTCATCTTCATCTGGGCAAAGCCAATCGTGCCCGCCGCGCCCGACCAGCCGAACAGCCCTTCGTCCTTGCCGGTGCCGACCACCCCGCCGGCGCCGAAATGCTGCCCCGCGATCCAGGTTCCGGTGAGATCGGCGCCATCGGGAAGCAGGTTGGACGTGCCCATCGCCACCGCCGCCTCGCTCATCACCCGCTTGCCCTGATGGACGCCGCGGTTGACCAGCATGGCCAGGAAGCGATCGAAATCGGCCGGAGAGGTAACCAGCCCCGATCCGCCGAACGCGAAGGGGATCGGATCCTGATAGATTGACTTGCCGGGCCGGTCGATCGCGAAGGGACGCTTGGCGAGCAGCGCATAATTGGTGGTCAGGTGCCGGCTGGCCGAATAGGGCACCTGGAAATAGCTGCTTTCCATCCCCAGCGGACCGAACAGGCGCTCGGCAACGAAATTTTCCAAGGAGCTGCCGGTCGCCCGCCCGATCAGCAGCCCCAGCACGTCAAGACTCATCGAATAGGACCAGCGCTGGCCGGGCTCGGCCACCAGCGGGACCAGCGCGGCCCGGCGCAGGAACTCGTCGGGACCCGGAGTAGGCGGACCATCGTTGACCCCCGGCCACTTGCGGCGCGAAACCAGCCCGGGATTGACCCCGAGCCGGGCCAGCTCGGCCGAGCATTTGTCCTTGCCCACCACCGCATAGCCGAGCCCGCTGGTGTGGGTCAGCAAGTGGCGCACGGTCATGACCTTTTCCGTCGGGCGCGCGGCGAGGCCCTTTAGCGGATCGATCGCCACCTGCATGTGGGTGAATTCGGGGATGAAATCGGCCACCGGCTGATCGAGGCCGATCCGCCCTTCGTCGATCAGGATCATCGCTGCCATGCCGGTGACCGGCTTGGTCATCGAATAGGCTCGGAACAGGCTATCCGGGCCATAGGGATCCTTGTCGTCAAACCCCTCGCGCCCGCGGGCGATGAAGCCGGGCGCGCCATCGCCCCAGCCCAGCGCAGCGATCATGCCCGACACCTTGCCCGAACGGGCATAGCGCTCGACCATCGCCGTGACTGCGGGCCATTGCCCCTCGATCCCCTCAGCCGCCCAGGCCATCCGTCCCAGCGGCAAGGCGCCAAGCAGCGCGCCCGCGCCAAGCCCGGCCCCGCCGCGCAGCAGTGCACGGCGCGAAACCGGCAAATCCATGTGATGCGGCAAAGTCAATCTCCCGAACCGTTCTTGCGTGCCAGACGCGCCGCCTTGGCGAACAGCGTGGGCAGCCCTGCCGCGTCAAGTTCGTCCAAGGGCCACCACTCGCCCGGCAGGGCCGCGAACCTAGCCCAATCGCTGCCCGAATAAAGCATCAATTGCAGATCGAGATCGAAATGGGTGAAGGTGTGGCGCACAGTGCCCTGCCCCGCCCATTCGCCTACAAATGGCGGCGCGGCATCGCCATCGCCGCGCGCCGACCAGCCGTCGTCGGGCAAGGCGCGCATCCCCGCCAGCATACCCCGCCCCGGCCGCCGGACCAGCCAGACCGCACGATCGCGCTCGATCCAGAAGGCGCGGCCCTTTCGCAGCGGGCGGACCTTCTTCGGGGCCTTGATCGGCAGACGCTCCGCCCCCGCACCGCGCGCCAGGCAATGCGCCGCCAGCGGGCAGACATGGCATGACGGCGAACGGGCCGTGCAAACCGTCGCGCCAAGATCCATCATCGCCTGGGCAAAATCGCCCGCGCCGACATCCGGGGTCAGCCGATCGACCGCCGCGCGGATTTTCCTCTTGCCCCCCGGCAGAGGCTCGGCAATCGCGAACAGTCGCGCCGCGACCCGCTCGACATTGGCATCGACCACCACCGCCCGCCGGCCAAAGGCAATCGCCGCCACCGCCGCCGCAGTATAGGCGCCCAGCCCCGGCAACTGGCGCAACTCTCCCTCGCCGTCCGGAAATCGCCCGTCTTTTGCCGTCACCGCGCGGGCGCAGGCGATCAGGTTGCGGGCGCGGGCGTAGTATCCCAGCCCGGCCCAGGCGGCCATCACCTCGGCCTCGTCCGCGCCCGCCAGCGCCGCGACGCTGGGCCAGCGACGGGTGAAGGCCTCGAAATAGGGCACCACCGCCGCCACGGTGGTCTGCTGCAGCATCACTTCGGACAGCCACACGCGGTAGGGATCGGACGGCGGCATGCCCGGAGGGCTGCGCCAGGGCAAGGCACGGGCGTTCTTCCCATACCAGGCGAGCAAGTCCCCGGCGATCCGCTGCGCGCTGGCGTCCATGCGCGGGCTATGGCATTGCTGGCCGGGCCATGGAAACCCCCCGCGATCCCAAGCACAAGCCCACGCGCCGCTTCGAGCGACCGCGCGGGCGCGGACCGCGCTCGGTGGGCGAGCTGATGCCGGAGATCGGGCGCACAGCATTCCGCCGCTTCGGCTTCATCCAGTCCAGCGTAGTGACCCGCTGGGCCGAGATCGTGGGCGAACGTCACGCCCGCCATTGCATGCCCGAGGCGATCCGTTTTCCGCCCGGCGAAAAGCGCGACGGGATCCTGCAACTGGTGGTGGTGCCCGCCCACGCCCCGATCATCGTCCACGTGGTGCCCGAGATCATCGAGCGGGTGAACCGCTTTTTCGGCTACAATGCGATCGCCAGGGTCAAGCTTCGGCAAGGCGAGGTTAAGCCGCCGCCTGCCACCAAGCCCGCCGCCGCACCGCCATCGCTGCGTCCGATTCCGGTGGAATTGGGCGAAAGTCTGCGCGATATCGGCGACCCTGAACTGCGCACGGTGCTCGAATCGCTGGCGCGGGCAATGACTGTCCAAGGTGGAAACGAACCGGATGAGCAATAGCGTGAAGAAGCTGGCCCTGGCGCTGATGGCCTTCTTTGGCGCGGCGGCGCTTGCCGCGCATGCCGCAACCCCGGCCAAGCCAACCCCGCGCCCAGCTGTGGCGCGGGACTGGAGCAAGGCCGTAACCTTTACCCAGGCAGGCGGTATCATGCGCGGCAACCCCGCAGCGCGGGTCAGGCTGGTCGAATATATCAGCTATACCTGTCCGCACTGCGCCCATTTCGATGGCGAGGCGACGCCGGCGATCGACGCGAGCTATGTCAAGAGCGGCAAGGTTCAGGTGGAAGTGCGCCCCTTCGTGCGCAACATGTTCGACGTCACCGCATCGCTGCTGGCCCACTGCGGCGGACCGGAGCGCTTTTTCGGCAACCACGCCGCGCTACTGGCAAGTCAGACCACTTGGATCAAGCCAGCCAGCACAGCCGATGAAAAGACCCTCCAGCGCTGGTCGAACCCCGATTTCGCCACCCGGATGAAGCTGATCGCCGGGGATCTGGGGCTGACCGCATTGATGCGGAAGCGAGGCTATACCGAGGCTCAGCTCAACACCTGCCTGGCCGACCGGGCGATGGCCCAGAAGTTTGTCGACCTCACCAATTCGGCGGTCACCGACCACAATGTCCAGGGCACCCCCAGCTTCCTCATCAACGACAAGTTGCAGGACAATGTCTGGGACTGGCAGGCACTGCGCCCGATGCTCGACAAGTCGCTGCCCTGATCTGTCGAGAGTCCTGTGGAGAAGCCGCCGGTGTGGCGCTTCGCCCGTTTCCACCCCTGCCCCGCCGGGCTAGCCTGAGCGGATGATTCCGGAGAATCCCAGACCATGACCCGCCGTCTTGCCCTTGCCGCCCTGCTCCCGCTCGCTCTCGGCCTTGCCGCTTGCAACAAGGGGGGCGAAGATGCCGCCTCGGCCGGGCTTTCGGGCGATCCGATCGCCCCGATCGCCGCGCCTGCGGGCAAGAACTGGGCGGAAACCGTCGCCATCACCGAGGAAGGCGGCTATCGCATGGGCAACCCCGATGCGCCGATCAAGGTGATCGAATATGCTTCGCTGACCTGCCCGCACTGCGCCGATTTCACCGCCGAGGCCGGAAGCGAGCTGCGCGATCAATTCGTCGCTTCGGGCCGCGTCTCGTACGAAATGCGCAACCTGGTGCGCGACGGGGTTGATCTGACGCTGGTCCAGCTGACCCGGTGCAGCGCACCCGAAAGCTTTTTCGCGCTGACCGACCAGACCTTCGCCAATCAGCGCGCCTTCTTCGACAAGGCGCAGAACGCCCCGAAGCCAGCCCAGGAAGCGGCCTTTGCCGCCGCTCCCGCGCAGCGCGGCATGGCGATTGCCAAACTGGTTGGCGCCGACGAGTTTTTTGCCGCGCGCGGGATCGGCGCCGATCAGGCTCGCAAATGCCTGGCCGATACCGCCAACGCCGAAAAGATCGCCACCATGTCGAACGAGCAGAGCGTGAAGTACGACATCCAGGGCACGCCGACCTTCCTGATCAACGGCCGCAAGGTCGATTACAACACCTGGCCCAAGCTCAAGGATGAGCTGATGAAGCTCGGCGCGCGCTAGGCCGGGGCTGAAGGGGGGCACCAGGCCACACCGATGCGGATCAAGCGGCTCAAACTCTCCGGCTTCAAGAGCTTTGTCGAGCCGGCCGAGCTCAGGATCGAGCCGGGGCTGACCGGGGTGGTGGGCCCCAATGGCTGCGGCAAATCCAACCTGCTTGAAGCAATCCGCTGGGTGATGGGCGAATCGAGCCCCAAGTCGATGCGCGGCGGGGGCATGGAAGACGTGATCTTCGCCGGTACTGCCCAGCGCCCGGCGCGCGATTTCGCCGAAGTGGTGCTCCACGCCGATACCGGTGACAACGACAGCGAGATGGAAGTCGTGCGCCGGATCGAGCGCGGCGCGGGATCGGCCTACCGGATCAACGGGCGCGACGTGCGCGCCAAGGACGTGGCGCTGGTTTTCGCCGATGCGGCAACCGGCGCGCACAGCCCGGCGCTGGTCAGCCAGGGCCGGATCGCCGCGGTGATCGCCGCCAAACCGGCCGAACGGCGGATGATGCTGGAAGAGGCAGCCGGGATTGCGGGGCTGCACGTACGGCGCAAGGACGCCGAACAGAAGCTGCGCGCGACCGAGGCCAACCTGGCCCGGCTCGAAGACCTGATGGGCCAGCTTGACCAGCAGATCGGCACCCTGCGCCGCCAGGCCCGCGCCGCCGAGCGCTACAAGGCGCTGACCGACAGGATCCGGCTGGCCGAGGCGCGGCTGGTCTATGCCCGCTGGCGCGATGCTGCCGCAGCGGCCGAAGCCGCCCGCACCGAGGCCCAGGGGGCAGAGGCCCGCGTTGCCGAAGCCCAGGGCGCGATGAAGGCCGCGCAGGACGCCCAGCACCAGGCTGCCGAAGCATTGAGCCGGGCGCGCGACGAACTTGCCGACCGGCGCGACGATTGCACCGCCCACGGCCACCGCATGGCCCAGCTGACCGGCCAGCTCGAAGCCGCCGAACAGCGGCTGAAGGACCTTGAGCGCCAGCACAGCCGCCTTGAGGAAGACCGCGGCGAGGCTGACCGGCTGACCCGCGACGCCGCCGAAGCGCTGGCCCGGCTCGAACGCGATCTGGCCGAGGGCGAGACCAACCTCGATGCGGACGAGCGCCGCCGTCCGGTGATCGCCGCCGCGCTTGACGATGCCGATCGCAATCTGCGCGGGGCCGAATTGGCCCTGGCCAAGGCCACCGCCGATCAGGCCGGGGTCGAGGCCGAATGGCGCGTCGCCGATGCCGAACTCGCCGCCGCCGGCCAGCGCCTTGCCCGGCTGGAAAACGAAGCCCGGCGCCAGTCCGAGCTGCGCGAAGCCCTTGCGCGCGAGGGAGATCCGCAAACCGCGCTCGCCGAGGCCGAGCACGCCCGCGACAATGCCGCCGCAGCGCTGGCTGCAGCCCGCTCAGCACTGGAGGCCCAGCAGACACGCAAGGGCGAATTGCAGACGGCGCGCGATGCCGCCGCCTCGGCCCTGGCCGCCGCCCGCGCCGATCTTGCCGGGATCGAGCGCGAATACGCCGCGCTGGTGCGCGATCGCGATGCCCGCGCCCGTCAGGCCAACGGCAAGCACGGTCTGCCCATCGCGCTCGACAAGGTGCGCGCCGCACCCGGCTATGAGCGCGCGCTGGCCGCCGTTCTGGGACGCGATGCCAAGGCGCCGCTGGGTTCTGCCCCTGCCGACGAGGACGGCCGGTTCTGGACGGGCGCTGCCCCACCCGCGCCGGTCAGGGACAGCCTGGGCGCCCACGTCGATGCCTGCCCCGATGAGCTCCGGGCGCGCCTTGCACTGGTTCACTTTGCCGAGGCCGACGATGGCCGCGAGCTGGGCCCGGGCGAATGGCTGGTAAGCCGCGACGGGCGGATTCGCCGCTGGGACGGGTTCGTGGCCAAGGGCGAAGGCGCCGCGGAAGCTGCCCGGCTTGAGGCCGAAAACCGGCTCGCCGCGCTCGAGGCGGAATTGCCCGGCAAGCGCGCGCTGGCCGAGGAGGCCGAAGCGCTCTCCGCACGGGTCCATTCCGAGCTGAGCGAAGCGCAGACCGGCGCGATTGCCGCCGAGCGCGCCGTTGCCCAGGCCGCCGAGGCCGAGCGCGCCGCGCTTCGCGCGCTCGATCGGGCCGAAGCCGCCCGCGCCCGGCTCGAGGCGCGCCGCGCCGAGCTTGCCGAAGCTGCGGGCGATCTGGCCGAGCAGGTCCGCCAGGCCGAGGGCGAGCGCGCCCAGGCAGAGCAGCGCCGCGCCGCCCTGCCCGATCCCGAGGCGGGCCGTGCCCAGCTGGCCGCCGCGCAGGCGCGTCACGATGCCGCGCGTCAGGGCTTGCAAGCCGCCAGCGCCGCGCTGGCCGCGCACGATCAGGCGCTGGCCGTTGCGCGCGAGCGCTGCAACAGCCAACGCGCCGACATCCGCTCATGGCAGGGCCGCGCGGGCGATGCCGCCAGCCGCCTCGCCGCGATGGCCCGCCGCTTCGAGGAGATCGAGGAAGAGCGCGCGGTGGTTGCCGCCAAGCCCGCCGGACTAATGCGCGAGATCGAACAGGGCGATGCGGTGCGCGCGCGCCTGTCCGCCGAACTGGCCGAGGCCGAAGCCAAGGTTGCCGGTGCCAGCGAAGCCGCCCGCCAGATCGAAACCGCCTTCCACGCCGCCAACGAAGCGCTTGCCTCGGCCCGCGAGAGCCGCGCCGGAGCCGCCGCGCGCGTCGAGAACGAAGAAGCCCGCCGCGCCGAAATGGCCGGCATTTCGGGCGAGCGCTTTCAATGCCCGCCCCCGCTGCTGCCCGAACGCTTCGCTTTCGCCTCAGACGAAGTGCTGGGCGCGGGCGAGGAAAGCGCCGCGCATGACCGGCTGGTGGCCGACCGTGAGCGGCTCGGCCCAGTCAATCTCGTTGCTGCTGACGAGCTTGCCGCCGCCGAGGAACGCCACGGCGCCAGCCTTGCCGAACAGGCCGAACTGACCGAGGCGGTGCACCGCCTGCGCGGTTCGATCGGCAATCTCAATCGCGAGGGCCGCGAGCGGCTGCGCGCCGCCTTCGAGGCGGTCGACCAGCATTTCCGCCGCCTCTTCACCCGCCTGTTCGAGGGCGGGCAGGCGCATCTGGCGCTGGTCGATTCCGACGATCCGCTTGAGGCGGGCCTCGAAATCTACGCCCAGCCTCCGGGCAAGCGGCTGCAATCGCTAACGCTGCTGTCGGGCGGCGAACAAGCGCTGACGGCGGTGGCTCTGATCTTCGCGCTGTTCCTCACCAACCCCGCTCCGATCTGCGTGCTCGACGAAGTCGATGCGCCGCTCGATGATGCCAATATCGAACGCTTCTGCGACCTGCTCGACGCGATGGTCGGTGAAACCCAGACCCGCTACCTGATCGTCACCCACAACGCCGTGACGATGAGCCGCATGCACCGCCTGTTCGGGGTGACGATGGTGGAGCGCGGGGTCAGCCGTCTGGTCAGCGTCGATCTGGAAGGCGCAGAGGAACTGTTGGCGGCGGAGTAGTCAGTCCAGCACATAGCGCGGCCCCGGTCCGGCCGCTCCGGCGCGGTCGTCGCGGTTGTAGAGCTGGCAGCGTTGCAGGGACAGGCAGCCGCAGCCGATGCATTCCTCCAGCTTGGCGCGGGTGCGGGTGAGCAGCTGGATCCGGGCGTCCATTGCCTTGCGCATCGAGCGGCTGATCCGCTGCCAGTCGCCCAGGGTGGGGGTGCGGCCCTGCGGCAGTTTGGACAGCTCCACCTCGATCTCGGCCAGCCCCAGCCCCAGCTTCTGCGCGATCAGGATGAAGCTGAGCCGGCGGATATCGCTGCGCAGGAAACGGCGCTGGTTGCCGGTGGTGCGAAAGGCCTGGATCAGGCCCTTGTCCTCGTAAAAGCGGATCGCCGAAACAGCGAGGCCCGTGCGCCGGGCCAGTTCGCCGATCGGGAGCAGGTCGTTGCGGTCCATGTTTCACGCATCCTCAACCAAAAATGCTTGACCTCAAGTTAGCTTGAGGTTGCACAAAGATAAAGCGCTTTGATTCGTTTGCGCGGTAACGCATTGCAGAAAGGATACATTTCATGCCCAAGGGCTATCTCGAACACGCCAACATCACGGTCAGCGATCCGGATCGCTCATCGGCCTTGCTGCAAGAATTGTGCGGCTGGCACGAGCGCTGGCGGGGGCCTTCGCAGCTTGGCGGGTGGACCATTCACGTCGGCAACGAGCGCGACTACCTGGCGATCTATACCGATGAGAAGCCGCATGACCGCTTCGCCAAGGGCGTCCCGCTCAACCATGTCGGGCTGGTGGTGGATGACCTCGACGCGGCCGAGCAGATCGTCGTGGAGGCCGGGCTCGTACCTTTCAATCACATGGACTACGAGCCCGGGCGGCGGTTCTATTTTTTCGATTGGGACGGGATCGAGTTCGAGTTGGTGACCTATGACTAGAGCAGGTTGCGCTGGCTGGGTTGGCTGCCGCCACCGGCCCAGCGCTCTGCCGTTCGCTCGACCGTGATCGCATCCTCCCAGGTCCGGCACAGCGCCAGAGCATCGTCGGGTGTACCCTCCAGCCAGTAAGACTGGGCGGCGTGGCTGAGGATCAGCGGCATCCGGTCATGCACCTCGGCCATCTGCGGGTGGCCGCCCACCATCACCAGGGTATAGACATCGCCCCATTCGGCGCTGGTCCGCCACAGCCCGGCCACCGCGAACACCTCGGTATCGGGCAGACCATACCAGGTGCGGGTCATCCGCCCCTTCTCGCCCTCCGCCTCGGCCCATTGGCTGACGGGGACAAGGCAGCGGCGATGAACGAAGCTGTCGCGCCAGAAGGGGGTCAGCAGCTTGTCCTCGCGGGCGTTGGTGACCGGCTTGGGCTTGAGCTGCTGCCCCTGCTTGCCGGTCAGCACCAGCGGAAAGCCCCAATGCATCGCCCGCGCGCGCCCGTCGGCGATGACCAGCCCGGGCAGGCCGGGATAGACCTCGTGCGCGTAGTTGGTGGCCGGACCGGGCTCGACCGCGAACAGCTTCGCGACTTCAGCCGTGCCCTTGGTCATGCGGTAGAGGTTGCACATCAGGCGTTCCCGACCACCCAGGAGGCCAGTGCAAGAAGCAAGCCGAGCATGCGGTTGGAGCGGAAACGGGCCAACGCATTTTCGGCATCCGCATCCTCGAGTGTCAGCACCTGCCAGGCCAGATGCAGCCCTGCCGGAACCAGCGCAAGCAGCGCCAGCCAATCGGGCCGCAGCAGCCAGAAGGCGAGCGCCCACAGCGCCAGCGCCCCGGCATAGAACCCCGCCACTCCAGTGCGCAAATGCCGACCCAGCGTCAGCGCGCTCGATCCGATCCCGACCATCGCATCGTCCTCACGGTCCTGGCAGGCATAGATCGTGTCATAGCCCACGCACCACAGCACCGATCCGGCATAGAGCGCGGCCATCACCTCAAGCCGGTCACCGCGCAGCGCCACCCAGCCAACCGGCGCGCCCCAGGTGAAGACCAGCCCCAGCCAGGCCTGGGGGAACCGCGTGATCCGCTTCATGAAGGGATAGGCCGCCACCAGCATCAGGCTGCCCAGCGCCACCAGTTGCGCCTCGCGCCGCAGCTGCAGCAGCACCGCCAGTCCGATCAGACACAGCAGCACCAGCCATCCCCACGCAGCGCGCTTGCTCACCCGCCCACTCGCCACCGGGCGCAAGGCGGTGCGCGCAACCTGCCGGTCCAGATCGGCATCGACGATGTCGTCATAGACGCACCCCGCCCCGCGCATCGCGATCGCCCCCAGCAGCAGCCATCCCAGCAGCACCCACTGCCCTTCGCCTCCGGCCAGCAGCACGCCCCAGGCGCAGGGCCAGAACAGCAGCCACCAGCCGATCGGCCGGTCGAACCGGGCCAGCTGGGCAAGATCGCGCAAGGGCTGCGGAAGCGCGCCGACCAGGCCCTTGTGCTGGCTATCCGGGACGATTCCTTGGCTCGGCTCCATGGTTCCGATCTAGCCAAACCTCCTTACCCCGTCACCCTGAACTTGTTTCAGGGTCCATCGTGCGGTTTGCCCCGCCATCCTAATGCAACCGCAAACGGCGCAACCCGGTTGCCATGCAAGGCGGCGAGCTCGGTGGAAGGATGGATCCTGAAACAAGTTCAGGATGACGGAGCGGGAAGGTTGGGATAGGCACTAGCAAATGCCCGCTACCCCCACCTGGCCTCCCAAGAGCACGCCGCGCCTGTTTGTCGATGCCTTGCTCGACGTGGGCGGCACGGTCACGCTCGATGGGCCGCAGGCGCATTATCTGGCGCGGGTGATGCGGCTGGGCCCCGGCGACGCGGTGATCCTGTGCGACGATCGCACCGGCGAATGGGCCAGCCAGGTCGCCAACCTGGGCAAGCGCGAGGTGGCGCTGGCAATTGCGGGACAGCTGCGGCCGCGCGAACAGGTTCCCGATTTCACGCTCTGCGCCGCGCTGCTCAAGAAAGACCGTTTCGACCTGGTGCTCGAAAAGGCCTGCGAACTGGGGGTGCGGCGGATCCAACCCGTGCTGACCCGGCGCTGCGTAGCCGACAAACTCAACCTTGAGCGCGCCCGCGCAATTCTGGTGGAAGCGGCCGAGCAGTGCGCGCGCACTGCCCTGCCCGAACTGGCGCCGCCGATGAAGCTCGAAGCGCTGCTCAAGGGCTGGGATCCGGCGCGTGTGCTGTTCTTCGCCGACGAGAACGGCGGGGAAAATGCTGCGCAGCAATTTGCGTCATTTCCGGGTCCCGCCGCGCTGCTCACCGGCCCCGAAGGCGGGTTCGACGAGGCCGAGCGCACCGCCGTGCGCGCGCTGGCGCAAACCCGCGCCATTTCGCTTGGGCCGCGAATCCTGCGCGGCGAGACCGCAGCAATAGCCGCCACCGCGCTGTGGATGGGGACAAGCGGAGATTGGCAAACTGCAACATAAAGTGGCTAGCGCGGGTGCGAACAAAGCACTAACTCCCACGCAATGAGCACCAGACAGGTTTCAGATAGCAACGATCCCGTGATCGAGCGCCGCGATCAGCTGATCGCGCCGATGATCGCGGGCGAAAAGCCGCAGGCGCGCTGGCGGATCGGCACCGAGCACGAAAAGCTGGTGTTCTGCCGCAAGGACCATCACGCTCCCTCCTATGACGAACCCGGCGGGATCCGCGATCTGCTGTTGGCGCTGAAGGACTTCGGCTGGAAGGAAGTGATCGAAGGCGGAAATGTGATCGCCATGGCGGGCAGCGACGGCACCGTCAGCCTCGAGCCGGCGGGCCAGCTTGAACTGTCGGGAGCCCCGCTCGACAACCTGCACCAGACCTGTGACGAAACCGGGCGCCACCTCGATCAGGTCAAGGCCATCGGCGAGCGTACCGGCAAGGGCTTTCTGGGCCTCGGCATGTGGCCCGACAAGGCCCGCGCCGATCTGCCGATCATGCCCAAGGGGCGCTATGCGATCATGCTGCGGCACATGCCGCGGGTGGGCTCGATGGGGCTGGACATGATGCTGCGCACCTGCACCATCCAGGTCAATCTCGACTACGGGTCCGAGGCGGACATGGTGCAGAAATTCCGCACCAGCCTGGCGCTGCAACCGCTAGCCACGGCGCTGTTCGCCAATTCGCCCTTCACCGATAGCAAGCCCAACGGCTTCCTTTCCTATCGCAGCCACATCTGGTCGGACACCGATCCCGCGCGCACCGGCATGTTGCCCTTCGTGTTCGAGCAGGGCTTCGGCTACGATCGCTATGTCGAATACATGCTCGACGTGCCGATGTACTTCGTGTTCCGCGAGGGCAGATATATCGACGCGGCCGGGCAATCGTTCCGCGATTTCCTGACAGGACAGCTCCCCGCGCTGCCCGGCGAATTCCCGCGCGAGAGCGACTGGATCGACCATCTTTCCACCGCCTTTCCTGAGGTGCGGCTCAAATCCTTCCTTGAAATGCGCGGCGCCGATGGCGGGCCGTGGAACCGGATCTGCGCCCTTCCCGCCTTCTGGGTCGGGCTGCTCTACGATCAGGGCGCGCTCGATGCGGCCTGGGATCTGGTCAAGGACTGGGACATGGAAGGGCGCGAGGCGCTGCGTGCGGCGGTGCCCAAACTGGCGCTCGACGCGCCGCTGCCCGGCGGCGGCACCCTGCGCGACATCGCGGGCGAGGTGCTCGAAATCGCCCGTTCGGGTCTGCGCGCGCGCGAACGTTTCAACGCCGTGGGCGAGAATGAGACCGGCTTCCTTGCTCCGCTGGAGGAGATCGTGCGCAGCGGCAAGGTTCCGGCCCAGCGCCTGCTCGACAAGTACCACGGCGAATGGGGCGGCGATATTTCGCGCGTCTATGAGGAGCAGATGTGATGGCGGCGGTGGTTGTCGGCCAGTTTCGCCTGCCCCCCGAGCGGATGGATGAGGCGCGCGGCGCGATGCGCAAGGTGATGGAAGCCACCCGCGCCGAGGCCGGCTGCATCGAATACAACTATGCCGAGGACGTTCTCGATCCAGGGCTGATCCGGGTGAGCGAGGTGTGGGAAAGCTCCGCGCACCTTGCCGCGCACCTCAAGACCGCGCACATGGCGGTTTGGGGAGAGGAACGCGCCGCGCTGGGGCTGACCGGGCGCAGCATCAAGGTGTTCGAGGCGGACGAGGGGACCGCGTTTTAGGGCGTTCTAGACCGTCTTGCGGCTTGCCCTGATGCGCTGCCCCAACCGGTAAAGCGGCGCGGTAACGAAGCCATTGCGGTTCATCCAGTCCCAGTAGGCGCGGTATTTGGGATCCTCGCCCAGCAGGTGCCTTTCCTCGGTCTTGGCGCGCCAGAAATAGATCGCGCTGACGCAGCCAAGGAAGAAGGTGTTGCGGATTGAATCGACCAGCGATCCGCTCGAGACGACCCACGGCATCGCGGCGAACCACCAGAAGGTGTTCTTGGCGAGATAGGCCGGGTGGCGGGTAAAGGCGTAAGGCCCGTTCGTCAGCACCCCGCGGTAGGTAAGGTTGGAAAAACGGATTCCGAAGGCCACCGTCGCCCAGGCATAGACCCCGGTGAGGAACACCAGCCACAGCGCCCAGACCCAGGCCAGCGCCCCGCCGCTTTCACCGATCACCCGCACCCAGGTATCGTCGCCCCAGTTGTTGGCCATGTAGAACAGCGGACGATCGGCGGGATGCATCAGCTGGAACGGCGGATAGCAGGCCAGTGCCGCAACCCAGCCTGCCAAATAGGGATTGGCCGAGCGGATCTGCGCATCGAGCGGCTTCATCGTCAGGACATAGCCGACCGTGCCGATCTGTTCGTCGAGCACGAACATCAAGGTCACCAGAATCGCGCTGACCCCCACGGGACTGGCGAAGAACGGCGCCCAGTCCGGCGTGACCAGGTTGGCAAAGCCGCCCGGCACGATCGAGATCATGAAGGCGGTGAAAAAGCCCTTCACCGCCCAGGCCCGGGCATGGTGCGCCACCTCTGCGGGGTCGAACGGCTCGCGCCCGACCAGCATGGCCCCGAAATGCCAGCACGGATCGCGCACCTGCACCATGTAGCGATCGAGCCACAGCACATAGGGCACCGAGGCCAGGAACAACGGCACCGCCAGCGCGCCCAGCACCTGCATCGAAATCTGGTAGGGCCCCTGCCAATACCAGCGGCCAAGGCAATAGAGCGCGGCGATCACCGCCCAGGTCGCCCACAGCCCCGCCAGCTTGACGATCGACTGATCGATCACCTCGCCCAGCGGGCGCGGCCTCGACCAATCAAGCCCGGTGGTGGGGTTGCGGTGGACCTTATCGACCAGAACCGACCAGGCCAGCATCGGCAAAGCGGTGACCAGCAGCCCGGTCAGCGCGGCATTGGGGCCGGTCAGCCGCTCGCGCGGTCCGGGCAAGGCAAAGCGGTCAACCAGTTCGGGCCAGAAATGACAGACCGCGATCCATACCGATAGCGCCAGCACTCCCACCAGCCCGACGGCCGGAGAGACGTCGCTGGCGGGCCGCTTGGCGGCAGGGGCGGACGCGCTGCTCATCGCCCGCCGCCATAGCCCGCAAAGGGTTAAAGGCGGGGTAACGAGCCCCTTTTACCGCGGATTCTCAGCGATAGACGGTGATGTCGCCGCCATCGTCGAGCACATAGAGCCGCCCGCCGGCAACCACCGGGGCCAGAGTGATCGGCGAACCCAGCGAATCGACCAGTTGCGGGCGGCCATCGGTGACGCTGGCCGAATAGACCTCGCCGCGCGAATTGGTGAACCACAGCCGCTCACCCGCGAGCACAGGGCCAGACCAGAAAATCTGGTCCTTCTTCTTCTGCTCGTTGCGGAACCGTGGCAGCTGGGTAAGCCAGCGCACCTTGCCGTTGGCGCGCGCCATGCACAGCAGCTTGGCGTCGTCGGTCAGGGTGAAGATCCAGTCCCCGGCCACCGCAGGGGTGGAGATTCCCGCCAGGTTGAGTTCCCAGATGCGCTGTCCGGTCACCAGTTCATAGGCGGCCATGCGCCCGCCCTGTCCCAGCGCGAACACCCGGCCACGGTCGATGATCGGATCGGCGTCGATATCGGTGAGCACGCCCACCGTGGTCGAAAGCGAAGTCCGCGCGAGCGCGTCGGTCCACAGCTGGCGACCGTTCTCATAGCGATAGGCGACCAGTTCGCCGGTGGAAAAGCCAGCAATCACGGTTCCCTGCCCGGCAGCAGGCGCGCCAACCCCGAATACCCCGCTTTGCCCGGTGGCGGCGTTTTCGCTCCACAGCACGCTGCCGTCACCGGCATCGAGACCAAGGATCTGATTGTCCTGGGTCATCACGAAGATGGTATTGAAGGCGATCGTGGGCGAACCGCGCAGCGGCCCTGCGGGCTTGACCTTCCATTTCACCGCGCCGGTCTGGGCATCGAGCGAAGCAACCTCGCCGACCCCGGTGGTGACGTAGACGCGCCCATCGGCATAGCTGGCACCGCCGCCGAACACCGAGGTTGCGCCATCGCCCTTGATCATGAAGCTGCGGGTCCAGTTGGGAGTACCCTTGGCAGCATCGAAGGCATGAACCATGCCATCGGTGTCCATCACGAACATCTGCCCGCCGCCGATCACCGGTGAAGCCGCCAGCCGCTGGCGCTTGTTCGATCCAACGATCCGCACGCTCCAGTCGCGGCGCGGAGAGGCACCGATCGCCAGGTTGCCATAGGCCTTGTTGGCGGTGCCCCCGGCCTGGGGCCAATCGGCGTTGGCTGTCGCAGGCGGCACGATCACCGCCACATCGGCCAGCGCCGGATCGACCTTGGCTCCGCTTTCGACCCGCGAGAGGATCGGCACGCGATTGCCAACAGTCGGGGTCTTGGGCTTGTCCTTGCCACCGAACACGCCGCAGCCGGAAAGCGCCACGGCCAGCACCAGCGCAAGCGAGGCGGTGGAGCGGCGGGATAGGGTCTTGGCGAGCATTGTCTGGTCCTTGTCTGGCCCGGTCAGGTCTGACCCGGTCACTGTTGGGGCTGGCCGGCAGCTTGGGCGGCCTCTTCAATCTGTTTCATCTCGATCCCGGCATCGAACCCGATCTGCGCCGCAAGCTGGCGGGCGCGGGCACGGATCGGATCGGGAACCTTCTCATCCTTGCCGATCGCAACCAGGATGGCCCCGGCTTCGGCCTGCTTGTTCTGCTTGAGCAGGGCCATGGCGGTAAGTTCGCCGGCCGAGCCGAACCACGGATTGCCGGGAACGGCAAGCGGCTTGAGGCGGCTCACCACATCCTGCGGCGGCATCGATTCATAGCGGATCGAAACCTCCCGGATCAGGGCGAGATCGCGGTGTGGCTGAGGGGCCTTGGCATCGGCGGCCAGCGCGGCGAATTCCTTGGCCGCCTGCTCGCTCTTGCCCTGTTCCTGCAGGATCGCGGCATGAAGCATCGCCGCGTTGGCCTTGCTTCCGTCGGAACCGTCCTTGATCAGCGGTTCAAGATCGCGGGCCGCGGCATCGAGCGCGATCCCGCCCGACCCCATCCGGTCAAGCGCCAGGATCGTCTGTTCCGACTTGCCCGCGGCGTCCTTGAGCTGCGATTCGTGCCACCACAGATAGCCCGCCAAAGCGAGAAGCCCGGCGCCGATCACGATCCCCAACGGCCGACCATAGCGCTTGGCAAGGCGCAGCATGTCATCCCGGCGCAGCGCGTCATCGACCTCGCGCAGGAAAACGTCCTGCGCTGCCGCTTCGCGGTCGTTCTGCTTGCCGGGATTGGTTGGGCCGGGATTGGGTGAATTGTCGGGAGGCAGGGCCAATTGAATGCCTTCTTCTGACTGCGGGAATTCTTGCCGGGCTGTTTAGCGGATGGGCGCGCCTTTTCAACGCCTGTTCTTACCGCTTTCCCCGGTGAAGCGGACCTGAACAGTGCCGATCAGGGAAACGAGCCGCGCCCCAATGCCCCGGCATAGACCGCACAGTAGGCTGCAATCATCCCCGCTTCGTCATATTCGGCCAGCGCCTTCGCCCGGTTGGCAGCGCCGCTGGCCGCACGGACCGCCGGATCGGCCGCAAGGGCGGCAAGCGCCGCGCCCAGCCCGGCTTCGTCGCCCGGAGCGGCCAGCCAGCGAAGGTTTTCGTGCGCAACCATCGCCGCGACATCGCCCACCCTGGGGCTGACCACGGCCAGCCCGGCGGCCATCGCCTCGACCACCGAAATCGGGAACTGCTCGCTGTCGGAGGAAAGCGCGAAAAGATCGAACAGGCCCAAGGCTTTGCCCGGCTCTGCCACAAACCCCGGCAAGTGCACGCGGTGCCCCAGCCCGAGTTCGATCGCCTGATGGCGGATCGCATCGCGCTCTGGCCCATCGCCCAGGATCACCAGTTGCCAGTCATCGGGCATCGCAGCAAAGGCACGCACCAGCCGCGGCAGGTTCTTGATCGCGCGCAGACCCGCGAGCGTACCGAGCCACTTCTCGCCCGCCCGCTTGATGATCCGGGGCAGCGCATCGGGGGCGCAGGGCTGCCCGTAGGCGGCAACCGGAATGCCGTTGGCGATGCGGTGCACCTTGCGGCGCGGCTGCTTCCACACTTCTCGGGCTATCGTTTCGAGCTGGCGCGATGGCACGACCAGCGCCTGGGCGTGATAGAGCGCGATCCGCCGGTACCAGTTGCGCGAAGGTTTTAGGCGCTGGATCTCGTCCTGGTTGAACCCGTCCTCATGGTGGACCAGCGGCGGCAGCCCGAGCCGTTCGCCCAGTGCGGTATGCGCCAGCACCGCGTCCATAGCCCCCCAGTTGTAGCTCAGCACCAGGTCAAAGCCCTGCATCGCGCGCGCCAGCGCCCACAGCCGCGACGGCCCCGGTCTGCCCGAAAGTGACGGGAAATCGTCCGGAAATTCGACAGTCAGCGCCGGATCGATCAGGCTCGCAGCACCCAGTTCCCCAGGAACCGCAGATACCACCGCGTGCTCCACGCCGGATCCGAAGGCGTTCATCAGCTTGACCGCGCGCAGTTCCTTGCCGCCCGGACCAAAGCTCGAGTGGAGATGGAGCAGGCGCAGCGCGGTTACCCCACCCGCGCCAGCAGCCGATCGATCGCGGCCATCGCTGCGGGTTCATCGAGCATCGGCGCGTGCCCCACCCGCGGCACCGTTACCGCTTCGGCGAGCGGCAGAGCCTCGGCCATCCTGATCAGGGTGGCGGGGGCAAGAATGTCGGACAGCTCGCCGCGCAGAAGCGTCACCGGCTTGTCCTTTAACCCCGCCAGCGCGGGCCACATATCAACCCCGGCTTCGCCGCCGGGCTGGGCAAAGGGTTCGGCGATCTTCATGTCGTAATCGAAATGGATCCGTCCGTTGCCGCCTACCATCATGCAGCGCTTGGCCATCGCCAGCCAGTCGGTGATCGTGTAGTCGGGAAAGGCCGATCCCTGGGTTTCCTCGATCGCCCGCGCGGCGTGCATCCAGGTCTCGAAGGAGCGCGCCTGGCCAACATAATCACGGATCCGTTCAAGCCCCTTGGGATCGATCTCGGGCCCGACATCGTTGAGTAGCGCCCCCGCCAGCCGCTGCGGCGCGGTCATCGCGGTAATCATCACCAGCAGCCCGCCCAGCGAGGTGCCGATCGCCACCACCCGCTCGATCCCGGTCTCCTCGAACAGCATGGCGATGTCGTCGGCATATTGCAGCGGGTTGTAGCTGGCCGAATCCTTGGCATAGGCGCTTTCGCCCCGGCCGCGCAGATCGGGGCAGAGCACGCGCCATTCGCCCGCCAGCCGCTCAGCCACGTGCGAAAAATCGCGCGCGTTGCGGGTCAGCCCCGGCAGACACAGCACCGGCGGGCGGTCGTCGCGCCCGGGATAGTCACGGTAGTGCAGCTTCAGCCCGTCGCGGCTGGTCCAGGTGCGGTCTTGATAAAGGCTCATCGGGCTGCGGAATTTCCTGTTGGCCGCGCCCTGGCTTGTGCCCGCGCGAGTTCGCAGCCACCATTGCCGCGATGCGCGCCGAATCGCAAGCCGCCCGCTACATTCCCGATACGCCGATTGCGAAGTTGGCTCAGTGGCTTGCCGTGCCGGTTGAGCCGGCGCGGTTTCCGCGCGCACAGCTGCGCTGGCGTAACGCACGCTGGGACCGCGCGGTAGGGCTGGGCGAGCTCGACGAACAGCAGTGGCTGAACCACTTTGCCCGCTTCGAGCCGCTCGAAGGCAATCTTCCCCAGCCGCTGGCGCTGAAATATCACGGCCACCAGTTCCGGGTCTACAATCCCGATCTGGGCGACGGACGGGGATTCCTGTTTGCACAGCTGCGCGATGGCGCCGGGCGACTGCTCGATCTGGGCACCAAGGGTTCGGGCCAGACCCCCTACAGCCGCACTGCCGACGGACGGTTGACGCTGAAGGGCGCGGTGCGCGAAATTCTCGCCACCGAAATGCTCGAGGCGCTGGGGGTCAACACCAGCAAGACTTTCTCGGTAGTCGAAACCGGCGAGGAGCTGTTCCGCCAGGACGAACCTTCGCCTACCCGCTCGGCGGTGCTGGTGCGCCTCAGCCACGGGCATATCCGCATCGGCACCTTCCAGCGCCTCGCGTACCATCAGCTGACAGCCGAGATGGCCGCGCTGGTGGATTACTGCCTGACGCAGTTTCCGGGACCGATGCCTCCTGAGGATGCCCCCGGCCGCGAAGAGCCGGCGGTGATCCTGCTGCATCAGGTGGTCGAGCGGCTGGCCCGGCTGGCGGCGCAGTGGATGGCCGCCGGTTTCGTCCACGGGGTACTCAACACCGACAACATGAACATCAGCGGCGAAAGCTTCGATTACGGTCCGTGGCGCTGGTTGCCGCGCTGGGACGCGGGCTTTACCGCCGCCTATTTCGACCAGCAGGGCCTCTATGCTTTCGGTCGCCAGGCAGAGGCGCTGTACTGGAATTGCGGGCAGCTTGCCGTGGCACTGCGCGCCTTGGCCGAAGCGCCGCCGCTGCTCGCCGCGCTTGAGCGTTTCGGCCCGCTCTATCAGACCGCCTTCGCGCGCCAGTTCCTGTGGCGGCTGGGGCTGGAATCGCGCGGGTTCGAGGCCGACGCGGCGCTGATCGCGGCGAGCGAGCGGGCCATGGTGGATGAGGGGCTCTCGCCCGACGCCTTCTTTCATCGGCACCGCTTTGGCCGCAACGCGGGGCACAGCGCCCTCACCGCCGCGCTGCAGGGCTACCGTGCGACAGGCGAGGATCATGCGATCTGGCACGCGTCATCGCCTCCCACCTTGCACATCGACGAGGTCGAGCGCCTGTGGTCAGCGATCGATGAACACGACGACTGGACCACGTTAAACAACAAACTTCTTGATATTCAATATCTTGGATCGGCCCTGGGACCGCCGCCGGAAACCTGTTGTTAAGCCATGTCGTTTGCCTTCCCGGCAAGACTTTCCTTGTAGGGCGGCAACGGCTAAGGCGCATTGATCCCCGGGGTCGCACCCAACCAAGCAGACGGGACATCGTTGTTGAGCACTGCAGAGATCATTTCCTACGAACCCGCGACCGGCGCCGAACTGTGGCGCGGCAATCGCGGCGATGTTGACGAGATCGTCGGCCGCGCCCGGCGCGCCTGGCCGGCCTGGGCCGCGCAGCCGCTCGCCAACCGGATGGAGCTGGTTCGCCGCTTCGCCAACGAGGTGCGCAAGGAAAGCGAGAAGCTCGCCACGCTGATCGCGCGCGAAACCGGCAAGCCGCTGTGGGAATCGCGCACCGAAGTGGAAAGCGTGATCAACAAGGTTGAGATTTCGATCCGCGCCTATGCCGAGCGGACGTCGCAGCGCAAGCTGGACAACGCGCTTCAGGGCACCGCCGCGCTGCGCCACAAGCCCCACGGGGTGATGGCGGTGCTCGGCCCCTACAACTTCCCCGCACATCTGCCCAACGGCCATATCGTGCCCGCGCTGATCGCGGGCAATGCGATCGTCTTCAAGCCCAGCGAGAAGACCCCCGCCACCGGCGAATTGCTGGCGCAGTGCTTTCACCGTGCCGGCATTTCGGCGGCAGTGGTGCAGGTGCTGATCGGCGGGCCCGAGGAAGGCCAGGCGCTGGTTGCGCATGAGGGGATCGACGGGGTGCTGTTCACCGGCAGCGCCCATGCCGGGATTGCGATCAACCGCAAGCTGGCCGCGCGCCCCGACAAGATCGTCGCACTGGAAATGGGCGGCAACAACCCGATCGTCGCCTGGGATACACCCAAGCTGACCGATGCCGCCGCCCTGGTAGTGCAATCGGCATTCACCACCGCCGGGCAGCGCTGCACCGCCGGGCGCCGCCTGATTGTCAAATCGTCGCTCTACGATGCGCTGCTTGCCGAAGTGAAACGCCTGGCCGACCGGATCATCGTCGGCGCGCCATTCGATGAGCCGGCCCCATTCATGGGGCCGGTGATCGACAATCAGGCCGCCGATGGCCTGACCGAGAGCTTCCTCTATCTGCTCAGCCACGGCGGCAAGGCGATCAAGCACCTGCTGCGCCCGCGCGACGATCTACCGTTCCTCTCGCCCGCGATCATCGACGTTTCCAGGGTCAAGGACCGGCCCGATGTCGAACTGTTCGGGCCGATGCTCCAGGTGGTGCGGGTCGACGATTTCGACGAAGCGATCGCCGAGGCCAACAACACCCGCTTTGGCCTCTCTGCCTCGCTGATCGGCGGGACGCCGCAGGAATATAACCGGTTCTGGGCCAATATCCGCGCCGGGGTGATCAACTGGAACCGCCCGACCAACGGCGCCAGCTCGGCCGCGCCGTTCGGCGGGGTGGGCCTTTCGGGCAACCACCGCCCCAGCGCCTATTACGCGGCGGACTACTGCGCCTACCCGGTTGCCTCGAACGAAATGGAACAGCCCCGGGCGATGATCGGCGTCGGCCTGCGCGAAGCCTAGGCGACGTCTAGAGCCCCGCGCTGACCACGTCGACCTGCGTCAGCCCGCCCTGGGCCGGGCGCACGAAAACCGCATAGCCGCGGCCCGATATCACATCGTCATCGCCTTCCCTGGTGTGTCTGGGCTGGAGCTTGCCCTTGGCCGCCATCGCAAAGTGGAAATCGACCACCGCCGCAGGTTCGACCGGGGTCAGATAATTGACCACCCTGATCCGGCAAGCGGGGTCGTCGCTGCCGGCGGCTTCCTGCACGTGGCCGCGCGGAAAGGGCGTCAGGGCGGGTGCCAGCCGCGCCGCCCAGACGAACGAGTAGCCCAGCTTGCCCGCGCAGCCCTTTGAAACCAGCTCGCTCGCCGCCGCCAGGGCATCGGCAGTGATCGCTCCATCGCGGCGCGATGTGTCGGACCGAGCGCTCGCGGCCGGGGCGGAGGAAATCGCTCCCCCCGCCAGGACCAGCGCGGCCTGCTTCGCGGCTTCGATCTCCTCCGGCCCTCTAGACAGCAGCGGGATCTGCCCGCTGGCCGGTCCACCGCCCGACAAGGCCGATCCGCCCCGGTTCTGCGTGGCAAGGTCGGGATCGGCCATCAGCGGATCAGACAGCGCATCGACCACGGCGGGATCGCGCTGCTCGTCCGGATCAGCTCGCTTCTGTTCCTGGCTGCACGATGCCAGCAGCGCGGCAAGCAGGATGACGGAGGGAACGCTTCGGACCATTGGCCGATCCTAGCCGGTCGCGCGTGCAGCGCCAAGCGGAGACGCTTGCGCCGCTATCGGCTCCCGGCTAGCGCGCTCAGGTGCCCCAGCCTTCAGCCGAACCTCGCCCCAGCGGCCTGTCCTATGCGCTGGGGGCGCATCTGATTTGGGGACTGATGCCGCTTTACTTGCGCCAGGTGCATTCAGTTCCGGTGCTCGAATTCGTCGGCTGGCGGGTGATTTTCACCCTGCCCTGCGCGTTGCTGTTCATCGCCCTGCGCGGCCAGGGGAGCGAGCTGCGCGTCGCGCTGGGCAATCGTCGCATCCTGCTCCGATTAGTGGTGAGCGCGGTATTCGTCGCCAGTAACTGGCTGATTTACGTGCTGGCGATCCAGTCTGGACAGGTGCTTGCCGCGAGCTTCGGCTACTATGTGACGCCATTGTTGCAGGTCGGCGTGGGCGCGCTGTTCCTGCACGAGAAGCTGACCATCCGGCAATGGGCCGCCGTGGCGCTGGCGGCGCTGGGCGTTGCGGCGCTTGGCTGGGACCAGGGCGGGATGCTGTGGCTGTCGCTGGGAATGGCGCTGAGCTGGCTGGGCTATGGCCTGGTGCGCAAGGTCACCCCGGTCGGCTCGCTTCCCGGTTTGACGATCGAAACGCTGGTCTTGCTGCCCTTCGCACTGGCCCTGCTTGGCTGGCACGCAGCCACCCCGGCGGGGCTCAGCCTTGGCCAGAGCGGCTGGCTCGATCTGATGATCGTTTGCGCCGGGCCGATGACAGCGGTCCCGCTGACCTTCTTTGCCATTGCCGCGCGGCGGATGGATTTCTCGGCGCTGGGCATGTTCCAGTTCTCCTCGCCGACGATCGTGTTCTTCCTTGGACTGTGGGTGTTCGGCCAGCCGCTCGATCCGCTCCAGCTGGGCGCCTTCGCGCTGATCTGGACCGCGATCGCGGTGTTCGTCTGGGATCTGCTGACCCGGCGGCAAACCGCCTAGCCGACGAACCTCCAGCGCAGTGTCTCACCGGCATGGAAAGGCACGATAACGGTGCCATTGGCATCGATTTCGCCGGGAACCTCAATCGCGCTGCGCTCCAGTGTCACAGTTTCCGCGTTGAGCGGCAGGCCGTAAAAGGCAGGGCCATTTTCGCTGGAAAAAGCTTCGAACCGATCGAGCGCATCCTCTTCCTCGAACACCTGAAGATAGCTTTCGAGCGCGAAGGGCGCGTTGAAGATGCCGGCGCAGCCGCAGGCCGCTTCCTTGAGGTGGCGGGCGTGCGGTGCGGTATCGGTGCCGAGGAAGAATTTGGGATTGCCCGATGTTGCCGCCTTGCGCAGAGCCAGTCGGTGCTTTTCGCGCTTGGCCACCGGCAGGCAATAGGCATGGGGCCGAATCCCGCCGACCAGCATGGCGTTGCGGTTGATGTGCAGATGCTGCGGGGTGATCGTCGCGGCGACATTCTCCCCCGCCGCCATCACGAAATCTGCGGCCTCGGCGGTGGTGATATGCTCGAACACCATCCTCAGCCCCGGCATGGCGCGCAGCAGCGGGGCGAGCACGCGTTCGATAAACACTGCCTCGCGGTCAAACACATCGACATCGGCCTGGGTGACCTCGCCGTGGACCAGCAAGGGCATGCCGATCCGCTCCATCCGTTCCAGCGCGGAATGGATGTTGGCCACATCGGTCACCCCGTGCGCCGATCCAGTGGTGGCGTGCGCGGGATAAAGCTTGGCCGCCAGCCACACCCCTTCCTCAAACCCACGCTGCAATTCGTCGGGATCGCTGTGATCGGTCAGATAGCAGGTCATCAGCGGAGTAAACGGGCTTCCCTCGGGCAGGGCGGCCAGGATCCGCTGGCGATAGGCTTGGGCCGAGGCAACGCTGGTGATCGGCGCGGCCAGGTTGGGCATCACGATCGCCCGGGCAAACTGCCGCGCGGTGTGGGGCACGACCCCAGCCAGAATCGCCCCATCGCGCAGGTGTACGTGCCAATCGTCGGGACGGCGGATGGTCAGGCGATTCGCTGAGCTGTTCATCCCTTCCCCTTAGGCACTGCGCGCCCTATCTGTCACCCATGAGTGCCACCCACCTTGCCAGTCGCGCCGTGATCCGCCTTGCGGGAGCAGATGTGCGCGGCTTCCTGCAAGGGCTGGTGACCAATGATGTGACCGGCCCGCTTCCGGTCTGGGCCGCGCTGCTCAGCCCGCAAGGCAAGGTGCTGTTCGATTTTCTGGTCTGGTCAGATGGCGAAGACTTGCTGCTCGATTGTGAGGCAGCGCAGGCCGAGGCGCTGGTCAAACGGCTGGCGCTCTACCGGCTGCGCCGCCAGATCGCGATCGCGATCGACCCTGCACTGGCGGTCCATTGGCGGGCCGAAAGCGGCCCGTCACCCGATCCGCGCCTGCCCGATCTGGGGCAACGCTGGCTGGGCATACCGGAGAGCGAAAGCACAGAAGATCAATGGCTTGCCTATCGCCTCTCGCACGGGGTCTGCGAAGGTTCGGCTGAGCTGGGCGATCTGCTGTGGCTCGAATGCAATGCCGCCGAGCTGAATGGGGTCTCTTTCACCAAGGGCTGTTACATCGGGCAGGAAAACACCGCGCGGATGAACTGGCGGCAGAAGGTCAACCGGCGGCTGGTGGTTGTGCCGCTGGGAAATAGCGACCCCGCGCGGCGGCGCGCGGCATACCCCGCTCTGGGGTTGGCGGTCGATCACCTGCGGATCGAGGACATTCCCGAAACGCTGCGCCCGGCCTGGCTTCAGCAGGGCTGAACCGGCGGGAACAGCCCGGCTTCCTGCGCCGCAGCCATCAGCATGGTGCGCGCGGTGGCCCGCGCGGCATCACGCGGCAGCCCGAGCGAGCGGGTCAGCGCCTCGCCGATCAGCGCATCGCCCAGCGCGAGCAGCACCAGCGAGTGCGACGCCGGCTTCATCTTGCCGGTCCCGGTTTCATCGAGTTCGTCGACCAGATCGTGGATCGTCTCGACCAGCGGATCGAGCGCATCCTCGTTGCCGTTGAGCAGCATCCAGGTTGCCAGCGCGGCACCGCCGCCCTGATCGAAGGCATCGAAGGCCAGATCGACCACCTGCCCCGGGGTGCCCTCACCCGCGCGGGTCGCCTTCACCGCATCGGCGATTACATCGCAGACCTGCTGCGCATGATAGGCCGCCAGTTCCTTTTGCAGACCCGCCGCCGAGCCGAAATGGTGCAGCAGATTGGCATGGGTGCGTCCGATTCGCGATGCCACCGCCTTGAGCGTCACCGCCTGCGGCCCCAGCTCGATCAGCAGCGCGCTCGCCGCTTCAAGCGCGGCAAGGCGGCTTTCTTCCTGGGTCAGGCGCTTTCTTATTGACATCGGTGTAAGTTACTCTAGATTGGTAAGCATGAACGCGCAAACCAAATTCCCCCCCGCCGTAGATGCCCAGCCCGTTTCGGGCAAGCTGGACGTTCCCACCCCCGCCGATCTCGCGATCACCGTGCGCGACGAGCGCTTCCTGCGCGAACGTAAGCCGGGTCGCTGGTGGCTCAACAACGATCCGATCGCCTCGTGCTGGCACAACGCCCTTTCCGCGACATTCCCGCGCGGCGAGGCGATGTTCATCGAAGCGGTCAAGGCCCACCGCGATGGCGTGCCCCCCAAGCTCGAGGCCGAGATCCGCGCTTTCGTCAAGCAGGAGGTCAACCACACCCGCGAACACATCGTGTTCAACAAGGCCGCCGCCGAGGCCGGCTACGACATGGATCGAATCGACCGCAGGCTGGAAGAAATGATGCGGATGATCAAGGAACGTCCGCCGATCGTGAACCTCGCCGCGACCATCGCGCTTGAACACTACACCGCGATCATGGCGCACGAATTCCTGTCCAACCCCAAGCACTTCAAGGACGCCGACCCGGTTTGCGGGGCGATGTGGCGCTGGCACGCGATCGAAGAAATCGAGCACAAGGGCGTCGCCTTCGACACCTATCTGCACGCCACCCGCGACTGGAGCCGGTGGAAGCGCTGGAAGCTCAAGAGCGTGATGATGTCGGTGATCACCGTCAACTTCGTGCGCAACCGCTGGAACGATACGCTCGACCTGCTGGCGCAGGACGGATTGACCGGCTGGAAGGTCAAGGCGCGGCTGTTCTGGTACCTGTTTGGCTCGCCCGGTGTGCTGCGCAAGATCGTGCTGCCGCTGATCGCCTATTACTTGCCCGGCTTCCACCCCTGGAACCAGGACGACCGCGCGCTGATCGGCAAGGCGCAAAGCGAGTTTCCTGACGCCGCGCTGGCCCCGGCCTGATCGGATTCAAGGCTCTCAAGAAGAAGGGGTTCCGGCCAGTGGCCGGGACCCCTTTTTCGTTCAGGCCGCGCGCATCGGCAGGTCGGCGGGATCGTCGCCGCCATCGCAATCACACGGTGCGCCCAGCACGATGCGGTGTTCGACCGATTGGGTTTCATATCCCCGCGACAGGCTGAAGCGCCGAACCAGCCGTCCGGTCGGGGCAAAGCCCGCCTTGCGCAGCACCGCACCGGAAGCAGGGTTGTCGATGAAATGCCCCGCCACGATCGTGCGGTGCCCCAGAACCCGGGCCAGCCGCAGCACCGCCCGGGTAGCTTCGGTGGCATAGCCCTTGCCCCAGTGCCTGCGCGCGAACCAGTATCCCAGCTCAACCTCGCCATCGGCTTCGGCCAGCCCCACGCAGCCGATCAGCTCTGCGGGATCGGAGCTGCTCGGCAGGGTCACGAAAAAGTGCGGGCAGCGCGGGTCCTGCGGCTGACCCGCAAATCCACGCGCATCCTCGGCGGTATAGGGCCAGGGCACCTTGGCAAGGTTTCTGACCACGGCTTCATCGTCGATCCGCTCGAGCAGTTCCTGCCAGTCCTCGGGCCAGCCGGGCCTCAGGAACAGCCTCTCGCTGCGAATGAACATCGTGCATCTCCCAATTCGGAGCCCCCGCGCGGCCCCTAGAGGCCGAGCGTGACATCGCCGTTACGGTGCCCCCGGGGAATTCCGGGGGCCTGCGGGCAAGGGAGAGACGAAAAAAGGGAGATGGGGCGGCCCCTCTCCCTTGTCTGGCCGGTCACTCGCGGACCGGCGGGGCCATCCCATCGAGGATGGCCCGTTATCGACCATCCGGTTATTCGGCGGCTTGTGCCATGTCGACCGAGACGTACTTGCGACCCAGCTTGCCGTCATGGAAGCGCACGCGCCCGTCGGTAAGCGCGAACAGGGTGTGATCCTTGCCCATGCCGACGTTGGCGCCCGGGTACACTTTGGTCCCGCGCTGACGGATAATGATATTGCCGCCGACCACTTCCTGGCCGCCGAACTTCTTGACGCCAAGGCGACGACCAGCCGAATCGCGACCGTTACGCGAAGAGCCGCCTGCTTTCTTGTGTGCCATCTCGAACTACTCCGGTGATCTTATTCGGCGGACTTGGCGGCCTTGGGGGCAGCCTTCTTCGCCGGGGCCTTCTTGGCCGGCTTTTCAGCAGCAGCCTCGGCGGCGGGGGCGGCGGCTTCGGCCTTGGGGGCGGCTTCCTTCTTGGGAGCAGCCTTCTTGGCTTCGGCGCCAACCGAAACGATGCGCAGCAGGGTCATCTGCTGGCGATGGCCGTTGCGGCGGCGATAGTTGTGACGGCGACGCTTCTTGAAAACGATCACCTTTTCCGACTTCGCCTGGGCGATGATCTCGGCCGAAACCACCACGCCCTTGGCATCCTTGACCTCGCCGCCGTCACCGGCCAGCAGGACGTCGCCCAGGGTAATGGTCTCACCGGCTTCGCCAGCCAGCTTCTCAACCGCGATCTTGTCTCCGGCGGCAACCCGGTATTGCTTGCCGCCCGTGCGCACTACTGCGAACATGGTGCCCTTATCCGTTCATCAAACTTGCTTCGCCTTGCCCCCTGCAATCGCATCCGGGCAACACGCCGGACACCCCGCCACGCGGCAGGGGGCCCGAAGAAGGGCTGCCCCTAGTCGAAGCGGGTTTGGCTGTCAACGCAAGATCGGGGGCAAGTTGCGGGCAAATCCACCCCTGCTCGACTCCCCGCTGGCATCGGCGCCGCCGCGTGCTATGGCACCGGGCATGGATCGCAGGACACTCCGCTTGCTCCCGGCGCTGGCTGCGCTCGCCCTTGGCGCCTGCGCGTCGGATCGGGGCGCATACCCTACGCTGGAGCGCCGCGCGGCGGAGCGGGTCAACGGCACCGCGCCGGTGGTTTCGCCCGATACGGCACCCGCCGCACTGCCCGCGCCGCCCAGTGCGGACCTGATCGACCAGCTCGACCTCGCGCTTGCCCAGGCCCGTACCGCCGATGCGCGGTTCCGCCAGCAGACTCCGCGCACCCGCGATCTGGTTGCCAATGCCCGCGGCGCGGCGGTGGCGAGCGAGGCATGGTCGGTCGCGACCGTGGCGGTAGCGGATCTCGAATCGGCCCGCAGCGAGGCGATGACCGCGCTGGCCGATGTGGACGCGCTCTATGCCGCCGCCCGTATTGCGGGGGATGACGCCACGGCGATCGAATCGGTCCGCAGCCAGATCCTCGAAATGGTTGCCAGTCAGGATGCGGTGCTCGATTCGCTCAAGGATAGTCTAGCCATTTAGCTCCAGCGCGCCTTGTCGGCGTAATCCTGCTCGCGCGGCTCGATCCAGTGCCATTGTCCGGCCCGCTTTTCGCGCTTCCAGAACCACGATTCGCTCTTGAGGTGGTCCATCGCGAAATCGGCAGCGGCAAAGGCGTCGCGACGGTGGCGCGCGGCGGCGGCAACCAGCACGATCGGCTCGCCCGGTGCCATCGTTCCCGCACGGTGCACGATCAGCAGGCCATCAAGCGCCCAGCTAGCCAGCACCGCCCTGCCCAGCGCCTCCATCCCCGGCAGGGTCAGCGGAGCGAAGTGTTGCAGCTCCAGCGCCTCGACCACGCCATCGGCGCGCACCTGGCCCAGGAAGGAAACCACCCCGCCAGCCTGCGGATGGGCCGCAGTGAAGGCCGCCAGTTCCGTTGCCGGGTCGAACGGCGCCAGGGCGAGGCGGATTTCCAGCCTAGCCTCCACTGACCGGGGGCAGGAAAGCCAGTTCGTCGCCCGCGCCGAGTACGACCGCGCGATCTGCGGTGATCTCACCGTTGAGTGCCATCCGCACCCGTTCGCCCAGCAGCTCGACCGCCAGCGAAGGAGAAAGCGTGGCCAGCACCGCTTCGAGTGGGCCGGAAGCAACCTCGATCTCGCCCGCACCGGCCAGATCGGCAAGCTTGCCCAGAAACACCAGCCGCGCCTTCATTTCAGCCCCCGGTAGCCGACATGTGCCGGTCCAGCGTCGGCGCCGAACCGGGGCGTTCGATCGCAAAGTGATGGCGCTCGGGCTTGATCCGCAATGCCAGGTCCAGCGCCGCGTCGAGCGCGCTTTCCGGATCGTCGCTGCGCAGCGCGGCGCGCAGGTCGACCTGCTCGATCCCGCCCAGGCAGGGGAAAAGCTGGCCGGTGGCGGTCACCCGGACCCGGTTGCAGCCCTCGCAGAAATTGCCGGTCAGCGGAGTGATGAAGCCCAGTCGTCCACCGGTTTCGGCCACATCGGCATAACGCGCCGGGCCGCCCGTGCGGTGCGCGCTTGGTGTGAGGGTGAGGCGCTGCTCAAGCCGGGCGCGCAGATCGGTGAGCGGCAGGTAATGATCGAAGCGGTCTGCATCGATCTCGCCCAGCGGCATGACCTCGATCAGGGTCAGGTCCATCCTCTTTCCGTGGGCCCAGCCGATCAGATCGGGGATCTCCTCCTGATTGATCCCTTTGAGCGCGACGGTGTTGAGCTTGACCGAAAGCCCCGCGGCCAGCGCGGCCTCGATCCCTTCGAGCACCTGCGGCAGGCTGTCGCGCCGGGCCAGCCGGGTGAATGTCCCCCGATCGAGCGTATCGAGCGACACGTTGATCCGCCGCACGCCGGCGTCGCGCAGCGGTTCGGCGAATTCGGCCAGACGCGTGGCATTGGTGGTGAGGGTCAGCTCATCCAGCCCGCGCCCCAGTTCACGGCCCAGCGCGCGAACCAGCTCGATCATGTCGCGCCGAACCAGCGGTTCGCCCCCGGTCAGGCGCAGTTTGGTCACACCCCGGGCGATGAAACCCAGCGCCAGGCGGTGCAGTTCCTCAAGGCTGAGCACGTCCTTGCGCGGCAGGAATTGCTGGCGCTCGGGCATGCAGTAGGTGCAGCGCAGATCGCAGCGATCGGTTACCGACAGGCGAAGGTAGGACATGCGGCGCGCAAACCGATCGATCAGGGGATGGCCACTGCTCATTGCTGCGGCAATAGCACGGCCGGTTGATCGAGAACCAGATATTGCCCGGTGATGCCTTGACAATCGGCAAGCAAAGCCAGCGCGGCCGCGATCCCCTCGTGGTCCATTGTAGCAACCGAGTTCACCCTGTTCGGCGCGGATTCGCGCGCCAGTTCTTGCGTCGCCGCCACCCGCCACATGCGGTGCATGTGCCCGGCCGGGGGAAAGGCGATCAGCAAATCGCCATCGCTCGCTCTTAGGGAAGGCAGCCAATGGGCGTGAAACGCAGCCGCAGCGCCGAGCGGATCGGCGGGAAGCGCCGCGATCCGCACCACCCGCATCAGCGCCGCTCGCGGGTGAGGGTGATGCCTATCTGCTCACCGTTCTCGCTGATCGCCAGCTTGACGATCTTGACCGTCACCGCCTCAACCCGCTCGTCCTGCACGAACAGCGTTTCGCAGACATGATCGGCCACCGCCTCGATCAGCTTGAAGTGGACCCCTTGGGGCAGCGCCTCGGAGGCTGCGAACTTGAGGTCCATGTAATTCTTGCTGGCCGAAAGTGGGGTATCGGCAAGGTAGCGCGGCGCGGCGCGCAGCCGCACCGATATGGTGAAGCGCAGCGGCTGGGGGCGCCCGGTTTCCTCCGAATAGATGCCGGTGAGGACATCGTGCTCGAAATCGGCGACTTCCAGGATCAGGCTATCGGCCATGCCCGCGCCGATGGCACGGCCCCGCCGCTCTGGCAAGCAATGTCGTCCGCCGAATGCGGCTTTGGTGGCCGCATGAAGATGCGATAGACCATCGCGAAGAAACTGCCCCCGGGAGAATAAGATGCGCAGAAAAGCCTTTGTTGCCGCAGCGACCCTGATGCTTGCCACCGTGCCGATAGTGGCAGTCCACGCCACCAATTTCGCAATCCTGCTGGGGGGGCCGCAACGCTCCGATGCCGACAAGGCCCGCGATGCCGATCGCAAACCGGCCCAACTTGTGGCCTTCGCCGGGATCAGGCCGGGGATGAAAGTGGCCGAACTGGCTTCCGGCGGGGGCTATTTCACCCGTGTGCTGAGCCTGTCGGTAGGTTCGACCGGATACGTCTATGCCTTCGGCACCCGGGCCAACCCCGCAGTGGTGGCGATTGCCCAGGCCAGCGGCAATGTCGCGATGGTCATTGGCAAGGCCGGTGACAAGCTTGCCCCCGAGCCGGTCGATGTGGTCTGGACCACGCAGAACTATCACGATTTCAAGAACTCGAAGGTCGACGATGTCGAGACCGCGCAGCTCATCAACCGCGCCGCCTTTGCCTCGCTCAAGCCGGGCGGGGTCTACCTGGTCAGCGATCATCAGGCAGCAGCAGGTGCCGGGGCCACGCAGACCGCCACCCTGCACCGGATCGAGGATGCAACCGTGATCCGCGAAGTCGAAGCCGCCGGGTTCAAGCTTGAGGCGCGCAGCGCGGTGCTGCGCCACCCCGCCGACGATCACACGCTCAAGGTTCAGGAAAGCGGGATTCGCGGCAAGACCGACCAGTTCGTGCTGCGCTTCCGCAAGCCGCGCAGGTAGCGCTTCAGCCGTTTCGCCAGCGCGCGAAGATGGCGGTGGGCAGCAGGCGGCTATCCGGGCCGTCCTCGCGCACCGCCAGATCGCCATGTTCGATGGTGCCCGGCAGGTCCTTGCAAACCTCGGCCAGCAGGCCGCCGATCGCCAGCGAACTCATCCGCACGGCATAGACGGTGAGGAACAGGAAGCGGCTCCGCTCATCGAGCAAGGCGCGGCAATCCGCGATCAGGCCCGGCAGGTGTTCCTCCAGCCGCCAAACCTCGCCCTCGGGGCCGCGCCCGAACTTGGGCGGATCGAGGATGATCCCATCATAGCGCCGCCCGCGCCGCACTTCGCGCGCGGCGAACTTGGCAGCATCGTCGACCAGCCAGCGCACCGGGCGATCCTCCATCCCGGCAAGCGCGGCATTGGCGCGGGCCTGGGCGACCGACTTTTTGCTGGCATCGACGTGCGTCACGCGCCCGTGACGGCTGAGCGCCTGGGTGCCGACCCCGGTATAGCCGAACAGGTTGAGCGTCTCGGCATCCTCTTGCCCGGCAAACTGCTCGCGCATCCAATTCCATACCGGTGCCATGTCGGGAAAGAAGCCGAGGTGGCGAAAGGGGGTGCACTGTGCGGTGAAGCGGGCCTCGTTCCAGCTTAGCGGCCAGCCATCGCGCGGCACTGCCGAATCGAGATTCCAGCGCCCGCCGCCATCCTCGTCCGACCCGGGGACGAATTCGCCGTGCGCCTGCCAGTCCGTCAGGCGCGGCGTCCACATTGCCTGGGGTTCGGGGCGGATGAAGCGCGAGGGGCCATAGCGCTCGAGCTTGCGGCCGTGCCCGCTATCGACCAGCCCATAGTCGGCCCAGCCCTCGCCGGCGAGGATCAGGGGCTGGAGCGCAAGGTCCGCCATCAGCCTCGCGGCACCGCGTGGGCGGTGATATAGTCCGCGATCGCGCCATAGTCGCCGGGCAGTTCGATCATCCGTTCTTCGCGGTCGAACAGGTCTCCGATCCGCGCGGGCAGCGCCGGGCGATGGCCGGTCGCGCGCTCGACCGCGTCGCGGAACTTGGCCGGATGGGCTGTAGCCAGCGTCACCACCGGCACCTCGCGCGGCAGACCGGCAGCGCGCGCTGCATGGAGGCCGATCGCGGTGTGGGGATCGAGCAGCTCACCGCTGGCCTCCCAGGCCCAGCGGATCGCCTGGGCCATGTCGTCCGGATCGGCGCGGGAGCTGGAAAACAGCGCCGCCGCGCCTTCGCGCTGCATATTGGTAAGCTGCATCGCCCGGGTCGCTTCGAAGCCCGCCATCTGCGCGGCGAGGGCCTTTCCGTCGCGCCCGCCCACGTCGAACAGCAAGCGCTCGAAGTTCGAGGAGACCTGGATGTCCATCGAGGGTGCCGCCGTGGGCGTTACCGTTCCGGCCGAATAGTCGCCGGTGGAAAGCGCGCGGTGGAGGATGTCGTTGACATTGGTCGCCACGATCAGCCGCCGGACCGGCAACCCCATCTTCGCCGCGACATAGCCGGCGAAGACATCGCCGAAGTTGCCGGTGGGGACCGCAAAGGCCACTTCGCGGTGCGGCGCGCCCAGCTGGAGCCCGGCCGCGAAGTAATAGACCACCTGCGCCATCAGCCGCGCCCAGTTGATCGAATTGACCGCGCCGATCGCAAACCTCCCGGTCATGGCGGGATCGTTGAACATCCGCTTCACCATTGCCTGGGCATCATCGAAGGTGCCCTGGATCGCGATGTTGTGAACGTTGGGGGCAAGCACCGTGGTCATCTGACGGCGCTGGACGTCGCTCACCCGCCCCTGGGGGTGGAGCATGAAGATATCGACCCGCGCCCGGCCCGCCACGGCATCGATCGCCGCCGATCCGGTATCGCCCGAGGTTGCCCCGACGATGGTCAGCGGATCGCCGCCACGCCCCAGGAACTCCTCGAACAGCAGCCCCAGCAATTGCAGCGCCACGTCCTTGAACGCCAGAGTCGGGCCGTGGAACAGTTCGAGCAGCCATTGCTGCTCGTCGAGCTGTTTGAGCGGCGTAACCGCCTTGTGGGCGAAGCGGCCATAGGCCTGGGTGGTCAGCTCAAGCAGGCGTTCACCCGTCAGGCAGTGTCCGACGAAGGGCTGCATGATCCGCTGCGCCAGTTTGGCATAGGGCAGACCGGCCATCGCCGCGATCTCATCCGCCGAAAAGCGCGGCCACTCGCGCGGCACATAGAGCCCGCCATCGCTAGCGAGGCCCGCCAGCGTCGCGCCTTCGAAATCGAGCGCCGGAGCGCTGCCACGGGTGCTGACATATTCCATCGAGGGCGCCGTTAGCCCTCCCCGCCCCCGGCGGCAAGGCGCTTGCGCAGCGCCAGGCCATAGATCACCAGCGCGGTGGCAGCGAACAGGAACCATTGCATCGCGTAGGACAGGTGATTGTTGGGGATATCGTTCGGATCGGGCCGGGCGTTGGCGGCTAGCCCGGCCAGCGGCGGATCGGCGATCAGACGAGGCCCGGGAGCGATAGCGCCGTGAACCATCCCGCCGGTCCAGACCGGAGACTGCGGACTTTGCGACCAGCCGATCACCACATCGCCCTCGCCGCCAACCTGCAGGACGCAGCGGGCGACATGGGCCCAGCCGGTGCGCCCGTGCGCATCGTGCCCGGCCCGCGCGGAAATCGCGCGCACGTTGACGCAGTTGGCCCCTGCGCGCCGGTAGAGCTGCGCTTCGATATCGGGCGTGGCGGGAAGGTAGGGGACTTCGGCGTTCATTGCCTGAGCCGCGCCATAGCGCGCCAGCAGCGCCTCCTTCTGGTGCAGCCGGTCAAGCTGCCAGAACCCCAGCCGGATCATCACCCCGACCCCTATCAGCACCAGCAGAGTCGGGATTACCGGGATGCGGCTAGTCACCCGATTGTCCCGGTCCTGCCGAAGGGGGCTTGCGCAGGTCCTCGCCGGTCGCCTGGCGTGCCTTGCGCTGGTATTCGGCCGCCAGCAGCGCGGCCTTGCTGAGGCGCAGGCCAGCCAGCGTGGTGATCGCGACGAAGGGGATCCACAGCAGCGCGTGGACCCAGACCGGGGGATCGAAGGTGAACTCCACCCACAGCGCCAGGGCGACGGTGATCGCGCCGATAATCATGGTCAGGAAGGCCGCCGGACCATCGCCGACATTGTATTGCCCATAGTCCAGCCCGCAGACCTTGCACGACGGAGCGAACCTGGCTGCGCCCGCAAACAGCCCCTTGGCCCCGCAGCGCGGGCAGAGACCGAAAAGGGCAGCCTCGGCCAGGCCGGGCTGCCCTTTTTCGACTGAACTTCCGTCAGCCATCATCAGTGCGTGGGATAGCCCCAGCCGCCCCAGATGTAGACCGCAACGAACAGGAACAGCCAGACCACGTCGACGAAGTGCCAGTACCAGGCCGCCGCTTCAAAGCCGAAGTGCTGCTTGGGGGTGAAATCCCCGGCGTAGGCCCGGTAGAGGCAGACCGCGAGCATGATCGTGCCGACGATCACGTGGAAACCGTGAAAACCGGTCGCCATGTAGAAGGCCGAGCCGTAGGTGTTGCCGCCAAAGCCGAACGGGGCATGGGCGTATTCATAGGCCTGGATGCTGGTGAACAGCAGGCCGAGGATGATCGTCACCCACAGGCCCTTCTTAAGGCCGGCGCGATCGCCGTGGATCAGCGCGTGGTGCGCCCAGGTAACCGTGGTGCCCGAGCACAGCAGGATCAGCGTGTTGAGCAGCGGCAGATCGAAGGGATCCATCACTGCCTCGATCGCCTTGGGCGGCCATTGCCCGCCCACCGCCTCGGCAATGGTGCTGGGAAACAGCGAGAAATCGAAGAAGGCCCAGAACCAGCCGGCGAAGAACATCACTTCCGAAGCGATGAACAGGATCATGCCATAGCGCTGGTGCAGCTGCACCACCGGGGTGTGATCGCCGGCGTGGCTTTCCTTGATGATGTTCGAGAACCAGGTGAACATCGAGGCCAGCAGCAGCGCCATGCCCAGCCAGGGGACGAACTTTCCGCCCGCCATGTCGTGCATGTAAAGCACCATGCCGCTGGTAAAGGTCAGCGCGCCGATCGTCGTGACCAGCGGGACGATGTCCGGCGGAAGGATGTGAAAATCGTGATTCTTGGTGCCGGCCATGATCTCGTGGTCCCCGTTTTCCTCTGTCCCGGCGCTCTATCGCCGGTGAAACACCGCTTGCCCTTATCGCGCCGGCCCCGCCCGGTCCAGTGCCTTTGAAGGGTCATCAGCAGCAATGTGGAAGGTATAACTGAGCGTGATCTGCTCGATGTCCCGGGTCTCGGGGTCATCGAGGATCTTGGGGTCGACGTAGTAGATCACTGGCATGTCGATCGATTGCCCCGGCCGCAACGTCTGGCGGCTGAAGCAGAAGCATTGCACCTTGTTGAAATACTTGCCCGCAAGCTCGGGCTCGACGTTGAAGCTGGCGACCCCCGTGATCGACTTGTTCGAGAGGTTTTCGGCCTTGAAATAGGCCATCTTGCGCGCGCCGATCCGCATCGTCTGGGTGGTCTGTTCGGGCGCGAACTTCCAAGGCATGCCGCGATCGACATTGGCGTCGAAACGCACCGAGATCGATCCCGCCGCGACCTTCACCGCACCGGCGGTCTCGGCGCTGGCGCGCTGGGTGGTCCCGCCGTAGCCGGTGACCTGGCAGAAGATGCGGTAGAGCGGCACCGCAGCAAAGCCGAGGCCGAGCATGGCCAGCGCCAGCACCAGCGCCAGCAGCCCGGTGCGCAAATTACTTCCCTTGGCGGGAATGATAGAGGCGAGCCTAGCGGCCATCGCCTCAGCGCATCTTGGCAATGGTGATCAGATAGAACAGCACCACCAGGCCAACGAGTATCAGACCCAGCGCGCGGTTGCGCCCCCGCTGGATACGCTTGCGTTCGGTTTCGGGATCGGGGGGCAGTTGCATGGAGCGATCATCCAATCAGAAAGCGGTCGGCCACGAGGGCGGCGAACAGCACGAACAGGTACAGCACCGAATAGCCGAACAGGCGCTTTTCCGGGCGCATGTCCATGTCGGCCACGTTGCCGCGGAATACCGCGACCCTCAGCGCCAGCAGCAGGAACAACCCCGAAAGCACAAGCGCGCTGACACCGTAGAGCCATCCGGCGAGCCCCAGCCAGAACGGCAGCAAGGTCAGCGGAAGCAGCAGCACGGCATAGATCAGGATCTGGCGCCGGGTTGAATGATGCCCGGCCACCACCGGCATCATCGGCACCCCGGCAGCCGCATAGTCGGTCTCGACGAACAGCGCGAGTGCCCAGAAGTGCGGCGGGGTCCAGAAAAAGATGATCGCGAACAGCAGCACCGGCATCAGCGTGATCTCGCCGGTGGCAGCGATCCAGCCGATCATCGGCGGAAAGGCCCCCGCCCCGCCCCCGATGACGATGTTCTGCGGGGTGCGCGGCTTGAGCCAGACGGTATAGATCACCGCGTAGTAGAAGATTGAAAAGGCCAGGATCGCGGCGCAGAGCCAGCCTACCGCCACCCCCATCACCAGAACCGAACCAGCCGAGAGCGCCACCCCGAAATCGCGCGCCGCGGTGCGGTCCATCCGCCCCGCCGGGATCGGGCGATTGGCGGTGCGCTTCATCTTCGCGTCGAGATCGGCTTCCCACCACTGGTTGAGCGCCGCCGATCCCCCGGCCCCGATGGCGATGCACAGGATCGCGACGAACCCCAGAATCGGATCGACCCGCACCGGCGCGGCCAGCATCCCGCACAGAGCGGTGAAGATCACCAGGCTCATCACCCGGGGCTTGGTCAGCGCGAAGAAATCGCGCCAGTCGGCCGGGAGCGGGTGTGTGGCGGGGGCTGCGGCGGTGGTCATTGCGAGGGGGCTATAACCGCTTCAACCAGTCGATCAACAACGCGTTGACCTGATCGGGGCGTTCCTGCTGGGTCCAGTGGCCGACGCCGTCGAGCACGTGGCCTTCCACCTGCGGCGCGAACATCCGCATCAGCGCCACCGGATCGGCCACCGCCCCGAACAGGGTGGTGGCGGGATCGCGGCTGCCGCCGATGAACAGGCACGGCTGCTCGATCCGCTTGCCCGCCCAGTGGCGAAGGAATTCGTAATCCGTCTCGTGGTTGCGATAGCGGTTGAGCGGCCCGCGAAAGCCCGAGGCCCGGAACTCCCCCTCGTAGTAATCGAGATCGGCCTCGCTCAGCCAGGGCACCGGCTGAGGATCGGGAAGACCCTCAAGGAAGGTCGCGCCCAGCGGCTTGTCCCAGTAGTTGCCCGTCGGCACGTCGCCCGAGATCGAATACATCATCCGCGCCACGAAATCGCGAGGGTTTCGCTCTGCCTCGGCCTCGGCCACGCCGGGTTGCTGGAAGTATTCCTGGTAGAAGAACCGGCCTTTCGACGTAAACGCCTCGCGGAAGATCTCGGTAAAGGGACGCTGCGGCGCTCCTGCAAAGGGCACCGAGAGGCCAGCCACGGCGCGGAACCGGTCGGGCCGGGTAAAGGCCGAATTCCACACGATCGGCGCTCCCCAGTCATGCCCGATCAGCACCGCCGGTTCGCCGGGGCTGAGCGCGTCGGCCAGCCCCACCAGATCGGCGATGATCTTTTCCATCGCATAGGCCTCGACCGGCTGCGGCTTGTCCGAACCGCCATAGCCGCGCACGTCGATCGCGCAGGCGGTGAACCCGGCCTGGGCCACCGGGCCGATCTGGTGGCGCCAGGAATACCAGCTTTCGGGAAAGCCGTGGACCATGATCGCCAGCGGGCCGCTGCCCTCGATGGCGCAGCGCAGCGTCACCTCGCCGCAATCGATCAGGCGGAATTCGGGCATCGCAAGCACCTCTCCAACGAAAACGCCCCGGCATGGGGCCGGGGCGCAATCGTTTCAGCCATCGCGGCGCAGGTCAATGATGACCATCGTCCTCGATCACTGGAACCGTCTCGAACTGGTGGAACGGAGGCGGGCTCGACAGGGTCCATTCGAGCGTGGTCGCGCCTTCGCCCCAGTAATTGCCCTCGGCCTTTTTGCCCATGGTGAAGGCATAGATGATGTTGACGATCCAGATCAGCACCGAAATCGACATCACGAAATAGCCATCGGTCGAGAGCGTATTCCACTTCTCGAACGCCGGGGCATAATCCGGATAACGGCGCGGCATGCCATTCAGCCCGAGGAAGTGCTGCGGGAAGAAGATCATGTTCACGCCGACGAAGAACACCGCGAAGTGCAGGTACGAGAGCGCTTCGGAGTGCCAGCGTCCGCTCATCTTCGGGAACCAGTAATAGAACCCTGCGAACAGCGCGGTCACCGCGCCGAGGCTCAGCACGTAGTGGAAGTGCGCAACCACGAAGTAGCTGTCATGCACCACATCGTCGATCCCGCCGTTGGCGAGGTAGACGCCGGTCACGCCGCCGACCACGAACAGGAAAATGAAGCCGATCGCCCAGACCATCGGGCTCTTGAATTCGATCGAACCGCCCCACATCGTCGCGATCCAGCTGAAGATCTTGATGCCGGTGGGCACCGCGATCACCATGGTCGCCAGCGTGAAGTACAGCTTGGTGTTCACGCTCATCCCTGTGGTGTACATGTGGTGCGCCCAGACGATGAAGCCGACCACGCCGATCGCGACCATCGCATAGGCCATGCCGAGATAGCCGAACACCGGCTTCTTCGAGAAGGTCGAGACGATCTGGCTGATGATCCCGAACGCGGGCAGGATCATGATGTAGACCTCGGGATGGCCGAAGAACCAGAACAGGTGCTGGAACAGCACCGGATCGCCGCCGCCCGAGGGATCGAAGAAGGTGGTACCGAAGTTGCGGTCGGTGATCAGCATGGTGATCGCTGCAGCCAGAACCGGCAGCGCCAGCAGCAGCAGGAAGGCGGTGACCAGCACCGACCACACGAACAGCGGCATACGGTGCAGGGTCATCCCCGGCGCGCGCATGTTGAAGATCGTGGTGATGAAGTTGATCGCGCCCATGATCGAGGCCGCGCCCGCAAGGTGCAGCGCGAAAATCGCGAAATCGGTCGCCGGGCCGTTCGAGCCATAGGTCGAAAGCGGGGCATAGGCAGTCCAGCCAATCCCCGCGCCGTTGCCGCCCGCGTCGCCAGGCACGAAGGCCGAGATCATCAGCGAGCAGAAGCCTGCTACGGTCAGCCAGAACGAGATGTTATTCATCCGCGGAAAGGCCATGTCGGGCGCGCCGATCATGATCGGCACAAACCAGTTGCCAAAGCCCCCGATGATCGCGGGCATGACGAGGAAGAACACCATGATCAGGCCGTGCGCGGTGATCAGCACGTTCCACAGGTGGAGCGCGCCGTTCATGTCCACCGGCTTGCCGCCATCGAGGAACTGGGCAACCGCGCCAAGATACTGGATCCCGGGGTGGGCCAGTTCGAGCCGCATGATACCCGAGATCGCACCACCGATAAGCCCCGCGAAAATCGCGAAGATCAGGTACAGCGTCCCGATATCCTTGTGGTTGGTCGACATGAACCAGCGGGCAAAAAACGCCGGCTTGTGATCGTGATCGGCGTGGTGATCGTCGGCGTGAGCCTGGAAGTGTTCGGCGGTAGTGGCCATGACTTGCGAACCTTGTCTTCGTGGTTTTCGGCTCAGGCGCCGGTTGCCGGAGCGGCGGGAGCGGCGGGAGCGGCGGCAACGGCCGGAGCATCCGGAGCGCCATCGATCTTGCCGCCCTGGGCGATCACCCAGGCGTTGAACTTGTCACGCGGGAGCGCCTCGACCACGATCGGCATATAGCCGTGGCGCGCTCCGCACAGTTCCGAACACTGGCCGTAATAGACCCCAGGTTCGGTCACGGTCAGCACCTTCTCGTTGATCCGGCCGGGAACCGCGTCAAGCTTGAACCACAGCGACGGCACCGCAAACGAGTGGATCACGTCGGCGCCGATGGTCTGCATGCGGATCGGCTCGCCCACCGGGATCACCATGCGATTGTCCACCGCCAGTTGCGGCGGCTCGCCGTTCTTCACCGCGTCCTCATCGGGCAGCATGTTCGAGATAACCTCAAATCCGCCGTTGTCGGGATAGGAATAGGTCCAGAACCACTGGTTGCCGGTGGCCTTGACGGTCAGCGCCTTTTCCGGCGCGGGCTTGTACTGCGCGCTGATCAGCTTCACCGACGGCACTGAGATGCCGATCAGGATCAGGATCGGAATGCCGGTCCAGATCACTTCGAGCAGGGTGTTGTGGCTGGTCTTCGACGGCACCGGATTGGCCCGCTTGTTGAAGCGGATCATCACGTAGAGCAGCAGCACCAGCACCAGCGCGGCAATCGCGAACATGATGTAGACGAGGATCGTATGCAGCCCCAGCGCCTGGCGGCCATTAGGCGAATACTGATCCTGAACGTCGATCCCGCCATCGATCGGCATGCCCTTGCCCGCCGTCGGCTTCATCGGGGTGTAGCCACCCGGAGCAACCTTGAAATGCGGATCGTTGGGATCGATCGCCGGGGCGACAGGGGCAGCGGCAACCGCCGGCTCGGCAGCGGGAGCGGCCTGTTCGGTCGCCGCGGCGGCAGCCTCGGTCGCAGTGGCGGCTTCCTGGGCGCTCGCAGGCTGTGCTGCCGCGAACAGTGCCAGGGTCAGGCCGATTGCCTTGATCGCATGGCCCGCGGCGCGGGCGGTTTGGCCGAAGTTCATCGTTCCTCGTGCTTTCGCTATCCGGTGCGGCGGAAGAACGCGCAGTCCCTCTCCCCCCACCCCATGGGAGACATTTCGAGAGGGCCTATACGCGTGCTTGCGGGGCACCTCAAGCGCCTCTAGGGGAATTTTTGACAGGTCTCAATGACAGCCCCCGCCGACAACACCCGAAAAATCGTGAAAGGCTAATATTACGATGCAGGATGATGAGGTTCTGGCCGAATTTCGGGCAAGCAAGGCACTGCTCGAAGGTCACTTCCTGCTCTCTTCCGGGCGGCACAGTGCGCATTACCTGCAATGCGCGCGGGTCTTGATGGATCCGATGCGCGCCAGCCGCCTGGCCGCCGCGATCGCCGCGAAGCTGCCGCGCGAGCTGCGGAAGGAAATTGCCAAGGTGGTGTCTCCGGCAATGGGCGGGGTGATCATCGGCCACGAAATGGGCCGCGCGCTGGGAATCGAGGCGATGTTCGTCGAACGACCCGAGGGCACCTTCGAGCTGCGCCGGGGCTTCGCGCTCGAGCCGGGCGACAAGGTACTGATGGTCGAGGACGTGGTCACCACCGGCCTTTCGAGCCGCGAGGCGATTCGGGCGATCGAGGAGGCTGGCGGCGAAGTGATCGCGGCCGCAGCCCTGGTTGACCGCTCGGGCGGCGCGGTTGATCTGGGCGTGCCGTTCTTCCCGCTGATCGCGCTAAGCTTTCCCACCTATGCGCCTGATGAAGTTCCGGCCGAACTGGCGGCGATCCCCGCGATCAAGCCCGGGAGCCGCGCCAAGCCGTGAGCCGCCCGCTGCGCCTTGGGGTCAACATCGATCACGTTGCGACGATCCGCAACGCGCGCGGCGGAGATCATCCCGATCCGGTGCGCGCTGCGGAGATCGTGGCGCAGTGCGGCGGCGACGGGATCACCGCGCACCTGCGCGAAGACCGGCGCCATATCCGCGACGAGGATCTGGCCCGCATCCAGGCCGCCACCAACTTGCCGCTCAACCTCGAAATGGCCGCGACCGAGGAAATGCTGGCAATCGCGCTGCGCCACATGCCCCATGCCGCCTGCATCGTGCCTGAAAGGCGCGAGGAACGCACCACCGAGGGCGGGCTGGATGCGGCGGGGCAGCACAACCGGCTTTATCCGCTGGTCCAGCGGCTGGGCGAGGCGGGCATCCGCGTCAGCCTGTTCATCGCCCCCGAGGAGCGCCAGATCGAAGCCGCGCTGCGGCTTGGCGCGCCGGTGGTGGAGCTGCACACCGGCGAATATGCCCATGCCGTCGGCGAGGCGGCCGCCGAAGCCGAGCGCGCCCGGATCGCCGCCATGGCTGCACTCGCCGCGCGCGAGGGGATCGAACCCCACGCCGGGCACGGCCTGACCTATGACAATGTGGGTCCGATCGCCGCGATTGCTGAACTGGCCGAGCTCAACATCGGCCACTACCTGATCGGCGAGGCGATCTTCTGCGGGCTTGAGGCCAGCGTGCTGCGGATGCGCCGCCTGATGGACGCCGCGCGGGCATGATCATCGCGATCGGTTCCGACCTGTGCAACATCGAGCGCATCCGCAATTCGCTGGAGCGCTGGGGTGATCGGTTTGAGAACCGCGTTTTCACGGATACTGAACGCGCCAAGGCCGCGAGCCGCCCCTTTACCAAGGCCGGGACCCTGGCCAAGCGCTTTGCCGCCAAGGAGGCCTTTTCCAAGGCGGTCGGCACCGGGTTCAAGCGCGGGGTGTTCATGAAGGACATCGGCGTGGTCAATGCCCGTTCCGGCGCGCCCACCCTGGCGCTTTCGGGCGGCGCGGCGGCGCGGCTGGCGGCAATAACTCCGGCGGGACACGAGGCGGTGGTTCACCTCACGTTGACCGACGACCATCCATGGGCCCAGGCCTTTATCGTTATCGAGGCGCGCAAGTTGTGAGCGAACCAAGCGAAGAATCTTCCACTCCCGCCGAGGCGCCCAAGCCCGGCCACGAACCGCTCGACTGGATCGCCGAGATCCGCGGGCTGGCCTGGATGCTGCTGGCGGTGCTGGGCTTCCACAGCCTGGTGGCCAAGCCGTTCTACATCCCCTCGATCTCTATGATGCCCAATCTGCTGGTGGGCGACCGGCTGGTGGTTTCGAAATTTCCCTACGGCTGGAACTGGGCCTCGGCCAGTTTCCACGTCCTGCCGCGCAAGACCTGGCGCGTGATGCCCGGCACACCGCAATATGGCGATATCGTGATCGTCGTGCCGCGCGGGCGCACAGACGATCTGATCAAGCGCGTGGTCGCCCTGCCCGGAGACCGGATCGCGGTGCGCAATGGCCAGATCGTGCTCAACGGCAAGCCGATCCCGCGCCTGGTGGTGCCGCCGGTGCAGCTTCCCGCCGACGACGCGCTGCTCTGCCACGAACGCACTCCGGGCTATTACTGCTATGAGGATTTCACTGCGTGGCGCACCCGCCTGCCTTCGGGCCGCGACGTGATCGAACCGCCGACCTATCAGGAAACCCTGCCCAACGGCGCGACTTACCTCACGCTCGATACCGGGCTGACCTTTGCCGACAACTTCGACGAAATAACCGTGCCAGCAGGCCACGTCTTCCTGATGGGTGACAACCGCGATCATTCGGCTGACAGCCGGGTGCCCGCACCCGATGGCCTTGGCGGACCGGTGCCGCTGTCGGACGTGGGGGGGCGCGCCGAATTCGTCACCTTCTCGCTCAACGGCGAGGAAAGTCTCAACCCGCTAAGCTGGTGGGGAGCCTTGCGCTCGGGCCGATCCTGGACCAGCCTGCGCCCGGTTCATGAACCCAAGGCGAAGTGATGGCCGAAACCAAACCCAAGCCAGTCCCGCGTAAACGAGCCGCGTCCCCGCCTTCCGAGCCGCGCCACGGCCCTGGCCCGACCGATTTTGCCGACCCGCTGCTGCGCGCCGAAGTGCGCAAGGCGATGGTCTGGATCGGGCTTGCCAGCCTGGTCGGACTGGTGATCCTGCTGGCCGAGCCGCTGCTGGTGATCTTCGCCGGCATGGTGCTTGGTGCCATGATCGATGGAGGGGCGCGGTTGATCGGGCGGGTGGTGCCGCTGGCACGCGGCTGGCGGGTCACACTGGTGTTGCTGCTGGCAGTCGCCTTCATGGCCTGGACCTTCTATTTCGCCGGAACGCAGATCGCCGAACAGGCTGCCGCCCTGCCTGCGACGATCGAGACCCAGGCGCTCAAGATCTTTGCCTGGCTGCAAAAACAGGGCTTCGCGATCGATCCTTCCGCCGTGCAAGGACTGGCCGAAAAGGCGCTGGGGGGGATCGGACAGATCACCAGCGCGGTGGGCGGTCTGCTGGGCGGACTGGGCACCGCGTTCCTGATTCTGGTGATGGGGATCTATCTTGCCGCCGAACCGCAGCTCTATCGCCGGGGCCTGGGCTGGATGCTTCCTGCCAGCGAACGCGACCATTTCGAGGGCACCGCGCTGGCGATGGGCAAGACGCTCAGGATGCTGATGTTCGGGCGGCTGGTGGGCATGGCGGTCGAGGGTGTCGGCACCTGGCTGCTGCTCGCGCTCTATGGTGTGCCGATGGCCGGGCTGCTGGGGCTGCTGACCGGTCTGCTCGCCTTCCTGCCCAACATCGGCGCGCCGATCTCGGGGCTGCTGATGGTGCTGGTCGGCTTTTCGGTCGATACCACCACCGGGCTCTACTGCATCGGGGTCTATGTCGCGGTGCAAACCATCGACGGCAACGTGATCGTGCCGATGATCGCCAAGAAGACCGCCGATCTGGCCCCGGCGCTGGTGCTGGGCGCGCAGCTCATCATGGGGGCGCTGTTCGGGCTGATCGGACTGATGCTGGCCGATCCGCTGGTCGCCATGATCAAGATCGCGCTCGAGCGCCAATCGCTGCGCAACGAGGCCGCTGTCTGAGGGATGGCGCGCAAGTTCCTCTATTTCTTTGCGTTCTGCGTCGTCCTGTTTTTTGCCGGGCGGGTCGTGCTGAGCTTCTATCCCGAAGCCTCCACCCGTCTGGCCTTCAAGCCGGGGATTGCCTTCGAGCCGCAGCAGCCCCCGCAAGACAGTGCCTATTCCAATCCCGCGATGTGGATCGCCCGCCCCGGCCAGAGCGGCGATCCCGCGCACTGGAACCCGCCCGGCGCCGCGCCGGCCCGGCCGCTCCATGTCGCGGTATTCTTCGTTCATCCCACGACCTATCTCGATCGCCGCCACTGGAACGCGCCGCTTGACGATTTCGAGTCGCGCCGACTCGCCGAGACCGTCGCGCGCGCCTATGCCAGCGCCTTCGCCGGAGCCGAAGAACTGTGGATCCCGCGCTACCGGCAAGTCACGCTGGGCGCCTTCCTGAGCGACAGCAAGGATGCCGAGCAGGCCTTCGAGCTGGCCCACGGCGATGTTCTGGCCGCGTTCGACACCTTCATCGCCAAAGTACCCAGGGACATGCCGATCGTGCTGGCCGGGCACAGCCAGGGCGCCTGGCACCTGCGCCGCCTGCTGGCCGAACGCGTTGCCGGAACCCCGCTCGCGGCGCGGATCGCGGCGGTCTATGCGATCGGCTGGGCCATATCGCCGCAGCACGATCTGCCGAAGATGGGTCTGCCTGCCTGCGCCAGACCGGCGGACAGCGGCTGTGTGGTTTCCTGGCTGAGTTTTGGCGAGGGCGGCGATCCGGCGATGATGTTCAATGCCGCCGCCCGGCGCGGCGCGCTTGACGGGCAGAGCCTTGAGGGCGACGCCTATCTCTGCATCAATCCGCTGACCGGCAGCGCTGGTGGCTCGGCCCCGGCCAGCGCCAACCTCGGCGCGCTGATGCTCAATCCGGCGTTCCTCGGCGGTGAGATCAAGCCGGGACTGACCGGCGCGCATTGCCGCGCGGACGGTGCGCTGATGCTCGATGGTCAGCCCGCGATGGGGCCGCTGGTGTTTCCGGGCGAGAATTATCACGCCTATGACATCCCGCTGTTCTGGGTGAACCTGCGCGACGATTTCGGACGAAGGGTGGTGGCATGGCAGACCCGCCGCTGATTACCGCCAGCGCGGCAGAGCTGCGCGCGGCGCTGCCGCAGGGCGGCGCGCTGATCGGACTCGATCTGGGCACCCAGACCATCGGCACGGCCTTCTGCGATGCCGGGTGGCGCTTCGCATCGCCTGGCAAGACGCTGAAGCGCGGCAAATTCGGCGCGGACAAGCAGGCGCTCGCCGCGCTTGTGGCGGGACGCGGCGTCAAAGGCGTGGTGATCGGGCTGCCGCTCAACATGGATGGCAGCGAAGGACCGCGCAGCCAGTCGAGCCGCGCCTATGCCCGCAATGTCGCAGCGGCGCTCAACCTGCCAGTGCTGCTGTGGGACGAGCGCTGGTCCACCACCAGCGCCGAAAGCGCGCTGATCGCACAGGACATGAGCCGCGCCAGGCGCGCGGAACGGATCGACGCGGCGGCGGCAGCGGTGATCCTGCAAGCGGCGATCGACGCGATGGCGGGTGGGCTAGGCTGACACCAGCTCCGCACGCCGCGCCTTGGCTTCCAAGGTCACCAGACGGCTGCCGGACCCTTCCGCCTCACGCCACAGGGCATCGCGCGCCGCGGCATCGCATTCACGCGCGGCCAGCGCGTCCCAGGCAGCAAGCCGCAGCCGGTCGCTGGGATGGCGGCGGGCAAAGCGGTGCGCCAGATCGAGCCCTTCCGCGCTGCCCAGCGCAACCGCGAGCTTGAGGAAGGCGTCGCTTGGCCCCGGCGAAACAATCGCCCCGATCTCGCGCCGCTCGAGATCGAAACGGTACTGATCGAACCAGCCCTGAGCGCCATTGGTGTGCATCACGTTGAGCGAGACTGACAGCGAATCCGCCGCACCCTGGGCATGAACATCGACATGCGCACGGTAGAGCATCAGCTTGCCCTGCTCGAGCCGCGAACGCTCGACGAAGCGCAGCGATTCGACACTTTCTCCGCGCGCACCCGCGACTTCGTCATAATCGAACTCGTAGTAGTCGCTCCAGTAACCGGGGCCGAAATAGCCGAGGGTGAGAAACGAGAAATTGTGATCGTGCGGTAGCCCCAGCGCGAAAGATGGGCCGCCAGAGGCGCGCACCATGTGCTCGCCCAGCGAGGGCCAGATGTTGGCGCGGATGAAGAACTGGCCGCAGGGCGGCACCAGCATCATCACCTGCGGGCCATAGGAGTTTTCGAGCACATCCTCGCGGTGGCGCTGGGCGAGACTTTCGATCAGCATGTCGCCAAGGAATGACTCGTCATTGCCCAGGCGCCGCAGCCAAAGGGCCGCGTGCTCCAAACTTTCCTCGTCCCGGGGATCGAAGCCAGAGCCGCGCAGGGCGTCGGCGGTCTCGGCCAGGGAGGCTCTGGCGGTATCCTTGCAGTCTATCACGCGGGGCATGGCTGCACCCCGGCAAGTTCCGGATAGGTTTCGAGTAATTGCGCGCGCAGCGCCCCGGCGGGCGCCGCAAGCGGATCATCCGGCTTGATGGCAATCCCGCACAGCGTGGCAAAGCCAAGTCCCGAATCGAGCCCGATGCACTCGCGCAGGGCCTGCCAGCGCAGCGATGCGCTGCCCTGCTCTTCGGCCATGGCGGCCAGCAGCGGCGCGGCGTCAGTGCGCCCCATCCGTCCCAGCAACGCGGTGGTCAATTCCAGTCGGCTGTCGCGCGGGCTCCCTGCCGCCTGGTGAAGCAAGGCGCCGTCCGCCAGCCGGTATTCGCAGGTCACCGCTCCCGCCGCGCCGGTGTGGCGTTGAAGCTTGAGCGTCACCAGGGTGCCCTCCACGCGGCGCACCGGCAGCGCCTCCACCGTGCCCAGTCGATGGCAGACCGCACCGGGTTCGAGCAGGAGCGGCTCGCGCGCCAGCTCGGCTCCGCCGGGGCGCGGTGCGACCAGCCGCACCCGTTCGATCTCGGCGCGCCCGTCAAGCACGATTTCCCAGGTTTCGGTGGGAGCGAACGCCGCCGAAATCGCTGACGGTCGCCGCGCCAGCCCTGGCCCATCGAGCGCCTGGAGCGCAAGCGACGCACTGCCCGAACGCAGCAGCAGCAGCGATGTCGCCAGATCGTCGGTGTAGTGGCGCAGCGGCACCTGGCCGAGCGGGTCATCGTCCAGCGCCCGCGCGAAGCGGCCTACCAGATCGCCGCAGAAACGTGCCGCCGCATCCTCGTGCGGCGCGAAAAGCGCGGCGAGCACCGGCAGGTCTTCCAGTGGGGCACCATTGGCGAAGCTGCTCAATTCGGCCTGGGCGGCGGCAACCAGCGGATCGGCGCGCCATTGCGCAAGCAGCGCGTTGAACCGGGTCTGGGCACAGCGCTGCGGGGCATCGTCGCCCCGCAGCGCCTGCAATTCTGGACGGATGTGCATGGCCGATGGTCTGAGCCCCTAGATTTCCTCCAGTGATAAGTAGAGTCCGGCCCTGACAAGGAGACGGACGAATGAAGCGGAGCAGGTTCAGCGAGGAGCAGATCATCGCTGTTTTGAAGGAGCAGGAAGCGGGGATGGCGACGGCGGATGTTTGCCGCCGTCACGGGATCAGCTCGGCGACCTTCTACAAGTGGAAGTCGAAGTACGGCGGGCTGGAGGTGTCGGACGCCCGGCGGCTGCGCCAGCTGGAGCAGGAGAACGAGCGGCTGAAGAAGCTGCTGGCGGACTCGATGCTCGACAACGCCATGCTCAAGGAGATCAGCGCAAAAAAATTCTAGCGCCCGGTGCCAGGCGGCAGGCGGTGGCTCATCTCCAGGAGGTCTTCGAGGTGAGCCAACGCCGGGCCTGTGCGGTGCTGGGCGCTGACCGGACCATGGTGCGCTATGTCAGTCGTCGGCCCGACGATGGGAAGGCGCGCGAGCGCATCCGTGAACTGGCCAGCCAGCGCCGCCGGTTCGGCTATCGGCGGCTGCACTGGCTGCTGTGCCGGGAGGGATGGACAATGAACCACAAGAAGTTCCGACGGCTCTATCGCGAGGAACGGCTGCAGGTGCGCCGCCGCGGCGGTCGCAAGCGGGCCTTGGGCACAAGGGCGCCGATGGCGATACCGCAAGGCCCCAACCAACGCTGGAGCCTCGACTTCGTGTCCGATGCCTTTGCTTGCGGACGCAGGTTCCGGATCTTCGTCGTGGTCGATGACTACAGCCGGGAGTGTGTGCGCCTGATCGCCGATACGTCGATCTCCGGCGCGCGGGTCGGGCGCGAACTCGATGCAGCGGTCTTCGAGCGGATGGCGCGGCCCCACACCATCGTCAGCGACAACGGCACCGAGCTGACAAGCATGGCGATCCTGCGCTGGAGCAAGGAGCACAATGTCGAGTGGCACTATATAGCGCCGGGCAAGCCCTATCAGAACGGGTTCATCGAGAGCTTCAATGCGCGGCTGCGGGACGAGTTCCTGAACGAGACGATCTTCACCAGCCTCGCACATGCCCGCCAGGAGCTGGAGGCATGGCGGCACGACTACAACCACTTCCGGCCCCACTCGAGCCTCGGGAACAGGACCCCGGCCGAGATAGGGGCAGGATCAACCGGCAAACCGTATTGGGGGCATGCCCCCAATACGGTTGTTGCCATCACGCCCAGCGAAGGGCATCAAAACGGCCCAAGGCTCTACTCGTAGTTGGTAGAAACTGCGGGCTCAGACCACCGAGACCCTGCCTAGTTCTGGTTGTCGTCCAGGATGTCGTAGATGAACACCATCAGGATCACCACGAGATCATCGGAAAGCAGTGCTTGTCCGGGGTTGGCGAGGCTTCCGAACACCCCAGTCAGGGTATCGAGATCAGGCAAGGCCGAAATGTCGATCATCGGCAGAATCATGGCATTCCCCCAAAGTTGCGCAGGGCACCCTTGCCCCGCACGAAGCAGCATCGACGCCGCCGCGCTCTGGCTGAAATTAAAAGATTGTAATCGGCACCACGGCGCAGCAAGGAAGCCCGCGATGGAGCGGTCCGAACAGCCCGGCGAGGAAGCCCAGAGCGTCTATGCGCAAGGGGAGGGATTCGTGTTCGACCCCGCCCGCGCGGCCAAGGGTATGGGCCGCCACGGCCACGGAGGCTGGCTCGGGCTGAACTATCACGCGCACGGCGAAGGCTGGTTCGAACTCGAACTGCCCTGGCGCGAGGAACTGGCCGGCCTTGCCGATGGCGGAGTTCTTGCCTCGGGCCCGATCATCAGCCTGATGGACAACGCGACCTCGATGTCGGTGTGGACCCGTACCGGTCGTTTCGTGCCTCACGCCACGCTTGACCTCAGGGTCGACTACATGCGCGCCGCGGTGCCGGGCCGCACCGTGATCGGGCGCGGCGAGTGCTACAAGCTGACCCGCACCATCGCCTTCATCCGCGGCATCGCTTACGATGGTGACCCGGAGGATCCCGTAGCACACGTCATCGGCACCTTCATGGCCACCCACGGAACCTATCTGTGAACGCCTCCGCCCTTCCCCCCTACGCCCAGGCGCTGGGCATCGCGGTCGATCACGACGAGGATGGAAACCCGGTGCTGTTCGTCGATTTTTCGGAGCGGATGATGGGTCGCCCCGGTTTCCTTCACGGCGGCGCGATGAGCGGACTAATGGAGATGGCGGCGGTGGCTGCCCTGCGCGCCGAACTGAACAGGCGCGGCGAAGCCATGCAGATCAAGCCGGTCAACATCCAGGTCGAATTCATGCGCGGTGGGACCGAGCAGCGCACCTTCGCGATGGGCAAAGTCACCCGCGCCGGACGCCGCGTCGCGCTGGTTAACGCCGAATGCTGGCAGGACGATCCTGCCAAGCCGATCGCTCTGGCGCAGCTGAAGTTCCTGCTCAGCGCCGCCGGATAACCAGCACATTGCCGGAGTGGGCGATCGCGCCCTGCCCCGCCTCGAGCACGCTGCGCGCCGCATCGGCCCGGGCGCGGGCGAGGATGGCCGGCGGAACCGCTGGATCGTGCACAATCAGGTCGGCCTGGCCCAACCAGCGTGCCTCACGCAGGGAAAGATCGTCCGGATCGTCCGATCGCAGCATCATATCGTGGTGCCAGAAGGGCTCGGCCTCACCATGCACCAGCCATTGATCGAGCCGCGCGGCGCTGCCTTCGTCCAGCGGATCGAGCATACCGCCATCGGCCAGTGCCGCATCGAGCGCGCGTCGACGCTCGCCCCCATCGCTCCACTTTTCGCGCAGACGCTGGCGCGCGTCGGCCAGGCCCTGGGCCAGTAGGCCAAGCGATTGTGGCAGCAGGGCTTCGAGACGCAGCCGCAAGGCCTTGGCGAGCCCGGCCGAAGCCCCGCCGGTTGCCACCGCGACAAGCACCGGCCCGCGCTCAAGCACCGATGGCGTGGTGAAATCGCAGAGCTCTGGCCGATCGACCACGTTGACCAGCAGTCCCCGCGCTTTCAGCCGGGCAAGGCAATCCCCGGGATCGGCCATAGCGATGAATGCAATCCGAGCGCGGGGATCGTCTTCCCCCACTACCACGGCCCCGGCGCGTTCGAGCAAGCGGCGCTTGGCCTCGGCTGCTTCGCCCTCGCCCACCACCATCACCGGCTGGTCGGTCAGGCGGTGGAACAGGGGCAGGCTGTGCACCGGATCAGTCCAGCCAGTTGGGCACGCGCTCGGCGGCACTGATCGCCGCGGGTTCGATGCGATCGGCCACCACCGCCCACTTGTCGCCATCAACCATCACCTCGGCGACGAAGCCGCGGCTGTTGTAGGATGAAGCCATGGTCGCGCCATAGGCCCCGGCCGAACGAAACACCGCCAGATCGCCGGTGGCAACCGCGTCGATCTCGCGGTTCATCGCAAAGGTATCGCCGGTTTCGCAGATCGGGCCGACGATATGCGCGGTCATCTTCTCACCGCGGGGCTCGACCGCGTCGAAATCGTGCCAGGCGCCATACATCGCCGGGCGGGCAAGGTCATTCATCGCCGCATCGACCACCACGAAGGGTGCCTGATTGGAGCTGCGCTTGACCCGGATCACCCGGGTGAGCAGCACCCCGGCATTGCCGCAGATCACCCGGCCCGGTTCGAACATCAGGGTCACGTCCCAATCCTTGGTGACCCGTGCGACCATCATCGCGTATTCGGCGGGAGTGCGGAACACTTCGCCAGCCTTGTAGGGGATGCCCAGCCCGCCGCCCAGATCGGCGTGGGTCACGCTCTGCCCCGCCGCGCGCAGGTCGGCAATCAGTGCACCTACCTTTTCAAAAGCGATTTCAAAGGGTTCAAGCTCGACCAGCTGGCTGCCAATGTGAACCGCGACCCCGCGCATGTCGAGGCCGGGCAGCGCCGCAAGCCGCGTATAGATTTCCACCGCCCGGTCGATCGGCACACCAAACTTGTTCTCGGCCTTGCCGGTCGAGATCTTGGCGTGGGTGCGGGCATCGACATCGGGATTGACCCGCAGGGCGCAATGCGCGGTCTGTCCCCGTGCCGCGGCAATCGCGGCAAGCTCTATCCCTTCTTCCTCGCTTTCGAGATTGAACTGGCCGATCCCGGCCTCCAAACCCTGGATCATTTCGGCGTGGGTCTTGCCCACGCCCGAAAAGACGATGTCCTGCGCGGGCATTCCGGCCGCCAGAGCCCGCGCGAGTTCGCCGCCCGAAACCACGTCGGCGCCGAATCCTTCGCGCCGCATCAGCCGCAGCACCGCCAGATTGGGGTTGGCCTTGATGGCAAAGGCAATATGGACCCGCGGCAGGATCGAAAGCGCCTGGGCAAAGGTGCGGGCGTGGCGTTCAAGCGTGGCGCGCGAATAGATGTAGACCGGCGTGCCGACGGCATCGGCGATCGCGCTCAGCGGCAGGTCTTCGGCGTGCAGGACGCCGTCGCGGTATTGAAAATGATCCATGGGATGAAACTCTTACTCGGAAGGAGGCAGGTCGAAGGGGTCTTGCGTACGTTCCTCGGAACGTTTTCGCAGTTCGACGCTGCGCTCGGGAGCGGACTGGGGAGTCGGTTTCATCAGCGCCTCGGCGCTGGGCTGATCCTCGCGGCCATAGGGGGCGGGAGGAAGCGATTTGCCCGCGCGCGGCTTGAGATCGGCCCGCTGCCCGCAGGCGGCAAGGGCCAGGATTGCAGCGGCAAGGACCAGTCGGCGCATCGGACGAATCACTCCAGGCCCAGCGCCCGGCGCGCTTCGGCCACCCGCGCCCTTACCTGTTCGGGCGCGGTTCCGCCATAGCTGGCGCGCGAAGCGACCGAGGCATCGACCGAGAGCGCCGTAAAGACCCGCTCGTCGATCCGGGGATCGATTGCCTGGAGCTCTGCCAGCGTCAGTTGATCGAGCGCGACACCGCGGCTTTCCGCCAGTTTTACCGCCGCGCCGGTAATGTGGTGCGCCTCGCGAAAAGGAACGTCGGCCTGCCGCACCAGCCAGTCGGCGAGGTCGGTTGCGGTGGCATAGCCAAGCTCCGCTGCCTGGCGCATCCGCTCGGTGCGGAAGGTGGCGCCTTCGACCATGCCGGTCATCGCCGCGATGCACAGGGAGAGCAGACCGGCGGCTTCGAACACCGGTGGCTTGTCATCCTGCATGTCCTTTGAATAGGCCAATGGCAGACCCTTCATGGTCACCACAAGGCTGGTCAAGGCACCCACAACGCGCCCACAATGCCCCCGAACGAGCTCGGCCGCGTCGGGGTTCTTCTTCTGCGGCATGATCGAGCTGCCGGTCGATAGCGCATCGGGCAGAACCACGAAGCCGAACGGCTGGCTTGCCCAGACAATCAGCTCTTCGGCCAGCCGCGAGAGGTGCAGCGCGCACTGGGTGGCGGCCATCAGATAATCGAGCGCGAAATCGCGATCGGACACGGCATCGAGGCTGTTGCGGGTCGGCGTGGCAAAGCCCAGTGCCTTCGCGGTCATCTCGCGGTCGATCGGAAAGCCGGTGCCTGCGAGTGCCGCGCTGCCCAGCGGGCACTGCGCCATGCGGGTATGGGCATCGGCAAAGCGCGACCGATCGCGCCCGAACATCTCATGATAGGCCATCAGATGGTGGCCGAGCGTGACCGGCTGGGCGGTCTGGAGATGGGTGAAGCCGGGCATGATGCTCTCGGCATGCTCGTCCGCGCGGGTCACCAGCGCCACTTGCAGCGCGCCGAGCGCGGCGTCCGCCGCCACGCAAGCCTCGCGCACCCACAGCTTGAAATCCGTTGCCACCTGATCGTTGCGGCTGCGCGCGGTGTGCAGCCGTCCCGCCGCCGGGCCGATCAGCTCGGCAAGGCGGCTCTCGGTGGTCATGTGAATGTCTTCGAGATCCCAGTTCTCGGGAACCCCCTTGGCCTCGTATTCGGCGGCCACACGGTCAAGCCCGGCGGAGATCGCGGCCGCATCCTCGGGGCTGACTATGCCTTGCGCGCCGAGCATCGCGACGTGGGCCTTGCTCGCGGCGATGTCCTGGCGCCACAGCGCCTTGTCGAACGGGATCGAGGCGTTGATCTCGCGCATGATGGCGGAGGGGCCTTCGGCGAAGCGCCCGCCCCACATCGCGTTCGAGCCGCTGCTGCTGTGATCCTGCTTGCTCAAGGCCCATGTCCCCGGCCGCACCGCGCGGCTTGGGCCGTGCGATAGGCAAAGCGAAGCCGCGGTGCAACCGCCGCCTTTGCACGGGAATCAGCGGGCGATCAGGTCCGCAGCTGGTAAGCGACCTCGAAATCGCCCCAACGCCGCCCGTTGATCCAGACCGGCGAATAGACGTTGCGCACCACGACATAGTTGGTCCCGTCGCCTTCCTGGCGATAGACCGCCATGAAGAACGGCGCGGTGCTGGCCTTGGCCTGCTTGTCGATCGGATCGAGCAGGATCCGCCCGTTGCGGCAGAATTTGGTATCGTAGGCCAGATCGCCGGTCGGCGCGCGCGAATGCTCGCTGACATGGGTCGGCAGAAAGCCGTTCATGTCGGCGGCCGAACACATGATGATGTCACCGTGGGACTGGCGCACCCGGTCGAACAGCGGGCGCCAGTGGATATCGGCCCAATCCGACATGCCGGTGCGGTAGAGCTGCGGGTTGGTGCCCGCAACGGCGCGATAATCGGTATCGAACAGCTGGGCCATGCTGATCTGGCCCTCGGCGACGGCCGCTTCGGTCAGCGCAACCAGCTCGTCGCGGAACGAAGCCGCCAGTTCGACGATCGCGGTATCGCGCGGTGAGATCCCGGCCGAAATCACCGAGTTGAACATCTGGCAGGAGACGTCTTCCATCTGCCGGATTTCGCCCTGTGTCCGATCGAGCAGCGCGCCGTTGCCCTTCACCGATTCGACCACCCGGGTCACGGTATCGCGTACCTGTCCGCCCTTGGCATGAACCAGCGAGGAACTGCGCGCGATCTGGTCGCTCTGCTCGTCGAGCCGCTCGACCAGTTGGGTGACGTCGTGGAGCGCAACGGTAACGGTCTCAAGCTGCTGTTCGGCCTTGCTCGAATGATCGACGCCGACATGGATTTCGTTGACCAGCCCGCTGGCCTCATCGACCAGTTTGCCGACCGCAGTGCGGATTTCCTCGGCCGCCGAGCTCGAGCTCTGCGCCAGAACCTTCACTTCCGATGCAACCACGGCAAAGGCCTTGCCCGCCTCGCCCGCGCGGGCCGCCTCGATCGAGGCATTGAGCGCCAGCATGTTGGTGGTGCGGGAGATTGCCTCGATGCTCTTCGAGGCCTGCTGGATCTGTTCCATCACCGCCGCAAAATTGGTGACATGCGCGCCCAGGCGCGAAACCAGATCGATCACCGAGCGGAACTCGGAAACAGCCAGATTGATCCGCTCCGCGCCGCGATCGAGATGTTCGCATGCCTGGGCGGAAAGCAGCTTGGCCTCATCGGTCGAATCAGCGATGTGGCGTTGATCGGCCTCAAGCGAACCGACGACCTCGTCGAGCTCGACCAGTTCGGCGATCTGCTCCTGCATCTTCTGCGTTGCTTTGCCGATCGAGCCGGCCGCCTCGCTGCATCCCACGGCCAGATCGCCGCACGATGTCGCAACCGACTGGTCGAGTACCGGTTCGCCGACTTCGATTCTTTCGAGTTTCATTACAGGCCCCGCAAACTGAACCGAGGAAAGCTACGAGAGTTTGGTTAATACCAGGCTAACCCGGCCTCGCCCCCGATCAGGCGGCGCGCACATGACTGAGGAACTCGTCGACCTGCCCGCGCAGGGACGAAGCCTGGGCCTCAAGCTCCTTGGAAGAAGTCAGCACCTGGCTGGCTGCTGCCCCGGTGGCGAGCGATGTTTCGCGCACCGCGACGATCGAGGAGGAAACCTCTTCGGTATTGCGCGCGGCCAGATCGATCGAGCGCGCCAGATCCTGCCCTGCGACGGACTGCTGATCGACCGCGGCGGCAATCGAAACAGAGGTCGATTCAAGCTGGCGGATCTGCTGCGCGATAGAGCGCAAAGCCTCAACGCTGGCCACGGTGCTGTTCTGGATCGCGCGGATCTGCTGCGAGACCTCTTCGGTGGCCTTGCCGGTCTGGGTGGCAAGATCCTTGACCTCGGCGGCGACCACGGCGAATCCACGCCCGGCCTCGCCCCCGCGCGCCGCCTCGATCGAGGCATTGAGCGCCAGAAGATTGGTGCGCTGGGCAATCGAGGAAATTAGCTCGACAATCTCGCCAACCTGGGCGGCCGACTGGCTGAGCGCCGAGATAGTGGCGTCGGCATCGGCGGCCTCGATCGTGGCCTTGCGCGCGAGCTCCGCCGAGGTGGCGGCCTGGCGGCTGATCTCGCCGATCGAAAGGGCAAATTCGTCGCAAGCCGCGGCAGCCGAAGTCACGCCCGAAGCAGCATCGTTGAGCGTGCCCGCGACATTGGCGGCCTGGCGGCTCGACTGGTCGGCGCTTGAAGCCATCGAAGTGGCGGTGAGCTGAAGCTGGCTCGATGCCGAGGCGACCGAGCCTACCACCTCACCTACCGTGGTCTCGAACCGGTCGGCCAGGCGCCGCAGCAATTCGGCCTGCTGCGCGCGTGCGCCCGAGCGGGCCCGTTCCGTCTCGGCCTGGGCGGCAAGCTCAGCCTTCGCGGTCTGCTCGGTCTGTTCGCGCAGCTCGACCAGCTTGTGCGCGGCGCGCTTCATCAGCTCAAGCGCCTGGGCCATGTCGCCCAGCTCGTCCTTTCGGCCCAGCCCCTCGACCTCGATGTCGAAATCGCCGCCTGCCATGCGCTTCATCGTCGCTGCCATGCGTACCACCGGATTGACCAGGAATTCGCGCGCCAGGTTCTGGCAGACGAAGAATGTACCAAGAAACAGCACCACCAACGCAAGCAGTGCAATTCCAAACCATTTGAGCTGGGCAAGGCCTTCGCTATTGGTCCGCAGGTTGTCGCGGCCGAGTTGCACCCCGAAGCTCTTGGCCTGGGTCGCGGCCATGTCGAGAGCGGCACTGATCGCGGCGATTTCTTTCGCGCTGGAGGCCGAGCCTGCGTTCTGCGCGGCGGCAAGGCGCCGGTTTGTCGCATCGACGTCGGACGAAAGGCGTCTGGCCGTCGAAACCTCGCTTTCCGAAAGCCCGGTCGCGCTTGTTGAAAGCGCGGCGGCTTCGCTTTGAGCGGAGCGGATTGCCATGCCAGCGGCGGAAAGATCGCCCGGCTGGCCGCGAGCATCCGTACGCAGCAGCGCAACCTGGGCTTCGCGCAGGCGCTCGGCGACGATCAGCGCCGAGCTGCCGCCCCTTTGCGTCGCCTCGATCCGCCCGGAGTGCTGCCCGACATAGGCAAACCCGGCGATTGCGGTTGCCGCCATCAGCACCATGGCAAGCGCGGCCGCCGAAAACAGCGTCTTCGTGGTCTGGGCGATAGAGCCGCGCATGAACCTGCGAGCGAATTTTCCAAAGCCGGACATTACGATGCGCCTTTTCATCAAGGGAACTGGACTGGAACCGCGCCGCTCACGAAGCGGCCTTTCTGCGGGCCGGGCGGGCCGGTTTGGGGGCCAGCTGCTGGGCAATCTCGTCAGCCGAGATCGCCTTGTAATAGAGCCAGCCCTGGATCTGATCGCATCCGGCGGTGCGCACCAGATCGGCCTGAGCCTCGGTTTCCACGCCTTCCGCAGTCACCGCCATGTCCATTGCCCGGGCCACGGCGATCGAGGAGACCATCATCGCCATCGAACCTTCGTCCTGCTGGGCTTCGAGCACCAGCGAACGATCGATCTTGAGCTTTTCGAAGCGGTACTTGCGCAGGAACCCGATCGAGGCATAGCCGGTGCCGAAATCGTCGAGCACCACGCCCACTCCGAACTGGCGGATCATGTCGAGGCTGCGGCTGATCGTGGCGTGATCGCCCACCAGGTAGGTTTCTGTCACTTCCAGTTCGAGTCGCTCGGGCGGGAATCCGGTTTCATCGAGGATCTGGCCAAGCAGGATCGGGAACTCGGGATTGCGCAGCTGGGCCGAGGACAGGTTGATCGAAAGCTTGATCCCATCCCACCCAAGCGCATCGGTGCAGCCCTTGCGCAGCACCCACAGCCCGATCGGATCGATCAGGCCGGTTTCCTCGGCAACGGGGATGAAGATGTTCGGCCCCATCCGCACGCCATCGCCGCGCTCCCAGCGGATCAGCGCCTCGACCGCAACGATCTGCCCGCTCTGGGCATCGACCAGCGGCTGGTAAAGCAGGCGGAATTCATCCTTGTCGAGCGCCAGGCGCAGATCGGCCTCGACCTGGCGCATCACCTCACGCTTGCGGTCGAATTCCTGACTGTACCAGGTGCAGCGCATCTTGCCTCCAAGCTTCGAGGCGTACATCGCCATGTCCGAACGGCGCAGCAGTTCGGACGAAGAGATTCCGTCGCTTCCGGTCGAACGCGAAAGGCCGATGCTGGCACCCAGCACAATCGAACGATTGTCGATCTGAAAGGGGGAAGCGAGATCCTTGAGCAGGCGGCGGCACAGACCTTCGAGCACATTGCCGGCCAGAGGCCCCATCACCGCGACCGCAAATTCGTCGCCGCCGAGGCGGTAGAAATGCGCTTCATCGCCGCAAAGCTCACTCAGGCGCAACGCGGCAGCCTTGATCACCCGGTCTCCGACTGCGTGGCCGTAGTAATCGTTGATGAGTTTGAACCCGTCGAGATCGACCAGTGCAAGCGCGCGCTCCTCGCCCTCAATGGCGTGCCGGGCGAAATCGAGATGCAGCGCGCGGCGGTTGCGCACGCCCGAAAGACTGTCGGTAAGTCCGAGAACTTCCAGATCGCCAATGCCAGCCAGGCCAGACCGGACCAGCAGAACCATCGCCAGGACATAGGCAGCGGCCAGCGAAGCCAGGGTCAACCGCAGCGCCGGATTTTCCCACCCGCTGAAGATCATCGCCAGCGCGACGACGCCGGCGAAAATCGCCGACAACACCGCAGCCTGTCCGACGATCATCGTCCTTGGCGAGACAGAATTCAAAGTGAATCCAAGGCGCACTACTTCCCCCCGAACTTAATTCACCATGCGACCTTGGCGAAAGTTCTAACGAAAAGTGCTTAAATTGGACTTAAGGCTGTTCGCCGATAGCGATGGGCGGATGGGAATGGAGTCCTTGCCCGGAGCGGTTGCCGCTCGGCTTGGGGCGTGCTGGAAAAAATTTGTGTTTGCCCGGCATGTCACAAAACGGTTGCTGTGGGCTGCGGGAGATTCGCCGCCGCCGAGCATCAGAAACCCATCGTCGGCAAGGGCGTCGCCGATCCGATCGAGTGCCCGCCCGCGGGTCGTGCTGTCGAAATAGAGCAGGACATTGCGGCACAGCACCAGATCGAACCGGCCCGGACGCGGCGCGGGATCGAGCACGTTGTGAACCTCGAAGCGCACCGCGCGGTGCAGCGCGGGATCGACCCTCCAGCCTTCGCGCGCTTCCTCGAAGCAGGTAAGCATCTGCTGTACGCCAAGGCCTCGCTGAACCTGAAACTGGCTATAGGCGCCCTTGCGCGCCGATGCGATCGCACTACGCGAAACATCGGTGGCGACGATCTCGATCGTCCAGCCGGCCCAGCGCATGCGTTGCTCGGCAAAAATCATCGCCAGCGACAGCGCCTCCTGCCCGGTCGAGCAGCCCGCCGACCAGATCGCCAGACGCCGGGTATCGCCGCGCCGCGCGGCCAGCGCGGGAAGGATCTTCTGGCTCAGCTGGTCGAACAGCGGGCGGTCGCGGAAGAAGTAGGTTTCGTTGTTGAGTAGCGCCTCGACCACCGCCTCGGCCAGCGCTTCCTGCCCCGGCTGGAGCAAGCGCCGGGCCAGTTGATCGGCGTTCTCGATCCCCTGTTCGCGCATCAACCCGGCAAGCGCGGTTTCGATGCGCCAGTGCCGATCGCGAGTGAGTTGCTGCCCGGTCCGCGCCTCAAGCAGGCCCGAGACGAGATTGGCGGCGAAATCCTCGCGCATCAGCGCGGCCCCCGCAAGCGCAGCGCGGGATGCACGGCGATCTGGTCGGGCGGCAGGATCGCCGCAGCAAGTCCAGCCTTGGCGACCGAACCCGGCATGCCCCAGACAGCGCAGGTCGGCTCGTCCTGGGCCAGCACGGTCCCCCCGGCCTCAACGATGCCGAGCGCACCCGCGCTCCCATCGCGGCCCATCCCCGACAGTACGATCCCGGTGACCCGCCCGTCGAGCACTTCGGCCAGACTGGCGAACATCGGATCGACCGAGGGCATGCAGCCGTTGGCAACCGGGCGCCGATCAAGCCTGACCACAAGATCCTGCCCTTTGCCGACCACCGTCATGTGCGCATCGCCGGGGGCGACCAGGATCTCATCGGGCCGAAGCAGCGCGCCTTCGGTAGCAACGCTGGTCTTGCGCGCAGACGCCTGCTCGAGCTGGCGGCAGAATGCCTCCATGAAGTTCTGCGGCAGATGCTGGGTGACCAGGATCGGCATCCCTACCCGGGGCGGCAAGGCACCAAGAAGCTTGCTCAGCGCGTGGATTCCACCCGTCGATGCACCGATTGCGAGCACCTTTGCTCCCTTGCGCCCGGCTGCCCGGACTGCCGGCACGCCTGCGACCGGCTGGCGCTCGCCCAGTCTGCGGCCCGCCGCCGTGCGCCCCAGAGCGCGCAAGCGCAGCAGCAACCGCAAGCGGTATTCCTCGCTGAAACCTCCGGTTTTCGGCTTGGCCAGGGTATCGGCGGCCCCGGCCGAAAGCGCGGCAAGGGTTGCCTCGGCGCCGATCTCGGTCAGCGAGGAAACCACCATGATCCGCGCGCGCGGTGCAGCAGCGCTGAGCAGTGGCAGGGCTTCCAGCCCGCCCATGCCCGGCATTTCCAGATCGAGCAGGATCACGTCGGCCGGGCTCTTGCCCAGGATCGTCAACGCCTGTTCCGCGCTGGAAGCAACGGCCACCAGCTCAAGATCGGGCTCGCGCTTCACGATCCCCGAAAAGGCCGAACGGACAACCGCCGAATCGTCGACCACCAAAACCCGGACAGGCGAGAGCGCCCCGCGAGGCGGGCTGCGCGGTATCTTCAAGGCATCGGCATGGCTCACCGTATGGAACTCAGGCCGCGCCCACCAGTTGCAGCTTGATCTGAAGCGTCTCGTGATCGAACGGCTTCATCACATATTCGTTGGCCCCCGCCTGGACCGCCTCGCGGATGTGCGCGGCATCGTTCTCGGTGGTGCAGAACACCACCTTGGGAGCCTCCCCACCCGGGCTGGCGCGCAGGCGGGTGATGAATTCGATTCCGCTCATCACCGGCATGTTCCAATCGAGCAGGATCACATCGGGCATGGCCTGGGCACAGGCGTCGAGCGCCTCCTGCCCGTTGGCGGCTTCTTCCACGGCAAGGCCGATCGCCTCCACCATATGGCGCGAGACTTTGCGGATCACCCGCGAGTCATCGACAATCAGGCATGTCTTCATTGCTCGAGGTTCCTTCTTCCCTTCAGTTTGGGACAGATCCTTCACCAATTGCTTAAGCCGCGCTGCGCGCTTCGGGTCCGGCCAGCAGCATCCGGGCATCGATCACCAGCACCGCACCCGCGGCCGTTTCCGCGAGCCCCAGCGCAACGCGTTGCCACTGCGCCGATAGCTTGCCCGGAAGCGGCAGCAGTTCGGAGGTTGCCGGAACGGCATCTTCGATCCCGTCCACCAGCAAGGCGTAGAGGAAGCGATCGAATTCGGCGATCACCGCCTTGCGCCCGCCCAGCCCTGCCTTGCCCGGCTCAAGGCCCAGCGCGGCGGCGGCGTCGATCACGGTCAGCGGGCGGCTGCGCAGCGCCGATACTCCAGCAACGTAGGCCGGTGCGCGCGGCACCGGGGTGAGCGATTCGAGTTCGACCACCGACTGAACGTCGCCGGCCCGAAAGGCCGCGCGTTCGCCCGCGATCTCCACGATCAATACCAGGTCGGTCATGCGCTCCTCCTCATGCGGGCAGCCTTGAGCGCATCGAGCACGGCCTGGCGATCATACCGGTAAATCGATCCTTCGCCGCCTGGGTCTGCCTGGGGTGTCGAGCGGAGACGGACGATCGGCGCCTTATCCGCTAGACGACCTTCTTCGCCGTCCGCCTGGTCGAGGCTGATCGAGACATCGGCTTCCCCGCCCGCGCGCTCATCGATCACCAGATAGCCGGCGCCTTCGACGATCGGGCGCAGGAAATCCTGCATCCAGGCATCCTGCGCGGGGATCCGGCAGACCGGCTGCCGCGCAGGTGCGATTTGTGCTCCAAAGCGTGCGAAAATGGCCAGCGGATCGAGAACCTCGACCGCTTCGCCATCGATCAGAGTCAGTCCTGCAACCAGATCGCGCCCCTCGGCGGCGGTAAGGGCGCCGGAATAGGCCGAAGAATCGATCACCCGATCGATTGCGAACACCACTTCGCTCGCTCCATCCTCAAGCCGCAGCACCTCGATCCGGCCGCTCGGCACTTCGCCCGCCTCAAGCCCGGCCAGCGGAAGAATCGCGCCGTCGATGACCACGTGGGCATTTCCGCCCTCGCAGCCGATCGCGGCGGCATCGACTTCCTCATAGCGCTTGACCACGCCGACCCTAACCGCGCGGCGACGTCCCTTGAGATCGATGAACAGCAGAACGGGCACTTCGCCCGCCGCCTGATCCTCAACTGCCTCGTCGCGGGCGGTGCGGCGTGCGCGGCCCTCGGCCTCGCCGGTCAACCCGGCGATCTGCCCAACCGCGCCCATGTCGAGCATCAGGATCGGGCTGCCGTCCTCAAGCTGGGTGGTTCCGACATAGAGCCCGGTCTGCATCACCACCGGGGCGATCGGCTTGACCACCAGATCGTGATGATCGAGCGCCTGGTCAACCGCGATGGCAAAGGGATCGCCGATCGTCAGGCGCACCAGCACCATGCAGCGTCCGCCCTTGATCGGCGATGCAGCCATGCCCAGCGTCGCGCCCAGATCGGCGCAGGCCACCCGGCCTTCGCGGACCTTGAGGAAGGTGCGCCCCCCGGCACGAAGCAGGTTGGCGCCGGCCGGATCGACATGAAAGATTTCCTCGACGTAGGAGCGTGGGATCGCAAAACGCTGATCGCCGACCTGGACTGTCAGCGCGGGAACGATGCTGAGCGTAAGCGGCAGGCTGAGCATGATCCGGGTGTCGAGCCCCGGAGTCGAATGGATCGCCAGATTGCCCCCGACCCGCTCGATATTGGCGCGAACCACGTCCATGCCGACACCGCGCCCCGAAACCGCGGTGATCTTGTCGGCAGTCGAAAGCCCCGGCTCGCAGACCAGCAGGATCTTTTCCGCTGCCGTCAGGCGCTCGGCTTCATCGCTGCCCAGAGTGCCCGAGGCCACGGCTTTCGCCACCAGCGCATCGCCATCGATCCCGCGTCCATCGTCGCTGACCGCGATCTGGATCTGGTTGCCGGTCTGGCGCGCGGCAATGCGCAGCAGGCCGATCTCGCGTTTGCCGGCGGCGCGCCGGTCGGCAGGGCACTCGATGCCGTGATCGATCGAATTGCGGATGATATGAACCAGCGGGTCGCGGATGATCTCGATCATCTCGCGGTCGAGTTCGACATCGCCGCCCTCGATCTCGACTAGAACCTGCTTGCCAAGCTCACCGGCCAGATCGCGAACCAGGCGGGGGAAACCCGTGAACAGCGTTTCGATCCGCTGCATCCGGGTGCGGGTGATGGCATCGCGCACATCGGCCAGGATCGAGGAGAGGCGGTTGAACGGTCCATCGAGGCCAACCCCTTCGGGCAGATCGCCGATCCGCCGGGCCAGTTCGTTGCGGGCCAGGACCATGTCGGAAACGCCGCTCATCACCCGGTCGAGCAATTCGATCGGCAAGCGGACCGAGCGCAGCGCGCCGGCGCTGCGGTTGGCGAAGCCGACATCCCCCGAGGGCTCGGCTCCGACCGCGATCTCGCCGCTGCCTTCGCTGGCGCCCGCCAGCTCGGCAATCAGCTCTGCATCGTCGGCCGTGGAAATGTCCTCACCGGAATCGATTGCCTCGATCATCCAGGCGATCCGGTCGATCATGGCAAGGACCGCATTGACGAAGGCCGCATCGGGAACCCGCCGCGCCGCGCGCACTTCCGACAGCGCATCCTCCGCCGCGTGGCTCAGCGCCTCCAACTGGGCAAAGTCGAAGAACCCACAGTTTCCCTTAACTGTATGGAAAAAACGGAAAATCGCATCGAGCCGGGCGCGATCGGACGGATCGGCTTCCCAGGCGACGATTTCTCCCGCAAGCGCGGCGAGCATCTCGCGCGCTTCGGCAACGAAATCGGACAACAATTCGTCCATGCGGACTTCCCCCTGCTAGCGGCGCAAAATATCCCCAAAGATGGTTAAAGAGCGGTTATCGCCAGGCGCCTGTGCTAGCTTCGAGAGCAAGGAGCCCAAGCGTGAAAAAACCTGCCTTAGTTTTCATGGCGATGCTGACGATTGCAGCAACTTCGGCATGCGACCGCCAGGCCGAGCCGCCGCGCCCGGAGCAGACTTCCGGCAGCGAAGCCTCCGCACTCGACCGCAGCCACAAGGGCAGCGGAATGCCCGACTTCGTGCTCAGGGATCAGACCGGCAAGGAATTGCAGCTGGCCAGCCTCAAGGGCAAGCCGCTGCTGATCAACCTGTGGGCGACCTGGTGTGCGCCTTGCGTGGCCGAACTGCCCGCGCTTGACCGGCTAGCCGGCGAACGGACTGACAGGCTCAAGGTGCTGACCGTCAGCCAGGACATGCAGAAGCTTGAGACGGTGGCCCCGTTCCTCAAGGCGCGGGGTGCGACAAGGCTTGAGCCCTGGCTCGATCCCGAAGGAGAGCTTTCGGTGCAGTATGGCGCGCAGTTGCTGCCCACCTCGATCTATTACGACGCCCAGGGCCGCGAAGTGTGGCGTTTTTCCGGTCCGCGCGATTGGAATGACGCCGAAACGGCGGCGCTGCTGGATGAAGTCGGGTAAAACCGGAACCGGCGGTTGCCCATCGCGAGGGCGCCCCTTCGCTTGCGCTCGGAAGTTTTCGGGAAGATGTCCCCCGGACTGACTGTCGGAACCGGCGGTTGCCCATTGCAAGGGCGCCCCTTCGCTTGCGCTCGGGAGTTTTCGGGAAGATGTCCCCCGGACTGACTGTCGGAACCGGCGGTTGCCCATTGCAAGGGCGCCCCTTCGCTTGCGCTCGGGAGTTTTCGGGAAGATGTCCCCCGGACATCTTCTGATTCCGAAAACTGGTGGGCGGTAACGGGCTCGAACCGCTGACCCTCTCGGTGTAAACGAGATGCTCTACCAACTGAGCTAACCGCCCGGCGCCAAGGCCAGAGCAGGCGCCCCTAGCCTAAGTTCCCACCAGAGGAAAGCATCAAACCAACCGCGCGGCGTGGCTTCCCAGTTCCGCGAAATAGCGCGCCATGCCATCGGCGGCCTTGTCGGTCAGGGCGATGAAGGCGCGGCGCCGGTCGGTCTCGTCCTCCACCCGCTCGAGCAGCCCGGCCTCGGTCATCTGCCCGATCCAGCGCAGCGCGGTGGTTGGCGGAACGCCCGAGGCGATGCACAGGCTGGTCACCGAAACCCGCGTATGTTCGGCCCGGGCGGCGGTGAGATCGAGCAGCATGTCCCAGGCCGGATCGGCGAACAGGTCGCCATCGAAGAACCGCGCGCGCAACTGCCGCTGGCGGATGATCCTGCGCACCAGGCGCGGATCGGGCAAGGCCGGGCGCGTGGCGCGGATCAACCGATCGCCGCCATCCCCGGAAGGCGCAGCGGCAAAGGCCGGGCGGGGGCTTTCAAAGCGAAAAGCGCTTTCGCTTCCGCTGAGGCCGGATTCTTCCAGCGGTCGCTCGAGCCGCTCAAGCCGCTGGGCGATCTGCCCGACCTGATCGGTCAGCCGGAGCAGCACCAGCCGGTCTTCCTCGGACAGCTCGCGCAGTTTGAGCTGCGCCACCCCTGCCAGCGCCCGGCCCAGCGCGATCACCCGCTCTGCCCGGCTGGGATCGACCAGGATCTGTGCCCCCGATTGGTCAAGGCAGCCGAACACATCGTCCAGCGCACCCACCGTGGTCGAGACCACAAGCTGCGCCCCGCAATGTGCCGCGCGCATATCGATCCGGGCCAGCGCCGCGAGCATCGCACCGTCGGCTTCGGGACAATCGAGCAGCACCACCTCGCCCAGCGGACGCACCTCGCCTTCCAGCAAGGCGTCGATCCCGCCCGCTTCGGCAACGCGGAAGCCCGCCGCCTCTGCATCGTCGCGCAGCTGCGCGCGCAGGTGCGCCCGGTCGGCATAGAGCGAAAGCGAAAGCGGCAGCCCCGCAGCATCGTTCGCCGGGGTGGCATAGGCGAAATTGGCGCTCGACATCGGTTCCGACTCCACTCGTTACGCGAACAGGAGTAGAACAAAAAGAGGTTATGTCAAGAATGGATCAATCGATGAAGGGATCGCGCACCAGGATCGTGTCCTCGCGCTCGGGGCTGGTGGAAACCAGCGCCACCGGGGTTTCGATCAGTTCCTGCACCCGCTGGATATATTTGATCGCCTGGGCGGGCAGATCGGCCCAGCTCCGCGCGCCCGCGGTGGTCTGGCCCTTCCAGCCCTCAAGCTCTTCGTAGACCGGCTCGACTGCGGACTGATCGGCGGCGTGGGCAGGGAAATAATCCAGCTCGGTTCCGCGCAAGCGGTAACCCACGCAGATCTTCACCGTCTCGAAATCGTCGAGCACGTCGAGCTTGGTCAGCGCGATCCCGGTCACCCCGGAAATCGCGCAGCTCTGGCGGGTCAGCACCGCATCGAACCAGCCACAGCGGCGCTTGCGGCCAGTGACAGTGCCGAACTCATGGCCGCGCTCACCCAGTTTCTGCCCCACCTCGTCCTCCAGCTCGGTCGGGAACGGGCCGGAGCCGACGCGGGTGGTATAGGCCTTGACGATCCCCAGCACGAAGCCTGCCTGGCTCGGCCCAAGGCCCGAACCCGAAGCCGCGGTGCCGCTGACGGTGTTGGAACTGGTGACGAAGGGATAGGTGCCGTGATCGACATCGAGCAGCACGCCCTGCGCGCCCTCGAACAGGATGCGCTTGCCCGCCTTGCGCGCCTCGTTCAGCGTGCGCCACACCGGCCTGGCGAAGGGCAGCACGAAGGCGGCGATATCCCACAGGTCCCCCAGCAGCCGCTCACGGTCGATCGGCGGCTGGCCGAACCCGGCGCGCAAGGCATCGTGGTGCGCGCAGATCCGATCGAGTTGCGGGCCGAGATCGTCGAGATGCGCCAGATCGCAGACCCGGATCGAACGGCGACCGACCTTGTCCTCATAGGCAGGGCCGATCCCGCGCCGGGTCGTGCCGATCTTGCCCGCGCCGCTGGCATCCTCGCGCAGGGCATCGAGATCGCGGTGGAAGGGCAGGATCAGCGGGGCGTTCTCGGCCACTTGCAGGTTCTGCGGATTGACATCCACCCCCTGCCCCTTGAGCTTGGCGACCTCATCCCGGAAGTGCCAGGGATCGAGCACCACCCCGTTGCCGATCAGCGAAAGCGTGCCAGTGACGATTCCCGAGGGCAGCAGCGAGAGCTTGTAGACATTCTCACCCACCACCAGCGTGTGCCCGGCGTTGTGCCCGCCCTGAAAGCGCACCACCGCGTCCGCCCGGCTGGCCAGCCAGTCAACGATCTTGCCCTTGCCCTCATCGCCCCACTGGGCGCCGATCACGGTAACGTTGGCCACGGATAGAGTCCCTCACCCTGCCAGAGTGACCCGCGGGCGCCCTTCGACAGGACTCGGCGCAAGGGGTGGACCGGGGCGGCGGAATGGCCCGCCGCAAACGGCTGGCGCCCTAGGCGCGGCGGGGGTCGCAAGTCAAGGCCTGCAAGGCGACAAACCGCGACAATTCGCGACTCGTTCAGGAATGCACCGGCACTATGCTGATCCCCGATGCGGAGATTGCCGATGCGAAAAGCCCTGCTTGCCCTGATCCTCGTGCCGATTGTTGGCGCAACCGACCTGGCCGAAGCGCGCGAGCGCCCCCGCTGGGCGGGCAGGACTGGAGCAAACGGCGCGCCATCCGTGCCGGGCAAGCAGACGCTCGCCTACGGCAGCGATCCGCTGCAAAGCCTTGATTTCTACCCTGCGCAAGGCGCGCGCCGGGATGCGCCGCTGGTGCTCTTTGTCCACGGCGGCGGATGGAAGCGCGGCAGCAAGGACAATGCCGATGGCACCTGGAAAGCCCCGCATTTCACCCAGGCGGGCTATGCCTATGCCTCGATCAACTACCGCCTGGTGCCCGAGGCCACCGTGGAGCAGCAAGCCGCCGACGTCGCTTCCGCGCTGAAATATCTGGTGAGCCACGCCGCCAGCCTGGGCTTCGATCCGCACCGGGTGGTAATCATGGGGCACAGCGCGGGCGCGCATCTGGTGGCGCTGGTCGGAACCGACGAGCGCTATCTGAAGGGCGCCGGCCTGTCCTTCGCCAGCCTCAAGGGGGTGGTCCCGATCGATGGCGCGGCCTACGATGTCACCGCGCAGATGCGCGAGGGTCCGCGGATCATGCGCGATACCTATACCCAGGCCTTCGGCGTCGATCCGGCGCGGCAACGCGCGCTGTCCCCCACGGCGCAGGCCCTGGCGCCCAATGCCCCGGCCTTTTTGCTGATCCATGTCCAGCGCCCCGACGGGATCAAGCAAAACGAAGCACTGGAGGCCGCGCTCAGGGCGGCGCACACCCAGGTTGAGCGCAGCGGTTTTCCTGGAACCGGATTGAAGGGCCATGCCGAAGTCAACCGCAGCCTGGGCGATCCCGCCTATGCCGCAACACCGGTGGTGGACAGCTGGCTGAAGCGGGTGTTCGGCGGCTAAAGCCCCACCGCCTCGTCGTCTTGAAGCACGTGGCTGCAACCCAGCTTGCGGGCATCGTCGCCTTCGCTCAGTGCAGCGACTGTACGCCAGCCGATTGCGCGCAGGCGTTCGGCATGGGCGGGATCGTGGCCCAGCGGCAGGAACAGCGCGTCGCGCGGCTGCTCTGCGGCGGCCAACTGGTCGATCAGGGCATCGGGATAGAGCGAAAAGCCGATCGCCGGCTCCTCGGTTCCCGCGCGGGGGCCGAGGATCGCATAGGAACCACCCCGCCCCAGCGAACCGGAAACCCCCTCGGCATAGATCATGAAGCCGAACCATGACTGGTATTCGAACCCGTGGCGCTCGCTGGGATCGAGCGTCAGGCGCGCCTTGCCGCCAACCCGCGCGGCGATTTCGCGCAGCGCCGCGATCCGGCTGGTGAGTGCCCCGCCGGTATCGAAGGCCGCCAGCCGTTCGATCGCGGAGCCAAACGGCCCGATCGCGGAGAGCAGCGGCAGATAGGCCTCGCCGCCCGCGGCGACCAGCCCGCCCGCATCCTTGGCATCCAGCTCGCGCCGGACCGCCTCGATCCGTTCGGGATCGAGCGGCAGGGTCCCGTGGCCATCGGTTCCGGCCAGGGTATCGACCAGATCAGGCAAGGTGAAATCGACCGAAACTCCGGTGGCGCCCGCCGCCTGCAAGGCCTCGATCGCCATGGCCACGATCTCTCCGGCGGCGGCCACGCTGTCAGACCCGATCAGCTCAGCGCCAAGCTGTAGCCGCTCGCGCGCGGGATCGAGGCCGTCGCCCTTGATCGTCACCACCTGTCCGGCATAGCACAGCCTGAGCGGACGCGGCGCCGCCGCCAGGCTGGTCGCAGCGATCCGCCCGATCTGCACCGTGATGTCGCTGCGCAGCGCCAGGGTGCGCAAGCTCGCCGGATCGACGAAGCGGAACATCCGCCGCGGCTGAACCCCGGCCATGCGGCTGGCCATCGATTTTTCAAACTCGATACTGGGCGGCTGAACCCGGTCGTAACCGTGCCGGTCCATCGCATCGAGCATGGCGCGGGTAACCTGCGCGGCGGCGGCCGCATCCTGCGGCAAGCGGTCTTCAAGGCCTTCGGGCAACAGATCGCGGTCGGTGTCTTGCATCGCCATTTCCCGTTGCCCGATCCGGCTTCAGAACGCCAGCGCCATCGCACGCTTGACGCCCGGCAGGGCCTTGGCCTTTTCAAGCACAGCCGCGGGCAAGGCGCTGTCGAGCGAAAGCAGCAGCACTGCCTCCCCGCCCGCATCGCGGCGGCCGAGGTTGAAGGTGCCGATGTTGATCGCGTTTTCGCCCAGCAGGGTGCCGATCCGGCCGATGAAGCCGGGGGCGTCCTCGTTGACGATATACATCATGTGCCCGGCGAGTTCCGCCTCGACCTTGATCCCGAACAGTTCGACCAGCCGCGGCTCGCGGTTGGAGAACAGCGTGCCCGCAACCGAGCGCTCGCCCGCATCGGTCTTGACCGAAACGCGGATCAGCGTGTGATAATCGCCTTCCTTCTCGGTCTTGACCTCGCGCACCTCGATCCCGCGTTCCTTGGCGAGGAACGGCGCGTTGACCATGTTGACCGTGGCCGACTGCACCCGCAGGAAGCCGCACAGCACGGCGGCCACGATCGGCTTGATATTTAGCTCGGCCGCGGCGCCCTCGGCATGGATCGAGACGCGCGGGATCGATCCGGTGGTGAGCTGGCCCACCAGGCTGCCGAGCTGTTCGGCCAGCGCCATGTAAGGCCGCAGCTTGGGCGCTTCCTCGGCCGAGAGCGAGGGCATGTTGAGCGCGTTGGTAACCCCGCCGTTGACGAGATAGTCGGCCATCTGCTCGGCCACCTGCAACGCGACGTTGACCTGCGCCTCGTTGGTGCTGGCACCCAGGTGCGGGGTGCAGATGAAGTTGGGAGTGCCAAACAGCGGCGAATCCTTAGCCGGTTCGGTCTGGAACACGTCGAGCGCGGCCCCGGCGACGTGGCCCGCGTCCATCGCTTCCTTGAGCGCCGCCTCGTCGATCAGCCCGCCGCGAGCGCAATTGATGATCCGCACGCCCTTTCTGGTCTTGGCGAGATTTTCCTTCGAGAGGATACCCCGGGTCTGGTCGGTCAGCGGCGTGTGCAGCGTAATGAAGTCTGCCTTGGCCAGCAGGGTATCGAGATCGACCTTTTCCACGCCCACTTCCACTGCACGTTCGGGGGTCAGGAAGGGATCGAAGGCTACGACCTTCATCTTCAGGCCAAGCGCGCGGCTGGCAACGATCGAGCCGATATTGCCCGCGCCGATCAGGCCCAGGGTCTTGCCGGTCACCTCGACCCCCATGAAATCGTTCTTGGGCCACTTGCCGGCCTGGGTTTGGGCATTGGCCTCGGGGATCTGGCGGGCAAGCGCGAACATCAGCGCGATGGCGTGTTCGGCGGTGGTGATCGAATTGCCGAACGGGGTGTTCATCACCACCACGCCTTGCGCCGAGGCAGCTGGGATATCGACATTGTCGACCCCGATCCCGGCGCGGCCAATCACCTTCAGATTTTTCGCGGCAGCAAGGATTTCTTTGGTCACCTTGGTCGAGCTGCGGATCGCAAGGCCATCGTAATCGCCGATCCGGGCGATCAGCTGCTCGGGGGTTTCGCCGGTGATGACATCCACATCGCAGCCGCGCTCTTCAAAGATCTTGGCGGCGTTGGGGTCCATCTTGTCGGAAATCAGTACGCGGGGCTTGGTCATAACATTATCCAATCACAACATCGTCATGCTGAACTTGTTTCAGCATCCATCGCGCCTGTGAGAGCGATGGTCTGGGCGGAGAAATGGACCCTGAAACATGTTCAGGGTGACGGTTTCCTTAGTCGAAGTCAGGCTGCCTTGGTCGCGGCATAGGCCCAGTCGAGCCAGGGGCCGAGCGCCTCCACATCGGCGGCCTCCACGGTGGCGCCGCACCAGATCCGAAGCCCCGGCGGGGCATCGCGATAGCCCGCGATGTCAAAGGCCGCGCCCTCCTTCTCAAGCAGACCGGTCATCGCCTTGATGAAATCGGCGTCGGCACCCTCGACCGAAAGGCAGACCGAGGTCTTGGAGCGAATCCCGTGATCGACCGCCAGGTGGCTGAGCCAGTCACGCTCGGCAACGATCTTGCTGAGCGCATCAGCATTGGCGGTGCAGCGCGCCTTCAGCCCTTCGAGTCCGCCCTCCGATCTGGCCCATTCGAGCGCGAAGATCGCATCTTCGACCGCCAGCATCGAGGGGGTGTTGATCGTTTCGCCCTTGAACACGCCTTCGGCCAGCTTGCCCTTGGAAACGAGGCGGAACACCTTGGGCAGCGGCCATGCCGGAGTATGGCTTTCGAGCCGCTCGACCGCGCGCGGGCCGAGGATCAGCACTCCGTGGCCGCCTTCGCCGCCCAGCACCTTCTGCCACGAGAAGGTGGCGACGTCGATCTTGTCCCACGGAATGTCATAAGCGAAGACCGCGCTGGTCGCGTCGGCGAAGGTCAGGCCTTCGCGGGTCTCGGGAATCCACTCGCCATCGGGTACGCGCACGCCGCTGGTGGTGCCGTTCCAGGTGAACAGTACGTCATCGGCAAAGTCGACCTTGGAAAGATCGGGCAGCTGGCCGTAATCGGCCCGGTGCAGCTTGGGTTCCAGCCTGAGCTGCTTGACCGCGTCGGTCACCCAGCCCTCGCCAAAGCTTTCCCAGGCCAGCATCGAGACGCCGCGCGCGCCGAGCATAGTCCACATCGCCATTTCGAAGGCGCCGGTGTCGCTGCCGGGGACAATCCCGATCCGGTGCGTATCGGGCAGACCCAGTACCTCGCGCATCAGTTCGATGCAGTACTGCAGCCGCGCCTTGCCGATCTTCGCGCGGTGCGAACGGCCCAGCGAGGCGGTGTCGAGTTTGGCGGGGGAATATCCGGGCGGCTTGGCGCAGGGACCGGAAGAAAAGAACGGGCGCGCGGGTTTGCGCACCGGAATCGTAGCAGTCATGTCTGACTCTCCTTACAGAGAGCACGCGCGGCGTTGGGACCGCGTGGCCCGCAGCCGCACTTAGTGGCGCGCGGCGCACTGTCAAGCACGGGCTTGGCCTTACCCCCGTGTTAACCATGCCGCGCAAGACTTTCCTGACCATGTACATGGCACTTTTCCGCCCATGCGTGCGCCGCTGCTCATCCTGCCTCTGCTCGCCTTTACCGCCGCATGCGGAGCCATCCCCGATGCCCGCGCTCCGCAAAAGGCCGTGGTCTCCCGCTCAACCCTGACCTATTCGCCCCGGCCCGAGACGCGCCAATGTCTGGCGCAGCTTTCGACCAGCCGGGCCGCCTTCACCCCGCTGCCCGATCAGTATTACGGCGCAGGCTGTTCGACACTGGGCACGGTCCGGCTTTCCAGCCTGAAAAGCGACGATGCCAGCCTGGCGCTGTCCAATCTCGGCCCTGTTACCTGCCCGCTCGCCGAAACGCTGGCCGGCTGGGCCCGCTATGGGGTTGATCGTGCAGCACAGCAGATTCTCGGCAGCGCGCTGGTTAGGATCGAGACGATGGGCAGCTACAACTGCCGGACCATTGCCGGGTCGGACCGGATGAGCGCGCACGCCACCGCCAACGCGATCGACGTATCGGCCTTCGTTCTGGCCGACGGGCGGCGGATCTCCATCCGCGGCTGGAAAGAAGGCACCCCGGCCGAGCGCCGCTTTCTTGCAACGATCCACACCAGCGCCTGCAAACGCTTCGGCACCGTGCTCGGCCCGGCCTACAACGCCGCGCACAAGGATCACCTCCACCTGGAAATGAGCGGCAGGGCGTTCTGCCGCTAACGCCTCATCGGTTCCTGAAGCTGTAGTCCGGCAAACTCTCAAAAGCCAGTTTCAGCGCCTCGCTCCAGCCAGCCGAGATCGCGCGATAATAGGGATCCTCGGCCTCGATCCGGCACTGGTGCGCGGGTTCGAAGCGGTCGCGTTCGATCACCATCAGATCGAGCGGCATGCCCACCGAGAGGTTGGCCTTGAGGGTCGAATCAAAGCTGACCATCAGCAGCTTGACCGCGTCCTCGAAGCTCATGTCGCTGCTGTACCCGCGGATCAGGATCGGGCGTCCGTACTTGGTTTCACCGATCTGGAAAAAGGGTGTGTCGAAGCTGGCCTCGATGAAATTGCCTTCCGGGTAGATCAGGAACAGCCTTGGCTCCATTCCCCGGATCTGCCCCGCGACGATCATCGAGGCGGTGAAGGTGCCCGATGCCTCCTGGCCGTTTTCCTTGTCGGTCGCGATGATCGTCTCGCGCAGTAGCCGGCCGACGATGCTCGCCACCTGGAACATGGTTGGTGCTTCGAGCAGGCTGTTGTGGCGCTCTTCGGGGGCCTTGTTGCGCTCTTCAAGCTGGCTCACCACGCCCTGGGTGGTGGCAAGGTTGCCGGCGGTCAGCACCGCGATGATCCGTTCGCCCGGAACCTCCCAGTGGTGAAGTTTGCGGAATGTGGAAATGTTGTCGACGCCGGAATTGGTGCGCGTATCCCCCATCAGGACCATGCCCTTGTCGAGCATCATGCCAACGCAATAGGTCAAAGCCGCCAGTCCCCTTTCGCGTCCGACCTACTGATCTTGCGATTGCTGTTCAACCGCCAGGCGAACTTCGAGCAGGCTTTCCCCAGCTCCGTAGCTGAGCCCGGTAACGGGTGCGGCTTCCGCATAGTCGCATCCGGTGGCAACGCGGACATAGCGCTCATCCGGGCTGATCGCGTTCGAGACATCGAAGCCGACCCAGCCGAGATGATCGACATGCGCCTCGGCCCAGGCGTGTCCGGCCTCCTGCTCGATCCGCCCGTCGATCATCAGGTAGCCCGACACGTAGCGCGCCGGAATCCCCAGCGCGCGCGCCGCGCCGATGAACACGTGGGCATGATCCTGACACACGCCCATCCCCAAGGCGGCGGCCTCCTCACCCGAGGTGTGGACCTCGGTCTCGCCGGGGGCATAGCGGATGTTTTCGAGGACGAGCGCCGAGAGCCGGTGCAACTGCGCCAGCGCATCGCTGCGCGGGGCGTCGATCTGCGCCATGATCGCGCGGACCCGGGGGCCGGGTCTGGTCCGTGCGGTCTGGGCCAGAAAGGCCCAAAGCGGCATGTGTCCCGAATGCAGTCCGATCACACCGTGATTGTCCGCCGTGGCGACCAGTCCCTCACAATGGATCTCGACCGCGCTGGTCCCCGGTTCGACCGAGACCAGTGTGGTGCGGTTGTGGTTGTGATCGTCGTATTCGACTTCCTTGACCGCACCAGTCAGATCCATCCGCCAATCAAGGACTTTTTGCCCCTGGGTGTTCTTGGGCGTCAGGCGCAGTCGCAGCAACCCGTGGGCAACGGGCTGCGAAAAGGCATAGCGGGTGGTGTGTCCAACCTTGAGTCGCATCAGGCGACAAACCTGTAATCGGCTTCGATCGCCAGCGCGACCTGCTGGTTGGCGGCGATGAATTCGTGGATGAATTCGTGCAGCCCCGATTCGAAAATCTGATCGATCCCGGCTTCGTGGAACTGGGTGCCAAGCGCGCGCAGCAATTCGTGCGCCGAGGTTTCGTGCCCGTATTCATGCGCCAGCCCGCGCAGGTTGGAGCGCAGCTTGTCGATGCAGAAGGCCAGGCTGCGCGGAAAGCGCTGATCGAGCACCAGGAACTCGGCGATCCCGCGCGGGTCCATCGCCCCGGCGTTGAGCCAGCGATAGGCGCGCTCGCCCGAGACCGAGCGCAACACCGATTCCCACTGCACGTTGTCAAGGCTCGACCCCACCCAGGCGAGCGAGGGAAGCAGCACGTAATACTTCACGTCGAGGATCCGCGCGGTGTTGTCGCCGCGCTCGATGAAGGTGCCGATGCGGCTGAAATTGTGGATCTCGTTGCGCAGCATGGTGCCGTCCATCGCCCCGCGCACCATGGTCATCTGGCGGCGGATCGTCGCCAGCACCAGGCCCAGCGCGGCCTCACGCACCGGGCGGGCCAGCGCCTCGCGCAGGTGCATCCAGCTTTCGTTGACCGCCTCCCACACCTCGCGGGTCAGCGCGGTGCGCACCGCGCGGGCATTGGTGCGCGCCGCCTCGATCATCGCCAGGACCGAACCCGGGTTGGCCTTGTCGCGCAGCAGGAAGTTCCAGACCCGCTCGCCCGAATAGTCCGAGCCGTTGGCCGCCTCGAACCCGTGCGTGAAGCCGACCGTGGCGATCAGCGAGCGCCATTCGTCATGGCTGGCCTCGGCATCGCGGGTCAGGGCCATGCGGAACCCCGCTTCAAGCAGACGCGAGGTATTTTCCGCCCGTTCGAGATAGCGGGCCATCCAGAACACCCCGTTGGCGGTCCTCCCCAGCATCAGTCCTCCAGCACCCAGGAGTCCTTGGTCCCGCCGCCCTGCGACGAATTGACCACCAGCGAGCCCTTCTTCAGCGCCACCCGGGTCAGCCCGCCCGGGGTGATCTCGATCCCCTTGGGGGAGACCAGAACGAAGGGACGCAGATCGACATGGCGCGGAGCCAGGCCCGCCCGGGTGAAGATCGGCACGGTCGAAAGCGCCAGGGTGGGCTGGGCAATGTAATTGTGAGGCTTGGCGCGCAGCTTCTGCGCGAAGGCGGAGATCTCTTTCTTCGAGCTGGTCGGCCCTATCAGCATGCCATAGCCGCCCGATCCGTGAACCTCTTTGACCACCAGCTCCGCCAGATTGTCGAGCACATAGGCCAGGCTGTCCGGCTCGGAGCAACGCCAGGTCGGCACGTTGGAAAGCAGCGGCTTTTCCCCGGTATAGAACTCCACGATCTCGGGCATGAAGGAATAGATCGCCTTGTCATCGGCGATGCCGGTGCCCGGCGCATTGGCGATTGTAATCCCCCCGGCGCGGTAGACATCCATGATTCCCGGCACCCCCAGCGCCGATGCCGGATTGAAGCTCAGGGGATCGAGGTATTCATCGTCAACCCGCCGGTAGAGCACATCGATCGGCTGATAACCGCGGGTGGTGCGCATCGCCACGCGCCCGTCGATTACCCGTAGATCCGATCCTTCGACCAGTTCCGCGCCCATCTGATCGGCAAGGAAGGCGTGCTCGAAATAGGCCGAATTGTAGATGCCCGGGGTCAGCACCGCGACCACCGGGCGCGACCCGGCGCAATCGGGCGCGCAGGCCGCTAGACTCTTGGCGAGGCGCCGCGGATAGTCCTGCACCGGGCGCACCGAAAGCTTGCTGAACAGCTCGGGGAACATCGCCATCATGGTTTCGCGATTCTCGAGCATGTAGGAAACGCCGCTGGGCGTGCGCGCATTGTCCTCGAGCACCATGAAGTCATCTGGCCCGGTCCGTACCAGATCGATCCCGACGATGTGGGTATAGATCCCGCCCGGCGGAACCAGTCCGATCATCTGCGGCAGGAACGCATCGTTCTCAGCGATCAGGCGCAATGGCACCCGGCCGGCACGGATGATTTCCTGACGATGATAGATATCGTGCAGAAAGGCGTTGAGCGCGCGAACCCGCTGTTCGATCCCGCGCGACAGGCGGCGCCATTCGCGTGCGGTGACGATCCGTGGCACCATGTCGAAGGGGATCAGGCGCTCTTCCCCGGCATCGTCGCCATAGACGTTGAAGGTGATCCCGGTGCTGCGAAAGAAGCCCTCCGCCTCGGCGCCCTTGCGGCGCAGCAACGCCTGGTCCTGGGCTTCATACCACTCGCGGTAACCGCCATAGGCGGGGCGAACCGTCCCGTCCGGTGCGAACATCTCGTCAAATGACGAGCCCGCTTGAGTCATGCCGTGCGTCCCATCCGAGGGTATGACTGCCCGATGTCAGCGCGGAGTCAAGCTTCTAATGCTGCATGTGCGAAGAATGCACGGTGATCGTGGTTAATTTACGCTTTATTCAGCACCGGCGGGTAGTTTGGCGGATCGTAACGACAAGGAATCCGTTCGGGGTTCCAAAGGGGAATCGGACAATGGCTTCGATCGAGAGCAAGGGAACCGTACGCAAGTCGATCGCCTCGCTGGTGGCGGCATCGGGCGGCGCGATCGCGATCGCAACTCTGGCATTCTTTGTTCTCGCCTGGCGCAGCGAAACGACATTGGCGCAGATGCAGCAGTCTTCCGAAACAATGACCCAGGCGCTGCGCAACCATGTCGAAGCCGACATGATGCATGACGCGATGCGCGCAACCGTACTCGCCGCGCTCGAAGCCGGAACGACCGGTGATCGCAAGGCGGCGGATGAAGTACGTAGCGATCTCAAGGAATATGCTGGCTGGCTCGATCGCCTCCACGCTTCGAATCGCAGGCTTGACCTGCCCACCGATGTCCGCGCCCAGATCGACGCCACACAGAACAGTTTCGATGGCTACGTGGTCAAGGTCAACCGGATCGTACCCCTTGCCCTGAGCGACCCGCAGGCAGCGCGCAGGCTGATGCCTGACTTCAACCAGACCTTCAAAGCAATGGAAGCCGACAACGAGCGGGTCAGTGACAATCTTCAGCAGACGGCCAAGGCCAGTAGCGACGATACGGTGTCCAGCCTCGGCACGATCCGCCGTCTGATCTTCCTTGCCTCGCTCGCCATCTCGCTGATCAGTCTGGCGCTGATCGCCTATCTGCGCCGCCGCGTTGTAATGCCGATCGTGCGGGTGACGCAGAGCCTTGAGTCCAATCAGCAGATCGACCTCGACGATGACCTCGCCCGCAGCGATGAAATCGGCCGCCTCGCCCAGGGCGTGATCGCCTTTCGCGAAGCCTCGTTGGCGGTGCAGGAAGCGGAATTGGCAAGGATCCGCGCCGAAGACGAGGCCCGAAAGGAACTGGCCGAGCAGGAGGCTGCGCTCGCTTCGCAGGCCAGCGCCGAGGAACAGCGCAAGCGCGCGCTTGCCGCCACGGCGGGGGAACTCGAAAGCCGGGTCGGGAGAATTGCCCGGCAGGTCAGTGAAACGACTATCCGCCTCAAGCAGGTGGCCGATGCCCTGTCCGGCTCGGCCAGCCGCTCACGCGAGGAAACCGCTTCGGCCGCTGCCGCCGCGCAGCAGACGCTCGACGGCGTGGTGACCATCGCCGAGGCCGCTGATGAGCTGGTGGTCTCGATCAACGAGGTTTCGACCCGGATCAACTATGTCGCCAAATCGGGCGAGGAAGTGCGCCACATGGCCAAGAGCGCCGAGGCGACCATGACCGAACTGAGCGCAATGACCGCACGGATCGGCAGCGTGACCGACCTGATCGGCTCGATCGCCGCGCGCACCAGCATGCTGGCCCTTAACGCCACGATCGAGGCTGCGCAGGCTGGAGCCGCCGGGCGCGGCTTTGCGGTGGTGGCCGAAGAGGTCAAACAGCTTGCGCGCCAGACCGCCAATGCGGTCCATGAGATTGACGAGCAGGTAAAGACCATCGCCGTCGCGACCAGGAATGCCGAGGGTTCGATCGCCAGTGTCTCGGGCGCGATCGACGATCTGGGCAGCGCCACCAACTCGATCGCCGCCGCTGCCGATCAACAAGGCATGGCGACCGGTGAGATTAGCCGCACTATCCACCAGTCCTCGGCGGGTGCGCAATCGATGCGGGTCAACCTCGAGCATATGGATGTGCAGGTTGGTGAGACCGCGCGCAATGCCCAGGTGGTGCTCGATGCCGCGCGCGAACTGGAAGAGCGGGCTAACGAGCTTGGCCGCGAAATCAGCGACCTGATTGCCCAGGCCAAGGCTGCCTAAGCGGCTCGCCAGCGCAGCGACATGCAGGTGAAGCCCGCGTCGATCTTCGCGATCTCGCGGTTTTCGAGCAAGACGATGTGTGCTCCGCACTGGCTCAGCAGATCGGCGATTGCCGGATAGGCCGCGCCGACCAGCAGGTGCTCATTGGCACGCAGCACGTTCGCTCCGGCTTCGTCGCCCTCGGGCACCTCGATCACCCGGTAGCCTGAGAAGATCCCGCTTTGCGCCAGGGCGCGGGTGGCAAGCACGGTTTCCTCGTCGATAAGCGAACAGGCAGTCTTGAGGTGGAGTACTTCGGACGGGGTTTCCACCACCTGGGCGTGCAAGCCGAACCGGACCAGCAACCGCGCCAGCGCCGCCGCTCCAATCCGGTCGGTGCGCGCGGAAAGCCCGATGAGAACCCGGTCCGGCATCGCCAGCACATCGCCGCCGTCGGCATGGCCTTCGTCCAGCGCCAGCACCTGTCCGAAGTGCTGCTCAAGCGCCGGGCGCAACAGGGCGGCCTCTCCCGCCCGGCTTGGCGCGCCGGGATTGAGCAACACCGAACCGGCGGTGAAGACCAGCGCCGGATCCTCAACAAACAGGGCGTCGGGAAAGTCCTCGAGCGGGTCGAGTACGGTCAGTTCCAGCCCCGCCGCTTCCAGCGCCCTGGCATAGGCCGCGTGCTCCGCCGCCACGCCCGCAAACGTCGGGTCAGGCCCGCCTCCAGCGCGCAATCCCTTGACCGCGCTCGCCCCCGGGCGGCGCAGGATGGCATGTGTGAAATCGAAGATGCGCGGCATCGCAGATCGGGCCGGGTCTACTTGCAGTCGCCGATCCGCTCGGTCTTGACGCTCTGTTCGATATGCATCGTTTTGCCGCCGGGCGCCTTCATGTCCGCCTTGATCGCCACTTGGGAGCCGGTATCCGAATAGGTCCCCTGCGAGGTTGAGTGCATTTCCATGCCATCGTTCTTGCAGGTGAAGGCGGAGCTGACGGTGCCGCCGGAAGCCTCGAACTTGTCAAACTTGCAGTCGCCCTTGGCCATGTTCTGCTTCATCGCCTCGATGCCCTTGGCCGCATCCTCGGGCTTGAGGCAGTATTCCTGACTGGCCGCCTTGGCGAACATCGCCTTCATCTGCGTTTCTGCCTGGGGCGGCATGCCCGGCATTGCGAAATCGGTAACCTCGATCGTGGTCCGGTATTGTCCGGGTGTGAATCGGAAAGCCATCTCTGCGGCTGCCTTGTCGGCACTGGCCTGGGCAGGCGCATCGGTGGTTGCGGTCTGCTTCGAACAGGCGCCGAGCGCCAGCGCCGAAAGGGCGATCGGGACAATCAGGGACTTGCGCATGGGAAACTCCTGTGGGGATGGTCCCCCAGGCTAGCAAGCTGTTATCGCCGTGCCAATCGCTCGCGCCGATCAGGCCGCGCGCAGCATCGCGTGTCCGTGGCGGCCGGACCGGTCGGGCTCGAAGAAGCGCAGATAGGTGCGGTGCAGGTGATCGACCACCGGGCGATAGAGCGGACGGTCAAACTCGATCCCGGCCGAGTGTCCCTTGATCCAGCGGATCACTCCGGTCAGCCCTTCCAGGCACTGCGGGCGGATCACCACCATATCGCCGACATGATGAACCAGGCCGCGGCTGTCGATTCGGCATCCGCCCTCCGAAAGGTCGGAAATCACCACATGATCGACATAGCCCGAGCGCGAACGGCACTTGGCCGGAAGCACCAGTTGCAGCCGGTGCGAACGGCGCAAGGCACGGATATTCTCACTTTCGGCGGCCATCGCCCCTCTCCCTCAAAGCTGCTTGCCGTAGCGGCACATCCGCCACGCCACCGATAACGGCACGGCACGCCATTCGATTAAGCCCCCCGCGAGAGTGCAATTGCAGCCATGGCAAATTGCAACTCGTCCTTGACTGGGCGCGATTTGGGGCCAAGCTGGCCGCCACAAGATTGACGGAGAGAGGCCCGTGGACATCGAATTCAGCCCGGAAGATCTCGCCTTCCGTGAGGAAGTGCGCACTTTCATCGCCGAGAACTATCCTGCTGAGCTGCGCGGCAAGCAGGACGAAGGGGAGGAACTAGCCAAGGAGGATTTCCTCGCCTGGCACAAGGTTCTCTATAAGAAAGGCTGGGTCGCGCCGGCCTGGCCGGTCGAATACGGCGGCACCGGCTGGTCGATCACCCAGCGCTATATCTGGTCGGAGGAAACCGCACGGGCCGATTGCATTCGTCTGCTGCCTTTCGGTCTGACCATGGTCGGCCCGGTGATCTACACTTTTGGTACTCCCGAACAGAAGGCGCATTTCCTGCCCCGGATCCTCTCGGGCGAGGATTGGTGGTGCCAGGGCTATTCGGAACCCGGTTCGGGTTCGGACCTTGCATCGCTGCGCACCCGCGCGGTGCGCGATTGCGACCACTATGTCGTTAACGGGCAGAAGACCTGGACCACGCTGGCCCAGCATGCCGACTGGGGCTTCTTCCTGGTTCGCACCGATCCCGATGCCAAGCAGCAGGAAGGCATTTCGTTCCTGCTGATCGACATGAAGAGCCCGGGGATCACGGTGCGTCCGATCATCACCCTGGGCGGCGAGCACGAGGTCAACGAGGTGTTCCTCGAGGACGTGCGCGTGCCAGTGGCCAACCGGGTATTCGAGGAGAACAAGGGTTGGACCTGCGCCAAGTTCCTGCTCGCACACGAACGCGTCGGGATTGCCGGGGTGGCGACCTCCAAACGCTCGATCGAACGGATCAAGGCGATTGCCCAGACCGAGATGGAAGGCGATCGGGCCTTGCTTGCCAACCCCTTCTTCAAGCGCAAGGTGGCCGAGCTTGAGGTCGACCTCGCCGCGCTTGAATACACCGAGCTGCGCACTCTGGCGGGCATGGCCGCGGGCAAGGGGCCGGGGCCGGAAAGCTCGGTACTCAAGATCAAGGGCAGCGAAATCCAGCAGCGGCTGACCGAACTGGTGCTGGAAATGGCCGGTCATTACGGCGCGCCCTATTTCCGCGGCTTTGGCGAGGGCGACAACGAGCACCCGATCGGCCCGGCCTGGGCCAACCGTGCCGCGCCGACCTATTACAACACCCGCAAGACCACGATTTACGGCGGATCGAACGAGATCCAGCGCAACGTGATCGCCAAGATGGTGCTGGGGCTCTGAACGAGCCTGGCAAGAGGACTGAAAGATGGATCTGAGCTACACCGAAACCCAGGAAATGCTGCGCGACACGCTCGCGCGGTTCCTGGCCGATACCTATTCGTTCGAGGCGCGCCAGAAGATGCTGGACAGCGCCGAGGGCCGCGATCCTGGGATCTGGAAGGCGCTGTCGAGCGAACTCGGGCTGACCTGCGCGCCTTTCGCCGAGGAACTGGGCGGCATGGGCGGCGGCGCAACCGAGAACATGATCATGATGGAAGAGCTGGGCAAGGTCATCGCGATCGAGCCATGGCTTCAGACCGTGGTGATTGGCGGCGGCGCGCTAAGGGCCTCGGGCGGCGCGCTGGCGGAGGCAACCATTCCGGCGATCATTTCGGGCGATGCGCTGATCGCTTTCGCCTATGCCGAACCACAGGGCCGATACAACCTGGCCGATATCGGCACCAGCGCGAAGAAGGACGGCGCAGGTTATGTGCTCAATGGCCATAAGGCGGTGGTCTATGCCGCGCCCTGGGCCACCCATTTGCTCGTCACCGCGCGCACTGGCGGCGGACGGCGCGAACGCGAAGGGGTGGAGATGTTCCTGGTCGAGGCGAACAGCCCCGGCATTTCCCGGCGCGACTATCCCACGGTCGACGGCTTCCGCGCATCCGAGGTCTACTTCGAGAACGTCTCCGTCCCTGCAGAGGCCATGCTTTCGGGTGGGATCGATCTGGTCGAGCAGGTGGTCGACGAGGCGACCATGGCGGTCTGCGCCGAGGCCACCGGGATCGCACGCACCATGCTCGCCCAGACGGTTGAATACACCGGGCAGCGCAAGCAGTTCGGCCAGCCGATCGGCAAGTTCCAGTCGCTCCAGCACCGCATGGCCGACATGCTGGTCGAGGCCGAGCAGATCGCCTCGATGGCGCTGATGGGTACGCTCAAACTCGATGCCCCGGCAGCCGAGCGCAAGGCGGCGGTTTCGATGTGCAAGGCCAAGGTTTCGCGCAGCCTCAAATTCGTCGGGCAGAGCGCGATCCAGACCCACGGCGGGATCGGCATCACCATGGAGCTGGGGATCGGGCACTATTTCAAGCGCTCGACCATGATCGAGAACCAGTTTGGCGGCGCCGATCATCACTTTGAACGCTACGAGGCGTTGACTTTGCCCGCCTGAACGCGGACTCAAGAGAGGTACCCCTGGCGGGGGCGGCAGCTTGGCCGTCCCCGCTTTTTTTCGGGGGCAAATCAGCCCTTTCCGCCGAATGAGCGCGTGATCGAGAAAGTCAGCGCGACGTGCGCATCACGGTGGCGGAATTCCGTGAAAGTCGGCGTCAGGGCCGAACGGTTGGGAACATAGAACTCCCGATAGCGCTGGCCCGCCGTGTCGAAGGCATTGTCGATATCGAGGCGCAAGGTGGTGCGCTTGTCGGGCCGGTATTCGACGAATGCCGCGCCATAAATTCGCTCGAGTATCAGACTGTCGACTTCCTCGATCCGATAGAACACATTGTCGGCCCGATCATTGAGCAGCAAACCGTAGGACCAGTGCGCCAGGTCCCGGCGCAGATCGACGGTCCACTCCCAGGCCGGATAGAACCCACTCCACCCACGGCGCTTGCCGCTCAGCGGGTCGAGCACCGAGGTGTCCTGCACGGTCGCATTGATGGTGATCCGGGTCGCCTTGAGGCCCAGTTTTTCGAGTGGGGCATCGAAGGTGAAAGCGGCAAACTTGCGCGTTCCGTTGCCGATGTTGCCCGGCGCGTCAAAGCCTTCATCGGTCAGCACGCGGTCCTGCAGCAGGCTCGCCCAGTCATAGCCCAGCTCGAGCTTGATAAGCCCCTGCCCAAGCACCGGCCGCTCCACCGTGAAGCGCGTCTGCCAGGTGCGCTGGGGCACCAGATCGGCGTTGCCGCCGCTGATCCGGCCGTTGGCAAGCTCGGCGGAAGAGATGAAATCATAGAAATCGAGCTGAGCTACCTCGCGCCGCATCGATGCTTGGGCGTGCCAGCCCTTGGCGCCCTTCCAGTCGAGCGTGATCCCCGGCTTGAGGAAGCTGAGTGAACGGTCCGCCGTGGTATCGCCGCGAACCTTGAGTTTCGAGGTTTCAAACGCCAGCGAGGTGTCGAGGCGCAGTGCAGAGGTCAGCTGATGGCCCAGGTTGGCATAGGTCTGGGTGCGGAATTCGTCGACGGTGGCCTTGTCGATCGGCAGATCGATCTGGGTGCGTGCGCCGGCCGGGCCGAGCAGGTAAAGCTCGGTCGCGTTCTCAAGCTTGTTGTAGGCAACCTCGCTGCCGAATTCGGCGGAGAACCCGGCCAACTTGGGGTGGGACCAGCTGAGCCGGCCCAGCACCTCGTCATAGCGAGCCTTCTGGAATTGCTCGAACCCGCCGACAATTGTCGCGGTTCCGCCGGGGCGCTCATAGTAGGAATCGAAGTAGTTGCGATCGCGCCGGTTGCCTAGCGCGACCAGCTTGATCGCCCCTCCACCCAGCGGACGCGTGACATCGCCGCCCAGCTCGTAGGCCGTATCGCGATAATCCTGCTCCAGTTGGTCGTCGCGCTCGGCACCGCCGGTCGGAATGACATGATTGGCCTGCTTCAGGGCGGTGCGGCCCGGAGCATAGCTCAGGTTGAGGTGGGCAGAGCGGTTCGCCCCGTCCTCATAAGCCCAACCCGCGGCGAAGCGGGGGTAGTAGAAATCGATGTCGTTGGTCTTCTCGCGCAGTTCCAGCCGCGAATTGTCGGAATAGAGCCGGACATCGTCGTAGCCGACCTCGACGTCCCCCGCCCGACCTGACTTGGCCGAAAGGTTGAAGGTCGACTTGCCGCTGCGGATCAGGACCGAGGCATTGCCATCGGGCATCACCGTGCCATCGTGCAGATGCCGCAGGCTCGCGGTGGCGGTGCCGTCGATCCCGCCTTCGCGGCTCAGCACGACGTTGAGCACCTGGCTCTTGCCGGCGTAGTCCGTGCCGTAGACATCGCCGGGCGCAACCTCGACCCGCAGCACCCGCCGTGCCGGAATGCGCGCCAGCATCGCCGACAGCGCCTCGGCCTTGGAAGAAGGCCGCGCCCCGTTGAACACCACATTGCCGGCCGCCCCGCTGAAGCCGCGGATGGCATCGTTGGTTTCTTCGATCGCGAAGCCCGGAACCCGGCGGACGATGTCAAGCGCGTTGGTCGGGGCGAACTGGGCGAAGTAGTCCGCCTGATAGACAGTCTGACGCTTGCCGGTCGCCTCCGCCGCGCCGTCTGCCACGGCACCATCGGAATCCGATTCCGCCCAGGCCGGCGCGGCGAGCGCCAACGAGGCAAGAAGTGCGGCGGGTACGCCCACAATCCGGCAGCTGACTTTGTTTGCTTTCGACATCGCCTTCCCCACGAACGCTTTTTTCGGTCCGCGCGGCGGGGCATGATCCTCACCGCAACCTTTGCCCCAAGGCGTCGCATTCTCCCCAGGATGTACGCCTTGACCCGGGCCTAGCCGGGACCAGCCCTCATCCCCAATCGGGATCGACCAAGAGTCCTTGCGTGCCGACAAGCGTCGCCAGGGTGCGACCAATTGCCCTTGTTACCCGACGACAGGAGATTGTGCTAACGCGAGCACATGTTATCCAAAGACAGGTTGTCGCACTCACCCTTGGATATATGAACGCTCCTCGCCCACAGGCCGTCATCTGGCTGGCCAGCTATCCGCGCTCGGGAAATACATTCCTGCGCACGTTGATCGCCAACTATTTCTCCGGTCTCGAGCGGCCGCTCTCGCTTGAGGAGCTGATGCTTTCGACCTGGGGCGAGCATGTCGAGGACATCTGGCAAGGAATCACCGGCAAGAACCCGGTGCAGCGCAGCCACACCGACGAATTCTACGCCCGGCCAGCCTACTTTGCCCAACTGCGCGCGCGCATTCCCAATCAGCTGCGGCTGGTGAAGACGCACACACCCTATGTGAACATGGATGGCAAACCGGCTTTCTCCTTCGTTCCCGGCGACCGTTTGATCCATGTGATCCGCCATCCCTGCGACGTGGCGATCAGCTTCGCGCACTATTTCGGGATCGGACTGGACGAGGCGATCCGGCGGTTGACGACCAGGGATACCTGCCACACCGACCACCCGCAGATGGGGCACGAGCTGATCGGATCCTGGAGCCAGCACGCCCGCAGCTGGATAGGCATGCGGGAGATTCCGGGGTTCGGCATCCGCTATGTCGATCTCGCCACGCGGACCGCCCCCGTGCTGGCAGATATCGTCCGGTTCCTCGGGCACCAGCCGGTGCCGGCACGGATCGATGCAGCAATCGGCTTTTCCCGGTTCGAGCGGCTCAGGGCCCAGGAAGATGCCGCCGGGTTTATCGAGAACGCGGGGCGAGGCAACCAGTCGTTCTTCCGCGAAGGGCGGCCGGGGCAATGGCAAGAGGTGCTCAGCCCTGCCCAGTCCCAGCGCCTGTTCGATGCCGATCCCGAACTGATCGACCGCTTCGCGTTCGCGACCGACCTGGCAGCCTGATCTCCAGAACGTTCAGCCCCCTTCCTCCCCGCCTTCCTCGTCGTCCTTGGTGGCCGGATCGATCACTGTTCCATCGCCGCGCCAGGCCGGATCGGAGGCAATCCGGTCAAGCACCTTGCGCGCTGCCCCGGCAAGCGGACCGCCGTGCGGGTTGTAGGCCACCGGAACCAGGAAGAACCGCGCCGCCTCGGTGCGGCCATCGTGCAGTTCCTGCATCGCCACCGTCATTCTGAGGCCGAGATCGAAGGGCGAAAGTTCGCTCGCCCGTTCCAGCCCCATCACGGCGTTTTCGGTCGGCTCGCGCCCCTGGCGGCGATAGCTGAGGTAGAAATAGAGCAGCGGCAACGGATGATCGTTCTCGATCGCGTTGAGCGCCAGAAATGGCGCCCGCGCCGCGCGCCAGGCAGCGACAGCGTCGCCCTCGCCCTTGCCGGCGATGCGGAACAGCGCATAGCCTTTTTGCAGATAGGCGTTGACCTGCCCGGGATCGCGCCCGATCGCCCCGTCTGCGGCGACGATCGCCTCGGCATCGTTACCGGCATCGTATTCCGCCTCGGCCAGCGCGGCGAGCACCGCCGGATCCTCGGGATATTTCGCCGCCACCGCCCGGGCATCGGCCAGCACTCCAGGCGCAGTCTCCTTGTTGACCCCCACCTTGGAGCGGATCCGCACCGGCATTATCGCCGCCTCGCCCTCGCGCAGCACCCGGATCGTCACCGTCCCTGGATCGAGTGCCGTCCCGGCCAGCTTGAGGTAGGACATGCGCGGCTTGCGCAGGTAGGAATCGAGCTCCTTTTCCAGCTGAGCGAAATCCCCGAACGCCGCGTGCCCGGCCTCAACCATCGATTTGCCTGAAAGCAGGGCCCGCGAATAGGCGCTCAACTGGCCTTTGCGTTCGGCCGAAAAGGTCAGGTAGTGATAGAGCAGCCACGATTTGCCGTAATAGGCATCATAGGCGGTGCTCTTGCCGCGGCGCTTCTCATAATGTTCGGGATCGAGCAGATCGGTCGCGGTCACGTCCGCCGCCAGCGCCAGTTCATTGGCGCGGTGCACCGCCGGGCGCCCCAGCCCGACCGATCCGTCCTTCTCGAAATTGGCCGAAGCAAAGAATTCCGCCGCGCCCTCTCCCATCCAGCGCGGGTAGGGAAAGGCACTGTTCGAGATCAGGAAGTGATGGGCATATTCGTGCAGCAGCACGATCATCGACCAGCCCATTCCGCCATCGTTGCCGCCGCCGCTCTGCACCCGGGGGATCACCGCCAGCGAGCCACCGGCGCGGGGGATGTAGAACCCCCCGACAAAGCGCGCCGCCTTGCCCCCGCCGATCAGCTTGCGCACCGCTTCCTCGTTATCGACCAGATAGACGGTGACCCGGTTCGACGGACTGGGCGGCGGGTTGCTGGTCGAGGTAATCTTGCCCATCGCCGCGTCATAGCGTTCCAGCTGGTCGCTGAACTTGCGCAGGTTGCTTTCGCTGGTGTTGCCATAGACCACGAAGTGGTTCGACGAAGCCTCAAGCCATTCGGCATGCACGGTCTGCGGAATTAGAACGAATAGGACGAGCACACAGGCCTGGAAAAAGCGCAAGCCAACCTCCTGAATCGCCTTGTCTTGCTGCCGGAGGCTATTCCGGCCAGCGCGGCAAATCCAGTGCTTCCGAAAGCCCCACCGCAGGATCGGTGCACACTGGCGTCGTCGCCGCGAACAGGATGGCTGCGACGGCTGGCACACGCCTGGCCAGCACCGCGCTCTGCGCCTTGCATGTCCCCGCTTTGTTCCCCATAACCTCCCCATGGCCGAACTGATCATCCGCCGGGGCCTGGAAGAGCCCGATACCTCCGGCGCATTCGTGCCGCACAAGCCGGCGCGGCCGGAGAAGTCGGGCGAGCAGCGGCCGCTGCGGATCGTTTCCGACTATGCGCCAGCGGGGGATCAGCCCACGGCGATCGCCGAGCTGGTCGAGGCGGTGAACGCGGGCGAGGCGACGCAGGTGCTGCTGGGCGTTACCGGCAGCGGCAAGACCTTCACCATGGCCAAGGTGATCGAGGCGACCCAGCGCCCGGCGCTGATCCTGGCGCCCAACAAAATCCTGGCCGCGCAGCTGTATGGCGAGATGAAGGGGTTCTTCCCCGACAACGCGGTGGAATATTTCGTCTCCTACTACGACTACTACCAGCCCGAGGCCTATGTGCCGCGCACCGATACCTACATCGAGAAGGAAAGCTCGGTGAACGAGGCGATCGACCGGATGCGCCATTCGGCCACCCGGGCGCTGCTCGAGCGCGACGACGTGATCATCGTCGCCTCGGTCTCGTGCCTCTATGGCATCGGCTCGGTCGAGACCTATTCGGCGATGATCTTCGACATCAAGCGCGGGGCGAGCGAGGACCAGCGCGAGATCATCCGCAAGCTGGTCGCCCTGCAATACAAGCGTAACGATGCGGCCTTTGTCCGCGGCACCTTCCGGGTGCGGGGCGACAATCTCGAGCTGTTCCCCAGTCACTACGAGGACATGGCCTGGCGGATCAGCTTTTTCGGCGACGAGATCGAGGAAATCGCCGAGTTCGATCCCCTGACCGGCAAGAAAGGGGCGAGCCTGGACAAGGTGCGGGTCTATGCCAATTCGCACTATGTCACGCCGGGGCCGACGATGAAGCAGGCGATGGAGGCGATACGCTTTGAACTCGCCGAGCGGCTGAAAGAGCTGGAGGCCGAGGGCAAGCTGCTTGAGCATCAGCGGCTAGAACAGCGGACCAATTTCGATCTCGAGATGATCGCCGCCACCGGCTCTTGCGCCGGGATCGAGAATTACAGCCGCTTCCTCACCGGGCGCCTGCCGGGCGAGCCGCCGCCGACGCTGTTCGAATACCTGCCCGACAACGCGCTGTTGTTCGTCGACGAGAGCCACCAAACGGTGCCGCAGATCGGCGCGATGAGCAAAGGCGATCATCGCCGCAAGATCACGCTCGCCGAATTCGGTTTCCGCCTGCCCAGCTGCATCGACAACCGCCCGCTGCGCTTCAACGAATGGGACGTGATGCGCCCGCAGACCGTCGCGGTTTCCGCCACGCCGGGGCCGTGGGAGATGGAGCAGGCGGGCGGGGTTTTCGCCGAACAGGTGATCCGCCCCACCGGGCTGATCGATCCCCCGGTGGAGATCCGCCCCGTCGAGGATCAAGTGCAGGATTGCATCGCCGAATGCCGCAAGACCGCGGCGGCGGGTTACCGCACCCTCGTCACCACGCTGACCAAGCGGATGGCCGAGGACCTGACCGAATTCATGCACGAGGCGGGCCTGAGGGTGCGCTACATGCATTCGGACGTCGAAACGCTCGAGAGGATCGAGCTGATCCGCGATCTGCGCATGGGCGTCTATGACGTGCTGGTGGGGATCAACCTGCTGCGCGAGGGGCTGGACATTCCCGAATGCGGGCTGGTCTGCATCCTCGATGCCGACAAGGAGGGCTTCCTGCGCAGCGAGACCAGCCTGGTGCAGACCATCGGGCGCGCCGCGCGCAATGTCGATGGCCGGGTGATCCTCTATGCCGACCGGATGACCGGAAGCATGGAACGCGCCATCGCCGAGACCGACCGCCGCCGCGCCAAGCAGCAGGCCTACAACGAGCAGCACGGGATCACCCCGGAGTCCGTGCGCACCCGCATCGCCGACATCATCGCCGACACCGCCAGCCGCGACGGCGTGCTGGTCGAGATCGAAGATGGCGAGCGCAGCGAACTCGTCGGCCACAACCTGCGCGCCTATATCGAGGAACTCGAAGGCCGCATGCGCGCCGCCGCCGCCGACCTAGAATTCGAGGAAGCCGGTAGGTTGCGCGACGAAATCCGGCGGCTGGAATCGAGCGAACTCGGCCTGCCCGAAGGCGAACACAAAGCCCCGCTGGTAGGCCGCAGCAACGAAGGAAAGCCGGGGACGAGGAAGGGCCGCTTCGGAAGGGAGAGCAAGCGCCGATGGGGAAGATAGACCTTACCCGCCGCAATTTCGCGCTCGGCGCCGCCGCTCTCGCCGCAACCCCCGCGTTCGCCCGCACTTCACCGCTCGCCACCGGGATCGACCGGCTGGTGCGCGATCCGGCACTGGCCGGGGGCGGGCGGGCGATTGCCATGCTGACCCATGCCGGCGCGGTGGACCGGCGGGGGCGGCGAGCGGTGGATGGCGCGGCGGCGGTGCTGGGTTCGCGGCTGGTGGCGCTCCTTTCGCCCGAACACGGCCTGGCCGGGCACGCCGGCGCGGGCGAGGCGGTGGACGATGCGCGCGATGGAGCCACCGGGCTACCGGTGCTGAGCCTTTACGGCGCGCGCCGGGCGCCTCCGGACGAATTGCTCGCGCGGATCGATACCCTGCTGATCGACCTGCAGGACATCGGCCTGCGCCCCTTCACCTATGCCGCGACCATGATCGACGCGCTGCGCGCTGCTGCGGCGAAGGGCGTGAAGGTGGTGGTGCTCGATCGGCCCAACCCGCTGGGCGGGCTGGCGATCGACGGCCCGCGCCCCGATCCGACGCTGATCTCGCACGTTGGTGCGCTGCCGCTGGCATTCCGCCACGGCATGACCCTGGGCGAAATCGCGCGGATGATCGCCGCGCGCGAGGGGCTTCCCGCGCCGGGGGTGGTGGCCTGCACCGGCTGGAGCCGCGGTGAGGGGACCCGGGTCTTCGCCCCCGGGCGCCTGCCTTTCGTGCCGCCCTCGCCCAACCTGCGCAGGGCGCGCGCAGTGCTGGCCTATGCCGCGACGGTGCTGATCGAGGGCACCAACCTGTCCGAAGGGCGCGGTACCGCGCGTCCATTCGAGACGATCGGGGCGCCGTGGTGCGACGGCGCGGCGCTGGCCCACGCGATGAATGCGCTCCACCTTCCCGCGGTGCACTTCGCGCCGACCCGCTTCACCCCTACGGCCTCAAAGCATGCGGGCCAGCCTTGCGGCGGAGTACGCTTCACCGCGCGCGACGAGGCAGCCTATGACCCGCTGCTCACCGGCCTGTCGCTGATTGCCGCGATCCGCGATCTTCACGCCACCGATTTCGCATTCCTGCCCGGCGAACGCCCGTTCTTCGATCTGCTCACCGGCCAGACCTGGATCCGCGAAGCGCTGCTGGCCGGCGAGGACCCGAACGCGATCAAACGGCGCTGGCAGCGGGATGTGGAGGAGTTCGCGGCGGAGCGGCGCGGGAGCTTGCTCTACTAAAGCTTCCCGAACTTCCCCTCGAACCCCGCCGTATCCCCTGCGGCGAGAAAGCGGGCCTGTTCGACCCAGCTATCGCGGCGGGGCCTTCCGGCGAAGGCGCCCAGCTGGGCATCGAGCGCATCGAGCGCGGCATCGTCCAGCGCAGCGATCTGGGCGAAGGTGGTGATTCCCAGGGTGGGCAGCAGCGCCTGGAGCTTGGGGCCGAGGCCCTTGATCCGCGACAGGTCATCCCCCGCCGCGGGCGCGGGTTCGGGCGCGGCGGGCACATCGGGCACCACTTCCATTTCGGCGGCGCGCGCTTCCAGTTCCTCTACCTCGTCCTGCGCGGTAACGGCGACGATTTCTCCCAGCCCGGCCATCCCGGCGCTCATCGGCGGGGGGACAATGGTGGCCGCGGGGGCGGCATCGATCAGCGCCTGATTGCGCGCCGCCGGGGCCTGGCCTTCGTCGAGCACGTCGGGGCGGCGTTCGCGCCGGGGGGTCGTACTGGCCCGCCCGAACAGCCACCAGGCCACCAGCAGCGCCAGCGCCAGCGCTGCGGCAAAGACCATCCAGTTGGCTTCGACTGCCTGCATGCCCTAACCTCCCACGTTCTTGCGGAACAGCACCCGATCCTCGGGGCCGAAACCCTTGTGCCAGATCACCCAGCCATAGACGAGCAGGATCGCGGGGATCCCGACCAGCAACTCGGCCCATTCGGGCAGATAGCGGGTTGCCCCCCAGCCCACCACCACCGCCGGAGCCACCGCCCAGACCAGCGCCCAGCGCCAGTTGTTGATCGGCTGCTTGAGGACCCGAGCCAGCAACCGCGACTTGATCAGCGAGGCGATCCCGAGCGAGAGCATCAGGGCCCCGGCGGCGGCCGCGGCGCGGAAATTCTGGTTGAGGCCAAGTTCCTTGACCAGCTCGATGCCAGCGACGGTAAGCCCGGCCTGGAGCGCGATGGTGAACAGCGAAACCCACAGGTTCCTCAGCCGCGCGACATAGACCAGCGCCGCCTCGCTCACCACCGCAGTCGAGGCAACCACCTCTGCCATCAGCAGGAACGCCAGGGCCCCGGTGCCGCCGACGAAATCCGGCCCGCCCAGCCCCATCACCCCTTCACCCGGGATCGCCAGCGCCAGCGCGATCCCCATCTGCGCGGCGGTGATCCAGAAGCCCACCTGGCTGACCTGCTGGGCGATCGCGGCGAAATTGCCTTCCTTGAGGTTGCGTGTGATCACCGGGCCAAGGATCGGCTCGAAGCTGGTCTTGAGCTTTTGCGGCAGTGTCGCGACCTGCTGGGCGAAATAATAGACCCCCAGCGCGCCATCCCCGGCGAAAAAGCGCAGCACAAAGATGTCGAGCTTGCGCGTCCCCCATTCCACCGCATCGGCCGCCGCCAGCGGCAGGTTGAGCAGCGCCAGGCGCCCGATCCGCAGCGGATGCGGGCGCCACTGGCTGGGCAGACCATAGCTGCGATAGAGCGGCACCAGCGCGACCAGCGCGGCAGTGAAGATCGAAAGGATATAGGCTGCGGACAGGCCGCTCGTGCGGTCGAGATAGAACAAGGCGCCCGCCGCCAGCGACAGGGTCCAGGGTTCGACCACCGCGCGCGAACGCACCGAGGTTGCCACGTCGTAGCGATAGGCCAGCGCCGAAAGCGCGATGTCGGTCAGCGTCGCGGGAAGGATCGCCAGCACCAGCAGCCGGTCGGTTTGGGTGTATTCTCCGCTGGGGTAGACCAGGCCGGGCAGGAAATAGAGCCCCAGGCTGAACACCAGGGCGATCAGCGAGGACAACAGCATCGCATCGGCAACCGAATTGGCGGGATGATCGCCATCCATCGCCAACCGCTGGGCAAGGCCGCGCTTTTGCCCGAGGGTGCACAACTGCCCTGCCAGCTCGACGATCACCAGCGCCGAGGCAAAGCGCCCAAGCGATTCCTTGCCGTACATCCGGCTGGCAATGAACAGGAACGGCAGCCGCGCCGCCAGCCGCAGCAGGAAGCCCATGAAATTGGTCCGCCCGCCCTTGGCGAGCGCCTGGATATCCTGCTGCGCTGCCTCGCTCACGCCTGACCTTCCTGTTCGGGACGCAGCGGGCGAGCGAGCAATTCGGCCACCACCGCCTTGGCGGGAGCCCCGCCCAGCAGCCGCTCCACCGCCTCGACGATCGGCATGGCGATGCCTTCGCGCCGGGCAATCGCGGCCAGGACCGGCGCGGTATGGGCGCCTTCGGCCACGCTGGTCTTGCCGGCCAGCGCCTCGGCCGCGCTTTGCCCCTCGCCCAGCGCCTTGCCGAGCGAGAAATTGCGGCTCGAGGTGGAGGAACAGGTCAGCACCAGATCGCCCAGCCCGCACAGCCCGGCCAGCGTTTCGGCCCGCGCGCCGTGGGCCAGGCCAAAGCGCACCATCTCGGCATAGCCGCGCGCGATCAGCGCGGCGCGGGCGTTTTGCCCCAGCCCCAGCCCCTCGACCACCCCGCAGGCGATCGCCAGCACGTTCTTGACCGATCCGCCGATCTCGGCCCCGACCACATCGTCGGAATAATAGGGGCGCAGCGCCGGGCGCGAAATCAGCGGAGCAAGCCGCCGCCACTGCTCCTCGCCGCCCGAACAGGCCAGCGTTACCGCCGTGGGCAGTCCCGCGGCCACCTCGTGGGCGAAGGTCGGGCCAGACAGCACCGCCAGGCTGGCCTGTGGCGCGGCGGCAGCCGCAACCTCTCCCATCAGCCGCCCGCTCCCCGCCTCGATCCCCTTGGCGCAAAGCAGCAGATCGCCGACGAAGCCGGGCAGCGCAGAAAGTACCGTGGCAAGATGCTGCGCCGGGCACACCGCCAGCAAGACGTCCAGCCCCGCCATCTCCGCGAGATCGCCGGTGGCGCGGATCGACGGCGCCAGCCGGGCCGAGGGCAGGAACAGGCTGTTGGTGTGCCGGGCGTTGATTTCGGCGACCAGCTCGGTCTCGCGCGCCCAGATCAGCACTGGCGAGCCGTCGCTGGCCAGGCTCTGTGTCAGCGCGGTGCCCCAGGCACCCGCCCCGATCACCCCCAGGCGCGGCTTCATGCCTTGACTCCCGCCCCGCGCACCGGCGCTGCATCGGGATCGAGCGGCCAGCGCGGGCGCGCGGCGAAATCGAGCGGATCGCTCTGCCCCAGCCGTTCGATCCCGGCCCAGGCGATCATCGCCGCATTGTCGGTGCACAGCGCCGGCGGCGGGGCGACGAAGGGCAAGCCGAATTCGCCCGCCAGCTCTTCCAGCGCCGAGCGCATCGCCTGGTTCGCGGCGACCCCACCCGCAACCACCAGCGCGCTGGGCATGTCGATCGCTTGCAGGGCCTTGTGGGTCCGGTCGATCACGCAATCGATCGCGGCTTGCTGAAACGCGGCGGCAATATCGGCATCGGCGTGGATGCCTGCCTGTCTGGCCCGCAGCACTGCGCTTTTCAGCCCGGCAAAGGAGAAGTGCGGCTCGGCACTGCCCAGCAGGGGGCGCGGCAACGGCACCGCGCGCGGATCGCCTTCCCGCGCCAGCCGCTCCACCGCCGGGCCGCCTGGATAGCCCAGGCCCAGAATCTTGGCGGTCTTGTCAAAAGCCTCGCCCAGCGCATCGTCGATGGTCGTTCCCAGCCGCCGATACTGCCCCACGCCCTTCACCAGCAGCAGCTGGCAATGCCCGCCCGAAACCAGCAGCAACAGATAGGGGAATTGCAGCGCGAGATCGGCGAGGCGCGGTGAGAGCGCGTGGCCTTCAAGATGGTTGATCGCGATCAGCGGCTTGTCTTCGGCCATGGCCAGCGCCTTGGCGGTGACCAGACCGACCATCACCCCGCCGATCAGCCCCGGCCCGGCGGTGGCGGCGATCGCATCGACTTCGCCCAGTTCCATCCCGGCATCGGCCAGTGTCGCCGCGATCAGCGGGGCCAGCCGCTCGGCATGGGCGCGCGCGGCAATCTCGGGAACCACCCCGCCATAGGGGCGATGCGCCTCGTCCTGCGAGGCGATGCGCTGCGCGAGCACGCGCCGTCCGCTGTCCACCAGCGCCGCGGCGGTTTCGTCACACGACGATTCAATTCCGAGGACAATCCCCATGCCCACTTTCCCTTAGTGACATTGCGCAATAGGACAAGCGACCATGTCCGCCCGTCCACTAAAGCTTGGCACCCGCCGTTCGCCGCTCGCCATGGCCCAGGCCGAGGAAGCGCGCGATCGCCTGCTGGCCGCCCATCCGGGGCTGGCGGTGGAGATCGTGCCCGTCACCGCCAGCGGAGACAAGATCCAGGATCGCCCGCTGGCCGAGATCGGCGGCAAGGCGCTGTGGACCAAGGAACTCGATCAGTGGCTGCATGGCGGCGAGATCGATCTGGCGGTCCATTCGGCCAAGGACGTCGAAACGCTGCGCCCCGCCTGGCTGACCATCGCCGCCGTGCTGGAGCGCGAGGATGTGCGCGACGTCCTGGTCGGAGCGGAATCGATCCGCGCCCTGCCCCGTGGCGCAGTGGTGGGGACCAGCGCCCCGCGCCGCGCCGCGCAATTGCTCCACGCCCGGCCCGATTGCCGGGTGATGAGCTTTCGCGGCAATGTCGCCACCCGCCTCGCCAAGCTGGCGGCGGGTGAAGCGGACGCCACCCTGCTCGCCCGCGCCGGGCTCAACCGGCTGGGCCAGCAGGGCACCGGACACCCGCTCGCCGCCGAGGACTGGCTTCCCGCCCCCGGCCAGGGCGCGATCGCGATCGAGTGCCGCGCGGACGATGCGCCCACCCGCGCGCTGCTATCCGCGATCGACCATCCGCCCAGCCACGCCGCATTGCTGGCCGAGCGTGCGCTGCTCGCCGCGCTGGGGGGCAATTGCCACAGCCCGATCGCGGCGCTGACCAGCGAGGAAGGCGGCGAGCTGGCCTTGCGCGCAGCGCTGTTCAGCCCCGACGGGGCCGAGCGGGTCGACGGCCGCGTGCGCTTCGCGCCGGGGGATCCCGCCGGCCCCGCCGCGCTCGCCGCCGATCTGCTGGCCCGCGCGCCCGAGGCAGTACGGGTGCATTTTGCCGGACCTCCACAGGACTAGCCCGCCATGACCCCACTCGTCGTGATCCGCCCCGAGCCCGGCAATGCCGCCACGCTCGCCGCGGCACGGGCGGCGGGGATCGAGGCGCACGGATACCCGCTGTTCGCAGTGGCGCCGCGATCTTGGGAGGTGCCCCAGCCGGACCGGTTCGACGCGCTGTTGCTGGGCAGCGCCAACGTGCTGCGCCACGCCGGGGCCGGGCTGACGGCGCTGCGCGGCCTGCCGGTCTATGCCGTGGGCGATGCCACCGCCGAGGCCGCGCGCGCCGCCGGGTTCACCATCGCCACTGCCGGATCGGGCGGACTCCAGGCGGTGCTGGGGGAACTCGACGCGGGCCACAAACGTCTGCTGCGCCTGGCCGGGGACGAACGCATCGCGCTTACCCCGCCGCCGGGGGTAAGCATCGAGGAACGGGTGGTCTATGCCAGCGAGGCCCGTGCAATGCCGCCGGATCTTGCCGAACTGCTGCGCGAACCCGCGATCGTCGCGCTCCATTCGGCACTGGCGGCGCAGCACCTTTCCGACCAGTGCGTGCGCAACGGCATCCGGCGTGCGCCGCTGCGGCTGGCCGCGCTGGGGCCGCGGATCGCGGCCGCTGCGGGCGACGGCTGGGGCGAGGTGGCGGTGGCCGCCTTCGCCAGCGATCATGCACTGCTGGCCTTGGCCCGCCAGATGTGCCAAGACCCCTGGCCAAGAGGTCGCACCACGAAATAGCCGGTCAATTCAGGCATGCCAGACGAATACTTCACCCGCACCCAGGCCACGCCGGCGCGAGTCCGCAGCGGCCCCTCGCTGCGCGCCGTTCTGGGGCTGGGATTGCTGGCCTTTCTCGGCGGCGCGGTGCTGGTGGGCTATCTGGTCTGGGCCGGACAGATCAATCTGACCGCTTCCGCCACTACGCCCCAGCCGGCCTTGGCCAGCTTTGCCACCCCCACCCCGGCGGCCAGCCAGGCGGTCGCGGTCGGCGGGTTCGATCAGCGCATCGCCGCGCTCGAACAGCGCCTCGCCCGGGTTGACCTGCAATCCGCCGCCGCCGAAGGCAATACCGCCCGCGCCGAGGCGATGCTGGTTGCCTTCGCCGCGCGCCGCTCGATCGAGCGCGGGGTTGAGCTGGGCTATCTGGGCGAACAGCTGCGGATGCGCTTTGGCGCGGCCCAGCCCAAGGCGGTGGAAACCGTGATCGCTGCCGCCAAGGCTCCGGTTACGCTCGATGGCCTCTCCTCGGAGCTTGACAGCCTCGCCCCCGAACTCTCCACCGCCCCCTCCGGCGAGGGCGGGTGGGATCGTTTCAAGCGCGAGCTTTCGGGGCTGTTCGTGATCCGCCGCGGCGACACCCCCTCGGGCCGCCCGGAAGACCGCCTGGCCCGCGCCAGCCTGCTGCTGCGCACCGGCCGGATCGACGATGCAGCCGACGAGGTGGCCAAGATGCCGGGCAGCCCGGCGGCCCAGGCCTGGATCGCCAAGGCCCACGCCTATGCCGAAACCCAGCGCGCGCTCGACCTGATCGAAACCACCGCCCTGCTCGACCCCGCCAAACTGCGCAGCGCCAGCGGCGAGGAAGTCAAACAGACCAGCCCGGCCAGCCCGATGCCAGTGGGCAGCGATACGCCCTGATCTGCGCCCGGGCCTGCCAGCGCCGAACCCCACCGTCGCCCGGCGCCAAGCACCAGATGACGAAAGGGTGTGAGGATGGCTGGACCAGACGCGTGTCCGCAATGCAATGATGTGCCGATACCATGCTTCGACAGGAATGGAGGAGTTGGTGGACACACCACAACAAACCAACCCGTCGCCCCGTGCTTGACACGGGGCTTGGCTTTTCTTTGAACCCCTCGTTGGGCAATATGCGCCGATGGACAAAGGTGGTTGGGTCTACATCATGGCGAACCGCTATCGCGGCGGAATGTACGTTGGCGTCACCGCCGACCTGGTCCGCCGGATCTGGCAACACCGCGAAGGCGGAGGGTCGACCCACATTAAGGATTTCGGCAAGACCAGACTGGTCTACGCAGAACGCCACGAGGAAATCGGGCCGGCAATCGCCCGCGAAAAGCTGGTCAAGAAATGGCGGCGCGAGTGGAAGTTCGCGCTGATTGAGGCTCAGAACCCCGATTGGCTCGACCTGTGGGAGCAGTGGTATCCAACCGAGGGAGCGCGGGAACCTGCCGCCGAAGGGTAGCCAAGCCCCGTGTCAAGCACGGGGCGACGAGCGGGTTTTTGGCTTGGTTCGATCGGGCGAACGTCAGCATTATTGTCGTGACTTGACGCTCCGCAACGGCGGCTTCTGGTGAGACACGCCCAATAGAGGACGCGCGGGTTTCCCAAGACCCCTAGGCCGCCTCACTCCGCAGCAAGTCCGGAAGGGCCCCGGACATGCCGCGCGCTTCTTCCATGAAGAACTTCTTGAGCCATCCCGAGCGCTGGACCGCGCCCATGCCGAGGCGGCGGACCAGCGAGGGCAGGCGGCCGGGGATGCCGAACAGGCGCACCAGCGCGTCGGTGGCGGCCATCACGGTCAGGCTGTCGACGCTGCGCCAGCGCTCGTAGCGGGCGAGCAACTGCGCATCGCCCGGATCGAGGCCGAGGCGCATCCCTTCGGCCAGCACCTGCGCCAGTGCGCCGACATCGCGCAGCCCCAGGTTGAGCCCCTGCCCGGCGATCGGGTGCATCCCGTGCGCGGCATCGCCGACCAGCGCCAGGCGGTGTTCGACGATCCTGGCCGCATGATGGAAGTTGAGCGGGTAGCTCATCCGCGGCGCGGCCAGCTCGATCGCGCCGAAGATGCCCTGCATCCGCGCCGCCATCTCACCCAGGAACACCGCATCGGGCATGGCGATCACCCCGGCGGCGTCCTTTTCGGCGAAGGTCCAGACCACCGCGCTGCGGTGCCGCCCGTCGGGCAGATCGAGCAGCGGCAGCAGCGCCAGCGGCCCGGCGGGAAAGAAGATCTCCCAGGCAACGCCCTGGTGCGGCTGTTCGTGGGTGATCGCGGTGACCATTGCGCGGTGCGAATAGTCCCAGCGCGCCGAATTGAGCCCGGCCTCGACGCGGGTGGGAGACTGGCGTCCCTCGGCCCCGACCAGCAGGCTGCCCTCAACCGCGCGCCCGTCGCTCAGCATCACGCGCACGCCGTGTTCGCCGCGCTCGCGCGAAACGGGCTCTACTCCGCTGGCCCAGTGGATCGCCGGTTCGGCAGCGGCGGCCTCGAACAGGGCGAGGCGGATATCGCGGTTGGCATACATCCGCCCCAACGTGCCTTCGTGCGGCTGGGGGCGAAAATCGATCCGGCCGGGGCGCATCTGATCGGTCACCGCGATCGCCTCGATCGGGCAGCCCAGCGGCGCGAGGCGCTCTTCCAGCCCGATGTTGCAGAACAGGTTCCAGCTCGCGGTTGAAATCGCCGAGGCGCGCCCGTCGATGCCCTCGGCGGTGAGATCCTCTGGCCGGGCCTTGTCGACCACGTGGCTGGTGATCCCCTGCCGCGCGGCGGCGAGGGCCAAGGTCATGCCGACCAGCCCCCCGCCGAGGATGACCAGATCGCGCCGCTGGCTCATTGTCCGCGATCGCAGCTGTTGCCCGCCTCGGCATCGAGATCGAGGCAGCGCCCGTCGAACTGCCCTTCGCGAACCTTCAGCCCCAGGATCGCGGCCAGCGTGGGGGCGATATCGACCGTCTCGACCGGCTGGGGCTGCTCGAAGCCCAGCATGTTCTTGCGCCAGAACAGGATCGGCACCCGCCGGTCATAATCGAAGGCGCTGCCGTGGGTGGCGATATAGGCGCCGGGAATCGGCTCGGGGATCGGGGTCACCGCGCGGTCGAGCAGGATCACCGCATCGCCCGAACGCGTGGGATCGAACGAGGCACGGGCGCGGTCTTTCAGGGTCCAGTCCTGCGGATTGCCGGCCGGAAGCGGGGTATTGGCCAGCTCCTCGCCGCTGAAGGCCGCGGCGACCTGCGGGTGGGCCCGCGCGATCGCCAGCAGCGCCCGCACCACCTGCGCGCGCTGCGCCGCATCGAGCTCGCGGCTGACGTAGAAATCGCCGAACGGGCCATCGGCGATCAGCAGCGGGCCCTTGGTCGAAATCCCGGTCTTGGCGCTGACCGCCTTGGCCAGCTCGGCCGGCATCAGCGACTTGTCGGCCCGCACCGCGCGGGGGAAGGCCTGCTCGTCCGAGCGCTCGGGCGTGTCGAGCCCGCCGTGATCGGCGCTCAGCACCACCAGATAGTCGATCCCCGCCGCATCGAGGTGATCGAACAGGCGGCCCAGGTTCTTGTCGAGCTCGGCCATCTGGATGCACATCTCGGCGCCTTCGGTGCCGGTGGCGTGGCCGACATAGTCGGTGGCCGACAGGCTGACCGAAAGGATATCGGTGCGCCCGGCGTTGCCGAGCTGCATCTCATCGACCAGGCGGTTGGCGAGATCGACCGTGGCTGCGTCCATCCGCGGGGAAATCCTCAGCATGTCGGGCTTGTCAGCCGTCAGGGCAAAGCGGAAGGTGCCGACCGCGCCCTTGCCCACGCTGACCGCGTGATCGGCCGAGGCGCACCAGGCCGGGGCCTCGATCGCGGGGGCGCCGGCCTTGATCAGCGCGCCGACCTCGGCATTCTCGGCCTCGGCTGCGGGGGACAGCGCGCGGCCATTGAGCGTCACGAACTGGCCGCCCTTCCACCAGTAGGCGGCGTCGATATCGTGCCCGCCCATCATCATCACCGCGCGGTCCTTGGCCGAAACGGCAACGTTGCGGGCGCGCGGATCGGCCGCCTTCATCAGCTCGCCCAGGGTGGGCACCTTGAGGTGGACCGCGCTGACCACGGGGTTCTTGGCGCTCGATGCGGGATCGCTTTCGTCTTCGGCGCAATAGACCGGCTGGGCGCCGCGCGCGCTGGCCGGGGCGAACCAGTTGTTGGCGATGATCCCGGTGCGCGCCGGGTGATCCCCGGTCAGCAGCGTGGAGTGCCCGGGGCAAGTTTCGGTCGCGGCGTGCGACTGAAACCCGGATGGAAACACCGCGCCCTGAAGCAGCCGGGCAAAGCCGTGGGTGTAGTGCTGGCGATACTGCGCGAACAGATCGGCCGAGAACTGATCGACCGATACCGCGACGATCAGCCGCGGCGGCGTTTTGGCCATGCCCGCCGGGCGCGGCGGCGGCAGACTGGCCGCGCTGGCGGGGGCCTTGGCGGTGCCCGAGGCGCAGGCACCAAGCGCAAGCGAAAGGGCAAGAACCAGCGGGGCAACGATCGGGCGCATCGGGCTTCCTTGAAAATTGGCGGCAAATTCGGCACAGCCCTGATGGCCCCAGCGCGGATCGAGCGCAAGACCCGCCAACCGGAGAATGCCCTTGCCCCGCCCATATCGCCGTGTTGTTGCCGCAGTGTTGCAACTTTGCGCGCTGCTGATGGCACCGGCGGCCTGGGCCGGACCCAGCCATATCGCTGCCGAGCTGGTTGCCGAATCGGCCGCGCGCCCCGGCGAAACGGTGCTGCTGGCTCTGCACATGCGGCCCGAGCCGGGCTGGCACGGATACTGGCAGAACCCCGGCGATGCCGGGCTGGGGATCACGCTCGACTGGACCTTGCCGAAGGGTGCTTCTGCGGGAGCGCTGCAATACCCCGTGCCGACCACGCTGCTGCTCTTCGGGTTGATGAACCACGTCTACGAGCGCGACTATGCCGTGCTGGTGCCAATGACCCTGCCCGCCGAGGCCGCGCCCGGCACCGAGCTGCCGCTGCGCGCCCACGCCGAGTGGCTGGCCTGCACCGACAAGATCTGCGTGCCCGAAAGCGCCGAGCTGACGGGCACGGTCGCGGTCGGAGCGCCGGGGCCGCGCGATCCGCGCTTCGATGGCTGGCAGGCCGCGCTGCCCGCGCCGTTGGGAGCCAGGGCCAGCTTTGCGCTGGCGGGCGGCAAGGTGCGGCTGGGAATTCCCCTCCCCGCCTCGGTCCGGCTCGAGGCGCCGCATCTGTTCATGGCCAGCGAGCATGTGGTCGACTATGCCGCACCGCAAGCCTTTTCGCGCCAGGGCGATATGCTGATCGTCGAGCTGGAGCGGGCGAATTTCGCCGCGATCGAACCCGCGACCATAACCGCGCTGCTGCGGCTGGACCGGGCGGGCAACGGGGTGACATTGGAGGCCGCGCCGGGCACGGTTCCGCCTGCGGGCGAGCCACTGGCCGACCTTCCCCCAACTGCCGGGCCGGGCCTGCCCTTCCTGCTGCTTTCGGCGCTGCTGGGCGGATTGCTGCTCAACGTCATGCCCTGCGTGTTCCCGATCCTCAGCCTCAAGGCGCTGAGCCTCGCCCGCGCCGGGGAAAGCCAGGCCCAGGCCCGCGCCGAGGGGCTGGCCTATACCGCCGGGGTGGTACTTGCCTGCCTTGCCTTGGGTGTGCTGCTGCTTGGCCTGCGCGCGGCGGGGCAGGAAGTGGGCTGGGCCTTCCAGTTGCAGGAACCGCTGGTGGTGGCCGCGCTGCTGCTGCTGGCGGTGGCGATCACCGCCAACCTGCTGGGGGTGTTCGAGCTCTCGATTCCCGGCTTCGCGCAGGCCGGATCGCCGCAGGGCGCCTTTGCCACCGGGCTGCTCGCGGCCTTCGTCGCCACCCCGTGCACCGGGCCGTTCATGGCCGCGGCGATGGGCGCGGCGCTGCTGCTGCCCGCACCGCAGGCGCTGGCGCTGTTCGCCACGCTGGGTCTGGGGATCGCGCTGCCGTTCCTGGCGATTGCCGAGGTTCCGGCGCTGCGCCGGATGTTGCCGCGCCCGGGAGCCTGGATGACGCGTTTCCGCACGATCATGGCGCTGCCGATGGCGCTGACCGCCGCCGCACTGGTCTGGCTGGCGAGCCGCGCGGCGGGATCGGCCTTTGCCTTCGCGGCGGTGCTGATCGCAATCGTTCTGGTCGCGATCCTGGTCCTGCTGGGACGGCGCCAGCGCCACGGGCTGGCGGGCGGAGCCATAGTCCACCTATCGCTGGCCGGACTGCTGGCGCTGGCGGCGCTGGGGCTGCCCGGCATGGTCCGCGCGCCGCAGGCCGAGGCGGCGAGCAGCGTACTCCCCTCGCAGCCGTTCAACGAGGCGGCGCTGGCCCAGGCCCGGTCGCAAGGCAAGCCGGTATTTCTCTACATGACCGCCGACTGGTGCCTGACCTGCAAGGTCAACGAGGCCGCCGCGATCGAGCGCGCGGAAACCCGCGCGGTATTTGACAAGGCCGGGGTGGTGGTGCTGCGCGGCGACTGGACCCGGCGCGACCCCGCGATCACCCGGTTCCTCACCGCGCAGGGTGCAGCCGGGGTGCCGCTCTACCTGTGGTATCCGGCGGACGGCAGCGCGCCGCGCCAGCTGCCCCAGGTCTTGACCCCGGCGCTGCTTGCCGATCTGGTCAGATAAAGACGAAGGCGTTGATCCCGCCCTCGCCCGGCTCGATCCGCACCGGGCGCCCGCTCATCCTGCCCTGGCGCAGCGCGGCGCATACCGCCGGATCGGCCGAATTCGCCGCAACTCGGGCCGTACCGACGCGGGCGATCAGCGTCGCCACTTCGCCGCTCTTGCCGGGCTGGATGGTAAAGGTTTCGGCCAGCGCATCGCCGCTGTGGCTGTCCAGCACGGTGAAGGCGGGCTCGATCTTGCCGAGGCTGCGCCAGCGGCTTTCCGACCAGTCCGCCGGCACGGTTGAATAGACCCCGGCGGCGTATTTCGACATGATCCCGCCGTTGGCCCCAACCAGTGCGTGGCTGCCCGGCGCGGCGCGGCAGCGCGCCACCGCCTCGGCAATGCCGTGGGCCGAATAGTTGTTCCCCGCCCCGCCGAAGAACGGCAGTCCGCCGGTCAGCGTCCAGCCGCGCGGATCGTCGCGATCCAGGCCGAAGGCGTCGAGCAGGTTGAAAACCGGGATCGCAAAACACGAATAAAGGTCTATCGCGGAAAGGTTTTCCCAGCCGATCCCAGAAATCTCAAGCGCGCTTGAGATTGCCGAAACGGCGGCCGGACTCTTCTCCAGATCGGCCCGGCTGAGCAGCGGCGGCTCGGCGCAATCGGTGACCGCGTGGATATGGACCCAGCGGCTTTCGGGCACGCCCAGCCGCCGCGCCTCGTCCACGCTGGCGATCAGGATCGCGGCTCCCTGATTGACCTGATCGCGCGCCACCACCAACCGGCCATAGGGTTCGGCGACCAGCCGGTTGCGCTCGGTCAGCGCGGCCAGTTCCCCTGCGCTGCGCGCGGTTGGCGCGGCCGAATGCGGATTGCCCGCCGCAACCTGGCTGAACGGGGCGAACAGCCGCCCGATCTCCAGCCGGTAGTCCTGCAGCGACAATCCCAGCCGCTCGCGCCGAACGTTCTCGGCCAGGGCATAGCCGCCGATCGGTGCGCCGACCCCATGGCGCACCGCGGTCATGTCGACCACCCCGTCATAGGAGGGGCCGCGATCCTCAAGCGTCCCGCCCCACTCTTCCGACCAGTCGCGCGTTTCGCCCCGGCCAAGCAGCGCGCGCACCGTGGACAGCGCCTCGGCTCCGGCGATCGCCGCCAACCGCGAGCGCCCCGCCGCGATCTCCGCCGCCAGTTCACCCACCAGCCGCTGCGGGCTTTGTCCGCCCACCACCTCGTGCACCGCGCGGGCGGGATCGGCCCCGACCCGGCGGGCAATTGCGCGCGGCGGATTATTAGCGTGGCCGAAGGGCGCCAAATAGCGGGTTGCCGATTGCTCGAACTGCCGGATCGCCACCACGGTATCGATCGCAGCGGCCAGCGGCGCTGCCGCTCCGGCATCGGCAATGGCCGCGGCCAGCGCCGCCCCGGCGAGATCCATGTGGCTGAGCTCGGAATAGCCGGACTCACCGACCCGTTCGGAAACCTGGCCGACCCCGACGATAACCGGGGTGGTGCCGGCAACCAGGCTCACAGCACCTGCCCGTCGTCAACCGTCAGCGTCGCCCCGGTAATATGCCGCGACGCATCCGAACAGAGCAGCAGCAGCGGCGCATCGAGCGCCCCGATCGGGGTCAAACGGCGGCGGTGGAACGAATTCAGGTGGGCTTGCCCGGCGGCAGTCTCGAACCAGTCGCCCTGTATCTCCGTATCGACATAGCCGGGCTGGATGGTGTTGACGTTGATCCCCTGGCGCACCCATTCGCGCGCGAACTGGCGGCCCAGATGCGCCACGCCGGCCTTGATCGCGGCATAGGCGGTTTCACCGTTACCGGTCATCTCGGCGGTGATCGAGCCGATCAGCACGATCCGTCCCCGCTCGCTTTCCCTGAATCCGGCGGCGATCATCCGTTTCGCTCCTTCGCGTGCGGTCAGATAAAGCCCCGTGAAATTGGTATCGACCACGGCGGCGATGTCGGACAGGGGAAGATCGGTCGAACGGCCGGCCTTGGCGATCCCGGCATTGGCAATCACGGTATCGACCGTGCCCCATCTTGCCTCGGCGGCATCGTAGGCGGCGATGATCGAGGCTTCGTCGGTAACGTCCATCGCCACCGCCAGGGCGGCATCGCCCAGTTCGGCGGCCAGCGCGGCCAGGCGCTCGACCCGCCGTGCGCCGATCACCACCCGCGCGCCTTCGCCCACCAGCAAGCGCGCGAAATGCGCGCCAAATCCCGAAGATGCTCCGGTGATCAGTGCGATCCGCCCCTTCATCGACCCATTCATCGCCCTGTCACTCCCTGCCATTGGCCCGCAAGCAAAGATCGTCACGGCCGGACGGTCAAGCGCAAAGCAGGGTCAAATGCATGCCGGACCAGTCTATTTTCAAACTTTGATCGGCATCAAGGCATGCCCGCGCGCGCGGGAGGATGACACTCGCAAGTGGATGGTTTGACCCTGTGTGCGTCTCAGGAGCCGATGGGCGCCGGGTTTCTAGAGTTCTCCCCACCTCGAGCGGCGGTTCATCGGACTGCCGCTCTTTTTTTGGCGCCAGTTGCGATTCGTTCGCGCGAAATTAGCGCGCGGCGAAGCAGTGTAAAGAGGATGCGCTCAGACCGCCGAACTGAAGCGCCGCAGCGAATCCTGGCGATAGGGATCGAACAACGCGGCAATGGTGCGGGCATAGGGCAAGGCTTCGGGCGCGATGGTCAGGCGGTTGCCCTCGATCCGGGCAAGCCCCCGTTCGATGAACACACCCAGGCGCCCCCCGGCTTCGGCCCTCAGCGCAGGCTCGAGCTCGGCCTCTCCGCGGCACAGCAGCGCTTCGATCACCGCACCGCGGCGGCGGTCTTCGCGGTCCCGCGTCACGCCAAGCGCGGCCGGAAGCAAATCCTGCGACAGCAGCATGCGATAGCGCCCGGCGTTCTTCTCGTTCTGGACCAGCAGGTTTGCAAAGCAACTGATCGCCGAAGCGCCAAGACCGACCAGCGTTTCGGCCTGATCGTCGGTGAAGCCCTGAAAGTTGCGCCGCACCCGCCCCTGCGATGCCGCGATCGCCATCGGATCGCCGGGCAGAGCAAAGTGATCGAAGCCGATCGGCACATAGCCCGCCTCGACCAGGCGGCGGTATCCGTATTCAGCCATGGCAAAGCGCGCGTCCTGACCGGGCAGCGCCGAAGCATCGATCCGGCGCTGGCGCGGCAGCATGTGTGGCACGTGGGCATAGCCGAACAGCGCGATCCGGTCTGCCCCCAGCTCGATCGTACGGGCAAGAGCGGCCTCAAGCTGATCGAGGGTCTGCCCCGGCAGACCATACATCAGATCGTAATTGAGCGAGCTGATCCCAGCCTCACGTAGGCATTCGGTGGCCTGCACGATCTCTTGATCGGGCTGGATCCGACCGATCGCCGCCTGCAGCGCGGGATCGAAGGTTTGCACCCCCATGCTGGCGTGGCTCACCCCGATCCAGCCGAGCACCTGGCCCCATTCGCGAGTCAGGGTGCGCGGATCGAGCTCGATCGACCAGACCGGCTCTTCAAGCGGCATGTGCAGGGTCAGCGCATCGACCAGGCGCACGAAATCGGTAGGTGCGATGGCATTCGGGCTGCCCCCGCCAAAGGCGATCCGCCGCACCCGTGCCCCGCCGCCCAGCCGCGCGCCGGTGATCGCGATCTCGCGGTGCAGCGCGTCAAGATAGCTGTGCAGCCGCTGCTGCTTGTTAGCCGCCCCGGTGTTGCAGCCGCAATACCAGCAGATCTGCTGGCAAAAGGGGATGTGGACATAGAGCGACAGATCGCTCTCGACGCCGCGCAGCGCCGCGTCGGCCTCGACCGGCCCCACCGCGGGTGAGAATTCGGCGGCGGTCGGGAAACTGGTATAGCGCGGTACCGGCGTTGCCAGCAGATCGGGATGATAGGGCCACATTGGGCTGCTTATGGACATCGCGGCCCTTCCGTTCATTGCGACGGCTCAAATTTGGGGCAGGACTGTCAAGCTGCCGAATCGTCCTCGTCGTCGATCAGAATCCGGGCCGCCGCACCGTCGAGATCCTCGAACTGCCCGCGCCTGAGTGCCCAGAAGAACGCGCCCAGTCCGCCCAGTCCAAGCAGCAGCGCGATCGGAATCAGAAAGGCGATGCCGTTCATCGCGCCGCCCCGGCAAGCCGGAGCGAATTGGCGATCACCACCAGCGAACTGGCCGACATCGCCGCCGCCGCAAGCAGCGGCGTGACCAGGCCACCCATTGCCAGCGGCACCGCCAGCAGGTTGTAGCCGATCGCCAGCGCAAAATTCTGCCTGACCACGCGCATCGTGCGCCGCGCCGCCACAACGGCGCGCGGAATGGCATCGAGCCCGTCACCCAGGAACACCACGTCGGCGGCCTGGCGGCCGACGTCGCTGGCAGTGCCCGGCGCGATCGAGGCATCGGCCGCAGCAAGTGCGGGGCCATCGTTGAGCCCGTCGCCCGCCATCAACACCTTGTGCCCTTCGGCCTGTAGGCGGGCGATTGCGGCCTGCTTGTCGGCCGGGCTGGCCTCCCCGCGCCCGTTCAGCCCGGTGGCGCGCGCGGCCTCGGCAACCGCGGCGGCATTGTCGCCCGAAAGCAGCGCAGGTTCGATCCCCAGCGCGCGCATCCGTGCCAGGGCGTCGCTGCTACCCGGCCGCATCCGGTCGGCAAAAGGAATGAGCCAGGCGGGCGCTCCAGCGATATCGAGCAGGGTCGCCATGGTCGCGGCTCCTTCGGGCCGGCGCAGCGCGACCGCCTTGCCATTCCACAGCGCGGCAATCCCCGTTCCCGCCTCCTCGCGAACCTGCTCCAGCGCTGCGGGTACGATGCCGCGCGCCGCCAGCACTTCGACCAGAGCGCGCGAAAGTGGATGCCGGCTGTGCGAGGCCAGCCCCAGGGCAACCGCAGCCCCCTCGGGCGGCAAGGCCTCGATCACAGCCGGATCGGGCAAAGGGCGCCCCATTGTCAGCGTCCCGGTCTTGTCGAGCAGCGCGCGGTCGACCGTGGCCAGCCGCTCAAGCGCCGATCCGTCCTTGACCATGATCCCGCGCTTCATGAGCGCCCCGCAAGCCACCACCTGGGCCACCGGCACCGCCAGCCCCAGCGCGCAGGGGCAGGTGATGATCAGCACCGCGATGCCATAGACCAGCGACTGGTGCAGCCCGGCACCGGCGATCATCCATCCCGCGAAGGTCAGCGCGGCAAGGGTATGTACGGCGGGCGCATAGAGCCGCGAAGCGCGATCGGCGATCCGCACATAGGCCGAGCGGTGCTGCCCCGCCGCGTCCATCAGCCGTGCGATTTCGGCCAGCGTCGTGCCCTGCCCCGCCGCGCCGACCCGCACGTCGACCGGGGATTCGAGATTGAGCGTGCCCGCCAGCACCGCATCGCCCGTGCCCGCAAGCACCGGCGCGCTCTCACCGGTCAGCAACGACTGGTCGAACCGGCTCGCGCCGCTCAGGATCTCGCCATCGGCGGCCAGGCGTTCGCCCGCGGCCACCCGCATGGTCATGCCGGGGACGAGATCGGACGCCGGGAGCCAATCTAGCCCCCCTCCCGGCGTCACGACCATCGCCCCCGGAGCCGCCTGGCGCAGCAAGGCATCGACCCCGGCCCTTGCGCGATCGCGCATGGCCGCATCGAGCGCGCGCCCGGCGAGCAGGAAAAGCAGCAGCATCAAGGTCCCGTCGAACCAGGCTTCCTCGCCGTGGTTGACGGTTTCCCACAGGCTCAGCCCGGTCGCCAGGATCACCCCGATCGAGATTGGCACGTCCATGTTGGTCGACCAGCGCCTGACCGCACCCCAGGCCGAAACGAAGAACGGGCGGCCCGCATAGGCGATCGCCGGAACCCCGATTGCCGCCGAAATCCAGTGGAACAGATCGCGGGTGGTGCCGTTCGCACCCGACCAGATGCTGACCGAAAGCAGCATCACGTTCATGCAGGCAAAGGCCGCCACCGCCAGTGGCGCGAGCAGCGGCTTGACCGCCGAGGGCGGCGCTTCAAGCTCTTGCCCGCGTGGCTGGCTGGCGAAGCCCGCCAGGCTCAGCGCCTCGATCAGCGCCGGAATGCCCAGTTGGGGCTCATGTTCAACCTGCACCTGCCGCGCGGTCAGGTTAACCCGCGCGGAGGCCACACCGGGCAGAGCGGACAGCCCGCGCTCCACCTTGGCCATGCAGCCCGCGCAGTGCATCCCCGGAACCACCAGAACGGTAGAGACCGTGGTGCCGTGATCGGGCCGGCGCGCCGGGGCGGTCACGAGATATCCCGTTCCGTCCGCCACTTGGCCTTACCGTCGATCGCCTCGAGCCGCAGCCGCCAACGCCCGGCCGGCAAGGCCCGATCGGAGAGGAACGAACCGTCCTTCTGCCGGGCAAAGCGCAGCGGCTGATCCGGCATCCGGCCCAGCGGGTGCCAGGCATCGCCGCTCAGCTCGACGCCTTGGGGCGGCGAGCCGGTCAGCCTCACCGCGACCCGTCCATCGGCGGCCCGGCTGGCTTCAACCTGCCAGCCAAGCGCACCTTCCTTGCGCGCTTCGTCAAGCCAGCCGTTGAACTTCTGGCTCGCGACGTAGGAGTTTTCGACCACCAGCCCGCCGAAGGTCGAGGAAGCGAGCCGCGCCATCAGCACGTTGACCGCGATCACCACCGCGAAGAACAGCACCAGGATCACCGTGATGTGCTTGCCGGTGAACGGCCCTTTGGTGAAGGCCCGGATCATTCCTCTTCTCCCGGGGCATCGAAGCGTACTTCGGAAACGTCGCCGCCGCCTTCGGCATCCTTGGCCTTGAGCACGAAGTTGAACTTCTGCGGCGCAGTCCCTTCGGGCGCGACGACATAGACCCGCAGCGGATCGACCTGATCGGCCGCCACGGTCACTGTCAGGCTGCGTGCGGCCTTGTCGCGCGGGAGATCGTCGGTCCACATCATCCCGCCGGGCAAGCCTTCGATTGTGACTTCCATCGGACGCGGGCGGGCTTCCATGTTGCGCAGCTTGACCGTGTAGTCGTTGCGGATGTCACCGTTCGATTGCTGCGAGAAGGGCGGATTGCGATCCTTCTGCACCGCGATGTCGATCCGGCTGCGCGAGCCGAGCGCGAACAGCAGCCCAAGCCCGATCGCGCCCCACACCGCCGTGTAGATCAGCGTCCGGGTGTGGAACAGCGCCTTGGTAATCGGACGCGGCGTGCCGCCAGCCCGTTCGGAAGCGCAATCCTCAAGCGTGGCATAGTCGATCAGCCCGCGCGGTCGACCCAGCTGGGTCATCACCTTGTCGCAGGCATCGATGCACAGCGCGCAGGTGATGCAGCGGATATCCGGCCCGTTGCGGATGTCGTACCCCGTCGGGCAAACCGCGACGCACTGATCGCAATCGACGCAATCGCCAACCGAACCGGGGTTCTTCTCGGCCTTCTTGACGCTTCCGCGCGGCTCGCCGCGCCAGTCCTTGTAGGTGACGATCAGCGACTTTTCATCGAGCATCGCCGTCTGGATGCGCGGCCAGGGGCACATGTAGACGCAGACCTGCTCGCGCATGAACCCGCCCAGCAGGAAGGTCGTCGCGGTCAAAACGCCAACCGTGGCATAAGCAACCGGCGCGGCCTTGCCGGTCCAGAAATCGACCGTCAGCGTGGGCGCATCGGCGAAATACATGATCCAGGCGCCGCCGGTCCAGAAAGCGATCAGCAGATAGATCGCCCACTTCACCCCACGCTTGAAGATCTTCTTGCCGGTCCAGGGCGCGGCCTCGAGCCTCATCTGCGCGTTGCGATCACCGTCGATCAGCCGGTCAACGTGCTGATAGAGATCGGTCCACACCGTTTGCGGACAGGTATAGCCGCACCAGGCGCGGCCGACCGCGCTGGTGACCAGGAACAGGCCGATCCCGGCCATGATCAACAGCCCGGCCACGAAATAGAATTCCTGCGGCCAGATCTCGATCGAGAACATGTAGAACCGGCGGTGGGCCAGATCGACCAGCACCGCCTGGTTCGGCGCATAGGGACCGCGATCCCAACGCAGCCACGGCGTGATGTAGTAGACGCCCAGGGTGAGCGCCATGACCAGCCATTTGAAGCGACGGAAGCGGCCGTCTACCGCTTTGGGGAAGACGGCCTTTCGCTTCTCGTAAAGATGACTGGGTTGCTTTGCCGGTTCAGGGCTGTGCATTTCCACTTTCCGCTGCAGGAGTAGTCGGAGCTTCCACGAAGTCCTCACCGCCCCCCAGCGAGTGGACATAAAGTGCCAGCATCTTGATCGTCACCGGATCGAGCTTGGCTCCCCAGGCCGGCATAACCCCGGCATGGGCATTGGTGACGCTGGCCACAACCTTGTCATGGCTGCCGCCATAGAGCCAGACCGCGTCGGTCAGGTTCGGCGCACCGAAGGCCCGCGAACCCTTGGCATCGTTGCCATGGCACACCGCGCAGTTGGCGGTGAAGATCGCCGCGCCCGATTGCGCTGCCGCATCGTTGGGCGCCTTGCCCGAAAGTGACAGCACATAGCTGGCGACATCGTTCACCTGGGCCGGGGTCAGGATCCCGTCACGACCGAACGAAGGCATCAGGCTGCTGCGGGTGGCAGCATCGTCGGGCGAGCGGATACCGTGGGTGATCGTGGTCTCGATCTCCTGGGCATTGCCGCCCCACAGCCAGTCGTCGTCCTTGAGGCTGGGATAGCCCGGATTGCCGGCCGCGCCCGCGCCATGGCACTGGACGCAGTTCTGGCGGAACGCGGCCCTGCCGCCGGCCACCGCCTTGTTGTAAAGGTCCGATCCCGGCGCGATCGTCTCGATCGGCGCCGCCGCGATCGCAGCCAGGGTTTCGCCCTTGGCTTCGTTGGCGGCCTTGAGTTCGGCCGCCAGCTGGCCGCGGCTGGACCAGCCCCACAAACCCTCGGTACCCGAATGGAGCAGCGGGATTGCGGGATAGACGATCATGTAGCCGATAGCGAAGATGATGGTCAGGTAGGTCGTCCAGACCCACCACCGCGGCAGCGGATTGTTGAGTTCCTCGATGCCGTCCCATTCGTGACCGACGGTCTCGACGCCGGTCGGCTCGTCGATGCGCTTATTCGCCATTGTAGTCACCCCCACGGTTGTCTTCGGCGAAGATCATGTTTGCCGCTTCCTCGTTCGCCTTCCTGGCGCCCGGCCGGAATGGCCAGGCAACCAGGACCACGAACAGTACGAAGGTCGCGACAAGTCCCCAGCTGTCGGCAAACTGCCGCAGCGTCTCATAGGTCGAATGCGGGCTCACCGCCCCTTCTCCTGCTTGGCCAGCTCTTCCTGAGCCGCCGCGCTGTTGACGTCGACCATCGTGCCCAGCACCTGGAGATAGGCGACCAGCGCGTCCATCTCGCTCAGCTTGGCAGGATTGCCGTCAAAATCGCGGACCTGCGCCTTGGGATACCGCGCGATCAGATCGGCGTTGTCGGCGTTGGGATCGGCCTGCGATTTGAGATCGGCGTTGGCCTTGGCGATGTCGTCCTTGCTGTAGGGTACGCCGACGCGCGACAGCGCGGTCAGTTCGGCGCCCATATCGCCCTGATCAAGATCGTTGTTCTTGAGGAAGGCATAGGTCGGCATCACCGATTCGGGCACCACCGCGCGCGGATCGGTCAGGTGCTGGACGTGCCATTCATCCGAATAGCGACCGCCAACACGCGCCAGATCCGGCCCGGTGCGCTTCGAGCCCCACTGGAACGGATGATCGTACATCGATTCCGCTGCCAGGCTGTAATGCCCGTAGCGTTCCTGCTCGTCGCGGAACGGACGGATCATCTGGCTGTGGCAGACGTAGCAGCCCTCGCGGACATAGATGTCACGCCCGGCCTGCTCGAGCGGGGTGTAGGGACGCATCCCTTCCACCTTCTCGATCGTGTTGTCGATCCAGAACAGCGGCGCGATTTCCACGATCCCGCCGATGATCACCGCGACGAAGGCGAAGGCCCCGAGCAGAGCGATGTTACGCTCCAGCTTCTTGTGCCGGCCCCAGGGTTCCTTTGCAGTTTCAGAAGTCATTGCTTGTCCCCCTTATTCTGCGGCGACCAGCGGCCGGTCGGCAGCGGGATCATAGGTGGCCTGACGCATCGGCTCTTCCTGACGGAGATTGCCGGCGATCGTCTGCCACACGTTGAAGGCCCAGATCAGCGCACCGGAGAGGTACATCACGCCGCCCAGGGCACGCAGGATGAACATCGGGTGGAGCGCCTGCACGGTCTCGGCAAAGCTGTTCACCAGATAGCCGTCGGCACCGTATTCGCGCCACATCAGGCCCTGGGTGATCCCCGCCACCCACATCGAGGACGCGTAGAACACGATCCCCAGCGTGGCGAGCCAGAAGTGCCAGTTGATCATCCGCTGCGAATACATCCGCTCACGGCCCCACAGACGCGGAACCAGGAAGTAGACCGCCGAGAAGGTGATCATCCCGTTCCAGCCCAGCGCACCGGAGTGCACATGGCCGATCGTCCAGTCGGTATAGTGCGAGAGCGAGTTGACCGACTTGATCGACATCATCGGCCCTTCGAAGGTCGACATGCCGTAGAAGGCCACGCTCATCACCATCATGCGGATGATCGGATCGGTGCGGACCTTGTCCCAGGCGCCGTTGAGCGTCATCAGGCCGTTGATCATCCCGCCCCAGCTGGGCATCCACAGCATCACCGAGAACACCATGCCCAGCGTCTGCGCCCAGTCGGGCAGCGCGGTATAGTGCAGGTGGTGCGGACCCGCCCAGATGTAGAGGAAGATCAGCGCCCAGAAGTGCACGATCGACAGGCGGTAGGAATAGACCGGACGCTCAGCCTGCTTCGGAACGAAGTAGTACATCATCGCCAGGAAGCCCGCGGTCAGGAAGAAGCCCACCGCGTTGTGCCCGTACCACCATTGCACCAGCGCGCCCTGCACGCCGCCCCACAGCGGGTACGAGCGCGATCCGAACACGCTGATCGGCAGGTTGACGTTGTTGACCAGGTGCAACATCGCCACGGTGATGATGAAGCTGAGATAGAACCAGTTGGCCACGTAGATGTGGGGTTCCTTGCGCTTCATGATCGTGCCGACGAAAACCGCCAGATAGGCCACCCAGACCAGGGTAAGCCACAGATCGACGTACCATTCGGGCTCGGCATATTCCTTGGCCTGGGTAATCCCCAGGACATAGCCGGTAGCCGCAAGCACGATGAACAGCTGATAGCCCCAGAACACGAAGCGCGCGACCCCCGGGAGCGCCAGACGGGCCCGGCAGGTGCGCTGCACCACGTAGAACGAGGTCGAGATCAGCGCCGTGCCCCCGAAGGCGAAAATCACCGCCGAGGTGTGCAGCGGCCGGATCCGTCCGAAGTTCAGGAACGGCTCGAAGTTGAGGAGCGGGAAGGCAAGCTGCAAGGCGATCACCAGACCGACCAGGAAACCCACCACGCCCCAGAATGTGGTGAGGATTACCCCGGCGCGGACCAGGTCGTCATCGTATTTGCCTTGATCGAGCGCTACCCCGGTGCCGGTCGCGGCAGCAAGGTAGTTGGTCTTGACCAGCGAAAAGCCCAGGCCGACCAGAGCCGCCAGGCCGAAAACCGCCATATGGATCGCGAACCCGGTGTCCACCGCGTTCACGAACATGAATATGGCGAACATGAGCGCGACCAGCCACAAGCCGGCGCGTGCCACTATCGATTCCATGAGTTACTTCCCCCCTCATGTTTGGGTTAAATGGAATACGGTTAAATCAGAAAACGCTAATATTGCCAAACTGATCCCCTTTCAACCCGGCATTGCAGCGCCACATTGACCGGGATCAAAACGGGTCGGACTGTGGAAAAATACCTCGAAAACCGCCGGAAATTGCGCAGGATCAATGTTTGCACCCGCAGCATGGGCGCAAAGGCCCAGCGACGTCGCAACACTCAACGGCCGCACGGGGCGGCCAATGCGACGGCGGATGAGGGATCATGAAGAAACTCACCATCGCGGCGGCCCTTGCCACCGCTACCATGCTTTCCAGCCCGGCCCTGGCGGCCGACGCGGGCACTGTCCAGGTCAAGCTGATGGCCACCGGCGTCCTGCCCGACGGCAAGATCGACAAGGTCAACATCAATGCGGTCGGCCTCCCGGCTACCACCCAGACCACCGCCAACGACAACGTCGTACCGACCCTGGCGATCGACTACTATGTCAGCCCGGCGATTTCGGTTGAGACGATCTGCTGCTTCACCCAGCACCATGTGACGGGCGCTGGTCCGATTGCGGGAGCCGACGTTGCGCAGCATGTCCTGATTCTCCCGGCGACGGTGACACTGAAGTATCACCTCGATGCGGGTCCGATCAAACCCTATGTCGGCGTTGGTCCCAGCGTTTTCTTCTACTTCGACGAAAAGCCGGGCGCGACCGCGATCGCACTGGGCGCCTCGAAGCTGAAGATGGACAACAAGTTCGGCGTGGCGGTTCAGGCAGGGTTCGACATCCCGGTGAACGACACCGGCATGGGCATCTCGCTCGACGCCAAGAAGTACTTCATGAAGACCACCACCCATTTCTACACTGCGGCTGGGGTCGAAGCGCTTTCGACCGACCACAAGCTCGATCCGTGGGTGATCTCGGGCGGCGTGTACTTCAGCTTCTGAGGTAATTGGGGTGCCGGGGCCGGTTCAGCCGGCCTCGGCCGCCAGCCCTTCGCGATCGACGATAATCACTTCGCGGCGCGAGGGCAGATCGATCAGCCCATCGGCCTTGAGCCGAGTGAACTGGCGGCTGACCGTTTCGATCGTCAGCCCCAATACGTCGGCGACCTGCTGGCGTGAAAAGGGCAGCGCAAATTTGCGCAGCGGCTGGCCCGGCGTCTCGATGCAGCCGGGTTCGACCAGCCTTTCGGACATTTCCAGCAGGAAACTGGCGACCTTTTCGCTCGCCGACTTGCGCCCCAGCAGCAGCATCCAGCGCCGCGTGCGGTCGAGCTCGGCCAGGGTGCGCTGGAGCAGCTTGTGCTCAAGGCTGGGGTGCTCGCGCGCGAAGGCATCGAAATCCTTGCGGCTGAACACGCAGACCCGCGCCTCGGTCAGTGCGGTCACGCCGTGGCCGCTGGTCGACCCGAACGGGCGGCCGATGAAATCCGAGGGGTAGACCACCCCGACAATCTGTTCGCGCCCATCCTCGGTTCCGGTCGAAAGCTTGAGCACGCCTTCGATGACATTGGCGACGAGAACCGAATCCTCGCCCTCCCACATCAGCGATTCGCCGGGGGTCAGCGTACGGCGCCGACCGATCGCGTTGAGCGCCTTGATCTCGTCGCCATCGAGCGAGGAGCAGATAGCGCGGTTGCGCACAACACAGGTATCGCACGAGATCATGGCCGACGCCTATGCAGCGCCATTTGACCGCGCGCAAGTTAGATGATGTCCGCGACCCCCGCCAGCGCGGCGCGCAATTTCTCGAGCGCCTGGGCCTTGAGCTGGTGGACGCGTGGTATCGAAACCCCAAGTGTTTCGGCTATTTCCGAGAGGTTTAGCTCTTCGACGAAGTAAAGCTGGATCACCAGTTGCAAGCGCTCGGGCAGCGCCGCGATGGCCGCCACGACATGGCCGCGCATTTCCGCATCGGTCAGAATTTCGAGCGCATCGGGTCGCTGATCGGCAAAGGCCGGATCGGTATCGGCATAGACCTCGTCGATGGATTCGAAGCGCAGCGGCTCGCTCGATCCGCGCAGCGCGGCCAGATCGCGCTCCGATATGCCCATCGCCTCGGCCAGCTCGGCCGGGCTCGGATCGCGCCCCAGCAAGGTGCGCAGGGCCGTTTCCTTCGCGCCAAGCAATCGCCGCCGCTCGGCCGCGCCGCGCGAAAGCGGAACCGCGCGGCGGATCAGATCGACCATCGCCCCGCGCACCCTGAGCTTGGCATAGGCGGCAAAGCCGTCTTCGGTCGGGCCGGCGTGGCGCTGCGCGGCCTCGGTCAGCGCGACCATCCCGGCCTGCATCAGGTCTTCAAGCTCGATCCCCGCGCGCCCGGTGCCGTGGGCATGCCAAGCCAGCCGCCGGACCATCGGCACGAACCGGCGAACCCGTTCGGCAGTGGCGGCACGGTAGGCTTCCTGGGCGCCGGAATGGGCGGCAAGGCTCTTGTGGTCATGGATCATGCAGGGACACTTTCGGGTTCGAAGTGAGTGTGTGGTTGCGGAAGGGCCGGGGCGGCGGGCACGGACCCGCCAATCACCGCGACCACCTCGATCGGCTGTTCGGGCGGCAGTTCGGCGATCGAAAGCACCAGGATCGAGGGCGCGCGCAGCCGGAGCAGCGCGGCGAGCGCGCGGCGGGCGCGCGGCTGGACGATCAGCGCCATCGGCGGCGCTCCGGCCCCGCGCTGCGCGACCAGCGTGGCGGCGTGCTCACCGATCGAGCGGGCAAGATCGGGCTCGATCACCGGCTGACCGGTGACGGGATCGCTCAGCCCCTGGACGATTGCCGCCTCAAGCCGGGCGTCGAGCGTCAGCACCGGCAGTCGCTCGCCCGGCGCGCAGATCCGTGCCACCAGCAACGCGCCAAGGTCCGCGCGCAGCAGCTCGACCAGGGCATCGTGCTCAAGCGTCTGCTGCACCACTTCGGACAGGCTGGAAAGGATCGGCAGTGGATGACCGATCGAAATCCCCTCTTCGAGCAGCGCGCGCAGCAGCCGGGTCAGCGCGGCAAGCGAGAGCGGCTGGGGATGGATCGTTTCGACCAGTCCGGCGGCATGTTCGCGCACCCCGTCGAGGATCGCCCTGACCTCATCGGGGCCAAGCAGCGCCTGCGCCCGCTCGCCCAGCACCTGGTTGAGGTGGGTGGCGATCACGGTCGATGCATCGACGGTCAGGAACCCTTCGGCCACGGCATGATCGCGCGCGGCGGGATCGATCCACAGCGCCGGGCAGCCGAAACTGGGATCGCGTGTGGCCTCTCCCGCAAGCTTGTGGCCCTCGCGAACCTCACCCGCGTCGATCGCCAGCACCTTGTCGGGACGGATCGTTCCCCCGCCCAGCGGCACCCCGCCCAGCACGATGCGGTAATCGCCGGGGGCAAGATCGAGCGAATCGCGCACCCGGAACTGCGGCACGACGAAGCCGAACAGCTGGCTGAGCTGCTTGCGCACCCCGGTGATCCGCGCCACCAGCGGCGAGCCGCGGCGATCGTCGACCAGATGGACCAGGCCATAGCCCAGCTCGATCGTGACCAGCGTATGGTCGGATACCTCGTCGAGCGCGATCCGCCCCGGATCGGCGGCGGCGAGCGGCTCTATCACTCTTGCCGGACGCGCGGCGCGCGCCTCGAGCCGGCGCCACAGCCATGCCGCCAGCCCCGCAGCGGGCAGGAACACGCTTTGCGGCATCGCCGGGATCATCCCGATCGCGCCCAAGATCACCGCCACCGGCAGCCATGTGCCGGGGCTGGCGAGCTGACCGCCGATCTGCCCGGCCAGATCGCGATTGTCGGCCACGCGGGTGACAATCACCGCCGCCGCGATCGAGAGCAGCAGCGCGGGAACCTGCGCCACCAGCGCATCGCCCACCGCCAGGGTGATGTATTTCTGCGCCGCATCGCCCGCGCTCAGGCCGTGGCTGACCATGCCGAGCACGAACCCGGCCAGGATGTTGACCGCCAGGATCAGCACCGCGGCGATCGCATCGCCCTTCACGAACTTGCTGGCGCCGTCCATCGAGCCGTAGAAGTCGGCCTCGGTCGCCACTTCGCGGCGCCGCGCCTTGGCCTCGTCGGCGCTGAGCAGCCCGGCGGCGAGATCGGCGTCGATAGCCATCTGCTTGCCCGGCAGGGCATCGAGGGTGAAACGCGCCGATACCTCGGAGACGCGCCCCGCGCCCTTGGTCACCACTACCATGTTGATGATCATCAGGATCATGAACACGAACAGCCCGACGACGAAATTGCCCCCGACCAGGAAGGCGCCAAAGGCCTCGATCACGTGCCCGGCCGCCGCACCGCCCTGATGCCCGTTGACCAGCACCACGCGGGTCGAGGCGACGTTGAGCGAAAGCCGCAGCAGCGTCGCGAACAGCAACACCGAGGGGAAGGACGAGAAATCGAGTGGCTTTTCCGCGTTCATCGCCGCCATCAGGATCGCCACCGAGAGCGCGATGTTGAGCACGAAGAACACGTCGAGCACCGCCGCCGGGGTCGGCACGACCATCAGGCAGATCAGCGCGAGAATCCCCGCGGGCAGCGCCAGCGCGGCGGGCTTGATCCGGGCGAAGAGGCTCACAGCCCCAATCCCTTCAACCTGCCATAGGCGGCGCGGACATGGCCCGGCATCGCCGCTTCACCGCCGCCACCGAAGGCTGCGGCCAAAGTTTCGGCCATCGAGGGACGGGGTGGAGACGAAATGCCTTCGCTACCGGGAATGCGCGGAAGTGGGGAGATACCGAGGGCCTGGCTCCCCCGCTCCCAGCCGCTCTTGATGGGGCTGGCAAATGGGAACTCCGACCCCGCATCCCCCATCGCCGCCGTCATCCGCGTGCGCAGCAGGTCCATCACCTGCCCGAGTGAACGCGGCGCGCCATTGGCGCCAAAGAACACCGAGCGGTTGGCAGCCGCCGCCTGGGGCAGCAGCGAGGCCGCACTCTGCCCCGGATCGGTCGCTAGTGCGGACAGGAACTTGCCCGCCCCGGCGGCGCCAAGGAAATGGGCGAGATAGAGCTCGGCCGGATCGGGTTCGCGCCCCAGCACCCCGATCAGCGCGGCGCGGTTTTCCTGCGCCAGCTCGCCCGCCATCAGCGCCGAGGCCTGTGGATCGAAGCGCAGCGCCAGCAGATCGCCGCGCGCCGCGCCGCCAGACGGATCGATGCCCAGCCGCTCGCCGTGGCGATCAAGCATGGCAAGCCAGGTGCCGCTGGTGAACTGAAACAGCCCCGCCGCGCTCGACGTGCCGGCACGGGCCGAAGGATCGAGGCTCGATTCCAGCCGCGCCTGGCCCAGCAGATAGGAAAAGTCGGTCCCCGTCGCGGCGGCAGCGCGGCGGATCGCCCCTTCAACCTCGGGGCGAGGTGATGGGCCGGAAATGGCAATCGGTGCGGTCTGGCTCACGCCGAACTCCCGGGACGGAATTGTCTCGTCCCGGGTTCAGCAAGGCCCGTGCCAAATCAGCCGCGCGGCTGGGCTAGCAGGTAGGCGGGCGTGCTGCCGCCCCCGGCCCGATAGAGCGCCGGGCTGCCGGTCAGGGCATCGAGCCGGGCCGCGACATTTGCTGCCAGCAGGTTGCGAACCTGGCGGTTTACCTCGTTGAGCCGCCGCGCCGCGTCGAGCAGCCCGCGGCATTCCTCGTCGAGCGAATGGTCGGGCGCGAACGGCCCGCAGACATCGAGCGTGCCGCACAGCGCAACCTTGTCTTGCGCGCAGCCGATGATCGCATCGAGATCGAGCCCGGCAAGCGCCTGCCGCTCGGCCTGCAGCACGGCAATCATCTGCCGCAGGTTGTCGCGAAGTCCGCCGGTGGCGCTCATTTCTCGCTCCTCAGCAGGATTCCCGCCGCGATCATCGCGTCGGCGATCTTGGCCGGGAGGATCGGGTAGGTGCCTTTTTCGATCGCCTTGCGGATTTCGGCCACGCGGTCGGCATCGACCGGAGCGGATCCGGGGTCGAGCGCGTCGGAGACCGTCACGGGCGATTGGCTGGCAGCTGGGGCGGACTTGGCCGTTCCAGCCGGGTTGCGGGCGATCCGGGCTTCCACCGCTCCAAGGGCGCGAGCCGCCTGGGGACCGCCAGATCCGATTTCGATGGGTGGCATGGTGCCGCTCCTGCTTTGCTGTTCACAGCCTAGGACGGCGGCGACCGGGCCCGATTAAGCCCTCACGGCAGGAAAATGCCGCCTTACGGCAGCTCCATGCCGACCAGCCCCGGGCGCAGCACCCGCGCGCGCAGCGGCCGCGCGCCTGCTGTCAGCGCGCGGACCTTGATCCACGCGCCCACCGCACCGCCTTCCAGCGCCTCGCCGGGCTGCGAAACCGCGAAACCTTCGGCCTCGACGCTGATCGTCACCGCATCGCCCCGAGCGATCGCCTCGGCGGCGATTTCGGCCCGGGGGGCAAGCAGGGGAACGTAGAGCTTCCACCCACCCGGTGCCGGGCAGGAAACCTCCACCGTATCGCGGCGCGCGCCATACCAGCCCAGCGCCAGCGGCACCGCGCAGGGATTGAGCCGCAGCCGCCGGTCGACCGGCATGGCCGCCCCGCCCATGCTGCCCTGGGGCACGCCGGTGAACTGTTCGACCGCGCGGTCGATCGCGGCGAGATCGGCATTGGCGGCACGGGCTGGCGTCGCTGCCAGCAGCAGCGCAGCAAGAAGCACAGGTCTGGTCATCGCGGGGGGTCCTTCATTGTGGTCTGTCGGCCCCAGCTTGCAAGGGCCGTGCCGCTTCGCCCAGATCGTAGGTCAGCGCGGCGAGCGGCAGACCCGTGCGTCCGGGCTCAAGAACCACCCGCGCTGGGCGTCCGGCTTCGTGTGCCAGTGCCAAGGCGGCCTCGGCCTGCTCGGCGGGAGCAATGATCGTCAGCCGCAAACGCGGATCGGGGTGAAGCGCGAGCCACTGGCCCAGCGCGGGGGCACCGGTCTCGTCGCGCCACAGTGCCACCGGCTCGCCCAGCGCAGGTGTCTGCGGGGGCTGAGCAGCGGAGGGTGGTGGTTCCGGTGGCGACTGGGAAACCCCCGCAGCGGTCACCATAAACAGGATCATCGACAGATCGGCCAGCACGGTCTGCCAGCCGCTGCCCATCCGCGCGATCACGCCGCCAGATCCCTGTGCCCTGCGCGATGCTCACTGCGCGGCGGCGGGGCAGCATCGCTCACCTGCCCGGCGAGCCAGTCGATCATCTGCTGGCGTTCGGCTTCTTCGGCCTGGGCCGCGCGCTCGACCATCCGCGCCAGCGGGGCGAGCACAAGATTGGAAAGCAGCAGGCCATAGAGTGTGGTTACCACCGCCATGGCGATGGCCCCGGCGAAGGCCCCCCGTGCCAGCCCGTCGGCGGGCAACTGGCTCAGCGAAACCAGCGTTCCCGCCAGTCCGAACACCGGGGCCAGCTCGGCCGCCTGGGCCAGGGTGCGCACCGCGCGCTCGGCCGATGCCAGGCGGCGCGCCTTGTGCGCCGCGTGCCGATCGAGCAGCGCGCCGACCGAGCGCGCACCCAGCATGGCCCCGGTGGCGTCCTCGAACTCCTCGTCGGCATAGTGATGCGCGCTGGCCCGCAGCAGCCCGTCGCGGCGGATTTCCTGGACCTGGCGCGAAAGCTCGGCGCGGGTGCCCTCGGCATCGAAGCGTGCGCGGCCCAGTTGCGTGAGCCGTGCGAGGGTGCGCGCGCAATCGCGGTTGCCCGCGCGCAACCAGGTCGCCAGCAGCGTCCCGCCCAGCACAATCAAGGCCGAGGGGCCGTCGATCAGGATCGCAAGGTTCATCGGCAAAAGCCCTCCTATCCCAAGCAGAACGGCGCGGGCGGCGCGATTTCAGGGTGCGGCGCAACTTTGCCGGGCGGCGGCAAGCATTTGCCGGTTGACGGGGCGAAATTGTGCGAAATTCCGCCATTTGCGCACTTGGCACGGCCATTGCTGAATAGATCGCGTCACTCGCAGCCGGAGCCACGTCATGGCCGAAAGTCTGTTTGGAATTCACGGGATCGCCCTCGAACTGCGCTCGCAGCGGCTGGGTCTGATCACCTCGAACATCGCCAATGCCGGCACCCCCGGCTACAAGGCCCGCGACATCGATTTCGCCGCCGCGCTCAAGGCGCGCAGCGAGGGCCTGGGCAAGGAACGGGCGATCGAACAGGCGACGCGCTACCGGGTGCCGGTGATGCCCAGCCTCGATGGCAACACCGTGGAAATGGCCACCGAGCAGACCGCCTTCGCCGAAAACGCGGTGGGCTACACCGCCACGCTCAGTTTCATCCGCGGGCGGGTCGAAACCGTTACCCGCGCGCTCAAGGGAGACTAGGGCAATGGGTTTCTCGCTGTTCGATGTCGCCCAGCGCGGCATGTCGGCCCAGCTGGTGCGGATGAACGCCGCCTCGTCGAACCTCGCCAATGCGGGCTCGGTCGCGGGCAGCGAGGGCGAGGCCTATCGCCCTGTCCGCGCGGTCTTTTCCGAAGATCTCGACCGCGCCAGCGGACTTTCCACCGTGCGGGTGGCGGGCGTGGTCCGCTCGTCCGCCGCGCCGGTCAAGCAGCATGACCCCGATCACCCGCTGGCCGATGCCGAGGGCAACGTGTGGACCGCCCCGGTCGATGAGAACGCCGAGATGGTCGAGATGCTCGATGCCTCGCGCCAGTACCAGAACCTGGTCGAAGCATTGTCGAGCGCCAAGCAGCTGATGCTCGAAACCCTCAGAATGAAGTGATCCTGGAGGATAGAATGACCGTAAGTTCAGTAACTTCCACATCGAGCGCGAGCGCCGGATCGTCGAGCCAGCAGCTGGCGAGCAAGACCCTGGGCCAGGCCGACTTCATCCGCCTGATGACCACCCAGATGAAGCTCCAGGACCCGCTCGAGCCGGTCGATAACAAGGAAATGATCGCGCAGATGGCGCAGTTTTCCTCGCTTGCCGGGATCGGCGACATCAACGCCAATCTTGAGGCGATCACCGCCAGGCTCGACCTGATGCTGGCTGCGCAGAGCGCAGTTCAGACCCCTTCAACTACCGCTTAACCCACACTCGGGAGACACCCCATGTCCTTCTACACCTCGCTCAACGGCCTCAAGAACGCGCAGACCGAGCTTTCGGTGATCGCCAACAACCTGGCCAACGCCGAAACCGCCGGATTCAAGAAGAGCAGGATCAATTTCGCCGATATCGTCGCCTCCTCCGCCTCGACCAACCCCAAGCTGGTCAAGGGGATCGGATCGACGGTGCAATCGATCGACCAGAACTTTTCGCTCGGCCCGATCCAGCAGACCGGCGCCGCGCTCGATCTGGCGATCAACGGCGAGGGCTTCTTCGTCAAGGTCGATCCGGTCACCGCCAAGACCTTCTACACCCGCAACGGCAACTTCACCCTCGATGGTGCGGGCTACATCGTCGATACGGCGGGCAGCCGGCTCCAGGTGCTGCCGGTCAACGCCTCGGGCGCGGTCACCTCGACCACCCCGCAGGATGGCCTGGCCCCGCTGACCAACGGAGCGGGATCGGATTTCGTCGCGGTGACGGTGCGCCAGGACGGCGCGGTGATGGCATCCTATGCCGATGGCTCGATCACCACCGTCGGGGTGATCGCGGTGGCCAACTTCATCGCCCCCACCGGGCTGCTGCAATCGGGCAACCAGAACTGGCAGGCGACCGGGCTTTCGGGCACTGCCACGATCGGCCAGCCGGGCGCGGCGCGCTTTGGCACAATCCTTTCGGGCAGCCTTGAGCAGTCCAACGTCGATATCGCCGAGGAGATGGTCGGGCTGATCACCGCCCAGCGCTATTTCCAGGCCAACGCCAAGGCGATCGACACCGCGACCCAGCTTTCGCAGACGATCATCAACCTGCGCTCCTGATCCTTCGGCAGGCTCAGGACAGGCGGAGTTAGCAGATGGACCGGATGATCTGGACAGCGGTTTCGGGCATGTCGGCCTCGATGGCGCGGCAGCGGATGATCGCCAGCAACATGGCCAACGCCCAGACCATCGGCTTTCGCGCCGAGGTGATGCGCTTCACCCCGATCACGCTCGAAGGACCGGGCCAGGAAGTGCGCGCGATGAGCGATGCCGAGGTTCACGGCGCGCAGATGGCACCGGGCGCAATGATCCAGACCGGCCGCGCGCTCGACGTGGCGATGCAGGGCGATGCGCTGCTCAGCGTCGATCCGGGCGACGGCAGCGAAGCCTATACCCGGCGCGGCGACCTGTCGGTCTCGCCCAACGGAGTGCTGGTCAACGGCGAAGGCTTTGCCGTGCTGGGCGAGGACGGACCGATCGCGCTGCCTCCCGGTAGCGAGGTATCGGTCGCCCCCGACGGCGCGGTGCTGGTGCGCAACCGCGCCGACCCAGAGGCCCCGCCCCAGCCCGTCGCCCGGCTCAAGCTGGCCAACTGGCGCGGCAGCCGGATCGAAAAGACGCTCGACGGGCTGTTCCGGGTCAGCGGCGGCGGGGTGCTGCCGCAAGACCTTTCGACCCGCCTGCTCACCGGCACGCTCGAACAGTCGAACGTCAGCCCCTCGCAGGTGCTGATCGAGATGGTCGAGGCCCAGCGGCTCTACGACATGCGCACCAAGCTCGTCGCCACCGCCAAGGAGCTCGACGAAGGCGGCGCCAGCCTGATGCGCCTCAGTTAATCGGGAACAGTCCCCATTTATTTTTGGAGTTCAGCCAATGCCCTCTTCCGCCCTTCATGTCGCCCGCACCGGGCTTGAGGCCCAGGACACGCGGATGCGCGTGATCGCCAACAACCTTGCCAATATCGGCACCACCGGGTTCAAGCGCGACCGCGCCAACTTCGCCACGCTGGCCTATCAGGACGCACGGGTTGCCGGGCAGCAAAGCTCGAGCGAGACCGCCTATGCCACCGGGCTCAACCTGGGCACCGGGGTCGGGATCCTCTCGACCACCTCGATCACCACCCAGGGCACGCTTGCCGCGACCGGCAATGCGCTCGACCTCGCGCTCGATGGCGATGGCTATTTCCAGGTCCAGCTTCCCGGCGGGCGGCTGGGCTATACCCGCGCGGGCAACTTCACCCGCTCGGCCGAAGGGCTGCTGGTGACCTCGCAGGGCTATGCGCTGCAGCCGCCGATCACTATTCCCGAAGGCGCGAGCGCGATCACCGTTGCTGCCGACGGCACCGTTTCCGTGAACGGAGCGGGCGGCGCCGGGCCGACCGAGATCGGCCAGATCACCATCGCCGCCTTTGCCAACCCCGCCGGCCTTCAGGCACTGGGCGACAACTTCCTGGCCGAGACCGCAGCCAGCGGAGCGGCGCAGGTGGGCGCGGCGGGCGAAGGCGGGCGCGGCTCGCTGCGTCAGGGCATGCTCGAGGCATCGAACGTCAACGTGGTCGAGGAACTGGTCGACATGATCGAGTGCCAGCGCGCCTACGAGATCAATTCCAAGATGATCAGCGCGGTCGACGAGATGCTCAAGAACGCGAACCAGACGCTCTAAGCCATGCGCCGCGCGATCCTTTTTGCCGTACTGGCGCTGGCCGCTCCGGCCCTCGCCAAGTCCAAACCCAAGGCCGGGTTCGAACCCGCGCTGCCCGCGCCCCTGCCCGCGCCGCGCGCGCCCGACGGGGCGATCTTCAACCCCGCTGCGGGCTATGCCTCGCTCTACGAAGGCACCCGCGCGCGCAGGGTCGGCGATCCCCTGACCATCGTGCTGGTCGAAACCACCAGCACCTCGAAATCGGCCGGATCGAAAACCGCGCGCGATGGCGGTGCCTCGATCACCCCGCCCACGGCCGGGCCGCTGTCGTTCCTCAACCCCGATGCCCTTAAAGCCAGCAGCCAATCGTCGTTCAACGGACAAGGCAATGCCACGCAGACGAGTTCGCTCGCCGGCGAGGTTTCGGTCACCATCGTCGAAGTGCGCCCCAACGGGACCGCACTGGTTCGCGGAGAAAAGCGCTTGTTGCTGAGCCAGGGCCAGGAATGGATCCAGTTTGCCGGGATCGTGCGGCTGGCGGACATCGATGCCGACAACCGCGTGGCATCGAGCCGGGTGGCCGACGCACGGATCGAATATGCCGGGAACGGCGCGGTCCAGCGCGCCAGCCGCGAAGGCTGGCTGTCGAAATTCTTCAACATGATCAGCCCGTTCTGAGGAGGATGCGATGAACCGCCTGCTCCTTGCTCTTGCGCTGATCTTCTCCGGCCTGGCCCAGCCGGCCCTGGCTGAGCGCGTGCGCGATCTGGGCTCCTTCCAGGGCGTACGCTCGAACCAGCTCACCGGTTACGGGGTGGTGGTTGGCCTCAACGGCACCGGGGACGACAGCCTCGAATACCTGACCATGGCGATGCGCGGGGTTTCGGGCCGGGTGGGCGTGCAGTTGCCCGCGGGCGTCAATCCCGCACTCAAGAACGCGGCGGCGGTGATGGTCACCGCCGACCTGCCCGCCTTCGCCAAGCCGGGGCAGCATATCGACGTTACCGTCTCCGCGATCGGCAAGGCCAAGTCCTTGCGCGGGGGCACGCTGATCCTCAGCCCGCTCTACGGTGCCGATGGACAGATCTATGCCATGGCCCAGGGCAACCTGGCGGTTGGCGGCCTGGGCATTTCCGGGGCCGATGGATCGAAGCTGACAGTCAATATTCCGACCGTCGGGCGGATCGCAGACGGGGCCAGCGTCGAGCGCGCGGTCGAAACCGGGTTCGCCGCAGCCGAAGTGCTGCGCTGGAACCTGTTCCAGTCGGACTTCCTCACCGCCACGCGGGTCAAGGATGCGATCAACCTCGCCTGGCCGGGCACGGCCACGGTCGAGGACGGGGTGACGCTGGCACTGCACCTGCCGCCGGGCGCCGATACCCGCGCCAGCATGATCGCTGCGATCGAAATGCTTGAGGTCGATCCCGCCGAAACCCCCGCGCGGGTGATCGTCAATTCGCGCACCGGCACGGTGGTGATCAATTCGGCGGTGCGGCTCTATCCCGCCGCGATCAGCCACGGCAAGCTGACCGTCAGGATCGACGAGAGCCCCAGCGTGGTCCAGCCCGGCCCGCTCAGCCGCGGCCAGACCGCGATCCAGCAGGACAGCAAGCTCGATGCGCAGGAGGATGGCCAGCACGTGGTGCTGTTCAAGCCCGGCGCCTCGCTTGCCCGGCTGGTCGATGCGCTCAATCTGCTCGGCGTCAGCCCCTCCGATCTGGTCGCGATCCTCGAGGCGCTCAAGCAGGCGGGATCGCTCAAGGCCGAGATGGTGGTGATATGAGCGCGGTCTCCTCCCCCCTGCTCGCCGCTGGCTCGCTTGCCGCCAGCCACGGCACCCAGCGCGAGCAGCTGCGCGCCGCCGCGCAGCAGTTCGAGGCAATCTTCGTGCGCCAGATGCTTGCCGCCGCGCGCCAGGCCAGTTTCGGCGAGAGCCTGCTGGGCGGCGAGGCGATGCAGACCTTTCGCACCATGCAGGACGAAAACTTCGCCGATATCGCCGCCAAGACCGGCGCGCTCGGCCTCGCCAGCCAGATCGAGGCCCAGCTGGCGCGGTTCATCGCCCCCGAAGGAAAGGGCTAGACCATGGCGAGCGGGCTTTTCACCATCGCATCGAGCGGGCTGCGCGCGGCGCGCGCGGCGCTGGATGTCACCAGCCAGAATATCGCCAACGCCAATACCGAGGGCTATGTCCGGCGCAGCCTGAGCCTGGCCGAAGTGGCCTCTGCCGGGGGGCCGGGGCGGATCGGCGACATCTCGCTTTCGGGGGTGCGGGTCTCGGGGCTGAACCGCAATGCCGACCTGTTCCGCCAGGCCGAAGTGCGCCGCACCACCTCGGACGCCCAGCGCGCCGCGACTGAACTCAAGGGTATGGAGAACGCCGAGGCCGCGCTGGAACAGGCCAATCTGTTCCCCGCCATGACCGCATTCGAAAGCGCGCTGGCACGGCTTTCCGCCGATCCCACCGACACCTCGCTGCGCGCTGCCGCGCTTGAGGACGCCCGCACCCTCACCCGCACCTTTACCATCGCCGCGCAGGGGCTCGATACCGCGGGCGAAGGCTTGCGCTTTGAAGCCGCCGACGGAGTGGACCAGGTCAACCTGCTCGCCACCGAGCTGGCGCGGGTCAACCTGCAGCTGACCCGTTCGGGCGAGGGCACCAGCGATCAGGTCAACCTGCTCGACAAGCGTGACAGTCTGCTCCAGCAGCTTTCCGCCTTCGCCGATCTCTCGACCAGCTTTGCCGCCGATCACACGGTCGAGGTGCGGCTGGGCGGCAGCGGCGGGCCGCAGCTGGTCACCGGGGGCAGCGCCGCGCCGCTGGCAATGGCGACTGCCGCTGACGGGACCATTTCCTTCACCCTCTCGTCCGGGGCGGTCACGTTGGGCGGGGGTTCGCTGGCCGGGACGACGCAGGCGCTGGTCGGGCTTCGCGACACCCACGATCAGCTCGACGCGATCGCCGCCAACCTGATTGCCACGCTCAACACCGCGCAGAGCGGCGGGGTGGCGCTCGATGGCAGCGCCGGGCAGCCGTTCCTTTCCGGCAGCGATGCCGCCAGCATTGCCCTGGCGCTGACTTCGGGCAACCAGATCGCCACCGCGCCCAGCGGAGCCGGAGCTGGCAGCCGCGATCCCGCCAACCTTGAAGCGATGCGCTCGGCGCTGAGCGGCAATGACATTTCCGGCCAGATCGACGGCCTGCTGTTCACCGTATCGAGTGCGGTTGCCGGAAGGCGCACCACCGGCGACGCGCTCGACGCGATCGCCGCTTCGGCGCGGCTGGCGCTCGACCAGCAGGCCGGGGTCGATCTCGATCAGGAGGCGGTCAATCTGGTCCGCTTCCAGCAGGCCTTCCAGGCCAGCGGCAAGGCTATCCAGGTTGCCGCAGAGCTGTTCGATACCCTGCTGGCGCTCGACTGAAAGGACCGGGCCGATGACCACGCTTTCCACCAGTGCCTTTTACCAGCGCAGCCTGATCGACATGGGCGCGCTGCGCGCCCGCGCCGAGCAGCTTCAGGCCGCAGTAAGCAGCGGCCAGCGGCTGACCCGTTCCTCCGACGATCCGGTCGCCGCCTCGCGGCTACGCCAGCTGCAGCGCTCGGACGGGTTCGCCGCGATCGACACCACGGTTTCGGCCCGCGCCGCCACCGATCTGACCCTGGCCGACAGCGCTTTGTCCACCTTCGCGAGCTATATCGCCCGCGCCCAGGAGCTCACCACCCAGGCCGCCAGTGGCACGCTCACCGCCAGCCAGCGCGGCTCGATCGGGATCGAGCTCGATCAGTTGCAGCAGGAAATGGTCCGGCTGGCCAACAGCCGGGATTCGATGGGCCACGCCCTGTTCGGCGGGCAGACCAGCGGCCAGGCCTATGTCCTCGATGGCCTCGGCAATGCCTCCTACGCCGGAACCGCCGCTGCCGGAGACCTGCCACTGGGCGACGGGCAGAGCGTGACCCGCGGGCTGACCGGGCCGGAATTCCTCAACTTCAGCGTCAATGGCAGCCCGACCGACCTGATCGCGCTGGTCAAGGGCCTTTCCGCCGCGCTCCAGGGCGCTGCTGCCGATCCGGCCCAGGCCGCGCGCGATGCGCTGGGCGGACTAGACACCGCGCTGGAAACCGTCACCACCGCGCAGACCGTGATCGGCGCGCGGCTCAACTGGATCGACCTAGTCGACCAGCGCCGCACCGCCCAGACCGAGATGCGCGCCCAGGAACAGGCCGACGCGGGGGGCACCGACATCGCCGAAACCATCACCCGGCTGCAGCAGACCATGACCGTGCTCGAAGCCAGCCAGGCCAGCTTCACCAAGCTCGCCTCGCTTTCGCTGTTCAACCTGCTGGGTTGAGCGGCAACCGGACCAATTGGGGGTAGATTGAATGTACGCGGCGATCGGCATCGTTGTTCTCATCGTGATGGTCTTCGGGGGCTTCGCGATCACCGGCGGCGCGCTTGGCCCGGTACTCGAGGCGATCCCGCACGAGATGCTGATCATCGGCGGCGCGGCGGTCGCCTCGCTGATCACCGGCAATTCGCTCCACGGGCTGAAGGCGATCGGCGGCTGCTTCGCCAAGATCTTCAAGGGGCCGCAGCACACGAAGCAGGATCATATCGACGCGATCGTGCTCACCACCCGGCTGATGAAGCTGCTGCGCACCGAAGGCCCGGTGGCACTGGAAAGCCACGTCACCGAACCCGCCAGCTCGGCAATTTTCGCCGAGTTTCCGCGCCTGCTGGCCAACAAGCCGCTGGTCGCGCTGATCGCCGATACCTTGACCCTGATCGTGGTCTCATCGGGCACGCTAGAGGTCCACGCGGTCGAGGAAGTGATGGACAATGCGCTGAAAACGCATTTCCACGAAGTGCACGAGCCGCAGCACGCGCTGCAGAACCTCGCCGATGCGCTGCCCGCGCTGGGGATCGTCGCGGCGGTGCTGGGGGTGGTGAAAACCATGGGCTCGATCGACAAGCCCCCGGCGATCCTGGGCGGGATGATCGGCTCGGCGCTGGTCGGCACCTTCATGGGGGTGCTGCTGGCCTATGGCATGGTCTCGCCGCTGGCCGGTCGGCTCAAGCAGGTGATCGAGGCCGACGAACAGATTTTCCACGCGGTCAAACAGGTGATCATCGCCTCGCTCCACGGCTGGCCGCAGCCGCTGGTGGTCGAAGGCGCGCGCTCGGGTCTGGGCCACGATGTCCGCCCGGGCCTGTCCGAACTGCTAGACGCGCTCAGGGGCCGCTGAGCCATGGCCGCCGCCAAACCCGCCAAGGGCAAGAACGAGCCGCCCGCCCCGATCATCGTCAAGAAGGTGACGGTGGTGGCCGGCGGGCATCACGGCGGGGCCTGGAAGGTCGCCTATGCCGATTTCGTCACCGCGATGATGGCCTTCTTCCTGCTGCTGTGGCTGCTGGGCGCGACCACCGAAAAGCAGCGCAAGGGGATTGCCGACTATTTCACCCCCACGCTGGTCAAGCTCAAGGAACAGAGCGCGGGATCGAACGGCATGCTCGGCGGCAGCTCGATCACCGATGCCGACAACTATCCCAACCGCGCCGGGCAGACCGGGACCAAGGCGATGACCATCCCGCGCGACACCACCGGCGGCCCCAAGGAGGGCGCGGAGAAAATCCGGCGGGTGCAGAAGATGCAGGAACGGCTCGCCGCCAAGCTTGAGGGCAACCCGCGCCTCAGCAAGCTGGCGCGTCAGGTGCGGCTGATCGACACCGCCGAAGGAATCCGCATCGATCTGGTCGACGATGCCGATTTCTCGATGTTCCAGCTCGGCACCACGGTGCTCACCCCCCAGGCCGCCGAGCTGCTGGGCGCGATTGCCGCGACCATCGGCCCCGAAGCGGGCGGAATCTCGATCCGCGGCCACACCGATGCCCTGCCCTGGCGCGGCGGGATCGGCGCCAACAACTGGTCGCTCTCGGCCGGCCGCGCCGAGGCCACCCGCCAGGCATTGATCGGCCAGGGCATCGGCGAAGACCGCTTCCGCAAGATCGAAGGCGTCGCCGACCGGGAACCCCTGATCCGCGACAAGCCCACCGACCCGCGCAACCGGCGGATTTCGATCCTGTTGATGCGGTGAGCGGAGCGCCAGGAAGGCGCACACTCTTCGACAGACTTGATTCGAATCAGTCGGAAGCTCCCCTCCCAGCAGGGGACTTCATATTAATCGGTACAAGCACAAATTGCCCATCCTGATATGATACTGCATACCCCGGCGAAGTACCTATCTTCCAAAATCGTTTCTTTCTACCCGGATTTCTTCAACGCTCTGTCCGATCCAGCAAAACAAATTGAAAAATCGCTCCATATGCTCGGGAAAAATATGAATTTCAGATTCATCCGATCCATCAAATGAGGCGCCGTCATCATGGTGAAGTGCATTTCGAATTTTGCGGTACAGATCAATCCCGTCAGAAAGTTCGTCAGGTATTCTGATTTTTTTCTCCAACCATTCCCTCAAAGACTGCTTCTTTGAGAGCCTGATCCGAAACTAAGTTGAGTGGTATCAGCGGGTTAGCTTGACGCCCGCCCAAGTCATTGATTCAGGGGTTTTGCGAAAACTTCCGGAGATCAACGATGTGGACCGATACCACTCGGGCGCAGTATGCCCGTGCGGACCTGGCTTTGCCAAGCGATTTGACCGACGCCGAATGGGCTTTGCTCGAGCCGTTCTTTCCGCCACCCTCCCATGTGGGCCGCCCGCGCAAGTGGCCGCTCAGGCGGATTGTCGAGGCGATCCTGTATCTGCTGCGCGGGGGGCTGCCGTGGCGGATGCTGCCACCGTGCTTTCCGCCGGTCTCGACGGTGCGGCGCTGGTTCTACCTGTGGCGGGACAACGGGCTGTGGCTGTCGCTCAATCATACCCTGTTGCTGATCGGTCGCGAGGCGGCAGGCCGCGAAGCATCGCCAAGCGCTGGGGTGATTGACAGCCAGAGCGTCAAAACCACGGAAAGCGGCGGGCCTCGGGGTTATGATGCGGGCAAGAAGACCAAGGGCCGCAAGCGCCACATCCTGACCGACACCGAGGGCAATCTGGTCCATGCTGTAGTCCACACCGCCGACGTCCAGGATCGCGACGGCGCGCCGCTGGTGCTGGCCGAAATCATCCGCCGCTTCCCGTGGCTGCGCCATGTCTTTGCCGACGGCGGCTATGCTGGCGACAAGCTCCGGCAGGCGCTGCGCCGGATCGGCAAATGGACTATCGAGATCGTCAAACGGTCCGATACGGCCAAGGGCTTCGTGGTCCTCCCACGCCGTTGGGTCGTTGAGCGGACGCTTGCATGGCTCAACCGAAATCGCCGCCTCGCCAAGGACTTCGAGCAGACCATCGCATCGGCAACCGCATGGCTGTTCATAGCCTCGATCCAGCTCTTCGCACGCCGCATCGCAAGGCTATGAAATCACAATGGATAATTTTGAATCAGACTCTGAGAGCTTGACACCTTGATCTTTTAGCCATTTTTCCAAACATGCTTCGTATCTGCAGAAAAAAGCCCACCCCAATTCGATAACTTGTGATTCGACATGACTATCACTGGAAAACGTCATTCCATGTTGTGTGATCGGCCCGGATTGGAGGGCAGCTAGGGTAGGCAACGCCAATACAGCGTGTTTGTACGCCATCCTGCTATGAGCCAGTCTAGTCTTGAGTATTTCTGCACTCATGGCGAATTTGCTCCTAATTCATCCCGAACGCCCCGGCCACGCCTACCGCAACCATGCCGCCGATCAGCGGGCCGACAACCGGGATCCAGGCGTAGGACCAGTCCGAACCGCCTTTGCCCGCGATTGGCAGCAGGGCGTGGGCGATGCGCGGGCCAAGGTCGCGCGCGGGGTTGATCGCATAGCCGGTCGGCCCGCCCAGCCCGTTGCCGATGGCCCATACCAGCAGACCGACCACCACCGGGCCCAGGAAGCCCGGCATGGCGACCAGCTTCGATCCGATCGCGATCACCACGATCACCAGCGCGAAGGCGCCGATCGCCTCGGTGACGAGATTGCTGATCGGCGCGCGGATCGCCGGGCTGGTGGAAAACACCCCCAGCTTGGCCGCCGGATCGGGGGTTTCGGCCCAGTGCGGCAGATAGGCCAGCCAGACCAGCGCCGCACCGGTGAAGGCCCCGAGCATCTGTGCCGCGACATAGGGCGCGACATGGCTGAAATCGTGCCCAGCTATCGCCATGCCCAGCGTCACCGCCGGGTTGAGGTGCCCCGGCGCGCCCAGCGAAACCGCCACCAGCACCCCGCACAGCACAGCAAAACCCCAGGCCGAAGTGATCGTGGTCCAATCGCTCCCCTGGGCCTTGCTCTTGGCCAGGGTGACATTGGCGTTGGTACCGATGCCAAGCAGCATCAGCACGGCGGTGCCGAGGTATTCCCCCGCGAAACCTGCATCCATCTTGTTCCCCCTATCCCCCCTTGCGGGTCTATTCGATCCAGCCGAGCGAGCGGCTGACGGCCTTGTTCCACTTGCCGTAAAGCACGGCGCGGCGATCCTCTTCCATTGCCGGATGCCAGCGTTTGTCCACACCCCAGTTGGCCGAAATGTCGTCGGTCGATGTCCAGTATCCCACTGCCAGCCCGGCGGCATAGGCCGCGCCCAGCGCCGTGGTCTCGATCACCCGCGGGCGGACCACCGGCACGCCAAGTATGTCGGACTGGAATTGCATCAACAGCTCGTTGACCACCATCCCGCCATCGGTGCGCAGCTCGGTGATCGCCACGCCCGAATCCTTGGTCATCGCATCGAGCACCTCGCGGGTCTGGAACGCGGTTGCCTCCAGCACGGCGCGGGCGAGGTGGCCCTTGCCCGCGAAGCGCGTCAGCCCGACGATCACCCCGCGCGCGCTGTCTTCCCAGTGCGGGGCATAGAGCCCGGAAAAGGCCGGAACGAAATAGACATCGCCGTTGTCTTCCACACTGGCGGCCAGTGCCTCGATCTCTGGCGCGCTGGAAATGAGCCCGAGATTATCGCGCAGCCACTGCACCAGCGCGCCCGAGATCGAGATCGACCCTTCGAGCGCATAGACCGCCGGGGCTTCACCCAGCTTGTAGCCCAGCGTGGTCAGCAGGCCGTGCTGCGAGGGAAACGGCTTTTCGCCGGTGTTCATCAGCATGAAGCAGCCGGTGCCATAGGTGTTCTTGGCCTCGCCCGGCGCAAGGCAGGCCTGCCCGAACAGCGCCGCCTGCTGATCCCCCAGGATCCCCGCCAGCGGCACCCCGGCAAGCCCGCCGGTGCAGCTGCCATAGACCTCGCTCGAGGAACGGATTTCGGGCAGGCAGGCGCGCGGGATTTTGAGCAGGGCGAGGATTTCCGCATCCCAGTCAAGCGTTTCGAGGTTCATCAGCTGGGTGCGCGAGGCATTGGTGACATCGGTGATGTGCAGCCCGCCCTCGGCTCCGCCGGTAAGGTTCCAGGCCAGCCAGGTATCGATATTGCCGAACAGCAACTCGCCCGCCTCGGCCCGCGCCTGCGCACCGGGCACGCTATCGAGCAGCCAGCGCAGCTTGAGCCCTGAGAAATAGGTGGCGAGCGGCAGGCCGGTCTTGCCGCGCAGCCGGTCCTGCCCGCCATCGACGGCCAGCGCGCCGACCAGATCGGCGGTACGGGTGTCCATCCACACCAGCGCGTTGTGCACCGGCTGGCCGCTGGCCTTGTCCCACAGCACGGTGGTTTCGCGCTGGTTGGTGATCCCCACCGCGGCAAGATCGGCGGTGGTCAGGCCGCCCTTGGCCAGCGCGAGCGCGATCACCTCTTGCGTATTGGCCCAGATCTCACCCGCATCGTGTTCGACCCAGCCCGGCGCGGGCATGATCTGCGCGTGTTCCTTCTGATCGACCGCGACGATGTTTCCACCATGATCGAACACGATGAACCGCGTGCTGGTGGTCCCCTGGTCGATCGCCCCGACGTAACGCGCCATCTGCCTTCCTCCTGCTCCTGGCGCGCAGTGCTATGGCACTAGGGCCAAGGCGGCAAGAGCCGTTCCTTTGGGGCTTGATCGTACAGAAGGAATGATTAGGGTCCATACCCTAAAAACTCGATCGGGTGGGAGAATTGGCGATGACTGCAACCGGCTATACCCTGTGGGGAACCCCGCATTCGCTCTATACCGGCAAGCTGCGCTCCTACCTGATCAAGAAACGCATTTCCTTTGCCGAACGGCTGCCCAACGATCCGCGTTTCGCCAGCGAAGTTGTGCCCGGGATCGGTCATTTCGTGATCCCCGTGCTGAGCACGCCCGATGGCGCCCTGATCCAGGATACCACCGCGATCATCGACTACCTCGAGGCCCGGCATGCCGCGCCGTCGCTAACACCGCCAGGGCCGGTGCAGCAGGTGATCGCGCATCTGCTCGATGCTTTCGGTTCGAACTATCTGCTGCCGCTGGCGATGCATTACCGCTGGTCCTATCGCGATCGGCAGGAGCTGTTCCTGCAGACCGAATTTGCCCGGGCTATCCCGGCGGCGATGCCCTACGAACAGCGCCTCGCCACGGCGCAGATGCTGATGGGCAAGTTTGCCGGCTTCCTCCCCAACCTCGGGGTCTGCGCCGAGGTGATCCCGGCAATGGAGGAAAGCTATGCCGAGCTGCTCGGCGCGCTCGAAGCGCATTTCCGGGCGCACCCCTACCTGCTGGGCGGATGCCCGAGCCTGGCCGATTTCGGGATGATGGCGCCGCTTTACGCCCATCTGGCGCGCGATCCGGTGCCCGGCTTCCTGATGCGCACGATTGCGCCCAATGTCGCGCACTGGACCGAGCGCATGAACCAGGCGGAGGTTGCGGCTGGCGACTATGCCGATCCGGGCGGCACCTTCCCCGACGGCGATGCGATCCCCGAGACACTCGAGGCCGTGCTTGCCCTGGTGTTCGCCCATTGGGGCCCGGGTCTGGCCGAGGATGCGGCGCAGTTCGACCGCTGGCTGGATTTGCTCGACGATCCCGCGCCGGGCACGCTGGTTTCCCACGATGGCGAGCGCCAGGTCCACCCGCATGTCGGCGCGATTGCCTACCCCTGGCGGGGCGTGACCATGCGGCGCAAGAGCCACCCGCATTCGCTGTGGCATCTCGCCCGCGCCCAGGCTGCGGCCCGCACGCTCGATCCGGCGGCAGCCGCGCGGTTTGCCCAGCTGCTTGAGCGAACCGGGGGAACGCAGACCATGGCGCTAACCACCACCCGGCCTATCGCGCGCGAGAACAACGTCCTGGTGCTCGCCTGAGCGGGCTGCCGATACAAGATGGCCCGGCGATCCAGATAAGGATCGCCGGGCCGTGCCTGGAAGGGTCAGGCAAGGGCTTGGCTGACTGGCCTTAGCGCAGCAGCGAAAGCACGTTCTGCTGGCTCTGGTTGGCCTGGGCGATCATCGCGGTCGAGGCCTGCGAGAGGATCTGGGCCTTGGCCAGCGCGGTGGTTTCCGACGAATAGTCGGCATCTTCGATGCGGCTGCGCGCGTCGGACAGGTTGGTGGCGTTGCTGGTCAGGTTGTTGACCACCGATTCGAGCCGGTTCTGCCCCGCACCGAGCGAAGCGCGCGCCGAGTTGATCGAATCGAGCTCGCCGTCGATCGTGGTCAGCAGGCCGTTGGCCGCCGTCGCGCTCGACACGTCATAGGAACCTGCCGCGCCGCCGCTGGCGGCGAGCGAGGTCAGATCGGCCATGGTCAGATCGACCGTATCGGCCCCGTCGGCACCGGTCTGAATCGTCACGGTTGCGGTGGTGCCGTCGAACAGCTGGACGCCGTTGAACTTGCTGTTGGTGATGACCTGATCGATCTGCGAGGTCAGCTCATCGACTTCCGACTGCATATAGGCGCGGTCGGTCGAGTCCTGATAGGTGCCCGAGGCCGACTGGACGGCCAGTTCGCGCACACGCTGGAGCATGTTGGTAACCTCGTTCAGGGCGCCTTCGGCGGTCTGCGCCAGGGCGATGCCATCGTTGGAATTGCGGATCGCCTGGTTCATGCCGCGCACCTGCGCGGTCATCGAGGTGGCAATGGCGAGCCCGGCGGCATCGTCTTTCGCGCTGTTGATGCGCTTGCCGGTCGACAGCCGCTCCATCGCGGTGCCGAGCATCTTGGAAGCGCTGTTGGAAGCGTTGGCGGCCTTGATCGCGCCGATATTGGTGTTGATGACGGTCATTGTTGACTCCCGTGGATAGTCCCGTGGTGCCTGCCGTGCCGGACCATCCGCCGCGGCGTGCAGCCATTAGAGCGACCGTCCGGGCCAGCTTTTAAGGGCCGGGTCCAGCTCGCCCCGTGCGCATCCGGGGAAATGCCTAGGGGCTTGCCCGAGGTCTTAAGTTACCGAAGGATTTGCCGTTCCACGCGCACAACGCCCCTCGAAGTCATGGTTAATGGGGGTTCCACGAAATGACCGTTCCGGCCTGTAGCGAAAGCCTGGCGAAACAGCATGCGCCGCTGGTCCAGCGCGCGGCGGCGATCCTGGCGGCAGTAGGGGGCGAAGGCGCCCCGGCGCTGCGCGGCGATGGCGAGGCGGTTCCGCCCGGCCCCGGTCCCTGCGTCACCCTGGTGCGCGCCAACGCCAACCGGCTGGTGCGCGAAGGCGCGCGCGGAAGGGTGACCCTGACCTATCGCGATCCGGTGGGCGAAGCGCCGCTCGCCGCGCTGGTCGCCGCGCTGGCCGCGCCGGGCATGCCGATCGCCGCCGATCCCGAAAGCCTGTCCGTACTTGCTCTCGCCGAACGGCTCGCGGCGAGCGAGATTCCGGTGCTGATCGGCGGCCCCACCGGCACCGGCAAGGAGGTGCTGAGCCGCTTCATCCATGCCCGCAGCCCCAGGAAGAACGGCCCCTTCGTGGCGGTCAATTGCGCCGCCATGCCGGAAACCATGCTCGAAGCCCTGCTGTTCGGGCACCGCAAGGGCGCCTTCACCGGCGCCACCGAGGCCAGCGAAGGCTTTTTCCGCGCCGCCGATGGCGGCACCCTGCTGCTCGACGAAATCGCCGAAATGCCCCTTTCGCTCCAGGCCAAGCTGCTACGCGCCTTGCAGGAGGGCGAGGTTGTGCCGATCGGATCGACCCAGCCGGTGCGGATCGACGTGCGGGTGATCGCCTGCGCCAACCGCGATCTGCCCACCGAAGTGGCCGAGGGCCGATTCCGCGCCGACCTGTTCTATCGCCTCAATGTCTTCCCGCTGGCGCTGCGGGCGCTGCGCGACCGGGCGGAGGACATCGCCCCGCTGGCCTTCGCGCTGCTGCTGCGCCACGCCGCGCCGGGACGGGCGCTGCCGTGGATTTCCGATTCGGCTCTGGCCCTGCTGCGCCGCCACGGCTGGCCCGGAAACGTGCGCGAGCTGGAAAACGTGATCCGCCGCGCGCTGCTGCTGGCTGAGGGCAGTGCAGAGATCGGCGCCCAGCACATCGTCTTTGACAGCCCGGCGCGGCTGGTCGGAACCGAACCCGAAGCACCGGCGAGCATTGGCGCGGGCAAACTTTCCAACATCGTCCAGCTTTCCGAAGCCCGCGCGATCATGGAAACGCTCGACGAGTGCGGCGGCAGCCGGATCGCGGCAGCGGCACGGCTGGGCATTTCCGAACGCACGCTGCGCTATCGCCTTGCCGCCTTCCGCGAAGCCGGGATCGCGATGCCCGCGCTGGCCGGAGCACGGCGATGAGCGGGATCGGTCCCCTTGGCGGCGCGGGCGGCGGTTCGCTGCACCAGATCATGGCCATGCGCCAGCAGATCCTCGATCGCTCGCAATTGCTGCAAGAGGTCCACACCGCCTCCACCGCTCCGGCCCCTTCGGCGGCAGTGGAACAAGCCCCCACAGACGGCTTCGGCGGGGCGCTCAAGCACGCGCTCGACGGGGTTTCGGCCAGCCAGAACCGCGCCGAAGCGCTGAGCGCGGGGTTCGAGCGCGGCGAAGTGACCGACATGGCCCAGGTGATGCTGGCCCGCCAGGAAGCCGGGATCGCCTTCGAGGCCACGCTCCAGGTCCGCAACCGGCTGCTCTCGGCCTATCAGGACATCATGCGGATGGGGGTGTGATAGATGGCTGAGCTTGTATCCACTACCACCCCGCCGCCGCCCGCCCCGCTGGCCCCGGCCAACCCGCTCGAACAGCTGCGGGGCCTTGCCCGCCAGCCCGCCGTTCGCCGCGCTCTGCCCTGGTTCGGCGGGCTCGCCGGGCTTGGCGCGGTGGCGCTGACCTGGGCCGCGCTCGCCCCCGCGCCGCAGCGCACGCTCTATGCAGGGCTCGACGATGCCGGGCGCGCGGCGGTCACCGCCAGCCTCGACAAGGCCGGGATCGCCTGGCGGATCGATGCCGATACCGGCACGCTCAGCGTCGGCGAGGATGATCTTTATCGTGCGCGAATGCTGGTTGCCTCGGACGGGGCGCTGGCGGTTCCCGATGCCACATCCGCGCTCGACAGCCTGCCGCTCGGCGCCAGCCGCGCACTGGAAGGCGAGCGCTTGCGCGCCGCGCGCGAGCACGAACTGATGCTGACCATCCAGCAGATCGACGGGGTGGAAGCGGTGCGGGTTCACCTGGCCGAGGCCGAGCGGTCTGTCTTCGTGCGCGAAGACGCGCCGCCCAGCGCCTCGGTGATGGTGCGCATGGCCCAGGGCCGCCAGCTGGGCGACAGCCAGGTTGCCGCGATCGTCAACCTGGTCGCCGGATCGGTGCCGGGCATGGCCGCCGACGCGGTGCGCGTGGTCGACCAGCACGGCCGACTGCTGAGCGCGGATCGCGGCGCCAATTCCGATCGGCTCGAACTGCAGGCCCGGCTTGAGGACAAGCTGCGCGCGCAGCTCGATGCGCTGCTCACCCCGATGCTCGGCAGCGGCAACTTCACCAGCGAGGTCCAGGTCGATCTCGATATGGATCAGGTCACTTCGGCGCGCGAAAGCTATGACAAGGACGGGGTGATCCGCACCGAAAGCCAGCAAAGCTCGCAGAGCAGCGGGTCCACTCCGGCGGGAGGGATTCCCGGCGTCGTTTCCAACACCCCGCCGCCCGCCACCACGCTGCGCGCCGGACCGCCGCAGGGCGCTGCGCCCGCTGCTGCCCCGGCCCCGGTCAACGGCGAAAGCAGCGCGAGCCGCACCTATGAGCTGGGGCGCGAGGTGGCGGTGGCCAACTCCGCTCCGGGCAAGGTCAAGCGGCTTTCGGTTGCCGTGGCGATCAGCCAGGCGGCGATGGCCAAGGCCAAGAGCTCGGATATCGAGCAGCTCAAACAGCTGGTTGGCGCGGCAACCGGGATCGATCCCGCGCGCGGCGATCAGGTATCGGTGATGGTCCGCCCCTTCGAACCGGTTCCCGATAACGGACTGCCGTTCTACGAGACCGGATGGTTCGCGATGCTGGTGCGCAGCGCGGTGGCGCTGATCGCAGTGGTGCTGGTGCTGGTGCTGGCCGTGCGTCCGCTGCTGGCGGCACTGCGCCGCCAGCCTGCAAAGGCTGACGCGGACGAACTGCTGGTCGATGAAAACGGCGAGCGGATCGTGCGTCCGGTCGATCCGGCGGCGGGCGCGGTCGATGCCGCGCTGCTCGGCCGCCAGGTCTCGCTGGCGCAGCGGATCGTCGATGAAAAACCCGAGGATGCCCTGCTCGCCTTGCGTCAGATGCTGGGAATGCCAGCGGAGACAGCCCCATGATCGCGGTTTCGCACGCCCTGCTGGCCGACGCCGAACGCGCCGCGGTGATGATCATGCTGCTGGAAGAGGAACAGGCCGCCGCGATCCTCGGCCAGCTTGGCCCCGACGAGCTTCAGGTGCTGGGTGAGAAGATGTGCGCGCTGGGCGACATCGGTCCCGAGCAGATCACCCAGGCAATCGCCGGTTTCGTGCGCAGCACCGATCACCAGGGGATCAGCGCGCGCGGGCGCAATCGAAAGGTCCGCTCGCTGATGAACCGTGCGATCGGCCCGGTGAAGGCCGACAGCCTGATGCAGCGCATCCTGCCCGAGGGCGAGGATCGCGGCCCGGCGATCGAGCTGGCGCGCTGGCTCACCCCGCAGGCGTTGATCCCGCTGATCCGCGACGAACATCCCCAGGCGGTCGCGGTACTGCTGGTCCAGCTCGATCCCGAAGTGGCCGCGCAGGTGTTGCATTCGCTGCCTGCAGAGCAGCAGACCCAGGTGGTGCACCGCATCGCCACGCTCGGCCCGGTCTCACGCGAGGCGGTGGTGATGCTCGAACAATTGCTCGAAAGCCGGATTGCGGAAAGCCATGGCCGCGACATGTTGCTGCTGGGCGGCATGCGCGAGGCCGCCGAAATCATCAACAACGCCGGCAAGGCCGCCGAAAAACGGATCATGCCCGAGCTGGGCCGGATCGACAAGGCGCTCGCCCGCCGGATCGAGAACGAGATGTTCAAGTTCGAGCATCTCTTCGCGCTCGATCCCCAGGCAATGGGCGCGCTGCTGCGCGAGGTGGAAAGCGAGGTGCTGATCGACGCGCTCAAGGGCACCGCCGAGGAACACCGCGAGGCCTTCTTCCGGGCCATGTCGAGCCGCGCCGCCGATGGGGTGAAGGACGAGATCGCCAGCCGCGGGCGCCTCAAGATGGCCGAAGTGGTCGAGGCCCAGCGCACCATCATTGCCATTGCCCGGCGCCTGGCCGGCGAAGGCGTGATCCAGTTCGGCGGCGGCGGGGACGACGAATATGTCTAGCCTGCCCTTCGCGGCGCTGGCCGGGAGTGGCGGCTTTACCTGCGATCCGCGGTTCACCGCCGCCTTTGCCGCACCGCTGTCCGCAGAGCAGGGGGAAGACCCGCTGGCCCTGGCGCTGGCCGATGCCCACGCCCGGGGCCGCGCCGAGGCCTTGTCCGAAGCGGAGGCGGCGCGGACCGAGCGCGAAGCCGCACGGGGGCGGATCGAACTCTCGCTCGCCCGGCTAGACGCAGATCTGCGCGAGCAATTGCGGCAGCGGCTCTACGCCACGGTCGAAGCGCTGTGCGAGGCGGCGATCGCTCCGCTGGCGCTCGACCGCGAGGCGCTGCTGGCGCGGGTCGAGCGCGCCGCCGCCATGCTGGCCCGGGCCGACGATGCCAAGCTGCTGCGGCTCCATCCTGAAGATCTGGCTGTGATCGAAGCCCGCCTGCCCGAGGGGCTGGAATCCCTAGCTGACCCGGCACTCGAGCGCGGCGCGCTGCGGCTCGAAACCCCGGCGGGAGGGGTCGAGGACGGCCCCGCCCACTGGCGCCGCGCCATTGCCGAGGCGCTCGCGCAATGCTGACCCTGCTTTCTCCCCTGCTCGACGAAATGGGCGGGACGCAGATCGATCTCACCCCCGGACGCTATGGGCTGGTCACGGCCTGCGATGGCGGACTGCTCGAAGTATCTGGCCTGAGTGCCCCGGTCGGCGCGCTGTGCCGGGTCGCGCAGGGCGCCGATGCCACGCTCACCGCCGAGGTAATCGGCTTTCGCAACGGCCGGACGCTGATGATGTTGCTCGGCGATACGGTGATGCTGCGCCCGGGCGCGCGGGTGCGCGTCGAAGGGCGACCCGGTATGCTGGCGGTGGGCGAGGTGTTCCTCGGCCGCGCGGTCGATGGCGAAGGCTTGCCGATCGACGGGCTTGGCCCGCTCCACCCGCATCATGCCTGGCCCGCCGGGGGCCTTCGCACCGGCGCGCTCGATCGCAGCCCGGTGCGCGAGACCTTCGATACCGGGGTTCGCGCGCTCAACGCGCTGACCACCTTCGGGGTTGGCCAGCGGATCGGGATCATGGCCGGTTCGGGCGTGGGCAAATCGGTGCTGCTCGACATGATCGCCACCGGCGCCGAGGCCGAAGTGGTGGTGGTGGGCCTGATCGGTGAGCGCGCGCGCGAGGTCTCCGATTTTGTCGAGCGCCACATGCACGGCGCCCGGCGCGCGCGCACCGCCGTCGTGGCTGTGCCCGCCGACCATGCCCCCAACCTGCGGCTGCGCGGGGCGATGCTGGCGACCAGTCTGGCCGAACACTTCCGCGCCCAGGGACGGCAGGTGCTGTTGATCATGGACAGCCTGACCCGCGTGGCCCACGCCGCGCGCGAGATAGCACTGCTGCTGGGCGAGCCCGGTGCGGCGCGCGGCTATCCGCCCTCGGCCCTCGCCACGATCACCAAGCTGGTGGAACGGGCTGGCAATTCGGCCGCCTCGGGCGGCTCTATCACCGGGCTCTACACCGTGCTTGCCGATGGCGACAACCAGGACGATCCGGTGGTCGATACCGCGCGCTCGATCCTTGACGGCCACGTAGTGCTGAGCCGCGATCTAGCCCAGCGCGGGCAATACCCCGCGATCGACATCGCCGCTTCGCTGAGCCGGGTGATGGCCGATATCGTGGCCCCGGAGCACACCGCCCTGGCACGCGAATTTCGCGCACTGACAGCCAGTTACGAGGCGAACCGCGACCTTGTTCTGATGGGTGCCTACCGCGCCGGGACCGACCCGCAGCTCGACCGGGCGATCGCCATGCACGAGGCGCTGACTGGTTTCCTGACCCAGGATGCGAGGAGCTGCGTGATGCTGGAACAGAGCATCGCCGCGCTTGAGGCGCTGCTGGGCGATGCGGCCTGACGCGGCCCGGCTGCGCCGCCTCCAGCGGCTGGAGCGGGTCCGCGCGATCGCCCGGCAGACCGCGCTGGGCGAAGCCGCGCGCGCCGAGGGGACATTGGCCCAGCTTTCCGCCCTGGCCGAACGCACCCGTGCCATGAGCGAGGATTACCGCGCCTCCGGCTTGCTCGGCGACGGTCATCAGCTGCGCCAGCTGGGCGCCCTTGTCGCCGGCTTGCAGGGCATCAGCGCCGCGACCGCCAACGATCTCACCCAGGCGCGCAGCATTGCCGATGCCCGCCAGCACGATCTCGCCCAGGCCGAGCGCCGCCGCGCGGTGGTGGAACAGCGCGCCCGCGATCAGGCCCGCGCCATCGCCCAGGCCCACACGCCGCAGGCGCTGGGCGCGCGCCGCGCGGTTGGCACGGTTCTTGAAGAATAGCCTGCACGACCCTTCGAGCAGGAGCCACCGATGATCCAGCCTTCCATCCTTGCCCTGCCCACAGCCACATCGCTACCGGGCGGTGCGCTGCCGCCATCGCCGGGGGCTGGGCCGGAAAGCGCGGATTTCGGTGCTTTCCTGGCCCTCAAAGCGCCGTCCGAGGAGGAGGCAGTAGCCGCTCCGCCGCAGACAGACGCTTCGATCGTGCCGCCGCAGCTTCCTGCCCCGCCTTCCGCCCTACCAGCCACCCTGGCCGCGCCCTTGCCGGAGAGCGGCAAGATCTTGCCGCCAGCGCAGCCGCCAGAGCCTGCGGTGCAACCGCCAACAGTCCGGCCCGCCCTGCCCGCCGCGCGGCCCGCGGCTGCGGCGCGCCTGACGCCCCCGGCATCGCGCCGGGCCGTTTCCACGCGGGACGAGGCCGAAGCCGCGGCGCCCCAGCCGGAGCAAACCGCCGAGACAGCGAGCGCTGCTGATCCGTTCGCCGCCTTCACGCCACCGCTGCTTATTCAGCCCGCGCCGACCATCGCCATGACCATGCCGACAGATGCGTCCGCGCCCGAAGCCGCCGCCCCGCTCACCAAGGCGCCGTCCACCGTTACGCCGTCCACTGCGGCGACGGTGTTGACGCCCGCCGCGCCTCCCGCCAGTCCTGCTGGAGAAGAATCGCCTCCTGTACCGGCGCGCTTGCCAGGCGTTCTGGTCGGGTCCCAGTCTCCGGCACCGTCGGTCAGTCCACGCACGCCGATGGCAACGACTCTTGCGATCGCGCCGCGCCTGCCGCCAGAGGCCCGCAGCGGCGCCGAGCCCGCATTGGCGCCACAGCCCGAGCGAACAGTCCAGCTCCCGCAGCAAGGGCCCGCCATTCCCCCTGCGACTTTGGCGATCCCGGTATCGCGGCTCCTGCAGGCCCCCAACGCCCTGGCACCGCGTCCGGCGATCGGTCCCGATCCCGAGCTTTCCGGAATGGCAGAGATACTGCCCGCTCCGGCTGCAGCGCCATCCCCGGTAGCGGCGGCTCAGCCGCAAACCGCCCCGCTCGTCGAGCCAGCCCCCCTGCCGCGTCCACACGATTTCGCCGCACTGGTCGACAGGCTGGTCGCAGCCCGCGAAGCAGCCCAGCCCCACGCGGTCTCGTTCTCGCTTGCTCATGGCGATTTCGGCCCGGTGCATCTGCGTTTCTCGCACGACGATACCGGGCTCAGCGTCACCATGGCCAGCGCCAACCCCGATTTCGCGCGGGCCGCCGCCGTCGCACTGCCGGTAGTGGCGGCCAGTGATGCATCCGGCCAGCAGACATTCGGCGCATTGCGCCAGCCCTCGGCGCAGGGTGGCGGCGAGAGCCAGACCGGCGGCCAGAGCGGAAATTCCGCGCGTCATGATGAACGCCCGGCGCAATCCGGGCAGACCTGGCGGCAGCGCCCCGCACCTCGCGATCCGTCGCAGCGCGCAGGAATTTTTGCCTGATTATCATGATATTGTGAAGGGTATTCAAGAATGAGCGAGAAGAAGGAAAAGGATCCCAAGCCCAAGAAGGGCAAGGGTGCGATGGTCAAGGTACTGGGCGCGCTGGTGCTGGTCGGCGCGGGCGGTGGCGGCACTTTTGCGCTGGTCCAGTCAGGCATGATCGGCGGCGGCGGCGAGCATGCCAAGAAGGAGGACAACACTCCCAAGCTGGTCAAGAAGGGCGAAGAGGATCCCTATGCCCCCAAGGGCGAGGCCAAGGAGGGCGAAGGCGAGGCCCATGCCGATGTCGATGGCGACGGCGGCAGCGAATACAAGACCTCCTATTACAACTTCACCGAAGATTTCACCTCCAACCTCAAGAACTCTCCCTCGCTGGTGCAGATCAGCCTGGCCTGTTCGACCCACCGTGACGGGCGGGTGCTGCTATGGCTCAGGAAGCACGAACTGGCGATCCGCAGCGAGATCCTGGTGGTGCTGGCCGACACGCCCGAGGAAGACGCTTTCACGCCCGATGGCAAGCAGCGCTTGCAGAAGCGGCTGACCGGGGCGATCAACAAGGTGCTGACCGAGACAGAGGGCTTCGGCGGGGTCGATCAGGTCTATTTCAAGAGCTTCCTGGTCCAGTGAAACCCGAACGCGCCTTCATCGCCGAGCGCGCCGCCGCGCAGCACTGCCCCGAGCTGCTGCGGCGCGGCCCGCTGCCCGCTGAGCTGCTCAAGCTGTTCGAGCGCGCGGGCGAGCGGTTGGCCAAGTCGCTCACCGCCGCACTGGCGCCGCTGCTGGGCGAGGATGCTCCCAGGATCGATCCCACCCCCGCGCGCGAGCTGCGCGCCGATGAGCTTGCCGAGGGCTGCGCCAAGCTTGGCGCGCACAGCCTGTTCGCCGCCGGGGCTGACGAGGCACCGCTGCTCGCAGTGCTCGACGGGCAGGCGGTGCTGCGCATGGTCGACCGTGCTTTCGGCGGCAAAGGCGAAGCGCCGGTACATCTGCCCGAACGCTTCCCGCCTTCCGCCGAACTGATGATCGAACGGCTCGAGGGCCTTGCCGGTCAGGCGATCGCTGCGGCCTTTGGTGGTGAGACCGCGCTGGCGCTGCGCGCGCTGCGCCGCGAGGGGCGGCTATCAGAACTGGCCGCCTTTTCCCCGGACGAGCGGCTGGCGGTGTTGCAGCTGGAGGTTCGCGAAGGTGCCCGCGCGCCGTGGCCGTTCACTCTGGCCCTGCCTTTGGCCGCGCTTCCCGCCCTGGTCGGCCATCAGGGCCGCGCCGCGCCCGCCCGCCCCGCCCCGCGCGCCGCCGATCCCGCCGCCCGCCCCTTTGCCGAGCTGCCGCTGCCGCTCAGCGCGGTGCTGGTCGACATGCGCGTGCCGCTGGCCGCGATTTCCGCGCTCGAACCGGGCTGCATTCTGCCGGTGGCCGTGGCCCGCGCAGTGCCGCTCAGGATCGGTGCCAGCACCATCGCGCGCGGCACCGTCGGCGCACAGGACGATCGCATCGCCATCAAACTGACCCAGATTGCCTGAAGGAACCCCACCCCCATGACCATTCACACCCGCGGCTTCGATCTTCTCAGGGAAGTCGACGTGCGCCTTTCGGTCGAGCTCGGCCGCACCGACATGAAGCTCAAGGACGTGCTCGCGCTGGGCGAGGAAAGCGTCGTCATGCTTGACCGGCTGACCGACGAGCTGCTTGACGTTCACGTTAACGGCAAGCTGATCGCACGCGGCGAGATCGTGGCCCAGGGCAATCGCTTCGGTCTGCGCATCGTCGAGCTGGCTGGAACCCCGGCACCTTCGGCGGAAGGCGGCGCGGCATGATCTGGTATCTGGTCAAGCTGCTGGTCCTGTTGCCGCTGATCGGCGCGCTGGCCTGGGGCAGCCTCAAGTTCGCGCAGAAGCTGCAAGGCCGGATCGGCGCCCCCGAACAGGGGCCGCGCCGGGTGCGGGTGGTGGAAACCACCATGCTGTCCCCCACGCTCAAGCTGGCGGTGATCGAATTCCGTGGCCGCGAAATCCTCGTTTCCGCATCGCGCCAGGGGCTGACCCGGCTGGCCGAGGCGCCGGCGGGAGACAACCAATGAGGCGCCTTCTGGCCCTGCCGCTGCTGCTGCTTCCCGCCGCCGCCCAGGCGCAAAGCGCAATCCCCGGCGCACTCGACCGTGCCTTCGGCGCGGCGGCGGGGCCATCGGGATCGGGGCTGACGCTTTCGCTCCAGCTTCTCATCATCATGGGGCTGCTGACGATCCTTCCCGGGCTGATCCTGATGATGACCAGCTTCACCCGGATCCTGGTGGTGCTCTCGATCCTGCGCCAGGCGCTGGGGCTTCAGCAATCGCCGCCCAACCAGGTGCTGATCGGGCTTTCGCTGTTCCTTTCGCTGTTCGTCATGGCCCCGACGCTGGAGGCGGTGAACGCCCGCGCGATTGCGCCCTATTCGGCCGGAACGATCGGTGCCGAACAGGCGATTGCCGCCGGGGGAGAGGAATTCCACGCCTTCATGATCCGCCAGACCCGCCAGCACGATCTGGCGATGTTTGCCGACATGGCCAGGGCGCCGAAATTTGCCAGCCCGGCCGATGTGCCCTTCTCGATCCTGCTCCCCGCTTTCGTCACCAGCGAGCTCAAGACCGCGTTCCAGATCGGCTTCATGCTGTTCCTGCCGTTCCTGGTGATCGATCTGGTGGTCTCCTCGGTGCTGATGAGCCTGGGGATGATGATGATGAGCCCGACCATCGTTTCGCTGCCCTTCAAGCTGCTGCTGTTCGTGCTGGTCGATGGCTGGGCGCTGCTGATGGGCAGCCTTGCGGCAAGTTTCGGGTGACGGGCGATGGATGATACCGCATCGCTCCTCGCGCTAGCCGACCGGATGCTGTGGGTTACCGCGCTGGTCGCCGCGCCTGTGCTGCTTGCCAGTCTGGCCGTGGGGCTGGTGGTCGGGATTATCCAGGCGGCGACCTCGGTCAACGAGCAGACCCTGACCTTCGTTCCCAAGCTGGCAGTGATCGCGCTGGTTCTGGTTGTGCTGGGCGGCGCGATGTTGGGGCTGGTGGGCGATTTCATGACCGAGATCTTCGCCCGGATCGCCGGGATCGGGCAGTGAACGCGATCGATTTCGGCTTCGGCGCGGTCGAGGGCGAATTGTGGCGGCTGGTCTTCGCCATGACCCGGATCGGCGCGGCGCTGCTGGCCGCGCCGCTGTTCGGGGCTGCTGCGGTGCCGATGCAGCTGCGCGTGGCGATCAGCGCGGCGCTGGCGGTGCTGGTCTCAGCCTGGGTGCCCTTTGCCGCGCCGCCGGCGCTGTTTTCGCTGGCTGGTCTGCTTGCTGTCGCGGGCGAGGCGCTGGTCGGGCTGGCGCTGGGCTTTGTCCTGCAACTCTCGTTCGCCGCACCGGTTATCGCCGCCGAACAGATCGGCGGGACGATGGGCATGTCGATCGCCTCCACCGCCGATCCGATCAGTGGTGCGCACTCCCCCGCGCTGGGGCAGTATTTCACGGTCATGCTGACGCTGATCTTCCTGGGTCTGGGCGGACACCTCACGTGGCTGCGGCTGGTGGTGGAAAGCTATGCCACCTTTCCCCCCGGCGCGACCTGGCTGGGGCCGGAGCGGCTGGCCCTGATCGCCGCCTTCGCCTCGCAGATGTTCGTTGCCGCGCTGGCGATCGCCCTGCCGGTCACGCTGGTGCTGCTGCTGGTGCAGGTGCTGAGCGGGGTGCTGAGCCGATCCGCCCCCTCGCTCAACCTTTTCGCGCTGGGGCTGCCCGCGGGGGTGCTGGCGGGGCTTGCCACGCTGATCCTGGCCGCCCCGCTGGCGGTCGACCAGCTGACCGAGCTCAGCGCCGGGGCGCTTGACCAGGCCGCGCAGGTCACGGCGCGATGAGCGGGGAAAAGACCTTCGCCCCCACCGAGAAGCGCCGCCGCGAGGCAGCGCGCAAGGGCGATGTGCTGCGCTCGCGCGAACTGGCGACTGCGATTGCCGTGCTGACCGGCGCGGCCTGGCTGCGCTTTGCCGGGCCGTGGCTGCTTGGCGCGCTGCAAGGCGGCGCGCGCGCGGGGCTGACGTGGGACCGCACCGCAATCGAGAATTTCGCCCCCGGCAAGGCCGCTGCCGCGCTGGCGCTGGGGGTGTTGCCCCCGGTGCTGCTGCTGGCGCTGGCGGTGATGCTGGCGGTCACCGGATCGCAGATCGGTTTTTCCGACGCCCGCTGGGTCGGCGCCAACCTGCTGCCCAAGCCTTCGCGGCTCGATCCGCTGGCGGGCCTGAAGCGGATGTTCGGCATGAACGGCTGGATCGAAGTCGGCAAGGGGCTGGCCAAGGTCGGCCTGCTCGGCGCGATTGCCTGGAGCTGGGGCTCGGCGCATCTGCCCGGCGCACTCAGCCTTGGGCGCGGGGCATCCTTGCATGCCCAGCTGGCGCTCGGCTGGGATCTGATCACCGGGCTGTTCTTCGCCCTCGCTGCCGGTCTGGCGGTGATCGCGCTGATCGATTTTCCGATCCAGTGGCTGCGCCGCTTCCTGCGCCTGCGCATGAGCCAGCAGGAACTGCGCGACGAGCACAAGGAAAGCGAAGGGTCGCCCGAGCGCAAGGCCGCGCAGCGCCAGCGCGCTCGCCAGTTTGCCAGCGGGGCGGTATCCAAGGCGATGCGCGAGGCGCAGTTCGTGCTCACCAACCCCAGCCATTTCGCGGTCGCCATGGCCTATGATCCGGCGCGCGCGCCCGCACCGCTGGTGCTGGCCAAGGGGCGCGGCGACAAGGCGCTGGCGATGCGCGATCTGGCCGCCGAGCTGGGGGTGCCGTGCCTCGAATATCCCGCCCTTGCCCGCTCGGTCTATTTCACCACCCGCGAGAGCCAGACGATCCGCGAGGAGCTTTACGCCGCGGTGGCAGGGGTGCTGGCCTTCGTGCTATCGCTGCGGCGCGGCGAGAAGCCCCGTCCGCCCATGATCGAGGTGCCGGTGGCACTGTGTTTCGATGCCGAGGGCCGCCTCGATCCCCGCAAAAGTGCTTAAAGCGCGGGCCGCGCGGCCGTTCTGAAGGGCATGACCACCACCTCCGCCACCAGCACGATCGTTTCGGCCCTGGGCGGGGGCAGCGGGATCGACATGGCCGCGCTGGCCACCAGCCTGGCCGAAGCGCAGTTCGCCGCCCGGATCGATCGCAACAGCGCCCGCGCCGACACGGTCGAACGGCAGATTTCGGCATCATCGACGCTCAAGAGCCAGATCCAGACCCTCGCCGCCTCGGTTGGCGACCGGGTGCGCACCGGCGACATCTCCAGCCAGCCCGCGATTGCCAACGGCGCCGTTGCGGCGGTCAGCCGCGGGGTGGCGAGCGGCAGCGGCAACTACACGCTTGAGGTTACCGCGCTGGCCGGCGCGCAGACCCTGACCAGCCCGGCCTATGCCGCAGGGTCCGCACCCGTCGGATCGGGCAGCCTGACCCTGCGTTTCGGAACAATCACGGGCAGCAGCTTTACCGAGGACAGCGGCCATGCCCCCACCACGGTGACCATCGCCAGCGGCGCCACGCTGGCCGATGTCGCCGCCGCGATCAACGCCGCCAATGCCGGGGTTTCGGCCTATGTCGCAAGCGGCGCCGATGGCGCGCATCTGATGCTCAAGGGCGCCGAGGGCGCGGCCAATGCCTTCGTGCTCGAAGCCAGCGAGACCGTGGGCGAGGAAGGCCTGGCCGCGCTCGCCTGGAACCCGGCGGGCGATCCCGCGCGGCGTCTGGCGAATGCCGGCGATGCCGCGTTCAAGTTCGACGGGCTGGCGATGACCAGCGCCTCCAACACCATCGCCGAGATCGTGCCCGGGCTGAACCTCAAGCTGACCGGCACCAATCCGGGTTCGCCGACGCGGATCAGCTTTTCCGATCCCGGCGCGGCGGCCACCGCCTTCATGCAGGATCTGACCTCCGCGCTCAACGAACTCGCCGCCGAACTTGGCCGCGATGCCGACCCGCAAGGCGGAGACCTGGCCCGCGACAGCGGCGCGCGGGCGATGCGCCGTGCGCTGGCGGCGCTGGCGGGAACGCTGGTCATGCCCGGAGCCGCTGCGGGCCAGCCGGCAACGCTGGCGGATCTTGGCCTTTCCACCGAACGCGACGGAACCTTCCGGCTCGATACCACCCGGCTCGCCGCCACGCTCAAATCGTCTCCTGCGGGCGTGGCGGCGATGTTCACCACCGGGCTGTTCGGGGTTTACGGCACGCTCGACAAGCTGGCCCGCACCCTGACAGCGGCCAGCGATCCGGGTTCGCTCGGCGGATCGGTAAGCCGCTACACCGCGCTCAAGACCAGACTTGCCGAGGAAAAGGCCGACCTTGCCGATGCGCAGGAAAAGCTGCGCGCGCAGCTGGTCACGCGCTTTGCCGGGGTCGATCGGCGGGTCAGCGCCTCGCAATCGACGCTCTCGTTCCTCAAGGCGCAGATCGACGCCTGGAATGCGTCGAAGAACTGAACCGCCCATGCACCCCAGGCACTCTCCCCAGGAAACCTACCGCCGGGTCGATTTCGACGCGCGGGTTGCCGGAGCCGATCCGCGCCAGCTGGTGGCGCTGTGCTACGAACAGCTGATCGCAGCGCTGGGCAGCGCGATCTATGCCGCCACAAGCGGAGACAATGCCCTCAAGAGCGCCTCGCTGACCCGCGCGCTGGCCGCGCTGACCGCGTTGCAGCTGGGCATCAGCCCGGATCAGGCGCTGGCCCCGCCACTGACCCGGCTCTACACCGCCGCGCGGCGCGAACTGCTCGACAGCGCGGTGACCTTTGATGCGGTGCGGATCGGCAAGGTGCGCGACGATTTTCGCGACATTTCCGCCGCTCTGATCGCGGGTCAGGACCGGTGATTTCATCGGAAATGGAGCGATTCCAGCGCGCTGCCGGACGGGCGATTGACGTCATGGCGCCAGCAAATCGTTCCGGATCGGCGCCAACCCGCCGCGCAGGCCGCGTGCCGCGCGGCATAACCCCTAGGCGTTAGCAACTAGGGGGCAAACCTATGGAACGACACCAACCCATCGCCCTGATCGACAGCGATTTCCGCCGCCGCGCGGCGATCTCGCACTGTCTGGCAGGGACCGGAATCCACATCGAACCCTTCGAGGACCTGGGCGAGCTGGTGCGGCGCTGGCCGCAGCACGGCATGATCCTGGTCCATGACGAAGGCGGCACGGTGCTGCGGCTGGTCGAGCTGATGAGCGAGGCGGGCAACTGGCTGCCGGTGGTGGCCTATGGCGAACAGCCCTGCACCAATCGGGTGGTTCAGGCTGTTCTGGGCGGCGCGGTCGACTATCTCGAATGGCCCTTTGGCGAGGGCGAGGTACGCCAGGCGCTGGCCGTGGCCGAGGAAAGCCGCGACACGCTGGGCAATCTGCGCCTGCGTGAAGCGATGGCGCGCAGCCGGATCCGCAAGCTGACAGCGCGTGAGCGCGAAGTGCTGGCCGGCGTGGCCGACGGGCTTTCCAATCGGCTGATCGGCGAGCGGCTGGCGATCAGCCCGCGCACGGTGGAAATCCACCGCGCCAACATGCTCAACAAGATGGGCGCCAACCACACATCCGAGGCGATCCGCATCGCGATCGAGGCGGCGCTGGTCAACTGATCGGTAGAATTACCTGGGCGCGGTGCAGCGCCATGCTAACCAGGCTGGATTACCAACGGCGCTGCGCGGCGATCCCGCGTCAACCAACCTGGAAGGAAACCAACCACCAATTCCCCGTTCCCGATCCCCTCGCCCCGGCCAGTTCCCGTTCTGGCCGGGGTTTTCTTTGCCTTGCCAAAACGATCGATCAGGCCGGAGTAAAGGCACCCTCGAATAGCACCCCTTCGATCCGTGCTTCGCGCAATCGTGCCGCGCCGAGGCGATAGGGATCCTGGTCCAGCACGGTGAAATCGGCGCGCTTGCCGGGCGCGATTGATCCGACCATGGCATCCATGCCGATCACCTGCGCCGCTTCGATCGTCACCGCGCGCAGGGCCTTGTCGAGCGAGAGCCGTTCTTCTGGCGCCTTGACCGCGCCTTCGATGGTGACCCGGTTTGCCGCAACCCAGGCAAGGTAAAGCGGATCGATCGGGGCCATGTTGAAATCGGAATGGAGCCCCAGCGGCACGCCCTTGCGTTCGAGCGAGCCGAGCCGGTCGATCATCGCCGAGCGCCCCGGCCCCAGTCCTTCGCGTTCATAGGCATCGCCCAGTACGCGGATGTAGTTGGGCTGGGCCGAAACCATCAGCCCCATCCGCGCAATCCGCCGGTTCTGTGCCTCGGTCGAATAACCCAGATGTTCGAGCGTGATCGTCTGGCCGCGCGCGGCGGGAGGCAATTCGGCGAGGTCACCAAGCACCACATCGAGCCCTTCGTCGCCATTGACGTGGATGTGGAGCGAAAATCCCGCGCGCCAGAACCGGTCGAGCTGGCGCCGCAGCAAATCGGGTTCGGTGATCCATTTGCCCTGATGCCCGTCGGTATAACCAGGCGGGTTCATCCGCATGTTGAGCGCGAAGAAGGCTCCGTCGGCAAGCATCTTGACCCTTCGATCAAGGCGCACACGCGGACTGGACCATTGCCCCTGCATGCGGGCGAACCAGGCATCAAGATCGCCCTCGCCCATGAATTCGCCGGCCAGCGGCATCAGCATCACGCGCGCCGCGCTGCCCTCACTCTCAAAGGCGGCGCGGATCAGCGCGGCTTCTGTATCGAAACGGGCGAAAATCCCGGTTCCCATGTCGGAAACAGTGGTCACACCGCTGCGAAGCATCATCGCCTGAAGCTTGGCCATCCCCTGCTGGACCTTGCCCGGACCGAGGATCACCGGCCGGAGTTTGCCCAATGCGGCGAGCAGTGCGGTTTCGCTGAAGTGACCGCGCGCGAAATCGCCGTGGGCCGGATCGGCTTTGACTGAGCCCAACAGTGCATCCCATTCGCCCTGACTGGTCACGCCCCAACGCTGAAGCATCGTGCTTGACGCGATAATCTCGTGAAAGCTGCGTTGCCACACCACCACCGCGCGGCCTGGCGCCAAGGCGTCGAGATCGGAGCGGCCGATCGGGCCGTGGAACAGCTCGTGATAGCCCCACGTGATGAATGGATCCGCCTGCGACGAACCCAGCGCTGCGGCCAGCCGCGCACGGTAAGCCGCCGGGCTGCGCACGCCCAGCGATGGCCCATCCGGCAGGGTCCAGTCATCGGGGGCGATGAACGGGATGTTGAGCATCACCGCACCCTGCATCGGATGGATATGGGGGTCGATCAGTCCCGGGAGCAGCACCTTGCCCGCGAAGCGGCGATCGAGCGAAACCTCGCGGCCCCGGGTCCAGGGTTCGAGCTCTGCGAGGCTCTGCCCCGTACCAAGGATCAACCCATCGGCCACCGCCACGAAGCGGCAGGCTGGCTGAGCCGGTTCCATGGTCACGAAGCGAGCCGCCTCGAACACGGTGACGCGGGGATAGGCGGCCGCGAACGCCCGGTTCGACAGCAAAGGCAGGGCCGCACAAAGCCCCAGAGCGCGGCGGCGGGTCAGGTTGGCGAACATTGTTGGCTCCGGATTGTCATGGTCTGAAACGAAAGGGACCCCGGGCTCGCGCCCGGGGTCCCCCGCAAAGCATCCCTCCCAGGAGTGCTTAGAACTTGATCCCGGCGGTCAAACCGTAACGGCGCGGTTCGAGCGTGAAGATGTTGGTGTAGTTGCCCGAGGACTGGTCGGTCACATAGAGACCGGTGATCGAGTCCTTGTCGAACAGGTTCTGCACCCACACGCGGGCAAACCACTTCTTGTCGGCGCCATCGACCTGGAGCTGGGCGTTCACCTGGGTGAAGCTCGGCACCTCGTTGGCAACGCCGTTGAAGATGTTGCCGGTCGACTTGCCGGTGTAGATGAAGTCCAGACGCGGGGTCACGGTCAGATCGCCCACCGGCGCGGCATACTGGATGCCGGCCGAGAACTTGTAATCCGGCGCACCGGGCAGCTTGTTGCCCTTGATGTTCACCGGAATACCCGCCGAATAGACGGTCACCCCACCCAGCGCCGCCGGATCGATCGCGAGAGCGCCGAACACCGACGAGTTGCTGAACGAGCCAGCCGCCGCCGCAGTGAGCACGTCGCAGACGCTGAACGCACCGGTCGAGGCGATCCCGCTGTTCGCACCGAACGACGAGGTCGTGGTCTGCAGTCCGATACCCGGGTTGAGCAGCAGCGGGCTGAGGTGGCCGGCAACCGGAGTGGTCGCGCTGTACTGCGGATCGGGCAGGCCGATGGTGTTGAGCAGGGCGTTGGTCTTGCCAACGAAGCTGTTAACACCCGCGACGTTGCCCGAATTCGAAGCCACGGCGCAGTTCGATGCGTTGGTGATATCCTTGATGATCACCGCATCGGCCCGACCGCCGCCGAAATCGCGCGGATTGGCGAGCATCTTGTCTTCCGATACCTCGGTATGGAGGTAGCTGGCGTTGACGTTCAGCGTCAGCTCACGGGTCGGACGGAAGATTGCTTCGGCTTCAAGACCCCAGATCTTGGCGCTGACGTTATCGTTGACCGAGGTACGGGCAACAATGCGCGACAGCTGAAGATCCTTGTAGTCAAAATAGAACCCGGTGAGGTTCAGCGTAACATTGCCGAACTGGTTCTTCGAGCCGATTTCGAAGGCATTGACGAATTCGGGCTTGAAGCTGTCCGGCACCGTAAAGACCGGAGACAGCGGGGGATTGATGCCGCCCGACTTGTAGCCCCGCGAGTAGGAGAAGTAGAGCAGGTTGTCCGGCGTGATGTTCCAGTCCACCACCGCACGGCCGGTCCACTCGCTGAACTTGACCCCGCGCACCTGCCACAGCTGGTTCCCCGCAGTCCCCGCATCGGCATCGTAGGCAACGATATAGGGAGACGAGTTGGCATCGGCGATTCCAGTCGGAGCAAGGAAGCTCGCCAGCGTGGTGCGGGCAGCAATGTCCTTCTCGTCGTGGTTGTAGCGCAGACCCAGGGTCAGCTTCACGGTATCGCTGAACTTCCAGTAGGCTTCACCGAAGATACCGTAGCTGTTGATCTTCAGATCGTCCGAGTTGTTGCGATAGAACGGCGAAGCCAGGAAATAGGACTGGCCGGCGGTCACCGGGAACGGTGCCGCGACGATTGCGCCGCTGCTGATCGTCTTGTTGCCATAGGCGGTCATCGCACCGAGAAGGCCAGTGGCATAGTCAAGCCCGAAGGAATTGATGTAATAGCTGTTCTCGGTGAGGTGGAACTTCGAATAGATTCCGCCGAGCAGGAAGTTGACCGGGCCATCCCAATCCGAGGAAAGGATCGCTTCGGCCGACCAGCTCGATTGATACTGGTCCGAACGGTCGAAATCGAGCGGGGTGTTGGTACAAATCTTGTGGCCGCCGTAAATGCCGGTCAGCGTCTCCTCGGGCTGCGAGGTGCACAGCGCTCCGCTGGCGCCACTGGGGATAAGCGCTGCCGCGATCGGGCCGAGATAGTTCGACAGCCCCGGAGCCACACCGTTGAAGGCCCCTGCCGCAGCCGCCGAGAGGCTGCCCAGACCGGTTGCGAAGCCGCCGCGCTGGACGACAAGGCTGTTGTAGTCCTGCTGGCTTTCGAGCTCGACCTTCTGATAGTTGCCGCCAAGCTTGAACTTGAGGCCGCCGCCCAGATCCTGCTCGATCGAACCCTGGACATTCCATTCCTTGGTGAAATAGGTGGGGGTGAAATCCGAGTGGACCACACGCGGATCGGCAGGGTTGCTTTCACCCACATAATAATCGTTGCCATAGAGACTGCCAAGACCAAGCGCGCTGCCGATGGTCGCACCAAGCTTGGCGGACAGGAATTCGCGCGAGGTCAGGATCGCGGCCAACGTGGCATTGCCGTTGGGAACGTCATAGGCGCGCTCGCCGTTGAGGCAGCCCAGAATGCCGGTCGGGTCGCGCTGACACATCAGCTTCTGCGCGCGCATGCGGTTGTCGCTCTCATGGAAATACTGGACCATGAGGTCGATCGTGGTCGACGAACTCGGCTCGACCCGCAGCGATCCGCGCAGACCGTACATGTCGCGGTTGTCCTGGCGGGTATTGGTGAAGGTGTTGAGCGTATAGCCGTCGCGGTTGAGGTAATAACCGGCCACGCGGATCGCGGCGATATCGCCCAACGGCACGTTGACCATGCCCTTGACCTTGACGCTGTCATAATTGCCGTATTCGGCTTCGGCGCTGGCGGCCAGGCCCGAGAAGCTGGGGCGCGCGGTGCGGATATTGACCACGCCCGAGGTCGCGTTGCGGCCGAACAGGGTGCCCTGCGGCCCGCGCAGCACTTCGATCTGGGCCAGGTCGTAGAATTCGCCTTCGAACAGACGGGTGCCGAACAGCGGCGCGTCGTTCATGTGAATGGCGGTCGCCTGGTCGCAGGTCTCGCCGACGCACAGGTCGCCGATGCCGCGGATGGTGAAGCTCGACGAGGTGAAGTTGGTCTTGGTGAAAGTGACGTTGGGCAGAGTCAGCTGAAGGTCAGAGGTATTCTTGATCTGCTGCTTTTCCAGCGCCTCGGCACTGAACGCGGAAACCGCGATCGGCACGTCCTGCAGCTTTTCATTGGTACGCTGCGCGGTGACGACGATGGTATCGGTATCATCCTCGGCCGCATCCTGCGCATAGGCAGGAAACGCGATCGCGCCGGCGCATACGCCAGCAAGCAGGGTCAGCTTAGCCCTCATTAGCCCTCTCTCCTCATTAGGCCCGTCCCTTTTCCGGGCGGTTGCGCATACGTATAGAACACCTTGCGAGGCGAATGACAACCGGTTTTAATCGATCCGTTAGAACTAGCCGGAAGCGTAGCCAAACTGCCACACCCACACCGGAATTCCGGCCAGGTGCGCAATTGCCAAGTGCCTGGGCCTTCGCCAATATGCGCGCGCAGGTGGGGTAGAACAATGAACGTGGTCGCTGCGGCTGCTGAAGAGAACGCGCCCCGCTATCGCGCATTCATCAGCTATTCCCATACCGACGCCACCTTCGCACACCGCCTTCACCGTCGGCTGGAGGGATTGCGTCTGCCCGCCTCGACCGGCCACCCGCGCGAGCGTCTGGCGCCGGTGTTCATTGACCGGGCCGAGCTTGCCGCCGGCGCCGATCTCTCCGCTCAGGTGCGTGAGGCGCTTGCGGAATCGTCGGCCCTGATCGTCGTCGCCAGCCCTGCTGCGAGGACAAGCCGCTGGGTAGCCCGGGAAATCGTGCTTTTTCGGGAGATTCACCCCCACCGTCCGGTACTCGCGGCACTGGTCGATGGCGAGCCGGGTGAGGCCTTTCCCGACGCGCTGCTGCACGCCGCTGACGGCGCGCTCGAGCCGCTCGCCGCCGATTTCCGCAAGGGCCGCGATGGCGAGCGGCTGGGCCTGCTCAAGCTCGCCGCCGGGCTGACCGCCCTCCCCCTCGACCGGCTGGTCCAGCGCGACGCCCAGACCCGCCAGCGCCGCGTGATGGCCGTCACGGCGGCATCGCTGCTGCTCAGTCTAGTGCTTGCGGCCTTGCTGGTTTTTGCCCTGCGCGCCCGCGCCGAGGCCGAACGCCAGCGCAGCGAGGCGGAGGGACTGGTGGAATTCATGCTGACCGATCTGCGCGACAAGCTGAAGGGCGTGGGCCGGCTCGACGTGATGGACGCGGTCAACGAACGGGCGATGGCGCATTATGCGGGTCAGCGCGACCTTCCCTCGCTGCCGCCCGAAAGCCTCTATCGCCGCGCGCGGGTGATCGAGGCGATGGGCGAAGACGACGAGAACAGGGGCAATACCGCCTCGGCCTATGACAAGTATCGCGAGCTGCACAGAACCACCGCTTCGCTGCTGACCCGCGATCCGGACAATCCCGAACGAATCTTTGCCCATGCCGGCAGCGAGAACCGCCTGGCGCTGATCCAGACCACGCGCGGCAATCTGGAAGAAGCGCGTAGCCGATTTTCCAATGCCGAGGCACTGCTGGACCGGCTTCCGCCTGAAAAGAACAAGCCCGAATGGGCGGATTTGCGTTCACTGGTGGTCGGCAATCTGTGCGCGATTACGCTCAAGTCCGGCGGCAAGGCCATAAGCGCGCTCGACCACTGCCGCGAGGCAGTACGGATCGCGTTGGCGCAGGTGGACGGGTCCGACGGCGACAAGGCGCGCTACGCGCTTGCCTTCCACTACCTGTGGCTGGGCGATGCGGCTGCGGCAGCAGGCGACCCGGTCCTCGCGCGGCAAACGAGGGCCGATGGGCTGGCCATATCGGACCAGTTGATCGCGCGCGAGCCGGACAACTGGCTGTGGCTCGAGCAGCATGCCGAAATTCTCCTCTATCATGCCCGCCTGTCGCGTCGGCACGGCCAGATCGCCAGCGCCCGCGCGCTGCTGGCGAGAGCGAACGCCGACGTCGCCCGGCTGGTCCGGCATGACCCAGACAATGGATATTGGGCCGATCTTAGGACCCAGGCAGACCAACTCGGAAAGGAAATCGCAAGATGACCGGCAAGTCTTACGCCCCGCAAGTCAAGAATGTCCTCTACCGGCAAATTGGCCGCAAGATGCTTTCTGGAGGCAAGGAATCCGCTGCTTTCACCAAGCACAAGAAAGAAACCCCGGGGCCCAGCGACGACGTGTGGAAGCTGATCGAGGCACACGCCAAGGGGCATGGCAAACCCGACGTGGGACCCTGGCCCAACCACAAATACAGCCAGCTATCGGTTGAGGCCACCGAAGGCTGCAACCTCTACCTGATCGCCATCGACCCCCAAGCGCGCACCAAATTCGGTCCGGGGCCTTCGCCGATCCAGATCATGCCTCCGGGATTCGGAACCGATCTGATCGAGGATATCGCCCTGATCTACGTTGACAGCAACGGGCTTGTCTTGCGGATGGAGGCGACGGACATCCCGACGGACATCACGCTGGTGCCCGACAATGCAATGCTGTCCTTCGTCTGCGACCGCGCCAAGCTTGTTGACGAATGGAAACGCGTGGTCGGTGGAACGGGGCATGGGAGCAGCCCCATGCGGATCCCCTTCTTCCTCAATCTGTGGGATACCGAAACGAACCTCCCCGTCTGGACCTATGGCGTCGAAGCGCATGCTGAGCACCACGAGGATCACCCCCATATCGTCACCCACGGCGGGATCCATCCCAGCGATCCGACCAACGATTTCTATTGATCCGTTGAGTTGGCCGGTTTTTCCGTCCAGTCTGAGGCCATGACCTCGACCCTCCCCGCGATCGCCGCGCTGGCCCGGGCTGGCGCGGCGGAGCGCGGGTGGGAGCTGTTCGTTGCGGGGGGTTACCTTGGGCGCGATGCCGATGCGGCGGCCCTGGCGGTCAAGGGGCGGCTGCTCAAGGGCCGCGCGCGGGGCGGCGAGCCTGCGCTGCTGGCCGAGGCCGCCGCCGCCTATGCGGCTGCCCATGCGCTGGAACCGGCGCCCTATCTGGCGATCAACGCCGCCACGCTGCACCTGCTGGCAGGCGATGCGACCAGGGCGCAAGACGGGGCACGTGCCGTGCTGGCCCTGCTCGATAGTCCTGGCCCGCCCGCCGACACGCCCTATTTCCTCGCCGCCACCCGCGCCGAGGCTCTGTTGCTCCTGGGCGATGCCCACGGCGCAGAGGCAGCGATGCGGGAGGCTGCCGGCCATGCGCCAGACGCCTGGCGAGACCGCGCGGCAACCTTGCGGCAGCTGCATGAAATCGCCGCCGCGCAGGGCAGCGAGCCCGGCTGGCTGGATCGCTTTGCTCCGCCCGCCAGCCTGCATTTTGCCGGACACATGGGTCTTGCCGCCCAAGGCAAGGCGCAGACAGCGCTGGCGGCTGATCTGGCCGGGTTGCTGGCGCGCGAGCGGATCGGCTTTGCCTGGGGCGCGCTCGCCGCCGGGGCCGATATTGTCATTGCCGAGGCATTGCTCGAGGCGGGCTGCGCGGTCCATGCCGTGCTTCCCTGCGCGCCAGAGCTGTTCGCGGCGCAGTCGGTCACCCCTGCCGGTGATGGCTGGCGCGCCCGCTATCACGCGCTGCTGGGCCAGGTGGCCTCGCTGCGGGTGGCGGCGTGCGGACCGGCTTCGGTGCATGATCCGCTTTCGACCAGCCACGCCGGGGAACTGGCGATTGGCGGCGCCTTGCTCAATGCCGCGACGCTCGGCGGTGAAGCGCTGCAATTGATCGTAACGGACGAGTGCGGCGGCGGAGCCAATACCGCGCGCCAGGCGGCGTTGTGGCGGACTGCCAACGGTCGCCAGTTGCACCTGCAGGCGCCGCGCGACGCCGAAGTGGCGGCCCTGTTTCCGCCCGAGCGCCCCGATCCGCAGCGCAAGCTGGCCTTGCACCTTGCGATCCGGCTCGATTCGCTGGCGCGGGCCGAAAGTCCCGCCTCGCAATCGATCGCCGAGCTTGAGGCACCGATCGCCGCCGCGCTGGCCGGGATCCCCGCAGCTTCGGTACGTGCCGCTCCGGGTGAGTGGCAGGTCGTCATCGAGGACCTGAACGAAGGCCTCACCTTGACCGGGCGGCTCCTCGCCAATGCCCCTGCGGCCTCGCTGGGGCTCGACCTGTCGATCGCGGCGCTGGTGCGTGATCGGGCGAGCGGTTCGCTGGTCCCCTATGGCCCGGGGCCCGGCCTGGCGCGGCGGCTGGCGCTGATGGCCCCGCAAGGCGCGGCGCTGGCAAGCGATGCCCTTGCGGTGACCATGCGCGCGCGCGGCCCGGCAATTTTGGACTGCCGCCTCTATCACCTTGGCGAAGCGGAACTGGGCGGCGCGGTCCATGCGCTTACCCACAAGGCTCAGTAGATCATTTCCTCAAGCCGGTGCGGCGCAACCACCGCCAGCCCGCCTTCGATACGCTGCAGCACCCCGCGTTTCTCGAGCTGCGAGATAGTGCGCGAAACGGTTTCCCGGGTCGATTGCACGGCAATTGCCAGCTCTGAGAACACAGGCAAGGGCCTGATCGCCAGATCGGACGAAGCGCGCGCCAGCCGCAGCAGCTCCGAACAGATCCGCCCGGTCGCCGAAAGCAGCGCGGTTTCGACCATGCGGCGACGCATCGCCTCGATCCGGGCGGACATCTGCCGCGCCACCGCGAGCGCGACCAGCGGATAGCTTTCCATCAGCCGCAGCACGGCCGCGGTTGTAAAGCGAGCCGAAGAGCCCTCGTCGAGAGCCTCGATCCGGCTCACCCCCTCCCCCGCGCCTCCCATGATGCCGCCAAACAGTTCCCCTGCGCGCAGCGCGTGGAGCACCAGCACCGCGCCCTCGCGGCCAAAGGCAAGCTCCTGCGCGCGCCCCTGGCACAGCAGCGCCGAGGCATCCTCCTGGTCTCCGTTCCACAGCATGGCGCCGCGTAGGTGCGGCGCCTCGCGGGTCAGGCCGGCGATGGTTGCACCCAATGCCTCGCCGCAGCCAAAGGCCTCGCGGATCGCCTGGACCGTCGTTTCGGAATGCGCTGCCCCCATCGCAGAGACTATGCCGCGCACCGGGCAGAGCGGCAAGCAGTGCTATGCGTTGACGTCGGCGTAATGGCTCGGCGGCTGGATCACTTCCATCCGTTCGGCCAGCAGCGGGCGGAAACTGGGGCGGCTTTTGAACACCGCATACCACGATGCGGCCTGCTCGTGCCCGGCCCAGTCGAGCCCGCCAAGATAGTCGGCAACCGAAATCTGCGCGGCCGCCGCCAGATCGGCCAGGCTCATCGTCGCGCCAGCCAGCCAGGGGCGATGATCGATCAGGTGGTCGATGTAATAGAGGTGCTCGTGCGCCAGCTTCATCGCCTCGCGCAGCACGCGCGAATCCGGCGACTGACGATAGACCAGCCGTTTCTTCATCCGCTCGTGCAGCAACGGCGCGGTCACGTCGCCCCAGAAGTTCTCATCGAACAGCGCGACCAGCCGGCGGATTTCCGCCCGGCCGGCCGAAGTGCCGTTGATCATCGGGTTCTTGTCGACCGTTTCCTCGAAGTATTCGCAGATCGCCCGGCTATCGACCAGCGTCAGACCCTTGGCCGGATCGTGCAGCACGGGGGTGCGCCCGGCGGGATTGAGCGCAAGAAACTCGTCGCGCCCTTCCCACGGGTTTTCACGCCACAGTTCATAGGCGATGCCCTTTTCGCTCAGCAGCAGGCGAACCTTGCGGCTGAACGGGCAGAGCGGGAACTGGTACAATTGCCACATGGTCAACCCCCATGCCCAAGCGCGATTCGCGCATCAACCCGGCGGGAGGCAGGGTACCTGCGATTTCAGGTGGAAAACTATTTTTGCGCGGAAAACAGCAGCCCCTCGCGCAGCCCCGCCCCGGATACCGCCACGTCCGCCACCCCGGTTTCGGCGACCAGCGCGCGCAGCAGGGCGGCGGCGTGGGGCAACTGGTGGGCGCGCTGCGGATTGATCCCGGGCATCGCCGCCAGCCGCCGGGTGCCAAGTTCGCGCGTGCGTGCCTTGAGATCGCGGGTCAGCCCAGCATCGAACGGCTCGCCGCGTTCGCCGCCAAACTGGCGCACCCGGAACCGATCAAGCGCGCGCCAGGCTCCGCCGACCAGGAACAGGGTTTCGCCCCGCGCCATCCTGGCCCAGGCGAGCGGCGCGATCGCCGCATCGAGCGTCTGGCGCAGCTGCCCGCGCCCCAGGGCACGGATTGCCTCCACCCGCATCACCCCAAGCGGGAACGAGGCGCATTCGTGCACTTTTCCGCCGTCGATCCGCGCAAGTTCCAGGCTGCCACCGCCCAGATCGGCGACCAGCCCGCGCGCACCGGGATGGCTGGCAATCACCCCCCAGGCCGAGGCCCGCGCCTCATCCTCGCCCGAAAGAAGTTCGGCCGGAAGGCCCAGCGCCCTGACCTTTTCGAGGAAGGCCGCGCCGTTGGCCGCATCGCGCACGGCGGCGGTGGCCACCACGCGCAGGCTGCGCGGTTCGATCAGCCGCAACAGCGCGGCAAAGCGCTCCAGCGTGGCAAGCGCCAGCGCCTGGCTTGGCCGGTCGAGCTTGCCGCGCGCCACCACGCCGCGTCCCAGCCCGGCGGCGACCTTGTCATCGTAGAGGACCTGCGGAGCATCAGGCGTGCCGCCAAAAACGACCAGGCGGATCGAGTTCGATCCGATATCGACAATCGCGTGGCGGCGAGGCTTGAGCATAGAATCCTGTTAGGTTGGCGGCACCTGCTTAGCCACCCCCACAGGCCATTCTTTTCACACTTCGCTCACCCGCAAGTCATTGCGGAATCGTAGCATCGAGCAGTGCGAAACAGGGCGCAGCGCTCGCCGTCACCGCGGCAGCAGGATCGGGAGCGGCGACCACCTCCGCCTGGAGTTTTTCGGTCTCGGCCTTGAATCGGGCGCCAACCTCCTCGCGGGTCAGGTGGCGCTCGTCCATCAGCCGTGCCGCGGTGCGCACGAAGAATTCCTTACCGCGCACCTCCAGCGGCGGATATTCGAGCGCCGAGGCGACCCCGCGTTTCTGCTCGGAATGGATGATCCCGAACAGGGCGCCGCACCGCACCGCGGTATCGAGATCGGCTACCGGCGCTTCGGCGTGGGCAGGAAGGGCAGAGGCGGCGACGAGTGCCGCCAGGGAAGCAAGACGCAGGTTCATGGGGGCGACCGTAGAGCGGCGAATCTGAACCGCACCTGTCGCGTCGGCCTTGACCGCCCCTGCCAACCGTCTACCCGTAGCGAATCGCAACCCAAAGGAGAGGCAGCGCGATGTATTCACACATGATGGTCGGCAGCAACGACATCGAACGCTCGAAGAAATTCTACGACGCGACCTTCGCCGCGATCGGTGGCAATCCCGCGATCCAGGACGACAAGGGCCGGCTGATCTACATGTACAATGGCGGGCTGTTCCTGGTCACCAAGCCGATTGACGGGCAGCCGGCGACGCCAGGAAACGGCATGACGATCGGCATCGCGATGGAAACCACCGAACAGGCCGATGCCTGGCATGCGGCGGGCGTTGCGGCGGGCGGCACTGCGATCGAGGATCCGCCGGGCGTGCGCGATAGCGCGACGATGACGCTTTACCTCGCCTATCTGCGCGATCCCGACGGCAACAAGCTCTGCGCACTCAAGCGGATGTGAGCCAGCAGACGCAGGAATTCCGCCTTGACGGCACCCGGCGCGCGATTGGGCGCGTCTGGGTGCCCGAGGCTCCGGTGGCACTGGAATTCAACGGCCTGTCCTATGCGGTGATGATGGCATCGCCCCGCGATCTGGAAGATTTCGCCACCGGTTTTGCCCTTGCCGAAGGGCTGGCGGCCCATGCCGCCGAAATCAACGAAATTGCAAATAGCGAAGTGCCCGAAGGCTGGATCGTTCGCGCGCGCCTTTCCGGCCTCGGGGTCGAGAGGCTGACCGAACGGGTCCGCACCCGAGTTGCCGAATCGAGCTGCGGGCTGTGCGGGATCGACAACCTCAAGGAGGTGGCCCGCCCCCTGCCCCAGGTTGCGGCCCACGCCCGGATCGAACCGGCAGCGGTGTTTGCCGCGCTGTCCGCGCTGGCGCCGCTCCAGACGCTGGGCCTGGCCACGGGAGCCGCCCATGCCGCCGCCTGGGCCGATCCCGGCGGAGCGATAGGCTGTCTGCGCGAGGACGTCGGCCGCCACAACGCGCTCGACAAGCTGACCGGGGCGATGGCGCGGGCCGGGAAACCGCTGTCGCCCGGCTTTGTGCTTTCAACCGCACGGTGCAGCTACGAAATCGTCGAAAAGGCAGTGCGCTGCGGCGCGACCACGCTGGTCACCGTCTCACTCCCCACCTCGCTCGCGGTCGAGCGGGCCAAGGCGGCTGGCCTCAGCCTGTGGGTGCTGGCCCGCGATGACAGCGTCCTGCTGGCAAACGACGCCTCAGCGTGAGAGCAGGAACACCGCGTGTTCGGCGCGCCAGTTGGCGGCGGCATCGCCGATCCGCCGGTCGCCCGAAAGGAACCAGGCCCCCTCCACGCGCAACCCCCGGGCAGCGACCAGCTCGAGAAAGTCGCGTACGGTGGCGTGGTGAATGTTGGGGGTTTCGTACCAGGCCACCGGCAGCAGCCGGGTGACCGGCATGCGCCCGTGCCACATCAGGCTGGCGCGGACCTTCCAGTGGGCGAAATTGGGAAAGCTCACGAACGCCTTGCGCCCGACCCGCAGCAGCTCGTCGAGCACCGCGTCGGGCCGCTTGGTAGTCTGGAGTGTCTGCGAGAGGATGGCATAATCGAACGCGGCATCGGGATAGTCGACGAGATCGACATCCGCATCGCCCTGCATCACCGAAAGCCCCCGGGCGACGCATTCGGCGACATTGGCAGGATCAAGCTCCATCCCGCGCGCATCGACTTGCCGATCATCGCGCAAGACCGCCATCAGCGCTCCGTCGCCGCAGCCAACGTCGAGCACCCGGCTGCCCGGGGCAACATTTGCGGCGATCACCGCAAGATCGGGACGCAGCGCACTCATTGGTTCAGGAACCCCGCGATCACACGGTCGAGCGCAGGAACGTCGAGCAGGAAACTGTCATGCCCGTAGGGCGCGGAAAGCTCGACGAAACTGACCGGCGCCCCGGCGGCGTTGAGCGCGTGGGCGATCACCCGGCTTTCGGCGGTGGGATAGAGCCAATCGGTATCGAAGCTGACCAGGCAGACGCGCGCCTTCGCACCCGCGAAGGCTTCGGCCAGCCGTCCGCCGTGTTCCTCGGCCAGGTCGAAATAGTCCATCGCCCGGGTGATATAGAGGTAGCTGTTGGCATCGAAGCGATCGGTGAAGCTCAGCCCCTGATGGCGCAGATAGCTTTCCACCTGAAAATCGGCGTCGAAGCCAAAGGTCTTGGCGGCACGGTCTTGCAGGTTGCGCCCGAACTTGTCGGTGAGGCCCGCCTCGGACAGATAGGTGATGTGCGCGGCCATCCGCGCCACCGCAAGGCCCGCTTCCGGCCCCTTGCCCGCGCCATAGTAATCGCCGCCCTTCCACTTGGGATCGGCCATGATCGCCTGGCGCCCGACTTCGTGAAAGGCGATGTTCTGGGCCGAATGGCGCGCGGTGGAGGCGATCACCAGCACGGCGCGGGTCCGCTCGGGCCAGTTGGCCGCGAAGGAGAGCGCCTGCATCCCGCCCATCGAGCCGCCGACCACCGCATGAACCTGTTCGATCCCCAGCGCGTCGAGTAGCGCCACTTGCGCGCGGACCATGTCGCGGATGGTGATGACCGGAAAGCGCATCGCATAGCGAGTGCCGTCCGCCGCCAGACTGGCGGGCCCGGTGGTGCCCATACAGCCGCCCAGCACGTTGGCGCAGATCACAAAGAACCGGCTGGTATCGATCACCTTGCCCGGGCCAACCGATTTCGACCACCAGCCGGGCTTGCCGGTCTTGGGGTGGGCGCTGACCACGTGCTGGTCCATCGTCAGGGCATGGAACAGCAGGATCGCGTTCGATTTTTCGGGGTTGAGCGTGCCAACCGTTTCATAGGCAACCTCAACCGAGGCCAGGCTTTGCCCGCCATCGAGCAGCAGCGGCGCGGGCAGCACCAACGTCTGGTTGGTGAGGCAGAGTTCGGCGGCGGTCACACCGCCCGCTTGGGCGAGGAGAAGCGGGCTGTCAATCGGCTGCAACACTGCTAAAGGCGCGGCCATCATGGCCCGAGTTCCCCTGCCCAAACCCTGGATCGAAGCGATCCACGCCTATGTTCCCGGCAAGAGCGTCGGGGCGGATGGCAAGCCGCTAGTCAAGCTTTCGGCCAACGAGAACCCGTTGGGTTCCAGCCCCGCCGCGCTGGCCGCGCGCGCCGATGCCCAGGCCCCTTCGCGCTATCCCGATCCCGGCAGCAATGCCCTGCGCGCAGCGATCGGCGCGCTCGGCGGCATTTCTCCTGACCGGGTCGTGATGGGCACGGGCTCTGACGAGCTGCTCAACCTGATCGTCCAGGGCTATGCCGGGCCGGGCGACGAGGTGCTGTTTTCGCGCCACAGCTTTGCGGTTTACGAAATCGCCGCGCGGCGCTGCGGGGCTGAGCCGGTGATCGCCCCCGATGCCGATTATGGCTGCGATGTCGATGCCCTGCTCGCGCTGGTCAGCCCGCGCACCCGCGTGGTCTTCCTGGCCAATCCCAACAATCCCACCGGCAGCTATCTGCCGCGCGGCGAGGTGGCCCGGCTTCACGCCGCACTGCCCGCCGATGTGGTGCTGGTGATCGACCAGGCCTATGCCGAATATGTTGCCCCCGAGGACGATGACCGCGCGCTCGAACTGGCCGCTGAGCATGCCAACGTGCTGGTGACGCGGACCTTTTCCAAAATCTATGGCCTTGCGGGAGAGCGGGTGGGCTGGGCCACCGGGGCGCCGGGGCTGATCGAGACGCTCAACCGCATCCGCGGGCCGTTCAACGTCACCAACACCGCCCAGGCCGCCGCATTGGCCGCGCTGGGCGATCAGGACTTCGTGGTCCGCTCGCGCGAGCACAACCGCGCGGTGCGCGCGCGGTTTGCAGCTTCTATCGAAGCATTGGGCAACCACGGGCTGCGCCCTCTGCCAAGCGAGGCCAATTTCGTGCTGGTGCTGTTCGAGGGGCGGCTCAAGGCCGGCCAGGCCTATGAAGGCCTTGCCGAGGCCGGCTTTATCGTCCGCTGGATGCCGAACCACGGTCTGCCCGATGCGCTGCGCATCACCATCGGCACCGCCGAGGAAATGGACCGGGTCGCCGCAGTGCTGCGCGATCTGGCGGAGGCGGCGAAGTGAGCTTTTCCCGCGTCGCGATCGTCGGGCTTGGCCTGCTGGGAGGATCGACCGGGCTGGCGGTGCGCGAGATGCTGCCCGGCATGGCCACCAGCGGCTGGGACGCCGATCCCGCCACCCGCCAGCGAGCCGCCGAGCGTGGTCTGGTCGAGCGGGTATGCGAAACCGCCGCCGAGGCGGTTGAGGGCGCCGATCTGGTGATCCTGTGCGTACCGGTGGGCGCGATGGGCGAGGCGGCCCGCGCGATCCTGCCGGGATTGGCCGAGGGCGTCACCGTCAGCGATGTCGGTTCATCCAAGCAGACCGTTGCCCGCGTGCTGGCCGAGGCTCTGCCCGGCATTGCCGTGATCCCAGCGCATCCGGTGGCGGGAACCGAACGCAGCGGCCCCGATGCGGGCTTTGCCAGCCTGTTTCGCAACCGCTGGTGCATCGTCACCCCGCCCGCCGATGCCGATCCCGTCCGGGTCGCGGCACTGTGCGCATTCTGGGAAGGGCTTGGAGCCAAGGTCGAGACGATGGACGCCGCGCACCACGATCTGGTGCTCGCGGTCACCAGCCATCTGCCACACCTGATCGCCTATACCATCGTCGGCACTGCCGACGATCTGGAAGGGGTAACCCAGAGCGAGGTGATCAAGTATTCGGCCGGCGGTTTTCGTGACTTCACCCGCATCGCCGCTTCCGACCCCACCATGTGGCGCGACGTGTTCCTTTCCAACAAGGATGCGGTGCTCGAAATGCTCCAGCGCTTCAGCGAGGATCTCACCGCGTTGCAACGCGCGATCCGCGTCGGCGATGGGCAGGCGCTGTTCGAGCAATTCACCCGCACCCGCGATATCCGCCGCTCGATCATCGAGGAAGGGCAGGACGATGCGCGGCCCGATTTCGGGCGCAGCGATCATGGCGGGTCAGCTTAGCAGGAATACCCCTGCCACGATCCACATCACCGCGGTTGAGATCCAGCCGCCGAATTCCAGCCAGCCGGAAACCGCCAGATTGCCCATGATCCGCCGGTTCTTTGCAATCAGCATGGTCACCACCATCAGCGGCGGGGCGAGCAGCCCATTGACCACCGCCGCCCAGTAGAGCGCCCGCATCGGATCGATCCCGGTAAAGTTGAGCGCCACGCCCCCGGCGGTCGCAAAGGCAATCGCACCATAGAATGCCTTGGCCTCGCGCGGCTTGCGATCGAGGCCCTCGGTCCAGCCGAAGGTCTCGCTCACCGCATAGGCCGCGCTGCCCGCCAGGATCGGGACGGCGAGGAGGCCCGTGCCGATGATCCCCAGCGCGAACAGGGCAAAGGCAAAATCGCCCGCGATCGGGCGCAGCGCCTCGGCGGCCTGCGCAGCGCTGGCAATGTCGGTGATCCCGTGGGCGTTCAGCGTTGCCGCCGTGGCGACGATGATGAACAGCGCGGTGAGGTGCGAAAACCCCATCCCCACCAGGGTATCGGTGCGGATCCGCGCCAGCTCCGCTCTGGCGTGGCGGCGCGGGGTGACGTGGAGCGGCTTGGTGTGGCGGCGATGCTGTTCCTCCACCTCCTGCCCGGCCTGCCAGAAGAACAGGTAGGGGCTGATCGTGGTGCCGAAGATCGCCACCAGCGCCATCGCATTGTCGCGGTCAAAGGCAATGTGCGGCACCACAATGTCGAAAATTGCCGTGCGCCACGGCACGTCGGCCACGAACACCACGCCGACATAGGCAAACAGCGAAAGCGTGGTCCACTTGAGTATCCGCTCATACTGCGCGTAACTCAGCAGCACTTCCAGCGTCACGCTGAGCAGCGCGAACAGCGCGGTGTAAAGCAGCACCGGCCCCGGCACCACCAGCGCCAGCACCGCGCCCATCGCCCCCAGATCGGCCCCGAGATTGATCACGTTGGCGATCAGCAGCATCACCACCACCACCCTCAGCAGCCACGGCGGATAGTTGCGCCGCAGGTTCTGCGCGATGCCGCGCCCGGTGGTCGCCCCGATCCGCGCGCAGATCGCCTGGATCGAGGCAAGCAGCGGAAAGCCGAAGAACATCGTCCAGGCCAGGCCATAGCCGAATTGCGCCCCGACCTGGCTGTAGGTGCCGATCCCCGAAGGATCGTCGTCGGCCGCCCCGGTGACCAGCCCCGGCCCCAGCACCTCAAGCGGCGAACGGCGTTCGGGGCTGTCGCTCATGGCTGGTTCAGGGCATTCATGGCCTGGCGTACGCGCTCTTCGGCCTGATCGCGCGGAAGCCCGGGCATGATCGGTTCGGAGAAGCGATAGACGATGGCCCCAGGGCGCTTGATCCAGCGATGGTAAAGCGGACCCGACGCCACCGCGACCGCCACCACTGGCATGTCGAGCAACTTGTAAAGCCCGGCAAAGCCCGATTTGAGTGCAGGCATCTGACCGTGGGGGACACGCGTACCTTCGGGAAAGATCGCCAGCGGCCGTCCCTCGGCGCTGCGCTCGCGCGCGGCCGCGATCATCTTGCGCAGCGCCTTGGCGCCCTGATCGCGTTCCACTTCAACCAGGCCATAACGCCGCGCGGCATAGCCCCAGAAGGGAATCCGCATCAGCTCGGCCTTCGCGAACACGGCTGGATAATCCAGCAATCGCGGCAGATCGATCGCCTCGAAGAAACTTTCGTGCTTCATCGCGATCAATACCGGCCCGTGGGGCATTTTGCCTTCCACGCGAACCTCGATCCCCAGGATCGCTTCCGCGCAGAAACGGTGCCAGCGCGCCCAGCGATCGACCGCGCGGCGGAACATCGGGCGCGGTGCAACCGACATCGCCGCGGCCAGCACCACCACCGGGATCGAGCCAAGATAGAAGCACAGGTAGAAGGCCAGGCTGCGCAAGAGGTTCGCGATGCCGGTCACGTCATTCTCCCAGGGCGCCGGCCAAAGACCGAGCGATCAGCTTGTGATATTCCTTGAACATCACCTTGAGTGTCGGGTGGGTCGGCACCGCATCTTCGGTGATTGCCACGCCTGGCGGTGCGGTGCGGCGCAGCTCCATCGCCGCGCGTCGCATGTGCCAATCGCTTGTGACCAGGCGAACGGACTTGACCTCCTGGGCTTCTATCCAGCCCGCTGTCTCCTTGGCGTTGGAACGCGTGTCGACCGCTTCGAAACCCAGCGTGACGCAGCACGCCATCAGCGCCGAGCTGACCTTGTACTGCGCAGCGAATTCGTGCGGCTTGACCTCGCGGCCGACACCCGAAACCAGCAGACGCTTGGCCCAGCCCTCGCGCAGGACCTTGATCCCGCGATCGACCCGTCCGGCACCTCCGGTCAACACCACCACCGCATCGGTCTGCTGCTCATGCGCGGGCTGGGGCAGATCGAAGGCGAACACCAGGAAGCCCCCCATCCAGGCCAGCAGCGCGATCGAGATCAGGCGTCGCAGCATCGTCAGAGCATCCGCCCCAGGGTGCGGATCACCGTCAGCCGCGCGGTCAGCATTGCCAGCGCCACCCCGGCCAGCGGGATCATGGCAAGCAGTAGCCAGTCGATCCAGCCGAGCGCCCCGGCATCGACCAGACCTGCGCCAAGCCCGGTGAAGCGCCGCCCCAAAAACAGCACCACCACCAGCCCCAGCGCCAGCCCGACCGCCCCGCCACCGGAGGCGTCATAACCGATCGAACGCTGGAAAATCCGCGCGATCTGGGTATCGGTCCCGCCCAGCAAGTGGACGATCTCGATCGTGTCGCGATTGGCGCCGAGCGCGTTGCGGACCGCCAGCAGCACTGCTGACGACATTGCCAAAGCAAGCAGCGCAACCAGCGCCGCAGCCAGCCATTGCAGCGACTGGATCGCCGAGAACACCGGCTCAAGCCAGCTCGACTGGGCGTCGACCCGTGCCGCCGGTGCCACATCGCGCAGGATCCGCCGCAATCCGCCCAGGGTCTCGCCATCGACCCGGTCGCGCATCCGGGCATCGACCAGCGCGGGGATGGGAATACCGTCGTCCCCGCTGCCCGCTCCCGCGCCCAGCCAGGGTTCGACCAGCCGCTCGACCTCATCCTGCGAAACCACGTGCGCCTCGATCACCCCGGGTGTCCGCCGCAGGGTTTCCGCCGCTGCTACCGCCTGGCGATCGCGTTCGGCGGGATTGGCCTCGATCACCTGCACGGTCACGCCTCCGGCCAGTTCGTCCGAAGCGGCGCTGGCGGTGTTGGCAAGCGACAGCCCGGCCGCCGCCGCGATCACGGTCAGGGCAACCATGATCGCGATCACCCAGGGCATCGGCCCCGAGAGGCGCGCTTGCGGGACCAGCTCGGCATCGCCGCGCGAGGTCAGCCGGCGCCAGCGATCGGCCAGCGAAAGAGACTCGCCAAAGGCCATCATCCGCCTCGCATGAATGGACGGCGCGGCGGATAGCGCAGCGCTCCGGTGGGGTCGGAAAGGCGCCCCTTGTCGAGCCGCATGATGAGCGAATCCGGCACTTTCTTGAGCAAGTGGACATCGTGCGTGGCGACGACGACGGTGGTACCGAGGCGATTGAGCGCCTCGAACAGGCGCAGCAGCTTGATCGCCATGTCGGGATCGACGTTGCCGGTCGGCTCGTCGGCCACCAGCATTTCGGGGCGGGCTATCACCGCACGGGCAATCGCCACGCGCTGCTGCTCACCGCCCGAAAGCTGCGCCGGCTGGGCATGCATCCGCTCGGTCAGCCCGACCCATTCGAGCATGTCGGCCACCGGTTTGGCCAGATCGCGCTCGGCCGCCCCGGCGACGCGCAGCGGCAGCGCCACATTGTCGAAGGCCGAAAGATGCGGGACCAGCCGGAAATCCTGAAACACCACCCCCAGCCGCCTGCGCAGCAACGGCAAACGCGCGCGCGGCATGGTGATGACATCGCTGCCGAACATCCGGATCGCCCCGCGCGAAGGACGCTGGGCAAGGTAGAGCAGCTTGAGCAGCGAGGTTTTGCCAGCTCCGCTCGCCCCGGTCAGAAAGTAGAAACTGCCGGGATAGAGGGTAAAGGAAACGTCGCTCAGCACCTCGCGATCGGTGCCATAGCGCAGCCCCACGTTGTCGAACTGGACGATCTCCCCATCGTTGGCACTGGTCATCGGATGAAGGCGGTCCAGTCGGGTGAAGCGGGCACGGCAGGGCTATAGCGGCCAAACCCGGTGGAAAAAAGGGCATAGCCGCACTGCTTTTCCCCCTGGGGCTTGCCGCGATGCGCCGCAACATGTTTAACGCATCGGTCATGATTATTGCCTGCCCCGCCTGTGCCACCCGTTATGTCGTGCCCGACAGCGCGATCGGGATCGAAGGGCGCACGGTGCGCTGCGCCAAGTGCCGGCATTCGTGGTTTCAGGAAGGCCCGCAGATTGAGGTCCCCGCTCCGCCGCCAGCGCCTCCCCCGGCTCCGGCCCCCTCGCCCGCGCCGGATCCGGCTTCTCCGGAAACGACTGGTTGGGACGACGCTCCTGCCGCGTCGCAGGACACTGCGGAAGACCGCCCTCCTGCCGAGCCCTCTCCTCCCCCGGCTTGGGACGACAGCGGGGCCGAAGCGGATGAGGGTGCTCCTCCGCCGCCGCTCAGCTTCCGCGGTGAGGAAGACGCGCCTGCCGCTTCGGCACCGGCAGACTGGAGCGAAGAGGAGGATGAGGTCGGGTCGCGCTTCGCACACGAACCGATGTTCCGTCCGCGCCGCAATCCGGCCCGGATGTGGACCTTCGCCGCGCTGCTGTTTGCCGCGGTGGCACTGGGTGCGGTCGGGGCCACCGCCTGGTACGGTCTGCCTGATTGGGTGCCCTTTTCCCGCCCGCTGTTTGCCGAAGCCCAGCCCGGGCTGAAACTCGATTTTCCCGCCAAGCGTCAGGATCGGCGCGAGCAGAGCGATCACACCTGGTTCTTCAGCGCCAGCGGAACGGTCACCAATATCTCGCAGGAACAACGCTCGGTCCCCGCGATCCTGATCGCCCTGCGCGATGCGCGCGGCCGGGTGGTGTTCACCGCCGAGGTGCGCAGCCCCAAGCGCGTGCTTGCGCCCGGCGAAAGCGTTGAAATCAACGAAGCGCTTTCGCCGGTCCCCAAATCGGGGGTCAGGGCGGAATTCGGCTGGAAAGCCGGGAGCTAAAGCCGGGAGCTGGGACAGAGCTCCTAGTTGAACTCGATCAGCACCTGACCATCGCGCTGGGGACGCACCTGGCGCATGGTTGCGCCCTTTTCGGTAACCGGGCTGGATGTCTCCGCGCGGACAATCTCGACCGTCGCGAGCGCCGTGGCATGCACGCCGCGTGGCTGCGGAGCCGTAGCCGAGGCTTGGGTCGCTTGCGGTGCGGCCGCGGCCAGGATCAAGGCAGCAAGGATCGCCATGGGCCATGGTGAACGCGATCTTTACCTTTGCCGCAATCGCGCTTTCGCCGCCGTCCACAACCGGGACAGGCGGGGCCGGACAGTCTAACCGCCCTTGGCGCTTGCAGCACCGCAACCCCTTTGCTAAGGGCGCGCTCCTACCCCCCCGGGGCGGCGCTGCCACCCCGTTGATTTAGCGGTCGTGGCGGAACTGGTAGACGCGCAACGTTGAGGTCGTTGTGGGCGAAAGCCCGTGGAAGTTCGAGTCTTCTCGACCGCACCAAACAGTTTTAAGTATTTCAAAAACAAGGACTTTTTGGATTGGCCCAGTGGCCAATTGGAGGGGAGCCCACTCCCTTGCGAACCTCTCGACGGTGGCCCCAAATTTGCCCGGAAGCACATTCGCACCCATCTTGATTCTCGAATGATCCGACCGTGTCATTGTGAACCGCCCCGGGATTGCCGGAGGCCATTCGGTTTAAATTATGCGGCCATTAGGGTGTCGTCCAGCATGGCGTAATAGCGTTCCTCTGCTTCGGCCGGCGGGATATTGCCGATGGGCGCGAGCAATCGGCGGTTGTTGAACCAGTCGACCCATTCGAGAGTGGCGTATTCCACTGCTTCAAGTGATCGCCACGGCCCCCGCCGGTGGATGACCTCGGCCTTGTAAAGACCGTTGATCGTCTCGGCCAAGGCGTTGTCATAGCTGTCGCCGACACTGCCTACCGATGGCTCGATCCCGGCTTCGGCTAGGCGCTCGGTATACTTGATCGAGACATACTGGCTGCCGCGGTCGCTGTGGTGGATCAGGCCGCCACGATGGACAGGTCGCCGATCATGGATCGCCTGCTCCAGGGCATCCAGCACGAAGCTGGCATGCGCCGTCCTGCTCACCCGCCAGCCCACGATGTAGCGGGCGTAGACATCGATCACGAAGGCTACGTACACGAACCCTGCCCAGGTCGCGACGTAGGTGAAGTCCGACACCCACAGCATGTTCGGCGCCGGGGCATGGAACTGTCGGTTGACCTGATCGAGCGGACACGGTGCGGCCTTGTCGCTGATCGTCGTCTTCACCGGCTTGCCCCGGATCACGCCCTGCAAGCCCAAATCGCGCATCAGCCGTTCCACCGTGCATCGGGCAATATCGAAGCCCTCGCGCTGCATCTGCCGCCACACTTTGCGTACGCCGTAGACCTTGAAGTTGGCATCGAACACACGCCGAACCTCAGGCTTCATGGCCTCGTCACGTTGGGCGCGTGGGGAAAGCCGCGAGGGATCGCGACGCTGTGCTACACGCTCATGGTAGGTGGATGGGGCGATCGGCAGAACCCGGCAGATCGGCTCGACCCCATACTCATCCCGATGCTCATCAATGAAGCTGGTCATCGCTTGAACGGGCGGTCGAGCTCCGCCTGGGCAAAATATGCGGACGCCTTGCGCAGGATCTCGTTGGCCTGCCGCAGCTCGCGGTTCTCGCGTTCCAGCGCCTTGAGCCGGTCTGCCAACTCGGTGGGAACGCCGGCACGCTTGCCGCTGTTCACCTCGGCCTTCTTCACCCACTCCAGCAGCGTATGACCCGAGCAGCCAATCATGGTCGCAATCGAAGTGATCGCTGCCCACCGGGATGGATGCTCGCTCTCGTGATCCAGCACCATGCGGACTGCCCGCTCACGAACCTCAGGCGCAAACTTGTTCGTCGTCTTGCTCATCGTAGACCCTTCCTCTCAGGAGTTAGGGCCTCCGGCAATCCCGGGGCGGTTCAGTCCTAGCTCGGCAGCAATCAACATCCGCATCGACCCGAGCGGCAGACTTCGCGTTCACTAGATATTTTGTCCCGCCCAGCGGATTCCAAATCAAATCGATAGCCGACACCGCGCACTGTACGGATCAGGTCGGAACCAATCTTGCGGCGCAATCGAGCTACCTGCACTTCGGCGGCATTCATACTTGGCCGCGAGCCTCCTGGATTGAGCTGATCGAGCAGGTCACCGTGACTCAGTACACGCCGGGGGTAGAGCATGAATATCCGCAAAAGACGAAATTCATTGCGCGTCAGATTGAGGCAGGTGCCCTGCATCCAGGCGCATCGAGCCTGGAGATCGAGATCAAGCGCCCCCAATTGGATCCGATTGCTCGCCTTGCCGGCTCCGCGTCGGATCAGAGCCCTCAGCCGGGCAGCGATCTCTTCGGAGCGGATCGGTTTGAGAAGGAAATCATCGGCGCCCGCGTCAAGGCACTCCACCTTGTCCCGCCAGTCACCCCGCGCGGAAAGCACGATCAGAGGCTGATCGATCCCGGCCTGACGCAACTGGCGCACCGCAGGAGCAGGGGCTGCCGACGACAAGCCGCTGTCAATCAAGACCGCCGCTACATCCTCGGCCAAACCCCGGGCCAGAACCTGATCGATCGACTGAGCCAGCCTGGCAACGAAGCCGGTGTCCGCCATTCGTTCCGCGAGCCAATCCGCCTGGCCGAAGTTAGCGTCGATCAGCAAGAGCCGCATTGGTGATCCTTAGAACCGCGTCGCGATTGCGGACTGTCTGGGATCGCTTCCAAGGTCAAACGGTCCCATACTTAGTTTCAACCGAAATCCCCGTGTCGTGCAAAAATTGCGTCGGAAGGAGGCCGCCCGCACAAATGATAACATCATCGTTCGGAATCGTTCGCAGTTGGCCCGCAATTTCGAGCGACACGTGATCCTCCCCAATCGCGACCACCTGGCTTGCAAGTTCTTCGCGCAGACGGCCTGCCGCAGCCAATTCGCTTACCCGGTCGCGATTCCTGGCCCGGGCCCGACCGTAGGCCTGCCCCCTGTATGACAGGGTCACTTCGGTCCCCGGCTGCTCCGCCAGTCGGATCGCCGCCTCAAGCGCGCTGTCGCCTCCACCAACAACCAAGACGCGCCGTCCGCAATACTGGTCCGGATCGATCAGGCGATAGACCACCTTGCCCAGATCCTCACCGGGAACGTCCAGCGGGCGCGGCGTCCCGCGCCTTCCGATCGCCAGCAACACGGTTCGGCAGCGATACCGGCCTTTGTCGGAAACAACTTCGAAATGCTCTCCCATCCGGTGGATCGCAGTTACCTGTTCCTCGAAACGGGGTTTCAGGCCAGTTTTGATGAGCAGATCCTGCCAGAAAGCGAGCAGGTTCTCCTTGCTGATTTCGCCAAACCGGACTTCGCCAACGAGCGGCAGAGTCGCGGGAGCCGTCATCACCACCTTGCCTCGCGGAAAATGCGCAACGGAACCGCCCAGACTCGATTGATCGAGAGTAACGAATGACAGTCGGCGCTCTATCGCACCGAGGCTCGCCGAGATTCCGGCTGGGCCACAGCCCACTATCACCACATCGAGCAGGTCTGCACCGCCACCCGAGCGCCGGGCGCGCGATGCCGCGGCCGCCAATGCCTGCCGACCCTGCTCGATCGCGTTTTTGATCAAGCCCATGCCGCCAAGCTCTCCGGCGATGAAGATCCCGGGCACACTGGTCTCGAACTCGGGTGTCAGCACTGGAATGTCGACGCCGCGTGTCTCGGTGCCGAAAACCAGCGAGATCGCTTGGGTTGGGCAAGCGGCCTGGCAGGCCCCATGGCCAACACACATTGTGGGCTCGATCAATGCCGCTTTGCCATCGATGATCCCCAGCACGGTCTTTTCCGGACAGGCTCTGGCGCAGGATGCGCAGCCGAGGCATCGCGCCGGATCGATCACCGGATGCAGCGAGGCCGGTTCGTTGAGACCGGCCTGGCGATTGTCTTCAAGTACCGCGCTGTTGAGGCGGGATCGGCGCCGGGCTATCCAGCTCCACGTCAGCCAGATCAGCGCGAGCGGCAGCGCATAGACGAGTAGCAGGGAGTTGAACGGCAAACTTCAGGCTCCCGGTACATGAACTTCTACCGCGACGGCCAAGACCATTTTCAGACCGACCGGATTGTCCGCCAACGCCTTGCGAGCCGCAGCGAGATCCTTGCCGGCCTGCTCGGTCTGCCCCAGAACCATGCGCGAACGCAGCAGTCTTGCCCATCCCTCGGGGTTCTTGGGATTGGACTTGAGCTTTTCAGCGAGCCCCTCAACCATGCCGTCGATCATCGCCTGGCGGTCTTCGGCGGGCATCGCTTCTGCGGATTGAACGGCAGAAGGATCTGGCCCGAAGAGGGTGCCAGCCGAGGCGGTCTTGATCTTTCCTGCCACATCCAAGCCCAACTTTTTCGCAACAATATCAATCTGACGGCGGACATCGGCTTGCCAGGGGGCATCCGCCGGCCCTGCATTGACCAGGGCTATCCACTGATCGAGCGCCTGACGCTCGTTGCCGTTCTGGGAAAGCCATAACGCCTCGAAATTGCGTGCGCGCGGTTCCGTGGGGTCGATCTTGAGCGCTCGATCGAACTGACTGCGCGCCTCGGGCGTGACTTTGCCGCCTGCAACACCAACCAGCGCCTCGCCGTAGCCGGCATGGACCAGGGCATTGTTCGGCAGCAGCTCCAGCGCGCGCTTATATGGTGCGATCGCCTTGTCGGGCTTGCCGGTCATCACATAGGACCAGCCCAGCATGCGAAACCCTTCACCGTCGGCCGGGTTCTTCTCAAGCCGCTCGGCCAGCCGGGCAATCATCGTATCGACATCGTCAAGAGATTGCTGGGAGCCGGACGGAGCGCCGAGAGGAATGGGCACGCCATCTGCCTTGTCGTCACTGCGAAAGACGATGATCGCAGCGGCCAGAACGCACAAGACCCCCGCCCCGATCAGCAGATTTCGGCTCGAAGCAGCGCCTACAGGAACCGGACGCTCCGCAACGTCAGCAGGCTCGGCTAAAGGCTCTTGCGGCGCTGCTTCGCGGGAGTGCCAGATCCGCATCGCCACGATCGCCAGCGCAGCGCCAGCTAGTCCGGTCAGCAGATATTGAACCATCATGCAATCACATCCTCATTTGCGTTCCACCCGGCGGTGCCATGGCCAATCTCTTGACGGCTCTATTCGCATCACGCATCCCGAACCTGACAGAAACCTTGCAAAACCCCTGTTCCTCGACACATCGCCCGCCTGGCAAGACGAGCCGAGTCGGAAGTTTTTCCGGTTCGGAAACCAAACGCTAAGCACAATTTGGCACTTGAAACTCACCTCATGGTTTTGCGGGTTGCAACTTTCGATGGCGTCAAAAGCGCAAGAAATCCAAGTGACGGGTCAACAGGCAAGGTTAACCGCCAGCGCGGTTGAGCGATTCGTTTCGCTTGGCGTAGTTGTGCTGGTGGTTGCGGCAATCGCCTGGGGCTGGCTCAACCGCCGCAGTATCCCGTTCGATCCCGAACACGGACTTGGCTATATGCTGGGCATCGTTGGCGGCATCATGATGCTTGTGCTCTTAGGCTATCCGCTGCGCAAGCGCGCCAGACCTGGCGCCCGCGCGCCGGGAAGCGTCGGGTTCTGGTTCCGCTTCCACATGCTGCTTGGATTGATGGGACCGTTGGCCATTCTCTACCATTCGCGGTTCAGCTGGGGTGCGCTCAACAGTGCGGTAGCCTTAGGCGCCATGGTTGTGGTGGCTTCAAGCGGGCTGATCGGCCGGTTTTTCTATGGGCGTGTCCATCGCGGTTATTCGGGTCGCAAGCTGGAACTGCGCGCGCTAAAACAGGATATGGACGGGCTGCTGATCTTGCTCGAGGCCAGAGGGATTTCGCGCGAAGAAATCATTTCGGGGATCCAACCATTCGAAGATCGGGCGATCGCGGCGGGCAGCGCGTTCTGGTCAAGCGCGGGGGCCGTGGTCGGCCTGTCGCTTCAGACCCGTACCGCCGAACGCCGCCTGCGCCGCCGCTTGACCGGCTCTGACCGCAAGACCGTGGCCGCCCGGGCATTGCTGCGCGACTATTTTCAAGCAGTGCGCCGCGCCGCCGAATTCGCCTTTTACGACCGGTTACTGCGACTGTGGCATTTGCTGCATCTGCCGCTCTTCATCCTGCTGGTGGCGGCGGCAGTGCTGCACATCGTTGCAGTCCACATGTATTGATGCGGCGGGCTTTGCGCCTCATCTGGCTGGTGGTGCTGGTGCTCTCAGCCCCCGCCCTGGCGCAGAGCCTGATGGAACGGCTGGTCACGCCTGGCCCGCTTTCCGGAGTCCACGCGCGTCTGGAATCGAATTGCTCCGCCTGCCACACCTCGTTTCAGAAGACAGCGCAAAACTCGCGCTGCACCGCATGCCACAAAGGGATCGGGGCTGACATCGCGCAAAGTTCGCATTTTCATGGCAAGTTCGCCCAGGCTCGCAGCGGCGCCTGCAAGTCCTGCCATTCCGACCACAAGGGGCGCAACTTCGGCCTCATCCGATTCGATCGAAGTTCGTTCAACCATACCTATAGCGAATACCCGCTGACCGGAGCGCACCAGAAGGTAACCTGCACCGCCTGCCACGGCGCCACGCACCAATACCGCGGCCTGGCGCGGGATTGCGCAAGCTGCCATGCAAAAAAGGATCCCCATCGCGGGCAGCTGGGCCGCAACTGCAATTCATGCCACACCACTGCGGGATGGAAACCGGTGCAAGGATTCAATCATACCTCAACGGGGTTTGCATTGAGCGGTGCGCACCGCACGGCCAAGTGCATGGCGTGTCATGCCGGACAGCGCTGGAAAAGGATCGGCACCAGTTGCAGCGCCTGCCATGCCAAGGATGATGTCCATCGCGGCAGCCGCGGCGCCAATTGCGCGGGCTGCCATACCACCTCGGCCTGGTCTGCTGTCACTTTCGATCATTCCACCACCGGATTTCCGCTGACCGGTGGGCATGCCGGCACCGCCTGTTCAGCGTGTCATGGTCCGGGCAATGCCAACAAGCATCCCTCGCGCACCTGCAATTCCTGTCACGCCCGTGACGACGTTCACAAGGGCGCTAATGGCGGCGATTGCGCCGCTTGCCACAGCCCGCGAAGCTGGAAGCAGGTGAGCTTCGACCATGACCGGATGACTGCTTTCCCCCTCAAGGGCGCGCACCGCGCGGCAGCCTGTGCCGGTTGTCACAAGCAGCCGCCCAAATTGGCCAAACCTCCCGTAGCCTGCGTGGCCTGCCATGCCGCCGATGACGCGCACAAGGGCGGCAATGGGCCCGATTGCGCGCGCTGCCACACCGAAGCCGCTTGGAAATCGGTGAATTTCAATCACGATACCATGACCGGCTTCGCGCTGACCGGGAAACACGCCAGGGCGCCGTGCCAGGCCTGTCACGTCCGCCCGGCAAGCGAGGTCAAGCTTTCCACCCAATGTGGCGCTTGTCACACCAAGGACGATGTTCACGCTGGCAGGCTGGGGGGCGATTGTCAGCGTTGCCATACCTCGGACTCCTGGGTTCAGGGCCAACGGTTCGATCACGAGCTGACCAGGTTTCCGTTGCTGGGCAAACATGCTGGCCTGCAGTGTGCCGCCTGTCATATTGACCAATCGTTTGCCGCCAAGGGCGTAACATGCGCCGCATGTCACGACGACAAGCATCACAAGGGCACCCTCGGCACGCCCGCAACCTGCCGCAACTGTCACAACACGCTGGACTGGAAATCATGGAATTTCGATCATGACCAGGCAACCTCCTATCCGCTGACCGGCAAGCACCGGGGGCTGATCTGCTCTGCTTGCCACTCGCGCCCGGGCGACCCCGCGAAATTGGGACGACAGTGCGCCAGTTGCCACGGCCGCGATGATCCGCACCGCGGCGGCTTTGGCGATGACTGCGAGCGTTGCCACGTGACCACCAGCTTCAGCCAGATACTGCTGCGAACCAGCGGCCCGAAAACCTGACATTAACCTTACATCGGGCGGATTTGTTCGTCGAAACGACTCTTGCCAGCGCCAGTTCGTTCGCCCCGCTATACCTTCTTCTTTCCGCTCGAGTTTAGGTTTTCCGTCCACACGGAAGCCTGGATTCCCGCGCGAACGCGTCGCCCGGGAGGCAGGTATCGCAACTTCGGGAAGTGTCTTTGGCGGGCAAGCGCCTCCTCGTATCGATCGGCTTGCTGTTCGCCCTGCTCGTCGCGGCGCTGGCAGCACCGCCGGCCCTCGCCCGCGCTGCCCAGACCTTCGACCACTTCCGAACCGGATTTCCGCTGACCGGTGCCCACGTCGATGTGCGCTGCGAGGGGTGCCACAAGGACGGCCAGTTTGCGGGAACGCCCAAGGACTGCCAATCCTGTCATAATTCGGTACGTGCCTCAGGCTTGCCCGCCAGTCACATCCGCACCCAGGCCAACTGCGATTCCTGCCATACCACCAAACAGTGGCAACTCTCCCGGTTCGATCATTCCCGCACGACCCAGTCCTGCTCGAGCTGCCACAACGGTGTGCAGGCGGTCGGCAAGGCATCGGACCATATCGCCACAAGCCAGGAATGCAGTTCCTGCCATTCGACTTCAAACTGGAGCTCGGCCCGTTTCGACCATACCGGCATTTCCGGCAATTGTGCCAGCTGCCACAATGGCACCAAGGCGACCGGCAAGGGATCAACTCACCTGCCCACCAATGCCGACTGTGCAACCTGCCATTCCACCGCCGGCTGGGCAGGTGCCCGGTTCGATCACGCCGGCATCAGCGGGAACTGCGCCAGCTGCCACAACGGCACCAATGCCAAGGGCAAATCCAGCAGCCACTTGCCGACTTCCAACGCGTGTGAGGATTGCCACAAGATCGGCGCCTGGACCCCGGCGACGTTCAACCATAACGACACCAGCGCAAATTGTTCGTCATGCCACGACGGCAACAAGGCCACAGGCAAGAGCACACGACACATTCCGGTCAGCACTGAGTGCGGAACCTGCCATGTGACTTCCGGCTGGACTCCCGCCAATTTCAGCCACACCAATATTTCCGGCTCCTGTTCTTCTTGCCACAACGGAACCAACGCGACGGGCAAGAGCAGCAGCCATCTCGCCACGACCAATTCCTGCGAAAGCTGCCATGCGACAAATGCCTGGTCACCGGCCAAGGCTGTCAATCACAGCGAAGTTCAGGGCACCTGCTCGAGTTGCCACGATGGTCGCAAGGCCGATGGCAAGGGATCGACGCACATCGCCACCGCCGCAGAGTGTGGGACCTGCCACCTGACAACGGCCTGGACCTCAGCCACCTTCACCCACCAGGGCATCACCGGAAGCTGTGCTTCCTGCCACAACGGCACCAGCGCCAAAGGCAAGGCGAGCAGCCACATCGCGACCAACAATATCTGCGAGGACTGCCACACCACCAGCGCCTGGTCGCCGGTGCGCACGGTCAATCATGCCGATGTCACCGGCGCCTGCTCGAGCTGCCACAACGGAACCAAGGCGACCGGCAAGGGAACCTCGCACATCCCGACAACCGCCGAGTGCAGCTCCTGCCACAAGACCAGCGGCTGGACCCCGGCGACCTTCAGCCACAGCGGGATCAGCTCCAACTGCTCAAGCTGCCACAACGGGACCAGCGCCACCGGAAAGACCGCAACCCACATCGCGACCAACAACGTCTGCGAGGACTGCCACACCACCAGCGCCTGGTCGCCGGTGCGCACGGTCAATCATGCCGATGTCACCGGCGCCTGCTCGAGCTGCCACAACGGAACCAAGGCGACCGGCAAGGGAACCTCGCACATCCCGACAACCGCCGAGTGCAGCTCCTGCCACAAGACCAGCGGCTGGACCCCCGCGACCTTCAGCCACAGCGGGATCAGCTCCAACTGCTCAAGCTGCCACAACGGGACCAGCGCCACCGGAAAGACCGCAACCCACATCGCGACCAACAACGTCTGCGAGGACTGCCACACCACCAGCGCCTGGTCGCCGGTGCGCACGGTCAATCATGCCGATGTCACCGGCGCCTGCTCGAGCTGCCACAACGGAACCAAGGCGACCGGCAAGGGAACCTCGCACATCCCGACAACCGCCGAGTGCAGCTCCTGCCACAAGACCAGCGGCTGGACCCCCGCGACCTTCAGCCACAGCGGGATCAGCTCCAACTGCTCAAGCTGCCACAACGGCACCAGCGCCACTGGAAAGACCGCAACCCACATCGCGACCAACAACGTCTGCGAGGATTGCCACACCACCAGCGCCTGGTCGCCGGTGCGCACGGTCAATCACGCCGATGTCACCGGCACCTGCTCGAGCTGCCACAATGGGACCAAGGCCCAGGGCAAAACCGCAACGCACATCGCCACCACCGCCGAGTGCAGCTCCTGCCACAAGACCAGCGGCTGGACCCCCGCGACCTTCAGCCACAGCGGGATCAGCTCCAACTGCTCAAGCTGCCACAATGGCACCAGCGCCACTGGAAAGACCGCAACCCACATCGCGACCAACAACGTCTGCGAGGATTGCCACACCACCAGCGCCTGGTCGCCGGTGCGCACGGTCAATCACGCCGATGTCACCGGCACCTGCTCGAGCTGCCACAATGGGACCAAGGCCCAGGGCAAGCCCGCAACGCACATCGCCACCACTGCCGAGTGCAGCTCCTGCCACAAGACCAGCGGCTGGACCCCCGCGACCTTCAGCCACAGCGGGATCAGCTCCAACTGCTCAAGCTGCCACAATGGGACCAGCGCCACCGGAAAGACCGCAACCCACATCGCGACCAACAACGTCTGCGAGGATTGCCACACCACCAGCGCCTGGTCGCCGGTGCGCACGGTCAATCACGCCGATGTCACCGGCACCTGCTCGAGCTGCCACAATGGGACCAAGGCCCAGGGCAAAACCGCAACGCACATCGCCACCACCGCCGAGTGCAGCTCCTGCCACAAGACCAGCGGCTGGACCCCCGCGACCTTCAGCCACAGCGGGATCAGCTCCAACTGCTCAAGCTGCCACAATGGCACCAGCGCCACTGGAAAGACCGCAACCCACATCGCGACCAACAACGTCTGCGAGGATTGCCACACCACCAGCGCCTGGTCGCCGGTGCGCACGGTCAATCACGCCGATGTCACCGGCACCTGCTCGAGCTGCCACAATGGGACCAAGGCCCAGGGCAAGCCCGCAACGCACATCGCCACCACTGCCGAGTGCAGCTCCTGCCACAAGACCAGCGGCTGGACCCCCGCGACCTTCAGCCACAGCGGGATCAGCTCCAACTGCTCAAGCTGCCACAATGGGACCAGCGCCACCGGAAAGACCGCAACCCACATCGCGACCAACAATATCTGCGAGGATTGCCACACCACCAGCGCCTGGTCGCCGGTGCGCACGGTCAATCACGCCGATGTCACCGGCACCTGCTCGAGCTGCCACAATGGGACCAAGGCTGAGGGCAAGCCCGCAACGCACATCGCCACCACCGCCGAGTGTTCGGATTGCCATAAGACCAGCGGCTGGATTCCGGCCAACTTCAGTCACTCCAACGTGACGGCAAGCTGCTCTTCCTGCCACAACGGCACCAGTGCAACAGGCAAGAACGCCACCCATCTGGCGACGACGAATTCCTGTGAGGACTGCCACTCGACTGCCGCCTGGTCTCCGATCCGCACTTTCAATCACGCAGATGCGACAGGTACTTGTTTTTCCTGCCACAACGGCACCGGTGCGCCCGGAAAGCCTGCAGGTCACATCGCCTCGACCACGGCCTGCGACTATTGCCATATTGTCAGCAACTGGACGAGCGTGACAGTCGATCACACCCAGGTGAATGGCACCTGTTCTTCCTGTCACAACGGGTCGACTGCCCAAGGGAAAACGCCAACTCACATTCCGACCACGTCAGATTGCAGCGCCTGCCATCGGACCACCGCGTGGACTCCTGCAACCTTTAGCCACAGTGGCATCAGTTCCAACTGTTCCAGCTGCCACAATGGCACCAGTGCAGATGGCAAGTCGGCAACTCACCCGCTGACTACCAGCGTTTGTGAGAACTGCCACACGAGCACCAGCAATTGGCTCAATTATCGGATCAGCCACGGCGATGCGACCGGCCGGTGCGATTCCTGCCACAACGGAAGGATCGCCGAGGGCAAGCCGCGCGATCACAAGGTAACCAGCGAAGACTGCGGCGCCTGCCATTCCACCCGAACGTGGGACCGCTAGGCGCGCCAAACAGGGAACCAGCAGATGCAGAAAAAACTGGAATTGGGAGCAGCAGCAACCACCTCGATCCTCTTGGCCGTCGGGGCCGCGAGCGTCATCCCATCGCCTGCTTTTGGCCAGACCGTTGGCGACCGGGCGCTATCCGACGTCAAGGTGGATAGTGCCGGAACCTGCGCTACAATGACCGTTACCCTCAACCTTCGTGTCCAGGTGCTCAGTTCGTTTCCCGAAATGGGGCGAGAGTTGCATGTACGCGTCCAGCCGCTCGATCCGGGTCAGGTTCGTGGTTTGCGCGATGCACTACGCACTCCAACCGCCATTCCGGAACTGCGCTCGATCGAATACGAGGGTGACAACGCTGCTGGACCAACCCTCTCGCTGTTCTTCACTCGTGACATGCGCTTCGAGGTCAGCGCCGGAAAGCAACCGCAACAGATTGTGATCCAGGTGGCGGATCCTTCAGTTGACCCGGCAAAATGCTCATCGGCTGAAGCGGGTGAGGCCGGGCATCTGGTCGCCGACGCCGAACAAGCCATTGCCGATGGCAATCCTGACCGGGCGATCGCACTGCTGACCACAGCGCAGGCCTTGCCCGAGAATGCCGCAATGCCCCGCATAATCGAACTCCTCGGCGTGACCCGCGAACGCAAGGGTCAGAACGCCCAGGCGCGCGCGCAGTATCAGGACTACCTGAGGCGCTATCCCAGCGGCGAAGGCGCCGACCGGGTGCGCCAGCGGCTTGCCGCGCTCGACGCGGCAGAGGCTGCGCCCGGCACGTCCCATCAGCTGCGTGAGGCCAGTGGCGGCACGGGCAGCGCCAAGGCCTGGAAGTGGGGGGCTCGCGGCAGTTTTTCGCAGTTCTATTTCCGCGACCAGGGGCGCACCAGCACGCTCAACACTTCCTCGACACTGGGCACCGAAATCGACAACTCGGTCAACGTCAACCAGCTGTTGACGGCAGCCGACCTGACCGTGACGGGAGGGAACGACAAGAGCCAGATCCAGATTCGCGGCGCTGGCTCCTGGACCAAGAATTTCGGCACCAGCCGCTCAATCACCACGATCAATGAAGGCACTGAAACCCGGACCTATGCCTCAAGGCCTGGCGGGTCCATTTCTGCACTGACCGCACTCTACCTGGATTATTCGCAGCGCGACATGGGGTTGCAGATGCGGGTCGGGCGCCAAACCCGCAATTCCGGCGGTGTGCTTGGGCGTTTTGATGGCGGCCTGGTTTCCTGGCAGGCGAATCCCAAACTGCGCTTCAACGTGGTGGGCGGATTTCCCGTCCTCTCTTCGCGTCAGACGTGGGTCTTGAAGGAGCGCCCGTTTTACGGCCTCAGCGTCGATCTGGGCAACAAGCGCAGCCCGTGGCAAACAACGCTCTACTGGTTTGACCAACACGCTAAGGGCGGCTTTGTCGACCGTCGCTCGGTCGGGATAGAGACGCGCTTTGTCCGCAAGAGCTTCAACGCCTTTGCGCTTCTCGACTACGATGTAAAATTCAACGCGGTGAACCTGGCCCTGATGACCTTCAACTATTCGTTCCCCGATGGTGCCAATCTTGCGTTGACCGCCGACTACCGAAAATCTCCGCTTCTAACCACCACCAACGCGCTGATCGGCCAGTTTGACACTGCCAACAACATCGCCTTTGCAGACCTGAGGGGATTGCAGCCGTTTTTCACCGATGCACAGATCTACCAGCTGGCCAAGGATCGCACACTAACATCCAAGTCGCTGACGGCCACCTATACCCGGCCGATCACCAAGAAGCTCCAGCTCGCAACCGATTTCTCGATGACCGATACCGGCGGAACACCGGGAACTCCAGCCACCTCCGGCACCCCGGCCGTGGGGGTGCTTACAGCAATGGGCAAGGAATACTTCTACGGCGCGCAGCTGATCGGTTCAGACCTGCTGATGGCCAATGACATCTACATCATCTCGGGTCGCTTCGCCGATACCGCCACCGCAAAGGTCTATACGGTGGATTTCAATGCCCGCGTTCCCATCACCAACAAATTCCGCCTCAGCCCGCGCGTTCGTTACGGCTATCGCGACGGGAAAGTGAGCCCGACCGGAGTTCCCGGCGGCACCTACAGCCAGTTGCAACCGACGCTTCGGCTCAACTACTATCCGCTCAAGCATTCCGAGATCGAGGTTGAGTTCGGAGGAAACTTCTCGAAACAGACCGTATGGAACGGTACCGCATTCGACAAGGTTCGCGAATCCGGCTGGGTGCTGAGCGGCGGCTACCGGCTCGACTTCTGATCCATTCTGACCGACGGGGAGAGATCGTTTGATCGCCGAAGCAGGACTTGCAGCACTTTGGCTGGCCGCTGCATTGGCCTTTGCCCAGCTGTTGGTTGGCGCGCTGGCGATCGGCCGCAATCAGGCCTCCCTGGCACCCGCTATTGTCCCGATTGCTATTGCCCAGGCCATGCTAGCAGCACTGGCTTTTGCCTGTCTGATCGCAGTCTTCGCCCGGTCGGACATGACAGTGCTGCTGGTTGCCGCAAATAGCCATTCCGCCAAGCCAATGCTCTACAAGATTGCGGGCACCTGGGGAAATCACGAAGGCTCGATGTTGCTGTGGGTTACCATCCTTGGTTTGTCGGGTGCCTTGATTGCTTTGTTCGAGCGCAAGTTGCGGGCCGATACCAAGGTTGCGACGCTTGCCGCACAGGCAGCAATCGCGCTCGGGTTTTACGCATTCCTGCTGTTTTCCTCCAATCCCTTCGCCCGGATCGCAGGGGTGGTCGAGGGGGCGGGGCTCAATCCACTCCTTCAAGACCCTGGCCTCGCGTTCCATCCGCCCACGCTGTATGCCGGTTATGTCGGCATGTCGGCGGGGTTTTCCTTTGCGGTAGGTGCGCTTGTGACCCGCAACGTCGGCCCGGATTTCGCCCGTGCGATGCGGCCCTGGATTCTTGGCGCCTGGGTTTTCCTGACGATCGGGATTACCGCCGGATCCTATTGGGCCTATTACACTCTCGGATGGGGCGGTTGGTGGTTTTGGGACCCGGTTGAGAATGCCTCGTTGATGCCCTGGCTAGCAGCAACCGCGCTGCTTCATTCGGTTACTGTGCTTGCGACCCGCGATGGCCTGCGCGCCTGGACCATCATGCTTTCGGTTTTGGCCTTCTCTATGTCGATGGTCGGAACCTTTCTGGTCCGCTCGGGAATTCTGACCTCCGTCCATTCCTTCGCAGTGGATCCCGAACGCGGGCTGTTCATCCTCGCCCTGCTCGCGCTCTACATCGGCGGTGCACTGGCACTGTTTGCGGCGCGAATCGGCACCGTTGCCGAAGGCAACCGATTCGAGCTCGTCAGCCGCGAAGCGGCGCTCGTCATGAACAACCTGATCCTGACCGTGGTGTTGGTGGTGGTACTTGCCGGGACACTTTATCCATTGATCCTCGAAGCTGCCAGCGGCGCCAAGATTTCGGTCGGCGCGCCCTATTTCAATGCCACCGCAGGGCCCCTGGCGCTGATCCTGATGGTGCTGCTTGCAGTAGGACCGCTGCTGCGCTGGCGCGCCGACCGGCCAAGACTGGTACTTGACCGCATCGCACCCGCCCTGTTCGCGGCCGCTGCGGGCCTGTTGCTGCTGGCTGCATTCGCGGGCAGGATCGGCGTCTTGCCGCTACTTGGACTGGTCGCCGCAGCACTGGTCGCAATCGCCAGTATCGCCCCGCTGTGGAAGCGTAACCTCACGCGAACACCGCTGTTCACCTGGGGGATGGTGATTGCGCACTTCGGCTGCGCGGTGAGCATCGCAGGGATGGCCTGCGATGCAGCTTTTACGAAGGAAAACATGGTTTCGGTGGCGGCCAATGAGACCCGCGGCGTCGGCCCCTTTTCGGTTACGCTGCTTGGTGTGCGTGAACGCGCAGGCCCGAACTACCAGATTCTCGAAGCCGTCCTTTCGGCCAGAAAGCCGGGTGCCGAGCCATTTGCGATGACCCCACAGCTCCACGCCTTCAGCGACCCGCCGATGACCACAAATCAGGCCGCGATAGAAACCTTCTGGAATGGACAGCTCTACATCACCCTTGGTGAGAACTCCGAGCAGGACCGGTTCGTGCTCAGGATGTGGTGGAAGCCCTTCGTCACACTCATCTGGATCGGGGGAGCATTGATCGCGCTGGGCGGCGCACTTTCGCTGCTCGGCAGAGTCCGGCGCGATCTGTGGGACAGCCGCTGGCCCTGGCAATCCACCAAGACCGTGCGCGCATGACCCGGAAGCTGATCCTGTGGTTGCCATTTGGCCTGCTGATGGGCCTGTTCGCGGCATTCTGGCTGGGGCTGGAGCGCCCATCAGACCACATCATCGCCTCGCGGATGGTAGGTCAGCCGCTTCCAGAGTTCGCTGCCGAAGCAGCAATACCCAGCCTTCCGGGACTCGCCACAGCGGACTTTCGGGACGGCAAACCGCGTCTGCTGAACGTCTTCGCCAGCTGGTGCGTTCCTTGCGTCCAGGAAATTCCCATGTTGCTGCGTTTGCAGCAGGCGGGAGTGGAGATCGACGGGATCGCGGTTCACGACAACAGCGCCGATCTATCCCGCTTCCTGACCGAAAACGGCAATCCCTATGACCGGATCGGGCTTGACCAGGATGGCAAGGCGCAGATCGCGCTAGGCTCGGCCGGAGTGCCCGAAACATTCGTGATCGATGGACAGGGCAAAGTGATCTACCAACACATCGGTGTGGTGACGGAGGCGGACATGGCCGATCTGCGCAAAATGCTGGCATCCCGGCGATGAAACGCGCTGCGCTCTTCATCGCCGCGCTGATCCTGGCGCCGCTTGCCGCCAGCCCCATAGCCGCACAGGACTATGCCGAAGTCTCGCTGCCCGATCCGGAGCAGGAATCGCAGGCGCTCGCGTTGATGGATTCGATCCGCTGTGTGGTCTGCCAAGGGCAACCGATCTCGGGCTCCAATGCCGATCTTGCGGGAGACATGCGTCGTCTGGTGCGAGAACACATCGCGGCTGGCGAAAGTCCTGAGCAGGTGCGGGCATTCCTGGTCGGCAAATATGGCGACTGGGTGAGTTTCAAACCGGTTGTGAGAAGCGAGACGCTGCCACTGTGGCTGGTCCCGCTGCTGGCGTTGCTTGGCGGCGGGTGGCTGGTTGCAAACCGGATCAGGGTAAGGAAGGCATAATGGGCTGGCTGATCGCAGTCGGATTGAGCGGTCTGACGTTTGCGGCGTTGTATCTTGGCGGCAAATGCTCACGCCTGGCGCTAGAGATTGTTGCGGCCGCCGTTCTGCTAGCCCTGGCCGGCTATGGCTGGCAGGGCAGTCCGGATATGGACGGTCGATCAAGTGAAGCAGAGCGCGCGGCGATCGCGCGGTTCGAACTGGGCGACGTAATCAAGCCGACCACGGCAAGCCGCCTCCGCGAAGCGCTGGAAAAGGCCCGCGTTCAATTTGTCGATGATGGGCCATTCGCGGGCGCGGTATTCCTGTTTCGCGCTGCCGGCTAGTTCTCCAAGATCCGGAACTACGGTGCCAGTTCACAATATTGACGGTCACGGTCACCACCGCCGTGTAATTAAGTGTACTGCCACCGCAATTGCGTTGACCGACGTTGCCGCGCTGGGCGATCATGTCCGCATCTGGCGGGCGCTGCTGTGGGTCGGGCTTGAAGCCATGGACGATCCGGCTACGATCGCCGCAATCGAAGCGCGGGGTCGCACCGGGCGACCACTGGCCGATCCCGAGTGGATCGCCGAGATGGAGCTGAGAATCGAAAGGAAGCTCGGTCCGAAACACCGAATGGGAGTTTAGTATAGCGTCCCCGGAATTCCGTAATTTCGTAATTTTGGCACTTCGGCTCAATAGGATCGGCAGATGTCCCTTATCGATTCACCACCGGCACAAGTCGAAGTTGTAGCGCGCCTTGCAGCTAGGACGTCACGTTGTGAAATCATTAAGTACGCGAGCGACGATGATTCCGGTGACCTGCTCGAAGGTAATTGTGGTACTATGTCGAGGTCGCTTGGCTGGGCACTTAAGGGCGTGTCTGTAGACCGGATTAATGCCTGTCAGGTGCTGCTGACTGTGAACGCCGTTCATTCTCCGCGCCTGTTAAGCCTAAGCAATTGTAGTGGGCGCTTGGTGGAGTCAGATGTTGGTAGCACTTGGGTCGAACAACTCCAGAGGCGGGCAGATATTCAGTCACGGAGCATCGAATTTATCTCGTATGCAAAGGTCGAGAAGCGAGTCGGCTGTTATGACGTGACCGTCACGTACGATGCTAGGTCCGGTGCACAAAACACACCTTACAAGGAAACTGCAGCGCAGTTCTGTATCCGAAGGCAGTATGATTGCAGCAAAATGCGCGGCAGCTACTCAAGAGTTTGCCAGGTTGTTTAATCTGCACGAATTCCGGGGACAGCATACTTAATTCGTGCCGCGCCCCAGGCGGTCGCTCCTGCAAATGGCGCGCCGCGCCGGGACTTTCCTACTCCCCGCCAGGCTGTCACACTGCGCGCCGCTCCTTCTCAGACTGAATCTCCCCACAATCCCGGCCCGGCGCGGGCAGCCGTGCGGTTTGGCGAAAGGTTACAGCCAAATTCGCACATCTGTCACTTTTTCAGGCGTAACACTTTGATGTTATGGATAAATCAACCCGGACAGGAGTGTCACCTTTTTACCCGGGCTGTTCCCCTGACAGGCCCTTGAGCCGCCCCAGATGGCGGCAAGGCCGCTGCCCTCACCGATGTCCCGCGGGCCTCCTCGATCGCGGCGCGGGCCAGGGCCGTGCACCGGGCGGGCAATTACCCGCTCAGCCGCTCTCGCAGTTCGCGGCGCAGGAACTTGCCGCTGGCGTTGCGCGGCAGGGGCTCGCTCAGGAACCAGATGTGGCGCGGCACCTTGTGGCGGGCGATGTGGCGGGCGCACTCCTCGCGCAGGTCCTCGCCGAACAGTTGCTGGCTGGGGCGCAGCACCACTGCGGCGGCGACTTCCTCGCCCAGCCGCTCGTCGCTCACGGCGAACACGCAGCATTCGGCGACCGCCGGATGGCGATAGAGCGCGGCCTCAACCTCGGCGCAATAGACGTTTTCGCCGCCGCGCAGCACCATGTCCTTCTTGCGATCGACGATGAAGATGAACCCGTCCTCATCGATCCGGGCTACGTCTCCGGTGTGGAGCCAGCCTGCGGTGATCGCAGCGGCGGTGGCCTCGGGCCGGTTGATGTAGCCCTTGATCACCGACGATCCACGCACCCACAGCTCGCCGATCTCGCCGGGGGGCACTTCGTTGCCATCGTCATCGACGCATCTGGTCTCGAAATTGGGCATCGCCGGGCCGGCGCTGTCGGGCTTGCCGACGAAGAAATCGCCCGAGACCGAGGTGATGATCCCGCAGGTCTCGGTCATGCCATAGCCGGTGGTGGGCCGGGCGGTGGATACCTCGGCATCGATCTTGAGCACCAGATCGGGCGGCAGTTGCGCCCCGCCGCCCGACAGCGCCAGCAGGCTTGAGGTATCGGTGCTGGCGAAATCGGGATGGGTAATGATCTCGCGCGCCATGATCGGCACCCCGCTGGTCGAGGTGATGCGTTCGCGCGCGATCAGCCTGAGCGCCTCGCCCGCGTCCCAGCGGTACATCAGCACCATGGCCCCGCCCTGCGCGGTGGTGGCGTAGGCGCCGCAATTGTTGGCCGTAACGTGGAACAGCGGCGTGGTGATCAGCGTCACCGGCACCGGCGGCTCGGCGGGCGGGGCGATTCCCGTCGCCCGCTCCATCGCCAGCGCGGTGCTGGCCCCGGAATAGAGCATGTTCATCAGGTTGGCGACGCAGCCGCGGTGCGTCAGCTGTGCGCCCTTGGGATGGCCGGTGGTGCCCGAGGTATAGAAGATGCAGGCATCGCTGTCGGGATCGACCGCTACCAGTGGCATGGCGCCGCCCCCGGCGACAACATCGGCCCAGGGTGTAACGTCGACAGGGTAATCATCGAGCCGCACCCCGATCAGGGCATGGCGCCCGGCCAGCTGCGGGCAGCCGCGCAGCCGCTCGAGCCGTTCGGCATCGAGGATCACCGCCCGGGGCGCCGAATCCTCCAGCGCGTAGGCCATTTCCTCGCTGGTCCACCACGCGTTCATCCCCACCACCGCGATCCCGGCGGCAAGGCAGGCCCAATAGGCGAGCATCCATTCGGGATAGTTGCGCATCGCGATCGCCACCCGGTCTCCCGGCTGAACCCCGCGCGCGAACAGCCAGGCGGCAAGCGCATCGGCCTGGCGGTGCGCCTCGGCATAGCTGATCCGTTCCTCGCCGTAGATCAGATAGTCCCGCTCGGCGAAGGCGGCGGTGGAAAGCCAGAATTCGCGCACGCTGGGCGGTGCGTTCCTGAAAGTGCGGATGCGGTTGCCGAGCACATCGGCTTCGACGATCTCGAACGCGCCGCCCGGTCCGGTCAATTCCGCGCGCGCACGCGCCAGCTCTGCATAGTGCATTGTCCCTCGCCCGGTTGTCTGTTTTGCGGGCAAGCTTGCATGGCGCCGCGCGAGCGGCAATCAGAATTTGCGGCGGAACTGCATCAGCCGTTCGGCCGCCTGGTCAAGCGTTTCGGCGCGCTTGGCAAAGCACAGCCGCAGATAGCCGCGCTGGGCATCGCGGGCATAGAAGGCCGAGACCGGGACCGAGGCCACCCCGGCCTCGCGCACCAGCCGTTCGGCCACCGCCTCGTCATCGGGCGGAAGACCCGATGCGGCAAGATCGACGGTGACGAACCACGATCCCTGCATCGGCAGGACATGGAAACCGCCCGCCTCCAGAGCGCCGGTCAGCCGGTCGCGCGCGGCCTCATAGCGGGCGCGGTGGTCCACGAACCATGCCGAGGGCAGCTCGAGCCCCTCGGCCACCGCCCATTGCAGCGGGGTGGGCGTGGTGAAGGTCAGGAACTGGTGTGTCCCGGCGATCGCTGCGGCAAGCGGCGGGGCGGACACAGTCCAGCCCAGTTTCCACCCGGTCATCGAAAAGATCTTGCCCGCCGATCCGATCTTGATCGCGCGCTGGCGCAGCACCGGGATAGCCAGCGGCGAGACATGATGTCGCCCGCCGAAGATCATCGCCTCCCACACCTCGTCGCACAGCACAAAGAAGTCATGCCGCTCGGCCAGCGCGCCGATCGCTGCAAGCGTGGCATGATCGATCAGCGTGCCGGTGGGGTTGTTGGGAGTATTGAGCAGCAACAGCCGGGTGCGCGGCGTGATCGCGGCTTCCAGTGCCTCCAGCGATAGCGCCCAGTCGGGCGGGGCCAGATCGATCAGCCGCGCCGTGCCCCCTGCCCGCTCTACCAGCGGCAGATAGGCGTCGTAGAGCGGCTGAACCAGGATCACCTCATCGCCAGGGCGGACCAGCGCGAACAGCGAGGCCGCCAGCGCCTCGGTCCCGCCCGAGGTGACGACGATCTCCTCCGGGGCCACCGCAAGCCCCTGCTCGCGCGCATACCAGGCGGAAATCGCCGCGCGCAGTTCGGGCAGCCCGCGCATCGGCGGATACTGGTTGGACTTGCCGCGCAGCGCCCGCACCGCCGCCTCCACCACCTCGGCGGGCTCATCCATGTCGGGAAAGCCCTGCCCCAGGTTGATCGCGCCGTGTTCGCGCGCCAGTGCGCTCATCCGCTCGAACACGGTGATCGCCGGCGCGGGAAGGCTGGACAACGCTGACATCGCGCTGCCGATTAACCTGCCGGGGCTTCAAGCGCCAGCAGGGCGAAGCTCGCCAGCCAGTGCTCGCCCATGTAGTCGCCCGCAAGGTGCGGGAGCGCGGCGGCGAGGTGATCTTCGGCGCTCTGCCTTGCACGGCAAACGGCAAGGTGGTCTTCCGGCAGGCAGGCGGCGATATGCCGCCAGCACCAGGCGCGCGACAGGTTGAGCCCGTCGAGGTGCGCGATCTTGCCGTCCGAGCGGTCCGAAACCGTGGCGGGGGTGAACAGCGTAGCCGGTTTTCCCGCTGCACATTGGGGAAGGAAGGCATCGAACCAGGCGGCAAAGTCCGGCCCCAACACGCGGCTCATCAGCAGGGCCTCGGTCAAGGCCGGGGAAAGGAATTCGTCGCCGCCCGGTTCCCAGGCCTGGCAGGCGCTATCGGCCCCGAACCAGCCGCGCGCGCGGTCATCGATCAGCGCCGCCAGATCGGTATCGTTCCCCCGCGCCCAGTCGAGCGCCAAGACCATCGCGAAGGCCGAGGAAAAGTGGGTGCCGACCCGGATCGGATAGGTCTGCAAGGGCAGGAACGCCTTGAACCGTGCCGCGAAGGCCGCTGCGAAACCATCGCCATGCCGCGCCCAGGGCGCATTGTGGCGCGTCATCTCGTCATGCAGCGCCAGGGCCCAGCCCCAGCCATAGGGCCGCTCGAACCCGCGCGCCGAGGGGCTGGCGAGATAGGCGGTTTCCGCCGCGAAGTTTTCCGCCGTCAGCATCCGCGCAGCCAAATCGCGCACCTGCCGGGCCTCTGGCAGCGCCGGAAACAGCCGAGCCAGGCGCAGCACCTGCCAGTAGCCGTGAAGGCACGAATGCCAATCGAACGAGCCGTAGAAGATCGGATGCAGGTCGCGGGGTGAGCGGACATCCTGCGGCCCGTCCATCACATGATCGAGCTTGTGCGGATATTCGCGCGTCAAATGCCCCAGGGTTAGGCCCATCGCGCGCGCGGCGAAGCTGGCGTCAAGGTCGCTCATGGAAAGGCCAGAAACCAGATCAGCGCGATATTGACTGCCAGCAGCGGCAGCGCGGTGGGCACCTGCGCCTTGACCACCGCGTTGCGGTCGGCAAGATCGAGCAGCGCGGCGGGGACCACGTTGAAGTTGGCGGCCATCGGCGTCATCAACGTACCGCAAAACCCGGCCAGCATGCCGATCGCCGCGACCACCGCCGGATCGCCGTGATACTGGTGGATCAGCAGCGGCAGCCCGATCGCCGCAGCCATCACTGGAAAAGCGGCAAAGGCATTGCCCATCACCATCGTGAACAGCGCCATGCCCAGGCCATAGGCCAGTACAGCCCCAAACCGGCTGCCCTCAGGGATGAAGGCCGAGGCAAGCTGGCCGACCACTTCGCCCACCCCCGCCAGCGCGAAAACCGCGCCGAGGCTGGCGAGCATCTGCGGCAGGATCGCCGCCCAGCCGACTGCGTCCATCAGGCGGCGTCCTTCCTCGAGCGGCTCGGTTGGGCGCGGGCGCAGCCAGGCCATGCCGATCGCCAGCGCAAGGACCACCCCCAGCGACAGGCTGACCAAAGTCACCTGCTTGGGATCGACCAGCCCTGGCCAATGCTTGAACCCCAGCGTGCCACCCAGCGCGACCAGCGGGATCACCAAGGCCAGCAGGAACAGCCGGTTGCCATGGCGAGCTGCTTCGGCCCGGCGCGCTTCGGCATCGCTGCCCTGCGCCCCGCGTTCCAGACCGCGCGCGGCGAGGCCGACCAGCGCCAGAACCAGCACCCCGTTGCCCAGATCTCCCAGCCGATCCCCGGCGAGCATCGAGAGCGCCAGCAGTCCCCAGAACGCGGTGTTGATCCATCGGCGCGGGTTGGTGTCATCGCGCGCGGAAAGCAGCGCGAAGGCGGCAAAAGCCAGCCCGGCGAGCAGATAGACCTGCGCCAGCCCGATCATCCGCGCCTCCGCGCGAACAGCCACAGCCGTAGCGAATGGATCGCAAAGGCGGCAAGCGCGGTGGGGATTGCCCATACCGACAGGTCAAAAGGGGCCAGCTCGATCCCCTGCTGCTCAAGGAAGCCCTTCATCAGCAGGATCGAGCCGATGGCGATGAAGATGTCCTCACCAAAGAACAGCCCGACATTGTCGGTCGCGGCGGCCAGCGCCTTGACCTTGTTGGCCTCGGCCTGGTCGCGCGGCGCGGCCGCCACTTCGGCCATAGGCGCGAGCAGCGGGCGCACTGTCTGGGCTGGTCCAGCGATCGAGGTCAGCCCCAGCGCGGCGGTGATCTGACGCAAAAGCAGATAGCCGGTCAGAAGGCGCGGCAGGGTCGCGCCCTTCATCCCGGCCACCAGCGCGCGGGCGCGTTCCTGAAGCCCGTGGCGCTCCATCAGTCCGATCACAGGCAGGACGATCCAGATCACCGAGACATAGCGGGTGTCGTTGAACGCCTTGCCGAAGGCGGCGAGAATCGCCAGCGGGTCCATCCCCGCCGCCAGACCCGTCGCCAGGGCGGCACCAGCCACCACCACAAGGGGATTCAGCCGCCACACAAAGCCGCCGACCATCACTGCAATGCCCGAGAGCACCCAGAGGTTCATGGCCTGTAATCGCGTTTGGCCGCGATGGGATCGTAGCTGTCACCAAAACGCAGGGGCGGTGCCGCGACCAGCTCTACTGTCGTGCTGGCAAACCTGACCTGATCCTTGTGCTCTTCAAAGGCGATCAGCAGACGCTCCATGATCGCCGACTTGACCTTGCGGCGCACGCGGTAGTCAACCACATAGCGCGCGGTGAATGCGATCCAGTTGTCGGTTATCATCACGGTTACCCGGGGTTCGACCGCCGCATCCTCGATCAGGAAGCGGTTGACCATCACCGCCCAGTTTCTGCGGGCACCTTCGGTATATTCGCCTACCTCCGCCTCGACCGCCTCGACGATCAGCTTGCTGGCGAGCCGCCAGTCCGAACCGAAACGCACCGGAAGGGTGAATTCGTCCCAAAGGAAAGCGAACTCGCCTGAATAATTGTAGACCGGCTCCTTGAATACGAACGAGTTGGCGACCCGAACGACGCGTCCGTTGTAGATATCGCCGCTGATCCAATCACCGATCTCCATGAGCGTGGTGCGCAGCATACCGATATCAATGACATCGCCTTTGATTCCGCCGAGCTGCACGCGGTCGCCCGGCCGGTAGAATCCGCCGAACTGGATCGCAATCCATCCCGCGATGCTAGCGATCACTTCTTGCAGCGAAAAAGCGATACCCGCGCCGGCAACCCCAAAGACCACGCTGAACTGGCCGATACGTTCGCTGAGGCTTGAAAGGAGGATCAGCGCGACCAGAAGATAGCCGACAAAGCCGATGAACTTGCGCACCCGGTAGCGCGACGCGGTATCGCGGATCGAGCGAGAGGCGAGGCCCTGAAGCACTCGTACCGCGATCACTGCAACCAGGGCACCGGCGAGAAATAGCGCAAGCTTGCTAGTCCAGAACTCCGCAAACCAGGCGGACAACTGTGTGTCGATCAGATCCATCGCGATTCACCATGCCCCTGGATCGGTTTCAAGGGAAGCTGCTTGCCGATTTCACGCGATTCATTCCCTCCCGTACCCTCCCCCGCCCGGCGTTTCGATCACCATGACATCGCCCGGCTCCACAGTCACGCTGGCGGTGGAATCAAGAACTTCAACCTCGCCTGAGGTTCGCTCGATCCGGTTGATTCCGGTTGCGCCCGGCTCGCCCCCGGCAAGGCCGAAGGGCGCAATGCGGCGGCGGTTGGAAAGGATCCCTGCTTCCATGCCTTCAAGGAAGCGCATCCGCCGCACCCCGCCGTCTCCGCCGCGATGTGCGCCTGCACCGCCCGAGCCTTGACGGATCGCGAATTCCTCCAGCAATACCGGAAAGCGAGTTTCGAGCACTTCGGGGTCGGTCAGGCGCGAATTGGTCATGTGGGTCTGGACCACGCTGGCCCCGTCGAAATCCGGCCCGGCGCCCGATCCCCCGGCGATAGTCTCGTAATACTGGTAGCGCGCGTTGCCGAAAGTGAAATTGTTCATCGTCCCCTGCGCGGCGGCCATCGCGCCGAAGGCACCGAACAGCGCGTCGGTCACCACCTGGCTGGTCTCGACGTTGCCAGCCACTACTGCGGCGGGATAGCTGGGCCGCAGCATCGAATGTTCGGGCACGCGGATCGTCACCGGGGCAAGGCAGCCCTCGTTCATCGGGATCTGCTCGTCGATCATGGTGCGCAGCACATACATCACCGCCGCGCGGACCACGCTGAAGGGTGCGTTGAAATTGCCCGGCTGCTGGGCGCTGCTGCCCGCAAAGTCGATCGTCACATGGCGCGCCGCGCGGTCGATGGAGACGGTGACGCAAACCTGGGCGCCGTTATCCATTGCATAGCTGAAGGCACCGTCCTCGAGCCGGGCGACCAGCCGCCGCACCGCTTCTTCGGCATTGACGTGGACGTGGCACATATAAGCGATCACCACATCGCGCCCGTGCTCGGCGCAGGCCGCCTCAAGCCCCTGGGCACCGCGCCGGCAGGCGGCGATCTGGGCGGCGAGATCGCCCAGATTCTGATCGACGTTGCGCGCCGGATAGCGCCCCCCGCCCAGCAACGCGCGCATCTCTGCCTCGCGCAGGTGCCCCTCCTCGACCAGCAGGAAGTCCTCGATCAGCACGCCCTCTTCCTCGATCGAGCCGCTGTTCGGCGGCATCGAGCCTGGCGCTATCCCGCCAACATCGGCATGGTGACCGCGCGCTGCGACGAAAAAGCTGGGCGCCGCATCGTCACCCGCAACGAACACCGGCATGACCACGGTGATATCGGGCAGGTGGGTGCCCCCGGCGTAGGGCGCGTTGAGCACATAAGCATCGCCGCGCCTAATCCCACGCCCGTCGCGTCCCGCCCGGCGCGCCGCGATCACGGTTGCCACGCTTTCGCCCATCGAGCCGAGGTGCACCGGCATGTGCGGAGCATTGGCCACCAGCCGCCCGGCACCATCGAACAGAGCGCAGGAGAAATCGAGCCGCTCGCGGATATTGACCGAGCTGGCGCTGCGCGCGAGCGCCGTGCCCATTTCCTCGGCGATGGCCATGAACAGGCCGTTGAAGATCTCCAGCCGCACCGGATCGGCCTCGGTTCCGGCTCCGACACCCTCTTCGCGCGGAGCGCCCCGGGTGAGCCGCAAGGAGCCATCGGGATCGACCCCAACCCGCCAGCCGGGTTCGACCACGGTGGTTGCCAGCGCATCGATCACGATCAGCGGCCCCGGCGCGCTGAACCCGGCGGCCAGGCTGGCGCGATCATAGATCGCGACCTGCCGCCAGCTGCCATCGAGATAGCATTGGCCCTGCATCAGCTGCGGCGCGCTCGCATCGGGCAGCGGCCAGCGCACCAGCCCCGCCGAGAGATCCTCGGCCACCGCCTCGACCCGCAACCGGTCGATCACCAGTGTGCCGCTGCAGTGATAACCAAATTCGGCCCGGTGCGCGGCCTCGAAGGCGGCGGCCAGTTCATGCGCGGGGCCGGGTTCGAGCTCGATCGCGTTCTCCGATCCCTCGCGCCGCACGAACAGCCGTGCCTCGATCCGGCTGGGCGCGGTGCCGAGCTGGGCCGCCGCTTCGTCGGCCAGCCGCGCGCGCAGGGTTTCGACTGCGCCTTCCACCCCTGGCTCCAGCACGGTGCCAAGGCTTGCCTCACGCACCGCCGCCTCGCTCGCCAACCCCATGCCATAGGCCGAAAGCACCCCGGCGAGCGGATGGATCAGCACCGTGTCCATCGCCAGGGCATCGGCCACCAGACAGGCGTGCTGCCCCCCCGCCCCGCCGAAGCAGGCCAGCGCGTGGCTGGTCACATCGTGTCCGCGCGCCACGCTGATCTGGCGGATCGCATTGGCCATGTTCGCGACCGCGATGCGGACAAAGCCCTGGGCGATTTCCTCGCTTGCCATCGCCTGTCCGGTTTCCGCGCGGATTTCAGCCGCCAGAGCGGCGAATTTCTCCTCCACCACCGCGCGGTCGATCGGTTGATCGCCGCTGGGGCCGAACAGGCGCGGAAAATGCTCGGGCACCAGCTTTCCCAGCATCAGGTTGCAGTCGGTCACGGTCAGTGGCCCACCGCGCCGGTAGCAGGCCGGCCCTGGCACCGCTCCGGCGCTTTCCGGGCCGACCACCAGCCGCCCGGCATTGAAGCGGCAGATCGATCCGCCCCCCGCGGCGACGGTGTGGATCCGCATCATCGGGGCGCGGATCCGCGCGCCCGCAACTCGCGTTTCGCTGTCGCGCTCATAGTGCCCGGCATAGTGGCTGACATCGGTCGAAGTGCCGCCCATGTCGAAGCCGATCACCCGCGTCGCGCCCGAAAGTTCGGCCGTACGGGCCATGCCGACGATCCCACCGGCGGGACCGGACAGGATCGCGTCCTTGCCCGAAAACCGCCCACCTTCGATCAGCCCGCCCGAGCTTTGCATGAACATCGGGCGGATATGCCCGCCCAGTTCGCCCGAAAAGCCATCGACATAGCGGCGCAACACCGGCGAGAGATAGGCATCGACCAGCGTGGTATCGCCGCGCGGCACCAGCTTGATCAGCGGCGCCACGCGGTGGCTGACCGAGATCTGCGCGAATCCCGCCTGCCGCGCCAGCTCGGCCAGCCGCGCCTCGTGCTCAGAGTAGCACCAGCCGTGCATCAGCACGATCGCCACCGAGCGCAGCCCCTCCCCCACCGCCGCGCGAAAGGCAGCCAGCGCGGCATCCTCATCAAGCGGGGTCAGCACCGTGCCATCGGCGCCGATCCGTTCGTCGATCTCGATCACCCGGGCATGGTGCGGCTGGGGCAGGACGATCCGGCGCACGAACAGTTCGGGCCGCTCCTGCGAACCAATCCGCAGCGCATCGCCAAACCCGCGAGTAATCGCCAGCACCGTGGGCTCGCCCTTGCGCTCAAGCAGGGCATTGGTGGCAACCGTGGTGCCCATCCGCACATCGCAATCGGGCAGCGGACCCTCGGCGATCCCGGTGAGCTGGCGGATCGCCGTCACGGCGGCATCGCCGCTGCGGGCGGGATCTTCCGACAGCAGCTTGGCGGTGCGCACCGTGCCGCCGGGTCCCCGCGCCACCACGTCGGTGAAGGTGCCGCCGCGATCGATCCAGAATTGCCAACGCGAGGGCCCTTGGGTCATCACCCCGTCATAAGGCCAAACGCGCCGGGCACAATCAGTTGGTCAGCGGGATCGCGTCGGCAGGCGTGACCACGATCACCACACGCCGGTTCTGTGCGCGGCCTTCGTCGGTCTCATTGCTGGCGACCGGACGGGTTTCGCCGAACCCCTGGGCGCGTACCTCTGCCGGGATCAAGCCGGCACGAACCAGCTCACCACGCACCGCCAGAGCCCTGCGCTCGGACAGTTTCTGGTTGTATTCATCCGATCCCAGCGCGTCGGTATGCCCTTGCACACCCGCCCCGTGAATATCGACGCTGACGAAGACCGCAGCAAGATGATCGATCACCTGCGTCGCCTCGCCGGTCAGATCGCTCTTGTCGAATTCGAACAGCACCTTGTCGGACAAGCCGAGTTCGTAGTTCTCGCCCTCGCGGTGAAAACCCGCTTCCTCAAGCGCCGCCGCCTGTTTGGGGGAAAACCCGGTCTGCGGCGGTACCGTCTGGCAAGCTGCCAACAATGCGGCCAACGCGAAGGCCGCGAACTTACGCATCATTCATTCCTCCCTCGAAGTTGGTTCTTCGATCGTGTTTGTGTTTGTACATCTTTGCATCGGCCCTGCGTAGCAGGTCTTGCGGCGAAACGCCGTCATCCGGATAGAGCGCCACCCCGATGCTCAGCCCCAGGCTGGCATCGCCGAAGCCGGGGATCAGCAGCGGTTGCCCCATCGCCAGTTCGATCCGCTCGATCACCGCATCGACATGGGCGCGGTTGAACAGGGGGCCGAGCAGCACCGCGAATTCGTCACCTCCCATGCGGAAGGCGGAATCGACATGGCGTACGCTGGCGCGCAGTCGCTCGGCCACCTCGCGCAGCGCGGCGTCTCCAGCTTCGTGGCCGTGCTGATCGTTGATCGCCTTGAACCCATCGACATCCAGAAACAGCACCGCGAACGACGCGCCGGAACGCACGGCCTGGCCGATCGCCTCACCCACCATCCTTTCGAACAAAGCCCGGTTGCCAAGACCGGTCAGCGGATCGTGGGTAGCCAGCCGGGCAAGCTCTGCATTCTCAGAGGTCAGCCCGGCGTGCCAGCCTTCGAGCTCGGAAAGCAAGGCATTAAAATCTTGAGCAAAATGATCGATTTCGGCGATGCCCGAAGGAGGCAAACGGCGGCCAAAGGCCCGTTCGGATCGCACCAAATGGGCCAATGTGCCAACCGCGCCGAGCGGCTCGATCACATCCTGTTGCAACCGCCGCGCCAGGATCCGCGTCGCGATCACTGTCAGCGCAAGACAGCACAGCGCGATGACTGCCCCCGAGATCGCATAGCGCAGCAGCCCTCCGGCATTGCCGAACACTCGCACCTCACCGATCGCCGTGCCGCCGCGCTCGATCCGGTCAACCGAGGGATGCGGCCAGATCACCGCGTTGGCGCGGTGCGCAAGCCATTGTGGCATCCCGGTGTGGCCTCGGTGCCATTCTGCGACCAGGCGGCCCGCTGGGTCGAATACCTCGATATGGTCGATCCCAACCACCCCGCCAACCTTGATCATGCCCTCGCGCACCGCCTGATCGTCACCGAAAACCAGTGCCGGTTCAACGGTATAGCCAATCGTGTGGGCCAGCAGGTCGAGATTGCGCTGTGAATAGTTGCGGATCACCAGCGCCCCGCTGACCAGCAAACTGGCGGTGGCCAGGATCACCGCGAACAGGATTAGCCGCAAGTGCACCCGCGCGAGGATGTCGCGCAGGGTTGGCAAGGCGGATTCGCAAGGGGCCGACATCAGCTGCCACCCCGCGCCATGCGCAGCACGCGCGGATCGAGCCGCAATCCGGATCGCGCAACCGCATCGATATTGAGCTGGAAGCTCAGCCCGGCGGGCAGGTAGATGAGGCAAACCATAGCCTCGCTGCGGCAATCGGGATCGGCTTCGGCGATGGTCAGCACGCCTTTGCCGCGCACCGCGGCGACCAGCTGGCGCATGGCCGGCTGCCCGATATTGCCGAGATAGAGAACCTCGCACTCGCCGAGCGCAGCAGCGGAAGGTGCGACATTGCGCCGCACCGCCTTGCGGCCGTCGGACAGCCGCAGCTCCTCGATCTGGCCCGCGTGCGATACCGCCCCGGCAACGCACAGGGTGAGCGGATTGGGCCGCGAGGGCCAGGTGCTGTATTCGATCAGCGCGGTGACCGTCCGCGCGACGGCCCCTGCATAGCGATCCCCGCTCGCTGCATCGCCAGCCCCGCCCCCGGCATCGTTGGCCAGCAGCGGCGCAGCAAGCAGCACCAGCGGCAAGGCAGCATGAAGGGGGCGCAGTGGCATGGTTTCCGCATACTCCGGGCGGGGCCCCGATGGAAAGGCACCGGGAGCAGCCACAGAACCTGAATCTTTTTGCAGGTTGTCCCCGATTGGCGCATCGCGGCAAGAGTTTGGTTTCGTTTGCAACCAGTGCTATGTCCCCGCGCCGTTCCCAACAGGAGTCGATTGCTTGCCCGCAACCCTTGACCGCACCGCACTGCGCCGTGCCTACCGGATGGACGAGGAAGCCTGCCTGGGCGAGCGTCTGTTACAGGCGGCACCCGCCAGCGCGATCCATTCCGAAGCCCAGAGGCTATCCACAAGCTTGATCGAAGGTGCGCGCGCGCGCAAGGCGGGCGGGCTTGACGCCTTCCTGCAAACCTATGGCCTGGGGACCGATGAAGGCATCGCCCTGATGTGCCTGGCCGAGGCGCTGCTGCGCGTGCCCGATGCCGCCACCGCCGATGCCCTGATCCATGACAAGCTGGCCGGGATTGACTGGTCGGAGCACGTAGGGGAAAGCGAAAGCACCTTCGTCAATGCCGCAACCTTTTCGCTGATGCTGACCGGGCAGGTGCTGCATCAGAAGCAGGCTGCGGGTTTTGGCGCCTCGCTCAAGCGCGCGGTGGGACGGCTGGGCGAGCCGGTGATCCGCCAGGCGACGCTTCAGGCGATGAAGATCCTGGGCGGCCAGTTCGTGTTCGGACGCACGATCGGCGAAGCGCTGAGCCGCGCCGCGCCCGAGCGCCGCCAGGGGCTGACCCACAGCTTCGACATGCTGGGCGAAGCGGCCATGACCCTCGCCGATGCCGAGCGCTACCGCGCCTCCTATGCCGCAGCGCTCGATGCGATTGCAGCCGAGGCCGGGCAGGGCGTGGTCCGCTCACCGGGAATTTCGGTCAAGCTTTCGGCGCTCTATCCGCGTTACGATTTCCTTCATGCCGATGCCGCCAGGGCCGCGCTGCTGCCGGTGCTGAAGGAGCTCGCGGCCAGGGCGCGCGATGCAGACATCCATTTCACCATCGACGCCGAGGAGGCCGAGCGGCTTGAACTGTCGATGGACCTGATCGAGGCGCTGGTGGCCGAGGACGAGCTGTTCCGGGGCGGCTGGCAGGGTTTCGGTCTGGCGCTCCAGGCTTATCAGAAGCGCGCCGTGCCGCTGACCGACTGGGTGGTGGCGCTGGGGCGGCGGTATGGTCGGCGGATCATGGTCCGGCTGGTCAAGGGCGCCTATTGGGACAGCGAGATCAAGCTTTCGCAGGTTGGCGGCCACGGCGACTATCCGGTCTTCACCCGCAAGGTCGCGACCGACGTATCCTACCTCGCCTGCGCCGCCCGGCTGCTCGCCGCGCCCGACGCGATCTATCCCGCCTTCGCCACCCACAACGCCTATACCGTGGGCGCGATCAAGGCATTGGCGGGGAACGCCGAGTTCGAGTTCCAGCGCCTCCACGGCATGGGCGAGGACGTCTATGCCGAGCTGGCGAAAATCGAGGGCGAGCGGCGCACTCCGGTGCGAATCTATGCGCCCGTAGGCGGACACAAGGAACTGCTCGCCTATCTGGTCCGCCGCCTGCTGGAAAACGGGGCCAATTCCTCGTTCGTCAACCGCATGGCCGATGCCGAGGTGCCGGTGGCCGAGCTGACCGGCGATCCGGTGACCGAACTGGCCGCGCTAAGCCCGCGCCGCAACCCCGCGATCCCGCTGCCGGGCGCGATCTTCCCCGGACGGGTCAACAGCGCAGGCGTCGATCTGGCCGATCCCCTGGTGCGCGAACCGCTGCAAGGCGTGCTGGGTGAACTGGCCAAGGTAAACCAATGGCACACCGAGCCGACAACGCTGACGCCGGCCGCCAATCCCATCCGCCCGATCACTTCGCCGCAAAGCGGAATGCCGATCGGCGAATGCCGCGATGCCACCGTTGCCGACGTCGATGCCGCCATTTCCGCTGCCCTGGCCGCCCAGCCCGCCTGGGACGCGCTGGGCGGTGCGGCGCGAGCCGATCTGCTTGAAAAGGTGGCCGATCTTTACGAGGCGAACCGCGACCTGTTTCTTTCAATCTGCCAGCGCGAGGCCGGCAAAACCCTGGGCGATGCGGTGCTGGAACTGCGCGAGGCGGTGGATTTCCTGCGCTATTACGCGGCCGAGGCGCGCCGTCTGTTCGCTCCGATGGGCGAGGAACTGCCCGGCCCGACCGGCGAGAGCAACCGCCTGACGTTGCACGGGCGCGGCGTGTTCGTTGCGATCAGCCCGTGGAACTTCCCGCTGGCGATCTTCACCGGGCTGGTCGCCGGACCGCTGGCGGCGGGCAACACGGTGCTGGCCAAGCCGGCCGAGCAGACCCCCCTGATCGCGGGCCATGCGATCGACCTGTTCCACAAGGCCGGGGTGCCGCTGGAGGTGGTGCAATTCGTCCCCGGCGACGGTACGGTCGGCGCGATGCTGACCGGCGATCCGCGCATTGCCGGGGTGGCCTTTACCGGATCGACCGATACCGCCCGCGCGATCAACCGCAGCCTCGCCGCGCGCGATGGCCCGCTCGCCCAGCTGGTCGCCGAAACCGGCGGGCAGAACGCGATGATCGTCGACAGTTCGGCCTTGCCCGAACAGGTCACGCGCGATGTGGTGGCAAGCGCCTTCCAAAGCGCAGGCCAGCGCTGCTCCGCTTTGCGGGTACTCTACCTGCAGGACGATGTTGCCGATACCATGCTCGAGATGATCCTGGGCGCCTTTGAGGCGCTGGTGATCGGCGATCCCGAGGATCTTGCCACCGATGTCGGCCCGGTGATCGATGGCGAGGCCAAGGCCAAGCTCGATCGGCACGTGGCAGCGATGAAAAAGGCGGGCCACCGGGTGTGGCAGCGCAAGCTTCCCGCATCGTGCAAGCACGGCACCTTCGTTGCTCCCACGGTGATCGCAATCGGCTCGATCCGCGAGCTCACCCAGGAGCATTTCGGGCCGGTGCTGCATGTTGCGCGCTTCAAGGCCGACGAACTGGCGCAGGTGCTGAACGATATCAACGCCACCGGCTTTGGCCTGACGCTGGGGCTGCACAGCCGGATCGACGCCACCCGCCGCCTGGTCGAGGCGCGGGCACGGGTGGGCAATTTCTATGTCAACCGCAACCAGATCGGCGCGGTGGTCGGCAGCCAGCCGTTCGGCGGAGAGGGGCTTTCGGGCACCGGACCCAAGGCCGGCGGCCCGCACTACCTGGCCCGCTTCGCCACCGAACGGGTCACCTGCATCGACACCACCGCCGCCGGGGGCAATGCCAGCCTGATGGCGGGTTGACGCTCCCTTGCCAGCGGCTAGCATCCTCCCTCACGGGAGGCGCGCGATGAAGAAATGGATGACGGGACTGGGATTGGGCGTGCTGGCGCTGGGCGGGGTCCTGGCGGTACGCACGGCAACGTTCGCTCCCGCCGGGGTGAGCGACGGATCGCAGATCAAGGTCGCTCCCGCGCCCGCTTTCGATCTTGCCAGCGCGGCCAGTCACCTTGGCGCGGCGGTGCGGTTTCTGACCGTCTCGAACCAGGATCCGGCGGAAAACAAGGCCGAGGAATGGAGCAAGCTCCAGGCCTGGCTGCAAGCCACCTACCCCCAGGCCCACGCCGCGATGCAGCGTCGGCTGATCGGCCAGACCATGCTCTACACCTGGCCGGGCAGCGACCCTGCGGCCCAGCCGATCATCCTCATGGCCCATCAGGACGTGGTCCCGGTGACGCCCGGAACCGAACAGGACTGGAAGCACCCGCCCTTTTCCGGTGAGATCGCCGAGGGCGCGGTCTGGGGGCGGGGTTCGATCGACGACAAGGGATCGCTGGTCGCGCTGTTCGAAGCGCTTGAGGCGCTGGCGGCAAGCGGCTTTCATCCCAAGCGCACGATCATCCTGGTATCGGGCCACGACGAGGAGGTCGGCGGCACCGGCGCCGAAGCCGCCGCCAAGGTGCTGGCGGATGAAAAGGTCCGCGCGCTGTTCGCCATCGACGAGGGCGGCCTCATCACCACCGACACGCCGATCGTCAACGGCCCGGCGCTGATGATCGGGGTGGCGGAAAAGGGCTATGTCACGCTCAAGGTTACCGCGCCGGCCGAGGGCGGCCACTCCTCTGCTCCGCCCAAGGAAACCGGGGTTATCAACCTGTCGCGGGCGCTGATCGCGATCAGCGACAATCCTTTTCCGGTCGAGCTGCGCGGCCCCGGCGCCTCGATGCTTGACGCTTTCGGTGCCCGGGCCGGGGGCATGACCAAGGTGGCGATCGCCAACCGCTGGCTGTTCGGCCCCCTGCTCAAGGCGCAGGCCACCAAGAGCCCGGCCTCGGCGGCGATGTTCCACACCACGATCGCCCCGACCATGCTTGGCGGCAGCCCCAAGGAAAACGTCCTGCCGCAAAGCGCCTATGGCCTGATCAATTACCGCATCGCCCCGTGGGACAGTTCGGCCAAGGTGCTCGAACGCGCCCGCGCCTCGGTCAAGGGCATGCCGGTGACGGTCGACTTCACCGAGCGCAAGCCGCGCGAGCCTACCCCGGTTTCCTCAAGTACCTCGGAGGGCTGGAACCTGATCGCCGCCGCCGCGCTGGCCGACCAGCCCGGCACCCCGGTTTCGCCCTATCTGGTGGTAGCCGGGACCGACAGCCGCTCGATGGCCGGGGTTGCGGACGACGTTTACCGCTTTCAGGCGATCGCGCTCGACACCGGGGAAATCAAGATCATCCACGGCACCAACGAGCATATGACGCTGACAAACCTGGAAAGCCTGATCCGCTTCTACGCCCGGCTGGTGGCGACTGCGGCAGGATAGACGCTACGGCAGCTTTGCGCTTGCTCTCCTTAATCGCCCGGTTAAGCTGCCGGGAGGGAGAGCGCGATGGATCAGGCAACCTACGATCGGCTGCGGGCGCAGGTGCAGCGCACCAGGGATCTGTTCACCTTCGATGAATTCATCCGTTTCTGGGCCGCCGACCGGCCGGATGGTCTGGCGCTCGACGGGGACGATCTTTCGCTGACCTATGCCGGGCTTGAAGATGCGAGTGCGCGGGCTGCCAGCGCGCTTCTGGCGCTGGGCGTGCAAAAGGGCGACCGCGTCGCCTGGTTCGGCAAGAACGCGGTCACCTATTTCGCGCTGTTCTTCGGCGCGGCGCGCGCGGGCATCGTGATGGTCCCGGTGGGCTGGCGGCTGGCCGAACCAGAAGCCGCCTTCATCATCGACAATGCCGAGGCCAAGGTGCTGTTCCTGGGCGACGGGTTCGAGGGCGCGGCAGCGACGCTGGGCAAGCGGCCCGGGCTGATCGCGTGCTACACCGCCGGGCAAGCACGCGATCTGCTCGCCAGGGCTCCCCGGAAGGAATTCGCGGCTTCGGGCGCGGACGATGCCGTACTTCAGCTCTACACCTCGGGCACCACCGGCAACCCCAAGGGCGCGGTGCTTTCCAACCGCAACCTGTTCGGCCTGAGGAAGGCCGCGCTGGTCGATCCGCATCCCTACACCCTGCTCGACGATGACGAGGCGATCCTGGTCGCCATGCCGATAGCCCATATCGGCGGAACCGGGCTGGGAGTGATGGCGCTGGCAGCCGGACTGCCGGGGATTGTGCTGGCCGAGTTCGAGCCGACGCGGGTGTTCGACGCGGTCGAGAACCGCGGGGTAACCCGGTTCTTCATTGTCCCCGCAGCCTTGCAGCTGCTGCTCAACCATCCCGACTGCGCTCGTACCGACTTCAGCCGTCTGCGCTATATCCTCTACGGCGCATCGCCGATCCCGCTTGAACTTCTGCGCCAGTGCATCGCGATGTTCGGCGCCGAATTCATCCAGGCCTACGGCATGACCGAGACCACCGGCACGGTCTGCACCCTCCCGCCCGAGGATCACTCGGTCGAGGGCAATCAGCGGATGCGGTCGGCTGGCAAGCCGCTCCCGGGGGTGGAGGTAATCATCCGCGCTCCCGACGGGCGGATCATGCCCACCGGCGAGATCGGCGAGATCTGCACCCGCTCGTCCAACAACATGCTGGGTTACTGGAAGCTGCCCGAAGCCACCGCCGGAACAATGGATGCTGATGGCTGGATCGCGACCGGCGATGTCGGCTATCTCGACGAGGACGGCTATGTCTTCATCTATGACCGCGCCAAGGACATGATCATCACCGGCGGCGAAAACGTCTATCCCGCCGAAGTCGAAAGCGGAATCTACGGCCACCCGGACGTGCTCGAAGTGGCGGTGATCGGGATTCCCGACGAACGCTGGGGCGAGGCGGTCAAGGCGGTCTGCGTGCCCAGGCCCGGGTGCACGATCGATTCCGAAAGTGTGATCGGCTGGGCGCGCGAACGGCTCGCCGGTTTCAAGGTGCCCAAGAGCGTCGACACGATCGCCGCGCTGCCCCGCAACCCCAGCGGAAAGATTCTGCGCCGCGAATTGCGCGCGCCCTACTGGGCGGGCTACGAGCGGCAGGTGAACTGAGGAGAATTGCAGGTGTCCGACCCCCTTCCCGGCGCGCAAGCGCATATCGAGGCTGCTCTGAAGCTGTGCGCAGTGATCGACGATCTGCCCGCCGATACGGCGCTGATCCCGATCGCCAAGGTTGGGGTGATCGGCGCCGGAACGATGGGCGGGGGGATCACGATGAACTTCCTCTCCGCCGGGATCCCGGTGACGATCGTCGAACAGGAACAGGCCGCGCTCGACCGCGGCGTCGGGGTGATGGCCAGGAACTACGAAGCCAGCGTCAAGCGCGGACGGATCGAGGCCGCCGATGCTGAGGCATCGATGGCCCGGCTCACCTCCAGCCTGAGCTTCGACGATCTGGCCGATTGCGATCTGGTGATCGAGGCGGTCTACGAATCGATGGAGGTCAAGAAGGACGTCTTCGGGAAGCTCGATGCGATCGTGAAGTCCGGCGCGATCCTTGCCAGCAACACCAGCTACCTCAACGTCGATGAGATCGCCCAGGCGACCAAGCGCCCCGAGGCGGTGCTTGGGATGCACTTCTTCTCGCCCGCCAACATCATGAAATTGCTTGAGGTTGTGCGCGGCGCCAAGACCGGCGCCAGCCCGCTCGCCACGGTGATGCGGCTCGCCGGCACGATCCGCAAGGTGCCGGTGGTTTCGGGGGTGTGCCACGGCTTCATCGGCAATCGCATGCTGGCCAAGCGCCAGGAACAGGCCAATGCCCTGCTGATGGAAGGCGCGGCCTATTACGATATCGACCAGGTGCTGCTTGATTTCGGCTTCCCGATGGGGCCGTTCCAGATGGGCGACCTGGCGGGCCTCGACATCGGCTGGCACCGCGATCCGACCAAGGTGACGACGATCCGCGAAGCGCTCTGCGCGGCTGGGCGCTGGGGCCAGAAGACCGGCAAGGGCTTCTATGATTACGCCGAAGACCGCACCCGCAGCCCCTCGGACGAGGTCAAGGCGATCATTGCCGATTTCGCCAGCAAGTCAGGCGTCGCGCAACGCGAAGTCAGCAAGCAGGAGATCTTCGAGCGCCTTCTTTACCCAATGGTTTCGGAAGGCGCGCTGATCCTCGAAGAGGGAATCGCTCAGCGCGCGGGCGATATCGATCTGGTCTGGCTCAATGGCTATGGCTGGCCGGCCTGGACCGGCGGGATCATGTACTGGGCCGACCACGAAGGGCTGGGCAAGATCGCCGATGGCCTGAAGCGCCACGGCCTGGCGGTGGCGTCGCTGCTGGCGCGGCTGGCGGGCGAAGGCGGCAAGTTCAGCGCGTGACCCCGCAGACGGCGCTTCTGGCCTTCACTGCCACTGCGGCGCTGCTGACGGTTACGCCGGGACTCGATACCGCGCTGGTTCTGCGGACCGCCGCAACCGAAGGAGCGCGGCGGGCGATGCTGACGGCAATCGGGATTGCGCTGGGATGTCTCGGCTGGGGTCTGCTGGTCGGCGCCGGGCTGGGTGCTCTGCTGGCGGCTTCGCACCTTGCCTACGATCTGCTGCGCTGGTGCGGGGCGATCTATCTGATGTACCTGGGCATCAAGCTGATCGGGGCGCCGCGCGCCACGATCGAGCTTTCCGCCGAAGACCAGCCAGACAGGCCAAATTGGCTTGTGCGCGGGTTCCTCACCAACATGCTCAACCCAAAGGTCGGCGTGTTCTACGTTTCGTTCCTGCCGCAGTTCATACCCGCAGGCTCCAATGTTCTCGGTTGGTCAGTCTTGCTGGCGATGGTGCACAATTTGCTCGGCTTGGTGTGGTTCGCGGCACTGGTGCTTGTTACGCGCCCTCTGATCGCATGGCTGCGCAGGCCTGGAACGCTGCCTTGGCTCGACCGCCTGACCGGCACTGTATTCGTCGCCTTCGGCCTGCGCCTTGCGCTTGAAGCGCGGCGCTAACGCGCCCTTGGAATGCACTGTTCGCGAGGCAATCCGCCGAAGCTGTCGCAGTTATAGAGCGCGATTTCGGCGCCCGCGGGATCGCGTGCATAGCTGAACTGCAGCGCCGCACGCGCCGGTTTGGACAGCGGCAGTGCTGCGGGAACCGCGCTGGCATCGCGCCAGCCATAGACCCGGCAAGTACCGGGTCGGTTGCACAGCGCCCGGGCCGAAGTCAGCGCTGCCTCCGCGCTGCCCGTGCGGTCCAGCACGATGAAATTGGCCTTGCCGGTGGCATCGCGCAGCATCACTGCGCCGGTCTCGATCTTGGGCGTATCGGCGGGCAGCACGGCGCCCGACGTGGACGCAGCCACCGCTTCTTGGCCCTCGTCGCGCCGCCCCGCCAGTGCGGAGAAATCCGGCTCCCCACCGCGATAGACCATCCGCGCCGCAGCATCGCTGCCGAAGTATCCCGGCCAGCGGAAGAACAGGTGGGTTTCGACCCGGGCCAGTTTGACCAGCTTCGGGCTCCAGCTCGGGTGGACCCAATCGGTGTGGTAGTGGGTGGCATTGCCCACGGCGGCGAAAACCCGTCCGCGCAGCGCTTGTTCGGCGCGTAGCTGCGCCGCGATCCAGGCGCCATCGCTGTAACGCCGCGCCAGAGCCCCATCGCAGGTAAAGGTGAACTGGCACCCGGTCTTGCGCTGCGATCCTTCGAACACGGTTCCGCAGACCGTTCGCGCAAAGGCGGGGTGACGC
>JACKKX010000001.1:547500-1158726 GCA_024236215.1 Novosphingobium sp.
CATCGACATTTCTGGTGATCCGGATTCTCTCCCCCGCCGACTATGGCCTTTTCGCCATGACCTCGGTGGTTCTGGTGCTGCTCACGCTGCTCAACGGTTATGGCTTTGCCAACGCCGCGATCCAGCAGCGCGACGGGGGCGATCAGCAACTGCGCCAGCTGTTCGGGCTGCTGATCGTGATCAACGCCGCGCTGGCGGCCTTACAGTTCCTCGCCGCGCCGCTGGTTGCCGCCTATTATCGCCAGCCGATGGTGGCGGACCTGCTCAGGGTGCAATCGCTGATCTATCTCACCACCCCGTTCCTGGCGCTCGGCTATACGGTGCTGGCCCGGCAGATGGACTTTCGCCGCCAGGCCCAGGTCAACGTCGCCTCAGCGCTGATCGGGGCGGCGGTCTCGCTGGGCGGCGCGCTGAGCGGGTTGGGGGTTTGGACGCTGGTGGCGGCTCCGCTGGCCACCTTCGCCAGCCGCGGGTTCGGCATGGTGCTGGCAGCGCGCACACTGATCTGGCCGAGCTTCGATTTTCGCGGGGTGCGCAAGCTGACCGACTATGGCGGGATGGTGATGGTTGGCCAGCTGTTCTGGTTCATCCAGAGCCAGGCCGATATCGTCATCGCCGGACGCAGCTTTGCGCCCTATGAGCTTGGGCTCTATACCACCAGTCTGTTTCTGGCGCAGATCTTCGTCAACAAGGTGGTGCCGCCGCTCAACGAAGTGGCCTTTTCGGCCTATGCCCAGATCCAGGACGATACCCGCGCGGTAGCCGACGGGTTCCTGCTTTCGGTGCGGGTGATCCTGCTGTTGGCGATGCCGTTCTGCATCGGCCTCGCGGCGGTGGCCGAACCGGCAGTGCTGGTGGCGCTGGGCGGCAAATGGGCTCCGGCGGTGCCGGTGGTGCGGCTGCTCGCTCTGGCGATGCCGTTCATGACACTGCACGTGCTGTTCAGCCCGGCGGTCTGCGCACGCGGACGACCGGGGATCAGCACCCGCGCTTCGGTACTGGGCGCGGTGGCCATGCCGCTGGCTTTCTTCCTGGCGGTGCGATGGGGCGCGGCGGGGCTGGCGACGGCATGGCTGGTGACCTATCCGGTGCTGCTGGCGGTAACGGCGGCCTGGTCGCTGCCGGTGATCGGCGCGCGGCCGGGCGAACTTGCCAGGGCGGCGCTGCCTCCGGCCCTGGCCGGGCTGGGCATGGGCCTGGGCGTCACGTTGATCGACCGGCTGCTTCCGCAAATGCCCGATCTGGCCCGGCTGGGCGCGCTGGTTGCCAGCGGCGGGGTGCTTTACCTCGGATGGCTGATGGCCTTTGCGCGCGAACGGCTGGTCGAACTGGTCGATCTGGTCCGCCGGCGCTGATCTTCAGGCCGTTGGCAAGCCCGCAATCGCAGCCTTGGCCGCCGCGGCATAGCGTCCGGCATGATAGCGGTTGGTCCCCAGAAAGTGGACCAGCGCGGCGTCTGCCGGAACCGCTTCGCACCAGTAGTTGAGATAGCGCGCATAGGGCAGCATCACCGGATCGCTGCGGTTGGCGATCACGAAGTTGGAGGCGACCTGTTCGCTGCCCCACTCGCTCCAGCGCGATCCCACCAGCCGCTCTGCCTCGGCGGAAAAGGCCAGCGCCGGGGCGCGGCCTGCCGCATCGGGCGCGAAACCGGCAAAACCGGCGCAGCCGCGGACATAGCGCGGCGCTGCCAGCCCCGGCACCGCGACCTGATCCATCGCCAGCTCGATCGCCAGTTGCAGATGAACTTTGGTCTCGCCCATCGATGCCAGCAGCGCGGCGCGCTCCTTGGCGAAGGCAACGACCTGGGCAGGATCGGACAGCATCGAATCCTCGCCCCCCAGCAGGGTGAAGCTGCGCCCGGCCTCGATCGCGGCAGCCACTTCGGGCACCGGACCGACCGTAACGATATCGGAATCCAGCTGGATCACGTAGTCCTCGCGCGCGATGTCGAGGATCGCCAGCAGCCGCTCCCAGCACCCGCCGCGCGGCGCTGGAGCCGTTTCGACCGAGGCGATCGGGATCACTTGCGGATTGTCACAGTGGTGCGCCAGCAGCGCCTTGTCGGCTGCGGTCAGTGTGCCGTCATCGAGGATCACGATCCGCCCCCGCCCCAGCCGGGCATCGAGCGACTTCACCGCCACCAGATAGGGCAGCAGCACCCGGGTGCCGATCATCGAGGCGATCACCACCCCATCGCGGCGCGCACGGATCGGCGCGGTATCCAGCACGGCGCGCGCGGTGCGCATCAGTTGCCCCTCGCGCAGACGGCGCGACACCTTTTCAACCAGATTCATCATCGCCGCTAACCTAGCAGCAGCGGCTTAAGCATTGGCAAATACGCGACCGGCCAGCGGCAGCGTGCGACCGAAGGCATGGCGCAGCGCTCTGGCTGTGGTATGCTGCGCCGAATAACACAGAGGATGCCGTCATGCCGATCAGCCCCTTTCTGGCCCCCGCCTTGGCGCTCGTGGCCGCCATGCCGATGCTTGCCGGGCAGGACGGCAGCCAGCAGGCGAGCGAGGTCGATGTGATTGCGATCGGCCGTGACAACCACGATCACATGACGGTCCCGGTTAAGGTGGCGGAGCAAGGGCCATTCCGCTTCATGATCGATACCGGATCGCAGAACACGGTGCTTTCGACCGGGGTGGCCACCCAGCTGGCGCTTAAGCCCAGCAGCCGGGCCAAGCTGGTGGGCGTGGCGGGGAGCCAGATCGTCGACATGGTTCATGTCGAACAGATCGATCTCGGACGCCGCAGCTACTACGGCTTGCAGGCCCCTTTGCTTGAAAGCGGCGACATGGGCGCCGATGGGATCCTTGGGCTCGACAGCCTGCAAGGCCAGCGCGTGCTGGTCGATTTCCGCAAGGGGCTGGTGGCGGTCGACGATGCGCGCAAGCTGGGCGGAAACTCGGGTTATGAGATCGTGGTGACCGCACGGCGCAAATCGGGCCAGTTGATCATGACCGACGCCGTGATCGACGGGATCAAGGTCAACGTGGTGATCGATACCGGATCGGAAACCTCGATCGGCAATCGCGCGCTGCAAAATGCCCTGTCGCACCGCTCCAAGGCCGAGCAGACCACACTGCATTCGGTGACCGGGCAGCAAATCGTGGCCGACATCGGTTTTGCCCGCAAGCTCAACATCGATCAGATCACCTTCACCAACGTGCTGATCGCCTATGCCGATGCCCCGCCGTTCGAGCTGCTGGGCCTCGACAAGCGCCCTGCCCTGTTCCTGGGCATGCGTGACATGCGCGCGCTTGACCGGATCGCCATCGATTTCTCCTCGCGCAAGATCCTGTTCGATCTGCCGCACAGCGCGTTCTGACTTCCATCTTGACCGCAGGCCCCTAAATGGGAGCGATGCCGCCGCAAGAGCCAACCGCCGAGAAATCCGCCCGCCACGACGGCTGGGGAACCTTGCGGCGCTTTCTGCCCTATCTGTGGCCGCACGAAAGCCCCGGCCTGCGCTGGCGGATCGTGCTGGCCTGCCTGCTGATCGTCGCCTCGAAGGCGGTCACGCTGACCCTGCCGTACTTGCTCAAATGGGCGATCGACCTGATGAGCATTTCCGGTCCGGCGGTATTCACGCTCGCCCTCGCCTGGGTGATCGCCTATGCCGCCGGGCGCCTTGCAGGGGTGGTGTTCGACAACCTGCGCAACATCGTGTTCGAGCGGGTCGGCCAGGAAGCGACCCGCCGCCTGGCCGAGGACGTGTTCGCCCGGCTCCACCGTCTCAGCCTGCGCTTCCACCTTGCCCGCCGCACCGGCGAAGTGACCAAGGTGATCGAACGCGGAACCAAGAGCATCGACGTGATGCTCTATTTCATGCTGTTTAACATCGCCCCGACCCTGATCGAGCTGACCGCGGTGGCGGTGATCTTCAAGCTCAACTTCGGCTGGGGGCTGGTGGGCGCGACCGCCGCCGCGATCGCCGCCTATATCTTCGTTACCCGCTGGATCACCGAATGGCGCACCGCGCTGCGCGAGCAGATGAACAGGCTCGACGGTCAGGCGCTCTCGCGCGCGGTTGATTCGTTGCTCAACTATGAGACGGTCAAATACTTCAACGCCGAGCACCGCGAGGAAGAGCGCTATGCCCAGGCCACCCGTGCCTATGCCGACGCGGCGGTGAAGAGCGAAAACAGCCTGGGGCTGCTCAACATCGCCCAGGCGCTGGTGGTCAACCTGCTGATGGCAGGGGCAATGGCCTATACCGTGTGGGGCTGGTCGAAGGGGCTCTATACCGTCGGCCAGCTGGTCTTCGTCCAGACCTATCTGACCCAGCTGTTCCGCCCGCTCGACATGCTGGGCATGGTCTATCGCACGATCCGCCAGGGGCTGATCGACATGGCCGAGATGTTCCGCCTGATCGATACCGAGATCGAGGTTCGCGACGCCCCTGGCGCCCCGGCGCTGGTGGTGCGGCGCCCAACCCTTGCCTTTGACAATGTGGTATTCGGCTACGACCCGGATCGCACCATCCTCAAGGGACTGAGCTTCGAAGTCCCGGCCGGCTGGCAAGTTGCACTCGTCGGACCTTCGGGCGCGGGCAAGAGCACCATCGCCCGGCTGGTGTTCCGCTTTTACGATCCCTGGCAGGGCCGCATCCTGATCGACGGGCAGGACATCCGCGAGGTGACGCAGGAAAGCCTGCGCCGGGTGCTGGGGATCGTGCCGCAGGATTCGGTGCTGTTCAATGAGAGCATCGGCTACAACATCGCCTATGGCCGCGATCGCGCGGGCCAGGCGGAGGTCGAGCAGGCGGCGCGCGACGCTGCTCTGATGAGCCTTATCGAGCGCCTGCCCCAGGGCTTTGACACCCAGGTTGGCGAGCGCGGGCTCAAGCTTTCAGGCGGCGAGAAGCAGCGCGTGGCGATCGCCCGCACCCTGGTCAAGAACCCGCCGATCCTGCTGCTTGATGAGGCGACCTCTGCGCTCGACAGCCGCACCGAACAGGACATCCTCGCCACGCTGCACAAGGTCAGCACCGGCCGCACCTCGCTCTCGATCGCGCACCGGCTTTCGACCGTCGCCGATGCCGACCGAATCCTGGTGTTGAACGAGGGCCAACTGGCCGAAAGCGGCACCCATGCCGAACTGCTGCGCCAGGACGGGCTCTACGTCGAGATGTGGACGCGGCAGGCCGAGGCGGTGGAAGAACTGGGCGAGGCGGCAGAGTAGCTACTTCGCCACGTCGGCCTCATGCCAGACCACGGCCTGGGCAACCTTCATGCACAGATGCCCTTCATCCCAGGCCATCGATGGCGAGCCATAGAGCCGCCAGCCCTGCGCCAACGCCTCGGACACCCGTTCGCAAAAGGCGCGGTCATCCTTGCCGGTGAGCAGGCGGTAGATCGGGCGGTCTTCGGGGGTCTGGTACATGGCAGTCCTGTCCGGGTCAGAGGATATACCGCGAAAGATCGGTATCCTTCGCCAGCCCCGCCAGCCGCTGGCTGACATAGGCGGCATCGACCCGCACGGTTTCGCCCTGACGGTCCTCGGCCTCGAAGCTCAGTTCCTCGAGCAGCTTTTCCATCACCGTCTGGAGGCGGCGGGCGCCGATGTTCTCAATCGCTTCGTTGACCTGGGCGGCGATCCGCGCAACCTCGCCCACGGCTTCCGGGGTGAAGTCGAGCGTCACCTCCTCGGTGGCGAGCAGCGCCTTGTACTGTTCGACCAGATTGGCGCGGGTTTCGGAGAGGATCCGCACGAAGTCGGCTTCGGACAGCGCCTTCAGTTCGACCCGGATCGGCAGACGCCCCTGCAGCTCGGGCAGCATGTCGCTGGGCTTGGCGACGTGGAACGCGCCCGAGGCAATGAACAGCACATGGTCGGTCTTCATCGGCCCGTACTTGGTGGCAACGGTGGTACCTTCGATGAGGGGCAGAAGGTCCCTTTGCACCCCTTCGCGTGATACCGAGCCACCGCGCACGTCGCTGACCGCGATCTTGTCGATCTCGTCGATGAACACGATCCCGTTGGTCTCCGCATTGGCAAGGGCAACCCGCGCGACATCGTCCTGATCGAGGCGCTTTTCACATTCCTCGTCGACCAGCTTGGTCCAGGCCTCGGGAACCTTGAGCTTGCGCTTCTTGGTCGGCGCGCGGCCCATCGCCTTGTTCATCATGTCGGACAGGTTGATCATGCCCACATTGCCGGGCATCCCCGGAATGTCGAACGGCATCGCGGGGGCTTCCTCAACCTCGATCTCCACCTCGGTGCCGTCCATCGCCTTCTGCTCGATCCGCTGGCGGAAGCTCTCGCGGGTCGCCTCCGAAGCGCCGTCGCCGACCAGCGCCTTCAAAAGCCGGTCCATCGCCGCCTTCTCCGCCGCCTCGCGCACGGCCTCGCGGCGGCGCTCCTTTTCCAGCCGGATCGCCTCTTCCACCAGATCGCGGGCGATCTGCTCGACATCGCGGCCGACATAGCCGACCTCGGTGAACTTGGTTGCCTCGACCTTGACGAACGGCGCCTCGGCCAGACGGGCCAGGCGGCGGCTGATCTCGGTCTTGCCGCAGCCGGTCGGGCCGATCATCAGGATGTTCTTGGGCGTCACCTCGTCGCGCAACTCGTCGGAGAGGCGCTGGCGCCGCCAGCGATTGCGCAGCGCCACCGCGACGGCCTTTTTCGCCTCGGCCTGGCCAACAATATGCTCGTCGAGCGCGGCAACGATCGCTTTGGGGGTGAGGTTCTGGATCATGCCAATCAAATTTCTTCCAGCGTGACGCGATCGTTGGTGAAGACGCAGACCTCGGCCGCGACCTGCATCGCGCGGCGGGCGATCCTTTCGGGATCGTCCTCATAATCCGCCAGCGCCCGCGCTGCGGCGAGCGCATAGTTCCCGCCCGATCCGATCGCGGCGATCCCACCCTCGGGCTCAAGCACATCGCCATTGCCGGTAAGGATCAGCAGCACGTCCTTGTCGGCGACGATCATCAGTGCCTCAAGATTGCGCAGATACTTGTCGGTGCGCCAGTCCTTGGCAAGCTCCACAGCTGCGCGCATCAGTTGCCCGCGGTGCGCCTCAAGCTTCTTTTCCAGCCGCTCGAACAGGGTGAAGGCGTCGGCCGTGGCCCCGGCAAAACCTGCGATCACCGAACCATCGCCGATCCGGCGGACCTTGCGGGCGTTGGGCTTCATCACCGTGTTGCCCATCGATACCTGACCATCGCCGGCGATCACGGTGCGATCGCCACGCTTGATCCCGACGATCGTGGTTCCGTGCCACGGAACCAGGCCGTGGCTATCATTCGAATTGTTCATGAGGCCGGATATATGCCCGATCCGGCTGGGTTCAACCTAGGGACACTAGCTTCCGTTCGGTCCGCCCGGACCGCCACCCTGGCCGCCCATGCCCGCCGCGCCGACGGTGCCGATATTGCCGAACAGATCCTCGAAGAAGGTGCGTTCGCGGCCCAGGGTCGGGGTCTTGTCACCATCGGGGTTGAGCTTGACGACCTTTTCCATCCCGCTGCGTTCAACCGCGGCAACCTTGCCCTGGGCGTCAAAGCTGATCTTGACCATCAGCTGCTCGTGCGCGCGGGCACGGCCAAAGGCCACCTGACGGGTGTTGGTCGAAACGTAGTACCAGTCCTTCTGGCCATACTGGCTGACGAAGGTCGGCCGGCCAAGCGTGCGCTCCACCGTGGCCTGGTTGTCCAGCCCCGGTGCGACCGAATCGAGCAGCGCCTGATCGACGATATAGCCACGGTGATCCTTGATCGAGGCGCAGGCCGAAAGCCCGCCGGCCAGGATGAGGCCCAGCACCGCAGTGCGCATCGTCATTGCCGTAACTCGCATCGTCGCCTTGCTCCATCGCCACCGGCGGGATTGCCCGCGCGGCGCCTGTGATCTATCGCGGCCAAGCCTTAGGCCGCCTTGGCGCGCGGTGCAATGGCCGCTTGGGGCTGGCGGGTTTAATCCCCGCTGAATGATGGAGCCGCAAAACGATGACCCTGCTTGCCCGCCTGTTTGGCGGCCCCGCCGACGATCATGCCGAAGTCCGCGCGCTGTGGCATCGTGTGGTCGAGATCGCGCGCGAGCCGCAGTGGTATGCTCATTGCGGGGTGGCCGATACGGTTGCGGGGCGGTTCGATGCCGTTACTGCGGTGCTCGCGCTGGTCTTGCTGCGGATGGAAAACGACGAGGCGCTGGCCCGCCCGCTGGCGCGGCTGACCGAGCTGTTCGTAACCGATATGGACGGGCAGCTGCGCGAAAGCGGGGTGGGAGATCTGGTGGTCGGCAAACATATCGGCAAGCTGATGGGCGCGCTGGGCGGACGGCTCGATGCCTACCGCGCGGCCCTCGCCGATGCCGATCCCGCAGGTCTTGAGCAGGCGGTGCAGCGCAATGTTACCTTGATCGAGGGCGCCGGGCCGCAAGGGGCGGCCGCAGAAATGCGCCGTCTGGCCGGGCAGCTCGGTGCACTCTCAAATGCCGACCTGCTGGGCGCAAGGATCGCGCGATGAGCGAGTTCTGCCGCCTGTTCGACCTGCGCCACCTGCCTGCTGGAGCCGTGGAGCTGGAAGCCTCGGCAGAGGAATGCGCCGCGCTAGCCGGGCGCTTCGATCTGGTGCGGGTGGACGCACTGGCCGCCAGTCTGCGCTTCGAGACCGAGGGCAGCGCGGTGCTGGCCAAGGGCCGCCTCAAGGCCGCCATCGTGCAGAGCTGCGCCGTCTCGGGCGAGGACCTGCCGGTGACGATCGATGAACCGCTGGCCTTGCGCTTCGTGCCGCCCAGCAAGGCCGCTGGCGGCGACGAGATCGAGCTGGATGAAGCCGAACTCGACGAGATCGAGATGTCCCCGCAAGGCGCGTTCGATCTGGGCGAGGCGTTGGCGCAAAGCCTCGCTTTGGCGATTGATCCCTATGCCGTGGGGCCTGGCGCAGAAGAAGCCCGCCGCAAGGCCGGGATCGTCGATCAGGAAGCGAACGGCCCCTTCGCAGCGCTTGCCGCGCTCAAGGGCAAGGGACTCTAACGCCGCGCGCTCAGAACGGGATATCGTCGTCGAGATCGTCGGAAAAGTCGCGCCCGCCGCCCGCGCCCGAGGGGGCCTTGTTCCAGCCGCCGCCCTGGCCGTCATCGCCGCCGCCCGAACGCTGGCCGCCGCCATAGCCGCCGCCCGATCCGCCGCCCGGCGCCCCATCGAGCATGGTCAGCACCCCGCCCATGCCGCCAACCGAAACCTCGGTGGTGTAGCGATCGTTGCCCGACTGGTCCTGCCACTTGCGGGTGCGCAGCTGGCCTTCGATATAGACCTTGCTGCCCTTGCGCAGATAACGTTCGGCCACACCCACCAGCCCGTCTGACTGGAGCACCACGCTGTGCCATTCGGTGCGCTCCTTGCGCTCGCCGGTCTGGCGGTCCTTCCAGCTTTCCGAGGTGGCGATGCGCAGGTTGGCGATGCGCCCGCCGTTCTGGAACGACTTCACTTCCGGATCGGCCCCGAGGTTGCCGATCAGGATGACCTTGTTGACGCTGCCTGCCATTGAATTCCCTCTCGCGTGTTACAGACCCAGAGCGATCGCGCTCCAATAGGTGATTCCCGCGAAGATGTAGGCCAGCGCAAACAGGTAAAGCAACATGAAGGCGGGCCATTTCCACCCGTTCGTCTCGCGACGTGTCACGGCAATGGTGCTCATGCACTGCGGGGCGAAGACGAACCAGGCGAGGAAGGCCAGCGCGGTCGGCAGGCTCCAGTGCGCCTTGAGGCTTGCACCCAGCGCGCGGGCCTGGGCATCGTCGTCGTTGGCGGAGACCGCATAGCTGGTCGCCAGCGAGCTGACCGCCACTTCGCGCGCGGCCATCGCCGGGATCAGTGCCAGTGCGATATCGCGGTTGAACCCGATCGGCTTCACCACCACGGCGAGGCCGTTGGCGATCTTGCCGCCCAGCGATGCGTCGATCTGATCCTGCCCCTCGCCCGCGCGGGGGAAATTGAGCAGCAGCCACAGAACCACGCTGACCGTCAGGATGATCGTCCCCGCGCGGCGCACGAAAATCCAGGCGCGCTGGGCCAGGCCAAGCAGCAGATCGCCCGGGCGCGGCAACTGGTATTTGGGCAGCTCCATGATGAACCCGCTGGCCGAACCCTTGGTGACCGAACGGCGCAGCGCCAGCGCGGCCAGCATCGCCCCGGCAATCCCCGCGACATAGAGCCCGAACAGCACCAGCCCGGGCAGATGCACCGCCCCCCACACCGCGCGATCGGGGATGAAGGCGGCAATGATCACCGCATAGACCGGCAGCCGCGCCGAACAGGTCATCAGCGGGGCGATCAGGATCGTGGTCAGCCGGTCGCGCGGGTCGGAGATCGAGCGCGTCGCCATGATCCCTGGGACGGCGCAAGCAAAGCTCGACAGTAGGGGGATGAAGCTGCGCCCTGAAAGCCCGACCCGCGCCATCAGCCGGTCCATCAGGAAGGCCGCGCGAGCCATATATCCCGAGGCTTCCATCGCCAGGATGAAGAAGAACAGGATCACGATCTGCGGCAGAAACACCAGCACCGCGCCAACCCCTGCGATGACCCCGTCGGTCAGCAGATCGCGTGCCAGCGAAGCGGGCAGTTCGATGCGCACCCAGGCGGAGAGCCAGTCAACCCCTGCCTGCAGCGCATCGGCGAACGGCGCGGCGCCGCTGAACACCGCCTGGAACACCACGAACAGCAGCGCGAACAGGATCAGCGGCCCCAGCCAGGGGTGCAGCAGCAGCCGGTCGAGCCGGGTATGGAGGCGGTGGCGGGTGCTTTCCGAAAGGATCGCTGCCTCGGCAATGGCGTGAGCGGTAACCCGCCGCTCGGTCAGCGTGGTGTGGGGACGGTGGTGCACCGGATCGCGCGCCTCGGCGGCGGCGATCGCGGCGGCAAGCTCACTCAGGCCCCGACGCCGCACTGCCACGGTGGGTACTACAGGTACACCAAGCGCCTGCTCAAGCGCACCCGGATCGAGCACCAGCCCGTCACGCTCGGCCAGATCGACCATGTTGAGCGCCACCACGGCGGGAATGCCCAGCGCGATCACTTCCTGGGCGAAGACCAGATGCTGTTCGAGGTTCGAGGCATCGAGTACCACCACCAGCACTTGCGGCGCTGCCTCACCGGGAAACTCGCCGAGGATGACCTTGCGGGTCACCTCTTCGTCGGGGCTGGTGGCGCTGAGGCCGTACGAGCCGGGCAGATCGGTCAACTCGATCGCTTCGCCACCGGGTAGTGCCATCCGCCCGGCCTTGCGCTCGACCGTGACCCCCGGATAGTTGGCGATCTTCTGGCGCGCACCGGTTAGCGCATTGAACAGCGCGCTTTTCCCGGCATTGGGATTGCCGACCAATGCGGCGCGGCGCGGCGCGGTCATCTCAGGCCCCGGCCCTCGTCAGCGGTTCCACCGCCATGGCCTGAGCATGGGCCCGGCGCAGCGCCACGGTCATCCGCCCGATGCTGAGCGCGATCGGATCGCGCCCGCCCAGCACTCCGCGATGCGCCACCGTTACCCGCGCCCCGACATCGATCCCAAGCGCCTGCAAGCGCTGCGCCTCGTCCGCAGCGAGCATGGTCCAGTCAACCGCGATCAGGCGGGCCCGCTGGCCAATTGGAAGGGTATCAAGAGTCATGGTTCGGCGCTGCCAGAACCGCATGCTAATTGCAAGTCATTCGCAATAATTGATGCAGGTCAAAACAGCCGGTTCAGCGGGCGGGATAGCGCAGCCGACCGAGAAAGCGCGCCGGGCTGAAGTGCTCATCGGCCGGGCGCAGCAGCCGCGCCTTCGCCTTCTCGAATTTCATGATCCCTTCGATCCGGCGGTCAAGGAAGGCGAGCGTTTCGCCGTGTCCCTCGCTGGTATCGTCGACAAACACCGCCAGGGTCGCGGCATAGATCGAGCCCAGGATCGCGCGCTTGGTATAGTGGTTGTAGTCGCTCGCCGTATCGCCCGCGAGCCGCCACATCACATCGGCGCTGTGCCAGCCGAGCCTGAGCGCCCTCGGCGCATTCCCGGGCATGGCCATGATCGCCAGGGCCCGGCGCAGCGCTTCCTTGTTTGGCGCCGCTGCATCAAGCCGGAAGCGGACCAGCGCGGAAATCCGCTCGCGCACTTTCATCGCGGCGAGCTTTTCAGCAGGTAGCTCGCGGGCCATCGCGGCATCGATCGAATGGATCCAGGCCTCAATCATCGCCATCGCCCCGCCGGAAAAAGCATAGGCGGCGAAATCGGGGTCCATTCCGCGATCGATTGCGGCGGCGCGCACTGCGGCTTCGCTCCATCCGTCGAAGGCAGCGGCATCGGCAATCGCCCCGGCCAGAGCGAGCCGCGCTTCGTCCAGACTGGCCGGTTCGGAACCCATCAGAGCGAGGGCCCGAACACCTTGGGGCCTTCGCCGTCCTTTTTCTTGGGCTTGGCGTATTTCTCGATGGTGCTGACGAGCGTGCCTTCCTTGCCATCGAACAGGGCATAGTCGCGCGCGCTGCGGCCCGAATTGTCAGCCCGGTCGGGATCGGCCCCGGCCTGGAGCAACGCCCGTATCATCTCGACGTTGTGGTTGTGAACCGCAGTGATCAGCGGCGTCTCACCGGCATCGTTGCTTTCATCGACCTTGGCGTGCTGTTCGATCAGGAACTCCACACCTTCAACGAAATTATGGTTCGCCGCCACGACCAGCGCGGTCGCACCCTTGGCATCGCGCAGATTCACATTGGCGCCCTTGGCGACAAGAAAGCGCATCCAGGTAAGATCGCGCCGCGCGGTGACGATGTGCAGCGCGGTTTCTCCGCTGGTATAGTCGCGGGTGTTGATCAGGTTCGGTCCGCCCTTTTCGAGCATCTGGGTAACGTCGTTGCCCTCTTTCTTGCGCACCGCTTCAAGGAACTTGTAGCTCTCGGAAAACTGGGCGACCGCGGGCGCGGGCAGGATCAGGGCAGCGGCAGGCGCGGCGGCGAGGGCCAGCAGCAGCGCACGAAACTTGGTCACGGGGCAAACCTCCTGTTGGGGCCGGGGGCGAGAATCGCGGCTACGGCCAAACCCTCCCTTGCGCGGCGCGGTTTAGCAGAGCATGAACCTCCGCGCCATGACCAAGCCCAGACTTCTTGCCGCGATCCTGCTCGTCCTTGCCTCCTGCTCGCCGCAAGGCGACCCGGAACCGCAGATCCAGGGGGTCGATCTGGCGGGCGCGCAGATCGGCGGCGAATTCACCCTGACCGGCAAGGACGGCAACAGAGTGCGCTGGTCTGACTTTGCCGGGAAATACCGGATCATCTATTTCGGCTACACCTTCTGCCCCGATGCCTGCCCGCTCGATGTCGGCGTACTGATGCGCGGGTTCGCCAAGTTCGAGGCCGAACATCCCGCCGCCGCGGCAAAGGTCCAGCCGCTGTTCGTCTCGATCGATCCGGCGCGCGATACCCCGCCCCGGGTGGGCGAATTCGCCGCCGCCTTCTCACCCCGGCTGATCGGGCTGACTGGCAGCCAGGCGGAAATCGACGCGGCGGTCAAGGCGTTCAAGGCCGTGGCGGCGCGCGGCGCGGACGTGCCCGGCGGCTACCTGATGGACCACAGCCGTCTTGCCTATCTGTTCGGCCCCGACGGTCAGCCGATCGAGGCGCTGCCGGTCGACAAGAACCCCGAGGCGGTCGCCGCCGACCTCGCGCTGATGGTCAGGTGAGCGGCCTGCGTCCCCGCTTCTGGGAATTGCCGGTCGAGACGCTGAGCCGAACCGAGTGGGAGGCGCTGTGCGACGGGTGCGGCCAGTGCTGCCTGCACAAGGCCGAGGACGAAGATACCGGCGCGATCTATCCCACCAACGTTGCCTGCCGTCTGCTCGATCTTGAGACCGCGCGGTGCTGCGATTATGCCAATCGCAAGACGCTGGTGCCCGATTGCCTGCGACTGACACCGGTGCTCGCCGCCAGCCTTGAATGGCTGCCCGAAACCTGCGCCTACCGACTGCGCGCCGAGGGCGAAGCCCTGCCCGGCTGGCACTATCTGCTCTCGGGAGACCGCGAGGCGGTTCACGCCGCGGGGCATTCGGTGCGCGGCAAGGCGATCAGCGAGGATGTGGCCGGACCGCTCGAGCAGCACATCATCCTGCCGCCCGGCGTCGAGCTGGCCGATGATTGACTGGCTGCGCCGTGCCCCGCGCGAGGCCCCCACACTCGAGGTCGCGGGGCAGACCCTGCCGCTGGTGCTGCGCCGCACCACCTCCGCCAGACGGATGACGCTGCGCCTGGCCCCTGATGGCAGCGAAGTGCGGCTGACCATGCCGCGCTGGGGGCACAGTGCGGACGGGCTTGAATTCGCCCGCAGCAAGGCCGACTGGCTGGCCGCGCAGCTTACCAGACTGCCCCGGCCGGTGGAGCTGCGCGATGGCGCGGCGCTGCGCTTTCTGGGCGAAGAAACGATCCTGTGCCACGATCCCGCCCGGCCCCGCCGGGTTCGCTTCGCCGACGGGCAACTACACGTCGGCGGCCCCGCCGAAGCGCTCGAGCGGCGGCTTGTCCGCTGGTTCGAGGGAGAGGCGCGGCGGCTGTTCGCGGCCGACCTGGCGCACTACTGCGCCCGCGCCGAAAGGCCCGTCCCGCGCCTGATGCTCAGCCGCGCCCAGCGCCGCTGGGGTTCGTGCGCGCGCGACGGGACGGTGCGGATCAACTGGCGGCTGGTGATGGCGCCGGAAGAAGTGCGTCGCTCAGTCGTGGCGCACGAGGTGGCGCATCTGGTCCACTTCGATCATTCGCCGGGCTTCCACGCCATGCTGGCGCAGCTTTTCGAAGGCGATATCCGCGCCGCCAATCGCTGGCTCAAGACCGAGGGCCGCAGCCTCTACCATCCCTTCGGATAGGGCCGTAACCCGGTGTTAACCATGCCGCGCGATGATCGCGCCATGGCGCGTCCAACAGCCCTTGTCGCGGCAGCCCTGCTGCTGCTTGCCGGACCGGTTTCCGGACAGGATTCGTGCCGCCTGTGCTATGGCGATCCGGGTGCTGCCGAAGGCGAGCGTCCGCTGACCATCGAGATCTGGGCCGACCTCAATTTCAGCCGCCTGGCGATGACCGGGCGCCACGGCGGCGGGGTCATGCTCGACCCGGCGACCGGCACCAAAAGCACTTTCGGCGAAATGTCCGATCTGGGCGGCATGGCGGTGACCGGGCATGGCCGGATCACCGGCGCGCCGCTGCGCGAAGTGCGTATCGAGCTTCCCGAGCAGGTGGCCATGACCACCGCCGATGGCGGACGCGGCGAAATGGTGCAGTTCACCACCGACCTGCCGCAGCACCCGGTGCTCGATGCCCAGGGGCGGCTGGAATTCCGCTTCGGGGCCAAGCTGATCGTGCGCGGCGGACGGGCCGGGAATTTTCGCGGACGCATCCCGATTTCGGTCGATTACAACTGACCGCTGGCGCTTCACGCACGGCGGGCCTATCTTGCGGCCATGGCGATCCGTCCCTTTGCCTTTGTCCGCCACGTCGATCCCGGCAGTGCGATCTCGGATTTTCGCGAGGTGTTCCGCGATGCCGGCCCCAACCGCTGGCGCTTTGCCCTTGCCGCAGCGGTTGCGACCGCGGCGATCCTTGCTCTGATCCCGACCAAGACCTGGAAGAAAGAGCGCGCACTGCCGACCATTACCTACATCACCTCTTGGCCCGCAGACCGCACCGAGGCGGAAACCAGGGCCTTCATCGCCGAAAACCAGAAGCGCAAGGAACAGGACGCCCGCCTTGCCGAAGAACGGGCCGCGCTCGAGCAGCAGCTGTGGATGGCGGTGGGACGGGCTTCGGGGGTCGATGTCGACCGGATGAAGCGCCAGGCCGATGCCGACAAGGCCGCCGAGGCTGCGGCGCGCAAGGCCAAGTCCGAAGAAATCCTCAAGCGATCCGAACAGGCCAAGGTTGCCAACTGACGCGGACCGGCGCTGGCTGGCAGCGGCAGCGCGGCTGGCCGCGCGCGGTGTGCCGCTCGCTCGCCCCAACCCGGCGGTGGGGGCGATTGTTGTGCGCGATGATATCGTGATCGCCCGGGGCTGGACCCAGCCGGGCGGGCGCCCCCATGCCGAAGCCGTGGCGCTGGCGGCAGCGGGTGATGCAGCCAGGGGCGCAGCGCTCTACGTCTCGCTTGAGCCCTGCGCCCACCAGTCCGAACGCGGCCCATCCTGCGCCGATCTGATCGCCGCCAGCGGCCTCGCCCGGGTGGTCATCGGCTGCCACGATCCCGATCCGCGCACCGCCGGACAGGGCGTGTCCCGGATCCGCGCCGCCGGAATCGCGGTGAGCGAGGTCGATTGCGCCGAATGCGCCGCCAGCCTGGCAGGATACCTGATGCTGCGGCGCCAGGGCCGCCCGCATGTCACACTCAAGCTTGCGCTTTCGGCCGATGGGCGGCTGGCCCCGCCGCAGGGGCAATGGCTGACCGGAGAGATCGCCCGCGCGCATGTCCACGCCTGGCGGGCACGGATGGACGCGATCCTGGTCGGCAGCGGGACCTTAAGCACCGACAGTCCCCGGCTTGACGTGCGCTTGCCGGGGATCGCGGATCGCAGCCCGCAGCGCTGGCTGCTGACGCGCGGGGATGCACCGCCGGGCTGGCAGGCATTGCCCTCGCCCGAGGCGATCTTCGACATGGGAGGCGTACAGACCCTGATGGTCGAGGGCGGCGCCGAAACCGCCCGTGCCCTTCTCGATGCCGGGCTGGTCGACCGGATGATGCTCTACCGCGCGCCGCTCACGGTTGGCGGTCAGGGTCCTGCTCTGCCTGAACTGACTGCCGATGCTCTGGCTGGTTCCCCGCACTGGCGTCTTGCCGACCGGCGCGCGCTTGGCAACGACAGGCTGGACGTCTACGAGCAGGGCTAATGTTTACCGGAATCATCACCGCCATAGGCACGATCCGCGAAGCCCGCCGCGCGGGCGATCTGCACGCCGTCATCACCTGCCCCTACGATCCCGCGCAGATCGCGATCGGTGCCTCGATCGCCTGTTCCGGGGTATGCCTGACCGTGGTGGCACGCGGCGGCGAGCCGGGCAATTGCTGGTTTGAGGTCGATATCTCGGACGAAACCATTTCGCGCACCGCCCAGGGGATGTGGCGCGAGGGCCAGCGGCTCAACCTCGAACAGGCGCTCAGGCTGGGCGATGAGCTGGGCGGGCATATCGTCACCGGTCATGTCGATGCCGTGGGCCGCATTGCCGCGCGCGAGGAGGCGGGCGGATCGATCCGCCTGACCGTGGCCACCCCGGCAGCGCTCAGCCCCTACATCGCGCCCAAGGGCTCGATCACGCTCGAGGGGGTTTCGCTCACCGTCAACGCGGTTTCGGACCATGCAGACGGAACCTGCGATTTCGAGCTCAACATCATCCCCCACACCGCCGAAGTGACCACCCTGGGCGATTTGCAGGCGGGCGATGCCGTCAACCTCGAGACCGACGTGCTCGCGCGTTACTTGCAGCGAATGCAGAGCCTCAAGGGCTGAGCGGCCCGTTCGCGAAGCTTTCGCGGGTGATTTCGTAGACCACGTGGACGATCGGGCCGTTGGGACCATCCACCCGCTCGGTCCGGTCCGTGAGCCTGCCGCCGATCTTTTCCATTGCCCGGCGCGAGCGCAGGTTGGTTTCGCCGACGCGGAACATTACGCGCTCCACGCTTTTCAGCGCATGGCTCAGCATCAGGCGCTTCATTTCGCGGTTGGTATCGCCGCCCCAATGATTGCGGCCAAGGAAGGTCCAGCCGATCTCGACCTGCGATGCCTCCGGGTCGAAACCGCGATACTGTGACGATCCAGCCAGCGCGCCGCTGGTCTTGTCGACCGCGACCAGCGCTCCGCCATCGGACAGGGCTTCATCGAAAAAGGCACGGAAAACCGGCTCTTGCCAGCGGTTGCTGACCGGATGCAGCTCCCACAGCTTGGGATCGCTGGCGAGGGCATAGAGCTCCTCCCAGTCATCCGCCACCAGCGGCCTGAGCACCAGCCGCTCCCCTTCGAGGACCGGCTGGCGGTCCATCAGGCGCTCACCGAGCCTACGCTCGCGATGAACTTGTCGATATTGCCCATGGTCAGCCCGGCCACGTTGATCCGGCCCGATCCCGCCATGTAGATGCCGTGATCGCTGCGCAGCGCCATAATCTGATCGCCCGACAGCGGCAGGACCGAGAACAGCCCGTTCTGGCCGCCCAGCGGAGTGAGGTCGATCGCACCGGCCATGCCGGCTTCGGCCAGCCGTGCACGGACCTGACGCATGCGCGCGCGCATGGTGTCCAGCTCGTCGAGCCAGATCCTGACCAGCTCGGGATCGGACAGGATGATCCGCACCGCCGCCGCGCCGTGGTCGGGCGGCATCGACCAGGCGGCGCGTGCCAGCGAATTGCCGTTGGAAAGTACCGTATCGAGCTGCGCCGGATCGGCCACCATGGCATAGACCGCACCAACCCGGTCACGGTACATGCCGAAGTTCTTGTCGCACGAATAGGCCACCAGCGCCTCGGGGACCGCGCCGAGAACGCGGCGCAGGCCATAGGCGTCTTCTTCCATGCCCGCGCCCAGCCCCTGATAGGCCAGGTCGATGATCGGCAGCACGCCCTTGGCCGCGATCAGCGCGGCGATCTCGTCCCAGTTCTCGTTCGAATAGTCGATCCCGGTGGGGTTGTGGCAGCAGCCGTGAAGCAGGATCGCATCACCCGGTTCGCAAGCGGCGATCGCCTCGCGCAGTGCATCCATATCGACCACGCCCTCGCCAGTCGCATGCTTGAACCCGGCCAGTTCGACATCGAGGTCGGCAAAAATCTGCGCATGGTTGGGCCAGCTGGGCAGACCCATGCGGATCCGCCCGATCCCGGCCTTGTGCGCCAGTGCCACCGCCAGTCGCACCGCGCCGGTCCCGCCCGGGGTCTGCATCCCCTCGATCCGTCCGCCCATCGTGGGATCGTCCGCCCCGAAGATGTAGGGCATCAGCGCATGCACAAAGCCCATGTCGCCCTCAGGGCCAAGATAGCTTTTCGAATCCTGGGTTTCCAGCAGCACCTTTTCCGCCGCCTTGATCGCCGCGAACACAGGGGTGTCGCCCTGGCCGGTGCGATAGACGCCCACGCCCAGATCGATCTTGTCGGGCCGGGGATCGGCATTGTGGAGCTTGATCAGCGCGAGCAGCGCGTCGGCGGGCTGTTGGGCAAGGTTCTCGAGCATAGCGAGGCGGCGCTTAGACCTGCGCCCGGCGCGGGGCAAGGGGGCACGTTGCGCCGCGAGCATCGGCTGCCAAGCCGGATCGGGGAGATTCGCGATTGCCACACCCGAGCAAAAATGGTCTATTGTTCCGAGACTTATGATAAGATCAACGAATGCACTGCGGGTTCCTGCGGCTGCATGGGGGAACATGAAACGGAAACCGCTCTGGCGCCTGGCGCTTGAATTGACGGCGGCGCTGATCGTGATGCTGGCAATCTTGGCCGTTTCACTCTGGCGGTTGCTGCAATAGCTTGTCCTGCGCGCAGCGGTGTGGTTAGGCACGGCAATGCCCGCACCCTCGCCTTTCGCCTCGATGTTGCCGCTACCGGCGCTGCCCACTTCGCTCAAGCAGGCGATAACGCGCGGAATTGTCGGCAAGTGCCCGCGCTGCGAAGAGGGCAAATTGTTCGCCCGTTTCCTCAAACCCGCGCCGCACTGTTCGGCTTGCGGGCAGGACTGGTCGCACCACCGGGCCGACGATTTCCCGCCTTACGTTTCGATCTTCCTTACCGGCCACCTGCTGGCCCCTGTGATCATCGCACTTGCCAGCAGCGACGCCCTGCCGCTGTGGGCCTGCGTGGCGCTGTGCATGGCGCTGGGCGCAGCAATCATGCTGGCGCTGCTGCAACCGGCCAAGGGCGGGATCATCGCCCTGCAATGGTGGCTGGGGATGCACGGCTTCAACCCCGCCGGACGTGACGAGGCACGCACCCGGCAACCTTGACCGCAAGAGCGGTTTCAGCCTTTCTTCAGACCGGTCTGCTACCCCGGCGGCATGCGACCGCGCCGCCTGATCGTGATTGCCGTGACTGGTCTGGCGCTGATCGGCGCCGGGCAGGTCTGGCGTTACCAGCACCGCGACGGATGCCGCGCCTATGTTCCAGCTGCCGGACCATTGGTGGCCCACGCCGGAGGCGGACTGCCGGAACAGACTTATGCCAACAATCTTGAGGCGCTCGATCTGGCGGCCAGCCATGGCTTCACCATGGTTGAGCTCGATTTTCTGGTCGAGGAAGGGCGGCTCGTCATCGGCCACGATGCCGATCACCGCTCCTCGCTCGATCCCGCCGGGCTGATGCGCTGGCTCGATGCCCATCCCCGAATGAGTGTGGTGACTGACTTCAAGAGCGACAACCTTGCTGGGCTGGAGCTGCTCAAGCAGGCCGCGGGCACGCGGATCGACCGGTTCGTGCCCCAAATCTATTCGCCGCAAGAATACGCCGCGGTCGCAGCGATGGGCTTCCCCGCCCCGATCCTCACCGCGTACCGGCTGCCCGACCATGGCTGGCAGCAAGCCGCCAACGCCCTGCCGCTACGCGCGGTAACGATTGCCTACAAGCGGCGCGCGCTGGCACAAGGCATCCGCCATCCGGTCTTCCTCCATACCGTGAACCAGGCAGTTCCCGGCTATGGTCTTTACACCGATTGCCTGATCCCGGCCGCCTGAGTCGGTGCCGCGTCAGAACGGCAGCCAGTTGGCCTTGTGCCGGAACTTCATGTAGCCGGCGTTGACCCCCAGGCGCAGCCCCACACCCGCCCGGATCGGGATCAGCACGATATCGCCCCGGCGCAGGTAGCTGGCGGTGAACCCACCCACCACATAGGCCCCGCCTTCGCCCGAGGGGAATCGCTTGTAGAGATCCTCGGTGTCGTAAAGATTGTAGACCAGCACGAAGGTGGAACCGGCGTTGGCCCCGGCATCGAAGCCCACCGAGGGGCCGGTCCAGTAGACCGGCTTCTCGCCCTCGACCTTGTGATGGAGCGTCCCCGATCCCCAACGCATCCCCAGGACCACCGCTCCGCCGCCTTCGCGTCCGGTGATGTAGCCGTTGGGCTCGCCCTGCTTCTTGAGCAGATCCTCGATCATCTGCGCCAGTCCCTTGGCTCCCTTTCCGAACACGCCTTCGGCGGCGGCGAGAACGTCGTCCTTCTGGTAGGTCGTGCTGGCTGCGGCGGCAGCGGGCGCGCCCTCGGGCACGGGCGTGGGTGCGGGGGCCGGGGCATTGGGATCGAGCAGGTCGTGTGCGGGCACAGCTGTATCCCCCGAGGGCGCAGGACCAGGCGTGGCTGCGGGCGCGGAAAGATCGCCGTCGATCGCCTTGTCGGGATCGACCGTCTGAACCTGGGCCGGTGCACTGGCGGCGCCGATCATGGCAAGCGCCCCCGACAGGGCGAACAGCGCACCGCGAAAAGCCGATGGCAAGCGAAGGCTCATGGTCTCGATCCTGGGTTGTCCGCCGCCTCCGGGTCCACGCGGAGGCGGCGGGATTGGTCCATCCGCGATCAGAATCGATGCCTGTCCCAAGCTCAATCGGGCGGCGATGAAGCGAGTCGGTTTTGCGGCCAAGCGAGTCGCCAAGAATCGTGCTTCTCGCCCCTTGCCGCCCCGCCGAGGCGCCGCTATAGGCCGCGCTTCGCCGCTGCGATCCGGAGACGTGGGTGAGTGGCTGAAACCAACGGTTTGCTAAACCGTCGTACTGGTAAATCCGGTACCGAGGGTTCGAATCCCTCCGTCTCCGCCACTCTATCCGCCTCCGGCCGCACCATCGCCCGGGCCAGAGGAGCAACCGCGTGACAAGCCAACCAGAACCCGCTGGGCCGCTCGCCGGAATCAGGGTGCTCGATCTTTCGCGAGTGCTCGCGGGGCCGTGGTGCACCCAGATGCTGGGCGATCTCGGGGCCGAGGTGATCAAGGTCGAGCAGCCCGGACAGGGTGACGATACCCGCCGCTGGGGGCCGCCGTTTCTGGACGATGGATCGCGCGATTCGGCCTATTACCTCTGCGCAAACCGCAACAAGCGCTCGATCGCGATCGACATGGCAAGGCCCGAGGGCGCCGCGCTGATCCGGCGCCTTGCCGCCGAGGCCGACGTGGTGGTCGAGAACTTCCGGGTTGGCGGCCTTGCCAAGTATGGGCTCGACTATGCCGCTCTCAGCGCAGTCAAGCCCGATCTTGTCTATTGCTCGATCACCGGCTTTGGCCAGTATGGCCCCGACAAGGACAAGGGCGGTTATGATTTCCTGATCCAGGGGATGAGCGGCCTGATGAGCGTGACCGGGCAGCCCGACGGCCAGCCGGGCGCCGGGCCGATGAAGGCGGGCATCCCGGTAGCCGATCTTTCGACCGGGCTTTACGCGGTCATCTCGATCCTCGCCGCGCTCCAGCACCGCAGCCGCACTGGCGAGGGACAGCACATCGATCTGGCGCTGCTCGACACGCAGCTGGTGATGCTCGCCAACCAGGCATCCAACTGGCTCAACGGCGGAGCCGAGCCGCGCCGGATGGGCAACCTGCACCCCAACATGGTGCCCTATCAGGTCTATTCGTGCAGCGACGGCGACGTGATCGTCGCGCTGGGCAACGACCGCCAGTTTGCCGGGCTCTGCCGCATGCTGGAGCTGGACGGACTTGCCACCGACCCGCGCTTTGCCTCGACCGCGGCGCGCAGCGAGAACCGCGACGCGCTCAACGCGCTGCTCGAACCGGCGATAGCAGGGTGGGGATCGGAAGCGCTGATCGCGGCGATGGAAATGGCGAAGCTTCCCGGGGGACGGATCAACTCGGTGCCCGAGGCGCTGACCTTGCCCCAGGTCGATGCGCGCGGACTGGTGCGAGAGATCGAACGCGAAGATGGCACGGCGGTGCGCTTTCTGGGCTTTCCGGGGCAATTTTCGGCAACCCCGCCGATCTATCGCAAGGCGCCGCCGCGCTCGGCCGAGGATACGGAATCGGTGTTGAGCGCGGCACTGGGCCTCGATCAGGAAGAGATCGCGCGCCTTCTGGCCGAGGGAATCATCGCCGATCGCCTGTGAAGTGGGGGTATCGCGCCATTTTGGGCAAACCCGCACTTTGCCTTGGCGCGCCATCCCGCTATGGCCCGCTCGCGAAGTCCCGCAAGGGCCGGGGCAGATAGAAAGGGGCAAGGCGTGAAGGTCGGTGCACCGAAGGAAATCATCGGCGGTGAGGCGCGCGTCGCGCTCACTCCGGATTCGGCTGTTCAGCTTCAGAAACTGGGCCATTCGTGCCTGATCGAAACCGGCGCCGGGCTGGCAGCGGGCTTTTCCGACCAGGCCTATCGCGATGCCGGGGTGGAGGTGGTCAAGGATGCCAAGGCGCTGTGGGCCGGGGCCGACGTGATCGCCAAGGTGCGCCCGCCCGAAGCGTCGGAAACCGCACTGCTGGGGCCTGGCAAGACGCTGATCTCGTTCTTCTATCCCGCCCAGCGCGGCGCAGAGCTTGAGGCCGCGCGTGCCACCGGCGCCAACGTGATCGCCATGGACATGGTCCCCCGGATCAGCCGCGCGCAAAAAATGGACGCGCTGTCCTCGATGGCCAATATCGCCGGGTACCGCGCTGTGATCGAGGCCGGGGCCAATTTCGGCCGCTTCTTCACCGGGCAGGTGACAGCGGCGGGCAAGGTCCCTCCGGCGCGGGTGCTGGTGATCGGCGCGGGTGTGGCCGGGCTTGCCGCGATCGGCGCCGCAACATCGCTCGGCGCGGTGACGCTGGCCTTCGACGTGCGCCCCGAGGTTGCCGAGCAGATCAATTCGATGGGCGCCGAATTCGTCTTCCTCGATTTCGAGGAACAGCAGCAGGATGGCGCCGCCACCGGCGGCTATGCCGCGCCTTCCAGCCCCGAATTCCGCGAGGCCCAGCTCAAGAAGTTCCGCGAGCTGGCGCCGGGAATCGACATCGTCATTGCCACCGCCCTGATCCCGGGGCGCGATGCTCCGGTGCTGTGGACCAGAGACATGGTCGAAGCGATGAAGCCCGGCTCGGTGATTGTCGATCTGGCGGCCGAGCGCGGCGGCAATTGCGAGCTGACCAAGGCCGACAAGAAGATCGTGACCAGGAATGGCGTCACCATCATCGGCTACACCGATTTCCCCAGCCTTATGGCCGCGCAGTCGAGCGCGCTCTATTCCACCAACGTGCGCCACATGCTGGCCGACCTGACCCCGGCCAAGGACGGGGTGCTGGTCCACAACATGGAGGATGACGTGATCCGCGGGGCCACGGTGGCCTTTGCCGGGGAAATCACGTTCCCGCCCCCGCCGCCCAAGATTCAGGCGATCGCCGCGCAGAAACCCAAGGAAAAGCCCAAGGAGCTGACGCTAGAGGAACGCCGCGCGGCAGAGGTTGCCGCGTTCAGGGCGCAGACCCGCTCGCAGGTGACCTTGCTGGCGCTCGGCACGGCGCTGCTGCTGTTGGTCGGCGCGGTGGCCCCCGCCAGCTTCATGGCGCATTTCATCGTCTTCGCACTGGCCTGCTTTGTGGGCTTCCAGGTGATCTGGAACGTCAGCCACGCGCTGCACACCCCGCTGATGGCCGTGACCAACGCGATTTCGGGCATCGTCGTGCTGGGGGCACTGCTCCAGATCGGATCTGACAATTCGCTGGTGACGATCCTGGCGGCGCTTTCGGTGCTGATCGCCTCGATCAACATCGTCGGCGGTTTCATGGTGACGCGCCGCATGCTCGCCATGTTCCAGCGGTCGTAAGGGGGACGGACAATGCCAGCTTTCGGGCTTGATATCGGGATCGTTTCGGCCGCCTACATCGCCGCCGCAGTGCTGTTCATTCTCTCGCTGGGGGGCCTATCCAACCAGGAAAGCGCCAAGCGCGCGGTATGGTACGGCATTGCCGGCATGGCGCTGGCGGTGGGCGCCACGGTGTTCGGGCCGGGCATGGGCAACCTGCCGCTGGTGGCCGGAATGTTCGCCGTCGCCGCAGTGATCGGCTGGGTGGTCGCCACCCGCGTGCAGATGACCGAGATGCCGCAGCTGGTCGCGGCGCTGCATTCATTCGTCGGGCTTGCCGCCGTGTTCATCGGCTTCAACGCCCATTTCGAGCTTGAGGCGGTAAAGGCGCTCGATCCCGCCGCGCGCGAAACCTTGACCGGCTTTGCCGGGGTGCTGGCGCACAAGAGCGAGGTGGAAATCGCGATCCTCAAGGTTGAGGAATTCCTTGGCATCTTCATCGGCGCGGTAACCTTCACCGGCTCGGTGGTGGCCTATGGCAAGCTGGCCGGCTGGATCGACGGCAAGGCCCGGCAGCTGCCCGGCGGTCATCTGCTCAACGCTGTTGCCGCGCTCACCTCGGCGGTGCTGATGGTGATGTTCGTCGCTGAAGTGGGGGTTGAGGGCCGCGAGCTGATGGCCATGGCGGTGATGACCGGCTGCGCGCTGTTCATCGGCTATCACCTGGTAATGGGGATCGGCGGGGCCGACATGCCGGTGGTGGTCTCGATGCTCAATTCCTATTCGGGTTGGGCCGCCGCAGCGATCGGCTTTACCCTCGGCAATGATCTCTTGATCGTGACCGGCGCGCTGGTCGGTTCGTCGGGTGCGATCCTTTCCTACATCATGTGCAAGGCGATGAACCGCTCGTTCGTGTCGGTGATCCTGGGCGGGTTCGGCAATGTCACTGGCCCGGCGGCGGAAATCGAGGGCGAGCAGATCGCGATCGACGCCGACGGGGTGGCCGCCGCGCTGAACGAGGCGGACAGCGTGATCATCGTTCCCGGCTACGGCATGGCAGTGGCCCAGGCCCAGCAATCGGTGAGCGAACTCACCCGCAAGCTGCGCGCGGCGGGCAAGCAGATGCGCTTTGCGATCCATCCGGTGGCAGGGCGCCTGCCCGGCCACATGAACGTGCTGCTGGCCGAGGCCAAGGTGCCCTACGACATCGTGCTGGAAATGGACGAGATCAACGAGGATTTCCCCGAAACCGACGTGGTGATCGTGATCGGCGCCAACGACATCGTCAATCCCGCCGCGCAGGAGGATCCCAATTCCCCCATTGCGGGCATGCCCGTGCTGGAAGTGTGGAAGGCCAAGCAGGTGTTCGTTTCCAAGCGCGGCCAGGGCACTGGCTATTCGGGGATCGAAAACCCGCTGTTCTTCAAGGACAACACCCGGATGTTCTATGGCGATGCCAAGGTTGCAGTCGACAGCCTGCTGCCCAAGATCGATTGATCGCCTCCGCTCAGTAGGAGCGCGGCAGGCCGAGTACGTGTTCGGCGAGGTATGAGAGGATCAGGTTGGTGCTGATCGGGGCGACGGTATAGAGCCGCGCCTCGCGGAACTTGCGCTCGACATCGTATTCCTCGGCGAAGCCGAAGCCGCCGTGGGTCTGCACGCACATGTCGGCCGCCGCCCAGCTTGCCTCAGATGCGAGCAACTTGGCCATATTGGCTTCCTCGCCGGGATTGCCGCCCTCGTCATAGACCCGGGCGGCATGGTGGACCATCAGCTCGGCGGCGCGCATCTGGGCATAGCAGCGCGCAATCGGGAACTGGACGCCCTGGTTCTGCCCGATCGGGCGGCTGAACACCGATCGGTCCTTGGCATAGACAGTGGCCTTCTGGATGAACCACTTGGCATCGCCCACGCATTCCGCCGCGATCAGGATCCGCTCGGCATTCATCCCCGACAGGATATAGCGGAAGCCCTTCCCTTCCTCACCGATCAGGCTGGAGGCGGGGATCCGCATATCGTCGAAGAACACCTCGGTGGTCGAATGGTTCATCATCGTGCGGATCAGCTTGATCGTCAGCCCCTTGCCCTGCACCTCGCGCAGATCGACCAGAAAGATCGAAAGACCCTCGGTCTTGCTCTTGACCTGATCGCGCGGGGTGGTGCGCGCCAGCAGCAGCATCAGGTCGGAATGTTCGACGCGGCTGGTCCAGATCTTTTGACCATTGACCACGTAGCTGTCCCCGTCGCGCACCGCCACAGTGCGCAAGGACAGCGTATCGGTTCCACTGGTCGGCTCGGAAACCCCGAATGCCTGAAGCCTCAGTTCGCCGCTGGCGATCCCGGGCAGATACTGTGCCTTCTGCCCGGCCGAGCCATAGCGCAGCAGGGTGTTCATGATGTACATCTGCGCGTGGGCGCTGGCCCCGTTGCATCCCGATGCCTGGATCTCCTCCATGATCACCGCTGCGGCATCGAGCTTGAGCCCCGATCCGCCGAACTCCTCGGGGATCAGCGCGGCGAGAAACCCAGCGCGAGTCAAGGCATCGACGAAGTCGCCGGGGTAGGCCCGTTCCCGGTCCTTCTCGCGCCAGTATTCGCCGGGGAAATCGGCGCACAGCGCCTGCACCGCGCGGCGGATGTCGTGAAGGTCTTCGCGCTCGCTCATGCCGGGATCTGGTTGAAAGGCACGCCCTTGTCGGGCCGGTGATCCTGGGGCAGACCGAGGATCTTCTCCGCGATGGTGTTAAGCAGCACCTCGTCGGATCCCCCGGCGATGCGGCCGGTGGGCGCGTTGAGCCAGCTTGTTCCCCAGTCGGTCTTGACGAAGGCGTGCGGATCGAAGGCCAGCCCGGCGTTGCCCTGAAGGTCCATCGCCAGCTCCGACAGTTTCTGCCGGCTGCGCACCGCGACCAGTTTCTGCAGGGAGCCCTCCGGCCCCGGCTGCATTCCGGCCTGCATCATCAGGAAAGCGCGCTTGGTGATCGAATCGAGCCCGGCGCGCATCGCGTGGTTGCGGGCGATGGCGGAACGCACCCGTCCGTCGCGCAGCGCGGGCTGACCGTTCAGCTCCACCTCGCGTGCCAGGCTGACGAACTCGTCAAGGTGCGGGCCGAACCCGGCGCTGTCGGTGGCAATGTAGCGTTCGATCATCAGGGTGTGGAGCGAAACCCCAAATCCGCCGCCCACCGCGCCGAGCCGCTGCGAATCCTCGATCCGGACATCGTCGAAGAACACCTCGTTGACGTGGCTGTCCCCCCCGGCGAGCTTGATCGGGCGCACCTCAACCCCCTTGGCGCGCATGTCGATCCAGAAATAGGTCAGCCCCTTGTGCTTTTCGACCGTGGGATCGGACCGGGTGACGATCACCCCATAGTCGCAGTACTGCGCCCAGGAGGTCCAGATCTTCTGCCCGTTCATCTTCCAGCCGTTGCCGTCGGTCTCGACCCGGGTGCGCAGCGCCGCAAGGTCCGACCCGCCCGAAGGCTCGGAGAACATCTGGCACCAGATTTCCTCTCCGCGCAGCGCCTTGACCACGCGTTCCTTCACGAAGGCCTTGTCCTCGCAGTAATGCATCAGGATCGGCACCGGCATGCCCAGCGAGATGCCGAAAAACTGCACCGGCATGCCGAACTGCATTTCCTCGGCATCGAAGGTGATCTTGTGGAGGTGGGTCAGGCCCTGTCCGCCCAACTCGACCGGCCAGTTGATCCCGGCAAACCCGGCATCGTGCTTGGCCGCCATGTATTCGCGGCCCAGCGCCAGATCCTGCTCCACCGAATTGCCGCGCCGCGCAGCGCGGGCATATCTGGGCGCCATGCCTTCGAGGAAGGCGCGCGCCTCTTGCCGATAGGCATCTAGATCGCTCATGCCCCTTCTCCCGCCAGACGGGAAACCAGCAGGTCTTCCCAGAAATAGAGGCTGCCGGTCTCAACCGCGAGGCTGCGTGCGCGGCGCATATGCAGGTGCAGACCAAGCTCCCAGGTCACTCCGATTCCGCCGTGGATCTGCACACAGTCACGCGCGTTGGTATCATAAGCCTCGGTCGCGGAAATCCGCGCATCGGCTGCAGCGACGATGAAGTTTTCTCCGCCCTCGCTGGCAGCGGCGTGGATGCAGTTGGCCCGCGCAATCTCGACCAGGCCGTACATTTCGGCGATGCGGTGCTTGATCGATTGGAACGCGCCGATCTGCTGGCCGAAAGCCTTACGGGTCACGGCATAATCGCGCGCGATGTGGAGCAGCGCCTCTGCGGCGCCAACCTGCTCGTGCGCGGTGACCACGGCCATTCGGGCGAGCACATCGAGCGCTAAGCTTCGCGCCGCCGCACCTTCAGCCAGCACGGTGGCCGGTGTGCCGGAGAATTCGAGATCGGCGTAGAGTCGGGAGTTGTCATAGCTCGAAATCGGGTTGCGTCCGGCCCCTGCCAGCTCTGCCAGAACCAGCACCGGCTCCCCTCCACGGTCAGCCCAGGTAACCGCCAGATCGGCCTTGATCGCGCCCGGTACCGCAGGCTTGGTGCCGTGCAGTCTGCCCTCGGCAAAAACAACGGTCGGTGTGGGCGGCAGCGCGCTGTTACCCTCGGCAAAGGCTACCGTGCCCAGCGCCTCGCCGCTCGCCAGCGCCGGTAGCCAGCGCGCCGCCAGCTCCGCATCGCCGCCTTCGATCAGCGCCCGCGCCGCGCCATAGCCGAAGGTCAGGAACGGAGCCCCGGCCGTCGCCGCGCCGCAAGCCTGGGCCACCAGCCCCAGCTCGGTGAGCCCCAGCCCAAGTCCGCCATGCTCCTCGGGAATAGCCAGCGCGGTCCAGCCCTGTTCGACAGCGGTGTCCCAGAACGGCCGATCGTGTTCACCCACTTGCTCCAGCAGGGTGAGTAGGCGGTCCTTGCTCATCCGCGCATCGAGTACGCGGCGGCTTTCGGTGGCTATGGCCTGTTGGCCCTCGTCATACAGGATCGACACGGCGATTCTCTCCCTTCATCGCCGGTTTAACCGATCGATTAAGATTGGCAATCACTCCTTGGGACGCTTGCGTTGCAATCCCGAGCGCTTGCAGCTGGCAACCAGTTCGCCGCGCTGGTTGAAGGCCTGATGCAGGAAGGTCACGATCCCGGCATCGGGGCGCGATTTCGATTCCCTGAGCTCCAGCACCTCGGTGACGATGTTCAGCGTATCGCCTACAAACACCGGCCTGGGGAAACGCACTTCGTCCCAGCCCAGGTTGGCGACCGCCGTGCCCAGCGTGGTGTCGCCAACGCTGACCCCGACCATCAGGCTGAGCGTGAAGCACGAATTGACCAGCACCTGGCCATATTCGCTGCTCTTCATGTATTCGGCATCGAGGTGCAGCTGCGCGGGATTGTGACTGAGCGTTGTGAACAGCACATTGTCGGTCTCGGTCACGGTGCGGCGAATCGCGTGATCGAAGCGCTGCCCCGGCGCCAACTCGTCAAACCACACCCCCGGCATCGCATCCTCCTGCTGGCTTTGCCGTGCCCTAACAGCGCTGCCCGCCGGTGACCAGCGCAGGGATTGTTGGAAGCGCTTCCATTCGATCGGGGATACTTATACGTATGCGGCTGGACAAAGCGGCGTGACTCGCCATCACTGGACCGGGAACATGCCGCGAGCAGCGGGACAAGAAACGAGGAGAGGGTAATGGCGGCACCGATAACCGGATCGGGCACGGCGGGGGGCGCAAGCGCTGGAGGTAGCACCAGGATCGTGCTGCTGCTGGCCTTCGCGGTTTTCTTCCTGCTGGGCGGGGTAACCAACATCAACGATCTGCTGGTCGGCAAATTCAAGCCGATGTTCCAGCTCAGCCATGCCCAGGCCAACCTGGTGCAAATGGCCTTCTTCATCGCCTATGCCGCGTTTTCGATTCCGGCCGGGATCGTGATGAGCAAGCTGGGCTATATCCGCACCTTTGTGCTCGGCTTCGTGATGATCGCGGCGGCGGCGTTCCTGTTCATCCCGGCCTCGGCTGCGGCTTCCTATCCGGGCTTCCTTGCCGCGCTGTTCTTCATCGGCGCGGGGATTACCGTGCTGCAGGTGGCGATGAACCCGGTGATCACCACCCTGGGCCCGGTCGAAACCTCGCACTCGCGACTGACCTTCGCCCAGGCGTTCAACTCGATCGGGGTGACCTTGATGGTCTATGGCGGGGCCAAGGTGCTGCTGGGCGATTCCAAACCGATCGACGCCGCCTCCGCCACTGCCGACCAGCTCCAGGCCTACCGGGTCGAGCAAGGCGCCTCGATCGGTCAGGCCTATATGTGGCTGGCGATCCTGATGCTGGCGATCGCCGCGCTGTTCTGGGTGTTCCGTTCGGCGCTCGATCACGCCAAGGCCGAAGAGGCCAAGATCGAAGGGACGCTGGGCCTGTTCCTGCATAACAAGCGCGTGCAGTTTGGCGCGCTCTGCATCTTTGCCTATGTCGGCGCCGAAGTGGCGATCGGCAGCAACATGATCGCCTATCTGGGCGAGCAGCGGGTGATGGGGCTCGATCTGGAAAGCGCGGGCAAGCTGGTTGCCTTCTATTGGGGCGGAGCGATGATCGGACGCCTGGTCGGCGGCTTCATTCTGCGCGCCTTCCGCCCCGGCAAGGTGCTGACCGCCTACGCCGCGGGAGCCATCGCGTTGATCGCGCTTTCGGCGGTGGGCAGCGGCGCCCTTGCCGGTTGGGCTCTGATTCTGGTGGGCTTCTGCAATTCGCTGATGTTTCCGACAATCTTCAGCCTCGGCACCGAGGGGCTGGGCGAGCAGACCCCGCAAGGATCGGGCATCATGTGCACCGCGATCGTCGGCGGGGCGATCGTGCCCTGGCTGTTCGGGACCGTTGCCGATCTGTCCTCGATGCATATCGCGCTGGCCGTGCCGGTGATCTGCTACGCGATCATCGCCTCGTTCGGACGCTGGGCCGCCAGCCATCCAAGCGCTGCTGGAGCGGTCGACTAGCGCAAACTCACGCCCGGCCCGTCTCGCTGGCGAGTAGGGCCGGGTCGATCCCTTCTGCGCGCCAGGTTGCTGCCCAGCGCGCCGCCGGGGGCGTATCGAACAGGATTTCGGCCCTGCCCTCGGCGGCGTACCAGCCGTGGCGTTGCATCTCGCCGTCGAGCTGCCCGGCACCCCACCCGGCATAGCCCAGCGCCACCAGCCAGCGTTGCGGGCCGGTTCCTTCCGCAATCGCGCGCAGCACGTCAAGCGAAGCCGACAGGCACCCTAGCGCCCCGGCCTCGATCGTGTCGGGTTCCTTCCAGTCATTGCTGTGCAGCACGAAGCCGCGCTGCGGCTCGACCGGACCGCCCGCCAGCACCGGGCAATCGGGCGCCACACCGGGTTCGATTCCCACTTCCTCCAGCAACTCATGCAAACGCAGCAAGGGATGCGCCTGGCCCACACCGATCCCCAGCGCACCGTTGGCATCGTGAGCCATCATCGCGATCACCGCCCGCTCGAAACGCGGATCGCCCATTCCGGGAAGGGCCAGCAGCAGCCGACCGGCAAGATAGGCGGAATCGGACATCGTCACGGCAGGTTATCGCGCTATGCGGCTTCGGTCAATCGCGCTCGCTCTTGCAAAACCCGCCGTTCCCCGTTAGGGGCGCGCGCTTCACCGACACGGATTCGATGATCGGCCTGGCCATCTAGGGCTGCCATGGCAGATCGGACGTGTCTCGAACTAAGGAGACGAAAATGCCCAAGCTCAAGACCAAGAGCGGCGTGAAGAAGCGCTTCAAGCTCACCGCCACCGGCAAGGTGAAGCACGGCGTGGCCGGCAAGCGCCACCGCCTGATCAGCCATAACGGCAAGTATATCCGCCAGAATCGCGGCACCGACGTGATCTCCGACGCTGATGCGAAGGTGATCAAGAAGTGGGCGCCCTACGGGCTGAACTGAGGAGCGCTGACCAATGAGCCGTATCAAGCGGGGTGTTACCACCCGAGCCAAGCACAAGCGGATTCTCGACCAGGCCAAGGGCTATCGCGGTCGCCGCAAGAACACCATCCGCGTTGCGCGTCAGGCGGTCGAAAAGGCCGGCCAGTATGCCTATCGCGATCGCAAGGTTAAGAAGCGGACCTTCCGCGCTCTGTGGATCCAGCGGATCAACGCCGCGGTTCGCGCCGAAGGCCTCAGCTATTCGCAGTTCATCCACGGCGCCAAGCTGGCCGGGATCGAGCTCGATCGCAAGGCGATGGCTGATCTGGCGATGAACGAAGGCGGCGTGTTCAGCGCTGTGATCGCGCAGGCGAAGGCGGCGCTGGCCTGAGTCAGACGCCGTTGCTGAAATCGAAAAGGGCGCGGACGAGCAAATCGTCCGCGCCCTTTCCCGTTCCGGGCCACAAGTAACGCTTGCCCCCAGCGCGATTGCCTGACTAGTTTCGCCGGTGCTGTGATTCGACCCGGGGGAATGGTCGCGTGTTTTCCGTGAGTGCTAAGTTTTGACCGGGCCTGTGCTCGGCGATGCGGTTGGCGTGCGTTTCTTCATGCCGACACCGCAATTGGCGCCCTATATTTCGACCTACTACCTCACCGAAGTCAACGTGCCCGCCGGACAGGAGATCGAGGACTGGCTGCATCCGGAATGGGCCAACCTGCGCGTCTTCGATCGCGATGTGTGCAGCGCGGCGATCGGCCCCGATGCGGTACGCCCGGCGGGCCAGATGATCGCGACCGGACCGACCAGCCATTCGGCCCATTTTCGCATGGGCCGCTGCCGGGTCTGGGGTGTCGGGATTCTGCCGCTCGGCTGGCTGCGCTTCCTCGATGCACCGGCTGCCGATTTTGCCGACCGTTATTGCGATCCCCGAGACGGAACCGCGTTCGCACCGTTCGCGCCGCTGTTTGACGGCCTGTTTGCTACCAAGGCCGATCCTGCGGGCGAGGCCGCGCGGCTCGATTCCTTCTTTCTCGATCTGCTGAACCGGCGCGATCCGCATGAGGATGAGGGCCGGATCCGTACCGCCCATGGCGCGCTGATCGACAACCAGGCCGGCTCGGTGTCGGACTTGTCCGAGCGGCTGGGCATTTCCCCCCGCTCGCTCGAGCGACTTAGTCTTCGCGCCTTTGGCTTTTCCCCCAAGCTGCTGCTGCGGCGTCAGCGATTCCTGCGCAGCCTGGCGCAGTTCATGCTCGATCCCACACTGACCTGGATACGCACTCTGGATTGGCAATATGTCGATCAGGCCCATTTCGTGCGCGACTTCAAGCGCTTCATGGGAATGAGCCCATCGAGCTATGCCCTGCTCGATCATCCGGTACTGCGCGCGGCTGCCCGCGCCAGGGCCGCCGCGGCCGGCGAGGCGGTGCAAGCGCTGCACCGGCCTTGATCGCACCAATCGGCGCTTGCCAAGCCCTGCAACAGTCAGCACTATTCGATCAACGACAATCCCACAGGGAGCTCTTCGGTGTCGGTTGAAGCAGGCGTCAGGGTGCGTTTCCACGCGCCGCCGGAAGACTTGCGGCGCTTTTTTACCACCTTTTACATAACCGAGATCGATACCCCGCAAGGGGTCCAGGTGGAGGATTCGCTCCAGCCCGAATGGGCCAATCTTCGCTTCTTTCGCGGCGCCTCGCCCGACAGCTGGATCGATCCTGATAGGCAGCTGAGTGGCAAGAGTTTTGTCGCCACTGGACCGAGCAGCCGCAGTGCCAACTTCGCGATCGGAACCACCCGGTTCTGGGGGATCGGGCTGCTGCCTTTGGGCTGGGCACGGTTTGTCGGCGCTCCGGCGTCCGATCATGCCAACCTGATCGCCGACGGGCACGGCCACCCGGCCTTTTCCCATTTCGTTCCACTGGCGGATTCGCTGTTCGGCCCTGGGCCCGACGAGGATGCGGAAAAGGAACGGATTATCCGCTTCTTCCGCTCAATTCCGGAACCGCGCGGTTTTGACGAAGCGCGAATCGTGGCGATCCACGCTGCCCTGATCGATCCGCTTCTGTCCAACGTTTCCGAGCTGGTTGAGCGGGTCGGCCTCAGCCAGCGCACGATCGAGCGGACCTGTGACAAGGTGTTCGGCTTCTCCCCCAAGCTGCTGCTGCGCCGCCAGCGCTTCATGCGCAGTCTGGCCCAATTCATGCTCGATCCCTCGCTCAAGTGGATCGGAGCGATCGACGGGCAATATCACGATCAGGCCCAGTTCGTGCGCGATTTTCGCGAATTCATGGGGCTAGCACCGCGCGAATACGCCGCCCGCCCGCACCCGGTGCTGGAGAAATTCATGCACGAACGCGCCCGCGTCCACGGCGCTGCGGTACAGACGCTCGACCGGCCCGAGGGCGCCAGCGCCGCCGCATCCTGAGCCCTCGCTGGCGATTTAGGGTTTTGCAGGCGCGCCCGGCGTGGCTAAAGGCGCGCTCGCCTGTTTCCCGATTATGGTAACAAGAACGGACCGAACGAAAGTGGATTACGCAGCTACCCGTGAAGAGGCGCTGGCACGCATTGCCGCCGCGCAGGATCTCGACGCGCTGGAGAAGCTGCGGGTCGAGTTTCTGGGCAAGCAGGGTTCGGTTTCGCTGCTGCTCAAGACCCTGGGCGCGATGTCGCCCGAGGAACGGCGGAGCACCGGCCCGCAAATTCACGCGCTGCGTGAAGGGGTTAGCGACGCCCTGACCGCGCGCAAGACCGCGCTCGAAGGCGCCGCGCTCGAAGCCCGGCTGGCGAACGAATCGGTCGATCTGACCCTGCCCGCGCCCGAAGCGCCACGCGGCTCGATCCACCCGGTTTCGCAGGTGCTGGACGAGCTCGCGGAGATTTTCGCCGACCTGGGCTTCGCGGTCGCCACCGGCCCCGAGATCGAGGACGACTGGCACAATTTCACCGCGCTCAACATTCCCGAGAGCCACCCGGCGCGTGCGATGCATGATACTTTCTACTTCCCCGACAGTGACACCGAGGGGAGACGGATGTTACTGCGCACGCACACCAGCCCGGTGCAGATCCGCTCGATGCTGGAACAGGGCGCGCCGATCCGGATCATCGCCCCAGGACGGGTCTATCGCAGCGACAGCGACGCCACCCACACCCCGATGTTCCACCAGGTCGAAGGGCTGGTGATCGACAAGGGCATCCACCTTGGCCACCTCAAGTGGACGCTGGAGACCTTCCTCAAGGCCTTCTTCGAGCGTGACGACATCGTGCTGCGCCTGCGCCCGAGCTACTTCCCGTTCACCGAGCCATCGGTAGAGGTCGATGTCGGCTTTGCGCAGGTGAACGGCGCCGATGGAAAGAGTAGGCGCGTGCTGGGCGGCTGCGGCGATGCGCCCGGCCACGGCTGGATGGAACTGCTGGGCAGCGGCATGGTCAACCGCAAGGTGATCGAGGCTGGTGGGCTCGATCCCGACGAGTGGCAAGGCTTTGCCTTCGGGATCGGGGTCGATCGCCTTGCCATGCTCAAATACGGGATGGATGACCTGCGCGCCTTCTTCGATGGCGATGTGCGCTGGCTGGCCCACTATGGCTTTTCGGCCTTCGACGTGCCGACTCTTTCCGCGGGTGTGGGAGCCGGGGCATGAAGTTCTCGCTCTCCTGGCTAAAGGACCATCTCGAAACCGAAGCTTCGGTCGAGGAAATCGCCGCCAAGCTCAACGCCATTGGGCTTGAGGTCGAAGGGGTGGAAGATCCCTCGGCCCGCCTGGCCGGTTTCCGGGTTGCCAGGGTTCTCACCGCCGAGCGCCATCCCAATGCCGACAAACTGCAGGTTCTGAGCGTCGATACCGGCGATGGCACGCCCTTGCAGGTGGTCTGCGGCGCCCCCAATGCTCGCGCTGGGCTGGTCGGCGTGCTGGGGCTGCCCGGCGCGGTGGTCCCCGCCGGCGGGTTCGAGCTGAAGAAAAGCGCGATCCGCGGGATCGAATCGAACGGCATGATGTGTTCCACCCGCGAGCTGGAACTGGGCGAAGATCACGACGGGATCATCGAGTTGCCCGCCGATGCGCCGGTGGGCATGGCCTTTGCCGAATACCACGGCTCCGATCCAGTGTTCGACGTGGCGATCACCCCCAACCGCCCGGACTGCATGGGGGTTTACGGCATAGCCCGCGATCTGGCGGCGGCCGGACTAGGTACGCTGAAGCCGATCACGATCAATCCGGTGGCGGGCAACCACGATTGCCCGCTGCCGATCCGCACCGACGATCCCGAGGGCTGCCCTGCCTTCTATGGCCGCGCGATCCGGGGCGTAAAGAACGGAGCCGCGCCCGAATGGATGCAGGCCCGGCTCAAGAGCGCGGGGCAGCGCCCGATCTCGGCATTGGTCGACATTACCAACTATGTGATGCTGGCCTATGGCCGCCCGGCCCACGCCTATGATCTGGCGCAGCTTTCGGGCGCGATCTTCGCCCGCCGGGCGCGCGACGGCGAAACCGCACTGGCGCTCAACGGAAAGGAATACACGCTCGACGCGGAGATGACCGTGATCGCCGATGACAAGGGCGTGCACGACATTGCCGGGATCATGGGCGGCGAGCATTCGGGTTGCTCGGAAGACACCACCGACGTTCTGCTGGAGGTTGCCTATTTCGATCCTCAGCGGATCGCCGGCACCGGCCAGCGCCTCAACCTTACCTCCGATGCGCGCGCGCGCTTCGAACGCGGGGTCGATCCGGCCTTCCTCGACAAGGGGCTGGATCTGCTGACCCAGCTGATCCTTGAGATCTGCGGGGGCGAGGCTTCGCGCGTGGTCCACGCCGGAACCCCGCCGAGCGGCACCAAGGTCGTTCCCTATCACCCAAGCCTGGCGCTCCAGCTGGGCGGGGTAGCGATTTCCGACGAAGCGCAGAAGGCTACGCTGACCGCGCTGGGTTTCGGCATGGACGCCCGCTGGAACGTGATCGTCCCCTCCTGGCGCCCCGACGTCGATGGCGGAGCCGACATCGTCGAGGAAGTGGTCCGCATCCACGGGCTCGACAATATCGAGAGCGCGCCGCTGCCGCGTATCGACGGAGTGGCCCGGCCCACCGCGACCCCGGCACAGAAGCTGGAACGCAAGCTGCGCCGGGCCGCTGCCGCACGCGGCGCGCACGAGGCCGTAACCTGGTCGTTCCTGCCCGAAGCCGATGCGGCTGTCTTCACCGAAGGGAACGGCGGCCTGTGGCTGCTCGCCAACCCGATCAGCGAGGACATGAAGGCGATGCGCCCCTCATTGCTGCCGGGGCTGCTCGCAGCGGTGCGCCGCAATGCCGATCGCGGCGCGGCCGGGCTGCGGCTGTTCGAACTTGGCCGCCGCTATCTGCGCGGCGCGAGCGGCACCAGCGATGAGCGTCTGACGCTTGGACTGGTGCTGGCGGGCGAAAGGACTCCGCGCGGCTGGGATGCCAAGAACAATGGCGGCAAGGCGCAAAGCTTCGATGCCTTCGATGCCAAGGCCGAGGCGCTGGCGCTGCTGGCAGAGGCTGGTGCCCCGATCGACAACCTGCAAGTGATGGGCGAAGCCGGAGCGCAGTTCCATCCGGGCCAATCGGCCACCTTGCGGCTTGGCCCCAAGACGGTGCTCGCGCGCTTTGGTATGCTGCACCCGGCGCTGCTCAAAAAGTTCGACATCGATCTGCCGGTGGCGGCGGTCGAGTTGTTCCTCGATGCGATCCCGGCGAAGAAGGCGGCAGGTTTCGCTCGCAGCGCCTATGCCCCGCCCGCGCTTCAGGCAGTGAAGCGCGATTTCGCCTTTCTGGTCGATGCGGCGCTTCCTGCCGGCGATCTGGTTCGGACGATCAGAGGTGCGGACAAGGCCAATATCGTCGCTGCGCGGCTGTTCGACGATTTCCGCGGGCAGGGCGTTCCCGATGGGCAGAAGAGCCTTGCGATCGAAATCACCTTGCAGCCGGGCGACAAGAGCTTCGACGAAGCGGAGCTCAAGGCCATTGCCGAACGGGTGACGGCGGCTGCAGCCAAGCTTGGGGCGGTGTTGCGGGGTTAGCTCTATTCAGGATGTTGCTCAGAGTTCCTTCGCAAGTGCCTGGATCAATGGATGCAGGTCGGGAGGCACATTGCCGCGCGCAAGGCGCACCGCATGGGTCAGCCGCAGCTTGCGCTCAACTCCATTCCTGGCGATTGCCGCAAGATGGGTCGAAATTTCCTTGCGATCATGGCCTGGCTGACTTGCGGCTACCGCACAAAGCAGTGATGCTAAATGATGTTGGTTGCGGTCCCTGTCGAGCCCGCCGAAATACATCTGCCGTGTCATCAGGAAAATCCCGATAGCCAGCAAGGCATACAACAACATCGGGCTAGCCGCACTGCCCTCGGTGCAGCAGCTTGTGATCGGCCAGCACCAGCGCCATCATCGCTTCGACCACCGGCGCGCCACGGATGCCCACGCAGGGATCGTGACGGCCCTTGGTGCGGATTTCGGTTGCCTCGCCATCACGGTCGATGGTCTCCACAGGCGTGAGGATCGAGCTGGTCGGCTTGAACGCCACGCGGACCACCACCGGCTGCCCGGTTGAAATCCCGCCAGCGATCCCCCCGGCGTGGTTGGCAAGAAACTGCGGACCGTCAGCACCGGGACGCATCGGATCGGCATTGCCCTCGCCGGTCAGCCGCGCGGCGGCGAAACCGTCGCCGATTTCCACCCCCTTGACCGCGTTGATCCCCATCATCGCCGCCGCCAGATCGGCATCGAGCTTGCCATAGAGCGGCGCCCCCCAGCCCGCGGGAACCCCGGTGGCAACACACTCTACCACCGCGCCCAGCGAGGATCCCGCCAGCCGCGCCTCGTCGACCAGCTTCTCCCAGCGCTTCACCGCCTTGGGATCGGGGCAGAAGAACGGGTTGGAGCGGGCGAACTGCGAATCGTTGAGCCGGGTTGCCGCCGCCAGTTCACGGTCGATGGCATCGCCGCCGATCTCCACCACGTGGGCCGTGATCGAAACCTCGGGGATCACCAGCCGTGCCACGGCTCCGGCGGCCACCCGCGCTGCGGTTTCGCGGGCGCTGGACCTTCCCCCACCGCGATAGTCGCGAAAGCCGTATTTCGCATCATAGGCATAGTCGGCATGGCCGGGGCGATAGGCCTTGGCGACGTCGGAATAGTCTTTCGAGCGCTGGTCGGTATTTTCGATCACCAGGCTGATCGGGGTTCCGGTGGTCCGCCCCTCGAACACGCCCGAAAGGATATGGACCTGATCGGGTTCCTGGCGCTGGGTGGTGAACTTTGACTGGCCCGGACGGCGCGCGTCGAGGAAGGGCTGGATCCAGCTATCGTCAAGCTCAAGCCCCGGGGGGCAGCCATCGACCACCGCGCCCAGCGCCGGCCCATGGCTTTCGCCCCAGGTGGTGAAACGCAGCAGACGGCCAAAGGTGTTGACGGACATGGAGAGGGCTTTGGCCAAAAACGGTTGCGGGCGCAAGCTTTGCACCGCTAAGTCCCGTCCATGTTTCTTGTCGTCTTTCGCAACCGCAAGCGCGCCGATCTGGACGCTGCCGCCTATTCCGCCGATGCCGCGCGCATGGAAGCGCTTGCCCGTGCCCAGCCGGGGTTCCTCTCCTTCAAGAGCTACACCTCGGACGATGGCGAAGTGATCGCGATCTCGGAATGGGCCGATGCCGATTCCGCTCGGGCCTGGGGCAGCCAGCCGGACCATTCGCGCGTTCAGGCCCGGGGCCGCGCCGAATACTATCAGGATTACACCCTTTACACCTGCGACAATCCCCGCACCCACCACTATGAAAGGCCGCCTACGTGAGCGTGACGCTATATGGCATCCCCAATTGCGACACGGTCAAGAAGGCGCGCGCATGGCTTGATGCGCGGGGCGTGCCCCATGCTTTTCATGACTACAAGAAGACCGGAGCCGATCCCGTGCGGATCGCTGCCTGGTGCAAGGCGGCAGGGCGGGAGAAAGTGCTCAACCGCGCCGGAACCGCCTTTCGGAAACTGCCCGAAGCGGACCGGGCCGAGCTGTATGAGGCCAAGGCGGCCGCGCTGATGGCCGCCAATCCATCGTGCATCAAGCGCCCGATCGTCGAACATCCCGGAGGGCTGCTGGTCGGCTTCAAGGCCGATGAATGGGCGTTGGCGCTGTGAGGGGTTGGCTCGCCCTGATTGCCCTTGGCGCCCTGGCGCTGCCGGCCAGCGCGACGATCGTGATCGGCCATCGCGGCGCGAGCGGGGAGCGGCCCGAACATACCCTGGCGTCTTACGAACGCGCGATCGATCAGGGCGCCGACTATATCGAGCCCGATCTGGTCCCGACCCGCGACGGCGTGCTGGTGGCGCGGCACGAGAACGAGATTTCGGGCACCACCGACGTTGCCGACCACCCCGAGTTCGCCAGCCGCAAGGCAACCCGGACGATCGACGGCGAAACCCTGACCGGCTGGTTCGTCGAGGACTTCACCCTGGCCGAGCTGCGCACCTTGCGGGCGAAGGAGCGTCTGCCCGCGGTGCGCAAGGCCAATACCGCCTTTGATCGGCTCTATCCGGTGCCGACCTTTGCCGAGGTGATCGCGCTGGTCCGCGCCAAGCAGGCCGAAAGCGGACGCGAAATCGGCATATATCCCGAGATCAAGCACCCCGCCTATCTGGCCACACGCGGGTTTGACATGCCCGCGCTGCTGATCGCGCAGCTCGACGCGGCGGGGCTCAATCGCAAGGGCGCCAGGGTCTTCATCCAGTGCTTCGAGGTCGGCCCGCTCGAACGGCTGCGCACAATGACCCCGCTGCCCCTGATCCAGCTGGTCTCTGCCGATGGCGGTCCGGCAGATCGGCCCGGAACCAGCTATGCCGCCATGCTGCGGCCCGAGGGGCTGAAAGCGATCGCCACGCATGCCGACGGGATCGGGGCGGAATTGACCTTGCTGCTCGACGAGCAGGGCAAGGCCCGACCGCTGGTGGCCGAGGCGCACCGGGCCGGGCTGCTGGTTCATGCCTGGACCCTGCGGCGCGAAAACCGCTTTCTGCTGCCGCTGCTGCGCCGGGGCAGCGACCCCAATGCGCCGGGCGACATCGCGCGGGCATGGAAGCTGATCCGGGCCGCCGGGATCGACGGCGTGTTCACCGACAACCCCGGATCGATCCCCAGGCGGCGATGAACTGGACCGAACTTGCCGGGGCCCTGCTGGGGCTTGCCAACATCGTGCTGCTGGTGCGGCGATCGGTGTGGAATTTTCCCGTGGCGATGGCGATGGTCACGCTGATCGGGATCACCCTGTTCGAAAAGCGGCTCTATTCGGAAACCGGGCTGCAGGTGTTCTTCTTCGTCGTCAATGGCTGGGGCTGGTATCTGTGGAGCCGGGCAAAGGGCGCCAAGGAAGACGCGGTGCCCGTCGGCTGGATGAGCGACAGGGCGCGCTTCGTATGGGCCGCCGCCACCGCCGCGCTCAGCCTTACGCTCGGCTGGATCATGCACCGCTTCACCAATGCCGCGCTGCCTTTCGCTGATTCGGCGGTAACCGGGGCGAGCATCGCCGCGCAGATCCTGCTCTCGCTGCGGCGGATCGAAAACTGGGTGCTGTGGGTGGCGATCGACGTGGTTTCCGTCGCGCTCTACCTCAACCGCGAGCTCTATTTCCTCGCCGCGCTCTATCTGGTGTTCCTGATCCTTTCCGTGCAGGGCCTGCGCGAATGGAAGAAGGCCGCCGCATGACGGTGACGGTCTGCTTCCACGGGGCCGAGAGTACCGGCAAGTCCGTGCTGGCGAGCAAACTCAGCCGCGATCTGGGCGTGCCCTGGGTGCCCGAATATGGGCGCACCTATTGCGAGGAGCGCGGCACCGACCTGGCGATGGATGATCTGCTGGCGATCGCGGAGGGGCAGCGGGCCGCCGTCGAAGCGGCTCTTGCCTCGCATCCGCCGCTGGCGATCCTCGATACCGATCAATTGATGACCGCCGCCTGGGCGGAGATGCTGTTCGGCACGGTTCCCGAGGCACTGCTGGCCTACCCCAAGGCCGATCTCTATCTGCTGTTCGCGCCCGATGTGCCGTGGATCGACGATGGCACCCGCTTTTTCGGCAAGGCCCCGCTGCGCAATCGCTTCGCAGCGCTCGCCGAAGACATGTTGCTGCGCGCCGACGTGCCATGGCGCCGGATTGGCGGCAGCTTCAGCGAACGCGAGGAACAGGTCCGCCGGATTTTGGCTGACCTGGCTTCCGGCCGGACAGCCCAAGGAGAAGACGCCCGATGAAATCCACACCCTTCGTGCTCGTGCTTGCCCTTGCCACCGGTATTGGTAGCGCTTCCATCGCCAAACCGACCGCGCCGGGCTGGAACCTTGCCGCCCTGCCGCAGGTCGCGCGGGTCGACCCGCGCTTCCAATCCTACAACGTCGAAATGGTCGAGGTTACGGGCGGACGGTTCTGGGCGCCCTATGGCGGGCCGAAGGATGAGGTCTATCGTCAGCGCCCGCCGATCGATCTTGCCAACCCGCGGCTGCGCGCGGCCGCCCGCCTGCTCGCCCCGGCCTACATGCGGGTCAGCGGAACCTGGGCCAACACCACCTATGTCCCCGCCGCCGGGGAAGAGCTCGCCGCTCCGCCCGAAGGCTTCAGGCAAGTCCTTCAACGCCCGCAATGGCACGGCGTGGTAGCCTTTTCTCGCGCGGTCGACGCGCCGATCATGACCAGCTTCGCCGTATCGGCGGGCACCCGCGACGGCGAAGGCCGCTGGCGCAGCGATCAGGCGCAGAGACTGCTCGATCTGACCCGCGAGGCCGGAGGCGAGCTGGCCGCCGCCGAATTTTTCAACGAGGCGAACCTGCCCTCGCTCGCCGCGCTCCCGGCGGGCTACAAGGTCGGCGATTACCTTGCCGACTATGCCACCTTCCACGACTGGGCGCGCCGCGCGGCGCCCGCAATGAAGCTGTTCGGCCCGGGCACAATCGGGGGAGCGGGTGGTGGGCAAAAGGCCGCCGCCAACGAGCGCGATCCGCTCGGCTTCGAAAGCATCGAGGCGATGGCGGCGGGAACCAGCTCCCGGATCGATGGCTTTTCCTACCATTTCTACGGCTCGGTCTCGGTCCGCTGCGAAAGCCTGGGGATCGGCACCGCGCAGAAGGACCAGGCGCTGAGCACGGGCTGGCTTGACCATACCCTGCTCGACCAGGGTTATTACGCGGGGCTGCGTGACCGCTTCGCACCGGGCAAACCGCTATGGCTGACCGAAACCGCCCAGGCCGCCTGCGGCGGCAGCCCGTGGGCGGCGAGCTTTCTCGACACCTTCCGTTACCTCAACCAGATGGGTGTCCTGGCGCAGAAGGGCGTTCAAGTGGTGATGCACAACACGCTCGCCGCCTCGGATTATGCCCTGCTCGATTCCGAAACCTTCGCCCCGCGCCCAAGCTTCTGGGCGGCGGTGCTGTGGCGAAAGACCATGGGCGAGGTTGTGTTGGCGCCGCCATCCGGTGCGCCCGATGGCGTGCGGGTGTTCGCGCACTGTCTGCGCGGCAAGCCCGGCGGCGTGGCGCTGCTCGCGCTGAATACGTCGGACCATGCCGCAAGTCTGCCGCTCGCCGCTCGCGGCACCGGCTGGACGCTGACCGCCGAACCGCTCGATTCGCGCAACGTGCTGGTCAACGGCAAGGCCCCGCAACTTGACCACAGTGGTCGGTTGCGCGGGCTGCAAGCGCAGCGGATCGGCGGCGCCCTTGGCATCCCGGCCAAGGCAATCGTATTTGCCGCCATGCCCCGGGCGGGCAATCCCGCTTGCCGCTGACCCGGCTTGCGGGGCCTTCCGCTAACATCAAACTTGGGATAAGTTCCGCGCCCACCGCCGATCCGTTAGGATTGAGGACAGGAGGCCGCGATGGATTTCGTCAAGGCACTGGTGCCCGGTTCGCTGCTGGCCTTCGTGATCAGCATGATCCTGGGATCGAACCATTCGAAGGGCGCTTGGCTCAACATCTTCCGCTTCGCAATCGACACCCACGCGTTCTACTGGTCGTGGCCGCTGTTTGCGGTTGCCACGGGGCTCTCCTGGATCCTGCTCGCGATTACGCCGAAGTAGCGGTGACAATGTAGTTGAGCGCCAGATCGCTCGCCAGGTGCAACCCCCTGAGCGGCGACCAGGCGATGCCGCTCGGTTCGCCCATTGCCAGTCCCGCCCCGGCCAGGAGCTCACGAAGCTCATCGGGGGTCACGAAATCCTGCCAATGGTGGGTCCCGCGCGGGACCATGCCGAGCCTCTCGGCCGCTTCAACCATCAGCAGCTTCGATTTCGCGGTGCGGTTGGGGGTGGAAAGCACCATCAGCCCACCGGGCGCCAGCGCGGCGGCGAGCGCGGCGACAAACGCATCCTTGTCGGCCACGTGCTCGATCACCTCCAGCGAACAGACCAGATCGTAACCGCTCAGGCCAAGCGCGGAGACCTCGCCGCAGCGGTAGTCGATCTCCAGCCCTCCCCCCGCCGCGTGGGCGCTGGCAGCGGCGATGTTTTCGGGCGCGGCATCGATCCCGGTCACCGCCGCACCAAGCCGGGCGAGCGGTTCGCACAGCAGCCCCGCCCCGCAGCCGACATCGAGCGCGCGCCTGCCCGCAAGCGGCCGCACACCGCGCGAATCGCCCTGCCAATGCGCGTCGATCGCGGCGCGGATGAAGCCCAGCCGGACCGGACCCAGCCGGTGCAGCATCGCCGATGACCCTCTGGGGTCCCACCAATCCGCCGCCAGCGCGCCGAAATGCGCGGCTTCTTCGGGCCGGATGGTCGTGCTTGTGGTTGCATTACCCATTCCCCATCCCTAACAGGGCGCCCGCCGCAGGGCGAGGGGCCTTGCGGGAAAGATTGTTGCGAAAGGTGCGTCTGGCGTGGCCCGCATCGTGATGAAATTCGGCGGCACCTCGATGGCCGGGTCGGAGCGGATCCGCCGGGTCGCCAACATCGTGCGCCGCCAGCAAGCCGCCGGGCACGAGGTGGCGGTGGTGGTTTCGGCCATGGCCGGCGAAACCGACCGCCTGGTGAACTTCTGCCGCGAAGCCAATCCGCTTTACGATCCCGCCGAATACGACGTGGTGGTGGCAAGCGGAGAGCAGGTCACCTCGGGCCTGCTGGCGATGACGCTACAGGCGCTGGGGTGCAAGGCGCGTTCGTGGCTGGGCTGGCAGTTGCCGGTGCACACCGACGATTCCCACGCCAAGGCCCGGATCGAGGGGATCGATTCAGGCGCACTGCTCGCGTCGATGGCGGCTGGCGAGATCGCTGTGATCCCGGGGTTCCAGGGCCTTTCGCCCCACGGACGGGTAACCACGCTGGGCCGCGGCGGGTCCGACACTTCGGCCGTGGCCGTGGCCGCCGCGATCGGGGCTGACCGGTGCGACATCTACACCGATGTCGATGGGGTCTACACCACCGACCCGCGGATCGTCGCCAAGGCCCGCAAGCTCAAGCATGTTACCTATGAGGAAATGCTCGAGCTCGCCTCGGTCGGCTCCAAGGTGCTGCAGACCCGCTCTGTCAGCCTGGCGATGAAGGAAGGGGTGCGCGTTCAGGTGCTCTCGAGCTTCATCGACGACGATGCCCCTGCCGCCGATACCATTCCCGGGACCATGATCGTTTCGGACGAAGAACTCGCCAGGATTCAAGAAGGACTGGATATGGAACGCCAGCTGATCACCGGCATCGCCGCCGACAAGAACGAAGCCAAGATCATCCTTACCCGTGTGCCCGACCGGCCAGGCGCGGTGGCGACAATCTTCGGCCCGCTGGCCGCCGCCAATATCAATGTCGACATGATCATCCAGAACGTCGGGCGCGACAAGGGCGAGACCGACGTGACCTTCACCGTTCCCGGCGCCGATCTTCCGCGCGTCCAGGCGCTGCTCGAAGCCCAGAAGGAAGCGATCGGCTACAATCGGATCATCACCGATGGCAAGGTTGCCAAGGTTTCGGTGGTAGGCGTGGGCATGCGCAGCCACGCGGGCGTTGCCAGCACCATGTTTCGCTGCCTTGCCGACCGGGGCATCAACATCCAGGCGATCTCCACCAGCGAGATCAAGATCTCGGTGCTGATCGACGAAGACGAGACCGAGCTGGCCGTGCGCGTTCTGCACAGCGCCTATGGCATGGACGCGGCGGACGAGGCCGCCTGACGGCGCCTATTCGGTCGTCTTTCCGTCCCAGTGCTCATGCGCGGCATGAGCCTCGGCGCAGGTCTTATGGACTGTGCCGTCGATGTGCTCAGGCGGGGAATAGATCGTGTAGAGCCGCAGCGGCTCGCCTCCCGTCGCCTTGACGTTGTGGCGCGCGCCTGCGGGGACGATGGCCGCATCATCGGCCTTCACCCTGTTGCAGACCCCATCGATCCATACCTCGCCCTCGCCCGCCTCAAAGCGAAAGAACTGGGTGACGTCGTCGTGGACTTCCTCGCCGATCTCGTCGCCCGGCTGGATCGCCATCAGCACCAGCTGCATTTCCTTCGAGGTGTAGACCACGCGGCGAAAATCGCCGTTATCCAGCGTCGCGCGTTCGATATTGTCGTTGTAACCCTTCATCTGGAACCTCCTGCTCTCAAGATAGGCATTGCCGCCCAATTATCGAGTCGATTGATATTCTGACACTGATCGTGTTTTTCGATCACCGAAGCGCCTTGTTCCCGCCGCACTCGCAGCATAATGCGCGGGGCCCTCCCCCAGGTTGATCGCGGACAAGAATTGATGGCCACCTATCCCAATACCTCTCGGTTGATGCAGCGCGGCTGCGAGTTTCTCGGCACCGAGACCGCCATTTTGTGCGGAGCGATGAGCTGGGTCTCCGAACGCAACCTGGTCGCCGCGATCAGCAATGCCGGCGGCTTTGGCGTGATCGCCTGCGGAGCGATGACCCCGGAGCTGCTCGATGCCGAAATCGCGGCGACCAGGGGTCTGACTGACAAACCCTTCGGGGTCAATCTGATCACCATGCACCCGATGCTGTTCGATCTGATCGCGGTCTGCGCCCGGCACAAGGTTGGTCATGTGGTGCTGGCGGGCGGGATCCCGCCCAAGGGCAGCGTCGAGGCGATCCGCGAATTTGGCGCCAAGGTGCTAGTCTTCGCCCCCACACTTGCGCTCGCCAGGCGGCTGCTGCGCAGCGGCGCCGACGCGCTGGTGATCGAAGGCAGCGAGGCGGGCGGGCATATCGGCCCGGTCGCGACCTCGGTGCTGGCGCAGGAGTTTCTGCCCGAACTGGCCGAAGATCACGTGGTCTTCGTTGCCGGGGGGATCGGCCGGGGTGAGATGATTGCAGCCTATCTCGAAATGGGGGCCAGCGGCGTGCAGCTTGGCACCCGCTTTGCCTGCGCCAGCGAGAGCATCGCCCATCCCGCGTTCAAGCAGGCGTTTTTCCGCGCCAACGCGCGCGATGCCGAAGCCAGCGTCCAGGTCGATCCGCGCCTGCCGGTGATCCCGGTCCGCGCGCTGAAGAACAAGGGTACCGAGCTGTTCACCCAGCGTCAGCGCGAAGTTGCCGCCCTGCTCGACAGCGGGAAGATCGAAATGGCCGAAGCCCAGCTCCAGATCGAACAGTTCTGGGCCGGAGCGCTGCGCCGCGCGGTGATCGACGGCGATGTCGAGAACGGCTCGGTCATGGCCGGGCAATCGGTAGGGATGGTCACCCGTGAACAGCCGGCGGCAGAAATCATCGCCGAGCTGATGCAGGAGTGCGAGGCAGCGCTTTCCTGATTGGTGCGCTCGGGGCATCCGCCCCAAGCGTGTCCAGGTCGGCTCGCGCCCCACAAAAAGGGGGCCGGAGCGGCTGGCTCCGGCCCTTCTAGTTGACGTTCGCAGGAGGAACGTGTCGAGGCGGGACCGAGGGGGAGGAGAGGAGGAGAACCCCAGCCCCGCCAAGCTTTGAGATCAGTAGTTGTAGGCGCGCTCCCCGTGCTCGGCGAGGTCAAGGCCCTCGCGCTCGGCATCCGGGGCGACCCGAAGGCCGGTGAGCACCTTGGCAACGGTGATCGAAATCGCGGTCCCTGCAGCAGCCCAGGCAATCGTCGTGATCACCGCCAGGAACTGGGTCTTGAGCTGGTCGGCCATCACCCAGTCCTCACCCGCCGGGCCACCCAGCGCCGAAGAATAGACAATGCCGGTGCCGATCGCGCCGATCATCCCGCCGATGCCGTGGACGCCGAAAGCGTCAAGCGCATCGTCGTAGCCCAGCTTGACCTTGAGCTTGGTCACCGCGAGGTAGCAGATCACCGCAGCCACGGCGCCCAGCACGATCGCGCCGAGCGGGCCCGAGTTGCCGGCAGCGGGCGTCACCGCAACCAGACCGGCAACGATGCCCGAGCAGAAGCCCAGAGCGGATGGCTTGTGCCCGGCGAGCTTTTCGGCAAGCATCCAGGCCAGCGCGGCGGCTGCGGTGGCAACAAAGGTGTTCATCATCGCCAGTCCGGCCGAACCGTTGGCTTCCAGCGCCGACCCGGCGTTGAACCCGAACCAGCCCACCCACAGCAGACCGGTGCCGATCCCGGTCATGGTCAGCGAGTGCGGGGCCATGATTTCCTTGCCATAGCCGATGCGCTTGCCGAGCATCAGCGCGGCGACCAGCGCGGAAACGCCCGCGTTGATGTGAACCACGGTGCCGCCGGCGAAATCGAGCGCACCCATCGCGAAGAACAGGCCACTGCTCGCCCAGACCATGTGGGCGATCGGGAAATAGACGATGGTCAGCCAGATCGCGCCGAACACCATCACGGCGGAAAACTTCATGCGTTCCACCACCGAGCCCAGCACCAGCGCCACGGTGATCGCAGCAAAGGTCATCTGGAAGCAGACGAAGACATATTCGGGGATCGCCACGCCTTCGGAGAAGGTGGCTGCGGTCGAATCGGCGGTCACGCCCTTGAGGAAAGCCTTGTCGAAATTCGAGATGAATTGCTTGATCGTCTCGCCCGAGAAATCGTTGCCGAACGACATCGAATAACCCCAGCCGACCCAGATCAGCATCGCCAGGCAGGCAACTGCGCCGACCTGGGTCATCACAGAGAGCATGTTCTTGGTCCGCGCCAGGCCGCCATAGAACAGCGCCAGGCCGGGCAGGATCATCATCAGGACGAGCAGCGTGGATGTCATCATCCAGGCGGTGTCACCCTTGTCGACGGTAGGCGCGGCGGCCGCAGCGGCCTCCTGCGCGAAGGCGGCGGTCGAGGCGGCGAGCGACATGCCCACTGCCCCCGCGCCGCAAAGAATCTTGCGGATCATGGTAGTTTCCCTCCTGTCGGTCCGGTCGCTCACAGCGCCGTGTCCCCGGTTTCGCCGGTGCGGATGCGTGTGGCCGATGCCAGATCGAGCACGAACACCTTGCCATCGCCGATCGCGTCGGTGCTGGCCGATTGCTGGATCGTCTCGACCACCTGCGGTGCCAGCGCGTCGCTGCAGGCGATTTCGAGCTTCACCTTGGGCAGCATGTTGGTGGAATATTCCGCCCCGCGATAGATTTCGGTCTGCCCCTTCTGCCGTCCAAAGCCCTTGACCTCGGACACGGTCATTCCCGCGACGCCAAGGGCGCCAAGGGCGTCGCGCACCTCGTCGAGCTTGAAGGGCTTGATGATGGCAATGATGAACTTCATGCACCGTCCCCTGCTTGCATACCGGACCCGTCGCCGGCTTCGCACTTGCAGCAAGAGATGTGCCAAAGCGGAATTTATCGCTTGTTTCGGGCCTTCATGGCGCAACCAGCTTGCGTGGTTGCCCCGGCATTCCGCCTGAATCCTGCGCAGCTGCCTATTTTTTGGGCAGCTGCAACCGCGCAAAGACCGGCAAATGATCCGATCCACGTGCCGCCAGGACGCTGTGATGAACGGCGCTTTCAAGCAGATCCCACTCGGCTGAAATCACCATCCGGTCGAGCCGCGCGACGGGGCGGCGCGAGGGGAAGGTCGGGCCCGGAGTGATTACCCGCCAGGGCGCGCGCAGCTCGCCCAGGGCGCCGCGGCGAAGCGACCACTCGTTGGTATCGCCCATCAGCACCGTGGGGCAAGCCGGGCCGCAACGATCGGCATGGGCCAGGATCGTGCGAACCTGCTGGCGCCGCCGCAGTCCGGAAAGGTCAAGGTGCATCCCCACCACCCGCAGGCGCCGCCCTTCCACCAGCAGATCGGCCCGCACCGCGCCTCGCGGCTCGAGCGTGGGCAGCGGCACCACACCCGCCTCGATCACCCCGAAATCGCGGCGAACCAGCAGGGCATTGCCGTGCCAGCCGATCGAATCCGGGCGATGGTTGAGCGGCACCGCCTTGTAGTGGCCCAGATCGTCGAGCAATTGCAGCGGCAGCACGGTTTGGCGCCGCCCGGTGCGCCGGTCCGCCTCTTGCAGCGCGATCACATCGGCGTCGATCTCGTGCAGGATCGCGAGAATCCGCTCGGGATCGCGGCGCCGGTCTAGCCCCACGGCCTTGTGGATATTGTAGCTGGCAAAGGTCAGCTCCACCGCCGCCTAGCGCTCCTTGGTCGCGGAGAAGACCAGATCGGGGTTGCGCTCCTGCTGGTAGCCCACGTCCCAGGCGCTGCGGGCCAGGAACACCGGATCGCCGTCGCGATCCTTGGCGAGGTTGGAGAGATTGAAATCGGCAAAACCCTTCAGGGCCGCATCGCTGCCTTTCAGCCAGCGCGCGGTATCGAAAGGCGAAGCCTCAAGCACCGCCTCGACCTTGTATTCGGCCTCGAGCCGCGAAATCAGTACGTCGAGCTGGAGCTGGCCGACCACGCCGACGATCCACTGCGCACCGATCTCGGGATAGAACACCTGGATCACGCCTTCTTCGGACAGGTCGTCGAGTGCTTTCCGCAGCTGCTTGGTCTTGGTCGGGTCCTTCAGCGCCACCCGGCGCAGGATTTCAGGGGCGAAGTTGGGCAGCCCGGTGAAGCGCACCTTGTTGCTCTCGCTCAGGGTATCGCCCACCCTGAGGGTGCCGTGGTTGGGAATGCCGATGATGTCGCCCGGCTCGGCGCTGTCGGCGATCTCGCGGTCCTGGGCGAAGAACAGGATCGGCGAATGGATCGCCACCGGCTTGCCCAGCGCCGATGGGGTGAGCTTCATGCCGCGCCGGAAGGTACCCGAAACCAGCCGCATGAAGGCGATCCGGTCACGGTGCTGGGGGTCCATGTTGGCCTGAACCTTGAAGATGAAACCGGTCACTTCCTTGCCATCGGGCGAAACCGGGCCCTGCTCGCTGGGCTGCGGGCGCGGCGGCGGGGCGAACCGCGCGATCGCATCGATCAGCTCGGCTACGCCGAAGTTCTTGAGCGCCGATCCGAAATAGACCGGGGTCAGGTCACCGTGGCGATAGGCCTCCAGGTCGAATTCGGGATAACCGCCCTGTGCCAGCTCGACTTCCTCGGCGATTCCAGCAGGCAGTTCGGCGCTCTCGCGCTTGCCCAGGAATTCGCGGCTGTCGCCCTCGGGGCGGCTGATGGTGTTGGTGGCGAAATCGAGCACGCCCTCGAAAAGCCCGCCCATACCCACCGGCCAGGACATCGGCACCACATCGAGCGCCAGCGCATCGGCCACCTCGTCAAGTGTTTCGAATGGCGAGCGCCCCTCGCGGTCGACCTTGTTGACGAAGGTGATGATCGGCACCGAGCGCATCCGGCAGACCTCGAACAGCTTGCGGGTCTGCGGCTCGATTCCCTTGGCCGCGTCGATCACCATGATCGCGGAGTCCACCGCCGTCAGCGTGCGATAGGTGTCCTCGGAAAAATCCTCGTGACCCGGCGTGTCAAGCAGGTTGAAGGTGATACCATCGCGCTCGAAGGTCATCACCGAGCTGGTCACCGAAATGCCGCGTTGCTGCTCGATCTTCATCCAGTCCGATCGCGCCCGCCGCGCTTGTCCGCGCGCCTTGACCTCGCCCGCAAGGTGGATCGCCCCGCCTTGCAGCAGCAGCTTCTCGGTCAGCGTGGTCTTGCCCGCGTCGGGGTGCGAGATGATGGCGAAGGTGCGGCGACTGGACATAAGGCGCGCCGCATAGCCGCAGCCGCCCGCAAGGTCTAGCCAAGCCCGTCCTTCAGCATGGCGTTGGCCTGTGCCGCCACCTCCGCCAGATCAGCCGCGCCGTCCATCACTCCAAAACGCAGGCCCAGGAACACGTTCATTCCCATGATCGCCCAGGCGTGGACCTCGCTCGGCTCCACACCCAGCTCACCCTTGCCCCGCGCCGCCTGCAAACGCTCAAGGATGCGGGCTGCGGTGTTGAGATAGTGGGCGCGCCAGTCCTCGGGAGCGACGAATTCGGCCTCGTCGATGATCCGGTAGATTTCCTTGTGCTCGCGCGCAAAATCGAGGAACGCCGCCAGCGCGGTGCCTTCGGCCTCGATCGCCGGACCGGGATGGCCGCGCAGCACCGGGGCGACATGATCGCGCACCCGGCCCGACATGTCCTGCACCAGCGCCTTGAACAGCGCATCCTTGCTTTCGAAATAGGTGTAGAAGCTGCCCAGCGCCACGCCGGCGCGGATCGTGATCGAAACGATCGAGCTTTCGTGGAAGCCCTTTTCGCCGAACTCTGCTGCGGCGGCATCGAGGATCGCACGCTGGGTGCGGCGTCCGCGCTCGGTGCGCGGCACGCGCGGCTGGCCCGCGCTGCTGACAGCGTCCACTCGCCTTCCCCTTGTCGCAACGGCAGGTGTTGCCGCGAAGCCACGTTTTGCCACTTTCGATCATTCCCTCCGCCCATGCAAGCATAACCAAGTTGAAAGTTGGTTCAACTTTTATATAAGGCGCGAGGAAGCCTGCCGCGAACTGGGCAGGCTGAGGATTGTTCGGGAGGGGAAATACCCATGCAAAAGACCGCCTTGCTTTGCCGTGCCTCGCTTGCCGCCAGCGCGCTTGCCAGCCTGTGGGCCGTTCCGGCCTATGCCCAGGCCCAGGACAGCGCCGATTCGGGCGACGAGGGCGCGATCATCGTTTCCGCGCGCCGCCGCGATGAAAGCCTGATCGACGTGCCGATCGCCATCACCGCGCTGAGCGGCGACCAGCTGGCCGACAAGGGCGCTGTCGACATCACCGCGCTGGCCGAAACCGTCCCCAACGTGACGCTCGAATCGAGCCGCGCGACCAACTCCACCCTCTCCGCCTTCATCCGCGGCGTCGGCCAGCAGGATCCGGTTTCGGGCTTCGAGCAGGGCGTGGGCATCTATCTCGACGACGTTTACCTCAACCGTCCGCAGGCCGCTGTGCTCGACATCTACGATGTGGAACGGATCGAAGTGCTGCGCGGGCCGCAGGGCACGCTTTATGGTCGCAACACCGTGGGCGGCGCGGTCAAGTACGTCACCCGCAAGCTTGACGATGTGGCGCACCTCTCGGTTCGCGGCACCTATGGCAGCTACAACCAGGCCGACGGTGTGATCACCGCCAGCACCCCCGTCGGCAGCGGGGTGCTGCGCGTCGGCGGGTCGCTGGCCCGGCTGACCCGCGACGGCTTCGGCACCAACCTCACCACCAAGCTGCCCAACTATGACAAGGACATTTGGGCAGGGCGCGGCACGATCGAGCTCCATGGCGACGATTTCTTCGCCCGGATCGCCGCCGACTACACCCACGACGCCTCGCATGCGCGCGGCGGGCATCGCTTCATCCCCGGCATGGTCTCGGGCACACCGGTGCTGGCCGATGTCTATGATACCCAGGGCGGACTCAACACCCCCAAGCAGGATGTGAAGGCCTGGGGCGTCTCTATGTTCTTCGAGGCCAAGCCGAGCGATGCGCTGACGCTGCGTTCGATCAGCGCCTATCGCAAGGACGATTCGCTCACCCCGATCGACTTCGACGCCCTTCCTGCGGAGGACGTCGACGTTCCCGGGATCTACCGCAACAAGCAGTTCAGCCAGGAATTGCAGGCGCTGATTAGCACCGACAAATTCAACGGACTGATCGGGTTCTACTATCTGAACGCCGACGCGCTGACCCAGTTCGACGTGCGCCTGTTCGTGGCCTATCCCTCGCCCTATCTGCTGACGGCCTATACCGATGCCGACATCCACACCGAAACCGTGGCCGGCTTTGCTGACTTCACCTATGATTTCACCGATCAGCTGAGCCTGTCGCTGGGCGGCCGCTATACCTGGGACAAGCGTGACGGGAAGATCCTACGCCAGTACTATCTCGGTGGCGGCTCGCCGGTGTTCGGCGGCGAGGGCATTCTCTATGGCGCCCCGCTGACCAACCTCGATGGCAGCCGGACCTTCAGCAAGTTCACCCCCAAGGCGACACTAACCTTCAAGCCCGATAGCGACACCACGCTCTATGCCTCCTATTCGCAGGGGTTCAAGGGCGGTGGGTTCGATCCGCGCGGGGTCGGCGCCAATGCCCCCTCGGGCGTTACCCAAGCCGACTTCCTCAGCTTCAAGCCGGAAAAGGTCGACAGCTACGAAGTGGGCTACAAGGCCAATCTGCTCGATCGTCGGATCTATCTCGCGGCGGCGGCGTTCTACATGGATTACACCGATGTTCAGGTTCCCGGCTCGGTGGCCTGCACGGTGGGCGGCTTCACCACCTTCTGCGGTGTGGTTGCCAACGCCGGCAAGGCGCGGATGCAGGGCTTTGAGTTCGAGACCCGCGCCAAGCTGATCGACACCGATGCCGGCAAGCTGACCTTCACCGGATCGGTCGGCTATGTCGATGCCAAGTACACGAAGTACATCACCAACATCGCCAGCACCCCGACCGACGTGGCGAAATATCGCCACATCCAGAACACCCCGGCCTGGTCGGGCGCGGCCTCGCTGGATTACACCATGCCGGTGGGTGACGGTTCGCTCAGCATCGGCGCGGGCATGTCGTTCAAGAGCAAGACCTACCAGTTCGAGATCGCCAATCCCTATATCGACCAGCCGGCCTATCAGCTGTTCGATGCCAGCATCGTCTACCGCGCGCCCGACCGGCGCTGGACGCTGGGGCTCTATGGCAAGAACCTGACCGACAAGCACGTCAAAACCTCGGGCTATACCTACATGGGCGCCGATGCCACGACCGGTGTGCTGACCACGCCGATGGTTTCGGGGCTGGGCAAGGAAGGCATTCTCTCGGCTTTCTATGGCAACCCGCGCCAGGTCTTCATCACCGGATCGATCAACTTCTAAGCGCTTCCTCCCCGACCCTCCCTGTGCCCCGCAAGCCGACCGGTTTGCGGGGCACTTTTTTTCGGGTCAGCGCGAGCGGCGCAGGATCAGGTAGAGTGCGCCGGATCCGCCGTGGCGGCGGTGCGCGCCGCGCAGCGCAGCGATATTCTGTGCGTGGGGACCGGCCGCCAGCCAGTCTATCAGCTTGGCCCGGATCGCACCGCGCTGTCCGCCGCGATCGGCGGCCTCGGCCGGGCGCGGCTTGCCGGTGATCACCAGCACCACCCGCGCGCCCAGCGCGGCGGCCTGGGCCAGCCCGTGATCGAGCCGGGCATGCGCCGCATCGAGCGAATGGCCGTGCAGATCGAGCGTGAAATCGGGATGCAGTGCGCCGCGCGCCAGCTTCTTTTCCCACGATCCATCCAGCCCGTGGCGATCGAGCGCACGCAACTGACCTGGCGCCGCGACGACGGGCGGCGCAGGCGCTGGCTGTGCAGGGGAATTCGGCGCGCGGCCAGCGGGTGCGGAAGCCCCGATCCTTGCCGGTGGGGCCTTGCGTCCGTGCAGCGGCCTGATGGTGCTCGCCACGCGCGCCCACAGCTCGGCTTCCTCGGGGCTGAGCCCGCGCGGATGGCGCATTACCGCCCCCTGAGCCGCGCCACGGTGCCCCGGGGCAGCAGAAGCAAGGCTCCGCCACGCGCGATCATGCCCCCAGCGATCTGCCGCGCTTCGGCGCCTGCGCCCCAGAAGCTGTCGAAGCGGTTGGCTCCCTTGATCGCCCCGCCGGTATCCTGGGCGATCCACAGCCCGCTTGCTTCCTTGCGGTCCACATCGAGCCAGACCGGCGCCCCCAGCGGAACATAGGCCGGATCGACCGCCGCGCTGCTTTTGCCGCGCACCGGCACTCCCAGCGCGCCGATCGGCCCATCACCCTCGACCACGCGGAAGAACACATAGCTGCGGTTCAGCCGCATCAGCGCGCGGCCCTCGGCGGGATGTTCGCGCAGATACCGCATCATCCCCTGCATCGAGCCGGGATATTGCCCCGGCCCCTCGCCGATCAGCCCGCGTTCACGCATCAGCGATCCGATCCCGGTAAAGGGGAAACCGTTCTGACCCGCATAGCCGATCCGCGTCACTGTGCCGTCGGGAGCGCGCAGCCGCCCCGAGCCCTGGATCTGAAGAAAGAAGAACTCGATCGGATCTGCCGCCCAGGCAATCTCCAGCCCGCGTCCCATCAGGGCACCGTCATCGATGTCGCCGCGTTCGTAGTACGGCACGAAGCGTCCGGCGCTGTCATACCGCCCCTTGGGCATCTGCCCATCGGCCTGAGGAGTGGCCTCACCGGGTTTGGCGCGGATCAGGTCGGGCGGGACGGCATAGACCGGCACGTCGAAACCGGCCCGGCGCTGGCGCACCCCGGCAATCTCCGGCTCGTAATAGCCGGTGATGAAACTCTGCCCATCGCCCACGCGGGCGGTCTCGAACCAGGTCTCGAAAAAACGCACCGACTGGCCATCGGGCCATTTGGCGGAGGCATCGCAGGCCGGTTTCCAATCGAGCGGGGTGGTCAGCCCGCTTTCGTCCTGCCGCCCAAGCAGACGCGGGCAACTTTCGCGGAACGAGGCCAGCGCGCCGCGTGCATCCTCATCGCCAAGCCCAAGCTTGCCCACCGCCGGCCCCGCGGCGACGCCCGCAAGCAGCGCACTTGTGGGAATTGTGGTCGATTGGGGCGGCTGGGTTGACGGAACGAGCAGCGCGCACGAACCAAGCAGCAGCAGCGAAGCCAGCGCAGCAAGGCCTTGCAGCCGTGCCCGCACCACCGCTCAGCCTTCGTCGGTTTCGTCGAGCAGCCAGTCGGGCTCGGGAGAGGACACATCGCGGCTGAAGGTCCACAGATCGTGCGCCTCGATCGCGTCGGTCAGCGAACCGGCCACCACCTGGCCATCGGCATCCCGGGTCACCGCGGCAATATCGGCGGTGAAACGCACCGCGACCCTTGCCATCGGCGCCTGAAAGCTAGCGGCGACAATTACCGCCTCATCGATCCGCACAAGCCGGTTTTCAAGCCGTTCGCCTGCTGCCTCGCGCGCATCGATTGCGGCGCCGAAGGCCTGGAGCACATCCTTGTCGCACAGCGCCGCCAAAGCCTCGCGATCGCCCTTCCAGAAAGCTTCGAGCACCATCCGGTAGGCGCCCTTGGCACCGTCGACGAAGGCTGTCACATCGAAGCGGCGATCGGCGGCGAGAATCTCGCGCAGCGCGCGCTCTATCGCCGGGGTTACTCCGGGGACCAAAGCCCGCGGCGCACCGGCACCCGGCCGCTCGGCTACCTCGGGCGCAGCCTGGCGCGGGGCCTCGGTCGGCTCAAGCCGAGGACGCTCCTCGCGTTCGGCGCGGCGGCCGAGCACGGAATAGAGCCGCAAGCCCAGAAAGGCCGCGACCAAGGCCATGATGACGATCTCGACAGTCTTGTCCACTTTACCAGTCCCTGCGGATGCGACGGCACCGCAACAGCTATCTAACGTCAAATAGGTAGCGATGACAAATGAACAACGCGTGGACGGCTCCGCAAGGGCAATTTTTTCCGCCCGGGTGTGGTTTCCTTGCAGGCAGCCGCGCCGAGTGCTAGGCGCGCCCGCAATCTGGCCATAACCCGAGCGAAAGCAGGAATTCCATGTCCGACGAAGGCAATATCATTACCGATCTCAATCTGGGCGAGCCCGTTCCCAACGGTGCCGATACGCTGCCCTCGGCCGGGATCATCACCCAGTACGTCAAGGATCTTTCGGTCGAGAACCCCAACGCCCCGGACAGCCTGCAGTGGCAGGAAACCCCGCAGATCGACGTGCAGTTCAACATCGCCGCGCGTCCGCTCTCGGACGAAGTGAACGAGATCGAGCTCAAGATCGAGATCAATTCCAAGTGCCCCTCGGGCACCCAGTTCATCGTCGATCTGACCTATGCCGCGCTTGTCGGCATGCGCAATCTGGAAGAGGCCCACAAGCACGCCTTCACCTATGCCGAAGCGCCGCGGATCCTGTTTCCCTTTGCTCGCCGGGTGATCGCCGACGCGGTGCGCGATGCCGGGTTCCCGCAGCTGCTGCTCGAGCCGATCGATTTCAACGGCATCTATCTGCAGCAGATCGCGGTCAAGCAGGCCGAAGAGGCCGCCGCCGAAGCTGCCCCGGCAGGCGAAGCCTGATCCGGCCGGGGCGGGCTCTTCCTTTTGCAAGGCCCGCGCGCATGAGCCTGGTCCGCAATGTCGGCACGATCGGCGGGCTGACCGCGATCAGCCGGGTGTTCGGCTTCGCCCGCGACATGCTGCTGGCCCGGGTGCTGGGCGCAGGGCTAGCCGCTGATGCGTTCCAGCTGGCCTTCATCCTGCCCAACACCTTCCGCCGCCTGTTTGCCGAAGGGGCCTTTTCGGTTGCCTTCGTCCCGATGTATTCGCGCGCGCTCCACGGCGAGGGCGGCGAGGATGAGGCCGCGCGCTTTGCCGGAGACGTCCTTTCGGTCTTCGTCTGGGTGCTGCTGGGCTTCAGCGCGCTGGCGATGGTGGCGATGCCTGGGATTGTCTGGCTGCTGGCAAGCGACTTTTCGCACGTTCCCGGCAAGTTCGAGCTCGCGGTGGTGCTGAGCCGGATCACCTTCCCCTACCTGGGTCTGGTCAGTCTGGTGGCGATGTTTTCGGGATTGCTCAACGCCCGCTCGCGCTTCGGGCCCGGCGCGATCGCCCCGGTGCTGCTCAACATCGCGCTGATTTCCTCATTGGGGGTTGGCTGGTATCTGCGCCGACAGGGCGGAACCGACCTGACCGTGGCGACCGCGCTTTCGTGGGGCGTGACGGCGGCGGGCATGCTTCAATTGGCCTACCTGATCTGGGAAGTGCGGCGTGCCGGCGTGTCACTTGCAATCAAGCTGCCCAGACTGACGCCGGAAGTGCGCAAGCTCGGCCTGCTGATCCTGCCTGCCACCTTTGGCGCCGGAATCTATCAGATCAGCCAGTTCGTCGACACCTTCTTCGCCACCAGTCTGCCGCAGGGTTCGCTGACCCTGCTCAAGATGGGCGACCGGCTCAACCAGATGCCGCTGGGGATCGTGGGGATCGCGCTGGGCACGGCGATCCTGCCGATGCTTTCGCGCCACATCCACAGCGGTCAGGCGGCCGAGGCGCAGCGCCTCCAGGCCAATGCCTTCGAGATCGGCACTCTGCTGACCCTGCCCGCAGCCGCCGCGCTGGCGGTCTGCGCCCCGGCCTTCGTCACCGCGTTCTTCGTCGGCGGCAAGTTCACCGCCGCCGACGGGGCGATCATGGCCGATATCGTGGTCGCGCTGGTAGCGGGGCTGCCCGCCTATGTGATCGTCAAGATCCTCAATCCCGGGTTCTTCGCGCGCGAGGATACCCGCACCCCGGTGTGGACCGCGGTGATCGCGCTGGTGTTCAACATTGCGCTCAACCTGTTCGTGGTCAGGCGCTGGGGAATTGTCGGGCTGGCGGGTGCCACTGCCGTTTCTGCAACGCTCAACTGTCTGCTGCTCTACGCCATCCTGCACCGGCGCGGCTGGTTCCATTTCACCTGGAAGCTGGCCGGGAAAATTGCCCGTCAGTTGATCGCCAGCGCGGTGATGGCCGCCCTCCTCGCCTGGTTGATGCCCGTGCTTACCCCGCATTTTGCGGGCAACTGGCATGAACGGGTGTGGTCGCTGGCGCTGCTGGTCGGGGCGGGACTGGCCAGCTTTTTCGCGGTCGCCTTCCTGACCGGGGCGGTCGACAAGTCGGTCCTTGCCCAGCTAAGGCGGCGCCGGTCGGCCCGCACCGCGGCCGACGATGAAATCCTTGAAGTAGAGTAAGCCCCCATGCGCATCGTTTCCGGCATCCAGCCCACCGGCAATCTTCACCTCGGCAATTATCTGGGGGCGATCCGCAACTGGGTGAAGATGCAGGACGAGGTTGCCGCTGGCGGCGGCCTCTCACTCTATTTCCTCGCTGATCTTCACGCGATCTCGATGCCGCACGATCCCGCCGATCTTGCCGCCAACACCCGTGAAATGGTGGCCGCGCTGGTGGCCTGCGGGATCGATCCCGACAAGTCGGTGCTGTTCAACCAGGCGCAGGTTCCCGCCCATGCCGAGCTGCAATGGCTGCTCAGCGGGACGGCCCGGATGGGCTGGCTGAACCGGATGACCCAGTGGAAGGACAAGGCCGGCAAGAACCGCGAAGGCCAGTCGGTCGCGCTGTTCACCTATCCGGTGCTCCAGGCCGCCGACGTGTTGCTCTATCAGGCAACCCACGTTCCGGTCGGCGAGGACCAGAAGCAGCACCTCGAGCTGGCGCGCGACATCGCCCAGAAATTCAACAACGATTTCGCCTCCGAAGAAACGCCGGTCTTCACCCTGCCCGAGCCGACCATCCCCCCGGAAGCGGCACGGATCATGTCGCTGCGCGACGGCAGCGCCAAGATGAGCAAGTCCGATCCCTCGGACATGAGCCGGATCAACCTGACCGACGATGCCGACACCATCATGGCCAAGATCCGCAAGGCCAAGACCGATCCCGAACCGCTCCCCTCGGACAAGGGCGGGCTCGCAGGCCGCGCCGAAGCCGCCAATCTGATCGGCATCTATGCGGCGATGGCCGGCGAAAGCGCCGACACGGTGCTGGCGCGCTTTGGCGGACAGGGCTTCGGCGCATTCAAACCGGCGCTGGGCGAATTACTGGTGGAAAAGCTTGGCCCGATCACCGCGCGCTTTCGCGAGCTGCGCGAAGATAGCGAGCGGCTTGACGCGGTGCTCGCCAAGGGAGCGCTCAAGGCGCGCGAACTGGCTGCGCCGACGCTTGCGGCAACCTATGCCGCGCTGGGGCTGGTGCGCGGCTGATACACTCATTCAAGCCCGATTAAGCGGGCTTGGTCCAAGCTTGGTCTGCTCCTAGGTAAGACAGGGCGCTTGCTTGGCGATTCGCCGCGCGCCGCAACGAAGGACAGGGTCGATGCAGGATAACCGCCACACGCCGTCACGCTGGTTCAAGGCCGCGCTGGTACCGCTGCTGCTTGCCGTGCTGGCCGCCTGTGCCACGCCCTTCAACGCCAAGGTTCAGCGCTTCCAGAGCCAGCTGCCCGCGCCCGCCGGGCAGAGCTTCTTCGTGGTTGCCGACGATCCGGCTCTGGCGGGCGGGATCGAATTCTCGCAATATGCCTCGCTGGTCGCGGCGCGGATGCACGGCCTGGGCTATGCCCCCGCTGCGGATGCCGCCAGCGCCGATCTGATCGTGCGGTTCGACTACGGGGTCGACAAGGGCCGCGATCGGATCCGCTCGACCGGGTTGCGCGATCCATTCTGGGATCCCTGGTATGGTTATTCGCGGGTCGGTTATTGGGGAAGTCGGCGCGGCTATTGGCGGCCCGGCTCGGCCTGGGGTTTTGGCTGGTACGATCCCTGGTTCGATGGCGGCTACGAAAGCTACACCGTCTACACCAGCGGCATTTCGATGAAGATCGATCGCCGCGCCGATGGTCAGCGCTTGTTCGAAGGCAAGGCCGAAGCCGTCAGTACCTCGAACCGGTTGCCCTATCTGGTGCCCAACCTGGTCGAAGCGATGTTCACCAACTTCCCCGGCAATTCGGGAGAGACGGTGCGGATCAGCGTCGCCCCGGAAAAGAAGCAGAAGTAAGCCGGCGGCTCAGCCTCCCAGCACCGCCAGCCCGCCGGTCGATCCGAAGCCGCCCTCGCCGCGCGCGGTTTCATCGAGTTCGTCCACCTCAAGCCAGCTCGCCTGGGTAACCGGGGCCAGCACCAGCTGCGCCACGCGGTCGCCCCGGCGGATCTCGAATGGCTCCGCTCCGTGATTGATGAGGATAACCTTCAGTTCGCCGCGATAGTCCGAATCGATCGTGCCCGGCGTGTTGGGCACGGTGATCCCGTGCTTCAGCGCCAGCCCCGAACGCGGGCGCACCTGAATCTCGAAGCCGAAGGGGATCGCCAGAGCGAGGCCGCTCGCCACGGCGTGCCGCGCGCCCGGCGCGATCGTCACGTCCTCGGCCGAGACCACGTCCATCCCCGCCGCACCCTGGGTGGCATAGGCGGGCAGATCGAGCCCCTGCCCGTGGGCCAGCCGCCTAACGCGAACGGGAACCGGATTTGACGAGTGCATCGGCGATCCTTTCGACAAGGGCTGCAGCAACTTCGTCCTTTGGCATTTCCGGCAGGCTTTCGACACCCTTGTCGCTGACGATATGCACGGCATTGGCATTGCCGCCCATCACATCTCCCGACACATCGTTGGCAACGATCCAGTCCGCCCCCTTGCGCTTGCGCTTTTCCTTGGCGTGATCGATCACCTGCTCGGTCTCGGCGGCGAAACCGACCACCAGCTTGGGGCGCTTTTCATGCACCGCCACGCTGGCGAGGATATCGGGGTTTTCGGTCAGCCGCAGTGCGGGCGGGGCAGATCCGCGCTTCTTCATCTTTTCGGGCGCGGCTTCCAGCGTGCGCCAGTCGGCCACGGCGGCGACCATGATCGCGACATCGGCGGGCAGCGCGCGCTTGACCGCATCGGCCATCTCGCGCGCGGTCTCGACGTCGACCCGGTTGACCCCCGGCGGCGTTGCCAGCGCGACCGGCCCGGAAACCAGCGTAACCTTGGCCCCGGCCCGCGCGGCGGCGGCGGCGATGGCATAGCCCTGCTTGCCCGAGGAGCGGTTGGCGATGTAGCGCACCGGATCGATCGGCTCGTGCGTCGGCCCGGCGGTGACCAGCACGTGCTTGCCCTTGAGCGGCCCGTCGAACGGAGGCTGGGGCGGGCGTGGTTCATCGGGCGCGAAATCGGGCTGCCCGGCGAGCGGATCGGCAGTCAGATCGGCCGCGCTATCGCCCGCGAAGGGCTCGGGCGGGAGAGCGCCGGTAACCTCGTGATTGATCGCCTCGGGATCGGTCGGCGGCGCGGCCTTGGCCTTGCCCTTCTTCGACAGGATCGGGCTGGCGAGAAGCTCCTCGGGTGGGGGAATGTCGTCGGGCGCCACAAGCTCGGCATATTCGGGCAGATCCTCAAGGATCGCATCCTCGAACTCGGCATCTTCCGGCTCCGCCCGGAGCGGGGGCGTGCTGCGCTTGACCAGCCCCGATGACAGTCCGCCAAGTCCGGAGATATCGCCAAGTCCGGGTTCCTCGCCATCGATCGGCAGGGCGGGCGCGGGCAGGAGCGGCACCTCGAGGCCAAGCGCATGGCAGATCGCGCCATAGACCACCTGTGGTTCGGGCAGACGCCCCGCGCCGAATTCGCCGCAGGCCATCGGCCCTTCATCGGGCTCCATCACCAGCACGCCGCGTTCGACCAATGTGGCGACATTGGCCTGGGTGGCCGAATGCTCCCACATCTTCACATTCATCGCCGGGACCGCCAGCACCGGCTTGTCGGTGGCGAGCAGCAGGGTGGTTGCCAGATCGTCGGCGATGCCCTGCGCCATCTTGGCGAGCAAATCGGCCGTCGCCGGACAGACCACCACCAGATCGGCCTCGCGGCTGAGCTGGATGTGGCCCATCTCGACCTCGTTGGCGAGATCCCACAAGGTGGTGTGAACCGGGTTCTCACTCAGCGCGGCGAGGGTCATCGGGGTGATGAACTTGGCCCCGCCCGCGGTAAGCACACACGTGACCTCGCCGCCGCCCTTGCGGATCAGGCGGATCAGCTCACAGGCCTTGTAGGCGGCGATACCGCCGCCCACGACCAGCAGGATACGCGGGACAGACATGGTGAGGCGCTTGTGCAATGCCCTTTTCCGTTGCGCAACAGGCTTTGACTTCGCCAATCCCTGAGGCACAGTGGTCAAGACCAAGTAAACGCGGGAGGTTAACGATGCGCCTTGCCCTTACGGCCCTGATATTCCTGTTCGGCCTGTTCGATCTGTTCATGGGGCTAAACTTTCTGTTCACGCCCGCCGAAACCGCAGCGGGATTCGGTCTCTCACCGGTCGGGACCCAGGGGCTCAGCACCCTGCGCGCCGATTTCATGGCCTTTTTCGGCGTGGTGGCGCTGTGCATGATGATCGGCGCCTGGCGCCGCAATGCCGACCTGCTGCTGGTCCCCGCAGCACTGATGGGCACCGCGGTAACCGTGCGCGCACTCAGCCTGGCGCTCGACGGCAGCTATCCCAGTTGGCGGCTGCCGATGACGGTGGAGATTCTCCACGTCGTGCTGCTGGTCTCGGCTTGGCGGGTGCTGCCGCATCACAAGATCGAAGAACTGACGTCCTGATTGGTGCGCTGATCGCGGAGGCGATCAGTACATCCAACCTAAGGACTCAGGCGGAAAGAGACGCTCTCCACAGCCCCTTGGCCGCCATCGGCACAAAGGCCAGACCTATGAACATCGCCGGGGCGATCACCGCGCCCCAGTAGAAATTGTCGACCCTTCCGGCGAGCATGAAGGCCAGCCCGTAACCGAGATAGAGCAACGTGGCGAAAGCCCCCGCCGGGCTCTTCCAGCCGGCCCAGCCCAGCACCATCAGCACCACTAGGGGCCCGGCAAGGAAATGCGGCAGGAAGCGCAGGTTGCTTGACAGCGCAACGTTGGAGAGCCAGCCCGAAAGCCCGCGTAGCATCAGCCAGTCGGGCCCCTCGACATCGCTGGGCAGCACCTGCTCAGCGACGAGGTGCATGTGCCAGGCAAGACCCCCGCAGAACGCCAGCACCAGCGCACTCCACGCCGCGCCCTCCTTCCAGTCGCGCCGCCACAGCGCCATCGCCGCCATCAGCATCACAAATGGCAGGGCATGTTCGCGGATCGCCAGTGCCAGGGCGGCCACGGCTAGCGAGGCGCCCCATTTGCGCCCCGGCCGGTGCAGGCCGAAGGCCAATGCCAGCAGCATCCCGGCCCACAGCTCGTGCAGCACGAAATAATAGCGGTTAAGGCCAAGGCTGGCGCCCAGAAACATCAGCGCGGTGCCGATCCGCTGATAGCGCGCCCCTCCCGGTTCCTCGCCCAGCCGCCGCCACCAGGCCCATAGCGTCGCCGCCAGCAGCGCCAACGCGGCAAGCAGTTCGCCGGGCACCAGAACCTCGGCCCCTTGCCCCTTGTCACCCAGCGCAACCAGCAGATAGGCCAGGGTGGGCAAACGCACCGCCACCCCGGGACGCAGCGGATAGTCAGCCCTGCGGTGCTCCTCGGCGGTGACAGTGTAATAATTCTCACCCTTGCCGATTCGCTCGATCACGCGGTCATAGAGCGCCAGATCGTCATCGCGCGGGCGCTCGGCGGCCTTGGCCTGTTCACCCCCGGCCAGCGCATCGACGAAACCGGCGGTCGGCGTATCCTGCTTGCCCGCCTCGATCGGGACCAGTGCCGATGCCAGCAGCAGCGCTGCCAGCGCAAACAGCAGCAGCCGCGCGGGCAGCCGGCCCCATTGCGCAAAGCGGTCGAAAGGTTCTGCCTCGCCGGAAATCATGCCGCCGCCCCCTTGGTTAAGGATGCTTGTGGCACAGGGCGAATCCGACGTGCAAGCCACGGTGTGCTTGCGCTTCGGCCCCGGCAACCTAAATTGGGCCAACGAAAGGATTTGCGCGAATGAACGAGGAACAGCCGCAAGGGAATCCCTGGCTCAAGAACCTGCTGGTCTGGGGCGGGGTCTTCGTTGCCCTGCTGCTGGCGATCTCGATGTTCAATTCGCGGACCGAACCGCAGGGAACCAAGATCGGCTACTCCGAATTCCGCGACAAGGTGGCCCAGGGCCAGGTCGAATCGGTTCAGATCGGCGAGACGCGAATCCTGGGCAAGTACAAGGGCGAAGGCGGGGCCTTCAGCACGGTGCCGGTGCCCGGCGACCCCACGCTCCAGCCGCTGCTCCAGGAAGCCAAGGTCAAATACGAGGGCAAGGAGCCCGAGGGCAGTTCGATCCTGCTCGCAGTACTGTTCAACATCTTTCCGCTGGTGCTGTTCCTGGGGCTGGCTTTCTATGCGATGCGCCAGCTGCAGAAGGGCGGCGGCGCGGGCGGAGCGATGGGCTTTGGCAAGTCCAAGGCCAAGATGCTGACCGAAAAGCAGGGCCGGGTGACCTTTGCCGACGTGGCCGGGATCGACGAAGCGCGCGACGAGCTGGAGGAAATCGTCGAATTCCTCAAGGATCCGCACCGCTTCTCCAAGCTCGGCGGGCAGATCCCCAAAGGCGCGCTGCTGGTCGGCTCGCCCGGCACCGGCAAGACCCTGCTGGCCCGTGCCATCGCGGGTGAGGCCGGGGTGCCGTTCTTCACCATTTCCGGCTCCGATTTCGTCGAGATGTTCGTCGGCGTGGGCGCCAGCCGCGTGCGCGACATGTTCGAACAGGCCAAGAAGAACGCGCCGTGCATCGTCTTCATCGACGAAATCGACGCGGTTGGCCGCCACCGTGGACACGGTCTGGGCAATTCCAACGACGAGCGCGAACAGACGCTCAACCAGCTGCTAGTCGAGATGGACGGGTTCGAAGCCAACGAAGGCATCATCATCATCGCCGCAACCAATCGCCCCGATGTGCTCGATCCCGCGCTGCTGCGCCCCGGCCGGTTCGACCGCCAGGTGGTGGTGCCGGTGCCCGATATCGAAGGGCGCGAAAAGATCCTGGCCGTGCACATGAAGAAGGTGCCGCTGGCTCCCGATGTCGAGGCACGGACTATCGCGCGCGGCACCCCCGGCTTCTCCGGCGCGGACCTTGCCAACCTGGTCAACGAAGCCGCCCTGCTGGCCGCGCGGCGCAACAAGCGGCTGGTAGCGATGCAGGAGTTCGAGGATGCCAAGGACAAGGTGATGATGGGCTCGGAGCGCCGCTCGATGGTGATGACCGAGGACGAGAAGAAGATGACCGCCTATCATGAGGCCGGTCACGCCCTGGTCTCGATCAACGAACCGGCCAGCGATCCGATCCACAAGGCCACGATCATCCCGCGCGGCGGCGCGCTGGGCATGGTGGTGCGTCTGCCCGAGCGTGACAGCTATTCCTTTCACCGCGATCAGATGCACGCCCACCTTTCGGTCGGCATGGGCGGGCGCGTGGCCGAGGAGCTGATCTTCGGGCATGACAAGGTCTCGTCCGGGGCCTCGTCGGACATCCAGAACGCTACCTCGCTGGCGCGCAAGATGGTGACCCGCTGGGGCATGTCGGAAAAGCTCGGCCCCTTGCAGTACGAGGAACCCCAGGAGGGTTACCTGGGCTATGGCGGCGCGCAGCGCACCATGATGTCGGACGAGACCAACAAGCTGATCGACGCCGAAATCCGCGCCCTGGTCGACGATGCCCACAAGCGCGCGACCGACATCCTCAAGGCCCAGGAGGACAAGCTCCACCTGCTGGCCCAGGCGCTGCTCGAATACGAAACGCTGACCGGAGACGAGATCAAGCAGTTGATCGAGACCGGCAAGCTCGACCGGCCCGAAACGCCATCCGGGCCGAGCATGGTTCGCCCGGTCCAGGGCTCGGCGATCCCCAAGGCCGGCAGGCGTTTTTCAGGAACCCAGGCTGCCTGAGCCGCGGCTCTAGAGCCTATCCTGGTTAGGTGGAAGCACCGTCATCGCGTCAGGAAGGCCGCTGGACAGGAGTGGCGTGCAGCAGGGGCTGGTTGCCCCTGCAAATCGACAGGACGCAGCCAGCGGCTTTCCTGACGCGACCCCGCGGGGGCGGGCCATTTTTGGCCCATCGCAGCGTTGCTCGTCGGTCACTATGCGATGGCATGGCTCCCTCCTCGCGCCTCGCGCTGGGCCAAAAATGGCTCCGTGCCGGCGCATCCACCTAACCAGGATAGGCTCTAGGCCCCGGACTGGGCGAAGATCAGCACGGCAAACAGCACCAGCGCCGAAAAGGCGATGGCGAGAAGCGCCAGCGCGCGCCACGCCGCGCTGGGCCGCGAAAGGCCGTAGGTTCCGCGTAGCTGCCGGTACATGTGGAGCGGCGGGATAAACGTCCCCGCCGCGCCGATCAGCGGCAGGCTGGCCGCGTTGCCCAGCGTCAGCACCACCGCAAGCAGGGTCATGAAGGCCAGCGAATAGGTGACGAAGACGGTATGATCGTAGAGCCGGAAGCGGCGGCTAAAGGGAAACAGCAGCCACACAAACGGCACCGAGATCGGGATTAGCGCCCAGCTGTATTTGTAGGCACTGCTCTGCAGCTTGTAGATCGCCAGCTTGGGGTTCTCTTGAAACTGGCGCAGCGCGTGATCGATCGGCTTGATATCGCTCTGCCAGATCTTCCCGTTCGCGCCGGTCGCCTTGACCTCGCGCATGATCTCCAGCGCGGCCTGGTCGCTTTCGATCTGACTGTCGATCCGGGCGGTATCCTGGCCCTGAGCAACAAGCGCCGCGCGCTCACGCTTGAGGCCATCGAGATGCTTTGCGGTCTGCTCGACACCGGTCTTCAAGCTGCCATCGACATTGACCGTCTGGGTTGGATCGAACCCGCCGGCAAACTGCTTGACCAGGGCAAACATCAGGAACACGCAGAACAGGAACAGTGCGATCGGGCTGACGTAGCTGGCCCGTCGCCCGTCGATGTATTCGCGGGTCAGCCGCCCGGGATTCCACGCCAGCAATGGCAAGGTGCGCCAGATCTTGCCCTCGAAATGGAACACGCCGTGAAGCAGATCGTGAAAGAACGCGCCGAGCGTCTTGTGAACGTGCGCCGCCTGGCCGCAGGCGTGGCAGTGGCTGCCGATCAGCGCGGTGCCGCAGTTGAGGCAAGCCGTCTCCGCGCTGTGCCCGTCCGCGCTTTCCCCGTGAGCGGGTTCGGCCGCGCGGGCGATAAGCGCGCTCTGCGCGATATCGCCGATGACTTCCCCTTCCCCGGACATGGCATTGCTCCCCGTGCCTGTGCCGTTCATGGTCTTGCAAGCCGGGAGCGGTCAAGTCAGACAGTCACCGTTGCCGGAGGGAGAAGAGGAAATGCCGCGACACGCCATCTTGCTAGCAGCCGCGATCGGCCTGGCGGCCCCCGCCTTCGCCGCCGGAGGCGACATGTCGGTCGCCACCTTCCTTGCCAAGGCCGATGCGCTCAAGGCCAAGGGGGCGATGGCGCTGTTTTCGGAAGATATGAGCCTGCTCAAGCGCGAAGGCGAAGCGGCGGGTGAGCTCTACCGCGCCAGGCTCGCCAGCGAGCGCGCCGCCGGCAAGCCTTCAAGCTGCCCGCCCAAGGGCACCGGGGTCAATTCCGATCAGCTGCTCGCCTTCCTGCGGACCTACCCGGCCAACGCGCGCGCTTCGGTCAGCATGAAGACGGCGATCGCCGACTACATGATCCGCAACTATCCGTGCCGTTAGGTATGCTTGCCGCCTGATTGCGGACGCACCGCCGAGCCAGATCAGCCGTCGTAATCGCCGCCGATCGAGGTATTGCGCACCGGAGCGGCGGCAGTGATCCGTAGCGCTTCAGCCGACTGGCTGAGCGAGCCGATGTCATCGACCTCGTCATCGTCGTCGGGCAGCACGCGCTGGAGCGAGGACACCACCGATTCCTTGAGGCTGGCCGGGCTGATCGTCTCGTCGGCGATTTCGCGCAGCGCCACCACCGGGTTCTTGTCGCGATCGCGATCGATCGTGATTTCGGCTCCGCCCGAAATCTCGCGCGCACGCTGCGCGGCAAGCAGGACGAGATCGAAGCGGTTGGGGACCTTGTCGACACAATCTTCAACGGTAACGCGCGCCATCCGGGCACTCCAGTTCAGGCAAATCGGGAAAGTGCGGCTGCTACACGCAGGCGATTCGCGAAGTCAAGAAAAATTCACATAACAAATTGATATTATTGTGATATTTTACTCATACGGCTCGCTAGAATAGTCACCGTCGGCCAGATCGCTGAAGCGGGTGATGCGCGATTCGAAGCGCAGGCGAACCTTGCCGGTGGCGCCGTGGCGCTGCTTGGCGATGATCAGTTCGGCAAGGCCGTGGACCCGCTCCATCTCCTCGGCCCACTTGGCATGGGCATCGTGGGTCTTGGCATCGTCGCCGTCGTGGGGCTGCTTGGGCTCCTTGGCGGCGACGTAATAGTCCTCGCGGAACACGAACCAGACCATATCGGCATCCTGCTCGATCGAGCCGGATTCACGCAGGTCCGACAGCATCGGCCGCTTGTCGTCGCGGCTTTCGACCGCGCGGCTGAGCTGAGAGAGCGCGATCACCGGGACCGAGAGCTCCTTGGCCAGGGTCTTGAGACCGCGGCTGATCTCGGAGATTTCGTTGACCCGATTGTCGTTGGCGCGGCTGGTTCCCTGGAGCAGCTGGAGATAGTCGACGATTACCAGTCCGATGTCGTGGCGCCGCTTCATTCGCCGCGCCCGCGCGCGCAGCGCCGCGATCGACAGCGCAGGGGTATCGTCGATAATCAGCGGCAGTTCGGCAAGTCGCTGGCTGGCGTAGGACAGCTGCTGGAAATCCTCGCGGCTGAGCCGCCCCATGCGCAGCGCCTCCGAGCTGATCCCCGACTGTTCGGCGAGGATACGGGTGGCAAGCTGGTCGGCGCTCATTTCCAGGCTGAAAAAGGCCACCGCCGCGCCAACAGTCTTTTCCGGAGCGATCCCGTCGGCCAGATCGCGGCGCAGGCGCTCGGCAGCGTTGAAGGCGATGTTGGTGGCAAGCGAGGTCTTGCCCATGCCCGGGCGCCCGGCGAGGATGATAAGATCGCTGTCATGCAGCCCGCCAACCTTCTCGTTCACCGAGGTCAGTCCGGTGGTCTTGCCCGAAATGTGGCCGCCCGAATTGAGCGCGCGCTCGATATTCTGGATCGCGACCCGGGTCGCCGCGCCGAATGTGTGGGCCTCGGAATTGTTTCCCGCTCCTTCGGCCACCGAATAGAGCGCGGCTTCCGCCTGTTCGATCTGCGCCAGCGGCGCGACGCTTTCCGAAGTGTCGAGTGCGCCGGTAACCAGATTTCGGCCAACCGAAACCAGTTCGCGCAGCAGCGCCAGATCATAGATCTGCGCGGCCAGCTCGCGCGGGGCGAGTAATCCCTGACCGTCGGCAGTAAGCCGCGCCAGATAGGCCGCCCCGCCCAGCTCCTTGAGCGCCTCGTCAGCCTCAAAATAGGGCTTGAGCGTAACCGGTGTGACCACCGCCCCGCGATCGATCAGTTGCAGAACCCGGCCATAGATGCGCTGGTGCACCGGCTCGAAGAAGTGTTCGGGGCGCAGCGGGGTGGCCATTTCCTCAACCACCCGGTTGTCGATCAGCACCGCGCCGATCAGCGCCGCTTCGGCCTCGACATTGGCGGGCAGAGAGCGCGTTGGCGTTTCGTCGGGACGGAGGATCAGGTCGGTTTCGGGCATGGGTGCCCGTGATGCTCCGATGCCACTTGCCGCGCAAGCCGCCGCAAGCCCCGTGTGGCAAAATCGCCCTGTGGATAGCGGGGACGATGCTTCCTCTTGCCCCGCAATTTCGCATCTGCGAAAAGCCCTGCCACCATGGCAGACCCGCGGATCATCCACATCGATCTCGATGAGACGACGATTCTGTGGCGCAATGCCGACATCGAGCAGGAACGGCGCATCGCCATCTTCGATCTGATCGAGGAAAACCTGTTCAAGCCGCTGCGCGCCTGGGAAGCGGGCTATCAGGGCCCCTATCGGCTGAGCCTTTCGGTTGACGATGGCCGCCTGATCCTTGGCGTATCGAGCGAGGAAGGCGCGGAACTCGAAACGCTGATCCTGGGCCTCGGCCGGTTCCGCCGCCCGATCCGCGAATATTTCGCGATCTGCGATTCCTATTATCAGGCGATCCGCAAGGCCACCGCCGCCGAGATCGAGACGATCGACATGGCCCGGCGCGGGGTCCACAACGAGGCAGCCGAGATCCTGCTCGAACGGCTCGAAAGCAAGGTCGAAACCGACTTCGCCACCGCGCGGCGGCTCTTTACCCTGATCTGCGTGCTGCATATCAGGGGCTAGGAAAGAAGGGGTTCGCACATCCATCATGGCACGCAAGCGATCCGGACGCTGGCGGCTGCGCCTGCTGGGCGCCGTGGTTCTGCTGGCGCTGCTGGGCGGCGGCTGGGCCTGGTGGGATATGGCGCATTGGCGCCCCTCTCGCGGTGCCTTCCCCTTGCAGGGGGTTGAGATCGGGGCCGAGGACGGCACGGTTGACTGGAAGGCGCTGAAAGCGATCGGGGCCGATTTCGCCTATGTCGATGCTTCGGCCAGCGCCTTTGCCCGCGATCCCGCATTCGTGAAGAACCTTGAAGAGGCGCGCGCCGCGGGGCTCCAGACAGGGGCGCTGCACCGCTACGATCCATGCCAGCCGGCCGAAAGCCAGGCCGCCAATTTCGTCACCGTGGTGCCGCGCGACCGCGCGCTGCTGCCCCCTGCGGTGGAGCTTGACCTGTTGGCCGACGATTGCCCGGTCAAGGTCGGCGACGCGGCGGTGGAAAGCGAGCTGATGACCTTCCTCAACCAGATCGAGACCCACACCGGCAAGGCCACCGTGCTCAAGCTGTCTAAGCGCTTCGAGGCGCGCTATCACATCGCCGCGGCGATCGATCGCAACCTGTGGCTTGAACGCGATCGCTTCCAGCCCGAATATGCCGGGCGGCCATGGATGCTGTGGACGGCGAATCACGCGCTGGCCAATCAGGCCGACAGGGGATCCGTGCGATGGGTGGTGGTGCAACCGTGAATGTCGATCGAGACGCGCTGATCCGCGCCGCGCGCGAAGCCGCCAGCCATGCCTATGCGCCCTATTCGCGCTTTCACGTCGGCGCGGCGCTGGCCTTTGCCGATGGTTCGGTAGTGACCGGCGCCAATGTCGAGAATGCCAGCTATGGTCTGGCACTGTGCGCCGAAACCAGCGCGGTCGCCAAGGCGATGAACCTGGGTGCGCGCGGTGGATTGCTAGGGGTGGCGGTGATCGGGGGCATGAATGGCGAGCCGGGCCCGGTGGTCACCCCCTGCGGGCGATGCCGTCAGGTACTCAATGAGCTTGCCCAACTGGGCGGCACCGATCCGCTGATCTGGTGCCTGGGCGCCGACGAAGTGCTGGAACTGCGCCTGTCAGACCTGTTGCCCCACGCCTTCGGCCCGGCCAACCTTTCCTAGCTCTCAAGCCACTCCAGCAAGGCACCCAGGCAATCGCGGCCCATCTGGGCCGAGCGCTCCCCGCTCCACCCCTGCGCGGCGCAGGGCAGATCGATATTGTCCTTGAAGGGCATCTCGAGCGTCATGGTCACCGCGCCGAAGCGTTCGGCGAGCTGGTTGGTGGCCATGGTCATGTTGGCCTTGCCTGGCGATGCAACTGCATAGCCCAGCCGGGTCTGGAAATCGGGTGTGCGGCGCTGGAGGATCGCGGCGTAGCGATCGAACCCGGCCTGGCGCGCTTCGCTCCAGCTGGGGATGCCTTCATAACCTGCCAGGAACACCGCCGGGATCGCCTCGTCGCCGTGCACGTCCATCACGAATTCGGCGCCGTTGGCGTCCATCGCACTGCGGATCGCCAGCACTTCGGGGCTACGCTCTGCCGTGGGGCTTTCCCATTCGCGGTTGAGGTTGGCACCGGCGGCGTTGGTGCGCAGGTGGCCGCGCACCGATCCATCGGGGTTGGCATTGGGGACCACATGGAAGCGGCACAGCCGGCGCAGCTTGCGCGCAACCGGATCGGCCGGATCGGTCAGGCGATCGAGCGCACCTTCCATCCACCATTCAGCCATCGATTCGCCGGGATGCTGGCGCGCCATCAGCCAGACCTGGCGGGGGCCTTCGCCCATTTCGAGGCAATCGATGCTGCGCCCATCCAGGCTGTGGCCCAGCACCCGGTGCTCGACCCCGTCGGCCAGCGCGGTCTGGGCGACCAGATCCTGATGCCGTTCCCAGCTGAAGGGCGTAAAATAGGCGAACCAGGCGAGATCTCCCTGCGGACGGTAGCGAATGGTCAGCGTGCCGCCGTCCTCATGCGTGTCGAAGGCGGTCTCGGCCCGGCCCCAGTATTCGCGATCTTCGCTGACCACGGCGCGGTAGTCGGTCCAGCCGTCGGGATAGGCCGAGGCGTTGAGGCCGGTGATTTTCAGTTCAAGTTCGCGCCCGCGGGCACCGGCAACACGGAAATGGAACCATTGGTAGAAATCCGAAAGATTGTCCTTGCGGATTGCCAGCCTGGCGCAGGTTCCATCGATGGCGAGCACTTCGATATTGCCGCTGTCAAAAGCGGCATCGATCATAATGGGGAGTGAGGTCATCTCACCTCGATAGTCTCACCCGACTGTCCGGGGAAGTCCTTGAACAGCGCCTCGGCCATTTTTGGCGCCGCCAGCGCCGTTTCCGCGAGCGGCGAGGACGAGCGGACCGCAAAGCTCGCCCGCCCTTCCCACAGCGCGGTATCGCTCGCTCGGTCGCGGATTACCACCGCAAGGTCGGACTGGACCTGCGCTGCGGGCCTGGGCGAAAGGTTGATCCCGATCCCCAGTCCGACCCCCGAACCATAGCTGCCGGTCGATCCGCCCAGTCCGACACCAACGCTCGATCCGGAACGTTCCGGCTGGAAAGTACCGCGCGAGAACCGCAGCTGCGCGACCTGCGCGCCTTGCCCCGGCGCGGCCTCGCTATAGCCGAGCAAGACCAGCTGACGCATCACCGCGACCTGATAGGTTTTCCATTCAAGCGAGGAACCATCGCTGCCCGCCGCCGGTTCGACCGAGATCGTGCCCTTGCCCAGCGCCGCAGTATCGGGAACGTGAAAGCGCGTAACCTCGACCGGGCCGACAGGCGCGACGCAGCCAGATAGCGCGACCAGGCCCAGCGCGGCAGCGGCCCAATTCAGACGTTTCATCGGCGGCGACCTCCTTACCGGTCCATCTTGGCGGTTCGGCGCCGCATTGCAAGCGCCTAGCGGCGCTGACTTTCTTCTCCGGTCCGCCCGGGGAATCCATCGAACAGGGCCTGGGCGAGGCGAGCCGCGACCTGTTGATCGCCCCACCGCTCATCGCCATCGCGGGTAACGATCTGCGCGCGGCCCTCCCACAGCACCTTGCCGCTGGCGCGATCGCGCACACGGGCTTCAAGCCGGGTGGATATCAGGGCCTTGTCGGGCTTGGTCAGATCGACCAGCACCGCCATACCCATCATCGATCCGCGATTGGATACACCCATGGTCATTTCGCCGCTCACCGGTTTGTGCGGCGGTTCGGCCGGTTGCACCTCGTCGGTCGAGAACCGCAGTTCCACCACCTGCCCGCCCGCCGGGTCGCTGGTAGCGACATCGTATCCTGCTTTGGCCAGCTGATCGACCACGGCTGCCTCGTAAGTCTTGAGGCGACGCTCATCGGGAACGAAACTGTCGGTTGATGAGGGCGCGGCAACAACCTCCACGACGCCGTGGCCCAGCTCGGCCCCGGCATCGTCGGCCCGAAAGAGGCTTACCTCGATCCGGCCGATCCGGGCCTCGGCGGACGCGTGTCGGCCCGCCATCCGGTGCAGATCGGGACCCGCACCCCAACCGCCACCCCACCCAGGCGCGGGCTGCGCCGCGAGCGGTACTCCCAACCCGGCCATGAGCGCACAGGCAAGCAGATGGCTCGCGGCGGGGTGACGGGGCATGGCGCGACTCCGGATGGTTCGATGACATTTTCACCGCGCTATCGCGCGCGCAATTGCCGGGGCATGAACGGACCGAACATTCACGGCGTTAACCACTTTGTCTTCGAAGCATGCTAGCGCAAATGGCTGTGATGACCCAGAAACTCCCCGTGCTGGTAACCGGCGGCGCCGGCTATATCGGCAGCCATGCCGTGCTTGCCCTGGCCGATGCCGGATGGCCCGTCGCCGTGATCGACAACCTCGTCACCGGCTTCCGCTGGGCGGTGCCCGAGGGCGTCCCGTTCTACGAAGGCGATATCGCGGACGAGGCGCTGCTGGCGCGAATCTTCACCGAGCAGGGAACGCGCGCGGTGATGCATTTCGCCGGTTCGGTCGTGGTGCCCGAATCGGTCAGCGACCCGCTCAAATACTATCACAACAACACCGCCAAGACTCGCGCACTGATCGCTGCGGCGGTGCGCGCCGGGGTGCCGCATTTCATCTTCAGCTCGACCGCTGCGACCTATGGCATTCCCGAAATCTCGCCGGTGCGCGAAGATACGCCTCAGCGGCCGATCAATCCCTATGGCATGTCCAAGCTGATGAGCGAGTTCATGCTGCGCGATACAGCTGCGGCCCACCCGATCAACTTCTGCGCACTGCGCTATTTCAATGTCGCCGGGGCCGATCCGCGTGCGCGCACCGGGCAATCGACCGCCGGGGCCACCCACTTGATCAAGGTTGCGGTCGAGGCGGCGCTGGGCAAGCGCGAGCGGGTCGACGTGTTCGGGACCGATTTCGATACGCCCGATGGAACCGGGGTGCGCGACTATATCCATGTCAGCGATCTGGCCGATGCTCACCTGCTGGCACTCGAACAGCTGATCGCCGCGCCAGGCGAATCGCTGACCATGAACTGCGGCTATGGCCGGGGCTATTCGGTGCTCGAAGTGCTCGACGCGGTTGACCGGGTTACCAATCGCACGATCGTGCGGATGCTGGGCCCGCGCCGCGCCGGGGATCCCGATTCGCTGATATCCGACAATGCCCGGATCAAGGCGACCCTGCCCTGGGTGCCGAAATTCGCCGATCTCGACACGATCGTGAACCATGCGCTGGCCTGGGAGCGCAAACTCTCCGAAATCCGGGGTAACGGTTGACTTTGTCCGCGCCCGCCCTTAACGGCGCCACTTCAAATTCAAGCGGCCCTGCCCGCACGAGAGAAACCATGAAGATTCGCAACAGCCTCAAGTCGCTCAAGGACCGCCACCGGGACAACCGCGTGATCCGCCGCCGTGGCCGGACCTATGTGATCAACAAGACCAACCGCCGCTTCAAGGCGCGCCAGGGCTAAGGCCCTGTGCAGGGCGGGATCGGCCTGGCCGTCCCGCGATCCGACGGCCCGCCTCCCGGCTTCGGGGTGCGGGCCGAAATCGTATGGATTGCAGGAGATTGCGGGGATGAGCGCACCCCTCGAGGCGCCAGTCGAAGCGGTGGTATTCGATGTCGGCAAGGTGCTGATCCAATGGGACTTGCGCGAGATCTATCGCGATCTGATCCCCGACCCGGCCGAGCGTGACTGGTTCGTGGCCCATGTCGTGACCCCGGAATGGCACTTCCAGCACGACGCGGGCCGCCCGCTGGCGGAGATCCTGCCCGAACGCATCGCGCTGTTTCCCGAACACGAGGCGCTGATCCGGCGCTATGCCAGCCATTTCAACGATTCGGTTCCCGGCCCCATCCCCGGCAGCATGGAGCTGGCCGAGGAACTGGCCGCGCGCGGGGTGCCGCTGTTCGGCATCACCAATTTCGGGGCCGAGTTCTGGCCGGATTTCCATCCGCGCTGGCCGGTGTTCCGACATTTTCGCGACGTGGTGGTTTCCGGGATCGAAAGGCTGAGCAAGCCCGATCCGGCGATCTACGCTCTAGCCGCGCGGCGCTTTGGCCATGATCCGTCGGCGATGCTGTTCATTGACGATAATGCCGCCAACGTCATTAGCGCTCGCGATTGCGGCTGGCAGGTACATCACTTTCGCGATGCCGCCGCACTGCGCACCGATCTCATCGCGCGCGGGCTCCTGGATTGATCCAAAAAAAGACCCCCGTCGGGCGACGGGGGTCATGGAGGGGGCTGTTTGAGGAGTGCCTGGAACTTGCGCGTCAGGCGGCCGCGTTGCAGCGCTGAAGGTCTTCGGCGCTGAATTCGCCCTTGGGGGTGGCGAACTGGGAAACCTGGCCAAAAGTCTTGGCGACCTTGGTGCAGGTGTTGACCGGGCGGGCACCGTCGATGGCGCCGGCGCAGCTGTCGGCATTGCACTTCCACACCACGCCGTTGACCACCTTCGAAGCGGGCGCAGCAAGCGGCGCGGCAAGCTTGGCGGTGTAACCGGCGCTGGCGGCATGCGCCGGAGCCAGCGTCATCGAGAAGCCAGCGAAGGTGCCAGCGAAAGCGAGAGCGGCGGCGAGCAGGGTGCGCGGGAGGGTTTGCGAGACGATTTTCATGGTATTTCCCCTAGTGTCTATTCTTGCACGCAGGGATCGGAGGGGTCCTGGGAGGGAAGGCTCGATTTGCGTTGCGAATAGCTATCTATTACGATAGGTATTAAGTTGCAACTGAAAACTGTGCACTGCGGCAAAGATTTTTTTGTCACATGCCAAGCCGGATTGCGCTAGGCTTGTTTTGGGCAAGGGGATTGAGATGGGTAAATTGCACGAACCGCTTGACGACAGCCAGAGCTGCGGCCTGCCCTCTGCGCTGGAAGTGATGGGCGAACGCTGGAGCTTCATGATCCTGCGCGCGGCATTCAACGGCCTGCATCACTTCGAGGAATTCCTCGGCGCGCTGGGGATCGCCCGCAACATCCTCTCCAATCGCCTTGCACGGCTGGTCGAACACGGGATCATGAAGCGCGAGCCGCTGCCCGATGATCGCCGCAAGATTGAATACCGCCTGACCGAAAAGGGACTCGATCTGCTCCCCGCGATGCTCGCGCTGCGCCAGTGGGGCGAGAAATACGGGATGAACGTGCCCCCCAACCCGGTGCTGTGCGACGAACGCGACGGCCAGCCGATTGCCGCGATCGCGATTCGCGCCCACGATGGACGTGTGCTAGGTCCCAAGGAGCTGCAATGGCGCGACCGGGGCGATATCGGCAGGTCCCATGTCAAGGATGGCGAACATGAAGTCCGGCCGCAGCTCAACATGCTGCGCTAAGCGTCAGGCTCTGGGCGCCAGCCGCCGGTAGCTCAGCGCCTCGGCCACGTGAATCCGTCCTATCCCTTCGCTTCCCGCAAGATCGGCAATCGTGCGCGCGACGCGCAGCATGCGGGTATGACCCCGCGCCGATAACCGCATCGCTTCCGCAGCCTGCATAAGCAATTTGCCCCCGGCCTCGTCCGGCGTGGCATGGGCATCGAGCAGATCGCCGTCGAGCTCGGCATTGCTGCGCCGCCCGGTACCTTCAAGCCGCGCGGTCTGGACTGCCCGTGCCGCCGCTACCCGTGCCGCCACATCGGCGCTGCCTTCGGCGGGCGGCGGCAAGGCAAGATCGGCGGCACTGACCGGATCGACATCGACATGGAGGTCGATCCGATCAAGCAGCGGTCCGGAGACCTTGCTCTGATAATCGGCCGCGCAGCGCGGCGCCTTGGAACAGGCCAGCGCCGGATCGCCCAGATGCCCGCAGCGGCACGGGTTCATCGCTGCGATCAGCTGAACCCGCGCCGGGTAGGTGACATGGGCATTGGCCCGCGCCACATCGACCGAGCCGGTCTCAAGCGGCTGACGCAGCGAATCGAGCACCGCGCGCTGGAATTCGGGCAGCTCGTCGAGGAACAGCACCCCCAGATGCGCGAGGCTGACTTCGCCCGGACGCACCCGCAGCCCCCCGCCCGTGAGCGCCGCCATCGAGGCCGAATGGTGAGGGCTGCGGAACGGACGCGCCCGGCTGATCCGACCTTCGTCGAGCATGCCTGCGACCGAGGCGACCATCGACACCTCCAGCGCCTCGGCTGCGGTCAGCGGCGGAAGGATTCCGGGCAGACAGCTGGCCAGCAGGCTTTTCCCCGCGCCGGGCGGCCCGATCATCAGCAGGTTGTGCCCGCCCGCCGCCGCGATTTCGAGCGCGCGCTTGGCGACTTCCTGGCCCTTGACCTGCCTGAGGTCCGGTCCGCGCCCGGGTTCCTCGGCCTGGCCGGGCCGGGGTGGCGACAACTGCTGCACCCCTTTGAGATGGTTGAGCAGGCTAACCAGATCGGGCGCGGCGAGTACCGGCACCTCCCCGGCCCAGGCCGCCTCGCTGCCCTGCACCGCCGGGCAGATCAGCCCAGCCCCCTCGCCGCCGGCGTGGATCGCGGCCAGCAGCACCCCCGGAGATGCGACGATCCGGCCGTCGAGTGCCAGCTCGCCCACCGCGATGAAATCGCCCAGCTGCTCTGCATCGGTTACCCCCATCGCCGCGAGCAGGGCCAGCGCGATCGGCAGATCGTAGTGCGACCCTTCCTTGGGCAGATCGGCAGGAGAGAGGTTGATCGTGATCCGCTTGGGCGGCAGCGCCAGCCCCATCGCCGCCAGCGCGGCATGGACCCGCTCACGGCTTTCGCCCACCGCCTTGTCGGGCAGACCGACCACCGAGAAGCGCGGCAGACCGGGCGCGATCTGGCACTGCACCTCAACCCCGCGCGCCTCCAGCCCGAGATAGGCTACCGTCCGGACCAGAGCGACCAAGCAAACCCCCGTTGAATCACATCGATAGCCGTCATCGCGCAGCAGCGCGGCGCTGTCGAGAACAAGCGGGGTCAAAATGGCAACAACCCGTTCTTAACCTTTGGCCTTGGCAAGCCGGTAAGAGGCGGGGCCGCAATAGTGCCGCATGCGCCGCTGGCTTGCCCTTTTCCTGCCGCTCGTTGCCGCTGTTGCGGCCCCCGCCGCCGCGCAAGAGACCGTAGTCTATGAGACGGTGGTCGAGGAAACCGTAGTGGTCGAGGCCGGCGGTTCGGATCGCTTCGTCGCGGTTGCCCCGGCACTAGTTCCGCAAGGTATTGCCAATTACGGCCCGTTCCGGGTGCTCGATGCCAGCCGCGCCGCGCTGGTCGATGTCACCGACGAGCGCTCGCCCGCCCAGTTCGAGGCGATGCTGCGCGCCTTTCCCGGCATCTCGCTGCTCGAAATGGTTGAGTGTCCCGGCACCTATGACGACCGCGCCAACCTGCGCCTGGGCCGGATCATCCATGCGCGCGGGATCGCCACCCACGTGCCCGCGGGCGGTTCGGTGCGTTCGGGCGCGGTCGAGCTGTTCCTCGCCGGGACCGCGCGGATCGCTGATCCCGGCGCCGAATTCGCGGTCCATTCCTGGGCCGACGAGGACGGGCTCGAGGCCAAGGACTATGCCGTCGACGCGCCCGAGAACCGCGCCTACATCGATTACTACCGCGAAATGGGCATGACCGCGCCCGAGGCCCGGGCCTTCTATGCCATGACCAATTCGGTCCCCAATGCCGATGCCCGCTGGCTCAGCGCCGCGGACATGGGCCACTGGGTCAAGCTGAACTGAGGGCCGGGCCGACCCAATCCGCTTGACTCGTCCCAAGCGCTCCGTTAACGGCGCGCGTCTGCGATCGGGCCACCTTTGGTGTCGGCCTGCCAACTAGAGAATTCCCGAGGTTTTGAAATGAAGCGCACGTTCCAGCCCAGCCGCCTTGTCCGCGCCCGTCGCCACGGCTTCCGCGCCCGCACGGCCACCGTTGGCGGTCGCAAGGTGCTGCGCGCGCGCCGCGCTCGCGGCCGCAAGAAGCTCAGCGCCTGAGCGAAATTCCGGCGATGTCGGTCCTGACCAGAAGGGCCGATTTCCTATCCGCAAACCGGGGTCTGCGTGTAGCGCGCCCCGGTTTTGTGTTGTTGGTAAACCCCAACCGCGCCGATTCGCTGCGCTATGGCATCACGGTAACCAAGAAGATCGGCAATGCCGTGGTGCGCAACCGGATGAAGCGCCGCTTTCGCGCGCTGCTGCGCGAGTTGCTGCCCCAGGCCGGCCTTTCCGGGCACGATCACGTGCTGATCGGCCGCGAGGGCGGGATCGAGCGCGATTTCGCCAAGCTGCGCGAAGAGCTGTCCGCCGCGCTGGCGCGCGCCGCCGAGGGCAAGGGCGATCCGCCGCGCCGCAAACCGGGAACGCGCCGGTGAAGCGCGTTCTGATCCTTATCGCGCGGGGCTGGCAACTTGGCCCGTCACGCATCCTTCCGCCCTCGTGCCGCTATGCTCCCTCCTGCTCGCAATATGCGATCGAGGCGGTTGAAAAACACGGGGCGATTAAGGGTGGCTGGTTGGCGCTCAAGCGTATATTGCGCTGCCATCCGTGGGGAGGACATGGCTACGACCCGGTCCCTTGACCGGCGCCGCAGCCTTCCCATCTTGACCAGACCGATTTCAGCAGGGGCCCCCTCGTGGACACTAACAATTCGCGCAACCTGATCCTGGCGGTGGTCCTGACCGCGCTTATCCTGCTCGGATGGGAAGCGGGGATGCGCTATTTCTATCCCAACGCCAACAAGCCCGCGCCGGTGGCCACGGCCAGCCAGTCCCCCGCCCCCGAACCCAGCGCCACGGGCAAGCCGACACGCGAGGGTGGCCTTTCCAGCGAGGCCGACAAGGCGCTGGAAGCGAAAGACTTGCAAAGCGCGCTCAACCCCGCCAGCCGCGTGGCGATCGACGCGCCGGGCCTGTCAGGCTCGATCAATCTCGCGGGCGGGGTAATCGACGACCTGTCGCTGCGCCGCCACACCGCCGCTCTGGCCAAAGATAGCGGGCCGCAGCGGCTATTCTCGCCCGCTGGGACCCCGGCGCAGCAGTTCGCCCAGTTCGGCTGGACCGGTGACAACCTCGCGCTGCCCAACGCCCAGACCGTGTGGACCGCGCCCGCCGGGGCAAAGCTCACCGACAAGACCCCGGTAACGCTGAGCTGGGACAACGGTGCCGGGCTGACCTTCACCCTGAGCTACGCGATCGACCAGGATTACATGCTGACGGTGACCCAGGGCGTGACCAACAACGGCACCGCGCCGGTTACGGTCAAGCCGGTCGCCCAGCTCAACCGCACCGACAAGACCGCGAGCATCGACAGCTGGAACGTTCATTCCGGCCCCTTCGGTGCATTCGACGGAACGGTCTCGTTCGGTCCGAACTACAAGGACGTGAGCGAGGCCGGAACCCAGGCCAACGCCGGCAAGCCCGACTGGCTGGGCTTTACCGACATCTACTGGATGGCAACCCTGATCCCCGAAAAGGGCCAGGCCAGCAGTGATTTCCGCGCGCTGGGCAATGGCATCTTCCTTGCCGACCTGTTCTATGCCCCGCAGGCCGTCGCGCCGGGCGCCACTGTCAGCCAGGCGACCCGCCTGTTCGCCGGGGCCAAGGAATCGCAGGTGCTCGACCGCTACGAGGATCAGGGCGTCGCCCATTTCGGGCTGGCGATCGACTGGGGCTGGTTCCGCTGGTTCGAAAAGCCGATTTTCCTGCTGCTGAACAAGCTTTACGGTCTGGCCGGCAACTTCGGCGTGGCGATCATCCTGCTGACCTTGATCGTGCGCGGAATCATGTTCCCGGTCGCCCAGCGCCAGTTCGCCAGCATGGCGGCGATGAAGGCGATCCAGCCCAAGATGAAGGCGATCCAGGAGCGCTACAAGGACGACAAGGCCAAGCAGCAGGAAGAGATCATGGCGCTCTACAAGAAGGAAGGCGTCAACCCGCTGGCGGGCTGTCTGCCGATCTTTCTGCAGATCCCGGTGTTCTTCGCGCTCTACAAGGTGCTGATCCTATCGGTCGAAATGCGCCACAAGCCTTTCGCGCTGTGGATACAGGATCTTTCTGCGCCCGATCCACTGCACATCCTCAACCTGTTCGGCCTGCTGCCCTTCACCCCGCCCGCGTTCCTGGGCATCGGTATCCTCGCCCTGCTGCTGGGGATCACCATGTGGCTGCAGTTCAAGCTCAATCCGGCGCAGATGGACCCCGCCCAGCAGCAGGTCTTCGCGCTGATGCCGTGGATGATGATGTTCATCATGGCGCCCTTCGCGGCGGGTCTGCTGATCTACTGGATCACCTCGAACGTGCTGACCATCGGCCAGCAGAAGTTCCTCTATGCCCGTCATCCGCAGCTCAAGGCGCAGACCGACAAGGAAGCCGCCGATCACAAGCGGGCCAAGGCGCGGAGCTGATCCGGTGAGCGACGAACAAGACCTTGCCGAACAGGCCCGCCGCCTGTTCGCAGGGCGGGTCGAATTCCTGCTTTCGGCCCCGGCGCTGAAATTCCTGCCCGAGCCCGATGCGCCCGAGATCGCCTTTGCCGGGCGCTCGAACGTCGGCAAGAGCAGCCTGCTCAACGCGCTGACCGGACGCAAGGCGATCGCCCGCACCTCGGTCACCCCGGGACGCACGCAGGAGCTCAATTTCTTCGAGGTTGGCGAGCCCACCCGGCTCAGGCTGGTTGATATGCCCGGCTATGGCTTTGCCAAGGCTCCGCCCCGCGTGGTTGAGCAATGGAAGCGACTGGTGCGCGATTTCCTGCGCGGGCGGGTGGTCCTGAAGCGCGTGCTGGTGCTGATCGACAGCCGCCACGGGATCAAGGATGTCGACCGCGAGATGATGCAAATGCTCGATCAGTCGGCGGTCGGCTACCGGCTGGTGCTGACCAAGGCCGACAAGATCAAGGCCAGCGAGCTCGACAAGGTTCTCTCCGAAACCCAGGCCGAAGCGCGCAAGCACCCGGCAGCCTTTCCCGTGGTGGCGGTTACTTCATCCGAAAAGGGCATGGGTATCGAGGATCTTCGTGCCGCCGTGCTGGGCGATACGCTGGTCTGAGAAGCTACTTTCCGAGCTCGAGCGGAGCCAGTTCGGCGCCATCGAGTTTTACCTCGAGCACTTTGGCCAGGGTCGGCGCAATCGCGCGCATGTCGATCAGGCCCAGCGAACGGCCTGGCGCGATCCCCGGCCCCATCACCAGAAAGGTCGAGCGCAGATGGGCGGCGGATGGGAAGTAGCCATGGGTGCCCTTGTAATGCGGCGTACCGGTCAGCGGTGCAGCGCCCCCGGCAAAGCCCGCCGCACTCCAACCTAGCCGCATGTCGAGATAGAAGCTGGCCTGCGGATTGGCATGGAACCCTGCGAAACCGGCCCTGTCTGCAACAGTGGCAATCCCGTTGGCCGGATCGGCAGCCAAGGTGTGCAGCAGCTCGCCAACCCGGGCTTCGAGCGCGCTATCGTCGGGCCGGGCCAGGACAACTGCAACCGATCCGCCTGACGGCCAGGGCATCGCTTCCCAGGCTGCCACCTTGTCGCCTTTGTCCAGCTGGATCAGCCCGGCATCGACAAATGCCCGGAACAGGCTGGTTTCGTGGCTGATCGGTTCGAACCCGTGATCGCTGACCAGCGCGATGGTGGCGTCGGGATGCACGGCAAGTTCGGCAGCGGTTACCCGCCCGATCAGGCTGTCTATCCGCTCGAGCACGGCCCGCGCGCCCGGGGTATCGGGACCGTCCTGATGCTGCTGATGATCGAGCGCGGTGAAATAGACCGTAACGAAATCGGGGCGGTGCAGCCGGATCATGCTGCTGGCGAAGGCACCGCGATTCTCATCGCCCTCGATGCTTTCATCGATCCCCTGGGCGTATGTCAGGCCGGTGTCACGCTCCAGCTCGGGCAGCAGGCCGGGGGTGGAGAGCGATGCAACCAGCTTGGCATCGTCGTCGTGGCCGGTGCGCCAGATCTGCGGCAGGTTCCAAGCGATGCCGTCGGCCCCAACGCTGACCGGCCAATGGACGTTGCCCACGCTCAGCCCCGCCGCACCGGCTGCTGACCACAGCGTTGGAACCTTGATGTCGCTGGCATACCAGTACCACCCGCCCTGGTTGATCTGCAGCGGATCGAAGGTGGTATTGTTGACGATCCCGTGCGCAGCCGGGCTGGCCCCGGTAAGCAAGGTGGTGTGGCTAGGGTAGGTGACAGTGGGAAGGATGCCCACAACCCCCTCGGCGTGGGCGCCTTGGGCCAGCATCCGTCGCAGGTTCGGAATCTTGAGGCCGCGCTGTTCGGCTTCGATCACATCGCCTGGCCGCAGCCCGTCGATCGATATCATCAATACCGGCTTCGCCATCGCCTGGCCCGGAAGGGCAAGGGCAAGTGCCGAAAGCGCAAACAGGGCGGCCTTCATCGGATCAGAACTCCGTCTTGAGCGTGAGAAAGAACTGCTGCGGAGCTCCAACCAGCAGCGTCTGGCGATCGCCGCTGTTGCCGAAACCGCCCGAGCCGACTGTCGCCACGTACTGCTTGTCGAACAGGTTGTTGGCATTGAGCTGCACCTCGATCCCATCGGTTACCCGATAACCAAGGGTTGCGTCCACCAGGGCTCGGCCCGGAACCGACTTGTCGTTGGTGTAGGTAAAGAAGCGCTCAGACATGTAGTTTACGCCGATCCGCCCGAACAGCGGCCCGGAATCGTAGCTCAGCTCGCCGCGCAGCAGGTGGCGGGGGCTGTCGACCACGGTCTTGCCCTTGATCGCCGCCAGCAGCACACCTGAAACGTTGTAGACATCGTTCTGATAGGTCGCATCGGTGTAGCTGTAGGATGCGAACAGGCTGAAACCGGCGCCCAGCTTGATGTCGCCCGCAGCCTCGAACCCGACCGACCGCACCGCGCCAACGTTCTGCAGCACCGAGGGACTGCCGACGATGCTCGATCCGCTCGCTGCCGAGAGCAGGCGGTTATGGAAGTTGACTAGATAGACCCCGATCACTCCGTTGAAGCGGCCATCGTTGTAGCGCGCGCCAAGCTCATAGGTATCCGAGCTTTCGGGTTTGAGCGATCCCTTGATCGCATCGAAGCCGGCCTGGGTGGTGCTGAAAGGCCCGGTGGTGGTGGCCGAAGCGAAAGCACGGGTGGCCTGGGTGAACCCGGCAAACAACTCGCCGTTTCCACCAAGCTTCAGGGTCGCACCGGCATGAGGCTGGAACCAGTCCTCGGCCGCGATCTTGCCCTGGGGGAAGCTGGCCTGGATCACGGCGGTAGCCTTGTTCTCGACGCGGAAGCCCTTCCAGCCAAGATCCAGCTTGAGGTCGCCAAGTTCGATCTCGTCGGAGACGTGGTATTGCAGCGTCTCGGTGGCGAAATCGAATTCCCACTGGGTGAAGAACGCGTTGGTCGGATAGACCCGGAAATCGAGCGGCTGGGTGCGGCTAGGCATCGCGTAGAAGCGGCGCGCCTGATGGAAATCGTTGTGTTCCCACCAGCCGCCGATGCTCAGGTGGTTGCTTCCAAGATCGATATCGAAATTGCCGAACAGGCCGGTGCGTTCGATGTCGTATTCAGTGGTACGGACCGAGATCGGCACCCCGTTGGGGCTGGGCACATAAGGCGTGGCCCACAGGCCCATGCCCTTGTTCTTGTGGTAATACCCCTTGAGCGCGAAGTTGGCGCTATCGCCGATCGGCGCGGTGATGCCGAGCCCGGCGACGGTGTCCTTGCGCAGACCCGAGGCATCGTAATAGGCATCGTCAACCGTCGTGACGTTGCCGGGGTAAACCGTTCCTGCTGCGGCGTTGGAAACCGGCGCGCCGGTCTCACCGCGATTGTTGCCGATATCGGCATAGAGCAAGGCGGCGGCATAGTCGGGATAGGCGTTGTCCCAGCCGTAACCGAGGCGGCTGAGCATATCGAGCGACATGTCCTGATAGTCCTGCTCGCGCCGGTCCGACCAGGAGAACCAGCCGTCGATCTTCGCCTCGCCAAGCGGCACCACGATCTTGGCGTTAACCATGTGCTGATCCTGCTTGCCGGTGCCACGGTACTTGTCGGTGGTGCCATAGGCATAGGATACGAAACCGCGCGCACCGTCCGGACTGCCGACATTCACCCGTGCAAAGCCGCGGATCGTCTCGTTGCTGCCATAGGTGCCGTTGACGGCGATCCCGAGCCGGTCTTTGGGATCGAGCGAAAGCGTCTCAACCGTTCCGCCCAGCGAACTGGTTGATTGGGTGCCGATCGCCCCGGCGCCCTGCGAAACGCGCACGGAGGAAATGTTCTCGGGACTGACCACGCGGCTGATGTGCAGGCCGTTGTGGTTGCCATAGCTCATGTCGCCAAGCGGAATCCCGTCGAAGGTGAAGCCCAGCTGGTTCTGGTTGAAACTGCGGATCGTGACCCGGGTTGACCACTCGTAGTTGCCGAATGCGTCGGCCGACTGAATGTTGACGCTGGGCAGCTTTTCGATTGCGCGGATCGGGCTTGAGCCTGGGGCAAGCTCGGCAATCTGTGCGGCACGAACTTCCTGCACCTGCTTGGACTGGCCCTGGCCATAGACCACGATTTCCGCATCGGCGGCGGCATCGCCTTCGTCGGCGGCGGCGGCATCGGCGGCAGCCAGAGCGGCCTGCGGAATGAAGGCGACGGATGCGAGCAGGAAGACAGAGAATCGACGCATGAAAACCCCCGTTGGTGGTGTGACGACGAGGGCGGTTAGGAGCAGCGTGTTACGCGAGGATGCCGTTTCGGCGTCTTGGCGGTGAAGCTTTGCCGACGATTTGGCGATGCTATTACGACAGGATGAAGGCCATCACTTCGCGAACAGCTGGCCCAGATCGGCGAAGGCCTTCATTTCAATGGCATTTCCGCTGGGGTCGCGGAAGAACATGGTCGCCTGTTCGCCGACCTGGCCCTTGAAGCGGACATAGGGCTCGATCTCGAACCGGGTGCCCGCGGCCCTCAGCCGCTCAGCCAGCGCCTCCCAGTCCTCCATTGCCAGCACGATCCCGAAATGCGGCACCGGCACGCCGTGCCCGTCAACCGGGTTGTTGCCCGCATCGTCCGTTGCCCCGCCGGTGCAGTGGGCGACGATCTGATGGCCGTAGAAATCGAAGTCGATCCAGCTGTCCGAACTGCGCCCCTCGGCGCACCCCATCACCCCGCCCCAGAAGGCGCGCGCCTCGGCCAGATCGCGGACCGGAAAGGCTAGGTGGAAGGGGCGCGGGGTCATCGCAATCCAGAATTGGGCCAACGGCGCACAAGGTCAACTCCGAAGTAGCCCCCCAGGCCAGATCAACCCAGCAAGCTCAGGACTGCGCCGATCAGCATGAACATCGCGGTGGCATAGCCGCCGTTGATCAACCACAATCTGAGCGGACGGCGCTCGAACAGGTAGAAGATCCCGAGGCTGGCCGCGACCCAGAACAGACCTGCGGAAAATCCCGCACCGGCGGCAAATCCCAATTCGGGCCTGGGACCAAGGAACATCGAGAACATCGCCGCCGCCAGTACCGAAAGGATCAGCGCGCCACCGAATATCCAAACCATGTTGCCCTGCTTCAACTGCTCGTCGGAAAGCCCGCAGTCCGCTTGCCAGGCCCTGCCAAACAGTAGCGGGGCATACCACAGCCCGCCGAGCAAGAATGCCGCGACACCAGCCGCAACAATCGCGATCCAGTTCAGTTCCATGTCCTCTTGTCCTCCGACTCCCCCCGCACCGATGACCCGGCACGATTGCGTTCGAGCATGGCAAAATGGCTGCGCAACACCGCCACATTGCGATCGAAATAGCCAAGATCGCGGTAAGTCCTGGCCTGCATGATGGCGCCTTCCATCACGGTCAGCACGAATTCGGCCAAAGCCCGGCGATCCAGATCGGCGCCGAGCCGGTCTTGCGCTGCATCGAGGCATTCCTCGATCGCCAGTGACCAGTTGGTGAAGTTTGCGGCCAGCAGATCGCGCACCTTCGGATCGGGTTCGTGGATTTCCAGAGCCAGGCTGCCGATCGGGCAACCATAGGTGCAATCTGTCAGCACCAGGTGCGCACGGTAACCACCGAGCAAGGCAAAGATCCGCTCAACCGGATCATCAACCCCGGTCCAGACCGGGGCCAGCAATTGTTCGCGAATCCCGTCCCGGTAGAATTCGAGAACCCCGACCAGCACGTCCTGCTTGCCCGGGAAGAAGTGATAGAGGCTGCCCGAATGGACTTGGCTACGACCGAGGATGTCGGCCACCGAAGTGGAGTGGTAGCCCTTTTCCCAGAACAGCTCCATCGCGGTCATGAGGATGCGGTTGCGCGTATCGGAATTCATCGCTCAGTCACTTTCAGGCGCGATCGTAGGCGGCGCGTAGCCAGCCGATGAGTTCCGCGTCCACTTCGTCAGCCCTGCCGAGCCGGACCCGGTGCGAAACCATGGCGTTCCAGCTGCCCGAAGCTTCGAGGCGTCCGGCGGGCGCTTCGCCCTTCAGCGCCAGACCAAGATCATAGCGGTCGCCGGTAGAAGGCTGGCCGAGGCCGAACTGCTTTTTGCGGCGGAAACTGACGTAACCCTTTTTTGGGGCAAGTTCGACGTCAGCGCCAAAGCTGGCCAGCGCCGCGACTATCGCTTCGTGGACGGGTCGCAAGCCGGACCTGGCGCCCGCAAACATCGCTTCGACCAGAGCTTCGCCATCCTGCGAGACCGCAGCCGAAGCGTTGAGCGCGTGGACCACGCTGTTGGCATGTCCGTGGCCAAGCCCATGCTCGGCCTTGAGCCAGCCGACCGTGGCCATATGGCCGCCGGCCGGACTCTGGCGCGCGATGTCCACCCACTGTGCGAGCGAGCGGCCCGTCCTGGCCTGCAGCGCAGCGTCGGTAGCGGCGTAGGGATCGGGTTGGGTCATGCGAATCCTCCGAATACTTGATTGATCGATCAACCAAGTATTCTTGTCGAGTCAGTCCGGTCGTTCATTCTCGACAGGACCAAGCTGAACGGCTAATCCGCAAATGCCATGAAGCTGATCCTGGGCAACAAGAACTATTCGAGCTGGTCGCTGCGCGGCTGGCTGGCGGCCAAGCAGTCAGGGCTGCATTTCGAAGAGATCATGGTCCCGCTTTATGGCGAGGACTGGGACCGGCAGAAGAAGCAGACCGAGGAAATCGCCCCCTCGTCGGGTAAGGTCCCGGTGCTGTGGGACGGCGATGCGGTGGTGTGGGACAGCCTGGCGATCATCGAATACCTGGCCGACAAGGTCGGGCGCGAGCGGTTCTGGCCCAAGGCCGACGATGCCCGGGCCATGGCGCGCTCGATGGTCGCGGAAATGCACAGCTCCTACCAGGCGCTGCGCAGCGAATGCCCGATGAGCATCCGCCGCCAGGTCGAGGGCTGGGAGATCAGCGAGGCCGCGCGCGCCGATATCGTGCGTATTCTGACCCTATGGGCCGAGGCGCGGGCGCGTTTCGGCAAGGGCGGACCGTTCCTGTTCGGCACCTTCAGCGCGGCCGACATCATCTATGCGCCGGTTGTCAGCCGCTTCATCACCTACCGGATCGGCGTGCCGGGCTTCGCGCTCGCCTATATGGAAGCGGTTTGGGAGCACGAGTGGCTCCAGGCCTGGGTCGCGGCTGCCGAGAACGAGGAATGGGTGATCGAGCAGTGGGATGGTGCCAAGGCCCCGGCGAAGGATTAGGCCTTCAGAAGTCGCTTCCGTCCTTGCGCTTCTGCCGCCCCGCCCCGGCGAACAGGTGCATGTCGATATCGGGATAGTGGCAAGCAGTGTCTGCCATGCGCCCGATCGCGACGAAGATGCAGGGCGCGCCCGAGCGGTTCTGCAGGACATGGCCGTTGCCGTCGTTCTTGGGGAAGGCGGCAACATCGCCCGCGCGCATCGGGGTTTCGCCCGTTTCGTCGACCAGCACCGCCTCGCCCGCGATCATTACTACCAGCTCGTCCTCGCCCTCGTGCCAGTGGCGCTGGGCCGACCAGGCGCCCGGCTGGAGCACCACATGGCTGGCACCGAAATCCTCCAGCCCGGCCACCGGAGCAAGACGGCGATACCAGCGGCCCTGTACCACCTCGGCGTATTGCGGCGGATAGCCGGTGGCGTTGGTCTGGGGGATGGCGTCGAGATCGAGCTTGGGCATGGTCGCGCTCCGGCTTGTATGGCGCGGGCATACACCATATGCGCTGCTGTGCCATGACCCAGACCGTGCTCGATCTTGCCGAGGCGCTGATCGCCTGCCCCAGCGTGACCCCCGCCGCGGGTCTAGTGTTCGATTGCCTTGAGGAGCAGCTGGAACCGCTGGGTTTTGCGGTCCATCGCTTCATCACCGGCGAAGCGCCCGACGGCCCGGTCGAGAACCTGTTTGCAATCCGCCCTGGGCCAGAGGGCAGCCGCCATTTCGCCTTTGCCGGGCATGTCGACGTGGTCCCGCCGGGTGAAGGCTGGGCCAGCGCTCCCTTCGCGCCCGAGGTCCGCGGCGATCTGCTCTACGGGCGCGGCGCGGTCGACATGAAGGGCGCGATCGCGGCCATGGTCGCCGCCGTGCGGGAAATTCCTGCGGAGGCCGGAACGATCAGCTTCGTGATCACCGGCGACGAGGAAGGCCCAGCCAAATACGGCACCGTCGCGCTGATCGAACACATGCGCGATGTGGGCGCGCTGCCCGACCTGTGTCTGGTGGGCGAGCCGACTTCGGTGAACCGCCTGGGCGACATGATGAAGATCGGGCGGCGCGGTTCCTGCGTGACCTGGATCGAGGTGGAGGGGCGCGAAGGCCATGTCGCCTATCCGCACCTGGCCGACAATCCGCTCCCCCGGCTGGTGGCGATGCTGGCCGAATACGATGCGCTTGAACTCGACCGGGGCAACGCCTGGTTCCAGCCGAGCAACCTTGAGATCATCGACATTGCAGTGGGCAACACGGCAAGCAACGTCATCCCTCCCCGCGCCCAGGCCCGGCTCTCGGTCCGTTTCAACGACCTGCACACCGGCGCAGAGATCGCCGCGCTGATGCGCGAAATCGCCGCGCGCCACGGCGGCGCGGCGCGCCCGGTGATCTATGGCGAATCCTTCATCACTCCCCCCGGCGCCTTTTCCGAAATGATCGCCGACGCGGTCGAGGCCGAAACCGGCCTTCGCCCCGAGGCCAGCACCACCGGGGGCACGAGCGATGCGCGATTCCTGAAAGACCTGTGCCCGGTAATCGAGTTCGGCCTTTGCAACGCCACCATGCACAAGCGCGACGAGGCCGTGGCGATCGCCGATCTCGAGACGCTGGCGCGAATCTACGCCCGCATTGCACAGGCCGCGCTCGCCGGGTAGGTTCGCCCCGCAAACCAATACCTGGGGGGAAGCATAGCGATGGACCGGCGCCTGACACTCTATATCCTGATCGGCATGGTCCTTGGCGTGATCGCAGGGCAATTGCTCTACGTGAATGTCGATGCGGGTGTGGTGAAGGAAAGCGTCGCCCCCTGGCTCAAGCTGCTGTCCGACATCTTCCTCCACCTGATCAAGATGCTGGTTGCCCCGCTGGTCCTGGCAACAGTGGTTGTCGGAATCGCCAATATGGGAGATTCGAGCGCGCTCGGGCGGATCGGGATGCGTGCGCTGGCCTGGTTCATTACCGCCAGCCTGATCTCGATCGGGCTGGGGCTGCTGATGGTCAACCTGTTCCAGCCGGGCTTTGGCGCGCCGATCCCCGATGCGGCTGCGGCAAAGGCCGCCGTGGGCGAGGTTGCCCATCAGAGCGCGCCGGAATTCATCCTTTCGGTCTTCCCGACCAGCGCGGTCGAGGCGATGGCCTCCAACAATATCCTGCAGATCCTGGTCTTCTCGATCTTCGCCGGGGTGGCGCTTTCGGCCGTCGGGGAAAAAGGCGCGCCACTGGTGCGCGGCGCCGATGCCCTGGCCGAAATGATGCTGCAGGTAACCGGCTATGTGATGCGCTATGCCCCGATTGCGGTCTTTGCGGCGATCGCCAAGGTGGTTTCGCTGAGCGGGCTGGAGATTCTCAAGACCTACGTCAAACTGCTGGGCGAATTCTATTTCAGCCTGCTGCTGCTGTGGTCGATCCTGATCGGGGTCGGCGCGCTGTTCCTGGGCAAGCGCGTCGTCACGCTGGTGCGCTATATCCGCCAGCCGCTGATGATCGCCTTTTCAACCGCCAGCTCGGAAGCCGCACTGCCCAAGATGTTCGAGCAGCTCGATCGCTTCGGCATCCCGCGCCGGATTTCGGGCTTCATGCTGCCGCTGGGCTACAGCTTCAACCTTGACGGTTCGATGATGTACATGAGCTTTGCGACGATCTTCATCGCCCAGGCCTATGGCATCGAGCTGTCCGCCGGAACCCAGGTGGCGATCCTGCTCACGCTGATGCTCAGCTCAAAGGGGATCGCCGCCGTGCCGCGCGCCAGCCTGGTGGTGATCACCGGAACGCTGGCGATGTTCGGCCTACCGGTGGAAGGTGTAGCGCTGGTGCTGGCGATCGACCAGTTCCTCGACATGGGCCGCACCGCCACCAACGTGGTCGGCAACGCGGTCGCGACCAGCGTCATCACCAAGTGGGAGGGCATGCTCGAGGTAGAAGAACCCGAATATGTCGAACATCCCCACGCCCCGGCCCACACCGCCGCACATGGCCGTGCCGGGCTCGAGCTCGATCCGGAAAATTTCGACAAGGGTTGATCTTCAGCGCTGCCCCTTGGGCGCCGCACTCTTGGGCTTGAACGCGCAGAGGTCGGCCACGGGGCAGCGCCAGCATTCGGGCCGCCGCGCCTTGCAGACATAGCGTCCGTGCAGGATCAGCCAGTGGTGCGCACCAACTCGGAAGGGCTGGGGAACCTTCTTCTCCAAGCCCTTCTCCACCGCCAGCGGAGTCTTGCCCCGCGCCAGCCCGGTGCGGTTGGCCACCCGGAAAATGTGGGTATCGACCGCGAAGGTTTCGGCCCCGAAGGCGCAGTTCATCACTACGTTGGCTGTCTTGCGCCCGACGCCGGGCAAGGTGGTCAGCACGTCGCGGTCGGCGGGCACCTCGCCGCCGTAGTCTCGCACCAGGATCTCGCTCAGCGCGATCACGTTTTTCGCCTTGGTATTGAACAGCCCGATGGTCTTGATCTGCTCTTTCAGCCCCTCTTCGCCCAGCGCCACCATCTGCGCCGGGGTCTTGACCGCGCGGAACAGCGCCCGGGTCGCCTTGTTGACCCCGACGTCGGTCGCCTGGGCCGACAGCACCACGGCGACCAGCAACTGAAAGGTATTGCCGAACTCCAGCTCTGTTTCGGGCGACGGATTGTCCTCGGCCAAACGGCGGAAGAATTCGAAAATTTCGGCCTTGTTCAAAGCCCCAGCACCTGCGGCATGGTGTAGCGCCCGGCAGGCTTGCCGATCAGCCACCCAGCCGCGCGCACCGCGCCGCGCGCGAAGATCGCGCGGTTTTCGGCGAGGTGCGACAGCGCGAGGCGTTCGTTGTCGGCCAGGAAGTAGACGGTGTGATCCCCCGCCACCGACCCGCCGCGCAGGGATGCAAAGCCGATGTCACCCGTGCGCCGAGCGCCGGTGATCCCGTCGCGCCCGCGCGCGCTGTGCGCGGCAAGATCGATCCCGCGCCCTTGCGCCGCCGCTTCGCCCAGGAGCAGCGCAGTGCCGGACGGCGCATCGACTTTCATCCGGTGGTGGGTTTCGACCACTTCGATATCCCAGTCCTCGCCCAGCCGCGCTGCGGCTTCGCGCACCAGATGCGCCAGCAGGTTGACGCCGAGCGAGGTATTGCCGGTTTGCAGCACGGCAACATGGTCTGCGGCGGCATCGCACAGCCAGTTGTGGCGCTCCTCAAGCCCGGTGGTCCCGACGACGATCGGTGTGCCTGCGGCGACTGCGGCATCAAGGTTGGCTTCAAGCGCGGCGGAGGCGGAGAAATCGACCAGCACGTCGCTTGAACTCGCCAGAGCGGCAACATCGCCGCCCTTGTCGACTCCGCCGGCCAGTTGGTGCCCGGCGGCGGCAATCGCCTCGGCCAGTGCCGCCCCCATGCGCCCTGCGCTGCCGATAATGCCAATTCGTGCCACTTGATCGCACCCCAAGCTTGTCATGCCGAACTTGTTTCAGCATCGATCATGCCCCACACGGGTCTATGCTGAGAAATGGACCCTGAAACAAGTTCAGGGTGACGGACAGAGCAATGACAGACGCAATTCGCAACATCGTGATCCTGACCGGCGCGGGGATTTCCGCCGAGAGCGGGATCGATACCTTTCGCGGCGCAGGCGGCCTGTGGGAGAATCACCGGGTCGAGGACGTCGCCACGCCCGAGGCCTTTGCCCGCGACCCGAGCCTGGTGCTGCGCTTCTATGACCAGCGCCGTGCGGCGATCCAGGAAAAGCTGCCCAACGCCGCCCATGTCGCGCTAGCCCGGCTAGAGGCGGAGTGGACCGGCTCGCTGCTGATCGTGACGCAGAACGTCGACGATCTGCACGAGCGCGCCGGGGCGGGTCGTGTGCTGCATATGCACGGCGAGCATCTCAGCGCCTGGTGCACCAGCTGCGACATACGCAGCCGCTGGCGCGCGCCGCTGCTCGGTCGCCCGCCCTGCCCGGCGTGCGGCGCGCGGTCCTTGCGCCCCGATATCGTCTGGTTCGGCGAGATGCCCTACCGGATGGGCGAGATCTATGCCGCGCTGCGCGAGGCGGACCTGTTCGTGTCGATCGGCACCTCGGGCGCGGTCTATCCCGCCGCCGGCTTCGTGCGCGATGCGCGCGAGCTGGGCAAGCGAACGCTTGAGCTCAATCTCGAACCGAGCCAGGGATCCTTCCTGTTTCACGAAAGCCGCCTTGGCCCGGCGAGCGAGCTGGTACCGGCCTGGGTTGGGGAGATGCTAGGCGGCTGAACATCCCTGACAGGCCGGATCCTTGGCAATCCGCATGGTCCGCAACGACGGGACCAGCCCCTCGAACAGGTGCAATTTGCCCCATTGCGGATCGCCCAGCGCGGTCTTGCCTTCAAGGATCGCACGGATCGCGTGCATCGCGGCGAAAGCGCCGATCATGCCCGCCATTGCCCCCAGCACGCCCTGATCGGCGCACGAATCGCAATCCTCGGCATCGAAGGCATCGCCCACGAAGCAGCGATAGCAGCTGTACCCCTCGCGGTGCCCGGCAAAATTTGCCACTTGCCCCTGAAAACGCCCGATCGCCGCGCTGGTGAGCGGCACCCCGGCCCGCACGCAGGCATCCGAAACCGCCAGACGAGTCGCGAAGTTGTCACTTCCATCGAGCACAAGGGTCGCGTCCTGAAGGACCCGCGCCACGTTATCCCCCCGTACCCTCCCGACGTGCGCGCGGACCTTCAGGGCAGGATCGAACCGCTCTACCCACCGCGCGGCAACCTCGGCCTTCGGTTGCCCGATATCGGTCGGGGTGAAGATCGTTTGGCGTTGCAGATTGCTGGCATCGACCACATCGTCATCGACGAGCGTCAGCGCGCCGATCCCCGCGCCCGCCAGGTATTGCAGCGCCGGTGAACCAATCCCGCCGCAGCCAATCAGCACCACGTGCGCGCGCGCCAGCGCTACCTGTCCCGCCCCGCCCACTTCGGGCAGCACGATGTGGCGGGCGAAACGTTCGAGGCGATCGGGCGACAGACTCATCGTCTCCACATAGGGCGAGGCAGCCCGCAAGGCGAGTGCCCGCAAAGTCAAATCAGGCAGTGACAAGGCGCCGCGAATTGTTCAAACTAGGGTGAATACCCTAACAAAGGAGAGGGGACATGGGCGATCTGATCGGTCGTATTGCTCTGGTGACAGGGGCTTCGCGCGGGATCGGCGCGGCAACCGCGCGGGCGCTAGCGGCGGCCGGGGCGAAGGTGGCAGTGACCGACCTCGCCGCGCCCGATGCGCTTGCTGCCGAAATCGGCGGGATCGCGCGTAGCCTCGATGTGACCAGCGAGGCGGACTGGGCCGCGACGATGGACTGGCTGCACGCAGGGGCGGGCGGGCTCGACATTCTGGTCAACAACGCCGGGCTGTGGCTGTTCAAACCGATCACCGAAACCACGCTGGAAGACTGGCGGCGGCTCCACGCGGTCAATGTCGAAGGAGTGTTCCTGGGCACCCGCGCCGCGATCCCGCTGCTGGCGGAGCGCGCGCACATGTGGCGCGGAGGCGCAGCGATCGTCAATCTCTCCTCGGTAGCGGGGATCGAGGGCGCCGCCGGGGCGACCTGCTACAACTCCACCAAGGGCGCGGTGCGGCTTTTCACCAAGGGCTGCGCCAAGGAACTCGCGGCGGCGCGGATCCGGGTCAATTCGGTGCACCCCGGGGTGATCGAAACCGATATGGGCCGCCACCTGATCGACGATTTCGCCGCCGCGCAGGGCGTAGGTGACAATGAGGTGCTGGCCAATGTCTCGGCGATGCACCCGCTGGGCCACCTGGGCGAGCCGCAAAACGTTGCCGATGCCGTGGTTTTCCTGGCCAGCGACCGCGCCGCCTTCAGCACCGGCAGCGAACTGGTGGTCGATGGGGGGCTGAGCGCCTGACAAGGCTGTGCGTCACCCTGTGGAAGGGCGATGCATTGGCTGTTCAAAGCCGATGAACGGTAGGCTCAGCTTTCGAGCTGGCGCAGCAGGCTGCGCACGTCGCCGTCCATGTCGGCATCGCGGGTGCGCAGATCCTCGATCAGCCGCACCGCGTGGATCACGGTGGAGTGATCGCGCCCGCCGAACTTGCGGCCGATTTCCGGGTAGGAGCGCGGGGTGAGCACCTTGGCGAGGTACATCGCGACCTGGCGCGGGCGCACCACCGCGCGGGCTCGGCGCTTCGATGCCATCTCGGTGCGATCCACCCGGTAGAACTGGCACACGGTGCGCTGGATCTCGTCGATGGTGATCCGGCGGCGGTTGGCCGAAAGGATATCGGTCAGCTGTTCCTCGGCCAGCTGGAGCGACACGGCCTGGCCGGTCAGCTGGGCATAGGCGATCAGCTTGTTGAGCCCGCCGACCAGCTCGCGCACATTGCGGTTGATGGTCCGGGCGAGGAACTCGATCACGTCGGCAGGTACGTTGGTGGGCGAAAAGCGCTGCAGGCGGTGTTCCAGGATCGCGCGGCGCAGCTCGATATCGGCGGGCTGGATATCGGCGACCAGCCCCATCGACAGACGGCTGAGCAAGCGCTGCTCCACCCCATCGAGCGCCTGCGGGGCGCGGTCGGCGGCGAACACCAGTCGCTTGCCCTCGGCGAGCAGCGCGTCGATCGTATAGAGCAGCTCTTCCTGGGCCGAAGCCTTGCCGATGATGAACTGGATGTCGTCGACCAGCAACAGGTCGAAGCCGCGCAGGCGCGCCTTGAATTCGATCGTCTGATTCTGCCGCAAGGCCTGGACGAATTCGACCATGAAACGCTCGGCCGAGCAGTAGAAGATCCGCGCACGCGGGTGGGCCGTCAGATAGGAATGGCCGATTGCGTGGAGCAGGTGGGTTTTGCCCTGCCCGGTCGCCGCTTTGAGATAGAGCGGGGCGAACTGCGGGGTTTCGGTCGCCGCCATGCGCTGGGCCGCGTTGCTGGCCAGCACGTTGGCAGCGCCAGTAACGAAGGTGGTGAAGGTCAGCGAGGGATCAAGCCCGATCGAACCGATCCCGAACCCGTTAGTGCCCGGCCCGCCCATCTCGGCCGCGCCCATGCCGATGGCATCGCCCGGCTGCGCGGCAAAGGCGGCCTCACCATTGGGTCGGCGCGCACCCTCGTCGCGGCCCAGCCGGATCCCGGCGCCCGCACGGCGCCCGGGCGGAACCGAGATCCGCACGTTGCGCACATCGGGCCGGGCGATCTTCCAGGCCAGCGAGAGCCGGTCGGCAAACCGATCCGCCACCCAGTTGGCCGAAAACTCGGTCGGCAAGTGAAGATCGAGCGTGCCGGTTTCCTTGCAGAACGAACCGAGCTGGATCGGCTTGATCCACTGGCTGTGCAACTGCTGGCCCAGGTCCTTGCGCAGACCCTGGCTGATGTCGGCCCAATCGGCCGCAAGATCGAGCGCTTCCTGCTCTTCGCGCAGGCGCTCGGATTCGCTCTTTCCTCCGGCGGGTCCGCTACCCCGTTGTCCGCCAGTCCCCATCCCGCTCACCTGAGGTATGCCCCCGAATCCAAAAAACTTCGCCAAAGCACCGGCCACCCCGCCCGGCGCACACGATCCCTTCGCCGGATGCCCTGTTCCGGCGCAAGGAGCGCGACTGAATGTGACCCCCTGGGCGAATGAGCGCCCTAGGACAGGGAGGGTTTTGGGACCCTTCGCGGGCAAGGGCAAGGCGCGTGAAGTAAAAAAAGTGAAATAATTGCCCTTGACTCACCCCCGCATGGGAGAATCCCGTAACACATGGATAACATGCTGTTAACGCGCAATTTTCGATTTTGCACCGACGCGAATCGCCGGATTCCATCGGCTTGCCGCGATGCAGCATCGGATGCGCGTTTGCGAAACGAAAATGGCCGGCGGAGCGCCCGCCGGCCATGTTCCTTTTTCGTCCCGTTTTCGCGCCGCTCAGGCGGGCGAATCGGCAGCGTCGGCGCGAATCAGAGCCCGGCGACGCGCTTGGTCAGGCGCGAAAGCTTGCGCGCCGCGGTGTTCTTGTGAATCACCCCGCGCGCCACGCCACGCGCCAGCTCGGGCTGGGCCGCCTTGAGCGCATCGGCAGCGGCAGCCTTGTCGCCGCCATCGAGCGCGGCCTCAACCTTCTTCACGAAGGTGCGGATGCGGCTCATGCGGTTGCCGTTGATTTCGGCGCGCTTTTCGTTGCGGCGGATGCGCTTCTTGGCTTGCGGCGTATTGGCCATTGTCGTCCTTTATGCGGCTGCCTTCGCGCAGCCTCTAACAGTTGATTCGCGTGCAGAATCGCAAGAGCGGCCCCGGGCCTCCCCTGCGCGAAGCGCGGCCCTTAGCCTCGACCCTGCCAATCGTCAAGCATTCCGCTCATTTCTGGCACTTCGGGCAATACCAGGTGCTGCGCCCGCCCTGGGCAAAGCGCTTCACCGGCGCGCCGCAGCGGGAGCAGGGCTGGCCTTCGCGATCGTAGACATCGAAGCGCTTGGAAAAATAGCCCAGCTCGCCATCGGGGCGGGCATAGTCGCGCAGACTCGATCCCCCGGCCTCGATCGCCTCGGCGATGACGGCCTTGATTTGCGGCACCAGCCGCGCCAGCGCCTGGCCGGAAACCGCGCCTGCGGCCTTGCGCGGATCGATCCCGGCCCGGAACAGCGCCTCGCAGACGTAGATGTTGCCCAGCCCGGCGACGATCCGCTGGTCGAGCAGCATCAGCTTGATCGCCGCCTTGCGTCCGCTTAGCGCCGACTTCAGCTTGGACGGACTTAGCCCGTCGCCCAAAGGCTCCGGCCCCAGGGTGGCGAAGGCGGGCCACGAGCCGATCCGCGCGGTTTCCACCAGATCGACCGACCCGAAACGGCGCGGGTCGCACAGCGCGAGCCGCTCGCCGCTATCGGTTTCGATCACCAGGTGATCGTGCGGCCCCAGGCTTTCGGGCTCGATCCGCCAGCGCCCAGACATGCCGAGGTGAAAGATCATCGTCTGCCCGCGATCGAGGTGGATCAGGCCATATTTGGCGCGGCGGCCCAGCCCTGTGACGACCGCCCCGGTCATCACCTGCACCAGATCGGCCGGAAATGGCCGTCTCAGGTCGGCCCGGCGGGTTTCCACCCGCGCCAGTCGCGCGCCATCCAGCACACCGGCAAGGCCGCGCACGGTGGTTTCGACTTCGGGAAGCTCGGGCATCGCCGTTGGCTAGGAGCGCATCCACACGCGGGCAATACGTTTCGTATTGCAACTGAAAAAATCCTGCGCTAGTCCTGCTGGTCCAATAAACCTCCCGGGAGAATTCGATGTCCTATTCGCTGCACCGCTCGGCCGTGCCGGGCTTTATCGCCATGCTGGGCAATCTCAAGGCAATCCTCGACAAGGCCGCCGCGCAGAAGGACGAGGCCGCACTGATCGAGGCGCGCCTCGCGCCCGACATGTTCGCGCTGGCCCGCCAGATCCAGATCGCCTCCGACGCGGCCAAGGGTGCCGCCGCCCGGCTGACCGGAACCGAGGCCCCGGCCATGCCCGATACCGAAGCCAGCTTTGCAGAACTCAAGGAACGCTGCGACAAGACCATTGCCTATCTCGAAACAATCGACCCGGCCGCCTTCGATGCTGGGGCGGATCGCGAAGTGGTGATAACCTTTCCCAACGGCGCGGGGATCCGCTTTGACGGGACCACCTTTTTGACCGGGTTTGCCGTGCCCAACTTCTATTTCCACGCCACCGCCGCCTACGCGATCCTGCGCGCCGAAGGTGTGGATCTGGGCAAGGCCGATTTCCTCGCCCACCTGGCGCCGTTCATGTTCCCGCCGCCCGCCTGAGGTGGAATAAGGGTTTCCTTGTTTGGTGCGGTCGGGACATCCGTCCCTCCCTTTGCCATGCCAGCCCGCTCCCCCGGCCCAACCGCCCACAGGGTATCCTAAACGGGTGGTTGGGCCGGGGGAGCGGGCTGGCAAGGCAAAGCTGATCGCGGAGGCGATCAGCACACACAACAAGGACTCGCGCCGCGCCCAGCTTGGGGCTAAGGCGCGGGCCATGAACGATACGGTTTCCTTCGGTTACGAAGAGGTCAGCCCCGAGGAAAAGACCGCCCGCGTGGGCGAGGTCTTTTCAAGCGTCGCCAAGAAGTATGACGTGATGAACGATGCCATGTCGGGGGGAATGCACCGGCTGTGGAAGGACAAGTTCGTCCGCCGGGTTAAGCCGCAGCCAGGCGAGCAAATCCTCGACATGGCCGGCGGCACCGGCGATATCGCCTTTCGCCTGGCGGAGCGCGGGGCCAGCGTGACCGTTTCCGACATCAATCAAGATATGCTCGATGTGGGTCTCGAGCGCGCGATGGAGCGCGGGCTGGATGATCTGGTCTGGTCGCGACAGAACGCCGAGGAATTGTCCTTCCCCGACCGGTTTTTCGATGCCTACACGATCGTGTTCGGGATCCGCAACGTCACCCATATCGATAAGGCCCTGGCCGAAGCACACCGCGTGCTGAGGCGCGGGGGACGGTTCTTTTGCATGGAATTCTCAACCACCCAGTGGCCGGGCTTCAAGGAAGTCTACGATCTCTATTCGCACCACCTGATGCCGCGCATTGGCCAGGTCATCGCCGGCGATGCCGACAGCTATCGCTATCTGGCCGAATCGATCCGCCGCTTTCCGCCCATGCCCGAATTCGAGGCGATGATCCGCGAGGCCGGTTTCGTGCGCACCCGGGTCGAGCCGATCCTGGGCGGGGCCGTGGCGATCCATTCGGGGTGGAAGATTTGAAGTGACCCGCCCGGCAACGCACATCCTGCGCCTGCTGCGCTGGGGCCGCACCCTGGCGAGGCACGGCGCGCTGCGCGGGATCGAGCGCGATCACAACACCCCGGCGCAGGTCCGGCGGCTGACCCGGATCGCGCGATTTGGCACATTCCAGCCTGCCCGGCCGGACTATGCCGGGGCCTTTCAGGCGATCGGCCCCGCAGCGATCAAGCTCGGCCAGACACTCGCCACCCGCCCCGACATCGTCGGCGATGACGCGGCAGGCAATTTGCTGCTGTTGCAGGACAGCCTGCCGCCGGTGCCCTTTGCCGCGATCCGGCGCGAAATCGAGGCCAGCTTCGGCAAGCCGCTGGAAAGCCTGTTCGCCAGCATCGAGGAACAACCTGTCGGCGCGGCCTCGATCGCGCAGGTCCACCGCGCGGTGACCACCGAGGGGCGGAACGCGGCGGTCAAGGTGCTGCGTCCGGGGATCAGAGAAAAGTTCGGCGCCGATATCGAAACCTACGAATGGGCCGCCGCCCATCTCGAAGCCTTGGGGGGCGAACCTGCGCGGCTGCGCCCGCGGCTGGTGATCGCCAATTTCAAGCGCTGGACGCTGCGTGAGCTTGACCTCAGGCGCGAGGCCGCCTCCGCCTCGGAACTGGCCGAGGTGATGCGCGGCACCGAAGGCTACCGCGTTCCCGGGATCGACTGGGACCGAACCAATGGCCGGGTAATGACAGTCGACTGGATCGACGGCGTCAAGATCAGCGAGATCCAGGCGCTGCGCGATGCCGGGCACGATCTCGACGCGCTGGCCGAGCGGCTGGTGCTGACCTTCCTGCGTCAGGCGATCAGCCATGGCTATTTCCATGCCGACATGCACCAGGGCAACCTGTTCGTCGAAGCCGACGGGACCATCGCGGCAATCGACTTCGGGATCATGGGGCGGATCGACCGGCGCGCGCGGCTGTGGCTGGCCGAGATTCTCTATGGCCTGACCACCGGTAACTACCGCCGCGTCGCCGAGATCCATTTCGAGGCGCAATATGTGCCCAGCTATCATTCGGTCGACGAATTCGCGACCGCACTGAGGGCCGTGGGCGAGCCGACGCGCGGGCGCCCGGTGAGCGAGCTTTCGGTCGGGCAGATGCTCGAATCGCTGTTCGCGATCACCCGCGAGTTCGACATGCAGACCCAGCCGCACCTGCTGCTGCTGCAAAAGACCATGGTGATGGTCGAGGGGCTGGCGACCCAGCTCAATCCCCGAATCAACATGTGGGATGTCGCCTCGCCCTTCGTGCGCGAATGGATCCGCGACGAGCTGGGGCCCGAAGCCGCACTGGCCGACCGGATCCGCAAGGATGCCGAGACGCTGCTGCGCCTGCCCGATCTGGTTCGCCGGATCGAAGACAGGTTCCCCGCCAAGGGCGGTGCGCCCGATGCCCCGCCCCTGCCGCCAGTCGAGCTGGTTTGGGACCGGCGCAGCGGCGCACGCGGCTGGGCGGGCTATCTGGCGGCGGCACTTGTCGGAGCAGCGGCGCTGTGGGCCGGGCAGGCGCTCGGATGGATCTAGACGCGCTGATCGAGTATTTCTTCGAAACCGGTGATCCCACCGAGCTGGGCGAGGCCGAGTTCGAGCGTGGGCTGGAACGACTGCGGATCGGCTTCGCCGTGGAGCGCGAGCCGGGGCGCAGGTTCGCGCTGTGGACGCTGATGGAAGCGCTGGGCGTGGCGCCGCTTCCCGCCGAGGCCTTTGCCAAGGAACCCACGCTCAAGGCTGCGGCGGAGGACTATCTGGCAGCAGCGTTCCGGCTCGAACGGTTCGGAGAGAGTGAATGACCCGCCCCGCGGTGCTGTTTGTCTGCCTGGGCAACATCTGCCGTTCGCCGATGGCCGAGGGGGCATTCCGGGCCGAAGCCGAACGCGCCGGTCTCGACGTGGCGATCGATTCCGCCGGAACCGCCGCCTATCATGTGGGCGAACCGCCCGATCCGCGAGCCCAGGCCACCGCCCGCGCGCACGGGGCGGAAATCGGGCATCTGCGCGGGCGCCAGCTGGTGGCCGAGGACTTTTTTCGTTTTACCCATGTGCTGGTGATGGACCATTCCAACCTTGCCAATGCCCAGGCGATCGTGCCCCCCGGTTCCATCACCCGGCCCATGCTGTTGCTCGATCTGGTGGCCGGGCGCGAGGGCGCTGCGGTGGCCGACCCCTATTATGGCGGTGAGGAGCATTTCGAGGACACCTGGGACGATGTCAGCCGGGCTGCCCGCGCTCTGGTAGCGTCGCTACGGCAATGAGCGCGGAGAGTGTCCTTGCCTGGCTGGGCGAGCACGCGCCCGACCTTCGCCTGATCGACCACGCCCGTTCCACCGCGACCGTGGCCGAGGCTGCCGAAGTTCTGGGAGTGGAACCGGGCAGGATCGCCAAAACCCTGGCCTTCCGGGTGAATGAGACCACCTATCTGTTGATAGCGCGCGGCGATGCGCGGCTTGATAATGCGCTGTGCAGGGCGGCGCTGGGCGGGCGGCCACGCATGCTCGACGCGGAACAGACGCTGGCCGCCACCGGCCATGCGGTGGGCGGAGTCTGCCCGTTCGGCCTCGCCAATCCGTTGCCGATCCTGGCTGATCGTTCGCTGCTGGCTTATCCCAGTGTCTTTCCGGCAGCGGGATCGCGTACCAGTTCGCTCGAGGTGGAACCGGAGCGGCTGGTCATGCTGGTCGGGGCGCAATGGACCGAGATCTGCAAGCTTCCCGATTGAACGTGGGGTGATGAAATGCGAAACGCCCCGATCCCGCGAGGGACCGGGGCGCTGCGCAAGCCCTGCCGTGACAGGGATCAGTACTTCGCGCCGACCCGGATGCCGAAGGTCCGCGGCTGGTTGGGCACGATATAGGTGCGCGAACACAGTCCGCACGAGACGTAGCGCGAAAGATCGCCGCGCTCGTCGAAGATGTTCGAGACATAGGCCTCAATGCTGAAGTTGTCCCAGTCGGCGCCCAGCGCGGCATTGAACTGGGCAAAGGCCTTGAGGTCGCCCATGATCGCCGCATTGGCGGTGCGCAGGTCCGACGGGGCTGATCCCTGGTAGGTCATATTCATCTGGCCATAGGCCTTGGCCGCACCGACCGGGGCGGTGTAGCGCGCGGTGGCGCTCATTTTCCACTTCGGCGTGATCGGCAGACGAGTGCCGGCCGGTGCGTCGATCGAATTGCCGCCGGTGTTGCAGGCATAAGTCGGGTCGATCGCGTGGCACAGGTTGTTGAGGATCTTGGCATCGGCATAGGCGCCCGAAACGTTCAGGGTGAACGGACCGGCAAAAACCGAAGCATCGAGATCGAACCCGCGAATCCGCGCATCGGGGCCGTTGGTGATGATGGTGAAACTGTTCGGCCCAAGATAGCTGAACTGGAACTTGTTCCAATCCTGCTGGTAGATCGCGCCGTTGAAACGGATCAGTCCGTTCGCCAGCGTGGTCTTGAAACCGACTTCGTAGTTCTTGAGGTAATCGGGCTCATAGGGGCCGAAATCGCCGCGCCGGTTGATGCCGCCCGGGCGGAAGCCCTTGCTGAGCGTGGCATAGAGCATCATGTCGCTGTTGGGCTTCCAGGTGGCGTTGAAGCGATAGGTCACCCCGTCGCCCTTGGCCCGGCTCGGCACCACGGTGCCGTTCTGATAGACCCCGAGGTTGTTGCACGGGCTTCCCGCCACGACCGGAGCGACAAGGGTGCCCGAGCCGGTGCGCTGCCAATCGCCGTTGGAATCCTTGGTGAACAGCCGCTCGCCATTGGTGGTGAAACAGCTTCCCACCCCGGTTGCGGTGCTACCGGCACCATTGAACGGGCCATCGGAGAAATCGTTGCCCGGATTGCGGCCGAAACCGAAGAACCCGATCAGCGAGTTGTCATACTTGAACAGGCGCCCACCCGCGGTCAGCGTCAGCTCGGGAGTCAGATCGAAGGACAGTTCGCCAAAGGCGGCATAATCCTTGTCGATGCGTTCCTGCTGGGTCAGCCACAGCGTACCGGGGAAGCCGTTGACCGAAACCTGCGGCCCCAGCCCGTCGATCTTGTAATCCTGATGGATCGCGTTCGACTGGCGCTGGAAGAACACCCCGCCGACAAAGCGCAGCGGCTCGTCCTGCGGCGAAGCAATGCGCAGCTCCTGGCTCAGCTTCTTGAAATGATCGGTTCCGATCACCCGCTGGCGCGGATCGATCGTAGCCCCGGCCGAGTCCTGATAATAGAACCAGTAAGCCAGCCCGCCCTTGTTTTCGTAATAGCTGTCATAGGCTTCGGCGTAGTCGGTATAGTCGTTTTCGGCATAGGTCTTGCGGTCAAGATAGGCGCCCGCATAGGTCACATCCCAGTTGCCGATCTTGCCCTCGATGGTCAGCGCCGCCTGGACGAACTTGTCATTGCGGAAATCGGGATAATAGTGCTTGTACATCAGCTCGCCCACCGACGGATCATAGCCGTAAGACCCGTGGCTCTTGGTGTTCTGGTACATCACGGCGGGAGTGACGGTCCAGTTGTCGTCCAGATCGACCTTGAGAGCGGCGCGCGCGCCATAGCTGTCGGTATAGTTGACGTTGCTCTTCACCTGGGCGGCGTTGTTGACGGTTATCCCGTCCTTGAGGCAGCCGACGACGTTACCTTCAAAATCATAGACCGTTGTGCCGCAGAACGTCAGGAAGCCGGCAACGTTGTCAATATAACCGGCATCGCGCTGCCAATAGCCGACCACGCGCAGGGCCGCGCTGCTTGAGAGCGGCAGATTTACCATGCCTTCGAGCTTGCCGCCGTGGCCGCCGTGTTCGATGCGGTTGATCTCGCCATCGACGCGCGCCTCAACCCCGGCGGTCGAAGGCTTGTTGGTGATGATGCGGATCGTACCGGCTTCCGACGAAGCCCCGTAGAGCGTGCCCTGCGGACCCGAAAGGCTTTCGATCCGGGCGATGTCATAGACGTGAACGTCAAGATTGCCGCCGATCGTCGTAACCGGCTGCTCGTCGAGATAGACACCGACCGAGGGCAGCGAGCCCGAGTGGTTGCCATCGCCGCCCGAAGCGACGCCGCGCATGTAGATCACGCTGGTGCCAGGGGTACCGGCCGACTGCGCCGAGATTCCGGGCAGCTGCTGCGAATAGGCCGAGAAGTTCGAGATGTTGAGTTCATCGAGCTTCTTGGTGCCCAGCGCCTGAATCGAAATCGGCACGTTCTGAAGGTTTTCACTGCGCTTCTGCGCGGTCACGACGATGACGTTAGAATCCTCGTCATCTCCGTTACCGGCTTCCTGGGCCAGGGCCGGAAGCGAGATCAGTGCCGAACTGGCGAACAACGCGGCAAAGGCGGCGCGGCGAGAGGAGGAACGCATGAAAACCCCACATTCTTGACGGGACGATGCAGCAACCTGATTCCACTCGCGCCAAGCGTCAAGCCAATGCCTGCCGAAGGTTAGCAAAGCGGCGGCAAGCGTGGCAGAATTACCACGCCGCAGGCACTTGCGGATAGGCTTCCAGCACCTCGCCCAGCGCGGCGCGCAGCGGATCGAGATGCTCTGAAAAGGCCTTCCAGCCCTCGGTCCCCTCGCGGAAGATCGGCTGGCGCACCTGTTCGGAACTGGCGGTGCGCACCGCGCGCTCGGTCTTGTGAAAGGCAAGGCAGGCCTCTTCAAACTCCACACCGCAGAAATCGAGCAGCGCGCGCACCTCGGTCTCTGTCTCCCCGACCAACATCCTGATTTCAACCAATCCCTATCGATCCCCAGTTTTCTCATAAATATCGGAATTACAGGGATTATAATTCAATCTTTCATCCCGAACTGTCCCACTCAGGCTCAGGCTAGCCTGTTGATATGCTGGTAACAGCGTTGGTATGATGGTAGGCTGCATTGCAGATACCAACATGCTGACAGACACCGCCATCCGCGCCCTCAAGGCCGACTCCCGCCCGATCAAGAAGTCGGATGGCGGCGGCCTGTTCATCTTTGTGACGCCCGAAGGCAGCAAGCTCTGGCGGCTCGCGTACCGATTCAACGGCAAGCAAAAGTTGCTTTCCGGTGGCCCCTACCCCCTCGTCAAACTTGCCGATGCGCGAAAATGGCGCGATGATGCCAAGACCGATTTGCTCGCCGGACGCGATCCCAGCGCGATCCGCAGGGCAAAAAAGCGTGAGCAGAAGGAAGCCAGCGAGAATTCCTTCGAGAATGTCGCCAAGGAATGGATCGAAGCGCGAAGCTGCGCCTGGTCGGAACGGTATGCTCGCGTCGTCGAAACGCGGCTGAGGGAGGACATTTTTCCCGACCTTGGGAAATTGGCGATCAGCGAGATCGACCCGCCGATGCTGCTGACTGCGCTCCGCAAGATCGAAGCGCGCGGATCGATCGAGATGGCGCACCGCGTGCGCAACTATTGCAGCGAAGTATTCCGCTTCGCCATCGCCATGGAGAAGTGCCGCAGCGATCCCAGCCGTGACATTGGCCCGGCGATGAAGAAGCCGCCGCCAGTCCAACACCGCGCGAAAGTCGAGGCGAAGGACTTGCCCAGCTTCTTTGCGCGGCTCAATCAGGACGAGGGCGAGCGCATGAGCCATCTGGCTTTGCGCTGGACTATCCACACGATGGTGCGCACGCAGGAAACCCGTTTCGCCGAATGGAGCGAATTTGAGGGCCTGGACACCGACGAACCGCTCTGGCGCATTCCCGCTCAGCGCATGAAAATGCGAACCGAGCACCTGGTTCCACTGTCTCCACAGGCAGTCGCGCTTTTGCCTGAGATCGAGAAGGTCAACGCATTTCGGCAAGCGGGCAACGAGCGGCTGGGGAATTTCCTGTTTCCCGTTGCCAGCAGCAAGACCGGTACGATCAGCGAAAACCGGATGCTCGACATCATGTATCGGATCGGTCTGCGCGGCAAAGCCACGGTCCACGGGTTCCGTGGCCTTGCCAGCACTGTACTTAATGAATCCGGCCGGTTCGAACCGGACTGGATCGAGATGCAACTCGCCCACATCCAGCGCGGCGTGCGCGCCGCCTATAACTCAGCCCGCTACCTCAACCAGCGTCGGGAAATGATGCGCTGGTGGTCGGACTATCTCGAAAAGGCCGAATTGGATGGGCTGCGTAAGTGCGCTCAGACTTTCGCCTGATCGCCACCCGTGGTCGGCGACACGTCACGCCCATAGATCACGGGATCAGCGATCCAATCATTGATGGCCGATTCTCGCCAGCCCGCGCCATGTATGCTGATCTTCACCTGAGAGGGGAAAGTCCCCTCGGCGATCTTGCGGTACATGGTTGAGCGGGAAAGGCCGGTGCGGGCGAGAACGGTCTTGAGACGGATAATCTTGTCTGGGTTGGACATGGTACTTGCTTCCATTCGTTGGCGGTTTCTGGTCTCCCCTGGGGCAAAGATCGAGCGACGAACTCATTGACGCAAGATGATTTTCACATCCAACGTCCGACATCGTAATTGCGGATAGAATGACCGCGAGAAGGATAGAAACGGATACGGAAGCGTAGAGAAGGCTACGGACGCCAGGTGTGGGCGGGTCCGTGCGGCAAGAATGCACTACTTCTGCACTACCAAGCTGAACTTGCCTTTTGATATCGGCACGGCTGACGGTGATTTGCGTCTACTCTGACGGTGTCTGCGCGCGAATCACGCAAATTCAGGAGGCCAAAGAGTCAAAATCACATTCTGACCATCCGGCCAACCGGTTGATTTGCTACCGCCAGACTATGTGAATTTCCGGATACGGTTTGCGCGAGCGAAGGCGCAAATCGCAAGAACCCCAACCTTGCCGACAGCCCGTCACCGCGATTGACCGAAGGCGTCGGGCGATTTTCCCCGTGTTCCGTTCCCACGATCGACTGAACTGGGTGAACGCTTGCAGTGAACTACTTGTTAACCACTAGGAATTATACGGAGCCCACGGATGCCGAACACGGAATTCATCCGAGCATTCTGGAGCTATAATCGTGATCAAGAACCATATCCTCGGGGCCGCCCTTTGCGTTGCCGGAATTGCCTCGATTCCGACTGCTGCCAACGCCGAATCGAATTTCGTGACCGGCACCGCAAGCCCGCTGACGGCTTCCGCGCACCTCGACTTCACGGTCACCGTTCCCAAGTTCGTCTATGTGCGCATTGGCACGGGTACGAACATGGCCAACAACACGACCGTCGACAGCCTTGTCTACAACGTCCCAGCCGCCAATGTCGGTGACGGCACGTCCATTTCGGGCACCGGCGGCGACCTTTCGGCCGGCCAGGTGACGGCCCGCGTCATGGGCAACAATGGCACGATCGCCTTCAGTTCGACCACGCTTGGCGCCATGAGCAACGGCTCGGGCGACTCGATCTCGTGGTCGCAAATTGCTGTTGCGGTTGCGACAAACACCTCGGCCACCGCGCTTCCGTCACCGACGCTGGCGGACGGCGCCACGACGAGCACCAACCTGACGCCCACCAGCGGCACGAAGGTCACCAACCTCGACGCCAAGTGGACCTTTACCTACAAGAACCAGAACGTGGTCGCGGCCGGCACCTACGGCGGCGTCAACACCAACAACGGCCGTGTGACCTACGCGGTTTCAATGCCCTGACAATCGGGAAATTGATCAGAGCGCAACAACACGCCTGATTTCGATCTTCCCGCATCGGGTTGAAGTTCAACAAGGCCGTCGCAGCATTGCTGCGGCGGCCTTGTCGCGTCATGGCACCATGCGCAAACGCAAGTCCCGATTTGGGACTGGCCGGTTAGGAGAGGCAGTTGATTTTTCACAGGCATTTTTGAGAATCCCGGCAGGAAATTGCCGGTTACCGGCTTAATTTTGCCGGAAATTTGCCGGTCTTGTGATTGACAGCTTCACATGACGAGCAGGGATTCTTGCTTTCGCACGTGGGGCACGACGCACGAGGATCGCCGATGCCCATAATGTTTGCCAGTCTCTGCTTTCACGAAATGCGCGTCGCGCCGCACCCAATCGCAGCACTACGCAAATGATGGCGAGCAGGCTCTATCGGCTCGCCGTCGCGGCAGTGACGGCGATTGCTGGTTGCATTCCCGGCTTTGCAAACGCTGCGTCCCACTACAGTACCGACAGTGCAGTGGACGAAGGAGCCGAAGCTCGGGCGCAGATCGATTTCACGATCATCGTACCGGAATATGTCGGTCTAGCCACCAGAGTCAGTTCAATCGCTACGACCCAGGAAACAGGCGACAGAACAACGCATTCCTCTTCGCTCATCTTGACGCAGAATGTCGCGGCGACATCAAATTCAGGGGGATCGAAAGACCTGCTAGCCTTCGGCAATGCAGGCACCATCGCCGTTGCCGAAAATTCACCCGCTGGCGATCAGACCCCAGGATCGACCAGCACGCAGCCACCGTCCATCGAAAACATTCCTGTGACTTACGCCGTGGCGATGCCTTGATTCCGCGCGCGGGCGGCTTAATCAGGCTCTGTTAAGGATCTACTTGGCAAGTCCCGCAGCAGGGGGGGGGTTGGGGCAATGGCAAATAGCAGAGCGGCTGCAAAGCCGAGTAAGGTTAGAGAGCACTGCTACAACCTAAGGCACATGGTCGCGATCAGTGCCTGTGTTTGTGCGATGTTCTCGGCCGAAGCGGCAGACGCCTACACGATCACAATTACTTCCGGCACCAGGGCGCTCTACCTGCAAGTCGGCGCGGGCGGGTATACCGGTTACTACATAAGTGGAGGCACACCGGGAAACAACTCCACCATCAATGTCGTGTCTGTGACAATTCCTGCCGCCAGCGTCGGGTCGGGAACTGCCCAAGCCATGACTTCGAACAGTTCGGTTTCCCAAAGTTCCATCGACGGATACGCGTTCTGCAATCCACCTTCGCAGGTTTATATCGGGGGATGGTCGAGGCCGGGCAATAATTCCGGTGTGGCGACACTGACGGTCACGACCCCTGCCAGCTTGACCAATGGCAGCGATTCCATCCCGTTCAGTCAGATCAGTTGGATGATGTCCGGCAACGGTGACAGCACCTATCAGTTTCCCAACGGCACGTTTACGGGCGGAACCCAGACTCTTGCGACCTTTCCGGCCAACACCTGGAAGGAGCAGTGCATGACCTTCACTTATGCCAACACGGTGGTGCCAGCGGCGGGCACTTTTTCCGGACGCGCCACCTATACGCTTTCATTGCCATGACCCGCATCGCCCCGGCATTTGTCCTTTCCTGGGCGTTGCTCACCTTGCCTGCCGTCGCACAGGCGCAGACTGCAGCGGCATCGTCAACGACCGGGCAAGTTTTCCGAGTAGACGACAGCGGCACGGTCGTACTCGACCCGGTATTGCAAATGCAGTGGCAACCGGCTGGACAAACTGCCGCTTCGCCTCTGGTTTCAGCATCGACCCGGGTCAGCGTACAGCTCAACCTGCTACCTTGGGTCGGTCGGACTGGTCGGATTTATATGACATTACCTCGCACGTCTGGTCCCACGGTCCGGGCCACGTGGCAGACCGGCGGCACACTGCTCCCCGGAGAACTGCTCTCGGGAGACCGCACGCCGGTCTATGCGGGTGCCATTAGCGGGCCAATTCTGCGCGACATTATCGACATAAAGCTCGAGGCGGACGGTGCAAGGCTTTCAGGGTCCGAAGCCCTCGCGTTCGGTTTCGAAATCGAGGTTGATCCATGAAGTTTCCCTTGCGGCTGCCGGTTCTCACTGTGGCAATCGCCACTTGCACCCAGTTTTGGAGCGTCCCAGCCCTTGCGGACGATTTTGCCCTTTCGATTTCCCCACCCCGCTTTGAGCTAACGGCGGAACCAGGGCAAACCGTTCGCGGTGTCGCGGAAATGACCAATGCTGCAAGCACCGCTACCGAGCTGCATTTTGCGACGGCCGAATGGGATTTGACGCCGGACGGCGGTGTAGTCCTGAGCGACACGCTAAAGCCCGACTCCTGTCGTCCCTGGGTCGCAATTGAACGGCGGGAAGCCACGTTGCAGTCGAAAGCGCAATTTCGCTACCGCTTCGAGGTTACACCGCCTGCCGACATCCCTCCCACAGAGTGCCGTTTCGCGATCGTCGTGTCCGGCGCGGAAGAGCGCGTGTCACCGGGCAAGGATGTGAGTTTTCCGATAAGCGGACAAATTGCGATCATCGTCTATGTCGAGGTGGGCGACGTCAAACCGGACCTGACAATCGTCAAGGCCGACGTTGCGACAATCAATGGCGTTCAGACGCCAGTGGTGATGGTCCAGAACACCGGGACCGCGCACGGCAGGCTATCTGCGTTTCTCACAGGCACCGATGCAAAGGGCAAGAAGCGCGACTTTGCCCCATCCACCCTACCTATCCTGCCGGGCGAAACGCGCATGATCGCGCTCAATGTGGACAAGGGAGGAGACGCGATCGAGGCTCAGGCCACTCCGGGATCGGCTGACGCCACACCAGACGTAATCGCCTTTCCGCTTAAGATGAGCGGGACGATGAACGACACCAGCAACTCCTTCAAGTTCGATGGCGTCTTTGAGCCTTGATGACGAAACCCGCGCCGAATTCCGAAAGCGTCAGGGTGACGGCGCGTCGCTCGGCCATTCCTTTTGCCTTGCTGTCGCTCGGACTCTCCTTTCCCGGTTCGGCCAGGGCTGATGCAACCGATGCACCACAGACCAGTTCGAGTTCTACCCCATACGTTGATCGACTGATCGACGACGGAAAACTTGAACCGCTAATGTCAGCCAGTGACGAAAAGGCGACGAACACCAAGGGCAATGTGAGATCGCTCATCGTCGAATTGGGCGGATCAGTCATCTCACCAAAATCGAGTGTTACCGGTATCGACACGTCCGCACTGGACCACGTCCAGCGGGAGGCGGGCATCTCGGTATCCGGCAGGTATCAGACCGACAATTTCGGCCTACTGGGGCTTGACGCACAATTGAGGCGCGGTTCGAATTCCGGCCCTTTTGGCAGCACATCCGCAGACTCGTGGAGCGGGTCGGCTGCACTCACCAGCCAATACCTGCCGCTAGGAGATGGCTGGCTTGTCGATGGTGCCGTTGGCACCACCTCGACACCTGCGATCGCACTCGTTCGCCAGCAGACCCGATTCTACCTGCCCGCCTCTCCAATTCTTGGTGGGGCGGTTGTATTCAACGGGTATCGAAAAATTGCACCGTCCCAGACAAACGGCGAAGCGAAACCATTCGCGACCCTCAATCTTTCTGTGGGGGAACCCGGATTACTCGGTGGCCTGCGGCTTTCCGACTTTACCGGACTGTCCGGTCTGGCGATTTCCGGCGGCGGGCAGATCGATCTTTCTTCGCGCTGGTCCGCAGGTGTGCAGGCCATTGCCGTCAGAGATACTGTTGATCCCTACGCGGTCATCTTGCAGTCAACGCCTTCTTCCAGTTCCAAGGCTCGTGTTTCATCGCAAGGGGCGCTGGGAACAATCGCATTCTCGGACAATGGTTTCAAGATTCAGGCAAACGCAATCTGGACGCACCGTTCCGGCCAAAGCATCGTCTCGGATCCGTTGGGTGCGCAAGGCGCGGCCGGTGGCGGATGGATTGACGCCAGCTTTCGTTCCGGCCGAACCTATCAGAGCGGCGGCCTGTATTACTTCGGACCTGGACTTTCTTGGGGCACGTCGGCCCTCATCAACAATGCCTACGGCGGATATTACCGCCTATCGACGTCGTCGCAGCGCTGGCGCTGGACGTTAAATCTCGATGCGGCCGATTCTGTCGATGGCAGCAGTGCAAGCGGCGTGGTCGTAAATGCCGATGTGCGCAGAAAACTGAACTTCACAACATCGGTGGGCGTAAACAGCACTCTCCGCATTGCGAACGGGCAAACTTCCACGCAACTGCTCGGATATGTCGAGTTCCCGACACGTTTGGGTTCATCGCGCGCGGAAGCAGGCTGGAGCCATGATCTCTTCTCGAACCTATACCGTATCGACTTCAATCAGAACTGGTCATTGCCCGCGTGGATGCCCTCGGGAAGTCGGCTCAGCACGCAAGCCTCGTACCAGCGAATGCAACAGTCCTCGAACTCCCCTTACCTTCTGGACGGCAGCAGCGCACAGCGGTCGAACAGTTTCGGGGTTGCCGTCAGCGCGGGTGCGACGCCGTTCAGCGGCGTCAATTTCGACGCAACAATTGCCTATAACTCGAACGGCAATTCCTCGGCCACCAGTGTATATGGTCCTGTCGATTCAACCGGTGGCGCACTGGGAATTCTATCATCACAGCAAGGCCAAGCATTCTCAGCTACAATCGTCGCCAATGTCCGGCTTTCGTCACGTTGGAGTCTGACGGCTTCCTATACTGACACGACCTCAAGCCTTACCTCTACTTATGGTCTCGCCAGCATCTACTCGTCCCCGCTGGGCCTGACCCCGGCTCAAGCCATCGCGGCGCAACGCAGTTCCTACCATCTTCGAGCTGGTTATCTGACCCTGCGTTATTCCGCGTCCGCAGGTCGACCGCGAGGTATGCTCGGACTTCGCGAATATCCGCTAGGTGGCACGGGCGTTCTTGAAGGCCGCGTCTATCTCGATACCAATTCCAATCACAACAGGGAGCCCTCCGAAAAGGGCGTTCCGGGGATCGTCGTTATTCTCGATGGTATTCAGGCAGTGCGCACCGATCAGGCTGGCTACTATCGTTTCGACGCTGTTTCCGATGGTCCACACCGCGTGACCTTGAACGCGGACGCCTTGCCATTGCCTTGGGTCATCGAAGCGGACGACAAACGCCAAACGGGCGCGCCATATGTCGCCTCCGTTAATGTCGGTGTGCGCTCGACAACGATTCTCGATATTGCAGCGGAAAAGGAATGACGTAATTTTACTATTCAATCCGCCCCGCCGGCAGTGTTGGATTGGCGGAACCATTTGAAGTTGCACCATTCCACCCAAAATCGTCGCTTGGGGCTCCACTCATCGAGCCATAGTCTCCCTCGACATCTGTCGATGCTCCTGCCGGAGAACCATCCGGATTTACGATGATAATTTGGCCCGGTGCCGAAGTCACTGTCGATGCGGATTCCCCGGCAGCCCATGGATTCTTTGAGACGGCGACTCGACTTGCCGTCTCTGGAGAAGCTACGGGCGCGCGGCGCAGCTTGCCATCGAGGCTGAAGCTCAAAGCGGCAGCCCCGGCTGCAATGGCAATTACAAGCAAAAGTGTAGCCCATCGACCGAAGAGGGGAACATAACCGCTCTTATTCGTGACGATGTTGTTCTTGGGGAAGATCAATCGTTGGCGGCAGCGGGCGTTTGAGCAGGCCGAGTGCCTCCGCTGCGTCTATTTCATCGCGTGGGATCGAGAGGCTTGCGGGTTTGATGGAGGGGCTCGGACGTTCAGCGGCACGGCCGCACTGGCTATGTCGGGGCGGGCCTGAGGGCGGCGGCGATGATCCGGAACAGGGCGGCGTCGGGACAGGCGGAAGCGAAGGCGACCCGGATGCGGGAGGCGGTCTCGATGACGCGTGCGGCGACTTTGAGGAGCCGCAGGCGCAGGGTCGCGAACTCAGCGTTGGCAAGCGCGGCTGCCTTGGGGATGGCCTGCTGGATGCGCCACATCAGCCAGAATGCGGCGGTGTGCAGGATCAGCCGCATCTGATTGGCGTTGGCTGATCGGCATGACGTGCGATCGCTGGCGAGCTGGGCCTTGTGCAACTTGATGAGGTTTTCGGCCTGGCCGCGGGCGCAGTAGAGTGTGTCGTAGATGTGCTCGGCCGAGCCCTGCTCGAGCGAGGTGACGACGTAGCGGATATCCATGCCGAGCGTGCTGGCCTCGATCCGGGCGACGACACGGCGCTGGCATTTCCAGCTTTTCGCCCCGTAGCGGGTCTGGGCATAATTTCGCAGGACCACGTGCTGTTCCTCGGCCCGCTTGACCGCGCAGGCATCGGCAATCTTCACGATCTGTGGATCGGCGCGCAGCACAGCGTTGGTGGGCAGGCCGAAGACATAATCGATGCCCTGTGCCTCGCAGAAGTTCATGACCTCGGGTCTGCCGTAGTGGCCGTCGCCCCGGATCGTGATGTGGGTCGTGGGCCAGTGCCTCTGGATCTGCCGCACCAGGCGACGGATATGGCCCGCGGCCTCCGCGCCGCTCGGCGTCTTGCCGGTGCGCAGCAGCATGGCGACCGGCCGCCCCGTTGCCGTGTCGTAGACGTGGATCGGCAGGAAACAGCGCTCACCGTGATGCCCGTTCCAGAACGATAACTGCTGGTAGCCGTGCACGACATCGCAGGTGTCATCGATGTCCAGCGTCACCGCCTCGGGCGGGGATGGATAACTGGCGCAGTAGATGTCGACCATCGCGGCCATCATGCGGGCCAGCTCGCGCGTGGTGGGTGCGTTTTCCCAGCGGCTCATCGTCGGTTGGCTGGCAAGGCCCGCGCCCGAACCCGGTAGCTTGCCCAGCGCCAGGCGGAAGCCGGGATCGTCACGCAGGGCGTCGAGGTCGTCGGCGTCCTCGTAGCCGCAGGCAATCGCCAGAACCCGAGCCCGCAGGATGTCATCCAGCTTGTGGACCACCCGCGAAGGATCGCGCCGATCGGCGATGCAGGTGGCCAGCTGCCTGCAGATGTCCATCTCGCGCTCGGCCTGCGCCAATAGCAGAACCCCGCCGTCCGACGTGATGCGACCGCCGTCGAAGGCAGCCGTGACTTTCTTGCGTTGGACCGCTGGGAATCGAAATGAGCTTGAGGTAACGTCGGTCATGGCGGGTGTAGCCTATGGCAATTTCTGTCCCGGAGCAGGGACGGCTTAGACACCCAATTTCTTACTTCAGAACAGAGCTTTACGCTACTCCCGCCTACCGCTCAGACACCCCTTGGTGCATAAGAGCGGATAATTCACCGACAAAGATTGCCATTGCTGATATTTGTCAATTTTGTCATTTGAGAACTTCAGCAACTATTGACCGCAAGGCCCTGAACGTTCGTGATATCCTGGTTCGTTCTTTCACGAACATTGAAGGCGCTTTCATAGCGGATTTGTTGAGGCCCCCAGCCAGGTATCCCCGATACGAGGGGGGTATAATTATAAGTAACTTCAACAAACATGACAGCAGTGTTCTCAGCAGATTGTATCTTGTTGCCCTCGGCTCCCAATCCATCTACGAGCGAAGCATCATCGGCACCATCACCCTGTACGCCGTATCTTGGTGCGACATTCAATTCGCCATAGCACCGCTGCCAGTTGATCATTTGCCCCGCGTCTGCACCTGTCTTGCCGTTGGGCTCAAGCGACGACAGCACGATCCGTCCATTTTCCTTGAAGGAAAATGAGTTGCCCATCAAATCTGCGCCCGCAAACACTTCATAAATGTTTGACTCATCTATCCCGGTTCGAACGCGCCCGGCATTGTCTGCAACTGCAATTGCGATCTGGTTGAGTCGCATGTGCGTCATCGCCATCTGCGTAAGTTCTAGACCCCCGAATATCATCAGGAGGAGAATGGGCATTACGAACGCCATTTCAACCATAGCCACGCCACGACTGCACGACAAAATTCGTCGAACAATGCCGCGATGCTTTTGGGCAACAGATGTACGCATCACACACACACCGTTGGCGGCACTCGTTGCCTGGAGTACGGCTGATTGCGAACGGCGGTCGTTGCGTGGATTCGGTATTCGGACGACCACCCGAGCAGGGATGCCATCGGAAGAAGCCGAGGCATGGTTAGGGTCACATCATAAAGCACAACATCGTCGGCGCCGCCAATGCCTTGACGACCGGCCACAGAATCAAATTCTCCGTTCTCATTTAAATCCTGAAAGCAGTCGCCGGGGTCATATCGCCCATTATGATTATAGTCGGTGATGATTTTCTCGCTTCGGCCTACGCCAGTGGAATCGTAGTAACTTTCGATATCAAGATCATATGTTGCATTTCGAGCGACTGTATCTGACCGCTTTTCGACCGCACATTTAATTTTCGCTTCAGTAGTAGCCCCTGCGCAATTTAGATCAGGACTCTCCAAAGATCCTGTCCGCGCAATGTCATTCAGTGCGCCCTGGAGCACCGAACGAGCATATGCCTGATAGCCGAGATCAAGTCCGCCGATGATGGCTGTGAGCAACACCGGAGCAACAAGCGCAAACTCCACCGCAGTCACGCCCCGATTATCTGGCTTGAGTGATCTTGCCCACGAACGGATATGATTCTGAATTGCCATAACCCTTCGTCCTACTTAACCAAACGCAGCGCACCGATTTGGTTGCCGATCTGCCGGAATCGCTCGATCAAGCTGTCACGGTCTGAGGAAGTGCTCGCCTGGCTCGCATTGCTGGCGCACCCTGTGAGATCGGAATTCAGTGACGTGTCGAATCCGATGACCCACACGGATGTGTTCATGTTCTTTGCCGCATTGCAGGCCATTCTGAAGCGCTGCTGATGTCGGGCAAGCTGGCTGGGGCAATTTCCTGCGCCGGTAACACGCATATCGTTCTGCTCGACGCCGTAAGCAGTAAGGACGTTGCAATAGGCTGTCTGGGCACCATCGGTCATGAAGATGATATGTCGGTTGCACGGCATGCCATTGTATTCATCGCATCCATCAGCGAATACGCCTTCTGTCGAGATCATTCGCGCACCCCAGATCATGCCGATATCATGATACGTGCCACCGACTGTCTGGAGTCCAGAAATATATCCTTCGAGTTCGTCCCGGGTCCATTCGGTTAGTCTGCGTGCCTCAGTGGGGCATGCCCAGTAACCTTGACTGTACGCATAGTTCTTGATCCAGCCAGTGGTGCTGGTGTTGCTGGCGCTCGAAGTCGTCGAGGTGCTCCCGGCAGTTCTCGTGTAAACGACATCGGGGAACATTGGTCGCCAACGGCTCGAATCATCGGACGGTATCAGGTTGATGTTCAGGTCCAGCGCGGCTGACGGGATCGTCATGCTCGTTCCGCCATTTATCGATGTGGTCGTATCACGCTCCTCGATGCATCCGTTCCATGAGACGGACGAGTTGCTGCTGCCAGTCGCAACTGCGGCAAGCTGCTGAGCGTTGAAGCTTCCGCCCGGGTTAGCAACAGTCCCGGTTGCGTTGTTTGCGAGCAAAACGCTGCCCGAAGGCTCGATAAAGTCGCTGAGATCGTAGGTCTCGTTCCGGTAGGTCCAATTCGTAAAACCGCGACGCACGTTGTAGGTCGTCGTTTGGGTGATCTTCCAGCGGCGACAACTGCGATTGGTTCCTGTCGTGACAGGCGCGCCAGTCCAGCCCCAGTCAGAGCTTGCAACATAGCTCGCGCTGCTCGAACTTCCGCGATAGGTATAGCCATATGTCGAGGCCGGGGCAGGACCTCCGCCTGTGGAAGGTCCCGACGATCCCCCCACCCAAGTTTGGCATTGCGAAGTGGAGCGCGTAGAGGCTGTCGGACTCGACGATCCCGCTCCGGAGCTTCCGCTGTAATATTCCCACGCTCCCGCATCTGTTGTCGGAGTGTTCGCAACCGCAACCACCTGATTGAAATTCGCCACTCGTGACGGATAGGTGCTCGACGTTCGTAGATAATCCGGATTGGCGTCGTACAAGAGGTGGCCGACGTTCACCGTGCTCGAATAGGGCACGATGGAATACCGCAAACGCAGCCCCTGACTCTCAAGCTGTTGCTGAACTGGCGCCAGTTCGTCGTAAAGCGCCATCACGGCTTCCTTAAGCGAATCGATCTTCGCCTCGCCATCGATTGGGTCGGCCATTGAGCCGGTTACGTCGAGCACCAACACGACATCGGTATTAACGAAGTTGAGAGAAGCATCGCATGTCACATCGATTGGCATTCGCTCAAAGCCAAAGATCTGCATGAAAACGTTTGGTATGGATGTTTCGGCAGAAACCCGGATGACTCCGATTTCTGGTTTCGTAACCTCGGGTTCAAATCCTGCTGTACCGAACACTCCAGCAGGAAAATTGAAGCGAAAATATTTTTGGCCAGTGGTAGTTACGTTATCGTCAAGCTCATCGTTCTTCATGACGCGCCTGGCAGCCAGCGCTGACGAATCGCAAGCGCTTTGCAATTTACTCTTGGCCATGTAGGCTCGGCTGACATCAACCGCACTGCCGATCATCGCAATGAGCGGGATTAGGGCGACGGCGGCAATGAGCATCGTATTGCCGCGACAATCTCTCCTCAAGCGCCGCAACATCGCAGCCAGACCGGTCATCATATATGTCGCCCCCATACTGCTGATGTCTTTGCAGCGGAAATGAGGAACTTTTGGCCAGAAATGATTGAGAAAACGTAAACGCAGTGCCCTTGGGACAGGTCGCAAGACACTCTGCCACGCACTTGCTTGATGACCTTCCAGCAAGACGTGGTCCCTTGAGTAAATGATCTGATTGAAAATTAGGCCGTGTTGACAAAAGGGATTCCCAAACGGGCCGAGTTCTGATTCAAGACTGCTCTTTGGGGAGCAGTCATGGGTCGCGGGGATTTGTCGGATGCGGAATGGGAGTTGATCGGGCCGCTGCTGCCGCCTGAGCGTGGTCGCTGGGCGCGCCCCGCTGGCGACAACCGGCGCTTCCTCAATGGAATGCTTCACGTTCTTCGGGTCGGGTGCCCCTGGCGCGATATGCATGAGCGGTATGGCAAGTGGAACTCGGTCTATGTCCGCTTCCGGCGTTGGGCCGAGCAAGGCGTGTGGGATGGCTTGCTGCAAACACTGGTCGATCTGGGTCTGACCGATGACTGGCAGCACATGATCGATAGCACCAGCGTTCGCGGCCACGTCTCGGCAGTGGGCGGAAAAGGGGGGCTTGTGCGAACGCTCTTGGTCGATCACGCGGCGGCTTTACGAGCAAAATCCACGCCCGATGCGACAATCAAGGACGCCCTCTCGGCTTCATCCTGACCGGCGGCGAAGCGTCCGACTACACCGCCGCCGAGCCATTGATGCAAATCCCCGTCGTTACGCCCAAGGCACTGCTGGCGGACAAGGGATACGATGGTGACCGCTTCCGCGCGAGCCTGCTGATCCGGGGCATTCTGCCCATCATCCCGCCACGCTCGAACCGCAAGGTTCAAGAGCATCCTGCCTATCGCCGCTACAGGGATCGCAACCGCATCGAGCGCATGTTCGGCAAACTCAAGCAGCAGCGCCGCATCGCCACTCGCTACGACAAGACCGTCTTGTCCTTCGAAAGCTTCCTCAACCTCGCCGCTGCACGCCTATGGCTAAAGTCTTTTGTCAACACGGCCTAGTATTCTGTTGATACTTATTTTCTAAGTGTGTTTCTAAGTGTGGATGTCACCAATTCGGCGAAGCGCCGCTTCAAAACAAGGAACAGTCATGTTTTGGCCGAAGAGTTTGAAAATGCGCGTCGCTGGCTCGTTGGCTTTGTGCGCAATTCTCGCAGCGGTAGCTGTGGCTACCAGCCCTGCCGGTGTCTGTGTCAGAAGCCAGACTGGCATTCTGATCGCAAGCGCCTACTCAGAACTCCCGTTGCGGGCTGCAAGTGCTGCACAAATAATGTGTGCGCGCAACAATAACCGTCCAGTCCAACAGCTGTGGGCATCCGGAGGAAGATAGCCGCCTCAAAGCTCATTCGTCAGGCCTTGGTCGGCCTCGAATGCCCGCTTGCCCTTCCGCTTCCACAACACCAGCGCCTGTTCCCGATCTTCTCCGCGCAGCTTGGCCGCAACGGTGAGAAACGCGCCGTAGAGCGTGGCGCGATCATCGTCCGCGAGTTCGACCAGCCCGGCCTTCACGACCAGGCCGCCCAGTTCGATCAGTTGCCGTGTGCGTTCGCGGCGCTGGACCTGCCATTCGCGCATGTCAGTGCGGGCCATTGCTGCCTCAAGCCGATGTCGCGCCGCCGTCAAGCGGGAGAGTGCCATCCGGCTGGCCTTGAGGTCCATCGCCACGCTTGCGCGCCTTGCTCTGAAAGAAGGCCGAGCCACGTTTGCGCCACGCCTCCTTCTTTTGGGCATCGCTGGTTTCCGCGATGACGAGCATCGCACCGGCGAGCGTTTCCGCATCGGTCGCATCGGCCCCGGTGGCAATCACCAGTTCGCCGAGTTGCTGCACGCGGCGTTCTTTCAGTTGCTTCGCCTTGTCGGCGAGCGCCTTGAGTTCCGAATCAAAGTCACGGGGTTTGCGCATCGAAGTTCTCCATTGAGAGGTGATGCGCTAATGATAATATCGATGCTCTCCCAATGCTGTAGAGTCGTCGAGACAGTCTGATACCGGATAGTCCCGAGCAGGATTTTATCATGGGAGGGCGCGCTTATACGTCGTGCCGACGTGGCGCTCATGGCGTAAATGGATTGCCGTCATGGCGATCTTCCACCTCTCCGTCAAAGTTATCAGCCGGTCGAGCGGGCGCAGCGCCGTGGCGGCAGCGGCCTATCGCGGGGGCGAGCGGCTGCACGACGAACGGCTCGACCGCGACCATGACTTCACCAACAAGGACGGCGTAGTCCATTCCGAGGTGATGCTGCCGGAAGGCGCGCCGGAGGAATTTGCCGATCGCGAAAAGCTCTGGAATGCCGTCGAGGCCGCCGAGAAGCGCAAGGACGCGCAGCTTGCCCGCGAGGTCGAATTCGCCATTCCGCGCGAGCTGACCAAGGAACAGGGCATCGAGCTGGCGCGGGAGTTTACCGAAGCCGAGTTCGTCGACAAGGGCATGATCGCCGACCTCAATGTCCATTGGGATATTGGCGCGGACGGCCAGCCCAAGCCCCACGCGCATGTCATGCTCACGATGCGGGAAATTGGGCGCCAAGTCGGCAAAGACGGGTTCGGTCCGAAGGTGCGCGAGTGGAACAAGGCTGAGCTGGTGGAGCAGTGGCGCGAGCGCTGGGCCGAACACGTCAACCAGTGCCTTGCCGAACTCGATATCGATGCGCGGATCGATCACCGCAGCCTGGAGGCGCAGGGCATTGCGCTGGAGCCGCAAGACAAGATCGGTCCCGCCGCTTCGCGAATGGGCGTACGCGGACTTGAGGTTGAACGCATCGACGATCATCGCGCCGTCGCACAACGCAATGGTGAGCGGATTATCGCCAATCCCGCTGTCGCGCTCGACGCGATCACGCACAGCCAGGCCACTTTCACGAACCGCGACCTTGCCATGTTCGTGCACCGGCACAGCTACGGGAAAGAGCAGTTCGATTTGGCGATGAGCGCGGTTCGCGGATCATCCGACCTTGTCGCACTGGGCAAAGACGGACGCGGCGAGGACCGGTTCACATCGCTCCAGATGATCGAGACCGAGCAGCGGCTTGGCCGCGCTTCGGATTTGCTGGCGGAGCGCGAGCAGCATCAGGTCGAAGATCATGGCCGGGAGGGAGCGCTGGCGCGCGCCGAGACACGCGGCATGATCCTGTCCGGCGAGCAGCGCGCAGCGTTCGAGCTTGTGACTGACAATCGCGGCCTCAGTGTTGTCGTCGGCTATGCCGGGACCGGCAAGAGCGCGATGCTGGGCGTGGCGCGCGAGGCATGGGAGAGCGCGGGCTATACCGTTCGAGGTGCGGCGCTGTCCGGGATTGCCGCAGAGGGGCTGGAGCACGGTTCGGGCATTGCATCGCGCACCATCGCCAGCCTTGAGCACCAGTGGGGCCAGGGCCGCGAATTGCTCACCTCGCGCGACGTGCTGGTGATCGATGAAGCAGGCATGGTCGGCACGCGCCAGATGGAGCGCGTGCTCTCCCATGCCGCCTATGCAGGCGCGAAAGTTGTCCTGGTCGGCGATCCGCAACAGCTCCAGGCCATCGAAGCCGGAGCCGCCTTCCGCGCGATCCATGAACGGCACGGCGGCGTCGAAATCAGCGAGGTGCGCCGCCAGCACAAAGGCTGGCAGCAGGACGCAACGCGGCACCTTGCGACAGGGCGCACCGGACTTGCCATTCAGGCCTATGACGAACGCGGCATGGTGCATGTTGCCGAGACGCGGGAGGCAGCGCGTGGCGAGCTGATCGAGCGTTGGAATCGCGACCGGCAGGCCAACCCTGACGATACGCGCATCATCCTCACCCACACCAATGACGAGGTGCGCGAGCTCAATGACGCGGCCCGCGAAAAGCTGCGCTCCAGTGGCGATCTGGGCATCGATGTGAGCATCCGCGCCGAACGGGGCGGGCGTCAGTTCGCCAGCGGCGACCGCATCATGTTCCTGCGCAACGAGCGGGGCATGGGCGTCAAGAACGGCACACTTGGCACTGTAGAACAGGTAACGCCACAGCGCATGGCCGTGCGCACCGACGATGGTCGCAATGTCGCCTTCGACACCAAGGATTATGCGCACATCGATCACGGCTACGCCGCCACGATCCATAAGGCGCAGGGAATGACTGTGGACCGCGCCCACGTGCTGACGACGCCGGGCATGGACAGCCACGGTGCCTATGTCGCGATGTCCCGCCACCGTGACGGCGTGGCCCTGCACTATGGGCGCGACGACTTCGCCGATCAGTCGAAACTTGTCCGCACACTGAGCCGCGAGCGCGGCAAGGATATGGCGAGCGACTACAAGCCCGAGCAGCAGTTTGCCGAGCGGCGCGGCATCACCTTCCGCGAACGGATCGTGGAGATCGCCCGGCAATTGCCGGAACGGGCGAAGTCGATCTTCGCTGGTTTCCGGCCGCAGGCCAATCGGCTCGAAGTGCTGCCGACCGATCAGGCTGGCCTGTCGGACCAGCGCCGGGCGGTCGAACGCTACGCTCGCGCCGCCGCCGACATCGGGCAGATGCGTGAACAGGGATTGCCGGTCCTGCCCCACCAGCGCGACGCGCTGAAGAAGGCCGGGAAGGCACTCGACGCGATCCGGCCCCATGGCGCAGCCGACCTCGCCAGCGCCTTGCAGCGCCAGCCCTCGCTGGCCCGCGAGGCCGCCGATGGTCGCAGCCAGGGCGCGATCCGCGCCATGCAGCTCGAAGCCGAAATCCGCGTTGATCCCGCGCAGCGTGCAGACCGCTTTGTCAGCGACTGGCAGCGGATGGGGCAAGCACGACAGGCCATGCAGCGCGATGGCGACACCAAGGGCGCTCAGAGGCTTACGGGCCGCATGGCGGACATGGCCAAGGGCCTGGAGCGCGACGCGCAGGTTGAGTCCCTGCTGCGGGGTCGCACCCGCGAGCTTGGCATCAAGACAGAACTCGGTCGCGATCTGGCCCGCGACCTTGCCGCCTCCATCTCGATGGAGCGGAGCCGGTCAATCGGCATGGGCCTGTAGGAGAAACACAATGGATACCGATACGGATGAGGTGGAACTGCCACTGGACCTTGAGTCGGAACCCGATCCCGACCCGCCAGCCCAAGAGGTCGGAGGCGATCCTGCCGCCGAGGCGTTCGCCCGCCTTCAAGGGGAGCTGGCGCTGATGCGTCGGGCGGTCGAGCACCTCTCAGCCGAGCGCGCCGACATTGTCATTCCCGACTATGGCCCGACCCTCACCGACATGACCAAGCGGATGGGCGCGATCAGCGAGAGTCTGAAGGGCATGGCTGGTCATCCCGCGATGCAGATGACCCCTGACAGCATCGGCAATCGGATTGCCGCCGCAGCCGAGGCAGCGCGGCGCAGCGATCAGGACAGGATCACTCAGGCCCGGAGCGACTTGAGCCACGCCGCTCAGGAGATGCGCAGCGTCACGGCCCATGCGCGCACCGCCGCCGAGCAGCGGCAGCGGCTCTACCAGGTGGCAGGCGGAGCATTGCTGGCCGGTATCCTGCTATGGTCCTTCCTTCCCGGCACCATTGCCCGTGCCATGCCCGAAAGCTGGCACTGGCCAGAGCGTATGGCGGCGCGGATCGTGGGCGCACCCTCGCGCTGGGATGCAGGCGCGCGGCTGATGCAGAGCGACAGCACCGAGGCATGGAATGCACTGGTGCAGGCCGCTGACATCCAGCGCGACAACCGTGACGTCATTGACGCTTGCCGGAAGACCGCTGCAACCTCGCAGCAGCCAGTGCGATGCACCGTCAAGATTCGGGCAGAACTCCGACGGCAAGAGTGACGAGCGCCATCTGCATCCGCTCGAATAACTGTTCCGCAGGCATATCCCCCTTATAGAACGCATCAAGCCGGGCAACGATTGGCACCGCTCGTACTGGACGAAACGCCGTTCGGGGTTATCCACAGCGAGTCGCATTTTTGGTAGAAGCGTTGGTAGATCGAAAATCGAAGTCTGCAATTATGACGTAATATCAATTATTAAAGCGTGTATCTTCATTCCTGTATCCTCGACCATGTTTTCGTAGAACACCCGGTGCGCCCGGCCCGGCTGGACCCGGTCGATGTGGGCCATCAGCCGCACATAGTCGCGGTAATACCGCCCCATGTCCTCAAGAGCGAAGCTGAAAGCCTGGCCGCGCGCGAAGTGCTGCTTGAAGTTGGAAAAGCAGCACCCCAGCGGGTGACGGCGCGGATCGACGATCCTTGCATTCGGCAGCGCCGCCAGGATCAGCACGATGTGGACCCAGTTGTTGGGCAGCTTGTCGATGAAGAACGGACGCTCGGTTTTGCGCTGGATGCGGGTGCGGCGCATGTAATCCTCGCCGGCGTCGCGCAGCTGGTTGGCGCTCATCCCGGCCAGCGAAAGCGGATAGCGCGGCTCGCGCCGGGCCACGGCGGGCATGTCGGGCAGTTCGCTGGTTCCTTCGATCAGGCTGTGGCTGGAAAGGATCTGTTCGACCAGCGTCGATCCCGCGCGCGGCATGCCCAGCACGAAGATCGGATCGGGCGCATCGCAGCCCTGCCCCGCATGCGATGCGAAGAACTCCGGCGTCGCCACTTCGATCAGGCGATCGACCATGCGGGTGGTCTCATCCGGGTCGTAATCGAGCCGGGTGCGGCGCAGCGCGTTCGCCCGGACGTAATGCGCAAACGACAGGTCTGCCTCGCCGCGATCCTCCAGCGCCTTGCCCAAGGCGAAATCGAGGTGAAAGCGGTCTTCCTCGGCAATGTCGCCGCTCGCCAGCGCGGTTTGCATCGCTGCGATATCCTCATCGGAAAACCGCACGGTCTTGAGATTTGCGAGGCTCCACCATGCCTCGCCCAGAGTTGGCATCAGGGCAATCGCCCGGCGGTAGGCCGCGATCCCTTCCGAACTGCGGCCTACGGTCTTGAGCATGTGGCCATAGCTCATCCAGATCCGCGGTTGATTGGGCGCACTTTCGAGCACCTGCGCATAGAGCCTGAGCGCTTCGTCGAACTCGCCGATTCGGCCCAGCGTTGCGGCGTGAAGGTTGGCATGGCCAGGATTGTCCGGCTCTTCCGCGATCACCCGATCAAGCTCTTCGATCGCTTCCTCGGGACGGTTGAGCCGGTAGAGCACCAGCGCCAGATTGGCGCGCGCGGCGGTGAAGGCCGGTGAAAGCTCAAGCGCGCGGCGCAAGAGGTTTTCGGCATCGCGGTAGCGCCCGATCCGACCGGCCAGCTCGGCAAACATGCGGATCGCCGCAACGTCGAGCGGGTCCTCCTTGAGGTGCTGGCGCAGCAGCGGCTCGGCATACGGCAGATCGTTGGCATTCATCGCCATCGCCGCCGCGACCAGGCGGGGATGATAGCGACCGGCGCGGGCGAGCCAGGACTGGGTGGTAAGCGTAGCCATGCAGCCCCCAAGAAACATGGTGACGCGCCGCAATCAAGCGGTAGGTTGCAGCAAAGCGACAGCGGGGGGATCGCGCATGGTGTACCAAACGAAGCACGGCCTTGGATTTTGGGCTCTGCTGGCTCTGGTGGTCGGCAACATGGTGGGTTCGGGGATCTACCTGCTGCCCGCCACCCTTGCCCCGCTGGGCTACAACCAGCTGATCGGCTGGCTGGTCTCGATCGTCGGCGCGCTGTCGCTGGCGCTGGTCTTTGCACGGCTTGGCGCGAAAGTGCCGGAAGCGGGCGGACCCTATGCCTATGCCCGCACGGCCTTTGGTCCGCTCGCCGGGTTTGCCACCGCCTGGTCCTACTGGGTGATGAGCTGGGCGGGGAACGCGGCGGTTGCCGTGGCTTCGGTCAGCGCGCTCAGTCTGGTGGTGCCGCAAATCGGGGCCACGCAGGGATTGCCTGCCCTGCTGGCGGTTACGCTGGTGTGGATCGTCACTCTGGTGAACATCCGCGGCGTCGAGGCCGCCGGGCGACTTCAGGAAGCAACGGTGGTGATCAAGCTCTTGCCGCTGGCCGTGCTGATCGGGCTGGCTTTGTGGATGTGGGTCAGCGGCGCACCGCGCGCTCCCGATCCGGGGGTAGCGATCTCAACCCCGGCGGTGTCAGCTGCGGTCGGGCTGACCTTCTGGGGTTTCCTGGGGCTTGAAGCGGGAACGGTCCCCGCCGACAAGGTTGACCGGCCCGAACGCAACGTGCCGCGCGCCACGATGTGGGGCGTGGTGCTGACGGGCCTGATCTATTTCGGCATCTCTGCCGCCTTTGCGCTTTTCATGCCGATCGGTCAGGCCAATGCCTCGCCCGCACCGGTGGCCGATTTTCTCGGCCAGAGCCTGGGCGGCAATGTCGCGGGGGTGGTCGCGCTGGTGGCGGCGATCAGCGCTTTCGGCACGCTCAATGGCTGGGTGCTGGTGCAGGCCGAAATGCCATGGGCGATGGCGCGCGGCGGGGTATTTCCACGCTGGTTCGCAAAAGAGGGCCGCCACGGCACGCCGGTTCGCTCGCATCTGGTTTCCAGCGGGCTGCTTTCGGTTGTCACCCTGCTCAACTACCAGAAGGGCATGGCCGACCTGTTCACCTTCGTTGCCTCGGTCAGCCTCGCCGCAGGGCTGCTCACCTATCTGATGAGCGCGCTTTCGGCCTGGCGGCTGCTGGCCGGAGATCAGCCGGTGGCCGTCGCCGCACTGATCGCGGCGGGCTTTACCCTCTGGGCCGAATGGGGCCTGGGGGGCGAGGCGATGCTCTATGGCGCGGTGCTGATCCTGGCGGGGCTGCCGGTCTACCTTTCGGTCAGGAGCGCAGGATCTTCCGGATCAGCGGTCGATCGCCCAGGATGACATGGGCCGCGTTGTGCCCCGGCGCGCCGGTAACCCCGCCGCCGGGATGGGTGCCCGAACCGCACATGTAGAGCCCCTTGATCGGCGAACGGTAATCGCCATGCCCCAGCACGGGCCGCGCCGCCCACAGCTGGTCGATCCCCATCGTCCCGTGGAAGATGTCTCCTCCGATCAGGCCGAACTTGTGCTCAAGATCGAGCGGCGAATGGATCTGCCGGGCGATCACCGCGTTCTTGAAGTTGGGAGCGTGGTCGGTGACCGTGTCGATGATGAGATCGGCCACTTCCTCGCGGTGCTGGTCCCAGTCGAGGGTCGGATCGAACTGCTGGCAGAACAGGCTGGCGACATGGCAGCCGCCGGGAGCAAGGCTGTCATCGACGGTCGAGGGAATCTTGATCTCGACGATCGGCTTTTTCGACCAGCCGTGCTGCTGGGCATCGATGAAGGCCTGGTCCATGTAATCCATGCCCGGCGCGATGATGATCCCGGCGGTGTGGTGCTCGGCCTGTGCCTTGCCGGGCAGCACGGTGAAATCCGGCAGTTCCGAAAGCGCCACGTTCATCCGGAAGGTGCCCGAGCCGGTCTTGTAGCTCTTCATCCGGCGGTTGAAATCGGCGTCGAGATCGGTGGAATCGACCATCTGCCGGTAAAGCAGCGCCGGACCGACATTGGCCGCGACGATCGGAGCGGCCAATTCCTCGCCACTCTCCAACTTCACCCCCCTCGCCTTGCCTCCATCGACCAGCACCCTGGAAACCGGGCTTTCCAGGCTGATTTCGACCCCGGCGTCCTCGCAGGCGCGGGCCATCGCCTGGGTGATCGCGCCCATGCCGCCAACCGAATGGCCCCAGGCGCCCAGCTTGCCGTTGACCTCGCCGAACACGTGATGAAGCAGGACGTAGGCCGAACCGGGCGTGGAGACCCCGGCATAGTTGCCGACCACCGCGTCGAAGGCGAATGCACTCTTGACGTGATCGTCCTCAAACCAGCCGTCGAGGAAATCGCGGGCCGATTTGGTGAAGATATCGAGCAGATCGCGCTGGGTGGAAAGGTCCATCTGCGCCATCGGCCAGCCCTGCCGCGCTGCCGCGACCAGCGCCGAAAGCCCCCCGCCGACATTGGGCGGAACCTGCAAGGCCAGATCGCGCAGCACCTGCGCAACCTTTTCCAGCGCGGCATCGTAAAGCGGGTAGGCTTCGGCATCCTTCTTGGAGAAGCGCGCGAATTCGGCCTCGGTGCGGCCCGGCGCGCCGCCCAGCTTGAGGTAGGTATCGGCAAAGGGAAAGAAGTTGCTGATCGTGCGCTCGATCACGCGGTAACCATAGTCGGCAAGCCGCATGTCGGCGATCACTTTGGGGCGCAGCAGGCTGACGGTATAGCTGGCGGTGGAATTGCGGAAGCCGGGATGGAACTCCTCGGTCACCGCTGCCCCGCCGACCACGTGGCGGCGTTCCAGAACGCGCACCCGCATCCCGGCCTTGGCAAGGTAAAACGCGCATACGAGGCCGTTGTGCCCGCCGCCGATAATCAGCGCATCATAGGTCTTGGTCATTTCTTGCTCCAGCCCTGTGCGGGCGCAAAGGGTTGGCGGGCCTCGGGGATCAAGGCCCGGATCTTGCGTGAGAAGCTCCTGAGGCAAGTCTCGCTGCTGGCGATCGGGCCGCTGCCGTAGCTCTTGCTGGCCATGCCCTGCTGCACGCGGGTGATGAGCCAGGTATCCTCGGCATTGACCACCCGGTTGATGCGCCAGTTGGCATAGCGCACCAGCTTCATCTCGCGGCGTGGATCGGGCAAGGCATAAGCCACTTCGCGCAGGAGGCATTCGGTCGGACTGACCGGGAGCCACTGCATGAAGTCGATCTGGTCGGCATAGATGTCAAAGGCCATGTTGGGCCAAAGCTTGTAATAGAGCCACAGCTTGTGGGCCTCGTCGCTCAGGTGCTCCACCCTGGGCATATGCCGACGATAGACCTTTTCCCAGAAGTTCTGCCGCTCGTCCTCAACCACGGTGCCGTGGAGCCGATCGGCCCAGCCGAACGGCTCGATCCGGTAGGTCCGCCCGAACAGCCGGGTAAGCCCATCGTGGCTGACCGGGATGTGGAGATTGTCCGAATAGTTGTCGCCCACGTTCTTCCAGTTGACGCTGCGCGGGCGGGTGCGGACCGGGGCCATGCGCTGCATGTCCTCGAAGCGATATTGCGCAACCTCGTCTTCGAACGGGGCCATCATCTGGGCCACCGAGGGGAATCCAGCCGGGGCAAGATTGACGAAGACGAAGCCGTGCCAAACCTCATGCGCCACAGGGACAAGCCCGTTTTCCTCAAGCCTGAGCGCGGGATACTCGCTCTTCATCGGCACGCCCGAAAGCCGCCCGTCGCTCTCGAAAGTCCAGGCGTGATAGGGGCAGACCAGCTTGCGCGCGCAGCCCGAAGGCCCCTCAACCAGCCGCATCGCGCGGTGGCGGCAGACATTGGTGAAGGCGCGCACCTGGCGGTCCTCTCCCCGGATCACCACCACGCTCTCGCCCAGATAGTCGATCGTCTGATAGTCACCGGGGTTCGCGATTTCATTCACATGGCAGACGATCTGCCAGCTGGGGCGGATGATCCGCTCCATCTCCAGATCGAAGAATTCGCGGTCGGTGTAGATCCAGCCCGGCAGACTGAAATCGGCGTCGGGATCGGCCCGATCGCTGGTGATTTCGGCAAGAGCCTGATCGAGCATGGGCATGGTCTTCCCGAATCTCCACTTCGCTTGTTGAACATTCGTATAACAAGTGGCAGGATGCGGCAAGTGAAAGCACAACCCGCCTTTCGCCGGGCCGAGCCCGATACCCGCCGCCTCAGCCTGATCGCGGCCTGCGCCCGCGTGCTGGCGCGCGAAGGCGCATCGGGAGCCAGCGTACGCGCGATCGCGCTCGAAGGCGGGGTCTCGCCAGGCCTGGTCGGGCACTATTTCGGCGGGATCGACGCGCTGGTTTCGGCCACCTATGCCCATGTCGAGGCCCAGGTCAGCGAAGCTCTGGACGTAGCGGTTGCCGCCGCCGGTGCCGCTCCCCGCGCCCGGCTCGAGGCCTTCGTTACTGCCAGCTTTGCTCCCCCTGTGGCGAGCGGCGAGCTGCTCGCCACCTGGATTGCGTTCTGGAGCCTGGTGCGCAGCCGAGAAGACATCGCCGCGCAGCACGCCCGCCAATATGCCGCCTCGCGCGCGCGGCTCGAAGTCTTGCTTGAACAGTGCGGCCTGCCCGGGCCGCGCCTACGCCGCGCGGCCATCGCGATCACCGCACTGGTCGACGGGCTGTGGCTGGAGCTGTGCCTTTCGCCCGAAGCGTTCAGCCCCGCCGAGGCGAGCGCGATGGCCCGCGCCGCGCTCGATGCACTACTTGGCTAGCTCGCCCAGCAGCACCAGATAATAGTTGACCCCCGGCGCGATGTTGGACAGGCGCACCCGCTCATTGAGACCGTGGCTGAAATCTTCCGAATCCTTGCTGAAGGTCGGGCTTGCGCCATAGCTGGGCACGCCCACCGCGCGGTACCACATCGAATCCGAAGCGCCCGAGGCCTGCGAGGGGAACACCGGCACTCCTGGATAGGCAACCCCCATCGCCTTGTTGATCGCCGCCATCAGGTCGGCCCGCATCGGCGAGGCATCGGTCGCGATCGAGCCTTCGGTGACATCGCTGAACCGGGCCTGCGGCACATTGGCCACCCGCGCCAGCTCGGCCATGATGTCGGCGGGCTTGTGGCCGGGGAAGATCCGGCAATTGATATTGGCGGTGGCGCGCTGGGGCAGCGCGTTGAGCGCGTGGCCGCCGCTCAGCATGGTCGGAACGCAGGTGGTGCCGATCTTGCCGACATAGGACGGATTGGCCCGCAAGGTGGCAACCGCAGCTTCATCCGCCGGATTGGCGGCAAAGGCTCGCATTGCGCCCGCCAGCGCGGAATCGCTTTCAAACCCGGCGGCGGTTTCAAAATAGGCCTTGGTCAGCGGGCTGAGTTCGGGCTTGAAATGATAGGCGCCGATCCGCTCCAGCGCGGTCGAAAGCTGGACGATGGCGTTCTCGGGACGCGGGGCGGAGCTGTGCCCGCCCGGGTTAGTGACCTCGATCTGGAAATCGGCATAGGTCTTTTCCGCGCCCTGCCAGGTCCAGTAAAGCGGCTTTCCGCTCGCCTCGTCCAGCGTGCCGCCTCCGCCGTCGATATTGATCACCAGCTCTGCGCCCTTGAGCCGCTCGGCGATGATCGCCCCGGTCTTCATCGTGGTTTCCTCATCGCCCGAGAACTGGATCACGATGGTCCGGCGCGGCTTGAAGCCCGAGCGGCGCAGCTCGATCAGCGAAGCGGTGGCGAGCGCGGCATCGAACTTCATGTCGCTGGCCCCGCGGCCATAGAGAATCCCGTCCTCAACCACCGGAGTGAAGGGATCGCGGGTCCAGTCCACGGGCTTGGCCTCCACCACGTCCATGTGACCCGAAACCACCAAGGGTTTCAGCGAAGGATCGTTGCCCTGCCAGGTGGCGATCAAATAGGCGGTATCGTCAACCGGGACGATCTCGATATCGCCGTCGCTCCACCCCCCGGCCTTGAGCGCATCGCGCGCCACCCCAAGTGCTTCGGCGGTCTTGTTGCCTTCGCCGCTTACCGAGCGGATCGCGATGAAGCGCTTGGCCAGATCGAGCGCCTGCGCCTCGGCCTCGGGATGCGGTTTGGCCTTGGCGGACTTGGCCGCAGTGGCGGGCTGGGCGAGGCTAGCGGCGAGGATCAGGGCAAGGGTAAGCGAGGTGCGACGCATGGAAATCTCCTTTGCGCCAAACACTAGCCACGGCACCTATCCAAGGTGAAGCGAAATCAGCGCCATTCGGAAATACGCGGCCCGTGATCGAGCCACGAAACCACCAGATCGGCCGCGCGCAGACCAGCGCGGGCCTTCCATGCCCGCCAGCGCGAATGGTCCTGCGGTCCCGGCAGGGTCGAGGCGGCGCGCATCGGCACCAGCAGCCGCGTCGTGAAGTCGGCAATCAGCGCCGGATCGCGGATCGTAGCGACATATTCGGCATTGGCGCGGAAGCTGACAAAATCGAAGTTCGACGATCCCACCACCAGCGCCTCGCCGTCGATCAGCGCGGCCTTGATATGGGTCATCTGTTCGACCAGCCGGATCTCAAGCCCCGAACCGGCCGCGATCCCAAGGAGATAGTCGCGGATCACCGGCTTGTTGTTGGGACGCGGGGTATAGAGCCGCACCGACACCCCGCGCCGCGCCGCCTGAGCCATCGCATCGACGAAAGGGAAGGTCGGGTAGGCGCTGAATACCTCGATCGACTGGCGCGCGCTGGCGAACAGGTCGAGCAGCGGAGCGAACTCCGCCTCGTTCGCGCTGCCGTCAAGGCTGAGCAGTTCCACGCCAGCAATCGTTGCCGCGCTGGATGCGACATTTCCTGTCCAGTCGCGCTCAAATTCGTTCGCAGCCCAATCGGCGAGCCCCGGATGCGCGATCCGCACCATCATGTCGTGCCAGGCGAAGTTGTGGTCGGAAAAGTTGATCCCGCCCAGCCACACTGCATCGTCCATCACCAGCAGCTTCTTGTGGTTGCGCGTCGCATAGCGCAGCGGGTTGCGCCCGACCGGGTTGGTCAACCGTAGACCCGCGCCGCTGGCCGCCAGATCGTCGAACATCCGCCAGGTCGCGCGAGCTTCATCGTGCAGTGCCGCGTCGCGTGACAGCGCCACGAACGTGTCATTGATGACATGGCGTGTGTAGTCGTCGATCAGCACCCGCCGGTCGGCGGCGCTCGATCCGGCGATTGCAGCCGCCACCCGCGATCCCGCCGCATCGCCTTCAAAGGTCATCGCCTGAACCAGAACCCTGCGCCGTGCGGCGGCGATGTCCTGCGCCGCGCGGCACCAAAAGGCCTCGGCCCCGATCAACAGTTCATATTCAGGCAAGGTATCGGCGGTCATTTGCCGGGGCACTTGCCAGCCCTGATTGGCAATGGCAAGGCGCTCTCCAGGGCGCAAGGAGGTTTGGTTAATGCACGGAATCACCTCTCCGGCGCGCCCGGTCAAGGTGCTGCTGATGCTCTCGTCGCTTCACGGCGGCGGGGCGGAGCGTGTGGCCGTGCACCTGCTCAACCAGCTCGATTCCAAGCGTTTCGACGTGCGGATGGGATTGCTGCGCAAGGCGGGACCCTATCTTGAGCATATCGAGGATCTGGACCGGGTGATGGTCGCGCCAGATGGCGAGGCCCATTTCAACTACGACGGCCCCAACAGCGCGCAATATGCTCCCGGCAAGCTGATCGGCAGCGCGGCGCGCGCGCCGCTCGCCTTCCGCCGGATGGTGCGCGAAACTCGGCCGGACGTGGCAATGAGCTTTCTCAAGGGCACCAACCTGCTCGCCTGGTTGGCGCTAATGGGAATGGGCAAAGAGCGCCCGCGCTGGGTCGCGCGCGAGGGCAACAATGTGCTGGCAGTGGTCGAGGAAGAGGCCCCCAACCCCTTTATCAAGCGGGTCTCGCTTGGTTTGACCCGCAAGGCCTATGCCCGGGCCGACGCGGTGCTGGCCAATTCGACCGACATGGCGGAAGGATTGGTGGGCGATCTTGGGCTCGATCCTGCAAAGATGCGGATGATCAACAATCCGATCGATCTTGCTGCCATCGCTGCCGCCAGGGACGAGCCGATCCCCGGCGCCCCCAACCGGCCCTATGTGCTGTGCGCCGGGCGGCTCGAATACCAGAAGGCCCACGAGGTGCTGATTCGCTCGTTCGCGGCGAGCGGGATCTGGCGCACCCATGCACTGGTGATCCTGGGCAAGGGCAGCCGCCTCAACCAGCTGCACCGGCTCGCCGCGCAACTGGGGGTGGGCGAATATGTCCGCTTCATCGGCTTTGTCGCCAATCCCTATGCCTGGATGGCGCGCGCGGATCTGTTCGTGCTGCCCAGCCGCTGGGAAGGATTCCCGACCGTCGCCGCCGAAGCGCTGGCTTGCGGCGCGCCGCTGCTGCTGAGCGATTGCAGCTTCGGCCCGCGCGACGTGATCGAACCGGGCGTCAGCGGCGAACTGGTGCCCGTCGACGATGAGATCGCGCTGTCGGCGGCGATGGCACAGCTGATTGCCGATCCCGAACGCCGCGCGCGGATGCGCACCGCAGGGCTCAAGCGGGTGCGGCGTTTCGCGATCGAAACCATGGTTAGCCACTACGCCGATCTGTTCGAAGAAATGGCATTGGTTCCCGCACGTTAACCTTTGCGCGCTAGCAAGTCCCGCAGCGGAACGGCGGCCACAGCTGGCTGGATGGGACCGGCGATTTTCGCCAGACCCGCGGCAAAGGCCGTTTTGTGAGGAGCTCGGTCGCGATGAAACCCAATCCACCCGTCCTGTTGCTCGGCACGTTTCTCGCGCTGGTCGCGGCTGGCGGGGCGCTGCTGCTCTCGAAAGACAAGTCGCCTTCCGCGCTTTCCGCCCCCGCAGCTGCCGCGCCGGTTGCCGACAAGGATTTCGCCGTTGACGCGAAAACACCGGCCAGCCCGGTGCCCGCCCCCACCCCGCGCGACGAGCGCTTCGTCATCAAGCGGATCCTGCCGATCACCGGCCCGATCCGCTATGGCGAGTGGCACTGGGACGCGAAGGGTGTGCCCGCCGGTCCGCTGGTCGTAACGGTCGATCTCGATGCCCGGGTGCTATCGGTGTTCCAGGGCGGCTACGAAATCGGCGCGACGGCGGTCCTGCTGGGAACCAGCGAAAAACCCACACCGCTGGGGGTGTTCCCGGTGAAGTGGAAAGACAAGGACCATTATTCGAGCACCTATGATCGCGCACCGATGCCCTTCACCATGAACCTGACCGTCGATGGCGTGGCGATCCACGGGACCAAGGTGGAAAAGGGCTATGCCAGCCACGGCTGCATCGGTGTGCCCGATCCTTTCGCGGCCAAACTGTTCGCGCTCGCCCCGGTGGGGACCAAGGTCTACATCACCAGGGGCAAGATGGTCGGCAAGGGCGACTCGCTGGTTGAGGGTTAGGACAGGCCCTTTTCAATCGAACGCTGCGTGGCATCGCCTACTTGGCTGCCACCATCGCAATCGATGATCGTGCCTGTTACGTAGCGCGCCGCGTCCGAGCAGAGGAACACTGCGCACTCGGCCACCTCGCCGATCTCGCCCCAGCGCTTCATCGCGATGCGGTCAAAATGCTTCTGCCGGGTCTGCGGATCGGGCGCGAGCCGGGCCATGCCCTCGGTCCCCGCGATCGGTCCGGGCGAAATGCCGTTGACCCGCACATCGGGGCCCCATTCAAGCGCGAGTACCCGCACCAGCTGGTTGATCCCGGCCTTGGCCGCGCAGGCATGGGCCTGAAGCTGCAGGGCGTTGACCGCCTGCCCGGCAGTGATCGCGATCAGCGAGGCGCCGGGGAGGTTCAGCAGATCGTGACAGCCCCTGAACACGTTAAAGGTGCCGTTGAGATCGATATCGACCACCGTGCGAAAGGCATTGGCGCTCATCCCCAAAACCGGGGCAAGGAAATTGCCCGCCGCGCCGGAAACGACGATGTCCATTGGCCCAAGGCGGCTGCGCACCTCTTCCATCGCCGCGCGGATCGCGCCATAATCGCGCACATCGGCAGTAAGGCCGATCGCGCCCCGCCCGATCCCGGCGGCGGCACTTGCCGCTTTTTCGGGATTGCGCCCCAGCACCGCCACCCGAGCGCCGAGCTCTGCAAAACGCGTCGCGATCCCCAGGTTGATCCCGCTGGTACCCCCAGCAACGAAGGCCACCTTGCCTTCGAGAATGCCATCACGAAAAGGTGAAGCCATGCGCGATCTCCCTAGCGCGGGGCCATGCGGATCGCGCCGTCAAGGCGGATGCACTGGCCGTTGAAATAGGAATTGCGCGCCAGCTCGAGCGCCAGGCTGGCAAACTCCTCTGGCTTGCCCAACCGCTTGGGGAACGGCACCGAGGCGGCGAGGCTTTCGAGCACCTGAGGCCTTGCCCCCAGCATCAGTGGGGTGGCGAAAATGCCGGGCATGATCGAATTGACCCGGATCCCGACATCGGACAGGTCGCGCGCCATCGGCAGCACCAGCCCGTTGACCCCGGCCTTGGCCGAACCATAGATCACCTGACCGATCTGCCCGTCCTGCGCCGCGACCGAGGCGGTCAGCGTGATGCAGCCGCGCTCGCCATCCTCCAGCGGCTCAAGGCTCGCCATACCTTCGGCGGAGAGTGAAGCAATTCGGTAACTCGCGACCAGAATGCCCTGTACGCCGTAGACATAGTCCTCGGTCGAAAGGCGCCGCAGCTGGCCGGCTTCCTTGTCCCAGGCCAGCGTCTTGCCGCGGCGGCTGGTCATCGCGCAGTGGACGCAGATCCGTTCCTGCCCGTGGGCTGCGCGCGCCTTGGCAAAGCCTGCCACCACCGATTCCTCGCTGGTGATATCGACCTTGCAGAACAGGCCGCCGATTGCGCTCGCAACCGCCTCGCCCTTGTCCGTGTTGACGTCGAATATCGCCACCTTGACCCCGGCGGCGGCCAGCGCCTCGGCGGTGGCCTGGCCCAGGCCGGAAGCGCCGCCGGTAACCACGGCGGCAGTGGATGAATCGATCCGCATTTGACTCTCCCTTTAATCGAGCGATTAATGACGCGATGCACAGCCCGTGGCAAGGAGCAAGCCGTGACCCACAGCGTCGATCTCTACTGGTCATTCCGTTCGCCCTATTCCTATCTGGTCACCCCGCGCCTGATAGAGCTTGAGAGGGACTGGGATGCGCGGGTGCAGGTCAAGGTCGTTACCCCGATCGCGGTGCGCCAGCCCGAATTCTTCGCCAATTCCGATCCGCTGTGGTTCAGCTATTTCATGCGCGATTGCCACCGCAGCGCGGAATTTGTCGGCATGCCATTCCGCTGGGCGCGGCCCGATCCGGTGGTAATGGACATGGCGACGCGGACTTATCCCAAGGATCAGCCCTATATCCACCGCCTCTGCCGCCTCGGCCAGCTTGCCGCCGAGCGCGGCAAGGGGCTGCCATTCCTCAAGGAAATCAGCCACACGATCTGGTCGGGCGAGATCGACATGTGGCACGAGGGCGAGCATCTGGCCGAGGCGGCGGCGCGCGCGGGCTGCGATCTGGCCGAGATGGATGCCGCGATCCTGGCCGAGGAAGACAGGCTGGACGAAGCGCTGCTTCGGAACGAGGCCGACCAGCGCACCGGGGGGCACTATGGCGTGCCGCTGATGGTCTACGATGACGAGCCCTTCTTCGGGCAGGACCGCTTCGACCAGTTGCTGTGGCGGATGCGGCAGAAGGGAATGCAGGCGCGCTAGCCGCGCCGTACGGGCGCCTTGGTGAAGCACCAGCCTTCGGGCATCGCGCGCGCAATCAGACTGCCGATCGAGGCGGGCTGACGCGCCACCAGCGCATCGAACACCCGCGCCGTCGCCGAGCCGCGCGGCTCCGCGCCATCCAGTTCGTGCACAATCCGCGCCACCACCCTGAGCGCGACCGCGCGCGGCGCCTGCGGACGGTAGGTCAGTCCCATCGGTGCCTTCTCGACCCGCTCGGCCCATTCGCGCGCCGCTGCCCATTCGAGCGCGGCGTCGGCATCGGCGAGGTTGGCCGCGCTTTGCGCAATGGCCGCGCCGTCAAGCCAGTCGGCACTTGCCAGTTCCTTGCGCAGCCGTGCCCGGTCAAACCGGTCGTCGCTGTTGGACGGGTCCTGCGCCGCCGCAATCCCCGCATCGCTGACGATCCGGGCCAGATCCTCACGCCGCCAACCCAGCAGCGGACGCAGCAATGCCAGCCGCGTGCCCGGCACAGAGCCACGCGCGCGCACCCCGGCAAGCCCGGCCACTCCGCTGCCCCGGTTGAGGCGCATCAGCAGTGTTTCGGCCTGATCGTCGGCATGGTGAGCCGTGGCCAGCGCGCCAAGACCATCACGCTCCATCCAATCCGCAAGCGCCGCGTAGCGCGCGGCGCGGGCATTGGACTGCACGTTGCCTTCACCCACCGTCACGCGCAGCGTCGCATGGGGCACACCCAGCTCACCGCAGAGACGGGCAACCATCGCCGCTTCGCTGGGCGCTTCGGCGCGAAGGCCATGATCGACCGTCGCCGCCGCGATCCGCTCTGGCATCGCGGCATGGGCCAGCAGCAGTAGAGCCAAGCTGTCCGGTCCGCCCGAAACCGCCAGGCCTAGCCGCCCCTCGCCCGGCCACAGTGCAGCAAGGTCGGCGGAAAAGCGCGCGATCAGTTCGGGCGCGGGCAGCCTGTCAATTGCACTTCACCTTGCCGAGCAGCCCTTCGTACTGGCTGCGCAGACGGCCCTGGGCAAGCGGGGCATAGTCATCGGCGAAGCGGGCCAGCGCGATGCAGGCGCGGTTGTTGTCCTTTTTGCGGATCATCGCGTCGGCCAGGAACAGCAGACTGTCGGGCGCGCGGGCACCGTTCTTGTCGGTGGTGTAGTTCTGGTAGAACCAGGTCCCGGCCTCGTCGTAATTGCCCTCGTCGAGATAGGCACGGCCCAGCAGATTGCGGGCATAACTGGTGCGCAGGTGCTTGGGATATTTCTGGAGGTAGAGCTTCAGCTGCTGCTCGGCCTCGGGGTAGAACTTGGCGTCCCACAGGCGGAAGCCATAGTTGTATTCATCCTCGCCCGGATCGCTGGTCTGCGGCTTTTCGATCTTCTGAACGGCAGCCAGGCGTGCGGCGGTCGGGCCGCTGGCGGCGGGTTTCTGGACTGCGGCAGGCGGAGCCGCAGAGGGCGTTTGCACCGCAGGTGATGCTGGAGTTGCCGCAGCGACAGTGGTCGGCGCCGGATCGGCAGGGGTCCCGCTCGGTACGGCGCTGGCGGCCGCCTCAAGCGAAACAATCCGCGCTTCCAGCTTGGCGATCCGGTTGGAGGTTTCCTCTTGCTGGGCGGTCAGTTTCTGGACCTGCCCTTCAAGCGAATCCATCCGCGTCAGAACGTCGGTCAGCGCGCTGGTTGCAGGCGTACCGGCTTGCGTTGTTGGTGTGGCAGCCGGCTGGGTCTGCGGCGGGAAATACTTGCCATCCCCGCCCGGGAAGACCTGGCGCTGAAGCGCGGTAACCTCTGCCTCAAGCTTGCGCAGACGGGCATCGACAACCTTGTCGACCACGGACTGAGCCGATGCGGGAGCGGCAATTGCGATGGCCAGCGTGAGCAGAATCGGCCGTGCGGCCCGGGAAAGTCTGTTCATACCTTGAAGTTCCGTTGATTCCTTGCGCCTCTTGTCGCCCTGCCCGGTCGAACCGGAGGTGAACCGGGCGGAGATTTCCTAACCCTTGCGCAGCCCCCCTGTCGAGCATCGCGCCGGGCTTATTCCCAGCTCAGGTGGCAACCGGGGATGGCAGTCGGACCGGTTCCTGCGCGGCCGCAGCAGGTTCTGCGGTCGGGGCTGCCACTGCGGGCTGGCGTCGCTCGGAGCGTTGCTGGGCGCGCTGCTGCGACCGCGTGGTGGCGGTTGGCGCTGGGATGGGGGCGCTGCCCGGAGCCGGGCGAGCCAGCAGCGCGGCGGCACTTACCGGAACGTTTCGCATCGTCGTCTGTACTTCGGACAGATGCGGCACGGCCTTGCCGTCAATACTGATTGCCAACGCATCGGGACGGGCCGTGGTGAGCAACACGCCTTCGCTGCCTTCGGGCAAGGTATAGGATTCGCCTTGGACCAGTTCCTTCTGCATCAGCTGATTGCCTGTGGCATCGGTGAACTTGACCCAAACCCGATCCCGCTCGGCCGTGAAGGTCACCGCCCCGGATGTCGGCGCGGCGGCGGGAGCGGCCTGCGCGGGGGCATTGACGGGTGCCGGCGTTTCCTGTGGCAGGATCGATGGCAAGGTTCCGCCCGGTGAAAAGTAACCACCCCACCAGGCAAAGCCAGCCAGGATCACGACAAGCGCGGTCAAGGCCGAAAGCCATGCCAGCTTCGAAGATGGAACCCGCGCCGGATCGCCCGGTTCAAACTGGTTCGCAACGTGATGATGGCGTTCGGGCTCGCTCGCGGCCAGCTCCGCGCGTACCGCATCGAGAATCGCCTTCTCATCGAGTCCCAGCGCCCTGGCATAGGTTCGCGAGAATCCGACCGCATAGGTCCGCCCCGGCAGCGCGGCGAAATCCCCGGCCTCGATCGCGGCCAATTGCCGTTCGGGAATTCGCGTCCGCGCGGAAATGGCCGCGCGGCTCAACCCAGCGGCCTCACGCGCGCGCGCAAGGCGCGCACCGACACTTTCGAGAGGAAGTTCGGCTTCCTCGACCTGGTCCTCAGTCATTGCGACCCCAAAATCCTGCTCTGACGGCGAGAATGCGGGCGAAACATCCCCTTTTTGCCCGCCGAGTCAACGGGATTCGCAGGAAATCCGCCACATTGGACGGCAGGATGCCTTCCTCGCGTGACAGAACGAAGACGTTCTAGTCACATTCGATGCCGCGCTCCTGCGCCCACCGGGTCAATGCTTCTCGTAGACTGGGCGGCGGCGCGGAAAGCCAGCCCGCCATCGCCTCGCGAATTTCAGGCAGATCGATCTTGCGTACCAGTTCCTTGATCGGCCCGACCGAGGCCGGGGTGATCGAAAGCCGCTCGATCCCGATCCCCATCAACGCCAGCGCTTCAAGTCGGCGCCCGCCCATCTCGCCGCAGACGGTGATATCCACCTGATGCCCGGCGAGCGAAAGCTGGACCCGCCGTAGAAACCGCAGGATTGCCGGACTCAGCCAGTCATAGCGCTCGGCCAGCTTGGGATTGGCGCGATCGGCGGCGAACAGAAACTGGGTGAGATCGTTGGTGCCGATCGAGAGAAACGAGAGCTTGGGCGCAATCAGATCAAGCTGTTCGGCCAGAGCCGGAACCTCGAGCATCGCGCCATAGCGAATTGCTTCGGGCAGCAGCTTCTTCTGCCCCTTCAGAAATTTGCGCTGACCCTCGAAAACCGCGCAGGCGGCATCGAACTCCCAGGGCTCGGAGACCATCGGGAACATCACGTTGAGTGTCCGCCCGGCCGCCGCCTCGATCAGTGCGCGGGCCTGAACCTTGAGCAGACCGTCGCGTTCGAGCGCAACGCGCAGTGCGCGCCAGCCCATTGCCGGGTTTTCTTCGTCCTCGCCATCGTTGTGGCGCAGGTAAGGCAACACCTTGTCGCCGCCGATATCGACCGTGCGGAACACCACCGGCTTGTCACCCGCGCTGTCCAGCACATCGCGGTAGAGCCGGGTTTGCCGTTCGCGCGCGGGCAGCGTGGCAGAGACAAGAAACTGGAATTCGGTGCGAAACAGCCCAACCCCATCGGCGCCGGTCAGCGCCAGATTGGGCATGTCATCGCGCAGCCCGGCGTTCATCAGCACCTGGATGCGGGTGCCGTCACGGGTGAAAGGTTCGACCTCGCGCAGCGCAGCATAGGCGGCCTGACGTTCCTTGTTCTTGGCAAAGCGCGCCTCGAACGCCTCGGTCGCGGCGGGCACCGGCCGCACGGTGGCATTGCCCTGATCGCCATCGAGCAGCAGCAGATCGCCCTCGCGCACCGCCGCGCGCAGCGAGCGCACGCGGCCCAGCACCGGGATCCCCATCGCCCGCGCGACGATCACCACATGCGCGGTCAGCGAGCCTTCTTCCAGGATCACGCCCTTGAGCCGCCGCTTGTCGTATTCGAGCAGCTCGGCCGGGCCGAGGTTGCGCGCGATCAGGATCGAATCCTGCCTGAGCCCCATCGAGGCCGCCGTGCCCATCTGGCCCGACACGATCCTGAGCAACCGGTTCGAGAGATCCTCAAGATCGTGCATCCGGTCGGCCAGCAATGGGTCGTCGATCTGCCGCATCCGCATGCGGGTGCGCTGCTGGACCCGTTCGATCGCCGCCTCGGCGGTCAGGCCGCTGTCGATCGCCTCGATGATCCGCCGACTCCAGCCTTCGTCATAGGCGAACATCTTGTAGGTCTCGAGCACCTCCTCGTGCTCGCCGCCAACGCCGAATTCGGCCTGCGCGGCCATCTTCTCGATCTGCTCGCGCATCTTGTCGAAGGCGAGATAGACGCGCTGCAATTCGGCATCGCGGTCCTCGGCCATGACGTGTTCGATGGTGATGCGCGGCTGGTGAAACACCGCCGCGCCGCTTGCGAGGCCTTTGACCAGAGTCAGCCCGGAAAGCCGCTGCGGCCCGATCATCATCGGGGAAAGGCCTGCGGCCTCTTCCTCGTCGACGAGGCCCGCGTTCGAGATCAGCTCGGAGAGGACCATCGCCACGGTCTGCAGCGCCTCGATCTCCACCTCTTCGTAGCGGCGCGGGTCCATGTGCTGGACGCACAGCACACCCACCGCGCGTTCGCGCCGCACAATCGGCACCCCGGCAAAGGAGTGGAATTTTTCTTCACCGGTTTCCGGGCGATAGGAGAAGTCCGGATGGGCCGCAGCCTCGGCCAGGTTGAGCATCTCGATATTGCCGGCAATGGTCCCCACCAGACCTTCGCCGATCGCCATGCGGGTTACATGCACCGCCTCTTGCGCCAGTCCCTGGGTGGCGAACAGTTCGAGCATTCCCTCGCGCAGCAGATAGATCGAGCAGACCTCGCTATCGAGGCCCTGCGCGATCACTTCGACAACGGTGTTGAGTTTCGCTTGCGCATGGCTGCGCGATGCCATGACATCGTGCAGGCGGGTCAATATCTGTCGTGCGGCCGAGACGGCGCTGGTGATGGTCATCGCGCCGATACCCTAGCCCAAAGCATCGGCCTTGGAAACGCGCGAGGCCGGGAAATGAAATCGAATGCGCCGGCCGCCCGGCCCGCAGGCCGGGCAATGCCGGATTGGTGTCAGAGCTGGGACAGCTCTTCCTTGATCCTGAGCTTTCGCTTCTTGAGCGTCTGGATCATCGCGAGGTCAGGCAAGGGGCGGCTCATTTCCTGTTCGATCTGACGTTCGATACCGGCATGCTTGAGCTGCAAGGCGCTGACGTGCGATTGTTCCATCAGGGATTCTCCTTCTGTTAGCCCCCAAGGGCTGCAAGGTTCCCACCGGCTCCCGACTCGGTATCCGGCGGGTCACTCGCGATTGTCATCCAAGCATATTAAGCTTATCTTGCGAAGCACCTGTTTTGCTGCTTGCGGCGGACGCAATTGTAGCCGCGACGAAGCGGCTCTGGAGGCCTCGCGTGAACGAAGAGGAAATGCGCAAGCGACTGGAAGTGCTGCGCATCGAACACCGTGACCTTGACGCCGCGATCGAAGCTCTGACCGGGGCCGGGGCCACCGACCAGTTGCAGATCGCGCGCCTCAAGAAGCGCAAACTGAGGCTCAAGGACCAGATCGCGCTGATCGAGGACTATCTGATCCCGGACATAATCGCCTAGCGTTCTGTCTGCCTCACGGCGGCGCGGCCAAGTTTTCGGCCCGACCGCTCAACACCGGCGCGCTCCCCCGGCCCAACCACCCACAGAGTACCTTGAACGGGTGGTTGGGCCGGGGGAGCGCGCCGGTGTTGCCAAGCCTTCGGCGAATGTCGATGGCGCGCCAGACAAAAGCGTCCCCAGGCGGGACAGTCCCAAAATGGTGTGCGAAACGTGGTCGACCCCCATTGGCAGCGCGCGCTCGGCGTGCCTATCGCAGCCGGATGGCGATGCCTGCAAATATCAACCCGCGGATCGTGGAGGGGCTTTACTGCGAGGCACTGGTCCTCTCGGACGAAGTGCGCGCGGCCTTTGCGCTGTCCGGACGCCTCAACGCCAGGGATGGCGAAGAGGACGAAGCCCGCGTCGCGCTGTCGTGCGAGGCGCTGCGCACCACCACGCGGATGATGCACGCGGTGGCCTGGCTGCTCAATCACCGTGCCTACTTCAACGGAGAGCTCTCGGAATTCCAGCTGCGCCGATATGGCAAACTGGCCGATTATCCCGAAAGCGAACCGCGCCGCCTTGCCATGCTCGATCCCGAAACCCGCGAACTGATCCAGGCCACCGAGCGATTCCACGCCCGGCTCAAGCGGCTCGACAACGGCTGGCGCGAGCGTGATCCGGGCGCGCCCAGCGCGATCGCCGCCCTGCGAGAGCGGCTGGGCGCCCAGCCTAGGCGCTGAGCACGGGGCTTGGCGGCGGCCCGCCAAGGGGCCATATGCGATAGCGATGGACGCGCCTCCCAAGCCCTGGCCGACCGGCCTAGCCGAGCAATGCGAGCCGTTGGTGCGCCGCGTTCTTGCACCCAATCCCTCGCACTATACCTATACCGGAACCCAGACCTATCTGATCGGCGCGGGCAGCGACATTGCGGTGATCGATCCCGGTCCGGAGGATGAGACACATGTCGCGGCAATTATTGCAGCGGCGGGCAGCGCGCGGATATCCGCGATCCTTTGCACCCACACCCACCGCGACCACAGCCCCGCGTCATTGGCACTCAAGGCGCACACCAAGGCACCTATCGTGGGCTGCGCGCCGCTTGCGCTCAACGACGACGGCCCACGCGCCGATGCCGCCTTCGATCCCGCCTATAGCCCAGACCGTATCCTCGCCGATGGCGAGGCCGTATCGGGCGAAGGCTGGACCCTCGAGGCCGTCGCCACCCCAGGGCACACCAGCAATCACCTGTGCTTCGCCTTGTGCGAAAGCGGCGCCTTGTTCACCGGCGATCATGTCATGGCCTGGTCGACCAGCGTGGTCTCGCCCCCAGATGGCGACATGGCGGCCTATATGGCGAGCCTGCAGAAGCTCCACGACCGGGCGGACCGGGTCTACTATCCGGCTCACGGCCCGGCGGTCGACAAGCCCCGCCAGCTGGTGCGCGGCATGCTGGGGCACCGCCGCCAGCGCGAACGCCAGATCCTGCGGCTGCTCGAACAGGGACCACGGACCATCGCGGAGATGGTGCCGGCGATGTACAAGGGCCTCGATCCGCGGCTGACCGGCGCGGCAGGGCGATCGGTGCTGGCCCACCTGCTCGATCTTGAGCGGCTGGAGCGCGCGAGCCGCGATGGAGAAATCTGGTCTTCGCGTGCGCCATCCGAAGGCGCCGCCGCCCGGTTGGATTGATCCGGGTCCTCGACGGACCCGCGATCGCGTCCGACAAGTGACTTTGCGAGCGGCTCGCAAGGCACTACATCACCGGCTCAGCGGGTCGCAGCCTTTGGGGAGAGACCATCATGGCTACCGCAGCCCAAACCACAACATCCGCGCGCAGCGAGGAGCGGTTCTTCTTCACCCTGGCCTGCACGATGGCAGCGATCATCGTCGCGGGCTTTTCCGTCAATCTTGCCGCCGGGCGCTCAACCTTCGCCGTTCCGCCGATCTACCATGTCCACGCCGCCGTGTTCTTCAGCTGGATCGGCCTGTTCGTGACCCAGACCTGGCTGGTTGCCAGCGGCAACGTGGCCCTGCACCGCCGCCTGGGCTGGAGCTCTGCGATCCTCGTGCCAGTAATGGTCGGCCTGGGCATGGCGATCATGCTCGTTTCGCTGCGCCGCAATGGCGGCCCATTTTTCTTCGACGCCAACGAGTTCCTGATCAGCAACCCGATCGGGCTGCTGACCTTCGCCGGTCTGGTCATGGCAGCGGTGCGGATGCGCCGCCGCACCGATTGGCACCGGCGGCTGATGATCGGCGCGATGGCCTCGCTGATGGGCCCAGGTTTTGGCCGGTTGCTGCCAACGCCGCTGCTGGTTCCCTGGGCATGGGAGATCACCAACACCGTCGGCATGGTCTTCATTCTTGCCGGAATGCTCCGCGACAAGCGGCACCTCGGCCGGGTCCACCCCGCGTGGTTCGTGGGCCTTGCCGCCGGGATCGGCTGGGTGGCACTGGGCGAATTGTTGGCCTATCAGCCCTGGGCGATCGAGCTGACCAAGTCGGTACTGGCGGGCCACCCGGGCGCGGCGCGGCCAATGCAGACATACCTGCCTTGATTCGCCGGTCCTGACAGGCCATCTGGGGCGCCTGCGCAAAACGAGGTGCCACGATGACCGTTCAGCCCGCCACCCTTTCCGGCCTTGACCTGCGCGCCGAGATCGACCGGCTGCGCAAGGAGCGCAACGCGATAATCCTGGCGCACTACTACCAGTCGGCCGAAATCCAGGACCTGGCGGACTACATCGGCGACAGCCTCGAGCTGTCGAAAAAAGCCGCCGCGACCGAGGCCGAGGTGATCGTGTTCTGCGGGGTCAAATTCATGGCCGAAACCGCCAAGACCCTCGCGCCCGAAAAGATCGTGGTGCTGCCCGATCTCAACGCGGGGTGCAGCCTTGAAGATGCCTGCCCGCCCGAAAAATTCAGAGCCTTCCGCGAGGCACACCCCGATCACATCGCGCTGACCTACATCAACTGCTCGACCGAGGTGAAGGCGCTCTCCGACGTGATCGTCACTTCCTCCAGCGCGGAGACGATCCTCGCCCAGATTCCGCCCGAGCAGAAAATCATCTTCGGCCCCGACCGGCACCTTGGCGGCTACCTCAGCCGCAAGTTCAACCGCGAGATGCTGCTCTGGCCCGGCGTGTGCATCGTCCACGAGGCCTTCAGCGAAACCGAGCTTCTGAAGCTCAAGGCGCAGCACCCGGGCGCACCGGTGGCGGCGCACCCCGAATGCCCGCCCAGCATCATCGACCATGCCGACTATGTCGGATCGACCAGTGGGATCCTGGGTTTCGCCAAGTCCTTCCCCGGCGACACGCTGATCGTCGCCACCGAGCCCCACATCATCCACCAGATGGAAAAGGCGCTGCCCGGCAAGACCTTCATCGGCGCTCCCGGCGCCGACGGCCAGTGCAGCTGCAATATCTGCCCCTACATGGCGCTCAACACCCTGGAAAAACTCTACCTCACCCTGCGCGACCTCAAGCCCCGGATCGAGATCGAGGAAGGCCTGCGGCTGCGGGCGAAACAAAGCCTCGACAAGATGCTGGAAATGGCCAGCGCGAGCGTCGGCAAGGGGGATCTGGGGGGGCGGTGATCCGCCAAGCTACTCCACCGGCAGCCCGAGCATCAGCGCCCGGACATATTTCACCGGCGGGGAGCCGTGGGCCAGCACCGCGTCGTTGTAGCGGCGCAGGGTGAAGTCCTTGCCCCAGCGCTGCTTCGCTTCCTCGCGCAGGGCCTGGTGCTCGCTATAGCCGGTGAAATAGCTCAGCAATTGCACCGACGAGAGGCTGGCGCGGACCCATTTGCCGGCCGCCTCGCGCTCCTGCTGGAAGGCGCCGTTCATCATCAGGTCCATCGCCGTCTCGCGGCTCATCCCCTCGGTCTGGATGCCGATGTCGAGCAGGGTGTTGGTGATCGAGCGCAGCCGCATCTTGAGCACGGTGAGCTGAAACAGTGGATCGCCGCCAAGGTATCCCTGGTCCTTCATCACCCCTTCGGCATAGACCGCCCAGCCCTCGACAAACGGCCCCGACCAGAGCAGCGCGCGCAGGGTATCGTCGGTGCGGTTCGAGTGATCGAGCTGGAGGTAGTGCCCCGGCATCGCTTCATGGATCGACAGATCGTGGATCATGTAATCGTTGTATTCCGACAGGAAGCTTTCCGCCTGCGCGTCGCTCCATTCGTCGGGGATCGGGCTGACCGCGTAGAAATTGTCCTGCCCGCGCTCGAGCGGTCCGGGCGGATCGTTGTAGGCCACCGCATTACCCTGCTGGAACTTGGGCATGGTGATCACCTTCACCGGCCCGTCCGCCATGCGGATGAAGCCCTTTTCCCGTACGAAGGCGGTTGCCTCGGCCAGGGTCTCGCGGGCGCGCTGCTCCAGCTCGGCGCGCGGCGGATGCTTGGCATAGGAGAGTTTGAGCGCGGCCTCGATCGCCGCTTGCTGCTGGGCCGGGGTGGGATCTTGTGGCAGCACGGGCGCATCGGTGCGACCGGCTAGCACCCTGCGCGAGAGCGCGTACATCTCGGCCCGGGTCTCGGCCTTGGCCTTGAGCGCGCGGGCCTTGAGCTCGGGCCGGGTCAGATCGCTCATCAGCGCGAACTTCATCTTCTGGTCATAGAGCTTCGCGCCGAGCCGGAATTCGCCCTTGGCCTGGGGCACCAGCACGGTGTCGAGCCACTTCTGCTGCTCGGTAACGGCGGCCTTGAGCCCGGCCAGCGCCGCATCGAAGCGTGCCCGGTCTGCCGGGGCGAGAACATCGGCGTGAGGGGCGAGCATCCCCTCGGCAATCTCGACGATCCCGGCATTCTGGCGGGCGACGGTCTGGGCATGGACCGGGGGCACGCGTGCGGGGATCAGCTGCGCCCGGCTGGCCTTGAGGAAAGCGGGCAGCGCCTCCATCCGCGCGGTCGCGGCCTTCAGCCGCACGTCCCACGGCGCGAAATCGCGCGCGGCCAGGCCATAGAGCGATCCGGCGGCGATATCGTTGTAGATCTGCGGGTTCCAGGCCCAGTCCCGAAGCGCCAGATCGGACCACAACCGATAGCGCAGCTCGTTGACCAGCATTGCGTAGTCGACCTGGTTGTCACGGCTGAGCCGGGCCGGATCGATCGTCCCAAGCCGGGCGAGCAGGCTCTGCCATTCGCGCTGGCGCGCCGCGCGGCCGGTGGCGGTTATGTCGGGCAGCTTGTCATCGTAGCGATGCTCGCCCAGCACCGTGGCATCGACCGGCGAGAGGCGGGTGAGCGAGGCGATGAAGCGATCGCCCAGCGCCTTGAAGGCAAGATCGGCCTGCATCGCCGGCTGAAGCGCCGCGGGCGTCTGCTTCGCCTCTCCGGGCAGGGCGGTAAAGACCAGCGCTGCCAGGGGCAGTGCGGCAAGGAATGGACGGATTTTCATGCGGGGGTTCTCCCGGCTGGAGCGGCGGTATGGCCGCAGGCTAGCCCAGCATCAATCCTGCGTCGAGCGGGCCAGCGCCAGCCCGGCGGCGACCAGCCCCATGCCGAGAAAATCGAACGGCGCCAGCGTCTCGCCAAAGGCCAGCCACCCCGCCGCAACCGAGATCGCCGGCTGGGTCAGCAGGGCAAGGCCGAAAACCAGCGAGGAAAAGTGGCGCAGCGCGAAGATCAGCAGCCCCTGCCCGACGATCTGGCTGAACATCGCCAATGCGATCACCGGCCACCAGGTCTGCGGCCAGAACGGCTCGCCCAGCAGCAAAGCGATTGCCAGCAGCACGGGCATGCCCGCCACGCTCGACCAGGCGACCAGCGCCCAGTTGCCCAGGCTGGCGCGCGGCTTTTGCAGCAGGATGATGTATCCGGCGTAGAGCAGCCCGGCGGCGAGGCAGAACAGATCGCCCAGCAGCGTTGCCTTGCCGATTTCGAGGCTGCGGCCCATCAGCACGGCGGCACCGAGGATCGCCAGCGTGAACGCCAGCCATTCGTTGCGGCGCGGCGCGCGGTGCAGCGCCCACAGTCCCCAGGCCATCACGATCAGGCTGCCCGAATTGCCGAACAGCGAGGCGTTGCCCAGCCGGGTCAGCCCGATCCCCAGATGCCAGGCACCCAGATCGAGCGCGAAGAACACCCCCGCGCCCAGGATCGCCAGCCACACCGCCGGGCGATAGCCGGTCAGCTTCTGCCGGTTGCCCAGTGCCAGCAGGGCAAGCAGCGGCACCGCCAGCGCCAGCCGCCAGAACGCGGCCGAAACCGGCCCGCTATCGGCCAGCCGCACGAAATAGGGGCCCAGCGCCAGCGCGGCATTGCCGCCCAGAAGCGCGGCAAAATGCCAGGCGTTCCAGCCCCGCCCGCCGTCTGCACTCTCCCCCGTTGCAATGCCCATGGCCATGCCTTAGCGACCGCAAACGGATTGCAAAACGAAATCGACGGAGGATGCCTTGCACGAAGCGCTTTTCACCCCGGTGCGCCTGGGCGCGATCGAGGCGCCCAACCGGATCCTGATGGCGCCGCTCACGCGCGGCCGCGCCGACCCCGGCGCGATGCCCAATGCGCGGATCGCCGAATACTATCGCCAGCGCGCCTCGGCCGGGCTGATTATCTCCGAGGCGACCCCGATCAGCGTCGAGGGCTATGGCTGGCACGCCGCCCCGGCAATCTACAGCGACGAACAGGCCGAAGCCTGGAAGCCGGTGACCGAGGCGGTCCACCAGGCCGGCGGACGGATCGTGCTGCAACTCTGGCACATGGGACGGATCGTCCACTCCGACTATCTGGGCGGGCAGCCGCCGGTCTCGGCCTCGGCCACCACCGCGCCGGATCATGCCCACACTCCCACCGGGCGCCAGCCGCACGTCCAGGCCCGCGCCGCAACCCTCGACGATATCAGCCGGATCGTCGACGATTACGGCAAGGCCGCCGCGCGCGCCCGCGCCGCCGGGTTCGATGGGGTCCAGCTCCACGGTGCCAACGGTTACCTGATCGACCAGTTCCTGCGCGCCAGCACCAACCTGCGCGACGATGACTATGGCGGCCCGGTCGAGAACCGCACCCGGCTGATGCGCGAGGTGCTCGAACGGCTGATCGCGGTGTGGGATGCGGGCCACGTCTCGATCCGGCTTTCCCCCAACGGCGATACCCAGGGCTGCGACGATCCCGATCCCGCCAGCCTGTTCGGCCACGCCGCCAAGGTTTGCGAGGAGCTGGGGATCGGCTTCGTCGAGCTGCGCCAGCCCGGCCCCGAGGGCACTTTCGGCCGCACCGATGTGCCCAAGCAGGACGCGGTGATCCGCGCCGCCTACAAGGGGGCGCTGGTGCTCAACAGCGATTACACCGCTGAAGCGGCCGAAGCCGATGTGGTTTCGGGCCGGTGCGATGCGGTCAGCTTTGGCCGACCGTTCATTTCCAATCCCGATCTGCCCTGGCGGATCCGCAATGGCGTGGAATGGGCACCCAACGTTAACGTCCCGCAAAGCTGGTATCTGCCAGGAGAGGCGGGTTACATCGACTACCCGGCGCTGCAGCCGGGATAACAAGGGGTTCGCGAAGATGGCAGTGCGTTCGTGGCTGTTCATTCCGGGCGACAGCGAGAAGAAGCTGTCCAAGGCGGTCGGCACCGGTGCCGACGTGGTGATCCTCGATCTTGAGGATTCGGTCGCCCACGAGAACAAGGCCCAGGCCCGCCAGCTGACCCGCGAATGGCTGAGCGCGCACCGTCAGGTGGTGACCGAGGGCAAGAAGCTCGGCCGCTGGGTGCGGATCAACGCGCTCGACAGCCGGATGTGGCGCGATGATCTGGTCGCGGTGCTGCCCGGCGCGCCCGATGGGATCATGCTGCCCAAATCGGCCGGACCCGAAGCGGTCCAGCAGCTTGCCGCAGAACTTTACGAACTGGAGCAGCGCAGCGGGGTGGCCGCGGGGGCCACAAAGATTCTTCCGCTGGTCAGCGAGACCGCTGCGGCGGCGATCGCCATTCCTGCCTATGCCAATGCCTCGCTGCCGCGCCTCGCCGGGCTGACCTGGGGCGCCGAAGACCTGTCCGCCGCGATCGGCGCCAGCCGCAAGCGCGACAAGGCCGGGGCCTGGACCGACACTTTCCGCTTCGTGCGCAGCCAAACGCTGCTCACCGCCCATGCCAAGGGCGTGATGGCAATCGACACGCTGCACGCCGATTTCGCCGATGCCAAGGGCCTCAAGAAGGCCGCCGAGGAAGCCCGCGCCGATGGCTTTGCGGGCATGCTGGCGATTCACCCCGCGCAGGTCGAGGTGATCAACAAGGCCTTCACCCCCAGCGAAGAGGAACTGGCCGAGGCCCGCGCCATCGTCGAGGCGTTCGGCGCCAACCCCGGCTCGGGCGCCCTGCAGATCGACCGGCGGATGATCGACCGCCCGCACCTCAAGCTGGCGAAGCGGATCCTCGGGATCGAGGACTAGGCGCGATCAACCCGTCTTGCCGAGCGCGGCAAAGGTTTCCACCGCGTCGGCGGCCAGGCGGGTAAAACCATAACCCCTGAACTTGCCGACCGAGTGTTCGGTGGCGGTGCGATCGTAGGTGGTGGTGGCATCCTCCACCAACCTGACCCGGTACCCCAGATCGAGCGCCTGACGCACCGTCGTTTCGACGCATTCGTCGGCCACGAAGCCGCAGATATAGAGATGCTCGATCCCCATGTTGCGCAGGGTGAAATCGAGCGCGGTGCCGGTGAATGCGCCGCTGGCGGTCTTGGTTATCGCGATCTCGCCCGGAGCCGGGGCGGTAGCGGCAAGGAAGGCCGTGCCCTCGGTGCCTGGGGCAAAGCACCAGCCAAGGCGCCGATGCAGCGCGCCGGTATCGCGCCCGTCGCCGGCCATGGCCTGGATCTTGACGTGAATTGGCACGATCCCCGCCGCCCGCGCGGCAGCCAGCACCTTCTGGCAATTGGCCACTGCAGAATGGAACCGCTCCGAATAATCCGCCAGCGCGGCATGGACCTCGGCTTCGGGCATCCCCGCGTCGATCGCGGCGGCGGCGAAGTGGTCGGGCGCGGCAAGCTCCTGGATATCGATCAGCAGCAGCGCGGTATCCTCGCGCCGGGGCTCGGGCACCGGCAGGGCATCGCGGTAGGATGCGCCAAGGACATCAAACAGGGTGAGCGGCGATGCTGCGGTCATCTCAATCTCCTGGGTCGAGCACGTCGGGAATGGGCGGAACGGCAAGGAACGGATTGGTGCCCTGCTCCTCAAGCAGGCGGTGCCCGGCGGGGGTCATCAAGCCGGCAAAGCTCAGGCAATAGACCTGCCCGGCAAGCTCGGGATCGTCATGGATCGTCGGCGCGACGAACTCCATCTGCTGGGCAATGTAGAGGTGCGCCAGCCCGAAAGCCGCCGTCTGCAAGGTGGCCATCGCCAGCTCGAGGCCGACCGGGCGAAACAGGCCCTGCTCGAAGCAGGCCTCGACCAGACCGCCGAATACCGTGAGCGTCTCGTCGCGCTGGGCCTGGTAACGCGGCGACGAAAGGATCTCCGCCGTCTCGAAAGTCTTCATCAGCAGGAAGTAACCGGGATAGAGCTGCGAAAACCGGACGTAGGCAATGCCGATCGCCAGCAGTCCGTGGAGCGGTGAGGGCCTTGCCAGCGCCAGCGCGCGGTCCCGAAACTGCTTTTGCAGATCGTAGCCCGCAATCGCGACCTCGACCAGCAGGTGCTGCTTGCTTTCGAAATGCTTGTAGATCGCCGGCTGCGAGGTGCCGACCCGCTCGGCCACGTCGCGCAGCTGGATGTTGGGGGTCCGCTGCTCGCCGATCAGCGCGGCGACTGCGCCGATGATCGAATTGCGCAGATCGCCGTGGTGATAGGCGCGCTTCTTTCTGACTTCGCCCGCAACCGCGAGCTCGGCTTCGAGCATGATCTTGCCCCTCGGGTCGGCAGGGTTCGGCCCGTGCCGGAACCTGCGAGCTGCCTGTCTAGGCAAGCCGGGGCCGATTGACAACCAAAAGTTAATCGGATTAACTTTGACTCTTGCCGCGATGAGTCGGTCATGCGGGATCGCCGGTTCCGCCCGCTCGCCACGGATCGTCTATGGGGGATCAGGGATGAAAAGGTCACTGCTTGCAACCGCCGCTCTGGCCGCGTTCGTCGCCGCCGCCACACCCGGTGTGGCCCTGGCGCAGGATCAGACCGGCGCCGATGATGGCGGCAGCGATGCCGAGATCATCGTCACCGCCACGCGCCGCGCCGAGAAGCTCACAGAAGTGCCGATCGCGGTTTCGGTGTTCGGCGCCAACGATATCGAGCAGACCAATATCCGCGAGCTCAACGAGATCGCCGGTTACATCCCCAATGTCGAGATTTCCAACCACAACGATTTCCGCGCGGTGATTACCATTCGCGGCGTCGGCTCCTATTCGCGCAACATCGGCTTCGACAGCCGCGTCGGGGTCTATGTCGACGGGGTCTACATGGGCCAGTCGCCCGCGGTGAACCAGGAGCTGCTCGATCTGGAACGGGTCGAGGTGCTGCGCGGGCCGCAGGGCATGCTATTCGGCAAGAACACCGTGGCGGGCGCGATCAGCCTGATCACCAAGAAGCCCGGCCGCGATTTCGCCGCCACCTTCTCGGCCGACATCGGCAACCACGATTACCGCGAATTCAAGGGCCAGGTGAACGTGCCGCTGGGCGAGACCCTGGCCGCCAAATTCTCGGTCTCGAAGACCGACCGCGACGGCTATGTCGAAAACATCGTCACCGGCAACAAGCTGGGTTCGCGCGATGTCACGGCCTATCGCGCGCAGCTGCGCTTCACCCCCAGCTCGGATTTCGAGGCGAATCTCGCCTTTGACGGCCTCAACAGCCGCAACCTGATCTTCGCGGGCGAGCCGCTCAGTGATACCTTCGGTCTTTATCCGGTGCCGGTCGCGCCCGAACCACGCCGGGTGGCGTTCGATTTCGATCCGAATGAGAGCCGCGACATCTATGGCGGGCTGCTCGATCTCGAATACCGCTTCGGCGATGGCTACACGCTGAAGAGCATCACCGGCTATCGCAACACCCGCGCCGACTATTCGAACGACACCGACTATTCGCCGCAGTCGCTGATCTACATCGAATACGAGGACCGCTTCGAGCAGTGGTCGGAAGAGCTCCAGTTCATCTCGCCCTCCGCCGACCGGCTGACCTACATGGTCGGGCTCTACCTGCACAAGCAGACCGCGCGCACCACCCGCGATGCGGTGCTGGGTTCGGATTTTCTCGAAGGCTTCGTCGCCCCGCTGGTGGCGCCTTCGGTGGCCCCCCTGCTGGGCCTCGATCCCGACAATCTTACCCAGGCGGATCTGGTTTCGATCGCCTCGGCGGTGGGCCTCGGCGCCGAGGGATCCAAGGTCTACAATTCGGGAACGGTGACCACCAAGAGCATCGCCGGCTACCTCAACGGCAGCTACGAAATCACCGACAAGCTCAAGTTCGGGTTCGGCGCGCGCTATTCGATCGAGACCAAGGATGTGAACTGGCTGCTCGATGGACGGGCCGGCGGGGTCATCATCAACATCGGTTCGACCAACCCCGATAGCAGCGGCACGCCGCGCGCGATGGTCAACAGCCATACCGACCGCTTCCTCGCCACAGCGGCCAGCCTCGGCTACGAGTTCTCGCCGGGGGTCAACGGCTACATCAAGTATTCCTCGGGCTACAAGAGCGGCGGCTTCAACCTCGATTATATCAACTCCGACGAGCTGGCGGCCAATTCCGGGCTCGAATTCGCCAAGGAAACGGTCAACAGCTACGAAGTCGGCCTCAAGACCGAGCTGTTCGACCGGCACCTGCAGCTCAACCTGGCGGGCTTCATCGCCAATTACGACAACTACCAGGTCAACGAGTTCGTCGATCTGGGCGGAGGGCGCACCTCGATCCGCATCACCAACGCCGCCAAGGTCAAGACCAAGGGGATCGAGCTGGAGTTCACCCTGCGCGCCAGCGACAGCCTGACCTTCCAGGGTTCTGCCGGGATACTCGATGCCAAGTACGATTCGTTCCCGGGCGGCGGTTCGGGCGGCAGCGATGCTTCGGGCAAACTGCTCACCAATGCGCCCAAGTTCAGCGGATCGATCGGGGCGACCTATTCGCGCAAGATCCCGGCGATCGATTCGACCTTCACCCTGCGCGCCGACGTGACCCACACCTCGTCGCACTTCACCACCGAGGACAATGTCGAGACGACGACGCTGGCGCTCGGGTCGGAGGTGCCTTTCGGCTATATCTCCGCCTCCACGCAGATCAACGCGCGCGTCGGATTCAAGTTGCCGGGCGACAATTTCGAGATCTATGTCTGGGGTCGCAACCTGACCAACGAGCAAGCCCCGATTGACGATTTCCGCGACTTCTTCGGCACGATCGTCAATCATCCGCAGCTTGGACGAACCTATGGCGTAAACGTGGTCGCCCGGTTCTGAGGGTCGCAGCGGAACCGGCGGGCAGGGGCGTGCGTGCCCTGCCCGCCGGGACCGGAAGTGAAGAATCGTGACAGACTATTTCTCATCCTCCTACCGCGAAGGCCGCGCGCGCTTTCTTGGCGCCGCCGGGCGGGCTGGCGGCGCAATCGAATCCTTCGTCCATCCCGCGATCAAGGGACCGCAAGGCGAAGATCTGGCGATCGACTGCGCCCGGTTCGGACGCACCGATGCTCCGCGCCTGTTCCTGGCCAGCTGCGGGCTGCACGGGCTTGAAGCCGCCGCCGGATCGGCCACCATGCTGCAATGGCTGGACCTGGGGGGGACGAAGCGCCTGCCCGATGACATGGCGGTCCTGCTGATCCACGCGCTCAACCCCTATGGCTGGGCCTATGCCAGCCGCAGCAACGAGGACGCGATCGACCTCAACCGCAACGGGATAGACTGGTCGCTCCCGCCTCCATCGAACCCGGCCTATGCCGATATCCATGCCATCCTGCTGCGCCACGCGGCGGACCAGGCAGGGCTTGATGGCTTCACCGGCGATCTCCATGCCCTGGCCGCGGCCAAGGGGTTTGAATGGGCCCTGGTCGGATCGGCGGCGGGGCAATACGCGCACCCTGACGGGCTGAGCTTTGGCGGCAGCGCCCAGGCGTGGTCGACGCGGACCGCGCTAGCGATCGCCCAGGCGCATATGCCGCGCCAGGGCAAGGTGCTGATGCTCGATTGGCACACCGGGATCGGCCCCTGGGCCGAGCCCTATCTGATCCTAGATGCGCCCGGCGGCGGCGGCGAACAGGCGCTGGTGGCATCGTGGTGGCCCGAACGGCAGGTCCACTGCGAGGATGTGGTGGAAGGCGCCAGGATCGAATACCACGGCCTGCTCACCGCGGCCGTGCGCGATCTCGCCGCGCGCTCCGGCCAGTCGAGCGTGATCGGGCTGACGGTGGAATGGGGAACCTACCCGGTCGATACCATGATCGAAGCTCTGGTGATGGACAACTGGCTGCGCCACCGCGCCGCTCCGGCCAGCGATCTTGCAGCCGATGTTCGCGCCAAACTGATCGACCGCTTCCTCCCCGCCGACCCAGCCTGGCGCGCCGCGGTCACCGGACAGTCCGAGGCGATCTATACCGAAGCGATCGCGGGGCTTGCCGCCTGGAATTAGTCGTTCGCGGGGGCCGGATCGGCCTCTGGTGCTGGAGCGGCTGCTTCTGCCGCCTCGCTCGCTCCGGGCTTGACGCCTTCCTTGGCCGCAGGGGCCTTGGGCGCGAGCGGGGGCTGCGAGCGGACCGTATCGAGCGGGAGCATGGCGTCGCTGGCCGATCCGGGCAGGATCTCGCCCTCTACCTTGCCCGCGCCCTGCTGCTTTTCGCCGCCCTTGCAGGCGCCCAGCGCGAGGAGCAACGCAAGCGCGGCGATCGGTACGGGATGGCGCATGGTCTTCATTCTCCCGGGCAAGCCCGCTCAAGCGCGGCGAGGAATTCGCCGGCGCGGGCGATCAATGCCCGATCCCAGGTATCGAAATCAACCGTCAGCCCCAGCCGGGCGAGGCTGGTGACGCCGAACTCCTCGATCCCGCAGGGCACGATGCCGCCGAAATGCGCCAGATCGGGGGCGAGGTTGACCGAAAAGCCGTGCATCGTCACCCAGCGGCGGATGCGCACCCCGATCGCCCCGATCTTGGCCTCGCGCCCGTCGATGTCGCGGCTCCAGATACCGATCCGGCCCGGCGCGCGCCAGCTATCCACGCCGAAATCGCCGAGCGTCGCGATCACCCAGCCTTCGAGCGCGTGGACAAAGCCGCGCACGTCGCGCGCGCGGCGCTTGAGATCGAGCAGCACATAGCCCACCCGCTGGCCCGGGCCGTGGTAGGTATAGCGCCCGCCGCGCCCGGCTTCGACCACCTCGAAGCGCGGATCGAGCAGTTCGGACCGGTCGGCGCTGGTCCCGGCGGTGTAGACCGGGGGATGTTCGAGGAGCCAGATCAGCTCGCGCGCGCTGCCCTCGGCGATCGCCGCGTTGCGCGCCGCCATCTCCTCCAGCGCCGCGCGGTAGGGCACAGGCGCCCCGGAAACGCGCAATTCGATGGATTCGGGCAAGCTGGCGCTCATCGCGCGTTGCGTGGCGGCATTCGCTGCGCTTATCAAGGGCCAACACTCCAGCGAAAGGGCGATGATGCGGTTTGACAGCAATCAGGCATGGAAGGACGCAAGCCAGGCCGTCGCCGCCAACCGCGATGTGCTGCTGGCGCTGGGCGGGGTTTTCATGCTGCTCCCGGCCTTTGCGGTGATGGTGTTCTTCCCGATGCCCGAGCTGCCTTCCGACCCCGATCGGCTGAGCGCGGTGCTGGGCGAATACATGCAAGGCGCCTTTCCCTATCTGGCGATTACCCGGCTGCTGGAGCTGACCGGACTGATGGCAATGATCGCGCTGATCGCCGATCCGGGCCGCCCCACCGTATCCCAGGCCATCGCCACCGGCGCGCGCCACGGCCTTGCGGCGCTACTGGCGATGCTGCTCATCACCCTGATGCTGGTGTTTGCCTCGCTGTTTCCGGCGCTGATGGCCGGAGCCTTGGGCAAGGGTGCGCAGCTGCTGCTTGGCTTGCCACTGGGCCTGGCGATCTTCCTCTATGGCTCGGCTCGCTCGATGACCGTCCTGCCCGCGATCGTTGCGGGGCGGATCCTCAATCCCTTCGCGGCGGTCCAGCGGGGCTGGGCAATCTCGCGCGGCAACGGCTGGCGTCTGGCCGCGTTTCTTGCCTTGCTGATGATTGTGTTCGTGATCCTGAGCTGGCTGTTCCTCAACGGACTGGACATCCTGTTCCGGCTGGGCCTGGGCGAACGCGGCAGCAGGTTCGGCACCGCGCTGGCAGCCAGCGCGGTCAGCGCGCTCGCCGATGTCTATTTCGCGGCCCTGATGACTGCGGTGTTCCGCCAACTGGCTCCCTCCAGCCATTCCGGAGATATGGACAAAGCGCAATAAAGGGCGCAGCATCAGCCCCTTGATGGCACTGGTCCAAAGGGGGAACCGCAGATGTCGTTCAGTATCAGTCAGGCGATTTCCGAATCGTTCGGGATCTTCAAGTCACGCCTTGGGGCGATGGTGGCGGTGCAGCTCGTCGCGATCATTGCCACCTATGCCTTGATGGGCGCGTTTTTCCTGTCGGCCTTGTCCGGCATGGGCGGATTGGCCGCGCTGCAAGGCAATCCCGAAGCCTTCGCCCAGATATTCGCCGGGATGGGTTTCGGCTTCTTCCTCGTCTATCTGGTGGTGCTTGCGATCAGCCTGGTCGCCCAGGCGGCGATCTGCGCGCTGTGCGGCGATCCGCGGCGCCCGACGATCGGCGAGGCGCTGACCACCGGCGTGCGATCGCTTCCGGCCCTGGGCGGGGCGTTCCTGCTGGTGATCGTCGGCGCGATCGGCATCGGCATATTGTTCGCCCTGTTGATGGCTGGAGCGGCGATGGGCGCGCAGCAGCCTTGGCTGATCTTCGTGCTGGGGCTGGTGGCAATGGTTGGCGCAGCCTACCTGATGACCAAGCTTTCGATGGTCTTGCCGGTGGTCGTGCTTGACGAGGTGCGCGGGCCGCTGATGGCGATCGGGCGTTCGTGGCAGCTGACACGCGGCAATTCGCTGCGCCTGTTCGGTTATTTCCTGCTGATCGGGATCCTCATGGGCGTGGTCTATTTTGCGCTGGTCGCGGCCTTGGGCGGAGTTGGAAACAGCGGCGGCGGGATCGCAGTGGCGATTGTCTTGGGCCTGCTGGTCCTGGTCTATGCCCTGCTTGCCGGGATCTACTGGCTTGCGGCGGTGGTCGCCGCGCATCGCCAGCTGGGCGGGCCTTCGACTGGAGCGATCGAGGACACCTTCGCCTGACCCTAGTCCTTCCACCCCCAGAACAGGTGGCAGGGCAGCACATTGAGCGCTTCGAACCCGGCGTCGATCCGGGCGAAGTGTCTGGCCATGAAATCGCGCGCGCGCTTGGAGAACTGATAGACCAGAAAGGCCCCGCCGGGACGCAGCACCCGGTGGGTCGCCGCCGCGATCGCCGGACCAACTCCTTCGGGCAGGGTTGAGAACGGCAGGCCCGAAAGCACATAGTCGGCATGGTCGTGCCCGTGCGCGCGCACGATCGCTTCGACATCGGCGGCCGATCCCAGCACCGGCACAAAACGCCCGTCGGTGATCGTCGCCTTCAGGTAGTCGATGTAAAGCGGGTTGGTATCGATCACGATCAGCTGCGCGTCGCGCCGCAGCCGATCGAGCACCGGGCGGCAGAAAGTGCCGACCCCCGGGCCGTATTCGACGAACAGGCGGCATTCGTCCCACTTCACCGGGGCGAGCATCTTTTCAATCGTGAAGCGTGAGGAGGGGATGATCGATCCCACCATCACCGGATGGCGAAGGAACCCCTCCAGAAACACGCCCCAGGGGCCCATCATCCGCTTGATCCGACGGGCCGCCTTCTGCGGCAGGGACTGGCCCACAAGCTCGTTGCTGGTCATGCTGAAAGGACGGTCCTGTGCCCGGGGATGACGGTGGCGCGTTTCACAAATTTACCCGGCCATTGCAAGGCGCAAGATACCGCTCTAGCGACGAAACGATGACCAGTAGCGATCCGCAACTGCTTGAAGCGTCCCGCCCGGCGACCGCGAGCCTGCCGCGCGGGCGATTGCTGCTGCTGTTTCTGGTCACCCTGGTAACCGCAGCGGGCAACACCGCGATGCAATCGGTGATGCCCGCGATCGGCACGGCCCTGAAGGTCGAGGATTTCTGGATCAGCCTGGCCTATACCTGGTCGGCGCTGCTGTGGATGCTGTGCGCGCCGATGTGGGCCCGCCGATCCGACCGGCGCGGGCGCAAGGCGATGATGGCGGTGGGGCTGATGGGCTTCATCTCCAGCTTTGGACTTTGCGGCTTCGCGCTATACCTGGGGCTGAATGGTTACCTCGCCGGGATCGGCACGCTCTTGCTGTTCGCGCTGTGCCGCTCGCTTTACGGCGGGTTCGGATCGGCCGCCCCGCCCGCAGTCCAGGCCTACGTCGCCGCGCGCACCAGCCGCGCCGAGCGCACCCAGTCGCTCTCGCTGATCTCCTCCAGTTTTGGCCTCGGCACTGTGCTGGGGCCAGCGCTGGCGCCGATGTTGATCGTGCCCGCGCTGGGGCTGGTCAGTCCCTTCGCCGCTTTCACCCTGATCGCGGTGATCGTGCTGATCGCACTAAGGCTGCGGCTGCCCGACGATACGCCGGCTTTCGCCGCGCGCGGCGATGTCATGGCCGCTCCCTTCAGCGCCAATTCCAACTCGCGGATGCAGAGCGCGGAAGAGGATGATGGTGTGCAGTCCGATGTGCCACCGGCCAAGCTTTCGTGGGGCGATCGGCGGATGCGTTCATGGCTGGTGGCCGGTCTGCTCGGCGGCCACGCCCAGGCCGCGACAATGGGCATCGTCGGTTTTCTGGTACTCGACCGGCTGGGGCTGCGCGCCACACCCGAACTGGGCGCGGCGCCGACCGGGCGGGTGTTGATGATGGGCGCGCTGGCAACCCTGCTGGCACAGTGGGGACTGATCCCGATGCTGCGGCTGGGTCCGCGTTCATCCTGTCTGTGGGGCATCGCCCTCGCCGCGAGCGGGATTGCAATCCTCTCGGTTGCCGGGAGCGAGCATACCATCGCGATCAGCGTTGCCTTGCTTTCGATGGGCTTCGGGCTGTTCCGTCCCGGCTTTACCGCCGGCGCCTCGCTTTCGGTCAGCCGCGCCGAACAGGGCCAGTCGGCCGGGATCGTCGCCTCGGTCAACGGCGCGGCCTATATCGCCGCACCGGCGATCGGGGTCTGGCTCTACGGGCACAATCCGTGGATCGGCTTTGCCGGGATCGAGGCCTTGTGCCTGTCGGTAGTGGTGCTGGGCTGGCGAGCGATGACCAGCGATGAAGAGCTTACCGCCGCGCGCTGAACCGGTCAGAGGATTTCGAGCACCACTTCCTGCGGACGGCACAGCCGCACCCCCTTGTCGGTTTCGACCAGTGGGCGCTGGATCAGGACCGGATCGGCCTGCATCGCGGCAAGCACGGTCTCATCGTCGGCATCGGGCAATCCGCGTACTTCGGCGTCGGTCCCGCGCAGCCGCAGCCCCTGCTGCGGGGTAATCCCGGCATCGCGATAGAGCTGGATCAGCTTCGCGGTGCTGGGCGGCGTGACGAGGTATTCGACAACCGTCAGCTCTACCCCGGGGGTTTCTTGCAGAATCGCCAGCGTCTTGCGTGAGGTGCCGCAAGCCGGGTTGTGCCAGATCGTTGCCTTCATTGCCGGATTCCTCGCTGCTGCTGTTCCGCCCGTACCCCTGGGTGAGGCGCTTAGGGCGATTTTCCTGTCGGAGCAATTTGATCCTTGTCAATGCGAACGATTCGCATTAGCGGCTCTATTCGTTATTGCGAATCGTTATCAATAAAAGGATCTAACATTGCCCTCCCCCCTCGGTCTTCGCCTCGTCTCCGCTCCTGCCCCGCGCGGCGCATGGCGTCTCACCATGGTGGCGCTGCCGCTTCTGGCCATGCCCCAGGCGGCGCTGGCCGATGACGCAAGCGGTGATGCGGCTCTTTCCCCGATCGTGGTCAATGGCGAGACCTATCGCATCGACGAGCCAGCCAGCACCAAGACCGGGACCCTGCTGCTCGACACCCCGCAATCGATCGCGGTGCTCCAGCGCGAGCAGCTCGACGATCAGGCAGTCGAACAACTCGGCGATGCCTTGCGCTATGTTCCCGGAGTCACGCTTGGCCAGGGCGAGGGGCACCGCGACCAGATCGTGCTGCGCGGCCAGTCCTCGACCGCGGATTTCTTCCTCGACGGTATGCGCGACGATGCGCAGTATTATCGTCCGCTCTACAATGTCGAACGGATCGAAGTGCTCAAGGGCGCCAACGCGCTGCTGTTCGGGCGCGGGGGTGGCGGCGGGATCGTCAACCGCGTTTCCAAAACCGCCGATTCCGCCACCACGCGGCTGAGTGCTTCGGCGGGGGTCGACAGCTGGGGGGCGTGGTCAGCGGCCGCCGATGCCAATCAGCCGCTGGGCAGCGCCGCCGCGATCCGCCTCAATGCCACCTACGAGGAATTCGCCAACCACCGCGATCTCTATTCGGGCTCGTTCCTGGGTCTGGCTCCCACGATCAGCACCGCGCTGGGCGAAACCGGCACGCTGACCCTGGCTTACGAATACGATCGCGACCGGCGGGTTACCGACCGCGGTGTGCCTTCGCTCGGTGGAAGCCCGATCCGCGGTTATGATCGAACCTTTTTCGGTAGCGCCGAACTCAACCGCAGCAGCGTCGATGCCCACATCGCGCGGGCGCGATACGATCGGGAATTGGGGGGCGGGCTGACCCTTTCGCTGTCCGGGCTCTATGCCCATTATGACAAGTATTACGGCAATCTCCTTCCCTCCTCCGCCACCGCCACCACGGTTACGCTGACCGGCTATGCCAGCTCCACCGTGCGCGACAACTGGATCGGCCAGGCCAACCTGGTGTGGAAGGGCAGCACCGGTGCCATTGGCCACACGCTGCTCGCCGGGATCGAGGGCGGCGACCAGACCACCGGTTCGGACCGCCGCACCGCGCTGTTCGGTACCGTCACCTCGGCCACGGTCTCCCTCGCCCGCACCCTCACCCTCCCAACCGCGCACTGGAGCGGAATTGAGCGGCAAACAAGCGCCAAGGCCCGGACCTGGTCGGCCTATGTCCAGGACCAGATCGAGCTGGCACCCTATCTCCAGCTGATCGCGGGGATTCGCTTTGACCGCTTCGATATTGCCGCAACCAACCTGCTGACCTCCGCCCAGACCGCGCGGGCGGATTCGATGTGGTCGCCGCGCTTCGGGCTGATCCTCAAACCGCAGGCCAATATCTCGCTCTATGCCAGCTATGCCCGCAGCTTCCTGCCCCAATCGGGCGATCAGTTCACCACGCTCGACGCCAGCTACCAGACGCTGGAACCCGAAGCGTTCCGCAACCTCGAGATCGGGGCAAAGTGGGATATTGCACCGGCGCTTTCCTTCAGCGCCGCGCTGTTCCAGGTCGATCGCAACAATACCCGCGCCAACGATCCGCTGACCGGCAACCCGGTGCTGACCGGATCGAGCCGGGTGCGCGGGTTCGAGGCGTCGCTGGCCGGAAAGATCACCCCCGATTGGCAGATCAGCCTGGGCTATACCCACCAGAGCGGAGAAATCCGCAGCACCACAACCGCAGCGCCCGCCGGACGCAAGCTTGACAAGCTGCCCTCCGATCAGTTCGCCGCCTGGACCCGCTATGATCTGACCAGCCGCCTGGGGCTGGGTCTGGGGCTGGTCCACCAGTCAAGCCAGTTCGCGACCATTTCCAACGCGGTGCGGCTGCCCGGCTTCACCCGGATCGACGCGGCGCTGTTCTACGATCTGAGCGATGCGGTGGCGATTCAGCTCAACATCGAAAACCTCACCGATACCAACTACTTCGCCAGCGCCCACACCGACAACAACATCGCTACCGGCGAACCCATCAATGCCCGGCTGACATTGCGGATGCGATTCTGATCGCTATTCAGCCTTCATAGCCGGCACCGCGCGCACCGCATCTTCCGGGCTGAGTCCGGGCGGCGGCGCGGCGGCGATGGTTTCGATGCGGCGCATCACCCGCCCGGCGCGCTGGATCGCGCGGACCAGCCGCGGATAGACCCCGCACCGGCACAGGTTGGGCACTGCGGCAATGATATCCTCCGCCGTGGGATCGGCATTGCGCGCCAACAGCGCGGCCGCCGCGATGGCGATGCCCGGCGTGCAGAACCCGCACTGGATCGCCTGTTCGGCCACCAGCGCCTGTTGCACCGGGTGCGAACGATCGGGCGAAAGCCCCTCGATCGTGGTCACGCTGCGCCCTTCGGCCTCACCCAGGGTGATGAGGCAACTGCGCAGCGCCTGGCCATCGACCAGCACCATGCAGGCCCCGCAATCGCCCGCGCCGCAGCCGTATTTGGTCCCGGTCAGATTGGCGCCATCGCGCAGCGCCCACAGCAGCGGGGTTTGCGGATCCATCCGCACTTCAAGCGCACGCTGGTTGATCGTCAGTCGCGCCATGAACGGTCGGTCTTGTCGATCCGGCGCACCCAGGCGTCGAAGTCCGCGCCGCCGGGCTGGTGGCCGGGAACGTGGGCTTCGTGCAGATCGCGGTGGTGCACCGCCACAACCTCGTCGGAAACCACCACGGGCTTGCCCGCAGCCATGGTTGCCAGCTGCACCTCGCAGGCGCGCTGCAAGGCCCAGTGCATCACGAAGATCTCGGGGATCGAACGCCCGAGGATCACCGGGCCGTGGTTCCTGAGCATCAGCACGCGGTTGTCGCCAAGGTTCTTCAGCAGCCGCTCACCCTCTTCGGCGCGGACGGTGATCCCCTCGAAATCGTGATAGGAAATCCGCCCGGCGAAGTTGCAGGCATAGAAGTTCACCGGCTGCAACCCGCCCTCAAGGCTGCACACCGCCATCGTCGCGGTGGTGTGGGTATGCACGATTGCTTCCGCCCAGGGCACGTGGCGGTGGAAATAGGAATGCTGGACAAAGCCCGCCTTGTTGACCGGATAGGGGCTGCCATCCAGGGTGTTGCCCTCGATATCGATCTTGACCAGGTTGCTCGCGCAGACCTCGGAATAAAGCAGGCCATAGGGGTTGATAAGGAAGGCCCCCTCCTCGCCCGGCACCTTGACCGAGATGTGGTTGTAGATCGATTCCGACCAGCCGAGATGATCGAACACCCGGTAGCACGCGGCAAGCTGCTGGCGCGCCTGCCATTCCTCGTCCGAACAATCGACATTGCGGCTGTGCGCGCTGAGCTGGGTCGCCATGATCCTCTCCCGAATGGTTTCGCAGCAGGACTTATCCCGATCAGCGCCCGATTGAAAAGCGCAATCCCGCCCACAGCGTGCGCGGCGCGCCAAGATCAAGCGAACCGGCCTGGTTGCGGGTGACCACTTCGGCATCGGTCAGGTTCTCAGCGCGCAGCACCAGGGTGGCCCAGGGCGCGAGCGGCACCGTGACGAGCGCATCGAGGGTAGTCACCGGGGCCAGCCGATCGGTCTCCAGATCGTCTTCGAACTGGGCCGAGCTGTGGCGCAGCTTTGCCGCAAACAGCCAGCCTCTGGCCGGGCGCCAGCTCAGCGTGGTACTGGCCGTGAACGCGGGCACCTGCGCCGGTCGCTTGCCATCGAGCGCGGCGGAGGCGCCGCTGCCTTCGACCCTGGCATCGATCAGCGAAAGCGTTCCATCCCAGCTGATCCGGCCCAGATTGACCTTTCCGCCCAGCTCGATCCCGCGCGAATGGACCGCATCGACATTCTGCCGCTGGCGCAGGTTGGCGCCGATGGTGACATTGGCGATCGCATCGCCCACTCGGTTGTCGAACGCGGTTACCTGCAATTCAAAGCCGCCGTGCTTGAAATCGAACCCGGCCTCGAACCCGAACAATTCCTCGTTCGTCAGCGCGGCGTTGGCGCGGGTGGTGACGGGGAAGACCACGAAGGGCCGGTAAAGCTCGTTAAGCGTGGGCTGTCGCAGCCCGTTGTAGAGCGAACCGCGCAGGCTCAAACCCTCGGCCAGCGCAATCAGCGCGCCGCCGCGCAGCGACAGGTCCCAGCCCGCGCGATCGGCAAAGCGGTTGTCGGTGGTGACGGCCCCGGCCGCGTTGGTTTCGATGAAATGGCCCTCGCGCACCGCCCAGCGATCGAGCCGGGCCGTGCCGGTCAGCCGCAGCGGGCCAAAGGTGCGGTCATGCTCAAGGTAGAACCCCAGATCGTCGTTCACCCCGCCCGCGCGGCGCCGCGCGGTAATCGCGCCGGTGGACCCGCTATAGGCGATTTCCTGCATCTCGCCGCTGGCCCGGCGCCAGTCGATCCCCAGCCGCAACGAATGGTCCGCATCGATCGGCGGGCGCAGCTCCAGCTTGCCGCCAAGCCCGGTCGAAGGCGTGGTGCGCTGATCGAGCGTCTTGCGGAAGCTGGTCGAGGAAATCACCACGTTGGAAAAATCGCGTGCCTGGACATAGCCGATCAGATCGAACTGCCAGGCACCGCGCCCTACCAGCCGCAGCGAAGCATCCTCGCCGTTCTGGTGGCTGTCGGCGCCCCGAAAGCGCAAGGTGCGGTTGTCATCGAACACGAGCAGGCGGGTCTGAAGCTCGATATCGCCGCTTACCGGCACCACCGCTCGCGCCGAGGTGGACCAGCTGTCAAACGCGGCCCGGGCCGATGCGGCGACCCGCTGGGTCTGCGGCGTGGTCCAGAACCCCTGCCCGCGATCCCACCGTCCCGAGACCACGGCATAGCCATTGCCAAGCTGCGGCGCGACTGTCCCGCTCATCTCGCTTTCGCCGCGATCGTTGCCGGTCAACGCCAGCTCGGCCAGCGGCAGGCCGGCGGGATTGGCGCTGACAAGATCGAGCGTGCCCGCGACCGCCCCGGCGCCGAACGCACCCGAACCGCCGCCACGGATCAGCGTGGCACGATCGAGCCGCTCGAACGGCAGCGCCGAAAAGGGCACGTGGCCGAAGAACGGATCGGTCACCGGCACCCCGTCGAGCAGCATCAGCGTGCGGCTTGAGGCATTGCCGCCAAGCCCGCGCAGCGTCACGCCCTGGGCGGTGGGATTGGCCGAGCGGCTGTCGGACCGGCGGAATTGCTGCACCCCGGCGAACTCCCCCAGCACGTCGTCGAGCCGCCCCGATGCCGAGGCCGCGCCGCGATCACGCTCAAGCGTTATGGCCGAATAGGCCGCCAGCAGCGGCGAGGGATCGAGTCCGTGCCCGGTGACCACGATTTCACCATCGTCCTTCGGTCGCTCCTCGGCCAGCGCGGGCCGCGCGGCAAGGGCGAGAAAGACGGGAATAAGGAACGCGCGCCGGGCCATGATCCTAAGGGAATGGTGCCGCTTACGTGACTCGAACACGTGACCCCATCATTACGATTTGACTGTAACTAAATTACATTTTTGAGCAATTTCTTTACAGTCTGGTGGTATATTAGCGGCAATTTGCTACAAACCCAATCCCGACCCAAACTCAAGTGAGTTCCGGATTGGGCCTCTTCCTATCGAACGTGCTTTGGCCGGATGCAAACACAAAAATTGACCCAAGCTAGACCTGGCTGGTCGCCACTCTTGCGGCAGCTTGCTCGGATATCACCGAAGCGCCTTGGTCAATGCTTGATGGTATGGCCCGGTTTGCGCATCTTCCCGGATCGGTCAACGTCCTCTAGGTGAGAATTGCCTCAGCAATCACATCCATCTGGTGCAATAATGTGTCGCGGGCGTCTTGAGTTCTAGCGCTGTGCGCCTTCTCGCACAGATGCGACAAGTTGCGGTGTCGCTTATTGCCCTTGGCGTACCGCGGTATGCTCAAGTGTTTGAAAATATTGCTCACTTGAATTTGAATCGTATGGCTCTCAATATATTCTTTGACGATCGAAGCGTTCAGAATACCACATACATAAAATGCCTCTTCTCTGCTTGAGAAGTCTGAGAAATATACCTTATGATCGGGAATAATAGGCCGCGATCCCACTAAAGGCACCTTACCACTCTCAAAGACGGCGGCCTCAAATGTGGTCGATAGCTCGGCCCAAACAACCTTGTAGGGCGCGAACGTATAGGCACCGGTATTATAAATCGCATAATATGGTGCAGTGAACCGCCCCGGGATTGCCGGAGGCCCTAACTCCTGAGAGGAAGGGTCTACGATGAGCAAGACGACGAACAAGTTTGCGCCTGAGGTTCGTGAGCGGGCAGTCCGCATGGTGCTGGATCACGAGAGCGAGCATCCATCCCGGTGGGCAGCGATCACTTCGATTGCGACCATGATTGGCTGCTCGGGTCATACGCTGCTGGAGTGGGTGAAGAAGGCCGAGGTGAACAGCGGCAAGCGTGCCGGCGTTCCCACCGAGTTGGCAGACCGGCTCAAGGCGCTGGAACGCGAGAACCGCGAGCTGCGGCAGGCCAACGAGATCCTGCGCAAGGCGTCCGCATATTTTGCCCAGGCGGAGCTCGACCGCCCGTTCAAGCGATGACCAGCTTCATTGATGAGCATCGGGATGAGTATGGGGTCGAGCCGATCTGCCGGGTTCTGCCGATCGCCCCATCCACCTACCATGAGCGTGTAGCACAGCGTCGCGATCCCTCGCGGCTTTCCCCACGCGCCCAACGTGACGAGGCCATGAAGCCTGAGGTTCGGCGTGTGTTCGATGCCAACTTCAAGGTCTACGGCGTACGCAAAGTGTGGCGGCAGATGCAGCGCGAGGGCTTCGATATTGCCCGATGCACGGTGGAACGGCTGATGCGCGATTTGGGCTTGCAGGGCGTGATCCGGGGCAAGCCGGTGAAGACGACGATCAGCGACAAGGCCGCACCGTGTCCGCTCGATCAGGTCAACCGACAGTTCCATGCCCCGGCGCCGAACATGCTGTGGGTGTCGGACTTCACCTACGTCGCGACCTGGGCAGGGTTCGTGTACGTAGCCTTCGTGATCGATGTCTACGCCCGCTACATCGTGGGCTGGCGGGTGAGCAGGACGGCGCATGCCAGCTTCGTGCTGGATGCCCTGGAGCAGGCGATCCATGATCGGCGACCTGTCCATCGTGGCGGCCTGATCCACCACAGCGACCGCGGCAGCCAGTATGTCTCGATCAAGTATACCGAGCGCCTAGCCGAAGCCGGGATCGAGCCATCGGTAGGCAGTGTCGGCGACAGCTATGACAACGCCTTGGCCGAGACGATCAACGGTCTTTACAAGGCCGAGGTCATCCACCGGCGGGGGCCGTGGCGATCACTTGAAGCAGTGGAATACGCCACTCTCGAATGGGTCGACTGGTTCAACAACCGCCGATTGCTCGCGCCCATCGGCAATATCCCGCCGGCCGAAGCAGAGGAACGCTATTACGCCATGCTGGACGACACCCTAATGGCCGCATAATTTAAACCGAATGGCCTCCGGCAATCCCGGGGCGGTTCAGCACGCACCTTTCAACTGTATGATTTTCAGCGACAATGTGAAGGTAATTTAGCCAGCCAAATGGGCGGAGCGTGGGTCAGAGGCGATTCACGGCTGAAAGTGCCATAAAAGGCATCAAACCGGCTTTCCCAGCGGAAGCGCCTTCCGCCTTATCTTTCTGTTTTTCCTTGGAAAAGTGGTGGTGCCGCTTAGGTGATTCGAACACCTGACCCCATCATTACGAATGATGTGCTCTACCGACTGAGCTAAAGCGGCAAACCATTGTTTTTTGGAGGCCCGAGCCGGAATCGAACCGGCGTAAACGGATTTGCAGTCCGGTGCGTAACCACTCCGCCATCGGGCCTCACCCGCGGTTGCCCGCAGGAAGCGCGCCATTAGCCGGGCGGGCGGGCGGGCGCAACTCGATTCATGCAACCCGTTCGAAGCGGACCGCGCGCCGCGTCGGATCGGCCTGGGTCAGCCTGACGCGGATTTGCGCTCCCGGTGTTACCGCATGTGCGGTTGTCCGGGCCACCACCGGAAGTGCGCAAAGCTGGATCCGCGCGCCGTTCTCGCCCAGGTCGGTCACCACCGCGTCGAACAGCTCGCCCTCGCGGCCCGCCAGGATCGCCGCCTCGGCCAGATCGACCACCGCGCGCTCAACCTGGGCCGAGCGCGCGCCCGAACGGCCCATCACCGCGCCCAGCTGCTCGAACGCCTGCGTGCTCGCCTCCGGCACAGCGCGACCGTTGGCGACAGCCAGCGCGGCCTCGACCACATAGCGATCGGCCAGCCGTCTGAGCGGCGCGGTGCAGTGGCAATAGGTTGCCGCCATCGCCGCGTGCCAGGGCACCGTGCCCGCGCGATAGGGAACATAGCTCGCCCCCTGCCCGGCGCGGCGCACCGCGAGCATGAAGGCCGCGTCGCGCGGATCGGCGGGATCGAGCCTGCGCTCAAACTGCGCAAGGCTCGCCTCGGCCGGCCAGGCCAGGCCAAAGGCGCGCGCGGTGTGGCGCAGCCGGCCGATCGCGCGTTCATCCGGCCCCGCCATTACCCGGAACAGGCCGGTCCCGGCGCGGTAGAGCGCGTCGGCAACCGCCAGGTTGGTCGCCAGGGAAAGCGCGGCATTGCGGGTTTCCGATGGCAGCAGCGGGCGGAAGCGCAGGGTGAAATGCCCGTCGCCGTCGTGTTCGACCTCCTGCTCGGGCGGATCGACCCGCGCCGCGCCGCGATGGTCTTCGGCCGCGGCAATGCGCCGGGCCAGTTCCACGAACCCGGCGGGCAAGTCATCATCGCGCACGGTTTCATAGGCCAGCTTGGCCCGGCTTCGGATCAGCGCGCGCTCTGCCGCTTCGAGCCGCACCGCGCCATCGGGCGCGACACGGGTGGTGAAGATCACCGCCGGACGCGGGCCATCGGGCAACAGGCTGGCAGCGGCTTCGGCGAGCTGCGGGGGATAGAGCCCGGCCTTGCCATCGGGCAGATAGGTTGTCTCGCCCCGCTGCCAGGCTTCGGCATCGAGCGGATCACCCGAGCCCACGAACCAGCCGACATCGGCGATGGCATAGTGCAGCAACAGGTCCGCACCGGCGGCTTCGATGGCGAGAGCCTGGTCAAGATCGGTCGAGCTTGCCGGATCGAGCGTGACGAAGGGCATGGCCGTGCGATCGGCGTGGCGATCGATCGGGCACCGCGCCGCCGCTTGCGCAGCAGCGGTCACCGGTGAGGGAAATTGCTCGGGAACCTTGAACTGGCCACGGATCTCCGCCAGCCCCTGGGTCAACAACCGATCGGGATCGTGCAGCGCCTTCATCCTGCCGGGCTAGCCTTTCGACCGCCCCTTGCCAAGCACGGGCCAAGACAGCACAGAGCGCAGGAGCCGTTTGCAAAAAAGGATAGACGATGAAGACCCGTGCCGCCGTTGCCTTTGCCCCCAAGCAGCCGCTCGAGATTGTCGAGCTCGATCTCGAAGGCCCCAAGGCCGGCGAAGTGCTGGTCGAGATCATGGCCACCGGCGTGTGCCATACCGACGCCTACACGCTCGACGGGTTCGATAGCGAAGGGATCTTCCCTTCGGTGCTGGGGCACGAAGGCGCCGGGATCGTGCGCGAGGTTGGCGCAGGGGTAACCTCGGTCAAGCCTGGCGACCATGTGATCCCGCTCTACACCCCGGAATGCCGCCAGTGTAAATCGTGCCTGTCGGGCAAGACCAACCTGTGCACCGCGATCCGCGCCACCCAGGGCCAGGGGCTGATGCCCGATGGCACTTCGCGGTTCTCCTACAAGGGCCAGACGATCTTCCATTACATGGGCTGTTCGACCTTCTCGAACTTCACCGTGCTGCCCGAGATTGCAGTGGCGAAAATCCGCGAGGACGCGCCGTTCCAGACCAGCTGCTACATCGGCTGCGGGGTGACAACGGGCGTGGGTGCGGTGATCAACACCGCCAAGGTCCAGGTGGGCGACAACGTGGTGGTCTTCGGCCTGGGCGGGATCGGGCTCAACGTCATCCAGGGCGCGCGGCTGGCGGGTGCGAACGCGATCATCGGGGTCGACATCAATCCCGATCGCGAGGAATGGGGCCGCAAATTCGGCATGACCCAGTTCCTCAACTCGAAGGGAATGAGCCGCGAGGACGTGGTGGCGAAGATCGTTGCCATGACCGATGGCGGGGCCGACTATTCCTTCGATGCCACCGGCAACACCGAGGTGATGCGCACCGCGCTTGAGGCCTGCCACCGCGGCTGGGGCACCTCGATCATCATCGGCGTGGCGGAGGCAGGCAAGGAGATCGCCACCCGCCCGTTCCAGCTGGTGACCGGGCGCAACTGGCGCGGGACCGCATTCGGCGGGGCCAAGGGCCGCACCGACGTTCCCAAGATCGTCGACATGTACATGGCCGGCAAGATCGAGATCGACCCGATGATTACGCACGTGATGGGACTGGAAGAAATCAACACCGCGTTCGATCTGATGCACGCGGGAAAGTCGATCCGCTCGGTGGTGGTGTTCTGATGTTCAGTCACGTCACTATTGGCGCAGACGATATTGCGGCAACCAAGCGATTCTATGATGCCACCTTGGGGACCCTGGGCGCGCCTGAAGGCGAGATCGACGTGCGCGGCCGCCTGATCTATGTCCATGCTGGCGGCCGCCTACTGATAACCAACCCGCTCAACGGCAACCCCACGCACGGCGGCAATGGCCACACCCTGGGTTTCCTCGCCGCCTCTCCGGCCGAAGTGGATGCCTGGCATGCTGCAGGGCTTGCCAATGGCGGAACAACGACCGAGGACCCACCAGGCGAGCGTCATCCCCCGGACGGGCGGATCCTCTATCTTGCCTACCTGCGCGATCCATCGGGCAACAAGCTGTGCGGCTTTCATCGGATCAGATAGGCAGCACATCGAAAGCAATGGGGCGTTGATCGAACGCTTCTGTTGACCCGCCGCGTCCTGCCTAGGCTTCCCCGATCAGGGCAGTGGATCGGCGCATGGCCGAACCCTCGCCAAATGGGGGATGGCCTATGAAGCTCGATCGGCGCCAATTCGTGGCAGCGGCTACGGCCATGGGTGCGACGCTGGCATGGGGTGGCCGCGCGGCGGCCTCGCGCCTGGCATGGAACGAGCGGCGTGACCTGTTTCCGGAAGGCGTGGCCTCGGGCGATCCTTCGCCCGACAGTGTGATCCTGTGGACGCGCCGTCCCTGCCTCGGTGACTCACCCCGTCAGCTTACGGTCGAGGTTGCCGAAGACCCCCAATTCCACCGCGTGGTCGCGCTCGCCGCCGCCCCGGTTCTGGCCGAGGCCGATTGGACCTGCCGGGTGCTGGTGGGCGGCCTCAAGCCCGCGCGCGAATATTTCTACCGCTTTGCCGATGCCGAAGGGAACGGCAGCCGCATCGGCCGGACAATCACCGCCCCGCGGCCCGGCGACAAACGCCCGGTCCAGTTCGCTTTCGTCAGCTGCCAGGACGTCAACGAAGGCAAGCTCAACGCCTATCGCCGGATGATTTTCGAGGACGAGCGTGCCGATCCCGTCGACCGCCTTGGCTTCGTGCTCCACCTTGGCGACTTCATCTACGAGGTGATCCAGTATCCCGATGAGGTGAAGACCCGCTATGACCGGACAATATACGAGGTTGCCCGGCTCCCCGCCGAACCGGACTCATTCAAGGTCTCAGGCTTCCACGTACCGCTGACGCTCGAGGGCTACCGCGCGATCTACAAGGGTTATCTGCGCGATCCCGATCTGCAGGATGCGCGCGCACGCTGGCCGTTCGTGTGCATCTGGGACAATCACGAATTCTCGTGGCAGGGCCGGCAGGGGATGGTGCAGGCAGGCGGACCGCCCCGGCCGGGGCAGAAGACAAAGGTCGCCGCGAACCAGGCATGGTTTGAATTCATCCCGGCGCGCGTGACCCCGCCGGGCCGCTCGCTGGCGCAGTTCGGCACGGTTCCGGTCGAAAACGCCGTAATCGCGGAATGGGACGAAAACGGGCTGGGACTCGAACCCAACAACCTGGCCGCGATCCGCAGTCTGATCGCCTATCGCAGCCTGCGCTATGGCCGCCATCTCGATCTTATCATCACCGACCAGCACAGCTTTTGCGGCGAAGATCCCAGCGACGAGGCCGAGGTCGGGAAGATCTATGATCCCACCTTCAACGGAATGTTCTCGGAAGAGGCGATGATCGCGCTCGACCAGGGTCGGACGGCCGGGAATGGCAATCCACCGGCCACGCTCGGCTTCGGCGATGCCTCGATCGCCAATCCGCGCAAGGACCGGCCGCCGCGCACCATCCTCGGCGTCGAGCAAAAGGCCTGGTTCAAGGATACCCTGCGCAAATCGACCGCGACCTGGAAGATCTGGGGCAATTCGCTGGGCGCGCTGGATGCCCGTGTCGATCCGCAGAATCTTCCCGAGGGGCTGCTTCCCAAGGCCTGGCCCGGCGACACCTACGCGATCCTGCGTACCGACGATTTCGGCGCCGCCTACGGCGAAAGGAAGGAAATCTACGATCTGGTCCGCGATGCCGGGATAACCGGTTTCGCTATCGTTTCGGGCGACCGGCACAGCTTCTGGGCAGGCTATGCCGCCGCCGAACTGCCGCCGCGCAAGTTCGATCCGGTCGGGCTGAGCTTTGTCGGCGGGTCGCTGGTCAGCATCGGGACAGCGGAAGCCCTGGAGCACGGGTTCAAGAAGCCTAACCCGCTGCGTCCGCTCTATCTTGCCAATCGCCCGGGCGCGGCAAAGCCCGACTGGACCTATAACATGACCCTGCTGCACGGGGTCCGTGCTTCGCTTGAATACGCCGCCTCGTTCGATCTTGAACGGGCCAGGGCGCTCCGCAACCCGGACCTTGCGCCGCACCTTACCTTCTTTGACGCGGGCGGACACGGCTATGCCAAGGTGCGGCTGACCGGTGACGCCATCGCCACCGAATTCGTCTGCATCCCGCGCCCGATCGCCCGCAGCGAGAGCCCGGACGGCGGGCCGCTGCGCTACCGCGTGGTCCACAGCGCGCCGCTTTGGCGTGCCGGTGAGCGGCCACACATGGTCCAGCGAGTGCTTGAAGGCGACATCGGGCTTTCAAGCTAGATTGCTGGACTTTTCTCCGACGCGCTGCTTTGCAGAAGCGATGGAAATGGAGACTGTCAGCCAGACACGCAGCAACGGCGGGATGCAGGGCGTCTATCGGCATCGATCGCGCGAGACCGGCACGGAAATGACCTTTTCGGTCTTCGTCCCCGATCACGCCCCGGGCGCGACGATGCCGGTGCTGTGGTATCTTTCGGGGCTGACCTGCACCCACGCCAATGTCACCGAGAAGGGCGAATTCCGCGCCGCTTGCGCCGAACACGGGATAATCTTCATCGCACCCGACACCAGCCCGCGCGGCGAAGGTGTACCCGATGCTGAAGGATATGATTTCGGCCAGGGTGCGGGCTTCTATGTCGATGCGACGCAGACGCCGTGGGCGGCAAATTTCCGCATGCGCTCGTACATCGAGGACGAGCTGTCCGCGCTGATCGGCGCCGAATTTGCGGCGGCTGACATGGCGCGGCAGGGGATCACCGGCCATTCGATGGGCGGCCACGGCGCCTTGACCATAGCCCTGCGCAATCCCGGCCGGTTTCGTTCGGTTTCGGCCTTTGCGCCGATCGTCAGCCCGCTGAACTGCCCCTGGGGCGAGAAAGCACTGGGCGGCTATCTCGGGCCTGACAAAAATGACTGGCGTCAATACGATGCTTGTTCGCTGATCGAGGACGGCGCGCGTCTGCCCGATCTGTTGGTCGATCAAGGCGAGGCGGACAATTTTCTCCACGAACAGCTCAAGACCGGGCTCCTAGTGCTGGCCTGCCGCAAGGCCGGGATCCCGGCGACGATCCGGATGCAGCCGGGCTACGATCATTCCTATTACTTCATCTCCAGCTTCATGGCCGAACACATCGGCTGGCATGCCGAGAGGCTGAAGGCGTGAACCGCGCCGAGCGCCTTGCCGCCATTCTGGCCGATTTTGCCAAAGTGGAAGGCGCACTGCTGCCCATCCTGCACGAGGTTCAGGCCGCTTTCGGCTGTGTTGACGCGGAGGCCGAGGCGACCATCGCCGCCGCGCTCAACCTCGCCCGCGCCGAGGTTCACGGGGTGGTGAGTTTCTACCACGATTTCAGCGCCGCACCCGACCCGCGCCCCTGCCTGGAGCTGTGCGGCGCCGAGGCCTGCCAGGCGCGCGGAGTGAACGCATTGCTCGCGGCGGCGCGGCAGGCCGCGGGCGAAAGGGTGCGGGTGAAGACGGTCTATTGCCTTGGCGTGTGCAGCGCTGGCCCGGCGGCGCGGACCGGCGACCGGCTCCATGCCCGGCTCGACGAGGAGACGCTGGTCAATCTGGTGAATGCGCTGTGACCACGGTGCGGATCAGCGATGACGCGCTGGCCCTGGCCTGCGGCGCAGAGGCGGTGGCGGCGGCCTTTGCAGCGGCAGGCTGCACGGTAGAGCGGGTTTCCTCCTGGGGGATGCACTGGCTTGAACCGCTGGTTGAGATCAACGGCGTGGGCTGGGGTCCGGTTTCTCCCGCCCGGGTTGGCGAGATCGTGGCGGGCGGTGCCGATGACATCTGCATCGGCCCCATCGCCGCGCACCCCTTCATCATCGGCCAGCAGCGACTGACCTTTGCCCGCGCCGGCAAGACCCGCCCGCTCAGCCTTGAGGACTTTGCCGCAAGCGGCGGCTGGAGCGCGCTGACCCGCGCACGGGCGATGGCGCCTGCCACCGTGATCGGGGAAGTTCTGGCCTCGGGCCTGCGCGGACGCGGCGGAGCGGGCTTTCCTGCCGGGATCAAGTGGCGCACCGTGGCCGAGGCACCCGCATCGCACAAATTCGTGGTCTGCAACGCCGACGAGGGCGACAGCGCAACCTTTGCCGACCGCATGCTGATGGAAGGCGATCCCTTCCAGCTGATCGAGGGCATGGCGATCTGCGCCCACGCGGTCGGCGCCGCGCGCGGCTATGTCTACATGCGCAGCGAATATCCCCACGCCATTGCCAAGCTGAAGGCGGCGATCGCGCTGGCGGCTGAGCACATCGCTCCGTTTGAGATCGAAGTGCGGGTGGGCGCGGGCGCTTACGTCTGCGGCGAGGAAACCGCGCTGCTGAACAGCATCGAGGGTAAACGCGGCGAGGTGCGCGCCAAACCGCCGCTGCCCGCGCTGGAGGGGCTGTTCGGCTGCCCCACAGTGGTCAACAACGTCCTCACTCTCGCGGCGGTCCCGCATATCCTGAGCGAAGGCGGAGCCGCGCTCTATGCGCGGCTGGGGGTGGACCGGTCCAAGGGCACCATGCCGATCCAGCTGGCCGGCAATATCCGCCATGGCGGCCTTTACGAAACCGCATTCGGCATTTCGCTGGGCGATCTGGTCAACCGGATCGGCGGCGGCACGGCATCGGGCCGCCCGGTCAAGGCGGTGCAGGTGGGCGGGCCGCTGGGGGCCTATGTCCCCCCCAGCCAATTCGATCTGCCGTTTGACTATGAGGCCTTCGCAGGCGCCGATGCGCTGATCGGCCACGGCGGAATCTGCGTGTTCGACGACAGCGCCGATCTGGCCGCGCTGGCCCGTTTTGCCTTTGAATTCTGCGCGGCGGAAAGCTGCGGCAAATGCACCCCGTGCCGGATCGGCTCGACCCGCGGGGTGGAACTGATCGACCGGATCCGCGTGGGCGGCAAGCCCCAGGCCGACGCGGTGGAGAGGCTCCCGCAGATGCACAATGCCCGCAAGGCCGGGCGCAGCCGCGAGGAAGAGCTGGCCCTGCTCGACGACCTGCTCGAGGCAATGCAGTTCGGATCGCTCTGCGCCCTGGGCAGCTTCACGCCCTATCCGGTGCGCTCGGCGCTGAAGCACTGGCCGGAGGACTTTGCATGATCCTCGGCGCGGTCCTCGCGGGCGGACAGTCGACGCGTTTCGGCAGCGACAAGGCGCTGGCCGAATATGGGGGGCAGTCGCTGCTGGCCCTCGCGGTCGCGCGGCTTTCCCCTTGGTGCGAAAAGGTGGTGGTGATCGGGCGCGAAACGGCACCCGTCCCCTCCCTGCCCGATTGGCCCCGCGCCGGGATGGGGCCGCTAGGCGGACTTGCCGCCGCGCTGCGTCTGGCCGAGCAGGAGCGGTTCGACGCGGTGCTCAGCCTCGGGGTTGATTCGCTCGGGCTGCCCGAGAATCTGCCCGAACTCTTGGCCCCCGCCCCGGCCTATCTGGCCGATCAGCCGGTCGTGGGCCTGTGGCCGGTCAGTGCTACTGCTGCCGCAGAAGCGATCCTTGTTGGCCAGGGGCGCCACTCGATGCGTAGGCTGGCCGAGGCCGTGGGCGCTAGGGCCGTGCAAATCGCGGCCGGGTCTGCCAATATCAACACGCCCGCCGATCTTGCCGAACTGGAGAAACGCCGTGGGCTATGAACGCCAGACCGATTTCGGCACTCCCGAAGCCCTCTCGGACACTCAGGTCTCGCTCACGATCGACGGGCGCGCGGTCACCGTACCCGCCGGGACCAGCGTGATGCGCGCGGCGGGCCAAAGCGGCGGATCGATCCCCAGCCTCTGCGCCACCGACAGCGTCAAGGCCTTCGGATCGTGTCGGATGTGCCTGGTCGAGATCGAGGGTCAGCGCGGCACCCCTGCGAGCTGTACCACCCCGGTGGCCGAGGGGATGGTGGTGCGCACCCAGAGCGAACGGCTGGCCCGGATCCGCCGCTCGGTGATGGAACTCACCATTTCCGACCACCCGCTCGATTGCCTGACCTGCAGCGCCAACAACGATTGCGAGCTGCAGGATACTGCCGCCGAAGTGGGGCTGCGCGATGTGCGCTATGGCTATGACGGGGCGAACCACCTAGGCGGCAAGCCCGACCTCTCGAACCCCTATTTCCTGTACGCGCCCGACAAGTGCATCGTCTGTTCGCGCTGCGTGCGCGCCTGCGACGAGGTGCAGGGAACGCTGGCTCTGGCGGTCAACGGGCGCGGCTTTGCTTCGCAGATCGGCGCGGGCCAGCAGGCCGACGATTTCCTCTCCAGCGAATGCGTCAGCTGCGGGGCCTGCGTCCAGGCCTGCCCGACCAGCGCGCTGATGGAAAAGAGCGTCAAGCAGCTGGGCAAGCCCGAACGCGCTGTCATCACCACCTGCGCCTATTGCGGGGTGGGTTGCACCTTCCGCGCCGAAATGAAGGGCGAGCAGCTGGTGCGGATGGTGCCGTGGAAGGACGGCAAGGCCAACCGCGGCCATTCCTGCGTCAAGGGCCGCTTCGCCTGGGGCTATGCCAATCACCGGGATCGCATCACCACGCCGATGGTGCGCGAGAGCATCGAGCAGCCCTGGCGCGAGGTCAGCTGGGACGAGGCGCTGGGCTTCACCGCCGCCCGTCTGAATGCGATCAAGGCGCGATATGGTGCCCGCGCGCTCGGCGGGATCACCTCGAGCCGCTGCACCAACGAGGAAACCTACCTCGTCCAGAAGCTGGTCCGCGCCGGGTTCGGTTCGAACAATGTCGATACCTGCGCGCGGGTGTGCCATTCGCCCACCGGCTACGGCCTCAAGCAGACCTTCGGAACCAGTGCGGGGACGCAGGACTTCGACAGCGTGATGCAGGCCGACGTGGTGCTGGTGATCGGCGCCAACCCGACCGACGCGCACCCGGTGTTCGCCAGCCGCCTCAAACGGCGTCTGCGCCAGGGAGCCAAGCTGATCGTGATCGACCCGCGCCGGATCGATCTGGTCCGCAGCCCCCACATCGAGGCCGCGCATCATCTGGCGCTGCAACCGGGCACCAACGTCGCCGTGCTGACCGCGATGGCGCATGCGATCGTCACCGAGGGGCTGGCGGACGAGGCCTTCATCCGTGAACGCTGCGACTGGGACGAATACCGGGACTGGGCCCGCTTCGTTTCCGAGCAGCGCCACAGCCCCGAAGCGCTCGAGGCCGTGACCCGCGTTCCCGCGCACGACCTGCGCGCCGCCGCGCGGCTCTATGCCACCGGCGGGAACGCAGCGATCTATTACGGGCTTGGGGTGACCGAGCACAGCCAGGGATCCTCGACCGTGATGGCGATCGCCAACCTGGCGATGGCAACCGGCAACATCGGGCGGCCGGGCGTGGGGGTGAATCCCTTGCGCGGGCAGAACAACGTGCAGGGCTCGTGCGACATGGGCTCGTTCCCGCACGAATTGCCCGGTTACCGCCACATCGCCGGCACCGAGGTGCGCGAGCTGTTCGAGGCCGATTGGGGGGTGAACCTCGATCCAGAGCCGGGCCTGCGCATCCCCAACATGCTCGATGCCGCGCTCGACGGGTCTTTCCGCGCGCTTTACATCCAGGGCGAGGATATCCTCCAGTCCGATCCCAACACCCACCATGTCGCCGCCGGGCTTGCGGCAATGGAACTGGTGATCGTCCACGACCTGTTCCTCAACGAAACTGCCAATTATGCCCACGTCTTCCTTCCCGGCAGCACCTTCCTCGAAAAGGATGGCACCTTCACCAATGCCGAACGCCGGATTCAGCTGGTACGCAAGGTGATGGAGCCGGCCAACGGAATGGCCGATTGGGAAGTGACCCAGGCCCTCGCCAATGCGCTGGGTCTGGGCTGGACCTATGCCCACCCCGGCGAGATCATGGACGAGATCGCCCGGCTGACCCCGTCCTTTGCCGGGGTCAGCTTTGCCCGGCTCGACGCCGAAGGCTCGCTGCAATGGCCGGTCGATGCCGCCCACCCGCAGGGCAGCCCGATCATGCATGTGGATGGCTTCGTGCGCGGCAAGGGCCGGTTCGTGGTGGCCGATTATGTCCCGACCGACGAACGCACCGGGCCGCGCTATCCCTTGCTGCTCACCACCGGGCGGATTCTCAGCCAGTACAATGTCGGCGCGCAGACCCGGCGCACCCCCAACACCGTCTGGCACGAGCAGGACCTGCTCGAGATCCACCCCGCCGATGCCGAAAACCGAGGCATCAAGAGCGGCGACTGGGTCCGCCTTGCCAGCCGCACCGGCGAGACTACGCTGCGCGCCGAAGTGACTGATCGGGTTGCCCCCGGCGTGGTCTATACCACCTTCCACCACCCCGCGACCCAGGCCAATGTGGTCACCACCGACTATTCCGACTGGGCCACCAACTGCCCCGAATACAAGGTGACGGCGGTGCAGGTCCTGCCATCGAATGGCCCGAGCGAATGGCAGGAAAGCTATGCCAGTTGGTCCGCCAAAAGCCGCCGGATCGCGGCCGATCCCACGGAGTAGCGCGGTGGACCTTCAGCGCCTGACCCATATGGCCAACCAGATCGCCCGCAACCTCGCCGCGCAGGGCGAGGCGCAGGCGATCGACCTTACCATGCAGCACCTGCGCGACTTCTGGGACCCGCGCATGAAGGCAGCGATCCTCGCGGGGGACCGTGCCGGGTTGAACCCGATCGCCCGGGCAGCGGTAGAGAAGCTTCAAGCGCTCTTGGGGTGAGCACCGGCGCGCTGTGGCAGCAGCGCGATCAGCGCGGCGATCGCCACCACAAGCACCGCTGAAGCAATCGGACGGCTGAGATCGAGCCCGCCGTGATCGAGCGGCTTGTCGAGAAAATCGCCCACGGTCGCGCCGAGCGGGCGGGTCAGGATGAAGGCCACCCAGAATAGCCCCACCCGGCTCGCCGAAGTGAACCGCCACAGCCCGACCAGAACCAGCAACAACCCTCCAAAGACAAGCGCACCGCCCAGATAGCCAAGCCCGCCATCGTCGGCCGCCCAGTCGCCCAGCGCCGTGCCGAGCGTTTGAGAGAAGGTGATCGTCACCCAATAGAACAGCTCGGAGCGTGTGCTGCCCACACTTTCCACTGCAATGGTGCCGAGTGTCAGCCGCCAGGCCAGCAGCGAGCCCAGAACGCAAGCGAGCAGCAAGGCGGTTCCCCCGGCATAGCCGATACCCAGCGAGCGGGTCGCGAAATCCGCCACCGTGGTCCCGGCGGTGGTCGAAGCGATGATCGTCGCCCAATAGAGCGCCGGGTGGAACTGTGTGGCCCTGATCTGCGCGGCCACCAGCAGAACCAGCGGCACGACAAAGATCGCGCTGCTGGCCAGATAGCCGAAGTCGTAGGTCATCGAGAGCGTATCTCCGCCGGTTTCGCCCAGGGTGGTTGCGAGGATCTTGATGATCCAGAAACCCAGTGTGACGGCGGGGACTTTGGCCAGATCCTTGGTCAAGCGGCGCTCCATTGATTGTCTTGCATCGGGCGGTTTGGCGGTTCGATCAGGGATCGGTGAACTCGCCCTTGCGGCCTTCCATCTGGCTCATCACCGCTTCGATCTGGTTCTTGCTGCCGATCAGGGCCTGCTGCTCGACGCTTTCAGCCATCAGGATTTCGTCCGTGGAAGCTTCCAGGTACTTGTTGAACAGCCGCTTGGCTGCGCGCTGGGCATGGGGGTTGCGGCTGGCGATCTCAGTCGCGATGGCCGTCGCGCGGGCAACCGGATTGGCATCGACCAGCGTGGCAAAGCCCAGATCCTGCGCCTGTTCGCCCGAAAATTCGCGGTTGGTATAGGTCAGCTCGCGCAGCACGTCGTCACGCACCAGTCCGCGCCACAGGGCATAGCCGCCCATGTCGGGCACCAGCCCCCATTTCATCTCCATCACCGCCATTCGAGCAGCGGGATCGACCACGCGGATGTCGGCTCCGCTGGCGATCTGCAATCCGCCACCGAAGCACACCCCGTGGACCGCAGCGATCACCGGCACCGGCAGCTTGCGCCACTGCATCGCCACCTGCTGGGCATGGTTGGCATTGCCGTGGGTCCGCTCGGTCAGCGGGGCGCGATCGTGGCGGTTGGCATTGGCCATGCTGCTCAGATCGAGGCCGGCGCAAAAGCTGCGCCCCTCGCCCGCCAGCACCACCGCGCGCAGCCCCTTGGTTTCGTGCAGCACCCTCCCGGCATCGATCAATGCGGCGAACATGTCAGGATCGATCGCGTTCATCTTGTCGGCACGGATCAGGCGGACCTGGGCCACGCCATCGGGCCCCATCGCAATCGCTACGCGCCCGCCGGGATTGACTTCAAAAAGCATGCTGATCGTCCTGCTGGTCGGTATGGAACCGGTTTTCGGGCCGATCCTCGCCCAAACGAACATGGGCGTCCAGCGGCAATTGTCGGGCCGCATCCGTCGGAGCGGGATCGGCAACGGCCAGACGATAGGCGCCATCGGGCAAGGTCTCGATCAACCCGTCGACTCCCGAAAGCCGCAGCTTGGCGCGCAGACGGCTGACATGAACCGCCAGGCTGTTGGTTTCGGGCCGGAACGAAAGGCGCCACACGTCTCCCAGCAGGGTAGTTGGCGCAACCGCCTTGCCCGGAGCATCGGCCAGCCGCCATAGCAGGGCAAACTCGCGCGGGTGCAGTCCGGCCGGGCGTCCCGCGACAAACGCCTCACGTGCGAGAAGATCGAGCCGCAGGGCACCGATTTGCCGATAGCGCGGCAGCGCACGGGCCTGTTCGATCACGCGAATTGCGCGGGATTCGAGCTCATGCGGAAGACTCCACCAGCCCACCGCATCGCCAAACCCAAGGCGGATATAGCGCGAACGATCCTGCGATTCCTCAACCCCAACCAGCATGGTGCGCTTGCGTTCCGCCGGGTCCGCCCCGGCCAGCTCAAGCCACTGCGCCATCACCAGACCGTCGGGCTGGACCAGCACGGCCAGGTCAGCCACGCCAAGGCCGCGCCCCTGCCGGCCGGGCAGGTCGCTCTCGATCAGCCGCCAGCCGAGGCGGCGCAAGTCGAACGCGGCAGGAACCGGTCCTGCCGACAGCCAGCGAAACAGTCGCAATTGCTACCCCTTCAGGCCCTGAGCGCCCTTGGAACGAAGCGACCACGATTTGCCGGGCATGGCAAGCAGGGATGGTCCGACTCCGGTCGAAAACACACGGCTTGCGCCTGCTCTGTCAGGCTGCGGTGGTGTTGACCCCCATCGAGGCGAGATAGCGGCGAATATTGCGCGCGGCCTGGCGCAGGCGCTGCTCGTTTTCGACCATGGCGATGCGCACGAAGCCTTCGCCCTCCTCGCCGTAGCCGACGCCGGGCGCCACCGCCACTTCGGCGTGGGTGAGCAGCTGCTTGGAAAATTCCAGGCTCCCCATCTCCTTGAGCGCAGGTGGCAGCGGCGCCCAGGCGAACATCGAGGCACGCGGGCTGGGAATCTCCCACCCGGCTCGCCCAAAGCTCTCGACCATCACATCGCGGCGCTTCTGGTAGAGAACCCGGTTGGCCTCGACGATATCCTGCGGCCCGTTGAGCGCGGCGCAGGTTGCCGCCTGGATCGGGGTGAAGGCGCCGTAATCGAGGTAGCTCTTGACCCGGGTCAGCGCCGCGATCAGCCGCGGGTTGCCCACCGCGAAACCGACCCGCCAGCCGGCCATCGAAAAGGTCTTGGACATCGAGGTGAATTCCACCGCCACGTCCTTGGCCCCCGGCACCTGGAGGATCGAGGGGGTGGGATTGCCATCATAATAAAGTTCGGAATAGGCAAGGTCGGAAAGCACCCAGACCTTGTTCTCCTTGGCCCAGGCCACCAGCCGCTCATAAAAGGCCAGATCGACCGTTTCGGCCGTGGGATTGGATGGATAGTTGACGATCAGGATCGACGGGCGCGGCACGGTAAAGGCCATCGCCCGGTCAAGCGAGCGCCAGTAGTTCTCGTCGGGCGTGGTCGGAACCGAGCGGATCGTCGCCCCGGCGATGATGAAGCCAAAGGTGTGGATGGGATAGCTGGGATTGGGCGCCAGCACCACATCGCCCGGCGCGGTGATCGCGGTGGCAAGGCTGGCGAGCCCTTCCTTGCTGCCCATGGTCATCACCACTTCGGTTTCGGGATCGAGCTCAACCCCGAACCGGCGCGCATAGTAATTGGCCTGGGCCTTGCGCACACCGGGAATGCCCTTTGAGGCGGAATAGCCGTGGGCATCGGGCTTTTGCGCAACCTCGCACAGCTTTTCGATCACGTGGGGCGGCGGCGGCAGATCGGGGTTGCCCATGCCAAGGTCGATGATGTCCCTACCGGCGGCGCGTGCTGCGGCCCGCATGCCGTTGACTTCGGCGATGACATAGGGTGGCAGGCGCTTGATGCGGTAGAACTCTTCGGACATGGGACCTTTCCCGGTTGCTCGCGCCGGATTGGCGCGCGCGCCTTATCGGGGATCGCGAGTCGTTGCGCCAGTGCCTTTTAGCCACAATGCCGTGGCGATCAGCGGCAAGCCCCAGGCGGCCCAGGCATCGCAGGCATAGAACTGTTCGTAATGACGATAGGATCCCCCCATCGCGAACAGCGCCAGATAGACTCGGAAGAACACCGCGCCGCTGGTGGTGGCAGCCATCAGCAGCATGCAAGTGCGGTGCGCGGCTACCCTGCCCCGGCGGATGTTCCACAACCCCAACCCGAGCAGGACCAGCCAAACGGCCCCCTGGGTGGCAAAGCCGAGTGCGGACCCCAGGGTGACCGGCTCAATCAGGGCAACAGGGAAAGCCGTGAGCCCGGCCACGGCGACGATCGAGGCCGCAATCCTTCCGGCAGGGCGGTGCCAGCGCGGGCGGCGACGCAGCAGCAGCGCGGTGGGAACCAGCACCAGCGCAAGGGCACCGCTGACCATGTGCAGCGGGAAGATCGCGGGCATCAGCTCGACCTTGATCGCCAGCTCTTCGGGAAAATCGTCGACCAGCCAGGGCGAATAGAACGCCTTGGCCGCAGTATAGATTACAAGCAGCGCCATTCCTGATAGAGCAAGGGCGCGCACCGGCTGCCTCGCGCGGGCGGCAGGTGCCCTTTCTGGATGGCCGGAGGTAACCATGAAGCCCTTATTCCACTCGATCACCGCGCTGTCGATTGGTCTTGCCGCCGGGATCGGTGCCTCCGCACTGGCAGCTCCCGCCGCCACCAGCATCCATTACGGGCGCTGGACCATCCACGAGGACAACCCGACCTTTACCGCCCGGGGCAGGCTCTACAAGACCATCGACATCGCACCGTGCGGCAACGATTTCTGCGGGGTCAGCGTGGATGATGCGGGCAATTGCGGGCCGGTGCTGTTCCGCTTCTTCGCCAAGAATGCCAACAAGAACTGGCTCCAGGGCCACGCCCTGTGGGGCAAGGGCAAGAAAAACATCCAGATCGAAAACGCCGAGGCCGAAGACTGGCCGGGCAAGCGCTGGGTCGAAATCTATATCGGCGATGGCTACGATTTCGGTGGACGTTCGGATTCGATGCCCAAGTTCCACGGCGAGTACAAACGCATAGGCGAGGCCCGTTGCAGGGCGCGCTAAGTGGCGCAAAGGCGGCCCCGATTTTGTCACATCCCTAGCCTAGCAGATCGCGTTCAGGAGCCTTTCGATGAGTGACCAGTCGCCCCCGACAGACAATCCGGCCGATCTGTTTGCGACGATGCTGCAAGCTCCGCAGGAGATGTTTGCCCGGTTCATGCCCGGCCTCAGCGAAGCCGATGCCGCCAAGGCCATGCCCGACATGGCTCAATGGGCCAGTGTCGCCCAAAGGCTCCAGGCGCTATGGACAGAGTTTCAGCAATACCAGGCTGCGGCTGCGGCTGAAAGCATTCCCCAGCTGTTCTCCGACCCAGGCAATTGGCTTGGCGTCTTTAAGGACTGGCTGAAGGCCCTGCCCCTGGCCAATCCCGAGAGCCAGCAGCGCATGTGGAATGACAGCGTCGCTTTGTGGGAAAACGTGCTGGGGCAATACGGCATCGGCGCCAAGGCCGGAGAGCCCGGCGAGGGCCTGCCCGATCTGCCGCGCAAGGACAGGCGCTTTTCCGATCCCGCCTGGCGCTCGCAGCCGTTTTACGCGCTTGTCCATCAGACCTATCTGATGCTGGCGGAGCAGGTTCTGGCAATGGCCAACCGGATCGAGACCGGCGATCCCGCCCGGCACGAGCAGCTGCGCTTCGCCGCCCGGACCCTGGTCGAGGCGCTCAGCCCGGATCATTTCCCGCTGACCAATCCGCTGGTGATGCAGCGCGCGGCCGAAACCGGCGGGGAAAGTCTGGTCAAGGGCTTCGAGCACCTGCTTGAGGATTTGAAGCGTGGGCAGCTGACCCACGTTAAGCCGGGAGCATTCACCCTTGGCGAGAACATCGCGGTCACCCCCGGCAAGGTGGTGCACCAGGGGCCGCTTTATCAGCTGATCCAGTACAGCCCCGCGACCGAGAACGTGCTTGAGGTTCCGCTGGTGATCTTCCCTCCGTGGATCAACCGGTTCTACATTCTCGATCTCTCGCCCGAAAAGAGCTTCATCAAGTGGGCGGTCGATCAGGGCATAACGGTATTCGTGGTCTCGTGGAAATCGGCCGACGAAAGCATGGCCGAGGTGGTCTGGGACGATTACATTCGCGCCCAGATCGAGGCGATCGATCTGGTGCGCGAGCGGCTGGGGGTAAAGAGCGTTCACACCATCGGCTATTGCGTCGCGGGAACCACGCTGGCGGCGACGCTGGCAGTGCTCGCCCGGCGCGGAGAGGCCGAAAAGGTCAAGAGCGCGACCTTCTTCACCGCCCAGGTCGATTTCAAGCGCGCGGGTGAATTGCTGGTGTTCATCGACGACAAGCAGTTCGATACCCTGGCCAAGCTTTCGGCCGAACACGGCTATCTCGACGGGCGCTACATGGCCGCGACTTTCAACCTGCTGCGCGGCAACGATCTGATCTGGAACTACGTGGTCAACAATTACCTGCTCGGCAATGACTACCCTGCGTTCGATCTGCTGCACTGGAACGGCGATGTCACCAACCTGCCGGCCAAGTGGCACCAAGCCTACCTCAAGGACCTCTACCGCGACAACAAGCTGGTCGTGCCCGATGCGATGAGCGCCGATGGCACACCGATCGACCTGACGCGGATCGAGACCCCGGCCTATATCCAGGCCGGTCGTGAGGACCATATCGCGCCAGCCGAAAGCGTCTGGCGGATGACCCGGCACCTGCGCGGGCCGTGGACGTTCCTGCTCGCCGGGTCGGGCCATATCGCCGGGGTGGTCAATCCGCCGGCGGCTAAGAAATATCAGTACTGGACCAATGGCGGCAGCCCCGAGACCTTCGCCGATTTCATTGAGGGCGCCAGCGAGACCCCGGGTAGCTGGTGGCCGCACTGGCTTGGCTGGCTGCACGATCAGGACAGGGCCGAAGTGCCTGCGAAAGGTAAGCGAGTTCCGGGAGGAAAGGGCGACACGGTTGTCGAAGATGCCCCAGGGACCTATGTGAAAACGCGGTAAGATATTGGATAGAATGCCATAATATGGATTTTTGCTGCACTGCACAAAAATCCTTGACTTCGCAGGCGCAATAACTATTTTGTGCATTGCAACATGGTCCGCAGCCAGTGTCGGTCTGCGGCCTGCGAAGGAAACACTACCGATGGCTACCGCCGCTGACAAAAAGCCCGTTGAAACCAAGGCTCCCGCCAAGATCGACGCGGCGCTGAGCGAAGCTGCCGCCGAAAAGGCCTATGCCGAAGCGGCCGAAAAGGTTGAGGCCAAGGCCGAAGCCAAGCCCGAGGCAAAGCCGGTGAAGGTTGAGGCCAAGGTCGAGGCCGCAAAGGCCGAAACCAAGACCGCTCCCAAGAAGGTGGTCGCAAAGAAGGCCGCCGCGAAGAAGGCGCCTGTCGCTGCCAAGCCGGTCGAAAAGAAGGTTGCCGCCAAGGTCTCGCCGAAGAAGGCCGTAACCAAGGCCGCCAAGAAGATTGCCCCCAAGAAGACCGTCAAGGCCGCGCCCGTGAAGGCCGCCGCCAAGGTCGCCCCCGCCATCCAGCTCAAGGACACGATCATGACCAAGACCAAGACTGCCGCCGAAGACTTCACCGCCAAGGTCAAGGAAACCGTCACCGAAGCGCAGGACCGCGCCAAGGTCGCTTTCGAAAAGGGCAACGCCCTGCTCGCCGACGCCGGTGAGTTCAGCAAGGCCAACATCGAAGCGCTCGTCGAATCGGGCAAGATCCTCGCCGCTGGCGTCCAGTCGCTCGGCAAGGACTATGTCGCCGAAGGCAAGAGCGCGTTCGAAACCCTGACCGCCGACGTCAAGGAACTCGCCGCCGTCAAGTCGCCGGCCGATTTCTTCAAGCTGCAGGGCGAGATCCTGCGCCGCAACTTCGACGCCGCGGTTGCTTCGGGCTCGAAGCACTCGGAAGCGCTGGTCAAGCTCGCCAACGAGAGCTTTGCCCCGATCTCGAGCCGCGTCAGCGTCGCGATCGAAAAGGTCAAGCAGGCCGCCTAAGCGCGGTTGCTTCACCTTCCAAAAATTTGCCTTACGCCCCGGCAACCACCCCTCTCCTCGCCGGGGCGCGAGGCCTCCCACGGGCCGGACAGCCAATGCGGACTGTCCGGCCCGTTCGCATTTTCGCAACCCTTGACCGTGCAAAGGCTTGCCGCAGGAGCCCGCCTTGCGATATTTGCCCCCGATGCACCACGATCACGCCTTGAACCGTCCGACAATCCGCTCCGCCGCCGGCGAGGGCGAAGGATCCGACGCGGGCGGACAGGGTCAGGTCGGGCTTGCCACCCGGACCAAGGCAAAACCGAAAAAACCCAGCCAGTTCAAGGTGCTGTTGCTCAACGATGATTACACCCCGATGGAATTCGTGGTGATGGTGCTCAAGCGCTTCTTTCAGATGGATCTCGAGCAAGCGACCCGCGTAATGTTGCACGTCCACCAGAAGGGCGTCGGGGTCTGCGGAATTTTTTCCTACGAAATCGCGGAAACCAAGGTCAACCAGGTGATGGACTTCGCCCGGCAGAACCAGCACCCGCTTCAGTGCACGCTCGAAAAGGCCTGACGCCTTGCTGGCCGCGCGCTTAGCGCCTAGAGCCGGGGTCGAAACTATGCCAAAGCCCGCGTGAAAAAACTTCCCGCCATCGATCGTTACATTTTTCGGCTGGTACTGATGCCGATGCTGGCGGTGTTCCTGATCGCCGCCTCGCTGCTTGTGCTCGACAAGATGCTCAAGCTGTTCGATTTCGTGGCGACCGAAGGCGGGCCTGTCAGCGTCGTGTTCCGCATGCTTGCGAACCTCCTGCCCGAGTATGCCAGCCTTGCGATTCCGCTGGGGCTGATGCTGGGCATCCTGTTCGCATTCCGCAAGCTGGCGACCAGCAGCGAGCTTGACGTGATGCGTGCGGTGGGCCTGTCCTATGGCCGACTGCTGCGGGTGCCCTACATGATGACCGCGGTGCTGGCGGGCGTGAACCTGCTGATCGTCGGCTACCTCCAGCCCTATTCGCGCTATTATTACGAGCAGCTCCAGTTCGAGCTGCGTTCTGGCGCGCTGGGCGCCTCGATCAAGGTCGGGGAGTTCACCACGCTCAAGGACAGGATGGCGCTGCGGATCGAGGAAAGCGAAGAGGATGGCCACCGCCTGATCGGAATCTTCGCCCGTGTCGCCTCACCCAAGGGGCAGGTGCTGACAATTTCGGCCCGCGAAGGGCGGTTTCTCGCCCTCAAGGATCATCCCGACACAATCATCCTGCGCCTCAGCGACGGCCAGATCATCCAGGACCAGCCCGGCAAGACCGCCCGGGTGCTGAGCTTCTCGCGCCATGACCTGCCGATCGACCTGCCGGCGATCGAAAAGTTCCGCCAGCGCGGCGGCAAGGAGCGCGAATACATCCTGCCCGAACTGCTCAAGATCGGCTGGAGCGACAAGGCCAGCGAAGAGGCCCGCAACGAAACCCGGGCCAGCCTCAATTACCGAATGGTCGAGGTGGTGATGATGCTGCTCCTGCCGCTGCTCGCGGTGGCCCTGGCGGTGCCACCGAAGCGCTCGACCTCGCCGCTCGGGGTGTTCGTCTCGATCGTGATGGTGGTGGCCTATCACAAGGTCAACGAATACGGCCAGGCGGTTGCCGCGCTGGGCCGGGTCTCGCCATGGCTTGCGCTGTGGGGGCCGTTCGTGCTCTTCGCCTTGCTGATCGTGTGGATGTACTGGCGGGTTGCCTATGTCCCGGGCGGGCAGGCGATCGGCGCGCTTGAACGGCTCGCCGCGAAGCTGAGCAAATGGACCAGGGCGATCGCCGCGCGCATCAATCGCAAACCCGGAGTGGCGTGATGGAGCTCGATTTCTTCCCGTCGCGCACGATTGCCTTCTACCTTGCCCGTCTGTTCGTGGGCCGGATCCTCGGCGTTCTGTTGCTGCTGGTACTGGTGCTGCAAATGCTCGATCTGCTATCCGAAAGCGGCAAGATCCTGGCATATCCTGGCAACGGCGAGGCGCAGCTATGGCACTATGTCAGCCTGCGGATACCGCAACTGATCGCCCGCTTTCTGCCCTATTCTGTGCTGCTGGCCACGCTTTTCACCTTCTGGCCGCTCAACCACAATTCCGAGGTGATCGCGATGCGCGCCGCCGGGCTTTCGGCGCACCAGATCCTTGCCCCGCTGCTGGTTACGGCGATGACGGTCTCGCTGGTCAGCTTCGCCTTCAACGAGCGCGTGGTGACCCGGGCGACCGCCACGCTCAAGGCCTGGGAGGCGGCCGACTTCGGCCCCATTCCCAAGGATGCCGCTGTACGCGATAACGTCTACCTTCCCGACGGCCCGAATATTCTCGCAGCGGCTCAGGTAAGCGGAAGCGGCGCAGACACGCAGATGCACACCGTCACCTGGTATCAGCGCGATGCCAATGGGATTGTAGTGGCCGAGGTGCGAAGCCCAAGGGCAAGTTATGCCAATCCCGGCTGGCGTTTGGAAAGCCCGGTGCGCTTCGAGGTTGCGACAACCTCAACCTCCCAACTGGCGCCATTGGTCGTGGCTCAGGGGGTTACTCCCGCCCAGGTTGCCATTACCAAGGTCGATCCCGACCGGCAGGACATCTTCACGCTTTCGCGTTCGATCTCGGCGCTCGAGGATTCGGGGCGCCGCACCAGCGAACTGAACGGCAAGTGGTGGCACAAACTGTCCGGTCCGCTATCGGCTCTGCTGATGCCCCTGCTGGGATCGGTCGCGGCCTTCGGGCTGGCGCGTTCGGGCCAGCTGCTGGTCCGCGCGGTGATCGGCATGGCGCTGGGCTTTGCCTATTTCGTGGTGGACAACGCGGCGCTCGCGATGGGCAACTTCGGTGGGTACCCCCCGATGATCGCGGCCTGGGCGCCGTTCCTGCTGTTCCTGTTGGTCGGGGAGACCGTTCTGGTCCGAACCGAGGAATGACCGGCGCGCTAGCGCGGCATCATGGTGCTGCGGGCAAGGCGCACCACCAGCGGCACCAGCCCCGGATAGTTGGCCTGATTGTAGGTCGATCCCACGCCAAGGTGGGCGAGAAGACGCCGGTGCGCCTCGCCCAGCGAATGATAGGGCATGCTCGGCAAGAGGTGGTGCAGCGCATGATAGCGCAGACCCACCGGCGCCCACAGCGGCGAAAGCAGTGCGGGCGGGGGAACGTTGACCGAATCGAGATATTGCCCGGTCACTGTCATCGCTTCGCCATCGTTGACCCACAGGTGGGCCACCAGGGTGCGGATCTGATTGAGCAGTGCCACAAGCGAGACCACCGCAATCGCGATCAGCAGCGGCCGCCAGCCATAGAGCCAGCTCGCGGCCAGCACACCGATCGCCCACAGCGAAGCCCCAAGCTCCTGCCAGAATACCATCCGCGCGAAGTCACCTTCGGGCGGGCGGCGACGGAAGTCCGGGTTGATCGACAACGATGAGGCGCGTTCCCACACCAGCTTGCGCAGTGGCGGAATTGCCACCCCAAGAGGATTGAGCAGCGCGCAGCGGACCAGCAGTCCGACCGGCAGCAACAGCGCCACCAGGATGAACGCGGGAAGCGACCACCACTTCATCAACCCCAGCGGCAGATATTCCGGGTCTTCCGCCGTGCCATAGCGGGTGCGGGCATGGTGCAGGGTGTGAACCTGCTCATACATCAGCGAAGGGGTAAGCAGCGGAATTCCGACCAGCAGGTTCCAGACCAGGCGAAAGCCGGGCAGCGCGTTCTTGTGGATGTGGGTCAGCTCATGAATGAACAGCAGCGCTCGATAGAGCGCCAGCACGCTGACTGCGCTGCATGCCAGTGCCAGCCATGGGCTGTCAGCAAGGATCGCCCCGGCAAGCGCCGCATAGCCCAGTGCAGCCGATCCCAGCATGTCGGGCCAGAAGATGGCGGCGCGCGCCTCGGAAATATCCCGCGTCAGATCGACTGCGGCGCGCAGCATCTCCTTGTCATCCGGGATCGCAGCCAGCTTGCCCGCACTGGCCCCTGCTGATCCGATCTTTTCCTGCACAGTCATGCGATAATCCAGTGTGACCCGTCGGCGGGCACGGTTTTGCCCGTTTGGCGATCCGGCGCGGGTTGCTTCGGCTTGACAAGTCGGCACTGCCGCCCGCACTTCGCTTCCCGCAATCCGCTAAGCCCAAACAAAGGCAATATCGTGGCCGAAACCGAACTAGCCGTAGTCCCCGTCGCGAACAAGGCGGACTTCAATGCTTTTATCGATCTCACTTATCGGCTCAATGCGGATGATCCCAACTGGGTGCCGCAACTGCGCGCCGAAGAAGTGGAAAAATTCACCCCCGGAGGCAATCCCTTCTTTGAACATGCACGCTGCCAGCTGTTCCTCGCCAGACGTGCGGGGCAGGTGGTCGGGCGGATTTCGGCACACATCGACGAACTGGCACTCAGCCAGCCGGCCGAACAGGGCATGGGACCGGGGACCGGCAACTGGGGCGCGCTTGAGGCAGAGGACGAGGCAACCGCGCAGGCCCTGATCGCCGCCGCGGAAGACTGGCTGCGCGACCAGGGCATGACCCGCGCGCTCGCGCCGATGAACCTTTCGGTTTGGGAAGAGCCGGGCGTGCTGGTGCGTGGGCACGATCATCCGCCGATGGTGATGATGGGGCACCATGCCCCGCAGAGCCAGGGCTGGATCGAACGCGCGGGCTACGCCACTGCCAAGGTGCTCTACACCTACGAGCTCGACATCGTGAAGCCGTTCCCACCGCTGATCCAGCGGATCGTTTCATCGGGCGAGAAGAACGATCGCATCCGGGTGCGCCCGGTCAACAAGGCGAAGTTCGATCAGGAGGCGGCGATCATCCTCGATATCCTCAACGATGCCTGGTCAGACAACTGGGGCTTCGTGCCGATCACCGATGCGGAAGTCGCCTATACCGGCAAGAAGCTCAAGCCGCTGGTGCGCGAAGACCTGATCATGATCGCCGAGCTCGAAGGCGAGCCGGTGGCCTTCATGATGACCCTGCCCGATCTCAATCAGGCGCAAAAGCGCTGGGTGCGGCCTAACGGCAAGCCCACGCCGCTCGGCTGGATCAAGCTGGGGCTGTGGATCCTCAAGCCCCGCAACGCCGATATGCGCGTGCCGCTAATGGGCGTGCGCAAGCGCCTGCAATCGAGCCGTCTGGCCAGCCAGCTGGCCTTCATGATGATCGAATACATCCGCCGCAACGCGGTGGCCAACTACAACGGCAAGCGCGGCGAGATCGGCTGGATCCTGGATGACAACCAGGGAATGAACGCCATCGCCGAGGCGATCGACAGCAAGGTCAACAAGGAATACCGGATCTACGAGAAGGCGCTTTAAGCCGCTGTTGCCGTTCGCGCCGTCTGCCGGTCACCATGAACCGGCCCCGCGCATGAACCGGACGCGATGGGGGAAGCGATCGCTCCGGCTGGTGGCGGAGTACCGTGGATCACATGTACCGGTACCGCCTTGCGATTGACGGTGCTGGCCAGCACGGTTGATTGATACTTTCGCGATGCCTGGTTCCCGAAGCAAGAATTCCGCACTGTCGCGGCTGAAATCCCGAGCTGCGCTTGCCGCAATCGCGGGGCTTCTCCTTTCAGTTGTTTCGGCATGCCAATCGGCAACGCCCAAATCCTTGCTTCCCGCCGACGTGAAGACGAACCCGACCGCGCATGGCGGCAATGCCGTGGCGTTCCAGCTCTCGGGACTGCCCGGTGCCGTCCGCCTCTTGGGCGCACAGCTCCATTACGAGGTCAAGAATCGTGATTGCGTGCCGATGGATCATGGGCTTGCGGTGGGCGGTGTGCGGTTGCCGCCGCAGTACGCCCTGGCAGCGTCGTTCTGGCTGGCCCCGGACAGCGCGCTGGTCGTCGAAACCCCGGATGACGCACTGATAGACGAGGATTATTTCGGTCTCGGCGTGTGCCACTGGGAGCTCGAAAGTGTGTCGCTGGCATTTGCGTCCCGGTCAGGCGCCCGCTTCGTGGCAACGCTCTCTACAAGCGAAGTTCAGAAAATGCGCGGAGGTGACATTCGGGTCATGCAGTATCTCGCCAGTGACTACGCGTCGCCTGGAAAGCCGGATCCGGCCATCTTCGGGGAGCGCCCCGGCTTCTATCCCGCTGACAAGCCGGTCTTTGCCCTCACGGCGTCTTATCGGAACATCAACGACGGCCCAAGTGGACCTATTGAATGATCCGGTGTCGGCCCGTGCCGTAATCGTGAACGAACACGCCACTTTGGCGGCTGTCGATTGGTTCCTGCACCCTGCAACTCGTCGCATTCTGCTGATTGCATACCTTGGATGCGCGCATCTCGGCCCGCTCGACCGTCGCTTCGGCCGAAACCGCACGTCGGTCCGTATCTACCAGATAGGGCACGATGAAGCCGTTTCCGACCCAATTGGCAACTTCGCATGCCCTGCCATTCATCGCCGCCTCGCATGCGGCAATGGCCCGGCTCTGGGCTCTAGCGAGATCGGGGTAGCCGCTGGCGACATAGAGCAGCTGGGTTTCGTTGCCCGCTTCCCAGGCAGCCGCCGCGTAGGACTTGCGGTAGCGCGCAAGATTAGGATTGTGATCGTGATCATAGGAGTTGAAGGTGACAATCAGCACGCACGGCATGACTTGCCGGGCACCGCAAGCTTCCAACGCGCGCATGCCCGCCTCGTTGGACGTTCCACCCATCGCGTAGACCAGTGATCCCGACGAATCGCGTGCCACGCCAATTGCGGCTTCCGAAAAGCCAGCCGCCACACTGCAGCCCGATCCCATAGCGGCGGTGCACGCGGCCAGAACGTTGCGTTTGGCCGCATCCTCGGACAGAGCAGCGCCGTTCAGCCAGACATCGCCGACATCGGGATGCCAGGCCATGGCCGCAGACGTATCGACATGGACGTAGCGCGGAACGTAGGGGCCGTTTCCGGAGCCTGCGCCATCGACAGGTGCGCAAAGTGGCATAGGTGCGACGCCATTGCCGCCCGGGGTAGTTCCGACCTGATTTTCCCCGGGGCCGGGGCCATTTGGGCAAATATACTGGGCATGCGCCGGGCTCGGCGCGGCTAGCAGCAGAAGCCCGATTGCGATGATGGCTGCTGCCAGGAAAAACCGCACGGTCGCGCCACCAAGCCCGAAAATCGGATCATCGGCATCCCCGTTCTGCGCCCCGAAAAGCCAGTTCATTGCGTTCCTTTCAACCTTGTTTCTGGTGCTGCAAAGACCGTTTAGATTCAGGCCCGCCGAAACACCTCCATGCAATTAGACCTCTGATACAGCAAAGAAAACAGTCCCGGCGCACCAGTGCATCCCGGGGGGCCACGGAATGCACTGGTGTGCAGGAAAGCCGATTGCCATCCCCAGGGCGGGTTTGGCCGAGATGGAAGCCATTTCCGGTACCCCTATGGTGCAGCTTATGAGTCTACGGCCTAGTTGAAGGACGATGGCAGGCTGCAGGCGGCATACTGGATCTGACAATGCCGTGTCATCCTGGCGCAGCTGCGCAATGCCAGCCTGCCTGCTGCTGCCAGGCTTTCGGCGTATGCGACCCCGACCTGCCTGTCGTCCCCCGTCGCTTAGGCTGCGCATTGATTTCGATAGGTAAGGCGAACCCTGCATTCGCCAGCACCGCCGCTTTCCTCGCATTGGCGCACCGCGCCCGAGACCGCCACTTCCACGCTGGGACTGCCGCGCGTGGCGCCAAACCCATTGCCGCCAAGTGCAATTGCACCCCACCTCTCCCCGGCCAGATCAGATGCAGCGAGGCCCGGCGCCAGCAGGCCCGCCGCAATGATCAGTAGATTCTTCCTCATGGCTTCCTTTCGCGACGGCAAGTTCGCGACGGCAAGGAGGTCAATGCGGCAACCTGCGCCGACCACCTGCTGCTTCCCGGTATCGGGTTCTGAATGCAGCGCTGAGTGGGAGACTTGCGCTCAGCAAGAGCCAGGCAAGGCCGAATGGTATGGTGCTCGACCTGCTGCGGCAGGTCAGCACGACCATGGTGGCCGTTCCTGCGCCGTCGCCCGAATCCGCGAGTTCATGGGATTTCATCGAGCCCGGCAGACACTGATCGAGCGAGAATTCCCGGCCACCCTTGCTTGTCGGAAATACCCGAGCAGCAGGATCATCCAGGTCCGATGGTGCCCACCCTCTGAGATCCGGGCTCAGATAGAGGAACCCGGCCAGCGCCAGAAGGGCCAATGCCGACAGGCTTGTCCACCTTTTCATCGCGCCCTCGCGCACCGTTCGCGTCGATGGAACGGCTCTGCGCCAGGTGCAGTGGGGGTTTCTGAGATCGGTAGTGCAAAATCCATGCGAACTCACCTGGGGCTAGCGGCAAGATTCCCGCTCGAGATCGCATGACGGCCTCGATGCCGATCTCGCTGCAGCCTCCTGACGGGTCGATACGCCAAGCAGACGCATGATCTGCGAGATATGGTTGCGAACGGTGAAGTGAGACAAGTCAAGTCGGCGACCAATCTGCTTGTTCGACAAGCCTGTTGCCAGCAAGGCGAGGATTTCTCTCTGTCTGCTCGTCAGATTGCACGGCTCGCGGAAGGAGCCGCATCCCGCATCGATTTGCGGCACCGCTGCGGCTCCCTCGACGAGTCTGACTTCCAGTCGAACTCCGCGGGGCAGCGCGGCCCGAATTCCTGGCAATGCCGATTGGACGGCGTCCACAAGAGCAGCGCTGCTGGCTTCGACGATCAGCCACATGCTTGTCTTGTCGCGCGGTACAATCGTCTGCGAGGGCGATGCGGTCTCGGCCATGAAGCGTTGCGGCAATCGCTTGTGACATCGGCGCGACGAACCCTCGACGTTTCGCAAGGCCCTATCGAAAGCTGATCTTCTCCCGTTCATGCAGCTGAGGCTAGAAGCCGCGCCGCGATCGTCGTATCCCTGAAATGACGAGTGGCGACGGGAAGGTTTTGAATGGCAGGACAATTCTACCAATGGCTAGTCTGGGCAGACGAATGACTGGATTGTCTGTTCTGGTGGCCGATGACGAACCGCTTGCCCGGCGCCGACTAAGCCGCCTGCTTGGCAAAATGGACTGGGTGGGTGCCATCGCGGAGGCGGGCGATGTCGATCAGGCGTGCCGGCAGATCGCGACGAGTCGGCCCGATATTCTTGTGCTGGATATCCAGATGCCGGGCGGCACCGGCTTCGACGTGCTTGAGCGCCTTGCGCAGGCCCCGCCAGCCGTCGTGTTCGTTACGGCCTTCGATCATCATGCCCTGCGCGCCTTTGAGGCCAACGCCGTCGATTATGTCACCAAGCCGGTAGAACCTGGACGCTTCGCGGCGGCAATGGCGCGCGCGCGCGAAACCGTGAATTCGAGTTCGCAATCAGACCGGATCGCGGAGCTGCAGGAAACCGTGGCCTCACTCAAGCAGGCCTTGAACCGCAACGAAAGGCACACGCGGGACTTCTGGGTCAAAGCACAGGGAGAGCTGGTCCGCCTCGCACCCGATAGCATCCTGCACTTCCAGGCCGAACGGGACTATGTCCGGATTTTCACGGCCGATGGCGATTACCTCTATCAGGAAAGTCTGGCTTCGCTCGAGCGGCGTCTTGATCCGTCACAGTTCATGCGCATCCATCGGGGCGCTATCGTGCGGATCGGCGCGATTGCCCGGATCAGGTCCGCGCCTTTTGGCGCCCTGATCGCCGTGCTGTCCGACGGATCGGAAGCGCGGGTTGGCCGCACCTATACGTCGACGATCCGCGCCCGGCTGGTCGGCTGATTCTCGTCATCTTTGCAGCGCGTTGCCGTTCAGAAGGGTTCCCGGAATGATGGGCCGACCGAGCGATGCCAAGGTCACCGCGTTGCCATCGATCGACAAGGCCGCGCAGTCCTCGTTCCGGAATTCCAGCCGCTGCTCGGTGACGCATAGCTTGCCGTCGAGCCGAACCAGCCACTTTGTCGGCTTCGGCGCGCCTTCATGCCATCTTGCAAGGCCCGAGCCGTCCGGTCGAAAGAACATGATGCTGTCCGTTGCAGCCTGCCGATCGGCCGCCTTCAGCAGAATGCTTTTGCCTGCCAGCGCGTCCGCGAGCCGCGCGGCGCGCGCTTCGGCGGCATGGGAGAGGTTCCGCGCATCTCCTTGCAGGATCAGGCCGTGAAGCGGGCCAACCCGGGCATGACCAAGAGTGACGAGGTCCCCCGTGATTGAAAGCGTAGTGCACAATTCTTCGGTCCAGGCGCCCCCGTTCAGGCAGAGCCGATCGCCGTTGCCACCGATCGACCAGCGCTCGTCGGGCCGTAGCGCCCAATGATCGAAGTCCGGCCGATCGTTGTGTGCGCTGCGAACCGTTCCGTCCGCCAAGAACAATTGGGCCCGATACTCGCGTCCGCCACCATAGGGGATGAAGACCAGAGTGTTGCCGACGAGCGCACGGATGGCATCCCTGCCGTCCCGCCTTTGCGATGAGCGGGAACCAGGATCGAGTTGCCAGGGATCGCCCTCAAGAACCCTCCCCGACCAGACCGGCCCGCTGGCGGGAGCAAGCGTCACACGGGTGCCCCGGATGGAGAGCGCTCCGCAATGGTTGAGTCGGGGTTCGTTTCCGGTGCCGGTCACGCAAAGGGTGCCGTTGGAATAGCTGGCCCAGCGGATCGCCTGGGCCGCGCTGGCCTGGCTGTCGCTGCGGACAGCCGCCCAGCCCGTGCCATCGAGGTGAAGGAACACGCCCGTTTGGCGGGATCCCGGTCCGGGTCTGGAATAGACGATCGTGTTGCCGATCAAGGCGCGAACGGCATCATGGGTGACCAGCACCTGTCGATCTTCCTGCGAGCTTGCAGCAGCGTTCGTGGCAACCGCGACGAACAGGATTGCCGCAACAAGCGACACCAGACACTTGGCCCGAAGTCCCCCCAACCTATTCATCGCTCGGGCTTTGGCTTGCGCCGCCGTCTGGCTGAGGACAGCGCAAGAGACGCACATGCGAACGGCCCTGGGCGAAGGTCGCGTCAAGTCGCTGGCCGTTCTCGGCAATGCGCAGGATCAGATGGTCCTGGCCGGGATCTGTCGGCTCGAGGTCGATCACCAGCTTACCTTGGTTCCCGATTTCGACAGCGCGCAGCACGCGTGCCGCATCCACCAAGCGCTCCGTTATCTGCATTTTCACCCCGTGGTCTCCCGCCCTCAGGCAATTCGCCAGTCGATCGGCCCACAAGCCCTGATAGCGCGGGGGTATCCAGGGCTCAGGCACATCTGCGGCCGCCATGCCAGCGCGGTAGCCGACCGACTGCGCGCAGCCGGCAAGGCAAATGCCCAGAATGATGGTCGCAAGCGCTGGCCGCGGCATGGGGATCCGCTCGTGCGACTGCCAATTGGTGAGGCAAGGGATTGTCACGATCCAACGGCTTCGACGCGGTGCATTCCGCTGCCCTACATTGCTGGCAGGGTCGAAACCGAGACGGATTCCGCCCCGCCATGCCGGAACCAGACGTATATGGTATAAGAGCTGTTGCGGCTACAGCTGACCTCGGTCGATTGAAGATAGCCTGCGTCCTCTACCTCGCTATCGGCCCAGTACCGTGCCGATAATCCAGTGCTGGCCTGAATTTTCCGGGCAGCGCTGGTGCGCCCCTCGTCCCGGACAATCCCGAAGGGGCCGGCCTTGTGTGAGCCTGCGCGAAGACGCACTCGCTTGTCGACGACCACGCCATATTCGATGAGATATTCAACGGGAACGCCCTGGCTCATCAGCAAGAACCGGCAATCCCCGGCAAGCGGGGTGCCGCTATTGCATTCGATCGGGCGGTAACCGCGCGGCATCGCGTGCAGTCGCGAACAAATCGCCAGTCCGCCAAAATCCCCGGTGCGTGCAGCCATTGCCGGCTCGATCCCAAGCAAGGCCATCGATATCACCAGCAGCACCCGGAAACCGTCCATACCTACCTCTTCAAGATCCGAAAATCGGGCCGCCTGTCTGGGCAGGCCCGTGCCTGTACCCGATCAGTTGCCGCCGTGGACGCACCGCGCCAGGGCCTCGCGCGCGGAAAGGCCTCCGGTCCATTCCGCCGCAAAAATCTTTCGGTTCCGATACTTCACCTCAAAACCTTGCCGGTCTAGCATGTTGTCTAGGAGCGGGTCGATTCCGGGCACACCGAGCGCGACCGCCCCAAGGTCAGAGTCGGGCACGCGATAATTGTATGCCTTGACCGTCTGTGGAGCAGTGTCGCCCGTTTGCATCAAGGAGACGTTGATTTCCCGTAACTTTTCGGGGGCAGGCACATCTTTCCCGATCAGCACCAGGAGCGCCCCAGTGACATATTCATTCGGGCCAAGTAGCTGAATCATGTTTCCGCCGCGCGAAAACAGGGCGGCACAGCCTTGGCCTGCGGCTCTATTCCTGGAATCCCGGGTGTGATCCCAACCACCATCCATATAGCGCCGATACTCCGCAGCGAACGCCGGATCGGTTCTCAACCTTTGCTGGAGTTGGTCGTAGTTGCGCGCCTGCAATTCAAAAATGGTCGTCGCGGCATTGATGCGGCCCGCCAGGGGATCGGGCATGCGCACGGTTTCCGACCCCTCGGCATCGCCGGATCCCTCGAATGACCCGTCGCTTGTGCAGAGCGGCATACCGACCATTCCGCCACCGCCACCCGTTGTTCCAACCTGCCGTTCGCCCGGACCCGGCCCATTGGCGCAGACATATTGCGCATGGGCTGGAATAGCCGTCAGTCCTGACAGCATGAATGCCGCAAAGATGGCTGCGAGCCGTGAAATTCGCATGCTCCAACTCCGGGAAACTGCGCGCGCGCTGCGCTGCCCATGGGTCCAAAAGGATCGAATATCCATTCGGCAAAATGGCATACAGCCTTGACGGCGAACCGGTACACCGGCCTCTCGATAGCCTGAAGCGTTACCTCGCAGATACCCCTGTCCTGGCCTGATGCCAGAAGGAGGATGGAGGCCGCAATCGACAGGTGCGCCCAACATGGCCATCAGGCAGGGAAGTGCTGCCAATATCCATCACTCCCGGTGTTTCGGACGACTGACTGACCCAGGAATGCCCTGTTGTGCCGCCCCTGGAGCGGCTGGCAGCGGTTCGTAGTTCTCGTTCGTAAAGCCCTGGGCCGTCCGGATTTCCAGCATGCGGCCCCTGCACTCGTAAGAGTGTTCATCCCAACTCGCCCGGTAGACGATTTGCCCGAGGTCAGGCCGGAGAATGCCATGCCCGTACCAGATGCGCGCCGAGTAGCGCGCGCGATTGCGCCCGGTGCGTTCCACGCCCTTGCTTCTGGTCTCGACGGTTACCGAATGGCGGCTTCCATCCGCGTCTACGGATTCGGGTCTGGCCAGATGCGCGTCTTCAACGGCGCGTTCTTCCAGGAAGGCGATACAAGCCTGTCTGCTGCCCATCCGCTCCCGCCGCGGGGGCATTTCGACCATACCGCTTGCACTGGCAATCGACGGGCCAAGCACGAGCGCGGTCAGGAGCGATCGGGAAATCCACTTCACCAGTCTACACTCCCGGCAATGTCGTTCGTCCGGCATAGCCACCCGTCCAGGCGCCGTCATGACGCAGCGACGCACCGGTACGTTCAGCGCCGCGGTGCTCGAATTGCCGTCTCCCGGCGGTAGACGGTAATATAATCGATGCTCCCGCGGCATTCGCCCATATCCGCCTCTTCGACCAGGATGAACTGCTCACCATCCCAGGCGAAAGCTTGTTCCTGCCCGCAATCGGCCAAGGCCCGACCGCGTCCGAAGCTGTGCAGCCGCCGCTCTTTAGCATCCCAATAGGCGGAGACGACCTGCGGCAGTTCGAATTGGAGGTCATGCGGCAACAGGCGAACGGGGGCGGGGCGGACACTCTGATCCTCCCCGATCAGGAACACATAGCCTTCGCCATTGTAGGCCGAGCAATTGGCGAAAAGCAGCAGCATGGTATTGCTTTCGTCCAGCCTTGCCGAGGCCGCCTCGGGCAGCCCACTCCCCCCGGTGCCGCATCGATACCGCTCTTGCAGCGCCGCGAGCTCTCGTGCCGGAAGCCGGACGGGTGGCCGATCGGAGGGCGGTGGCACAAGGATGAAAGGTGATGGTGGGCGCGGCGGGATCAGGATGGCAGCCCCCGGACCGCGCGCAACAAGCGCAGTGACATTGCCGGACCGGTGCTGGTTCTCATCAATGTGACGCATGGCGGCGTTTAGCCCGCGCAAGGAGATCGCGGCCAGATAGCGGCCTTCCTCATCATATGCCTCGAGCGTGTCTCCCCGCATCAAACCGCCGATCAGACGCCCGTCAGCCGGGATGGAAATGCCGTCATCGGATACCAGTCTGGCCGCTTCGGCCGCAGAGAACACCTGGCGCTCGACGACGGTCCCGTCCTTGCCCCTCACCCGCAATTCGCGGGTGAGTGCGGGCTCGCGGCCCGTTTCGGAATCGCACAAATAGCAAGCCAGCAGCCGCATGCGCGGCTGGTCCTGCATCCCACCCTCGCGCCGCAGCGACAGGTTGAAGAGATTGTCGGCGGATGGCTCGTCCCCGGTCGCGATCTCCGCTTCGGTGGGTTCAGGGATCAATGTGGTGGCATGGCAGGCATGCTGATTGTCGCAGCCCACGATCCAATCGCGGTATGTGCGCAACTCTCCGATCGCAATGGTCGCAACCGCCGCCGCGAGCAGGTAGGCTGGCACGGCATGTACTCCTTCGGGAAAGAAGGGCGGGTATTCCATTGGCCGATTGCCGAGACCAGCTCTCGCGACGCACCGGTACGCAGTCCCGAACCGGGCTCCGGTCTAGTTGTCCAGCCCGCATGCGGACATGCCGATGCTGTCATCCCATTCGGCAAGTTCGATCCGTTGCCCCGAAAGGGACAGCATCCTGCCATTCCTGATGCCTTGGCCTGTCAGCAGATCGAGATCGCAACTGCCTGACTGATCGTGTTCGATCGTATCATTGAACGCATAGGTGAAACCGGCAACGAGCAGTCGGCCACCACGCCAGGAAAGGGTATAAGTGCGTTCCCAATGGCTCCGGCCAAAGGCCATATTCTCGGTATGGATCTTGATAGACCGATTTTCGAGAATTGTGATTTCCGGCTGCTGGCCGGCACTGTCGGTTCCCCAGAATCGGGCGGGAAGCAGGACAGCCCGCTTCAAGATCGGCAGATCGCGATCGCGCAGATAGACCGCAATGCCAACATCATGGGCGTCCCGGTCGCCAGGGCGGGTCAATGTGACAAGGTCCTGACGCACATCACCGTCGATGTCTGCCATCGCGGCATCGACGATGGCATCCTCCGCGCAGGCGGAAGTGGCCGGACCAAGCAAGGCAATCGAGCAGCCCGGCAGCAGCGCTGCTGCCAGCCGCCCCGCAAGGCGCTTGGCCGCTGGTCCAATTGGAATCAAGGTTTTCACGCGGTTCGCCAGGGCAACTCGAGCAAGACCCTGAACCGATCATCCGCGACCGGGCCTGACCGAACTGCGCAAGTGTCTCCGAACCGGGCCCGCAAGCGATCGGTGACATTCTTTAGGCCGACACCAACGCCAACCGGGCTTGGTACCGCAATGTCCTTGCCCGGCATGTCGTTCGCGATTGCTATGCACAAGCGCTCGCCTTGTCGGTAGCCATGCAGATCGATCGCCACCACGCCGCGGGTCGTACCGACGCCGTGCTTGATCGCGTTTTCGATGAGGGGCTGGAGGATCAGGCTGGGAACAAGCGCTTCGGCGGCGTCTGCCTCCACGTCGATCGTGAAACTCATCCGATCGGAAAAGCGTTCCCGCTCGATGCCCAGATATTCTTCCTGCAGGGCGATCTCTTCGGCGAGAGGCACATCATGAAACGGATCAAGGGCCAGCGTGGTGCGTAGGAAGGTCGAAAGCGACAGCACCATGCGTTCGGCCTGCGTGGCTGCGCCTTCCTCGATCAGCCCGGCAATCGAATTGAGTGTATTGAACAGGAAGTGCGGATTGATTTGATAGCGCAAGGCTCGCATCTGCGCGCCGAGCGCCTCTTCACGGATCGCCGCCAGGCGCAGCTTGCGGTCGTTGAGCTCGAAGGCAAAGACGAGCATCACGAACAGGCACGACCAGCCGAACAGGAACCCCCAGGAAATGACGACTAAGCCCCCAAAATTGTCAAGCGAACCCGGTGCGGGCGGCGGGGTCCCAAGTAGAGCCGGATAGAATTGGTGCGCCCCTGCCCAGAGGGCGGAAGCCACCATTGACACCACAAATGAAACGATGATCAAGATCGGTAGCGAGTCTTCAGAAGTCCGAACTCGCGTCAGTCTTTCGTGTGCGAGATATACCAGATACGATATTCCCAACGCCAATACGATAATTGAAATGAACTGGATGGCACGCAAGGCAATGAAATTCGGTGACACTTCCTCGACCGAAGACAGGAACAGCGCCACGATTACAGCTATGATCAGCAGATAAAACGCACCGAAACGTAGCGTGGCGGTCTTGATTCCCCGGAGATTCGTCGGGCCATTCCTGAACTCGTTGTTCAATTTGATGTCGTCGAGTGCCATGGATTCTCCGTCTTCGCGCTGCGCCCGCTTGCAGATGCCTTAACCGCTCTTATGCACCAAGGGGTGTCTGAGCGGTAGGCGGGAGTAGCGTAAAGCTCTGTTCTGAAGTAAGAAATTGGGTGTCTAAGCCGTCCCTGCTCCGGGACAGAAATTGCCATAGGCTACACCCGCCATGACCGACGTTACCTCAAGCTCATTTCGATTCCCAGCGGTCCAACGCAAGAAAGTCACGGCTGCCTTCGACGGCGGTCGCATCACGTCGGACGGCGGGGTTCTGCTATTGGCGCAGGCCGAGCGCGAGATGGACATCTGCAGGCAGCTGGCCACCTGCATCGCCGATCGGCGCGATCCTTCGCGGGTGGTCCACAAGCTGGATGACATCCTGCGGGCTCGGGTTCTGGCGATTGCCTGCGGCTACGAGGACGCCGACGACCTCGACGCCCTGCGTGACGATCCCGGCTTCCGCCTGGCGCTGGGCAAGCTACCGGGTTCGGGCGCGGGCCTTGCCAGCCAACCGACGATGAGCCGCTGGGAAAACGCACCCACCACGCGCGAGCTGGCCCGCATGATGGCCGCGATGGTCGACATCTACTGCGCCAGTTATCCATCCCCGCCCGAGGCGGTGACGCTGGACATCGATGACACCTGCGATGTCGTGCACGGCTACCAGCAGTTATCGTTCTGGAACGGGCATCACGGTGAGCGCTGTTTCCTGCCGATCCACGTCTACGACACGGCAACGGGGCGGCCGGTCGCCATGCTGCTGCGCACCGGCAAGACGCCGAGCGGCGCGGAGGCCGCGGGCCATATCCGTCGCCTGGTGCGGCAGATCCAGAGGCACTGGCCCACGACCCACATCACGATCCGGGGCGACGGCCACTACGGCAGACCCGAGGTCATGAACTTCTGCGAGGCACAGGGCATCGATTATGTCTTCGGCCTGCCCACCAACGCTGTGCTGCGCGCCGATCCACAGATCGTGAAGATTGCCGATGCCTGCGCGGTCAAGCGGGCCGAGGAACAGCACGTGGTCCTGCGAAATTATGCCCAGACCCGCTACGGGGCGAAAAGCTGGAAATGCCAGCGCCGTGTCGTCGCCCGGATCGAGGCCAGCACGCTCGGCATGGATATCCGCTACGTCGTCACCTCGCTCGAGCAGGGCTCGGCCGAGCACATCTACGACACACTCTACTGCGCCCGCGGCCAGGCCGAAAACCTCATCAAGTTGCACAAGGCCCAGCTCGCCAGCGATCGCACGTCATGCCGATCAGCCAACGCCAATCAGATGCGGCTGATCCTGCACACCGCCGCATTCTGGCTGATGTGGCGCATCCAGCAGGCCATCCCCAAGGCAGCCGCGCTTGCCAACGCTGAGTTCGCGACCCTGCGCCTGCGGCTCCTCAAAGTCGCCGCACGCGTCATCGAGACCGCCTCCCGCATCCGGGTCGCCTTCGCTTCCGCCTGTCCCGACGCCGCCCTGTTCCGGATCATCGCCGCCGCCCTCAGGCCCGCCCCGACATAGCCAGTGCGGCCGTGCCGCTGAACGTCCGAGCCCCTCCATCAAACCCGCAAGCCTCTCGATCCCACGCGATGAAATAGACGCAGCGGAGGCACTCGGCCTGCTCAAACGCCCGCTGCCGCCAACGATTGATCTTCCCCAAGAACAACATCGTCACGAATAAGAGCGGTTAACACTCACTCCCAAGCAAACCGGGCATCCCGAATGGCCCGCCTATTCTTGATTTCGGCGAAGGTGCCCAGAGCAAGCGAACTTCGCATCTTGTGCGATCTCCAGGGCCCGGATGGCTGGCGCAGCGCAGCGCACATTGGGTCCGGCACGGCGACCAGCGCAAGGCTTGCGATGCACCGGTACCGAGCGGCGGAAACGAACCGGTACGCTGCCGCAGGATGACCTTGCCGATCAAGGCATGCCAATCTGGACCACGTTCGCGCTGGAGTCTTGACCGATGAAGTCACCCCTGTTGTTCGCGCTGTTTCTCGCCTTCGGCATGACCACGGCTGCCCATGCCCAATGCCGCGTCGGCTCGGGCCCTGAATTCGGCGATGGGATACCTTACTGCTCGGATCTGCAAGCGCAGGATGATCCGGTCGAGCCTCGAAGCCCCCAGATCGACGTTGCACCTCTCCAGTTGCCGTCACTGTGGGGCGCCATTGCCATTGACCCGCAGAGTGCTGCGGGCGGCGTCGGAGTATCGAGCGGCATGCCGAGCCGGCGGGTCGCGGAAATCACGGCACTGCGGCAGTGCCGGGAAACAGGCGGCGGCCCAACCTGCAGGGTTGAAGTCTCCTATGGCAATCAATGTGCGGCCCTCGCGTGGGGCGATCACTACTACCATACCGCTTACGGCCCGTCAGTGGACGAGGCATCCGAAATAGCACTGCGCGGCTGCTCGAGAAGGACCGAGAACTGCAAGATATACTATTCCAATTGCACCTAGGCTTAGACCGCTAGCGACGCCAGCGAATATCCTCCTGCAAGCGCCAGCAGTCTTGCGTCGGGTGGAACAGCAATTGCCCATCTGCTTCCGGGTGCGTGCCAGCCGGAAGCGCCTTGCCATCGGTGCCGAGGATATTGCCGAGATCATCGCCGCCATCCGACTGCCCGTCGTAATGCACACGCGCCCATTCGACCGAGTAGTCGTCGTTCTGGCTCTGGTTGAACTGGAGATCGAGGTATTCTCCCTCGTCGCCAGCCCTCAGCGGTCGCGTCGGCTTGTAGTAGAAATCGACCTGCGTGACCGGGAAGTCGCCATAGCTGCCGGAGGGTACCTGCCGGGTGGAAATCACATTGCCCCGGCCGTCGAGCGTAGCAACCTCGATCATCGGCGCGCTGTATTTCTGCCGCACCGCGCTGGATATCGCCATGGCCGTGAAGAACTCATTGAAATCGCTATTGGCACAGGCCCTGCGCGCCATCTCCAGCGCATTGCGATCCATTTCGCTTGGTCTCGGCAGATCGGGCCCGGCGAGTTCGGGCGCGCCTGCCCCCGGCTCGGCGCCGACTGCGGATCGGTGTGGCGGGCTCTCGGCGGATGCACCACTCGCTTCGTCACAGGCGGCCAGGATCCCCGAAGCCAGGCCACAGATTGCAACTGCCTTGAATACATGCCTCGCCCGCAAAACGGTTACTCCCTCTGGTCGCCGCAACACTACCCTGCACTCCCTTGGGGCGTGAATACGCCAGGAGTACTGGTACGTCTTGCCGCCTGTCGCGCCCGAGCAACCTAACTAGAACCGGCATCGTGCAGTGGCGGGAAGTGAGACAATGACTGCGGATGACCCCCTTAGCCGTCTCGAAAGGTTGGCAAAACTCCATGAATCCGGAGCCCTGAACGACGTAGAGTTCGAGCGCGAAAAGGCGTTGCTCCTCCGGCCCGGAGATGACCAGATCGTGCATGCGAACGGGAACGAAATTCCGACTGCTTCCGCGAGCAACCCCGAGGCCGGGTCAAAACGAAAACGGCGGTGGCCGTGGCTGCTAGTGCCAGCTGGAATTCTTGCCGGCCTTGGTGGCTGGGCGCTGGCCGATCGGTCTGGCGATCCATCCGGAGCCCCCCAGGTCGCCAGGGCGGCCTCCTCCGAAAGCAACCGGCAATGGTCACCTGGATCCGTGCTGCCCAAAGCTTCCGATCGCTCCGCCATTCGATCACTACCCCAACAGCGCCAAGTCGATCTGGCGTTCGACGCCGTGTTCGGACTGGGTGAGCGTGAGATTCGTGTGACTGAAGACGCTGCCTATTCCTATGCCAAAGGCGTTGTCGTCTGGACGGAGTTTGGCCCCGTTCTGATCGTTGAAGGCAGCGGTGAGCCCTATCCTCCTGCGCTGGGGACACTGGGCATTTTCTACCTGCGCGAGCTGCCCGGAATGAAGTTCGAGGAGGCCCGCCGCTGGCCGGATGCCGTAACTGGCAGCATCATGGGCAATCCGCCCCAATGGCGCATCCGCAATGACATTTCGGATCATGCGGTGATCGAGTCCACCGGAGGCGGCGTCTGGCAAGGCTATGCCTGCGATTCCAAAACGCTGACGGAGCTGACTCAAGACGGCCCGCGATCGCTTGTTTCCTTCGATTCCCACTACGACAGCTCCGGCGCGATCGAAGAGGGTTATCAGTCCCTTGACGGCACGATCGTCAATGTCGTGCGCAACCGCTCATTCGATGTCCGTTTCACCGGCACCCGGACCATCACCCAGCACTTCGAGCGAAAAGGTGCGGCCTATGTCCGCGCCCCGCATGCCGGCAAAGTGATGGACAACAACGCGATCCCGACCTGTTGAAGGCGCGCGAAATTGGATCGCTCACTGCCTTGCATGGTCCGCCATCGTCGCATTCTGCCTGCAATGTCCGGGCTGAGAAGACCCACAGAGACATGCCGGATTGTCCAAGCCGTGTTGCACTATGGGACTACGCTGCAATGGTCATCCGGCCTTCCTTTTGCAAAGATCTTTCATGACACGCGATCGATCCGATGCTCTATCGCGGCACTTGCATGCCCCGGCTCCGGCACCGATGATCGCACAATGGAGTGGATGGAGCCCCGCATGAACCTCTCGATCAAGTTTCGGAATGGAAATCTCGTGCGTATCTTTCTGGCATTGCTAACTTTCTGTCTTTGGCCGCAGGCCGCACGGGCAGATCACCTGTGTGCGGGACGATCAAACGAATACACCGTCACAGAAGTCTACGATGAATTCGGCGGCGTCGTGGAAGCGTGGTGCGAGTGGGGTTCTGACGGCGCAGAAAGTGCAGCGGCGATGCGATACTACTCGCCCGAAGAGTGGAAAGCATTCGCCGAGCATGGGGCAGAAGTCGAGGCTGCCAACGCGCAAGAGCGGATTCTGGCGGGGAAGCGATACCGCCAGCTTCAGGAAGGCGTATGGTTCATGCCAGGCGAGGAGCCCTTTGCCGGCTGGTCGTCTGGATCGACATCGACGACACGCCCCGGCACGCGCGGACCGGAAACGGGCGGCAGTTGTACGGTCAGCTTTTGGACACTCGACGGCGCGGTGACCTTGTCTGCACCCGGCGGGAGAAACGGCGTCGCGGTGATCAGCTACATGGGATACACCATCCCAGCACCGGACAAGACCGGAAAGCGCAAGTTTTCCTTGACCCAATCCGGCGCCACGCAGACCGTCACAGCAACGATTTCGAAGGTCGGACTTGGCAAAAGAAAACAGGGCATGGTGACTTTTGCCGTGCCGAGCGGGAATATTCTGGTCGGAGCGATCGAGGATGTGCAGGATTATCGCCTGGCCGAAAAAGGCAAGACGATCTTTTCCGGCCAATGGCATGATGGGCTGAAAGCCCGTGACGCACTCGCCCGATGCCTTGCGCGACATCCATAGGGTACAGCAGCAAGCTTCCGTCTGGGCATCAAACTGTAGGGATCGCTTTCGCCCACTTCGGTCCTGGGCGCAGCGCCGAAACGCCAGGCCATTGGGGCTGAAGCGTACCGGTACGTTGCGAAGCTTCGCGCATGGCCAGGATCTTGCCAAGCTGCCCGTTCTGCAATCCGCTGGTCCGGGAACATACTGCATGGATGCGCTATTCTGCTCAAAAGGATCTCAGGATTTGACGGGTGACCCCGGCGCAAAAACGTCGTTCGGCAAGGCGCTATTGTCGCAGCTGTGCGGCAGCGCTCTGACCGCCGCCTTGCTGTGCGCCGGCATGGTGCAACCCGCCCTTGCCAGGCCCGCTGCGCAGGAAGGCATCGGCGAGATCGTGTTGCCCGCCACGGGCACGGACCGGGCAGTCTATGCCCCGCTCGATCGCCCGGTCATTCTTCCATCCTTCGTGGGGAATTGGGCAACTCGTCCCGGTCGATGCGTGGGTCAGTCCTACAGGAACCGCATGGGGCTGAGGCCGGACCTTGCGATCATCGCGGGGCAGGCCCTTAGCGTTCGCGTGACCTATGTCGAAGCAGGACCACCGCGCGACCGCGCCGGAGACCAACCGCTGCCCGCTGCGAGCCATGCCAGATCGCGCGACATGCTCGTCAGCCTCGTCCGCTCTGGCGAGGATACCATCCGCAACGTCCATTTCCGGTTTTCCGACACCAGCGGCCGCCTGATCGTCGAGGAAGTCGGCAAGCCCAGACGAGCCTACGTCCGCTGCTCGATCTGAACCTCCCGGAAATGCCGGTCCGCAATACCGAGTTCGCATGCCGCGCTTGGCAAGCGCAATCGTTGCCAGATCATGATGCCCCAAAACTGTGATTCGTATGAATTTCCAACATGCCACCCCATCAAACATCGCTCGTGAATGAGCGAGACTCCTCTTCCGAATGGCAACTATCAGGGGAGCACGTCGCCGGGGCCGGACAGGCCGCGCCAAAAGGTGACACCCCTGTCCGGGCAGTTTTGCGTTAAAGATCAGCATATTGCCGCGAAAAAGGTGACACATGTGCACTTTTGAGTGTCACCTTTTGCGCCCGGCGTGCGGGAGAGGCTGCGTGAAGCGGAGATTCTGACTGTCAAAGAGCGAAGGCGAATGGGCCGGGCGCGCAGCATGACAGGATCGGGAGGTGTAGGAAAATGAGGAGTTTGGGGATTGTTGCAACTGTCACCGTAACTCCCGTAACTCCGTCCCCGAAATTCCCTTGGGGCGGCCTAGTACCCTCGGTTGGTCGCCATGTCGTATGTCACGGTCAGGTATTGGCTTCCGATTGAGCTGAACCGGACGCGGACCCCATCCGGTGTCTGCCAAGTTGTGTTACAGGTGGTATCGACATACTGGCAGCGATCCTCGACCGGGCTCCCGTATTTGGCCATCATCTGCGCTCGTGCAGATTGGGGGCTTTGGCCGCGAATTTCAGTTCGGACGCTGCTTACGAGGTCATTTCTGATGTCAATTTCGGCCTTGACGCCACTGTCCTGAATCCGAAACCCAATGCCATATCGTGGCCATTCAACATTCGGAAACGCAGCAGTGAATTGCTTCCGGTTCATGCCAAAGCGAACACGGTTCCACAGTTCCGGCCCTTCAGCAGGCGAATTGTCTATGCGCCACTCTTGCAACACCTCCCCGGTGCTGCGCCGAACGAATGCGACCCGTTCAACAACTGCGCCAACAAAGCATGTGTGCATGGTGTGTTCTGAAGGCGCGTCGATTGTCGGCCCAATGTAGTCGCTCGTGCAACGGGCCAGCCGTCCAATGTCGAGCCGCCCCAATCGGCCTTCCAGCTCCACGACCGTGTCTCTTGCCACCTCTCGCGCGCCTGGGCCGCTGAGCGTGAGCTTTGTCTCGTAGGAGGCGCGGGACATGGTGCGAACGTCCGTAATGCCGGGCGCATCAAGAATTGCCACACCATCACGGTAGTGGCGTGAAACATTGACGCGAACGGAAGCGCCGAAGGCGTTCTGGCCAACATAGCTCCCGCCCGACGCAATCCTCTCGTCAAGAATGAAGACGGGATAATAGATCAGCCCTGTTAGGCCGTCTTCTCTTTCGCCAGTCGTCCGTTCTGATTCGCTTGAGAAATGAAATTCCAGCCGCTGTGTCTCTGGGTAGTAGGCGTAGAAGGCCCCGTTGGTTGGGTTTTGTCCGTGCACCTGGCCATCGCCGATTGGCAGGACTGCGCGGAACGGTTGACCGACCTGGCCATCATCGACGGTTGAGCTGGCGAAACGGTCGTCGCGTTCATCGTCCGCGTAGGCGGCCCTGAGCGCGTCAGTGAGGTTCTGCGAGAGCACGGCCGCCGCAAGAAGCATCGCGTGTGCAACAGCCATAACTACCCCCTCGGCTTCCCAGATCACCCCATTCAGAGCCTACTGTAGCGGCCGATAGCACAGAAACAAAAGCCGAGTATGGTCCTTGCGAGCGACAAAATCCGCTCCCCCCAGTGCTCCCCCGAGGGGTCGCTGGAAGGCTCAAATCGCTGCTAAGTCGTTGAAAAAACTTGGAGCGGGCGAAGGGATTTCGGCGCTACCATACTTCCTGAAAGCGGCGGTTTAGACCCATTGCAGCACTTCGGTGACGAAGTGCGAATGACGCGATCGTGTGAATAATGGCCTGTCAACTGACTGATTTCGAATTTGAAAAGAAATATTTTCAACCGGTCATTTTTGCCTTGCGAACAGGACGAAGCCTAGAATTTCAGCGCGTCGCAGCAAATGGCTTCCGACGATCCAAAGAGCTATCCCCAGTTTCCACCCATTCGTGAAAATTTACCCTCTTGCGAAGGAAACGGGAACGCCTTTTATGGATCCATGGCGATGGCCGGTCGGGGGTGCAATCCCGACCTAGCCATCTGCAGGACGGCGGGCCGACCTGCGCTGTGCTCTTGCGAAGCCCCCGCTTCATGCGCGGGGTAATGCACATGGTCAAGGCCCAATCAGCAAAGCCAGCCACTTGATGGCTGGTTGCGAAAGGACTTGAGTATGAGACTTCAGATCACCCATGTTCGCCCGGACGGAAATGACCTTGATCGCCGGATCGACGCTGTCTTAGCCGGTGGCGTCGCCTGGACTGTCGACCAGGTCATTCACGCGATCGAGTACCGGACCGCGTCGTTCTTTGTGATGGTGCACTTCCAGTCAGTCGACGTGGTAGTACGGGTGCACTCCTACACGGGCCGGAAATACATCGCGACTAGAAGCGATGGTTATCCGCCCAACAATCTGCTGAACCTGCCCCGATTCTGATAGGATCGGCGTCAGACACGAAAAAGGGGCGGACGCCGAAGCGTCCGCCCCTCATTACTTGCGCTTGATCCAGACGATCAGTTCGGCCAGCTCTCGATCGCGGCCCGGCGCTTCGCCTCGCACAAGGCAAGGTCAACGTCCCGGGCGCGCATGGCCTGTTCGGCTTGGGCGCTGGACAGTGATCCGTCGGCGTTACGGTGGATCGGCGTCCGCTTGCATGGTTCCGTCGCCACTGGCGGCGGCAGCGGCGGGCTGTAGGCCAAGGGCGGCGGCGTCCGCGTCGATCCCATGCACGCGGTCAGGAGCAAGGCACTGGACAGCGCCAGAAGGCGTTGCAGCATATTCGCGGACCCTTTCGTTCGATTGGACTATGATCGGCTGAAACCGCTGGACCGTCTCGACATAGCGGCCGGCGGCCTGGGCGACGCGCCGTTCATTGGCGACACGAAGATCCGCGATCTGGGCCGCCTGTTCGTCGACCCGCTTCTGCCATTTGCTGGCTTCCGCCAGTTTGCCGTCCGACTGTCCCGCGTCAAAGCGGGCGTTGCCGTATAGCCAGGCCAGGGCAAGGGCGAGCGCCAGCGCGCCCGCCCCGCCCAGGATGCGCGTCCACACTTAGGCGGGCTTGCGCTTGGCGACGATCGACCAGATCGCGGTAGCGATCACCGCGCCCGCGCCGGTCAGCTGGGCCACGGTATCGGCGTCGATCACGCCCTTGCCGACGAAATAGCCGCCGACTGCCGACAGGACCGCGCGGACAATGCCGCCGACTTGTTCACCCGTCATGTTTCATTCCTTCCGGTTCATGCGCCCAGCCGCCAGCCCGGCCGTGCGCGATGGTGTGTTCCAGGCTGGGGAAAGGGGTTGCTGGTCAGGCCAGCTCGAAATGCGGGCTGTCACTTTCACCGCGTTCGCGGGGCTTGCCGTCCTGGTCCCAGTCGGCGCCCCAGCGGATCTTCACGCCTTCGATCGAAGCGGCCCGGAACATGAGCCCGGCCAGCCGATCAAACCGCACACTGTCGTTCCAGTCGATCGGGAACGGCGCCAGGTCGACCGCATGGCCGAAGCCGGTGCGCGGGTTGCGGAAATGGTTGGACTTCAACGTCCAGGTGACGATCTTCCCCGGTGCCGTCCGGCCCTGGGCATAGAGCGCCTTTTGCCGTTCCAGCGTGCGGACGCCTTCCAGGACAGTGAAGTCTTCGTCGGGGCGGGCCATGGCGGCCGCGCGCATGATCACGCGGACCAGCTTGGGATGCACGCCGTCCAGCCGGGCCAGCGATCGCTGACCAAGGGTAATTGCCATTGCAATGTCTCCGATGATTTAGGGCGTCATTCCCCGACGGGAACGACAGGGCGGGTTCGCCTGGTATGACGTACCGCCGCACGGGGCAGCTGGGGCGGCGGGTCAGGTTCCTGCAAGACGGCGGCCAGCGTCTTTGTCAGGCCGTCGATCTGAAAACGTAGCAAGTTCAGGCTGTCCCGCTTCTGGCACATATCACCGGCGCCCCTGTTCAATGACGGTCTTCAAGGCCGCCAGGGTTTCCGCCAGCCGGATATTGCTGTCGATCTGTTGCTTATCCAGATCGCGGCGCTCTTTGCCTGTCGTCCAGCGATCCCAGACCAGATAGGCAATAATCAGCCCGGCCGTGCCGAACTGTGAAACCAGCTCGCGAAGAACCCCAGCTTCGTCCATGACATTTCGTTCCTTAAGACAATATCTGACTTCGATTTTATCGAAGCGTCGGTGTCGATCATGGTGTATCGCTAACCGTGACATTTGCCCCGATCACCTGCCACTGATGCGACGTGGCATCAGTCAGGATACGGCGGGTTAGGTCGAAGTCATTGCCGCGCAGGACAGCCGTGGACATTGGCGGGCTGCCGGGGTCAGCGTCAGGGATCAGAGAGATAACAGCGAAGTCGCCCCCGGTGGTCTTCACGCCAGTCGCTTCAGGGCAATTAGTGACAACCAGCTTCGATGGGAACGCCTGCACGGTGTAGGCTGGATCATAGCCACCCGTGGTCAGGGTGGCCGTATTGTGAAAGCTAAGGTCTGCACTGTTTGAAGCGGCAGAGCGATGGCGCATAATCGTGTCGAGGTGAATTTCAACCAGCCCACCAATGCCGCCGCCAATGAGGTTCGTATTGTTCCCGGCCCCCGCCGTCAGCTTAAGCGGCCCGTTCACCTGCACAACCCCGCGCTCTTGATCTGCACCGCCCCAAAGAAGCGAGTTCGTTTCGATATGCAGCGGGTAGCGGTTGGCTTCGGCATGGATCGTCATGTGAGACAACCCGCCATCTAGCGGGCTTTCAACAGTGTTCTGCGTAGCACCGGACGGGCCGGAAAGGATCGTTACGTCGACCCCCGAACCTTCCCAAAAAACATATTCTGGCCGTGCAAAATTGGTTCCAGAGAAGGTGCCGGGGTCGAAAATCACGCGCACCATTTCGTGCGGGTGCGCTAGAAGGCACCGGCTGTCCGCATTGACCGCCGCCACGGTTTCATAGGTGCGACCCGGCCCAACGCGGATCGTATGCTTTGTTTCCTGCGCCAGAACCAGTGCGCGCACTTCGCTGTAATCGTATACGAAGGACTGGTCGATGCCGCCGCGTGCAAGAGTAGCGTAAGGCCCTTCGCCGCCCATCGCATCGCCAACTGCCGGGTCAAGTTCGGCCACCGCGAAGCAGCCGCGCCAGCCAGACGCGGAAAGCGCCAGAGTGCCACCGCGAGAACCCTTGATCTTGGTCGGCCAAGGCTGGCCAGAACCAGGGGCAAGTCGGCAGACGGTGCGACCGGTCGCATGATCCACAATGTCAATGCGGCGCGGGTCCGTGTTCTTTACGTAACCGACGCGATAGTCGGCCTTGGGGCCGTAGATGCGCAAAGACTTGATGAACTTCCGAAGGAAAAGAGGGTCTGTCGCAAAAGACCAGCTTCCCGTTTCGTCATGGTCCGCTCGGAAAGGCGCAAACTGACCATTCGGATTGACCAGTGCCGCAATGCGCGAGTTAGCGATAGTGCTCGCCCTGGCATCAATTGCATTGTTGCGAGAAGTGCTGCTGGCGATTGCATCACGATTGACCGCCCGGCGCTGGAACATCGCCGCAGTCGAGGATGCAACGTTGACAGTGAGTGGGGACGCAGGCGGCGTGAAGATGAATGAACCTGTGACCCCCGATCCACCAACCGCCGTCATAACAATCTCGCGCGGTTCCGCCCATGCGTCAGCCCCGCTCGCCACGCTGAACGTGCAAGCATCGACCGCGCCCGTGCCGTCCGCATCCTCGTGCATGACGAAGGTGACGTTGAACCGGGTGCCTACATCACGCCAGAACCCGAACTTGAGAGAAATAAACTTGTCGGCGGGAACACCTTCGAACTGAAGTCGCCTCACACAATCCATGAACGCCCGCTCTGCGGTCGTCGCGCTGGCATACCCCGGCCATGTGTCGTTCAGTGCTCGGGCGGCCGCGGCATCGCTGTAAGGCTTCGCGAGCGTTTCAATAATGTTATGAAGAGTATTGGTAAACGTCCAAGATCCAGAGCCGCTTGCGCCTACCTTCACATATAGATCATTGTTGGCATCGGTTGAGTCGGCATAAACCAGCGCTACCGTATCCGCCGCGTGCGCTGTATCCGCTTCCAGCAAAGCTTTTGTAGTTTTCGTCACGGAAACCAATGCGCCCAGTCCAGCATTGCCAATCGCCGCTTCGATCAGCGGCCCCAACGCGCGTACCTCGGCCTTCAAGGGCTCATGTACGCCGCTGGCGGGTACCCCGTCAGTCACAAAATCGCGGAATGTCGAAGCAATGGCGTCAGTAATGCTGCCCATGGAGAGCCCCTTTCAAGCTAGTCAGGAAACAGTGACCGTCACCGGCCCGGCGGCGGGTGACGGGTTGGCGGCCGCGTCGTAAGCGCGGGCCCAAATGTAATGCGATCCAGCCGCAAGGCCGGTCGCGGTGTAGGACATGACTTCACCCAGGGCGCCGAACTGATCGGGGCCGACCTGACTGGCGGTGCCCAGGTTGTTCGTCGAATTGCGGAACAGCTTCACCCTGTCGAACGACGTCTGCAGAGGGTTGCGCCATTCGATGATTGCTTCGCCCGTGCCGCCGGCCGTTGCGTCCAGCTGGCTTGGCGCGGCAAGGTCGCTGGGGGCGCTGGGCGTTATCGTCGCAACCGGCGTCCAGGCGCTTTCCCTGCCCGAAATCGTGACAGACTTCACCCGCACTTCATGAAGGGTATCGCTATCGACGATCGGGGATAGGGCAGTGTTTTCGTCCTGGTTGACTGACATGTTCGCCCAGTCCCCGCCGGTCGGGCGATATTCCGCGTCGAACGACAGGCCATCCCGGTCCGGATCGTCCCAGCTCGCCCGGATCCCGACGCCGGTCACCGTGCCAATGCTGATGGGAACCGCCGTCAGCGTCAGATTTTCGGGCACTGGAACCGTCGGTGTCACCGTCGACGTCCCGGGTACGTCAGGCGGCGTCCCTTCTTCCAGCTCGGCGTCGAAGTTCCAGTCACTGGCGCGGACTTCGGTCAGCCCGATTTCCAGGGTGCCCGCTTCGAAGTTGATCCGCAGCGATGAAATTTCGAAGGGGACCGCGGCGATCCCCAGTTCGGCGCAAGTCAGTCGGCAAAACCGTTCGCCGATCAGGTTCAGCCCGAACAGGTTCGTGACGACGACAAGGTTCCAGCGGTCAGACAGTTTCGCCAGCAACCGCTTTCCCAGCCGCGAAGCCTGGTTGTGGTGCGGGGCAAAGTAAATGTCGAAGCGCTGGCTTTCCGGCCTTCCCAGTTCTTCCTGGGCCGCAACGTCAATAACCGGCGCGCTCTCCTGTTCGTTGTAATCGAACCGGGCGTCGGTATAGACCACCTTCACTTCGTTGACCCGGTCCAGGGCCTTCGCCCCCATGGATCCGTTCAGGGCAATGATATGATCGTCGGTCAGGTGGACCGTCGGTTCGATCCAGCGGCCGACCTGAAGGTTCAGCTTGTTGTCCGCGTCCTGCCAGCAATAGCCGTCGCAGGCCTTCAGCATTTCCTGCAGAACGGTTTTCCGTTCGTCCGTCGCCAGGCTGTAGCTGCCCCAGATCCGCCAGCGCTTGATCGTCTGGGCGTCGACCGTCGTGACAGTCTGGTCGGAAATGTCGGCTTCGGCGGCGATGTTCGCCCAGTTGACCCCGTCAGACCCGACGCCATAGCCGTCCGGGTGCGCCCAATAGTCGGCGATGATCAGGGCCGCATTGTCCGTCCATTCCCAGGTGTCGGGATCGTTCAGCCGGTGACTGCCCGTGCCGCCGGCCGTGCTATCCTTGCGCGGGTCATAGCAAAGCGCGGCTTCGATAACTTGTGTGTACTCCGGCTGACGGTTGCCTTCATAGACTTCGGCAAAGTACTTGTCCTTTACCGGCGCGCAGATCAGCGCCGCCAGCGAACAGCCGCGCTGCCGGTGATCAGCGGTCCATTCTGGGAAGATTGCCGACAGCTCCGAAATCGCCGTCTGGTCATTGGTCCCCAGCCGGGTCAGGACACGGATTGCCCCTCTGAACTTCGCGTCCGACAAGACGCCGCCAGCGCCGACTGCCACGGCCTTGCCATTGATCCGGTGTTCCACGATCCGGCTGATCCGGCCGGTCCCCGTGGTGATCACCATGGCAAGCGTGCCGTTGCGGCTTTCATAGAACGACAGCGCGCCGCCGACATGCACAACGCCATAGTGCCGACGGCGGGACGCGACGCTTTCGCGAATGATCTGTTTCCCGTCGGACGGCTTGGCGACGCCGCTGCCGAAGATTGCCTTGGCAATGAAGTTCAGGCCCAGCGTGACTGCCAGATTGACCGCTACCGTGATCACAGTTGCAGCAATCCCGGTCGCGCCGATCGCGGCGACGATCGCAGCGGCTATCGCTTGGGGCATGACGGAACCTTCCAGGCGATCGCGGGCTTCAGGTCTTTGACGAACAGGACTTCGCGGTCGCCCTTGGCGATCCAGCCGCTGCCCAGGCATAGGCACATGGTCAGCCCCTGACCCGGAAGCTCGATCAGGCCGACGTCACCGCGCGCCGGGCTGTCCGTCTCGATCATGCCCAGTTCGCTGAACAGCGATCCGGCATAGCGGGCGAACCCGCCGTTCAGGGCCAGCAACACGCGTGCCGTCTTCGGCCCCTTGTGCGTCGGCTGAACCGCCACGGATCGGCCCGTTGCCGCTTCGGCATAGCGCAGCGCGGACGTGCCGCAGTCGCTCTTGCCCCAGACAAACGGGGTCGCGGCCCAGTCGCGGACCGTGCGGTCGACAATATCCATGGATTGATCCCGGAATTCTGGACTAGAAGTCAGGCCAGGTGACGATCTTGTTCCGCAGCGTCGCCACGAACTGGAAGCCCTTGTCCCCGTCAAAGCGCTTTTGCTGGTCGCGGTCCGTGTACATGGCGAAGTTCGGGCGACTACGCAGCGTGAACAGGCTTTCGGCCGTCACAGTCACTTCCCGGGCCCCGTCAGCGGTGATGTTGAACAGCGGCGCGTGCATCCTGCCGGACCAGATCGGATAGGGCTGATCCAGCGGGACGTCGTCGTCCTGGCCGAAGAACTGGACATAGACCGTCACCTTGCGGTTTTTCGCCTTTTCGCCGAATTCCTCGCGCGCCAGCCGCATGATCTGGGCGTCAATGCCAGACAGGACAAAGCTGGCTTCTGGTGCTTCACCGTTGATCGCCTGTTCCAGGCCGGAAATCGAACCCAGCGTTCCCAGTCCGTCCCATGTCTGGCCGCCCGCCTTCAACCGGCCGTTTCCAGTCCAGACGCGGACCGGCTCCCCGACAAAGTCGAACAGGATGAGGTTCGCCGACTTAGGCTTCCTGCCTGCCAGGGCTTCCCGGATCGTGTCAGGAAAGAGGCTCATAGAATGCTTCCTCAAATTCCAGCACGGGCGCGGTCCAGCGGCCATATTCCAGTTCGTGATCGCCGGTTTCGTCTTCAGCCAGACGCGCGATCAGAAACGGACGAAGTCGCAGCGGGGCAGCGGTGTGATCACGGCGAAGCGAACTGGTGAACTTGATCGTCGCGATCGGGCCGTCCCACCATACGCCGGTCGCAATGTGCAGATCATTGCCAATGCCGAAATACTGACCCGCCTTCAGGATCTGACCATAGCCGCCGAAGTTCGCGGTGATCTGCTTTTCCCCCTGAAGGCCGGTCACCGTCACGCCAGACAGATCGTCCGTGACGTACAGCGCCGCGTCGCTGAAGCTGCTACCGTCACTGTGCGGGGCGGCCCCGGCGGCGATCTGGGCTTCGCTGGCCCAGTAGTGCAGATCGAAGATCGGCAGGCGGAACAGGTTGGTCCGGCCTTCGCACGCCGCCAGGAACGCACGATAGGCCAGAACCTGGTCGCCTTCCAGCGTGCCGAAGGTCAGGCGGCCGCGCCATGGCGGGCGGATTACCGGCTGAACCTGTTCGAAATTGGTCAGGGACTTGGTCAGGGACTTCGTCTGTCGGGGCGGCGTGATGTTGATATTGCGCGGCTGCAATACCGAAGGCCATTCGATCCAGCTCATACCCGCGCCCCTAGCCCCGGCGGCTCATGTTGTCTTTGACCCGGGATCCGACGTTCCGGTCATAACCGGCGATCCCATTGGCAACCCGGCCGTCGGCAATGCGGGTCACTTCGACGTCGAACAGGTTCGATTTCGTCACTCGCACTTCGATCGGCCCGCTGCCCGCGCCACGGCCCATGCCGTTCAAGTTGGGCACGATCCGCCCAGCCGTCGAAGGAACGAACAGTTCCGGCCGCTTTTCGCCGACGACATAAGGCTGGTTTGCCAGCACCGGACCGCCGATCGCGCGGCCCTTGAAGAGGCCGGAAAACAGGCCGCCCAGGAACCCGCCCAAGCCTTTGTCGCCGAAGGCCGCAGTCTCGATACCCTTCAGGGCATCTGTCGTCAGCCGGTATAGGAAGTTTCCGAACAGATCCTTCAGCATGTCGCGGAAGCTGGTCCGGCCGGACAGCACGTCGCGAAGCCCGCCCATGATGTTGTCGCCCAGGGCGCGACCGTACTCTTCCAGCGCGATTTCCGCTTCGCTGGCAATGGCCGGCATTGCGCCCAGCACGTCAGACAGATCGCCGACGGCAACGGTTACCAGCGGCACGTCTTCCATGGCCGCGATGATCGCTGGCGGCCCCGCAATCTCGCTGCGCAGGCCAGCGGCCTTGCTCTCCAACTGACCGCGCGCCGTCTCATAGGTCTTATCGTCCAGCCAGCCTTTGGCCTTGGCCTGGTCCAGCTTGTCGATCTTTTCCATGGTCGACAGCAGTTCGGCCTGAAGCGGGAACAGTTCGTCCAGAATGCCGCGAACGTCGCCGCGCAGATCTTCGAAGGCCTTGGCCGTCTTGTCAGCAGCCTTCTGGGCGGGCTTGACCATGACGTCGTCCAGCCGCGCCATGTTCGCGCCGATCCCGTCGACCATGTCCGGGATATAGCTGTGCCCGACGACGACGTCCCAAAGCCATTTGAACTTGTCGCCCAGCGCCTGGATCTTGTCCTTTGCAGCTTCCCAGATCGCCGACAGCTTGTTGCCGATCCAGTCCTGAATGCCGCGCACAAGCGCGCTGATCGCTGCGATCGCGCCGGGTGCCAGGGCTTCGATTGCATTCAAGGTCGACGTGACGACGCCAGTGACCAGCGCCTTCATGGCAGTCCATGCCCCGGAAAAGTCGCCAGACAGCAAGCGCGCGACGACACGGATCACGTTCCCGATCGCTGTGAAGGCTCCTTCGACGATCGTCACAGCTGCCGACAGGATCCGGATCAGTCCGTCGCCCAGAGCGGACAGATAAGCCGCCTGGAACTTGCCCATGACGTCGATCACGGTGCGGATTGCTTCGCCGAACGGCCCGTTCCATAGTTCGGTCAGGCTCGACTTCACCGTGTTCAGCAGCGAAGCCAGCTTTGGCCCCAGCACTTCCTGGAACTTGCCGCCCAGCTCGGACAGGACCGGCCCGAGCTTGTCGCCGAACATGGCCCAGATTGCATAGGCCGCCGCGCCAGCGGCGACGAACGGTGCCGCGGCCGTTGCCGCAGCGGCCAGCGCGCCGCCAAGGCCAGCCGAACCGATCAGCGCCACGACGGGCGCAAAGACTGGGATCATTCCGCCAATTGCAGACGTTAGACTGCCGATCACCATAAGCACTGGGCCGGCAGCCGCAGCGGCAACGGCGAAGCCTAGTGCAAATTTTTGCACCCCAGGTGACAGTTCTGCGAATGCCCCAATGATCGAAGACACAGCTTCAGAAAGAGCGGTCGCAGCCGCGACGATCGCCCCTGAATTCTGGGCAACAACGCCAGCAATCTGTGCTGACAGAACTTGCTTGATTGCCGCCAGTTTGTCCGCTGCGTCGTCAGCCTTGGCGATATCATCTGAACTAAGAACAATACCCAACTCATGCGCTGCGTCGCGAAGCGCATTCATCTGACCAGCTCCGCCAGCCAGAAGGGTATCCAGCTTTTGGCCGGCCTTGCCGAAAATGGCGATTTCAAGAGCCGCACGACGGGCGGGATCTGAAATCTTTGCCAAAGCGTCGGCAATTTCTGGCATGATCGAACCGGTCGACTTTACCTTTCCGTTCGCGTCCAGAATGGAAATGCCCAGCTGCTCGAAGGCTTTGGCCGCTGGCCCGCTGCCAGCGGCAGCCTTGCCAAGGTTCTGGGTCAACTTGGCCAGCGCCTGGTCCATTTGCTCTTGTTCGATCCCGGCTTGCGATGCAGCGTAACGAAACTCCTGAAGTTCATCAGTCGTGACGCCCAACTGTTGCGCAACCTCGCCAAGGCTACTGGCATATTCCAGGCCTGATCGCGTCGCTTCGCCCACGGCAATAGCAATTGGCGCCATGATCATCGACATGCGCGCGCCGATACCCGTCAGTCGGTCGCCGACAGCCTGCATTGTAGCACCGGCCGCCGCCAACCGCTTCTGGGCAACGCCCAGGCCTTCTTCGAAGGCGGCAGTGTCAATGCCCAGCGTGACGCGAAGCGCGCCGATCAGGGATCCGCTCATGGGTAAGCCCTCATTCTTGTCAGGCGCTGTTGCTCATGGCCGCCCAGGCCCGCATTGCGGCCAGGATTTCGTCGTTCGATTGCGACGCCGGGACGCGCATTTCCGGCCGCCCCAGAACCTTTTCCAGCGAAGGCAGTTTCTTCGCCCGCGCAAAGGCTTCGACATGCCAGGCCAGCGATAGCGCCTGTTCATGCTCGATCCGCCGACGCTGGACGTATCCGGTCAGGATAGCGTCCAGCGTGCGGGGTGTTTCGCGCCAGAAGCCGGCCGGATCGAACCCGGCTTCCGCCCATAGGCTTAGGAGCTGATACCAGTCCCAGCCGCTGGATTGACCTACGCTTTCGCCTTCATCCCGTTTCCCGCTTTCCCCTTCGACGAAGGGAAGGAAGCGGCCAGGGCTTCGCCGATGACGGTCAGAAGGCGTTCGTTCCCGATTTCAGCGGCCAGATCCAGCACCTGGTCTAGCGTGATTTCGGGCGCCTGGTGACGAAGCCCGGCTTTCATGCACATGGCGACCGTCTTGAACGATCCCTTGTTCATGATCGCCTGGGCGGCTTCGTTCAGGCCCAGCCCCGTTTCGTCTTCGATTTCGATCCAGGCGCGGGCGTCCAGCCGGACGGTCCACGTCTTCCCGGCCGCTTCGAAAGCTACGGCGTCACTCTTGCGTGTCATGCGCCGGCCGCCTCGGTGATCAGGCCGGAAGCCTTGATCGTCAGGACGGCGGTCATCTTGTCGTCAATGACGACGTCGTCCTTTTCATAGCCGGTGACGACACAGTTCCCCGTGAAGTCGCGGGTGCCGGTGCCAGCCGGGACGTTGATCTTGAACGCCTTGACCTGGCGCGACAGGACCGCCGCCGCCAGAAGGACGTCCGACGCCGAACCGGGGATCCAGTTGACCCGGATCGAACCTTCGCCCGTGTCGATCAGGCCCGCAATGAACTCGCGGACGCCGCCCGCCGAAGCGTGCGTCGTGGTGTCGATCGTTTCGACGGTCGGGCTGGGCGGGGTAACGGACATGACGTCCGCAATCTCGACCAGCGACGTGCCGTCGTGCAAAAAGAACTTGGCGCCAAAGCCATGCTTTCCGGCCATCTTTCATTCTCCTGTTGTGAAATGCCGCCAAAGGCACGCGGGTTTTCAGGCGGCGGGTGAAAACCAGACGAAGAAGTCCAGGCTGTAGCGATGGACCTTCAGTCCCCCGCCGACGTCTTCGATCAGCGGACCCCGTTCGGCGTCCAGCAAGGCAACGCTGAACCTGATCGAACCTTGTGTTGCCGGTGTTTCCAGCGTTTCGGTCAAAGCGCGGGCGATCGCCTTGGCCTGCAGCGATGTAGGCGCATAGCAATCGAACTGGATCCGCGGGTTCGCCGTCGGATCTGGACCGCTGTGGACGTAGGTCCGCCCGGGCGACACGCCCAGCATGGTAATTGCCGGGACGGGTTCCTTCTTGATCCGCTCGCCCCAGGTGATCCGGTTGCCGACCAGGGCGGTCAGGGCAGGCGTCGCCAGCAAGCGGGCGGTCAGTTCGTCTTCCATGCTGCCCCCTATTGCCGGGCCCGGCGCGCGGCCTTCTTTGCCGCGCGGGCGGTCGCCTTTTCAATCTCTTCGCCCAAAGCCTGGCCGATCGCGTCGATCGCGCCTTCCTTGTTCGCGTCCCATGCGGGGCGAAGAAATGGCTGGGCGGCTTGATGCTCGTTACCGAACTCGTTTTGGACCCCAGTTACGTGAGCGTAAGCGGCATGGCCTGTTGCCGCGCCCACTACCCCGACATGGACTTCGGAGTAGGACTTGCCATTGCGCTTGTTGGCTCTGGTTTGCCCACGGGTCAGGCGCGTTCCGGTTCTGATGTTCTCCGACATGTTGCCGGTCAGGCGCGCAGCATTCGCTTTGGCGTCGGCCTCAAATGGCTCTGCCGCGCGCAGCAATGTACGCTTCAGGACGTTCTTTCCTGTTGCCTTCGACCCGCCGACCTTGCTGACTAGGTCAGCAAGAGAGGCTTCCAGCTCGCGGAAGCCTTGCAGCTTAACCTTTCGCGCCACGGCCCTTGCCAGTCGCCGCGCTTGCCTGATCGGCTTCGACCCGTTCAGCCAGCCCGGCTTCGATCAGCGGACCGGCATGTTCGGCCGGCATGTCGTATTCATCGCCGACGGCCTTTTCGAACTTTTCGCCATAGCCGTTCATGTGCGCGACCAGTGTCTTGACCTTCATGTGTTCAGTCCTTCTTCCGAATAGGCGATCCCGACGATCTGGATCCCGATCCGGCGGCCGATTTCGGTAACGCCAATGATCTGGAATTCGCGGCCATCGCAGTTGAGGCGGTCGCTGGGCGTGATCGACGCGGCCCGATCGGACCAGCGGATCCGCCAGACCCTTTCGACCTGGGCGGCTGTCTGGCCTGCCTTCCAGCTTTCGGTCGGTCGCTGGTCGATCTGTTCCGCCATGAAGCGCGCGAACTCGGCCCAGCTCTCGATCGGTTCGTTCATGGCATTGCGCGTCGCCGCGCTCGCCCGGCGGATCACGATCCGCTTGTTCAGTTTGCCCAGCCGCACGGTCCAGCCCTACGCAATGAAGGGGATGCGCAGCGGCGCCAGAATATCGTCCAGCGCAATCTGGACTTCGGTCGAAATCGTCCCGACGACAACGGCTTCCCGGTTCTGGTCCCAGTGCCCGACCAGCAACTTCATGGCATGGATCAGGTCTTCGTCGACGTCCGAAGGCTGTTCCCAGCCAGCGCGCCATTGGACGACGACAGCGCCCGGCGTGCAGGCCGTGGCAGGCCAGGTGACCGGCAATGCGGGATAGACCCTGATCAGCCGGGAAGCGGCGTCCAGGACGTACTTTGCCGGATCCAGCGTCTGGACCGCGTTCGTGGTGTCGCGATAGCGGATCGCCACGATTTCGGGGCTATCTCCCCCGCCCAGCCAGATCGACCCGCGCGGGAACCCGGTCAGGTGTGTTTCAAGCGTCTGGCGAAGGATCGGAAAACCCAGATCACGTTCGATCTTGCGGTGCGCGGCGGCGCACAGATCCGCAATGTGATCGTCCTGGTCCGTGTCTTCCGGCTCGATCCGCAGCTGACGCTTGGCTTCGAAGACCGAAAGCGGGTGCCCGTCAGGCTTGACGGTGACGATAGTTCCTTGCCGCATGGCTTATCCGATCAGGCAAAGCGGGGGGACACGAACACGCGTCCATAGAAGATCCGCGTCGGCGTGCCGTCGGCGGCCGTCATGCGGCATTCATGAAGATATTCGCCGATCAGATCGGCGCTGTCGGCGGTGTCGATCAGCACGTCCAGGCGGCCGCAATTGGCTTGTCCGGCAGCGGCCTGATCGGTTGCCAGCGTGACGCCGTCCCCCAGCCCCTTCGACACAACAGGAACGCTTCTGGCCGTGCGGCCCAGCTTCCAAGTGACTGCAGTTGTCCCGGCCAGCGGAACAGGATCCCCGGCTTCGTCGAAGACCGTCACCTTCAGGACACGCCGGTCCCCGGCGGCCATGGTAAAGTTCTGGGGCAGGCGCGCCGACCCTTGGCCGATAGTGGCGTTAAGACCGTCGGACATGCCGGGTATCTCCGAAAAAGCCGCCGCCGTCCGCGATCCGTCACGGGCGGCGGCGACAGTCCAGGGAGAGGAGTGACCGCTATCAGGCGGCCGGCTGTTCGCCCGACTTGTCGTCGGTCGACTTCTTGCCCTTCACCGGCTCGGCAATGCCGCGTTCGATCAGATCGTTCGCGACGGCGTCTTCGAAGCCAGCGACTTCGCCAGCGTTGTACAGCGCGCCCACGGTGCAGGCGGCCAGGAACTTGATTGCTTTCATGGGATAAACTCCGCTTCAATCGGCACAGGTTGCCGAAGGTCAGCGCTTGGCCGGGCTGACTACGGATATTGCTGAAGGGGCGGCGCGCGGCCGCCCCTTCAGGCCGGTCACATGGACCAGGTGACGCCGGTCAGCACCGCGAAGGCGCTGTCGTAACGGACCTGGGTGTCATGCTCGGCAATCAGGCGAACGACGGTTTCGTCATTGCTGAAGGCGGCGCGCATGGTGCCGCCGTCGTCATAGGCGGCGACGTCGGAAGCGGCGATCGCGATCTGTTCGGTGTCGCCGATCAGGAACTGATCGAAGTCGCCGAAGTAGATTTCCGACTGGTTGGTCCCGGCGCCCAGGTTGTCCGGAACCGACGTGGTAACGCCGATCGGATAGATCCCCAGGCGGCCTTCGGCCACTTCCGGAAACGCCTTGTTGCCGTTGTCGTCGCGAAGGTTTTCCAGGAACAGCAGCGTCCGCGGCGACATGATATAGCCGCAACGGGTCATCGGAACGTTGGCGTTCAGGACGGCCAGTCGCAGCTTGGCCAGATCGTTCGTCACGTTGACCAGGTTCACGGTCGCATTGGCCGCAATCACGTTCCCGGCGGCGATCAGGTTGCGCAGACCGGTCGGAGCGGTCGAAGACCCGGTCCCGCGCAGGAACTGCTGATCTTCCTTCACCGCAACGCCACTGACCAGATCGTCGCGGATCATCATCTGGACGTTCAGCGACGAACGACGGATCAGCTGGTTGGTGATCGGCACGATCGCGGTCAGGCGCTTCGCCGACATGGTCAGCTGGGCAACGGTCGCGTCAGTCGTCGGGGCGGCAACGCGCTCGCCCACATAGCTGGCGGACGTGCCGGCCGTCTTCTTCCGCATGGTCAGGTTGCCTTCCGGCATCGGAACCGAACGGGCGCCCATGTTGCGGATCACAACGCGCGGACGAAGGACGTCGATGAAGTCCGACGAATAGGCGGTGTCGATCAGGAAGCCGCCCTTCGCGTTGGTCGCCTGTTCCATGTTGGCGACGATCTGGCCCATTTCCGAACCGTAGATCTGTTCGGCAGCGGCAGCGGCAGCGCGCTGATCGGTCCCGCCGATCGCGACCGCCTGGGCGATCCGTGCCACCATGACGCCGGGCTTCACCTGTTCGCGCACCTGGGCAGGGACGCTGGCCGGATGGCCGGCGCCAGCACCGGGGACGATCACCGGGGTTGCGGCCGAAGCCTTCAGCGCCAGAACGGTTTCTTCGCGCTGGATCTGGGCCTGAAGCGAAGTCGCCTTCGCCTTCAGTTCGTCGAACGACGCCTGTTCTTCGGCGGTCAGGTCGCGGGGTTCACTGTCCCCGGTATCGGCCGAAACGGCGACGGCGGCGGCAAGAATGCCGTCCATGCTGGCAAGGCAGGCCGCCAGCGACTGCTTGAGAGCGGTAATCCGCATTTTTCAGTCTCCTGTGTTGAACGAAGCCGCGCGCAGTTGCTCGACTTCAAGGGAAAGCGCCGCAGCGGCCCGCCGTGGCGTTGCTGAACGGACAGGTCCGGAAAGCTTGTTCAGAACCGCAGCAAGGCCGCCGGCCTCGATACGGTCGATCAGACCAGCTTCCTTCGCCTGCCGGGCAGACATGGTGCCGCCGCGGCCGAAGCTCTGTTTCACCGTGGAAACAGGCACCTTCCGGCCCCGCGCGACGTCGGCAAGAAAGACCTCTTCGATCCCGTCCAGCATTTCGCGGACCTTCGATTGGCCTTCTTCGGTAGAAAGATCAGGACGCTTGTCCGGCGCGTTGGAACTGACGATCGTCACTTCCATTTCACCTTCGCCGTCCGGCTCGACCTGGTACGACCCGCACATGGCGACGCCGATCGAACCGATCAGCGCGAACGGATCAACGATGATTTCGCCCGCCTGGCTGCAAATGTGATAGGCCGCGGAACAGCACATGCCGGACACGAAGACCGTCACCGGCTTGGAAAGGCCGCCCAGCAAAGCGGCAAATGCGCGAACGTCCGTGATCTGCCCGCCAGGGCTGTCTGACACGATCAGGATATGGCGCACTTCGGCGCTGGCATCGGCCTTTCGCAGATCCGCCGCCAGGCTTGCCAGCGACGTTGCCCCACACATTTCCGTCATGGCGTTGGCGCGGGGAAAGATCGGACCGAACAGCGGGATCGAAGCAACACCCTGGCGGATCGCCACAGACCGGGTGCCCGGCATCGGCGAACCCATTTCCGCGATCGCTTCAGCCATGCGGTCTTTGTGATCACCGCTTTCCAGGGCAATCACGGCCGGGTTATCCAGGGCGCGCAAGGCAATCGCTTCGATCGCGCCCAGGTATTCGGGCAGGATTGCCCAGGGCTGCGAACGGATCGCCGCCAGAACACGGTTGTTCATGTCGATTGCCCTTTACGGTTGCTGGGGCTGGGGGGTTGGGTTGGGCCGCCTGAAACGGCCATGTTCGCCGGGCGCCAGCGTTCTTCGCCAGCTGCCCCGCCGATCGGTTGCATGTTCTCGCGCTTGCGGATTTCGTCGGCCGACATGACCCCGCTTTCACGCGCCGCCTTGTAGGCTTCCCAGCGGGTCTTCACGTCACCCTTCAGCAGGGCGTCGGGCATGAATTCGAAGAAGTGTCCCGGCTCTGCAAAGTAGTGTGTCGCAGCGCTGGCGACCCGCTCATAGTGCGGCATCATGCTGTACATGATGAATTCCAGTGATTGCTGTTCGATGTTCGAAAAGGTCGCGCGGGACAGCTCGTAAAGAAGGTGAGGCGGAACGCCGAAAGCGCGCGCCACTTCCACCACATTGAATGCCCTGACCTCGACAAACTGGCTGTCCCGGTTGGTTGCCCCCAGGGTCTTCGCGTCCATTTCCTGATCCAGAACAGCGACGTCCCCGGCCTTGCGCGGCCCGCCGAACATGGACTTCCAGTCGCGCTTGATCAGCGCCTTGTCTTCAGGTTTGACCTTTCCCTTTGCGTGCAAAAGCGTCGCTGGTTGGGCGTTATTCTCCCAGAAGTGCCGGGCATATTCGCCAGCGGCGACCGCCGAACCCAGCATGTCGTCCAGCAACTTGATGCGGTTCACACCCAGAAGGCCGTCGCGGCTGAAGCCGGGCACATGCCAAATGTCCGTTCGGGTAAAGCGGCCGCTCGATCCGTCTGGCAGCTGGGCGTCATAGAACAGTTCAAGCCCGTCCTGGCGGTCCCAGTGCGACGCGGGAAGCACCATGCGCGGGTTCAGGCGCGACAGCGATTTCGGGCGGAACATGCCGTCGCGGTGGACGAAGGTCGCAAACCCGCCCGCCATAAGCATGTCGCCCAGCAAAACTTCCTTGAACAGGAACGACGGTTGCACGTCGTTCGGGCGCTCATGGAACATTGTGAACAGGTGCGATCCTTCGGCCCGGTTCTTTCCGTCGCCTTCGCGCCGATAGTAGATCATCGGCGTCATGGCGAAGACGCCGGTCAGGATTTCCAGCGCGTGAAGCACGGCAGGCAGCGACATGGCCGTCCGCTCATTGACGGTGACCCGCGCGCCGCCAGAACTGCCCGACAGCGCCCAGAAGGTTTCGCTGTTCAGGTCAGTCAGTTCTGTCGACGCCGACGGCGCGCTGGACGCGGCTTCGCCAGCGCCGCCAAGCCAGCGCGGAAGGATAGAGCGAAGATCCATCATAGCCCCGTATATTCAAGGGTTGCCGCAGCGGGCTCCGGCTCGACCATGACGATCGGCGCCAGCGCGTTGATCAGGGCGTCGACGCCGTCGATCTTGTTTGCGCTTTCCGAACTTTCCTTCTTCGGAATGATCGTCCCGTTGACATGCCGGGTCACCACAGCGTTTGAAATCATCCAGGTCATGACGGGGTTTCCGTCGTGCCCGATATGCTTTGAAGGATCCTTCGCCCTGACCCGGGCTTCCAGTTCCTTTGCCGGGTTCGTCACATTGGCGGCCGACTTGTGCAGGATCGCCGCGATAGGATCGTCAGGCGATCCCAGGTCTTCGTTCAGCCGCGAAGCCATGCTTTGCGCCGCGGCGAACTGATCGAAGGTCACCTTCCGGACAGACTGGCTGGCAACCAGCCAGCGAATGAACATTTCGACCGTGTTGTGATCGACGAAATCACCTGGCGTTACCAGCAAGTCACCGCGCCATTCGGCCGGCATTTCCGGGAACGGCTTCGCCCAGTCGGGCTTGCCGGTGTCGTCCAGCTCGAACAGGCTGGGCAGGCCTTCCAGGTTGTCGTCGTTCAGCGGCGGCCCGCCATTGTGCCCGGACCAGACGCCATAAGTCGATTGTCCGGTGTCGCTTTGCGTCTCCCGGACCAGCGCAGCCGCTGGAATGAAGAACTTCGGCTTGACGATTATCCTTCCGTCGTCGTGCTGCCCGACCAGGACAACCGCCGTAATGTCGTCCTTATCGGCAAGGTCGGCGCCGACTGTGCATTCCAGTCCATGGAAATCGGCCCAGTCCAGACCTTCGACCTTGGCCTTGTTCCACTGGTCGACTGACAGCCAGGCGCTGGCCGCATTAAGCCAGACGTTCAGGCGCTTCGTCAGGAATTCGCCCAGGCTATCCGGGCTGGCCTTGGCCTCGATCGCGTACCCGCGAAACTCTGTCAGATCGACAGCAGCGCCCAGAAGCGGATTGGCCTTGCGCCAGTTGGCTTCGTCGAACGGATTGTCGCCTTCGTCGATCGTGAAAATGATCCCGAAATAGTGATCGGCTTCGACCGCCCCGTTCAGGATCTTCGCCAGCAAGGTCCGCTGTTCGTAACAAACCCCTCTGACGTTATAGCCGGCCGTGGTGATCATCCACATAAGCGGCTGTTTACGCGCGCCGAAGGCGGACCTGATCACGTCGAACAGGCCGCGATCCTTGTGCGCGTGAAGTTCGTCCAGCACGCCGACATAGGGGTTCCACCCGTCTTGTGTCGACGACTTGGAATTGATCGGTTGGACCGATCCGCCATTATCCCCGCAAGTGATCGACCGGGCCCAGGCCTTCAGGCTGAAGGCTTCGCGAAGCGCGCCGGTCCGATCGACCATTTGCTTCGCCGGTTTGAAGACCTTGTCAGCCTGGGCACCTGTCGTCGCGCCGACGACAATATCAGGCCCCAGCTCGCCTTCGCACGTCAGGCAATACAGCACGATCCCGGCTGTCAGCGTCGACTTCGCGTTCTTGCGGGCGACCTCAATATAGGCCCTTGTGAACCGCCGCCGATCGTCGACCTTGCGCCGGAAACCGAAGACGTTGACCAGGATAAAGATCTGGGCCGGTTCCAGCGTCAGCGTCGGCGTGTCCCATGAACCTTGAACGTGCGGCAACTTCTCGATGAAGTCGCAGACGTCATGTCCATGCCATTCGCTGAAGTAGAATTCGCAGTCGCGCCGCTTGGCCCGCTTCAGATCGGTCAGGAACCGCTTCGCCGCCAGCCTGACGAATTCGCAGTGATCCTTTCGCTTGCGGTCCGCGACCGCTGCCGAAGCATAGTCGAACGCGACCTGGACGAATTCGCTGTCAAACCTTTCGGCCGTTGCGCGCGAACGGGTTTTCGGTTTGCGTTGGGCCATTCTTCGCCCCCTGGCGGACGCGCGGTCCCGCAATGCCCAGCAGCTCGCGCATTCGGCGAAGTTCGGTCAGGTACGCGGCGGGCGGCGGTTCGCCAGCAATGAAGGCCGCACGGACCAGGGCTTCAGTCGAACAGTACGTCGCGAACAGCGAACTGTCCCGCTCCGTCACCCCGGCCAGCATGACGCGGCTGATTTCTTCCAGCCAGATTTCTTGCGCCGCTGGCGAAAGATAACTTGGCACGATCGGCGGATCACCCGCCGCGATCAATTGGACCGGGCCTGAACCGTCCCGATCCGGCCGAAGGGTTCCCCGCTTTGCCTTGGTCGCCGGAAGCTGGGGCTTAGGGCCGCGCTTCATTCTCGACTTCCACGGTGCACGGAACCGGCAGGATCCATGCACCCAAGCGCAGCACGGCGCGGGCGATCAGCAAGCGGAACTGGAAGCGCTTGACGCCGGTCAGACGGATCGAAATCGGCCCGACACGGCGGGCGACAGTACCCAGGTCAACAGCAAGCGGCGCCATGGCGAACCCCCACGATTGAAAATTTAATAGACCCCGGAAGTTCTATCTGACGGCGCAAATTTTTGACCCCGCGGCCGGTCCGGAAGGCGAGCGCTCCCAGAGATTGACACCCCCCCTGGGGTCCATCCCTGTTCGCGCTCGCCGCGTGACGTTCCTTCGATGCTTTTGCGGCCATGCTGTGACAGATTGGCAGGCCTGGCGCGATCCGCTTCAGCGCCGCGCCGTGTTTCCCTCCCGCGCCGTCTTCGCCTTGTGGCAGGGCTTGCACAGCGGCTGAAGGTTACTGTCTTCGTCTCCGCCGCCTTTGTGCTTCGGCGTGATATGGTCGACCGTGGTGGCGACGACAGCGCGCCCTTCCTTCCGGCACAGACGGCAAAGCGGTTCGGCCTTCAGGATCCGCGCCCGGCGTTGATCCCATTCCCAGCCATAGCCGCGTTGCTTGCGCGTTCGTCGCGTAGTGACAGACCAGCCCCGCTTCGGAGCTGACCGGGTTCTTGCCTTCAGGTTCGGGGGGCGCTTCGCCATGATCAGGCCGGAAGCTAGAAACAGCAACGCCCGGAAGGGTCAGTTCCCGCCGGGCGCACCTTTGAACGATGTCTGATTGCTAACAGTTCCATGTACGTTGTCAAGCGGCTTCGCGCATGTTCAGCACATGCGATCCGATCCCGGCCAGCAAATGGTTGGCGGCGATCTTGAAGGCCGACGAAGCCTTGCGCTTGGCCCGGTCCACGCTGATCGTCGGATAGACCCGCGCGCCGATCACTTCGAAGCTGTCCCCGCCTTCTTCTTCCAGGCTTCCCATGACGCCGTCGAACACCCGCCGCAGATCATTGTCTGGAATGTACCCGCGCGCCCAGCTGACGTCCGATCGCGCCGCCATGGCAGCTTCACCCCTGCCGACGTGCCTACTCATATCGCCGCAACGGCCTGACGTATCCAGCTGGCACTTGACCAGGCCAGACTGTGCCAGGCCCAGCCGCTGCCAGTACCATTCCAGACAGGCAAAGACGGTGCGGTCGATCACCTTGGTCCGATAGAGCGTTTCGAACCTGGGCACCCGGCGAACTGCCTTGTGACGCCGCAGCTCGCCCCGGATCACCACTTCGCCCAGCGGGTTTTCGATCGAAGCGACTTCGAACGTGCCCCGGTCCAGCCGCGCGCCATTGGCGATCGCTTGCTGAACAACCGGGTGCATGTTGCCCAGGCCCGGTGCCTTTGCCTTGCCGCCCGCCGCGCGCTTCCCCTTGTGCTTCTTCTTCGTCATTGGCGGGCCTGTCCTTCCTGTTGCTGCTCGACCTGGAACCGGACCCAGCGGACGCCGGATCCCATGACGGCGCGCGCGGCCGCCTGAACCTTTTGCTGAAAGCGGTCTTCGATCCAGGACCGCTGGAATTCGCTGGCGACGATCACGATCACGCCCGGCGCGTCGTGGATCATGGCGGTGCCCTCGATCCACGTCTGGTAAAGCTGATCGCCCATGTCTCGGCGAAGCGCGGCGTGCATCGCGGCCGATCGTTCGTCTTCCCTGGCCTTGGCGGCAACCGGGCGACGGGGTTGGGCGGCCTTGGCCCCAGCCGCCGGTCGGGCCAGTGCCAGGTGTGCGAAGCTGACCCCTGCCTTCGCGTCCCGCATGATCTTCGCATGGTCGCTGATCAGCCACTTGCCCAGCGCGGCGGTCCAGTCCCGCTTGCAGCCGATCGCCCGGGTTTCCGAATGCCAGTGCAGCCGGAACGTCTCGCAAACCGCCTCATAGGCCCCGGCCGGCCATTGCTCGACCAGCTTGCGCGGCAGCGGCGGCAGATCGGCAATCGGCGGCGGGGACCAGTCTTCCGGCAGGCGGGTGCCGCGCGCCTGGCGCTTGCCCGGATCGGGCTGTTCCCGCTTGGCAGGGGCCGCCTGCCCGGCGCCAGCCTGATCCTTCCCCTGATCCCGATCGTCAAAATCAGCGGCGGGGGTCTTATCAGCGTCAGCTGATAAGGGGGGAATAGTATTTTTGTCTCTATTAAGGGGTGACACGGGCGTCACCCCCTCCCGTGACATTTTGTCACCGGGGGGGGTGACACTGGCGTCATGGGGGGGTGACAAAATGTCACCGGGGGGTCTGGCGAATGGTGGCTGGTATCCGATCAGCTCAAAACCGCTGGCAGATTGCCCTCCGTCGTCTCTGAAGCGCATAACCCGGCGGATCAGCCCCAGCCGGTCCGGATGCTCAAGCGTAGGCTCTTCCAGCCGTGCCAGACAGCGCTTCACAGTGCGGGGCGTCACTTCCACCACTTCTGCAATCCGCTTGATGTGCAGGAACTTCACGACGCCGTCTGGGCTGGCCCAGTTCGCGATTTCGCATAGGACGGCCTTCACAGTTCGGTCGCCGCACTGCTGTTCCTTGGCCCAGGCTGACGTTTCCGCGCTCATGTCCGGTTCCCCTTGCGAGAGTTGCAGGGGCGGCACATGGTTTGCAGGTTATCCAGCGCGGTTGGGCCGCCTTTGCTCTCTGGAACGATATGATCGCAAGTCAGGTCAATGTGCGATCCGCAGCTAACACAGCGATAGGCGTCCCGTTCCATGACTGCCCTTGCCAGCCGCCTTGGGATCTTTTCCTTCCGGGTCGAAGGCGTGCCGCTTTCGGCGTCGAACGGCCATGTTTCACCCTGGCTTCTGACAACTTCAGCCAGCCGGTCCATAAACCAGCCGCCCTGACCATCACCCCAGCGCCAGTACCAGCGCAGATCCTGGCGAATTGTATCCAGTGCAGCGGTCAGGCGCTCAAGGGCCGCCGCTTCATCGTGTTGTTCCTGCCCGTTGCTCATGACTTCACCGTCCGCGCCGCATGTTCCAGCCGCGCCAGTGTCAGGATCGCTGGGCGCACTTCCGGCGCGGCGTCGTCATAGGCCAGCTTTCGGCGATAGCGGTTCCCGCCGGCCAGCCGGGGCAACAGCGCGCGCGGGATCGCTTCCCAGTTCGCCGGGTCCGTGTTCTGGCGGTTCCCGTCCAGGCACTTCAGCGCGTGCCCTTCTGGCACCGGGCCGTTCACGGCTTCCCAGTTGATCAGGTGAACCGCGCGCCAGCGCGATTGGAACGGCATCCCGTCATGGATCTTGCGTTCCAGATACCCGTCTTCGGTCACCCGTTCGGTGCCGACCGGCTTGTAAATGGCGGCCGCCTTGCCGCGCCGCTCACCTTTGCGAAACCGAAAGCGGGCGGCATTGGGATGGTTTCCGCCCTTGCCCGGCTCACACTTCTTCCCCTTGTTGTGCGCCGCCTGGCCTTTCTCGAAACAGCCTGTCCGCCCGGTGCGCCAGCCATTGCGCTTGCGCAGCGCGTGAAGGTTCGCGGCCGCGACGTCGTCCCGGCCGAACCGGGCGACGAAGGCCGCATGATAATCGCCGATCGGCATGGTCCTGTTGTCAGACAGCCAGGCCAGTTCTTCGGCGCTGTAACGGATCGGGTGCCCCTTCATTCGGCCTTGCTTTCGATCATCGGCAGCATTGGCTTGAAGCGGTCGCCATGCACGGCCAAAAGGTTCGCCGCCTTCAGCTGAAGATCCGCATTGCTGATAATCTGTTCGGCAACGCCCGTGATCGCCTTGGCGCGCTTCACTTCATCGGCGATCTTTTCGCCAGACAGGTCTTCGTCCCCCAGCCGTTCCAGCTGGGCAAACAGGTGATTGTTCAGATCGGTCAGCTTGTTCTTCATGCTCTCGGCTCCGATTGCTTGGCCGTCACGGCCTCATGATGGGATGCACGGCCGGCGGCGCGGTCTTTGATCCAGCGCGCGGCTTCGCGGACGGCCATGAACTGGCCCGGGGAAAGCTGGCCGGCGCGCATGGCGCTGACGTCGGCTTCGATCTGCTTTTCGACGATCGCGCGCGCTTCAGCGGCGCGGAACCCGTCGATTTCGGTCAGGTGGCTGTAAAGCGGGCGATAGGCGGGCGGACACCAGCCGATCCGCCGTTCGGTCAGCGTGCGGCCAGCCTGGACGCGCGAAGGGTGCCCCGCGGGCAATGGCTTGGCATAGCGGGCGACATTGTTCAGCTGTCGGCCCAGCACGCGCCGCAGCTCGATCATGTCCGGCCGGCGGTTGGCTTCCGTCATGCTGGCAACCCGTGCGGCGCGTTCTTCAGAACGGCGCCAGGCCCGGCGCATGGCCGCGCTGGCTTTGGCCCGGGCTTCAGGGCTCCTGGAATTGGCCCGCGCCGTGCATCCCTTGCAGCGGGTGCCCTTGCGGTACTTCGAAGGCGCCAGCGCCGCGCCGCAATCTGAACAGGTCAGGGCCGGTCCGTTCATCACCGCCCCCTGCCCAGCGCCGGGCGGACCGCGCCGTCGCGCTCCCATGCCTTATCGGCGGTGCAATCCGGGCAGAAATGCGCCCAGCCGCGTTCGGCGCCGAGGTGACGGACCGTCCAGCCCTTATGCTGGGCCACGGCAATCGCCTGGTTGAACAGGTGTTCGCCGGTTTCGCAGTATTCGGGCGCGCAGGCGTCGCAGCGCAGATAGATCGGCCCGCCCCGGAAATCCCTGTCGATCATGCTTCTTCGCTCCCGTCTTCGTCGAACAGGCCGATCAGCGCGGCCGCGTCGCGCGTGGCGAAGAACAGCCCCGGCAATTCGCTTCCCTGGGGCTGGCCGCCTTCGATCCAGCCCAGGTCTTCACCCGCCAGCCGCCGCGCGGTTTGCCAGGCGGCGGAACCGATCAGCTCGACGCCGTATCCGCTCCGCTGGCGCGGGTCGCAGCGGTCCCATGATGCTTTGACCAGCATGATCATGGCGGGGGTCAGGCGCGTCATGCGGCATCACCCACAATGGACGCCCATTCGCCGCACCAATCGTCTTTGTGTGTTTGGCACCAATGCGAACGGTGCGCGCCGTGATAGCTGGGCGCGTGACGGCGACAGTCTGCCCGCGCGGTGTTTCCATGTGCGTCGTCCGGAAGCGCCCAAAATCGACACGTCGAGCAAAGGCGGACACGTTGCTTCATGCCGCTTCCCCTTCTGGCGCGGTCAGGGTGACGACAACGCACGATCGCGGTTCGTCACGCATGACGTTCACGGTCCGGAACCGGCTGTCGTCGCACTTCAGCGCGTCGGCGATCCCGTCGCGGCCCGCCTTGAAGCTGGCCGGGGTATTGTCGTCGTCGCGGCGCGCGCGGCTCGGGGGGAAGAAGTCCAGCCGCACGGCAAACTTGCCGTCAGTGCCAGCATAGGCGGGAACCTTCAGCTTCGCTTCCAGCGCCAGCGCCCAGCACAGACGGCGATAGGCCTTCTTCACCTTGGCAACGGCTTGATGGTGCCCGCGCCAGTTGGGCGATAGCTCGACCGGCGGGAACGGCACGATCACCCGCCCCAGCACAGCCGCCCCGGCGGGCAGATCCGCAATGTCGTCGATCGGCTTTGGATCAGGGCGCGGCTTCGGCGCGCTTTTCGCCTTCTTCGGCTTATCCCCAGCCGCAAGGCCGGTTGCCCAGCCCTTTCCGCCCCGACGGGCACCCTGGAAGATCCCGCGCTTCATGACCGGCCGACCTTCGCCTTCACGGTGCGCGCGGAAGGTTTCGCCGCCTTGGCCGCACTGGCCGCCTGCAATTTCAGTCCAGCCGCTGCCCAGTTCCGACCGCCCCGGCGTGCGCCGCGGTTCTCTGTGAAGGGCGATCGGGCAAAGTCCTGCAGGATCGTCATGCGTCCGCGCTCCCGTCCTTCCGGTAGGGTTCCAGCCACGGACAGGGGGGAAGCCCCATGTCGGCGCGCATTTTCCGCGCCACTTCCAGCACCTTCAGGCGCTGTGCGCTGTACCGGACCCGCACGAACCGGCCGCGCTGGTCGCGCGGTTGCCCGCGCTTCGCTGAAGCGCTGAACAGTCCCAGTTCGTGCGTGCCCGGCTCGCGGCTCATGGCTAACCCAGCCCCAAGGCCTGGCAATATGCGTCCAGAACGGCTTGCATTTCGGCGCGGTCATCGGGCTTCATGCGGCGCAATTTCACGACCTGGCGTATTGCCTTCGTGTCGTACCCGACCGCCTTCGCTTCGGCGTAAACATCGCGAATGTCTTCCGCGATCCCCTTCTTCTCTTCTTCAAGGCGCTCGATCCGTTCGATCAGAAAGCGCAGCCTGTCGTCTGTAGCTTCGGCCATTTATGTTGCTCCCTATGGACTGTCCCGGCGCCCGGCTTTCCAGCCGATCCGCCAGGGCGGTTCCATCGCGGGGAAATGACGAACTGGCGGCCGGAGTTCCGGCGGCCGGTCAGTGCGTCGAACCGTTCCCCGCGATGGATTGCAGAACTGGAAGAAGCGCCGACGCACGGTCGCGCAGCTGGGCGCGCTCGCGCGGGCTCAACACGCCGTCTTCCAGAAATTCGTTCCCGTCGGCGACCAGCCGCGCGGATTGCGCCAGCGCCCGGCGGACGGTCGCTTGATCGTCCACGTCCAGCGGCGCGGCACTGAACCCCATGAACCGGGCAACCCGGGCAAAGGCTTCAGGCGGCAGGACGGTGAAGACGCGCATGAACACGTCCAGCGGCATTTCCGGGCCGCCTTCTTCCACATAGGACCGCAGCTTGCGTTCCTTGTCCCCGGTCGCTTCGGCCAGGTCCGACCAGGACAGCCGCCGGCCATGCCCGACGAACAGCCGCAGCGTGTCGGCGATGACGCCCTTCACGGCGGTAACGGAAAAACCGGGCATCATGTCAGACATGGCGGGCCCGCCTCCTGGCGTCAGAAGCCCGCTTGCAGATGCGGCAAACCTTGGCGCCAGATTTCGCAATGATCAGGTTATCCCCGGCATAGGCGTGACCTTGCGGGCAATGCGTGCGATCCTTCACCGGCCCTTCGGGAATTGGTCCGTTGATCGCCTCGTAGGCCAGCCGGTGCGCAAGCTGGGGCTTGCCCTTGTGACTTACCCAGCCATAGCCAAGGTGCAGCGCCGCGTCCCATTCAAGGCATGGCGTGGTGTGACCGAGATCCTGAACGACAACGCGGCGGGCAAGAAACTCCGGCAATTTTCCATGCCCAGCACAACTTACCGGACTGGTTTTCATGGCGCAAACCTCCGGAACAGGGCCATTCATGCCGCATGAAGACCGCTCGATCATATCCAGCCGCCCCGTCATGCCGCGTTCCTGACCGCATGGGGGCAGTCGACGAAGGTGCAGGCCTTGGGCAGATCGCGGTCCAGCCGCGCTTCGCACACGTCGCAGATCACCACGGGCGCCAGATCGGCGTCGCGCTCGGGCAATGTGGCGATTTCCGCTTCGGTCAGGCCCCAGCCGGGCCGGTCCTGATCACGCGCGGATGCCGGGACATAGTCTTCGACCCGCAGGTTCGGACTATGCGCGATCGCGTCCTTCCACGTCCCGGGCTCCCCGTCGTCGATCGTCAGGCAGGCCCGGCGCGCAGCCGCAACATCGGCATTCAGCTTCGCCGCGTCGATCCGCCCAGCCGAAAGTTCTTCCAGCCGCAGGGCTTGAGTAAGCGTAGGAACAGCCTTGCCATTCTCAAATTCCGAAACTCGGCTCTTGCTGGAACAGCCGATTACGGCGGCGAACTGAGCCAGTGTCTCGCCGCGCTCGGCCCGCAAGGCGGCAATCTGTCGATGAGGCGGAAGCGTGATCATGCCTCAATAGTTCTATTAGATAGAACCTAATGTCAATGCCCGTTGTTCTATTTCGTGGTAACGACCCCGCCTGTGCCATGCGGTATGACCGTGCAATGGCGCTGCCCAGACACGACTGGTATCTGAAGGAATGGCTTCGCAGCCTGGGGAAGACCCAGCAATGGGTTGCGGACCAGCTCGAACTTCAGAAGTCAAAGATCAGCCGCAAGGCCAGCGGAACAACGCCGTACGATCGCGACGACATAAATGCCATTTCCGCGCTGTTGCATTTACAACCATATGAACTGCTCATGCATCCCGAAGATGCAATGGAGATCAGGAGCTTACGCAAGTCTATAACGCTTGCGGCTGAAAGGCGGGCGGCTTATCGTACTCAACCTGACGACTGGGCAGAAAAACTTGTCGAGAGGAAGAAAGTATGAGCGACCCAAACATTGTCACTGAAGCTCCGAAGAAATCCCGCCTCAAAAGCGGCTGCCTTATCGCCTTGGCCATTGTCGTGGGACTGGGCGTGCTGGGCTCGATTGTGGGCGATGGCAAGCCAGCCTCTTCCGGATCTTCAGCACAGGCTGGCGCTAATGCGCCTGACACCTCTGCAGCGCCGCCGCCAGTGAAAGCGACAGCTCGCGAAATCTTTGCCGCTTATGAGAACAACCAGCTTGCTGCTGCGAAACTCTACGCGGATAAGACTTTGGCCGTAACCGGCACGGTTCAAAAGATCGACGAAGCCTTTGGCGAACCTGTCCTGGCGCTCGCGACCAGCAACCAATACATGCCGCTTCGCGCATACTTCCCGAAGGACGCAGCGGATCAGCTCGCCACGCTTTCGCCCGGCGCAAAGCTGACGGTAATCTGCGAACAGGTTCAGGAAACTGGCGGTTTCCTTGCACTGAAGGACTGCAAGCTAGACGCGGTTCCATAGAATAGAACTTTTTCCCTTGACTTCAGGTTCTATCTGATAGAACCATACCCCAGCCGCTAGAGCGGATTGGAGTGTGGTTCTATGTCTACGTTGCCCCGCCTTGCGGACCTGACGCGCGCTGATCGCGCAGCGCTGTCCGATCGGCTCGATCGCTTCACCGCACGCCTGGCCTATGCCGCGATCGGCGCGACGGCACTTTTGTTCGCCTTCCATGCGGTCCGTCACGTCGCCCGGATGCTGGCGGCATGAACGCGCCTGATCCTGTTTCCCCCGATCTGGCCCCTGCCGAATGGTTTCAGTCCGATCCGGTTCCAGCCGCACGCGCCAGCCGCCTGGTCTGGCTGGCCGCTGGCACCGCACTGGTCGCCGCTGGTCTTGCCCTTGCCCTGAAACGCCGCGCTGCCGCGAAGAAGCCGCAGCCGTTTTTTGTCGGGACACGCCCGTTGGAACTGATCGCTATTCCGTGGCACTCCGCATCCGGGCCTGCACGTCGGAAACAAACATCGCCAGCCGGTGGCTGGCTAGCTCGCGCATGGCGGTTAATCCTTCGACGTCCTGATCCGGACCATAAACCGTCCCCGGCAACTCAAACTGCCGCGCCATCTCGTTCTCAAGCGCGGACAGCGTGTCATGACTAGCGCCCAGTCTATGCAGCGTGATCGCGTAAAGGTTTTCCAGCAGGAAGTTGATTTTGGTCAGTTCCGCGCCCAGCTCGATATCAGCTTGGTTCATGGCATTACTCCTTCGGTCAGTGTCAGCAACTTGACCGTAGCGGAAACCGGCAGGCGGCGCGAGCTGCCTGCCGGTGGAAGCGGGCTTGGTTGCAGTTACGCTGAAGCCGCCTTCTTCGATCGCGCGCCGGTTGCCCATTGCGCTGCCTGGGACGAAGTTCAGCGCCTGTCCCGGCTTGACCGGCAGGGCCGCTCCTTTGCCCGCCAGCGGCCCCAGCCGCACGCCATGCGGCGGGGTGCAGCATGACGACCTATCCCGCCACTGGGCGCCAGCTGGACGCGCTTCGGTTCATTGTCGGCTACCAGGACGCGCATGACGGCATTTCGCCGACGACGGAAGAAATCGGCGCTGCGATCGGGCTGACCTCTCGATCTGGCGCTTCGCGCTTGCTGACCTGTCTGGAAGAACGCGGACGCATTCGCCGCCTGCCTAATCGGGCCCGCGCGATCGAAGTCCTGGTCGGTGTCCCGGTGCCGCGCGCGCCAGACGGTGCGCCGCTTTACGCCGTCCCTCTCCCCTTTGACCTGGCCGAAAGGATCCCCGCTCATGACTGAAGACCGCGACCAGCTGGCCCGGATCTATGCCGCCAGCCTGTTGAACCGATCGGCCGGCGAAGCGTTTGACTATCGCGACGTCGCCGTTCTGGCCCGCGTTCTGCCCCTGATCGAAGCCGATCTGGCCGACTGGCTGGAAAGCCAGCTTCGCGGCGTCGTCTCGCGCGGGCAGATCGTCGCCGCTGTCCGTGGCGGACAGGCCCGTCCCGCTCTGCCCCAGCCGCACCCGGCTTCGGCTTCCCTGGAAGGGAACCTGAAGTGACGCGGCAATCCCGTTCACAACTGAAGGAAAGTGCAATGAAAGTTCTGATCACGACGAAACATCGCGGCGTCTTCGCCGGGGAAATTGCCGAAGACCAGGATCTGGCGGCAACTGCCATGCCGGTTCGCGGAGCGCGCATGGCGATCTATTTTGGCACCACGCGGGGCCTTATGGAACTCGCAGAAACTGGCCCAACTTCGAAAAGCCGGATCAGCGCTCCTGCCGACATTCCCATGCTGCATGACATTACCGCAGTGTTCTCGATCACGGACAAGGCTTGGGAAAAATGGCAGGCGGCCTGACCCTTCCCCCGCCGCCGCCAGAGGTTTTGACCTGTGACGACATTATCCGCGCTGGGGCTTGCACTGGGGGCGTTGCGAAGCGCCTTGGGCGTGTCCTGCGCACGATGCAGGTCGCCGCCGCTGAACCGCCTGCCAGGCTGCTGAAAATCGTTCCGGAAGAAGAACACCAGCATATCCTTGCTGCGATCGACCAAAGCACCAGCGGCGGTTCGGCATCCAGCAACGGCGACGGCTACGGCGACGGCTACGGCTACGGCGACGGCAACGGCAACGGCTACGGCTACGGCGACGGCGACGGCGACGGCTACGGCAACGGCTACGGCGACGGCTACGGCAACGGCTACGGCAACGGCGACGGCTACGGCGACGGCTACGGCAACGGCAACGGCTACGGCAACGGCGACGGCTACGGCGACGGCTACGGCGACGGCGACGGAACCTCTTATGGGGTGGAAATCTATGTCTGAAACGCGGATTATGCTGGCGTCTGGCGCGCTGTTCGACCTGACGGCCCCGGAAGGCTCTGATTTCACCCTTCAGGACATTGCCCACGGCCTTGGCCGCGTCTGTCGCTTTGCCGGGCAGACGAACCGCTTCTATTCGGTCGCGGAACATTGCTTCCACGTCGCCCGCCTGGTCCCGGTGGAACTGGCCCGGGTTGCCTTGCTCCATGACGCCAGCGAAGCCTTTATCGGCGACGTCACCCGTCCGCTGAAGGCGCTCCTGCCAGACTATCAGGCGATCGAAGCCCGGATCGAAGCGGCCATTGCCGCGCGCTTCCTGACCCCGGCCGAACAGGAACTGGGCGGGTTCAAGGCCCCGGCGGTGAAGTCCGCGGATCTTGCCATGTGCCTGGTCGAAGCGCGCGAACTCATGCCGACGTCGCCGGGTTACTGGTCCAGCCTTCCGGTCGATCCAGCCGCCTGGGACAAGGCAAAGGGAACCCGGCTGAACTTCGATCGGCCCGAATACGCGACCGCCGCCTGGCTCCGCGCCTGGCATCGCTACGGCCACTGGCTGGAAGACCTTCAGACACAAGGGGAAGCGGCATGACTGACCATCGCTGTTTTACCGTCGCGACGACGAACTATCTCCGCAATCTTGACCGCGAAGACCTGAATGGACGTTGCGTCGCTGTCCACTATCAGAAGCCGCCGAAGAAGACTGAACAGGGGACGTCCTTCGGTCTACGCATTCCCGCGCTGATCGTGACGGACTATCTGGTGGACCCTGACGTCGTCGCCCAGCGTGTCGCGGATATTCTGGAACGGCACTGGGACGACGAACCCGTCGTCCGGCTGGACGACGCGGCCCGCTTCCCTGACCAGCCGCTTCCCGACAGCCAGCTTCAAAACGGGGGTGCCTGTTCATGAGCGCCCAGCCGGTCAGGATACAGCTTCGCCGGACGAAGGGCTGGCGAATGCCACCGAACACGGTGAAGGTCGCCCGGCCCAGTCCGTTCGGGAACTATGCCGGTCCGACAAAGAAGGACTTCGACGACGATCTGGCGGCTATGTCGAACGCCGACCGGGCCTTCTTCATGGATAAGGTGAAAGAATTGCAGGGAAAGAACCTTGCCTGCTTTTGCCCTCTGGACAGGCCCTGTCATGCCGACACGTTGCTAGAGCTGGCGAACGAAGGGTTAGCCCCATGACCGTCCCCGGGCACACCGCACTTCGCGCCTTCCTGGCGCTGGGCAAGGCCGACGGCTTTCATGTCGATCGCGGCCGGAAGCTGGGCGACGGTGCCGCGCTAAGCCGGTGCTGGCGCTATCGCTATTTGCTGTGGCGGATCTGGGATCCGGCCTTGCCGATCTGGTCCTTCGGAATGCTGAACCCGTCGACGGCCGATCACTTGAAGCTGGACCCTACCGTTAGCCGCTGTTGCAACCGGGCCCAGCGTGGCGGCGCGGGCGGCCTTGTCGTCTGGAACCTGTTCGCCTGGCGCGACACGGATCCGCGCAACATGAAGCTGGCCCAGGAACCCGTCGGCGCGCAGAACGATCAGGCAATCCGGATCGCGGTTGAACACAGCGCGGTCAACGTCGCCGCCTGGGGCTCTCATGGCGCGCACAAGGGCCGTGAATACCAGGTCCGGCAAATGCTGGCCGGTCAGGGAACGCCGCTTCACGCGCTTGCCTTCACCAGCGCCGGCCATCCCCGTCACCCGCTCTATCTGGCCGCCGGGCTTCAGCCCCAGCCGTGGACGTACTGGGACTGATCGGCATGAAGCGGCCGCTGGACCCTGACGTCGTCGATTTCGTCAAGGCGCTTGCGCGTGCCAATGCCGCGCGCGATATTGCGCGCCGTCAGCAGATGGAAGGAAGCCGCCATGAACAGCCTGAAGGGAAGCGCGCGGCTTCTTCCCGTTGATCGGATCGCCTGAAGCCATGCGGACAGTGATCTACGCCCGCTTCAGCTCGACACTGCAGAACGCCCGGTCGATCGAAGACCAGGTCGCCTTGTGCCGCGAACGCTGCGATCGCGAAGGCTGGGAAGTTGTCGACGTCTTCACCGATTTCGCGATCAGCGGCGCGGCCGGGATCGACGAAGGGGCCCGGCCTGGCCTGAATGCTTTGCTGGCGCGCGTCGAAGCGACCAATCACCCGGGCGGCCGCGTTGAACAGGTTCTGGCCGAAGCGACAGACCGGATCGCGCGTCACCAGGGCGACGCCTTCACGATCCGCGAACGTCTGACCTTTGCGGGTGCGCGCCTGTTCACCCTGTCCGACGGGGAAGTGACCGAAATCACTGCGACCTTCCGGGGCCTTATGGACGCCCAGTTCAGGAAGGATCTGGCCGCCAAGGTCAAGCGCGGCCAGCGCGGGACTATCTCGCAAAAGCGCGCTGCCGCCGGGATCGCCTATGGCTATCGCAAGGCGAACCGTCTGGACGATCGGGGCGAGCTGATCCGCGGCCTTCGCGAAATCGACGAAGACCAGGCCGAAGTCGTCCGTCGGATCTTCCGCGAATACGCCGCCGGGGTCAGTCCGCGCGCGATCGCCGAACGGCTGAACGCGGAAGGTGTGCCCGCCCCCCAGCCGCGATCGGGCGGGAACAGCTTCTGGCGCGCTTCCACCCTTTACGGTGATCGCAAGCGCCGGAATGGGATCCTGCAAAACCAGCTCTATATCGGGAAGCTGATCTTCAACCGCACGCGCAAGCTGGTCGATCCGCGCACGCGCAAGGCGCTGATCCGGCCTAACCCGGAAAGTGAATGGCTGGTCGAAGACGTGCCCGAATTGCGGATCGTCAGCGATCAGGACTGGGAAGCCGCCCAGGCGGTCCTGGGGATGGTCCAGACACGCCGTCCGGAACAATCCCGCCGGCCGAAGCACATGCTGTCCGGGATCGCCCGCTGTGGCGTCTGTGGCGGCGCCTGGACGATCATCGGGACCGAACGCTGGGGCTGTTCCCGTCACCGCGAAGGCGGGGCGGCGGCGTGCGGCAACAACCGCACGATTTCGACCGCGCAAATGGAAGCGCGCGTCCTGTCGGGCCTTCAGGAACACATGCTGGATCCGGACCTGATCGAAATCTATGTCCGCGAATATCACCTGGAACATGCCCGGCGGGCAAAGGAACTGGCGAAGACCAGTGAACGCCTGAAGAAACGTCACCGCGAAGCCGTCGCCAAGGTCGAACGCCTGGTCCTGGCCGTCGCTGACGGCGCGGACGAATTCGTCGAAATCAGGGAAGTCCTGGGCAAGGCCCGCGCTGAACGCGACGCGCTGGCGGCCGAACTGGAACAGCTCGATCAGCTGCCTGTTGTCGCCCTTCACCCGACGATCGTGGCGGACTATCGCGCCCAGGTCGCCAAGCTGAACGCTGCCCTGGCCGAAAACCCCGACGCGCGCCTTGAAGCGATCCCGAAATTGCGCCGGTTGATCAACAGCGTCCAGCTGGTCCCAAAGGCGAACAGCCCGAAAGGCGTGACGATCGAAGTCACGGGCCGACTGAATTCCATGCTGGCGCTGGCGCTGGGAACGGACGCTGCCGCGCCCTTGTATGGTAACGATGGAGCGGGCGAAGGGATTCGAACCCTCGACCCCAACCTTGGCAAAGTTGCCAAACCCGATTATCCAACCTACGCCAGAGAACGCCAGAATACCCCATAATGCATTGATTTGTATTTGCAATTTCTGGCAAAATACGCCATAACCTTCCTGCGTGCAACCGGCAGTTACCGATCACGGTGCTGACCAGGTGTTGACCATCGAAATTGAGGTTGAGGCGGTAATGACGAAGGGAAAGCAGGTCCGATTGACCAAGCGGGTGGTCGATGCCTCCGAGCCGACGGACAAGCGCTACATCGTATGGGACAGTGAACTGAACGGTTTCGGCCTGCGTGTCGAGACCAGCGGTTCGAAGACCTTCGTCGTTCGTTATCGGGCCGATGGCGGCGGTCGAGGTGCCCCGCAGAGATTTGTGACGATCGGACGTTTCGGCAACCTCACTGTCGAGGAAGCTCGCAAGCAGGCCAAAGTCGTACTGGGCGGTGTGGCCGTGGGCGAAGATCCCGCAGATGAGCGGCGAGCAAAACGCGCGGAAATGAAGATGGCCGGCCTGATCGACCTCTACGAGGAGGAGGGTTGCTTCATCCAGCGCGGCAAGCGCCAAGGCGCGCCAATGAAGCCGCTCACCAAAAAATACACGGTCGCTCGTCTTCGCCACCACGTCGTGCCCCTGCTTGGGCACAAGCGGGTCAATGATGTCGGTGTCGCGGACATCGAGCGCTTCTTTCGCGACGTGTCATCCGGCAAAAGCGCGTCGGATGAAAAGATCGGGCCGCGCAAGCGGATCATCGTGCGCGGCGGCGAAGGCGCGGCACGCAAGGTGTTTCGCGATTTGTCGGCAGTGTTCAGCTTTGCCTGCCGTCATGGTGTTGCCCAAGGCAACCCATGCGAGAAGGCTGTCGTCCAGAAGACCGACAACCACCGGACCCGCTTCCTGACGCTTGAGGAGGTCCAGCTACTTGGCGCGGCCTGCGACGCGCTTCAGGAAGAAGGCGTGAATGCCAAGGCGCTCAACATCACGCGCCTTTGGGCACTGACCGGTTGCCGCCGCCAGGAGATTGCCGAACTCAAGTGGCACGAGGTCGATTTCGATCGCGGTCTTCTGGCCCTTGACGATAGCAAGACCGGTAAGTCGCTGCGTCCGCTGGCGGATGCGGCGATGGCCTTGCTCAAGGGTATCGAGCAGACCGAAGACAGCGATTTCGTCTTCCCGGCAGACCGCGGCGAGGCGCATTTCCAGGGCACCAAGTCGATCTGGCCGAAGATCGTCAAGAAAGCTGGCCTGGTCGATGTAACGCCTCATACGCTTCGGCACACGATGGGGGCGACAGCCACCTCGGCAGGCGAGGCGCTTGCCCTGACCGGCGCGATCCTTGGTCATGCGAACATTCGCTCGACCATGATCTATGCCCATGTCCAGCATGATCCTTCGCGCCGCGCTGCCAATCGCGTGGGCAAGACAATCGCCGCGGCTCTGGCCGGCCAGACGAAACGGGCGCCAAAGCGGAAGAAAGTCGCATGAACTTCAATTCAGCCTGGCCCAGAATCCCACTTATCCGCGCGATCGCGCGGCCGGTGACACCTTTGGTTGTAATCGCGACTCGCCGACTGTACGTCCCGTTTTCGAAGGGAGTATGCTGATGTCGACCAAACAGATCGTCGCCCTGCTGAACTCCCACGTCGATGGGGACGAGGAACAGTTCCTGTCGATCGCACTTCAGGTCGCGGCGCAGGAAGCTAGGCAGGGCAATGTCGAGGAGGCCGATCGGCTCAAGCGGCTCGTCCAGAAGGCGCGTGATCGCGGTACTGTCGGCGTGCCCAAGGGGCAGACGCCGATCCCGCTCGCGCGGCCGCGCGGTGAACTGCAGGGCCTGGTCGAAAGCGCCTATCCCAAGACCACTCTGGACAGCATGGTCCTGTCGGATGATTTGCGCCGGCGACTGTCACGCATTGTCCGCCAGCAATCTGACCGGGCGACGCTGCGCGATCACGGCCAGGTTCCGGCGACGCATATCCTGCTCGTCGGGCCGCCGGGGACAGGCAAGACGATGACGGCTGCCGCGCTCGCCGGCGAGCTGCGCCTTCCACTCTTTACGGTCCGGCTTGAATCCCTGTTCAGCCGCTTCTTCGGCGAGACAGCCGGCAAGCTGCGCCTCCTGTTCGATCAGATCGCACAGACGCGCGCCGTCTATCTGCTCGACGAATTCGACGCGATCGGCTCGCGGCGCGGCGATCCAAACGATGTCGGCGAGATCCGCCGCGTTCTCAATTCGGTGCTGGCGTTCATGGAGGAGCCCAACTCGACAGATAGCGTCGTGATCGCGGCAACCAACCATTCGGAGATGCTGGATAACGCGCTCGCCCGGCGCTTCGACGAGGTTGTCGAGTATTCTCTTCCCGATGACCAGGCTGCGTCCCTCCTGCTCAATCGCAGGCTTGGCAAGTTCAAGCCTGCGGCAAAGTCATGGTCGAAGGTCAAGCCGTTGCTGAATGGCCTCAGCCAGGGCGAACTGGTGCGAGCCGCCGATGCAGTCGTTCGCGATGCCATCCTTGCGGATGCGGCAAGAGTAACGATCGACAACCTCTGCGCGGCACTGTCCGACAGGCAGGCCTTCAGGGTAAGATTCCACCCGGAACCTAGCGCAAAATGACCGACAGGCTGAGCGGCACGGGGCAATCACGACGAAATGGGGTGTGAATGCCCGAAGGTGATGATTTCGCGGCCAGGAACGTGCCGCATGTTCTGATCGATGCCTTCCGGGATCCGGCGCAATATCGCTATCCCAGCAGGCCGCAGGACAACAAGCCGAAGCGCGACGACTATCACGCCCATGCGGAGCAATTGCTTGCCCAGCTGGCGGCAGCACTGAATCAGGCTCCCGATCCCGATAATCGCATAGCTATCGCTGGCCAGCAGCCGGGCACCATCGTCGAGGTCGAGACACTTGCACCCGAGGGTGCGCGGGCCAAGGCCGCCAAGATCCCCACGGGTCTAGATTTTCCCGGGCAGGACATCGTCGTGCTCCGGTCACGGCGAAATGCCGATCGGACCGAAAGCGCAGTTCTGTTCATTCCGGACAATGCTCAGGCCTTTCTGCGCGACCGGATCACGCGCTACGGCGAGGAGAATCTCGGCAATCGGGCCAGGCCCGATGTTCCCCGGTTCGAAACCATCGAAGCCATCCGGGCCGCAGTCATCCAGGTTCTGTTCGCGGGGCCGGTCGACTTCGACGATCCAGTCCCCGCCTGGTGGGAGCTGTGGGTCCGCCAGCCCGTCGAGCGCGCAGAAAGCATCGCTGCGGCCGCACGGGGTGAACATCTCGATGTCCATGCCGACCGCCTGATCTTCCCCGATACGGTCGTTCTGTTCATTCACGCGACCGTTGCCCAACTGCTCGATCTCGCACAGCGCGCGCCGGGCGCCATAAGCGAAATCAGGCCGGCGACCGGGACGATCGAACCCTTCCTCGATCAGGGTCCGCTCGCGCTCGGCCAGGCCGCGGTCGTCGCCGATCTTGCCGCCCGCGTTACGCCCCCTGGCGATGGCGCGCCCGCCATCTGCGTACTCGATACCGGCATCGCCGGTGCGCATCCGCTCGTTGCGCCGGCATTGGCCGGAGCCTGGGCGGTCGATGACCGCTGGGGTACTGACGATCACGAGCCGCATGGCGGCCATGGCACGGCAATGGCCGGCCTCGTCCTCTATGGCGATCTGGAGGGCGCGGCCAACGATCAGAGGCCGCTGGCACTCTCGCATGCAGTCGAGTCCATGAAGTTCCTGCCACCGCGCGGGTTCGATGCAACGGAGCCGACGCGATACGGCTTCGTGACCCAGGGCGCGGTTGCGCTGGCGGAGGTCGAAAGACCGAACGCCGCGCGCAGCTTTTGCATCGCCACATCCTCACCGGATTTTTCTCCCTCCCGGCCTTCGAGCTGGAGCGGAGCGATTGACCAGCTGAGTGCCGGCGCGATGCCTGGCGAGCGCCAGGATGGGCAGTCGGCGACTGATCACCCAAAACGCCTCGTCCTCATTGCCGCCGGCAATGTCCTTGGGGGCCAGCGCGAGGATGTCGAGACGCACAAGTCGCTCGAAGACCCCGCGCAGAGCTGGAACGCAATCACCATCGGCGGCTTCACGGCCAAGGACGCAATCCCAATCGACCCTCCCGGCCTCACGCCCCTCGTTCCGGCCAACCATCGCAGCCCGTTCAGTCGAGGGTCGCAGGACTTGCCGAGCGACCTGACACCGATCAAACCCGAAGTGCTGTTCGAAGCGGGCAATATGCTCGTGGACGGCGCCGATTATTGCGGGATCCACCCAGCGGTTTCTCTGCTGGCTCTTTCATCCGACGTCGAGAATGAGCCCCTGATGCCGTTCAACGCGACCAGCGCCGCTGCCGGAGTGGCAGGGAACTTCACCGGGCAGTTGCAGGCCGAACTCCCCGACCTGTGGCCCGAGACATACCGGGCGCTCATGGTCGATTCCGCGACCTGGCCGCAGCCCATCCGTTCACAACTGGTCGGCCGCGGGGCGCACTGGAAGTCGATCTCCAAGGGCAAGCGCCAGCTCATCCTGCGGGATGTCGGCTACGGTGTCCCCGATCTGGAACGCGCTTTCCGTTCCGCACGGAACGACGTGACACTGATCGCTCAGGCCGAAATCCAGCCATTCGCGGCAGGCCCCAACGGACAGGCGCCGGTGTTCAACGAAATGCATTTCTACGACCTGCCATGGCCGTCCGCGTTGCTGCAGGAACTCGAGAACGAGACGGTCACGCTCAAGGTGACGTTGTCCTACTTCATCGAGCCCAATCTGTCCGGAAGGGCCGCGACCCGCCCCGACACCTACCGGTCATTTGGCCTGCGTTTCGAAATGAAGAAGCGGACGGAAACGGCGGCGGCATTCCGCAGGCGACTCACTCAACCGCGCGATCACGACGAGCCGACGGCAAATGAAGGCAGTCACTGGTTGCTTGGTCCGAACGCCTTCCAGGCCGGCTCGCTTCATTGCGACCTCTGGCGCGGTGCAGCCGTCGATCTCGCGTCCCATGATGAAATCGCGGTCTATCCCGTGGGCGGTTGGTGGAAGTCGCACACCGGTCAGCAACGCATGAACGACAAGGGGCGCTATGCCCTGATCCTTTCGATTGATGCCCCGGGCCAGGCAGTTGACTTGCATGCCCGGATCGCTGCGATGGTGGAGGCCAAACAAGCCGAGATTCAGGCAGCCTTGGTCGATGCCACCGGGTTGTGATCAATACCGCACTGCGCAGTATAGGTATTCATCGCAATAAAGATTCTCTGTCCGGCTCACTGGAGAACCGCTTCGTCGGCAAGCCGTTTCCAACCTTATGAATAGCCAATAGTAAATTCAGCGCGTTGGTGTCCGAGAGGACTTAATCGGGAATGCGGTGAGGAGCCTCGGCACCGAAGCCGCAGCTGTCCCTGCAACTGTAATCGGCTAGCGCTGCGTTCATAGCACAGGCAACGACGTCTGTGCCGCCACTGGGGTCGAGACTCCGGGAAGGCGCGAATTCCGCGTGATGATCCGTGAGCCAGGAAACCGGCCTTCGCACGTCGCTGATGCGTGGTTCAGGGGTTGGCCTGCGCGCGGGGTTCCGTTTCGGGCGACATGGAAAGAGCGACGCAGCGCCAGGCAGATTGCCCTGGTGCTGTCGAACTCGCTGGCGCGCGGCTTTTGCGGCCGCGCTCGCATGGGCGGAGGTGATGGTGGGGGCAGTACAGACCGGACGGGGGCAGCCGTGATCGAGCTGCGGCAACTGCGCTATCTGGTGCTTGCCGCCGAATCCGGCAGTTTCAGCAGGGCCGCCAAACGTCTTGGCATCAAACAGTCGACATTGAGCCGTCAGCTGCTCGCGCTCGAAAAGCGCCTCGGCATTGAGATGTTCGAGCGCATGTCACGCGGCGCGGTCCTGACGCCCGCGGGGGAGACCTATCTCAGGACCGCCCAACGTGTCGTCCGCGAATTCGCCGAGTTGAATTCTTGGCTGCACGACACGCGCAAAGGCCAATCGGGCCGCCTCGCCGTAGGGTTCTATACTTCCTTCTCGGCCGGCAACCTGCGCGCCACGCTGGAAGCCTTCACCGGCGGCAGTGAGGCGATCCGCATCGAGCGCTTCGAACGTGACCGCGATCATTTGCTGAGCGGTCTCGAAAGCGGTCTGATTGACATCGCGATCATGCCCGGTGAAGGCCGAGAACCTCTGCTCAGCCGCCGGTCGCTGTGGAGCGAGCGGATTCACGTCGCCCTGCCAGCCAACAATGCCCTCGGGTTGGCCGACCGCATTTACTGGACCGACCTGCGAGGCGAACGATTCCGGCTGACTCAGCGTGATCCTGGCCCGCAATTTCGGCAGCTGATTCTGGGCAAGCTGGCCGATGCGTCGCACCATCCTGACATCGAACTGGAAGACATCAGCAGGGAGACGCTGCTGGCCTCGGTCGGCATTGGCGAGCACATCACCATCGTTGTCGAAGCGGCTCTGGGGCTCGGCATCGTCGGCATGGTGTTTCGCGAAATCCATGATCGCGACGGACCGACGCGCGTAGGATTTTCCGCCTATTGGCGAGAGGACAACGCAAACCCGGTGCTCAAGGCATTCCTGGCCTTCGTGGAAGCGCGGTTTTCCATACCGGTGTTCAACTTCTAGGGATGGTCCGAACTCATCGTGCAATCTTTCGCCAAGCCGCCTCATGGCGCGCAATTGCATCGGATCCATTCAGGACCAGCAAGCTAGTCGCCGCTTCCCGGTCGAGCACCTTAGAAAAGTGATAGCCCTGGCCCAGTTCACAACCCAGCCGCATGAGTTGGACGGCCTGCGCCTCATTCTCGATACCTTCGGCCACCACGCCGATCTTCAAATCGCGGGCCGTGTGGAGCAGCCCTCCGATGACTGCCGCGCCGGCGCCGTCTACTGCCAGTCTATCGACCAGCACCTTGTCGATTTTGATCATATCGACTGGCATCGACAGCAGCGGCATGAGCAGACCCCCGCCAGTTCCGAAATCGTCGAGCGCTACCCGCAGACCTCGCGACCGAAGCGCTTCGATCGCCTCGATCAATGACTTGTCCCGCAGCATCGGATAGGCACTTTCGGCGATCTCAATGACCAGATGCTCAAGCGACAGACCCTGCCCGGCAAATGCGGCCGCAATCTGCTGATCCAGCCTGCCGCCGTGAAAATCGGCCAGCGAAACATTGATGCCGATGTGCTGGAGTGGAATGGCCATATCCAGCCAAGCCCGGACATCGGCCGAAACGATGGCCAGCATGCGCTGGGTCAATTCCGACGCGATGCGGGCATCCGTGGTCGCTTCCCTGAACGCCGCCGCTGCCAGGAGCTTCCCATCGGCCATGCGAAGTCGGCAGAGTGCCTCCAGAGCAACTATCTCGCGAGTATCGAGTCGGACTATCGGCTGATAATGTGCCTCGATACGCCCTTCTCGCAACGCGGCATCAACATCGCGGATGGCCGCGATGCGGTGGGTTATCCTCGTGTCGAGCCCGGGCCAATAACGGATAAACCCGCCCCGGCCGGTCTCCTTGGCGTGATACAGCGCAAAGTCCGCATTCTGCCGGACCACGTCAGCGCTGAGATCGCCGTGCGACAGGATAGCACCGCCGATCGTTGCCTTGGGCATGATCGCGTGGCCGTTGAAGTTGATCGGCTCGCAGAGGCCTTCAAGTAGCGATGCGGCAAAGCTGTCGAGTTCGTGAAGCGCATCAGGCGACTGAACCAGTATCGCGAATTCATCGCCGCCGATACGGAATGTCCGGTTGGGCAAGGCGGCCGCAGTGATCCGTTCGGCGGCAGCCTGAAGCAGCATGTCGCCGGCGTGATGCCCGAAGCTGTCGTTGATCACCTTGAGATTGTCGAGATCGAGGACGAAAATCCCCCAGGCTCCTGGCTCCGTGCAAATGAGACGGGAAAGCGCGACCCCGAAGGAAGCCCGGTTGGCGATCTGGGTCAAGGCATCGACATTGGCCTGCCGTTCGCGCTCCAGCACGCGATCATGGCGTGCGAGCGCAATCGAGCAAAGGGGAATGCAGGCATCGACGATCTCCTGCTCGGCACTGGTCGGCTCTCGGGCCACCCGGTAGTAGAAAGCGAATGTGCCGATCACCCGCTCGTTCTCATCGAAGATCGGCGTCGACCAGCAAGCCCTGAGACCCAGCGACAATGCAGCTGGGCTATATTCGGCCCAGCGCGGATCATGGGCAATGTCCGCCACGATGACCGGCTTGCGCAGGTAGGCGGCGCTACCGCATGATCCCAACTCCGGACCGATCATGAGGCCGTCGAACGCCGCCGAGTAGTCGTCTGGCAAGCTGGGGGCGGCGAGTGGGTGAATGATCCCGTCATGATCGACGGTCAGCACCGAACAGACCAGGTCCGGCACCAGGCTCTCGATTTCCTGACACAGGCGATCGATGGTCGCCTTGAGGTCGGCTCCCTTTGCAATCATCTCAAGTATTATGTTGCGCAGGCTGAGCACGAATTCTCCAATTTATGAAATAGTATACTCCGGTGTGATCGCGGCCCGTTTTTCTTGGCGACATAATGTCTTGTGATTAAACCTTCGCTAATCGCGCGCTCGATTAGCTCCGTATTGGCCCGATCTAGCCGGACCCGGTTTTGCCGCAATGTCGATGGCAAACTGGAGATGGGCAGCGGCGACCTTCTCCCCCGCGCCGTCAAGCAGGCGAAGCGCCCTGCGCATCAGCGCGACCGCATTCTTCCGCATCTGAGAAGGATCTGTCATACTACCCATGTCCCACGGTGCCCCCGTGCAGAGACCGGGTTGCCGTGAACTATTTAGGCCCCAGACCTTAAATGATACTTAAAGTCCGTCGCCTTATAACCATCTCGGGTGGGATGATGGGCTGTGAAACGCACACACCCAGGCACACTTCGGATGATACTGGCGAACAATATCCGCCAGCACCGAAAGGCGCGCGGTGTCAGCCAGCAGGATTTCGCACTCGAGATCGAGATGGACCGCACCTACATCGGCGGGGTCGAGCGCGGGGAGCGCAATGTTTCAATCGACAACATCGAGCGAATTGCAAAGGGCCTTGAGGTTAAACCCCACCTGCTTCTGACAGAGCCGGAATAGACCCGTGCCATGCGTCCTAGGAGCGCCGAGCCCTTCGACGCTCGTATAGGCCGCTGATGTAGTGCCACAGGAAAATCCCGGGAAGGGCCAGCCCGATCACCCAGTGGATCAGCCCTGTCCAGTCGCGCAAGGCCTCATCGCCGGCGTAGTAGAGCAGATAGCCACTGCCGACGAGGACGGCGAGTACCGCGCAAAGTGCGATGCCCGCTACGCGCTGGCGAACATGCGACCAACCCTTGGGAATATGCGCCACGAACATACTGCCGATGCCCAGCAGGACTGGGATGAGGAAGAGGCCGTGCGCGGTCATCATCCATGGCTCGGCCGGGTTCATCTCCGGCCCGTACTCGCCTGCCTTCTGCCCGTAGTAATGCAGCAAGAGCCAGCCGGCTCCGGAAAGCCACAGCCCGCTGCCGCTCAGGGTGAGCAGCCAGACCTGCCAGGAAGCAAGCCTTGCGGATTTGCGGTGGGGCATCAACTGGGAACTCCGGTGTCTGGCGCATCGAGAAGGCGGGCGCCGAAATTGAGTGCCACCCGCTCGGCAAGGTCATGATCGGCTAGCGCCACCTTGGTCAGCGCGTCGGCAATGATGCAGGTTGGCGCAATCACGGTGACGCGATGATCGGCGAGCACGCTCTTGCCACCGCGTCCGACGTGCGGAGATTCCTCGCGGCCTCGAACCCGGCGGCGATTGTCGAGATTGGACGAACTGGCGACGGCACAGTTGCGCGCCGGAACCATGAAGCGGACTTTGCCATGGGCGTCGCGCAGGCCAACGGGCCAGGCCCGCGCGCCGAAGGCGCGCAGGTCACCGCCGGCATTGACCAGCGCCTCGCCCACCCCGCGTTCCGTCAGAACCTCCACGGCACGATCGACAGCGTAGCCTTTGGCGATGCCGCCCAGGTCGATCAGCATGCCGCGATGGGTGCGGACATGGCGGTCATCGACAATCTCGATGTCGCCGCTCGTCCCGCAATAGCCATCGAGGCGCGCAATGCGCTCACGCGGCAGAAAGCCGCTGCGAACCAGGCTGCGCCCCACGCCCACGTCGAACAGCCCGCCGGTATCCCGGTAAAGCGCGACCGCGGTGCGCAGGACGGCAACCGTCTCCTCGTCCACCTCGAGCGTGGTCCCTGGCGGCGCCTCACGCAGGCGGGCCAGGTCGCTGTCGGAATCGTGGAACGACATCCGCCGGTGCACATGGGCAATGGCGGCGAAGGCTTGCTCCGCCGCCTGCTCATATCCTTGAGGTACGGTGATCTCGACGAACGTCCCCAGCAATGGTCGGCAGCGCGTGATCACCCGTGCGGCAAGGCCACGCTGTGGATCGCCAGCAATCGCTTCACTCCGTCGGTGATGTTGCGGCTCGACAGCGTAGCGCCCGAGATATTGGGAATATCCTGGTTCAGGCGAAACGGATCGGCCAGTGTCTTGCCGCGGAATCGGCCGCGCCAGTTCGGATCGCGCACCTGCCCGCCCTTGGATTCGCGGTAGCTGAGGATCTCGACGCCGAGGACATGGCCATCGGGCGAGATGCCGGCGGCGTAGGTAATAAACTCGTGCTTGCCGATGACCTCATCGACGATCACCCAGCCTACCACCGTGTTGCCGCGCATCGCCCGCCAGACCCGAGGCTGGTTGGTACGCTGAGGAACGCCGGACAACCGCCGGATCTGCTGCAATTGAGCCGGATTGAGCGTGACAGGAAACACAGCGAACGTCTGCGCCTGCGGAATCAACGCCCGCTGGGCCTGTTCGACCGTGAGATAATCCGTAGCCCATGCCGGTGCCGAAATGACCGCCAGCACCGGAAGTGCGGTAATATGCGCCCAATGACGATGTGACATCGCGACTGCTCCTAGAAGTTATAGCCCAGCTTGACGCGGAATTCGTTCCGGGTCTTTTCGATCAGGTGCAGATTTGTGTCGGTCTGCCCCGCATAACGCTCGCCGCCGCCCTTAATCTGCGGGAACCAGGTGAGCGTCGCCCAGAACTTCTGGCCGCCATAGTGGATCGTCGGGCCGGCGAAGAGCGACCAGCGCTCCTGCCCGACTTCGGTCTCATATTCCGAAGTGTACTGGGCTTCAGCGCCGATGAACCAGTTGGGCGCGACGCGATAGGTGAGGCCGGTCCCCGCGCTCAGCTCGATTTCCATTTCGGGCGTGGTCGGCCAGTCGAAACCGGCCGGCAGATTGGCGATCGCCTTGCGGGTTTCGTGGCCGGCTTTCAGCCCGAGATTGCCGACCCAGACGATCTGTCCCTGCCGGAAATACTTCTGGGCGGCGAGGACGACATGGGCCTCATATTCGGTCTTGTCCTGACCGCTGTGCGGATCGAGCGTCTTGAACTCGGCCGAGGTGATCACCGCCAGCCCGAAATTGTCGAGCGCCGGGCTGAGCACGTTGAACTTGGCCTTGAGCTCAAGTCCGTTGAAACGCGGCCCCTTGTCGATGTCTGCGGGCAGATAGCCGTCGATCAGCAGCCCTTGGCTCTTGATCGTCAGGAAGCTCGCGGCGGCGGAGAGGGTGATCCGGTCCGTGACGCCATACTCGCCCTCGATCTCGGTATCGATCGCCCGGTAGGTGCCCTGACCCTTGTCCGAGCGCAGCGTATTAAACACATAGATCTCGCCCGAGCCTTTGGGCAGTGTTTCCGCGCCGGTATTGTATCCGAACAGATTCTCGTCGGCGTGTGCGACACCGGGCAGTGCGGCGCTGGACAGCAGGACAGCCAGTCTCATGGCTTTGATCTTCACTCGAAACCCCCTTGTTGCTGAATTGTTGCTGGCCCGTATCGCTAATGCGACTAGTTCGCAATAGCGATTGTAATATTTATTGTGTGCGGGCTTAGCGGTGATCGAGCAGTCAAGGTGGCCTGCGCTACCGGGTGCGTCTGGCCTTGGCGAACGCCCTGTCGGTGGACATGAATCGCGCAAGCATCGGCGCCACGAGACGTTCCGGCGGCAGTTGCGATTGCCCCGATGTCTCGGCGAGAATGGCCGCATAGGCGACGAGATCGCGGTGGACCGACGCCGGCAATTCGACAGCCAGCCTGACCGGCTTGTCATCGCTTAACGTCCCGAGTTTGAGCCTAGTCATGGCCGCTGATCCTGACCTAGCGGTTCGAGGATGATGTCGCGCGTCACCATGACGCGCAGCGCAAAGCCAGGCCGGATCGTCAATGTCGGCTTCACGTTCAGTTCGCGCCCTACAATCTGCTGCCCGGTCTGGCTGATCGTGTCCTGCGTACCGCGCCGGACGGCACGCACGAGATCGCTGTCTCCGCCTGCCCCCAGTTCCGAACCCACACCCAGCAAGGTCGAGATGAATGCTGCCCTCGCCATGTTGCCCCAGTGATAATTGACGCCGTCCTGGAGGCCCGCGAACCCGCGTGCGTCTGCACCGGGCAAGCGGTCGAGCAGAATTGACCTGCCGTCGGGCATGATCAGCCGGTCCCAGGCCAGTAGGACACGATTCTGGCCTTGCGACACTTCGGAATCATATTCACCGATAAGGCGCGAGCCCTGCGGGATTAGGAGTGTGCGCCCGGTCAGGCTGTCATAGACATTTGCGGTCACTTGCGCGGTGATCTGACCGGGAAGGTCGGATCGAATGCCGGTGATAAGCGCTGCCGGTATGATGCTGCCCGCCTGCAAAGTTGCGGGCGAGACCATGCCTGTAAGCCTGGCGGCACTGGTCGTGGCGGTGTTCGTGGGCTTCAGAAAGGCACGCTTTCCTGCCTGGTCGGACGGATTGGCAGGCGCATCGGCCAATGGAGATACCACGCCAGCGGCCGGCACTTCGGCAAAAGCAGGACCGCCCGCTCCCTTTCCTTCGCCGCCGCCCAGAAACAAGCGGCTTGTCCGTGCCGCATCGCGCTCCTGCGCAATGCGCTGGCGCAGGGCCTCTTCCGGATCCGGGCCACGCGCTGTCTGCGGTGGCCCTGGCGGGATCGGCACCACGTCGCCCCGCTTCTGCGCGGCCAGGATCGGGCCTCCGAGATCGCCGGGAAGCGGCGGACCGAGCTTGGGGACCTGAGTATAGTCCTTCGGCGCCGATGCCAGCGCATCGGCGGCTGCCTCGCTACCCGTGCCGATGAGGTTTTCCGGGGGCGTTCTGGTGCCGCTCGACAGGGCATAATACAACGATCCCCCGATCCCAGCAGATGCCGCGAGGCAAAGGCCGATGATCGCCTTGCGGGAAAGCCGCATGACGCGCGGCAAGGGCGGCCGCAGCGAAAGATCAGGTGCCTGTGCAGTCGGGGCCTGGGTCACCTGCGCATTCATCGGGAAGCACTCCGTCGGCGGCCGTCACGCACGATCCGCACGCGCTGCTCGCTCTTGCGGTTGCCAAGCCGAAGCTCGGCGGCGTCGAACAGCCGATCGACGACCATGTAGGCGCCGCGCACCCGGTAGTTGACCAGTTCGCCCGCGCCGGATGCGCCGATCACGAAGAGCGGGGGCATATCGCCCTGCGCGATGGAACCCGGGAAGGCGATGAACACCTGACGGCCGTCGTCGAACACGCGGGTCGGCCGCCACCGCGGCTTGTCACCCTCGATCCGGTATCCGAACTCGAGCGCGCCCACATCGATCCCCGATGACACTGGCGCCATGGCCTGAGCGTCCGCTGCTTGGCCCCGGAGTGCGATCAGCTCATCCTGCGGATAGATCCATGAGAGCGACGCCAGATAGGTTGCCGGCGTGCTCCGCAGTTCGAGGTGATATGTCCGCCGATCGGTGTTGATGATCAGATTGGTCACGAGACCACTGCGCGTGGGCTTCACCAGAATGTGAACCCGCTGCAGCGGACCGGAGCCGCTCTGGGTGTCGCCGATGATCCAGCGCACCGTGTCACCGGCCGCGACAGGCCCCGCTCCCACCAGCTGCTCGCCTTCCTGCAGCGCGATGTCGGTCACTTGGCCGGGCGCCGTATAGACTTGGTAGAGGGCTCCGTCGGCATAGGGATATTGCTGGATCGCATTGATGAAGCCGTCGCGCACGGGCTGCACCCGCGCGGCAGCGTTGGCTACGCCGATCCGGGACTGCGGGTCACTCGCGCCTCCGCGCTTCGGCATCGGCAGCGGCTTCAACTGTCCGGGAAGCGGCAATGGTTGGGGAATGGCGACCACCAGAGGCGGCGCAGTCTCTTCCGCCTTCACGGCGGGTTGGGCCATCTCGGTAACGGCCTTGCGGACCCGCGCCTCGACGGGACCCGTCGCAGCCAGAGCAGCAGTAGCCAGCAGCACGGCCATGGCCGTGCCGCCGGGCGATTTGATGAGATTGAAAGCGGTCACTGGGCAAGCTCCTTCGACCAGTTGATGGAATGCACGAAGAGGCCGAGCGGATTCTTGCGCAGGGCGTCGGGAGTGCGCGGCGTCTGGGTGACGATGCCGAGGATCGCCGACCAGCGTTCGGTCGCAGCGAGGCTACCATCGCGGTAGTGCCGCTCGACCCAGGCAACGCGGAAGCTATTGCCGGAGGCCCGGATAACGCTCGACACATCGACTGCGACCTGGAGCTTGCCGATCTGCGCGAAGGGGTCGTTGCTGCGAGCGTAGTCGTTGAGCGCCAGCGCGCCCTTGTCGGTGGTGAAGTCGTAGGCGTGAAGCCAGTTCTCCCGCACGATTACGGCGTCCGCAGGGATACTGCGCACCTGCTCGATGAACTGGGCGAGGTGATAGGCGATCTGCGGGTCGGTCGGACGGAAGTCGGCATCCGCAGGCGCCACCGCCTGCGCCGCACCCAGCTTGTCGACCTCGACCACCCAAGGCGTGATCGTGCCGCGCGCGGACAGCCAGACCAGCCCGGCGGCAAGGCTGCCCGACAGGGCCAGCGTGCCGAAGAAGGCAAGCCGCCAGTTCTTTGCCTGCACCCGCGCCGAACCGATGCGATCGTCCCAGGCCTGCGCGGCGCGCTGATAGGGCGTCACCGGCTCGGGCGTCTGCCCGTACCGGATGGAGGGTCGTTTGAACATTGCTGGCTAGTCCTTTTCGCTGAGATTGACGGCATTCCCGGCCCCGCCGCCGTCGCCGGACCGCAAGGCATGGGCGGCGGTCGAAACGCCATGATTGAGAGCCTGACGGCGCTGCATCGCGCTGGCCCAGGCGGGCCGGTCGGACGCTTCGGTCGCAGGAGCGCCGCCATCGGGTTTGCCGCCGGAAATCGTGCCACCCGTCGCGCTGACTGCGCCCCGCGCGCCCTCCCGGAAATCCTGCTTCACCGATGCGGACGCCTTGCGAAGCGGCGACATGGCCGCGCCGCCCGCCGCCTGGCCGACCGCACCCAGGCCCGATGCCACTCCAGATGCTCCGCTCTTTCCGGCCGAACCCAGAGCGTAGGCCATGCTGGCGCCGCCAGCGGCCTGCGCGCCCTTGTGCGTAACACCTGCCACGGCGCTGGCGGCGGCTCCGCCGGCGAGCCGGGCGCCGGCAACACCGGCAGCAAAGGTGCCGCCTGCGGCAAGCGCGGTTCCGACCGCGGATCCCGCGCCGAGCTGTGGTCCACCGGAGACGATGCCATTGGCAATACCGGGACCGAAAATGCCCAGGCCGAGCAATGAAAGGCTCGCCAGCATGATCGCCAGTGCATCCTCGATGGTCGGTTCGGCCGGGACTGCGGTGGTGAACTCGGAGAAGATAGTCGAGCCGATGCCGACGATGACCGCGAGCACCAACACCTTGATGCCGGACGACACCACGTTTCCGAGCACACGCTCGGCCATGAAGGCGGTCTTGCCGAACAGCCCGAAGGGAACGAGCACGAACCCACACAGCGTGGTCAGCTTGAACTCGATCAGTGTTATGAAGAGCTGGATCGCTAGAATGAAGAAGGCGATGATGACGATTGCCCAGGCGACCAGCAGAATGACGATTTGCAGGAAATTCTCGAAGAAACTGACGAACCCCATGAGGTCAGAGATTGAGTCGAGCAACGGTCGAGCCGCATCCAGCCCGACCTGCGCGACCCGACCGGGCTGGAGCAGTTCAGCAGTTGAAAACCCGGTGCCGCTTGCCTTGAGACCAAGGCCGGCAAAGCTCTCGAAAACGATGCGGGCGAGATTGTTCCAGTTGCCGATGATGTAGGCGAATACGCCGACAAACAGCGTCTTCTTGACGAGGTTGGCGACAATGTTGTCGTTCTCGCCCCAGGTCCAGAACAGGGCTGCCAGCGTCACGTCGATGACGATCAGGGTGGTCGCAATGAACGCCACCTCGCCGTGCAACAGGCCAAACCCGCTGTCGATGTAGCGCGAGAAAATGTCGAGGAAGTGGTCGACGACGCCAGTGCCCCCCATATCACTGACCTCCGGAACTGGACGGCGCGGTGACTCGCGGCGATCCGGATGGTAGGCCCGAATTGTCGATCACGGGGTTGGGCCGCGGAAATCGTTCCATGGGCCGCGCGCCCGGAGCCAGGAATCGGCGCCGGTTCTCGGCCCAGGCTTGGCTGCATTCGTTCGTCGTTTCGGCGACCTGTCCGAGTTCGGAGCAAAGCCGGAGCATTTCCGGTAGGGGATCGCCATCGGGCTCCACCACGGTGACGACCTCGGGGGGCTCGGGTTTGCGCTCTTCGCGCAGCTGGAGCGCGGTCATCGTGATCGCGACCGCCACGAACCCGATGGCTCCGATCCGCGCGAAGAGCTTGCTGTTCATCGCAGGCGCCCTCAGTTGTGGAACAACTGGGTATTGCCGGGGACATAGCCCCGCCCGGGCGCTAGGAAGCGGCGCAACTGCTCACGCGCCTGCGCCTTGGCCGCAGCGGCGTTGGCGGCATCGAGCGTCTGGGCACGGCCGAGCGAAGCGATAGTGGCGGTGAGGTCAGCCAGTTGCTGCGACTGGACGGCGAGCAATTGGTTGCCGGCTTGTGCCGCCTGCAGGGCGCCGGTTGCCGACTGGCTGGCGGTCAACAGGCTCTCCACTGCCGCGCGGGAACCTTCGATATTGCCGACGGCCCCGGCCTGGACCTTGAGCGCGTCCTCGAAGGCCGCGACGCTGTTCTGCCAGCGGGTCTCGGCGCCCTGCACCAGCGCTCGGTCCGAGGCGGTGAGGTCGATCGACTTGTACTGCTGCGCGAACTTGGTCTGGATGTCCTGGACATCGTAGGCCATGCGCTGGGCTTGCTGGATCAACTGCTGGGTCTGCCTGATCTGCTGCTGGATCGGCTGCAGCATGTCGAGCGGCAGTTTTTCGAGGTTGCGCGCTTCGTTGAGCAGCGATGTCGCCTGGTTCTGGAGCTGGCGGATCTGGTTGTTGATCTGCTCCAGCGTCCGGGCGGCGGTCAGCACGTTCTGCGCGTAATTGCTCGGATCATAGACGATGATCGCGCTGGCCGGCTGCGCGCTGGCGAGCGTCATTACGCTGGCGATGCTCGCCATCAGGGCGAGATGGATGGGGGCCTTCTTCACGGGGCAATCTCCTCGTTGGGGGGTGGAAGCAGTTCGGCGGCCCAGGGCAGGCCGCGCGATGTGAGCCAGGCGCGGGCAAAGCCGTGCTGCCCGTGCTCCGCGACCAGTTCGGTGATGCGCAGCTGGTCAGTTTTGGAAGAGGCGGCGGTGAATGCGAGCGCTACTTCACCCAGCCCCAGCTCGAACAGCCGGTTGCCGCGTGCCGACTGACAGTAATAGTCCCGCTTGGGCGCGGCGCGTGCGAGGATTTCGATCTGGCGGGCGTTGAGCCCGAACCGCTCGTAGATCGCGGTGATCTGCGGCTCGATCGCGCGCTCGTTGGGCAGGAAGATGCGGGTCGGGCAGCTTTCGATGATCGCCGGCGCAATCGCGCTCGATTCCACGTCAGCCAGGCTCTGCGTGGCGAAGACGACGCTGGCGTTCTTCTTGCGCAGCGTCTTCAGCCATTCGCGCAGTTGCGCGGCGAACGCGGGGCTGTCGAGCACCAGCCAGCCCTCGTCGATGATGATAAGGGTGGGCGAGCCGTCGAGCCGGCCTTCGATCCGGTGGAACAGGTAGGACAGCACCGCAGGCGTGGCAGCCGATCCGGTCAGTCCCTCGGTCTCGAATGCCTGGAAACTGGTCTCGCCCAGATGTTCGGCTTCGGCATCGAGCAGCCGGCCATAGGGACCGCCGAGGCAATAGGGCGCAAGCGCCTGCTTCAATTCCTGCGACTGTAGCAGGACCGCCAGCCCGGTAAGTGTTCGCTCAGGCACCGGCGCGCTCGCCAGCGATCCCAGCGCTGACCAGATATGGTCCTTCGCTTGTGGATCGATGATCACGCCTTCGCTGCCAAGGATCGCGGCCAGCCATTCGGCCGCCCAATTGCGTTCAGACGCCTCGTCGATCCGCGCGAGCGGTTGCAGGGAGACGCACGCCGCCGCGCCGTCGTAGAGGCTGGTGCCGAGATCCTGCCAGTCGCCGCCGCACGCGATAGCGGCGGCCCGGATCGAGCCGCCAAAATCGAACGCGAAAATCCGGGCGTCAGCGTAGCGCCGGAACTGCATGGCCATCAGCGCCAGCAGTACCGACTTGCCTGCCCCGGTCGGCCCGACAATTAGCGTATGGCCAACATCGCCGACGTGAAGAGAAAACCGGAACGGGGTAGAGCCTTCGGTCTTGCCGAAGAGCAAGGGGGCAGCTTGCAAGTGCTCGTCCCGTTCCGGACCGGCCCATACGGCGGACAGGGGGACCATATGGGCCAGGTTCAAAGTCGAAATCGGAGGCTGACGGACGTTGGCGTAAACCTGCCCCGGCAGGGAGCCGAGCCATGCCTCGATTGCGTTCATGCCTTCGGGAATGCAGGTGAAGTCACGGCCCTGGATGACCTTCTCAACCAGGCGGAGCTTCTCGTCGGCAAGCGCCGGATCAGTATCCCACACTGTCACGGTCGCGGTCACCAATGCCTGCCCGACATGATCGCCGCCCAGCTCCTGCAGGGCGAGATCGGCATCGATCGCCTTGTTCGAAGCATCCGAATCCACGAGCACCGAGGCCTCGTTGGTCATCACCTCCTTGAGGATCGCGGCGACGGACTTGCGCTTGGCGAACCACTGGCGCCGGATTCTGGTCAGCAGCCTGGTGGCGTCGGTCTTGTCGAGCATGACCGCGCGGGTCGACCAGCGATACCCGAAGGCGAGCCGGTTCAATTCGTCGAGCAGCCCCGGAAAGGTGATGGTCGGGAAGCCAGTGATGGTGAGAGTGCGCAGGTGATGCTCGCCCAGGCGCGGCTCGAGCCCGCCGGTCAACGGCTCGTCGGCGAGCAGCGAATCGAGATGCATCGGCGTTGTCGGCACCCGCACCCGCTGCCGCCGGGTCGAGACCGTGCTGTGCAGATAGGTCAGCGTCTCAGCGTCATCGAGCCAGGCCGCCTCGGGCATGAACCCTTCGACCAAGTTCAGCACGCGGTCGGTGCGATCGGTGAAATTCTTGACCAGTTCCCACGGATCGATGCCGGCCTGGGCACGGCCTTCGTAGAGCCAGTTCTCGGCCCGCGCCGCTTCTTCGGCAGGCGGCATCCACAGGAAGGTCAAGTAATATGCGCTTTCGAAATGCGCGCCTTCCTCCCGGAACTGCTCGCGTCGCTCGGCTTCGACCAGCGCCGAGACGGGATCGGGAAACACATCTTCGGGATAGTCGAGTGCGGGAACGCGCTGGGATTCGACGAAGATCGACCAGCCCGAGCCCAGACGCCGCATTGCATTGTTGAGACGCGCCGTGGTCGAGACCAGTTCGGCAGGCGTCGCGCTGTCGAGGTCCGGTCCCCGAAAACGCGCGCTGCGCTGGAAGCTGCCATCCTTATTCAGGATGATCCCATCCGCAACCAGCGCCGCCCAGGGCAGGTAATCGGCCAGATGGGCCTGCTTGCTGCGATATTCGCGGAGCGACATCATGCCCGCATCCAGTTCGGGTAGCGCAGGTGCCGACGGGCGACATCGACGAAGTGGGGATCGCGCCGCGCGGCCCAGACTGCGAGCATGTGGCCAAAGGCCCAGATGACGACCCCCGCGATCCATAGGCGCAGGCCGAGGCCGATGGCGCCGGCGAGCGTGCCATTGACGATTGCAAGTGTGCGGGGCGCACCGCCGAGCAGGATCGGCTCGGTCAGCGCGCGATGCACCGGGGCGTGAAAGCCGGGAACCGGTTCGGCCACGTCGAGCATCAGACCAGGGCTCCGCCGCCGAAGCTGAAGAAGGAGAGGAAGAAGGACGAAGCGGCAAAGGCGATCGACAAGCCGAAGACGATCTGGATCAGCCGCCGGAACCCGCCGCTGGTATCGCCGAAGGCGAGCGTCAGCCCGGTGGTAATGATGATGATTACCGCGATGATCTTGGCGACCGGGCCTTCGATCGATTCCAGGATCGACTGCAGCGGCGCTTCCCACGGCATCGACGAGCCGCCGGCATAGGCAGGCGTTGTCGCCGCAAGCGCAATCAGCGGAAGGGATGCAGCGGCAGCGAGGCGCTGCACTCGGCGCGAAAGGCGAAGGGTCATGAGAGTTCTCCAGTTTTGGGTTGGTCGGAAGGAAAGCTGAACCGGTAGTCACCGCTCGCAGTGAGGCCGTCGACACAGGCGAGTTCGGCCAGGCGCCGTCCCGCTCCATCGCGTACCAGCACGGCGAGCACGTCGATGGTCTCGGCGATCAGGGCGCGTGGCACGGTGACCACGGCCTCCTGGATGAGTTGCTCCATGCGCCGGAGCGCGCCGAGCGCGGTGCCAGCGTGGATCGTACCGATGCCGCCGGGATGGCCGGTGCCCCATGCCTTCAGCAGGTCGAGCGCTTCCGCGCCGCGGACCTCGCCGATGGGAATGCGATCAGGGCGAAGCCGCAGCGACGAGCGGACGAGGTCCGACAACGAGGCGACCCCGTCCTTGGTCCGCATGGTGACCAGATTGGGTGCGGCGCATTGCAGCTCGCGGGTATCTTCGATCAGCACCACGCGGTCGCCCGTCTTGGCGACCTCGGCCAGAAGGGCATTGGCGAGCGTGGTCTTGCCGGTCCCCGTGCCGCCGACGACCAGGATATTGGCGCGCCGGGCTACGGCATCGCGGAGCATCTCAGCCTGGGCGCGGGACATGATGCCGACAGCGGCATAATCGTCCAGCGTGAAGACGGCGACCGCCGGCTTGCGGATCGCGAAGGCGGGCGCGGCGACGACCGGCGGCAGCAGTCCTTCGAAGCGCTCGCCGGTCTCGGGAAGTTCGGCGGAGACACGCGGTCGGCGGGCATGGACCTCGACACCAACATGGTGAGCGACAAGCCGGACGATCCGTTCGCCATCAGCTGGAGAAAGCCGCTCCCCCGTATCGGCGATCCCCACTCCCAACCGATCGACCCAAAGCCGCCCATCGGGATTCAGCATCACCTCGATGACCTGGGGATCGTCGAGCCATGCCTGGATGGACGATCCCAGCGCCGTGCGCAGCATACGATTGCCACGCTGACCGGCCTCGGATTGAAGAGCATGAACGCTCATGAAAATCCCCTGACGGGGCCGGACGATGATCCGCCCGGCGCCGTGGGGATGAGGAAGAGAGCCAGAAACTGCCTGGATTCAACAACCGATTTTGCCGGGCGTAGTCAGGCGTAAAAAGACAGGCTGCGGCGTAGTCAGGACTAATCGCCGGCTGCCGGAATCTCCTCGACAATCTCCTGCCGGACCTTGAGACCTTTCGCGAGTCTACGCCCCAGTGCCGACATGAACGCATCATAGCGGTCACCGCCCTGCCGGCGCAGCGCAGCGCGTTCTGGTTCGGGCGGAGGCGGACTGTTCGACAGCCAGAAGCGGACGAACATAGCAATCATCTCGACGCCGATGCCGGTATCGCGCTCAAGCCGGGTCAGCCGCCGATCAATCTGATCGAGACGTTTGATCAGCGCAGCCTCGCGCTGCTCGTCGCCGTCGGGTGAGAGAAATGAGGCAATGGCGGCCTCTGCGACCAGCGAGCGCGATCGATCACGTCGATCGGCAAAGCTGGCGAGCGCCTCCATGATGTCGTGATCGAGATAGACCGAAAGTCTCGCCTTGGTCGGCATGTCAAAGCTCGATCCCGTCGGCAGGATCGAGGCTGGCGCGCCGCGCAGCAGCGCGTTGTTCCAGATCGATTACTCGTCGCTGCGCGCTGGTCGCCGCCGAAGTGTCGGGCTCATCGGGATCGAATTCATTGGCAGGCAGCATCGCCGGGGGCGGCGCAATATCGACATGACGCTCAATCGCTGGCTCGCGGCGAACGCCGTCGCTCTCCGCCTCACCATCAGCCTGACTTCCCTCGCCCTTTCCGGCCTCCTCGGCTGCCGCATCTTCGCCATCGAAATCGGGAATTGGCCCTCCTCGGGGTTCGATGGGTGCAAGGTGACTCCAGTCATCGGGCCGAGGGTCCGACGATGCCTTTCCCGCAATCGGCGCAGGTAGGACGCGATCGGCCAGTCTGCGATCTTGATAGTACCTCGCCTTCTTCGCACGGACGGGATGCACGCCCGCCACCATGACGATTTCATCATCCGGCGGCAGTTGCATGATCTCGCCCGGCGTCAGCAAAGCGCGGGCGGTTTCCGAGCGGGACACCATGAGGTGGCCCAGCCATGGGCTGAGCCTGTGTCCGGCGTAGTTCTTCATCGCCCGCATTTCGGTGGCGGTGCCGAGCGCATCCGAGACCCGCTTGGCGGTGCGTTCGTCATTGGTCGCAAAGCTGACCCGGACATGGCAGTTGTCGAGGATCGAGTTGTTCTGCCCATAGGCCTTCTCGATCTGGTTGAGGCTTTGCGCGATCAGAAAGGCCTTGATCCCGTAGCCCGCCATGAAGGCCAGCGCGCTTTCGAAGAAATCGAGCCGGCCCAAAGCCGGGAACTCGTCGAGCATCAGCAGCAGGCGCTGGCGTGAGTGCCCAGCATCGAGATCCTCAGTCAATCGCCGACCGATCTGGTTGAGCACAAGCCGGATCAGCGGCTTGGTACGGCTGATGTCCGATGGCGGCACCACCAGGTAGAGCGTCACGGGGAATGGACCGTCGACCAGGTCCGCTATCCGCCAGTCGCAGCGGCTCGTGACGCGGGCAACGACCGGGTCGCGGTAGAGGCCCAGGAACGACATCGCCGTCGACAGTACGCCCGATCGTTCGTTCGCCGATTTGTTGAGCAACTCGCGCGCGGCCGACGCGACCACGGGATGCACGCCATCATCGCCCAGGTGCGGGGTGGTCATCATCGCCTGCAGCGTGGATTCGATCGGTCGTCGGGGATCGGACAGGAAAGCCGCGACGCCCGCCAGCGTTTTGTCTGCCTCGGCGTAGAGTACATGAAGAATTGCGCCGACGAGCAGCGAATGGCTGGTCTTCTCCCAATGGTTGCGCTTCTCGAGACTTCCTTCGGGATCGACCAGCACGTCCGCGACATTCTGGACATCGCGCACTTCCCATTCACCGCGGCGGATTTCGAGCAGGGGGTTGTAGGCAGCCGATGCGGCATTGGTCGGGTCGAACAGCAGGACCGTTCCGAAAGTCTCCCGGAAACCCGCCGTCAGCCCCCAGTTCTCGCCTTTGATGTCATGGACGATACAACTGCCCGGCCAGCTCAACAGCGTCGGCACGACGAGGCCGACACCCTTGCCGCTGCGTGTGGGAGCATAGCACAGCACATGTTCGGCCCCGTCATGCCGCAGATAGCTGTTAAGCTGCTTGCCCAGCACCACGCCCTTGTCGTCGAGCAGCCCGGCGCTGCAAATTTCGGAACGTGTCGCCCAGCGCGCCGACCCGAAGGTTTCTGCCTTCCGCGCCTCCTTCGCGCGCCAGATAGACAGGGCGATGGCCGTGATTATTGCCGCGAAAGCGCCCGATACGGCGATGTAGGCACCATGCTGGAAGACCTGCGGCGCATAGGCGTCGAACGAGAACCACCACCAGAAGAAGGCTGGCGGCGGATAGATATATTGACCGCCAAGCGTGAACCACGGCCTCCCCAACTCGGGCTGATAGGCCAAAGCTGCGGCTGTCCACTGCGTTGCAGACCATATGCCCGCCAGAACCATCGCCAAAACGACTACGATCTGACCCCATAAAACGCGCGATGCCGACATGATGTGCTCCTCCGTTTGGGAGGCAGTCGGACTGCTTGAGGTCGGGATTCAAGCGGCCAGTACCGATCGTCGCAGGCCAGCGCGGAAAAACAGGGAACGGCGTAGATGGCAGCTCTGCCAGCCCTTTACGCCGATCGAGTCCAAAACCTTATGGATGGAGTTGTGGTCAATCGTGTAAGGCTTCGGGATGTTTATCGAGCGCCGTATCAATCAGTCGAATGGGAAAGTCGAACTCTGGAAGTGCCAGTGGGAGAATGCCGAAGGGCAGGCAGCAAAGAAAGTCTATCTATCAAAAATTTGCGACGAGCAGGCGATCGATAAGGATGCAGAAGGGGGATTGAAGGAAGAGGCTGCGATTTGCTGGTCCTACGGCCGCACCTTGGGCAACATCGCAGTCACAGCGCCTGCTCTGTTGGGCCATTTTCCTGCAAAGTCTGGCAACGATGCTCAATTGCCCTGTGACTTCGCGCATGCCGGGAAATTCCGTCACGGCGCCGAGCGTCTGTGGTGCAGGACCCATCAGACCCATTGGGGAATCAAGGCGGATATCGAGGCGCTGGAGATTCACGGCGAAATGCGCTGCGCCAACTATCAGCAGGCCATGAACTATGTGGTCTCGCCGCTGACGGTAAATGTCACGGAACATGCGGAGGTCGGGATTTGGTGCTCAATGCCAGCAGCGCTTTCAACTTTGCCGATCACGCCGAGACCGCCTAAGATCCACGTGCATGTGCGTGATGATGTTGGCGGCAAGAAGTCCATCGATCGTGATTTCAGTGCAATCTCGACTCTGTACAGCAGCGGGTTAGGCCTCTTCCAAAATCAGGAAATCACGCGGGTCAACATCACGCCACCGGCAGCCTATGACTTCGTTCGCGCAATCGAAGCGAACAACGAAATGAGCTGCATCAGTTGCAGCAGTTGCGGCTACCCACACCTCGACCTAGCTGATTTCGCCGACACACCACATCGGAAGCATTTCTGCGGAAATTGCGGGCGGGACAGTACGTGGAGCAAAGAGCCGATCATCTCGACGCCGTTGAAGCCGCTTCACGACAGTTTTGCGCGGACCCTGAAATACGAAACGCCGAATCGCACGCTCAATCTCGACGACTATGCCGGTTGTGATTTTGCGGTCTGGGCTTCGACGCCGGCAATCGTGTGGACGGCGGAGCGCCCGCAGGAATTCGGCATCCATGTTCATGTCCAGAATTCCAAGGGGCGAATTGTTGACGATACGTTTGGGGAGGTAATTTATCAGGGCGCACTGCTTGAAAGATCGGCCCTGATCAGCGCCATGATGGCTCGCACTGTCGTCTAAACAAACTCGGAAACATCGTCGAAATTGGGGAAGTTCGTTCCTGTTATGTTTACTGCCTGGGGCGATCGAGTAGGGTTGAGGCATGAGTAGTCGACCGAACGCCCCCCAGCATTTTGAAGCAATACGCTCTGCCCTACAGGCCAGGGCAATTCTCGACGTCCTCGCGAAGGAATCGACCGCGAACAGTCGGCTATTGGAGACATGGCTTGCCAGCATCGGCCTCGCGGCTTCGAACCGAGTCATGATCGACCTTCTCGAACGATTGGAAAAGGACGGACTCGTTCGAATGGAAAAGATCGATGCGTACCGCGTGGTTCGAATCCGGCGTTTTGGGGGTGAGGTGGCATCCGGGCTGGAGCACGTGGATTGGATTGCCAAGCCCGAAATGCCAGAATGATTTGATCATGGGCAGCCACCAGCGCACCATCCTGATCGCGGATTTCGAGATGCCACGAGGTGCGGTCGATATCGAACAGTTGATGTCGATGCCGCGCGCAGGGTGGGAGCATCTGCGCGCGCAGATCAATGTGCGGCGGCGACAGGATCGTTCCAAGCCAATAGCCAAGTGCAGGCTTTGCGAAGGCAGTGTTTTTATCAGGGCGCAGGCAACTGAGGATAGCCACGTCCCGATGTACGCGCACTATCCGGAGGCGAGCAAAGATTGCCCTTGGTACGAGGGCAACAATCTTCACCCTGATGATGCGCGGGCAGCACAATATCAGGGACATCAGGAATCGGCGCTGCACCGCCGACTGTGTTCGACGATCGAGCAGTTAGTTAAGGCCGATCCGCGTTGCACAGGCACCACGGTGAACACCTATCTTCGGTCCGAAATCCACAAGCGTGGCCGCTGGCCTGATGTGTATGCCGAGTTGTTGGGACTCGGCCGCTTCGCTCTCGAGGTGCAATTGTCGAAGCCATTCGCTCCAGAGATCGCGGCCCGTCACTTGCATTATGATGCCGAGGGGATCGCCTTAGTGTGGATCTTCAGTACACTTGAAGATCCCATGCCCCAGGGGTTTCATGATGTCGTGGCGATGCAACGAGGCAACGCTTTCGTCTTCGATGACGAGGCCGAGGCGGCCTCGATCGAGCGCGGTACACTTGTCCTAAAATGTTTCATGGAAAACGGTGAGGGCGGCTGGCGTGAGTCCAAGCTGATCGTGCTCGATGATTTGCAGACGGGCGTGGGACGATCGGCATTTGTCGAGGATTGTCGTTCGGAGGCTTTGAAACTGCGCTGCAAGCAGGATCGATCGCGCTGGTGGGACGCGATGAAGAAGGCCCGCGAGGAGCGACCGAACTCGCCAGAGTACAGCGAGCACTATGAGGATGCCTGGGCCGATATGAAGGCAGGTGTCCCCGGCCTATGGGAATGGGAGCGGGATTTCTGGACGGAGCGGTCCAACCGTGCCCGTGCGCACACCGCGATGCTTTACGCGATCCTATGCTCGGTCGCTCACAGCGCCGACGCTGGTCGGCCGGTCCTCCACATTACGAAGTTTTCCGGCGACAGTGCTGTATTGTCGATGCTGAACAGCAAGCTGAACGGGACTGATTTCAAGCATTGCGCCAGCCTGATAGAGCTCTTCGTTCGAGCGACGCCATTGTCGGATTTGCTCGAAAAGGTCTCGCTCAAACGGATAATCGCAGAGGCCAAGAAGACAGACGTCCAGATCAATAACGCCCACCCGTTGTGGCTGGTCATGGCTCGCCTTTTCCCGGAGGTGCTGGACGGCCTGGTCAGGGCTGAGCTCGCAGACCTTGGACAGTTACCTCGCTGGGCATCGACGCGGTCAGAAATTCAAATCTACAATCTCGGGACTGCGGAATGAAGCCGTTGTTCTCCCAGGCGGAGCTCGAAGCGATTGCCAGCGCCCTCGGCGATACCGAAGCAGGCTTGAAGGGCACCGAGATCGAACTGCTGATTTCAACATGCGGCATGACGGATCCCGGCCCCATCACCAAGCGCACAAGGATCTACAACGCTTTCGCACAAAGTCAGAACCAGAGGCGTGATCGCACCCGCGTGCTCGGGTTCATTCGACACGCCATGAAGCCCGCACGGTACGTTCGCGAACCTGGGCGCTACGAACCCATGCGGACCAATCTGAATTTTGCACTGGCGTTTGCTGGGCTAGTCGTGACCGAAGCCGGCGATATCGAGTCCGTTCCTGTCGCAACAACGCTTTCGGAGGCTCAGCGGCGCGCAAGCGAATTGCGTGCCGATCTGGAAACGCGCGGCGTGCATCCAGATGTCCTGGAATTTTGCCGGGCGGAGCTCGTAGCCGACGACTATTTTCATGCCGTCCAAGAGGCCGTGAAGAGCGTCGCGGCAAAAATGCGGGCGAAGACGGGATTGACCGATGATGGCTCGACACTCGTGGACCGTGCCTTGGTCGGCAACCCGCCGATGATCGCGATCAACTCACTTGCAAGCGTGAGTGAACAAGGCGAGCAACGGGGCTTCGCCAACCTTGTACGTGGGACTTTTGGCATGTTCCGCAATCCGACAGCCCATGAGCCCCGCATTCATTGGCCGATGTCAAAGGGCGATGCACAAGATCTGTTGACGCTGGTTTCACTGATCCATCGCCGTCTTGATGCCAGCTACATGCCTGCAAGAGGATAGCGCCAGGCAGAAGGCCAGGGACCGTTAAAGCCCTTACCATTGTTTTAGAGCCCAATGCCCCGCCCCCTGCCCATCGACCAATCCACCCCGCCGTCCCCACGCATCACACCCGAAACGTACTTGCCCAACCGATTGTCGAGTGCCGGTGTCCAGGGGACCAACGCGAAGCCCAACCCATTGTCGATCATGGCGAAGCGGCCCGATGCCAGTTGCACCTGCCGCCGCACCGATCCCGCAACAAATTCCCCGGACTTGGCGGGGGTGTAGGGGAGCCCGAACTCCCTCACCATTTTCTCGCCGATGGCGTCCAGTTCGCGCCGATTGAGCGTATCCAGCAGGTTGCGGGCAAAGGCGAAGCGTTGGGCATCGTGGCGGGCCAGACCCTGACCAACAAGATGCTCGGCGCGAGCCTGCATTGCATCCGCCACCTCGGCGCCGAACCCGCCGCCCAAGTCTATCTTCTGTTGGTCGAGATTGCGCCGGTCAAGCCAGGTTGCTCCGGGTGCCTCGATCTGGGCTGCGATGTCGAGATCGGAGCGGACTGCCAATGCCACTCGCGCTCGGCCACGGCGGTCGTCGAACTGGCGCAGCTCAACGATCGCGCCGGGCCGACAATCGCCGGTTTCCTCAAGTCCGGGCAAGGTGAGGTGATGGGTTCGACCATCGATCCCATCGACGATCGCATAGGCAGCGCCGGTCAGCTCATCATGCAAGCCGCGCTCGACCAGGCGCCCGATGATTGGCTGGGCAGTTTCGCCTGCAAGGTAGTAGCTCGACACGCCCCGCTCGATGCCACGCTCCTGCATGGCGCGATGCATCCGTTTGATGATGTCCCCGCGCATGCCAAGTTCATGTAGAGCTGGCTCGGCATTGTCGGCGATGACCCAGAGGCCGGGCTTGACCTGTTCGGCCAGAGTCAGTCGTTCGAGCTTGCGCAAACGTCCGAGTTTCAGGGCATGATCTGAATCGGGGCGGGCTTCAGGATCGGGGGCCGTGTCGATCATGCCGTGCCGCTGCTGGTGGCGAACGAGGTCACGGTCGATTTGCGTCCAGCGTTCCGCCTCGACCTGCCGCTCCAGAGATCGCCGGACGTCCAGTTCGGTCTTCGGCCCCAGCTCACGGGTGATCAGCTCGCCCGCTCGCCCGCGCATACCTTCGCGGATGTAATCACGCGAGATGACAAGGTTCTGCCCGTCATCGCCAACGCCGCGCACGATGACGTGAACATGGGGGTGCTCCGTGTTCCAATGATCGATCGCCGCCCAGTCGAGCTTGGTGCCGAGATCCTTCTCGACCTGGACCATGAGCGCGCCGGTGAACTCCCTCAGGTCGGTCATTTCCAATGCGTCGTCCGGTGAGACGATGAAGCGGAAATGATGACGGTCCTGCTGGCAGTGTTCGGCAAACGCATCGCGATCGACCTCGGCACCGTCTGGGCCAAACAGCTTGCCGGGAGCGTCGTCTCGAGTGACGCCATCGCGCTGTAGATATTTCAGGTGGGCGGCGAGCGATAGCGAACGGGCATGACGCACGACACGCGCCTTGATCACCGCCATCCGTGCGCGGCTCCCCAGCCTGTGCCCCGCACGCAGACTTGCCGCGCGCCCCCTTCCGAAGGTCGAGTTACGGGGGCTCCGGACTTGGCCGCTTGCTGAAACGATGCCGCCCGCACGCCGCGCGGACGTAAGCGCCTGGGCTATGGCCGGGCGTGATCGTTCGTCACCGCGAGACCTGATGCGCCCTGGGCGAATGCGAATATCGCTATCGTCCCGCGTCACGATCTTGCCCGCGATGTGCGCCTGAGCTGCGGAAAACCGGCAATTCCGAGAAGCGGGAACATCGCGGCATTTCTCCGCACATCGTAATTTAGTCCAGAAAAGCCTTGTGAAACAAGGCACCGACCGGGCGAAAAGGGCACCGCACATCGCCGCTCTTTATCCTGCCCTCCCTCCTTTCCCTTCCGGTCACTTGACCCATTCCTTCGCAACTCAACGATATTGTACGCTGCGATGTTCTTGGAAGTATAAGGCAGGCTCATCGCGGGCTTTGCCTGGAAACGGCGACAAAGAGTGATGCTGAAGCACGAGGCGGGGCTGCATATGCGGTGTCAGACGATGTACGCGAAGCCACCGAAGCGCGTTCAACGAAAAGCGACGCATCGGTCCAGGTCGGCACGACATTTGGCGGTCGCACCGCTATAGCCGTTGCGGGTCCATCACCGATCATCGGCATCAGCTTTGCGGCGTAGGCGACGGTTTCAGACGGTAGCGGACGACCGCGCGTGCGATAGTCCTCATAGCGTCCGGGGCCGGCGTTGTAGGCCGCCAGCATACCATATTCCCCGTAGCGGTCGTGCATCTCGCGCAGATATGCAGCACCGGCCATGATGTTATCGCGCGGATCATAGGGGTCCGAACCCAGACCATATCGTGCGCGAAGCGTTTGCCAGGTGCCGGGCATGATCTGCATCAGCCCCATGGCGCCGGCTGACGAGCGCGCCTGCACTCGGCCAGCACTCTCGACGCGCATGACGGCCCAGATCCACTGCTCGGGAACACCGAAGCGGCGCGCGGCTTCCCCTACATATCGTTGGCTGGCTGACAGAGCGCTGGCGCCGGTTTCGGTGGGCGCGTTCGCGCACACGGGATTGGCAACGGCCAGCAAGAGGGCGGCGAGCGATGTGCAAAGCAAGCGCACCGGATCAACCCTGCCCAGCGCTGCGCGATGGCCGATTCCAGACGAGAACATGGTCCCCGGTATCGTCATGGGCCGGGAACAGGTTGGCGCGGATCGGCTGAGTGAGCGACGGGCAGTCGATCACCAGCGAGAGGTATGCGCCTGCCTTCTCGCCGATGCGGTTCCATGCCGCACCGATCTCCAGTCCGGCAGCGCTGTCCCCAGCAACAATGCGCCATGCCGGTGCATGTTCGCTGTCCGATTCACTGCACGGGACGATGTGCAATTCCACGTCGAGGATCAGGGTATGCAGGCGGCCTTCGAAGCCGTCTCCTGCGCGGCGGAATCTGCTAATATTACTCATGGGTCGGTCCTTTCATAGGTTGGCTGAAGGGTGATCGGGCGGGCTGTTTCGCGCCAGATGAATGGCCTGCCGAGCGCAGCCCGCGTGTAGATTGGCGACGCGGCACCGATCACCGAACGGGCAGGCAGCGGCCCGAAATACCGACTGTCGAAGCTGTCCGGGACGGCGGTATTGACGGCGAAAATCTCGCCGTCTCGGAGTTGGCGGCAGCCCTTCCAGACTGGGAGCGGACGCCCTCGTCGGTCGCGCGCAAGGGCGAATGCCACAACCGCCCCATCCACACTCAGGGCGCGGCCCGTCCGGCAGGCATGTTGCCCCGGAAGCGCGGCAACATGTTTGAGGAGCGGCACGCCGAGCGGCAGGTAATGCCGCTCGGCCATCCACCGCGCCCAGTAAGGCGGGGGTGTGATAGCCACCAACTGACCGGCAGTCGGCCGACCGATGGGGCTGACGGAGTAAAGGCCGATCGGAGCACTGGCGCTGGCGTTCCATATGAGGCGCGGTGACGGATGGATGGCGGCGGTTACGCCAATCGTTCCGCAGGCGGCCAGCATCAGCGCGATGCAAGACTTGCGCTTCATTGCCACACCGCCTTGCGCTTGAGCCAGGCGCGGTGACGGCAGGACGAATATTCCGATGGCAGTTGTCCGGCTGCGATCCGGTGATGGACCTGCCGCCAGTGATCGGGGTCCGCGACGTGGGCGTCGATCCCGATGGCTTCAACGGTGTCGATCGCGTGCAGCACCTGGCTAACCTTTGGCCAGCCAGCTACATGCAGCAGTAGTTCCCCGCCGGGATCGATGCAGGGCAATGTCGTGCAGGCTTCGTAACGGCCCATTGCCCGCACGATGTCGATGTGCGAAGCGATGGTTCCGAAGTCGTTCGCCGCCCAGCGCACCAGCGCGAAGATCGCGCCTGGACGGAACGATGCGATGCGCGTTCGGCGGTTGACGATACGGTCCCGGACGGGCGCACCGAAGCGCAGCCACTCTTCCCTCTTTCCGGCAATCCAGGTGAGCGACACATGCGTCAGGTCAGGCGGGTTATCGCCCTTGTCCTGTACAGCCGGTTTGAACAGCGAACTGGCGGTATGATCGCGCCTGTCTCGCGCTTCATCCACAGCCTGCCGGTGCGTTAGAAAGAATCCGTAGGATTCATTGTTAGTATAGTTAGAGCCGCGAAATGGCGAGGAGTTCTGCGGCTTTCGAGAGGTTTTCGGTTCCCGATAGCACGACTCCCGGGTTCCTGATGGCACGACTCCGCCGGTTCCTGATAGCACGAGTCGCATCAGCGCTTGTCCACAGGCCGAAGGCCGGCACGGCGCATGGCGACATCGAACAGATCGGGCGGTGTCGGCGTGAAGATCAGGCGCTCTCGCCCGAACATGGTTTCAAGCGTGAGTCTGTATCCGGGCAGTGACTGGCGTTGCACGATGTCGCGCAGTTCGAATGCGAAGCGCTTGAGCGGCGATAGCGCGCCGGATTTCAGGTGCAGGTGCGGGACGTCGAAGCTCCAGCCCCCGCGCTGCCGCCCGCCATGCTTGCGCACGATCCGGTAGAGCCACCGCTCGATCCCGCCGGTCAGCCCGAAATAGGCCCGGTCGATGGTGAGCACCAAGGCCTGGTCGACCACACCGGCATAGAACCAGTCCGGAATGATCAACTCCACGCCGAGTGGGCGGCCATTGCCGTCGAGCCGCTCCTTCCACTCATTGATCCACGAAAAGCGATGGCGGCGGCGTTGATGTGGCTGCCGGATCGAAGTTGCGATCGTCGTCGATTGCAGCCGGTCGAGTGCGGCTTTGAGGCGATCATAATCTCGGGCGGACGTGCCCCGGCCAATGAAGGTCAGCACTTCATGCGGCGTGGTCGCCATGAGGCGCGACGTGGGGCGCCCAGCGTCCCGGGCTTCCACGATCTGGCTGGCCGCCCAGATAAGGATGTCGGCATCCCAGATGCTCGCCATGCCATGCTCCGGTGTCGCCTCAACCTTGATCCAGGTGTCGCCCATGCGGAAGTCGATGGGCTGGAGGCGTTTGGTTTTGGCGAGGCTGAAGAACGGCCATGCCATGAGATCCTGCGCATCGCGAGGCGCGAGATCGCCCGGAATCGATCGAAACAGTTCGAGCTGCGGGCGCTCCGGCCCGGTGTCGAGGTGGTTGGACGGCTGGGGCACGGGCAATCAGCGCCGCACAACGTCGGAGGGCAGGCGCTTGGCCGGGTGGACTACGCCCTTGCCCGGATCGGAAGTCGAGCGGCGCAGCCCGAGTTCCGCCCAAGCGTCGAGATCGTCGATGGCATAGACGATCCTTCCGCCCAGCTTGCGATAGATGGGGCCAGTTCCGAAGCAGCGATGCTTCTCGAGCGTGCGGGCGGAAAGGCCGAGATGGACTGCGGCATCCGGGGTCTTGAGGTAGCGCGGCGTAGCAGCGGCAAGGGCAAGTGACACGGGTGATCCTCCGGTAAACACCGGCCGCTTGCGTGCGGCTGCGGCGAACAGGAGGGCAGAATGGGAGTGTGACGAACGTCCCGGAATGGACACCCCTGAGGGGGTCAGCCGGTGTCCCGGATCAGCGTTCGCAGAGAAGCCGCAGATAGCCGCCCGTCATCAGCTTCGTGGCTGCGGCGCTCCATCGGCTGATCTTTCGGCGTTCGCGGGAGTCGCACCATTCGGCCGCATTGAAGCCGCGGACATGTTCCCCGATCATGATCGCGGCCATTTCGCGCGGCTTTGCCCCGGCGAGCCGGGCATCGAGCGCCCGCAGCAACCAGCGATGGTGCTCTCGCGCCTTGTCGCTGAGCAGGAGGGGCGGCAATCCTGAGAGAACCCCGCGAAGATGGCGATGCAGCCGCTGGGCGGCGGCAAGGCGAATTCCGCGGTACGGTCCGTTCGGAATGACGAGCGCCAATGGTCTGCCAGGTGGTGCGAGTTGCCAGACATGATGATCACCCTGAGGATCGGCCAGGACCGTGTAGCTCCCGCATGAAAGATTGAGCTGCGTGCTGATCGTTCCCGCTTCATTCAGGTTGATCGGACATGCTTCAGGAAGCGTGGCAGGCGCCTCGATCAGGACGACATTGGCAGGGGCAACGTCTGGGCGGGCAATGACCGCCTGCGGATCATAGGGTTTCGCGGGCGCTACGACGAAGCTCAACCCCCAGGTCTCGATCAGGGCTTCGGTTGCGGCTTCAGCCGAGTTGTCCCCTCTGCCGACAGCCTCCAGAGCAGTGTCATAATCGCGGCAATATCGGGGATTACGGCTGAGATAGCCGATTGCGATATCGCAGCTTTGCAGCGCGGCACCCTCATCACCGACGACGGGATCGCGCCAATCCCTCGCCGTTGGCATGGATAGACTCCTGCGCTCGCCGTGGGAGAATGCGGCAAGCGGCGAAGTGTTACGAATCGCGTGAAATCGTTGGGAACTGCCGCCGTGCTGCGGGCGGCATAGCAATCACGGCATAGTTCAATTGCCCGATTGCTCGGGTTTGGCGATGGTCAGAGCAACTGCCGATATCCGGATTCACTCATCCATCGCGCCCGGGCGAGGTGCGTCTCATACACGGTTCGGGCACGGTCGGGTTCCGCCGCCGCATCGATGCCGAAGATGACCGAGACAATCTCGCGCCAATCCGCCTGCTCGGCCTCGGCGTCCAGAATGCGCCAGTAGGTCCGGTGGTGCTGTCGGTCGTAGTCCGTCACCTGGTCACCATCCGGAGGCCGGTCTTCGAACGCAGAATTGGCCATGGGCAGTCACTCCATTCAAGGATGTGCCTCGCTCAATCTGGCGAGAGTATACACCACAATGGCCTGAATGCTCATACCCGCTTGGCTATGGCTGGCGGCGCATCATGGGATGATGCCTGGCGGCAGCATCTCAGCGCGCACGGTATTCAAACAGACCCGCTTGCGGTGATCTGGATCGAACTGGCGGCAACGTGCCAGTTGTTCTCCGCCACCTTGTCTTTTCAATTACCTCGCAATGCTTGCAGATTTGTTAGCCAGGCAAAGGGTCGCCAATGTCCCAGGCGGTCACGGTGAATTGTAGAGAATACTCCGTGGTTGAATTCTCTACAAGGTCGCTTTCTCCCGAGGATGACACTTCGAGAGGTTCTGGCTCATAATCTGAAGGCATTCCGGCAGGCTCAGGGGCTGTCGCAGGAGGAACTCGCGCACCGGGCAGACATCGATCGCACCTATGTCAGTTCACTCGAACGCTGCGTCTATGGCGCTACGGTCGACGTGATCGAGAAGATTGCGGAAGTTTTCGGCGTCGATCCGGTCGAACTCCTGCAGAAACCGGCACCCTGAACACTACCGGCACGCCGATGCCCCGCCCGGCAGCGCCGGGCGGGGTGTGGGGCTGGATCAGTCGTTGTTCTGGCGGCGCGCGCGCGACCAGATGAGGTTGAAGGTCTTGCCATCTTCGTCGTCGAAGAGGTTGGCGAAGATCGGAGCGGTGAAGCTGGGATCGTCGAGCTTGACCGACAGATAGTCGCGGCCTTCGTTCGAGCGCTTGGTCCAGGCGGCACCGATTTCCGCGCGGCCGACGAAGACCCGGTGCGAAGGGGCGTTCTCGTTCGCCATGCCGTCTTCGGGCTGGATGCGGACGTTCTTGGTCTGGACGCTCATCGTGACGATTTCGCCCTGGTAGCTGCCGTCCGTCGCCTTCTTGAAAGTGCCGATGTTTGCCATGTCGTATCTCCTTGATGTTGGGTCGAGCCCGCGCCCATCGCGGCCTCGATGGCTGACGACCGGCGGGGGGATGGCCCCGACGCACCTGCAAGGCCGGAGCGATCAGCGGAGGACGGTGCAGCGACGGCTTTCTTGTCTCGCGAGGAATGCGGGGAACCCGCAGGGGAAGAAAGTTGGCGCGGAGCCGTTGCGGATAGGGGAAATGAGGCGAAGCCGTCCCCTGCCAGACAAGCCATTGGAGAGGACGCATGGGCGTGGGCATTCCGCAACATCGCCCAGGAACCGCCATGCATCGGCGAATCTCGATAGGCTGACTGACGGCACATGCCTGCGGCATCGTGAACGGTGCTGTTCCAGCGGGCTGTCCCAACCACCCGATGCTTTGACCGAATGAGACCACTGTACCGGGGTGATGTGGCTGGCAAATAACGGTGCAGCGACAGGTCAGCTGAACAGGGCGCGCGTAAAATGTTGGTCAGGCCGAACCCGTCACCCGCCCGTCATGGCAATCTTCGTCGCGGAAAACTGGCAGGTAGAACTGCCTGACCAAGTCCGCCATCTTTTTAACAGATCCCGCCCACATCCGCCGGGTGCTGCCGAACGGGGCATCTACGCCAACTCGTGCGTGCGCCCGAACTGTGGAACCTTGATCCAGGCCGCGATACCAAAGGCAAGCGCGCCGACACCGGCGAGGACATTGGGGAACGCTGCATCTGGGGTAAACAGCCGGAGCAGACCGAGCAGGAAATGATAGCCGGCAAAGGCTGCCGGGGCGGCGATGAGCATGCCAATCATTGCGAGGAGGACCGACGATCTGGTTGCTCCGAGTGCGAACTGCAGAAGTACGAGGGTAGCGATTGCTCCGAGTGCTCCCAGGAAAAGTGATGCGGGTATGCCATATCCGGCAGAATGCAGGGCCAAGCCCAGCGCGGCCCCCGCAGTCAGCGGCAGAGCAAAGATGACGATGTTGAGCATCAGGCCGCATAGCGCGACGACGGCGACCAAGGTGATGACAAAAGCAAGAATCACGGCGTCCTCCATGTGAATGGATCCATCGGACGCGCTCTCCACCTCCACCACAGCGCAATCTGCCTGGGCGTAATAGCGTGAGCATGACGAAGCCGGAAGGCGTCTGACGCCTTCCGGTATTGCCGTTTCGCCGATGCGGTGCGGATGTCAGCCGAACGGATCATATTCAGCCAGAACATTGACTGGATCGCCGTCATATTCGGCGCTGGGCATGACGCCGAAGGCATCGCCGCTACGGAACAAGGTTATGCAGACCATCAGGGTTTTTGCGAGGCTCCAGGCGTGACGTTGTGCGATCGGGAGGGGCATGTTGGGTCTCCTGCCTTGCGGCGGGGACCATCCCCGCTCGACAGGTGCCCGATGTGTCGGAACGACGACCGCAATCACCGCGAGCGCACAGCGCTGCGGCCGCACGCGAATGCGTAGCGGACCCTTTACGGGTTGATGGCGTCAGGTCGTCGTTCGGACCAAGGATAGCACCGGCAAAGAGCGGGGTGATCTCCGCAGCAGGAGACGGGTCGTGTCACTCCTTCCGGATGGACGTCACTTCGTAATTCTCGCCCGATCCCTTGATTTCGAATGCCACCTTGTCACCCGCGGCAATGCCTTTGAGCAGTTCTGGCTTTGCGGTGAACCCCATGGTCATGGCGGGCCAGTCGATTTGCTGGATCGGCCCGTGCTCGATTGTGATCGCGCCGGTCGAGGCGTTGACCGAGACGACCTTGCCCTCGCCGCTGCCAGTCTTGGGGGCGGCAGGCGCCGCCATCGCGTCCATGGCCTGCTTGTCCATCGCTTGTGTTGCGACAGGTGCGGGTTGCTCCGTCTTCTTGCCACAGGCGGATAAGGTAAGTGGCACCGCCATCAGCGTGGCAATCATCAAAGTCTTCTTCACTCTACTTCTCCTTCGGGTTGAACGCGGGAACGGGATTTGCGGCGCATCAGCAGATAGGCCGCGGGAATGATCAGCATCGAAAGTAAGGGTGCGGTCAGCATGCCGCCGACCATGGGTGCGGCAATCCGGCTCATAACCTCGGAGCCGGCTCCACCACCCACCAGGACCGGAAACAGGCCTGCGAGGATCACCGCTACTGTCATCGCCTTGGGCCGCACGCGCAGCAGCGCGCCTTCGCGCACGGCTGCGGCGACATCGCCGTCGTCGCGGGCCTCCAATGCCTGCTTCAGGTAGATCAGCATGACCACGCCGAACTCGGCGGCGACACCGGCGAGTGCGATGAACCCGACCGCGCTCGCAACCGACTGATTGTATCCTAGCAGGTAGAGCAGCCACAGGCCGCCAGTAAGCGCGAACGGCAGCGTACCCATGATGAGCAGCGCCTCGTCCCAGCGGCGGAAAGTGAGGTAAAGCAGCGCGAAGATGATCGCGAGCGTCACGGGGATGACGAGCTTCATCCGCTCCTTGGCGCGAACGAAAAACTCGTACTGGCCGGTGTAGGAGACGCTGACGCCGGGCGGGAGCTGGACCTTGCTGGCGATGGTCTGCTGAATGTCGCTGACCAGCGTCTGCATGTCGCGGTCGCGCCCGTCGATATAGATCCAGGTGACTGGCCGCCCGTTTTCGCTCCGCAGCATCGGCGGGCCGTCACTGACCCGGATAGAGGCGACGGTGCCGAGCGTGATCTGCTGGCCGGATGGCGTCAGCACTGGTAGAGCAGCAAGCTTGTCCGGGCTATCGCGCAACTCGCGGGGATAGCGCAGGTTGATCGGGTAACGGGCAAGACCTTCGACGGTCTGACCGACATTCTCGCCGCCGATGGCGCCCGACACCACTGCCTGCACATCAGCGACGTTCAGCGCGTAGCGGCCTGCCGCAGCGCGATTCACATCGACGTCGATGTAGCGCCCGCCCGTCAGCCGTTCGGCGAGCGCCGAAGCGACACCGGGCACAGTCTTGACCACCTGCTCGATCTGCTTCGCGGTGCGGTCGATCTCGGCAAGGTTGGAGCCAGCGACCTTGATGCCGACCGGGCTCTTGATGCCGGTCGCCAGCATGTCGATGCGGTTGCGGATCGGCGGGATCCAGAAATTGGCAAGGCCCGGAACCTTCACCCGCGCGTCCAGCTCATCGACCAGCTTTTCAGGTGTCATCCCGGAGCGCCATGACCCGCGCGGTTTGAACCGGATCGTCGTTTCGAACATTTCCAATGGCGCGGGATCAGTCGCGCTATCCGCGCGGCCGGCCTTGCCGAAGACGCTTTCTACCTCGGGCACGGTCTTGATCAACCGATCGGTCTGCTGGAGCAATTTCCCCGCTTCGGCGGTCGAGAGGCCCGGCAATGCAGAGGGCATGTAGAGCAAGTCGCCCTCGTTCATCTGCGGCATGAACTCACCGCCGATCCGGGACATCGGCCACAAGGTAGTGGCGAAAATCAGGACGGCGATCAGCAAGGCCTGCTTGGGTCGCCCCAGAACCCAGTCGATTGCCGGACGATAGATGCGCGCCAGCCAGCGGTTGATCGGATTGGCTTCCTCGCTTGGGATTTCCCCCCGGATCAGCAGCCCCATCAGAACTGGGATAAGTGTGATCGACAGGAACGCGGCAGCGGCCATCGCGTAAGTCTTGGTGAAGGCGAGCGGCGCGAACAGCCGCCCCTCCTGCCCCTGCAAGGTGAAGATCGGCAGGAACGAGAAGGTGATGATCAGCAAGCTGAGGAACAGCGCGGGTCCGACTTCCGCAGCGGCCTCTGTGACGAGCCGCCAGCGCGTCACCGTATCGGGTTCGGCATCGGGGTTCTCGTGATGCCAGCGTTCGAGATGCTTGTGGGCATTCTCAATCATCACCACCGCTGCATCGACCATCGCGCCGATAGCGATGGCGATGCCGCCCAAGGAGAGGATATTGGCGTTAAGTCCCTGCAAGCGCATGACGATGAAGGCGATCAGGATGCCGAGCGGCAGGGTCAGGATCGCCACAAGCGCCGAGCGCGCGTGCCAGAGGAACAGGCCGCAGACCAGTGCGACGATGATGAATTCCTCGATCAGCTTGTGATTGAGGTTCTCGACCGCGCGGTCGATCAGCCCTGAACGGTCGTAGGTCGGGACGATCTCGACGCCCGGCGGCAGGCTCTTCTTCAGTTCATCGAGCTTTGCCCTGACACCCTCGATCACCGTGCGGGCATTCTGCCCCTGGCGCATGACGATGACGCCGCCCGCCACTTCGCCCTCGCCGTTCAATTCGGCGATGCCGCGCCGCATCTCCGGGCCTATCTGGACCGTGGCGACATCGCCCAACGTGACGGGAATACCGCCCGCAGCGGTGCGGAGCGGCACGGCGCGGAAGTCGTCCAGCGTTTTCAGATACCCGCTGGCGCGCACCGTGTATTCGGCGCCGGCCATCTCGACGCTCGCGCCGCCGGTCTCCTGATTGGCGCGCTTGAGCGCTTCGCCGACTTCGTTCGCGGTGACGCCATAGGCCGCGAGTTTCTGCGGATCGACGACGACCTGATACTGCTTGACCATGCCGCCGATGCTGGCGACCTCGGCAACGCCGGGGACGGTCTTCAGCTCGAAGCGTAGGAACCAGTCCTGGATCGAACGGAGCTGCGCGAGATCGTGCCCGCCGGTCTTGTCGACCAGCGCATATTCGTAGATCCACCCTACCCCGGTTGCATCGGGACCGAGCGAAGCCTTCGCCCCCTCGGGCAGGCGGCTCTGCACCTGGCTCAGATATTCGAGCACACGGCTGCGCGCCCAGTAGAGATCCGTGCTGTCGTCGAACAGCACATAAACGAAGCTGTCGCCGACAAAGGAATAGCCGCGCACCACTCGCGCGCCCGGGACTGAAAGCATGGTCGAGGTGATCGGATAAGTGACCTGGTTCTCGACGATTTGCGGTGCCTGACCGGGCCAGCTCGTGCGGATGATGACCTGCACGTCGGAGAGATCAGGCAGCGCATCGACCGGTGTGGTCCGCACGGCAAAGACTCCGATTGCGGTCAGCACCAGCGCCGCCGCAATCACCAGATTGCGCGCTCTGACGGAGGCGCGAATGATGGAAGCGATCACTTGCCAGCCTCCACAGGTCGCGCCGGGATGCCCGTCAGGCTCGCCTCGGAATCGAGCAGGAACTGGCCCGACGCGACGACCTTCTCGCCGGGTGCAAGTCCGGCAATGATCTCCGTCTTGCCGCCACCCTCGCGGCCCGTGCGAACCTCCGCCGGGCGATACCGGCCATCGGCCAGCGCCAGCATGACAAGGGTGCGAACGCCCGTGTGGATCACCGCCTCACTCGGAACCAACAGCGCCTGAGCGCCACCGTCGCCCAGCATGACATTACCGAACATGCCCGGCCGCAAACGCCCGCTGCGATTGGCAAGCTCGATGCGGACAGTCAGCGTGCGGCTGTCGGTCTGCGCGGTGGGCAGGATCGCGATTACACGCCCCATGAAGTTCTCGCCCGGGAATGCAGACAGCGCCGCCTGCGCGCTCTGGCCTATCTTGACCATGCCAGCCTGCGTTTCGGGAACGGCTGCATTGAGCCAAACCGTGCCGATGCCGGTCACCTGCGCCAGTGTCTGGCCCTGCGCCAATGTGACGCCTTGCCGGGCATCGAGCGACTGGATCACACCCGCGATCGGCGAGGTGATCGTAACCGTGCCGTTGGTTCGGCCCGACCGCTCGACTTGCGCAATCAGGCCGTCCGACATGCCGAGCAGCCGCAAGCGTTGCCTTGCGGCTGCGGTAAGGTCGGAGTTACCGAGCCGTTTGACCGCGAGGAACTCACCCTGTGCACCGCCCCATTCGGGTAGCTGGATGTCGGCAATCGGTGCGCCTGCCCCAATCACATCGCCCGGTGCCCGGCCATAGACGCGCGTCACGAAACCGCCCGAACGCGCCTGGACGATCGCCACATTGCGTTGGTTGAAGTCGATGGTCCCGGTGACCGAGAAAGTCGAAGGCAGACTGCCGACCTCCGCTGCGACGACCCGCAGCCCGAGGTTCTGCCGGGCGGTAGGATCGATGGTGATCCCAGGCGCTGCGCTCGCGGCAGGCGCTTCATCCGCGTATTTGGGCTGGGTCTTCATCCCCATCGACGAGAGCGAGTTAGGATTGTCGTAGTGCTCTGTCGGCACCATCGGATCGTACCAGTAGAGCACCTTGCGGGCCGGTTGGGCCTCGCTCGCGGCTCCCTCGCGCTGGCCTATCCAATAGCCCCCGCCGCCTGCAACCAGAGCGATTGCCAATACACCTGCGCCCCAGCGCACAACCTGTTTCGCGTCCAAGCTCATGGCCGCACCTCCCCATAGGTAAAATTGATCCGGATGGCGTCGCGCGCGACATCGGCCTCGCGCGACAGCGCATCGACCTCGGCTTCGGCCAGCGCCAGTGTCGAGAGCAGAGCGCTACCGAGATCGAGCTTGCCCGCAGCATAGCTCGCCATGTCGAGCTCGGCGCGGCGCTTGGCGAGCGGCACCAGGGTATTGCGCGCATTCATCAGCCGCTGATGGTGCATGACATGATCGGCAAGATCGCCGTCGAGCGCGGCAATGATCTGTTGCTCTCCCGCCGTTCGCAGCAGCCGGGCGCGTTCCGCCTCGCTCGCGCGTGCCGCGATCTTTGGATCCTGCCGCCGTTTGGAGAAGAAGGGCAAGTCGATGCTGATGCCGACCGAGACCATGTCGCCATAGGCGGGATCGCGGCGCCCGTATGAGGTACTGACACGCCAATCGGGGCGCTTGTCTGCGCGGGCGAGTTCGGTCTCCGCGTCCGCCGCGCCGACACCGGCATCCAGTGCCTGCAAGCTCGGAAGCGAAGCAAGTCCGGCAATCAGTCGGGCGCGATCGACTTCAAGGGTGGGCGGATCACCTGAGACGTCGGCTTGGGGATCGCCGGTAAAGCGCGCCAGCCTCGCCTGCGCCTTGGCGACATCTGCCGTGAGTTCGCTACGCCGATCATTGACCGCAGCACGCAGCTGGTCAGGTTCGAGTGCCGCACTGGGCCGGGCCGAGCCCGAGGCGAGCCTTGCTGAAACGGTCTCCTGAAGTTCACCGAGGCTTTGATCCAGAACCTGCAACTGCGCGAGCCGTCGCTTGGCATAATAAAGATCAACCCAGGCGAGCGCGGTCTCAAGCCGGACGTTCTGTGTTTCAACGGCAAGGTCTGCCTCCGCCACGCCAATACCAGCCTGTGCGCGGGACCGTTGGGCCCGGCGCTTGGCGGGATTGGGGAACGGCTGTTCGACCCCGATCCGTGCCATCGTCATGCTCTCGCCCGTGAAGCTGAAGGCGGGCGGTCCCGAGACGGGGAAATTGTCGATGCCGACCGACAGCGTCGGGTCGGGAAGCCGGCCTGCAGCAACAGAGTCCGCACGCGTGGCTTCGACCCCGGCCACACCGGCCTTGAGCGACGGCGCCTCGCGAGCAGCGTGTTGGAGCGCGGCATCGAACGTCAACGGTTCGGCCAGTGCAACTCCAGGGATCGCCGCAAGCAGCGGCGCCAGAACAATCATTCGCATGGGGATCTCCTGATCGGCAGAACCCGGACGGCAACGCTAGGGAGGCTCCGGATAAACGGGCGCCGGCGAAGGGGGCATTCTCCGCCGGCGCCACGCGCCCGGCCACCGTGTTTATCGTTATCGGCCAGGCAATCGCCTTAGCCGGCCGAAGGCGCTGCACCCTTGCCACGCATGTCCATCATGCAATCGGCTGCGCTCATCTTCATCATGTCGCAGTTGCAATCCGCCACTTCGGAACTGCGGTCCTTGACCCAGACGCGAACCTGCGAAGGCAGGTTGGACTTGTTCGGTCCGAAAGTGGGCCGGGATTGCCATTCCCAATGACCACCGGCGTTTTCGTGGGCCGAGGCCACGGATGCGCCTGCAAGTGCCGCTGCAACGGCAGCGAGCGTGAAAATCGTTTTCATGTTGAAAATCCTTGATTGAACTATGAGGTGACGCACGACGAACGCGAGTTCGCCTGCGCCGCTTGGGTTCAGCCAAGGTGTGTGGGCGGCTCGGGCTCCGGGCCAGTATTGCGCCCGACAAGCGGCGCGACCGGCATTTGCGGCGGAGTTGCCGCGCGAAATTCTCGCGATACGCCGGGAGCGATCGGAGGCAGCAGCGCCACAGGCACGGCGCAGCCCATCTTGGCGACGCAGTCCGGTGTCATGCCTTGGCAGGGTTTCTCAGGCTGCGGCTTCTGCTTCGCGAGACCCATCATCTCGGCACATTCCGCGCTCATTTGAGATGCGGCCACCGTCTGCTCGGCTTTCGCGACCGGCATGACATGCGCAAACGCGGCTTCCTGGCCCAAGAGGCCAAGAATTGCTCCCAAGAGGAGCAGCAGGGAGAACCAGCGCTTCACGCTACTCTTCTCGGCTTGGTCTTGGCTGCTGTCAATTCCCGGGCCGGACGTTGTCGGGTTTCAGCAAGCCCGGCAAGGATCGGGCAATCGGGTCGTGCATCGCCGCTACATCCTTCGGCCAGATCAAGCAGCGTGCGCCGCATGGCTTCGAGCGCTGCCGACTTGCGGGCTAGGTCCTCGGCATGACCAAGTGCAATGGCCTTGACCTCGCTGCTCGCCCGTTCGCGATCGTCCCAAAGGCTCAGAAGAGCCGATATTTCGTCCACCGAAAAGCCAAGATCGCGGGCGTTGGCAATGAAGCGCAGGCGCTCGATCGAGCGTGGTGGATAATCACGATAGCCATTGTCGCGCCGGTCTGGTGACGGCATCAGTCCGATGCCCTCGTAGTGGCGGATCATCCGCAGCGACACGCCCGTCGCCTTCGATACCTGTCCGATGTTCATGGATGTTGCTCGTCGGATTGACGGCGCTGGCCATGATGATGGCCACCGTGAAAGAAGTGCAGCAGGGGGCAGGCGAACAGGAAGGCATACGGGATCAGGCCGAACAGATGCTGCCGATGCTCCGGATAGATCAGAAATATTGCGATCAGCACGGCTGATACCGCCGCCAGAAACCAGGCCCGTTTGCTGGAGAAGTTCATAATGCGATCCTCCTTAAGCGCAGCGAATTGCCAATAACGCTGACCGAAGACAGCGCCATCGCCGCCGCTGCGATGATCGGCGAGAGCATGATGCCGAACAGCGGGTAAAGCGCGCCCGCCGCCACCGGTATGCCCGCGACATTATAGGCAAAGGCGAAGAACAGGTTCTGGCGGATGTTGCCCATGGTCGCATGGCTGAGGTGGCGGGCACGGGCAATGCCGGTAAGATCGCCCTTGAGCAGCGTGACGCCAGCGCTCTCGATCGCGACATCGGTGCCCGAGCCCATGGCGATGCCGACATCGGCGGCGGCGAGCGCAGGGGCATCGTTCACGCCGTCGCCGGCCATGGCGACAATCCGGCCCTGCTCGCGCAGTCGCTTCACAATCTCGCTTTTCTGATCAGGCAGCACATCGGCCTCGATATCGGTGATGCCCAACCGGCGGGCGATTGCCTCTGCGGTGACATGATTGTCCCCGGTCAACATGATGACATGGATGCCGGCCTCACTGAGCGCCCGAAGCGCGGCAGGCGTCGTTTCCTTGATTGGATCGGCGATGCCGATCACGCCCGCGATCTTGCCGTCAATGCCAAGAAAAATTGCGGTTGCGCCTTCGCTGCGCAGACGGTCGGCTCGCTCGCCAAGCTCGGCAGTCGGCATATTCTGCTCGCCCATGAAGCGGGCATTCCCAGCCACAATGCGGCGTCCGTCAATCGAACCGGTAATCCCTTTGCCGACAGGCTGGTCGACCTCGCTCGGCTCGCTGATTGCGAGACCTTTCGCTTCGGCGGCCTTCACCACGGCGAGGGCCAGGGGATGCTCGCTGCTGCGTTCGAGACTGGCGGCAAGGCGCAACACCTCTTCTGCGTCGAACCCTTGGGCAGCCTCGATGGCAATCACAGCCGGTTTGCCCTGGGTGAGCGTGCCGGTCTTGTCGACAACAAGCGTATCGATCTTTTCCATGCGCTCGAGACTTTCGGCATTCTTGATGAGAATGCCCGCCTGCGCGCCGCGACCGACGCCGACCATGATCGACATCGGCGTCGCAAGACCCAGCGCGCAAGGGCAGGCGATGATCAGCACCGCGACCGCTGCGATCAGGCCATAGCCCATTGCCGGCGACGGGCCGACGAGCGACCAGACGATGAAGGCCAGGACCGCGACAGCGATCACGGCAGGTACGAACCAGGCGGAAACCGTATCGGCAAGCCGCTGGATCGGTGCGCGGCTGCGCTGTGCCTCGGCGACCATCTGGACGATACGCGAGAGCATGGTGTCGCGCCCGATCTTCTCGGCGCGCATGACCAGCCCGCCGGTTTGATTGATCGTGCCGCCGATCAATTTCGACTTTGCTTCCTTGGTGACGGGCATGGACTCGCCGGTCACCATCGATTCATCGACCGTGCCGCGGCCATCGACAACCACACCATCAACCGGCACCTTCTCGCCGGGGCGGACGCGCAGAGTATCGCCGACCAGAACCTCGTCGAGCGTGACTTCCTCATCCGATCCGTCGGCACGGACCCGGCGGGCGAGTTTGGGCGAGAGATCGAGCAAAGCCCGGATCGCGCCGCTGGTAGTCTCGCGGGCGCGCAGTTCGAGTAGCTGCCCGAGCAGGACCAGCACGGTGATCACCGCCGCCGCCTCGAAATAGGCCGGGACTGCACCGTGCGCCGTCCGGAACGCCATCGGGAAAACACCGGGCAGGAGTGCAGCCACCATGCTGTAAGTCCAGGCAACGCCTGTTCCCATCGCAATCAGCGTGAACATATTGAGATGACGGCTCTTCACCGAGGCCCAGCCACGTTCGAAGAACGGCCATCCCGCCCACAGAACCACTGGCGTCGCGAGCACCATTTGCACCCAGTTCGACATTTGCTGGCCGATCAACCGGCCCATTCCCAGCAGGTGCCCGCCCATTTCGAGTACGACGACCGGCAGGCTGAGGGCGAGTCCGATCACGAAGCGCCGCTTCATGTCGGCATATTCCGGGGAAGGGCCATCACCGAGGGTCGGGGTCATCGGCTCCAGCGCCATGCCGCAGATCGGGCAGCTTCCCGGACCCGGACGCTGGACCTCGGGATGCATCGGGCAGGTCCAGATTGCGCCTTCGGGTACAGGCTCGGAGCGGGGAGGAGCATCGTTCGCATAGCGTGCCGGATTGGCGCTGAACTTCGCCAGGCAGCCCTCGCTGCAGAAGTAATGATGCACGCCGCCATGCGTGGCGACATACGGCGTGGCTCTGGGATCGACGCTCATTCCGCAGACGGGGTCGGTTGCCTTTTCCATCATCGAAGATGCGGAATCGGCCCCGTGGGTGTGATCGTGATGCGACTCGGCCATGCCAAATGTTCCTTCAGTCGCCACTTCATGAACCCTGACATCATGTCAGGGTCAAGCGGTAAACCAACTAGGCACTTTGGTCAGGGAACCATGGACGCAGCCTTAGCCGGCCTGCCTCAGAGGCACTCGACCGCCCTGCGCAATTTCTCGCGCACCTGTTCGGCGGCCCGTGTAAGTTGTGGATTGTCGATCGCCATCATCGAGGCGACCGGATCAATCGCCGCGATTTCGACCTTGCCGCTACCGAGATCCTGAACGACGACATTGCATGGCAGCATTGTGCCAACCTTGTCCTCGATCTGGAGCGCCTCATGCGCCAATTGCGGATTGCAGGCACCGAGGATGCGATAATCTCGAAAATCGACGCCGATCTTGTTCTTGAAGGTCTCCCTGACGTCGATCTGGGTGATGATGCCGAAACCCTCCTGTTTCAGCGCCTCAGTCGCGCGTCGCACCGCACTCTCGAAATCCGTCTCCAGCGTCTTGGCGCAATAATAGCTCATCGTGTTCTCCCTACTGCCCACCATTCAGGGTATGCTCGACAGGAAATCGGCGACTGCCTGTTTGTCCGCTTCGCCAAGGCTCGCGGCCATGCGATTCATAACCGTGCCCCGGCGCTCGCCGGTGGCGAAGCGGTTCAACTGGTCGACGATATAGGCGGCGTGCTGGCCCTCAAGTCTGGGGACGTTGGCCGCTCCCGAGCCGATCATACCCCTGCCCATCATGCCTCCTCCCATCATTCCCATCATGGGCATGCCGCGCCTGCCGCCGGAGCTGTGACACATCGCGCACGAGGGCATGCGGGAATAGAACAGGCTTTCACCCCACGCAGCCCGACTTTGCGCCTTCACGACATCGGGCTTGCGGATCTGCTGGCTGAAGTAAGTCGCAACATCGGTGATGTCGTCATAGGCGAGCGCAGTCGCATTCGGCGTCATGAGGTCCGATTTGCGGACACCTTCCTTGAACGCGCGGAATTCCCAATAGAGGTATGGAAGGCTCTGTCCGGCCAGTTTCGGAACATGGGGATCGGGACCACCATTCCCATCGAGGCCGTGACAGGCACTGCATTTTTCCTGAGCGATTTGTCGGCCTCGGACAGGATCGCCGGAGATTGAGTTCGCAGCTTGTGTATTGGCCCATGTCTGGCTTTCGACCGACGCTTGGGCGGTCCCCTGGCGGGAGTCGCAGCCGGCCAGGACTGCTCCCACCGCCAACAAGAGCCAGAGCGACCTGACCCTGGGACGAGCGACCTTAATCGTCAGATTTCTGTCACTGATCGGCCATCCTGCCATTACGATCACCGGAGCCCTAAAATGCCTAGCCCCCGAGATCGGCTTTCTTCTGCAGATATTCTTCCCGATCGATCTCTCCGCCGGCGTAGCGCCGTTCGAGCACATCGAATCCGGCTGGTTTGGTGCCAGCGTCCCCGGCATTTGGGCGAGGTTTCAAACCCAGGCGGAAGAGGGCGACGATACCGGCAATCGCCAACAGAAAAAGCAGCAGAGAGAAGATGCCGTGAAACAGCATCCAGTTCCCCCAGCCCACATTCTGGCAGGCGCTATTCGCCCACATCATGGCACTTGCTGCCAGTAACCGGTGTGGCGGTTGACCGCGAACCGCTGCACGAGCGCTTCCTTGTCCACCGTCACGATTTCCGCGGTAATCGTGTCGTCATTGGTCGCCACGATCCGGCCGGGCTTGAGGCGCGGATTGCCCATCATCGCAATCGAGCGCTCGACGGAGCCCCTGACATCATCGACCGACAGGTTGAGATTGGCCTGCGGCTGCCCATACCAGCCCATCATGCCACCGCCCATCATGGGCATCATGCCACCTCCCATCATGACAGGTCCCATCATTGGCCCCATCATCCCAGGTCCCATGGGGCACGGACCGGGCGTGGGGGCCGTCTGAGCAATGGCGACACTGGCCAGAAGCGCCGAGCCAGTGGCAATCGCAAGGCCGATTCGACCAATCATTCCTGCTCGCGGCATGGCATCGCTCCTAGGCCAAGACCCACCGAAATTGGCGGTCCTCCACACATTCGTGCCTTACGGAAGCAGGAGAAACATGCATTGACGGCAATCAAATTGCCGTAATCAAATTCGGCCTCCAAACGCGCGGCGGTAGCGGCTTTCCGCGCCAAATTGGCGCCACCGTGCCGTGCCTTGCGGAAGGGTTAAGTGCCGGGCGCCTCCTGCAAATTCTGGCCCGACTTCGATCTGCTCAGCAGAAGCGCGCATGCGGCAATCGCCGCAAAGCCGGCACCGGCAAGGAACGTCGAACGCACGCCAGCCAAGTCCCAAAGCAATCCAGCAAGGACACTCGCGGCAAGCATCGCCACGCCGCTCGCAAGGTTGAACAGGCCGAATGCCGAGCCGCGCAGTTCGCTCGGCGCTCGATCGGCGACGAGCTTTGCCATCAGCCCCTGGGTCAAGGCCATGTGCAACCCCCAGAACGCGATCCCGGTGAATGCACCGACCAATCCGGGCCATAGAGCCAGGGCGAGATCGGCGAGGATCAGGAATGCCAGGCCCCACGCCAGCAGCAAGTGCGCGGGATATTTGTCGGAGGCGATCCCGGCGGGGTAAGCGCCAAGGGCATAGACGACATTCATGACGACGAGCACGGCAGGCGCAAAGGTCAGCGGCAAGCCTTCGCCGGACGCCCTGAGGATGAGAAAGGCTTCGCTGAACCGGGCAAGCGCGAACACCACGCCGATCGCCACCACAATCCAGAACGGGCGGTCAAGCCGCTTGAGATCGGCAAACACAATGGGCGCACGCGCCGCGCTTTGTTGTCCATGATCGCGAGGCTCTTCGACGCCGAAGATCACGCACAGGACGGCAAGAATTGCCGGGATGACAGCTATCCAGAACACCTGGCGCATGTCGTCGGCAAAAGCTGCCATCAGAACCATCGCCAAAAGCGGGCCGGCGAACGCGCCAACCGTATCGAGCGACTGACGCAGTCCGAAGGCCCGCCCGCGGATAGCTTTTGGCGTGACATCGGCAACCAGCGCATCGCGCGGGGCGCCGCGCAAACCCTTGCCGATCCTGTCTGCAAACCGTGCGCCAAGCACCACTGGTGCGGAACCAGCAAGGGCGAAGAGCGGCTTGCTCAAGGCGCCAAGCCCATAGCCAATCAGGATTAGCGGTTTGCGCCGCCCGATCCGGTCCGACACATAGCCAGAGAACACCTTGCTGATCGAGGCGGTCGCCTCCGCTATGCCATCGATCAGCCCGACAAATGCGACGCTCACGCCCAGCGTGGTCGTGAGGAACAGCGGCAGCAGTGCGTGGATGATCTCGGACGACAGGTCCATGAACAGGCTGACGATGCCCAGCGCCCAGACAGTTCTGGGAATCCTATTCATGGGCGCGCGGCGCAAGCGTTTCGATGATCTTGCAATCGGCGACCGTGCCGTGGCTGCAGGAGCCGATTACCCGGTCGAGCTCAGTGCGAAGTGCCGAGAGATCGGCAATCTTGCGATCGATTTCAGCCAGATGGACGCGCGCGATCCGGTCAATCGCTTCGCAGGGCTGGTTTGCATCGTCGGCAAGGGTGAGCAGTTCGCGCACGGCATCGAGTGGGAAGCCCAGGTTCCGGCTCTGGCGAATGAATGCCAAGCGCCTCGTATCGGCGTCACGGTAGACGCGCCGTCCCGACGCCGTGCGCTCCGCCTGGGGCAGCAATCCACTCTCTTCGTAGAAGCGGATCGTATTGACCTTGGTTCCGGTCTGCCGGGCCAGGTCGCCGATCGTCAAATGCGCCGCCTCTGCCATTGTCAAACTCCATGTTGCGATTGATTCGCAAGAAACTGCTTGCTCCTACAGTAACTGGAGGTTGTATCGGAAGTCCATGAGCAATCCCGAATCACAAAATTCCGAGAACAATCTGGCTATTGCAGCGTTTGGCAAACTGCTGGCCGCCCTGTCCTTCCTTGTGCTGGCCATTGGATTGGCAACACCCGCTCTTGCCGCTGCCGGCGACGACGATGTGCAGACGGCGTGGCGGCTGCTCGATTATGTCGCGGTCGATTACCGGGGTGCGGTCGCCGACGGACAGGTCAAGAGCGCCCAGGAATATGCGGAGATGACCGAGTTTTCGGCGGCCGTCGAAACCAAGATTACCGCACTCCCAGCGTCCACCAATCGCGCTTCACTCGTTGCTGAAGCCAAGGCATTCCGGGCAATGGTTGCCGCAAAGGCCGCGCCCGACGATGTTGCGAAGGCAGCACGGACGCTGGCCGGCCATTTGCTTGGCGCCTATCCCGTTCCGCTGGCCCCTAGCAAAGCTCCCGACCTTGCGCGCGGTGCGGCGCTCTACGCCCAGAATTGCGCGGGCTGTCACGGCGCGAATGGCGACGGCCACGGCCCCGATGCCGCGAAGCTCAATCCTCCACCAGTCGCGTTCCGCGACGCGGCCCGCGCCCGCGAACGCAGTCCCTTCGCCTTGTATCAGGTGATCGGTCAGGGGCTGGACGGCACCGCGATGCGCAGCTTTTCGGAGCTGCCTTCGCAGGACCGCTGGGCATTGGCCTTCTACGCCAGCCGTTTTGCCTTTGCCGACAGCGACGATGGGGAACGGCTTTGGAAGACCGATTCTGCCTTGAGGAGCCGAATTCCCAATCTGGCCGCGCTTGCGGGCTTGACCCCGGCGGCACTTGGGCGGGAGATCGGGCCGGACAAGGCCGAGAAGGTCCTGGCCTATTTGCGCGCGCATCCCGAAGCCGTGACGGAAGTCAGGGCTGGATCGCTGAGCCTGGCCCATGACAAGTTGAGGGCGAGCCTCGCAGCCTATGAAGCAGGCGACCGGGAAGGGGCCAAGAAGCAGGCGCTTTCCGCCTATCTCGACGGATTCGAGCCGGTCGAACCCGCTCTGGCCGCGCGTGATGCAACACTGATGGGCCGGATCGAAGCCGAGATGGGCAATCTGCGCGCGATGATCGGTCGCGGCGAGCCTGTTGCTGCCGTCAAGGACCAGGTCGCGGTGCTCGATACGCTGTTCGGCGATGCCGAAGAGGTGCTGTCGCCCGACGCCGCCAGCACGGTATCGACCTTCATCGGCGCCTTCACGATCCTCCTGCGCGAGGGCCTGGAGGCGCTGCTGATTGTGGTTGCGATGATCGCGTTCCTGCGAAAGGCCGATCGCGGCGAAATGGTTCGCCATGTTCATAGTGGATGGGTGGCTGCGCTGGCGACCGGCGGCGTCACCTGGGCCATCGCCACCTTCTTCATCGGTGTCAGCGGTGCGAGCCGGGAACTGACCGAAGGGTTCGGCTCCTTGTTCGCCGCCGTCGTATTGCTGTCCGTCGGCATCTGGATGCACGGCAAGTCGCGAGCGGGTGAATGGCAGCGTTATATTGACGTGACGCTGGGCAAAGCCTTGTCGCGCAGTTCGGCCTGGTTCCTGTTCGGCCTCGCCTTCATCGTCGTTTACCGCGAAGTGTTCGAGACGATCCTGTTCTATGCCGCGCTCACGGCGCAGGGGAGTGGGGCCGTCATTCTCGCCGGCGCGGGCTCCGCAGTTTTCCTGCTCGGGGTCATAGCCTGGGTGATGTTGCGGTTCAGCGCCAAACTCCCGGTCAGCGAGTTCTTCAAATATAGCTCCGCGCTCATAGCCGTCCTCGCGGTCGTGCTGGCGGGCAAGGGTGTGGCGGCCCTGCAAGAGGCCGGGATGATCGACATCGCGCCACTGGCTCAGATCCCGCGTATTCCGGTGTTGGGGCTGTTTCCGACCTGGGAGTCCGTGGGAGCACAGCTCCTGACCGTGGCGGTCGTGGCCGTGGGTGCCTGGTACAATGGCAGGCTAGCACACAAGTCGGCGACCGCGTGAACGGGAAAGCAGGACATGGCTGACCATTGCTGTGAAACGACGCCGGCACCGGATTTAGCCGTCCCACTTCCCGATGGCGTGGTCCCGGCTGTGCCGGATGGCAGCCGTCTTACCCGGCTCCGGATCGCGCAGATGGATTGTCCGACCGAGGAAGCGCTCATCCGCAAGAAGCTCGGCGGAATGGGCGAGGTTCGCTCACTCGACTTCAACCTGATGCAGCGGGTTCTGACCGTCGTTCACACGGCCGACACGCTCCCGGTAATTCAGGCTGCAATCCGCGAACTCGGTATGGAATCCGAGAATGTCGATGGTGCGGTCGACAAGGCGCCGGACCGCACGGACGCGGCCAAGCCGTGGTGGCCGCTGGCCCTTGGCGGCTGTGCGGCAGTGATTGCCGAAATCATCCATTGGGCTGGATTGCCCGAATGGGCGGCGGCGCTTCTGGCATTGTCGGCGATCGCTGTCAGCGGGATCGATACCTACCGAAGGGGCTGGATCGCGCTCCGGAACGGCAATCTCAACATCAATGCACTGATGAGCATTGCGGTAACCGGCGCGCTGGTGCTGCGGCAGTGGCCCGAAGCCGCCATGGTCATGGTGCTGTTCTCGATAGCCGAACTGATCGAGGCGCAATCGCTCGACCGTGCCCGCAATGCCATTCGCAGCCTGGTTCAGCTTGCGCCCGAACATGCCACTGTGCGGCAACCGGACGGTTCCTGGGTCGATCGACCCGCCGTGGATGTCGGCATTGGCGATGTCGTCCGGATCAAACCGGGCCAGCGCATCGCGCTCGATGGCACCGTTGCCGACGGCCATTCGACCGTCAACCAGGCGGCGATAACCGGGGAGAGCATGCCCATCGAAAAGATGCCAGGCGATCCGGTATTCGCGGGCACCCTGAACGAGTCCGGGTCTTTCGAATATGCGGTCACCGCCGACACCGGACATTCGACACTGTCGCGGATCATCCAGGCCGTGGAATCCGCGCAAGGTGCGCGGGCGCCGACGCAGCGTTTCGTCGATCGGTTCGCACGGATATACACACCTGTCGTATTCCTGTTCGCGGTGGCAATCGCCATCATTCCGCCCCTTGCGCTTGGTGCAAACTGGCATGACTGGGTCTACAAGGCGCTGGTCCTCCTCGTCATAGCCTGTCCCTGCGCGCTGGTGATCTCCACGCCGGTCACGATCGTCAGCGGTCTGGCAGCGGCGGCACGGCGCGGCATTCTGATCAAGGGAGGGGTCTATCTCGAAGAGGGCCACAAGCTTGTGATGCTCGCCCTCGACAAGACCGGGACCATCACCCACGGCAAACCGGCTCTGACCGACACGGTGCAACTCGATCAGGTGGACGGTATCGACAGCCTCAGCATTGCCACAAGCCTCGCCGCGCGTTCCGACCATCCAGTCTCATTCGCTATCGCCGAAGCCGGCCGCAAAAGCGGCACGGCGCTGCTCGACGTGACCGGCTTTGCCGCCCTGGCGGGCCGCGGTGTGAAGGGCAAAGTCGGCGGTGTGGAATATCTGCTCGGCAATCACCGGTTGATCCACGAGACCGGCGTCTGTTCGCCAGCGATAGAAAAGCAGCTCGAGGAGCTGGAAGAGCAGGCCAAGACCGTCATCGTTCTGACCGACGGACAGCGGCCCCTGATCCTCTTCGCCGTTGCCGATACGGTCAAAGACAGCAGCGTCATGGCTATCAAGGCGTTGCGGAGCCTCGGTATCGAGACGGTCATGCTCACCGGCGACAATGTGCGAACCGCTCGCGCCATCGCCCGGCAGGTCGGGATCGACGAGGCGCTGGGCGATCAGCTTCCCGAGGACAAGCTCCAGGCGATCGAGCGCTATATCCGCGAGGGCCGGTTTGTCGGCATGGTCGGGGACGGCATCAACGATGCGCCCGCGCTCGCGCGCGCCGATATCGGTTTTGCGATGGGCGCTGCCGGCTCGGATACCGCCATCGAAACTGCCGACGTCGCCTTGATGGACGACGATCTGGGCAAAATCGCCCGCTTTGTGCAGCTATCGCGCACGACCCGGACGGTGCTGATCCAGAACATCACCTTGGCGCTCGGCATCAAGGCGGTCTTTCTGGGACTGACGATGATCGGCTACGGAACCATGTGGATGGCAGTGTTCGCCGACATGGGAGCCAGCTTTCTTGTCGTCGGCAATGGCCTCAGGCTGGTCCGTCAATAATGCGAGCTGTTGCACCGCTCCTGGCTTGGCCACCTGAGGCAGCGGAACAGCACTGACATGACTGTGCCTTGTGCTACCGGTATCGATACCGGCTTCGTGACACTAGGCTACGCCAAGGTCGCAATATTGGGGGTGGTGCAGGGCATCACCGAGCTGCTGCCGATTTCCTCGACAGCCCATATGCGTATCGTCCCGGCCCTGTTGGGTTGGCGGGATCCCGGCTCGGCCTTTTCGGCCGCGATGCAACTCGCTGCGCTCGCCGCCGTTATCAGCTATTTTTGGCAGGATGTGCGCCGCCTCGCGGTCGGTTCCGTGTCGGCAATTGGCCGTCGCCAGTTCGCCGATCCCGATCTCCGCATGGCGATCTGGATCGCGCTCGCCACGATTCCGATCATGCTGGCGGGTGTTCTTCTGTCGGATGGCCTCAATGCCTGCCACTCGCCATTTCGTGCCTTGCCGGTGATTGGCTGGGCTTGTGTCGCAATGGCATTGCTGATGGCTCTCACAGAAATTTTGGCACGCCACCGCCGTAGCGTTGAGAATGCAACGCTGCTCGATGCGCTGCTGGTCGGGCTTGCGCAGGTAGGCGCGCTTGTTCCCGGTGTCTCGCGCTCCGGATCAACCCTTACCGCAGCGCTCGCGCTCGGTTTCAGGCGCGAGGAAGCGGCACGCTTCTCATTCTTGCTGGGCATCCCGGCTATTACCCTCGCCGGATCGAAGGAATTGTGGGAGCTGCACAAGGCCAATCTCGACATGCACGGTTGGTCGGTCTTGGCGCTCGGCCTTGTCGTTGCATCGGTTTCGGCATTCGCCGCGATCTGGACTCTCATGCACGTCCTTGAACGGTATTCTGCCTGGCCGTTCGTCATTTACCGCGGCACGCTCGGTATCCTTCTGCTCGTTGCCGCAGCCAACCTGTGGCTGGTCTAACATGCCTGCTGGATATCGTGACTGCCACCGGAAGCCAATTTTTGCGACGATTGCTTACCGCCTGCTGCAAAGGGCCTGTCTTCAAAGTTTTACTGTGCCGATGACACCGCAGTTGCCCAAATTTCTTGGCGCTGCTAGGCGGCTGCCGGTGCGGATGCGACTTCTTTCCTTTCTGGTGCTGGTGAGCATCCTGTCTGGCGGCGTCCTGTCACCGGCGATCGCGCACGCGCGTGAGGTCGGCGTCGAACATGTCGGCGAGGTTCTCGACGTCCATGAAGCGGCATCGACCGCGGCGCACGATTCTTCGGAAAAGGCGCCCGATATGCCGGGGCAACCGGCAGCGCATCACCACTGCACGATCGCGCTCGAAGCCGAAGCGCCGCTGGTCGTGTCGCCGGCACCTTTGCGCGCTGTGCCGCCGGTTCCGGCATTGAGCCGGACGCTCGTCTCTTCTGCGCAGGCTCCGCCAACCGAGCCACCTGCCGCCTGAACCTTTGCCGCCGCGCGCGATCGATCCGATCGCGCGCGCATGACGTTGGTTCAGGAGCTTAATCGACATGACAGGATATTTGCGCGCCGCCTTGCTGGCGGGCGCACTGATTGCAGGCAGCGGCGCGGCATGGGCCGGGCCCGTGACATTGCCCGACGCCTTGTCACAAGCCGCAGCGGGCTCGCCGCGGCTTGCCCAGGCCCGCGCGCAGGCCGAGGCCGCCGAAGCGCGCGCACGGCAGGCGGGTGCATCGCCCAATCCCGAGATCTCGCTTCAGGTCGAGAACTTCGCGGGTACCGGCCCCTATCGCAACGTGCGCAGCGCCGAGACGACGCTGGCGCTCAGCCAGCGGCTCGAATTGGGCGGCAAGCGCGGCGCGCGGGTGGCGGTGGCGAGCGCCGAGCGCGATGTTGCCTTGCTCAACTACAAGCGTGCTGAGGCCGATCTCGAGCGCGACATTCGCATTGCCTACGCCGACCTTCGCGCTGCCGAAGATCGCGCGGTGCTCGCGCGCGACAATGTTGCGCAGGCCGAGGAACTCGCGCGCTCGGCGGGACTGTTCGTCGAGGTCGGGCGCGACCCGCCGCTGCGCAAGCTGCGCGCAGATGCCTTGCTCGCCGAAGCAAAGGCCGAACAGGCAAGGACCTTCGGCGAACTGCTGACGGCGCGCCGCGCGCTGGCCGACCTGATCGGCAGCGAGGATCCCGAACTGTCGGCGGTGGGCTTCGATGACGGAGCTGTGCCGCGGTTGCTGCCGCCTGCAACTCCGACACTCGACGAGCAAGTGGCGGCAGCCGAACGCGATGCCGCCCGTGCCCGCATCCGGGTGGCCCAGGCCGATGCGGTGCCTGATCTTACCGCCAGTGCAGGGGTTCGCCGGATCAGCGACGGGCGTGAAACCGCCTTCGTCGCCGGGATCGCGCTGCCGCTGCCGATCCGCGACCGCAACCGGGGCGGCATCGCTGCTGCTGGTTCCGACAGCCTGGCCGCCGAGGCAGCACTGACCCAGGCCAGGCTCGATGCGAATCGCGCGCAGCACGACGCGCGCATGTTGCTTGGCGCCGCAGACGAGCGTGTCGCGGCCCTGTCCGGACCCGGCCTCGCCCAGGCCGAAGAGGCGCTCCGGCTTGCGCGCATCGGCTATTCGGCGGGCAAGTTCGGCCTGATCGATGTGCTCGATGCACATGCGGCGCTCAATACCGCTCGCGAAGCTCTCATCACGGCACGGCTCGACCGCGCCCGCGCGCTTGCCGCGCTCATCCGCGCGACCGCGCAGTGAAGGACACCACCATGGACATCGACAACATCCCCGAAGGCAAGCGGCTGATCGCCGGATTCGCTGTAATTCTGCTTCTGGTTGCCGGCGGCGGCATCATGATCGGGCGCACCTTGCTGGCGCCTGCAGATACCGTCGCCACCGAAAGCGGAGGCGGGGAGGCCGGGAAGGAGGAAGGCCACGTTGAGGGTTTCGTCGCGATGGATGCGGCGCGGGCCGGGTCGGCCGGGATCGTCACCGAGGAGGTCCAGTCGGGCACGTTAGGGGCAGAGATCATTGCCCAGGGCGTGGTCGCGTCCGCGCACGACGGTGAGGCCGTCCTGACCGCGCGCGCCGATGGTGCGGTGGTGCGGCTGACCAAACGGCTCGGAGATCCGGTGCGTGCGGGCGAACCGATCGCCTGGCTCGAAAGCCGCGACGCCGCGCAATTTGCCGCCGAGCGCAGCAGTGCCCAGGCCCGGGTGACGCTCGCCCGCTCGACCTTCGAGCGCGAGCAGCGCCTGTTTAATGCCAAGGTGACAGCGCGCCAGGATCTCGACGCAGCGCGCGCCGCGCTGGCCGAAGCCGAAGTCGAGCTGCGGCGCAGCCAATCGGCCGCGAGCGCCTCGATGGTGTCGGGCGACGGCCGCACGCTGGCGGTCACCAGCCTGATCTCGGGCCGTGTCACCAAGGCCGATGCCCGGCTCGGTGCCTATGTCTCTGCCGGAACCGAACTGTTCCGCGTTGCCGACCCGAGCAAGATCCAGATCAACGCTTCGGTGCTTCCCGCCGATGCCCGGCGTGTATCTTCGGGCGACCGTGCGGTGATCGAACTGCTCGGCGGCGAGACCGTGGGTGCGACTGTGCGCTCGGCCACACCCAGCCTCGATCCCGAGAGCAAGGCGGCGACCATCGTGCTGGTTCCAGACAGCGGCGCGCAGCTTACGCCGGGCCAGGGTCTCAGGGTGCGGATCATTCCGCGCGGCGCCTCGCCAACCGCCAGCATCGGTCTCCCCGAAGAGGCCGTGCAGACGGTCGAAGGGCGCGACGTGGTGTTCGTGCGCACGGCCAAGGGCTTCCAGGCGACCAGTGTCACCGTCGGCCAGCGCAGCGCTGGCCGGGTCGAGATCGTCGCCGGACTGAAAGCCGGCAGCACGGTCGCGACGCGCGGTGCGTTCCTGCTCAAGGCCGAACTCGGCAAGGGCGAGGCGGAGCACTGAGATGATCGAGAAACTCCTCGACGCGGCGATCCGCTTCCGCTGGGGTGTGGTTGTCGCCACGCTCATCGTTGCCGCCTTCGGTGCGTTCCAGCTGCTCAAGCTGCCGATCGACGCGGTGCCCGATATCACCAACAAGCAGGTGCAGATCAACACGGTCGCGCCCGCGCTCGGGCCGCTCGACATGGAGCGGCTCGTCACCTTTCCGGTCGAAACCGCGATGGCGGGGATACCGGGGCTGGAAAGCTCGCGCTCGATCTCGCGCAACGGCTTCAGCCAGGTCACGGTAGTATTCGACGAAGGGGTCGATCTCTATTTCGCTCGCCAGCAGGTCGCCGAACGGCTGAACCAGGCCAAGGACAGTCTGCCGGCAGGCGTCGAGCCTTCGATGGGGCCGGTCACCACCGGCCTCGGTGAAGTGCTGATGTATGTCGTCGATTTCGCACCCGTGGGGACCAGGGCCGCGCCCAGGATCGCCGGGCGACCCGGTTTCCAGCCCGATGGCAGCTATCTGACCGTCGATGGCGAAACATTGACCGACGATGTCGCCAAGCTCGGCTACCTGCGCACTGTGCAGGACTGGATGATCCGTCCGCAATTGAAGACCGTGAAAGGCGTCGCCGGGATCGACAGCATCGGCGGCTACGAAAAGCAGCTGGTGGTCGAGCCCGATGTCGCCAAGCTCGCAAGCTACGGGATTTCCTTCTCCGAACTCGCCGAAGCGCTCGAAAAGGCCAACATCTCGGTCGGTGCGAACTTCATCCAGCGTGGCGGCGAGGCGTTCCTCGTCCGTGCGGACGGCCGCATTCACACCATCGACGAGATCGGCCGGGCGGCGGTCGCAACGCGCGGCGGTGTGCCCGTCTCGGTGCGCGATGTCGCGGCAGTGCGGGTCGGCGGCGATCTTCGCACCGGGGCGGCGTCGAAGAATGGCAAGGAAGTGGTGATCGGCACCGCGCTGATGATTGCAGGCGGCAACAGCCGGATCGTCGCCGATGCGGTTTCTGAGCAACTGTCCACTGTCGCCAAATCGTTACCGCCCGGGATCGTCGTCACGCCGGTGCTCAATCGCTCCACCCTGGTCAACTCGACCATCGCGACCGTCGAGAAGAACCTCGTCGAGGGTGCGCTGCTCGTCATCGTCGTGCTGTTCTGGTTGCTCGGCAACATCCGCGCGGCGGTGATCGCCACGCTGGTCATCCCTCTGTCATTCCTGATGATGGCGACGGGCATGAACGCCACGGGCACGTCGGGCAATCTGATGAGCCTTGGCGCTCTCGACTTCGGGCTGATCGTCGATGGCTCGATCATCATTATCGAGAACTGCCTGAGGCGACTCGCCGAGCGCCAGCATCACGAGGGCCGGTTGCTTGATCTGGGTGAACGACTGCACGAAGTGTTCGAGGCCGCCCGCGAGATGGTCCGCCCGACCATCTTCGGCCAGGCGATCATCTTCCTCGTCTTCGCGCCGCTGCTTACCTTCACCGGAGTCGAGGGCAAGATGTTCTCGCCGATGGCGATCACTGTCATGCTCGCGCTTGGCGGGGCCTTCATCGCCTCGCTGACCTTCGTTCCGGCAATGATCGCGCTGCTGATCCGCGGCAAGGTCGCCGAGAAGGAAGTCCGGGCGATCGCTTGGGCCAAGGAGCGTTACATCCCGCTGCTGGGCAAGGCCGTAGCGCGGCCGTGGCCGTGGATCGGTGCGGGCGTCGGGGCCTTCGCGCTCGCGGGATTGGTGTTCCTGATGCTCGGGCGCGAATTCATCCCGCAGCTCAATGAGGGCAATCTGGCGATGCAGGCGCTGCGCATCCCTTCGACCTCACTGGCGCAGTCGAAGACCCTGCAGATGGATATCGAGCGCAAGCTCTCGGCGATGCCCGAGGTCCAGCTCGTGTTCTCCAAGACCGGCACCGCCGAGGTCGCGACCGACCCGATGCCGCCGAACGCTTCCGATTCGTTCATCATCCTGAAGCCCAAGGATCAATGGCCCGATCCGGGCGCGACCAAGGAAGAGGTCATCGAGGCCATCGAAAAGCGTCTTGCCGCCACGGTGGGTAGCGCGTTCGAGATTAGCCAGCCGATCCAGCTGCGCTTCAACGAGCTGATCGCAGGGGTACGCGGCGACATCGCAATCAAGCTCTACGGTGACGATCTCACCCGCATGGGCGGGGTGGCACAGCAGGTCGCGAGTGTGCTGCGAACCGTGCCGGGCGCAGCCGACGTCAAGGTTGAGCAGACCGAAGGCTTCCCGACACTCGACGTGCAGTTCGACCGCGACGCCATCGCCCGCTACGGCCTGTCGCTGAAGGACGTGACCGATACCGTCGCCGCGGCACTCGGTGGGCGCGAGGCCGGAATCGTGTTCGAGGGCGACCGGCGCTTCGACATTGTAGTGCGCCTGCCCGGAGCTATTCGCGACGATCTTGGTGCCGTGGCGGCGCTCCCGGTAATGCTGCCCAACGACGGCGACCGAGCCTCGATACCACTCGGAGCGCTGGCAAGGTTCACCTTCTCCGAAGGTTTGAATCAGGTCAGCCGCGACAACGGCAAGCGCCGTGTGGTGGTGCAGGCCAATGTCCGCGGCAACGATCTCGGCAGCTTCATCACCGAAGCTCAGGCCAAGGTCGGGGAGCAGGTGAAGATGCCGCCTGGCACCTTCATAGAATGGGGCGGGCAGTTCGAAAACCTCCAAGCCGCCTCGCGGCGGCTGACCATCGTCATCCCGCTGGTTTTCGCCGCCATCTTCGGCATCCTGTTCATGGCGTTGAAGGGCGTGCGTCCGGCCATCGCGGTCTATTCGGCGATCCCGCTCGGTCTTGCGGGCGGTGTGTTCGGTCTATTGCTCGCCGGACTGCCGTTTTCGGTTTCGGCGGCGGTCGGGTTTATCGTGCTCGCGGGCGTCGGCGTCCTAAATGGCCTCGTCGTCATGACCGCGATCAACCAGCGGATAGACGACAGGCTGCCGGTCGATCGGGCGGTGACCGAAGGTGTGCTGGAACGCTTCCGCGCGGTGCTGATGACCGGTGCGGTTCCGGCAATCGGCTTCGTGCCGATGGCGCTCGCTACCGGCCAGGGCGCCGAAGTGCAGAAGCCATTGGCGATCGTGGTGATTGGAGGGCTGATCACCTCGACGATACTTACGCTGTTCGTCTTGCCCGCAATCAGTCACCTGCTGCTCAAGGGGCGGCACAAGCATCACATGACGGGCGATTACACCGACGTCGACCGGTTTGGCGGCGAGTTGATCGACAAGTAGGAGGGACACTCACCATGTCCATCACGACCTGTACAATTGTCGATTGCGGGTTCGAATCCGGCCATGTGATGTGAAGGGAACGCCAGCATGATGATGCCGAACCTGACCTATGCGCTGATCCCAGTCGTGGCCGTCTTCATCGGCGCGGTGCTTGCGGCTTGGCGGCAACCCGGGCCGAAAGTCGTCAGCGCCGTTCAGCACTTGGCGGCAGGCGTCGTCTTTGCCGCTGCCGCTGTGGAAATCCTTCCGCAGGTCAAGCATGGTCAGTCGCTCTGGGCGACGTTCATCGGCGGGACGCTGGGCGTTGCCGTCATGCTGTCGGTCAAATCGCTGGAGGGCCGTTGGAAGGGGCCTGTGGGGATGGTCAGTGCCATCGGCATCGACATCTTCATTGACGGCTTAGTGCTGGGTTTGGCCTTTCTTGCTGGTGAGAAGGCGGGCATCCTTCTCACCATCGCACTGACGCTCGAAGTGCTGTTCCTTGGCCTCTCCGTGACCGCCGAACTTGGTGAAACGATCCGCTCGCGAGGAAGGATTGTCGCGGCGTCGGTCGCGCTGGCGCTGCTGCTCCCGCTAGGGACGATGGTCGCAACGCCCGTCGCTCTGCTTCCACCGCATGTCATCACCGCGTTCCTCGCGTTTGGGCTGATTGCCTTGCTCTACCTCGTCACCGAGGAATTGTTGGTCGAGGCGCACGAGCAGCCTGACAGTCCGTTGATTACAGCGATGTTCTTCGTCGGCTTCCTGGCGTTGTTGCTGATCGAGGAGACGCTCGGTTGAAACGCCTCCTGATCCCATCCGTTCGGGCAAGTGCAGTCTTCACCCGCCCTTCTCGATCGACCACACCTTGATCCCCAGCTTCCGGGCCTTGTCGACCAGATTGGCATTGATGCCATTGCCGGGACAGGCAATCACCGCCTTGGGCAGAGCTTCGAGCATTTGATCATTGCGCTTGAACGGCGCGGCCTTCTTGAACCGCTCCCAGTTCGGCCGGAACGGATAGTGGGTGATCTTGCGGGCATTGGCCCAGAGCACTGCGATATGTTCGCCGCCGGTGGGATTGCCGCCGTGAAACAGAACCATGTCGGGATATTTGGCCAGCACCTTGTCGAGCGTTGCCCAGATTTTGCGGTGATCGTCGTAGGTCGGACCTGCGGTAAAGGCGACCCGGGTGCCAGTGGGTAGAAGTGGTTCGATCTCGGCGCGGCGCTTGGCAGCCAGGAAATCCCGGCTGTCGACCATCGATGCGGTCATGGTGCGGTGATTGACCAGTGAGCCCGTGTGCGGTGTCCAGCTCTTGCGGAAATGGCGTTCGAACTGGTCGCCGGCGGCTTCGCGCATGAACTCCATGCTGTTGCGACGCTCGATGAGACCCGTGCCTTCCTGCAGCAACCGCTCCAGTTCGACCGAACGAACTTCAGAGCCGTCCTGTTCCTGCTGACTGCGCTTCTGCGCATCTTCATTGTCATCAAGTTCGCGCTGGATACGACTGCTGGCACGGTGGAAGACATTGGTGACCGACCAGCACAGATCTTCCAGATCGGGTTCGAGCCGCGTGTCGAGCATGGTCGCGATCAGTGCGTCGAAGATGTCAGCAATGGCGCCGGAGACCACCCGTTCCTCGGGTAGCGGTCTTGGATCGGCTTCGTCGGAAAAGGGCCGGTAGCCATAGAGGCTGAGTTCATCGAGCAGATGGCTTGTAGGGGATGCTTCATGTTCGGGTTCAAAGTCTTCGTGAATATCGCTCGCCATCGGTTGGTCCTTTGCTGGATTGACCGCGCGTCACGCTCGGCCTTCGTGGCGATCCTCTTGGCCGGATGGGACGGGCCTGCACCCTCGTGGCCGCAGCGTCAGCGAAGGACGGCGGGTGACGGCTATTTTGCTTCGCGGTGTAAAGGCGCGGCCACGCGCCGACGGAAAATAGTGGCCGCCCGCCGTTGCAGGCTCGGCCGATCCGGCCTCTCAGATCGCCCCCTCACAAGGCCGTGCGCGCGGCTCCCCCGGCGCAGACATAGATGCGGGCCATGTTGACCGCAGACCGAACCCGGGACTTCACTCCCCTCCCGGTCTCAGCTCGTACATTCGAGGAAACGCCCAACATCCGTGCGGTGAAGCTGCGCCACAAGATCGAGGCCCAACCGGATCGGGCCACGCCTTTGCAGGTCATCATTGAAGTCGCCCAGATGCGGCACCAGCGGAATGACCTCGATCCCGATTGGTTGTGCCCTCTGCGTCAATGTCGTCAGTGCCGCAGATCCAGCGGAATCATCGTCGCGAGCGACGTAGAGCCGCTTGAGCGCCTTCGGGAACTGGATGGCGGCAAGGTGGGCGGACGACGTGGCAGCGGCCAATGGCATGCTGGGCAAAACCTCGCGCAATGAGAGCATGGTTTCGATGCCTTCGCCCGCGATCATGACATCAGCAGCAATGCCGAACCGTATGGCGTGTCCCAGTATATTTCCCATGGCCCGGCGCGGCGAGGCAACTGGGGCTTTCGTCAAGGTGCCCGAATCAATCCATGTCCGGTGAACACCGGTCGCATTGCCGTCCAGATCGGTGACCGTCGCAATCATGGCTGGCCATGCAGAGCGCGTGCCGGGCGCATCGTCTTTCGAGGGCCGGTAATAGCAGTGCGGATGGAACCGCAGCGGGTCGGTGCTCCACAAGGTCGTGATCCCACGGCGGCGAAGGTAGGTTTCCGCGACCGTGCCGTGCATGGGCTTGGATGCTGCGAACAATCGCTTTGCCGCCGCTGGCGATCCAGCGGGCACTTTGGCTTTGGGCCGAGTACCATCCCGATCCGAGTCCAGTGCCGGAATGGGCAGGCTCAAAAAGCGGCGGGCTTCATCGAGCGTATCGCGCAGCTGATGATGCCCCCGGCTGAGTGCGATGATGTCGAGCAGGTCACCGTGTTCGCCGGTGGCGGCGTCGGTCCATTTCCCGGCCGGTCCCTTCTCCATGTCGACGAGCCTGACATAAAGGCTGCGCCCCGGCGTATTGCGAACATCGCCGACCAGCCAGTAACGGCCTTCGCGATAGCCTTTGGCAAGGTAGTGACGGCACACCGCCTCGGCCTGCTGGCCAAGGCGGTGTGCGAGTTTGCTGGCGGAGTTTTCCATGATGGCCTCTGATTATCTGTCGCCAAAATGCGAGTGGCAAATCGGCGGCGTCAGGCGGCTCTGGCGTTGGATTGGCGGTCGGAGACCTTCTGGATGGGGAAGCGTTCGATCAGTTTGGTGAGGATCTGCGGTCCGTCTGTCCCTGTCGGCACGAACAGGCGGAGCTTCCACGAGATGATTTCCGAGATCAGCCCCATGGCCTTCAGCCGCTCGACACCGAGATCGTTGAACCCGACCAGTTCGACACGCGGCGTGCCCATCGAGCGGACGCGGGCCAGCACCTGTCCCTCGGCCAGATGCAGTGAGGCTTCCCCTGCCATCAGCATAGTCCATGCCTGATCAGCAGAGAGTTTGGGCGCCTTGGCCCCAAGCGTTGCAGCCACCCATGCGGACGATACCCGCCGCCCGACGATGCGTTCGGCGTTATCGGCCTGCAGTCGGTAAACCCGCGAGGATTCGTTGGGCAGGCTTTTCCAGATCGGGAGAAGCAAGCCGGTCACGATGTGCAGCGAGCTCGTCACGAATTCAGGAACATCGGCGAGCTCCGCATTCCAGGCCGTGGCAAACGCGGCTCGATCGGCTTGCTCCCAATGACTCTGGGCCATGGCGTCACGGGAGATGTTGGTTCGTTCCATTGGGCGGGTCAGCCGGACCCGCTTTTCGATGGTGCCATCGTCGAGCATGACACTGCGCGCGCCGGTCTGCACTGCGGCGCGGCCCGAGCGGCTGTTGACCAGCAGCATCGCGCCTGACTCGCCGGCAAAATCGAGCGCCCCCTCCAGCAATAGCGGCGCATTGCGATGCTTCTGCTCGACCGTCAGCAGGCGCGTTTCGGCCTGGGTGCCGGGATGGGTATAGATGGTCTGGCGGTCGGTGACGGTAAAGCTCTCCGCCACCAGCGTTTCCAGCCCCATTTCATAGGTGCCGCTCGCCATGGCACCCTCGATCCGGGTGGCCAGCAGGCCTTCGAACGCGGTGAACAGGATGTCCTGCATGTCAATGGTAAGGGCCAGCATCCGGTTGAGGAACGTGGTGATGGGCGGCAGTTCGTCGCGCAGCCCGCCATCCTGACCGTCGATCAGCGACAAACCCGTCGCGGCCTCGAACTGCCGCAGCGAGCAGCCTTCAACCTTGCCGCGCACGATCAACTGGTAGAGCTGGCGCAGGGCATCGCGGGCATAGTGCGATTCCAGATTGTCTTCGGGGCGGAACATGTTCTGGCCACCGGTCTGGCGCTGGCCGCGAGTGATTGCGCCGAGCGTGTCTAGTCGCCGGGCGATCGTCGAGATGAAGCGCTTCTGCGCCTTCACATTGGTCGTCACGGGACGAAACAGCGGCGGCTGCGCCTGGTTGGTGCGGTTGGTCCGCCCGAAGCCCTGGATGGCGCTATCGGCCTTCCAGCCCGATTCCAGCAGATAGTGGACCCGCAACCGCTGGTTCCGAGCATTGAGATCGGCATGATAAGACCTGCCCGTGCCGCCGGCGTCGGAGAAGACGAGTATCGGCTTGGCATCGTCCATAAAGGCCTGGGTCTCGCCAAGGTTAGCGGATGCAGGCCGGTTCTCGACGGCAAAGCGCGTGGTGCCATCGCCGCGCAGACGGGCCACGATGCGGCGTGAGCGGCCCGTCACTTCCGCCACCATATCGGTTCCGAACCGCTGGACGATCTGGTCGAGTGCGCCAGGCACCGGAGGCAAGCTAGCGAGCTTTTCGATCATGCGGTCACGCCGCTCGACAGCGTCGCGCGATTCCACCGGCTGCCCGTCGTCGGAAAAAACGGGCCGCGAGCTGAGATTGCCCTCTCCGTCAGAGAAGGGTTCGTAGAGCTGGACGGGAAAGCTGTGCGCCAGATAGTCGAGCACATATTCTTTGCAGTCGCAGTTTATGTCGAGCGTGGCGGCGCGAGGCGCAGGTTTCCTTCGGTTTTCCATGATTTCACTCCAGATATTATGAGGGTTAGAGAGAGTGTTCGGAGACGGGTCAGGCCCGCCTTCGAACGTCAGTGAGCATTGTGATCAAGGCGTCGGAAGGCGGCTTGAAGCGCCCCGGCTTGATCGCAGGGGCACCGTGGGCTGCGAGAATCTGCAGCTTCTCTTCGGGATCGGCGCGCAAGTAGGTCTCGGTGCTCTGGATACTGGCGTGGCCGAGCCATAATGCGACCTTGCGAATGTCCCCCGTCGCCGCGAGCGTGTGCATCGCGCAAGAATGACGAAGCACGTGGGGTGTGACGCGCTTCCCAAGGATCGACGGCTGCTTCGTCGCTGCCGTCTTGACGTGCTCGGCCAATCGGAACGCAAATCCGTCGCGGGTCATCGGCTGCCCGTTGGCATTGAGGAATATCTCGGTGACCTCAACTTGAGGCCGGATCGCAAGCCATGCGCGCAATGCGATCTGGGTCTCCTTCCACAGCGGCAGGACCCGTTCACGTCGCCCTTTGCCCATGATGTGCATGGTGGACAGGGAGCGGTCCGGGAAATCGCCCAGTTGCAGCGTTACGAGTTCCGACACCCTCAGTCCGCCAGCATAGGTAAGATGCAGCATCGCGCGATCACGGGTGCCGAGGCGTGTCCGGGGATCGGGTGTATCGAGCAAAGCCTTGATCTCGGCCCGGTCGAGATAATCGATCAGCGCCTTGTCTGTCTTCTTGGTCGGGATTGCTCTGACACGGAGTGCCTGATCGAGGCAGGCTGGAATCCGGTACTCGATGTATCGGAAGAAGGATCGGATCGCGGCGAGCCTGCCATTGCGGGTCCGCACGCAGCTGCCGCGGCCGATCTCGACATGATCGAGGAAGGCCATGATCATGTCTGTGTCGAGATCCTCAACCTCTAGATCGGTCGGTCGGCGCTTCAGCCGATCGGCAGCGAACTGGACGAGGAGGACGAAGCAGTTGGCATAGGTCTTCACCGTGTGCGGGCTGACGGCGCGTTCGCGCGGCAGATGTTCCCGCAGATATGCCGAGAGATGGGGAGCAAGCGCCGTCATGCCGCTTCTCCTTGAAAAAGTTGCTCGCTTGCAGCCGCAATGTCGCGCAGCAGCACTGGCGTGGCTTCGAGATACCAGTACGTGTTGGCGATCGACGCGTGCCCCAGGTAGACACTGAGACCGGCCATGTGGTGGGCAATGGCCTCCCTGTCACGCGGGCAGGACTCAAGCGAGCGAACAGCGAACGTATGTCGCAGATCGTGGAGTCGCATGCCTGCCGTACCGGTTGCTCCACGATATCCGAGAAGCCGGGCCAACCTGACGAACACGACGTGGGCGCGCACCTTGTGCGGCGCCCGCCCCCGGATAGTGACGAACAGGTCATTACACTTGGCCGGGTGCTTCGCGCGGATCGCAATGTAGGCTTCGAGTGCTTGGCGCGTCGATGGCTGCAAGGCGATCAGCCGCTGCTTGCCGAACTTGCCGTTGCGGACGACCAGCCCATCCTCGACCAGATCGTCGCACTGTAGGGCGAGAGCCTCGGAAATCCGGAGACCTGTCGCCGCGAGCAGGCCGAACAGGTAATGGTACGTGTATGGGCTAATCGTGCCATGGGGCGGAACGTTCAATGCCGCCGCCATGATCGCCCGCACCTGGTCCGGTTCGATGATGGTCGGAGTGGGACGTGGCCGCTTCCCCCGGCCGAAAACGCCGACAGGCGGGACTTCGTGGTCTGGGTCCTCGGCGTGAGCGAAAAGGCTGAAATTACGAGCAGCGTCGTACCTATGGCGAGCCACGTTCTGCGAGCTTGCCGTGTGGCACCAGTCGTAGATGCGCTGCACTCGGGTGTGCCGGTCACCGAAGCGTTCGGCGAAAGCGGCGTATTGGCGCAGCAGTCGTTCCTGTTCCGAGAACTTCCGCCCCAAGCCGCGATACAGCGAGACGTATCTGGCAATGTGCGTGTTCAGCATGACGGTTCTCCCGGCCATGGCTGCGCGATCTTCATGAGCATCGGCAGGTCGACCTTGGCGTAGATGGCGGTGGTCTCGGGCGAGCTGTGGCGCAGGATCGTTCCAACGGACTCCAGCCCTGCGCCCGCGCGCAGCAAGTTGGTGGCAAGCGAATGCCGGAAAATGTGCGATCCGGTCGGCACGCCTTCGATCCCGCCGCGCTCATGCGTGCGTGCAACGATGCCGGCGATCTCCGCCGATGAGCGGAACGAACGGAACGGGGCTTGCGCGCGCACGAACAGATGCGGATCGGCGGTCTTGGGACGCGCCGTGGCAATGTAGTCCAGGATCGCGTCACCGACGTCCTGAGGCAATGGCAGGCGATCAGGCCGACGCGCCTTGCCCTTGACCGTCAGGTGGCCCGAGCGCCAGTCGATATCGTCGAGGTGCATATCCCGAATATCACCGGCACGCAGGCCAAGCCGGGCGAGCAGGAGAATGATGGCCTTGTCCCGAACTTCCACCGGGCGATCAGTCGGACATGCGCCGATGATCTGCTCGATCGTTGCCGGGTTGACGTGCCGGGGCAGCGTCGAAAGACGGTAGCGTTGCACTGATGGGATCGCGTGCAACAAAGCTGGACGGCAAACACCCTGCACGACCAGGAACCGAATATAGCTCCTCATTATCGTGACGAGCAGTGATGCAGAACCCGGCGTCTCCTTGCTTCGTTGTTGAAACGCACGCCTGAGGACGGCTGCATCCCATTGTGAAGGGTCGCCGAGCATAGGCATGAGCCGCCTGATATCGGCCCGGTAGCGCCGGATCGTCTCATCGGTCGCGCCGCGGTGTTGCTTGAGCCATGCCAGATATGCCGCCATGTGCGGGTCGTCATCCGACACCGGTTCGACTGAAGGGATGACACCCCGGCCGCGCAAGAACTCGACGAAGTGCCGAGCGCCACGCCGCCGCCGCTTCGCGCCCGAGGCGACGAGCTTGCCCCGCTTGCGCCAGACCGGACAGCGGCAACCATGCGCCGCGTACTGGTCGAGGATCGCGTCATCGACATCGGCCCACGACTGCCGCTTGATGCGAAGCCAAGCCACAATATGCTCGGCTTCCGACCGGTAGCCCTGTGCCACTCCAGGGGCGAGTTGCAGGCTGTCGATTGCATCGGAGTAGTCGGTGAGGTGACGGGGGAGATCGTCGATCCCATCGTCGACTTCGATATACCCTTGATCTTCGAGGAACCGGACAAAGCGCCGGACCCGCGCAGCCTGATCAGTCTTATAGGCGGCTTGCTGAGCCGAGTATCCGTGGCACCGACAACGGTGCTTCTCGAACCGTCGGACGACTTGATCGCCGAGCGTACTGACCGGGATGGCATGCACATCCAGCCAATGCAGGAAATGACGGATCGCTGCACTGTACAGGATCGAACAGGCCGCTTCCTCCTTGACCCACAGAGAGGAGAGGAAGGCGTTGAATAGGGCATCTGAGCTCGGCGGATCTTCGATCCGGAGCTGTGCCGGACAAAACAGCTCTGATGATCTTGTTCTCATGGTGGTTCCTTCGACTTGTTCAGGTCGAGGGAACCGTAATTATCTGGAGTGAAATCATGGAAAACCGAAGGAAACCTGCGCCTCCTGCCGCCGCGCTCGACATAAACTGCGACTGCAAAGAATACGTGTAATGTTGAGCTCAACATTAGATATATTCCCGCGGGGTGATGTCGACCTGGATATCGTCCCACTCATCGGTCGGAATGTCAGCTAGGCGCCTCTCCATCAGTGCTTCGCCAGTCGAGACGATCTGGATGACGGCGGCATGGCCCGCCGCCAGATCCGCATCGACCCTGGCGATCAGTGTCGGCGTCTGCATCGCGGTGATCAGGTGGTTGAAGAAACGCTGCTTGGCGCTCTCGAAGGCCGAACGCGCGGCAGACTTGGCCTGGGAGTTGAGGTTGCCGTTGGTGAGCCCGAGCGCCTCGTCGAGATTGCAATGGATAACCTGGAATGCGGCGGCATAGGCATTGTAGATGCGGGTCTGCTCGTCGGTCAGGGCATGTTCGACCATTTCATACTCGACGCCGTCGAATGACAGCGAGCGTGCCGCATAGAGGCCGAGCGCCTTCAGGTCGCGGGCGAGCACTTCCATCGCCGCCACGCCGCCGTCCTCGATCGCCGCGATGAATTCGGTCCGGGTGGCAAACGGGAAATCCTCGCCGCCCCACAGGCCGAGCCGCTGGGCATAGGCGAGATTCTGCACCGTGGTCGCGCCAGTCGCCGAGACATAGACCACGCGGGCACCGGGAAGCGCGTGCTGCAATCGGAGGCCTGCACGGCCCTGCTGAGACGGCGCCTGCTCGCCCCGGCCGCCTTTGCCACCCGCCGCGTTTGCCATGGCATGGGCTTCGTCGAACACGATCAGCCCATCGAAATCAGCCCCCAACCAGTCGACAATCTGCTGAACACGGCTGACCTTATCCCCCCGATCCTGCGAGCGCAGCGTCGCATAGGTGGTGAACAGGATGCCCTCCCCCAGCTTGATCGAGCTGCCCTGCTTGAAGCGCGACAGCGGTGTGACCAGCAAGCGTTCCTGGCCCAGGGCTGCCCAATCGCGCTGTGCATCTTCGAGCAGTCGGTCCGACACCGAGATCCACACGGCGCGTCGGCGGCCTTTGAGCCAGTTGTCGAGGATGATGCCAGCGACCTGTCGGCCTTTGCCTGCTCCGGTGCCATCGCCCAGGAACCAGCCTCGCCGGAACTGGACGGCGGCTTCGGCATCGTCGGGCGCAGCCTCGATCCCGTCCCATGTCGCATCGACGGCCCATGCGCCCGACAGAAAGCCGGAATGCGCTTCACCGGCATAGATCACTGATTCCAGTTGGGCATCGGACAGCATCGCCTCGCTGACAACCGATGTCGGCAGGTGCGGACGATAGCTCGGCTTGGGCGGCGCGACCGAGGCCATCGCGGCCGATTGCACCAGCGCGGTCGGATGGGAATGCGCACCTATGATGCTGAGAGACTGGAGCGAATATGGCTCATAGATCGCATCGGTTAGCTTGTCGGCCTGCTCCGGCGCCCAATCCTTGACCGTATAGCCGAGTTCGTGAGCCTCGGTCGGCGTGTTGATCCGTGCCGACATCGAAGGACGCGGGCTTTCTGCGGGTGCCTCTTTTTTAGGCAACTGCCGGATGCTCGATATTGACGCGCCGCCACAGGTTGCGCCGGACACTTCGAGGTGTGGTGAGACATGCTCCGTGACCCAAGCGAGCAGCTTGGCCGTATCCGGCGCTGTGCCGGGTGATGCCGGAAACAGGGTTGGATCGTTTGCGGGAATGCGGTCGATCACGGTCAGTCGGGTCGCAACCGAGGTGCCGTGCTTAGTATAGGCCCGGCCGTCGATGGCGGCGCTGAACACCACGCGGCCGCGCTCCTGCAGCTTGATGAACGCATCGCGCCAGGCGGGCATCTCCGGGCCGAAACCTGCACCGGTGATGGCGACGAGGCGGCCACCCTCGACGAGCCGGGCCAACGCCGATGACAGATGGCGAAGTGCCGCATCCTTCATCGTATGATCGACATGGGCCATCGCGGAGAACGGCGGGTTCATCAGTACGACGCTGGGACGAATGGCAGCGGCGAGATAATCATCGATCTGCGCCGCGTCGTGCCGCGTGACTGCCACCCCTGCGAACAGGCGTTCGAGCAGCTCGGCGCGCGTGTCGGCGAATTCGTTGAGCACCAGCGATGCACCGGCCCGTTCCGCGTGGATCGCCAAGAGCCCTGTTCCCGCTGAGGGTTCGAGCACCACATCGGCAGGCGTGATGGCGGCGGCAACGGCAGCGACCGTGCCGAGGCCGACCGGCGTGCTGAACTGCTGGAGAGCCTGACCGCTCTGCGAGCGGCGGGTATGCGTGGGGAACAATCGAGTGATCTTCTCGATCATTGCCAACAACGTCGCCGGATTCGCCGAATGGCGGGCGAGCGCTGGTCCGAACTTGCGCAGGAACAGGATCTGCGCGACCTCGCAGGCCTCATAGGCGGTCTTCCAGTCCCAGCGCCCCTCGGCGTCCGAACCGCCGAAGGCGGATTCCATCGCGGACCGCAACGAGGCAGCATCGATGGCAACACCGCGCTCAAGCTGGGGAAGGATCAGGCCGGCAGCAGCGATGATTGCGTCGGCGGCGGCAGGAACGGTCGCTACGGCGAGCGCAGGCGACGGGGATGCAGAAGTGGTCATGGAAAGACTCCGGGAGAGCAGGAAGCGGAAACCCGCGCGGCTCTCTCTCACCGCCGCAGGCTCGCCCTTCCCGGGCACACCTCTTGCTCTCGCCGCGTTCGCAGCGCGGACGCGGATCGGCGCAATGAAAATGCCCGCCACTGACCAGCAGTGGCGGGCATTCAGGAGATGGCGGGATGGTTGTTCAGGCCGCCCGACGATCGAGCCGTAGGTGACTGCCTTCGTCGATCACGAAGCCGAAGCGCCCGACGTGATATTCGCCGCCGGGCACCAGATAAAGGCGTTCCTCCGCGAGCGCCCGGTTGCCACCGATCTTGGCTACGCATTCGACGAAGCCGGGGTGACGGTCCGAGCGGATCGCAGCAACGACGACCCAATCGGCGGCATGATCCGCGCGAAACTGCCGTTCGTCCTTCACCCGGGATTCGCCCGGCGCCAGGGTCACACCGTGCATCTGCTCCCAGACATCGGGATAGTCATGGCGCAGCGTTTCAGCGGCACATCGCCGCTCGCGGGTGGTGAAGCGATCGGGAAAGGTAAAGGCGACCTTGGCCCATTCGGCGTCCTCCTCGTACCAGCCATCCGCGTTCCGCCACTGGGCATCGACCAGTGCGTTACGCTCCGTGCTGAGAAAGAAGCCGCCGTGGCCCGCCGTCGAATGGCAGAGAATCCCGTCAGCATAGCGGTAACTTTGCTGCGACGTTCCCCATGGTGTTCCGACCCGCATTCCCGTTTCAGGGCGAGGCAGCGCAGCCAATTCGCGCTTGTGCTGCGCCACATCCTCGACATGGGCACGGAATGCTGTCTCGTCGGCGACGAACCCGTCGGCACCATGGAAATCAGTCATCACCCATGTGTCGATCGGCTTGCTGAGGCGCCATGCGCTCGCCATGCGCAGGCCATTGGCCACCGGGATGGCAAGCCAGCCCAGATCATCGACCTGTGCGGCGAGATGGCCTTCGGCGGTTCGCGCGAATTGGGCGGGGATCGTGAGTGCGCTGCTCATGCTGCCCTCCGCAGTTCGAGGAAGCGATCGGCCTCGCCGGCTTCGACGACCTCGAAGCGCATACCGGAATAGCGATGCTCCGCTGCCCAGGCCTCGGCAGCCACCATATTGGCGGCGAGGTGCCTCGATTCGACGGTGTCGTTCCACTCAGTCAGCACCCGCACCATGCCGGCTTGCGGCACTTCAATGATTTCGAAGGTGAGCGGACTCGTAAGCTGGTAGTGGCGGGTGACGGTAAGGATCGTCACGCCTCCGCTGCCGTAGTTACCCAGATGCAGCTGAAATCCCGCCGGCATCCAATGATTGCCGATGAGCCGCCGCGGTTGCTTCGCGGTCAACCTGCCCGATCCGTTATAGTTCTCCCAGGCGGAGACCTTGCGATTGAACCGCGCAGGCGGTCGAGGCGTGCCGTCCGAGAAGTGGATCAACGCACCCAGTGGCGCGTGCTCGAAAATATGTAGTGCAGACATGATTTACTCCCGTGAAAACGCAAAAGCCCGGCGCGATGGCCGGGCGAGTGACATTAGAATCCTGTAATGGCAGGGCGGTCAGATGGGCTGCATCTCGCCCGCTGCGACAGCCTCTGCGATGAACTGCGCCATCAGATCATGGGTCGATTGGCCCCGAATCTGGTCGGCAGTGATCAGGATCGCCATGCCGCCCAGGCTGTCGGGGCGCAGTTTGTCGCAAGTGAACGAGGAGATCACCGACAGGTGGTCGAGCGTATCGGAACGGCGCACGACATCCTGAAGGACGGCTTCCCACCAGCCTCCAGAGGCATCGATCTCGATTTCATCGTCGCCGAGAATGGCCCCGCCATATTGGTCGACAATCTGTTTCCAGGCGGTCGTGCCCTCAACCGCAGGATCGTCAAGGCAGGGACGCAACTGCTCAGCATCGAGATAGAGCATGTCGGACGCTCCTTCGTCGCTGCTGAAGTAGAGGGCGTCATCATCGATTTGCATGTCGAAGATATTAGCGAGCAAGAGGCGTTCAAGGCTCGTAAGATCGGTGGCAGGAATCGGCTGCTGGACGGCGGTGGGTGTGTAATAATTGGCCATGACTGGCTCCTAGAAATGAAATCGCCCCCGGCTGGTGGGCCGAGGGCGGGAATTGGATTGAAGGATTGTGACCTGCCGAGGCGGCCGAAGCCTGCCCCGGCTCCGTGCAGGTCATTCGGCTGCGATGGCGAAATGCTCAGGGTCAAGTTCTTCATCGACCAGTTCGTCGTCGGCATCGCCAGTGAGGAACGCAGGAAGATACTCTGTAGGGCGATCCTCGGACGTCTGTTCGGCACCTCCATCGGTGGGGACGAGCCTCAACGGTTCGGGCAGCCAGCCACTGCCATCGAGCAAACGCTCGGCCTCCTTCGCCATGTCACCCTTTTTCAGATGGTCGATCAGACCAACCATCTCTTCGCCACGTCCTTCGCGCACCGCATCGAGAATGCGTGGCTTGGTGACGCGGCCAAGGTAGTTGGCGACGGTCGGCTGCCACCCTGCTCGCGCCATATCGAGGCCGATGGTCCGGGCGATATGATCGGCAGAAGCGATCCGTTTACTCACGCCATGCGCCGAGACATGGCCCTGGTTGTAGCGGTTCGCCGGTTCGTAGAGCGCATTGATGCTGAGTGCGGTGCAATGCGCCAGCAGCCGCATCTGTTCGCCAGCATCCATCTCCGTCAGCACATCCCAGAGCTGACCCGGATCATCGGGCAGGACATCGCCCCAGGCCTGATGCCGCTGCTGGATCGCCTGCGCCCAGACAGTATCGCCCAGATTGGGCGCCACGTTACCGAGAAAGGCGTGCCGCACAGAAATCTCGACGCAACCCGATGTGGCATGGGGCGTGAAGACCGAACGGCACAGCGCATGGAGTAGCGCGATGAAGGCAGCATCCGGGGCTTCGGCGAGCGCATTGCGCAGCGCCACCGTGCGTTCCGCGGTCAGTTCGGTCACCAACCGTTCGGGAAGCGGGCGGATGACATCGTCCTCTTCTTCGACCGGCTCGGCAGTTGCTGCCTGCCCGCCAATCGTCACGCTCGGCTGCTGCGGTCCGATTGCACCGGCATCATCAGCCACTTCGCCGGTTTCGGCATCGACGATCGGCTCGTCTTCGGCCCGGACGTAGCCCCGATCGATCCGCAGCACCCCATTACCCGCCAGCGAAATGAACACACCGGCGCGCGCCATTTCCTGCGGGTCATAGACTGCAGGGCGGTGAACGTAACCGTCGATGGCCGTTTCCAGTTCACCCAGCCTGGCATCGACTTCCTCGGGCAGATCGTCGTCGCCGTCATATTCGTCGGTCAGCTGGTCGAACTCGGCCATGAGCACGTCACAAGCCGCCTGTTCGGCTTCGCTCAGCGGTTGGGTGGTGCCGGTTATCCGGCGATGACCGTATTCATGGCCATAGGGCAGATCGGCAGCGGCCTCGATCCACTTCCAGCCTTCCTTGGCGATCTCGTGCGCTGCCTCGGACAGGTTTTCGCTGACGAGTCGGTCCAGCAGGGCAACATCCTGCATCCAGCCACCCTGGTCGACCGTGAACAGGTCGCGCATGATCGTACCGCCCGCTTCCTCATAGGCCGCGATCCCGACGAACTGTGCACGGCGATCGCTCACCGGAACGGCCTGGTCGGTCAGCAGGCGGCGGATATTGTAAGGCTGGTTGGAATAGGACTGTGCAACGTCGGCCCAGACCTGTTCCTGACGGGCATGGTCGGACGAGACGCTGAACGCCATCAACTGGTCGAGCGTCATGCCGTCCTCGGCATAGATCTCGAGCAGGGTTTCGGAGACGGATGCGAGCCGCAGGCGCTGCTTGACGATGCTGGGCGTGACAAAGAAGCGCGCGGCGATTTCCTCTTCCGAGGTTCCCTGCTCGCGCAGCGCCTTGAACGCCCGGAACTGATCGAGCGGATGCAGCGCCTCGCGCATGACATTCTCCGCCAGCGAGTCCTCCTCGGCGCTGCCGCCCTCGCGCACCACGCAGGGCACCGGCTGGGTCTTCGCCATCCGTTTGGTCTTCACCAGCAATTCGAGCGCACGGAAGCGCCGACCGCCAGCAGGCACCTCGAACTTGCCGGTGTCCTGGCCATCGGCATCGAGCATGGGCCGGACATTGAGGCTTTGCAGAAGCGTGCGGCGGACGATGTCGTCGGCCAATTCGCCGATCGAGACGCCGCACTTCACACGCCGGACATTGGACTGGCTCAGCACCAGCTTGTCGAACGGGATGTCGCGCGAACTGCTCAGGCGGAGCTTGGGAATGGAACTTGCCATGGTATTTCTCCATGACGGGCAGCCGGGAGCCTCTCTCTCGGCCCTCACCCGTCACAAAGGCGAAGCCCTCCTTTCCCTCTAAACCGGGCTCAGCCCGGATCACCTGACAAACTCGTGCTACAGAATGGAGAGCGCCATTGCCCGTCATATGGTTCCGCCGGCTCGTGACTGCGCTTCTCCTCATCGTCGCCATGCAGATGATCGTCACGGGCTGATCCCATGTCGGCGGGCGTGGTACAGAGACCGGATCTGAACGTCGCTCGGCGGCGGCTATGCCTTGGGTGAAAAGGCACCTGATCCGGCAAGAATGACCGCCACACCCGCGAGGCAGATCAGAGCACCGACGATATCCGTCCCCGTCGGTCGTTGTCCCTCGACCAAGCTGAGCCAGATCAGCGACGCGACAATGTAAATCCCGCCATAGGCTGCATAAGCCCTACCGGCATAAGCGACGTCCACGCGCGTTAGCAGCCAGGCAAAGGTGATAAGCGCGATCACGCCGGGGATGGCGACCGATGCAGGCTTGCCGTTCCGGAGCCACGCCCAGAATGCAAAGCATCCGGCGATCTCGCAGAAGGCTGCGGCCGCGTAGAGTGCCCAGAGCTTCATAGTGCTAAGTCCGTTATGTCTTCGAATATCGTGCAGGGCATCGCGGCGGACTGGCCGCAACTCGCATCGCAGCGCTGCGCCATCGCGTCGAGCGAAGCCTCGAGCCGCGCCAGCTCCAGTCGCCGTTCGCGCACCTCATCGATCCGGCGCCGGACGATCTCGCGCGCCTTTGCGCAGCTGCCCGCATCGTCGAGCGGCGACGTGAGCAATTCGCGGATCTGGTCGATCGACATCCCGAAGTCTCGCGCCCGGCGGATGAATTGCAGGCGCTTCACGTCGGGCCAGCCATAGGTGCGCCTGCCACCGCCCGTCCGGACGGCTGGCGGGATCAGCGCAATCGTTTCGTAGAAACGGATCGTGGGCGCGGAGCAGCCTGCAGCGCGGGCGGCTTCACTGATGGACATGGGCATGTGTCAATCCATCACACAATGCCGCTTGCTCTTCAAGCTACTTGAACTTGTAGAAAGTGGCGAATCGCTGCTGGACGAAGGACCGCCAGATGAAATCGAAGCTTCCCATCGCAGGCCTGGCCATCGCCTGTGCCGCGTGCTGCACACCCTTATTGATCCCGCTCCTTGCGGGAACGGGCCTGGCTGCTTGTTTCGCGGAACTGTCGCTCGACAGCGTCGTCTGCGGGGTAATTGCGATCGCCGCGCTGGGAATGGCTGCGTACTGGCTCGTGGCGCGATGGCGAACCAAAGCGCAGTCCGAATGCGGCTGCGCGACAAGCTGTGACCCCGCATCCGGTTGTGACCAGGCCGATGACCGAGCGGTCCGGGGTTAGAAGCCAAATCGGATTTTGGGTCGCATTGCTTGGGTCGGTCAAACCTACATCGACGCTATCATGCATGTCGGTTGGCGCGCGAGCGGCAAACGAGATCGCAACAAACTGGAATCGCACCCTGAAGGAAGGCGAGATTCATCGACATGCCTGTGCAGACGGAAAGGCGGGGGCTGTCGGCTTTCAGCGTCTGCACATGAATCCATGATCGCCGATTCAGAGTGCGCGCGGGGCCTTCTTGTGAAACACCGCGCCCTCAGGAGCAGGTCGGTGGCCTGCGGGACAGAGCGCGACAACAGCCCCGCTCAGATCTGGGGCGTTGCGGGGTATCCCCGCAGAAGGGGTCCGCCGAGACAGGCAGGACTCGGCGGTAGGGGAAGACATTCCCCCTCAAGCCTGCTGCCGGTCAAAACAGCTCAATTTGATTGAATGGGCGGTGATCCACGCGGTCAACACGCATGATGCCCGTGTTGACCAGGTGTTGACCAAAGCTGCAACGAGTTCCTCACGCCAGCGGCGCAGCTTTCAAAGATATTGATTTATCAAGGAAAACTGGAGCGGGCGAAGGGATTCGAACCCTCGACCCCAACCTTGGCAAGGTTGTGCTCTACCCCTGAGCTACGCCCGCTCGAACGTTCGCGGCCCTTGTGCAAATGGCACCGGGCCGGGGTGGAGGCGCGCCGTTAGCATCGCCCCCCATGCTTGCCAAGGGGAAATTTGGCTTTGCGCGGCGCGAGCGCTTTATCCCTTCACAAACCGGCACAAAGGCCCACATTGGCGCTTCAGACCAGACAGACACGCACGGAGTTTTCCCTTGGCAAGCATGGGCCTCAATCTCGACGAGCAAAAGGCGGTCGACCGGTTCCGCAAGAACGTGGTCGAACCTTCGATGGCCAGCCTGGTGATCCTCGATTTCTGGGCCGAATGGTGCGGGCCGTGCAAGGCGCTGGCCCCGCTGCTCGAGAAGGTTGCGGCCGACTATGCCGACAAGGGCGTGGTTCTGGCCAAGGTCAATGTCGATGAGGAACAGTTCATCGCCGCGCAGTTTCAGGTGCGCTCGATCCCCACGGTCTATGCGATCTTCCAGGGCCAGCCGATCGCCGATCTGACCAATGCGCGCAGCGAATCCCAGCTCACCGCCATGCTTGATCAGTTGCTGGCCAAGCTGCCGGTCAAGCCCGGTGGCGCGCCGCAGGAAGACATCGCCCCGCTGCTGGCGATGGGCGAAGAGGTGCTGGCCCAGGGCGATGGTCCGCGCGCCGTGGGCATCTTTGCCCAAATCGCCGAGATCGCGCCCGATCACCCCGCCGCGCAGGCCGGGCTGATCCGCGCCCTGTTGGCCGCCGGCGAAATGGAACAGGCCGAGGCCGTGCTGGCCGCGCTCTCCCCCGAGCTTGCCGCCGATGCGGAGCTGGCCCGCGCCCGCGCCGCGCTCGAGCTGGCGAAGAACCGGCCTGAGGAGGGCGAGCTGGCCGCACTCAAGACCGCCGCCGAGGCCGATCCCGCCGACATGGCGGCGCGCCTGGCCTATGCCGAGGCGGCCTTTGCTGCGGGTGAGCGCGATGCGGCGGCCGATGCGCTGCTGGCCATGATCGGCGCCGACCGCGAATGGAACGAGGGCGCGGCCAAGGCGCGGCTGCTCCAGATCTTCGAGGCGGTGGGGCTGGAGGATCCGTGGGTCGCGGCGCAGCGCCGGCGGCTTTCGCTGCTGCTGTTCGGCTAAGTCCGAACCGGCACGATGCGAATCTCGATCTTCCCCCTGCCCGGCGCGATCCTGTTTCCCGGAATGCAGCTGCCGCTGCACGTTTTCGAGCCGCGCTACCGCTCGCTGGTCAAGGATGCGCTGGCCCGCGACCGGCGGATCGGGATGATCCAGCCGCAGCGCGCCGAGGAGGGCGCGCCGCTGTTCAGCGTTGGTTGCCTGGGCAAGATCGGCGAGGTCGAGGCGCTCGATGACGGGCGTTTCAATCTGATCCTCGAGGGCGAAGCGCGCTTCCGTCTGACGCGTGAGCTCGACGCAGTCACGCCGTTTCGCCAGATCGAGGCCGAACTGCTGGGGGAAGAGGATTATCCCGCGCTCTCCCCGGTCGAACGCGCCGGGTTTGAGCGCGAGGCCAAGCGCTTTGCGGATTCGCAAGGCTACAATGTCGATTGGGAGGCGGTGACCCGGCTTGACGATCAATCGCTGATCGATGGCACCAGCCAGATCGTGCCGTTCGACATCGCCGCCAAGCAGGCCCTGCTCGAGGCGGGTTCGATCAACGAACGCTGCGAATTGCTGGTCCAGCTGATGCAGTTCTTCGGCCGCCGCGACAGCGACGAGGACCGGGTTACACTGCAGTAAGCACGGCCTTCACCCCGTCTATCACATACTGCGCGGCCAGCGCCGCGAGCAGCACCCCCAGAAGGCGGGTAATCACCGCCTCGACTCGGGTGCCCATCAGCCGCATCAGCGGCCCGGCGGCAGCGAGCGCGGCGAAGGTCAGCACCATCACGGCGCCAAGCGCGGCGAGGATCATCAGCGTCTGCTCGGTGCCGTGGGCGCGCGCGGTGAGCAGCATCATCGTGGCGATCGATCCCGGTCCGGCGATCATCGGCATGGCCATGGGAAAGACCGACACGTCCTCAACATGCTCGTCGCGGACCTTTTCAGCGCGTTCCTCGCGGCGCTGGGTGCGCTTTTCGAACACCATGTCGAGCGCGATCACGAACAGCATGATCCCGCCGGCCAGACGGAACGAATTGAGCTCGATATGCAGCGCGCCCAGCAGGTTCTCGCCAAACAGCGCAAAGGTGACGAGGATCAGGGTGGCGATCACGCAGGCGCGCAGCGCCATCGCGGTAGCATGGCGCGCGCTGGCGCCCTTGACCAGCCCGGCATAGATCGGGGCGCAGCCGGGCGGGTCGATCACCACGAACAGGGTGACGAAAGCGGAAAGAAACAGGTCGAGCACTGCGGGCGAAAACCTATCTGGCCGGTGGCGCGGCGAATTCGACCACCTGGACCGGGGTCATCGCCCCGCCGATAACCATCGAGACCGAGAGATTGCGCGCACCGTCGGGCTGGACGGTGACTTCCCAGTTCAGCGTCCCGTCCAGCGACTGGCCGACCGCATGCCCGCTATCGAGCGGGGGGAGCTTCTTGGGCAGTTTGGGCAGCTTGCCCGGTTTTCCGCGCGGCCCCTTGGGGCAATCGGCAACCTTTGCCACGATCATTTCCGGCGGATCGAGCGCCATCGGCAGCTCATCGCCCTGATCCATGATCCACTTGTAGGCGCCGTCCTTCTGGCGTTGCCAGATGGTGGTGAAGAACCCGGTCAATTCGCCGCGCTGCCAGGCACCGCGGGTAACCCCGATCGAGCCATCGCAGCTCGACCAGACCTGATGCGGCTGCCAGGTGACCGATTTGGCCGGATCGGCCTTGCCGCCCAGAAATTCCTGCGCATAGACCATCTGCGGCGCGAACATCACCGCATCGCGCGTGGCGGTGGCGCGAAAGGCGGTCCATTGCCCCTTGTCCTGGGCCAGCTGGGCAAAGGCGATCTCGGCCGCGATCACCGCGCTGGGGTTGGCATAATTGCTCTGCGGAGCGCGTTCCCGCGCGAAGGCGGGTCCGGCAAGGGCAACAAGGGCGAGCGTGGCAGCAAGGCGCTTCATGTGCGCGGGTTTACAGCGCCCCTGCGGCGAGCGCCACCCCTGCGTTGCAATGCGCCGCGACAACCGTGTTGCGCAGCAAAACCGCGATGGTCATCGGCCCCACTCCGCCCGGCACCGGGGTAACCGCCGCCGCAACCTGGACCGCTTCGGCAAAATCGACATCGCCCACCAGCCGCCCCTTGGTCTGGCCGTCTTCGGGGGGCAGACGGTTGATCCCGACATCGATTACCGTGCAGCCGGGCTTGAGCCAGCTGCCCTTGATCATCTCGGGTCGGCCCACCGCCGCCACCACGATATCGGCGCGGCGCACCACAGCAGGCAGGTCGCGAGTACGGCTGTGTGCAATGGTGACAGTGCAGTTCTCGGCCAGCAGCAACTGCGCCATCGGTTTGCCGACCAGGATCGAACGACCGATCACCACGGCATCGAGCCCCGAAAGGCTGCCGAGCCGGTCCTTGAGCAGCATCAGGCTGCCCAGCGGCGTGCAAGGCACCAGCCCCGGCTGGCCGAGCGCGAGCCGCCCGGTGCTGATCGGGGTCAGCCCGTCAACGTCCTTGTCGGGATCGATCCGCGCGACCACGGCCTGTTCGTCCAGATGGCCGGGCAGCGGCAGCTGGACCAGGATCCCGTCCACCAGCGGATCGGCGTTGAGCTGGTCGATCAGCGCGATCAGCGCCTCCTGCGCGGTATCGGCGGGCAGCTTGTGCTCGAAACTGGCCATGCCGCATTCGATCGTTGCCCGCCCCTTGGAAGCAACATAGACCTTGCTCGCCGGGTCCTCGCCCACCAGCACCACGGCGAGGCCCGCCTTGCGTCCCGCCGCTTGCGCAAAGGTGGCTGCATAGTCAGCCACGCGGGCCCGCAGATCCGCTGCAAATGCCTTTCCGTCGATGATCTCAGCGCTCATTGCATGCTCGCCATGGCCATTCCGTAGAGAATCTTCTGCACGATGGTCAGCCCGATGATCAACACCATCGGCGAGAAGTCGATCGCGCCGGTATCGGGCATGATCCGGCGCACCGGAGAGAGCAGCGGATCGAGCAGCGCGTTGATCGCCTGCCAGCAGGCAGCGACGAAGTTGTTGCGCGGATTGATAACGTTGAACTGCAACAGCAGCGCCAGCACGAACTGGACGATCACCAGCATGACGATGATCGAGATCAGGTATCCGACGATGTCCACCAGGGTGTAGAGCGCCACAGGTCAATTCCTTGTTGCGATTGGCGTGAAGCGCCGCTGATAGCCACGCCCTTGCCGCCTCGCAACCGCCGTTCGGCTAACCGCGTGAGCAATCCCTAGAAATCGAAGCTGGTGCTTTCGATATGCCAACGCAGCTGTTCGGCGCTGGCACCGGGCACATCGTTGACCCGCTTGAGCACCACCTCGCCTTCGATCCGGCGCGGACCGGCGATGATCGTCACCGGTGCGGTGTAATAAAGTGAACCGGCCGCGCCCTCGGCCTGGCCTTCGCGCAGCTCAAGCTCGGGCGTGCCAAGCTTGCCCCAGCGTGCGCGGAACTGGGCGAGGTTCATCCCGCTCGCTTCGCCGCGTTCGCCCCAATAGAGATAGGCCGCGTCCCACTGCCCCAGCGACACGGCTTGGGCCCAGGCCGCCAACACCTTGCGCGGATCGCGCGAATCGAGCGGTTCCGGCACTGCCGCAGCAGAGGGCGCTGCGGTAGCCGACAAGGAAGGTGCGGCGGTGGGCTGGGCCGCTTCCTCGCCGCTCTGCCCGCATGCCGCCAGCAGCAAGGGCACGGCGAGAGGAGCGTGCCGCATCATGCCCGGATCAGTGTGCCCGCGCCGCGCGAAGTGAAGATTTCAAGCAGCATCGCGTGGGGCACCCGCCCATCGAGCACCACCGCCGCCTCGCACCCGGCCTCGACCGCGTGGATGCAGGTTTCGAGCTTGGGGATCATGCCCCCGCTGATCGTGCCGTCGGCCTGGAGGGCAGCGATATCGCGGGGCTTGAGATCGGTCAGCAGCTTGCCGCCCTTGTCGAGCACCCCGGCGACATCGGTCAGCAGGAACAGCCGCGCCGCGCCCAGCGCGGCGGCGATTGCGCCTGCCATGGTATCGGCGTTGATGTTGTAGGTCTCGCCATCCTCGCCCACCGCAATCGGGGCGATCACCGGGATCATCCCGGCATCGGAAATGGTCTTGATCACCTTGGTATCGACCGCGCGCGGCTCGCCCACGAAGCCCAGATCGACCGCCTGTTCGATGTTGCTGCCCGGATCGCGGGTGGTGCGCTGCAACTTGCGCGCCGTCACCAGCCCGCCGTCCTTGCCCGAAATGCCGATCGCCTTGCCCCCGGCCCCGGCGATCCAGCGGACGATTTCCTTGTTGATCGCGCCGGAAAGAACCATTTCGGCGACTTCGGCGGTGGCCTTGTCGGTCACCCGCAGGCCATCGACGAAGCGGCTTTCCACCCCCAGCTTCCCCAGCATCGCACCGATCTGCGGCCCGCCGCCGTGGACAACCACCGGGTTGATCCCGACCGCCTTGAGCAGCACCACGTCCTCGGCGAAATCGTGCGCCAGATCGGGATCGCCCATCGCATGGCCGCCGTATTTGACCACGAAGGTCTGCCCGGCGTAGCGCTGGAGATAGGGCAGCGCCTCGACCAGCGTTTCGGCCTTGGCCAGCATGGCCTTGTTCTGCGCGGGATCGTGAGCATCGGTCATGGCCCGCGCCTTTACTCCCCTTGGCCGCGAAATGAAGCCTTTTTAGGCGTCCCTGGCATCGAGCCAACGGCCCAGTCTGACAAAGACCACGATCAGCGGCGGGACCATGATGGTGGAGAGCACCAGCTTGGAAATGATCTGGCCTTCCATGATCTGGCCCAGCGGCATGTCCTGACCATAGAAGCTGATGGTGATGAACAGCACAGTATCGACGATCTGCGAAAGCAGACTGGCGATCCAGGCCCGCAGCACCAGCGCCTTGCCCTGGCCGCCCGCGATCCGGCTGAACAGATAGACGTTGAGCGTTTGCGAGGTGCCGTAGGAAATCAGCCCGGCGAACTGCATCCGCACACCCTGACCGAGAAGCCGTGCGAAGGCATCCTGATCAGTCCAGAACGAGGCAGGGGGCACTGCGTGGATCACGATCGAAAGCATCACCATCGAAACGATCAGCGGCACGAAACCGAAGCGCACCAGCCGGTTGGCCATGCCCTGCCCGAACAGTTCGGCCACCGCGCTGGAAATGATAACCAGAAACAGGAAGGCGAAGATCCCGCTTTCCACCGCCAGATCGCCCAGCACCGGCCAGTGCCCGAGCGAGGCTAGCTTGGTCCCCATCACCCCGGCAAGCACGCAAAGCCCGCCATAGAGCAGCGAATAGACGAACAGCGAGCGCGGGATCGTGGGGGTCTGGTCTTGCATGGCGCAGGCTTAGCGGCGCTGGCGGCGGTGGGGAAGTGGCGATGCGAATTTGACTGTGCAGACGAAGGCGTTACCTCTCGCCCGCGAAACAGTTTTGGGGGACCGGCACCATGCATGTCATCAACAGCCTGATCGGCATGGCGCTGATCCTGCTCATCGCCTTCGCGCTTTCCTCCGATCGCAAGGCGATCCGCCTGCGGGTAGTGGGCGCCGCCTTCGCCTTGCAGGCCGGGTTTGCCGCGCTGGTGCTCTATACCCCCTGGGGCAACCAGGCGCTCAAGGGGATTTCCGACGGGGTCTCGGCGCTGCTGGGCTATGCCGGCAAGGGCACGACCTTCCTGTTCGGCGATCTCGCCTCGGACAAGCTGGGGCAGAACTTCGCGATCCAGGCATTGCCGGTGATCGTGTTCTTCGCTGCGCTGATCTCGATCCTCTATTACCTTGGCATCATGCAGCAGGTGATCAAATGGATCGGCGGCGGACTGGAAAAGATCACCGGCATCACCAAGGTGGAGAGCCTTTCCGCCGCCTCGAACATCTTCGTCGGCCAGTCGGAAAGCCCGCTGGTGGTGCGCCCCTACCTTGAGGCGCTGACCCCTTCGCAGCTGTTCTGCCTGATGAGCGTGGGCATGGCCGGGGTCGCGGGCACGATCCTTGCGGCCTATGCCAGCATGGGCATCCGGATCGACTATCTGGTGGCAGCGGCCTTCATGTCGGCGCCGGGCGGGATCCTGATGGCCAAGATCATCATGCCCGATCCCAAGGGCGAAGTGCCGCCCGAACACGACGAGGTGCAGGTTCACGGGCTGGAGGACGAACGCCCCGCCAATGTCATCATGGCCGCTGCGCAGGGCGCGCAGACCGGGGTGCGCCTTGCCGTGGCGGTGGGGGCGATGGTGCTGGCCTTTGTTGCGCTGGTGGCGCTCGCCAACGGCATCCTGGGCGGGATCGGCGGCTGGTTCGGCCTGCCCGATCTCTCGTTCCAGGCGATCCTGGGCTATGTCTTCGCACCCGTGTTCTGGCTGCTGGGCACGCCCGACTGGGCCGAGGCGATGCGCGCGGGCGGCCTGTTCGGGACCAAGGTGGTGCTCAACGAATTCGTCGCCTTCATCGATCTGGGCGCGGCCACCGATCTGTCGCCGCGCACGGTTGCGGTGGTCACCTTCGCGCTGTGCGGCTTTGCCAACTTCTCCTCGATCGCGATCCAGATGGCGGTGACCGGCAGTCTCGCGCCCAACCAGCGCCCGGTGATCGCCCGGCTTGGCCTCAAGGCTCTGGCCGCGGGCAGCCTTTCCAACCTGATGAGTGCGGCGCTGGCCGGACTGTTCCTCGGTCTGGCCTGATAGCGCTAAGGCTCCGGATCGGAGCTTAACCAGGCACTTTCCCGGATAGCCCCGCCGCCGCGCATGGTCTGTCTGGCGGGGATGCAAGTCCTGCCCCTCGCCGCCGCTTTCGCGCTTTGCCCGCCAGGGCCGCGCACCACCTGCGTGGTCGATGGCGATACCTTCTGGCTTGAGGGGCAGAAGGTGCGGATCGCCGATATCAACGCACCTGAAACGCATGGCGCGGCTTGCCCGGCTGAGCGCGCACTGGGTGAACGCGCCTCCCGGCGGCTGGTGGCGCTGCTCAACGCCGGGGCCTTTTCGCTGGAAATCGAGGGCCGCGCAATCGACCGCTATGGCCGCGCGCTACGCGTTGTCCGGCGCGAGGGGCGCAGCCTTGGCGCCCAGCTGGTCAGCGAAGGATTGGCCGAACCCTGGCGCGGGCGCCGTTCGGACTGGTGCGCCATGTTCGCTGCAAGCGGCTAGATTCCAGCATACCACTGATAGCCGCGCGCATCCTCCCAGTGCCCGCCGTTACCGCCATAGAGGCCGTCCAGACTGGCGGTCAGCTCGATCCGCATCACATATTTGGCCTGCTTGTAGCCCAGCTGGCGCTCGACCCTGAGGCGCAGGGGGGCACCGTGAGGTTCGCTTAGCGGGGCATCGTTCATCCGCCAGGCGAGGATGGTCTGTGGGTGGAACGCCTCGACCAGATCGATCGATTCGTAATAGGGCGCGCCCTCGAGCATATCGGCACAATGGAACACGGCATAGCGCGCCTCTGGCAGAAGCCCGGCCAGCGCCAGCACCGCGCCCAGCTGCGGCCCCTGCCACTTGCCGATAGCGCTCCATCCCTCGACGCAGTCATGGCGGGTGATCTGGCTGCGCTGGGGCATGGCCTTCAGCGCACCGAGCGGCAGCATCAGTGGCTGGCGCACCAGTCCGTCGATCCGCAAGGCCCAGCTGGCAAAGCCTTGGGCCAGATGCGCGCGATAGGCCGGATCGGCAACCGCGATGCTGCCATTGGGCTTGAACACAGGCGAGATATCCGCCTCGGAAAACTCGCGCGCCAGCGAATCGCCCACCAGCAGACGGTGGACCCGTTGGTTGAGCCCGGTCGCGCCCTTGAGTCCGTCTCGGAAGCCCTCGGTCTGATTGAGCCGGTCGCAGCCGCCCAGCAGCAGCCCGCCGGCTCCCGCAGCGCCGATCCCGATCAGCTTGCGGCGCGACAGGATCATGATTGCTCCTCCGGTTCGGACGGCAGGCGATACCAGCCGGTCAGCATCGAGCGCACTTCGTTGATTGGCCCGGCCAGTACCACCATCGCGATGTGAACCACAAAGAACGCCACCAGCCCCGCCGCGCAGAGGAAGTGGACCGAGCGAGCCGATTGCCGCCCGCCGAACAGGTCGACCAGCCAGGGTATGCCGGCATCGAGTGCGGGCGACATGGTCAGCCCGGTCAGGATCACCCCCGGCAGAAGCATCAATAGGACCCCGCCATAGGCCAGCTTCTGCAACACATTGTAATGCAGCGCCGCCGCACCGGTCGGGAAACGCAGCCGCGCGTGCTGCCTGATGTCATGCCACAGGTGCGCGGGCGCAAGCTCCGCGGCGCGGGGGGCGAGATCGCGGCGCAGATGCCCGCCGATCAGGCTCCAGCCCAGATAGAGCGCGAGGCCCGCGACCAGCACCCAGGCAAAGGCAAAATGCCACAGCCGGGCATCGGCGAGGCTGTAGGTGGACGGGATCGTCACCGCGCCGGGGAAGGGCACGCCATTGTTGATGTGCGACAGATCGAGCCAGGCGGGATCGGGATGGCCCTTGGCATTGGCGCCATAGTGCCCCCAGTAGAGCCGGGGATGGGCGTTGAAGATCATCAGCCCGCTCATCAGCATGACCGTGACTACAAAAACATTGGTCCAGTGCCACAGCCGCGTGACGGGGTGATGGCGCCGCACCCAGTCCCCGCCGCGCGGGGCCGATGGTGTGGCAGGATCGGGATCCGACATGACAGCGCTTTCCCCTCACGCCGATACTAGCGCACGGGTATGTTCGCGGCAATCGGCACGCCGGTTACTGGTGCGCCAAGAGAATCTCGCGCTCGCGCTGGACCGCCGCGGCCAGCCAGTCCTTGCCGGCCCGCACCCGGGCAAGCTGGTGGGTGTCCTTGTGGGTCACAAGCCAGAAGGTGCGCAGGATCCGCCGCTCGGGCAGGACCGGCACCAGCGCCTGATCGGCATCGCCGATGAAGCACGGCAGCACGCCGATCCCCGCCCCGGCGGCCAGCAGCCGCTGCTGGGCATTGATCGAGGAGGACCGCATCCGCACCTCCAGCCCGGGATGGATTTCGCCCAGATAGTCAAGGCCCGGATCATAGAGCAGATCGGGGATATAGCCGACCAGATCGTGCCCGCGCGTCAGGTCCGCCGCGCGTTCGACCGCGCCCGCGCGCGCGAAATAGACCGGGCTGGCATAGAGCCGCAGCGCATAGTCCGACAACTTGCGCGCGATCACCGGCCCGGCGCGCGGGCGCGATAGTGAAACCGCGATGTCGGCCTCGCGCTTCGACAGGCTGAGCAATCCCGAATTGGCCACCAGATCGAGCGTCAGGCGCGGGTGGGCGGCGGCAAAGGCGGCAACATGGCGCGAAAGGAACCAGCTGCCAAACCCTTCGGGAACGCTGATCCGCAGCGATCCGGCCAGATCCCCGGCGCTGCCCGCGCTCTCGGCAATCCCGGCGGCCGAGGCGGCCATCCCCTCGACCTGGGCCAGCAGACGCTCCCCCGCCTCTGTCAGCACCTGGCCCTCGCGGGTCTGCTCGAACAGGCTCGCCCCGAGCCGCGCCTCGAGCCGCCGCAGCCGCCGCCCCATGGTGGTGGCATCAAGCCCCAGAACGTGCGCCGCGCGCGCCAGCTGCCCGGCGCGGGCAATGGCCAGAAAGGCTTGAAGATCGCTCCAGGCGGTAACCTGCATAAATGCAGGTCATAGCCGCGAAATTGCGGCTTGTCTGCATTGCCTTGCGGGTGCAGGGCTGTCGGCGAAGAGGACTCGGCGAGGAACACCCCATGCGCATGATCGATCATTTCATCTCCGGCGGCACCGCCGGGCTCGCTGCGGCCCGCAAGGGCAAGGTGATGGACCCCAATAACGGCGGGCAGCAGGCCGAAGTGGTGCTGGGCGGGGCCGATGCGCTGGAGCGCGCGGTGGCCGCAGCGCAAGCCGCCCAGCCCGCCTGGGCGGCGATGAACCCGCAGCGCCGCGCGCGGGTGATGTTCGAGTTCAAGGCGCTGGTCGAAAAGCACATGGACGAGCTTGCCCACATGCTTTCCGCCGAGCACGGCAAGGTCATCGCCGACAGCAAGGGCGACGTGCAGCGCGGGCTTGAGGTGGTCGAATTCTGCTGCGGTCTGCCCCATGTGCTCAAGGGCGAGCACACCCAGGGCGCCGGCCCCGGGATCGACGTGACCTCGCTGCGCCAGCCGCTGGGGATCGGCGCGGGGATCACCCCGTTCAACTTCCCGGCGATGATCCCGCTGTGGATGGGCGCGGTGGCCACCAGCGTGGGCAACGCCTTCATCCTCAAGCCGAGCGAGCGCGATCCCTCGGTTCCCAACCGTCTGGCCGAACTGTTCCTCGAAGCGGGAATGCCCGAGGGCATTTTCCAGGTGATCCACGGCGACAAGGAAATGGTCGACCTGATCCTCGATCACCCGGCGATTTCGGCGGTGAGCTTCGTCGGCTCCTCCGACATTGCCCAATACGTCTATTCGCGCGGGGTTGCCGCGGGCAAGCGGGTCCAGGCGATGGGCGGGGCCAAGAACCACGGCATCGTCATGCCCGACGCCGACCTTGACCAGGTGGTAGGCGACTTGTGCGGCGCGGCCTTCGGCTCGGCGGGCGAGCGCTGCATGGCGCTGCCGGTGGTAGTGCCGGTCGGCGCGGAAACGGCCGAAAAGCTAAAGGCCAAGCTGATCCCCGCGATCGAGGCCCTCAAGGTCGGCATCTCGACCGACCCCGATGCACAGTATGGTCCGGTGGTCACCGCCGAGCACAAGGCGCGGATCGAAGGCTGGATCGCCAAGGCGATCGAGGAAGGCAGCGAACTGGTGATCGACGGACGCGGCTTTGCCATGCAAGGGCACGAAGAAGGGTACTTCATGGGCCCCACGCTGCTCGATCACGTCACCCCCGACATGGACAGCTACCACAACGAGATTTTTGGCCCCGTGCTCCAGATCGTTCGCGCCGCCGATTTCGAGGAGGCACTCGCTCTTCCCAGCAAGCATCAATACGGCAACGGCGTGGCGATCTTCACCCGCAACGGGCATGCCGCCAGGGAATTTGCCGCGCGGGTGAATGTCGGCATGGTCGGCATCAACGTGCCGATCCCGGTGCCGGTGGCCTATCACTCGTTCGGCGGGTGGAAGCGCTCGGGCTTTGGCGACACAGACCAGTACGGGATGGACGGCATCGCCTTCTGGACCAAGAAAAAGAAGATCACCGCCCGCTGGCCCGACGGCGGCGGCGATGGATCGAACGCGTTTGTCATTCCGACGATGGGTTAGGCCGGTCTTGCTGCACCGCCTGATTCTGGCTCTGGCCCTGTTGCTGGTGCCTTCGCCGGTTCTGGCCGACAAGCGCATTGCGCTGAGCTTCGACGATGTGCCGCGCGATCGAGGCGGGTTCTTCACGCCGGATCAGCGCACGGCGCGGATCATTGCCGCGCTCAAGGCCACGCGGGCGCCGCAGGCGGTGTTCTTCGTGGTGCCGGGCCAGATCGGTCACGATGACGGTGTGGGCGGCGAGAGGCGGATCGCGGCCTATGTCCGCGCGGGCAACGTCATCGCCAACCATTCGTGGAGCCACAGGCACCTGAGCGAGATCGGCGCGCTGGCCTTTCTCGACGATCTCGACAAGGCCCATGCCTGGCTGCGCCAGCGCGCGGGCTTTCGCCCCTGGTTCCGCTTTCCCTATCTCGACGAAGGCGGAGCGGACAAGGCCAGGCGCGATCTGGTCCGCGCGGGGCTGGCGCGGCGCGGCCTTGCCAACGGTTATGTCACCGCCGAAAGTTCGGACTGGAATATCGAGGCGATGGCCGCCGAAGCAAAAGCGGAAGGCAAGGCGATCGACCGGCAGGCGCTGGGGCGGCTCTATGTTCGCTGGCACGTCGAAGCCGCGGATTTCGCCGACGGACTGCTGCAACAAGCCACCGGACGCCAGCCCGCGCAGGTGATGCTACTCCACGAAACCGATATGGCCGCGCTTTACCTCGCCGATCTGATCCGCGCGCTGCGCAAGGATGGCTGGACGATCGTTTCCGCCGACGAGGCCTATGCCGATCCGCTGCGGCTGGAAATGCCCGATGTGCCCAGCGCCAACGGCACCCTGACCGAGGCGCTCGCCTGGCAAAAGGGCCTCCCCGCCCCGCGCTGGTATCGCTACAACGACATGAAGCTCGCGCGGGCCGTTTTCGCGCGCGAGGTGCTCCACGAAGGAACCGGGCAGTGACCGACCAGTTTTCCCTTACCGAAGACCAGCTTGCGATACAGGACATGGCGCGCAGGTTCACCGCCGACCGGATCACCCCCTTTGCCGCTGAATGGGACGAGAACAGCCACTATCCGGTCGATGTATGGAAAGCCGCTGGCGAGCTGGGCTTTGGCGCGATCTATGTTTCCGAGGAGATGGGCGGGATCGGGCTTGGCCGGCTTGAGGCCGCGCTGATCATGGAGGCGATGGCCTATGGCTGCCCGGCGACCGCGGCCTATGTCTCGATCCACAACATGGCCGCCTGGATGATCGACAGCTTCGGCTCGGCCGAACTCAAGCACAGCTTCCTGCCCGATCTGGTCAGCATGGAAAAGATCGCCTCCTACTGCCTGACCGAACCGGGATCGGGATCGGATGCGGCGGCTCTCAAAACAACCGCGAGGCGCGACGGCGATCATTACGTGCTGAACGGCACCAAGCAGTTCATTTCCGGCGCGGGCTACAACGACATCTACGTCGCAATGGTCCGCACCGGGGACAACGGCGCCAAGGGCATTTCGTGCCTGGTAGTCGAAAAAGACACGCCCGGCCTCTCGTTCGGCGCGCCCGAAAGAAAGCTGGGGTGGAATGCCAGCCCCACCGCGCAGGTGATCTTCGAGGAGTGCCGGGTGCCGGTTGCCAACCGGGTCGGGGCCGAAGGCGAAGGGTTTCGTTTTGCCATGGCCGGGCTTGACGGCGGACGGCTCAACATCGGCGCCTGCTCGCTGGGCGGGGCGCAGCGCTGCCTCGATGAGGCGGTGGTCTATACCAGGGATCGCCAGCAATTCGGCCAGCCCATCGCCGATTTCCAGAACACCCAGTTCATGCTGGCCGACATGGCGACCGATCTGGAGGCAGCGCGGGCGCTGCTCTATCTCGCGGCCTGCAAGGTTTCCGCCGGCGCGCCCGACAAGAGCCGCTTTTCGGCCATGGCCAAGCGGCTGGCGACCGATAGCGGCAGTAGAATCGTCAACGATGCGCTGCAACTTTTCGGCGGATATGGCTATCTGAAGGACTATCCGATCGAACGCTTCTGGCGCGATCTGCGCGTGCATTCGATCCTTGAGGGCACCAACCAGGTGATGCGGATGATCGTGGGAAGGGACCTGCTGCGCCAATGACCCTTCGAGACACCTTCAGCCTACGGCTTCAGGCTCCTCAGGGCGAACGGAGCTTGGCGTTCGGCACTTATCCGTTCGTCCTGAGGAAGGGCCGAAGCCGCAGGCTGAGGGCCTGTCTCGAAGGACCACGCGCATGACCGACGAAATGCTGATCCGCCGCGAGGGTGCGGTGGGGTTCCTGACCCTCAACCGCCCCAAGGCGATCCACGCGCTGACCCAGCCGATGGACCACGCCATGACCGAAGCGCTGCTCGCCTGGAAGGACGACGCCGAGGTCAAGGTGGTCATCATCGACCACTCCGAGGGGCGCGGCTTTTGTGCCGGGGGCGATATCGCCTTCCTCCGGCATTCGGCGCTGACCGATGGCGGGGTTTCGGGGCTACGGTTCTTCTATGAGGAATACCAGCTCAACCACCTGTTGATGACCTACCCCAAGCCGGTGGTGGCCTTCATGGACGGGATCACCATGGGCGGCGGTGTGGGGATAAGCCAACCCGCGCGGTTCCGCGTCGCGACCGAGAACACCCGTTTCGCCATGCCCGAAACCGGGATCGGTCTGTTCCCCGATGTTGGCGGCGGCTGGCACCTTTCGCGCCTGGCGGGGCGGATGGGGCAGTTCCTGGCATTGACCGGCGCGCGGCTCGACGGGGCGGAATGCCTGTGGACGGGGCTTGCCACGCATTACCTTCCTCACGACGCGCTGGCCGAGGCCAAGGAACGGCTGGTCCACGGTCACGACCCGGCGCAGGTGCTGGCGGCGCTGTCGGTCACCCCTCCCCCGGCGCGGATCGAGGGCAATGCGGCGCAGATCGCCAGACACTTTGCCTCGGACCGGTATGAGGACATTCTCGCCAGCCTTGCCGCCGATGACAGCGAGTGGGCGGCCAAGGAACTTGCCACGCTGCACACCAAATCGCCCCAGACTTGCAAGGTCGCGCTGCGCCAGCTCCACGACAGCCTGCTGTGCGAAGACTTTGCGGCAAACATGGTGATGGAATACCGCATCGCCAGCCGCGTGCTTACCCGGCCCGACTTTGCCGAAGGCGTACGCGCGGTGATCGTCGACAAGACCATGGACCCCAAATGGGATCCCCCCACCCCCGAAGCGGTCAGCGATGCGCTGATCGACAGCATCTTTGCCCCGCTTCCCGCGGAACAGGAATGGAAACCGCTATGAGCTTTGAGACAATCCTTGTCGAAACCCGGGGCGCCGTGACCCTGATCACGCTCAACCGCCCGCAGGCGCTCAACGCGCTCAATTCGCAGGTGCTTGAGGACCTGATCGCGGCCTTCGCAGCCTTCGATGCCGATGACAGCCAGCGCTGCGCGGTGCTGACCGGCTCGGACAAGGCCTTTGCCGCTGGGGCCGACATCAAGGAGATGTCGGGCAAGTCGTTCGGCGATGTCTATGGCGGCGGCCTGTTCGCGGGGTACGACCGTGTTACCGCCACCCGCAAGCCGTGGATCGCCGCCGTATCGGGCTATGCGCTGGGCGGCGGCTGCGAGCTTGCCATGATGGCCGATTTCATCATCGCGGCCGACAATGCGAAGTTCGGTCAGCCAGAAATCAAGCTGGGCGTGACCCCTGGCATGGGCGGCAGCCAGCGCCTGACCCGCGCGATTGGCAAGGCCAAGGCGATGGAGATGTGCCTGACCGGACGGATGATGGGTGCCGCGGAAGCCGAGGGTTCCGGACTGGTCGCAAAGGTCGTTCCGCTCGCCGAACTGCAGGATGCCGCGATGAAGTCCGCCGCCGAGATTGCCGCCATGCCCCCGCTCGCCGCCATGGCCTGCAAGGAAATGGTGGACGCCGCCTTCGAGACAACCCTGACCCAGGGCGTGCTGTTCGAGCGCCGCCTGTTCAACGGTCTGTTCGGCACCGAGGACCAGAAGGAAGGCATGGCCGCGTTCATCGAAAAGCGCCCTGGCAACTGGAAGGGTCGCTGACATGAAAATCGCCTTTATCGGCCTTGGCAACATGGGCGGCGGGATGGCCGCAAATCTGGTCAAGGCCGGGCATGCGGTGCGTGCCTTTGACCTCAGCGAAGATGCCCTCGCCCGTGCGCGGGACAATGGCTGCCAGACCTACACCTCGGTGCGTGAGGCGGTTGAGGGCGCCGAAGCGGTGGTCTCGATGCTGCCCAACGGCAAGATCGTCGACAGCGTCTATAGCGCCGACGTGATCGGCCATGCGCCCGCCAGTGCCCTGCTGCTCGATTGCTCGACCATCGACGTCGATACCGCCCGCAAGGTGGCCGATGCCGCCTCCGCCGCAGGATACGAGATGGTCGATGCCCCGGTTTCGGGCGGGATCGCTGCGGCCAACGGCGGCACGCTGACCTTCATGGTCGGCGGCAGCGACCAAGCCTTCGCCCGCGCCGAACCGATCCTTGCCGCAATGGGCAAGGCGGTGATCCATGCCGGCGCCTCGGGCGCGGGACAGGCGGCCAAGATCTGCAACAACATGATCCTGGGCGCGACGATGATCGCGACCTGCGAGGCTTTTGCCCTCGCCGAAAAGCTCGGACTCGATCTCCAGACCTTCTACGACATCTCAAGCAAGGCCTCGGGCCAATCGTGGTCGATGACCTCCTATTGCCCGGTTCCGGGGGTCGGCCCGGCCAGCCCGGCGGACAATGGCTATCAGGGTGGGTTCGCGGCGGCGCTGATGCTCAAGGACCTCAAACTGGCGATCGAGGCCGCGGCAAGCGTCGGCGCCAGGGTTCCGATGGGGACACGCGCCGGGCAGCTCTATGAAGAATTCGCCGCCGCGGGTAACGGGGCAACGGACTTCTCGGGGATCATCAAGGCCCTCTGACGGGCGAGTCCTGCGGGGGAGAACGATGCAGCGCCACCACCATGCCATGCCGTTCCTTGCCGTCGCGGCGGGGATCGCCAGCTTTTCGGTGATGGACGCGCTGATGAAGAGCGCGAGCCTGTCGCTCGGCGCCTACAATGCCATGCTGTGGCGCTCGCTGGTCGGCATCGTGCTGATTGCTCCGCTATGGAAGCTGAAGGGCGGACACTGGCCCAAAGGCGCGATCATGCGGCTTCACGCCCAGCGCGGGCTTAACTCGGCGGTGATGGCGACCAGCTTCTTCTGGGGGCTGAAATATCTGCCGCTGGCCGAGGGCATGGCGATATCCTTCATCGCTCCGCTGATCGCACTCTACCTGGCCGCCGCGCTGCTGGGCGAAACGATCGGGCGCACCGCGCTGCTTGCCTCGGCGCTGGGGCTGGCCGGTGTGCTGGTGATCGCCGCCGCCCGGCTGGGCCGGGGCGAATACGATCCGAAGGTCGCCTGGGGGATTGCCGCAATCCTGTTTTCGGCGCTGACCTATGCCTGGAACCTGATCCTCCAGCGCCGTCAGGCTCAGCTTGCCAGCCCGCTGGAAGTGGCGATGTTCCAGGCCTTCTTCACCAGCCTGTTCCTGCTTTTGGCGGCACCCTGGCTGGCGACGGTCCCCCAGGGCAGCGCCTGGGCGGAGATCGGCGGTTCTTCGGTTCTGGCGGCGATCTCGCTGATGCTGATTTCGTGGGGCTATGGCCGCGAGGAAACCCAGGTGCTATTGCCGCTCGAATACAGCGCTTTCATCTGGGCGGCGCTTCTGGGCTGGCTGGTGTTCGGCGAGGGCCTGACCGCACCGACCGTTGCCGGGGCAGTGCTGATCGTGGCGGGATGCCTGCTCGCCGCGCCGCGCAAACATATCGAGCAGACTGCACTTTGATCGCTTTTGGGGGCTGTGGCCCTTGACGCAAGGGGGATTCGCGCGCATCGGCGGCGCCGACAACTGGCCCTGCTGCACCAGCGAAGCGCAGTCCCCCGGGGCCTCCACATCAGGAGATCACGCAGGCATGACCCAGGTTGGACAGGACACGCTCGGCACCCGTTCCACGCTTAGCGTCGGGGGCAAGGACTACGCCTATTACTCGCTCGGCAAGGCCGCGGCCAAGCTGGGCGATATCAGCCGCCTGCCCTTCTCGATGAAGGTCCTGCTCGAAAACCTGCTGCGCTTCGAAGACGGCGGCTTCACCGTCTCGACCGACGATGTGAAGGCGGTGATCGACTGGCAGAAGAACCCGGCCGAATCAACCAACGAGATTCAGTATCGCCCGGCGCGCGTGCTGCTGCAGGATTTCACCGGCGTGCCCTGCGTGGTCGATCTGGCCGCGATGCGCGATGCCATTGCCGCGCTTGGCGGCGATACGTCGCGGATCAACCCGCTGGTTCCGGTCAACCTGGTGATCGATCACTCGGTGATGGTCGACGAGTTCGGCCACCCCAAGGCGTTCGAGGAAAACGTCGAGATCGAATATCACCGCAACATGGAACGCTATGACTTCCTCAAGTGGGGTTCCAAGTCGCTCAACAATTTCTATGCCGTGCCGCCGGGCACGGGGATCTGCCATCAGGTGAACCTGGAAAACATCGCCCAGACGGTGTGGACCAGCACCGACCAGTCGGGAGCGACGATCGCCTATCCCGACACCTGCGTCGGCACCGACAGCCACACCACCATGATCAACGGCCTGGGCGTGCTGGGCTGGGGCGTTGGCGGGATCGAGGCCGAGGCGGCGATGCTTGGCCAGCCGGTTTCGATGCTGATCCCCGAGGTGGTCGGCTTCAAGCTGACCGGCGAGCTCAAGGAAGGCGTAACCGCGACCGATCTGGTGCTGACCTGCACCAACCTGCTCAGGAAGCACGGCGTGGTGGGCCGCTTCGTCGAATATTTCGGCCCCGGCCTTGCCGGGCTGACCCTGGCCGACCGCGCGACGCTGGCCAACATGGCCCCCGAATACGGCGCCACCTGCGGCTTCTTCGGGATCGACGGCAAGACGCTCGATTACCTGCGCCTGACCGGCCGCGAGGAAAGCCAGATCGCGCTGGTCGAAGCCTATGCCAGGGAGCAGGGCTTCTGGATCGATCCGGGCGCACCCGAACCGATATTCTCAAGCACGCTCGAGCTCGATCTGGGCAGCGTGGTGCCCAGCCTTGCCGGGCCCAAGCGTCCGCAGGACCGGGTCGATCTTCCCCAGGTCGATGACGTGTTCAACAAGGACATGGCCGAAACCTACAAGAAGACCCAGACCCGCGTTCCGGTTGAGGGCAAGGATTTCGATCTTGGCGATGGCGACGTGATGATCGCCGCGATCACCAGCTGCACCAACACCAGCAACCCTGGCGTCCTCGTTGCCGCTGGCCTCGTCGCCAAGAAGGCCGACGAGCTGGGCCTGAAGCCCAAGCCCTGGGTTAAGACCTCGCTCGCCCCCGGTTCGCAGGTCGTCACCGACTACCTCGAAAAGGCCGGTCTGCAAGCGCACCTCGACAACATCGGCTTCAATCTGGTCGGCTATGGCTGCACCACCTGCATCGGCAATTCGGGCCCGCTGGCCGAGCCGATCAGCAAGGCGATCAACGAAAACGGGCTGGTCGCCGCGGCGGTCATTTCCGGCAACCGCAACTTCGAGGGCCGGGTCAGCCCTGACGTGCGCGCCAATTTCCTCGCCAGCCCGCCGCTGGTGGTGGCCTATGCGCTGAAAGGCACGGTGATCGAGGATTTCATTACCACCCCGATCGGCAAGGGCAAGGACGGGCAGGACGTGTTCCTCAAGGACATCTGGCCCAGCAATCAGGAAGTCGCCGCCACCATGGCCAGCTGCGTCACGCGTGAGATGTTCCAGGCGCGCTATGCCGATGTCTACAAGGGCGATGCGCACTGGCAGGCGATCAACGTCACCGGCAGCGAAACCTACCAGTGGCGAGCGGGCAGCACCTATGTCGCCAACCCGCCCTATTTCGAGGGCATGACCATGCAGCCCGCCCCGGTGACCGACATCGTCGAGGCCAAGCCGCTGCTGATCCTGGGCGATTCGATCACCACCGATCACATCAGCCCGGCCGGCAACATCAAGGCCGACAGTCCGGCGGGCCAGTGGCTGATGGAGCACCAGGTTTCCAAGGCCGATTTCAACTCCTACGGCGCGCGGCGCGGCCATCACGAAGTGATGATGCGCGGCACCTTCGCCAACATCCGCATCAAGAACGAAATGGTTCCCGGCATCGAAGGCGGGATGAGCAAGTACAACGGCGAGGTCATGCCGGTCTATGACGCGGCGATGCGCCACAAGGCTGATGGCACGCCGATGGTGGTGGTCGCGGGCAAGGAATATGGCACCGGCTCTTCGCGCGACTGGGCGGCCAAGGGCACCAACCTGCTGGGCGTGCGCGCGGTGATCGTCGAAAGCTTCGAGCGTATCCACCGTTCCAACCTGGTCGGCATGGGCGTGCTGCCGCTGCAGTTCAAGGATGGCGAAAGCCGCACCAGCCTGGGCCTCGATGGCGATTGCACCTTCAGCATCGAAGGCGTCGCCAGCCTGACCCCGCGTCAGGATGTCACGGTCAAGGTTACCCGCGGCGACGGCTCAACCTTCAGCTTCACCGCGCTGTGCCGGATCGATACCGCCAACGAGGTCGAATACTTCATGAACGGCGGCATCCTGCACTATGTGCTGAGGAAGCTCGCGGCCTGATCGCCGCGCCAGCGCCGGAAATTGCCAGGGCGCCATCCCCGCGAGGAGGTGGCGCCCTTTTCCGTGGCCCCGCAAACGAGGAGGGCGGCCCTTGCGGACCGCCCTGCCACCTTGTTGATGCTGTGATCCTTGCCCCTCAGCCCTGCGGCTTGGCGATCCGGCGACGGCTGAACACCGTGGCTGCGGCGGCACCGAACAGCAGCAGCATCGGCGGCGCGGGAACTTCGGTTCCGCTGGTTGTGCCGCTGGTGGTTCCGCTGGTCGTTCCGCTGCTGGTCGAGGTCGACGAGCTGGTCGAGGACGAGGTGGAAGTCGACGACGAGGTCGAGGTCGACGAAGAGACGTTGCCCGAAGTCGACGACGAGGTCGAGGTTGACGAGGAGACGTTGCCCGAGGTCGATGACGAAGTCGACGAAGAAACGTTGCCCGACGAGCTGGTCGAGGTCGAGCTGTAGTTGCCCGAAGACGTGCTGACATTGCCCGACGAGGTCGAGACATTGCCCGAGCTGGTCGAGGTTGAGGTCGAGGTTGAAACACCCCCGGTCGAGGTCGAAACGCCGCCCGTGGTGGTCGAGCTGGTGATGCCGCCGCTCGAGGTTGAGGTCGAACCGCCCGAAGTGGAGGTCGAGCCGCCCGAGGTCGAGCTGGAGGTCGAGCCCGTGGTGGTCGAGGTGACCACGACCGAACCGCTCGAACCGCCGCTGCCGCCAAAGAAACCGCCGAAGAAGCCGCCGCCGAAACCCATTCCGCCCGAGCCGCCGACCACCACGGTGCTGCCACCGCCGCTGCCGCCTTCGGGCATCGGCTGGGGGGGAAGCTGCGGCACATATGCCGGCATCATCGCCAGCTGCGGCTGTTCGGGCTGGGTGCAGGTGGTGGTGCGGGTAACCACGCGGCGGATCCGCTTGACCTTGCGCGGCGCCGCGGCCACCCGCTTGGCCTTGCGATAGCGGACCGGGGCCTGGGCCGTCTTGGCATGCTTGACATAGGTTACGCTGCTGGCCGGGGCTTCGGCGACATGCACCGCGCCGCCGCCAATCACCGCGCCGCCCGCGGCAAACGCCGCCAGTTTCGTCAGGGCCATCCGAACCGACATATGCAATAACTTTCCGTTGCTCCCGGGGTACCCATGCCGCCCGCCACTGGCTTTCGGCACACCCCTGTAGGACCAAAAACGCAGAGGAAAGTTAAAGCGACAACTGCGTTAACCCTGTTTTGGCGGTCCCGATGCGGGAATCGGTGCATTTGCCCCGGCAATCGTCGGCACCTGTCCCAAATTGAAACCGTTGGCGGGACAATTCCCAACCGCGCAGGGCAAAAATGCTACTTGCCAGCGCCTTCGCCGCTATCGAACAAGGCGCCCTGCGGCCCTCTCGGCGGGGCGATTCCCAGGTGTTGCCACCCCCGATCGTTGAGCGCCCGCCCGCGCGCAGTGCGCGCTACCAGGCCCAGCTGGATCAGGAAGGGTTCGACCACGTCTTCGATGGTATCGCGCGGTTCGGCGAGGCCCGCAGCAAGCGTTTCCACGCCGACCGGGCCGCCCTTGTAGATCTCGGCAATCATGGTGAGATAGCGCCGGTCCATCGCATCGAGCCCGAGCGCATCGACCTCAAGCCGGTTGAGCGCATCATCGGCAATCGCGCGGGTGATTGTGGCGTCGCCCGCAACATGGGCGAAATCGCGCACCCGGCGCAGCAGCCGCCCGGCAACCCGGGGCGTGCCGCGCGCGCGCAGGGCGATCTCGCGCGCGCCCTCGCCGTCGATCCCGATGCCCAGCAGCGCGGCGCCGCGCGTCACCACCCGCTCTAGTTCCGCAACGGTGTAGAAGTTGAGCCGGACCGGAATCCCGAACCGGTCGCGCAGCGGCGTGGTGAGCAGGCCCTGCCGGGTGGTCGCGCCAACCAAGGTGAAGGGCGGCAGATCGATCCGCACCGAGCGCGCTGATGGCCCCTCGCCGATGATCAGATCGAGCGCGCGGTCTTCCATCGCCGGATAGAGCACTTCCTCGACCTGGGGGTTGAGGCGGTGGATCTCGTCGATGAACAGCACGTCGCCGTGCTCAAGATTGGTGAGCAGCGCGGCCAGATCGCCGGCCTTGGCAATCACCGGCCCGCTGGTCGCCCGAAACCCCACCCCCAGCTCGCGCGCGACGATCTGCGCCAGCGTGGTCTTGCCCAGTCCCGGCGGGCCGAAGAACAGCACGTGATCCATCGCCTCGCGCCGCGAGCGCGCGCTCTCGATGAACACGCGCAAATTGTCCTTCGCGGCCGCCTGCCCGACGAATTCGGCCAGGCTCTTGGGCCGGAGCGCCGCATCGGCGTCCTCGCTCTGGCGGGCTGAGGAGAGGAGCGGGTTATCGGTCATCGGTGGATTACGGCAGCAGCACGTAGCCCTGTTGGCCAAACAGCGCGAAGGCACTCATTGCCGAAAGCGACATCTTCACGCCCGGCAGCAGATCGCCCTTGCTTACCCCATAGGCCGTGGCGCTCTGCCCGCAGATGTAGATCTGCACCCCGTGGGCGAGCAGCTGCGCGATCAGCGGGGCGTTGGCGTTGGCCTTGCCTTCGTTGCGCGCGCCATAGAACGTGTCGTTAGTCAGATCGTCGCCGCCCTTGCCGTGGACTACCACGACCACGCGGATGTTCTTTTCCGGCACTCCGGCGGCAACGTGCATGTTGATGAAGCGCGCCGCGCTGTCGAGCGTGCGGTTGACTTCGCCCGGCTTGGCGGCCGCGCTGATATCGAACATGACCTTGTAGACCGTCTTTTTCGGGATCGGCAGATCGCTTTCGATCGGGGCAGTCTTGCCGAAACCGGTTATCACCGGGCCATCCTTGAACTTGGACATGTCCTGCGCGCCCGCGCCGGCGGCCAGTGCCATAGCGGCAATTCCTGCCACCAATATCCGCAGCTTCATTCGCATTCTCCCGTTCAACCCGAAGCGCGTTTCAGCGCGACGCGGATAAGGTCGTTGAGTGCGGCGCCCTCGCCCTGCTCTTCGAGCGCCCGGGCAACCGCTTCGGTGGCGACGTTGGGCTTGAAACCCAGGTTCTGCAAGGCCGAGACCGCATCGCTGCCCGCCGAGCCAGCCGGCGCTGCCATGCTGACCGCGCCAGCGTTACCCGCCAGCAAGCCGGCCTTGTCCCTAAGCTCGTTGACGATCCGCCCCGCAAGCTTGGGGCCAACCCCCTGCGCGCGGGCGACCATCGCCGCATCCCCGCCCGCGCAGGCGCGCTGCAGCTCCTCGACCTGAAGCGCGGACAGGACCGCCAGGGCCATTTTCGAGCCGACCCCCTGCACGGCGGTGAGCAGGCGAAACCACTCACGCTCGGCCGCGCTGGCAAAGCCGATCAGGCGCATGTCGTTTTCGCTCACCTGCATTTCGGTGTGGACCGTCACACGCTCGCCGCGCGGACCCAGGGCATCGAGCGTACGCGCGCTGCAATGGACCAGATAGCCCACCCCGCCCACGTCGATCACGGCCCAATCCGGGCCGAAATCGTCGAGCATGCCGGTAAGCCTGGCGATCATGGTTTGTTCCTATGGCACAGGCACGATTCCGGGGGAAGCGGAAAAGGGCGAGCGCACCGATGACAGTAGGCACCGGCCCGGCTAGACCGGCCCCATGCAGGGACACACGGCGCGATCGGGCTATTGGGCGGCGGCCATCGCCGCGATCGTGCTGGCCGGGCTGATGCTGCGCGCCCTGGCCTATTCCCCTTTCGAGATCAGCCACGCCGACGAGATCATGCAATATCTCGAACAGGGCAAACGGCTCGCCACCGGGCACGGGATCGTGCCGTGGGAATACCGCTATGGCGCACGCAACGGACTGATCGCGCAGTTGCTCGCCCTGCCCTGGTGGCTGGGCGAGCGCCTTGCGCCGAGCACGCTGCTGGCGATGCACCTGTCCCGCGCGCTGTTTCTGGCGCTGACTTTGCTGGCGCTGCCCGCGGCCTGGCGGCTGGGGGCGCTGACTTCGCGCGCGCATGCCTTCGCCGCGCTTGCCGTTGCGGCGCTGTGGTATGAAAGCGTGCTGTTTTCCACCCTGCTGCTGTCCGAGGTTCTGGCTACCGGGCTGATCGCGCTGGCAGCTGCGCTGCTACTCGATCCGGTGCGCAGCGCGGCGCGGCTGCGCTGGGCGGGGCTGCTGCTGGGGCTGGGAGTGGTGGTGCGGCTGCAATATGCTCCCTTCGCCGCCGTGCTGGCCTTAACGGTGCTGCGACTGGACTGGAGAAGCTGGGGGCAACTGGCGCTGGGCGGCCTCGTGGCGGCACTGATCGGCGGGATCTCCGATCTCGGCATGGGCCGCTGGCCGTTTGAGTGGATCTGGGTCAACCTGGCCTACAACCTGGGCGACAGCCGCGCCGCGCGGTTCGGGGAGAGCGGCCCGCTCGAATACGCCCGCCTGCTGCTGCTCCACCTTGGTCCGGCAGCGCCGTTCATTCTGGCCGGTGCGGTGCTGAGCCCGCCGCGCTATCGTCCGCTGGTGCTGGCAATTGTGGCCAATCTCGTGTTCCATAGCCTGATCGCGCACAAGGAATACCGCTTCGTCTGGCTCTCGACCTTCCTGATCGTGGTGCTGGCGGCGATCGCTTCGGTCAGTCTGGCGCGGCGGCTGGCCGAGGCGCGCGGGCGCAGCCTTGCGCCGTGGATGCTGGCCGCGCTGGGGCTGGTCTGGCTGGGGGCGAGCCTTGCCGCCGAGCGGCAATCGGGCGGTGCGCGCGTCCTGCGCGGCGGCAGCCCGATCCCGCTTGCTGCGCTCGATGCCCTGAAGCGCCCGGAAACCTGCGGTATCGCCATACCCGACCAGTGGCGCGCGCACCTCGTCCCGGCGCTGCTACCGCGCGCGGTGCCGCTCTATGTCGCACCCGAGGCGGTGATGGAGGGCAAGCAAGCCTTGCCGGCCGGGGTGGCTTCGGCTGCCGACGCCCTGGTATTTCCGGCTCTGCCCGCCGGGGCAACGGGCTACGCGGCGGCGGGCTGCAAGGCCAATGCCGTACTCAAGGCCTGCCTCTATGTCCGTCCCGGCCCCTGCAAGCCCGATCCGCACTGGACCTATCAGGCCGCGCTGGAGCGCGAGGATCTCTAGCGCGCGATCTGCGCGTGGGCGATTGCAACCGCCAGCGCGTCTGCCGCATCGGCTCCGGCCAGTTTCACGCCCGGCAGTAGCACCTTGACCATGGCCTGGACCTGAGCCTTCTCGGCCCCGCCTGTGCCGGTAACCGCCTTCTTGACCAGCCGGGTGGCATATTCGCTGACCGGAAGTCCGCAGCGCGCCGCAGCCAGCAGACAGACCCCGCGCGCCTGGCCAAGCTTGAGGGTCGATTGCGGGTTCTTGTTGACGAACACTTCCTCCACCGCCGCCTGATCGGGCCGGTGGGTCTGGATTACGTCGGCCAGTTCGCGGTCGATCGTGACCAGCCGCTCGGCAAGCGAGGCACCGGGATCGGTTCGGATCTGACCATTGGCAATATGGCTGATGCGGTTGCCGCTTTTGGCGACAATCCCCCAGCCGGTCGAAGACAGCGACGGATCGAGGCCCAGCACCAGCATCGCTCAGAACCAGGCGTTGAAGGGGCTGGAAGGCAGCTCCTCCAACCCGTCGCGATAGCGTTTGGGAGCGGTTTCGCGGACCCTTTCCAGCCATACCAGCGGGTCGTACCCGGCATTGGTGCATTGGTAGCGCGCGATCGACGTTTCGCCCCTGACACCCTGGCTGACCGCGAACCCGGCATAGCTTCGGCCAGGATTGTCGGCGAGGCTGCCATCGGTTCCGGCAAACAGCGTGTAGTGGATCCGCCCGGTGCTGATCCTCACATGATCCTGATGCCCGCCGCCCTGGCCGATCACGGTGCCGATGCGGACATTGCTCCAATCGGGCAGATTGCCGACATCGACCGCGCGGCTGCCCGCAAGGCCATAGCGATAATGCAGGCTCTCGCGCGCCGCGCACAGGCTGGCCAGCGATCGCCCGATCTTGCAGGTGAAAACAACCTGCTCGGATATGCCGCACAGGCTGGGCGGAGATTTTGCCGGGGCCGCCATGCCCGCAGGCCCGGCCAGCGCCGCGATCAGCATGGCGCTGGCGGCAAGGGCTCTCACCCCAGCTTCTCCATCACCGCATCGGGGATGTCATAGTTGCCCCAGACAGTCTGCACATCGTCGTCATCGTCGAGCACGTCGATCAGCTTGAGCAGGGTGGCGGCGTCGCTTTCGCCTACTTCGGTCTTGAGGCTGGGCTTCCACGCCAGCTTGACCCCTTCGGCCTCGCCCAGCGCCTTTTCCAGTTCGCGGGCAACCGGGTGGAGATTCTCGACCGCAACCCAGATCGCGTGGCCGTCCTCATCGCTTTCGACATCGTCGGCACCCGCCTCGATCGCGGCTTCGAGCACCTTGTCCTCATCGCCCGCGCCCGCGCCGTATTCGATCAGCCCCAGCCGCTCGAACCCGTGGCTGACCGCGCCCGAAGCGCCCAGGTTTCCGCCGTTCTTGGCGAAGGCGGTGCGCACGTTGGTGGCGGTGCGGTTGCGGTTGTCGGTCAGCGCCTCGACGATCAGAGCCACGCCGCCCGGGCCATAGCCCTCGTAGCGCACTTCCTCGTAGTTCTCGCCGTCGCCCTTGCTGGCCTTGTCGATCGCGCGCTGGATATTGTCCTTGGGCATCGACTGCGCCTTGGCCGCGTTGACCGCGGCGCGCAGGCGCGGGTTCATGTCGGGATCGGGCATGCCCATCTTGGCCGCGACGGTGATTTCGCGGGAGAGCTTGGAAAACATCGCCGAGCGCTTTTTATCCTGCGCGCCCTTGCGGTGCATGATGTTCTTGAATTTGGAATGGCCGGCCATTGCTTCCGTCTTGCAGCTAGGGTTTGGGTTGGCCCGCCCCCTAGCCGAGACTGCGGCCAAGGGCAATCAGCCGAGACCGAGAGCCGCCTTGTAGGTATCGAGCACCGCTTCCATTTCGGCCCGGTCATCGGGCTTCATCTTCCTCAGGCGAACGATCTGGCGCATGATCTTGGCGTCATAGCCGACCGCCTTGGCCTCGGCATAAACGTCGCGGATATCGTCGGCTATGCCCTTCTTTTCTTCCTCGAGACGCTCGACGCGTTCGATCAGCAGGCGCAGGCGATCATCGGTGGCATTGGCCATCGGGGCAAACTCCGTTGAATGAGAATCGGTTGCCCCCGGCCTTAGTGCGCCGGTGCATTCTTCTTCAAGCTCTCGGCCATGGCTTCGAGCTGCTCTGGTGACGCTTCCCTGTGGAAACGTGCCTTCCATTCGGCGCTCGGCATGCCGTGGATCACCTCGCGCGCACCTTCCTTGTCATAGGGGGCCCCGGCATCGCGGATCCAGTCGGCCAGGCAGTTGCGGCAAAATCCCGCAAGCACCATCAGCTCGATGTTCTGGGCATCGTGGCGATGGCGCAGATGGTGCACAAGGCGGCGAAAGGCGGCGGCGGCCACCGCGTCGTCGAGTGCTTCAAGCGGATCGCCAGCACTCGCATTCGTATTTTCAGAGCAGCTCATCGGGGTTGTCCTTGGGTTTTCGCACCCGCTTTGCCATAGGGAGGGCGAGAGAAGGAAGGACTATCCCTTGGCAAAGCTCGATCCGCGCGGACGCAAGATAAAGATCCTGGCAACGCTGGGCCCGGCCAGCCGCAGCCCGGAGATGATCGAAAAGCTGCTGCGCGCCGGGGCCGACGCCTTCCGCGTCAACATGAGCCACGGCGATCACGCCACCCACGCCCAGACTATCGCGGCGATCCGCGAGGTGGAAAAGGCTGTCGGGCGTCCGGTGGCGGTGCTGTGCGACCTGCAGGGCCCGAAACTGCGTGTCGGCCAGTTCAAGGATGGCAAGGCGGTGATCCGCCATTCGGGCCACTTCACGCTCGATCGCGACCCCGCGCCCGGCGATGAGACCCGCGTCTGCTTGCCGCACGGCGAGCTGTTCGGGATCCTGCGCAAGGGCCAGCGGCTGCTGATCGACGACGGCAAGCTGCGGCTCAAGGTGATCGAGGCCGACGAAAGCCGCATCCTCTGTTCGGCCGAGGTTGGGGGAGTGATTTCCGATCGCAAGGGGGTCAACGTTCCCGATGCGGTGGTGCCGGTTCCCGCCCTGACCGAAAAGGACCGCCGCGATCTGGCCTTCGCGCTCGAACAGGGGGCGGACTGGATCGCGCTTTCCTTCGTCCAGCGCCCCGAGGATGTGGCCGAGGCACGCAAGCTGATGGGCGGATCGCAGACCGCGCTGATGGCCAAGATCGAAAAGCCCGCCGCGGTCGAGCGGCTGGAAGAGATCATCGAGCTGGCCGACGGGATCATGGTCGCGCGCGGCGATCTGGGGGTTGAGCTCAACCCCGAGGAAGTTCCGCCGCTGCAAAAGCGGATCGTCGCCACCACCCGGCGCAGCGGCAAGCCGGTGGTGGTCGCCACGCAGATGCTCGAATCGATGATCGAAAGCCCCGCGCCGACCCGCGCCGAAGTTTCCGACGTTGCCAACGCGGTTTATGACGGGGCCGATGCGGTGATGCTTTCCGCAGAAACCGCCAGCGGTGCCTGGCCGGTAGAGGCGGTGACGATCATGCACCGCATCGCCGCCCAGGTGGAAAGCGATCCCGGCTATGCCGAGCGGGTCCATTTCACCGTGGTCCGTCCAGAAGCTACCACCGCATCGGCCCTGGCCCAGGCCAGCGCGGCGATTGCCGAGGCGATGACGGTGGCCGGGATCATCGTCTTTACCGGCTCGGGCAGCACCGCCCGGCGCGTCGCGCGCGAACGCCCCCGGGTGCCGGTGCTGGTGCTGACCCCGTCGCAGAAGATCGCCCGGCGTCAGGCCTTGCTGTGGGGCGTCCACGCGGTGCCGACCAAGGATATCGGCAGCTTCGAGGAGATGATCGCCAAGGGCAAGCGCATGGCGCTGCGCCAGGGTTTCGGCACCGCCGGATCGAAACTGGTGGCGCTGGCCGGTGTGCCCTTTGGCACGCCCGGTTCCACCAACCTGCTCCACGTCGTCACTCTGAGCGGCGACGAGCTGAACAAGCACGATGGCTAACCCGGTCGACAACGGCACTGTTGCCAATGGCGACGATTGCCTGGTCGTGTCCGGCACCCACAAGGGCAGGTGCGGGACAGTCGAGGACTGGAAGCTGAGCAAGACCGGTCACGCGACGATCACGGTTCGCGAAGCCTCGGGCGAGCGGTTCAAGACCCTCGCGCGGAACGTGCAGAAGACCTAGCCGCGCGTTCCAAACAGCGCCGAGCCGACCCGCACATGGGTCGCACCCAGCATGATCGCGGTTTCGAAATCGTCGCTCATCCCCATCGAGCGACCTTCAAGACCGTGGTCGGCGGCCAGCTTGTCAAGCAGGGCGAAGAACGGCGCGGGTTCGATCCCCAGCGGCGGCACGCACATCAGGCCGATCACGGGCAGGTCCGCCGCGCGCGCCTGAGCCAGCAGCGCGGGCAGATCGGCAATCGCGCAGCCGCCCTTCTGCTCTTCCGCGCCGATGTTGACCTGGACGAAGCACGGCACACGCCGCCCCGCCTTGTCCATCGCCTTGGCCAGCGCGCCAACCAGCGAAGGGCGATCGAGCGAGTGGATGCAATCGAACTGCGCCACCGCCTCATCGGCCTTGTTCGACTGGAGCTGACCGACAAGGTGCAGCGCAATGCCGGGATGAGCTTCGCGCAGAGCGGGCCACTTGGCCTGGGCCTCCTGCACCCGGTTTTCCCCGAACACGCGCTGCCCCGCCGCGATCAGCGGCGCGATCCGCTCAGCCGAGTGGGTCTTGCTGACCGCGATCAACGTCACCGCGTCCGCCCGGCGCCCCGCGATCCGCGCGGCATGGGCGATACGGGCGTTGACATCGGCAAGCCGCGTGGATGGGGCAAGCAGGGTGGCTGGATCAGTCATCACGCGGTGCTATAGCGGGGCCATGGCAAGGCGCCAGCCCCTCCCCGCGATCTGGCTTGTCAGCGATGCGCGCAACGATGCCGGGCTGGAAGCCGCGCTGGATGGTCTGCCCGGCGCAAGCGGGTTCGTGTTCCGGCACTATCACCTCGATGAGGCTGGCCGGAAACGCCGTTATGATGAACTTCTTCGCCTGTGCCGGGATCGGGGGCACCTGATGATCCTGGCTGGCGACAAGCACTTGGCCGCCGCCTGGCGCGCCGATGGAATCTATGCCCCGCCCGGCGGGTTGGGCGAGAGCGCCGATCTGCTGCGCCTGGCCACAGTGCACGATGCCGCCGAAGTGGCGCTGGCCGATCGGGCCGGGGCCGATGGCATGTTTCTTTCCCCCGTCTTTCCCACCCGCTCGCACCCCGGCGCAGCCTGCCTCGGCGCGGAGGGATTTCATGCCCTGGCGGCGCAGGCAAAATGCCCGGTGATCGCGCTTGGCGGGATGGACCCGGTGCGCGCGGCGGAACTCGGCTGGCCCCGCTGGGCGGGAATTGAAGCCTTTTTGCGGTGAAGCGACTCGCAGGATTCCTTGGGATTCTTGACGGCGAGTCATCCCCGGGCGCATAAGATGGGCCGCACAAAGGGGAGCACGATGGCAACACGCCCGATTTCAGCCGGGGCGCGCGGCGCGCGGGTCGACTGGCGCGCAACGCTGAAGCGCAGCCTGCGCCGCGCTGCGGAGATCGCCGGCGCTCTGGCGCTGATCGCGGCAATGGCGTTCCTGGCCCTGGCGCTGATCAGCTATACCCAGACCGATCCTTCGGCCTCGACCGCTGCAGGCGGGCCGGAGGCGAACTGGATGGGGGCGAGCGGCGCCTGGGTGGCGGAACGCGCCCTGTTCCTGTTCGGCCCGGTAGCGGTACTGTTCATTCCACTGCTCTATGTCATGGCCCGCAAGCTGTGGCGGCTGGTCGAGGAAGAGGATCAGGAGCTCGATCACGTCAACCACCGCTGGTGGCGCCCGATCGGGCTGCTGCTGTTCGCCATGGCGCTGCTGGCTACAGTTCTGGCCCTGGCGATCGACGCTCCGGCAGCCTTCCCGGCCGGGTGGGGCGGGATTTCCGGCTTGCTGGGCGGCCGGGCGATCCTGGCCGTGGCCCACCGGCTGCCCGAAGCGGCCCAGGGCTGGACGATCTTTGGCGCCGGGCTGGTCTGCCTGGGCGGCGGGGCGGTCCTGGCAGGAAGGGTCTTCGCGATCGACTGGGGCAGCCTGTTTACCCTGCCCGGCATCCTGCGCCGTCGTCCGCGCCTGCCCGCAGCGGTTGGCGCGGTCATCCCCGTCGCGCGCGAGCGCAAGCCGCGCGAGGAACGCGCCGCGCCCGAACCGCTGGCCGCGCCGCGCCGCGCGCCCGAGATCACCGATCCGACCCGTCCGGCCAAGCCCGCGCAGCTTTCGGGGCGCAGCCGCCAGGGCGATCTGTTCGACAGCTACGAGCTGCCCGCACTGGATCTGCTGACCGATCCGCCGCCCAGCTCGGCCAAGAAGATCGACAAGCTCGCTCTGGAGCGTAACGCCCGGCTACTCGAAACCGTGCTCGACGATTTCAACGTCAAGGGCGAGATCACCGCCGTGCGCACCGGCCCGGTGGTGACGATGTACGAACTGGAACCCGCACCGGGGATCAAGGCCAGCCGCGTGGTTGGCCTGGCCGACGACATCGCCCGCAACATGAGCGCGATCTCGGCCCGCGTCTCCTCGATCCCGGGGCGCACGGTAATGGGGATCGAACTGCCCAATGCCGACCGGCAGATGGTCAGCTTCAAGGAGCTGGTCGCCTGCGAGAAATTCGCCCATGCCAAGGCCGCGCTGCCGATCATCCTGGGCAAGGACATCGCCGGCGAACCCGTGGTGGCCGATCTTGCCGCCATGCCGCACCTGCTGGTGGCGGGCACCACCGGCTCGGGCAAGTCGGTGGGGCTCAACTGCATCCTGCTATCCTTGCTCTACCGGCTCACGCCCGCGCAGTGCCGCCTGATCCTGGTCGACCCCAAGGTGCTTGAGCTCAAGAGCTACGACGATATCCCGCACCTGCTCTCACCGGTGGTGACCGAACCAGCCAAGGCGGTGCGCGCACTCAAATGGGCGGTCGAGGAGATGGAGCGCCGCTATCGCCAGATGAGCGAGATCGGCGTGCGCAATCTGGCCGGTTTCAACGACAAGGTCACCGCCGCCCAGGCCAAGGGCAAGCCGCTGGGCCGCCGCATCCAGATCGGCTTCGATCCCGATACCGGCGAGGAGCTGTTCGAGGAACACCAGCTCGACTACCAGGTGTTGCCGCAGATCGTGGTGATCGTCGACGAGCTGGCCGATCTGATGGTGACGGTGGGCAAGGAAGTGGAAGTGCTGATCCAGCGCCTGTCGCAAAAGAGCCGCGCCGCGGGCATCCACCTCATCATGGCCACCCAGCGCCCCTCGGTCGACGTCATCACCGGCGTGATCAAGGCCAACTTGCCGACCCGGATCAGCTTTGCCGTGACCAGCCGGATCGACAGCCGCACGATCCTCGGCGAGCAGGGCGCAGAGCAGCTGCTGGGCAAGGGCGACATGCTCTACAAGCCCAACACCGACCCGATCCGCCGCGTCCACGGCCCCTTCGTTTCCGACGAGGAGGTGGAGCGGATCGCCGAATTCTGGCGCGGCCAGGGCAGCCCGGAATACGTCGATTCGGTTACTGAGGAGCCTGAGGACGGCGGCTTCGGCTTCGACGATTTCGACAGCGCATCGGACAGCCCCGAGGAACGCAAGTACCGCCAGGCCTGCCAGATCGTTTTCGAAAGCCAGAAGGCCAGCGCCAGCTGGCTGCAGCGCCAGATGGGGGTGGGTTACAACACCGCCGCGAAATGGGTCGAGCGGATGGAGGCAGACGGCTTTGTCGGCCCGGCCAACCATGTGGGCCGCCGCGATATCTACCGCGACCGCGACGGCAATCCGCTATAGACTGACGATTCTCCGCTGGGCATCGAGCCGCACGGTCAGGTCGGCCCGAGCAGGCATTTCGTTGAGGATGTGGCGGGTCAAGCGTTCGTAGTGCTGGATGAAGCGGGCGATCTGTGCGGGTGACATCGCGCGCTTGGCGCCGGTGGCGCGCAGTTCGGCCTCCTGCTGTTCGCGCCACCGCGCGACAATGTCCCAGCCGGGGACGGCCAGCAGCACCAGCGTGTCGATCCGGGCGAACAGGTTCTGATATTCGCCGCCCAGTGCGGTGTTGGCATGGCCGCGCCAGATGCCTTGCGGATCTTCCTGCGCCTCGAGAGCGTTAACCGGCAAGGCAAGTTCGCCTGGGCTTTGCGGAACCGCACCCATACACCAGCCTTCTAGCACCAGAACGCGGCACCGCGCGGGCGCGCGCGGCCAGTCCGCCCGGAGCATGGGCTCGTCGCTGCCCTTGTCGAAGCGTGGCAGCGCGGCCGGTTCGCCCCGCTCCAGGGCGGCGAGCGCGGCCAGTCCCAGCGCCAAATCATGCGTCCCGGGAACCCCGCGCGTGGCGAACAGCGGATGGACAGCTGCCGCCAGCTTTTGGCGCGCGGCACGGCTCAGATACAGATCGTCGAGCGACAGCCGGGCACAGGGCACCCCGACCCCGTTCAGGCGATGCTCGAGCGCTGCGGCCAGACTCGACTTTCCCGATCCCTGCGCACCGCAGATCCCCAGCACACCCAGCCCATCCCTTGCGGTCAGCCGCTTCCCGGCCAGCCGGGCCAGACGATCGACCAGCTCCGGATCTGCATGATCGGTCATGCCGGCACCTAACGCCGCACCGGATAGCCGCCCCAGCGCTTGATCCGGCGGATCGCGAATGCCGAGCGCATCGAGGAAACGCCGGGTAGCCGCGCCAGGCAATCGCGGTGGATCCGATCGTATTGTTCGAGATCGGCGGCAGCCACGCGCAGCAGATAATCGGCATTGCCGCTCATCAGATGGCAATCGAGGACATCCTCGAAATCCTGCACCGCCGCCTCGAACCGGTCCATTGCCTCGCGGCTTTGGCTGGTGAGCGTGATCTCGACGAAGGCTTGCAGCTTCAGACCCAGCTTGTGGGGATCGATCTGTGCGGCATAGCCGGTGATGAGGCCGGATTCCTCAAGCGACTTGATCCGCCGGTGACAGGCCGAGGGCGAAAGGCCGATGGAATCGGCAAGATCCGCGATTGAACGCGAGGAATCGCGTTGCAGCGCTTCAAGAAGGGCGATGTCGGCACGATCCACGCACGATTTTCCCGTATTGATAAGGTGTTTCGGCAATTATCACCAAAACACCGGCACAGAAAGCTGATTTCAGGTGAAACTTCCTGCCTGCGCCGGCGTATCATCGCCGCAGCACCTATCCACCCGGAGAGTCATCATGCGCGTCGGCACCGTCAAGGAAATCAAGAACCACGAATACCGCGTCGGGCTGACCCCGGAGAGCGTCAAGGAGCTGGTGGTCCACGGGCACGAGGTCTGGGTGGAAACCGGCGCAGGGCTGGGCATTGGCTCGACCGATGCCGACTATGTTTCCGCCGGGGCCACGATAAAGGCCGCGGCCGCCGAAATTTTCGCCGACTGCGAAATGGTGGTCAAGGTCAAGGAACCGCAGGCGGGCGAGCGCGCCATGCTGCGCAAGGGCCAGATCCTCTACACCTACCTCCACCTCGCTCCCGATCCCGAACAGACCGCCGATCTGGTCAAGTCGGGCGTCACCGCGATCGCCTATGAGACCGTGACCGGGCCGGGCAACACCCTGCCGCTGCTCAAGCCGATGAGCCAGGTTGCCGGGCGCATGTCGATCCAGGCCGGCGCGACCGCGCTGGAGAAGGCCCACGGCGGGCGCGGCGTGCTGCTGGGCGGTGTTCCGGGGGTGATGCCGGGCAAGGTGATCGTGATCGGCGGCGGCGTGGTCGGCTTCAACGCGGCGCAGATGGCCGTCGGTCTGGGCGCCGATGTCACCATCCTCGACCGCGATCCCGAAGTGCTCGAACGCCTGGGGATCCACTTTGAAAGCCGCGCCAAGACCCGCTTTTCCAACAAGGCCAACCTCGCGGACTCGATCGCCGATGCCGATCTGGTCATCGGCGCCGTGCTGGTGCCCGGCGCCGCCGCGCCCAAGCTGGTAACGCGCGACATGCTCGCCTCGATGCGCCCGGGTTCGGTGCTGGTCGACGTCGCGATCGACCAGGGTGGCTGCTTCGAGACCAGCCATGCCACCACCCATGCCGAGCCGACCTATGTGGTTGATGGCGTGGTCCACTATTGTGTCGCCAACATGCCCGGCGCGGTTGCGCGCACCAGCACCTATGCGCTCAACAATGTCACCCTGCCCCATGCCTTGCGGATCGCCGATCTTGGCTGGAAGGAGGCGCTGAAGGCCAACCCGCATCTGGCGGCCGGGCTCAACGTCCACGAGGGCAAGATCACCTTTGAGGCGGTGGCCCGCGATCTGGGTTATGATTACACCCCGGTGGCCGAGGTACTGGCCTGAGTTGTCCGGAAATTTCCGGAACCTTACGGCACCGTTAACCACAAAGGGTCACCAGATGTGATTGCCGCGCCGTCTATCCCCGGCGGATGCACGGTGGAGAGGCAATCCGGACGCGACTGATCCGCGCCGCACTGCGGTTGCTGGCGGGGTTTTTGCTGGCCTTCGCCGCCCCTGCCCTGGCTCACGAGCGCGGGGCGGGCACTCTGGCGCCAACCTGCCACGCCTATGCCGAAAATTCCGCCCAAGCCGATGCGCTGCGCAAGGGCACCGCTGGATGGATCTGCAGCAACAGCGACTGGAATTCCTATAGCCGGCTGGCGTTGCTTCGCTTCGATCTGGGCCCCGACGGCCGCGTCCCGGCGCAATATTCCAGCCGCCTGGCCCGCTTCGAGGGAATGCGGATCGATATCGAGCGCCCCGATGGATCGGTTTCGACCCATCTGATCTCGACACACGAGTTCTTTCCCCGTGGCCACATGCTTCAGGTCGCCAATTTGCCCGAGGCAGGGCAACCGGCCCGCCGTGTCACTATCGAGCTGATCGGCCCGACCTTTACCGGGATGATCAGCGAAGCCCGCTTGCACGACCCCGGGCTGCCTGTGATCGGTCCGGAGCAGGTGTGGATCGCGCTGCTCTGCGGACTCCTGCTGGTTCCGCTGTTCTTCAATCTGGCGCTCTACCGCGTGCTGCGAGACCGCTTCCTGCTGTGGCATATCTCCGTGGTCGGCTTCATGCTGGCGCATACGTTCTTCACCTCCGGGCTGGTCCCGCTGATTGCAGATGTGCCGATCGGCGCGGTTTCGATGTCGGTCGCGATGACCTTCTGCGGCGGGGCGGCATCGGCGCTGATGATGGCGAGCTATTTCATCGAGCGCGACCGGATGGACCTGCCCTATCGCCGGGCGCTGCGCCTCGCCGCGCTGTGGCTGGTACTCAACGCTGCCTTCTATGCCGCTACCGTCGATTGGCTGCAGGGTTGGTGCCTCAATATCTATTTCGCCAACTCGGCGGTGGCGATGGCGGTGCTTTGCGTGGCGATCGGCAATGCCGTTCTGCGCGGCGGACGCGCGGTCAAGTTCCTGCTCGCATCGTGGGTGCCGCTGTTGATCACCGGCATCTGGCAGATCGTCAGCAGCGTAACCGGTAACGAGGCCGAGCCGATGGCCCTTTTCGTGGCCCAGCGCTTTGCCATCGCCGCCGAGGTGCTGATCACCTCGATCGGGATCGCCGACCGCTTTATCCAGCTGCGCCGGGACCGCGACGATCACCGCGAGCTGGCCAGCGAGCTGACCCGCCTGGCCGAGCGTGATCCGCTGACCGGATTGCTCAACCGCCGTACGATCGAAGGTCGCTTTGCTGCGCTGCGCGAAGATGGATTTGCGACCATGGCGCTGCTCGATCTCGATCATTTCAAGTCAATCAATGACCGGTTCGGTCACATGGCCGGCGACCAGGTGCTGCGCGCAGTCGCGGCCACGCTGCCCGAGGATCGCGATGCACTTTCGATTCGCATGGGCGGCGAGGAATTCATGTTGCTGCTGCGCGGCAAAAGGGCGGCACAGCGCGCCGAGCAGGTGCGCCAGGCGATCACCGCACGGGTCGCCCGCGATGTCGACGGGCTCGACCGTCCGGTCACCGCCAGCATGGGGTTGGTCGAAATCCCCGCGCAAGTGATGCCCGAGGCGACTTTCGCCGCAATCTATGCCCGGGCTGACGGGCTGCTCTATCAGGCCAAACGTGCCGGGCGAAACCGCGCGGTACGGGAACGCATGACGGTATTCACCGGCCACAACCGCGGGGAGGAATCGACCGCCGCCTAACCCTGTTTCACTTCGTTCGCGTAAGGCCGGAACGGCGCGCAAACATCCTCGCGTACCCGGCACAGCCGCCCGCTGGCCCGTTCGATCATCGCCCAGGTGGTGTTGGCCGAAACGATCACCTTGCCTTCGGCATTGCGGAAATCGACCCGCCGGTCGAACCGCGCTCCGGTGGGACCGGCGGGGATGAAGGTTTCGGCCTCCACGCCCTCGCCCAGCCCGACATTGCCGCGATAGTCGATCTCGTGCCGGGTAACGACCCAGACATAGGCTGCCTGATGTTCCGGCGCGGCGACGCTCGCCCAGTGCGCGGTGGCGATGTCCTGGATCCAGTTGACCCATACCGCGTTGTTGACGTGGCCCAGCTCGTCGATGTGCTCCGGCCCGGCGATGAAGGTCATGGCGTGGCGGTTGGTCATCCCTCGATCCCCAATTGCCAGAGGATGAAGGCAAATTCCTCCGCCGTCTCTTTCAGGCTCTCGAACCGGCCCGACTTGCCGCCGTGGCCCGCACCCATGTTGGTCTTGAGCAGCAATTCGTTGGTATCGGTCTTGAGCTCGCGCAGTTTCGCCACCCATTTGGCCGGTTCCCAATAGGTCACGCGCGGATCGTTGAGCCCGGCGGTCACCAGCAGTGGCGGATAGGGCTGCGCCTTGACCTGATCGTAGGGCGAATAGGATCGGATCAGCGTGAAGGCGGCCTCATCCTCGATCGGGTTGCCCCATTCGGGCCATTCGCCGGGAGTTAGGGGAAGGGTTGGATCGAGCATGGTATTGAGCACATCAACAAACGGCACGTGCGCCACCACCGCGCCCCACAGGCCAGGGTCGGAATTGATCACCGCGCCCATCAGCTCGCCCCCGGCCGAGCCGCCGGAAATGCTGATCCGGCCAGCCTGGGTATGGCCCCGCGCGATCAGGCCTCTGGCCACGTCGACGAAATCGGTGAAGGTGTTGGTCCGCCGCTCCAGCTTGCCGGCCTTGTACCAGGCCCGCCCCAGATCATCCCCGCCGCGGATGTGGGCGATGGCATAGGCGAAGCCGCGATCGATCAGCGACAGGCGGGTGGTCGAAAAGCCCGGCTCGATGGCGATGCCATAGGCACCGTAGCCATAGAGGTGGAGTGGACCGCCCGCATGACGATCCCTGCGATAGACCAGGCTGACCGGCACCAGAGTGCCATCACGCGCCGCGATCTCCAGCCGCTCTGTGGCATAGAGCGAGGCATCGTAGCCCGAGGGGATTTCCTGCACCTTGAGCGTGGCGAGGCCGCGCGCGGCTACGTCATAGTCGAGCACCGATGCCGGGCTGACCATGCTTTCATAGGATAGCCGCAGCTTCGTCACCGCCCATTCGGGATTGTCGCCCAGCCCCGCGCTGAAGCTGGCTTCGGGAAAGGCGATCGGCTCGACCCGGGCGGGATCGTCGTAATAGCGCACCTCGATCCGGTCGAGCCCGCGCACCCGGCCCTCGATCACGTAGAAATCGCGAAACAGATCGAAGCCGGTCAGGTAGAACTCGTCGCTGCCTTCGATCAGCGTGGTCCATTCGCCTGGCGCGGACAGCGGCGCGGTGGCGAGACGGAAGTTCTCGTGGCTGTCGTTGGCGTGGACGAAGAGCGTCTCGCCGCGCAGGTCGACATCGTATTCCACCCCGCTCTGGCGGGCCCTGACCAGGACCGGCGCGGCCAGCGGATCGGCGGCGGGCACCAGCCGCACCTCGCTGGTTTCGTGGTCGGATGTGCCGATGATCAGCCACTGCTCGTTGGCGGACAGCGAGGCGCCGACGCGAAAGCCGTCATCATCCTCGTGGTAGAGCTCGACGTCTTCCGCCACCGGCTGGCCCAGCCAGTGCAGCCGGGCGTTGTCGGTGCGCCACTGCTCGTTGGCGAGCGAATAGACCAGCCCCTTGTCCCCTGCGACCCAGACCAGGCTGGAGAGCGTCCCCGGTATCTCGTCGGGCAGCACCTCGCCACTGGCGATCACCTTGATCCGGGCGGTGTAGCGTTCCGAGCCGTTGTCATCGACCGACCAGGCCAGCAGGCGCCCGTCCTGCGACACCGCAATCGCCCCGAGGCGGAAGTACTCGTGCCCCTCGGCCAGCGCCACCTCGTCGAGGATCAGTTCGTCGGCACCGCCGGCAACGGGGCGACGCCACCACTTCTTGTATTCGGCGCCTTCCTCGAACTCGATCCAGTAGAGCCAGTCCCCGTCCTTCTGCGGGACCGACTTGTCGGCCTCCTTGATCCGGCCGCGCATCTCCTTGAACAGCGCGTCGATCCGCTCCCTGTGCGGCGCCATCCGGCTTTCGAACCAGGCGTTTTCCGCCTCGAGATGGGCGAGCACGGCCTTGTCGGTCACCTCGGGATAGGCAGGATCGCGCAGCCAGGCATAGTCATCGCGAAGCGCGATTCCGTGGTGGGTTTCGACGTGCGGCTGCTTTGCCGCGACGGGGGGAGTGGCAAGGTTCATGCTCCGGCTCTATGGTGGGCACAGAAGGACTGCAACACCATGCTGATGAACACCCACAAGGCGCGGCTCGATGCGCTGCGCAAGGAACTCAAATCCCGCGGGCTCGACGGCTTCGTCGTGCCGATTTCCGACGAGCACATGAGCGAGTATGTCGGCGCCTATGCCCAGCGGCTGGCCTGGCTGACCGGGTTCGGCGGATCGGCCGGAACCGCCGTTGTGCTGGCCGACAAGGCTGCGATCTTCGTCGACGGGCGCTATACCCTGCAAGTGCGCGAGCAGGTCGATGGCAGCCTGTTCGATTACCAGTCGGTCCCCGCTACCTCGGTCGCAAGATGGCTGGGCGAACATGCGCCCGAAGGGGCCAGGATCGGCTATGACGCCTGGATTCACTCCAAGCCCTGGACCGATGCGGTGAACAAGGAGCTGGCAGCGCGCCAGGCCGCGCTGGTCGCGGTCGAAGGCAATCCGATCGATGCGGTCTGGGCCGACCGGCCCGCGCCCTCGCTGGCCGCCGCTCTGGTTCACCCCACCCAGTATGCCGGAGTTTCGAGCGAGGCCAAACGCCAGGCCGTGGCCGAGTGGCTGGGCGAGAAGAAGCTCGACGCGGCGGTGATCTCCGCGCTCGATTCGGTGGCCTGGCTGCTCAACATCCGCGGCGCCGATGTGGAGCGCACGCCCGTTGCGCTGAGCTTCGTGCTGGCTCATGCCGACGGCACCGCCGAGCTGTTCATCGCGCCCGAAAAGATCACGCCCGAACTGCGTGCCCACCTTGGCAACGCCGTGACGATCCGCGACCGCGACGAATTCGTGCCCGGCCTCAGCGCGCTGGCGGGCAAGAAAGTGGCGGTCGATGCCGAGCGTTCGGTGGCCGCGATTTTCGCGACGCTGGCCGAGGCAGGAGCCGAACTGGTTGAAACCACCGATCCCACCGTGCTGCCCCGCGCGACCAAGAACCCGGTCGAGCAGGCTGGTCACCGCGCCGCCCAGGCGCGCGACGGGGCGGCGGTGGCGCGGTTCCTCCACTGGCTGTCGGTCGAATGCCCCAAGGGCGGCGAGAGCGAGCTTTCCGCCGCCGCTCGGCTGCTGGCGCTGCGCGAAGAGAGCGATCTACTGAGGGATCTTTCCTTCGACACGATCTCCGCCGCGGGGCCCAACGCCGCCAGCCCGCATTACCGGGTCAACGAGGAAAGCAACCTGCCGATCCTGCCCAATTCGATCTATCTGGTCGATTCGGGCGGGCAATATCTCGATGGCACCACCGACATCACCCGCACGGTGTGGATCGGCCCGGGCGAACCGGGTGCGGAACACAAGGATCGTTTCACCCGCGTGCTCAAGGGCCACATCGCGCTGGCGCTGGCAGTATTCCCCAAGGGCACGCTGGGCAACCAGCTCGACAGTTTCGCCCGCGCTTCGCTGTGGCAGGCCGGGCTCGATTACAACCACGGCACCGGGCACGGGGTGGGCAGCTTCCTTTCGGTCCACGAAGGGCCGCAGCGCATCGCCAAGGCCCAGGGCGGGCAAGCCGGGACCGGGCAGGAGCTGCTTCCCGGCATGATCCTGTCCAACGAGCCGGGCTATTACAAGGCTGGCGAATACGGCATCCGGATCGAGAATCTGATCCTGGTCGAACCGCGCGCGATCGCCGGGGCAGAAGGCGAATTCTTCGGCTTCGAGAACCTTACCTGGGTGCCGATCGACCGCATGCTGGTCGATTGCGCATTGCTGACGCGTGATGAGGTGGCCTGGTGGAACCAGTATCACGCGCGGGTTGAGGCACTACTCGCGCCGCAGCTTTCGGGCGCCGATCTGGCCTGGCTCAAGCAGGCCTGTGCGCCCTTGTAACACTTCTATGTTCCTGTATTGTTCTCCCATCGAATCGAAGGAGAAGCGAAGATGATCGGTTATGTCACCGTGGGCACCAACGACCTTGCCCGCGCCGCCAGGTTCTATGATGCGATCGCCGCCGAGATGGGCACGGGACGGATGATGGAGTTTGACAGCTTCATCGCCTGGGGCACCCCGGGCGGGGCCGCCGGGATCGCCGCGACCAAACCCTATGACGGAAATCCCGCCACCATCGGCAACGGGGTGATGGTTGGGCTTGAGGCGCGCGACAAGGATCAGGTCGATCGGCTCTACGCGATCGCGCTGGCAAATGGCGGCTCGGACGAAGGCGCACCCGGCCCGCGCGGCGATGGCGGATTTTATGCCGGCTATTTCCGCGATCCCGACGGCAACAAGCTAAACGCCTTCGTGATGGGCGGCTGACAGCGGCAATACACGGCATGAACGGCCCGCCCCGTTCGTGACAATTGGCGACAAAATCCACGCGAGCGGGCATAATCGCGCGACAATGATTGGCTAGACCGGCTGACAGGAAGCTGCGGTGCCGTATTCCCCCCCTCCCTCTTGGTCGGGATCGCAGCTTCACCTTTTCTGGATGGGAGTTCGCCAATGAAGAAGTTTCTGATCGGCATTTCGCTTGCGGCGCTTGGCGGTGCGGGCCTGGCCATCGCACAGGATCGCGGCCCCGGGTTCGACCCGATGGGCGACAAGACCGTTACCCGCGCGGAAGCCCAGGCCAGGGCCGCCGAGGAATTCGCCAAGCTCGACGCCAATCACGACGGCAAGCTCGATCAGAGCGATCGTGCCGAACACCGCGAAGAGCGCAAGGAAGCCCGCTTCGAGATGCTCGATACCAACAAGGACGGTTCGATCTCGCGCGAGGAATTCGCCGCCGCCCACCCCGACGGGCATCGCGGAGCGCCGGGCCAGGGCGGCCCCGAGGGCAAGGGCCGGGGCGAGCATGGCCGCATGGCAATGATGATGGTCCACATGGCCGACGCCAACAAGGATGGCGCCGTGACCAAAGAGGAATTCATCGCTTCGCACCTCGCCATGTTTGACAAGGCCGATACCAACAAGGACGGCAAGGTCACCCCCGAGGAGCGCCAGGCCGCTCACGCCCAGATGCGCGAGCACATGAAGGGCATGAAAGGCAAGCGTCACGGCGATCGCGGCATGCCTCCGCCACCGCCACCCGCTGGCTAAGGCCCAGGTTCGCTGCCCGGCAATGACCGAAGCCACAACCCGCCTTTTACTGGTCGATGACGAGCAGACCCTGCGCAAGCCCCTGGCCGAGTACCTCTCGCGCCAGGGGTTTGCCGTATCGCAGGCCGCCAGCGCCGCCGAAGCGCGCAGCCGGTTGCGCAATGAATCCATCGATCTGGTGCTGCTCGACATCATGATGCCTGGGGAAGACGGGCTTTCCCTGTGCCGCCACATTTCCGAGACCCGGGCAATCCCGGTCATCCTGCTGACCGCGCGGGGCGAAGCGATGGATCGCATCGTCGGCCTCGAAATCGGCGCCGATGACTATGTGGTCAAGCCCTTCGAGCCGCGCGAGCTGGTCGCGCGGGTCCGTTCGGTATTGCGCCGCACGGCCAAGGGCGCCCCCGCACCGGGCGAAGACGAGATACTCGAATTCGATGGTTGGCAACTCGATCCGCTCAAGCGCCGCCTGACCGCACCCGATGGGGCGCTGGTTCCGATTTCCTCGGTCGAATTCCGCCTGCTGATGGCGCTGCTCGAACATCCGCGCCAGGTCTTGGATCGCGACCGTCTGCTCGACATGGTTCAGGGCCGCGAGGCGCACTTGTTCGATCGCGCGGTCGATAACCAGATCAGCCGTTTGCGCCGCAAGATCGAGGCCGACAGCCGCAATCCGGTCCTGATCCAGACGGTATGGGGTGGTGGCTATATGCTGGCGGCCGACGTCCGCCGCCTGCGTCCGACGGAAGCCTGAATCCGGTGCGTGTCTTCGCAAGGTTCTGGCCGCGCAGCCTTCAGGGCCAGGTCTTGCTGGCGGTGGCTCTGGCGCTGCTCTTCGCCCAGGCGATCAGCGCCACGCTGCTTTGGCGGGCGCAGGCCGAACGGCGCGAGGCCGCCCTGGTCCACACCGCGGCAATGCGGCTTTTCGCGGCCAACCGCGATGATCGGTTCCTGGGCCTGCCTGGTGAGCATCCACCCGAAATGATCGCATCCGCGCGGCGGCTGAAGGTGGAGCGCAGTGCCGCCACGCCGCTTCGCGACAGCGACGACAGGCTTGGCCACGACGAAGAGGAACTGCGCGAGATTCTTGCCTCGCAGGGCCTCGATCTGGCCGGCGTGGCGATTGCCCGCCGCCCCGCCAGCGACGATCCGCATCTTGCGCGCAGGCTTGCGCGCCGCCGGGAAGTCCTTGGCGATCACGCCCGCCATGGCCCCGAGCAGATCATGGTCGCCTCGGTGCAGGTCAAGGGTGCACCTGACTGGCTGACCGTGCGAATTCCCATGCCGGGCCCCGATCGCGGGCTGATTGCCTCGCTGATCGGCCAGACATTGTTGCTCTACGGCATTCTGGTTGGCGCCATTGCGCTGATCCTCGGCAGGATCACCCGCCCGCTCGCGGCTTTGACCAGCCGGTTGGAACGGTTTGCCCAGACCCCGGACACCAAGGGGCAGATGGCGCCCGAAGGCCCCGATGACGTGCGCCGCCTGATCGACGCGCACAACCTGATGGAAGGGCGGATCGCCGCCTTGCTTGACGAGAAGGACGTGATGCTGGGGGCAATCGGGCACGATCTGAAGACCCCTCTCGCCGCGCTGCGCGTGCGGATCGAGAGTGTCGAGGATGAGGCCGAGCGTCTGCGCATGGCCGCGACAATCGAGGACATCACCAAATCGCTCGACGATATCCTTTCGCTCGCGCGGGTCGGGCGGCCCAGCGACCCCAAGGAGCCGGTCGATCTCTCCGCGCTGGTTGCCCAGGTAGTGGAAGAGTTCGAGGACATGGGAGAGCCGGTCACGCTGACGGAAGCTTCGCGGATCGTCGTGCCGCTGCGCGCCACCTGGCTGCGCCGTGCTGTGCGCAATCTTGTTTCCAACGCTTTGCGCTATGGCCAGAACGCAAGGGTCAGCCTGAACCGAAATGGCAACGAAGCGGTGATCCGCATCGATGACGATGGCCCAGGCATCCCCGAAGACCAGATCGAACGGATGCTCGAACCCTTCACCCGCGGCGAGCCTTCGCGCAACAGCGAGACCGGCGGTGCCGGGTTGGGGCTGACCCTGGCCCGGGCGATCGCCGAGCAGCACGGCGGCAGCCTTAGTCTTGCCAACCGAGCCGGCGCCGATGGCGCGGTCGCCGGGCTGAGCGCAGCGATCCGCCTTCCCTTGGCCTGACCCTATCGCGCCTTGGCCAGCGCCGCGGTAAATTCCGCGCCGCGCGCTTGGCGCAGCGTTGCACAACTGCGGACCTGCTCGATCGTGCGTTCGAGCGCCAATGCCCCGGTCTTGCCTTGCAAGCGCGGCCGCAGCAGGGCTTCGATCGCATCGGCCTTGTCCGACGAGCAGAACCCCGCAAGCATCCGGGGCAGCCGGTTGGCGAGGAAAATGCCGCTGGATCCGCCCAGCAGATCGCCGATATTCTGCTTGAGCCAGGCAAATCCGTAGTCCGCGGTGCCGCCATTGCCCAGCACCCCGGCGATCAGGTCGATCCGTTCGCTGCGGCGCAGGCGCGGATCGGCGAAGTCCTCCAGCAGCCAGCGCGCAACCGCCGGTTGCCCCGAACCGGCCAGTGCGCCCAGCGCGGCCGGACGAAATAGCGGGTCCTGAGAAGCGAGAGCCTGATCGGCGAGCGCCTTGGCAGCGGGCAGCTTGCCCTTGCCTAGCCGGATCGCAAAGGCCGGAGCGAACCACACCGGATCAAGCGCGGCCGCATCGCCCTTGAGATAGGCTTCGGCCGCCGCACCAAGTTTCCCGCGCAGCTTGCCGTCACGCACCGCAAGCGCCAGCCGTGCCACTATCCGCTCACGCTGCAACGCCACTTCGGGTTCTTCGCCCGCATAGTACCCCGCGCGGGGATCGAAGCCGAGCTTTTCCAGCTTGGGGCGGTAGATCGTCTCAAGGAAACGGCGCATGCCTTTCTTGCCCGGTTTGCCGAGCAATCCCGACCCCGCGAGCGACTCGAGATTGGCGATCCCGGCTTCGGCTGCGTAGCTATCGGGGTTGTCGGCCAGGCTCCTCGCCGCATCGAGCAGCTGGCGCGGGGTGGCGCGCCCGGCCTGGAAGCTGGCATAGAGCGAATCCGCCAGTGCCAATCCTTCCAGCCCCGGCAGGGTGGCGGCCTTGGCGATCAGCGCATCCCATTCGGCGGCGGGCAGTTCAAAGCGGTAATAGCCCGTCCCGCCCGCGTTGGGCATCAGGGGGCTTTCGCCGCCAAGTCTGAGCCGCGCGTGCTCGTCGGTCAGCAGCTGACACTGCGTATCGCCGCCCAGCCGGTGGAGGCACAGCGGGATCCCCCAGCGGGTTACCGGCGGCTTGGCCCCAAGCCGGGCATAGCGGCTCTGCGCCACGTCATAGCCGCCATCGCTGTTGGCACTGAAGGTGAGCAGCGGAACGCCTTGCTGGTCGGTAAAGCTCTGCATCGCGGGCAGAATGCGGGGATCGCCCGAGACCTCGGCCATGGCCCGGAAGAAGTCCGCGCTGGTGGCGTTGCCGTTGCCGTGCTCGTGCATGTAGCGGCGCACACCGTCGCGGAAGCGGGTATCGCCCATGAATGCCGCGATCATCGCGATCACGTGGCCGCCCTTGCCATAGGTGATCGTGTCGAAGGCCTCGTCGATCTGGGCGTTGGTATCGATCGGTTGATGGATCGGGCGCCCTGCAACCAGGGCATCGGTGCGCATCGCCTCGAACCCTTCGGCCAGACCGCCCGCACCGATGTTAAGATCAGGGCGCCATTCCCCGCCGATGCGAAAGCCCATCCAGTTGGCGAAGCTTTCGTTGAGCCAGATGTCATCCCACCACGCCGGGGTGACCAGATCGCCGAACCACTGGTGCGAAAGTTCGTGCGCCACGACCATTCCGAACAGGCGCTTCTGTTCGGTCGCGGCTTTGGGGTCGAGCACCAGGATCGAATCGCCATAGAGGTCGGCCCCGGCATTCTCCATCGCCCCGGGCATGATCGGCGAGGTGATCTGATCGAGCTTGGGATAGGGGAAAGGCTGGTTGAAATAGGCTTCGAGCAGCCGCACGATTTCCTTGGAACCATCGAGCGCGAAATCGAGCTGCCGGGCATTGGGCTGGGTCGAAACGATCCGCAGCGGCAGCGGCGCAGGGCGCTGCGCCGTGGGGACCACCTGTCCTTCCAGCTTGACGAAGGGGCCGACCATGACCGCCGCGAGATAGGTCGGCAGGGGAAGGGTCGGGGCAAAGCTGTGGACGTCGAGCGCGCCTTCGCGCCGGTTCGATTGCTCTGGCGCGTTGCTGACCGCGGAAAGCCCCTGCGGCGTGCGCAGGGTAATAGTCAGCGGGGTCTTGAAGCCGGGTTCATCGAAGGACGGAAAAGCGGCACGGGCGTCGATCGATTCGAACTGGCTCCACACGTACCAGTCATCCCCGACCTTGACCCGGTAAAGCCCCGAGGGAACCGAATTGTATGCCGCGCTGAAGCCGAAATCGAGTACTGCCGCCCCGGCCGGCAGCTCTTCATCGAAAACCACCCGCGCAACACCCGTCGCGTCAAGCTGGTGCCAATGCCCGGCAATCGTGCGGCCGCCCACCCGGGCTTCAACCCGGTCTACCGTCAGATCGCGCCCATGCAGATCGATGAACCGGCTGGGCTGCTTCAGATCGACGTCGATCTGGACCGCGCCCGAGAAGCGTTCCTGCGCAGGATCCACCGAAAGATCGATCCGGTAGGCCTTGGGGCGCGCCGCATCGCTCAGCTTGCCCAGCGGCACCGGCGCCAGCGCGGCGGCACTCTGTTCGGCGGCCTGCGGCGCGCTTGGCGCATCGGCGGTCTGCGCCTGCGCGAGAGGAGCCATCGCCAGCAGCGGCGCGGCCAGAACAAGCGCAAGCGCGCGGACGGACGGTTTGACGGCAATCGATTTCATGGCGCCGCTCTCAGCCCGGCGACAGGCTTTGCGCAAAGACCCGCTCGACCAAGCAGCAACCCGGTTCGACCAGCGTCAGCGCAGCAGGCTGCCCAGCAAACCGCGCGCGAAGCGACCGAGGATCGCGCCGCCCAGCGCCGTTCCAATCGAACCTGCCGCCGCGCTGGCGGCAGAGGCCATCGGCGAACCCGCTGATTTCTTGCCACTGATCGAGCGCGCCACCATGGTCCCTGCCGAAGCCGCCGCCGCGCCCAGCGCCGCCTTGCCGGCCTTTTCCCACATCGACTGGGTCTTGCGCGGCTGGGCGCGCTGCGCCTCTTCGCCCTGCTCCTGCACCACCTTGGCGGCATCGGCGGCATCGGCGGCCTTTTGCGCCAGAACCTCTGCTGCGCTCTCACGATCGACCAGCGTATCGTACTTGCCGTCGAAGGGGCTGATCGACTGGATGATTGCCCGTTCCTTGGGAGTGACCGGACCCAGCCGCGAGCGCGGCGGCGCAATCAGCGTGCGCTGGACCACCGTGGGCGCGCCATCGTCGTCAAGGGTGGAGACCAGCGCCTCGCCCACCTTGAGTTCGGTAATTGCGGCCTCGACATCGAGATCGGGGTTGATGCGGAAGGTCTCTGCCGCCGCCTTGATCGCCCGCTGATCGCGCGGGGTAAAGGCCCGCAGCGCGTGCTGCACCCGGTTGCCCAGCTGTCCCGCGACCTTCTCGGGAATGTCGATCGGGTTCTGGGTGACGAAGAACACACCCACCCCTTTGGACCGGATCAGCCGCACCACCTGCTCGATCTTGTCGAACAGGGCCTGGGGCGCATCGTCGAACAGCAGGTGCGCCTCGTCAAAGAAGAACACCAGCACCGGCTTTTCGGGATCGCCCACTTCGGGCAAGGCCTCGAACAGCTCGCTCAGCAGCCAGAGCAGGAAGGTCGCGTAGAGCTTGGGGCTCTGCATCAGCTTGTCGGCGGCGAGCACGTTGATGGTGCCCTTGCCGTTTTCGTCGCAGCGGATGAAGTCGTTGATCTCGAAGGCCGGTTCGCCGAAGAACTTGGCCGCACCCTGGCTTTCGAATGCCAGCAGCTGGCGCTGGATCGTGCCCACGCTGGCCTTGGAAATGTTGCCATAGGTGGTCGTCAGCTCGCTGGCCTTTTCGGCGCAGGCGATCAGCACCTGTTGCAGATCCTCGAAATCGAGCAGCAGCAGGCCGTTGTCGTCGGCCCATTTGAAGGCGATGGTCAGCACGCCTTCCTGGGTTTCGTTGAGCCCCAGCAGCCGCGAAAGCAGCAGCGGCCCCATTTCCGAAATGGTGGTACGGATCGGATGGCCCTGCTCGCCGTAAAGATCCCAGAACACCGCCGGATTGTCGTGATAGGCAAAGGGTTCGATCCCCAGTTCCTTGGCGCGCCCCTCGATCTTGTCGGCGTGCTTGAATTCGTGGCTCCCGGCCATGGTGATGCCCGAAAGATCGCCTTTCACGTCGGCCAGGAACACCGGCACCCCATCCCCGGAAAACTGCTCGGCAATGGTCTGCAGGGTCACGGTCTTGCCGGTGCCGGTCGCACCGGCGATCAGCCCGTGGCGGTTGGCCCGCCCCAGCAGCAGGTTCTGCTTCTCGCCATTGGCGGCAAGGCCCAAGAAAATATCGTCCATCCAGGCAGGCTCCGTGCGACTCTGTGCGCCATGGGATAAAGCGCGAGGGTCTTTTTGCAACCGCGCCGATCCCTCGCTAGAAGCGCGGCGCAATGGCCGAGCCTTTCATTCTCCTCGATGACGCCCGCCCCCAGGGGGCCAGCCCCGCAAGGCTCTACCGCGCGCCGCGCGAAGTGGTGGTTGCACGCCGATCCGAAGAAATCGCGGGCGCGCTCGAACAGATCGAGGCGCTGCGCCTTCAGGGCTGCCACCTCGCGGGCTATTTTGCCTACGAAGCCGGGCTCGCGCTCGAACCCCGGCTGGCCCCGCTCGCCGCACGGCGCAATGGCGCGGCGGGGCCGCTGCTGTGGTTCGGCGCCTTCGATGGCTATGAAGTGATCGCTGCGGATGACGTTCCCGCATGGCTGGCCGGCCAGGCCGGAGAAGGCGCGGCCCGGATCGGTCCGCTCGATCCGCAGCTTTCGCCCGGTGGCTATGCCGCCGCCTTCGCCGAATTGCAGGAGGCGATCGCCGCGGGCGATATCTATCAGGCCAACCTGACCTTTCCCCTCGCCGGATCCTATCGCGGCGATCCGCTGGCGCTTTATGCCGCGCTGCGCCCGGCGGCGGGCGCGGGCTATGGCGGGATCGTCTGCGATGGGTCGCACTGGCTGCTGTCATGCTCGCCCGAACTGTTCTTCGCGCTCAAAGACGGGGCGGCTACGGTCAAGCCGATGAAGGGCACGCGCCCGCGTGGCCGCGACGAAGCTGAGGACGCAGCCTTCGCCGCCGAACTTGCCGCCTCGGAAAAGGACCGGGCGGAAAACCTGATGATCGTCGATCTGATGCGCAACGATCTGAGCCGGGTGGCCGAGGCCGGCAGCGTGCGGGTGGACAAGCCCTTTGCGGTCGAAAGCTATCCCACGGTCCACCAGATGGTCAGCACGGTACGCGCGCAGCTGATGCCGGATCGCGGCGCGGCCGATCTGGTGCGGGCGATCTTTCCCTGCGGCTCGATCACCGGCGCGCCCAAAATCCGCGCGATGGAGCTGATCGACAGCGCCGAACGCGACGCGCGCGGGCCCTATTGCGGCGCGATCGGACGGATCGACCCCAATGGCGATGCCGCTTTCAACGTCGCGATCCGCACCCTGCGGCTGACCCCGTCCGAGCACGGACGCGGGCGCGCGGTGCTGGGGGTCGGATCGGCAATCGTGGCGGATTCCGATGCCATGCAGGAATGGCGCGAATGCCTGGTCAAGGGCGGCTTCGTGCGCCTGAACGCCGCAGGGTGCGACCTGATCGAAACCATGCGTTTTACCCCCGAGGAGGGCATCCCCTTGCTCGAGCTGCACCTCGAACGGATCAAGGCCAGCGCCGCCGAACTGGGCTTTTCCTTCGATCGCCACGCGGTGCGCAACGCGATCCAGGCGCTGTGCTTCGATGCCGACCGTCCGGCCCGTTTGCGGCTGCTGGCATCGCGCAGCGGCGCCTACAGCCTGGAGCTGAGCGAACCGCCCGCGCGCCTGGCCGAACCGCTGCGCTGCGCGGTGCTGCGCTTGCCGGTCGATGCGGGCGACTGGCGGCTGCGCCACAAGACCAGCGACCGCGGCTTCTACGAGGCCGGGCTCAAGGCAGCGCAAGCAGCCGGGTGCGATGAGGCGCTGTTCCTGCGCGACGACGGCCTGCTGACCGAAGGCAGCTTCACCAGCCTGTTCGTCGAACGCGAGGGCATTTTGTTGACCCCGCCGCTGGCGCTGGGGCTGCTGCCGGGCGTGCTGCGCCGCTCGCTGATCGAATCCGGGCGGGCCCGCGAAGCGGAACTGGCGCTCGATGATCTTGCGGGTGGATTCCTGATCGGCAATGCCCTGCGCGGGCTTATGGAAGCGAAACTGGCATGACCATCTCCCAGGCCCTTGAGCGGATCGCGCCATCGCGCACCACCGCGATGACCGACCGTGCTTTTGAATTGCGCGCGGCCGGGCGCGATATCGTCTCGCTTTCGGTGGGCGAGCCCGATTTTGCCACCCCGCCCCACGTCATCGCCGCCGCCCACGCCGCGCTCGATGCGGGCGATACGCGCTATACCGCCGTGCCGGGCACGCAGCGGCTGCGCGAGGCTGCCGCGCTGCACTATGCGCGCGATCTGGGGATCGCGCTGCCCGCCAGTCAGGTGATTGTCAGCGCGGGGGGGAAACAGGCGATCTTCCATGCCCTGCTCGCCACGCTCGATCCGGGCGACGAAGTGCTGATCCCGGCCCCGTGGTGGGTCAGCTATCCCGAGATCGTGCGCTTTGCCGGGGCCGAAGTGGTCCCGCTGCACACCGAGGCCGCCAGCGGATACCGGATCACCCCCACCCAGCTTGAGGCCGCGATCAGTCCGCGCACCCGGTGGCTGCTGATCAACAGCCCGGGCAATCCCACCGGCTCGATCTATTCGGCGCAGGATCTGGCGGCGCTGGGCGCGGTACTGGCCCGCCATCCCCGGGTGATGGTGCTGTCCGACGATATCTATGCTCCCTTGCGCTACCTGCCGGGACGTCATGCGACTCTGGCTGCGGTCTGCCCGGACCTGGCCGATCGGGTGCTGACCGTTTCCGGTGTATCCAAAAGCCACGCGATGATGGGCTTTCGCATCGGTCTGGCCGCAGGGCCGGAGTGGCTGGTCAAGGCGATGGCACGGCTGCAATCGCATTCCTCGGGCAATCCCTGCTCGATCAGCCAGGCGGCGGCAGTGGCTGCGCTCGAAGGACCGCAAGATTTTCTGCCCGGTTGGTGCGAAACCTACCGCGCCCGGCGCGACATGGTGGTGGCTGCGATCAATGCTATCCCCGGGCTGTCCTGCCCGGTCCCCGATGGCGCGTTCTACTGCATGATCGACGCCAGCCCGCACATCGCCCGCTTCGGCGACGACGAGGCGCTGTGCCTTCACCTGCTTGAGCACGGAGTGGCTGTGGTTGCCGCTTCGGCTTTCGGCGGCAAGGACGGGTTCCGCATCTCGTTTGCGGCAAGCGAAGCGCAGCTTGCCGAGGCCGTCCGGCGCATCGCGGCCGCGCTGGGATGAGAGCGCTGACTATCCTCTACGAAGACGCCGAGGCACTGGTGATCGACAAGCCCGCCGGTCTGCCGATCGAACGCCCGCGCGCTGGCGGCGCAAGCCTTGAGGACCGTGCCGAGGAGCTCAAGCTGGGCTTCCAGCGCGCACCGGTGCCGGTCCACCGGATCGATACCGATACTTCGGGCTGCCTGCTGCTGGCCCGCAATCCCAAGGCGCTCAAGCGCTTCAACGCCGCGTTCGAGGCGCGTCAGGTCGAGAAGGTCTATCTCGGTATCGTCGCCGGTCCGGTTGCCGGGAATGAAGGCACGATTGCCCTGTCCCTGGCCAAGGTCAGCACGGCGCGGGCGGGCTGGCACATGATCGCGGCGAAGAAGGGCAAGCCCGCGGTAACCCACTGGCGCAAGCTGGCAGAGCGCGAAGGGATGACCCTGATCGAGTTCCGCCCGGAGACGGGCCGCACCCACCAGATCCGCATCCATGCCAGGGCCGGCCTGGGCCACGCGCTGGTGGGCGATCCGGTTTACGGCGACGGCACGGGAGCAAAGCGGACCATGCTCCACGCCCGCGCCCTTGTCGTCATGCGCGAAGGCAAGCCGCCGATCACCGCTACGGCCCCGATCCCGGCCGATTTTGTCGCTCTTGGGTTTGGCGATGTCGCTCTCGGCGCATGATGCAACTGCCCGCGCGCTGGCGCTGGTGAGCGAGAGCTTCATCGCCGCATCGGGGCCGGGCGGGCAAAACGTCAACAAGGTGGCGAGCGCGGTGCAAGTGCGGCTCGACGTCTACGCGCTGCGCTTGCCGGTAGAGGTCTTTGCGCGGTTCAAGCAGTTGGCCGGAAGCCGGATGACCGCGAAGGGCGAACTGGTGCTGACGGCCCAGCGCTTTCGCACCCAGGAGGCCAACCGCCAGGATGCACGCGAACGTCTGGCCGCGCTGATCGAACAGGCCTTCGATCTGCCCGAAACCCGGGTCAAGACCAGGCTCAACCGGGTCGGCAAGACCGAACGCCTCGCAGGTAAGAAGCGGCGCGGTGAGGTCAAGGCGGGACGCGGCAAGGTCCGGTTCGATTAAAGCGAAGCGCTGGCGCTCATCACCTGGCGGCCATCGGTGGCAAAGGCGCCCAGCTCGAATGCTGCACCTGTGCTGCGCAGCACAAGGTGCAGCATTTCTCCGCAGATCGCCGGAGATAGGCCACGAAATTCAAGTTTTTTCAGCATGTTGTCACCAAGCTCGCGCTGCGCCAGATCGAGCAGCAGGCTGGCCGTGAGCGGCCCGTGGACGACCAGTCCGCGATAGTTCTCGCGGTCCGCAGCATAGGGCAGGTCATAGTGGATGCGGTGGCTGTTGAAGGTCAGCGCGGAGAAGCGGAACAGCAGCGTTTCGGATGGCACCAGCGCGCGATGCGCCGACCATGCCGAAGGATCAAAGCTGCCCTCAACCAGTGGCGGCGGGGCGGGCGGGGTGCCGGGTTCGGCGGACGCGCGGTAGACCAGCGACTGCACTTCGCTGACCGCAAGGCCGCTTTCTCCCTGCGCTTCATGCGCCACGTCGACGAACACCAGCTGGCCCGTGCCTCCGGTCTTTTCGGTAACCGAGGCGATGCGCGATTTGCGCGTCACGCCCTCGCCGGGATGCAATGGCTGGTGGAACTCGACCTTGCTCGATGCCCACATCCGGCGCGGCAGCGGCACGGGGGGCAGGAAGCTGGCCGGGCTATCATCGCGCAGCGGATGGCCGTCCTCGCCCAGCGCCGCGCTGGGCGCATCGGGCAGACACAGGCACCAGTGGAATCCCTGCGGCACCGCGCCATCCGCCGGGGCCGGGCGGTCCAGCGTCGCCAGCCAGCGGGCATAGTGCCCTTCGTCGATCCGGTCGCGGCGCAGTTCCTCGCGCCCGACCCAGGCTTGCCAGTCCCCCATCAGTTGCGCCCCTCCAGCAGCCCGCGCGCGATCACCTGGGCCTGAATCTCGGCAGCGCCCTCGAAGATGTTGAGGATGCGCGCATCGCACAGCACCCGGCTGATTTCGAATTCCAGGGCATAGCCGTTACCGCCGTGAATCTGCAGCGCGGCATCGGCGTTGGACCAGGCGGCGCGGGCGGCGAGCAACTTGGCCATCCCGGCCTCGATATCGCAGCGTTTGCCGGTGTCCTTGGCCCGCGCGGCGGCATAGGTCAGCTCGCGCGCCAGCACGAAATCGGCCAGGCTCATCGCCAGCTTGTCAGCCACGCGCGGAAAATGGATCAGCGCCTTGCCGAACTGCTTGCGCTGCATGGCATAACCGAGTCCCAGCTCGATCCCGCGCCGCGCCATGCCCACCGCGCGCGCGGCGGTCTGGATCCGCGCCGCCTCGAAGGTGCGCATCAGCTGCTTGAAGCCCTGGCCTTCCTCGCCGCCAAGCAGGGCATCGCCGGGTGCCTCCATGCCATCGAACTGCAGCGCATATTCGCGCATCCCGCGATAGCCGAGCACTTCTATCTCGCTGCCGCTCATTCCTTCCGCCGGGAAAGGATCGGCTTCGCTGCCGCGCGGCTTGGGGACCAGCAGCATGGATAGCCCGGCATAGCCCGCGGTGTCGGTCCGGGTGCGGCACAGCAGGGTCATCAGATCGCTGCGGCTGGCGTGGGTAATCCAGGTCTTGGCCCCGTCGATCACCCAGCGGCCGCCCTCAAACTGGGCGCGGGTTTGCAGCGATCCAAGGTCGGAGCCGACATCGGGCTCGGTAAAGACCGCGGCGGGCAACACCGCGCCGCTGGCGATCGCGGGCAGCCAGCGCGCCTGCTGCTCCGCCGTGCCGGATGCGGCGATGAGTTCGCCCGCGATCTCGCTGCGGGTGCCGAGCGATCCCGCGCCGATCCACCCGCGCGACAATTCCTCGGTGATCACACACATGACCAGCTTGCCAAGGCCAAGCCCGCCGAACTGTTCGGGGATGGTCGCGCCGAAGGTGCCCAGCGCGGCCATCTTTTGCACGGTTGCATCGGGGATCAGCGCGTTGGCGAGATGCCAGCGGTGCGCATGCGGCAAGATTTCCGCTTCGGTGAAGCGACGGAACTGGTCGCGGATCGTGTCCAGTTCGGCGTCGTGCAGGGTTTCCGACGGCCATTGGCCCGCAGCGAGAGCACCCGCCACATCGGCACGGGCCGCCGCATGATCGGCCTCGATCAGATCGCGGCAGGCGTGGGCCAGATCGGACGCGGCCTGACTCAAGCCCAGGTCGCCGGGGCGCAGCAGCTCGTTCTGTCCCATCGGCAATCCGCCGACCAGCTGACCCAGGGTTTCGGCAAAGGCCAGGCGTGCAACCCGCCGGTCAAGCCCGCTCCCACCGTTGTTGACATGCAGCCATTCGGCCACCGATTCCAGCGCAGCAACGCTGGTGGCAATCCAGCCCAGGCCATGATGGGCACGCTGATGGGCGGGATCGATATGTTCAGCCGCAGCCCGCGCCAGATCGCGATAGCCCCGGGCCGCCCCTAGCACATGGTCGAAATCGAGGCTCATGCCCTCTCGAACACCGCCGCGATCCCCTGGCCCCCGCCGATGCACATCGTCTCGAGCCCATAGCGCACATCGCGGCGCTGCATTTCGCGGGTCAGGTTGGCGAGGATCCGCCCGCCCGTCGCCCCGATCGGATGCCCGAGCGAGATGCCGGAACCGTTGACGTTGAGAATCTCGTGGCGGCCATCATCGTCGGCCCAGCCCCAGCCCTTGAGGCAGGCGAGCACCTGCGGGGCAAAGGCCTCGTTGAGCTCGATCAGGCCGATGTCGTTCCAGGAAAGGCCGCCACGCGCAAACAGCCGCTCGGTCGCGGGGACCGGGCCAAAGCCCATCCGCGCCGGATCGTACCCCGCCGCCGCCCACGAATGGAACCAGGCGATCGGTTCGAGCCCCAGCTCCTCCAGCTTGTCCTCTGCCACCACCAGACAAGCCGCTGCGGCATCGTTCTGCTGGCTGGCATTGCCCGCGGTCACCACCCCGCCTTCCAGCGGCCGGAGCTTGCCCAGCGTTTCCATGCTGGCATCGGCGCGGTAACCCTCGTCGTGCGCAAAAATCACCGGGTCGCCTTTTTTCTGAGGGATTTCGACCGGGACGAGCTCATCCGCGAACTTGCCATCGGCCCAGGCCGCAGCGGCGCGCTGGTGGCTGCGCACGGCATAGGCATCGCAGGCCTCGCGGCTGATCGCCCAGTCCTTCGCCAGGTTCTCGGCGGTTTCGATCATCCCCGAGATCACGCCATAGCGCTCGATCGGCTGGCTCATCACCCGGCCTCTGGTCAGCCGGTCGTGCAGCGTCAGGTTGCCCGCGCGCAGGCCCTTGCGGATTTCGGTGCTGTAATGCTCGACGTTCGACATGCTCTCGCAGCCGCCCGCCACCACGACGTCCGAAGTGCCGGTCTGGATCATCATCGCCGCGTTGACGATCGCCTGCAGGCCCGAGCCGCAGCGCCGGTCAAGCTGATAGCCCGGCACTTCCTCGGGAAAGCCCGCGAGCAGCCACGACCAGTGCGAAATGCAAGGCGCCTCGCCGTTGCCATAGCCCTGCGCGAAGATCACATCGTCAACCCGGTGCGGATCGATCCCGGTCCGCTCGATCAGAGCCTTGAGGATCGTCGCCCCAAGCTGTCCGGCGGTGAGCGGCGCAAGGCTGCCGCCGAACTTGCCGACGGCGGTGCGGATCGGGGCGACGATGGCGGCGCGGCGAAGGGTCATCTGGCTTCCTTGTCCGAAGTGGCAACAATACCGCGATCGATCAGCCGGGCGATCGCACCCGAAGACAGGCCGAGCCGCTCGGCCAGCACCTCTTCGCTGTGCTCGCCCAAATAGGGCGCGGGGCGGGGATCGCCCGGTTCGTGTCCCGGGAGATTGGCAAACGAGCGGGTCGCCGGATAGGCAAAACCGCTGGGGTTGGCGGGTGAAGGCCCGAACAGCGGGTTGTCTGATACCAGCACGGGGTCATTGGCAGCCTCGAACATCGTTCGGTAGCGCTCAAAGGTCGCCCCCGCTTTGGTCAGGCGTACGGCAAGCTCGGCATAGTCGAACCGGTCGGCGGCGCGCTGGAACAGGGCAAACAGCTCGTCGCGGTTGACGAAGCGGTTGTGTTCACTTTGGGCAAAGCTAACCCCAAGCCGGGTTTCGATGGCGGCCAGTTCCTCGCCCACGCCAAAGGCGTCCACCAGCGCGGCCCACTGCTTGGGGGTAAGCGCGGCGACCATGAAACGCTTGCCGTCGCGGCTCAGAAAATCGCGCCCGAACGAGCCCCAGATCGCATTGCCCAGGCGTTCGCGGTCACCGCCGCGATAGAGCATCTCGGCCATCGCCCCGGCATTGGCCATGGTGCCGATCGCAACGTCGCCCAGCGGGACACGCATTTCGACCCCCTCACCGGTTTGGTCGCGGTGCCGCAGGCCCGCCAGCATGGCAAAGGCGCAATAGGCCCCGGTGATGAAATCCCAGGCCGGCAGCACCTGGTTGACCGGCGGCGCGGTGGCCGGATCCCAATCGGCCGGACCGTTCATCAGCGGATAGCCCGAGGCGGCGTTGACCGTGAAATCCATCGCCTGGCGCCCATCGTGCCAGCCCATGATCCGCACCGAGACCAGATCGGGCCGCCCCTCGGCCAGTTTCTCGTGGCTGAGGAAGCTGTTCAGCGGCAGGTTGGTGATCATCTGCCCGGTCTTGCACACCAGCTCTGCCAGCAGTTCGCGCCCCTCGGGCACCTGAAGATCGAGCGCCACCGATTTCTTCGCGCGGTTGAGGTTTTCCCACGACAGCGAGCGTCCCTCGCGCGTCATCATGTAGCGATCGTAGTCGAGCCCGCCGGCCTTGTGATCGACCCGCACCACCTCGGCACCGAGCTGCGCGCAGTAAAGCCCGGCGGTGGGCGAGGCGACAAAGCTCGAAACCTCGATGATCTTCAGGCCTGAGAGCAGGTCGTACACGGTTTCAGGCCTGCGCCGCCCATTCGCGCAGCATGTGCTTGGCGATCTGGAGCTGGAGGATCTGGGTAGTGCCTTCGTAGATCCGCAGTACCCGCGCATCGCGGAAGAAGCGCTCGGCATCGTATTCGGCCAGGTAGCCCGCGCCGCCGTAGACCTGCACCACCCGATCAACCACGCGCCCGCACATCTCGCTGGCGAAAACCTTGAAGGCGGCGGCCTTGCGCAGCACGTTCTCGCCCGCGTCGGCGCGGGCGGTAACGTCCTTCATCATCGCCTCGGCTGCATAGATCTCGATCTCGCTTTCGGCGAGCATCTGCTGGATCAGCTGGAAATTGGCGATCGGTTCGCCAAAGGCCTTGCGCTCGTTGGCATAGCGGATCGCCGAATCGAGTGCGCGGCGGGCCATCGCCGTGGCCATCGCGCCAACCGAAATCCGCCCGTTATCGAGGCTCTGCATCGCAAAGCCGAAACCCTTGCCCTCTTCCAGCCCCAGCAGGGCATCGGCGGGCAGACGCACGTCCTCCATGATGACATCGGCGATATGCGCGCCTGACTGGCCCATCTTCCTGTCGCTCTTGCCGATCGCCACGCCGGGGGTGTCGGTGGGGACAAGGAAAGCCGAAACATGCGCGTTCTTGGGCAGGTTTTCCTTGGTGGTGCGGGCCATGATCAGCGCGAGGCGGGCATGAGGCGAATTGGTGATGTAGCGCTTGGTGCCATTAAGCACCCAGCCGTTGCCGCTTTTCACCGCTGTGGTCTGCATCCCCGCCGAATCCGATCCAGATCCCGGTTCGGTCAGCCCGAAACAGGCGATCTCGCCCGCGGCAAGGCGCGGCAGCCACTCGGCCTTCTGTGCATCGGTTCCGCCGTTCTTGAGCGCCGAGCAGACCATGCCGATGTTGATCGAAATGAGCGAGCGGAAGGCCGGCGCGGCATAGGACAGCGCGTGGATGGTCCGCGCATATTGCGTGATGTTCATCCCCGCGCCGCCGTATTCCTCGGGCATGGTCAGCCCGAACAGGCCCATCTCGCCCATTTCCTGCACGATCGCGGGTGGAATCTCGTCAGCCTCGATCACCTCGCGCTCGGCGGGGATCAGCCGTTCGCGCACATAGCGCTCAAGCTGTTCGATGAATTGCTCGAAGACTTCAGGGTCCATTCCGGGGTTCATCTGCGCGGCCTCAGATCGGGTCATAGGGGAAGACGTGGGCCGAAACCTCGTCGGCACGCGCCATGCTGGGTTTGAAGCTGGGGATCAGCTCGTCGGCAATCGCCTCGGGGCTCCAGCCCTCGGTCTTGGTCATCGAGCGCACCGGGCGCGTCTTGCCGAACAGCACGATCTCGTTCTTGCGGACCGAGAAGATCTGGTTCGACACCTCCTTGCTGGCGTCCGAGGCAAGATAGACCACCAGCGGCGCGATCTTGTCGGCGCTCATCGTCTTGAGCCGTTCGACCCGTTCCTTCTGCTCAGGCGTTTCGGCGGGGATCGAGGCGGTCATGCGGCTCCAGGCGAAGGGTGCGATGCAGTTGGAGCGAACCCCTGCGCGGGCCATGTCGAGCGCGATCGACTGCGAGAGGCCAACGATGCCAAGCTTGGCGGCGCTGTAATTGGCCTGGCCGATATTGCCGATCAGCCCGCTCGTGCTGGTGAAATGAATGAAGCTGCCCGATTGCTGCTCGCGGAAATAGGGTGTCGCGGCCTTGGAGACCAGGAACGCGCCGTTGAGGTGCACGTCGATCACCGCGCGCCAATCCTCGAAACTCATCTTGTGCCAGATTGCATCGCGCAGGATCCCGGCGTTGTTGACCACCGCATCGATCCGGCCAAAGCGCTGCACCGCGTCTTCGACGATCGAGGTGGCACCTGCGGGATCGGCGACACTGGCAAGGTTGGCATGGGCCCGGCCGCCCGCCGCGACGATGTCGTTGGCGGTTTGCTGCGCAGGCCCGGCATCGCCGCCTTCGCCGCCGCCGCCAACGCCGGGATCGTTGACCACGACTGCCGCGCCGTGGCGGGCGCACAGCAGCGCGATTTCACGCCCCACGCCGCGTCCCGCGCCGGTTACTGCGACAACCTTGCCTTCAAGCATGCCCATCAAGCCGACTCCCTGCATTCTTAACCGCTCGCTTAAGGCGATAGGCCGGTGTCCTGGAAAATCAACCAGGGGGCTTCGGTTTTGTCTGGGCGGGCGTAGCACGGGGGGCCGGGATCGCCTCGGGCGGCAGGCGCTGCTGCTCGATCATTGCGGCCGCCTCATCGAGCGCCCTCGCCTCGCCCACTGTCACCCCTCCCGGGCCGGGTTCGTTGTCGGCCTTGCCGCAAGCAGCGAGCAGGGCGAGCGCGATCAAAACGGGTGAGCGGGTCATGCCTGCAGGATAGCACCTTGCCGGCAAAGGAAAAGCGGGCGGCTCTCCCCCGGGAAAACCGCCCGCACTCGGTGATTGCTTCGCGGCAATAGTCAGGTTGCGGCCGGGGCCGGGGCCGCGGCATCGGCGCCCGGCTCGGCCGAGGCATCGGCTGCGGGCGTGGCGTCGACGTCGGTTACGGCTTCTTCGGCCGGCATTTCGACATTGTCAGCCTCGGCGCCATCCTTGGCGCTGTCGGACTTGCCGCAACCGGCCAGCGCCAGGGCTGCGGCGGCGGACATGGCGAAAACTGCAATCTTCCTCATCTCGATGATCCCTCAAGCTCGTCAGGCAGGGCTTGGCCCTGCGTTGCCGGGCAGTCTAAACCGTGGTTTCACAGAAGCCAAGCGCCTCCATGTCCCCAGGATCCGACATGCCGGTTGATTGGATATAAAGAAATCTTTATATGATGCCCCGATGCGGATCGAACCGACCTTGCGGGCCCTTGCCGATACCACACGTCTGCGGATCGTGCGGCTGCTTGCGCATATGGAGCTGGCGGTGGGCGAGCTCGCCCAGGTTCTGGGGCAAAGCCAGCCGCGCGTTTCGCGCCATGTGCGGATCCTGTGCGATGCCGGGCTGGCAGAGCGGCGCAAGGAAGGTTCGTGGGTATTCCTGCGCAGCGCGATCGGAGAGGAACGCGCCCCGCCACTGGGTGCGGCTGCTGCCCGGCTGCTGGCCGCAGCCGAGCGCGACGACGCCCAGTTCGCCGCGCGCTGCGCCGAGGATCGGCGCCACCTTGCCGCGATCCGCTCGGCACGGGAAAATTCCGCGCAAGCCTATTTCGCCCGCCACGCCGCCGAGTGGGACACGCTGCGCAGCCTCCACACTCCCGACGGGTCGGTCGAAGCTGCCTTGAGCCGCGCACTGGGCAGCGCCTCGCTGGGCGAACTGCTCGATGTCGGCACCGGCACCGGACGCATGGCCGAGCTGTTCGCTCCGCGCGCGCGCCACGTCACCGCCTTCGACATGAGCCCGGAGATGCTGCGGATTGCCCGCACCCGGCTGCAGGACCTGCCGGCCGAACAAGTCGAGCTGGTCCAGGGCGACTTTGCCGCGCTGCCCTTTGCCGCGGCCAGTTTCGATACGCTTCTGTTCCATCAGGTGCTGCACTATGCGCAGGATCCGGCCTTGGTGCTGGGCGAGGCGGCGCGCGTTACCCGTCCGGGCGGCATGGTCGCAGTGGTCGATTTCGCCGCGCATGACCGCGAGGAGCTGCGCAGCCAGCATGCCCATGCCCGGCTCGGCTTTTCCGACGAGCAGATGCTCGCCCTGCTCAGCGACAGCGGGTTTGTTGCCGCCCCGCCCGAGGCTCTGCCTGGCAAGCCGCTGACCGTGAAGATCTGGACCGGACGGCGCGCGGGCCTGCCCGGCGCCGCCAAGCCCACCCGAAAGGCCGAAACCGCATGACCAGCACCAGCGAAACCCGCCGCGCGCTTGCCAGCCCGCTGTTCGCCGGGCTTGAGGGCGATATCGGCGTCTCGTTCGAGTTCTTCCCCCCCAAGACCGAGCGGATGGCCGAAACGCTGTGGGATGCCATCGCCACGCTGGCTCCGCTGCATCCACGCTTCGTTTCGGTGACCTACGGCGCGGGCGGCTCGACCCGTGAGCGGACCCACGCCACGGTCGAGAGGATCGTCAACGAAACCGGCATACCTGCCGCCGCACACCTGACCTGCGTCGATGCCAGCCGCGCCGAGATCGACGCAATCGCGCGCGCCTATTGGCAGATCGGGGTGCGCCACATCGTCGCGCTGCGCGGCGATCCGCCCACCGCCGGTGCCCGCTTCGAGGCCCGGCCAGATGGCTATGCCAGCGCCGCCGATCTGGTCGCCGGTCTGAAAGCAGTCGCCCCGTTCGAGATTTCGGTCGGCGCCTATCCCGAAACCCACCCCGAGGCGGCCAGCGCCCAGGCCGATCTCGACAACCTCAAGCGCAAGATCGATGCCGGGGCCGACCGCGCGATCACCCAGTTCTTCTTCGAGCCGGACACTTTCTTCCGCTTTCGCGATGCTGCGGCTGCGGCAGGGATCAAGGCCGAGCTGGTCCCCGGAATCATGCCGGTAAGCAATTTCGCCGCGGTTCAGCGCATGTCGGGGATGACCGGCACGGTGGTTCCCGCATGGCTCGCGCATCTCTTCGAGGGGCTCGACGATCTGCCTGCCGCGCGCCAGCTGGTAGCGGCCACTGTTGCCGCAGAGCTGTGCCGCCGCCTTTACGCGGGCGATGTGCGCCAATTCCATTTCTATACCCTCAACCGGGCAGAGCTCAGCTATGCGATCTGCCACCTGCTGGGAGTGCGCCCGCGATGACTTCGGCCCGCGACCTGTTCCTTGCCGAAGCGGCAAAGCGCATCCTGATCAACGACGGCGGCTTCGGCACCGAGATCCAGCGGCTTGGCCTGGGCGAAGCCGACTATGCGGGAAGCCTTGGTCTGGCGCGCGATCAGAAGGGCAACAACGATATACTTGCCCTGACCGCGCCGCACGTTCCCGAGGGCATCCACCGCGCCTATTTCGAGGCCGGGGCCGATATTGCCTCGGTCAACACCTTTTCCGCCAACCGGATCAGCCAGGCCGATTATGGCGCCGAACATCTGGTGCGCGAGATCAATGTCGCGAGCGCCGCGATAGCGCGGCGCGTGGCCGACGAGTTCGCCGCCGGCGATGGGCGCCCACGATTTGTCGCCGGATCGATCGGGCCGACCAACAAGACCCTCTCGCTTTCCCCCGATGTCAACGATCCGGGCTTTCGCGAAATCGATTGGGATTTCCTAGTCGAAGTCTATCACGAACAGGCCAGCGCGCTGATCGAAGGCGGCTCGGACTTCATTCTGGTCGAAACCGTGTTCGATACCCTCAACTGCAAGGCCGCGATCATGGCGGTCAGGCAACTTGAGCGCGAACTGGGCCGCGACGTGCCGCTGATGCTGTCGATGACGCTCACCGACCTGTCGGGCCGCAACCTTTCGGGCCACACGGTTGAGGCGTTCTGGTACGCCGTGCGCCACGCCCGGCCGCTGACGGTGGGGCTGAACTGTTCCTTCGGCGCCGCCCAGCTGCGCCCGCACGTGCGCAGCCTCAGCGCGATCGCCGATACGCTGATCATGGTCTATCCCAATGCTGGCCTCCCCAACGAACTGGGCCAGTACGACGAGCTTCCGGCCGAAACCGCCGCCATGCTGCGCGAATGGGCCGAGCAGGGGCTGGTCAACGTGCTGGGCGGCTGCTGCGGATCGACCCCGGCGCATATCGCGGCCATCGCCAGGGCCGCCGCCGGTCTGCCGCCACGCGTAGTGCCCGCCCCGCCGGCCGGCACCCGGCTTGCGGGCCTCGAACCCTTCGTGATGGCGGCCTGAAGCGATGAACCAGCACGTAGCCTCGTTCGTCAACATCGGCGAACGCACCAACGTTACCGGCAGCGCCGCGTTCAAGAAGCTGATCCTGGCGGGCGACTATGCCCGCGCGGTCGAAGTCGCGCGCCAGCAGGTGGAAAACGGCGCCCAGATCATCGACGTCAACATGGACGAAGGGCTGCTCGACGCGACCCTGGCGATGACCACCTTCTTGAAGCTGATCGCCGCCGAGCCCGACATCGCCCGGGTTCCGGTGATGATCGACAGCTCCAAGTGGGATGTGATCGAGGCCGGGCTGAAATGCGTTTCGGGCAAGCCGATCGTCAACTCGATCTCTATGAAGGAGGGCGAGCAAGCGTTTCTTGAGCACGCCCGCAAATGCATGGACTATGGCGCGGCGGTGGTGGTCATGGCCTTCGACGAGAAGGGCCAGGCCGATACCCGCGCGCGCAAGGTCGCGATCTGCGAGCGCGCCTACGCGCTGCTCACCGGGATCGGTTTCCCAGCGGAAGACATCATCTTCGATCCCAACATCTTCGCGGTGGCGACGGGGATCGAAGAGCACGATCGCTACGGACTCGATTTCATCGAGGCGGTGGCGGAGATCAAGGCGCGCTGCCCCCGCGTCCATTGCTCGGGCGGGCTATCCAACCTCTCCTTCTCGTTCCGGGGCAACGAGCCGGTGCGCCGGGCGATGCATTCGGTGTTCCTCTATCACGCGATCAAGGCCGGGCTCGACATGGCGATTGTCAATGCCGGGCAGCTCGACGTTTACGACGCGATCGATCCGGCGCTGCGCCAGGCCTGCGAGGACGTGATCCTCAACCGCGATCCCGGGGCGACCGAGCGGCTGATCGCGCTGGCCGAAAGCTTCAGGGGCACCGATGCCAGGGCCGAAAAGGAGGCCGAGGAGTGGCGCGGCTGGGACGTGGCGCGGCGGCTTGAGCACGCGCTGGTCAAAGGGATCGACGCCCATGTGGTCGAGGATACCGAAGAGGCCCGCCTGGCCCACGCGCGCCCGATCGAGGTGATCGAAGGGCCGCTGATGGCGGGGATGAACACCGTGGGCGACCTGTTCGGCGCGGGCAAGATGTTCCTGCCCCAGGTGGTCAAGAGCGCACGGGTGATGAAGAAGGCCGTCGCACACCTGATCCCCTTCATCGAGGCAGCCAAGGAAGAAGGTGCGCGCGCCAAAGGCCGGATCGTGATGGCGACCGTCAAGGGCGACGTCCACGATATCGGCAAGAACATCGTCGGCGTGGTGTTGCAATGCAATGGCTACGAAGTGATCGATCTGGGGGTGATGGTCCCCTGGGCGACGATCATCGAGACCGCGCACAAGGAAGGGGCGGACATGATCGGCCTCTCGGGCCTGATTACCCCCAGCCTCGACGAAATGGTCACAGTGGCCGAGGAAATGGAGCGCGCCGGGCTGACCATCCCGCTGCTGATCGGCGGGGCGACCACCAGCAAAGTCCACACCGCGCTCAGAATCGATCCGAAGTATTCGGGGCCAGTGGTCCACGTCCTCGATGCCAGCCGCGCGGTCGGGGTGGCGAGCCGTCTGCTCAGCGATACCCAGCGCGATGCCCTCGTGGCCGAGACTGCCAGCGAATACGAAAAGATCCGTGAGGCGCGCGAGGGCAAGGCGCAAAGCGTGCTGCTGACGCTCGAGGAAGCGCGCGCCAACTTCTACGATCCCAACTATGCCGACAAGCCCGCGCCGCCGCTGCAGCCGGGGCTGCATGTCTTTTCCGACTGGCCGCTGGCCGACCTGCGCAACTGCATCGACTGGACCCCGTTCTTCCGCGCCTGGGAGCTGCACGGCACCTATCCCGCGATCCTGGATGACGCGGTGGTGGGCGAGACCGCGCGCAGCCTCAAGGCCGATGCCGATGCCATGCTTGACCGGATCATCGCCGAAGGCTGGCTGACCGCGCGCGGCGTTGCGGGCCTGTGGCCCTGCGCGCGCGACGGCGACGACGTGACGATCCATCTGGTCGAGGAAGAGCGCAACGTCACCTTGCCGTTCCTGCGTCAGCAGGTGCGCAAGAGCCGCGAGCGCGCCAACATGTGCCTGGCCGATTTCATCGATCCCGCCGGTGACTGGATCGGGGGCTTCGCGGTTGGCATCCACGGGATCGAGCCGCACTGCGAACGCTTCCGCGCGGCGAAGGACGATTATTCCGACATCCTGCTCAAGGCGCTCGCCGATCGCTTTGCCGAAGCCTTCGCCGAACGCCTGCATCAACACGTGCGCACCACGCTGTGGGGCTATGCGCCTGGCGAGCAATTGACCAACGAGGCGCTGATCCGCGAGGAATACCGCGGCATCCGCCCCGCGCCGGGCTATCCCGCCTGCCCCGACCACAGCCTCAAGCCGCTCCTGTTCGAACTGCTCGGCGCCACGGCCAATACTGGAATCACCCTGACCGAAAGCCAGGCGATGCTGCCCACCGCGGCGGTATCGGGCTTCTATTTCGGCCATCCCGAAAGCCAGTATTTCGGCGTTGCACGGATCGGGCGCGATCAGCTTGAAGACTATGCCGCGCGGCGGGGGGTCGATCTGGCGACGGCGGAGCGGTGGCTGCGGCCCAATCTGGATTGACCTGCCGCCCGCAAAGCGCGACCACTCGCGCCATGCGATGGATCTTGCTTGCCGCTGCGCTGATAGCTTCCCCTGCGCTAGCCGCGCCGCCCGCCAGCGTCGCGGTGGCCTTCGAACGCCAGACCGTGCGCCCGGTGCTGGCCGAGGGCGAGGCAGACCGCGCCACGCACCGCGCGGTGAGCGCCGACGATCCGGTGCGGATCGCCTCTATCTCCAAGCTGGTGACCACGCTGGGGGTGATGCGGATGGTCGACAAGGGCCAGCTCGATCTTGACCGCGACGTCTCGGACTATCTTGGCTGGCCCCTGCGCAATCCGGCCTTTCCCGAGCGCCCGATCACGCTGAGAATGCTGCTCTCGCACCGCTCGAGCCTGATCGACGGGGGCGAGCTCTATATCGTGCCGCTGGGCACCACGCTGCGCGAACGGCTGGCCGATCCCCGGGTGTGGGACAGTGCCCACGCCCCCGGTTCGGGCTGGTTCCACTACACCAATCTCAACTTTCCGGTGGTGGCGAGCGCGATGGAGCGGATCAGCGGCGAGCGTTTCGACCGGCTGATGCACCGCCTGGTGCTGAAGCCGCTGCGGCTCGACGCCTGCTTCAACTGGGGCGCGGGCTGCTCGGCCAAGGCAATGTCGCGCGCGGTGGTGCTTTACCGCGCGAGCGGCGAGGTCGCCAAGGATGACTTGCATGGCCGCTTGCCCGATTGCCTGGTGGTTCCCGCCGCCGACGGCTCGTGCGATCTTGCCAGCTATCGCCCGGGAGACAACGGCGCGCTGTTCTCGCCGCAGGGCGGCCTGAGGATCTCGATGCGCTCGCTTGCCCGGCTGGGGCAGATGATGGCGCGGCAGGGCAAGGGGTTCCTGTCGGGGCGCTCCTATGTAGAGATGACCCAGGCGCGCTGGCGCTTTGACGGCACCAATGGCCTCGGCGAGGATGGCGCGGCGAGCGGCTTCTTCTGCGCCTATGGGCTGGCGGTGCATCGCATCGGCTCGGGCGGCGAGCATTGCCGCGATGACCTGTTCGCCGATGGAACCGCCCGAATCGGACATTCGGGCGATGCCTACGGCCTCAAGGCCGGACTGTGGTGGGATCCGATCACCGGAAAGGGTCTGGCCTTCTTCACCAGCGCGGTCGCGCCCGATGCGCCCATCGGTGCCAGCGGTTTCACCGTGGCGGAAGAATCCATTGTGGAGAGAGCGAAGCGTTAGCCTTTGCCCGCCCCACTTGCTGCGGCTAGGCGAGGCGGGTGACAAGGCCCGACCTTCTCGAAACGCTCCATACCACCTTTGGCTTCTCGGCCTTTCGCGGCGTGCAGGCCCGCGTGATCGAGCGGGTGATGGCCAGGCAGTCCACCCTTGCAGTGATGCCCACCGGCGCGGGCAAGAGCCTGACCTATCAATTGCCGAGCGTGATGCTGGAGGGCACCTGCGTGGTGATCAGCCCGCTGATCGCACTGATGCACGATCAGCTGCGCGCCGCAGAGGCCAACGGGATTCGCGCCGCCAGCCTGACCAGCGCCGATCAGAACCGCGAAGCGACGATCGAGCGCTTTCGCGGCGGCGAGCTCGATCTGCTCTACGTCGCCCCCGAACGGGCCAGCCAGCCGCATTTCCGCGAGCTGCTGGGTGCGGCCAAACTCAGCCTGTTCGCCATCGACGAGGCGCACTGCGTTTCCGAATGGGGGCACGATTTCCGCCCCGACTACCGGCTTCTGCGCCCGTTGATGGATGCCTTTGCGGCAGTGCCGCGCCTGGCGCTGACCGCCACCGCCGATGCCCACACCCGCGCCGATATCCTGGTTCAGCTGGGGATCGCGGCCGAAGGGCTGATCGTCGCCGGGTTCGACCGGCCCAACATCCATTACGCGATCCGCCACCGCGACAATCCGGTGCGCCAGCTCACCCGGCTGATGGCCGAGCAGCCGGGTCCGGGGATTGTCTATGCCCCCACCCGCCGCAAGACCGAGGAACTGGCCGAGAAGCTGGCGGACGCCACCGGACGCGCGGTGCTGCCCTATCACGCCGGGCTCGATCCGGCGGTGCGCGCGGCCAACCAGGCCCGCTTCGTCGCCAGCGAAGATATGGTGATGGTCGCCACGGTGGCCTTCGGGATGGGGATCGACAAGCCCGACGTGCGCTTTGTCGCCCATGCCGGGATTCCCAAGTCGATCGAGGCCTATTACCAGGAAACCGGCCGCGCCGGGCGCGACGGCGATCCCGCGCTGGCGCTGATGCTGTGGGGCGCGGATGATTTTGCCCGCGCCCGGATGCGGTTGGGCGAGATCGAGGAGGAACGCCGCGCGGGCGAGCGCACACGGCTCGACGCGCTGGCCGCGCTGGTTGAGACCGGCACCTGCCGCCGCGCGCTGCTGCTGCGCCATTTCGGCGAGGATCCGCCGGAGCGGTGCGGCAATTGCGACAATTGCCGCGAGGCGCCGGGGCTGATCGATGCCACCCAGGTCGCGCAAAAGCTGCTCTCGGCGGTCTATCGCACCGGCCAGTCCTTCGGGTACGGCCACATCGAAAAGGTTCTGGCCGGGGCGAGCGACGAGCGGATCGTCCAGCGCGGGCATGACCGGCTTTCGGTGTTCGGAATCGTTTCGGAGGAGGAAGCCCACCTGCTGCGCCCGGTAGTGCGTGCCTTGCAGGCGCGCGGCAGCCTGATCGCGACCGAGCACGGCGGGCTGGCGCTGGGCGGCGATGCCCGCGCGATCCTTCGCGGCGAGCTGACAGTCCCTATCGCCATCGCACCCAAGCCCGAAAAGGTCCACAAGACCCGCCGAGGCGAGCGGGGCGGTGCGGTCAACCCCGTTGGCGATCCGCTGTTCGAGGCACTGCGCGCGCTGCGACGCGATCGCGCGGCCGGGCTGGGAGTGCCGCCCTATGTGGTGTTCCACGATTCAACCCTGCGCGAAATGGCCGAGCGCCGCCCGGCCACCCTGGCAGAAATGGGCGAAATCGGCGGGGTGGGCGCACGCAAGCTCGAGGCGCATGGCGAGGCCTTTCTCGAGCTGATCCAGGCCTATTGACTCGGACGCCAAAAGCGATATTAATGTGATATCACTTTTTGAGGGGTAATCCCATGTCCGATTCGCATCCCGCAATGAATGTCAGCCGCGAAGCCCGAGCCTGGAGCACCAGCGGCTATCTGATGCTGCTGGGCTTCCTTGCCCTGCTCGCGTTGATGGTCGCCCGGATCGCGGCTTTTGCCGGCACCGAGCCGGATGACAGCCAGGTGCTGTCCTTCGTGCTTTCCAACCTGCTGATTGCCGTGCTGCTGATCCTCATCGCCTCGGGGTTCTACATGATCCAGCCCAACCAGGCTGCGGCGATCACGCTGTTCGGATCCTATCGCGGCACCGACCGCAACCACGGTCTGCGCTGGGTTTGGCCGTGGATGGGCAAGACCAAGATTTCGGTGCGCGCCAACAACCTCGTTTCGGAACGGATCAAGGTCAATGACCTGCGGGGCAACCCTATCGAGATGGCCGCCCAGGTCGTGTGGCGCGTGGTCGATACCGCGCAGGCTCTCTACGACGTCGATGACTACAAGGCTTTCGTGATGGTCCAGATAGAGGCCGCAGTGCGCACCATCGGCTCGCGCTATCCTTACGATGATTTCGCCCACGCCGAAATCACCCTGCGCGGCAACCATGACGAGGTTGGCGCCGAACTGCGCGCCGAGCTGATCGCGCGGCTAACCATGGCCGGGATCACGGTTGACGAATGCGGTTTCACCCACCTTGCCTATGCTCAGGAAATCGCAGGGGCCATGCTGCGCCGCCAACAGGCCGAAGCTGTGATCGCGGCCCGGACAAAACTGGTCGAAGGCGCGGTCAGCATGGTCGAAATGGCGCTCCACCAGCTTTCCGAGAAGGGCGTGGTTCACCTCGACGACGAGCGCAAGGCGGCCATGGTATCGAACCTGATGGTGGTGCTGTGCGGCGAGCGCGATACCCAGCCGGTGGTCAACACGGGCACGCTCTACCAGTGAGCTGAGCGATGACCGGTCCGGGCAGAAAGGCTTTCCCCCTGCGGCTCGATCCGGCGCTGTTCGCAGCGCTGGAACGGGCCGCGACGGCCGATTTCCGCTCGGTAAATGCAGAGGTCGAGGTGCTGCTGCGCGAGGCGCTGGCGCGGCGCGGGGTCAAGCTGGCTCCCGCCGAGCCGGCCCGGCGCGGACGTCCGCCCAAGGATGGAGAATGACCATGCGCGAAGACGAAGCACTGTTCACGCTCTACAAGCGCGGCTGGCAGCAAAATCTGGTTCCGCGCGGCAGCGCGGGCTGGTGGGCACTGGCTTTGTGGCTGGCATCGCAGGTTCCCGCTCTCGGCGCCTTCGTCTGGTTTATGGCCCGCCACCCCGCCAAGGCCCCTGCGGTATCCGCCGTCCTGCTGTTCCTGCTGTTCATGGCGATCTGGGCGCTTGGCTTCATCCGCTGGGCAACGAGCCGCAGCATCACCGTCGATCTTGCTGGGATGGAGCGCAAGGCCGCGCTCAAGGCCGTGGTGGGCGAAACCGCCGGAACCGGCCCGGCCTGGTTTGCGGCCAAGCGCTTTGGCTATGGCGCGGGCATGCCGATTGCCTGGCAGGGCTGGGCCGCGCTGGCGGCATGGCTGGGCTGCCTGGCGGGCGCGGGCGGCCTTGCTCAGATTGGCGGCGCGGCGGGCAAGACGGTAGCTTTTGCGCTGTTCGTGATCTCCACCGCGATCTTCGCGGCCATAGCCGCGCGGCGGACCGAGGGCGGCTGGAAGTGGCGCTGGGGCAAGGACGCATGAAACCATTGCCCGCACAGGTGTCCTTGCCCGGGACGGCGGCGCCAGCCCCCACGCATTCTTAACCGCGCGGTGTTAGGGGGGCGCAATGAAGCACATTGCCCGCCTTTCGCTTGGCCTGGCCGCGCTTGCCGCCGCGCTTCCCGCCACGCTGGCCCTGGCCCAGCAGGCCGCGCCCTATACCGTGGTTGAAACCGGACGCTCCTATGGCCGGTTGCAGGACGCGGTCGAGGCAATCGGCGGCGGGGCGGGCACGATCCGCATCGCGCCGGGCCGCTATGCCGACTGCGCGGTGCAGACCCAGGGCATGGTCACCTACCAGGCCGCCACGCCCGGTCAGACCATATTCGATACCGTTACTTGCGAAGGCAAGGCCGCGCTGGTGCTGCGCGGCCGCGCGGCGCGGGTTGAGGGGCTGGTCTTCGCCAACATGCGGGTGCCCGATTTCAACGGCGCCGGGATCCGGCTCGAGGCGGGCAACCTCGACGTCAGTCAGGCCTGGTTCCGCGACAGCCAGCAGGGGATCCTCACTGCAGGCAATCCGCAAGGGGTGCTGAGCGTCGACAAATCCACCTTTACCCGGCTGGGCACCTGCGACGGGCCGGGCGGCTGCGCCCATTCGATCTACGCCGGCGATCTGGGCGCGGTAACCGTTACCCGCAGCCGCTTCGAGGCCGGGCGCGGCGGGCATTACCTGAAAAGCCGCGCCGCGCAGGTGGCGGTGATCGGCAACAGCTTTGACGATTCAGCGGGCCGCGCGACCAACTACATGATCGACCTGCCCGGCGGTGCATCGGGCAAGATCACCGGCAACTGGTTTGTCCAGGGCACCGACAAGGAAAACCACTCAGCCTTCATCGCGGTCGCCGCCGAGGGGCGCGATCACGCCTCGTCCGGTCTGGTGATCGATGGCAACGATGCCCGCTTCGCCCCCGGGGTCACCTGGCCGAGCGTGTTCGTGGCCGACTGGTCGGGCGAGGTCCGCCAGATCGGCCAGAACGCGCTTTCATCCCGGCTCACGCGTTACGAAAAGCGCTAGTCCAGCAAATGTCCGGTCCGGTCGCGCTTGGTATCGAGATAGCGCGCATTATGCGGATTGGGGGGAAGCTGGTGCGGCACCCGCTCAGCCACGCTCACCCCGGCGGCGCTTAGCGCCTCGACCTTGGCCGGATTGTTGGTCATCAGCCGGATCGCCCGCACACCGAGCAATTCCAGCATCCGCGCCGCAACCGGGAAATCGCGCGCCTCGCTGGGCAGCCCCAGCCGGTTGTTGGCATCGACCGTGTCGAAGCCCTGATCCTGCAACTGATAGGCGCGCAGCTTGTTGACGAGGCCGACCCCGCGCCCTTCCTGGCGCAGGTAGAGCAGCACGCCCCAGCCCCCTGCGCGCGCCTCGTCCGCCATCGCGCGCAGCGCGGCATTGAGCTGGGGGCCGCAATCGCACTTGAGGCTGCCGAGGATATCGCCGGTCAGGCATTCGGAATGGAGCCGGACCAGCGGCGCGCGCTCCGAGCGCTGGGTGCCGATCACCAGCGCGACGTGTTCGCGCATGTCATCGGCGGAGCGGAACGCGACGATTTCGGCCTCCTCGCAGGCCGCGACCGGCAGCCGCGCCCGCGAGGCGACGGCGAGGTGGGCGGTATCCTTCCAGTCGGCGAGATCGGCCGCACAGACCGTTTGCGCTTCGCCCGCTGCTTCGGGATCGACCAGAAACGCGGGCAGAATTCCCGCCAGTCGGGCCAGTTCCATCGCCGTCGCCGCGCTTGCCGGGTGCTCGATCGGTTCGGCCACGAAGGGCCCCTTGAGCGGATAGCGCAGATCGAGCGCCGGATCGGCCAAAGCGCGGGCCAGCGGCAAATCGAACGGTTCGGCCCCGCGGATCAGCACCGGGGCTTCGGGAATCGCAGCCTCGCGCTGGTTGGCAAGTTTGAGCGTGGCCGCCCGCGCGGCCGAGATCAGCATCGTATGGCTGCTCGCGCCCGGCGCAAAGCCGGTTTCGGCGGGAAGCAGGGTAACAAGGCCATCGAGCCGGATCGGCCAGCCGTGACGCAGCGCATCGATGGCAAGGGCCACGCTGCGTCCGGGCGTCAAAGATCGAGCTCCGTGATCAACGGTATGTGATCGCTCGGCTGATCCCACTTGCGGGTTTCCTCGACGAAACGGTGGCCGGTGGATTGCGCGGCCAGTTCGGACGAGGCCCACATGTGATCGAGCCGCCGCCCCCGGTCCTTGTCCTGCCAATAGGTGCGGTAGGACCACCAGGTCCAGTTGCGCTCGGGCGCGGGGATGTGCTTGCGCCCAAGATCGACCCAGCCGTGCGCATCGCGCAGCCGCCACAGCGCCTCGATCTCTACGGGCGTGTGGCTCACCACCTTGAGCAGCGCCTTGTGGTCGTAAACGTCGCAATCGAGCGGGGCCACGTTGAAATCGCCCACCAGCAGCGTCGGCCGCTCGAGCCGCCCGGACCAGTCGGCCATGCGGGCGAGGAAATCGAGCTTTTGGCCGAATTTCGGATTGGCCTCGCGGTCAGGAATGTCGCCCCCGGCGGGAATATAGACGTTTTCAAGCACCAGCCCCTGCCCCGCGCCGAGCAGCTCGACCCCGACATGACGTGCCTCGCCGTTGGCCTGCCAATCGTTTCGCGCAAGCTCGCGAATGGGAATACGGCTGACCGTGGCGACGCCGTGATAGCCCTTCTGCCCGTGCACCGCGCGGTGGACATAGCCCAGCGCCTCAAAGGCTTCGTGCGGGAAGTGCTTCTCCTCGGTCTTGATCTCCTGCAGGCACAGCACGTCGGGAGCCTGTTCGCGCAGGAACCGTTCGACCTGATCGATCCGCAGGCGCACCGAATTGATGTTCCAGGTGGCGATAGTGATCATGGTGGTGGCTTTAGGTGCCTTGCACGGGTGCGGCAAGGGCACCTTTGATGACCCTGGATCGCGCGCGAATCAAAAAAACCCTCGGTCCGGGGGCAATGGACCGAGGGTTCGTTTTGCGTTCGTCACGCTTGACGGGGCGGCCTTAATGGAGGCTTTGGGCAACAGGGGGGGAAACCCTGCCTCTGGCCGCGCCGTCGAGGACATAATTAGCCCGTTTCGGCTTGCTGGCCCATGAACGAAGCGCGGGCAATTGTCGCACTTTGTCGCAGCAGCGGCACGGTCCTCGACAGACCGTTCACCTCTATCGACGAGTGGCCCGCCGCGGATCGTTGTAGCGGAACGTGCTGTCAGGAACCGCAAGGCCGTACTGATGATTCGCCAGCGAAACCCGAGTGCGGTTGTTCTGCGCGTCGAGCGCGGCCCAGCTGGTCAGCTCGAGCCCGCCCGGCGCCGAGGCCTTGCGCACGAAAACCAGGGTGATCACGCCGTATTCGGGATGGGCCTTGTCGCGCACTTCGACCGCGACCAGACCGGGATTGCCGGTATCGATCAGCTTGCCGTATTTCGCCACATCGCGATCGGGATCGAACAGCGCACCAAGCGGGCTGTTGGAGATCGGCCAGCGCTGAACCTGCCGCACCTGATAGTCGACAAAGGTCAAAGCCTTGCCGTCCGAGACGATCAGGAACGGCACACCCTTTTCATACTGGAAGCGAATCCGCCCCGGACGCTTGAGCGTCATCACCCCGCGGGTCTGTCCGCCGTTGCGGTCGGTCTGAACGAAATCGGCGCGCAGGGTGGAAATCCCCCGCAAGGCGCCAACGGCCTGCGTCAGCTCGCCACCGGTCGCTTGCGCGCCCACGGCAACGGGCGCGGTCAGCGCGCCAGCGGCACAAACGACAAGCGCCGCCGAAGCGGCGGCACCTGCGAGCGATCGGAAGGAAAGCTTCATCGGGTTCATCGGCCCAGTCCTAAGGGGAGGGCTTGAACTCGCCATGAACCTTACTTGATCTTGGCTTCCTTGAACTCGACGTGCTTGCGCACGACGGGATCGTACTTCTTGAAGCTCATCTTCTCGGTCGTGTTGCGCGGATTCTTCTTGGTGACGTAGAAGAAGCCGGTGTCGGCGGTCGAGACCAGACGGATCTTGACGGTTGCGGGCTTCGCCATGGCGCTATCCTGTACTTTCCGATTCGGCCCGAAAGCCGCAAAAATTGCGTTGAAAACCACAGGGGCGGCACGCGAGCGCCGCCCCGGAAGGCCGCGCCAATGCGTCAGAAGGGCTGCAAAGTCAAGGGTTGTAGGGAGGGAGCGGCTTGAGCGCGGTGTAACTCTCGACCGAGGGTTCGCGCCCCAGCGGCGCCAGCTCAAATGGATCGGGATCGACCTGGGTGTCGGGAAGCCGGTCAAGCAGATCGCGGATCAGGGTCAGCCGTCCGCGCCGCTGGTCGTTGAAGTCCACCAGAGTCCAGGGCGCATGGGCACTGTGGGTGGCCTCGAGCATGGCTTCGCGGGCCTCTGTATAGGCATCGTATTTCTCGCGCGCGGCAAGGTCGATAGGCGAGAGTTTCCAGCGCTTGAGCGGATCGTCCAGCCGCTCGGCCAGCCGCTCCTCCTGCTGCGCCTGATCGGTGGTGAGCCAATACTTGAACAGCAGCACGCCATCATCGACCAGCAACTGCTCAAAGCGCGGAGCGTGATCGAGAAAGGCCGCAACCTGGGCCTCGCTGGCAAAACCCATGACCCTTTCAACCCCCGCGCGGTTGTACCACGAGCGATCGAACAGCACGATTTCGCCGGCTGCCGGCAGATGTTCGACGTAGCGCTGGAAGTACCATTGGGCCTGCTCGCGCTCGCTCGGCTTGGGCAGCGCGACGATCCGGCACTGGCGCGGGTTGAGCGGCCGGGCGAGCGCCTGGATCGCCCCGCCCTTGCCCGCAGTGTCACGCCCCTCGAACAGCACCAACACCCTGGCCCCGGTCGCCGCGACCCAGCGGGCCATCGCCACCAGCTCTTCCTCCAACGGACGATAGAGCTTCTCGAACTTCTTGCGCTTGAGATTCTTCATGGGCGCCAGAATTGCCCTTTCGCGCCGCCAAGGCAACCGGGCGCGATGGGCGTTGCTGTCCCGCTTTGAAATGGTTACATATGCAACCATGTCCGATTTCACCCGCTTGCCCGAGATGGGCGCCGATGTGTTCACCGCGCCGCTCAAACGCCCCGCGCATGTCGGCGAGGATTGGCTCGAACCCGCACAGCACGGCTATGGCTCGGAGGAAAATGCGATCTGGGACGCGCTGTTCGCGCGGCAGATGCAGATCCTGCCGGGCCGCGCCGCCAGCGCTTTCCTGGCCGGGCTCGACAAGCTCGATCTGGGGCGCGGCGGGGTGCCCGAATTCGGCAAGCTGTCCGAAGAACTGGGCGCGCTGACCGGATGGAGCGTGGTGCCGGTACCGATGCTGATCCCCGATCACGTGTTCTTCTGGCACCTGGCCAACCGGCGCTTTCCGGCGGGCAACTTCATCCGCACGCGCGAGACTTTCGACTATATCCAGGAACCCGACGTGTTCCACGACGTGTTCGGCCATGTGCCGATGCTGACCGACCCGACCTATGCCGATTACATGCAGGAATACGGCCGCGCCGGGTGGAAGGCGATGCGCTACAATCGCCTCAAGGCGCTGGGTTCGCTCTACTGGTACACGGTCGAATTCGGGCTGATCCTGGAGGAGGCGGGGCTTCGGGCCTACGGCGCGGGGATTTTGTCGGGACCGGCCGAGGCGGTGTTCTGCCTTGAGGCCGAAAGCCCCAACCGGATCATGCTCAACGTCGATAGGGTGATGCGTACCGACTATGTGATCGACGATCTGCAACCCAGCTATTTCGTGATCGAGAGCTTTCGGGAGCTTTACCACGACACGGTCGAGCGCGATTTCGACCGGCTCTATCGCAGCCTTGCCCCCGGCTTCACCTATGCCAACAGCGCGGTGATCGACATCGACGACGTGCTGCACCGCGGCACCCAGGAATATTTCCTGCGCGGCGGACGCGGCAGCGGAGCCCGACCGGTCTGAGCTTTCAGCGGTAAAGCAGGAACACCGCCAGCGCCCCGGCCGCGATCCGGTACCAGGCGAACGGCGCGAAGCCCGAACGGCTGATATAGGACACAAACAGCCGGATCACCGCCAGCGCGACCACGAAGGCAACCACGAAGCCCACCGCGATCTCGCCCCAGCCGACCGCCCCTGTGCCCGCGGCCAGATCGTGGCGATAGTCCCACAGTTCGAGCACGGTTGCGCCCAGCATGGTCGGGATCGCGAGGAAAAAGCTGAATTCGGCTGCAGTGCGCCGTTCGATCCCCATCGCCAGCGCCCCCATGATCGTCGCGCCCGAGCGGCTTACCCCCGGGATCATTGCCAGGCATTGCAGAAAGCCGACGCCCAGCGCCTGGCGCACCGGCAGCTGACCCAGGCCGACATATTCGCCCGGCTTGGCGCTCCGCTCGATCGCCAGGATGGCAACGCCGCCCGCGATCAGCGCCCAGGCGACGACTTTGGGGCTCTCCAGCAGCAGGTCGATCTGATCCTTGAACAGCAGGCCCAGAACCACCGCGGGAATGAAGGCGACCAGCAGGTTGACAACGAAGCGCACCGCCAGCGGCTCAAGCCGCAACAGGCCCATCGCCACCGCCCAGAAGGTGCGCCAGTAGAGCACCACTACCGCAAGGATCGCGCCGAGCTGGATCACCACGTTGAACACCGCCCAGGTCCTGGCATCATAGCCGAACAGCACCGAGGCGAGCATCAGGTGCCCGGTCGAGGAGACCGGGATAAATTCGGTCAGCCCCTCGACGATGCCAAGCAGGATCGCGGTGATCGTCAGGTCCATCGGCTTAGCCCTCGCCCGGCATGTCGAATTGCAGCGCGGCCAGCCGGGCGTAGAGCCCGCCCGCCTTGCTCAGCTCGTCGTGGGTGCCGGTTTCGACGATCCGGCCCTTGTCCATCACCACGATCCGGTCCGCAGCGCGCACCGTGGCGAGACGGTGGGCGATGACCAGGGTGGTGCGCCCCTGCATCAGGTGTTCGAGCGCATCCTGCACCAGACGTTCGCTTTCGGCGTCGAGCGCGCTGGTCGCCTCGTCGAGCAGCAGGATCGGGGCATCGCGCAGCACCGCGCGGGCAATCGCGATGCGCTGGCGCTGGCCGCCGGAAAGCCGGGCACCGCCTTCGCCAAGGAAAGTATCGAGCCCTTCGGGCAGTTCGCGCAGGAACTGTTCGGCATTGGCGGCGCGCGCCGCCTCCCAGATCGCCTCGTCCGAGGCCTGCCAGTTGCCATAGCGCAGGTTGTCGCGGGCGTTGGCGGCAAACAACACCCCTTCCTGCGGGACCAGCGCCATGCGGCGGCGGATTTCCGCCGGATCGACCGAAGTCAGCGGCACCCCGTCGAGCTTGATGGTGCCGGACTGGGGATCGTAGAAGCGCTCCGCCAGCTGGAACAGGGTCGATTTGCCTGCGCCCGACGGGCCGACGATCGCCACGGTCTCACCCGGTTCGATCGTCAGGGAGAAATCGGCGAGGGCGGCGGTTTCCAGCCGGGTCGGGTAGCGGAAATTGACCTGCTCGAACGCCAGCTTGCCGCGCGCCGGGCTGGGCAGGGCCAGCGGCCGAGCGGGCGGAGCGATGGCGGGTTTTTCCTCGAGCAGTTCGGCCAGTCGGCTGGCCGCCCCGGCCCCGCGCAGCAGATCGCCGTAAACCTCGGTCAGGGCACCGAATGATCCGGCGACCAGCCCCCCGGCCAGCACGAATCCGGCGATCACCCCGCCCGAAAGCTTGCCTTCGGAAACCGAGATCGCCCCCTCCCACATCAGCATCACGATCCCGCCCATCACCAGGATGATGACCAGCGAGGTCATCGCCGCGCGAATCCGGATCCGGCGCCGCGCGGTGGCGAAGGTCTGCTCCACAAAGCCGGAGAAGACCTCGCGCTCATGGTCTTCCTGGTTGAAGGCCTGGACCACGCGCATCGCGCCCAGCACCTCGGTGGTGCGCGCGCCGATATCGGCGACGCGGTCCTGGCTGGTGCGCGAAACGTTGCGCAGCCGCCGCCCAAACCAGGTGATCGGCACCACCACCAGCGGAATGCCCAGCAGCAGCCCGGCGGTAAGCTTGGGCGCAAGGTAGAACAGATAGCCGATCCCGATCATCGCGGTGAGCGAATTGCGCAGCGCGATCGAAACGGTGGTGCCCACCACCTGTTCGATGATCGCAGTATCGGCCGTCATCCGCGAGGAGATTTCCTTGGGGCTGTTGGCCTCGAAAAAACTCGGCGGCAACCGCAGCAGGTTGGACTGCACGTTGTATCGGATGTTGCCGATCACCCGCTCACCCAGCCAGGAGACGAAATAGAACCGGATCGCGGTGGCAATCCCCAGGATTGCCACGATCATGATCAGATAGCGGAACACCTGGTTGATCGTGTCGAGACTGGCGCCGGGGCCGAACCCCTCATCGACGATCACCCGGAAGCGATCGGGGATTGCCATGGTCGCGCTTGAAGTAGTGGCCAGCGCCACCAGCGCGATCGCCACCTGGCGCGGGTATTTGGCGGTTTCGCGCCAGATCATCCGCAAAGGCCCCAGCGTACGGGCCGGTGGCGGCGGACTGGCAGGTGTTTCGCTTGGCGGCGCGGCTTCGGCGCTATCGGTCGGGGAACTCATGGGGCAGCGCCCTAGCACAGACAACGCTCAGCGTAAGCGGCAATTGCAGCCCATTTGTGCACTGCAATGGCAATTTGTGCATTGCACAATCGTACAAAGCCCGTCACGATGCGCGCAAGAATCCGGCCTCAGCCGGGCTGCAGGGGAACGAAACGTTGCTTTACGCCGCCTATGAACTGAACCGTTCCTGGTTCAATGCCGCCAGCACCTGGGCCTCGATCGGGGCGCAAATGCTCAACCGCTTTGAAATGCCGATGGGCATGAGCGGGCTGACCCCGGTGATGTCGTCCGCGCTCGAGGTGTTCGCTCACGCATCGGCGGCCTATGGCAAGCCCGCGTTCGATATCGAGACCGTTCCCGTTGACGGGATCGACCAGCCGGTGACCGAAGCGATCGTGGTCCATCGCCCCTGGGGCAATCTGCTGCGCTTCACCCATCCGGGCCTACCCGCCAATGCCCCGCGTCTGCTGATCGTCGCGCCGATGAGCGGACACTATGCCACGCTGCTGCGCGGCACGGTGGCGCGGATGCTGGAACGGGCCGAGGTTTTCGTCACCGACTGGGCCGACGCCAAGATGGTGCCGCTGAGCGAGGGCAGCTTCGATCTGGACGACTATATCGACTATCTGATCGGGTTCCTCGAACACATCGGCCCGGGCGCGCATATGCTGGCGGTGTGCCAGCCCTCGGTCCCGGCCTTCGCCGCCACCGCGATCATGAACGGCGACAAGCACCCCTGCCGCCCGCTGACGCTAACCATGATGGGCGGGCCGATCGACACCCGCGAAGCGCCGACCACGGTCAACGATCTGGCGATGCAACGTCCGATCGAGTGGTTCAAGCACACGGTGATCGCCACCGTGCCGCTGCAATATCCCGGCGCGGGGCGTCAGGTCTATCCCGGCTTCATGCAGCTTGCCGGGTTCATGAGCATGAACCTGGGCAACCACATGCTCAGCCATTACCACATGTTCAAGCACATGGTCGAAGGCGACGGCGAAAGCGCCGAAGCGACCAAGACATTCTACGACGAATACCGCGCGGTCTGCGATCTCAATGCCGATTTCTACCTCCAGACCGTGGAAGAGGTGTTCCAGAAGCACGCGCTGGCCAACGGCAAGTTCGTCCACCGCGGCAAGCTGGTCGATCTCGGCAAGATCACCGACACAGCGCTGCTGGCGGTCGAAGGCGAGCGGGACGACATTTCGGGCGTCGGCCAGACCAGGGCCGCTCTGCATCTCGCCACCGGCCTGGCCGACAAGAAGAAGAAATATCTGCTGGCGCCCGAGGTTGGGCACTACGGGATATTCAACGGCTCCAAGTGGCGCGAGCGGATTGCCCCGGTACTGGAAGACTGGATCGCCAGGCACGACCGGGCCAAGCTGAAGGTCGTGGCCTGAGCGTCAGTGCGGCGACACAGACGGAGCGAGGATTCGCCCCAGCACCCGCCGCGCCCTGACCATCAACCACAGCGCGAGCGCCAGAAGCGCCAGCGCGATCGCACCTGCCGCTATCGGGAAGGCATAGGCCAGCGCCAGCAGCCCGCCAGCTGCGACGTCTTCAACGCTCGAAATCGCAATGTTACTGAACGGCTCGGGGCTGGCATTGACCACCGCGCGGGCGCTGGCTTTGCCGCCGTGGGCGATCAGCGAGGCTCCGCCACCCAGCAGGAAAGCGATCGCCTGGGTCGCGGGATCGGCCGGATCGATCACCGCAAGCGTCAGCAGCGCACCGCCGAGCGGGCGGATCAGGCTGTGGATTGCATCCCACAGGCTATCGAGCCAGGCGACCTTGTCGGCAAGAAATTCAAGCAGCGCGGCAGCGGCAGCCACGCCCAGCACCCAGGGATTGGCAAGCACTCTCAGCGCGGCAAGGTGTTCGGGCAGCGACAGTGCCCCCCACCGCATCGCCAATCCGGTCGCCAGCACGCACAGGTAGAGCCGCCAGCCCGAAAGCAGGCTCAGGCTGGCCGCCAAGCCGAGGATCTCGACGATGCCGGGATCGCCGCCCATCGGCTCAGCCCGGCGCCAGATCGGGGTCGGGTGCAAGCCCGGGATCGAGCTGCACCCCGAACGAATTGAGCAGCATCGAAACCTGGGTGTACTGGCCGACTGTGTAGACCAGGTCCATGCGCCCCCGCTCACCGAGCCCGGCAAGTGCCTGCCAGGTGGGCGCGGTGATGAAATGATCCCCTACCAGCTCGTCGCAGGCCCGCAGCATGGCGGCCTCAAGCGGCGCCCAGTGCGGCGCGTCCGGCCCGGCCTTGATCGCGGCGAACTCGCTTTCGGTGATGCCGGAGGACAGCCCGATCACACAGTGCTGGGCCCACTCATAGCCGGACTTGCACAGATAACCGGTACGCAGGATTACCAGCTCGCGCTGGCGCGGGCTGAGGCTGTTTTCGCGCGACAGCACATAATTGCCCCACGCAAGGAAGGCGCGCAGCGCATCGGGCGCGCGGGCCATGGTCCGGAAGATATTGTAGCCCCGGGTGCGATCGGGCAGCGCGGCGAGCGCTTCGCGCGCCGCCGGATCGAGTTCCGCGTCGGTGACGGGAGCGATCCGGGGCGCGGGAAGCCGCACGATCAGAAGATCTCGAACAGCCCGGCAGCGCCCTGCCCGCCGCCGATGCACATGGTGACCACGGCATACTTGGCGCCTCGCCGCTTGCCTTCGATCAGCGCATGGCCGGTGCAGCGCGCGCCGGTCATGCCGAAGGGGTGGCCGATCGAGATCGAGCCGCCGTTGACGTTGAGCAGTTCGTCGGGAATCCCCAGCTTGTCACGGCAGTAGAGCACTTGAACGGCAAAGGCCTCGTTGAGTTCCCACAGGCCGATATCGTCCATCTTGAGGCTGAAGCGCTCAAGCAGCTTGGGGATCGCGAAAACCGGGCCGATGCCCATTTCATCGGGTTCGGTACCCGCCACGGCCATGCCGACATAGCGGCCGAGCGGGGTGAGGCCGCGCTTTTCGGCCACCTTGGCTTCCATCACCACGCAGGCCGACGACCCGTCGGAAAGCTGGCTGGCATTGCCGGCGGTGATCGTGTGCCCTTCGCCCATCACCGGCTTGAGGCTGGCAAGCCCCTCCAGCGTGGTATCGGGGCGGTTGCAATCGTCCTTGGCCGCGGTGACTTCCTTGTAGGAAACTTCCTTGGTTTCCTTGTCGACCACCGCCATGGTCGCCGTGCAGGCAACGATCTCGTCATCGAACTTGCCCGAAGCCTGGGCGGCGGCGGTGCGCTGCTGCGAGCGCAACGAGTATTCGTCCTGAACCTCGCGGCCGATGCCATAGCGCTTGGCGACGACTTCGGCGGTGCCGATCATCGGCATGTAGATGTGCGGGTGCATCTCAAGCAGTTCGCGGTCCGGCTCGACGAACATCTTGCCGCTGCCCACGACCTTGGAAATGCTTTCAAGGCCCCCGGCAACGCAGATGTCCATATTGTCGACAAGGACCTGCTTGGCGGCCGTCGCCACGGTCATCAGCCCAGAGGAGCACTGGCGGTCGATCGTCATCGCCGGAACCGAAACCGGCAGCCCGGCGCGCAGCGCGGCGAGGCGGGCGACATTGCCGCCGGTCGAGCCCTGCTGCACCGCGCAGCCCATCACCACATCGTCGATCTCGCCGCCTTCAAGCCCGGCGCGCTCAACCGCCGCCTTGATCGACCAGGCGCCAAGCGTCGCGCCGGTGGTGTTGTTGAACGCGCCGCGCGCCGCCTTGGTCAGCGGGGTACGGGCAGTGGAAACGATGACTGCGTCACGGGACATGCGAAATTCCTTGGCTTTGATTGGAAGACTGCCTGGGGAAGATGGGTGCTCAGACGAAGAACTGCGTGATCCATTCGCAGATCAGCGCGGGCTTGTCCTCGCCTTCGATCTCGATCGTGATTTCGTTGGTCTGCTGCCACTGGCCGGGGCGCTTTTCGACCAGTTCGAGCAGCTTGGTGTGGCTGCGCACGCGCTTGCCCGAACGTACCGGCGAGATGAAGCGGGTCTTGTTGCCGCCGTAGTTGACGCCCATCTTGACGCCATCGACCTTGGCGCCCTGGGTCATCGCGCCCAGCACCGGGATCAGCGAGAGAGTCAGGAAGCCGTGGGCAATGGTCCCGCCAAACGGGGTCATCTTGGCCTTTTCCTCGTCGATATGGATGAACTGGAAATCGCCGGTCGCCTCGGCGAACTTGTTGATCCGGTCCTGGCTGACCTCGAACCAGTCGGAAACACCGATTTCCTGGCCGACCTTGGTCGCGAGTTCCTGCGGGGTCATCTGCCTCTCCTTCTAGCTGGGAAAGGCGCTTCATGGCGCAATCGGTTCAGCTTCGCAACGCACCATTCCGTGCCGCTACGGCATTGCCGAGGTTGAGCGCCGGGCGGGCGCCGATCACCGGGCGGCGCGGCGAATCGATCCGTTTGAGATAGCTCCACAGCCCGCATTGCAGCCCGATCAGCATGTAGCAGAACGGCTGATAGGCAATGCCCACGAACAGGGATCCGGCCATATAGACCAACAGCGACTGTTGAAGCGCGTTGGCGAGCGGCCCCTGCCAGGTTTCGTCCGGCGCGGTACGCTTGCCCCACTTTGCCCGGATTCGTTCCATCTGCCACAATCCCGAGAGCATCAGCCACAGCCACAGGATCAGTCCTGGCCAGCCCTGTTCGCCAAGCATCTCGAAATAGGACGAGTGATAGGCCCGGCCCTGATCGTAGGCTTCCTTCACTTCGATCTGGCCGCCCTGATCCTCGCGCAGCTCGATCCGCAGCTTGTTGCCGCGGTAGGCATCGAACCCGCCGCCGAAGGGGTGGTCCTTCACATAATCGAGCGTCCACATCCACACCGCCACGCGGGTCGAAGCGCTGCCGTCCGACTGATGGTTTTCGATCGTGCTCATCCGCTTGGTGTAGCTGTCGGGCAAGAGGGGGATCGCCACCATCGCTCCCACGGCGGCCAAGCCGATGTAGAGGAACCGCCGCTTGACCGTGCGCAGCGAAAGCACCCCGAGCAGCCCCAGACAGAGCAATCCGGTGCGGGCCTGGGTGCCGACCGGGATCAGCATGCAGGCAAAGATCAGCGCGGTGCCGAACAGCTTCACCCGCCAGTCGCTGGGAAAGACAGTCGAGTGCTTCATCAGCCAGACGATCAGCGGGATCACCGCGATCGCCACTGCCGAGATGATCGAGCCTTCATAGAGGCCAACATTGTTTTCAACGAACAGGTGCAGAGTGCCATAGCCGCCGCCGCCACCCAGGGTTTTGATTCCGCCATCGATGATGATCGCGCCCACTGTCAGCACCATCACCAGCGCGGCGGATTCGATCCGCAGCCGGGTGCGCAGCGTCAGCGGCAGGAACAGGGCAAAAACCAGCGCCTTCCACACCCAGGCCCACTTCGCCGCCGCATCGACCGGAAAGTCGGCCATCATGGTGGTCGCGCCGCAATAGAGCAACAAGACGGCTATCAACCCCTGGCGCAGGGTAAAGCGACTGTCGCGCTTGTCATCGAGCAATGCCCAACCGGCAAAGGCCAGCACAAACGCAATCAGCGAGATCGGCAGCGCGCTCAGCAACCGGTAGGAAATCTGCTGGGGGCTGAGGATGTCGATATAGAGATAGGCCAGCACCCACAGGAAAGGGCGCCGAAACCCCAATGCCAGGAAGGCCAGGGTGAAACCGGTGATCGCCAGATCAAGCACGCGTGCGCAGTCCGGGTTTGGCAGAGGTCGCTTCGTCGCGTGGCGGCTCCGACGCCACCTCGGCATCGAGGTCATCGCGCTGGAGCAAGCGCCAGCAGGCAATCACCAGCAAGCCGTGGGTCAGCGCAAGGGCAAAATAGTCAACCATACCGCGCGCATGGCTAGCACCGCCTAGTTGACGGCGCGTTAAGCCTTGTTGTCCTAGGGAATGGCACCATGACCAGGGTCCTGCACGTTCTCGATCACTCGCTGCCGCTGCACAGCGGCTACACCTTTCGCACCCGCGCGATCATGGCGGCTCAGCTTGCCGCCGGGCTGGAGGTGCGCGGAATCACCGGGCTGCGCCACACTGCACCGGGGCCCGACGCCGAGATGGCCGAAGGGTTGGCCTTTCACCGCACCCGCGGCAGCGCCAGCGGCCCGGTGGGTTTGCGCGAATGGCGCGAGATCCAGCTGCTTGCCGATGCCATCATCGCGCTGGCGCGGGAATGGCGCCCCGATGTGCTTCATGCCCATTCCCCCGCATTGTGCGGCAAGGCCGCGCTGATCGCGGGCAACAGACTAGGCATTCCTGTCGTCTACGAGATCCGCGCCTTCTGGGAAGACGCGGCGGTTTCCAACGGCACCGGCAGCGAAGGCAGCCTGAAATACCGGTTGACCCGCGCCCTTGAAAGCCACGTGGCGCGCGAAGCCGGGCACGTTGTGACGATCTGTCAGGGTCTGAAGGACGATCTGGTGACGCGGGGCATTCCCGCGGACAAGATCACGCTCAGCCCCAACGGGGTCGATCTCGCGCTGTTCGGGCAAGCGGCAAGGCCCGAGCCGGGTCTGGCAGCCGAGCTGGGACTGGGTGACGGCCCGGTGGTGGGCTTCATCGGCAGCTTTTACGATTACGAAGGGCTCGACGATCTTATCGCGGCCATGCCCGCCTTGACCGGGCGTTTTCCTGGCGCCCGGCTGCTGCTGGTCGGAGGCGGCCCGATGGAGGCCGCGCTCAAGGCCCAGGCGGAGGCAAGCCCTGCGGCATCCGCGATCAATTTTGTGGGGCGCGTGCCGCACAGCGAGGTTGAGCGTTACTACGCGCTGATCGACGTCATGGCCTATCCGCGCAAGAAAAGCCGCCTGACCGATCTTGTCACCCCGCTCAAGCCGCTCGAAGCCATGGCCCAGGGCAAGCTGGTCGCCGCCTCGGATGTTGGCGGGCACCGCGAGCTGATCGAGAACGGGATCACCGGCACATTGTTCGCGCCCGACGATCCAGCGGCCTGCGCCGAGGCGCTGGCGGACCTGCTGGGCGCCCCGGCAAAATGGCCAGGGCGTCGCGAAGCCGGGCGCGATCATGTTGCTGAAAGTCACGACTGGGCCCGGAATATCTATCGTTATCACGATGTTTACCAAAGGCTGTTAGCCCGTTCAGTGGATTGGCGCATTCCCGCCGCTGCCTGAGCAGCGCCGCGTGAACGAGCCAAGGGACTGATTGACGGGGAAGTTTCGCAAGTGGCCAAGCAAAAACGCAAGCCGGCAAAGGCCAAGCCGATCACCGCGAACCCGCTGTTTCCGGCGGTGGTCGCCCTGTGGTTCGGCGCGCTGTTCGGTCTGGGCAGTCTGGCGATCCGCCCGACCCTGATCGAGACGCTGGTAATGAAAAGCCGGATCGACCTGATCGTTCCCGCCGCCGCGCCGCCGCTTGGCCTGACCGCGCGGATGCTTATTGCCCTGATCCTGGCCGCCTTTGGTGCGCTTCTCGGCGCGACAATTGCCCGCCGCCTTGCTCGCCCCAAGCCCGTCCAGCGCACCCGCAAGCGCGACGCCCGCAGCGCGCGCGAGGAAAAGTTCGAGCGCTACGTCTCGCCCTACTCGCCCGAGGCGGACGGCGAGATGAACCTGACGAACCGCCGCCGCGCCCTTGCCATCGAGCAGGAGGAAGGTGCCTTCGTCCCCCATGACATGGCTCCGCTGCCCGGGGGACATCCGCAGATTCTCGACATCGCCGGAATGGATCTGGGCGGCCCCGTCGATCTTGCCTCCGCGCCGCTTGAGCTTGGCGAATTTGCCGAACCCGTGGCCGGTCAGCCAAGCGTGGCGATCGACTGGAGCAGCCCGCTGCCCACGACCGAAGCCTTGCAGCCTTCAGAGCACACCTCGGTGATCGCGCGCCCGGTTCCCGACATGATCGCGCAGCAGCGCCAGATCTTTCAGGGTCCCGAGCAGGTCGAAACCGCCGCTGAGCCGTCGGCCGAAATGCCGGGCGATCCGTGGGAAACTCAGGCGCCAGTCGAACCGCGTCAGATCTTCGGCGAGACCCCACCCCCGCCGCCCCAGCCGCAGGATCGCCAGATTTTCGGGCAGCAGATCAGCGATGGCCGGGTATCGGAGAACTTCGTTCGCGAGCAGGGTTACAGGACCACGGTTTTCGAGGCCGAGCCGAGCGTGCCATTGTTTGCACCGCGCGATGCCGCCCCGGCAATTCCCGAGCCTTACGAACCTGCGGCTGCCGCGGCCACGCCTGTATCAACCGAGTCGCCCGAGGTCCACGCAGCAGCGGCCCTGTCTGCCGCCCCCTCTGCTTCGCAGTCGGCTGACGCCGCAGCCGATGCGCCGACCGCCGTGGCCCCGACCCCTGCATCCACACCGTTCGAACCCCTGCCCAGTCCAGCTGGCCTTGGCATGACCGATCTGGCCACAAGGCTTGCCGAATCGATGCGCCGCCGCCGGGCCGCACGGACCGGCCAGGGTGCAGAGACCGCGCCGATAGCCGTAATCCCCGATGTCGCTCAGCCTGACCTAGGGTCCGTGGACACGCGAGAGGATCTTGCCGTTCCGCCGCCCTACGTTCCGCCGCTTGGCCAGTTCGAGCTTGGCGAAGACCCGGTTGAACGGCCGTTCGCGACGGCACCGTCCGTATTGCCTGCCATGGCCGAGGAGCCCGCATTGCCGCGGTTTGCAGAGGCGTCCGCGCCCGAACCGGTTGAAGCTTGCGTGCCCAAGGCGCCCATGGCCATGCCCGCTGCGCTGCGGCCGGTCAGCTTCGAGGCCTGCGATGACGAGATCGACCCGCTCGACAGTCTGCTGCCGCCGCGCCGGATCGCCGATGCGCAGACGGTGCCCGAAGGTGTGACGAGCACTTTCGTAGCGGCGCCCGAGCAGGCCGCGCCGGTTCCGGTCGAATTTGCGCCGTCCGCGCCGATCGTGGCGCAAGGCGACGAAGAAGTCGAAGATACCGGTGCGGAGGAATCCTACGGATCGCTGCTCGGGATCGTCCAGCCCGATGCGGCCCGCAATCCGTTTGTTCGGATCGAAGAGGCCGAAGCGCACTCCGAAGCGGTTGAACCGGTGGTGATCTTCCCCGGCCAGGCAGCGCGCGCCGAAGGGGCCTTTGCCGCACCGGCTCCGTTCGCCCCGCCGCAGGGTGAGGAGGCCGCGCCTCCGCCCCTTTCGGGCGAATCCGTCCCGTTTCGCCGGTTCGATGCGCCATCGAATGCCGGGCAAGGCCAGATGGTCGCCACCGCCGCAACGCCGGTTCCCGCTGCCGATCAGGAAGAGGCGGAACGGGCCTTGCGCGGCGCGCTCGCCAACCTGCAACGGATGAGCGGCGCCGCCTGATCTAGGCTCGCCAGGTTCGCTGAAATCCAATTCATCGGCGTGACCGGGCCCACCCGGGCACCGATTGGCCTTTTCGCAGTTGCAAAAACAGCTTCCTGTCGTCATGGGGTAGCTTCGCGCAATTTTCGCTGCTTCTTGCGGCGGGGAAGGTTGCGCTTAATTGCCGGAAAACCGCGATTTGCACGCCCGGACGTGCGAATCGGGCTGACCGGCGCTGCACAGGACGGGTTTATCGATGCAATTTCCGGCGCCCCAGGGCCTCTATGATCCGAGCAACGAGCACGACGCTTGCGGGGTGGGCTTTGTCGCCCACATCAAGGGCGCGAAAAGCCACGCGATCATTAGCCAGGCCCTGGAGATCCTGAAAAACCTCGATCACCGCGGCGCGGTGGGGGCCGACCCGCTGCTGGGCGACGGTGCGGGCATCCTGATCCAGCTTCCCGACGGGCTGTTTCGCATCTGGGCCGATGCCGAGGGGCTGAAGCTGCCCCAGCCGGGCGACTATGCGGTGGCGATGTGCTTCCTGCCGCAGGACGAACAGGCCCGCGAATTCGTGATCGGCACCTTCGAGAAGTTCATCGCCAAGGAAGGCCAGAAGCTGATCGGCTGGCGCGACGTGCCGGTCGAAACCGCCGGACTTGGCAAGGCGGTGCTCGAATCGATGCCGGTGATCCGTCAGTGCTTTGTCGGACGCGGCGAGAGCTGCGCCGATCAGGATGCCTTCGAGCGCAAGATCCTGGCGATCCGCAAGCAGACCCAGAACCCGCTCGCCGCGCTGGCCGAAAAGCACGCCATGCCTGGCCTCACCGAGCTCTACATGCCCAGCTTTTCCAGCCGGACCGTGGTCTACAAGGGTCTGTTGCTGGCAACCCAGGTGGGCGATTTCTATCGCGACCTGACCGATCCGGCCTGCGTCTCGGCGCTGGGGCTGGTCCACCAGCGCTTTTCCACCAACACCTTCCCCAGCTGGAAACTGGCGCACCCCTATCGTTTCATCGCCCACAACGGCGAGATCAACACGGTGCGCGGCAACGTCAACTGGATGAACGCGCGCCGCCGCACCATGGAAAGCGATTTGCTGGGCGCCGATCTCGACAAGATGTGGCCGCTGATCCCGCACGGCCAATCGGACACCGCCTGCCTCGACAACGCGCTCGAGCTGCTGCTGGCGGGGGGCTACAGCCTGGCCCACGCGGTGATGATGCTGATCCCCGAGGCCTGGGCAGGCAACCCGCTGATGGATGCCAGCCGCCGCGCCTTTTACGAATACCATGCCGCGCTGATGGAACCCTGGGATGGCCCGGCGGCGGTCGCCTTTACCGATGGACGCCAGATCGGCGCCACGCTCGATCGCAACGGGCTGCGCCCGGCGCGGTTCTGCGTGACCGACGACGATCTGGTGGTGATGGCTTCGGAAAGCGGGGTGCTGCCGATCAAGGAAGACAACATCGTGCGCAAGTGGCGGCTCCAGCCCGGGCGCATGCTGCTGATCGATTTCGAGCAGGGCCGGATCATCGAGGATGAGGAGCTCAAGGCCCAGCTCGCCGGCGAGGAGCCCTATGAGGAATGGCTCGAGGCCGCGCAGTACAAGCTCAAGGATCTCGATCTGATCGAACCCGAGCTGGCCCAGCTGCCGATCGAGACCACCAGCCTGCTCGATCGCCAGCAGGCCTTTGGCTATACCCAGGAAGATCTTTCGCGCTTCCTCGAGCCGATGGCCAGCAATGCCGACGATCCGATCGGGTCGATGGGCACCGACACCCCGATCGCCGTGCTGTCGGACCGGGCGCGGCTACTCTACGACTACTTCAAGCAGAACTTTGCCCAGGTCACCAATCCGCCGATCGATCCGATCCGCGAGGAACTGGTGATGAGCCTGGTTTCGATGATCGGCCCGCGCCCCAACCTGCTGGGGATGGAAGCGGGTACTCACAAGCGGCTCGAAGTCGATCAGCCGATCCTTACCAACGATGAAATCGCCAAGATCCGTTCGGTCGAGGCCGCGCTCGACGGGGCTTTCCGCACCGAGACGATCGATATCACCTGGGATGCCAGCAGCGGGGCCGAAGGGCTGGAAATGGCGCTCAAGGAGATGTGTTGGGCAGCGACCGAGGCGGTGCTTCAGGACAAGAACATCCTGATCCTGTCTGACCGAGCCCAGGGACCCGACCGCGTTCCCATGCCCGCGCTGCTCGCCACCGCTGCGGTGCACCATCACCTGGTGCGCCAGGGTCTGCGGATGCAGACCGGGCTGGTGGTCGAAACCGGCGAGGCGCGCGAGGTGCATCACTTCTGCGTGCTGGCCGGATACGGCGCCGAGGCGATCAATCCCTATGTCGCCTTCGAGACGATCGAAGCCATCCGTCTCGCCAAGGACCTGCCGCTCAGCGCCAAGGACGTTCAGAAGAACTACATCAAGGCGGTCGGCAAGGGGATCCTCAAGGTCATGTCCAAGATGGGCATCTCGACCTATCAATCCTATTGCGGCGCGCAGATCTTCGACGCGGTTGGCCTGTCGAGCGCCTTCATCGAGCGCTATTTCACTGGCACCGCCACCACCATCGAGGGTGTGGGCCTGGCCGAAGTGGCCGAGGAAGCCGTGCGCCGCCACGCCGCTGCCTATGGCGACAATCCGATCTATCAGCACATGCTCGATGTCGGCGGGATGTACGGCCTCAGGCTGCGCGGCGAACAGCACGCCTGGACCGCGGATAACGTTGCCGCCCTGCAACACGCGGTACGCGGCAACCTGCCGGAAAAGTACCGCGAGTTCGCCCGGACCATCAACGACCAGTCAAGCAGGATGCTGACGATCCGCGGCCTGATCGAACTGAAGAAGGCCGATCATCCGCTCGACATCAGCGCGGTCGAACCGGCGAGCGAGATCGTCAAGCGCTTTGCCACCGGGGCGATGAGCTACGGCTCGATCAGCTGGGAGGCGCACACCACCCTGGCGCTGGCGATGAACCGGATCGGCGGCAAGTCGAACACCGGCGAGGGCGGCGAGGATCCCCGGCGCTTCAAGCCGCTGGAAAACGGCGATACCATGCGCTCGGCGATCAAGCAGGTTGCCTCGGGGCGCTTTGGCGTCACCACAGAATATCTGGTCAACGCCGATGACATCCAGATCAAGATGGCTCAGGGCGCCAAGCCCGGCGAAGGCGGCCAGCTGCCGGGCCACAAGGTTGACAAGACCATCGGCTCGACCCGCCATTCCACCCCTGGTGTCGGCCTTATCAGCCCGCCGCCGCACCATGACATCTATTCGATCGAGGATCTGGCCCAGCTGATCCACGATCTGAAGAACGTCAACACGGGCGCGCGGATCTCGGTCAAGTTGGTCAGCGAAGTGGGCGTCGGCACGGTCGCCGCGGGCGTTTCCAAGGCGCGGGCGGATCATGTCACGATCTCGGGCTATGAGGGCGGCACCGGCGCTTCGCCGCTGACCAGCCTGACCCATGCCGGCAGTCCCTGGGAAATCGGCCTCGCCGAAACCCAGCAGACCCTGCTGCTCAACAACCTGCGCAGCCGGATCTGCGTCCAGGCCGATGGCGGTCTGCGTACAGGGCGCGATGTCGCCGTAGCGGCGCTGCTCGGCGCGGACGAGTTCGGCTTTGCCACCGCACCGCTGATCGCGGCCGGGTGCATCATGATGCGCAAGTGCCATCTCAACACCTGCCCGGTGGGCGTTGCCACCCAGGACCCGGTGCTGCGCGCGCGCTTCACCGGTCAGCCCGAACACGTCATCAACTACTTCTTCTTTGTTGCCGAGGAACTGCGCGCGATCATGGCCGAGATGGGCTTCCGCACGATCGCGGAAATGGTCGGCCGAGTCGACCGGATGGATATGCGTCAGGCGATCGACCATTGGAAGGCGCGCGGGATCGACCTCAGCCGGATCCTCTACCAGGCCCCGCTGGGCGACAGCCCCTCGCTCGGCTGGTCGGGAACCCAGGACCACGGTCTGGAAAACGCGCTCGACAACGAGCTGATCGCCGCCGCCGCCGATGCGCTGGACAAGCGCGAACCGGTGGTGATCGAGCGCAAGGTAATCAACGTCAACCGTACGGTCGGCGCGATGCTGTCGGGCGAGGTGGCGAAGCGCTTTGGCCACGCCGGGCTGGCCGACAACACCATCAAGATCAAGCTGACCGGGGTTGCCGGGCAGAGCTTTGGCGCCTGGCTGGCCCACGGGGTCACGCTCGATCTGACCGGCGATGCCAACGACTATGTCGGCAAGGGCCTGTCGGGCGGACGAGTGATCGTGCGCCAGCCGACCCATGTCGACCGGATCGCGGATGAGAACATCATCGTTGGCAACACCGTGCTCTATGGCGCGATCTGCGGCGAAGCGTTCTTCAACGGGGTTGCGGGCGAGCGCTTCGCGGTGCGCAATTCGGGCGCCGTCGCGGTGGTCGAGGGAACGGGCGATCACGGCTGCGAATACATGACCGGCGGCGTGGTCTGCGTGCTGGGCAAGACCGGGCGCAACTTTGCTGCGGGAATGTCGGGCGGGGTGGCCTATGTCTATGACGAAGACAGCCAGTTCGCCTCGCTATGCAACCAGGCCCAGGTCGATCTGCTGCCGATCGCGCCCGGGCGCGACGATGAGGACGGCACGGGCCGCCCGCAGCAGCGGGCCATCAGCGCCTCGGATGCGGGCATGGGCGACATGTTGCGCCACGATGCCGAGCGGGTGCGGGTGCTGCTTGAACGCCATCACCTCCACACCGGATCGAAGCGCGCGCGCGCCCTGCTCGACGATTTCGACGCCGCGCTGGGCAAGTTCGTCAAGGTGATGCCGCGCGATTACGCCAAGGCACTGCAGCAACTCGAGGCCGAGCGGCTTGAAGCCGCCTCGGTGGCCGCGGAGTAAAGACAGATGGGCAAGGAAACCGGCTTTCTCGAGCTCGATCGCAGCGACCGTGGCTATGCCCCGGCCGCCGAGCGGGTGAAGCACTATCAGGAATTCGTCGTTCCCCATGCCGAGGCCGACCTGCGCGCGCAGGCCAGCCGCTGCATGAACTGCGGGATCCCTTATTGCCACAACGGCTGTCCGGTGAACAACATCATCCCGGACTGGAACCACCTGGCCTATGAGGGGAACTGGCAGGCGGCGCTGGAAGTGCTGCACTCGACCAACAATTTCCCCGAATTCACCGGGCGGATCTGCCCGGCCCCGTGCGAGGCGAGCTGCACGCTCAACATCGTCGACCAGCCGGTGACGATCAAGAGCATCGAATGCGCGATCGTCGACAAGGGTTGGGACCAGGGCTGGATCGTCCCCCAGGTGCCCGAAAAGCGCACCGGCAAGAGCGTGGCGGTGGTCGGTTCGGGCCCGGCGGGCATGGCTGCGGCCCAGCAATTGGCCCGCGCCGGCCATTCGGTGACCCTGTTCGAGAAGAACGACCGGGTGGGCGGGCTGCTGCGCTATGGCATTCCCGACTTCAAGCTGGAAAAGCACCTCATCAACCGGCGCATCGTGCAGATGGAGGCCGAAGGCGTCCAATTTCGCACTTCAACGGAGATCGGTGTAACCGTATCGGTTTCTTCACTCAAGGAAAACTTCGACGCGATCGTGCTGTCGGGCGGGGCGGAAGATCCGCGCCCGCTCGAAATTCCCGGCTTCGAGCTGCCCGGGGTGCGCTATGCGATGGAATTCCTGACCCAGCAGAACAAGCGCAACGCCGGAGACGAGGAAGTGCGCGCCGCGCCGCGCGGCTCGCTGCTCGCCACCGGCAAGCATGTGGTGGTGATCGGCGGCGGCGATACCGGCAGCGACTGCGTCGGCACCTCGATCCGCCAGGGTGCGGCCTCGGTCACCCAGATCGAGATCATGCCCAAGCCTCCGCTGCACGAGGACAAGGCGCTGACCTGGCCCAACTGGCCGATGAAGCTGCGCACCTCGACCAGTCACGACGAAGGATGCGAGCGCGACTGGGCGATCCTGACCAAGCGCGTAGTTGGACAGGGCGGGCAGGTGACGGGCCTCGACTGCGTCCGCGTCGAATGGGTCGGCGGCAAGATGCAGGAAGTGCCCGGCAGCGAGTTCACCCTCAAGGCCGACCTGATCTTCCTGGCGATGGGCTTCCTTGGCCCGCGCAAGCAGGGTCTGCTCGATCAGGCCGGGGTGGAACTTGACGCGCGCGGCAACGTCTTTGCCGATACCTTCAGCTACCGCACCAGCGATCCGCAGATCTTTGCCTGTGGCGACATGCGCCGCGGACAATCGCTGGTGGTCTGGGCGATCCGCGAGGGCCGCCAGGCCGCGCGTGCGGTCGATCTGGCACTAATGGGAGCAAGCGAGCTGCCGCGCTAGGGTCTGCGTGGCGGCATGAAGCTGGGTCTGCTGAGCAACAGGGCGCTCAGCAGCGGCACGATCAGCGCGACCGGGGCAATCTCGCTCAGCGTCATCGCCATGCGCGCCAGCGGGTTGGCGTAGAGATCGACGAAGTCGTGCAGCTGCTTGTGCAATGCCGCCAGTTCCGCCGGGCTGGCGCCCTTCTCGCGCTGGGCGTTCATCGCCACTTCGACATAACGCTGGGCGAAGGTGTAGTCGGTCATCCACATGTAGATTTCCCATCCCAGCACATAGAACAGCGCGGCGATCCCCGCGATCCCAAGCCCGACCAGGAAGGCCCGGCCCAGCCCGATCATGCCGCCCAGATGTTCGTCACGGTATTTCTTGACGCCTGTGAACACCAGGCTGAGCGCAATCAGCATCGACAGGTAGCCCAGCACCACGCCGAGCGTGCCGCCGTGCACGCCCAGCAGCATGACCGTGACCAGCAGCACCATTTCGATCGTTCCGGCGATCGCGCCGTAGACAAGGATGATCCGTTGCATCGCTATTCTCCCGAATTCCGATGCTTCGATAGTGCCTGACCGACATTCCCGCCATCACCCGGATGGGTGATCGGGGCCCGCTCACCTGGAATTATGGCAGCAATCCCAGCAGCCGGGCCCGCGCAATTGCCTGGGTGCGGCTCTGCACCTCAAGCTTTTCAAACAGCCGGGCCACGTGGGTCTTGACCGTGTTGGGAGAAATGCCGAGGCGCCGCGCGATCACCTTGTTGGCATGGCCCAAGGCAAGCTGATCGAGCACCTCGACCTCTCGCGGGCTCATCCCCAGCGCCGCGATCGCCCGCTCGTTGCGCTCGAACGGACCGATCGCCGCACGCGGGGTCAACCGGTTGCCAAGCCAGATCCCCAGCCCGGCAAACAGCAGCGCCACACAGACCACATAGAGCGAGGTTGACCATGCGCGCGTGGCATTGTGCCAGTCCATCCATTCGACCAGCAAGGCCAGCGCCGCCAGTGCCGCGCCATAAGGAAGCATCACCCGCATCATCGCGCGCCTTAGACCATGCCGCGCGGCGCGGCTCAAGTTGCGCGCACGGCCCGGCCCGCCTAGGGGCCGCATATGCCCAGAATCGCCTTTCTCGCCTGCCCCGATACGCTGCCCGGATCGCCCACGCGCCGCGCCGACGCCTTCGAGCATGACCTGTTGCTGGCGGCGCTGCGCGAAGGGCTCGGCCCGCGCGGCGAGGTTCAGGACATCGACTGGCGCGCTCCGCTGGATCAGCTTGCCGCGTTCGACCTCGCCTATCTCGGTACGCCCTGGGATTACACCGAAGCCAAGGACGAATTCCTCGCCCGGCTCGAAGCTCTCGCCGCAGCGGGAGTGACGGTCTGCAATCCGGTCGAGGTGATCCGCTGGAATTCGGACAAGCTCTATCTGCGCGAGCTCGAAAAGCGCGGCGCGGACTCGATTCCGACGCTGTGGGCCGAAAGCGCCGGGCCGCAAGACCTGCTCGCCGCGTTCGACCATTTCGGCTGCGATCGGGTAGTGGTGAAACGCCGCGTCGGCGCGGGGGCCGTGGGGCAGGACAGTTTTGCCCGCGAAAGCCCGCCGCCGCCCGGCTGGCGGATCGACCAGCCGGCCATGATCCAGCCCTTTCTTCCCGCGATCCAGAACGAGGGCGAGCATTCGTTCATCTTCGTCGATGGCCGTTTCAGCCACGGCCTGATCAAGCGGGCGACCGGCGGCGATTACCGCATCCAGTCGCTCTATGGCGGGATCGAGGTGGCGGTCGATCCGGCCCCGGCCGACCGCCGCGCCGCCGAGGCAATCATGGCCATGTTGCCTTTTGGAGAAGCGCCGCTCTACGCCCGGATCGACATGGTCCGCCTACCCGGCGGCGAACTGGCGGTGATCGAGGCGGAACTGATCGAACCCTACCTCTACCCGCTGCAAGGCCCGGATTTCGGACGACTGCTGGCGGACGCGATGCTCAGGCGGCTGGGCTAAACCCGCCAGTCCACCGCGCCTCTTCCCCTGGCCTCGAGAAAGGCATTGGCCTTGCTGAAGTGGCGGCACCCGAACCAGCCCGAATGCGCCGAAAGCGGGCTGGGGTGCGGGGCGGTGAGCACCAGATGGTGTCCGCCGATCAGCCCGGGCACGCGTTCGGCCTTGCGCCGGGCATGGCTGCCCCAGAGCAGGAAAACGCAGGGTTCGGGCTTGGCCGCGACCGCCGCCACTACTGCATCGGTGATCGCCTCCCAGCCAAGCTTTGCATGGCTCGCGGGCTTTCCGTCTTCCACCGTCAGCGAGGCATTGAGCAGCAGCACGCCCTGCTCTGCCCAATGGGTCAGGTTGCCGTGATCGGGGATCGGCAGTCCAAGATCGGCGTGCAGCTCCTTGTAGATGTTGACCAGACTGGGGGGCACCCGCACCCCCTTCTCAACCGAAAAGCTGAGCCCGTGCGCCTGGCCGGCCCCGTGGTAGGGATCCTGCCCGAGGATCACCACCCTGACCCGGTCAAGCGGGGTCAGCGCGAGCGCCGCAAGCCGGGTTCCGCGCGGCGGGTAGATCCGTTTGCCCGCCGCTTCCTCGGCCTTGAGGAAACCGCCCAGCCGCCGCGCCTCCGCACTGGCGAGGACGGGGGCGAGAATCTCGCGCCAGGAATCGGGTACCGCATCCTCGCTTGCCATCTTGCTCCTCGTGCTACTGAGGGACTTTCCCTTGGGGCGCGATAAGCCTAAGCACTTTGCCGATATGGCTGTCTATCTCCACGAAGAAGATCTCCCCGCAGGCGTGCTCGGCGATGGCCCGCTGGCGATCGATACCGAAACCATGGGTCTGCAGACCGCGCGTGACCGGCTGTGCGTGGTGCAGATTTCCGACGGACGCGGTGACGAGCATCTGGTGCGCTTTCGCCCGGGCTCGGACTATCCTGCACCCAACCTCAAGGCAGTTCTGTCCGATCCAGGTCGCCTCAAGCTCTACCATTTCGCCCGGTTCGATCTGGCTGCGATCGAACACTACCTGGGCGTCACCGCTGCGCCGGTGTTCTGCACCAAGATCGCCAGCAAGCTGGTGCGCACCTATACCGACCGGCACGGCCTCAAGGATCTGGTGCGCGAACTGCTGGGCAAGGAGCTGTCGAAGCAGCAGCAATCGAGCGACTGGGGCGGCGCGGTGCTGAGCGAGGCGCAGCTGGAATATGCCGCCTCCGATGTGCGTTATCTCCACGCCATGCACGCGGTTCTGGTCGAGCGGTTGCAGCGCGAGGGGCGCACCGAGCTGGCCCAGGCCTGCTTCGATTTCCTGCCCATGCGCGCGCGGCTCGATCTGGCCGGCTGGGCCGAAAAAGACATCTTCAGCCACGAAGCCTGAGGCAGAGCCGCGATGACCCAAGCCGCCGACCTGATCCGCGACAAGCGACGCCTGTGGGCCGCGCCGGGGGGATCGCATGACCGGATGGTTGCCGTGCTGGCCAAATGGTTGCCCGGTGCGGTGGGGGTGGTTGCGGCGGCGATGATCGTTGGACCGCTGTTCCCGCGCGGCGAGGTGAGCTTCCTGCTCGATCGCAACAAGGTGGCGATCACTACCGAGCGAGTGCGGGTTTCGGATGCGATGTACCGCGGGATCGACAGCCAGGGACGCCCCTTCACCGTCACCGCCGGCAATGCCGCGCAGGTTTCGACGGCCGATCCGCTGGTGCGGATGGAGGATCTGGCGGCGCGGATCAGGCTGGCAGACGGCCCGGCCGAACTGACCGCCAAAGGCGGCACCTATGACTATGACCGCGAGCTGGTTGACGTTGCGGGGCCGGTGCAATTCACCGCAGCTGACGGCTATCGAATGACCACCAGTCACGTTTCAATCAACCTCAGGGACCGGCAAGTGATCGGCTCGGGAGGGGTAACCGGGTCAATCCCGGCCGGAACCTTCAGTGCGAACCGGATCCTCGCCGATCTTGGCGAGCGCACCATAACCCTCGATGGAAACGCCCGGTTGCAGATGGCGCCGGGCAAGCTCAGGATGCCATGATGGCCATACAGTCGATTCCCCGCTCTGCGCTCAAGTCGCTGCTCGTCGGCTTTGCCTTGGGCAGCGCCGCGCTGATCTCGATCTCGCAAACCGGCGCCCAGGCGATCGCCGGGCACAATTCGGACGCGCCGGTGAACTATGCCGCCGACCGGATCGAGTTGCAGGACAAGGCCAACCGCGTGGTCCTTTCGGGCAATGTCGATATTTCTCAGGGTGGTCTTCGGCTCCAGGCGGCGCGGACGACGGTGGCCTACACCGATGCCGGGGAACTCAAGATCCAGCGGATCGATGCGACCGGCGGGGTCCACGTCACCCGCGGCAACGAGAGCGCCCGCGGAGATGTTGCAATCTACGATTTCAACCGCAGGATCATCACCCTTGTCGGCAACGTTGCCCTCAACCGGGGCGGCGATACGCTCAACGGCGGGCGGCTGGTGATCGATCTGGCATCGGGCATCGCCAGCGTCGATGGGCGCGCGGGTGGCGGCTCTTCGGCGGTGGGCAGCCCGGTCGGCTCGTCCAAGAGCGGGCGCGTTTCGGGGACTTTTTCGGTTCCCAAGTCCGGCACCTGATTCCCCTCTCGGTCATGGAACGGCCCGAGCTCTGCCGCCTCTTGCTGGCTCTGGTCGGCACCAGGGACGAAGCAGCGCCAGGCGAACTTGGGGCCGCCGACTGGGAGGCACTGGATTCGCTGGCCGAGGCGCACCGGCTGCAAGGGCTGCTGTACGCCAGGCAGCGTGACAATCCGGCGATCCCCGCCCCGGTCCGCGCAGGCTGGCAAGCGGCGCATCGCGGCAACGCGATGATGGCATTGGTGCAGCGCGCCGAGCTGGGCGAAACGGCGCGTCTGTTGCAGGCCGGGGGAATCGATCCGCTTGTGCTCAAGGGTGGCTGGTTGGCCTGGAATGCCTATCCCGAAGCCGCTCAGCGCCCGCTGCGCGATATCGATCTGCTGTTGCCCGAATCCCGCTTTGTCGAAGGCTGGAACCTGCTCTGCGCCGCAGGCTATCGCGCTGCCGAGGCGCCCGATCTGCCGCTTGCGCAGTTGCTCGAGGTCGACAAGAGCCCGCCGCCCCTGATCGCGCCGCGCGGCACGCCGATCGAGCTGCACCTGCACGCATGGTTCCCTGAAGGCAGGCTGGAATATTTCAGCCCACCGCCCGACGATGCGGGCCTGTTTGCGCGCGCCTTGCGCGGCGGGGATGGCGTGCTCCACCCAAGCGCCGAGGACATGCTTGGGCATCTGGTGATCCATGCGCTCTACAGCCATCGGCTCGATTGCGGGCCGCTGCTGCTGTCCGACGTCGATTTCCTGCTCGCCAGCGGCGCGTTTGACTGGGACGCTTTCTGGAGCCGGGCCATGGCCGCGGGCTGGGCCGAAGGGGCGCGTCTGGTGCTCGATCTGGTTGCCCGGTATCGCGCGAGTGCCGCTGTCGGTCTGGCCATGGCGCCGGTTCCGCCTACCCCGCCCGAGTTGCTTGCAACCGCGCAGGAGCTTTTGCTGCAGGATCTCGACACCCGGTCCAGTGCCTCCTTTGCGGCCTCGGGGCTGGCCGGCGGACTGGCCAGCCTCTGGCCGCGCATCACCCGCCGCGTTTCAGCCGGGGAAGGGCCAGCTCACCACCGCGACAGCGCCGCCGAAGGGGGCTATCTCAAGTGGGCGGCAAACAGGTTGGGGCGCACTGTGGGCGATCTGCGCCGCGCGGATGTCCGCCGCCAGTCGCGCCAGCTTGCCCGGTTGAACCGTTGGCTGGCCCGGTGAAGCGCGCGAATATTCTGTTCGTCGGGCTCAACTACGCGCCCGAGCCGGTCGGGATCGGGCCCTATTCGCAGGGTCTGACCCAGGCTCTCGTCGCGCGGGGCCACCGGGTCGAAGCCGTGGTTGGCAAACCCTATTACCCGCAGTGGCGGACCTATCCCGGCTTTGCCGGTGGCGGCTGGAGCACTGCCGTGGAGGAGGGGGTAACCGTCACGCGGTGCCCGCATTATGTTCCGGCCAATCCTTCCGGCGCAAGGCGGATCGCCCATCTGGCGAGTTTCGCGCTGTCGGCGCTGGGACCCGGCTTGAGGGCAGCCCTTCGCCCGGCGGAGGCGCGTCCGAAGGTTGTGGTTACCGTCGCTCCGGCGCTGCTCAGCGTGTTTACGGCCTGGCTGGCGGCGAAACTGGCCGGAGCCAGACTATGGATCCACGTTCAGGATTTCGAGGTCGAGGCCGCGCTTGCCACCGGTCTGCTGCCCGACGCCGGTTGGGCAGCGCGGCTGTCGCGCTGGCTCGAAGCGCGCCTGCTGCGGCTGGGCGACAAGGTTTCGACGATCAGCCCGCAGATGTGCGCGAAACTGGTTGCCAAGGGCGTGGCGGGCGATCGCGTGGTCGAAATCCGCAACTGGGCCGATACGCGCTTTGCTCCCGACCCCGCCGGGGCCGAAGCGCTTCGCCGCGAATGGGGTCTGGGGGAGCAAAAGGTCGCGCTCTATTCGGGCAACATCGCACGCAAGCAGGGGATCGAGATCCTGATCGAGGCCGCGCGGCTGCTTGAAAAGCGGGACGACATCGTCTTCGTGATCTGCGGCGAGGGTCCCAACCGGGCAGCGCTGGAACAGCTTGCGAGCGGTCTCCGCAATTTCCGGCTCCGCGATCTCCAGCCGGCCGAGCGGATGGGCGCAATGCTGAACATGGCCGATCTGCACTTGCTGCCGCAGATTGCCGGCGCAGCAGATCTGGTTCTGCCATCGAAGCTCACCAACATGCTATTTTCGGGCCGCCCGGTGGTGGCGACGACCGAGCCGGGAACCGGGCTCTATGACGAGGTCGATGGTTGCGGGGCGATTACACCGCCTGGCGATGCGGTCGCTCTGGCCAAAGCGATTGCGGCCTTGTCCGACGATCCCGCTCGCCGCGAAAGTCTGGGTGCCGCAGCACGGAAGCGCGCGGCGGAACGCTGGATGAAAGAGGCTATTATCGCCCGGATGGGACAGGAGCTGGACCGGCTGGCCTAGGCGGCTTCGGCCTCTGCTTCGACCTTGTCGGTCTGTCCCGCCTTGTCCGAACCTTCGTCCACGGTTTCATCGACGGGGCTGGGATCGAAAGGCGCTTCGGCTTCGTCTTCCTGCGCGGAGGCGGCCGGAGCTGCCGCAGACGATGGTGCCGGTGCCGGGACCACCGCAGGGGCTGGCTCAGCAGCTGGAGGCTCCTCTCCGGCAAAATGCGCGGCGACCAGTGCGGTTACCCCAACCGCACCCGCCAAGATCAGCTTCCAGCTCGCTCCGATCCCGTTCATCGTGTCCCTCAATCCTTGGCCCAGGGCGATTTGTGCCTGGCCGCTTCGGCGGCGACCTTGTGTTCTTCGTGCCGACGCGCCTGATCGGCCATCGGCACGGTGCAATAGGCGGTGAGCAGCACGCCCATCGCCCAGCCGACCGCCTTCCAGCGGCTCTTGAACACGGTGTTCAGTTTCGGTCCGAAGCCCAGCATGGACAGGCATCGTAATGCAGCCGGGTTAAGGAAGCTTTCCCGCCTCTTGCTTGAGCGCGTAGAGCAGCTCGAGCGCCTCGCGCGGGGCCAGGGCATCGACATCGAGTGCGGCAAGCCGTTCGCGCAGGTGATCGACCACTTCTTCCTTGTGCTCAGTTGCGGCGGCGAACAGCGGAAGATCGCCCAGCCCGGCAGCGAGGCCGCCGGTTTCGGCTCGGCCTTTCTCGAGCCGGTCGAGCACGGCCCGCGCCCGCGCCACCACGGGCGTTGGAACCCCGGCCAGTTTGGCCACGGCAAGGCCATAGGAGCGATCAGCCGGTCCCTCGGCCAGTTCGTGGAGCAGCACCAGATCGCCCTGCCATTCGCGCGCGCGGACATGGTGGAGCGAAAGCGCCTCGCAGCTCTCTGCCAGCCGCGCCAGCTCGTGGTAATGCGTCGCGAACAGGCAGCGGCAGCGGTTGGCCCCGTGCACTGCCTCGACCACCGCCCAGGCCAGCGCCAGACCGTCGTAGGTCGAGGTGCCGCGCCCGACCTCGTCGAGGATCACGAAGCTGCGCTCGCTCGCCTGGGCCAAGATCGCCGCGGTTTCGACCATTTCGACCATGAAGGTCGAGCGCCCGCGGGCAAGATTGTCCGAAGCACCCACCCGGCTGAACAGCCGGTCGACCAGCCCCACCACCGCCCGTTCTGCCGGCACAAAGCCTCCGGCCTGGGCCAGCAGCACGATCAGTGCGTTCTGACGCAGGAAGGTGCTCTTGCCGCCCATATTGGGGCCGCCGATCAGCCACAGCCGATCCTCGGCGCCCAAACGGCAATCATTGGCGACAAAGCGCTCGCCACGTGCCGCCAGCGCGGCCTCGACCACCGGGTGCCGCCCGCCCGCTATCTCCAGCACCCGGCCGGCATCAATTTCGGGTCGGCACCAGCCGCCCTCTGCCGCGCGTTCGGCCTGTCCGGCGGCAACGTCGAGCCGGGCCAGCCCGGTGGCGGTGGCGGCGATGGCGTGGCGCGCCTTGATCGCAAGCGCAGTCAGGTCCTCGAAATGGGCCTCCTCGGCCGCCAGCGCGTGTCCGCCAGCCTGGGCGATGCGGCTCGCCTCCTCGTGCAGCGCCAGGGCGTTGAAACGCACCGCCCCGGCCATGGTCTGGCGATGGGTAAAGCCGCTGTCAGGCGCCATCAGCGCATCGGCGTGTTTGGCCGGAACCTCGACGAAATAGCCCAGCACCCCGTTGTGGCGGATCTTGAGCGCGGCGATCCCGGTATCGGCGCGGTAACTGGCCTCAAGCGCGGCGATCGCGCGGCGCGCGTCGCCCGAAATCCGCCGCAGCTCGTCAAGCGCGGCATCATAGCCTTCGGCGATGAACCCGCCCTGGCCGCGCTCTGTCGGAGGAGAGGGCACCAGTGCGCGCGAATAAAGGTCGGTCAGCGCGCCGTGACCGGTCAGGCTGGGCAGCAGCGCATCGAGCAGCACCGGGCGATCCGTTCGCGCGGCAAGGTGATCGTGGATCCGCCGCGCTTCGCCCAGTCCGTCGCGCAGCTGGCCCAGATCGCGCGGGCTGCCGCGCCCCGCCACCACCCGGCCCAGCGCCCGCCCGAGATCGGGCAAGGCGCGCATCACCGCGCGCAGATCGGCGCGCAGCAAGGGATCGTCGTGCAGCCATTGCACCAATGCCAGGCGCTGCTCGATCGCGGCGGAATCGGTGAGCGGGGCAGAAAGATCCTCGGCCAGCTGGCGCGCGCCCGCGCCGGTCACGCAGCGATCGACTGCCTCGACCAGGCTGCCGCGACGCGTGCCCTGGCTCGAAACGAGGATTTCCAGGCTCGCGCGGGTCGCCTCGTCCATCGCCAGATGCGCCTCGCCGGTGCGCGCCAGCGGCGGCAGCAGCAGCGGCAGACTGCCGCGCCCGACGTGATCGAGGTAAGCAATCAGCCCCCCTGCCGCCGCCAGCATCGGACGAGTGAAACTTCCGAACCCGTCGAGCGTGGCAACCTCGTGCAGCTTTTTGAGCCGGGCTTCACCGGCATCACTCGAAAAATCGCGCGCCGGGCGGGCGATCGCATCGGCGGGCGCACTTTCCAGCCCTTCTGGCACCACGGTCTCGCTCGCCCCCAGCCGGGCGAGGGCAGCCCCGAGCCGTTCGGGTGCGCATTCCTCCAGTTCCATCCGCCCGGTTGAGATGTCGCTTGCAGCGATCCCGATCGCGCCGCGCAGCTCGCACACTGCCGCCAGCACATTTGCCCGGCGCGGTTCGAGCAGGGCTTCCTCGGTCAGGGTTCCGGCAGTGACGAAACGGACGATGTCGCGGGCCACCAGTGCCTTGGAGCCACCGCGCTTCTTGGCCTGTTCGGGCGTTTCGGTCTGGTCGGCGATCGCCACCCGGCATCCGGCCTTGATCAGCCGGGCAAGATAGCCCTCGGCGGAATGGGCCGGAACCCCGCACATCGGGATCGGAACCCCGTGATGCTCGCCCCTGCTGGTCAGCGCGATATCGAGAATCTGCGCCGCCGCCTTGGCATCGTCGAAGAACAGCTCGAAGAAGTCGCCCATCCGGTAGAACAGCAGGCAATCTCCCGCCTCGGCCTTGAGGGCGAGATACTGGGCCATCATCGGGGTTGCTGCGCCGTGCATCGCAACGGGTTAGCGCCTGCGGGGCCGATTCGGGAGGCCACTGCCCACAGCTTTCCCCTATCGCAACGCCGCGCGCTGGGTTAGGGCGAAGGCGATTTCAGGAGAAACCGGTGTCCGAGATTACCCCCAGCGACGAAACCAACCTCCGCTTCACCGAGCGCGAGGCGCTGTTCTATCACAAGACCATCCGTCCGGGAAAAATCGAGATCATCGCCTCCAAGCCGATGGCGACCCAGCGCGACCTGAGCCTGGCCTATTCGCCGGGGGTAGCCGTCCCCGTTCAGGCGATTGCCGACGATCCCGGTGCCGCCTTCGACTATACCGCCAAGGGCAACCTCGTGGCGGTGATTTCCAACGGCACCGCGATCCTGGGCATGGGCAACCTGGGCGCGCTGGCGTCCAAGCCGGTGATGGAAGGCAAGGCGGTGCTGTTCAAGCGCTTCGCCGACGTCGATTCGATCGACATCGAACTCGCCTCCGAAGACCCCGATGCCATTATCGAGGCCGTGGCGCTGATGGAGCCGAGCTTCGGCGGGATCAACCTTGAGGACATCAAGGCGCCGGAATGCTTCGTGATCGAACAGGCCCTGCGCGAGCGGATGAAGATCCCGGTGATGCACGACGATCAGCACGGCACCGCGATCATCGCCGCCGCCGGGCTGGTCAACGCCTGTCACCTGACCGGGCGCCAGTTCAAGGACGTGAAGGTTGTGGTCAACGGCGCCGGGGCTTCGGCGCTGGCCTGCACCGCGCTGATCAAGTCGATGGGCGTGCGCCACGAGAACGTGACCGTCTGCGACCGCTCGGGCGTGATCTGGCGCGGGCGCGAAAGCGGCATGGACCAGTGGAAGAGCGCCCACGCGATCGACACCGCCGCGCGCAGTCTGGAAGAGGCACTGGTTGGCGCCGACATCTTCCTGGGCCTGTCCGCCGCCGGGGCGCTGAAGCCCGAATACGTCGAGAAGATGGCCCCCAGGCCGATCATTTTCGCCATGGCCAACCCCGATCCCGAAATCCGCCCCGAGGATGCCAAGGCGGTCCGCCCCGATGCGATCATCGCCACCGGGCGCAGCGACTATCCCAACCAGGTCAACAACGTGCTGGGATTCCCGTTCATCTTCCGCGGCGCGCTCGATGTCCACGCGACCACGATCAACGAGGAAATGAAGATCGCCGCCGCCCGGGCGATCGCCGAGCTGGCGCGCGAGACCGTGCCCGAGGAAGTGGCCGCGGCCTATGGCAAGAAGCACCAGTTCGGCCCCGAATACATCATCCCTGCACCGTTCGATCCGCGGTTGATGGAGGTCGTCTCCTCGGCGGTGGCCAAGGCGGCGATGGACAGCGGCGTGGCGGGCAAGCCGATCGAGGATTTCGACGCTTACCGCACCAGCCTGAAGGCCCGGCTCAACCCCACCACCTCGGTGCTCACCCAGGTTTACGAGCAGGTAAAGGCCAGCCCCAAGCGGGTGATTTTTGCCGAGGCCGAGAACGAAGTCGTGCTGCGCGCGGCGATCCAGTACCGCGATTTCGGCTATGGCGAACCGGTGCTGGTCGGGCGCACCCAGGCGGTTCGCGACAAGCTGATCGAACTGGGGATCGGCAACCCCGATAGCTTCCAGATCGAGAATTCGGCCACTTCGGAACATGTTCCCGGGATGGTGGATGAGCTTTATCGGCGGTTGCAACGACGCGGGTTCCTTGAACGCGACGTGCGGCGCATGGTCAACCAGGACCGCAACATCTTCGCCTCGCTGCTGCTCAAGCTGGGAGTGGGCGATGCGATGGTCACGGGTATGACCCGGCCCTTTGCCCAGACCATGCGCGAGGTGATGCAGGTACTCGATCCGGCGCCGGGCAAGATCCCCTTCGGCGTGCACCTGATGATCGGCAAGAATTACACCGTGTTCCTGGCCGACACCACGATCAACGAACGGCCGAGCGCGGAAATGCTGGCCCACATCGCCACCGAAACCGCCGCCGTGGCGCGCCGCTTGGGGCATGAGCCGCGCGTGGCCTTCCTGTCCTATTCGACCTTCGGCAACCCGCCGGGGCGCTGGCTTGAGGGGATTCGCGACGCGGTCACTCTGCTCGACCAGCAGGGGGTCAATTTTGAATACGAGGGAGAAATGGCTCCCGACGCCGCGCTCAATCCCACGGTGATGAAGAACTATCCGTTCTGCCGCCTCACCGCCCCGGCCAATGTGCTGATCATGCCCGGGCTGCAATCGGCCAACCTCTCGGCCAAGCTGCTGCGCGAACTGGCGGGCAATGCCACGATCGGGCCGATGCTGCTGGGGATGGAAAAGCCGGTGCAGGTCGCCCCGATGACCGCGATCGCGCCCGATGTGCTGACCCTGGCAGTGCTGGCGGCAGCGGGGGTTTGCGGATGAGAAGCTAGTCCGACATCGCCGCCCGCGCTGCAGCTTCGGCATGCAGGCGGGTGGTGTCGAACAGCGGCACCGCGCTGTCTTCCTCGTGCACCAGCAGCATGATTTCGGTGCAGCCAAGGATGATGCATTCAGCCCCGCGCGAAACCAGCCGGGCGATCACCTGCGCATAGGCCGTGCGCGATTCCTCGCGGACAATACCGGCAACCAGTTCGTCGTAGATCACGCGGTGGACCAGCGCGCGGTCCTGCTCTTCGGGCACCAGAACGTCCAGCCCGTGCCTTTGTGCCAGTCGCCCCTTGTAGAAGCCATGCTCCATGGTGAAGGCCGTGCCGAGCAGCCCGACACGCGCGAATCCAGCCGCCTTGATCGCCTTGGCGGTGGGATCGGCAATGTGCAGCACTGGCGCTTGCACCGCGGCCTCAACTTCGTCTGCCATGCGATGCATGGTATTGGTGCAGATCACCAGCAGGTCGGCGCCGCCAGCCTTGAGCCGCGATGCCGCATCGGTCATCCGGGCCGTCAGCGCGGGCCAGTCACCGGCGTGCTGCAGCGCCTCGATTTCCGAAAAATCGAACGACCACAGCAGCAATTCGGCGGATGCGGTCGGCCCGCGCGCCTCGCGCACGCACTGGTTGATGATCCGGTAGTAGTGGGTGGAGCTTTCCCAGCTCATCCCCCCGATCAGCCCCAGCGTTGTCATGCGCGCCTCCGATAGCGGAAGTACCACACTTCGTGCCCGTAGACGGTGCGCGCCTTGTGCTCATAGCGGGTTTCGGGCCATCCGCCCGGCCGCACCTGGAAATCGCCGGGCTTCTCGATCAGCCAGTCGAACTGGTGGCGATGTCGCCGCATCACCATCAGCGCGTGGCGGACGTAGACCGGGTGATCGGTGCCGAAGCGGAATTCACCCCCGGGGCGCAGCTTGGCGGCGAACAGGTCGACCGGGCCGTCGTTCATCATCCGCCGCTTGGCGTGGCGCGCCTTGGGCCAGGGATCGGGATGGAGCAGATAGAGGAACGATAGCGCGCCATCGGGAATACGCTGGAGAACGTCGAGCGCATCGCCGTGATGGATGCGCACGTTGCCCAGCTGTGGATGGACCCCATGATCGCCGGACACGTGGACCAGCGCCTGCGCAACCCCATTTACGAACGGTTCCGCGCCGACGAAGCCATGATCGGGCAACATGTCGGCCCTCGCCGCCATGTGCTCTCCCCCGCCAAAGCCGATTTCGAAATGGAGCGGGCAGGCGTGGCCGAAAAGCCGCTCGGCAGTGACCTCGCCCTCGGGCGGCACGGCGATCTGCGGCAGCAGGTCGTCAACCAGCGTCTGCTGCCCAGCACGCAGCGGCTTGCCCTTGGAGCGGCCATAGAGCCGGTTGAGCGTGGTCGGATCGCCGGATTTGTGGGCTGTCATGGGCTGGCGTTTGGCAGCCGCCTCCGGGGTGGTCAAGCGCACCGGGTGCCGCACCGCCGGGCAGCCGTATCCCAAGAAATTTGGGATGGACGCCCCGGCATGGCTGTGGTGAGCAGCACCCATGCCGGTCACCGCCCCCGCATCCAGCCAGCTTGCCGCGCTTACTGACACGGAGTGCGAGATTCTGCGCCTGTTGACCGCCGGGCATACGGTCAAGACCATCGCCGTCCGCCTCGGCCGATCGGAAGCTTCGATCAACGAGCGCCTACGCGACGCCCGCCGCAAGACCGGGACCGGTAGCAGCCGCGAACTGGCGCGCATGCTCGCCGCCCAAAAAAAACTGGGACAAGAATATCGATCTATCGCCGAATTCCTCACCGCCCGACGATCCGGACCTGCCCTCACCAGCCGGGGGGGCCGGATCGAAAGGAATCCTTCTCATACTGATAACCATGCCGCTCGCCGCTGTCGGGCTCTACATCGCTGCTTCGGGTGCAGAACTTCAACAGGCCTCCCCCGAAACCGCCCATGCCATTGCTCCACGGCAGTCGCCTCTGGCCGGTATCTGGTCACTCGACGTCACCCGCATTCCCGCCGAAGAACGCCCCCGGCGGGTGACCATCGCATTTCGCGTCGCATCCGATGGCAAATGGACCAGTGAGGTCGAGATCGTCGCCCCCGATGGTTCGAGCCGGCACGGAGAATCGACCGCGGCAACCGACGGCGTTCCGGCTCCGATCACAGGAAATCTGGGCTTCGCCGATACTGTTTCGTTGCGGCAGCCCGCACCAAACACGCTGGTGATGACTTTCGGAAAGAAGGGCGCGCCGGTTTCGACCCGGGTCTACACGGTTGAAAAGGACCGGAAAGCGATGAAGGAAACGATAATCTGGGCCGGCGAGAGTATCCCGAAGCTGGAGACCACCTTTTTCAGCCGGATCGGCTGACGCGGGGGTCGAACGAAAACGGCCCGCCTCAAGGGGCGGGCCGTTGCCGTGACGAATTGATCGGATCGGATCAGGCGGCGACCGCCTCTTCGCCCGGATCGCGCAGCACATAGCCGCGGCCCCAGACGGTCTCGATATAGTTGTCACCCCCGCAGGCGTGCGCCAGCTTCTTGCGCAGTTTGCAAATGAACACGTCGATGATCTTGAGCTCGGGCTCGTCCATCCCGCCGTAGAGGTGGTTGAGGAACATTTCCTTGGTCAGCGTCGTGCCCTTGCGCAGCGAAAGCAGTTCAAGCATCGCGTATTCCTTGCCGGTCAGGTGAACCCGCGCGCCATCGACCTCGACGGTCTTGGCATCGAGGTTGACCGCCAGCTTGCCGGTGCGGATGATCGACTGTGAATGGCCCTTGGAGCGGCGCACCACGGCATGGATGCGGGCGACCAGTTCCTCGCGGTGGAACGGCTTGGTGACATAGTCATCCGCGCCGAAGCCGAAGCTGCGAACCTTTGAATCCATCTCGGAAATGCCTGAGAGGATCAGTACCGGGGTCTGCACCTTGGCGACGCGCAGCTTCTTGAGCACATCGTACCCGTGCATGTCAGGCAAGTTCAGGTCGAGGAGTATGATATCGTAATCATACAGTTTTCCCAGATCCAGGCCTTCTTCGCCAAGATCGGTCGAATAGACATTGAAGCCCTCGGAAGTGAGCATCAATTCGATAGCCCGGGCCGTGCTCGGCTCGTCCTCGATCAACAACACGCGCATGGGTAGTCCCCCTTTGCCCCGTTTCGCAGGTGCTAACCCTTTGCCAAGGGTTATTGCCCGCCATTAACCATATGAGCAATGAAGTGAAAAGGTTAATTTCTCGTAAACGCCCAGAAACGCGCGAGTCGCGAAGGGCGTCAGGCAGGCATGCCGCGCGTCAGCGCCTGGGCTTGAGCGCCAGCGGGACCAGCGGATGGATGTTCCAGGGATTGACCGCGAAGCCCGTAACGCCGCCGGAAACCAGCGACCAGCGGATCGGCACCCCCAGCGGGAGGTAGTTGTTGGCGATCGTCAATTGCGCCTCGGCCTGGGCATAGAGGTCGGCGCGCTTGGCAGGATCGCTTTCCTGCTGGGCTTTTGTCGCCAGTTGATCGGCCGTGGGGCTGCACAGGCCGCGCGCGTTGCCGCAGGAAAGCTGGTTGAGAAACCAGTCAGCCCGGGCGTAGCGCGCAACGGTATCGACCAGACGCAGGTCGGTATCGGCGCCGCTGCCAACTCGCCGGGCCTTGAGCCCGACTGCCTCAAGGTCGGCGGCCAGCCGCTTGAACAGCACGTCCGCACCCGGACCGGAAGGGAGCGCGATCCTGATCGGCGCGATCTCCTTCCCACCGGATTTCCACTCATCGACCCGCTTCGAAGCCTGAGCGCGGCGATCATCGAGACTGCGTCCGGGCCAGCGCTCGCCCACGCTTCCATCGTCGCCGGCCAGCCTGGGATTGACCACCCGGGTGGTCGAACTCCAGCCACCGATGTTGAGTGCCGTGGCAAGCGCGTCGCGATCGATCGCCATGGCCAGCGCCTCGCGGTTTTCCGGCTTGCCCAGAAAGCCGTCGCCGCGAACAACCATCAGTCCGAACAGCCCCGAAACCGGATCGAGTCGGATCGCTCCGCGCGGAACTCCGCTCGCATCGAGCCGGGGGAAATCCTCTACCCGCCCACCCAGGACCATATCGGCCTCGCCGGCGTTGAACGCTTCGACAGCCTTGCCCCCTGGTATGGCCGCCAACCGCAGTCGCCGCACCCGCTCGCCCCAATCCTCTTCGGCCGGCAGACCGCGGTCCTCCGGTGCGATCAGCCGCAGCAGTGCTCCGTTCTTGCTGCTCACCAGCCGCATCGGCCCCGCGCCGCGCCCCCGATTGAGCAAGCCAAGCTCTGGCTGAGCAAGCAGTTGCAGCAGGTCGGGCGATTGGCGATCAAGCCGGATCTCGATCACCCGCCCTGCCATCGTGCGCACCTCGCCGATGACGGCCAGATCGAGCCCCAAGGGAGTGCCGCGCACGGCCGCTATTGCCCTCAGCAACGCAGCGCGGGCGCTTTCGCCGGTTATCTCGCTTCCGTCCGGCCAAGTCCCGTCGCGCAGGCGGAAAATGTAGCTCAGACCGTCATCGGTAACGATCCAGCGATCGGCCAGCGCCGGGGTCACCCGGCCCTGCTCGTCAAAACCGACCAATCCTTCGCTTATGGCCGAACGCAGCAATTGTGCCGATGCGGGCAGGCGCGGCCCGGTAGCCATCAGACCACCGGGATCGCCGATCACCGCGACCTCGACCGGTCTTGCGCTATCGTCGCCGCAGCCCTGCAGCGCCCCGAGAAGGGCGGCGGAAGCGATCAAGCTGGGGCGGAAGGATGGCATGGGCCATTCCTCCTAGAGGATTTTGCGGATCGGCGACAGGTGCCTTGCGGGAATTCCCGCGTTCAGATTTTGCGCACTTGCCCGCTGGCCGCTTCGGCAACCGAGGCACTGTAGTAGGCCGGGCGATGGACCAGCAGGTCGGTCGGCGATGGAGGCGCGGCCGCACGCGTCAGTCGCGGATCGATCTCGTTGCGAAAGGCGATGCCGAAACGATTGTCCTGTACCCAGGCAACCGTCCCTTCGACCCAACCGAGATTGCGCAGCGCGATCCACACCACCTGTCCGCGCGTCGGCTGGATCGTTCCTTCGGCCATCAGGCCACCGGTCGAAAGATTGCGCACACGCACACGGTGCTCGCCGACCATGCCGTCGACGCGCAGATCGGCCATGACGAACAGGCTGTCGCGCGCGATATGCCGATGCTCGTTGTCGTCCATTTCAGCCCACACACTCCTGCACAGGCAGCCGATGCGGCCTGTCAAACTGCAGGGTAGTTAGGTCCCGCAGATTGGCTGGAATCTAAACCCGAGTGGCAAAAAAGCGGTTAACGCGGCCATGTGGTTCAATCGTCGCGAGAAATCTTCTCGCGGCGCTCGTGCGCTTCCTGGGCCTCGACCGTCATGGTTGCGATCGGACGGGCGGAAAGCCGCCCCAGACCGATCGGCTCGCCGGTTACCTCGCAATAGCCGTATTCGCCTTCTTCGATCCGGCGCAGCGCCGAATCGATCTTGGCGATCAGTTTGCGCTGGCGGTCGCGGGTGCGCAGTTCGATCCCCCAATCGGTCTCGCTCGAAGCACGATCGTTGAGATCGGGTTCGCGGATCGGTCCGTCCTGAAGTTGCTGGAGTGTGTCCTTCGCCGCGGAAAGGATCAGCTTTTTCCATTCCTGAAGCAGTCGGCGGTAATAATCCAGCTGCGCCTCGCACATGTAGGCTTCGCCATCCGTGGGGGCATAGTCGCCCGCGATCGCCCGCTTGGCCTTGGCAAGAACGTCAATCTCATCACCGGCAACAGTCGCCATAAACTCTCCACGCCAGACCATCCGGGTAGCTGGATCCTGCGGCCGCGGATGTTCCCGCTGACCTCCCGGGGCCGGTTACGAGCGCGCATATAGGGGCCGCCCGATAGCGGCACAAGCGCGAATACGGATTGCGCCACTGCGGGCAAGATTAGGCAAGAATAGGCCGCCGTAAGGGTGCGATTCATCAAGCTGAAACAGCCGTATCCGAAAGCTAGACGGGCAAGCGCGGCATTTTTTGCCGATCGCGTTAACCTTTTGTTGACCATGATCGGGAAGGTTCGGTCCATCGGCAGACCAGGGGGTCTGTGCAGAGGGGGTACACGAGATGAGCACTGCCTGGATTCTCGACGGCAAGTCCAACAATCCCTTCGCCGGCGCGATCAGCCCGGCGGACGAAAGTGCGGAAGACATGCTGGTGGCCAGCTGCCTTGCCGCAGCGGCCCAGGGCGATATCAGCGCCTATTACGATCTGGGCGTCGCCTATTCGACCGGCAGCCACGGCGTTGGCTGCGATCTGATCGAGGCGCACAAGTGGTTCAACCTGGCCGCGGTCAACGGTCATGCCGAAGCCGCGATGTGCCGGGCCGACATTTCCGAGGAAATGACCGCGCGCGAAATCGCCGAAGCCCAGCGCCGCGCCCGTGAGTGGATTGCCGCCAGCCGCCGCAAGGCCGCCTGATCGTCAGGCTGGAAACGTCTCAACGGTCTCCATCCCGGCTTCGCGGGTAATTACCGGACGATAGCCCAGTTCGCGCTCTGCCTTGGCGGTGCTCAGGGTCACCTCTACCCCGACCGTGCCGTATTCCTGTCCACCGATCGGCGGATGGAACCGCCCCCTGCTGAGCCGAGCCAGCAAATCGCCGACCCGCGCCAGTGCAGCAACGACGCTGCGTGGCACCGTCTTTTCCGGGGGCGCGATCCCCGCGTGCTCAAGCAATTGCGAAACAAAGCCGCGAAATTCCACCGGCGCTCCATCGGTAATGAAATAGGCCTCGCCCCCGCGTCCCTTTTCCAGCGCCAGCACGATCCCTTCGACAACATTGTCGATATGCGCGGTCGAAGTGAGATAGCGTCCGCCTCCGATCCACACGAGCTTGCCACTGCGCGCAGCCGCCGCCAGCTGCGGCAAGGCGGTGGTGTCGTCCCTCCCCCAGACAAAGCGAGGCCGCACCGCCACCACCGGGCATTGCGGTGAATTGAGGTCGATAGCCGCTCGCTCGGCCGCAGCCTTGCTGGCGGAATAGCTTCCGGCATGGCGCGTGGGGATTGGTGCGGTTTCATCTGCCATCACCAACGGCTGTCCATCGAGCAGGACGGCTTCGGTGCTGACATGAACCGCGCGACCGATTCCGGCGGTGCGGGCAGCGGTGAAAACGTTACGGGTCCCGGCAAGGTTGGTGTGGTGCTGGCTCGCCTCGAACGCGCCATGGCCGGTATCGGCAGCCGCATGGACCAGCCTGTCACACCCGGCCATACCCTTGGCCAGGCTTTCCGGATTGAGGATGTCGCCCCCGACCGTATGGGCTCCAAGGGACTCGAGCTTCGCGGCCGACGCGGGGCTGCGGGCCAGGGCAACCACCCGGTGTCCGTCGCGCACCAATCGCCGGATCAGGTTGCGCCCGATATAGCCGCTGCCGCCGGTAACGAAGACTGTATTGGCCATATCTGTCCTCCCTCATCCCTTTCTGAACGGCGTGCGCTGGTCGAGCCACAGCCGATCATTGCTCACTCCAGCGCGCTCGCGCTCAAGAAAGTCCGCTACTGCAGCGCGAAAGCCCGGATGGGCGATCCAGTGCGCCGACCAGGTTTCGACCGGCTCATAGCCACGCGCCAGCTTGTGCGGGCCTTGCGCCCCGGCCTCGACCCGTGACAGGCCGAGTTCGATCGCCGCCTCGATTGCCTGATAATAGCACAGCTCGAAGTGGAGGAAGGGTCGGTCTTCCACCGCGCCCCAGTAACGCCCGTATAGCGCATCGGGGCCGATGAAGTTGAGCGCCCCGGCGATCGGACGCCCCTCGTCGTGGGCCAGCATCAGCAGGATGCGGCCCGCCATGCGCTCCCCCAGGAGGGAAAAGGCCTCGCGGGTCAGGTATGGTCGCCCCCACTTTCGCGCGCCCGTATCCTGATAGAACCCCCAGAATGCATCCCAATGGTGTTCGCGGATCGCGGGGCCGTTCAGCACCTCGATTGCCAGTCCCTGCCGGGCCGCCTCGCGCTCTTTGCGGATCGCCTTGCGCTTGCGCGACGATAGCGCCGCGAGGAAATCATCGAAGCAGCGGTAGCCGCGGTTGAACCAGTGGAACTGGATGTCGCTGCGCAGCAACCACCCGGCCCGCTCGAAATGCGGCAATTGCTCCGGCTCGATGAAGGTGGCGTGAGCCGAGGACAGGCCGTTGTCCTCACACAGCTGTTCGGCCGCGCGCAGCATGGGCTGGGCCAGCGCTACATCGGCGAGCAGCAACCGGGGGCCGGTGGCGGGCGTGAAGGGCACCGCGATCTGCAGCTTGGGGTAGTATGATCCGCCCGCGCGGTGCCATGCATCGGCCCAGGCGTGGTCGAACACATATTCGCCCTGGCTATGCGCCTTGAGCCAGGCTGGAAGCGCGGCAGCGAGGTGTCCGGCGCTGTCCTCGATCACCAGCGGAGCCGGGGTCCAGCCGGTGCCGGGTCCTACACTGCCCGAATCCTCCAGCGCGGTAAGGAAAGCGTGGGAAAGGAACGGATTGCCCCCGGTCAGCGCATCCCATTCGCCCGCCGCAAGCTCACCGACCGTGCGGGCGACGCGGGCCTCGATCACGCCAGCCCGGCGCCTTCGGCGATCGGCGCGTCGGCATGTTCGTCTGCGCGTTCGCGGTGCTCGGCGCTGCGCACGGTCCAGGTCAGCACCGGCAGGCCCCGGCGGCGCTGTGCAGAGGCGAAGCGGCTGGGCAGATCGCGGATATCATAGGCGAGGAAATCGGGCCGGGCATGCCACAGCGAGAGGCGCCGCCGGATCATGCCGGACAAGGTCTTGCCATTTTCCTCGGTCACCACCAGCCCGCGCAGGGTCAGCGGCGAATGGTCGGCAAACCAGCGCACGATCCGCGGATCGAAGCTCATCACTGCGTGCCTGCCCTGATAGCCTTCGAGCACTCGGCGCACCGCCATGCAGGTGGTGGAAACCCGGCGCAGCTCATCCTTGGGTGATTTGATTTCGATCAGCAGCGGAACCTTTCCGCCGATCTGGTCAAGCACGGCACGCAAGGTGGGGATGGAGTCGCTGCCACCCGAAAGCACGATCCGGCCCAGTTCCTCGGCCGTGCGCCGCGCCACCGGGCCGTGCTCGGCCGTCAGGCGGGAGAGATCGGCATCGTGGAACACCATCGCCTGCCCGTCGTAAGAACGCTGGACATCGCATTCGATCCCCATGCCCCGCCCGATCGCGGCGGCGAAGGCGGCGGGGGAGTTTTCCGGAAGGCCGGGGCCATGCAGTCCGCGGTGGGCATAGTCCCACTCGCCCAGCCAGGCGACCCTGGCCGGATCGGGAGCCGGCGCGCGCCAGCGGTCAAGCAGGCTTAACGGCAACGATCGCGTCCACTTCGACTGCGACGCCCAGCGGGAGGCTGGGCACGCCGACCGCACTGCGGGCGTGCTTGCCGGCATCGCCGAACACCGCGACCATCAGTTCCGAGGCGCCGTTGGCAACCTTGGGCTGATCGGTGAAATCGGCGCTCGAATTGATGAAGGCTCCCAGCTTGACCACGCGTTCGACCCGGTCGAGCGAACCCAGCGCAGCCTTGAGCTGGGCGAGGATCATCAGCCCGCAAGCCCGCGCGCCTTCGACCCCCTGCTCCAGGCTGAGGTCTTCACCCAGCCGCCCCTTGAGCAACTGCCCGCCGACGATCGAGACCTGCCCCGAAACGTGGGCAAGGCCGCCAGCCACCACTACCGGAACATAGGCCGCGACCGGCGCGGCGGCTTCGGGAAGAACGATGCCGAGTTCGGCGAGGCGGGCTTCGATGCTCATAGTCTTCATCCTACAATCGCGAGAGCAGCCAGGGCAAGGCATGCTCCCAGGTGTCGATCCGGGCATGGGCGTGTCCAGCCTCGAACCCGCAGTTGATGTGCGGCGCCAGGCTGGGCTCGCCGCACAGGTGCAGCCGGTCGATGTGCGGCACATGCTCGGCCGCCGATCCGTGATGCTGGGCCAGATCGTCGATGAACACCGCCTTCGAGGGCCGATACCGATCGATAATCGCCTGCAAGGCCGGTCCCTTGGGCCCCTGATTGGTGAAGACCGGAAAGTCGATCCCGTGTTCGGCCAGCTGGCGCCGCCGCGCCTCGTTGTGCCGGTCGGCGAGGTTGGTGAGGATCACCACATCGGCCTGGGCGGCTAGCTGGTTGATCGCGCCGACCGCCCCGGCGATCGGCGTCTGGCGGTGCATCTCGCCATCGAAGAACAGGTTCAGCAGCCGCCAAATCTCGGCCGGTTCGACCGGTTCACCGCTTTTCTTGTCGCGGATCGCGTGCGAGAAATCGTTGCCGATCAGCTTGAAGGACACCGGCTGGGTCTCGTCGAGCCATTGCCCGAAGGGCACGATCATGTGCAGCAGCACTTCGTCGCAATCGCTGATGATCAGCGGCCTCGCCATCGCTTAAAGCCTTTCCCGCGCGGCGATCAGCTCACCAGGTTCGACCCCCAGCGCCGCGCTGGCGGCCAGCAGATCGGGTTCGTGCGCGGCCAGGAAATCGAACACCGCGCCCAATGTCGCAGGATCGTCCAGCCCCGCACGCAACGCCTCGACCGACAGTCCGGTCAGGGCCAGCAACCGCCCCGCGCGCGCCTCATCGCTCAGCACCCAGCCGAGTGCGTTCAGCGCCAGGGTGGCAGGATCGGCAGCCGGGGATTGGGGTTCGCGAAGAATTGTCAGCCTCACCTGCAAAGCGTAGGGCTGCGCTCATGGCAAAGCGCATCCTCGTTGTCGAGGACAACGACCTCAACCGCAAGCTGTTCTGCGACGTGCTGCGCAGCCAGGGCTATGCCGTGGAACCCTGCGCCGATGGGCTGGGCGCGCTCGATGCGGCGCGCCAGTTCGTCCCCAACCTGATCATCATGGACATCCAGCTGCCCAACGTTTCCGGGCTTGACCTGATCGAGGCGGCCAAGGCCGACGCCATGCTGCGCCCGATCCCGGTGTTGGCGGTGACTGCCTATGCCGGCAAGGGCGACGAGGAACGGATCCGCGATGCCGGGGCCGAAGGCTATCTGGCCAAGCCGGTCTCGATCGGTCCGTTCATGGCGGCGGTTAAGGGACTGGTGGAGCGACCCCCGGCTTGACTTTTCGGCCAGGGCGCCGCTTTTCCGCCCCATTCCTCGGCCAATGCGCCGCAACACTTTCAGGAGCAATGTTAGATGGACCGCGCTGAAACTGCCGCGAAGATCGCCGCACTGATCGAACCGTTCAACAAGAAGGGGGTGGCGATTTCCGACGCCACCACCTTTGCCGGCGATCTGGAGTTCGACAGCCTGACGGTGATGGATTTCGTCGCCGCGATCGAGGATGATTTCGACATCATCATCAGCATGAACCAGCAGGCCGAGATCGAGAACTACGGCCAGCTGATCGATGCCGTGGTCAAGCTGCAAGGCTGAGGCCCGGTTGCGGCAAGCAGAGGAATTACCAAACGCCATGACCGACCTTTTTTCCAAGTTCGATCCGCTGATCGAGATGCGCGCCAACCTGCTCGCCTCGGGGGTGGAGGATCCCTTCAATCTGGTGATGGAAAAGGTGCTCTCGCCGACCGTGGCGATCTGCAACGGGCGCGAGACGATCCTGCTGGGCACCTACAACTACATGGGCATGACCTTCGATCCCGACGTGATCGAGGCGGGCAAGGAGGCCCTTGACGATTTCGGCAGCGGTACAACCGGCAGCCGCGTGCTCAACGGCACCTATGCGGGGCACCGGGCGGTGGAAGACGCGCTCAAGGATTTCTACGGGATGGATCACGCGATGGTCTTTTCCACCGGCTATCAGGCCAACCTTGGAATCATCTCCACCGTGGCCGGAAAGGGTGATTACATCGTTCTCGACATCGACAGCCACGCCTCGATCTGGGACGGCTGCAAGATGGGCGATGCCGAAGTGGTGCCCTTCAGGCACAACGATATTGAGGCGATGGAAAAACGCCTCAAGCGCATCCCCGCAGGTGCGGGCAAGCTGGTCGTGCTCGAGGGCGTCTATTCGATGCTGGGCGATATCGCCCCGCTCAAGGAAATGATCCGCATTGCCAAAGAAAACGGCGCGATGGTGCTGGTCGACGAGGCGCACTCGATGGGCTTTATCGGCCCCAACGGACGCGGCGTGGCCGAAGAGCAGGGCGTGCTCGACGATGTCGATTTCGTGATCGGCACCTTCTCCAAGTCGGTCGGCACGGTTGGCGGCTTCTGCGTTTCAAACCATCCCAAGTTCGAGATCCTGCGGCTGGTCTGCCGGCCCTATGTCTTCACTGCCAGCCTGCCGCCCAGCGTGGTCCACACCGCCGCGACCTCGATCCGCAAGCTGATGCATGCCGGCAACAAGCGCGCGCATCTGTGGGAGAATTCGCGCACTCTGCACAAGGGCCTGCGCGATAAGGGTTTTCAGCTTGGTACCGAGGAGCCGCAGAGCGCGATCATCTCGGTGATCATGCCCGATCTGGAGCGCGGCGCGGCGATGTGGGAGGCGCTGCTGCACGAAGGGCTCTACGTCAACCTCGCCCGGCCTCCGGCGACCCCGGCGAACATGACCCTACTGCGCTGCTCGCTCTGCGCGGAGCATACCGCCGAGCAGGTGCAGACCATCATCGGCATGTTCGAACGCGCCGGAAAGCGCGCGGCGATCATCTGAGCCGCGCTGCCGTGGCCTGGCCCCGCACGCGCATCCTGGTTCCCGTTCTGCTGGCGGCGCTGGCGCTGGCCGGATGGCAGGCGCGCGGCCTGCTCTTTCCCGGCCAGCTGGTGCAGATGCGCGACAATCCCTGCCCCGCTCCCGCGAATGAGGCCGACGAGGCCGTGCCGGTAAAATACGACTGGGTCGATCTGTGCCGCTATGTCCATGACAACGCCCGGGTGCTGGCGCGCGGTGCCCCGATCGAGGCTGTGTTCTTCGGGGATTCGATCCTCGCCTACTGGCAGGAAGAACCCAATGCCCCGTTCACCCCGGTGCGGCTCAACCGGGCAATGCCTGGGCAGACCAGCCAGCAACTGCTGCTGCGCATGCGCCAGGATGTGATCGCGCTCAAACCCCGGGTGGTGGTGATCGAGGGCGGGATCAACGATGTGCTTGGCAATACCGGGCTGATCGGCCCCAAAGGCTATTTCGACGATGTCGAAAGCATGATCGATCTGGCCCAGGCCCACGGGATCGCGGTAGTGCTGGTTTCGCTTCCCCCGGCGGGGCGCCATGAAAAGCGGCCCGACGTCGATTTTCCGCCGCGCGTCGCCCAGCTCAACCGCGGGCTGGCCGAGCTGGCGGCGCGGCGCGGGGTGGTCTTTGCCGACATCTACACCCCGCTGGCCGGCCCCGGCGGATTGCCGCGTGCCGATTGGACCACCGACGGCATTCACTTGACCCAGGACGCCTACGGCGCGATCCGTCCGGTAATCGACCGGGCGGTCGAACAGGCGCTGCGAGCGGCGCCGGAATCGGGAGCAGAAGGCCGATGAGTCAGAGACTTGCGGGCAAGCGGGCGATCGTCACCGGAGCGGCGCGCGGGATCGGCAGGGCCATTGCCGGGGCCTTCGCTGCGGAGGGTGCCGATCTGCTGCTTGCCGACATCGACACGGCAGCGGTGGAGCGGGCGGCGGCGGAGCTTGACGCCGAAGCGCTGACGCTCGACGTATCGCGCAAGGCCGAGATCGAGCGCCTGTTCGCGCAGGCCGCGGCCAAATGGGGCGGGCTCGATCTGCTGGTCAACAACGCCGGGATCACCCATGCCGCCGAGCTCGATACGTTGCTTGAGGAGGATTTTGACCAGGTTTTCGCGACCAATCTCAAATCGGCGCTGTGGGCCACCCAGGAAGCGGCGCGGCTGATGGGGCCGGGCAGCGCGGTGATCAACATGAGTTCGGTCAACGCGGTGCTGGCGATCCCTAACCAGATACCCTACGCGATATCCAAAGGGGCGATCAAACAGCTGACCAATGTAACCGCATTGGCACTTGCCCCTAAAGGCATCCGGGTCAACGCGATCGGACCCGGCTCGATCATGACCGAGATGCTCGCCGGGATCATGAACGACCGCGCCGCCGAGGAGAAGATCCTCAGCCGCACCCCGCTGGGCCGCTGCGGCGAACCGGAAGAAGTGGCGGCGATCGCGGTGTTCCTGGCCTCAGCCGAAAGCTCCTATGTCACCGGGCAGACGATCTATCCCGACGGCGGCCGGCTGGGTCTGAACTACACCGTGCCGGTTGCGGGAGCCTGATGATGAAATCTGTCCTTTTCTCACCACCCGCTCTGTTGCTGGCCCTTGCCACCCCGGCACTCGCTGACACGCCCCAGCCCGAGCCGCCGGGCAAGGGGATGATCGAACAGCCCTGCCCAGACGTCACCGGGCTGTGGTTCGCCTCGCCCTATGTCAAACAGTACGACTGGGCCTTCCTGTGCCGCTATGCCGCCGAAAACGCCGCGCTCGATCCGGCCCAGCCGGTACGCGCGGTGTTCATCGGGGATTCGATCACCGAAGGCTGGAAGGGCAAGGCGCCGGATCTGTTCGGCGCAGAAGTGCTCGATCGCGGGATCAGCGGCCAGACCACCCCGCAATTGCTGGTGCGCTTTTCGCCCGACGTGCTCGCACTTCACCCGCGCGTGGTGCACATCATGGGCGGAACCAACGATCTGGCCGGAAATACCGGCCCCAACAGCATCGACCAGTTCCGCGCCAACATCCGCGCGATGGTAACCCTGGCCAAGGCCAACGGGATCACGGTCATCATCGGCTCGATCCTGCCGGCCGATCATTTCAACTGGTCGCCCGGTCTGCAACCGGCCCGGCAGATCGCCGAGCTGAATGGCTGGTTGCGCAAGTTCGCGGCCGACAACGGCCTGGTCTATGCCGATTACTATTCCGCCCTGGCCGGCCCCGCTGGCGAGCTTCCCGCAGCCTACAGCGGCGACGGGGTTCACCCCAACGCGGCAGGCTATGCGGTGATGGAGCCGATCGCGCGGCGCGCGCTGGAAAAGGCCGAGGCGCTTGCCGGTCCGCCCGAGGACAGGCGCTAAACAGCAAGCCTGCGCCGCAGCCAGGCCCTTGTCGGCCCGTCCCACAGCCGCAACGCCAGCCAGGCTACCACCAGCGTCATCGCCACCGCACCGATTCCGGCAAGCGCGATCGCCTGGGGCGAAGGCTTGGTCACCAGCACGTAGTTCATGTAGACATAGAGGAACGGGAAATGGGTGATGTAGAGCGGATAGGATAGCCGTCCGGCCAGCCGGACAAACGCGGAGGCCCGGCCCTGCGATCCGCTGTGCGCCCCGGCGATCACCACCAGCGGGAACAGCCCCACGACGCACAGCGCCTCGAACAGTCCGTTGAGCTTCACTCCGCCCAGCTCGGGCATGATCGGCAGCAGGAACACCGCAGTCAGCGCCAGGCTCAGCGGCACGAAGCCGGCGCGAAAGCGGGGCAGGCGCGGCTGGAGCCGGAACAGCAGCAGCCCGGCGGTAAAGGGAAAGACCAGCCGTACCACCGCCATGGGAAAGGTTTCCCAATATGATCCCAGATCGAGCGTGCCCGCCCTGGTCGCCAGTACCACCTCAAGCAGCCCGGCCCCGGCGGCCAGGATGGCCAGGCGCCGCGTTTCCAGCTTGCGCAGCACCAACGCGTAGGCGATATTGCCGAGATATTCCTGAAACAGCGTCCAGGCCGGGCCATTGAGCGGATGGGTATCGGTCCAGCGGTTGGGCAAGGTCATGCTCGGCAGGGCCAGCAACCCCAGCGCGAAGACCGCAATTAGCCGCTCCACAGGCACCTGCTGCAACGATCCGGCAAAGGGATCGAGCAGATAGCTCGCCAGCCCCAGCACCATTCCCAGCACCAGCATGGGATGCAGCCGCACCAGCCGCAGGGTCAGGAATTGCCGTAGGCTCATGCGCACCCAGCGATCGTCATAGGCGTAGCCGATCACGAACCCGGACAGCATGAAGAAGAAATCGACCGCCAAGGGCGCGTGATGCAGCAGCACCTTCGACCCTTCGAACACCACGGTGATCCCCTGGACGTGGAAGATCACCACCAGCAGCGCGGCGGTACCACGCAGTCCGTCGAGCACCGCGAAGTGCTGCTTGCCGGTGGCGGTCGTTTCCGGCCCTGCCGCTTGCTCCATCGCTGCCCCTATTGCCTTGATCGCATTTCAAACCGGAAGCGGCTCGCCCCCGGCCTGCGCCGCAATTGCCCGCCCGAATCCCTCGCGCCGCGAAAGCCGTTCGAAATAGGCCCGCATCCCCGGTGTCACCTGTTCTTCCAGCCCGATCGAAAGCGCCAGCATCACCGCATAGCCCAGCGATATATCGGCCATCGTGAAACGCCCGGCGCAGGCATGATCCCCTTCAAGCAGGGTCTCGGCATTGCGCAGCCGCGATCCGAACCACTGGGCATAGTCCTCCGCCGCCTGCGCCACGCGGCGCTCGGGCGGCTCGAAGCGGGTGTAGCGCAGGTGGATGGTCTGCGGGAAAGTCAGCGTCGCCTCGCCCATGAGAAGGAAATTCATATAGGCCATATAGCCTGGCTCGTGCGGGGCAACGGCCAGATCGGAAGGGCCGAAACGGGTCGCCAGAACGTGCGGAATCGCCGCGCTTTCGGTCATCAGCTGGCCATCGACCAGACAGGCGGGAACAGTGCCGAGCGGATTGATCGCGCGGTATCCCTCGCGGCGCGCGCGCGGGGGAAACGCCATCAGCTCAAGCTCGTAGGGCAGGCCCAGCTCCTCGAGCGCCCAAAGCACCCGGAACGAGCGGGAATCGCGGCAGTGATAGAGTCTGACCCGCGCGCTCATGGTGCGGCAACCGCCGCCGCCTCGCACTTGGCATTGGTCTTCTCGGCCCCGCCGCCAAGCATCACTACAGCGACAAATCCGGCGACCACGACGGCCGCGAAGAGTGCCGTGGCGAGCGCCAGGTACTTGTCGATGAATGCCTTGATCGGCGCTCCGAACGCGCGGAACAGCACCCCCACGATCATGAAGCTGATCGCCCGGCTGACCAGGCTGGCAGCCAGAAAGGTGCCCAGCGGCATGGCGATGAACCCGGCGGTGATCGTCAGCAGCTTGAACGGGATTGGGGTCGCGCCCTTGATCATGATGATCTCGGCCCCGTATTCGCGCAGGTAGCAAGCGGCGCGGGGGAAGCTCTCCGAAAGCCCCAGCGCCGCGAGCATCTGGGTGCCCACGCTGTCATAGACGAAATGGCCGATGGCATAGCCCAGCATCCCGCCGCAGACCGAGGCCAGCGTGGCGATCGCGGCAAAGCGCACCGCTTTTTTGGGCTCGGCCAGGCACATCAGCCCCAGCAACGGATGCGGCGGGATCGGGAAGAAGCTGGCTTCGACAAACGCGAAAGCAGCCAGCCACCATTCGGCGCGCGCGTCCGCCGCCTTGGCCATGGTCCAGTCATAAAGGCGGCGCAGCATCGGGATCCTTTCGCGGAGCGGTCCGCGTCTGCCTAGCCGCAGCGCCAGATGGCGACAAGTCTGGTCTTCGTGAACCATATCGGTTCTTTTATCTTGACATCGTCACGCTGTTATGGCACAAATACGGAACATCGCGATAGACCGATTCGCCCCGCCAGGAGGCGGGCCGCGGCGCACCCCAGCCACCAGGAGCATGCCCATGACCACGGCCCCCAAGGAGCCGAACACATCCGCGCGTGGGCGCACTTCGCGAACCGGCGCAGCCAGACAGAAGGCGAAGGTGCGTGTAACCAAGCGGACCCGCGAAGACGGAGACAATCCGGGAACCGGGCATTGGCGGGTCTATTTCCTCGAGCATCTGATCGAAACCTCGAACATCACCGCATCGGCGCTCTACGCCAAGACCGTGCCCAGCCGGGCCTATCGCACCCGCAAACAAGATCCGAAATTTGCCGCGCAGTGGGATGCCGCTCTGACCGAAGGCTACAAGAACCTCGAGATGGATCTGCTCGCCTATCTGCGAAACCCCAATCCCGAGCGCAAGATCGATGTCGCCAGCGCGATCCGCCTGCTGACCTTGCACCGACAGGCGCGCGCTCAAACCATTGCCCAGGACGAGGATTGCAGCGAGCAGGAGGCGCTCGACGCGCTCGACGCCATGCTTGAGGACATGCGCAGGCGGGCCGCCGCGAACACCGCGCTGCTCGCCGCTGAGGGCGATCCCGGCGAGGCAGGGGAATGAGCCGGGCGAGCCAGCGCAGGATCGACGAACTGCTCGGTCTTTCGCAGCCAAAGCGGCGCGCACTGCTGATGAAGATGAGCGAAAGCCAGCGCCGCCCGCTGCGCCACAGTTGGCAGTTGTGGGCGCACCAGGGCCAGCTTGCCCCGGAAGGTGACTGGCTGATCTGGCTGATCCTCGCCGGGCGCGGCTTCGGCAAGACCCGCGCCGGAGCGGAATGGGTCCGGGCGCGGGCCGAGACCGACCCGCAGGCGCGGATCGCGCTGGTCGGCGCTTCGCTGGGCGAGGCGCGCGCGGTGATGGTCGAGGGGGAGAGCGGACTTCTGGCGATCGCTCCACGCGGTCAGCGCCCCCGTTACGAGCCCTCGAAGCGGCAGCTGCTCTGGCCCAACGGCGCGCGCGCAACACTCTATTCGGCAGGCGAGCCGGAGAGTTTGCGCGGCCCGCAGCACAGCCACGCTCGCCGGGCAGACGCAGAAAGAGACATTCGTCAACGAGGCGTTCGTGCGGATCGATACCCTGCTTCACTGTGCGATAGAGGGGGTCCTGGCCAGTCCTCCGGCCACTCCGGCGGAAGGGACTTGCTGGCTGATCGACGAGGGTGCGGGCGGCGCATGGGCCGGCAATGAAGGGCAGATCGCGGCATTCGCGGGGGGCAACTGGCTGTTTTTCGCCCCGCGTGACGGGATGCGCCTATTGGACCGCTCGAGCGGTCGGGACCTTCGCTATGCGGGCGGCTGGGTCGCTCCGGATAGACCCAACGCTCCGAGCGGAGGTGGCGTGGTCGATAGCGAAGCGCGAGCCGCAATTGCCGCTCTGACCCAGTGTCTTGTCGACGCTGGAATTGTCCCCGCTGCATGAGCAACGATTGACGGGACTGCCCGACTCTGGCGGTGATCGCCGCATCTAAAGGGCGTTTCATGCGATCCGGGCAAGGATTCGCGACATTATTGCAACAGTTGAAGGCTTTGAGAGCTTGCGAAGTGCATGCGATCCCGTTAGAAAACCGTGCACTCGGTGGCTCAAACCTTTCAATAAGGGGAAAACGATAATGCGCAAACTGGTCCTTGGGATGGCATTGGCCTCCACGGCCCTTGCGTCGCCGGCCTTGGCTCGCGACGATTCGTGGTATGTCGAAGGTGATCTCGGCGCGACTCTGGTCGAAGACGGTCATTTCGACGTCAACGGTCTGCACGACGCTCTCAAGTCGGACTATGGCACCGGCTTCGATGTCGGCGGGATTGTCGGTTATGACTTCGGCGGCTTCCGCCTCGAAGCCGAAACCAGCTATCGCCGCGCCGGGCTCGACAGGCTGACCGATTCGAGCGGCTCTCTCGATCGCGCTGGCGGCCTGACCGGCAATGCCAACGCACTGAGCTTCATGCTCAACGGTCTGCTCGACTTTGGCGCCGACGATGAGGTTCAGGGCTTTGTTGGCCTCGGCGGCGGTATCGGCCGCGTCCATGGCAGCGCCGACTTCGCGGGCCCGATGCTTGACGATTCGGACACCGGTTTTGCCTGGCAGGCGCTCGCTGGCATCCGCTTCCCGGTCAACGACAATGTCGATCTCGGCCTGAAGTATCGCTTCTACAACCAGAGCAATGTCGATCTGGTCGATCTGGCTGGCGATGATCTGCATGGCAAGTTCCGTTCGCACTCGCTGATGCTGACGCTGGGCTACAACTTCGGTGCGCCGGCCGCTCCGCCGCCGCCGCCGCCCCCCCCCCCCGCCCCGCCGCCGCCCCGCCGCCCCGCCGCCCCCGCCGCCCCCCGCCGCCCCGCCACCGCCGCCGCCTCCGCCGCCGCCGTGCAACAAGGGGCCGTACATCGTGTTCTTCGACTGGGATAAGTCGGACATCACGCCTGAGGCTGCTTCGATCCTCGACAGCGCGGTCACTGCCTATGGCAACTGCGCCAACGTTCCGATCATGCTGGCCGGCTATGCTGACCGTTCGGGCAAGCCCGCCTACAACCAGGGCCTGTCGGAGCGTCGCAACGCCTCGGTCACCGATTACCTGACCTCGCATGGTGTCCCGGGTGGCGCCATCAGCAGCCAGGGCTTCGGCGAAAACAACCCGCGCGTTCCGACCGCGGACGGCGTGCGCGAACTGCAGAACCGCCGGGTGGAAATCACCTACGGTCCGGGTTCGGGCATGTAAGCCACCCACAAGTTGCAAAAAGAATTGGGGGCCGGAGCGATCCGGCCCCTTTTTCTTTGCCGCCCCAAGGAAGGTTCGGTCCTCACCTTTCGGTGCAGGAATTCCTGGGCCACTCAACTAGGCCGTAAACTCATAAACGGCACCCTCGAGGTTTGAGTCAAAATGGCTCAGTGCGAGGAGGGAAGGCGCAGGAATATGTCGATATTTCCAGACTTCCCGACGCGGCAATGGGCCATTTTGAACAAATCCCTGCGGGACGCCGGAATGGCTTCCATCTCGGCCAAACCCGCCCTTGGAAAGGCAACCAGCCTTCCCGGCGGGCGGCTTCGCCCGATCTGTCCGCCATTCCGGCGCCTCGAGGGTGCCGTTTATGAGTTTACGGCCTAGGCTAGAGCACTCCTCGACCAATCTGGATTAATCCAGATTGTGCCCCAGATGCGGATGCCGCCGCACCTGGCCGATCTGACTTGTGGGCAATTTTGCAGATGCGGTCTATTCACCCGCCCTTTGGGCCACCGTGGCTTCGGCTGAGGGAACCGTGCGATAGGCATAGATCAGCAGCGCCAGCGCCAGTGGTGCCACGCCAACCAGGGAAAGAATGCCGGTGCGCAGGTCCCCGACCAGCTTGCCGTTGACCATTGTTCCGGCAAGATCGGATATCTGCCCGACCATGTAAGGCCCGAACGACAATCCGACCAGGGTCGTCCCGAGGAAAAACGAGGCCGTCGCCGTGCCGCGCATGCGGGGCAGCACGAGATCCTGGGTCGTCGCCGCTGCAGCGCCGAGCCCGGCGGCGCCAAACATTCCGGCCAGGAAATTCATCGAATAGAACAAGGTGACATTGGAGGTCGAATAGCCGATCCAGATCGGCGCGATCGGGGCCAGCACCCCGAAGAGAATGACCAGGACACGCCCAGCCGGATTGCGCGCGCGAAGCGCATCGGCAGCCCTTCCGCCGATGATCACACCCAGGAACCCGCTAAGCGCACCGTTGGCGCCGAGAACGAAGGCAAGCCCCGATTTGTCGAGACCAAGCACGGTCTCGGCATAGGGCGCGGTCCAGAAGGCAAGCGCATAGGCCGCGAGCGAGACCAGGCCGTAGCCAAGTGTGGTGCAGACAAAGGCCGGGGTTCCCCAGATCAGCCGGAATGTCGCCGGATCCTTTTGCCGCAAATTGCTCGCCCAAGAAAACACGGCATAATACCCCAGCGCCACAGCGCTCCATTGTGGCTTGTTTCCGGTCAGCCCGATCATCGCCCAGGCGAACAGAGCCAAGCCAATTGCAACGGCAAGATTGATTGCCAGCGCGGCGCTCCCCCGGCGCATTGCTCCATAGACCGTAAATGGCGGAACGATTGTCGAAAGGTCGGCCAGAAATGCACCAAAGGCGTTGCCGCTCCGCACGGTCGGTGTCCCGTCCATTGCCCCGCGCAGCGGCTCGCGCAGGGTTGAAACCCACAATGCCATCAGCAGGCCGGGAAACCCGACCGCAAGGAACGCTGCTTGCCATCCGACCAGACCGAGCGGCCCGCCCAGCGGATGGGCGCTGTTCCAGGCCTGAACGATCTCAGCGCCAATGAACAACGACACGCCGCCACCAAGATAGAGCCCCGAAGAATAAATCGCCAACGCGGTGGCTTTCTGGTGCCTGGGGAAATAGTCTGAAATCAGCGAATAGGCCGTCGGGCTTGCGGTTGCCTCACCGATTCCCACGCCCATTCGCGCCAGCGACAGCGAAAGCTGATCGCGGGCAAGGCCCGACAGCGCGGTCATCGCCGACCACAACGCCAAGCCCAGGCTCAGGAGCCTCACCCGGTGCCAGTTATCGGCCAATCTTCCCAACGGAATCCCGAACAGCGCATAGAACACGGCGAAGGCCGCGCCGCCCAGAAAACCCATGTCCCCATCGCTGAGGCCCAGGTCAGCCTTGATATCGACCGCCAGGATCGAGACGATCTGCCGATCGATGAAATTGAGGACATAGACCAGCACCAGTACGCCCAGCACATACCAGGAATAGGGCTGGGCCTTGCGCGGCTGCTCCGCGTTTTCGGGCTCGCTCACTTGTATCTCCCCAAATCACACCGCAGCGTAGCGGGTCGTATCCTGAAGTCCGGCCTTGGCTAAGCCCTCGCGGCGCAGGCGGCACGAATCGCACAGCCCGCAGGCCAGGCCGCCGGGTTGCGGATCGTAGCACGACCAGCTCAGCGCCGGATCGAGCCCAAGGCGGTGCGCTTCGCGGGCAATCTCGGCTTTCCCAAGATATTGCAAAGGCGCGTGAATCGCGAAAGCGTTGCCCTCTGCCCCGGCCTTGGTCGCAAGCCGCGCGGTCTCGGCGAAGGCAGCGATGAATTCGGGGCGGCAGTCCGGATAGCCTGAATAATCGAGTGCATTGACCCCGATGAAGATGTCGCGCGCTTGCAAGGCTTCGGCCCACGCCAGAGTGAGTGACAGGAATACCAGATTGCGCGCCGGGACATAGGTTACCGGAATCTCGGAGCCAACGCCGTCCTTGGGTACGGCGATGTCGTCGGTCAGCGCCGAACCGCCAAACTGGCGTAGATCGAGCGGAAGGATAACGTGGCGCTCCGCGCCAAGCAGCCCGGCGATATTGCGCGCGGCATCAAGCTCGCGGCGGTGGCGCTGGTTGTAATCGATTGTCAGGGCGTTGATCGAAAAGCCCGCTTCCCTGGCAAGCGCGGCGACCACCATTGAATCGAGTCCGCCCGAAAGCAGGACTACCGCCCTTTTTCCCGTTCCCTCGAGGCCCGATACCATCGCGCTGGGCTAGCGGCTCGCTCCCGCGCTGGCAACCGGTCAGGCGCCGCAGTCCCCCACACGGCGCCCCTCGGCCGAAAACTCGAACGGCAGCCCGTCGGCAATGCCCTGGCTGTCGATCTGCACCAGCCGGTCGGTCTCGCGCCGGATATGGGTACGGCCATAGCCGCGACCGCGGCAGGTATACTGCACGGTAATCTCGCTGGCGCTGTTCTGGACCACGAATTGCTCGCAGGCGCCCTGTGGGTGGCGCAACTGGATCAGTCGGCGTGAATCCGGCAGGCAGATCCGCTCAGGAACTGCTCCGGCTTCTCGGATGCGCAATTCCCATCGCCCGGGCTCAAGGCTCGAAAGCATCGTCAACGAAGGACCCTGGGCCGACGCGGGAACACCCAGCGCGACCATCGCCCCCGCTGCCATTGCGGCCAATCGGATGACCTTCTTCCCCACCAGATCGAATCCCGTGTCCTTGTTCGTTGCGCGCACATCGGCGCAGTTGCTGACAAAGACTTGTATCATAGCGACGCGCGGCGGCCAAGTGTGCATTTCTGTCGACGAACCGAGTGGCTAGGCTGAAATCTCGAAAAGCCTTGAGCAGAAAGCACAGTCCACAATCACCAGTCCTGCTTCGTTGCGCATCTCTGCGCGGTCTTCTTCGGGGAACTTGGCCAGCACGGCCTGGTAGTGCTCGATCGAGCAGCGGCAGCCGCGGGTCAGTGGCGCGCCGGGCAGCACGCGGACTTCTCCCTCTTCGTGGAACAGCCGCCAGATCAGCGCCTCGAGCGACAGGTCCGGATCGACCAGCTCGTCATGCCGGGCCGATCCCGCCAGCACCGCAACGTGTTCCCACTCGGGATGATCCATCCGTACGTGGAGCCGCTGGCGTCCGTCTTCCCCTTCGGCGAGGTGCTGCACCAGCAGCCCACCGGCGACCGCGCCCTGCCGGTCAGAGCGCACCGCAATCCTGAGCAGCGTTGGCACCTGTTCGGACTGGGCGAAATAACTTTCGCACGCCTCGGCCAGCGACCCGCCTTCGAGCGGCACGATCCCCTGGTAGCGCTCACCGCTGCTCGCCATGTCGAAGGTGATCGCAAGGTAACCCTGCCCGAACAGCGCATAGAGCGATGGGTTGGCGCCCAGCATCGCCAGCCGCTCGGCATCGTGGCGAACATAGCCGCGCAGCTCCCCCGCGCGGTAATCGCAGACCAGCAGATCGACGATGCCGTTTTCAGTCTGGGCCTGCATGGTCAGCTGCCCATCTCCGTCCTTGAGCAGCGAGCCGATCAGCGCGGTGATGGTCAGGGCTTCGGCGAGCAGGTGACGGATGGCGGGCGGATAGTCGTGCGCGGCCAGGATCCGGTCGAGCACCGGGCCAAGCCGGACCACGCGCCCGCGCGCATGGCGTGCCGGCAAGGTAAAGCCCATCACCCGGTCATAACCGGTTTCGCCCTCGGCGATGTGCTCGGGTGCGCTCACAACTGGCCGAACACCCAGCGCAGCACTGACTTCTGGGCATGGATGCGGTTTTCCGCCTCATCCCAGACGACCGAACGCGGCCCATCGATCACCTCGTCGGTCACTTCCTCTCCGCGATGCGCGGGCAGGCAGTGGAGGAACAGGGCATCGGCCTTCGCCCGGGCCATCAGACGGGAATCGACCTGATAGGGCGCCATCGCCGCGAGCTTGTTGTGGGCATGATCCTGCCCCATCGACACCCAGGTATCGGTTACGACCCCGTCCGCGCCCGCAGCAGCCTCAGCTGCATCGCGGTGCAGTGTGATCCGCGCGCCCAGTGCCCGCGCCCGTTCGATGTATCCGGCGTCGCTCTCATAGCCTTGCGGAACCCCGATCCGGACGTTGAACTTCATCAATCCAGCCGCCTCGACGATCGAATTGAGCACGTTGTTGCCATCGCCCAGCCAGGCCACCTCGAGCCCGGGCAGAGCCTTGCCGTGTTCGACCAAGGTCAGCAAATCGGCAACGATCTGGCAGGGATGCGACCGGTCGGTCAGCCCGTTGATCACCGGCACGGTGGCAAAATGCGCCAGTTCCTCGATCTTGGCGTGATCGTCGGTGCGAATCATGATCGCATCGACCATCCGGCTCAGCACCCGGGCGGTATCTGCGATAGTTTCGCCGCGACCGAGCTGCGTAGTTCCCGCCTCAAGCACCAGTGCCGATCCGCCGAGCTGGCGCATCGCCATATCGAACGAGACCCGGGTGCGGGTCGAATTCTTCTCGAAGATCATCGCCAGCACCCGGCCCGCGAACGGCGCATCGGCATCGGCCTGCCCCTTGGGCAGCGCGGCGCGCGCCGTCTTGCGGGTCTGCGCGTCGTTCAGCATGGCGGCAAGAGCATCGCCGCCCGCGTCGGAGAGATCGAGGAAGTGCCGGATCATTGCGCCCCCTCGGGCGGCTGATAGCTCGCCGCCCCGGCTGATAGCTTGTCGAAGAATTCGTCGATGTGTGCATCGTCGATCACCAGTGGCGGCACCAGCCGCAAAGTGTTGTCACCCGCCGCGACGGTCAGCAACTGGTGGTTGTCGCGCAGGTGGGCAACCATGGCGCGCGGCTCCTGCGTCATCTTGATTCCCAGCATCAGCCCCATTCCGCGTACCTGGGTGAACAGGTCGGGATAGTTGCCGATGAACTGCTCGAGCCGCCCGCGCAGGCGTTCGGCCTTGGCCCGGACATCGGCCAGGAACTCATCATTGGCAACTGCGTCAAGCACGGCCTCCCCTGCGGCCATGGCCAGCGGGTTGCCGCCATAGGTCGAACCGTGGCTGCCGATCACCATGCCGCGCGCGGCCTTTTCGCTCGCCAAGCAGGCGCCGATCGGGAAACCGCCACCGAGGCCCTTGGCGCTCGCCATCACATCGGGTTCGATTCCGTACTGTTCATAGGCATAGAGCGTGCCCGAGCGCGCCATGCCGCACTGCACCTCGTCGAGCGCGAGCAGCAGATCGTGCTCGTCGGCCAGAGCGCGCAAACCCTGCATGAACTCTTGCGAGGCCGGACGGATCCCGCCTTCGCCCTGCACCGGCTCGACCAGAAAGCCCGCAGTGTTGGGGCCGATGGCCGCCTTCGCGCCCTCAAGATCGTCGAAATCGACGTACTTGAATCCTTCGAGCAGCGGATAGAAGCCCTTGTGCATCTTCTCCTGGCTCGAGGCGCTGATCGTCGCCATGGTCCGGCCGTGGAAGGCATTGCGGAAGGTGATGATCTCAAACTTGTGATCGTTGCCGACGTGCTGATGATAAGCGCGGACGGTTTTGATCGCGCATTCCACCGCTTCGACCCCCGAATTGGTGAAGAACACGGTATCGGCAAAGGTCAGATCGACCAGCCGCTGCGCCAGATGCTCGCCCTGCGGGCTGCCGTAGAGATTGGAGACGTGCATCAGCGTCGCCGCCTGCCGCTGGATCGCGCCGATCAGTCCTTCATGCGAATGGCCCAGCAGGTTGACCGCGATCCCCGCCGCGAAATCGAGATAGCGTCGGCCGTCTTCCCCGATCAGGTGGCAGTGCTCGCCGCGCACCGGGCGAAAGCCGCAACGGGGATAGACTGGCATCAGCGGGGTAATCGACATGGAAACTTCCTTCGCTTCACTGGGATAACGGGAAAACGAAAACGACAAATGGCGGCCCCCAGAGTCCGGTGAGACTTAAGGGCCGCCATTTGCATACATCTAGAACTAGGCTGGTCCCGGGACAACCCCCGGGACGAATGCGATCGGGATCAATCCTGACGCGGCGTCAGATTGACCGCCGAGTACTTGCCTCGTCGATCGACTTCGATATCGAATTCCAACCGGTCGCCTTCGTTGAGGCCGGACATTCCCGAACGCTCAACCGCGCTGATATGGACGAAGGCATCGGCCTGTCCATCATCGCGGGTGATGAAGCCAAAGCCCTTCATCGCGTTGAAGAACTTGACCGTGCCGGTGGCGCGTTCGCCGGTCAGCTGGCGCTGGGGCGCGGCATCGCGCTTCTGCACCGGAATGACATCGCCGACCGCCTCGAGATCGCTCGCGGAAACCTTGCCGCCACGATCGACCAGCGTGAACTTGACCTGCTGGCCTTCGGCCAACCCTTCAAGCCCGGCGCGCTCAACCGCGCTGATGTGCACGAACACGTCTTGCCCGCCTTCGTCCTGCTGGATGAAGCCGAAACCCTTGGCCGCGTTGAAGAACTTGACCACGCCGGTGCCTTCGCCGACCACCTGGGCCGGCATGCCGCCGCCGCGCGGGCCGCGATCGCCGCCGCCAAAGCCGCCGCCGCCACCGCCAGCGCCGCCACCGAAACCACCCCGGCCACCGCCGCCGCCGAAACGGTCACCGCCGCCAAAGCGATCTCCTCCGCCGAAGCGGTCACCACCGCCACCGCCGCCGAATGGATCGAAACCCTCCTCGCCGAAACCGTCCCGCTTGTCGCGGCCCCGACCGCGCCGCCCTCTATCAAAACCCATAAACCCGAACGTACCTTCATTTCGCCCCAAGCAACAAATCCCGGCAGCGTGGACGAATCGCACCGGGCAACGAGAATCGCGGGGCACAAGACCCCCTCCTCTACAGCTCGTCCGTTACCCGAAACGGCTCATCTTTGCGAATCGAATCGCGCGATCGCGCGATGAGCACCGCACGAAGCGCCCAAGTGTGACATTTCTGCCAGTAAATGCGTTGCGATCTTGCCACCGGGAGCGGTGCTTGGCAGAGCATTTCCGATGGACATCCTGGCCCTGCTCTCCGATCCGGCCGCCTGGGCCGCGCTGCTCACCCTGATCGCGCTCGAGCTGGTGCTGGGGATCGACAACCTGGTGTTCATCGCGATCCTTTCCAACAAACTGCCCCCCGCACAGCAACCGCTGGCCCGGCGGATCGGGCTGGGGCTGGCGCTGGGCCTGCGGATCCTGCTGCTTCTGCTGATCGGCTGGATCGTCTCGCTGCAGCAGCCGCTGTTCGATCTCGGGCTGTCCGGCGCGCCGGGACCGCACGGCGAACCGGGGTTCGAGACGGCCTTTTCGGGTCGCGACCTGATCCTGCTGGCGGGCGGGCTGTTCCTGCTGTGGAAGGCCACCAAGGAAATCCACCACGCGATCGACAAGGAAGGCGAAAGCGGCGAACTGCTCGATCACGACAAGGGTGTGGGTGAGATCGCCTTTTCCGCCGCGATCGCCCAGATCATCGCGCTCGATCTGGTCTTTTCGGTCGATTCGATCCTCACCGCGGTGGGGATGACCGACCAGGTGCCGATCATGATCGCCGCCGTGGTGATCACCGTCTGCCTGATGATGATCGCCGCCGACCCGCTCGCCCGCTTCATCGAAGCCAACCCCACGCTGGTCATGCTGGCGCTGGCCTTTCTGGTGATGATCGGGGTGGTGCTGATCGCCGACGCCTTCGGGCTGCACATTCCCAAGGGCTATATCTACGCCGCGATGGCCTTTTCGGCGCTGGTCGAATCGCTCAACATCGTCGCCCGCAACCGCCGCGCCCGGCGGAAGAAGGAACAAGCCGCATGACCTTCCGCCAGCTCAGCGAGCAGGTTTTTGCCAGCCCCCAGATCGGGATCGAGCAGGTGCGCGAAGCCGCGCGGCAGGGGATCACCCTGATCGTCAACAACCGTCCCGAAGGCGAAAGCGAGGACCAGGCCCCGGGCGAGGCCATCGCCGCCGCCGCGCGCGAGGCGGGCCTTGATTACATCGCGATCCCGATCACCCATGCGGGCTTTTCGGAAAGCCAGGTTGCCGCGATGCGCGATGCGCTTGCAGGGGCAGCGGGCCCGGTGCTGGCCTATTGCCGTTCGGGCACCCGCTCGACCCTGCTGTGGGCGCTGGCCGAGGCGAGCCGCGGGCAAAGCCCGCACACGCTGGCCGCCGCCGCAACCCAGGCCGGTTACGATGTGACCCCGGTGCGGGCCTTGATGGACATGCTGGCGGCGCGGGGGCAATAGCGGGCGATGCTGTTCCAGATTGTCCAGGTTACCGTCTCGCTCGCCGCGATCCTGCTGGTCGCCTGGCTGGTCGCCCGGCTGGGGCTGGGCGCCGATGTCCGGCTGAACGGCGAGGACCAGGCCCGCGAGCTGGCCCGTGCATCGCTTTGCGGGTTCGAACCGGCCGATGTCGCGCTCGATCGCGCGGGGATCGGGGCGCTGCTGCGCGGAGCCGATGGCCGGGTGATGCTGCTGCGCCGCCACGGCGCGCAGTTCGCCGCGCGGATCCTTGACAGCCACGCCTTCGCCCGGCTCGATCGCAATTTCCTGACCATCGGCACCGGCGAGCCGACCTTTGGCAAGGTCACGCTCGATCTGGGCGATCAGGCCCAGGTCTGGGCCGCCAGCCTGCGCCGGGTGAAAGGCTGACCCATGAAGAACCTGAGCCCCGTAGACTACGCCACCCCGTTCTTCATCCTGCTGATCTTGCTCGAGATGGCCTGGGCCAGACGCCGCGCGCCCAACGAATACGAGGCGAAGGACACGCTGATCTCGCTGACGATGGGGCTGGGCAGCACGGTGGTCAACGCATTGACCGCCGGGCTGGTGACCGCCTGGGCATTCTGGCTCTACAGCTTCCGCCCGATCGAGATCGGCTGGCAGTGGTGGGCCTGGGCAGCCTGCTTCGTGCTTGACGATTTCAACTATTACCTCGCCCACCGAGTCGGCCACCGCAGCCGCTGGTTCTGGGCCAGCCACGTCAACCACCATTCGAGCCAGCACTACAACCTCTCGACCGCGCTGCGCCAGACCTGGACCGGGTTCCCGGCGCTGTCCTTCGCCTTTCGCATCTGGCCGGCGCTGATCGGCTTTCACCCGGCGATGATCGCCACGGTTGGTGCGGTCAACCTGGTCTACCAGTTCTGGATCCACACCGAGGCGATCGGGCGCATGCCGCGCTGGTTCGAGGCGGTGATGAACACCCCCAGCCACCACCGGGTCCACCACGCGATCAACCCGGTCTATCTCGATCGCAACTATGCCGGGGTGTTCATCGTCTGGGACAAGCTGCTGGGCACCTTCCAGCCCGAGCTGGACAGCGAGACGATCCATTACGGGATCGTCCGGCAACTCGGCAGCTTCAATCTGCCCTGGGCGGTTTTCCATGAATGGATCGGGATTGCGCGCGACGTGTGGAACGCGCCGTGGAGCGCCAAGCTGGGCTACATGTTCCGCGCGCCGGGCTGGACCCACGATGGCAGCCGCGACACCTCGGACACGATCCGCGCGCGCTGGCACGCGCTGCACGGGGCGGAACCGGCCGAATAGCGAATCCTAATGCCCGCAGGCGAGCGCGGCGACCACGTCCTCGAGCCGTGCCGGATCGCCCAGCGCGAGGACGTGGCCCGAGCTTGCGGCGTGGAGCGGTTCGCCGTTCCAGTCGGCCATCAGCCCGCCCGCACCTTCGACCACCGGGATCAGCGCGGCATAATCATGCAGCTTGAGATTGGCTTCGCAGACCACATCGATGAAGCCCGAGGCGAGCATGGCGTAGTTGTAGCAATCGCCGCCCATCACCATGCGCTTGTGATCGGTCCGCGCCGCCAGCGCCATGAAATGCTCGCCGTCGTGGTCGTCGAAATAGTGCGGCCCGGTGGTGGCAAGCGCGGCTTCGCCCAGGCTTGGGCAGCCCCGTGTGCGCACCGTGTCACCGTTGAGTGTCGTTGCCCTGCCCGTCGCCCCCAGCCAGCGCTCACCCAGCACCGGCTGGTCGATCACCCCCAGCACCGGCCAGCCCTCGACCACCAGCGCGATCAGGGTGCCGAAGATCGGCCGGCCGGCAAGAAAGGCGGTGGTCCCGTCGATCGGATCGAGCACCCAGGTCCGCCCCGAGCTGCCGTTGCTCGCGCCGAACTCCTCCCCGAACACCGCATCCTCGGGCACTTCGGCGGCCAGGATCGCTCGCATCGCCTCTTCGGCGGCGCGGTCGGCCAGGGTTACCGGGGTGCGATCGGCCTTGCGCTCGCTGGGAAGCGGGGTACGGAAATGCGGCAGAATCGCCCCCCGCGCCGCATCGGCCAGGCGGTTGGCAAGGGCGATCTCGGCATCGAGCTTCATCAGTCGAACAGGCTTGAGACCGAGCTTTCCTCGGCGATGCGGTGGATCGCCTCGCCCACCAGCGGAGCGATCGAGAGCACGCGGATCTTGGAGGAGGCAAGCGTCGCCTCGCTCGGCTGGATCGAATCGGTGATCACCAGTTCCTTGAGCACCGAAGCATCGACCCGCTCCACCGCCTTGCCCGAAAGCACCCCGTGGGTGAGATAGGCGCGCACACTGGCCGCGCCGGCATCGATCAGCGCCTGGGCGGCGTTGCACAGCGTGCCGCCCGAATCGATGATATCGTCGATCAGGATGCAGTCCCAGCCGCTGACATCGCCGATGATGTTCATTACCTCCGAAACGCCCGGCTTGTCGCGGCGCTTGTCGACAATCGATAGCGGCGCGTTGTCGAGCCGCCGGGCCAGCGCCCGGGCGCGCACCACCCCGCCGACGTCGGGCGAAACCACCATCAGGTTGTCGCTGCCGCCCTGCGAAAGAATGTCCGCCGCCATCACCGGCGCGCCATAAAGGTTATCGGTCGGGATATCGAAAAAGCCCTGGATCTGCCCGGCGTGAAGGTCCACCGCCAGCACCCGGTCGGCTCCGGCCTGGGTAATCAGGTTGGCGACCAGCTTGGCCGAAATCGGCGTGCGCGGCCCCGGCTTGCGATCCTGCCGGGCATAGCCGAAATAGGGCACCACTGCGGTGATCCGCTTGGCCGAGGCCCGGCGCAGCGCGTCGATGCAGATCAGCAGTTCCATCAGGTTGTCGTTGGCCGGGTAGGAGGTCGACTGGACCACGAACACGTCCTCGCCGCGCACGTTCTCGTGGATTTCGACGAACACTTCCTCATCGGCAAAGCGCCGCACCGAGGCATCGGTCAGCGGCATTTCGAGATAACCGGCGATGGCGCGCGCCAGCGGCAGGTTGCTGTTTCCGGCCATGATCTTCATGCGCTGTGCCCTTCCCCGCGATTCAGCCCGGATCGGGCCTTATCCGACAGTCCCGCGAATGCAACAGGGGCGCGGCGCGATTTTCCGCATTTGCGCGATCCGCGCCTACCAGCGCAGCTGCGAATAACCGGTATAGCGTCCCGGACGGTGCCACAGATAGACCACGATCCCCATCACCAGCGCGCTGAGCGAGGACCATCCCAATTGCGCGGGGGCGAGATAGGCGGCGCTCAACCCCAGCACTACCACGTCCACCGCCAGCTGGCTGCGCCCGACCAGCCAGCCGTAGCGCTGGTTGAGCCAGACCGTCAGCACGCCGAAACCGCCCAGCCCGGCGCCGTGCCGCACCAGGGTCAGCACACCCTGGCCCAGCAGCGCACCCCCGGCGATCGCCGCCACCAGCGGATTGTCGATCCCGATCCGCATGCTCTGCTGCCAGACCAGCGAAAGCGCGGCGATCACCAAACTGGCCAGCACCGTTCGCACCGCGAACAACGGCCCGATCGCCCGCCAGGCCAGCACCAGAAACGGAATGTTGAGCAGCGCCAGAAGCACCCCGGGGGTCAGCGGCACGAGGTGCGAGACCAGCAGCGCCAGCCCGGCCATGCCGCCGGTGACCAGCCCCGAAGCGCGCAGGATCGCCAGGCCCGTGGCAACGAACACGCTGCCGAAAAACAGCGCGGAGGCATCCTCAAGCAAGCCGTGGGGCTGCGGCGCGGGTTCGTTCAGCGGCCGGGAATCAGTGGTCATGGCAGAGCATTGCCCCGAACCGGGCGGTCCTGACAAGCTTGCCTACTTGCGATGCTCGCCGCGCACCCAGCGCACTGTGCCCGAGCTGGCGCGCATCACCACGCTGTCGGTGGTCATGACATGGCCCTTGAGCCGCTTCACCCCCTTGAGCAGCGACCCATCGGTCACCCCGGTGGCGGCGAAGATGCAATCGCCCTTGGCCAGCTCGTCGCGGGTGTAGATCTTGTTCAGATCCTCGATCCCCCATTTGCGTGCGCGTTGGCGTTCGTCCTCGTTGCGGAACACCAGCCGCCCGTTGAACTGCCCGCCGACGCAGCGCAGCGCCGCCGCCGCCAGCACCCCTTCGGGAGCGCCGCCCTGGCCCATGTAGAGATCGATGGTGGTTTCCGGATTGGTCACGGCAATCACCCCGGCAACGTCGCCATCGCCGATCAGCACCACCCCGCAGCCCAGCGAACGCAGCTCGGCGATCAGCTCGGCGTGGCGCGGCCGGTCAAGCACGCAGACGATGATCTCGCCCGGCTCAACCCCCTTGGCCGCAGCAACCGCGCGCACGTTTTCACTGGGCGATTTCGCCAGATCGATGATCCCGTCGGGATAACCCGGCCCGACCGCCAGCTTGTCCATGTAGACATCGGGCGCGTTGAGCAGATTGCCGGCCTCGGCGCAGGCCAGCACCGCCAGCGCATTGGGGCCGGCCTTGGCGGTGATGGTGGTTCCTTCGAGCGGATCGAGCGCGATATCGATCTTCGGCCCCGCGCCGACCGCCCCGCCGACCTTTTCCCCGATGTAGAGCATTGGCGCCTCATCCCGCTCGCCCTCGCCGATCACCACGGTACCGTCGATCTCGAGATCGTCGAAGGCCTTGCGCATCGCCTCGACCGCGGCGTGATCGGCGGCCTTTTCATCGCCGCGCCCAACCAGCGCCGAGGCCGCGATCGCGGCGGCTTCGGTAACGCGAACCATTTCGAGAACGAGGACGCGATCGAGGACCTTCGAGGCGGGAGTGGACATGGCTGAGCTGTTACCTTTGCTTGAATACGTATGTGGCTGCGCCGCTTAGACAGCACATGGTGCAATGTCGAGAGGGAGGACCCGCCAGGCGCACTGTTCACGCCGGATTAAGCCGCCCGGATGCCACACGCGGCCATGCGCCGGTCCGGACTTCTGTTGCTCTTCCTCTTGCCGGAACCGGCCCTTGCGCAAACGGGCGACGCGATCGACGCGCGGGTCGAGCAGCGCATTGCTGCGGCGCGAGCCAAATTCGGAGCCCCGGCGCCGCGTCGGCGCTGCGAAAGCGACAGTGCGGACCCCGACGCGATCGTGGTCTGCGCGCCCGATCGCGGCGAGGACCAGCGGGTGCCATCGACCGCCGAAACCGACCCCAATTCGCTTGCCGCGCGGCTCTATCTCAACAACGGCGTTCCGCGCGCTCCGCAGCTCGATCGCGGATCGTGCAAGGGTCAGCCGGGATGCTTTGTCGGCGGTTGGGTGCCGCCGCCGGTCTATTACATCGATCTCAAGGCGATCCCCGAGGCGCCCGAAGGTTCGGACGCGGACAAGATCGCCAAAGGCGAAATGCCCGCGCCCTGAAGCGGCTATTCGCCCAGGATCTGCATCACCAGCGGTGGCTCGGTCAGGCTGTCGGACCCCTCAAGCAGGCGCAACGCTTCGCTGACCGCGCTTTCCGGGCCCTCGTGGGTGACCATCGCCACCATCACCTGTTCCCCTGCCTCGCCGCCGCGCCCCTTCTGGATCATGCTTTCGATCGAGACACCGGCATCGCGCAGCGCGGCTGTGATCTCCGCGAGCACACCGGGACGGTCGGCCACCATGAAGCGCAGGTAGGCACGGCCCATGCGGTGACCGCTTTCGGCCCGGGGCATGGTCTCGAGCTCGGCCACGGGGACCGAGAACGGCGCGCCGATCTCACCGCGCGCGATGTCGATCAGGTCGGCCACCACCGCGCTCGCGGTCGGCCCCTCGCCCGCACCGGCACCCTGGAACAGCAGTCGGCCCGAGAAATTGCCTTCGGCCACCACCGCGTTGGTGGCGCCATCGACGTGGGCCAGCGGGTGATCGAACGGCACGAGATGCGGCTGGACCCGCTGGAACAGGCACTGGGCACCGGCGGCGCCTTCGGTCTCGGCCATGCCGATCAGGCGGATGACATAGCCCAGCGCATCGGCCTGGGCGATATCCGCAGCGCGCAGCCGGGTGATCCCGGTGGTATCGACCGCGCCGAAATCGACCCGCGAACCGAACGAGATCGCGGCCAGGATCGACAGCTTGTGCGCGGCATCGGTGCCTTCGATATCGAAGGCCGGATCGGCCTCGGCATAGCCTTTGGCCTGGGCCTCGGCGAGAACATCTGCGAAGTCACGCCCGCTGTCTTCCATGGTCGAGAGGATATAGTTGCAGGTGCCGTTGAGGATGCCATAGACCCGCTCGATCGCATTGGCCGCGGCGCCTTCGCGCAGCCCCTTGATCACCGGGATGCCTCCCGCCACCGCGGCCTCGAACTTCAGCGCGACGCGCTTGTCCTCGGCCTTGGCCGCCAGTTTCAGTCCGTGGTGCGCGATCATCGCCTTGTTGGCGGTGACCAGCGCCTTGCCCGCCTCGATCGTGGTGCGCGCGCAGCTCAGCGCAGGACCGTCGGCCCCGCCGACCAGCTCGACCACGACATCGACATCGTCGCGCTCGCCCATCACCACCATGTCGTCTTCCCAGGCGTAGGGCGACAGATCCACCGGGCGCTTCTTGCTGCGATCGCGCGCGCCAACCACCGAAATCACGATCGGTCGCCCGGCGCGCCGCGCGATCAGCGCGGCATTGGCCTCGATCAGGCGGATGACGCCCGCTCCGACCGTTCCCAGTCCAGCAAGGGCAACGCGCAGCGGTGCAGGCAGTTCGGCAGGTTCGGCCATCGGATTCCCTTTCGCGCCGCGGCCCTTAGGGGCGGGTAGCACGGGCCGCAAGCGCTTGTATTGCGCGTGCTAGCTGCGGCTGCGCGGGCAGGGGCCGAGTTGTTCGAGCACAAACCGGTAATCGGCGGCGGCCCTGGCCCGGTCGGGCGCGGTGCTCGAGGTTATGACCCCGGCTGGCAGGGCTGGCGGCAGGAAGCAGGCGAGTCGGTACCAGGCCAGCGTGTCGCGCGCGGGAACCGAGCTGTCGTCGCCAACCAGTTCGGAGAACGAGACCGACCAGCGCGGAGCCCGACCCGGACTGCGGCTAACGGTGATTGCGGCGGGTTCGCCATCGGCCGTGGCAAGGAAAAGCTGGGTATCGCTTTCTCCCGCCAGGTCGCCGCCGATGCTGATCGCCTCGCGCAGCCCCGAAATCGCCTGGATCGCCCCCGGCGCGTTGAGCTCGGCGATGACCTTCCCCAGCCGCCCCTCGAGAACGGAATCCCATGCCAGCTGTGCATCGCGCGCAACCAGCTGCAGCTCGCCGGGGCGCGATGCCACGGGCCGGGCAAACAGGATCACCGTCTGCTTGCGCAGCTTGGGCGGCTTGCCCTTGGCGTCGAGCGGCAGGTCGACCAGGTAGCGCAGCTGCTCGCCCAGTCCCGAGCTGCCGAACAGCACCGCCTGGGTCCTGGCTTCGACGTAGAAGCGGCCTTGCCCGGCCCGCAGCCCCGGAGCGCGCGCGGGATCAACCGCAACAAGCTTGCGCACCTGGGCGCGAATCACCAACGGCGCGTGGTCGGTCAGATCGGCCAGATCGGCGTAGGTTGCCGCAGAAGAAGGCGCCGCCGGGAGCGAATCGGCTGCCTTTGCGACCGCGCAAGCGGGCGTCAGAACCAGCGCGAGGGCGAGCGCGAAGGGGATCGAAGAGTGGCGCATGTCGTCTCCAATATGGCTTCCATCGCCCGGGGCAAGCGGCGAAGGTACGAATTTTCGCGCAGTTTTCCTTAGGTTTGAGCCCAAGGCAAGTGAATCACCGGTTAATGGATAAAGCGTTGCACCCCAGCAAGCTGGCCGCTAAAGCTCCGGAAAACCGGGCCTGACAAGAACAATGGGTCCCGATCTGGGCTTGCGAATGTCGGGCGTTCGCATGATTTGCCGGGTTGACCGCATGGTGGAATTATTGAGTTTGGGCGATCGAATCTCCGTGCAGGAGATTCGGGCGTCGAGTCCGGGTTTCGGCCCGGTGGGGACTGAACTTAGGAGAGATGCGTTTTAATGGCATACGCAGATCGTGATACAACCAGCGAGAACATCGTTGGCCTCATCGTTTCCGGCGTGATCATTGCCGTTGTCAGCTGGGGGCTGATTTCGGGAATGGCGGTCGAGGGCTTCCGGGCTGTGGTCAAGAAAGTGACCACGGTCGACATCAAGAAGGAAGAACCCAAGAAGGAACCGCCGCCGCCGCCCAAGAAGGTCGCCGCGCCGCCGCCGATCGTGGCGCCGCCGCCGAAGATCAACGTCAGCGTGGCGCCGCCGCCGGTGCAGACCGTGGTGACCCCGCCCCCGCAGGCGCCGGTCGTGCCAATCATCGCGCCCCCGGCTCCGGTGGCACCGCCGCCGCCCAAGTTCCAGCCCAAGCAGCCGCAGCCCAAGGGCCGGTCGACCGAGTGGGTGACAACCAACGACTATCCCTCGCGCGCGCTGCGCGAAGAGCGTGAAGGCACCACCCGCTTCCGCCTCACCGTCGGTCCCGACGGCAAGGTGACGGACTGCCAGATCACCGGTTCGAGCGGCAGCCCGGACCTTGACGATGCGGCCTGCGCCAACCTGCGGCGGCGCGCCCGCTTTGCTCCGGCCACCGATGGCGAAGGTCAGCCGACCACCGGCTACTACGCCAATGCGGTGCGCTGGCAGATTCCAAAGGATTAAGTTCAACCAAGCCTTTACGGCCGGTTTTTGCCGGCCAAACCATCCATTCAAATTCTTCTTGAGAGGGACACTCCATGCAAATCCTTAAGCTTCTGGCCGATGCACCCGCCAACGCCGCGCCCCAGACCCAGTTCGGCATCAAGGAAGCCCTGATGCCGCACGGCGAACCCAACTGGGTTGGCATTGTCGTGCTCATCCTGCTGGTCATCATGCTGTTCGGCTCGCTCTTCATCCTGTTCACCAAGTGGTATGACCAGAACAAGATCCTGGGCCAGTACGCCAACCTGAAGGCCAATTTCTGGCGCGCTCCCTCGCTCAAGGAAGGCGCCGCCAAGCTCGAGAAGGACAGCGCCTGGCGCCAGATCGTCGACGACGGCCTTGCCGCAGAAGAAACCCACAGCAAGATGACCGACGCGATGGAAGCGCACGACTGGCTGCACGGTTCGCTGGCCCGCTCGGAAGCCTCGATCAACTCCTACCTCGCCAAGGGCCTTCCCTGGCTGGCCACCACCGGCGCGACCGCTCCGTTCATCGGGCTGTTCGGTACGGTTATCGGTATCTACCGCGCGCTGATCAACATCGGCATCGCCGGTTCGGCCTCGATCGACAAGGTTGCCGGTCCGGTCGGTGAAGCGCTGATCATGACCGCGATCGGTCTGCTCGTCGCGGTGCCCGCGGTGCTTGCCTACAACTACCTGCAGGGCCGCAACAAGCGCATCGCCGAACTGCTGACCGGCTTCTCGACCGATGTTCTTGCCTACATCAACTCGAAGGGCGCGGTTAAGCCGGCTGCTGCGGCCGCCAAGCCCGCCGCCGCTCCCGCTCCGGCCGCCAAGAAGTAAGCCGCCAAGCATGGCCCGGGCGGAAGCCAGCTTCCCCCGGGTCCGGCTTTCTGACCGGTTGCTGGCCAGGGCGCCCCGCGCGCCAGACAGCGACCGGACAACGCAAGGATAGGATGTAACCCATGGCGATTTCGGTAGGCGGCGCCGGCGCGGAAGAAAAGCCGATGTCGGACATCAACACCACGCCCCTCGTGGACGTGATGCTGGTGCTGCTGATCATCTTCCTCATCGCGGTTCCGGTCGCCATTCAGACGATCGAAAAGCTGCACATTCCGGTCATGGCTTCGGTAGAATCGAAGGACAAGGTCGAGAACCTGCTGCTGACCGTCAGCACCTCCGACTCTTCGGGTCGCAGCGCTGGCGATCCGGGGTTCGAAGGCGCTTCGACCTACGGCGAATGCCGGATCTATTTCAACAACATCACGCCCGTCGATTCGAACGAACTGCGCGATCTGGCCTTCAAGCGGCTCGACGCGATCGTGAAGAAGGCTGGCGGCCCCGAAGCGCTCGTCGCCAACCCGGAACTGGTCCCGCAGGTCCATATCCGCGGTGACGTCAACGCTCCGTGGCGCTGCATCGCTGGCGCGATCTTCAACGTCCAGATCTCGGGCTATCCGACGGTGGGCTTCATTTCGACCCCGGTTGATCCCAACGGGTAATCCGGCTGTCCGGCTGAAGCAGGCCGCAACCATTTTTCAGGAGTAAACCACCATGGCAATGTCAGGCGGCAAGGACGATGGCGAGCCGATGATGGAAATGAACACGACGCCGCTTATCGACGTCATGCTCGTTCTGCTCATCATGTTCATCATCACCATCCCTCCGGCGACCCACTCGGTGAACATCGACCTGCCCAACCCGTCGGCCCCGCCGCCGGATGTCGTGGTCAAGCGCGACAAGAACAAGCTGGTCATCACCGCGGACAACCAGATCCTGTGGAACGGGACCGTGCTCGACGGCGGACAGCTGCTCGGCACGCTCCAGTCGACCATGGCGATCAAGCCCGAACCCGAGTTGCAGTTCCAGCCCGACCCGCAGGCGCCCTATGACACCGCGGCCCAGGTGCTGAACATCATCAAGGGATCCGGGGTGACCGCATTCGGTTTCGTCGGCAACGAACAGTTCTCCGAATTCGGCAAGGCCCCGAATGCCCCCAAGGCGACGATGTAGGCCCAGTCGAACCTCGGCAACGAACCAGAGGGGGCGGAACGATCCGCCCCCTTTTTTTGTCAGGCATGTCGCCGCCTATCCCCGCGATCGATCGCTGCCAAGGTGATCCCCCGCTGAGACTCAGTCCGTCTCGGCTTGCCCGCTGGCGCGCATTGCCGCTCCCGCCAGGCTCTCCGCCTCGAACAGCAATTCGTCGTCGGCCATGCCCTGCGGCATGCTCTCGCGCCCGATCATCACCAGCACCGGAACCGCCAGCGGGCTGACCTGGTTGAGCCGGACATGGCGAACCTCGCGCCCGGCCCGATCGAGCAATCCGGCGAGCCGCGCCACGTCGGTCATCCGCGCCCGGGCATCGGCCCAGGCGGCATCGATCAGCACGTGATCGGGCTCGTATTTGCGCAGGACATCGTAGATCAGATCGGTCGAGAAGGTCACTTGCCGCCCGGTCTTGCGTTTGCCGGGGTGCTGCCGCTCGACCAGACCCGAGATCACTGCTACCTCGCGAAAGGCGCGGCGCAGCAGGTAGCTTTCCTGAACCCATTCGACGAATTCGTGGGTCAGAATGTCGGGTGAAAGCAGCGCGGCAGGATCCTCGATCGGCCTCAGCCCCCAGACCGCCAGCGCATAGTCATTGGCAACGAAGCCCAGCGGCGCCAGACCGCGCTCCTCCATCCGCCGCGTCACCAGCATGCCCAGCGACTGGTGCGCCGGCCAGCCTTCGAAGGTGTAGAAGACGCAGTAATGGCGCCTTTCATGCGGGAAGGTTTCGACCAGAAGCGTCCCCGGTTCGGGCAGCGCCGATCGCCAGTCCTGCATTTCGAGCCATTCGCGCAGATCGTCGGGGAAGCGGGCCCAGCCCGCCCGGTCCGCCATCAGGCCCTGCACCCTTTGCGAGAGGTGGGTGGTGAGCGGCATGCGCGCACCCATGTAGCTGGGGATCGCACCCGAACCCTTGGCCGCGCGGACCAGCAGCTGCGTTTCGCGGATCGCTTCGACTTCCAGATCAAGCCCCGCAAAGCGGAAGGTCGCACCAGGCCGCAGGCTGGCGGCGAAATTCTCTTCGACCCGCCCCAGCGAGCGGCCGTTGCGGAAGGCCACCTCAACCATCTCCGCATCGAGGATGATCCCGGCGTTGAGGCGGTGGCGCGCGGCGTGTTCGGGGTGGGTCAGTCGCCACAACCCGTCCCGGCCCTGAACGATCCGTCGCAGCTTCTCGTAGGCGCGCAGCGCATAGCCCCCGGTGGCAACGAAATCGATCACCCGCCGCCAGCCGGCCCCGTCGAGCCAGCGGTAGGCGCGCGCCGTGCGCACTTCGGCCAGCAGAGCGGCGGCATCGAACGGCCCGGCACAGGCCCGGCCCATGACATGCTGGGCCAGAACGTCGAGCCCGCCCGCGCGGAACTCCTCGCCGTCGCGTTGGCCCTCGACCACGGCTTGCTGCGCGGCGAACGCCTCAAGGAATTCAAAGCGGTTGCCCGGAACCAGCAGCGCCTTGCTCGGCTGGTCGAGCCGGTGGTTGGCCCGTCCGATCCGTTGCAGCAGCCGCGACGAGCCCTTGGGCGCACCCATCTGCACCACCAGATCGATATCGCCCCAGTCCACCCCCAGATCGAGGCTGGCGGTACAGACCAGCGCGCGCAGCTCGCCCCGCGCCATCGCCCCTTCGACCTTGCGCCGCGCCTCTTTCGAGAGCGAGCCGTGATGGATCCCGATCGGCAGGTGATCTTCGTTGGCATCCCACAACTTCTGAAAGATGAATTCGGCCAGAAACCGCGTGTTGGTGAAAACCAGCGTGGTGCGGTGCGCCCGGATCGCATCGTAGAGCTGGGGCACCGCCCAGGCGGCGGCGTGGCCGCCCCAGGGCACGCGGGCATCCTCGGGCAGGAGGATCGCCAGCTCGGGCGCGGCGCCTTGCTCTCCTTCGACCAGCGCGACCCGCTCCGCCTCGCCATCCGGCGCCAGCCAGCCGCGGTAGTCGTCCGGATCGGCCAGTGTTGCCGAGAGCGCCACGCGCTGCATCGCCGGGGCCAGTGCCTGAAGCCGGGTCAACGCCAGCGCCAGCAGATCGCCGCGCTTGGTGTTGGCAAAGGCATGGACCTCGTCGATCACCACCCGCTTGAGCGTGGCGAACAGCACATCCGCCTCCGGGTAGGACAGCAGCAGGGATAGCGATTCGGGCGTGGTCAGCAGCACGTGCGGGGGCCGCGCACGCTGGCGGGCCTTGCGTTCGGACGGCGTATCCCCGCTGCGCGTCTCGATCCTGAGCGGCAGGTCCAGATCGGCAACCGGCGCCAGCAGGTTGCGCTGGACATCGTGGGCCAGGGCCTTGAGCGGCGAGACATAGAGCGTGTGCAGTCCCTCGGGCGGAGCCGACGGCGCCAGCGCGGATGGACAGAAATCCGCCAGGGTGGGCAGGAAGCCCGCCAACGTCTTGCCCGCGCCGGTATCGGCCACCAGCAGGGCGTGACGGCCAGCCCGTGCAACCTCCAGCATTTCCGCCTGGTGCCGCCGCAGCCGCCAGCCGCGCGCGGCGAACCATGCAGCAAGTTCGGGGGGAAGCGCCGGGGCGGTCATCTGCCAAATGTGGGTGCATCGGCGCCGGGAAGGAAGAACAAAAGTTTGCCCTTCCCAGCAGGTCGCGCGGCTGTCACATCGAAGCCATGCAGATCGACGGTCTTCCCAGCTATGCCGAGCTGTCCGGCATCGCCCTGGCGCTGGCGTTGGGTCTGCTGGTGGGAATCCAGCGCGGCTGGGCCCTGCGCCGGCAAAGCGGGGGGAGCCGGTTCGCCGGGGTTCGCACCTATGGCCTGCTCGGTCTGGCGGGCGGGATCGCCGGGGCGCTTCAGGTCAGGGCATCGGGGCTGGCAACCGTGCTGCTGGCGGCCTGTGCGGCGCTGGTGGTACTGGGATACTGGCGCGCCAGCAGGCGCGGCACGAATATCAGCGGCACGGCCAGCCTGACCGGCCTGATCTGCCTCGCGGCGGGCTTCCTGGCCGGAAGCGACGAGTTTGCCCTGGCCAGCGCCGCCACCGGGGTAACCGTGCTGGTGCTGTCGCTGCGCAGCCGGCTGCACCACCTGCTCAGCCACATCGACGAGCAGGAGATGATGGCGATAGCCCGCTTCGCGCTTATCGCGCTGGTGATCCTGCCGCTGCTTCCCGACGCGCCCTATGGCCCCTATGGTGCCTGGCGGCCGCGCCAGCTGTGGCTGATCGTAGTGCTGGTTTCGGGCTTTTCCTTTGCCGGCTATGTCGCCGCGCGGGTTCTGGGACCGCGGCTGGGGGTGCTGGCGACATCCACCGCCGGGGCGCTGGTTTCCTCCACCGCTGTCACCGCCTCGCTGGCGGGCAAGATGCACGAAGAGGCGATCGACCCCGCGCTGGGCAACGCGGGCGTGTCGCTGGCCTCGGCGGTGATGTTCGCCCGGGTCATGCTGCTGAGCGCCGCGCTGGCGGGCTTTGCCTTGCCAACGCTTGCCACGCTGGCGGTTCCGGGGATGCTGGTGAGCCTGGCCGCCACAGCGCTGATCCTGCGCAACCGCCGCGATGGCACCGCGCCCGAAGCGGCGGAGATGGGACTGCGCAATCCATTTGACATCAAGCCCGCGCTGGCTCTGATGGCGCTGACCATGGTGCTGACGGTTGTCGCCCACTGGATGCTGGCGCGCTATGGCGATACCGGCCTGGCAACGGTGCTGGCGATTTCGGGCGTGGTCGATGTCGATTCGGCGATCATCACCATGGGCAATCTGCCCGCCGGCACGCTCGAGCCGCGTATTGCCGGGCTGATCCTGATGCCGCCGGTGGTGCTCAACTCGCTGTTCAAGTCCGCCACGTTGATCTCGATCGCAGGGCGCCGGAACGGCTGGAGCGGCGCGGCGGCGATGATCGCCAGCATCCTGGCCTCGGCCGCGGCGCTGCCCCTGGCTCTCTGAACAATCAGTGCCCGGCCTGCGGCCCGCGCTTGAGGCCGGACTGCGCCAATTGGGCGTCGATCTGGGCAAGCAGCCGCTCCAGCCCCGCCTGTTCCTCGCTTTCGGCACGGGCGACCAGCACGTCCTGCGTGTTGGACGCGCGCAGCAGCCACCAGCCATCGGGGGTTGAAACGCGCACCCCATCGGTCGCGTCGACATCGGCCCCCGTCGCCACGAGCCGGGCCTTGACCTCGTCCACCACGCCGAACTTGCGGCTCTCGTCCACCTGGAAGCGCAGCTCGGGGGTGTTGACCAGCGCGGGCATGGCGCCGCGCAGCGCGGTGACCGAGCGGCCCAGCCGGGCCGAGGCCGCGATCAGCCGCACCGCGGCATAGAGCGCATCGTCGAAACCATAGAACTGGTGCGCGAAGAACACGTGCCCGCTCATTTCCCCGGCCAGCGGCGCGGAAACTTCCTTCATTTTGGATTTGATAAGGCTGTGTCCGGTTTTCCACATAAGCGGCCGTCCACCAAGGCTTGCGATCTTTTCGTATAGCGCCCGCGATGCCTTCACATCCGCGATAATCGTGGATCCGGGCAACTGCTGGAGCAGATCCTCGGCATAGATCATGAGCAACTGGTCACCCCAGATCACCCGCCCTTCTCCGTCGATCGCGCCGATCCGGTCGCCATCGCCGTCGAAGGCAATTCCGAAATCGAGGTTCTTGTCCGCGACCAGCGCCTTCAGATCGGCGAGGTTCTTCTCCTCGGTAGGATCGGGATGATGGTTCGGGAACGTCCCGTCGACTTGGGTGAAGAGAAGATGGTGTTCGCCAGGAAGCTTTTGCGTCAGGAGTTCGAGGGCGGGGCCGGCGGCCCCATTGCCGGCATCCCAGCCGATGCGGAGACCCGAAAGGCGCGCGGGATCGATCCCGGCCAGCCCTTCGACCAGCCGGTCGACATAGGCATGGAGGACCTCGCGGCCTTCGCTGCTGCCGCTGCCGTCGATCCAGTCCCCCTGCGCCGCCATCCGGCCGAGGTTCTGGATGTCTTCGCCGAAGAACGGACGGCCAAGAAATACCATCTTGAAGCCATTGTAATTGGCGGGATTGTGGCTGCCAGTTATCTGAATGCCGCCCTGCACATCTTCGGCTGAAGCCTCGGCATAGTAGAGCATCGGGGTTGGCCCCATGCCCACTCGCACCACGTCCACGCCGCTGGCGGTCAGCCCTTCGACCAGGGCCTTTTCGAGCACCGAAGAACTGGTCCGCCCGTCATAGCCAACCGCCACCCTGGTTCCGCCGGCACGGCGCAGCAGCGTGGCGAACCCACGCCCGATTGCATAGGCGTCGGCCTCGTCCAGGGTTTCGCCAACGATCCCGCGAATATCGTATTCGCGCAGCACCGTGGGGTGGAACTGATGGCTTTTCATTGACCGCCTTCCTGTCGTTCTAGGCGCGCCAGCAACAGGTCGCGGGCGCGATTGGCCTCATGCACCTGTTCGTTGGTCCCGCCGCGATCGGGATGAACGCAGGCAAGCAAACGGCGATGCGCATCAAGCACTTCCTCGCGCCTAGCGCCGCGATCGACCCCAAGCAAGGCGCGCGCCTGGGCTTCCGCCTGCGCGCGCTCCGATGTGGCCCACAGCTGCCAGGGCCATTGCCCGGTCAGCGCGCGCACCAGCAGCGAAGCAAGCAGGGCGATGACGATCAGGCGGCCCATCGTGCCGGTTCCTGTCAGCCCTGCGCCGCCAGCGCCAGTTCGGGCTCACGCCGCGCGGGAACCGGCAGGCGCAGCTGCGCCAGCAGCGCGCGCAGTTCCTGCCGGGCGACCAAGTGACTGGTGCCCAGCTCTCCCAGATGGCCCTTGTCGAGCAGGGTCAGCCCCGAGGGGAACAGCTCACGGTAGATCACGCGTTCCGAAAGCCCGTTGGCGATGCGAAAGCCGACGCGCTTGGAAAGCTCGGTCAGCGCCTGGTCGAGCCGGCGCATGTTGCGCGCCTCGATATGGCCGGTGCGGTTGCGCACCACCACCCAGTCCATCTCGCGCCGGTTCTCGCGGATGCCGGTCATCGCGCGCTTCTTGCGCGCCTCCCAGATCAGCTCGGCATAGAACGACAGGCGGCGGACCTTGAAAGTCTCCGCATCGACCTGCCCGATCAGGTCGAAATCGACAAAACTGTCATTGAGCGGCGTGACCAGCGTATCGGCCCCGGTCGCGACATGGCGGGCCAGCGGATCGTCGCGGCCCGGGGTGTCGAAGAGCACGAAATCCATGCCTTCGCCCATTTCCCGCGCCATCAGATCGAGTTCGGCGGGATCGTCGCCGCGATAGACCGCGAAGCTGGCGCTGGGCAGCTCGATCCCGCGCCGCCGCATGGTCTCGGCCCGGTTCTCCAGATAGCGGTGCAGCGTGCGCTGGCGCGAATCGAGATCGATCGCCGCCACCCGCGCGCCCTGATAGGCCAGCGCGATCGCCACATGGACCGCCGTGGTCGATTTGCCGGTCCCGCCCTTTTCGTTGGCAAACACGATTCGGTGAGGAGCATGGGGCATGGACACGGCAGGCAGGGCTCGCTTCAAAGGGTTGATGTCCGCTGCAGCGCAGCATAGGAGCGGCACAACAGCCGCCCGAGCTTTCTACCCGAGGGGATTTGCGCGTGCAAACGATTGGCCAGCTTGATCCACTGCGCAGCGCCGTGGCGGCCCTGCGCGGCGATGGTCCGATCGCGCTGGTGCCGACGATGGGGGCGCTGCACCAGGGCCATCTGAGCCTGATCCGCGAGGCAAGGGCCCGCGCCGCGCACGTGATCGTTTCGATCTTCGTCAACCCGCGCCAGTTCGGCCCGAGCGAGGATCTGGCCACCTATCCGCGTCCGATCGAGGCGGATTCGGCGCTGCTCGAGGCGGAAGGGGTCAGCCTGCTCTGGCTTCCCGATCCGGCAGCCATGTATCCGGCGGGCTATGCCACCACGGTCTCGGTTTCGGGCGTGGCGGACAATCTGTGCGGAGCCGCCCGCCCCGGCCACTTCGAAGGCGTCGCCACGGTGGTCACCAAGCTGTTCAATCAGGTCGGTCCGGATATGGCCTTCTTCGGCGAAAAGGACTGGCAGCAGCTCGCCGTGATCCGCCGCATGGCCCGCGATCTCGATCTGGTCCAGCCCGCCGCGCCGGCAATTTACGGTGTCGCCACGGTGCGCGAGAAAGACGGTCTGGCGCTGTCCTCGCGCAATGCCTACCTCTCGCCGTCCGAACGCGCCAATGCGGCATCCCTGCCCCGGGCAATGCGCAGCGCTATCGCCGCGATTGCAGCCGGAGCGCCCTATCGCGATGCGCTTGAGACCCTGCGGCAAACCTTGCTCGCGGCCGGATTCTCCTCGCTCGACTATGCCGAGGTGCGCGATGCCGATACGCTCGCACTGCGCGAGGCACCACACCCCGACCCGGCCCGGCTGTTCGTCGCGGCGCGGATCGGCAAGACCCGCCTGATTGACAATATGGCACTGATCGCACCCGCGTGACGCAAATATGCAAGGCGGCGGTATCGGCGGTATGTAGGGATGCGAACATCCTTGCGTTGTGATATCCGGGCGCGCAGCCAAAATCCGCCGCCCGCCGAGATGGGAGAAAATTCCGATGCGTAAATCTGTTGCCGCCGCTCTGGCCCTTGCCGCGCTCTTCAGCGCCCCGCCTGCCTTTGCCAAGGAAAAGGGCTCGTCCGGACATCAGGCCCAGGCCAAGGGCACCCGCGAAATCCCGCATTGCACCCACAAGCTTGGCGCGATCGCGATCGTCGAGCCGGACAACCAGTGGTGGCGCGAATACAACCTCGGCAGCCCCGAGGCGATTTTGCGTGTCTTTGTCAAGGAATCGGGCTGCTTCACCCTCGTCAATCGCGGACGCGCGATGCAGAGCCGCTCGATGGAACGCGCGATGGCGGATTCGGGTGAGCTTCAGGACGGCTCGAACCTGGGCAAGGGCCAGGTCCGCGTCGCCGACTATTTCATCCAGCCCGATATCGTCACCGCCAACCGCAACTCGGGCGGTAACGCCATCGGCGGGGTGCTCGGCGGGATCGGCGGCGGGCTGTTCGGGCGCGGCGCGGGCGCGATCCTGGGCGGAATCAACATCAAGAAGGGCGAAGCCAGCGTTACCCTGACCGTGGTCGATGCCCGCACCACCGAGGAAGTCGCCTTGACCGAAGGCTATTACCGCAAATCGGACCTCGGCTGGGGCGCGGGAGGCGGCCTTTTCAGCGGCGGCACCTTCGCCGCGGCGGGCGCCGGTGGCTATCAGGACACCGCGATCGGGCAGATTATTGTGCTGGCCTATCTCGATGCCTACACCAAGCTGGTGAGCGAACTGGGCGGCCTGCCCGACGATGCCGCTGCAGCCGCACCCGAAGCAAAGTAGGCCCGCCAGACCCGGCCCGCAATGCGCTCGGCCAAGTGCCGATCGCGCGCGGGTTCGGGGCCGCCCGTCGCCCGGCAAAGCGGGGCAGACAAAAGACTAAGTTGACAAGCGCCCCCACCCCCCGCTAGTGGCGCGCTCCTACCCGGCGGCGGGCGATTTGGCTCACCGCCCCCGTGCCCAGATGGCGGAATTGGTAGACGCACCGTCTTCAGGTGGCGGCGCTGGAAACGGCGTGGAGGTTCGAGTCCTCTTCTGGGCACCATTTGTTCTCATCAGAACGTTCCAAAACATTGCAGAAATGGCGGAATTCTGCCATTCTTGACCTCTAGCGCAGAAAGCGAGGTCTTGTTTTGTTCCGCTTTGTTCCAACGTCTGTGGGGGCCTCGGCTGGGGGCTCCAGGTCAAAAGCCCCCAAATCGCACGAAAGTGAGGCCCCCAAATGAGCCTCAATGTGCAGGAAATCAAAGGCTTCCGGGCTGCCGACAAGTCGTACAAGAAATACGACTCGCGGGGGCTGCTGCTTCTGGTGAAGCCGAACGGCTCCAAGCTCTGGTATTTTAAGTACCGCTTCGGCGGGAAGGAAAAGAAGCTGCCCATCGGCGCGTTCCCAGAGGTCAGCTTGTCGCAAGCGCGTCAGCTTCGCGACCGAGCACGGCTCAAGGTTTCGGATGGCATCGATCCGATGCTGGAGCGCAAACGCAAGAAGGCCAGGATCAAGCTAGGTGCGGAGAACACCTTTGAGGTCATCGCTAACAAGTACATCGACGAGAAGATGGTGCCCGAAGGCAGGGCAGAGGCCACGCTGCGCAAGGCGCGCTGGTTCCTCGAACTGCTCAAGCCCGCAATCGGCAATATGCCGATCAATGACGTCGATCCGCAGTTGATGTTGGCGGCGCTCAAGAAACTCGAAGCCAAAGGCAATCTCGAAACCGCGAAGAAGTGCCGATCGTTCTCAAGCCGGGTGTTCCGGTATGGGGCCGCGCTCGGCCAGTGCCAAACCGATCCAACATCGATCCTGCAGGGCGCTTTGGTCACGCCGAAGGCACGGCACTACGCGGCGATCCTAGAACCAGAGAAGTTGGGTGGGCTGCTTCGTGCTATCGATGATTTCGAATGCTACCCGGCGACGAAGTTCGCGCTGAAGATCGCACCGCATGTTTTTGTGCGACCCGGTGAGCTACGCCACGGCGAGTGGCACGAGATCGATTGGGACAAGGCTACCTGGACAATTCCGGAAGGCAAGATGAAGGCGCGCCGGACCCATGTGGTGCCGCTATCTCGCCAGGTGCTGGATCTGTTCCGAGAGCTAAAATCGATCACCGGCGGCAAGGGCTACATTTTCCCTGCATTTCACACAAGCCAGCGCCCCATGAGCGAGAATACGATCAACGCCGCATTTCGGCGTATGGGGTTCACCAAAGACGAAGTGACCGCCCACGGGCTGCGCTCGACGGCCTCGACCATGCTCAACGAGTGCGGCCTCTGGCATCCCGATGCCATCGAGAGGGCGCTCGCGCACGGCGACAGCAACGCAATTCGCGGTGTCTACAATCGCGGCAACTACTGGGATGAACGGGTGAAAATGGCTCAGTGGTGGAGTGATTACCTGGATCGACTGCGAGCAGATTGCGTGAAAGATTGAGCCAGCGCACAGTGGTTCGGCATCGGAATTCGCCAGATTATTCCGCTCCTATTTCGAAGTGAATTGGGAGAGATACTGAGCAGGCGACGGAAAATCGATCAAGGCTTTGCCGCGTGGTGCTGGATTGCCTTGTTAATCCGCTCCAGCAGGGGATCAAAACCTGAGAAGTCGATCTTGTCCGCGTTGGCCTTTACCACAGATTTTGCAAATGCCTCCTTGCTCAAATCCTTGGTTGGATCGATCTTGCTTGCTGTATTGAGCTTCTTCCCGTTGATCCTATGATCACGCCATTTCTTTGGGAACATGTCTTCGATGCACGTTTTTCGTGCGCCGTTCTCAGGCGTCTTCACGATATAAAGGTTTTCCGTCACATTGTAGAAATCGGCGGTGGATTTTATGTCGATTGCCACCCCGAAATTCTTCTTCACGGTACTCGCGACGGCAGCCAGCCCTTCGTCATTGTCGAGAACGATGATGACAGGATGATGCATTGGCTCGTGCGCAAAGGGTTTGTGTGAATCCTTCGATGGCTTGAGATTGCGCAGATAGTCCAGCGGGATCGACTTCAGATCGCCTGTGCCGCCACCCAAATCCATCACCTCGTGAGTCAGCCCGCCGTAATTGAAGTACCTCACGGTATGCTTGAAGCCGTCCTTTCCAGGCGCTCCGAGCGCAGGATGGAATTTTGTTCGGCTCCTGACGGCTTCCCGCAAGTAGACCGGATCGGTTTTCCCCTCAGTGATGATCAATGGCTCCTTCAGGGCCATGCAGTGCTTGTAGAAAAGGAAGCGGCGAAACAGCTTGCGGATCGCGCGAGGTTTTTGTCGCTGCTCGGAAATCTCCCTACGTTCCTCGCTTTGCGTCACCGAGTAGATATGTCCGAGGATGCCCTGAAGCGGGTTCAAATTGCTGGTCAGATCAGGTTTGGGTTCCTCGTCCTCGTCGTCCGGCTGGATCACAACCTTGTAATATTGCCCAGTCTGGAAAAGCATGTCGCACATGGCGCGAGCGCGTCTGTAGTAGTCGCTGCGGATGTTGACCTTTTCGTTGACTACCAAGCCGGTGACCATCTGCCTGCTGCCGCGAAAGTGCATTCGGGTCTTGGCGTTGTTGATCGTAAACCCAGAGTTCACGATCTTGCCCACAAGCTCTTCGCTCAAATGCCAAACCGCAGGGTCGTTCGGATCGACGGCCGCCAAGCCGGTCGGAAAGTCCTTCTGGCTTGTCGAGAATGTGATGTCGTCGGCGTAGCGCGTGTAGGTCACGCCATATTTCTTGGCCAACCGCACGAGGCGCATGTCAAGAATCTGAGCAATAAGTTCAGAGATCACAGGCGAGCACGGGCTACCCTGAGGGAGAGCAATGCCGTCACACGCAATTTGTGCAATCGTAGTTGCCACCTCGGGATTCAGGGCAAACGCCTTATCCTTCAGAAAAAAGCCGCGCACTCGGCCAAAGTTGAAGGACGGGAAGAAGTCTTCCAGATCGAGATTGAGAACCCAGCGCCTTCTTTTGTGGCGTGATGCATTTTCAGCGACTGAGCGATTCTTCCGAAACCCGAAGGAAATCGGCGTTGCGCCGCGTTCCCGCTCGATTTCCGCAAGGCACTGATAAAGCACATGAGAAAGGTGCGATTGCAACTTCTTGAGCTTGGGTATCGGGGCTTTGATCGTCCGTTTGCCACCAGACTTCTTATCGATGTCGAACGTCGTATACTTTGCGGCGGGCAGTGTCTGGTAGACGATCGCAGTCATTGTCTTGGGCTGGTATCCCAAGATCGCTGCAAGCTCTTTTCTGGATGTGGCGGCTCTTAATTTCTGCAGATGAGACACATACACTCGCAAATAAAAAGGCTTACAGGCACTCCTACGCGAACATCGGGCATCTGAACGAAACGGACAACCCGCAATAAGTGTCAAGGGAGCACAAGTGCCCTCCTGGCATTGGTACATATGTCTCGAAGCCGGACAACAATTCTGCCTGTAAGCCCTTGAGGCGCCTACACCCTTGGATCGGTAATTGGCAACATCCAAGAGCCGGCAAACATGATTGTAGATGTCGCTATCTGTCACTGGCGTCGCTTGCCAAGCGAATACTCCGATTGGAAATAGTCGATGGACATTCCCAATGCCTCGAGGGCCGGGCGCTAAGCGCCCGGTTCCTTCTTCTCGTCGTCCAGCGGCGTGCGAAGGACGATCCGGCCATTGATCGGCACGACTTCAAGCTGAAGCGAAAGCCCCTTGCGGTCGCGGTGGAACCACGCGGCTCCAATGCGGGTCCAGAAGCCCTTGTCGCCCTTGTTGGCGACATGCCAGGCGAGGAAGTCCGGCGGATTGATCTCCTGCGCGGGTGCAGTGCTGCTGCGTGCCATGATGATTTCCTTTCGTGTCTGGTGGCTCGTTGCACCAAACGGGAAGGCCGCATGGTCAAGGTAAGGATTCATGTCCAACACGGGTGAGCAGAGCGAACTGGCGCGGGCCGGGCATTGAAGGCTGACCGCGTGCGGCCAATTCGGGTGCTCAAAACGAAGGCGACTGATCGAAAGGCGTCCGAGCACTTAGCCACTCGCTACACTTGCGCGCTGGACCACTCTCGCTCAAACCTTCGCCATGATCGCCGAGGGCAGATCGGAGCACATGATCGGCTCACAAAGTCGCGCCTGATGATTGGCGTTCTGAATAGCGGTAGTGGCCCAGACAAACTGGGTGGAGGGCAAGTGGAATTCGAAGGAAATCGTGCCGCTGCGGATAGCTATCTGAACACGATTTCAGGGCGGTACTACGTCTATGTACTGTGCCGCCCAGATGGGCGACCATTCTATGTCGGAAAGGGCCTCAATCGGCGGGCATTGGAACACGAGGCTGAGGCCCGTCGACATCACCCAATCGGCGAAACCAATCCCTTCAAATGCAATGTGATTCGAAAAATCATTCGTGATGGGCACGAGGTCACGTATCGGATCGAGGCGCATTACGACGCAAGCAATCAACAGGCCTGCCTGGAACGCGAAGCTGCGCTCATCAAGGAGTATGGCCGCCTTCATGAAGGCGGTCACCTTACGAACCTTGCCGGTGGCGTTGGGAATATGTCCGGTGCAGCACCTTTCAGCCTTGAGCGACACGCGGCGACGCTTTCGGGTGAGCCGGAAGGCAATCCAGAGCGAGCAACATTGAATCGTTTTCTGCAAGGCTTCGGCGAGGTCGGCAGCGTTCCCGTCAAGCCGGTCAGCCAAATATCGCGCGTCCTTCCGACCACGCCGCATCCAAATGCAAGATCGCCGACACAACGCTGCGCCTATGCACTATTGGCAAGTGCGGCGGCGTCCGGAGTGTTGTTTTCAGATAAGCCCGTGACGATCCCAAGAGCCTTCACATACCAGAATGTCGATGCAGTAATCGAAAACGGTGTGGCGCGAGACATCTTGAAGGCCGGAATGGCTGACCTCTTGGCCAACCCAAACCCCCTCGACGAAGCATTTATCCTGTCTGATCGGCATGTGGCCATTCTGGTCGATCTGGTAGGCGAAATGACACTGATCGAGCGGGGTCTTCTATAATCCTATATCGCCTTGATGAACGAGCCATCGGTGCGCGCGGATCAGTTCACGTCTTATCGCACGATGATCAGCGGCGGCGCACCGACCCCGCTGGGTGCGTTGCGCGCGTTCGAGGAACGGTTCGGCATCGTCCTGCGCAACGGATATGGCATGACCGAAACGTCCGGCATCGCCATCGTTTGCCCGCTGGATTCAGAGCCGCGCGTAGATGCCGACACGGGGGGCATCGCGTTGGGCAAGGCCATAGAAGGGTTCACCATCACTATCGTGGCCGATGATGGCAAGCCTGCAGCGGCCCATGCGGTGGGAGAGATCGTGATGAATTCGTCCGCCCTGTCCTGCGGATACTGGCTGAACGAGGACGCGACGCGCGCCTCGCGCTGCGAATACGGGCTCAAGAGCGGCGACGTCGGCAAGATGGACGAGGATGGGTATATCTACATCGTCGACCGGAAAAAGGACGTCATCATCGCCGGCGGGTACAAGGTGTGGCCGCGCGAAGTGGAGGATGTCCTGTATCAGCATCCCGCCGTGCGGGAGGCGGCCGTGGTCGGCGTCGCCGATGATTATCGCGGCGAAACGGTCAAGGCGGTGGTAAGCCTGCGCCCCGGCATCCAGGCCGATCCCGATGAAATTCGTGAGTTCTGCAAGGATCGCCTGGCCGCGTATAAATATCCGCGCATCGTCGAAATCATCGACGAATTGCCAAAGACGGTGACGGGCAAGGTGCTGCGCCGCGAATTGCGCGACAACGCCTGATTGCGGCCTTGCCGGCCCTGCACCGGCGATCCGTCGATGCAGGGCCGGTCAGGACTTATTTGTCGTAGCTGAAGATCTCTTCGACAAAGAGCAGCTTGTTTTCGGGCGAGATCGCATCCGACGGAGTCAGCGAAGCGCCGTTCTGCGCGAGCGAGGCAAGCGCCGTGGCCGCGTCCTCGACCTCGTAGATCACGGCATAGCTGAAATCGGGATCGGCGAACTGCGTCGCATCGGCCTTGAACCTTTTGGCACCGACGAACCCGTCAAGCGCGCACACTTCGGGAACGTGATAGGTGTTGTACCACGCGTTGAACGCGTCTTCCTTGTCCGGCGACGACGGATTGGTCAGGGCAATCAGATATTTCGGCATTCGGTATTCCTTTCGGCCAGACATTACATTCGTTAAACAAAAACCGATTCCGTGGGCCGCGCGGTCACGCGCCGCGGCCACCGTGTCCCAGCCATGATTTCGACGAAGGACATGCGACGGACAAACCCTCACAATCATGAACGCGCATTCACCAGCTGGCCGGAAGCTCCTTGAGGCCGCGCAGCACGAAGGTCGGCCGCCACTTCGGATTTTCCACGTCGTCGATGCGCAGATTCGGAATCCGGCGCAGCAGCGTCGTGAGCGCGACCTCGGCTTCGAGCCGCGCGAGCTGCGCGCCGAGGCAGAAGTGAATACCACCGCCGAACGACAGCGGCCGCACGTTCGGCCGCGTGATGTCGAGCCGATCCGGATGATCGGGATAGACAGCCGGATCGTGATTGGCCGAGCCGAGCAGACACATCACGTTGTCGCCCTGCGGAATTTTCACGCCGCCGATCTCGACATCCTCCATCGCGACGTGGTAGGTGAGCTGCACCGAGGAGTCGTAGCGCAGGAATTCCTCGATCGCGTTCGGCATCAGCGACAGGTTGGACTTCAGCAGTTCGAGCTGGTCCGGATTGCGATGCAGCGCCAGCAGCGCATTGCCGATCAGGTTCACCGTGGTCTCGTGACCCGCGCCGAACAGCAGGATGATGTTCGCGGTCAGCTCTTCGTTGCTGAGCTTGCTGCCGGCCTCTTCCGCCTGAACCAGTTGAGTCGTCAGGTCGTCGCCCGGCTCGCGGCGGCGCAGATCGAACAGCCGCTGGAAATAGGCTTCGGAATTGGCGTGCGCGGCATTGGCCTCGTCGATCTCGGCGCGCGACAGCGGCACCGGATCGAGCAGACGGCCGCCGGTGCGCTCGCGCTTGAAGAAGATTTCGCGATCCGTCTCCGGAATGCCGAGCATGTCGCAGATGACGATGACTGGCAGGCGGAACGCGAAGTCCGAGATCAGGTCCATGCGGCCCTGCCCGATCACCCGGTCGATCGAGTCGTCGACGATCGCCTGGATCTTCGGACGCATGTCCTCGACGCGGCGCGCCGTGAACGCCTTGACGACAAGGCCGCGCAGGCGGGTGTGGTCGGGCGGATCCTGCGTCAGCATCCAGCGGCCCATCGCGCGATAAACAGGCTCGTTCAGCGCTTCCGGCCAGCGGCGCGTGATGCGGGTGACGTAATCCTTGCCGAACCGCTTGTCGCGCAGCACCAGCGCCGCGTCGGCATTGCGGCTGACGAGATAGCCGTTCAGCGCCGGCAGATGCAGCACCGGCGCGTGCGTGCGCAGCTTGTCGTAGGAGGGATAGGGATCGCGGATGAAGTCCGGAGACAGCGGGTTGAACAGCGGCTGGGCGCTTGCCGTCTGGGTTGTAGCCCCTTGCAACTGCTCGTTCATGAATGTCTCCCTGAAAATAGTTAATGCGATCACGCCGCGTTTGGCTGCCGTTTTACGCGATCCCGGACCGGAAGCACAAGACAATTATACCTGCATTCCCCAAGTGGCGTGGCGTTTGAGGTGAAGATCGCCTGTATCCGAGCGCTAGACAAGGATTTTCTGCCGCAAGCGGCACCTGCGGTCGCGCAGACTGCTGGATCTGGACGGATCAGACCGCGAAGCCGCTGTTTCCTTGCCCAGGGGCGGCGTTTTTCAGCGCAGCGGACAGATCTGTCCAGCCGCTTTCGTTCAGTTTGAGCGTGGATCGCGATCATGCGCATAGCGGTGGCGCTCGCAATCGGCGGATAGCGGCGAGGATGGCGCGTACCATCGTGCCGGTGACAGCGACCTCGGCCAGCTGGAAGGTGATGGTGCGGGCGTGACGGACCACACGTGCCCCGATCTTGATCAGCTTCAGTTGCAGGCTGGTCAACGACCAGTCGGCCATGGCCTCGGGCAGCTCGATGCAGCGCAAGAAGGTGGCCAGGTTGTACGCCAGGGCGTGCAGTTGCAGCCGCACCTCATTGTCGCGGAACTTCCGGCACGACAGCCGCGTCCAGCGAAAGGCGTATTTGCCCTCTTTGATGTGCTGCTCGGCGGTGCCGCGCTGGTTGTAGAACCGCACCACCCAGTCCGGCTCCATCGGCAGGTTGGTGACGATGAAGCCGACACGCGGGAACAGTTCGCCCGGATGCCATTCGATCTTGGCGATCACCCGGCGTTCCTTGTCCCAGGACGCCGCCTGATACTCGAATTCCTCGAAGAACCGCTTGACCTTGGTCAGTGACGGCCGCCCGACAGGGCGCGTTAGCCGATGCGCGATCTTGTCCTTGAGGACCGCGTTTGCGGGCAGCCGGATGGCGTAGAAGAACCGCGCTTCTTCCAATCGCTCATAGATCGCCGGGATCGCGTAGGCAGCATCGGCCCGGAAGAACCTGCCACCAAGGTCGCGCTCCGCGTAGCGCGCAATGACGGGGTCGAGAACATCACGCCAGCCATCGGCGCTGTGGACGTTGCCATGGCGCAGGGCGCAGCGTTCCAGCATCCCGAACTGGTTGAACAGAAAGTTGGGGTGATAGCAGCTACAGTCGAAATGGCCATTCCAGGCGGACCCTTCCTGGTCGCCATGGGTCGGGCTGACCGAGCTGTCCATGTCCAGAACGATGTACTTCAGCCCGTTACGGTCATGGAACCGGTCGATCCATTGCCCGTTCAGGTCGGCCAGCGCGGCACGGTTCCCGGCCAGAGCCAGCGTCTCGGTCTCGAACCGTCCCATCTGCGATGCCGAGGCCGCTTGTGCATCGACCGCTCTGCCGCCGACAACTTGGCGCATGACCGGATCGCAGGCGAGACGGTTGGCGTCGTTGACATCCTCGTATCCGGCCAGCCGCCCAAAGACTGATTGCCGGAACAGGCCGTCGAGCCGATGGACCGTGTTCTTGCCAGAGCGAGTATCGCGCAGCGCCGCTGACGCCAAATCGGACAACCCGAGCGCGTCATCAAGCTCGCGCATCACCAGAAGGCCGCCGTCGGAACTGAGCTGCGTGCCGCGAAATTCCAGCCGCACGCGAGGGTCGAAATCCACCCGATCTGCCCGTTGCAAGCCCGCACCCTCTGGGTGATCCATGAAACGCGCCCCTCGCAGCCTTCAACACCATGTTTTATATAGGAAATATAATGGTCAGGACAGCGAAATCAGCGCCTTACTTGGGAAATGTGGGATAATGAATTCCAAGCCCGCCCGTGGGCGGGCTTGGAATTCAGCGCCGCATTCAGAACATTTCGAGCTGATCGCGCATTGGATCCCAGAAGCCGATATCGAGAGGCTTCTGGTTCCGACGCGGCAACATCGGCATATCGGCACGGCATTGCAGCTGTTCGCCAAGGGTGACGGGGCGCACGCCGGGCATGGTGATCTGGTCCGGATTGGATTCGGCGATGCGAACCGGCTGCTTCCGCTTGAGCATCGGTCTGCCTCCCTCAATATTCGCTGGCAAGCATGATAGTGAGCACCCTCCGCGTAACCGCAGGATTGGCGGGGTCTTCGCTGCCGAACCGCAAGTCACTGTCGTAAGCATCGATCTTCCAGAATACGGTTGCGGAGGGACGCGCCGGGCGCGTCGTCGTCCAGCGACCATCGCCGACCTGATAGATCGCCCCGAAATCGCGCTCACCATAAGGATCGTTGTCCGGCGTGAAGGCGTCGAATGTCTCGACCAGCTCGCGGACCCGCGACTGATCTTGCTCGGGCAAGGCCCGGAACCCCTCGGTTGCAACGGCAATACAGGCCAAGCCCATCGCCTGCCGTGCCCTATCATTGAGCCGGGCAATCCGCTCGCTGCGGGAGAGTGTGCAAGCACTCATTGCATTCCCCTCCCGCCGCACTCGCAGAGATGGACCAGCTCGCCGAAGTCCTCACGCTCGCCCAACTCCTCGGCAAGGTGCTGCACGGTGACGAACGGCAAGCCGTTTTCGTTGGCCAGCATCCGCAACCAGTCCTCGCGGCATTCGGCCCCGCAAGCCCGGTAGTTCAAGATTTGATCGTCCATCTGCCTAACTCCTTCCGGCAAAGCCGCAACCGACACGCGGCATGCGGCCTGCCTTCCGGCGAGGATGGGAGGGGGAGGTAAAACCGGAATCGATGCCCTTGGCGCGGGCCAGCGGGCACAGCCCGCCACACGGGGGCATCTACTTCCGGTTTCGGGAACGAGAGGGCAAAGCCTTTGGTGTTCCTGCCAGGGATCGTCCGGCGATCCAGCAAGAATGGCACCCTTGCAACGGCGCGAAGCCGACGGAGGTCCTGCGCGCGCGATCAGTGCGCCAGCGGGCCTCCGGCAATGAGAGAGGCAAGAGTGCCTGCGGGATAGCTCAGGAATGCCGCGCCCTCAGGAGCGCAGAATGCGCGGGACAGAGCGCGTCCATCAGGAATTCCCGCTCCGCTTTCAAATGCTCCTGATCGTCACCCGAACGGGCCGGGACTACAGGCCTGGTCCGCGCCAGCGGATAGAGCAGGTCGCCCGCAAGGGCAGCGCTCCGATTACTGCCTTCACCCTGATCCGAACTGACTTGTGATCAGTCGAGCCACCGATGTTGGAAGTAAGCACCGATGAATGTTGCTTAAGAAGTCAATCCCTATAACATCTTGGCCACTTTATGAATTACACGAGAATCCATGCCCTCTGAGCCGCTCCAGATTCCAATCCCGCGCAGGACTGCGGATGCGACTCCTCACGCGGCATCGCTCATCCAGAGCTTGCGAGATATTGGCTATTCCTCGGAAACGGCGCTTGCCGACATCATGGACAACTCGATAACCGCTGGTGCGCGGAAGATCGAAATTCTGTCCGAAACGAATGCGATTGAACCGGCGATTGCTGTCCTCGACGATGGCTGGGGCATGACTTTGGACGAACTCGTTGAGGCGATGCGACCGGGCAGCAGCAATCCGCTCGATGATCGCGCCTCGGGCGATCTTGGGCGCTTCGGGCTGGGAATGAAAAGCGCCAGCTTCTCCCAGTGCAAGCGATTGACTGTCCTGACCCGAAAGAATGGCGCGACTTCTGCCGCGACCTGGGACCTCGATGAGGTATCGCGAACCAACAAGTGGGAAATCGAACTTCACGACAACCTGTCAGACATTCCCTGGAGCGAAAGGCTTGGGGAACGGGGAACGCTGGTGGTCTGGCGATCGCTGGACAGGCTTTCGGGCGGAATAGAGAACGATCAGAGAAAGCGCGCGGAACATATCAATCGTCTGCTGGCAGAAGCCGAACGCCACATCAGGCTGGTGTTCCACCGCTTCATGACAGAAGACAAGCCACCGCTCGAAATAAGGCTGAACGGCAGAAAGCTCGACGCCCTTGATCCGTTCGGCACCAAATTCCCCAAGCATCAAGCCGACAGGCCGGACCGGCTTGAACTCAAGAATGGATATGTCGAGTTTCAGAGCTTCACGCTTCCGCACCACAAGGAAATCCCGACTGCCGACTGGAATGACCTGGGTGGTCCTGAAGGACACCTGCGAACACAGGGGTTCTATGTCTATCGAGGCAGACGTCTGATCATTGCCGGAAGCTGGCTCGGGATGGCGAGGCAGACCGAGTTGACCAAGCTGTGCCGTATCCGCGTCGATATTCCGAACACGATGGATTCCGACTGGAAGATCGATGTGAAGAAGGCATCGGCGCAGTTGCCTCCTGCTGTTCGTGAAAGGATGCGACTGCTCGTTGAACGGCTGGCCGTAACGTCAAAGCGCACCTACCAGCGCCGAGGGAAGAAGCTCGTGGACAACGAGTATTTACCGGTCTGGCAGCGCATCCAGCGAGATGGTTCCATCATCTATCGTCCGGACCTGGCTCACCCGGTTTTCGCCGACTTCTCAGAGAAACTGCCAACTGATCTGCAGTCGGATTTCGCGAACCTCATCGGACTGATCGGCTCGTCGGTCCCGGTGGCATCGCTGCATTCGGACTTCGCTGGCTCCCCCGAAGACGTGAGAGCCGAGGATGCAGATGAACAGTCACTACGGCAACTCGCCGAGGCGATGATCCCGAGGCTTGTCGAGCAAGGCACCGACAGAGAGCGAATTACGGAAATCCTCTGTCAGATCGAGCCGTTCAAGTCGGCTGCCGCAATCGCGCGGAATGTGGTCGGTGAAGTTCTCGAGGGGATCGATTGGAATGACTGACAAGGTCGCGCAACTCGATGGAATGGTTTCCCAGCTCATTGCCAGCCAAGACAGGCCAACTGAGGAAAGCATTCGCGAGACGATAGCAACGGTCCGGATTCTGCCGATCTTTTCCGAAGTGTCCGACGAAGACGCCGAGCTTCTTGCGCGTGAGCTCGAAGAGCGCATCGGGATCAGCATGGGAATTGGCGCGGTGATCGGCGAAACCGACTTCAAGCCTTGGCTGAATGATGCTCGGGCCGATGGTCTGATCGAACCGTATTACTGGAACAGATACAGAAAGCTGCTCGAACAGAAGCGCTTGCCCAAGGATGTCGTCACTTCGACCGACCATGTCACCGATCGCATTCTGGACCGAATGGGCAATCCTCGTGACCGTACGGCATGGGATCGCAAGGGAATGGTCGTCGGCCACGTTCAGAGTGGCAAGACAGCGAACTATACCGGATTGGTCTGCAAGGCTGCTGATGCAGGATATCGCCTGATCGTGGTCATCGCAGGCATCCACAATAATCTACGCAACCAAACACAAGCAAGGATTGATGAGGGATTTATTGGGCGAGACACCGGGCGCCTTGAGATGGCAGAAACCCGGAATCGCCCAAGATACATCGGTGTCGGCACGTTCGATCACAGGCGTTCTCCGGTCAGTCTGACCACTACACTCCGGGACTTCAACAAGGGTACGGCCACGACCAACACGAGCGAAATCGCGTCGTATTCTGTCCCAGTCGTTTTGGTGATCAAAAAGAACTACCGCACTCTTTCGAACCTCATTGATTGGCTCCGTGAGCACAGCACAGGTCGGTATTCGGAGATGGTCGATCAGCCCATGCTCCTGATTGACGACGAAGCCGACAATGCCTCCATCAACATCCAGTATGGTCGGGACGAAGTCTCGCGCATCAATGGACAGATCAGGGACCTTCTGGGGCTTTTCCAGAGAAGTTGCTACGTCGGCTACACGGCCACCCCATTCGCCAACATCTTCATCGACCCTGATTCTGATGACGAGGTTTACAAGCAGGACCTTTTCCCGAGACATTTCATCATTGGGCTCGATGCGCCCACCAACTACTTCGGTGCGCGAAAGGTCTTCATCGACGGTATCCCTGATGATGATGATCGCGAGAGGCCGCAGTTCCTGCGCTACATCGACGACAATGGCGATCTGCTCCCGGTCAAGCACAAGATCAATCACGACATCACTGCCGTGCCGGAAAGCATGCTCTATGCACTCCGGTGCTTCATCGTGGCCCGCGCAATCAGGAATCTGCGAGGTCAGAAGAACCAGCACGCGTCCATGCTCGTAAACGCATCTCGCTTCACCGGCATCCAGAACCTTCTGCGCAACAGATTGCATCAGCACTTGAAGGCCATCGAGGACGCGGTTCGAGTTGATGGTGCGAAGTTCGACGCCGATAACAACGCCGAGATTGCCGAACTGAAACGTTGCTGGGAGGACGAATATCGGGATGCGTGGCCCGAATGGGATGATGTCCGCGAGAACCTGCTTCCGGTGGTTGCTTCGGCAACCGTCATGGCAGTGAATTCATCCTCCTCGGAGAGCCTCGATTATGAAGCTGGCGGCGAGAATGGCCTGACCGTTATTGCGGTCGGCGGATTCTCGCTTTCGCGCGGCCTCACGCTCGAAGGGCTGACCGTATCCTATTTCCTGCGCAACTCGTTGATGTACGACACCTTGATGCAGATGGGACGATGGTTCGGTTACCGGCAGAACTACGAAGACCTCTGCCGCATCTGGATGCTTCGCGAGGCATCATCCTGGTACGCTCACATCGCTGAAGCCACCGAGGAGTTGCAGCTGGAGCTGAAGAAGATGGAACGCGCAAATGCCACGCCGGAACAATTCGGTCTCGCGGTGCGCAGTCACCCAAGTGCGCTGATGGTCACAGCCAGAAACAAGATGGGCTCAGGTCAGAAGCACCTGATGGTTGGCCTATCCAACAATTTCGTGGAAACGACGCGACTTGGAGCGGGAGAAGCTGCTCTCAATCACAACCGGAAAGTGCGCGACAGGTTCTTGGCTTCACTTTCGCGGAATGGCCATGCTCCCGAAAGTGCGCAGCAAGTCTCCGGTGGTCAGCTTCTCTCCGGGGTGCCATTCGAGGTCGTCGATGATTTCCTTCGTGATTTCGAGAATCATCCGGACTCCGTACTCTCGGCTACTGACCCCATCCGCAGATACATCGACGCGCGGCGTAACGATGAAATGTCGGAATGGGATATCCTTCTGGCGTCCCTCAAATCCCCGGATGAGGCCGAGCCACTCGAAATCGACGGGTGGAGTATCAATCCGATCAATCGTTCGATCGGTCCTGACGATCTTGCCAACAACATCCTTACAATCAGTGGATCGAGTGCTCGCGTGGCTTCGCGAGGCATGGAAAAAGCGGGTCTTTCGCCTGATCGCGTGCACCAGGCCGAAGCGGACTATCGCGAAGAGAGAAACCTTGGCCCAGATACGAAGGTCAACTTCCCGGATCGAGTTTATCGGGCACGCCGCGAGCGCCCGCTTTTCATGCTCTTCAACGTCTCGATCAAGAAGGACGGTGTCGATGAAGCCGATCGCCACAGGCTTCCTGATAAGCCCGTAGTCGGCTGGGGGATCAGCTTTCCGCCATCAGCCCGACCCGATCAGAAGGTCGAGTACATCTTGAACACCACCAAGCTTCGCGAACTCTTCGGCGAAGATGACAGCGATGAGGACGCGCCGGATGACGAAGAATAACGACCCATGGGATGGGTTGAGCGCGGGAGGCATCGATGCTCGGAGGGTCAATCAGGGCAACAAGCATGACTTCTTCTGGATCATTTCGGGCAAATCGGAGCCGGGCCTGCTGTTTCGGCTGGAGGCAGATACGGCAGAGATCAAGCCGCTTCCGAAGTTGCGTTCGCTCGATCTGACCTACCGAAATGTTGCAGGTCACAGAGCGCTGGTCCTGCTGCTCAGGGATGAAGAGCAACGGGAACTCTTCGGGAGCCTGTGCAGGGATATCGTGCAAGCGGGAGAGCAGGGAGGCGACAATCGTGATGCCTTGAACCGCTCGATCCGGCGTACGCTGCGCTGGTACCACCTTCTGCGAGGCGGCAAGAGCGGCTTGCTTTCGCTGGAAGAACAGCGGGGGCTGCTGGGCGAACTCCAGTTTCTCCAGCATCTGATAGACCTGATTGGACCACGTGCGGCTATCGAAGCGTGGAAGGGGCCACTCGGATCTTCGAAGGATTTCGAACTCGACGGGTGCCTTGTGGAAGCGAAGGCACGTCGCGGGGCAGCAAAACCTTTCGTACAGATTTCCTCCGAAGATCAGCTATCGGATGTGGACGGTTGCCAGCTGTTCCTCGTTGTCAGCGCAATCGATGCAGTCGTGAAGCCGAATGGTCTTACGCTGACCGATTATGTCACAGAGGTCGAGAAGCTGTATGCCGTCGCTGATCCGGAAGCATATTCGCTCTGGGAAGAGGCAATCATGTCGACCGGCTTTGATTTCGAGGACGATTATTCCGACCGGCGCTGGAACGTGGGCAAAAGCTTGCATTTTGAAGTTGTCGAAGGCTTCCCAAGAATCGCGAACCCGCCGCCCTTGGGCGTCTCCGCAGTACGATACAGTATCAGTCTCGATGCCTGCTCGGATTTCGCCGTCGAGCCGGATTCGCTTGATCACCTGATCGTCGAGAGGAACGGTTCGTGGACGAACTGAACGAATACCACCGTCAGCTTATCGCAGAAATTCAGGGTGATGCAGATGCGATGGGCCTCATCACCAGTGAAGCATTTCTCGACAAGATTGCTGATGTCCTCGATGAAGCTGGAGAGGTCTCCTCGCTCTCGCAGTGCTATTTCGAGGGAAAGTTCGGTTCGAAGGCCGTCCAGGTAGATGCATACGCGTGGGACCCGACAGACGAAGAGGGCGTATTGAGCGTTCTGGTCTGCGATTTCACTGTCGCCGATGAACCGCAATCAATCGACAAGACCGAAATCAGCCGTCAGCTCAAGCGGCTTGTCGAGTTTGTCGTTGCCGCGAAAACACGCGACTTCCGCGAGGGCCTGGAAGAGACGAGCAACGGCTTTGTCCTCAGCGACCTGATTGCTCGGGCTTGGAAGCAGATCAACAAAATCAAGCTCATTCTGGTAACCAATCGGATCAACAAGGCCCGGACTGATGCCCAGCCTGTCGGCAATATTGGCGGAATTCCGGTTACCTCAAACGTGTGGGACTTGGCTCGCATTTATCGATTCGAGTCGTCAGGCCAGACACGGGAAGACCTGATCGTGGACTTCGCCGAATCCTTTGGCGAACCAGTTCCTGTCCTCAAGGCTTCATACGACGGCGCGCCGTTGGAAAGCTATATCGCAGTAATTCCTGGAGTGCAGCTCGCGGAGATATATGAAAAGTGGGGCGCACGATTGCTTGAAGCCAACGTGCGAAGCTTTCTGCAGGCACGCAACAAGGTCAATCGCGGCATACGTGACACGATCCGTGACGATCCCAGCATGTTCTTTTCCTACAACAACGGACTGACAGCCACTGCAGAGTCCGTGGAAATTGCCGACATGGGAGAGGGCCTGCTCCTGATGTCTGCCAATAACTTCCAGATCGTGAACGGCGGGCAGACGACGGCTTCGATCCACGCGGCAAGGAAGCTTGCGCCGGAACAGCTGAAGGACGTTTTCGTCCAGATGAAGCTGACAGTCGTGCCACCGGAACAGGCGGAAGATGTCGTCCCGCTCATCTCGCAATTCGCGAACAGCCAGAACAAGGTCAATGCGGCGGACTTCTTCGCGAACCATCCATTCCATGTGAAAATTCAGGAGTTCTCGCGCCGAATTCTCGCTCCTTCGGGTGATGAGGGATACCGGGAAACCAAATGGTTCTACGAGCGCGCGCGCGGGCAGTTTGCTGACGAGCGGGGACGCCGTACCGTTGCAGATCGAAAACGCTTCGATGCCGAATATCCTCGGTCGCAATTCTTCACAAAGACGGATCTGGCCAAATTCGAGAATTCCTACCGCTGCCTGCCCCATGAAGTTAGCCTTGGGGCGCAGAAGAACTTCGGGAAGCTGGCACAGTTCATCGGCTCCGATTGGGAGAAGAAGAAGGATTCCTATGATGAGGTCTGGTTCAAGCGGCTGATCGCCAAGGCCATCATCTTTCGGCACCTGGAAAAACTCGTGCCACAGCAGGAATGGTACGCTGGGGGCTACAGGGCCAACATCGTCACCTATGCCTTCGCCAAGGTTGTCCATGACGCAGACTTGAAGAAGAAGGTAATCGATCTCGACCGGGTTTGGTCGCTTCAGCGTGTGCCCTCGAACCTTGAACGGGCCTGTCTCGTCGCAGCCGAAGCGGCCAATGCGGTCATCACTGCGCCTCCAGCTGGTATCCGGAACATGAGTGAGTGGGCAAAGAAGCAGGGCTGCTGGGCCGAGCTTGCCAAGCGTTCAGTCGAGTATGGTGCCGACTTCTGGGACAATTTGATCGATCCAGCTGACGCGCAAGCCAATAAGCGATCGGCCAAGAAGGACAGAGAGCTAACATCCGGGATCGAGGCTCAAAGCGAAGTTGTCATGCAGGGGGCTGAATACTGGAAGCAGTTGCTGGCGTTTGGGCGGTCGATAAGCAAATTGACAGGGCGAGAGCAGGGAATCCTGACGGCCTGCACGTTCCTGCCCGACCGTATTCCGAGCGAAAAGCAGTCTTCCGCCGCACTGGCTATCGCGGAAAAGCTTGAGGAATTCTACTGACGGCCGTCCAGTCGGTCAGTATGTGTCCGCCATTCGGAGAATTTCGAGCAGCAACTCCCCGATCTGCTTGGCCAGCAGAGGCGGAACGGCGTTGCCGACCTGCACATATTGCTGAGTGCGATTGCCTTCGAAGAAGTAGTTGTCGGGGAAGGTCTGAAGACGAGCAGCCTCGCGAACAGTCAGACTGCGGCATTGCTTCGGATCGGGATGGATGAAGTAGTGTCCATCTTTCGAAATGTGGCTGGTCACTGTCGTTGAAGGGGCGCTCCAAGTCTGAACACGAAATCTGTCCGCGAATTTGCCTGAGGTCCAGTTTCGATGGTTCGGGGCCAGGTCCTTGGGAAACTCGTCTGCTTTGGGAGAGCGATCGAGCACTTCGGCGAAGGTCGCTGCAAAGGCGTACCGCGCCAAGTCACCCTGCATGTGGCCGCGACTTTCATGATTGGGCAATGCGAGTAACCTGTCGTCAGCCAGCCATGCCGCAAGGAAGTTATCAGTGAGCGGAGTGACCCCAGTGCTGGACCTTGGTGGCAGGTCGGTCGCCGCTCCAATCTCGCGAGAATATCCGGCAAGCCGCTGCGCAACCTCGGCAAGCCATCCGCCATCGCGGCGACATGCTGCTGCGGCATCCTTGAAGGCACGAACGACGGCTTGTCGCCATGCCTCCGGGCTGTCGGCGGTTTTGCTCAGCCCGCTTCTCAGGTTCGGCATTCCAGTCAACACGCTGGCAACTGACCGGCGCGTAGGTCGCGAGGTCAGAGATGGTGGCATTCCCAAGTCTATTCCTGATCGGGCGAAAACATCAGCCCTGATGCCCATGAGGATCACGCGATGGCGGGCCTGCGGCACCCCGAAATCTTCCGCACGGATCACATGCCGAACATGGCCAGAACGCTGATCAGCGACCAGCGGAAGAAGAATGTAACTTTCCGGCGCTCCTCCAGCAGCTTTCAGATCTTCGACGATCCGGTCGATCATGCTCTCGCCTGATACCTTTGCCGAGAGCATGCCTTTCACATTCTCCATGACGAATGCGACGGGCTCTAGTCGCTGCAGGATGCGTATGTACTCGCGATAGAGAAAGTGGCGGTGGTCTGCTTCTGGAACGTAGTCCTGAATGCCGCGATTTCGGGCGCGGCCAACCAGCGAGTAGGCTTGACATGGCGGACCACCGATCAGGACTGTTCCCGTCGTGGCCTCTGCGGATATCTCGTCGAGCATCGGGTCCAGCCAGGCCGTTGCCTCCTCGGTGCCGAGTTCGAGCATCGCCGTTTCGTCAGAGGCAGCCCGCCATTCTCTCGGATAGGCGGCGACCAGTTGGTCTTTCGATATCTTCCCGCTGATGTACGCGTAGTATGTCTCGGGAGTGTCTTCGAACTGACGGAAGAATGAACGCAGCCGCAGGGTTGCGAAGGCAGATGGTTCCTTCTCCACTGACAGTGCGATCCGGTATGGACGCTTTCCCTTTTCGTCCTTGATCGCCGCAAACCCCTCGGCAAGGCCACCCGGTCCGGCGAAAAGGTCGACAGTCTTGAATGCTTGGCTCATCTACTCGAAAATCCGATATTACATGAGCCTATTACCAGGCTGACTCTAAGAAGCCAGGGGGTGAATTGCGTTGGCTGACATTGTGGATGCCAAGACCCGCTCGCGAATGATGTCAGGCATTCGCGGCAAGAACACAAAGCCCGAGCTGCTGTTGAGAGGGGAGTTGCATTCCGCCGGGCTGCGATACCGGCTTCATGGTGCAAAGCTTCCAGGCAAACCGGACCTCGTCTTCGCAAAGTACCATGCGGTTGTTTTCGTGCATGGGTGCTTCTGGCATCGGCATGAGAATTGTCGCTTTGCCACCACTCCAGCGACCCGTCCGGAATTCTGGGAGTCGAAGTTCACCGCAAACGTCCAGCGAGACGCCAAAAGTATGGCTGCGCTCCTGGACATGGGGTGGCGAGTAGCCGTTGTTTGGGAGTGTGCTTTGAAGGATCAGCCTGTCGGATTGGTCGGAAAGTCGGTGCAAGAGTGGCTCATGAAAGGGGTGGCACCCTCATTGGAAATCCCGGCTACTTGCTGAATCTCTAGCCCAGCCCTGCGCCCATTGATTTGGACTTGCCGGCCTCTGGCGCAATCTCACTCATAGCCGTCTGCTTCTCTCCAGCGCGCTCGTAGATTGCGCGGACAAGCCGGTCCTTGTTGTCGGTAACAACCACAGCGTCTGTCTTGGCGCGTGACAGCGCGACATAGAGCATCTTCTGATCGACCAAGTTGGTGGAGCGGCTGTCGGCATGGATCAGAACACGCTCGGCAGTCTGGCCCTGGGCGGCGTGGGCGGTCTGGACATAGGCGTGGCGCAAATGAGTATCGCGAGGGTCGGAGAGGTCGAGTTTCTGCTCGCGTCCGTTGGCAAGCTTCACCGTTGCCCGGCAATGGTCGGAATCGATACGGGCAATAGTGCCGCCAAGGCCATTGACCCGCCCCGCTGCCCGGTCATTGCGGGTGAACTGCACTTGGTCGCCGGTGCGCAACTCCATCAGCTTTGGCTCGAATGCCTCGGCTTTGCTCGCACCCCACTGCCGGGGATGCCAGTCCAGCGAACGTCCATCGCGGCCTTCGAGGGCAATCCGCCCGCGTTCTGCATCGACAGCGGCAATCGCGAAGCTTTCGCCCCGGCGCACGCCTTTGGCGGAATAGTCGCGCCTGAACCTGACGATATCGCCGATGGCATAGCTTGCTGCTTCGCGCGCTTCGGCACGGGTCAGACCTTTCGCCTCAAGCGCATCGAACCGCACTCCTGCCGCTGAAAGCTCGCCGCGCTCGGTCAGCCTAGCGCGGATCATGGCGGTAAGTCTGTCGCGGCCTTCGCGCGATGGCTCGACCACCAGCGTTCGTTCGCGCTCTGCTGGCGACAAGGCCAGATAGTGCCGGGCGATCGCCCCAAGGCGTTCATCGGGCGTTGTGCCTTCTATGACTTTGCCGCCGCCGCGTTCCAGCGCGGCCAGAGCCTTTCCCGCATGGCCCTCAATTGAGGCCATGACGGCTTCGCGAGTCCCGGCATTGGTCTGCCGGACCACATCAGCAAGTTTCGCGGTCGCCATGCCTGCCTGCTGCAACTGGGCGAAGGCTGCGCCAGCACCCACCGAACCCAGTTGCTTCACATCGCCGACCAGAACGAGACGGGCTCCAGCCTTGTCGGCGCGGGTTATGAGTTTCGCCATATCGTTTGCCGAGAGCATTGAGGCCTCATCGACGATCCAGACGGCCTCCTTGCCTGATGTCTTCTCCTCGGGCGCGAGCAGGTGCCGCGCAACAGTGTCACCGCGTATGCCGAGCGCTTCGCCTAGCACGGTCGCTGCCGATGCAGTTGGCGCAAGCGCGGTCACGGCAAAACCGTGTCCCCGTGCCTCGCGGGCATAGGTTGCAAGTACCGTGGTGGTCTTGGCCGTCCCGGCATAGCCCTGCACGGCAGCAACGCGGTCGCGCGAAGTGAGCAATTCGGCGGTCGCCCGCTTCTGGTCATCGGTCCAGGCGTAGCCGGATCGTGCTGACTGCCGTGCAGCCCGCTCGATGGTTCGTGCTGCCGCCACCGGACTGGCGAGCGATTGCGCCATACCGCGCCCGGCTTCTGCGAGCTGCAACATCGTGCGCTCGGTCTCGATGCCCTGCAGCGTCGTGAATCCGGCAAACTCCGCGCCGCGCCGGTCAAGGAATGTGCGCGGGACAAGCTCGCCGCGTTCCCCGGCCTCAGCAATAGCTGTGCTGATAGCACCGTGTCCGGCCTTGCCGAAGGCAAAGTCTCCGGCTTCGCGCGCCAGCGCGCTGGCCGAGAACACTGCCTGACGCTCGGAGAACTTGGCAGTGGCCCATATCACCGCCTGTCGTGCCAGCAATTCCGAACTGGCGGTTGCTTCACTGCTCCGCGCCCGCTCTCTCGTTTCACCGATCAGCCTATCTCGCGCTTCCTTCTCGAACCCGTTGGCATCGGCGGTTGCCCGCCAGTCGGCGCGCAAGGTGCGATGGTCCGCATGGGACTTGGCCTCGCGCGTGTCGAGCGCGGCGATCTGCTTTTCTGCGGCGCTTGCTTGCTCGCGGCTCGTGCCGCGTTCGGTAAGCCGGGCATCGATTGCTGCCGTGCGCTGGCTCAGCGCTTCGATGGCCTTCTCTGGGACACCTGCGATCTCGAACAGCGAGTCTTTCCCGGCCTCGATCTTGTATCCCAGAGCGGAAACGCCGTGCGCCAGCTCTTGACGGTAGATCGCGCCGATTTCCTTTTGTAGCTGGTAGAAGGCGCGCGGCTCAAGACTTCGCCAACTGCCATCCTTGTCCTGCGTGGCATTGACGATCACGCCGTGGGTGTGCAGCTGCGGGTCCTGTGCCCTGCTTGTGGCATGGCGAAAGGTGGCGATGGCGAGATTGCCGGTCGTTTCGCGCCGGACCTCGCCGCTCTGCCTGATCCGCGTTGCCGCCATGTGCTTCTCGACATGGGCGAGCGCCACTTTCACCGCCGCGACATGCGCCTTGATTAGCCGTTTGTCTCCGGCAACCTCGGCCATGATCGAGACCGACTTGGGCGCGGACAGGGTAATGTCCCAGCCTGGCCGATGCTCGACCTTGCCATCACGCGTCGTGCCCAGTTGCTGTCCGGCAATCCTGCCTTCGAGCAGTTCGGCAAACTTCTCGCGATCGACCTCGCCCGACAAGCCCAGCTTCTCTGCTGCCTCGCCAAACCACTCGGACGGAGCCATGCCGCCTTCGGCACAGTAGTCGTCGGCTTCGTAATAGCTCGCGGCTTGCCCGGCACTCGACAGCGCGGAGACCGATGCAACCACTAGACCGGTCCCGGCTTGGCGTCTGGCTCGGCACCTTTGGCGATCTCGCTGACCCGGCTCCATAGCGTGCCTGCCGGATCACCTGGCACGTAACCGGGCTGACGAGCCTCGCCACGCCGGGTGATGTGATCGGCGGTGAGACCGATGCGGGCCACCGGCAGGCCATCGGGAAGCAGCAGATAGCCCTGATGTGGGGCAAGCCTCAGTTCGCTTTCGAGCACGGCAGGGCGGAACTGGCGCTGGGTGGCGATGGTCGTGCGCGGCACTTCGCTGCCTATCGACAGCGTGTCGGTGGCGACGCGCAATTCCACTTCGCACTGGCCGATGGTCTCGCTCGCCCATTTGCGGGTTTCCTGATCGACCGTTTGCAGGAACAGCTTGGTGTTGCAGCAGGCGAGCATGGCCTCGGCGATGTTCGCGCCATACCGATTGCGCATCTGCCCGAGCGCCTGGAAGGTGAGCACGATCGCCGCACCAAACTTTCGTCCTTCCGGCAGCAGGCGAGCGAGGTTCTCGACGCGTGGCAGGTCGGCCAGCTCGTCGAGCACGAACCAGATGCGGCGGTCTGGCGATGGCGACAGACCCAACACTGCACTCGCCGCGCATTCGAGCCAGCACGCCATGAGCGGCTTGGACGCTTCGAAGTAGTCTTCCTTGCGAGGGACGAAGATCCAGGGCTTCGCACCCTCGCACTTGTCCAGCTTCGCGATGAAATCGCGGAAGGCGAAGCGGTCCTCTCCCTCATCTTCGACCTTCAGGAACTGGATGAGGTTAGCCGCCTTGGCGAGCATGAAGAGCACGCTGCCGGTGGCGCGGTCAGCGTCATTGGCGAAGGTGCGGGCGGACGACGTGTGCCCCAGCCATTCCTTCAATTGCTCCTTGTCCTTGACCTGCAAGGCTTCGAGCAGGGCTTCGAGGCTGCAGTTCTTTTCCGACCAGAGCGAGCGGATCATGTTGGCGACAAGAATGCGGCTTGTTTCCAGCCAGACATCATCATCCTGACTGCTGGTTTCCGAAACGAGCTGGCGCGCTATCCGGTCGGCGTCGGCGGGGTGCGATATTTCGTCGAACGGTGTCCAGAAGGCGCACCGCGCATCGAAGGGATTGAGGATGATGTCCCCGCGCGCGGGGTTGTGATAGTGGGCAATGAACTCGCCCGATGTGTCATAGACCAGCGCCGCTTCCCCGCGCCTTTCTATGCCATCAAGCATCTGGCGCAAAGCAGTGGTCTTGCCGCTGCCGGTGGTGCCGAGAAAGGCAAAGTGACGGGTCTCGATCCGGCGCGGAACGGGGACCGGGCCGATGCGCAGCGCGTCCCTGCCACAGAGCAATGTCGTCTGTGCGGCGACGTCATCTTCATCCGCTACGCGGGTGCCGCCAATGACCCGGTCGGCGAGCGTATCTTTGCCCTGTTCGGACATGGTTCGCTGGAGCAACCAGACGGTGAACAGCCCTATGGCAAAGCCGGTGATCGCACCGCCTGTTGTTACCCTGAACACCTTCCAGAAATTGGAAGTAATGAAAGGATCAGAGGCAAACCACGACGAAGAAACTGTCCGGCTCAGGTCTTCGAGCCGGACATTCATCATGATGTCCTTACCGGCAAGCGAGCCCAGCGAAGCGAGAACATTGGCCCAGAGATATTGCACAGCGACCATGATCTCGGCGGGCAGCAGCAGGAACTGCGGGGCGATGATTGCTCCGGCTCCTGCTGCACCCAGAGTGAGCGTGGAAAAGAAGCGAAAGCGTTGCTGCCATTGCGCAAGACGAACGCGCCAAAGTGCATGGGCGCGGGTGACAAAATCGATGTTCGAATTCATGGCTCGATCTCCAGGGCAAGCGAGCGCTGGCGCTCGAATGCGGCGCGCGCTTCTGCTGCAATTGTCTCATCGGGTTTCTTCGTTCCCAGCGCCGCATGGCGGGCGTAAGCGTAGGCCGCACAGGCGGTGAACAGGGTGCGGTCGAGCACCCGTTCGACCTCCGTCAGGCGCTCCGATATAGCCCCGATCTCGCGCGCCAGTTCGGCAAGATCGGTCTCCTTGTCGGTGCCGTGCAGGACCGAAAGGAAGCCCGCGTCGATCACCTTCAGGAGCATCGCATACTCCGACAATCCACGCCGGTCGGCGATGCCGGACAGCGACCGTGCCTGCGAAGGATTGAGGCGGATGGTTCGCTTGATGTGGCTCGCCATCACCACCTCCCGCGCGCGCGCGAAGCGCGCTCCAGGAATGGCAGAATTGCGAGGGTCTGAACGCTTCGTTTCAGGGAGCGCGCTATCCGCGCGCTCCAGAAACCGCAGAAATCCTTGATGCACACGTGCGTGGGGTGTGTATGAAAATTACGGGTCCGATACGCAGTATCGTGGCCCTTCCTTTCTCCAGTTTTTATCCTGTCAATTGGCATGGGCGTCTTGCTCCATGCTTGCTGTTGGAGGCGTCGCAGACAGGATCAGATTGCGGGCGACATAGTCGTCGAAGTAGCGGTCGCGAGATTGACGCGAAGGCAACTGGCGATCCGCCATATTTGGGCGCGTAAACCAGCGAAGCAGTGCGAGGTCGATCGCTGATCGAACGTCATCTGCAAGCTGGTTGGTCTCTTCTGGCGTGAGGTCAAGCCACCCGAATTCGGTGCGAAGCTGGCTGCCAAGCGGATACCCGGTCCCGTCCCGGCTCCGGTAGATCGGTCCCTCGACAGTGAGGCAACAATCTTGCCCCTCAAACCGCTCCCGGACCGGGCGTTCGTACCAAAGCCAGGGCTGCAATGTGTGGCGACGGGCGCGCCCATCGGCATTGTCTTCAACGAGGAACTCAACAAGTTTGGCTGTGCGCTCTTTGTCGTCGGTCGGAAGGCGAGTGATCAGCCAGCCATGCTTCTGCAGGGCCGCGTTGATCAGCGAAAGGATAGACATCGGGGAGATGCTTTCTGCGGGCCATTGCCCGCCTTGGAGGGGTCAATAGCTGCGCAGGGGGAGGGCCTCGATCCACTCTTTGATGTCAGTGGAGCGCCAGCGGATACGACCGCCACCGATGTCTATTGGATGAGGGAAGGCACCCCGGCGGATGCGTCGCCAGATCGTTGTCCGGCTGCGAATGCCGGTGAGGCGCATGACCTCATGGCAGGTGAGTAGTTCGATATTCGACATGACAGATTCCTTTGCTTCAAGGTTCTGTCACCGTGGCCGTGTCCCCTACGACGATGGGTTGCTTTCAGTTTGCCGTTGCGGATTGTGCAATCAGAGTTCCAACTCAGCGCCACCCTTGGCTTAGGTGACGCTGGCCACGCTATGCGAATCGCAATGCTGTAGGAAAGAACAAAAAGAGAACCAGTGCAGTTCCGCAATGGCGAATGGACGATGTTGGATCGCTATGGACAGTCCGGGACTGAAAGAATTTTTCTCGCCATCGCTCGTTCCGGCGCAATGCAGGTCCGAATCTGCGGTTCTGGTGCAGCGGAAGTCCGGTTTTGGCGCGAATCGCAGCTTGAGCCGATATGACAAGCAAACGCGCTTTCGCTTTGCACGTTGATGCGGACATGCAAAGAAAACGCGAAAATCTTTACACGTTAGCGGAATTGCGGATGCAGCAACTTGGGCCGGACAATGCCATCTGGGATGATGGCGAATGGATCAGCTGGGACGAGATCAACGAGCAAATCCAGTACAAGGAGTGGCGGGCAAAATATCCCGACGCCGACCTGTCGCTGGTCTCGATTTTCGAGAACCTGATTGCCACGGCTGAAGATTATCACGTTCACACAGGCAAGCACCTTCAGGTGTATGGCGATATCGGAGAACTCTACGGGGCGATCACGCACGGCATCAAGCTGCACCGCAACTACGCTCAAGGATCGGACGGACGGCTCGGCAATGACCTGGTCGAGGTCAAGACAATCACGCCATTCAAAAGCAATGGCCGGGTCACGTTGAACCTTAAACGGAACTTCAGCATGGTCTTTCTGGTCAAGATCACATCTGATTTCGAGGTGCGCGGGAAGCTCATTCCACGCAAGTCCTTGCCCCGTGTAAAAGGTGACAAGCTGGTTCTTGAATGGGCTGATATTGGGACTGAGTGAATCCCGAATTCAGCTGTCCCTGGCCTTCAAGGTGCCAGAGGCAACGGGTACCCGGCCATGTCCGCAAATTGACGTGCGACTGCCTTCACCTTGGCCTCATCAACATCCATTTCTGCCATGAAGGCCAATTGGACTGCCGGTGCAATCTCCGAGAAGAAAGCGAAAGCAGCGGCATTGTGTGTCTGCGCGCTCGAAGGGTCTGCGATAAGCGCTGCGAGCTGCTGAGCGGATCGCTTAGTCCGATAGGGACCGTTCACTGTTGCCAGCACTTGTGCGGCTAGTTTGCTCATCGCAACTCTCACCCAATTGATCCCATAAAGGAAGATGCATCCGGTTGGACCGTGAAGGCAAGGATGGTCCATGAAGTATGGTGCCAAAGGGCATTTATCCCGCATTTATTGAAAATTGGAGATTTGCGGGATAAAACCCGCGTATGGCCATCATCCAACCCTTCTCCGCAGAGCAGGAACGAGCGCTCATCAACATGCGCCAGCGCTACGATGTGTGGATCGAAGCTGAGCGCGAACTCTTCGCGATGCCGTACGACCTGAAGCGCAAGAAGATCGGTGAGTACGAGTACCTCTATGAGGTTTTTGATCGCGTAGGAAACGGAAAAAGTCTCGGCGCGTGGGACGACGAAAAGGAAGTCCAGTTTGAGGATTACAAGGCTGCAAAAGCTTCCTTGAAGGAGCGCCGCGACGGCGCACGGGATGCTCTTAATGAGAGCAGCCGGATTGCTCGCGCACTGCGCTTGCCGATGCTGTCAGCGGACGCCGGACCCATTCTCCGTGAGGCAGACAGACGGTCGCTTCTCGGTAGTCACCTGCTTGTTGTCGGCACCAACGCAATGGCAGCCTATGCCATCGAAGCGGCAGGCACGTTTCGCGATGTGCCCGATGAAACCGAAGACTTCGATCTTGCCTGGGCGGCGGACGAGCCGGAAGATGGGACTCAGCTATGGGACATGCTCAAGGCGGTCGATCCGACGTTCACGATCAATACCGAGCGGGAATTCCAGGCGCGCAACGCGAAGGCCTATGAGGTCGAATTGCTGGTCGCGCCATCGCGCGTTGCGACGCTTGCCGGGAAGGATCGGCCAAGACCAGTTCCGCTACCCGAACAGGAATGGCTCTTGCCGGGTCGGCGGGTAGACCAGGTCGTCCCGTGCCGTGATGGCAGCCCGGCACGTATCGTGGCACCTGACCCCCGGTGGTTCGCGCTCCACAAACTCTGGTTGGGTGCTCAGGCAAAGCGGAACCCGCTCAAGCGGCGTAAGGACACGGTGCAGGGAGCGGCGCTGCTCGATGCGGTTGCCGAGGCGATGCCTCATTATTCATTGGGCCTTGAGTTTGTGAACAGCCTGCCTGATGAGCTAGTGCCCTATTGGGAAGAGTGGGCGAAGGCGCGCGGATAGCTACTGAATTCAGTCACTCGGTCGGGGCAAAATGGCTGGTCTTTCCCGTCAATTTGCTGTAAAGAACGGGCATTGAAATCATTAGACTTTTTCGAGGACGGGACCCAAATCCTCTGGCAAAAATACAATCTGGGGGCACCAACGGGGGCCTCACTTAAGTAACCAAGGTCAAGATTCTCGCAGTTTTGCGACATTCTGAGAGCGGTTCGAGTCCTCTTCTGGGCACCAGTCAACCACTTTATCGTGATGTTTTTACACGATAAAGTGGTAAATCTGGAAATGCAATCCCACGTTCGTTCCCACATGTTCCGTGGGCTGGCTTGCTACTTTCGGGGTCGGAACGGGACAGCTATCGGTCTGGTTTCGGCACCTCCGCATCAATTTTCACGTTCCGGCAGCGCCCGAATCTGGAGTGTGCAGGATACGTCCTTCCCGCTCGAATTCGCCCATTTCCTGCAATCTTCAATCTTGTCCCGGTTATCTCGCTGCATGTCTGCCGCCGCAACAAGGACGTGCCATGCTTGAGGATCGGCACTCTGCATCATCCTGCTGCCCGCGTTCCACCGCGACGACTCACCGAGAGCTCTTTCCGCCATCCATTCTGGCCAATGCCAGCTTTCCGGCATGGCGCGGGCGATGGTACCGGGCAGAATCGCCCATACCAGGATACCGGCAGCCAACCCCACGCTTGCAAAGCGCCAGGTTTGACGCTTCTGCTCGTCCTCGGCGCGGACCCGCCCGACAATTGCATTCAATTGCCCAGTGGCGCTGTCGAAGTCCATGCGGCCCTGCCGGAACAGATCGCAGGCATCGCGCTGCATGTCGTGCGAGGCGCGCTTGATCTGAACTGCAATGTCTTCGGGCGTCAGTTCGAAAGCAGGCTTGTGGCCGATGTCTGCCAGCCTGTCGGACAACTTCTCTAACTGACCGGCCATCTGGCCGAGCGTAGCAGTGTAGTCCGGGATAACGATGTCGGCTCGCTCCCTGGCCATGTTCTGCACCGTGTGGCGCACCATCGCCATTTCGCCTTCGAGGCGGGCGAAGGCTTCAGCTGCCGGATCGGTTTCTTCAACCGTTTCCAGTTCCGGTTTCGCCTGCGAGGTTGGAGGTTCTTCGACTTCGAGGTCCAGTTGTACTTCTTCGATGTGGTCGTCTTCCATGTCGTTTCTCCTAGATGCCTATGTCGAAAGCGCGGGTGCTTTCGCGGGTGAGGGACAGGGTGAGTTCCTTGGCTAGGTCGCGTTCGGGCTTGGGATCGATGCCGAGTTCGCGGGTCTTGCTGCGCAGCAGGCCTTCGACCTGGGGATCGCGTTCAAGCCCCTTCGCCAGCTCAGTCAGCTTTGCCGACGCACGGGCAGCGCCTGCGCGGTCGCCTTGCTGCTCAAGCTGCTTGCGTGCCGCGATCAGCCCCTGCCAGTCGCTGACGAAGCGCTCGGATCGCAGAGCGGGATCGGTGCGCACGACTGCTTCCTGCTGCATGGCGCGCATGGCCTCCTGGCTGCGCCCGCGAGCAGCCTGTGCAATCAGTTCAGGACGCCGCTCCAGCGCCTTGGCAAGATCGGTCGCGGCAAGGGGCCTGATCGCTTCGAGAGCCTTACCTGCTCTTTTCAGCGCGTCCTTCTGATGTGGGAGAACGGGCAGGCCCTGGGCCTGCATCGTGCCGATATCGCCAAGCGCACGGGCGTAGCGTTCGACCGCGCGGCGCTGGTCGTCTTGCGTGTTCGTTTGTGCTGGAAGCGGCTCAAGCTGGCGGGCTTGCGGGCGGAAGTTTCCGAAGATGGATTTGGCCTTCTCCGGCACCTGCCGAACCATCTCCATGATGCGCTCGCGGAAGTTAATACCGCGCAATTCGGCGAAGGCCTGCTCGGGCGTATAGTCGCCGGCCATATCCTTCCCGCGCTCGCGGCTCAGGGTGCGGACAAGTCTCGACCGGTCAGCAAAGTCATCGCGCCCATAGTGCAGAGCCAGCCCCGCGCGGTGACGCGACATGGCGACATAGGCGGAATGGCTGTCCATGCCCGGCGTGGCGAGCACATGGGCGTGGTCCACCGTCATGCCCTGTACCTTGTGGATCGTGGCCGCGTAGCCATGATCGATGTGGGCGTAATCCTTCGTGTCGAACGCAACCTCGCGCCCATCGTCGGTGCGCACCGCCATGCTCCCCGCGCTGGCCATTGCGACCGTGCCGAGTGTCCCGTTCTTCACCCCAAGCCCGCGTTCATTGCGCAGGAAGATGATGCGGTCGCCCGATGCAAACTGGCGTTCGCCGCGTGCCGCCTTGATCGTGGCGTCTGCCCCCAGCGCGCCCGCCGTGCGCATCTTCCCGCGCGCCATGTCGTTCAGCTCGCGCACTTCGTCATTGGTGTGGGTGAGGATGATCCGGCTGTCGCCGGGGCTGTCCTGGCTTTCCTGATACCAGCGCTCGATCAGCTCTGTCCGCGCAGCATCGCGTATGTCGGCGGCATGGACCATGCCGCGCTCTTCATAGGTGCGGATTGCCTCGCCCGTTCGGCCTGTGGCGAGGTGTCGGGTCGCATCCTGCTGCCAAGCAGAAAGCTGGCGGCGGACTTCGCTGATCTCGATCCCGCCGTGACGCTCGTGGATCGCCCGGAAGGCCGCCCCTGCTTCAATGGCCTGAAGCTGCTGCTGGTCGCCAACCAGGACCACCTTTGCTCCGGCCCTGGCGGCATTGGACAGCACGCGCTCCATCTGGCGCGTGCCGACCATGCCCGCTTCGTCGATGACGAGCACATCGCGGGCAGTGAGCAACTCGCGTCCCTTGCCCCATTGGTGTTCAAGGCTGGCGATGGTGCGCGATGCGATGCCCGAACCGTTCTCCAGCCCTTCGGCGGCGATGCCGGACAGGGCTGCACCGCGCACAGTGTAGCCCGCGCTTTCCCATGCCTCGCGCGCCACGCCCAGCATCGCGCTTTTGCCGGTCCCGGCATAGCCAACGACAACGGCTAAACCCTTGCTGTTGGTGACGTGCTCGAAGGCGGTTTTCTGCTCGCGCAATAGGACCAGGCCGCGCTTTGCAGCGCTGGCGAACGCGGAGTTTCGCTGGACATAATTGACGTTGTGCTTGGCCTGCGCGACCATTGCTTCGGCAGCGCGGTGCAGGCGTTGTTCGGTTTCGATCATCGTCCGCGACGTGAACCGATCCTGCCCGCGTCCATCCTTGCCCAAGGAGATTAAGTCGGGTGATGCGCGCACGGCATTGTAAGCCGCGTCGAACTGCTCTTTGCCGTCGCTGTGTCGGTGAACGAATGCGGCAAGGTCGCGCCGGGTAAATGTGGCCTGCTGGTGCGTGATAGCATCGAGCGCCAGCGCGGGATTGGCGATGATCCGCTCGCCATTGCGCTGGGCGATGGCGCGGTGTTCCTCGATCCGTTCGGTTTCCAGCCCGCGCCCTCCGATGCGCGAGGCTGCGGGACCGATCTTGTCCTGCGGCTCCAGCGCTATACCTTGCGCCTCCAGTCTGCGGTGATCGATCCTCGCATCGATGTCGCGTTCGGCCAACGCGCGGTTCACATGATTGGCCCAGCGCTCGCGCCACTGCTCGATCAGTGCGGTCTTGTTCCAGTCGCGGACCTTTGCGCCAAAGCCGTTCTTCGTGACCTCGCGCATAGCAAGCATGACATGTGCGTGCGGCTTGGCCTTGCCGTCTTCGCCAATATCCCAATGGACATTGAGATCGGCGATCATGCCTTTCTCGACGAACTCGGCTTTCACGAACTCGCGCGCCAGCCTGATGTTGTCTCTCTTCGAAAGCTCGCGGGGAAGGGCGAACTCGACTTCGCGGACAAGCTGGGCATCCTTGCGTTTCTCGGCGGTTTCGACCGCATTCCAAAGCGTGGCGCGGTCGGCGAAGGCTTCGGGCGCGTCCTTTGTCAGCATCACTTCGGAATGAAGAACACCTGCCTTGTTGGTGAAATGATGGGTTCGATCAATTCGCTGATCGTGCAACCGTTCACCAGCACGATAGGCTGCCGCTGCAACGGCACTTCGTCCACTCGACCTTCCGATGACCTTTGCGCTGAAGTGAAAGATTGCCATGTCGGCAATCCAGTTACACTCCAAACGCAACGTCGGCACGACGTATAAGCGCGCCCTCTCATGATAAAATCCTGATCGGGACTACGCGGGTTCATACTGTCCCGGCGACCTTACTGCATTGGATTACAACCCCGATTATCATGGCTCCATCTCACCAAAGATGGAGACAGCACATGCGCAAACCCCGCGATTTTGATTCGGAACTGAAGGCGTTTGCCGAGAAGGCAAAGCAGTTGAAGGAACGCCGCGTGCGCGACCTCGGCGCGCTGGTTACGGCAACCGGAGCCGATGCGCTCGATGCCGATGTCCTGGCTGGCGCGCTGCTCGATGCAGCGGCAAACTCAGACAAGTCCATCGGGGAGGGCTGGCGCAAGCGCGGCGCGGCCTTCTTTCAGGGCAAGTCACGCGGTACTGCGAGCGGAGCTAGCCAGCAGCAAGAAGGCACTCTTCCGCTCGACGGCGGCGCGGCATCGGCTTGATGCGGCAAAGGCACGAACCGACATGCGCGAATGGCAGGTCAAACGACGCGAACGAACAAAGCAATTGATCGAGCTGGGCGGCCTGGTCGCCAAGGCCGATCTGGTCGGACTGACCGAAGATGATCGCGCCGCTCTCCTCGGCGCGTTCCTCACCGTCGCCGCCAAGTTGCGCGGGCCTGATGGCGCGCAGGCGCTTGTGCTGTTCCGGCGCAAGGGGAAGCGGGCGTTTGAGGCGGAGCAGGCAGCAGAGACCGCCAATTCCGAATCAGGAAGCAGCTAAGAATTGGCTAGCCCAACCCAAGACCAATCCAATCAGCAGCGAGATTGAGAGCGCAAGGCTCGCTAACTCGACTTGTTTTTGCCGCATATTGCGGCCATCGGTGCGATCTGCTTTCGGTATCAAAGCAATATCCGCTAGGATTGGTTCGGTGGGACGAAAAGGGGGAGCGCGACCGAAGCCTGTCGGAGGCAGTGATACTGCCTTGGCTTTAGGGATTATTGGTAGGGTATTCGCATCTGACTGCATTTCGTTACATCCATAAGTGTCTACAAACACCTCAGGTGCGTATCGGTCGGTTGCTAATTTGTGGCTAACGATTGAATACGAAGCACCTCGGATGCTTGTGTTCAAGATCGCCTTGCCAGCTTCTCCAAAAAAATAGTCGCACTGCGTCGTCAACTTGCCAGACAAGAGTTTACCATCGGAATTCCGATACACTGTTTGTTTGCAGGGCTTGGAAAACCGGATGGCTATCGCTGATTAGCCGTCTGCATTTACCGCTCAGCAAGAAATTTTGCTTATCCCGCGAACTATGGAACGGATAGCTGCATTCCCGATGCGTTTGCTTGCGGACACCGCTGGCAACGTTTTGCCCATGGTTGCGGTAGCGTCACTGGTGGGCGTTGCGCTCGTCGGCGGCGGTGTCGATATAAGCCGCGCATACAAGGCCGAGAACCGCATGCAGGCCGCATGCGATTCGGCGGCGCTTGCCGGGCGCAAGGCTGTCACCACGAACGGGTTCGACAGCGAAGCTGAGGAAACTGCCAACAGCTATTTTGCCACCAACTTTGATGAGACGGCTCAGGAAGTCGAGGACGTTGTCTTCACTGCTTCGTCGGAAGACAATGGCCAGACTGTACTCGGCCACGCGACTGCGAAGCAGGACACCGCATTAATGCGGGTTTTCGGGTTCAACGAATTCAATCTCGAGGTCGATTGCTTTGCTTCGATGGGCGTGGGCAACAGCGATGTTGTCATGGTCCTCGACTCAACAGGATCGATGGCAGGCGGTCGGATTGCGAGTCTGCGCACGGCGATGAAGAATTTCTACGATACTCTGGATGATGCAAGTTCCGGTACGACTGCCCGGATCCGCTATGGATTTGTCCCCTTCAGCCAGAGTGTAAATGTTGGGCACTTGCTCGATCCGAACTGGATCGTGGACGAGTACGATTACGCGTCTCGCAGGCCAGACTACGATCTGCAGGTCACCGATGTGTTCGACCACTGGGGCGACCCGGTCTATTCGACTGACACCAGCACAGAGAACAACGGCTCGTCGAGCTGGGAGAAGTACTCGAACACAAAATACAGCAAGAAACAGTGCAAGAATGCCCTTCCCGATGATACCGATTGGGAAGACTATGGCGATCCCTATATTGAGGAGAGTTCCGAGGAGTCGGGAGGGCAATATTTTGAAATAGTTGCCGAAATACAACCACAGCGTCGTATGGCGTATGATTGTCGCAAGGACAAAGGTAAACGCTATATCTACGTTCGCTATGAATATCGCGATCTCATCACAACGACGACCGGTACCAGCGATGCGGTCTACACCCAGCAGGAAGTCGAGGTGTTCGACCGTTGGGTATACGATCAGGTTACGCATGACACGAGCATCTACAAGACGTTCCAGTCTGCCAATGCTCTTGTTGGCGGGCAGGGATCGGGTAATTCGCTGACAAAGAGCGGCGAGCCCGTTAGTGTTTCCTCCCTCTGGGGGGGCTGTATTATCGAGCGTGCCACCGTTCCGGAAGCGAACTTCTCCTACAATTCTGTAATGGGCATGTCGCCTTCTGACGCGCTCGACCTCAATATCGATCTGATCCCCGATCCGGCGGACCCCGATACGCAGTGGGCTCCGATGTGGCCCGAGGTATCGTACCGTCGCTGGAACGACAGCTCCAGCTACACGACAGATGCTACCTTTGAGGGCTCATCGGTAGCCAGCGATTCGGCCTGCCCATCGAAATCGCAGCTGCTGGCCGAGATGGATGAAGCTGCATTCGACGCGTATGCCGATGCACTCGATCCGCAGGGATATACCTATCTCGACATCGGGATGATCTGGGGCGGCAGACTGAGTTCGCCGACCGGGCCGTTCTCGGCAAATGTCGCCGAAGTGCCCGACAATGGTGCCGAAGTCGCGCGTCACCTGATCTTCATGACTGACGGCGATATGCATAACCGCAATGATCGCCCGACAGCCTATGGAGTCGAGCGCAACGAACACCGGGTTACGGCAAATGGCAGCAGCGATCAGGAGTCGCGCCATACAAAGCGCTTCTCCGCCGTATGTTCCGCAATTAAGGCCAAGGGCATCCGAATTTGGGTCATCGCGTTCGCAGGGACGACTTTGAGCTCGAATCCTCATCTAGTATCCTGTGCGTCTGACAACAGCGCATTCCAGGCCAACGATGCGAATCAGCTGAACGAGGCATTCCAGGAAATTGCCAAGCAAGTTGGCGAACTGAGGATCATCCAGTGATTGCGCACACCAACATATCTTGCTTGCCGATATGTCTCGCGAATGGGCCAATTGCCAAGCTGAGGCAATCGGAGGCTGGCTCAACAGCCTTGGAGTTCGCGCTGATTGCTCCGGTCTTTCTTTTGATGTTGCTCGGCATCTTCGATCTTGGCCACATGGCCTATGGTCACGCAACGTTGAACGGTGCTGTTCAGGAGGCCGCGCGAACCTCGGCTCTGGAAACCGGCGATACCGAGGAAGCGGACGACCGTGTTGTCGCACTCATGAAGGCGGTTTTGCCCAACGCGGAGTATGAATTCAGTCGGGTCAGCTATGTCGATTTCAACGATGTTGGCCGACCTGAAGCATGGAATGATTCAAACGGCGATGGCCTTTGCAACAACGACGAAAATTATGTCGATGAAAACGGCAACGGCACCTGGGACAAAGACATTGGCGAGGATGGTAATGGCGGTGCTGGCGATGTCGTCGTCTATGAAGTCGAGGTAAGCTACAGCCCGGTCTTCGCAGTTCCATTTTTCGCGTCGCTTTCAGATCGACGCACGCTAAGCGCGACAACCGCTGTTAAGCGCAATCAGCCATTCGCAGCGCAGAATGGGTATGGCTCAAGCGCGGGGGTTTGTGCTGCCGATGGTTAAAACACCTGTGGATCCGAAGCGCAGTTGCCGCCTTTTTCGGGCTGGGTCGGGCAGGGAGCGCAAGGGGCTTCTGCGTAACTCAGAAGGCTTGGCGTACCTCGAGTTTGCGATCTCTTTGCCAGTCCTGCTTGTGCTTGGGCTTTATGGAACGGAACTGGCCTACATGGCGAGCATCAATATGCAAGTCAGCCAGATTGCCTCGTCAGTCGCTGACAACGCTTCCCGGATCGGCCAAACGGACAACAGCGGTGTAACGCCGACCGTAACCGAGGCCGAAATTGATTCGGTGCTCGGCGGTGCGATTCTGCAAGGGCGCGGAATCAAGTTCAATGAGAACGGCCGGATAGTCCTGTCTAGCCTTGAGCAGGATCCTTCTAGCAAGAAGCAATACATTCATTGGCAGCGTTGCCGGGGCACGCTTGCCAAGGAGTCTTCCTACGGACCGGAAGGCTACGGCAAGACCACGGGTAACCTTTTGGGAATGGGCAAAGAGGGCGCGTTGATCAAGGCATCAGGCAACTCCTCTGTCATGTTTGCGGAAGTCTTCTATTCCTACAAGGGCCTCTTCGGCGACATGTTCGTGGGGACCGTCGAATTCAAGCAGGAAATGGCTTTTGAAACGCGCGACGACAGGAATTTGACGCCCGGCGTCACTGGTGACGATGGGGATTCTGAGTGCAGCTGACTAATTCGAATGTTCCGAGCACTGGAATGCGCAGAAATTCGCTCTTAGGCATTGCCTGGGGAGTAGCAATGCTCATTGCCGCATCCGGCGTAACCTTCGCCTTCCAAAATACTGCTGAAGCGCGATGTGTAGCAGAGCAGGAAGAATTTTATCTTGAGAATTGGTATCGTGATCTTCCGGAACGCGCGCGTGATTCAGCAATTGTCTACTGCGCACAGAACAACGATATTCCGCAGCGTGCTTTGGGATCTCGGTAGCGGCCAGAGCGTACTCTGTGGTCTCTGAGTGACGGTGACAGAGCAAACAGAGCTTTACTCAAAATCGTCGAATTTTCTACAATCCGACACCGGATCGGGCTTATTTTCGTCACGCTGCTTGACGCCGGAAAGGTCGCGATTGTTTCGCACGTAGAACGAGGCCACCGCGTTGACCGGTTCTCCGTCATCGAACAGGTCTGTAATGAGCGGCTGGTAGGAATAGACCAGTTCGACGAACATGACCGCCTCACCGGGGAATGCAAAGGTTTCCTCGCCGGGCCTGCCCATGCCATTGATCGTCGAATACCGGCCATCGCCTGCATCGCCATAGGTGGACTGATGCTGAAGTTTTCCCTTGCATCGCTGCCAGGCGATGAACTGCTGGTCCTCTGTATCTTCAACCACCTGCAGGCTCGAGAGGATAACCCTTCCGTTCTCATAAAGGTCGTAACTCTCGCCTGCCTGGATTTTGGCACCGATGAATATGTCGTTGATGTCGCTCTCGTAGAGCTCGACTTCGCCGAGAAGCGAGTTTTGACCAACGCGGCTGGCATTGTCCGCAATGAGAACCGCTAGCTGGTTGACGCGCATCTGCACGACAGCGCGGTTGGCTGTCTCTGCACCAAGCAGACCCGCCGTCATCAGCAGCGGTGCCGCCATGGCAAATTCGAGCATTGCCGTCCCGGATCGGTCGACAAATAGCTGGCCCAAACGTTTCAGGTACACTGGCCCAACCCTCCGGCCAATCCGTCACCATAAGGCTGGTTGCGCATCACGGTGGTGGCCTCGAACTTTGCATTGTCCGAAAAGCCTAACAGCTTCGACGCGCCAAAAGCTCGCGGATATTCGATAGCTACCTTGTACAGCACGACATCGCGTGCACCGCCAAGACCCTCTCTGCCGCGATCCATATCCCAGGAGCCATTGCCGTTGGCATCCTCGAACTGCTCGCCATCGTTGCAAATTCCATCCTCATTCAGGTCCACAAAGTCTTCCGGCTGCGAAACACCGGAGAAGGTTGAATAGGACTTGCGATCGAAGGTGATAGTCGCGTTCGAAGCAATCATTTTCACTGCGGCTTCGACGCGCTCATCGATCTTTTCCTGGCTCGCAGTGGCACTCTCGAGCGTCGATTTGCGGGCCGCTTGCTGCACCGCTCCCTGCAGCTGCGATTGCATATACATGTTGTAGCCAAGCTCGAAGAGCCCAAGCAGGGTGAAGATCAGCACCGGAGCGATAAGGGCGAACTCGACCAGTGCAGCGCCGCGCTTGTCCTTGTGTATGACTCGAAAGCAGGCGCGTCGCATCAGTTTGTGATCCGCAGGTCGGTCGTGGATTTTGCAATCTGGCCGAATGCCGAGTTCAATTCGGCAGCATCGGCCGCTTCGAAGTACTTTCCTTCACCTGCGCAACCCTTCATGGTCGAGTTCAGGTCGATCCCGAATCCGATCACCCAGACAGTCACGCCACGCTTCTTCACCTCGTTGCACGCGAAGCTGAAGCGCTTCTCGATTGTCTCTGCCAATGAATAGGGCGACGAAAGCGACCAGCGCCGCTGATCGACGGGTTCGAAACCGTAGGCGGAGTAGCTCACATCGAGCGGTGCGGTTTCGCCGTCGGTCAGGAAGATCAAGTTCCGGTTGGTCGGCGAACTGGTCGATACATCCGCGTTTTCAGCGGCGAACAATCCGGTCGGCGAGATCATCCGACCGCCCCAGATCATTCCGGTATCGTGATAGGTGCTGCCATTGGGAACCAGCGTGTTGAGATAGTTTTTCAGTTCGTCCGGCGTAATCGTCGAGAGCTTGCGCGCGGCGGGGGGGCAAGCGGTCGTGTAGAGCGTCGCAGGCGACATGTAATCATCGAATGTGATCGATTGCCTCTTCTGGAAGCCTCCAGAGCCATCCCACTTCAGCGCCCGGCCATAGATAAGATTTGGGTACATCGGTCGCCATTTGGTGGCAGCCGAGTTCGGCAGGACTTCTTCGCGGAAGATGTTCGTCTGGCTTTCCGCAGACAGGTTTTCGGTGACCGATACGCGCGCCGAGGCGGGATCCTCTGTCGGCACCATGTCCAGGTTGAGATCGAGAGCCCTCGAAAGATCGACATTGTCGTAGTCGTCTATCTCATAGGTCTGACGTTCCTCGATGCAGCCTTCCGTTTCGGCCCGCCAATTGGACGTATCCTTGTACAGCCAGTCGTAAAGCCAGACCGCGTCGTTGCTGTAGGTGGGTTGGGTGATGTAGTCATAGGTATCGACGAAGTTGTCGAAGTTCGTCTTGATCACGTTGCAGGTGCTGCCGTCGAGCGAGACCTGATACGAAGCGCCATTCCGGGTGCGTTCGTAGGTCTGCACGGTCTTGGTACCCGCCGGCGGTCCGGTTACCTCCTCGCTTGTTTCGGCAACAAGTTCGACCGATGACGAGACGGTACTGGCCGGTGCAGGGTTGCAATAGTAGGAACCCGCAGAACCAAGCGCAGGGTATGTTTGCGCCAGCGTATCATGCATCAAGCCAGATACCGGAGAAGATGCGGAGACCGACGAGCGCGAGGTCGTGCGGCCCAAATTCAGCAGCCGCCGGGACGAATATCCCCATTCGTTGGTTACCCATTCGTCCTTCAGCAAATGGCCGACATTGACATTGGTCGAATAGGGCAGGAATCCCAGCCTGATGCGTGTACCCGCCTGAGCCGAGGCGGTTAGCTGCTCGTTAAAGGAAACGATCACGTCCCGCAGGACCTGGATGCGCGAGTCGCTGTCTCCGGGATTGGACATCGCCATCGAGCCGGTCGTGTCCAGCACCATCATCACATCTGTGTTGCGGAAATTGAGCTGTGCGGTGCATTTGGTGGCAACATCGAAGTGTTTGTGGCCAAATAGGCCCATTAGCGTCAAAGGCATGCGCGCCTGCGCAACGCCGCTGATCGAGAAATCGGATTCGAGTGTCATCTCGAATTCGCGCGCCGTGGTGCCGTATGCGGCGTCGCGAAAATTGGCCTGGAACATGCGTTCGCCAATCTTGCTCGTTTCGCTCGGTATTTCGCCGGAGGCTATGGACTCCGTTCCCAGTCGCTTGCGCGCAGCGAGTACACCGGCATCACATGCCTGTTGCAACCGCGATTGCACCATATACGCACGCCCCATATCGACCCCGCCGCCGACCATCGCCAACAGCGGCAACAATGCCCCTGCGACAATCAGGTACGTATTGCCCGTACGATCGTGAGCCAGGCGTCTAAGGACGCCTGGCTCCTGGTGCTGGGGCATGGCATTTTTAGTCGGCATGATCAGATTGCGAATTCCGGGTTGTCCTTCGGGCGTTACCCCCCCCCCCCCGAATTTCGCACTGGTCACCGAGCACGGTTAATTTGGTCAGAATTCTGGACCAGGTGTCTGCCCTGGAATGCAGAGATTCCTTTTGGCTGAGGGCTTTAGCCGAGAGAGCCACTATTGATGTCAAGAAGAGCATTGCGCGAGTGAAGCGAAAAACGCCTTGAAGCGCACCGATGCGAGAATGTCCGCTGTTTTGCCATTTTCGCCCGAAAGCAAACGATCCTTTAACGGCTCAGTTCCCGTTCTTCCGCTTCGCTGCCTCTTTATCGATGATATTTGATGAAAAAGGCTAGCTCGCTAGCTGGAAGCCCGCAACAACGGTGGTCGTGAGGGGAGATTTCGCGGCGTGAGCGTCTTGATGGCATGGTGCCGCGCGATGGGGCCGTTGTTCCGGCCTGTATTGTTGTATTTCGGTCTGTTTCCGGTTCGTTTGCTCGATTTCAGAAGCAGCTATTCCGTCGCGGTGAGCCTTTCGTGGAAGACCAGGCGGTCGAAGTTTCAGGCCGATTGGCCAACGTCAGTTTGGCCTGTGCCTGGCAAGGCCGATGGTCCGGGTGAACAGGCCGTATAGCCCTTTCTGATGCGCGAAGACATGCTCTGCCCTTGCGCGTACGGCTGACCTGGCGACATTGGCCCGCGATGTATGTTCGGGTATCGGCTTGCCCCTGGGCTTCCTGCGATGGATGCGGATCGTGAAGATGCGCCGCGCCAGCCATGTCTCACTTTTCCGGCTGCGATAGGCACTGTCGGCCCCGACATCGGAAGCGGTGTTGCCCGTGCCCACCACATGGCGCAGTTCTCGCCCGTCGCTGTGCGCCGCCGAGGTCACTTTGCCCTTGGGGATGAAGCCGAAGCGCCGGTCAAAGCTGATATGCGACTTGTAGCCGAACACTGGTGTTGCGATCTGCGGCAGGGGCGTGTCATCGGAGCGGTAGCGGACCTCGCCGCCGACTTTCACTGTCCAACGCACATCGACATCCTTCTGGTGGGCCTTGTTCTGCTTGCCCGCCCTGACCGCTGCCTTCTCTTCCTCGGTGTTGCGCTGCCTGGGAGCAGGGACCAGTGTGACATCGACGATCTTGTCACCCATGGCAAGATAGCGGCGCTCGCGCAGTTGCTGCCGAAATGCCTGCATCAGCGCATCAAGCGTGGCGCTTGTCGTCAGCCGGTTGCGCTAGTGGCGGATCGTGTTCTCGTCGGACATCGTGCCGCCAAGATCAATGCCGAATAAGCGCATCCATGAAAGCCGGTCGCGGATGATGAATGTTCTCCTGAGCTTGTCGAAGGGTTCATGCGAGCATCGGACAGGTTATGCTTTGCCTGCACCACCAGCACCTTGAACATCGAGACCGGATCAAACGGCGGCCTGCCGCCCTTCGCGCCATCGCTGTATCCCGGCCCCCGTACCAGCAGCAGCGGAAACGCTCGAAGTCCACGGCCTCACCCAATACCTCCAGCGGATCGCCATCCCGGCTCGGCCAATCAAGGTGTTCAGACAGCGAAAACAGACTAGATGGCTGCATCAGCAGGTTCTCTTCGCCCACGCTGAATCACATCAGGAGCCGAAATGCGAGCGGTCATTGCGGGTGTCCAGCTGACGCTCTCCGGAGGGCTATCGTTGGCCGATTGCCCCTACCTTTTGGGAGCGGGAGTATTTAGCAAGGCGTACCAAATCTGCCCATTGAATTTCGCAGACCTGGTTGCGCAGCTTGATTCGATGCGACGGATGAAAGATGAGTCATTGAATGATCACGCGCTCGCCCCTGCTGAGAAGACCAGTTGCCAATCTCACGGGCGTTGCGACAGCCTTGGTTGCCGCGCTTGCCGCTTCCAATTGCATCGCAAAAGTTCCGCAACTCACGGTCACTCCTCAATCGGATCTTCGGTTCGGTTCGCTCGTAGTGTTCGGTAGCGGTTCGCGCACCGTATCTGCGAATGGCAATGTCCTGGATTCCGGGATTATGAGCGGAGATCAAGGCATCAGCGGACCTGCTCGTTTCACCGTTAGCTATGATCGAGGCAATGAGAGCCGACGACCTCTGGACGTGCAAATCGAGGTGGTGCTGTCCAACGTGTCACCCATAAACCGCGATGGGACATCGGCGCGTATCGCGACCTTCGATTCCGACTTGCCCGGTGGAAACCAGATTCAGCCGGGCCGACCATTCACGATCCGCATTCCCGATTGCCGCCAGCGGGTCTGTTCTCGATCGTTTGCCGTTGGCGGCAGGCTCGACGTGACACGGAACTTCGGAGGAGCCGACCTGCGCTTTCCGCTGGTGTTGGACGCAGTGGTCATTTCGACACGATAGCCCTTTCGATCCTTCCCGGTTCGGGACAAGCGGGCCCAGAACATGGTTCGAGCATTGCTTGGGAGAAGCCGTTGGGTCATCACGTTGTGGTGAACGAATCCCTAGAGCGATCTGCCCATGTTCTATTATGGGCCGCAGCATGCCTTGCGGTAATGTCCTGCCTGGCGATCCGTTCAGCACATGCAGCGCCGACCGATGCTACGACAGCGCTTGGCACAGCGAGTGCAGTTGTTGTCGAACCCCTGACAACCAGCCCACTGGACGATCTGGATTTTGGGATCGTGGTTGTCTCCCAATCTGCTAGCGGCTCGGTCACCGTTCCTCCTGACACCGCAGCGGCAACTTATACAGGCCTTGCCGCCTCGGCATGTTCTGCGAGCGATTGCGGGGCGCATCCTGCGCGGTTTGCAGTAAGAGGAGAGCCCGCCAGGCGCTACCAGGTGGCGATTCCAGGCGAGGTCTATGCATCAGGCAGATCGCAGGCTTCCGTCTCACTTCTGGTTACCCGGCTGACGATGCGTACCGCGAGTTTTGACGCCGAGGGCCGGACAGGCCTTCTCGACGAGAGCGGCTACGATGCCTTCAGTGTTGGCGGCACCCTCGTCGTGCCCGCCTCTACCCCGGCGGATCGCTACGAAGCGAAAATCGAGGTGATCGTCACTTACAGCTAGCCGGATCCTGGCGCACCGGGAGCGCAAATCGGCTACCAGGCATAGCTACGTAAATGTTCGTTAACGACTACGGGATATTACGTGCGCAACGCGAAGCCGTGCGAAAGCATGTTTCGTGGGTTGGCCTGAAAAAACAGGCCATTCGAGACGCATTTGAATGGGGACTACGTTAATGAAAAAAGCTCTTGTTATCGCCTCGGCCATGGCCGCATTGGTTTCCACGCCGGCTTTCGCTGCTCCGGGCAACACCGCGACTGCGCAGGGTGAAGCTACTGCAACTGTCATCGCACCGATCACGCTCACGCACGATGCTGGTGCGGCGCTCAGCTTCGGTACGTTCACCGCCGGCAATGGCGGTACGGTCACGGTCAACAAGAACAACGGCAATGGCACCGCAGGCGGCGACGTCACGCTGGTGTCGGGCTCGGTCGAATCGGCCGACTCGTTTACGGTCGGCGGCGATCCGAATCGCGCGTTCCAGGTGACCACGGCCAACGGCACCGTGTCCGATGGCAGCAACACCATGAGCTTCACGACAGACGTCAAGAAGAACCACACTATGGACGGCAGCGGCGCGGCGAGCTTCACGGTTGGCGGCGAACTGACCGTCCCCGATAGTGCTCCGGCTGGTACCTACACGGGCCAGTACGACGCGACTGTCACCTACAACTGATTTTGACCGGGAGCTGGCGCTGCGAGTCTGCAGCGCCAGCCTTCGCTTGCTGAATTGATGCGGGCGAGAACCACTCCATGAAAATCAGACCATCTTCTCTGGCAGTTCTGCCAGCCCTTGCGCTCGCCCAGACCGCGCATGCCGAGCCGTCGAACACGGCGTCGGTGAGCGGAACCGCGCAGGCACAGGTGGTCGATCCGACCCTGATCGCGTTGGTCGATGATCTGCGCTTTGGCGCAATGCTCAAGCCCGGCACCGGCGGGACACTAACGATTGGCACCAACGGCTCGGTCAATACGACTGGCGGCGTCAATGGTAACATTGCGATTCCGCAACCCGCAGACGGACGCGGTCCCGCTGCGTTCAACGTTGAAGGCGATGGGTCGCTCCTGTTTATCGTGCAAGTGCCGACTTTCGTGAACATCACGAACGGATCGAGTTCGATGCGCGTCGATCAGTTCCGTACGAATACCTTTTTCGGGATTGGGCTGTTCAACGCCCAGGGCGAATACGATCTCAATGTCGGCGGTCGGCTTAACGTCAATGCCGATCAGGAAAGCGGAACCTACACAGGCACGTTCGACGTAACTGTGCTTTACCTCTGAGCGCGCATTGCCATTGCATTGGTGAAAATACATAGGTCCAGCGTGTTAACCAACCGCTGGGATCAAGTTCAATGCAAGAAGGCACCTGGTCAATCCGCAAGTTGCGCGCTGCGGTGGGCGCGTTTTGTGTCTTACTCGGACTGGCGACTGCACCTGTCGCGCAGGCGCAAAATACCGACGATCAAACCATCGATGCGCAGGCCTCGTCGCCTCCGCCCGGCGCCGTCGGCGGCATGGGCGATCTCAATCTCTACCCAAAGCGCATCGTGATCGATGGCCGCCAACGCATTGCGACGGTTGGCCTTTACAACAAGAGCGTGGCTACGGGTAACTACGAGATCGCGGTCAATGACATGATGATGCTGGCCGATGGCAGGCTGGTCAATCTCGAGCAGGTTTCCGATCCGGCGGAGAGGGCGCGCGTGAAAGCGGCAAGCGAGATGCTGCGCTGGTCGCCACGTCGCGTGTCGCTGCATGGTAACGAAGCCCAGACGATCCGCATAATGGCGCGCACGCCTCCGGGTCTCGAGGCAGGCGAGTATCGTTCGCATTTCGTGGCTATCTCGGTGCCGCCGGCGGACGAAGTCGGGTTTTCGATCGAAAATGCCGTGACTGGATCGAGCGGGCCGGACATCGGTGTGAAGATCGTCCCGCGTTTCGGGATTTCGATTCCCATCATCTTGCGCGTGGGCGAAACGACGCTGACGTCCGGCATGCGCGATGCCAGGGTCGTGACGTTGCCAGGGGGGCAGCTCGGGATAAGCGTTACCATCACGCGCGAAGGCACGCGTTCTTCGTTCGGCGATGTCGCGGTGACAGCCAGAGGCGCTGACCAGCCAATTGCCCTTGCCAAAGGCGTGGGCGTCTATCCCGAGGTGAATTCACGCGAAGTGACCATGCCAGTCGATCCGGAAGTCGATACGCGCTTCCTGCAACCGGGTGCGACGCTTACGGTGACATACACCGATGACGACTACGAGCCAGGCGCAACCCTGTTTAGTCAGGACTTCGTCGTGCAGTGAGCCGGGACAGGGCAGAACGGCCAATCCTGCCGATCTGCGCTGGATCGGTCATTGCCGGTGCGACGATCCTGCTTGCCGGGGACAGGCCGCCGGAACGAACAGTCAGCCGGACGGCTGCAAAGATCAAGCCTGAGCCTGGGAGACAGTCGGTCGACGGGCTGCCCGAGCCGGTATTCGGCTCGTTCCGTACGATGTCGCCAGTATCGAGTGGTTTGCCTGATTACGAAAGACAATCCGTCGAAGCCTCCTCATTGCAGCGGGCGAGGTTAACGCAATCGACGAATGGTCTCGCGTTGGCGGCAAGCGCGCCAATTCCTCTAAGCGATACCGCTTTTGCAACTTCTTCGCCCCTTAATGATGGCGGGCTTCCCGCGCCTGACTTTGGTGATCCAGGCCAGAGCCCGGATGCAAACTCGCAGAGTCTGGCTCTCCCGATTATTGGCGTAGTCAGAGTGGCCGATCATGAATTGATCGCTCCCGCAGTGCCTACGGAAGAGGCTGGCTCTGAACTGACGACCACAGCAGGCGTCGATCCTGCGCTATCGGTCACACAAGAAGAATTGCCGCTGGCTGAATTGGTCGCCAGTGAATTGCCGCAAGTTCAGGACCAGTTTGTACCAGCCGCGCCCGTAGCCTCTGCGGCGATCGAGCCTGCCGCTTTGCCCACTGCCCCAAGCGCAGCCCCCACGGCAGTGCCAACGATTAAACAAATTCAGCTCGCCACTCCGTCGTCGCAATCCGAAGCGGTGCGCACCGAATCAGCGATTACAAAGCCAGTTGTCGTTGATGCCCCGCTAGATCGACGTGTACTCGCGAACGTTTCTGATCCCGATCCCGGCCAGGCTGCGCTGGTGCATGAGGCTGTCAGACCTCAGTCTCCAACAATTGCCAAGACGTACATCCCGCAAACGTCAAAGCTTGGCGAGGGGCCGGGCAAACGAACATATCCCGTTTCGGATAACGCACCGCTGTTCACATACGACGACGAACTGATCCTCGAGGTCAGCGTTGCTGGCTATCCCGGGGGCGATACGGTCATTGCCTACGGTACCTTCGATGCTGTCTACCTGCCGCTTGGAACGCTCGCGCGCATCCTCGATCTGGCGATCAATGTCAGTGACGATGGTCACTATGCAAGTGGCTGGTTCCTCGATGAATCGCGAACGTTGACGATCAATCTCAGGCAAAGCGAAGCCTCGGTGGCGAGGCGCAGCGTATCCTTGCATGCTTCCGATGCCTTGGCCTTCGATGGCGAGCTTTACCTTCGGGCGGAGAAATTCTCCGAATTCCTGCCGCTCACAATGACACCGGACCTTCGCAACCAATCCGTGAAAATTGCCACGCTCGAACCGTTTCCGTTCGAGGAACGCCTCAAACGCGAGGCTGATCGCGAGCGGCTTGCTTCGCGTGCAAGCAACCAGGAAGTCCAGCGCTGGCCGCGTGAAGAAACGCCCTGGCTGGCACTGTCGATTCCGACCGGGGATATCGAGTTTCGCGCCATGTCCGATACAGCGCGCGGCTCGCGCATGGAGGGGGACCTGCGTCTAGCCGGCGATTTCGCCTTCATGTCAGCACAGGCATTCCTTGGCGCAAGTTCGGATGAAGGTCTGATCAACGCGCATATCGAACTGGGTCGCCGCGATCCCGATGCCGACCTGCTTGGTCCCTTGCAGGCCACCGAATTTCAAATGGGCGACGTCGCCACGCTGTCGATGCCGATCGGGCTACGCGGCATCTCGGGGCGCGGTGCGGCCATTACCAACACGCCGATTGAATCGCTTTCCGTCTTCGAAACTGTCGATCTGCGCGGCAACCTGCCCGATGGATTTGAGGTGGAACTTTACCGCAACGGCGTCCTGATCGATTCCACGCGCACGCCGGTTAACGGTCAATACGAGTTTACCCAGGTCTCACTGGATTTTGGCATCAATGTCTTTCGACTCGTGTTCCATGGGCCGCAGGGTCAGCGCCGGGAAGAAGTGCGCCGCTTCAGCGTTGGCGACGGCAGGTTGCCAAAGGGCAAGCTCGTCTATCAGTTCGGCATGGCGCAAAAAGACGTCAATCTCCTGGGCATACGCGGGCCGAACTTCAGTCCCGGTCAGGACTATGGCGCATGGCGCGCAACCGGACAGGTCAGTTACGGGCTGACCGAAGGTATCACCGCCAATGTCGCCGGAGCCTGGTTCGAAAGCGGCGAGACGCGCCGCTGGATGGGAATTGCCGGTGTGCGGACCGGGCTGGCCGGTTTTGCGCTCAAGGCCGACATCGGCCTTTCCGAAAACGGCGCGAAGGCGGCAGAGGTCGGCATTGGCGGGAAATTTCTGGGTGCCTCCTTCACGCTATCGCATGCTGAATATTCAGGTGAGTTCGTCGACGAATCACGCGGCCTTGCCGGTGATTTCCTCAAGCGTGCGAGCGAGTTCGATGCGAATTTCAACATCAGTTTCGGCAGCGGACCCGAAGGCAACCTGCTCCCGATTTCGGCAAGGGCACGCTACTTCGAGTTTCGCAACGGTCGCAAGCAGATCAGCGCAAACCTTCGCGGATCGGTTCGCATGTTCGGGGCGGTTCTTTCAAACACACTTGACTACAATAGCAATTCGGGAAGCGGCGGGAGTTCGTTCTCTCAGCTTGTTGGCAATTTTGATCTCGCAACGCTGAACCGCAAGAAAACGCAGGCACGGCTTTCGCTTGGCTATGGCATCGTGCCTGATCTCGAGCTTGTTTCAACATCGATAGAGATCGACCACGCCATCGATGACCTTACATTTGTCAATGCGTCTATCGGCCACGGGTTCAAGGACAAGGACACGCAATTCGGCCTTTCGGCAATTCGCCAGTTCGAGCGTTTCACTGTTGCAGTCGATGGCAGATATGGTCTGAAGCGCGGCACGCATGCTTTTGTCCTGCGCCTGGGAACGAGTTTCGGGCGCGATCCGCTCAGTGGCCGTTTCTTTCTCGGCGAGCCGGGGCAAGCCTATTCGGGCGCGGCATCGATCCGAGCATTCCAGGATCTCGATGGCGATCGCATCTACGGCGACGGCGATATCTTATTGCCCGAAGTGGAATTTGCATCGTCAAGCCGAACGGCCCGCACGAACGAGGATGGGGTAGCAAGGCTGGGTGGCCTCGGGGCCGGCAACCGGGCCAGCATTCAGGTGGACCCGTCAACGCTGCCGGATATTTTCATGGCACCTTTTACGCGCGGCATTGAGGTTGTGCCGCGTCCTGGCAGGACGCATGTGACCGACTTCCCCATTGTCGGATTGAGCGATGTCGAGGGTGCAGTGTACTTCAACCGCGATGGACGAACGCGCGGCGTTGCCGGCGTTTCGATTCGATTGCTGGACGAACACGAGGATGTGTTTCGCTTCGTCAGGACAGAAGCGGACGGATACTACTTCTTCGAGGAGATTCCGCCCGGCGAATATTCCCTCGCGATTGATCCGGAGCAGGCCAAACGGCTTGGGATATGTCTTGACGCGACGGAGTGGGTCGTTGTGCCGTTCCAATCCGACAGAATTGCGCGAGACCTCACGATAGCGGAGTGCAACTGAAGCCTGCTGCCTGAACAATCTCCGCACTTTGGGTCGTTCAATGACTTGTTTTCGGGCGAGAAATTTATTGCCCAGACTAGCGTGAATAGTAGGTCAAACGCCGCGACCGAACCAAGCAGCTGATCGAACTGGGCGGCCTGGACGCGAAAGCCGATCTGGTCGCGCTGACCGATGATGATCGCGCTGACCGATGATGATCGCGCTGCACTCTACGGCGCGTTTCTCACCGTTGCCGCCAAGTTGCAGGGGCCTGATGGTGCGCAGGCGTTGCAGCTGCTCCTGCGCAAGGGCAAGCGAGCGTTCGAGGAAGGACAAGATCCTGCGAACACAGTTGAGGAGCTCAAATCCGCGACAAGCAATCGCGCGTTGCTATTCTCGCCTCGCCGCGATGTTGAGTGTGGTTGTCGATCTAACTCCGACCTCGACTGTGGCCGTGAATGGCAGTCCGGTCCCGCGTTTGTCTTCGGCTTCTATGAACCATGGCAATGGCAGCGCATCGGCATTCAGCGTTATGCGATGTGGGCCATCGATGACGCCCTCGAAGCGGTAAAAACCAGCCTCGTCCGTACGCACTGCCTGGATGCCGTCCAGGATGACGACAATACCTGCAACGCCTTTCTCGGTAGGCTCTTTGGCACCGTTGTCGTTAGAATCGAGGAACACGCGCCCTTCGAGATTGCCCAGGCCTCCGACCGGGAATTGTCGCAGGCCCAGCGCGCCTTGCGGGCGGCCTGCCGAAACCAAATATCGAAGAGTCAGATAGCCTGCCCGCAGACGGAAGGAACTGCGTCGCAAGTCATCTATTTGTCCCTGACTTGGCCCAAGTGGTGATAATCCGAAAAGTGGCAGGCCATAGCGTGAGGTAAGGTTCGACGTGGTGTCGGTGTAGGAGGCTGTCAGGCTCCAGTTCGAAGAGAGGCGTGCGGTTGCAACAAGCGTTGCCGAAAACGATTCTCCCTGCTGTGACGACAAGACGCCGAGGGCGCCGCCTGTCGAATCAATCGGTCCGTATATGCTTGTAGCCGAAGAACTGGCGTTGGAATTGTAGGCCAGGGAAGCGTCGAAGCTGATACCGGAAAATGGCGTTGCTCCAGCGCTGATGGCGGCACCGAAACTGTCAGTTTTTTCTGTAACGTCGCTGTCTGGAAAGAATGGGGCTTCGCCTGACTGGCGTCGATGTTCATAAGAGACTTGTGTGCTCAAGCGGCTGCCTGCTGGCAGTGAGGCGGGGAGCGACCAGTTCTGGTCGAAGCCGATGCGGTAGAGGTCGGATACCGGATCGTGCCCCCAACCTGCTTCGGCGCGCGACGTGCCCAGGTCCGTCGAAAAGTCAACGAAACCTAGTAGCTGGGTGGACGCCTGGCCGTTGGCGATTCGCAGGCTGCTGTTTAGGCCAACCGACGTGTCGAATGTTAGCCTCCTGCGAACGTCGCCGTTCACGATTACGCCGCTCGATCCATTGCCATCGATTGTATCGACAGCGTCAAGGTTTAGTGTCCAGCGCCAGCGCTGGGTTGATGAGGAAAAACGGTAGTAGCCGCCGTAGGCATTGTTGATGACCGCCGATGTGCCCCACGTCATGCCCGGCTCGAAATAATAGATGCCGCCGCTGTGAATTGTGCGCCCATCCCGGTAACTCGCGTCGATCAATCCTCCGGCGGCTGATCCGTCTCCGCCGAAAATGTCGATGCCTGGGTCGCTGCCAGAGCGGTTCGACCAGATGGCATTGGCCTGGACGCGGAGATTACCCGCAGAATAGGCAAGCGTTCCAAATGCACCCTGCGATGAAATTTTCGGGATCGCCGCACCATCTGGCGCAGCCTGAAAAACGACAGCGTAAGGATCGCGCGTGTCTTCGACGGCAATGGCCTGTATGCCCGCTGACCAACGCGGAGAGAGTTCCAGTTGCCCTCCGCCAGTGATTGAAAGGCCGGACAGGCCGGTGAAATCAGACAACCTCAGCCCGCCTAGCAAACCCGGCTCGCCAACTGCCAGATTCAGGCTCGCGAATGGCTCTGGATCGATAGAAGGCTGACCTTGCGCCAGCTTGCGATAGCCATTGAATGTTGCAGCACCGCCCATGATCGGCGTTGCGGGGAGGTAGAAACGGGTCTGCCGTCTCACCAACGGAATCATCGGAGTGGTGATGGTTCCCAAACCGCTATCCGCAAGCCAGCCATCACCGAGTGGCAGGTCACGGCTGGTCAAAGCTACAGAGCCGCTCCAGTCCTCGCCATCGGTACTGCCGAATGGTCCAAACTTCGAGCCTCGTCGGAGCTGTGCATCGATCCCCAGCAACCCATAGTTGTCGGTCTGGTATCGGCCCGAGACGGAGAGGCCCTCTTCCTGTTGCACCCTGTCGATGCGTGAGGTGTCGATACCGGTAATGCTGGACTTGGGCGAGATACGCGATCCGGTCAATTCGACTGTCAGTGAGCGGACATTGCCCGATGTGTTGCGCCCAGACTCGCCGCTCAAGGTGATTGACGGCTCCAGATTCCCGCCATCGATCAGGCGATCGACATACACCTCTGGTTCGCTCTCTTCATCACCTGCAGGATCAGACTCTGCTTTTGCAATTGCAGGATACAATGCGCACAGCGCCAGAATGGCCAGTTTGCAGAACCTGCCCCGGATGCGTGTTCGCCGCAAATCTGGGATGGCAGTGCCGCGCAAGATCAGGGCTCGAATACGCCTTCAAAACTGAAGGAGTTGATCGTGTCGTTCATCGTACCTGATACCTTGAGCGGATAGGCGATCAAATCCGGTTCTTCGTTTCCTGCCTGCGGCTGTATCTGTGCTTCGACGGCGTCACCGCCATCGTCGATATTGAGCGTAATCATGCGTGTTTCACCGGGCAGGATTGGCAAGGTCGATGGCGTAAACTCCCGCTTTTTGCCATTCGCATCGGTGCCGTTCAGAAAAGCGGAAAGCCTGCCATGAGCGGTGCCAGTATTTTCAACCATGAGCACCGGGGTCTGAACACCGTTCAAATCGACGACGTCGGCCTGGATGATCTTCAAGTCGGGCTTCACATCGCCCACCGCGACATAGACAATCAGGGCTATTTGCCCTCGAACCGGAAAGCTCATATCCCCTCCCGGCGAAACCTGCTCTTCCGCGCCGGAAACGACAATTGCAAAGCGGCATTCGGTTGGCGGTGTTTCTGGAGGAGGCGTGACCTCGAAGCGGTAGCGCAGTTGCGCCCTTGCCTGCAGGGTAGTCTGCCGCCGTTCTATCGCGACCCAGGGACGACACGAATCCGGTTTGATCGCTTCACTTAGAGTAACGCCGCCGTCCGGGGTCAGCTCCCATTCCGCCGTGGCGAAAGTGAGCTGCGTTGCAACGTCCGAGCGATTGCTCAGCTCGGCTACGGCGCGAACCGTATCGCCTGGATCGGCTGAAAGCTCGAAACGTGGCGGCGACACCGCCAGGGCAAAATCGTCCGCGAACGCGGGCGCGGTAATTGCCAGCAATGAGGCCAAAGCCCCCAGGCAAGCTGACTTGCGGCTTCGAATGGAATGTCGCGACTTTTGGGTCATTGGTCGATCTCAATTTCAAAACCGAATGCTAGGGCTTCCGGTCGTGCGAGTCGCGCTCCGTCAGCCTCCAGTTCGATGTCAATCAGGTCACGCAGGAGCGGGCTGTTGATGGCGCCAGCATAGACGAGCGACCGATCACCCGAGACGAGCGTGCCGGGAAGCAAGGTGCCGCCAGTGCGCCAGGTTGCCCGCACGGTAGGCCCTGCAGTGCGCGGCAACGTCATGTAGATGCGTCCGGAGCGACCGACCCACGCCGCCAGATTGAGTTGCACGCTTACCCTGGTTGCAGCCGAGACAAGTGAAGTCGTGCCGGTTCGGCCTGGCGGCTGCCATTGCATCTCAAGCACCGGATCGATGACAACCGTTCCGCTGTCGTCAACGCGAAAGACCTGGCCGGATGTCGCTGGCGCAGATGTATCCTGTGCTGCGACCGGAAAGGATAATCCGATTGCAGCCAAGCAAATCGCAGCGATGGCACCGAAATGTTTCATGGCAAGGAAAGCGTATAGGTTGCGCGCCCATTGTATGTTCCAGCAGCGGGAACCACAGTGTTCGCGTAGGAAAAGGTCATGCACTGTTCCTTCCAGGTGTTCGCCGGAAAGTTGGCCAGGGTTTGTGTTCCGCCCGTGAACGTTCCGTTGGGAAACTGAAAGACCACGTCACCGTTGCCGGACATGACCCAGCTGATCTGGCTGAATGGGATCGTGTCTCCCCCACTGGTCAGGCTCGAAGGGGAGGTGACTGTGAGCGTCGCCACACCGCCACCAAACCCCGGCCTCGACCAGGCACCGATGTAAACTTGGGATGGTGGGTTGCAGAAGGTGAATCCGTCGATTGGACTCTGCGCCACTGAACTGTTCGATGTCATCGCCTGTGCTGCGCCCGATCCCACGCTGGCTGCCGGGACAGTAACTGAGACGGTGTTGATTGTCGAATTGTTGCCGGGCGTGCCGCCGGAGATGTAGAAGCCCGAGTAGCCGCCTGCACCGACCTGCAAATAGAGGGCGCGCGAACCAGGTGTTATGGTGATCGTGTACGCATCGGCAGCATGCGGGAATGCGACACCGCACAGCCCGGCGCACAATGAAGCTAGGCGAGGAATTGTCATGTTGCGGAAAAAAGAGCGTGCAATGTCAACTTCCGCGCACAAAGCCCTGCGAAGCATCGGTAACATTTCAAACCTCCCAGGTCTTCGCCGGACAGCGAATGCCCATCGGAAAATCTGATCTGCGAAATTACCTAGATTTTCAAGGCATCGACACGACGAAAGCCACAGATTCGTGTTGCTGCCCAATCTGATGACCGGCGGGCGAGCGTTGAAATGCAAGCGTACCGGAATTTCCAAAGGCGACCAGCGAACTTCGCGTGCCGCCACCAATAGCAACCATTTCCGTTGCCGAGTTGGCAAAAGGAGAGATTCCGTTGCGCGTCATGCCCTGATCGCTCTCGCTTCGATTGGCCAGTTGGATGATTCCCGGAATAATGATCGTAAAGTCCAGATGTGCTTTCGCGCGCAGGGGCGACGCATCTCCAAGGTCGAACCGCGATGATGCATGGGCGATACCGGGGAGGAATGCCAGAGCTTGCGCCACGAAAACCATCAAAATCCGTGCACTTTGCCCGGCCACTACAATCTGCCCCGTCAACCAGAAGGTTTATGCGATCAGTTTGCAGCTGTCTGGTTAAAGCGTCAATTACCATTCCTTACGGCGAATCCCGGATCGGGACCGCAAGCGTTAAGTTTCCTGAATACGAAGGCGACCGGCACGGTTTTCCGTGGCGGTCGCCTGGCTAACGTTCAGATGTAGGCCGGATGCCGATCAGGCGAATGGCCCGCGAACCTGGATCAGGGCATCGATACCGCGTAGGTAACACGGCCATTCTGCGTGTTTACGCCGCCGTAGGTGCCAGCCGGCACGACGTTCTCGTTCTTGTAGGTGAACGTCCACTGGGCATCGAGAGCAGTGACCTTGCTGCCGATGTTGGGCGTAAGGTTGATGCTCGTCGTGCTGCCATCGACCAGGGTCGGGTGGCTGAGGGCGGTCGCCGACGTGTTCGTCGCAACAGCAACGTCCATTTGCGACCACGAAATCGAATCGCCCGCAGCGTTTTCCATTGCGCCCAGCGTCGTCGAGCTGAAAGCAATCGTTCCGTTGTTGCCGATGACCCGCGCGGTCACCTGACCAGGCGCGATGTCGCCACCACTGGTAGCACTGACCGCCGTGCTGTCGCCAACGTTGGCGGCAGGAACGGTGTAGATCAGGTTATCGACAGTCGTGTTGTTGGCCACGTTCGTGCCGGTGCCGATGCGCACGTAGACGAACTTGGGAATGGTGATGGTGAAATCGAGTTTCGCCGATGCCGTCAGCGGTGTGCCGGTGCCGGTCACGAACTGCGATTCAGCGTGCGCCCCGGTCGGAATGGCAGCCATCCCGGCAATGGCGAACGCAGCTCCAAGGATGCGCTTCGAAATCATGTCTTCAGTCTCCAGAATGCTCGGACGAATCCCGTGTTTGGGCTTCGGAATCCGTAATAGTCCGGAGTGGTTAACAAACCGTTCAACGTAAGCGTTCACCGCACGCGAATTGGCAGAAACGTCGGAAGACTGCGGTTTATCCATCTTTCCCGCAGCGAAATGGTGCGCACTTGGCTTTCAAATTCGGGCAAATCTTTCGATTTCCCCACAGGAGGTGCAAATCCCGCCTCGGCAAAATTGCCTAATCGAAGCGCAAGAAGCTCTTCATCGGCCTAGGAAGGCACTCCTGTGGTTATGGTGTGCCGATTGCAAATGCATGGACATGTTTGAGGGCACCCAACGCAGCCTGAAACGCCGCGCATGTGTCTTCCTGGCAACAGTCGTCCAGAAACCGTGATAAGGAGCTGCGCCTGCCAACTTCGCACCATTGCGTCCGGCAGTTTCCCTTACCTTCCGTATCGGTCCCACATTCCATCAGCGTGTCGCCGGGGCACTCATCGTCGTGCGAAATTGCCTCTTGCAACACCTCTATATGTTCTAATTATGTTCCGACGAGGGGATGCCATGACTGACAGATGGAAAGGTACCCCATGTCCAATACAGAACGCATCATCCGCTTGAACACCGTGCTCGACCGCACCGGGCTTTCCCGCTCCACCGTCTATCGCAAGATCGCTGAGGGCACTTTTCCGTCGCAGGTGAAGATCAGCGTTCACGGTGCGGGATGGCATGAGTCAGCAATCAACCGCTGGATTGCCGATCCCGCTCACTATCGTGAAGAGGAGCCGGCAAAATGAGTGGCCATCAAGCTGTCGAGCCGATCTGCGTCAGGGTCAATGACGCTGCCCGAATGATCGGCATCGGGCGCACAAAACTCTATGAGTTGATCTCAAGTGGCGAACTCGAAACTGTCAAGATCGGCAAGGCGACGCGTATCACGACAGCCAGCTTGCATGCGCTGGTCAATCGGCAGCGCCTTTAGCAGCGGTCTTCGTATCGTTGGTGGCAGGTGGGCTATCCACATGCTTCGCCCACACGGCCATCAATTCACGCCGCTTGTCGAAGAAGTCAGTGCGGCGATATGCGGCTTCGACCTGGTTGCCAAGCTTGTGCGCCAGGGCCTTGTCGGCCACCTCTTTGGGAAAATCCGTCTTCTCCGCCGCCCAGTCGGTGAACGCGGAGCGGAAACCGTGTACAGTTGCGCCTTTGATCCCGGCGTCGCGCAGCAGCTTGGTCATCGTCATGTCGCTGATGGGCCTCTCACCGTCATTTGAGAATACCAAACCGTCGTCCGACACCCTTTCTTGCCAACGCCTGCGCAACAACGCGATGGTCGGAGCAGACAACGGAACGACATGAGTCTCGCGAGCTTTCATCCGTTCGCCCGGAATGGTCCAGATGCCCTGGTCGAGATCGAACTCGGTCCACACAGCAAGCCGAGTTTCATTGGACCGCACCGCATTGTAGATGGTGAAGCGCAGTGCATCGCGACCAGTTGTCGGCGATGCCGCTACGAGCCTAGCCATCAAGGCGGGGACTTCGGCATAGGGCATGGCCTTCAAGTGCTCCGTCTTGGCGGTCTGGCGCGGCAAGCCCTTGCGAACCGACCGCAGCGAGGCTTCTTCCTCACACCATCCTTTGATATGCGCAAAATCCAACACCGAACCGATGCGTTGCAGAATGCGGCGTGCGGTTTCGGGAATTTCAAGCCAAATAGGTGTCAGCACTTCAACAACTAGGGCGCTATCGACCTGGTCCACCGGCTTCGATCCGATCATTGGGAAGACGTGATTTTCGAAACTCGAAATCCAGTTGGCGTATCGGCGATTTTTCCAGCCCTCTTTCAGCGCTTCATAGCATTCCCGTGTTGCACGCTCGAAGCTCGGCACAACCCTGCGCGATCTGCGCCGCTCGGCAACAGGATCGACGCCCAGGCGAACCTGGCGGCGCAAAGCTGTGGCCGCCTCTCGTGCTTCGGCAAGGGATACGTCCAGAGCCGATCCTAGGCCATAATCACGCCGCCTGCCATTATGCTGCATTCTCAGCACCCATGTGCGAGCACCGCTCTCCTTCACGTACAAGCAAAGACCTCGCCCATCGACATGCCTGCCGGGCTTCGCAATTTTCACCTTAAGTGCTGTAAGTGGCATTGGTTCGAGTCCCTGTCTGAATGATCCCACATTCGTTCCCACAAAGTGTTGGGATTTCAGGCAAACCGGAACGACCGACCGCGAATACACTACAAGACAAATCTTTGAATTTACAGTGTAGTTAGAGACGTTCCGGAATTGCTTGAGACAAAAGTTCTACGCCTCTTCTGGGCACCATTTTTCTAGAAATTACACCAACTTTCAAATTCTTAGCGCGACTCCTGTTTTGAGCCGCGTCGTACCACACCCTAATTCTGCGCGAGGTGGTGAACCTTCATGCGTCGCTATTTGCGCGCTGCTCGTTCCTTCTCCTTGCGCTTGGGCGCAAAGCTATTGCCACAATTCCTCGATGGAATGCGCCAGCACCACATCCTATTGGGCGCAAAAGGGATGGTCAGCGGAAGGCAGCAGGCTTGAGGCCGTAGCGTGCCAGCTTGTCGTATATCGTCTTACGCGGGGTTTGCAGCGCGCCAGGCACGCTTGTCATGTCTCCGCGGGCGCAGCGAAGCGCGTCTTCAAGCACGCTGCGTTCGAAATCGGCTACGATCTGCTGCAAGCTGCGCTGCGCGGTTCCAGGCGCTAGCTGAGGGCCGAGATCCGACAGGCCCAGCACGAATGCCCGCGCGAACCCGCTCAGTTCGCGCAGGTTGCCGGGCCAATCGTGGGTCTGGATATGGTGCAGTTCTGCCTCGCCGATGGCGCGCGCCGGGGTTCCCAGCTCGTCCTGGTGGAGCCGCACGAAGTGGCGAAACAGCTCCACGATGTCCGCCCGCCGTTCAGTCAGGGCCGGGAGTGCGATCCGCACGGCCCCAAGCCGCTGCTCCAGCGGGACCCGGCCCCCGCCAGGTCCGCTATCCAGGGCGGGATTGCGAGCCAGGACGATCCGCAGGTTGAGCCTGCGCGGCCGATCGGCGCCGATCGGCAGGATCGAGCGGCTATCGAGCACAGCCAGCAAACGCGAGTGCATCTGATCGGAAACGAGCGCGAGTTCGTCCAGAAACAGCGTCCCGCCGTTGGCACGTTCGAGCAGCCCGGTGCGCGACAGCCCGGCGGCGGGATCGCGCCCAAACAGCAGCAGCTCTGCATCCTCGTGGGCAAGGATCCCGCCATCGACTGTCACGAAGGGGCGGCCGGCCCGGGGGCTGAGATCGTGGACAAGACGCGCAGCATAGCTCTTGCCCGTGCCCACCGCGCCTTCGATCACGACATCGATCTCCGACCGCGCGACGGCATCGATCACCGAGCGAAGTTTTTCGGCAGCGTCCGATGATCCCGGAATCGACCGTTCCCAACGCCGACCAAGCTCATCGCGCAGCCGCCGGTTCTCCAGCACCAGTATTCGGTTTCCTGCCGACGCCCGGATCGCGCGGACCAGCGCGACCGAGGAGTAGGGCTTGGTGAGGAAATCGGCGGCGCCTTCCTTCATCGCCTCGACAGCCATCGATACATCGCCGTGGGCAGTTGTCAGGATCACCGGCAGGTCGGGATCGAGCCCACGCAGGCGAGCGAAGAATTCGAGGCCATCCATCCCCGGCATGCGGACATCGCTGACAATCACCCCTGCAAACTCGCGAGAGACCGATCGCAGGGCTGCGGCAGCGTCTCCAAATGCCTGGACCTGCATGCCTTCGAGGGCGAGCGCTTGCGTTGTCGCCTCGAGCAGGGCGCCGTCATCCTCGACCAGGACGACCTCAATAGGAAGTGGCACGCTCATGCCCGGGGAATGACCATGGTGAAGCGCGCGCCTGAGGCGGGGCTTTCGGCGCGCAGCTCACCGCCGATCCCGCGCATGATGTCCCTGGAGATCGCCAGGCCGAGGCCAAGTCCTTCCGTCTTGGTGGTGGTAAAGGGCTGAAACAGGGCCGCGCGAACGGCCGCGTCGATACCCGGGCCCTGATCGGCGACAGACAGCAGGCAGTGCTCGCCCTCAACTGCAACCTCGACCGCGATCTGCTGGTCCGCCCGCGACGCATCGAGAGCATTTTGCAACAGGTTGACCAACACCTGCTCGAGCCGGACATGCTCGGCCCTGACGACAGTCTCGGCCAGTCGGGGATCAGGGTGAACCACCTTTGCACCGTGGCGCGCGATCCTGTCACGCAAGAGCAGCAACGCGCCGTCGATGGCCTCACCCAGCGGCATCTTGCGCGGATCGCGGGCGCCGCGGCGGCTGAAACGCAGCAGCTCCTCGGTAATCTCACCGATCCTGGCGGTCAGACCGACAATCTTGCCGAAGTTTTCCGCGGCAGCGCTGCTCTGGCCGACGGCAAGCAGCCGCTCGCCGTTCTCCGCATAGACCCGCACCGCCGCGACCGGCTGGCGGATCTCGTGCCCGATCCCCGCAGTGACCTGTCCAAGGGTGGCCAGCCGGTTGGCCTGCAACAGCTGGTCGCGCAGCGTTGCTGTGCGCTCGGCCAGACGGGCTTCGATCCGCGCCTCGCGCCGACTGTTCCAGTAGAGCAGCCCACCGCCCACCGCCAAGGCGAAGACCAGGCCCAGCAGCACAATCAGACGCCCATTGGCAATCGCCGCAGAAAGCCTTGGCGTCGGATCGACCAGCAAGTGCAGCTGCCAGCCTCCGGGCGAGACCGGCTGGGCCTGCTCGACCAGCCTGTTCGGCGAGAGCGAGGCGTGGTCATTCGTCAGCGGGACCGTCTCGATCGAGGAAACCCCGAAACGAAGCTGATCCTGCTCGGGATCCCTTTGCCCCGCCATCTCGGGTTGGGTGGTGTGAAACCGCCATTCGGGGTTGCTGGTGATCAGAACAACGCCGTCGGCATCGGTAACGAACACGCCGGCTTCCGCCTCGCGCCAGTTCTGCTCAAGCCTATCGAACTCTACCTTGACGGCGATCACGCCCAGGGTTCGCGCACCTGACTGTACCCGCTGGGCGATGTAGAGACCGGGGCGCCGACTGACCGTGCCGAGGGCAAATTCGCTCGACGAGCCCTGCTCGATCGCGTCGGTGAAATAGCTGCGGAAACCGTAGTTCGATCCGACGAAACTGGTCGGCAGCGACCAGTTGCTTGCTGCCCGGGTCAATCCCTGGTTATCCATCAGATAGATAGCCGCAGCCCCGGTCTGCCCGGCCAGATCGGACAGTCGCCGGTTGAGCGCGTCCTGCCTCCGGGGGCTTCCGGAGAGAAGCGCCTGCACGTCGGGATCGGCGGCAAGCACACGGGGGACCAGGCTGAACTTGTCCAGCTCGCTCTCCAGCCCGGCGGCAAGGATTGCAACGCTTGCCTCGGCCGAGGCACGCGTTTCGCCAAGCGCCGCAGTGCGCATCGCTCGGTCGATTGCGACCAGTGCCAGCAAGCCGACCAGCAGGAAGGCGATCGCGGCCAGCCCCGGCAGATACCAGCGCCCTGTCTTGCTGCTTGATGGCATCGCTCCTCCGCCTCCAGCCTTGTGCGGAATTTCGCACTGCTGTCCAGATCGGCGTGCGAAATTCCGCACGAATTGGCTAGAATCTCGATTTAGATCATTGTTCTATAACAATAATAATTTCCAGCAGGCGACTTTTGCGGTCTCGCGGAACCGGACTAGGCTTGGTTCGCTGCCGCCAGAGAGCTGGCGTGAGGGGGGATTCGATGGAGGCAAGACCAGGCACCGCGCAAGGGCCGGAGGCAACAGAACGAAGGCTGCCGCTGCACCGCCAGCTCTATGCCCAGGTGCTGACGGCGATCGTTGCCGGTGCACTGCTGGGCCATTTCTTTCCCGAGCTGGGTACGGCGCTCAAGCCGCTAGGCGATGGCTTCATCAAGCTGGTGAAGATGATCATTGCCCCGGTGATCTTCCTGACCGTGGCCAGCGGCATTGCCGGGATGAGCAACATGGGCAAGGTCGGGTCGGTTGCGGGCAAGGCGCTGGCTTACTTCCTGGTGCTTTCAACCCTGGCGCTGATCATCGGGCTTGCGGTAGGCAATCTGGTGCGGCCCGGCGCCGGACTGAACATCGATCCGGCGACGCTCGATGCCAAGTCAGTCGCGACCTACGCCCAGACCGCCCACCAGCAGAGCCTTACCGGTTTCGTCCTCGACATCATTCCCGAGACCCTGCTCAGCGCCATGACCGAAGGAAAGATCCTTCAGGTGCTGCTCGTTGCAATCCTGTCCGGTGCGGCCATGGCCATGACCCGCCCGCACAGCGATCTGGTGCTCGACATGCTGGGGTCGTTGAGCGAAATCGTGTTCAAGCTGGTGCACATGCTGATGAAGCTGGCGCCGATCGGGGCCTTCGGCGCGATCGCCTTTACCATCGGCCAGTTCGGCATCGCCTCGCTGACCAATCTCGCCGCGCTGGTTGCGACCTTCTATCTCACCTCGCTGCTGTTCGTGCTGGTGGTGCTAGGGCTGGTCGGCCATTTCGCCGGATTCTCGATCTTCGCGCTGATCCGCTTCCTGCGCGAGGAGCTGTTGCTGGTGCTGGGCACGTCGTCGTCCGAAGCCGCCCTGCCCAGCCTGATGGAGAAGATGGAAATAGCCGGTTGCCGCAAGGCGGTGGTCGGCCTGGTGGTTCCCACCGGTTATTCTTTCAATCTTGACGGCACCAACATCTATATGACGCTGGCTTCGCTGTTCATCGCCCAGGCAGTGGGGATCGACCTGAGCTGGAGCGAGCAGTTGGCGCTCGTGCTGGTGGCGATGATCAGCTCGAAAGGGGCAGCCGGCGTAACCGGCGCGGGCTTCGTGATCCTGGCCGCGACGCTTTCGGTGGTGCCATCCGTGCCGGTTGCAGGCATGGCGCTGATCCTGGGCATCGATCGCTTTATGAGCGAGTGCCGCGCGCTTACCAATTTCATCGGCAATGCGGTCGCCACGGTGGTCGTCGCGCGCTGGGAGGGCGCCCTCGACAAGGCCCGGCTCGCCGCCGCAATGGCCGGAAATCCCATGCCCCTGCCCGAAGAAGATATCGAACGGCACGAACGCACCGGCCCTTCCGGCATCGCTGCCCACGGTGCGGGAGCCGCATCGTGATCGCGCGGCGCTCTTTGCTGGCGCGCGCGGCTCTGCTCGGCGCCTGTAGCGGGCTGGGCGCCGCGCTGCCAATGACCAGCCTCGCCGCAGAGCTGGAGGAGATTCCGCTCTGGCCAGGCCATCCGCCGGGCAAGGGCGGCCCCAGCGGGAACGAGAAGGTTGGCGATGCTGGCGCCGGATTGGGGGCCGTTTCCAACATCTCGGCCCCGCGCATGCGGATCTATCGCCCCGCCCGCCCGAATGGCGCAGCCGTTGTGGTCTGCGGGGGCGGGGGTTACTTCCGAATCCAGCTGTGGAAGGAAAGCACGCCCGCCGCACGCTGGTTGCAGGACCATGGGTTTACCGTGTTCGAGCTGATCTACCGCCTGCCGGGTGATGGCTGGGAGGTCGGCGCACCCTTTGCCGATGCGCAGCGGGCAATGAAGATTGTCCGCACCCGGGCGGGTGAATTCGGGGTCAGGGCAGACCGGATCGGGATCATGGGCTTTTCGGCCGGCGGTCACCTTGCGGGCTTTACCGCGCTGGAGCCGCATCAGGCGTTCTATCAGGGCAGCGACCGTTACGAAAAGGCCGATGCCAGACCCGATTTCGCGGTGCTTCTGTTTCCGGTGGTGTCGCTGCGCAAACAGTTTGCCGATACCCGGACCCGCAAGCAGATCATCGGCGCCAACCCGTCCGCCGCCGCTCAGGAGCTCTGGTCGCTCGACAGTCACGCCCGCCAGGATGCTCCCCCGACGATCATTTTTGCTGCGGCCGACGATACCACCGCGCCGCCCGGCCACGGCATCTCGCTGTTCCAGGCACTCAATTCCAAGGGCGCCCCGGCTGAATTGCATATCTTTGCAGAGGGCGGCCACGGCTGGGGTCTGGGCACGGCGGACCAGCCGCTGAGCCAGTGGCCGACACTGTTCGCCAAGTGGTTCGAAGCACGTTTCAAGAGATGATATCGGGAGGGAAGACAATGAATCTGGGAACCATTCGCAAACTCGCCTTGCTGTCAGGCGGCAGCCTGCTCGCATCGTCCAGCGCAGCGCTCGCGCAGGACGCCGTGGCCACTCCGGAAAAGGACAGGGAGATTGTCGTCACCGGCACGCAGATCCAAGGCGCCCAGATCAACGATGTGCTGCCGGTGACGGTGCTGGATGAGGTTGCGATCGAGAATACCGGCGCATCGTCGGGCGACGAGCTATTCCGCGCGATCCCGCAGGCCGGTGCGGTCGCCTTCAACGAACAGAACTCATCGACCGTGAACAATGTCCGCGGCGATGTCGGCTCGATCAATCTGCGCGATCTCGGCACCGGCAACACGCTGCTGCTGATCAACGGGCGGCGCATGACCCTGCATCCTGGATTCCAGACCGAGTTGCTGGTCCCGGTGGTATCGTCTGACACCAACGAGATCGCGCCGGGCAGCGTGCGCCGGATTGAAGTGCTGCGTGATGGCGCATCGGCGATCTACGGGGCCGATGCGGTGGCGGGCGTGATCAACACCCAGCTCAAGGGCGGGATGAAGGGCGGCTTCCTTGAGGGTGACTGGCGCGCCTCGGACGGGACCAGCCTCTACAGCTATCAGATTTCGGGTGGATACGGCTTCGATTTCGGGGGCGGCCGCGGCAACCTGACGCTTTATGGCGGCTATTTCCATGAAAACGGGCTGTCCAACGCAGCGCGCGCCTATTCGGCGGATGACAACCGGCTGCCCCTGGTAGAGGGAACCGATTTCGCGGGCGATGCCTCGTTCAACAACCGCAACACCTTTGGTCCCTTCGGCCAGTTCGATATCCAGGGGTCCTCACCCGCGAGCAAAACCCCGATCGGCGATGACGATTTCTATCTCCAGCCCAGCACGTTTCCCGGCTGCAGGATGGACTTCGGCAACGGCATCTGCGCGCACGACGGCACCACGCCGACCACTGCGGTGCGCTACAACACGATCTACGGCAACAGCCTGATCTCCAAGAAGAGCCGCTACAACGCGATGGCCCTGCTCAGCTACGAGCTGAGCGACAGCATCGAGGCCTATTTCGAGGGCAGCTTCTACCGCTCGGAAAATCGCCGCACGCTCGATGCCTCGGCGATCCTCAGCGCGGTACCGGTGGGCATCTCCAAAACCGCCTACTGGAATCCGTTCGGTCCGACCGGCAGCCCCAACCGTCTGCCCGGCACGACCATCGCCGCCAGCGGGGTGGACGTGATCATGGAGCGCTATCGCTTCGTCGATGTCGGCAACCGCGATATCGAGGTGAACAAGAACGTCTATCGTCTGGTCGGGGGGCTGCGCGGCAATATCGGCGCCTGGGATTTCGATACCGGGTTCGTCTATTCCGAGGCGAAGCTGACCGACCTGACGCACAACCGCGTCTCGCTGACCCTGATGCAGCAGCAGATCAACAAGACCACACCGGACGCCTACAATCCTTTCAACGGCGGCTGCCTTGACGATCCAGGCATTGGCGATTGCACGCCCAACCCGCAATCCTCGATCGATCCCTTCCGGATCGACGTCTATCGCAAGGGCGGGACCAGCCTGGCGCTGGCCGATTTCAAGATCAGCCGCGACGATCTGCTTTCCCTGCCCGGCGGCAACCTGGGGCTCGCCGCCGGGATCGAGTGGCGGCGCGAGACCTTCTTTGACGATCGCGATCCGCGCCTCGACGGTACAATAACATTCACCGACAGCGTCACGGGCGTGTTCAACGGCAGCGATGTGGCGGGGACCAGCCCCTCACCCGACACCAGCGGCGCGCGCGAGGTCTATTCGGGCTTTGCCGAGCTGTTCGTCCCGCTGGTCGCCGAAGACATGAACATTCCGCTGATGCGCAATTTCAATGTTCAGCTGGCGGGGCGGATCGAGCATTTCACCGACATCAAGGAAACCGCGATCGTCCCGCGCGCTGCGGCATCGTGGACGGTCATTCCTGGCCTAACCCTGCGCGGTGCCTGGTCTGAAGGCTTCCGCGCGCCGAACCTGGTGCAGGTCAACGATGAAGGCACCACGCGCTCCAACACACGCGACGATTTCGTGATCTGCCAGGCGCGGGTGGAAAAAGGGACGCTTTCCAGCCTGGGTGCATGCCCCGGGGCGGGTGTGATCAGCTTCCGTTCGGGGACCGAAAACCTCAAGCCCGAGGACAGCGAAAGCATCAATCTGGGGATCGTGCTCGAGCCCGAATTCATCCCCGGGCTGACGATCACGGCGGACTATTGGCGGGTCAAGCAGAAGGGGCTGGTCGGCACCTTCGGCGATGACAATGCGATCGCGCTCGACCTGCTGCGCCGTCTCAACGGCAGCACCAACCCCAACGTGATCCGCGCGGCGCCCACCGCCGACGATATCGCGCTGTTTACCGGCACCAGCATGGCTCCGACCGGGGCGATCATCCAGGTGCTCGATCCCTATCTCAACCTCGATAGCCGCGTATCGAAGGGCTGGGATTTTGGGCTGTTCTATCGGGTTCCGGATTTCGGACTTGGCAAGTTCCGGCTCAGCGTCAATGCCGCCCGGCTTTCAAGCTTCGTCCAGTCGGCCGGTCCGGACGGGCAGGAACTGCTTGATGCGATTGCCGATGGAGTCCTGCCGCTCGACGTTACTGTCGGCGGGCTGGGCCAGTTGCTTGAGATCGACGGCCGACCCAAGTGGCGGATCACCGGCTCGGTCAACTGGGAGAAGGGTCCGGTCGAGGTCGGGCTGTTCGGGCAGTACACCGGCAAGGTCTATGACACCGGCGTGATCCGTGACATCCTAATCGTGTCCGATGATCCCAATGCCAACTTCTACCCGGTCAGCGATCAGTTCACCTTGAACTTCTCGATCGCCTATACGATCAAGAACAACACGCCGCTCAACGGAACGCGGATCCGCTTTGCGGTCAACAATGTGTTCGGCAAGGATCCGCCGCTCGCCGATGAGGACTATGGCTTCTACAGCGATCTCTACACTGCACGCGGGCGCGTGTTCCATGTCGAGCTGCGCAAGAAGTTCTGAGGAAGGCAGCAAGCGCCGGTGGCGGCTCCGAACGATCGGAGCCGCCCTGGCGCTGGTGGCGGTTGGCGGCGGACTTTCTGCCGCGCCGCCTCCGGCAGTGCAGGATTCGGCTCCTGCTGCGGCGGCGTGCCGTACCAAGAGTGTTGCAATCACCTTCGATTTCGAGGGTGCTTCACCGGCCCGCTGTGTCATCCACGGCGAGCGCGAGTTTACGCTCGTCATTACGCCCGAGCACGGCCTGCCGATCAACCCCAGCCCGTGGTATGCCTTTCGCTATCGGGCCGAGCCGGGCGAGGAGCCGGTCATCCACCTGAGCTACCTTGGCGCCCGGCACCGCTACGCGCCCAAATGGTCCGACGGTAAACAGAGCCGCGAGCTTGCGGTCCAGACCAGCGAAGACGGCACCCGCGCAACCTTTCGCCTGCCTGCGGGATGGGCAATTGTCAGCGCCCAGGAGATCGTCGATGCCGGTGCCTATCGCCGGATGATCGCGCGCTGGTCGCGGGGTCGCCATGGCACCCGGCTGATTTTGGGACGCACACTCGACCGAAGGCCGATCGAGGCCGTGCTTCTGGGACGAGCCGATGCGCCCCGGCTGGTGCTGCTGATCGGGCGTCAGCACCCCCCCGAAGTGACTGGCGCGGTGGCGATGGAAGCTTTCGTCGACCGGATTGCCGGGCTGCTGGCCGCCGATCACAAGCTGGCGGATCGCTACCAGTTTCTGGTCGTGCCGCTGCTCAATCCCGATGGCGTTGCGCTGGGCCATTGGCGCGCGAACCGCGGCGGCAAGGATCTCAACCGCGATTGGGGTGCCTTCACCCAGCCTGAGACCGCTGCGGTGCGGCAATGGCTCGATCGACGCGCCAGCGCGGTCCATCCGGTGCTGATGATCGATTTCCACTCAACCCAGCGCAACCTGTTCTATGTCCAGGGCGAAGAAGCCGGGGCGGCGGGGGAGCGCTTCCTCGCCAGCTGGCTCGCGGGCAAGGAGCAGGCCCTGACCGGCTATCCCTTCACGATCGAGCGCCGCGATGCCAACCCCGGAGGCGGAACCGCCAAGAACTGGTTTTACGCCGCCTATGGCGTCCCGGCCTACACCTATGAAGTAGCCGATACCGCCGATCGCGAAGCGACGCGCGCCGCCGCCCGGACCCTGGCGGCCGACTTGCTGGGCGCGCTGGACGGGGCCGAAAATAGCCTGGGGGTTCAGATGACGCCGCGCGCGGCCAGGTCGACCAGCCCCTCGCTGCCGATCCCCAGCAACTCGCCATAGATCTCGGCATTGCGCTCGCCCACGCTCAGCGCTCCTTGCCCGGAAAGGTCCCGGCGCGAAGGGGCAGCCGCCCAGCTCGAACTTGTCGGCGGTGGAAACCAGCCGCGCTTCGTTCTGCAGCCCGTCGCGCGGGCCGACCTCGACCAGTTCGATACTGAAGCGAGCGGTGTCCATGGTCCCGTCTTGGGCCAAGCTGCCGCCACGATCCAGCCCGGATGAAGCCGGATTGGAGAGTCCGGGGTTGCTGCACCTGCCGCCCGGTGAACGGACTCTAGCAGCCTTCCTCGGCCCTGCGATCGCGGATGAACTGCATCCCGCACGCCAGCTTTCGCGCCAGGGGGCTGCCGGGATCGATCACCCGCCAGAATGGCGCGACATGGCGCTCCCCGGCGAGCAGGCGCTCATAGGCGTTTTCGGCGGCGATCCGGCTGAAGATCGCGGTGGTCATCGGGCAAGCGCCATCGGCACCCTGGAGGCGGGCGAGGTGCGCGCGCAATTGCGCCATGGAGCGGGTCTCGCCGCGCGGTACCGAACGGAAATAGGCGCTGATCTGCGCAGGGGTCGCAATCGCAATCGTCTGGCCGGGCAGCAGCCCGGCATAGGGCTTTTCGAGCACCTCGACCTTGGTCGGGTGACGATGATTGTCATGCTTGTCCTGCCAGCTGCGCGCCATGTTCGATTCTCCCCGGAGGAAAGCCGCCCGTCGGGCTGTTTTGTGCAAGGCATCGCCGCAGAGAGTGCACAAGGGGCACGCCTCTGAAGCGCGTTGATACAAACCGGCTCCGGATGGCCTGGGCTGGCAGGACTTCCGGAACCGGGACAATGCGGAAGGGCAAGGCGGCGACGCGCCTGTTCCGACCGTACTGCGCCAGCAGGTTTCGGCCAGCAAGAGACCGGAGGCAAGCGAAAATTGGTGCGATACGCACTATTTTTCGATCAACGCCTTGCGCACCTGCTCAAGCCATTCGATCCGGCTCTCGAGCGAGAGCACCGCGTTGGCATAGATCAGAGCGCGATAGGGAGCGGTAACCGTGGCATCGTAGCGTTCGAGCTCGGCGCGCTTTTCGCGCAGCGCCGCCTGTGCCCGCGACACCCAGGCAAGGATCTCTGCCTCGTCCAGCACCTCAAAGGCCAGCATCTTGGTGCGCAGCGGGTCCTCGAGCAGGGTGTGGTGGTCGCGCACGTCCTGTGCCCAAAGCCGCAAGGCCGCCCGACCAAGTCCGGTCAGCGCGAGCTGTTCGGTGCCGCGCTTGTCCCCCGCCACACTCGATGCTTCGATCAGCCCGCGCTGGCGCAGCCGCCGGATAAGCGGATAGATCTGTCCCTTGCTCTTGTTGAAACGGCCAACCGGGGATCGTTCGTAGGCCCGCACCAGCTGATAGGCTGTAACCGGCTGCTCGCGCATGATCTCGCATAGCAACGCGCCTTCGTTGTCGCTCAGGCTATCATTGCCCCCGTCCATTAATTGCCCTTTCGCTATCGCTGGTTCTTCTTCGGGCCGGGCGGCAGGGCTTGGCAAGCACCAATGCGGCGGTCAGCCGATCACGCTGGTCAAATCGGCGCCAGCGTGCCTATCCTTGTGCCGAAGCAAAGAAACGGAGAGATGCCCGGTGCGCCAGTTCAACCAGGACCAGATCCTGTTCCGCGACGCCTATCGCAAGTTCCTTGAGGCCGAGATCGCTCCGCACATGGAAGCGTGGCGCGAAGCCGGGATCGTCGAGCGTAGCGCATTCAAGAAGGCCGGCGATCTGGGCTTCCTGATGATCTGGCCCGACGAGAAATACGGCGGGCTGGGCGACGGCGATTTCCGCTATGAGCAGATCATCATCGAGGAGACCACCCGCGCCGGGTGCAAGCAATGGTTCAACACGCTGCATTCGCGGCTGGTCGGGCCCTATTTCCAGCGCTTCGGCAGCGAGGAACAGCGCATGCGCTTCCTGCCCGGCTGCGTTTCGGGCGAGACCATCCTGGCGATCGCGATGACCGAAGCAGGCGCGGGATCGGATCTAGCCGGCATGCGCACCAGCGCGCAGGATAGGGGCGATCACTGGCTGCTCAACGGATCGAAGACCTATATCTCCAACGGGATCAACGCCGATCTGGTGATCGTCGCCGCCAAGGTGGCGGGCGCGGACAGGAAGCACGCGATGGTGTTGCTGGTGATCGAGCGGGGGATGGAGGGGTTCGAGCGCGGCCGCAATCTCAAGAAGATGGGCATGCCCGCGCAGGACACCGCCGAACTGTTTTTCAGCAACGTGAAAGTGCCCAAGGCCAACCAGCTGGGCGAGGCGGGCAAGGGCTTCTACTACCTGATGGAAGGGCTGGCGGAGGAACGGCTGATCTCGGCCTGCGGCTGCGCGGCCAATGCCCGCAAGGCCTTCGACATCACCCGCGACTATGTGATGCAGCGCCAACTGTTCGGCGCGCCGCTGGCCGATCAGCAGAACACCCAGTTCCGCATGGCCGAAATGGATACCGAGATCGAGCTGGCGCAAGTCTATGTCGATCACTGCGTGGCCGAGCACAACGCCGGGCGGTTGAGCGGCAACATGGGCGCCAAGGCCAAGATGGTGGCGAGCGAGGTGGAATGGAAGATGCTCGATCTCGGGGTCCAGCTTCATGGCGGGGCCGGGTTCATGGACGAATACCCGATCAGCCGGATGTTCGCCGATGCGCGGATCAACCGGATCCTCGCCGGATCGAGCGAGGTGATGCGCCTGATCATCGGGCGCGATGTCTTCTCGCAGAAATACCAGAGCCTGTTCGACTGAGTTTCTCAGATGCTGGTTGCGAATCGGGACTGGTTTGCGCAAGGCTGCGCGGATTGAAGCCCGCGGCGTGACGGGCCGGGGAAGGATAGCACGGATATGGGCGAGGAACTGATTCCCGGAGCGATCCCGCCCGGCTGGCCGGCAATGTCGATTGCCGAAGTCGAGCAGCGGCTCTGCGCGCCGGGCATGCCCTTCGAGATGGAGACGGTTCCGGTCCACGGGGTGCCGACCCGGGTGTGGAAGAATGCCCCGCCCAGCCTGGCCGCGCTGGCCAGGGCGGCGCGCGCGCATGGCGAGGCGACCTTCATCGTCTATGAGGACGAGCGCGTCAGCTTCGAGGCCTGGTTCCGCGCCGTCGCCGCGCTTGCCGCGCACCTGCAGGGGCTTGGCGTGACCAAGGGCGACCGAGTCGCGCTGGCGATGCGCAACCTGCCCGAATGGCCGGTGGCCTTTTTCGCCGCCGTTTCGATCGGCGCGGTCTGCGTGCCGCTCAACGCCTGGTGGACCGGGCAGGAGCTGGCCTATGGCCTCGCCAATTCAGGCGCCAAGGTGCTGATCTGCGACCACGAGCGGATGGAGCGGGTGCTGGCCCACCGCGAGGAACTGCCCGGGCTGGCGCAGATTCTGGTCAGCCGCGAGGAACACCTGCCCGCGGGCGTGAGTCGGCTTGAGGATGTGATCGGCAAATCCGCTGCCTGGGGAGCCCTGTCCGATGCCGATCTGCCCCAGGTGGCGATCATGCCCGACGACGAGGCGACAATCCTCTATACCTCGGGCACCACCGGCAATCCCAAGGGCGCGCTGGGCACGCACCGCAACTTCGTCACCAACATTCTCTCCAGCGGTTATGGCGCGGCGCGCGCGGTGCTGCGCCGGGGCGAGCCGCTGCCCGCGCCGCAGCGCCGGGTCCTGCTGACGGTGATCCCGCTGTTCCACGCCACCGCCTGTTCGGCGACGCTGATGGGCGTGCTGGCCGCCGGGCACACGATGGTGCTGATGTACCGCTGGGATCCGCTCAAGGCCTTCGCGATCATCGAGCGCGAAAAGGTCAACGCAACCGGCGGGGTGCCGACCATTGCCTGGCAGCTGATCGAGCATCCCGAGCGCGGCAACTTCGATCTCTCAAGCCTCGAATCGATCGGCTATGGCGGCGCGCCCTCCGCGCCCGAGCTGGTGAAGAAGATCTACGAGGAATTCGGCGCGCTGCCCGCCAACGGCTGGGGCATGACCGAGACCACCGCCACCGTCACCGGGCTTTCTGGCGAGGACTATCTCAACCGGCCGACCAGCTGCGGCCCGGCGGTGGCCACCGCAGATCTGGAAATCCGCGCCGAAGACGGGGTCAGCGTGCTGGCGACCGGCGAGGTGGGCGAGCTGTGGGCGCGCGGACCGATGATCGTCAAGGAATACTGGAACAATCCCGAGGCCAGCGCGGCGACCTTTGTGGAGGGCTGGGTGCGCACCGGCGATCTTGCCCGGCTCGACGCCGAAGGGTTCTGCTACATCGTCGACCGCGCCAAGGACATGGTGCTGCGCGGGGGCGAGAACATCTACTCCTCCGAGGTCGAAAACGTGCTTTACGAACACCCGGCGGTGATGGACGCGGCGCTGATCGGGATCCCGCACCACACCCTGGGCGAGGAACCGGCGGCGGTGGTCCACCTCGCGCCGGGGATGGAAGCGAGCGAGGGCGAGCTGCAGGATTGGGTGCGCCACCGCCTGGCCGCGTTCAAGGTGCCGGTCAGGGTGCTGTTCCTGCCCGAAACCCTGCCGCGAAACGCCAACGGCAAGATCCTCAAGAAGGATCTCAAGGCGCTGTTCGCGGCGGCTTAACGCTTGGGTAAGTCCTTGGCGCGCATGGTGGCCTCATGGCCAAAGCGATTGCCCTTGCCGCCACCCGTCTGCCCGCGTTCCGGCTGGAAGCGCTGCGGCCTGCGATCGTGTGCGGCTGCGCGCTGGCGCTGATCTGCGCGCGTCAGCCGCTGCCATTCTAGGTCAGGGCCCGACGAGCCGCCACAGCGCGGCGCAGGCCGAGATTCCCAGCACCAGTCCGGTGAAGATCCGCCAGGCGCGGTCGCTGATCTTGCCGAAGGCGAGGTGCCCCAGCCAGTTGCCCAGCAGCACCGTGGGAAACAGGATCGCCGCCAGCATCGGCTCGCGCCAGGTCGCCACGCCCAGTGCCAGCGCCGAACCCACCCCGGCGAGCGAGGTGACGAGGAAAATCGTCATCATCGAGGCGCGGGCAAGCTGCGGGGCGATCTCGCGGCGCAGGTAATAGGGCACCACCGGCGGACCGGGCATTCCGGCAAAGCCGGTCAGCACGCCGGAAACAAGCCCGGTCGCTCCGGTTTCGGCCAGGCCGGGAACATGGTGCGCGGGCTTCTTGGGCAGCAGCACCAGCAGAAACGAGCCAAGCGCGATCAGGGCAATCAGCATCCGCGCCAGCGCCGGATCGGTGATCGCCAGCAGCCAAACCCCCAAGGGAGTCGCCAGCACCGCCATGCCCGAGATGGTGAAGGCGGTGCGCTCGCTCTGTCCAAGGATCTTCTTCAGCCCGACCAGCCCGATCAGCAGCCCCAGCCAGTTCGCCACCACCACCGCCTCGCGCGGGGGGACGGCCAGCCCCAGCACCGGGACCAGCATGATCGCCATCCCGAACCCCGCCAACCCGCGCACGAAGGCCGCCGCCAGGGTGGCAAGCAGCGCAACGGCGAGTTGCGCGTAGGTCAGCCCTTCGATCAAGTCAGCGCAGGTCCGGCGGGGTGGCTTCGGCGCGGATCAGCGCGATCGCTTCGGCCAGCGGCATGACCTTCTGGTGCTCGGCGCCCAGCGTGCGCAACGCGACAGTGCCTTCCTCGGCCTCGCGCTTGCCCACCACCAGCAGATGCGGAACCTTCTTGAGGCTGTGATCGCGCACCTTGTAGTTGATCTTCTCGTTCCTGAGATCGGCCTCGACCCGCACCCCGGCCGCTTCAAGCTGCGCCGCGACCTCTCCGGCATAGCCATCGGCATCGGAAACGATCGTCGCCACCACTGCCTGGACCGGGGCCAGCCAGACCGGGAGCTTGCCAGCATAATGTTCGATCATGATGCCGATGAAGCGCTCGAAAGTGCCGAGGATCGCGCGGTGGAGCATCACCGGGCGGTGGCGCTCGCCATCCTCGCCGACATAGCTGGCATCGAGCCGCTCGGGCAGAACCGTGTCGGTCTGCAGGGTGCCGCACTGCCAGGTGCGCCCGATCGCGTCGGTCAGGTGAAACTCCAGCTTGGGGGCATAGAATGCGCCCTCGCCCGGCAGTTCTTCCCAGCCGTACTGCTCGGTCGCCCGCCCGGTCGCCCTGACCGCATCGCGCAGGCTGGCCTCGGACCAGTCCCACATTTCCTCGCTGCCGAAACGCTTTTCCGGGCGCAGCGCCAGCTTGATCGCATAGTCGGGGAAGCCGAGATCCTTGTAGACCGAATCGAGCAGATCGCAGAAGCGCTGCACTTCCTCGACCAGCTGGTCGGCGCGGCAGAAGATGTGGGCATCGTCCTGGGTGAACTGACGCACCCGCATGATCCCGTGGAGCGCGCCGTGGGCCTCGTTGCGGTGGCAGCAGCCGAACTCGGCCATCCTGAGCGGCAGGTCGCGGTAGCTTTTGATCCCCTGCTTGAAGATCAGGATGTGCGCCGGGCAGTTCATCGGCTTCAGAGCCATCCATTCGGCGGCATCGGAAACCAGCGGGCCTTCGTCCTCGACGTTGGGCACTTCGTCGGGGATCACGAACATGTTCTCGCGGTACTTGCCCCAGTGGCCCGACTGCTCCCACTGGCGCGCGTCCATCACCTGCGGGGTCTTGACCTCGACATAGCCCGCAGCATCGAGACGGCGACGCATATAGGCCTCAAGCGCGCGCCAGATCAGATAGCCCTTGGGGTGCCAGAATACGCTGCCATGCGCTTCCTGCTGAAGATGGAACAGGTCCATCTCCTGCCCCAGCTTGCGGTGATCGCGCTTGGCCGCTTCCTCAAGCCGGTGAAGATGCGCGTCGAGCTGCTTCTTGTTCAGCCAGCCGGTGCCGTAGATGCGGGTAAGCTGGGCGTTCTTCTGGTCGCCGCGCCAATAGGCCCCGGCGACCCGCATCAGCTTGAAAGCCGCGGGATCGAGCTTGCCGGTTGAGGGCAGGTGCGGCCCCCGGCACATGTCGAGCCAGTCGTCGCCCGACCAGTAGACCGTCAGCTCTTCGCCTTCGGGCAGTTCGGCGGCCCATTCGGCCTTGAAACGCTCGCCCTCGGCGCTCCACTTGTCGATCAGCGCCTGACGGCTCCACGCTTCGCGGCGTAGGGGTTTGTCGGCGCGGATGATCTCGCGCATCTTTTCCTCGATCGCGGGCAGATCGTCCATGCTGAACGGTTCGCGGCCCGCAGGCGCCATCACGTCATAATAGAACCCGTCATCGGTCGCCGGACCAAAGGTGATCTGGGTGCCCGGCCACAGCGCCTGGACCGCTTCGGCGAGGACGTGGGCAAAATCGTGCCGCGCCAGCTCAAGCGCGTCGGCTTCATCGCGCGCGGTGACCAGCGCCAGGGCGCAATCGCCGCCGAACGGCCGGGACAGATCGACCAGCTCGCCATCCACGCGCGCGGCCAGCGCCGCCTTGGCCAGCCCCGGCCCGATCGCCGCGGCGACATCGGCCGGGGTCGATCCGGGCGGCATTTCGCGCACGGAACCATCGGGAAGGCTGATCTTGAGCAGTTCGGACATGCAATCTCTCGTCTGGCTTGCCGGGCGCTTTGGCACAAGCCACGGCGCACCGGAAGGGGCGGCGTAAAGCGATGGTCAGGTTCGGGAGGAAACGCCAGCCGCCCGAACCGGGACGGCGGCGCGCTTTCGCCTAGGCGAAGACGGCCCGCCCCCGGTTACCCGGGGTGGTGGTAGTCATCGGCACAGGGGCACGAAGCAGCGTCATCGCCGCGCCTATAGGACGCGAGGCGTGAAGAGGCAATGAAGCAGTCGAACGGACGGGAAAGACAAGCACGCTTGACAATGGCGACTCGATATGACAAGGTCGCTTTACATCAAAGCAAGGAAACTTGACCTATGAGTGCAATTGCCAAGAGCCTGTGCTGGGCCGGCATGCTGATCGCGCTGGCCCTCGCCAACCATTTCGCCCTGATCGCGGACAAGGATGCGGCAACGCTATTCGCGATCATTCCGGCGCTGTGGGTGGCAAGCGGTGGTCTGGGCCGCACCGCACCGTGCAAGGCAGCCTAGACGATGGCCATCAAACCTTTCTCGCCCCGCCGCAACCCGGCCTATCGCCGCTACGCACTGCGCATGCTGGGGAGCGCGGGCGCCTATATCGCCGCGATCTTCGGCGCCTCGCGGGTGCTCCACAAACATGCCCCTGCAAGTCCGGAAGCCGTGCTGATCGCGCTGGTCCCGGGTCTGGCGGTGCTGGCGATGATCTGGGCGATCGGCCGTCTGCTGAGCGAACTCGACGACGAATATCTGCGCATGCTCGAGGTGCGCAAGGCGATCTTCGCCACCGGCATGACCCTCGCCGTGGCTTCGGTTTGGGGTCTGCTCGAGATCTTCACCGACGTGCCCAGTCTGCCCGTGTTCTGGATCTTTCCGATCTGGTCGATGGGGCTTGGCGCGGGCGCGGTGTGGAACCGGCTGACCCTGGGCGATGCGGGCTGCGCATGAAAAACCGCCTCAAGGTGCTGCGCGCCGAGCGCGACTGGAGCCAGCAGGATCTGGCCGAACGGCTGGGCGTCTCGCGCCAGAGCGTCAACGCGATCGAGACCGGCAAGTACGATCCCTCGTTGCCGCTGGCCTTTCGCATTGCCGATCTGTTCGCCCTGCCGATCGAGGCGATCTTCAGCCGCGATTGAGCGCTTGCCCCGGCGAGCGAGCGCGCGCACAGTCCGCGCCCGAGGAGAGGCGCGATGATCGACGAATATCTGGAACTCGATGCCACCGGCATGGCCGAACTGGTTCGCACCGGCCAGATCTCGGCAGGCGAACTGGCCGAATGCGCGATCGAAAGGATCGAGGCGCTCAACCCCCGGCTCAACGCGGTGATTCACACCTTCTACGAGCGCGGGCGCGGGCTGGCCGCCAAGGCTCCCGCAGGGCCGTTCGGCGGGGTGCCGTTCCTGCTCAAGGATATCCTGGGCGATCTGGCGGGCGAACCGACCCGGCAGGGTTCGCGGATCATGCCGCCGGTTCCCGCCGAGGTGAATGCCGAACTGACCGACCGTTTCCTGGCCGCCGGGCTGGTACCGCTGGGCAAGACCAACGTGCCCGAATTCGGACTGGTCGGCACCACCGAGCCGGCGCTCTACGGCCCGGCGAAAAACCCCTGGAACACGGCGCATTCGACCGGTGGCTCTTCGGGCGGATCGGCCTGCGCGGTGGCGGCGGGGATGGTTCCCGTGGCCCATGCCAACGATGGCGGCGGATCGATCCGCATTCCGGCTTCGGCCTGCGGTCTGGTTGGCCTCAAGCCGACGCGGGCACGCAACCCGCTGGGGCCGATGCTGGGTGATGTGATGGGCGGGCTGGTGATGGAACACGTGGTGTGCCATTCGGTGCGCGACGCGGCGCGGATGCTCGATTGCACTCACGGCCCCGGCCTTGGCGATCCCTATGCCGCGCCGCCCGACCCGGCCAGCTTTGCCGCCGCGCTCGAAGGCAAGGGCAAGCGGCTGCGAATCGGCTTTGCCAGGACCAAGCTCAACGGGCAACCGCTCCACGGCGAGTGCGTGGCCGCTGCCGAGGCCGCCGCCAGCCTGTGCGAAAGCCTGGGCCATCATGTCGAGGAAGCCAGCCCGCCGATCGACCAGGACCAGCTGATCGTCCCGTTCATGGCGCTGTGGACCGCAGGGCTGGCGATGCAGATCGACCATATCTGCCAGCTGACCGGCCAGACCCCCTCGCTGGGCAATCTCGAGGGGCTGACCTTCGGCCTGTATCACGCCGGACAGGCAGTGACCGGGGCGCAGGTCCTGGGCGCGCAGGCCGCGCTTCAGGCCTGCGGACGCGCGGTGGCGGCCTGGCACCAGACCTACGATGTGTGGATCACCCCGGTGCTGGGCACGCCGCCGATCCCCAACGGGCTGATCGATTTCGGCAATGCCAACCCGGTCGAGGCCTTCGCGCCGATGATCGACTATGTCCCTTTCACCGCGCTGCAGAACGGTACCGGGCAGCCCGCGATCAGCCTGCCGCTGCACTGGAGCGCGGATGGTCTGCCGGTGGGGGTGCAGCTGGTCGGACGGGTCGGTGACGAAGCCGGGCTGCTGGCGCTCTCCGCCGAACTGGAAGCGGCCGCACCGTGGGAACCGCGCTGCCAGGCGATGCGCAAGGCATTGTGAGCGATCTGCGGTATCATCGGCTGCCCGATGGGCGGCGGATCGCCTTTCGCCATGCCGCCGGAACCGGGCCGGCACTGGTCTTCCTGCCCGGCTACATGTCCGACATGGCCGGCGGCAAGGCCACGGCGGTGTTCGACTGGGCGGCGGAGCAGGGACGCGAATGTCTGCTGCTTGACTATTCGGGCTGCGGGGAAAGCTCCGGCCAGTTCGGCGAAGGCACGCTCAGCCGCTGGCGCGACGAGGCGCTGGCGCTGATCGCGGCGCAGTGCACCGCTCCGGTGGTGTTGATCGGATCGTCGATGGGCGGATGGCTGATGCTGCTGATCGCGCTGGCCATTCCCGATCGGGTTGCCGCTCTGATGGGGATCGCCTCCGCCCCCGATTTCACCGAATGGGGCCGCTCCCAGGCAGACAAGGCGCGGCTGGTGGCGGGCGAAACGGTGTTCGATCCCAACCCATACGGCCCCGAGCCGACCCCGATGCACACCGCATTCTGGGCCGATGGGCAGGCCAACCGGTTGCTGGAGGGCGAAATCGCAATCGACTGCCCGGTGCGTTTGCTCCACGGGCAGGCCGATCCCGATGTGCCGTGGGAGCTGTCGCTCCGGCTGGCCGGGGCGCTGCGTTCAGCCGATGTGCAGGTGACGCTGGTCAAGGACGGCGACCATCGCCTCAGCCGCGACAGCGATATCGCTTTGCTGCTGCGATCGATCGCGGAGTTGCCATGATATTTTCCGTTCTTGTCCCCCTGCTCGCCCAGGTCGGCCCGGGCACGGCCTTGCCCCAGGCCCCGGTTGAAATCCATCATCGCCAGCAGCAATCCGCCCCTGAACCAACCCGCCTGGCGCGGTGTCTGGCCCAGGCGAAGAGCGATCCTGCAGGGGCTATCGACCTGGCACTGATCTGGCGCGCTTCGGAAACCGGGGCGCTGCGGGCCGAGGCGGAGCAATGCCTGGGCGTGGCCCAATCGCGAAAAGGACAGTGGAGCGAGGCCGAAGAGAGCTTCATCGCCGCGCGCGACGATACCCCGGTTTCGGAGCGTTCGCTGCGCGCAATGCGCGGAGCAATGGCCGGCAATGCCGCGCTGGCGGCGGATCGGGCCGCGGCCGCGCTGGCCTTGCTGGATGTCGCCCGCAGCGATGCGCTCGACGCCGCGGATCCGGCGCAAGCGGGGGAGATCGCGATTGACCGTGCCCGCGCGCTGGTCGAACTGGAGCGCCCGGCGGAGGCCGCCGCCGCGCTGGCCGAGGCGCGCGAAAAGTCCCCCGGCAATCCGCAGGCCTGGCTGCTTTCGGCCACGCTCGCGCGCCGCGAAGGCAGACTGGCCGAGGCCCAGTCGCAAATCGAACGCGCCGCCGAAATCGATCCCCGCGATCCCGAGATCGGGCTGGAGGCGGGCGTGATCGCGGTGCTTTCCGGGCGCGAGGCGGCAGCGCGGCAAAGCTGGCAATCGGTGATCGCCGCCGCGCCCGGAAGCGAGGCGGCGAAAACCGCGCAAGGCTATCTTGACCAGCTGGGCCCTGCGGACGCACCATCGCCCCGGTGATCGACCTTTCCGTTCTCGACCTTGTCCCGGTGCGCGAAGGCGGCAGCGTGGGCGAGGCGCTCAGCGAAGCCGCACTGCTCGCGGCCGCTGCCGAAAAGGCAGGATACAAGCGCTTCTGGGTGGCCGAACACCACGCCATGGAAGGGATCGCCGGCGGGGCGACCGCGGTGACGCTGGCCCATATCGGCCATGCCACCACCGCGATCCGGATCGGCGCGGGCGGGATCATGCTGCCCAACCACAACCCCTTCGTGATCGCCGAGCAGTTCGGCACGCTCGATGCGCTGTTTCCCGGGCGGGTCGATCTGGGGCTGGGCCGCGCCCCGGGCGCCGACCTGCGCATTGCCCAGGCGCTGCGCCGCGATCTGGCGCGGGTCTCGGAATATTTCCCGCAGGATGTGGTCGAGCTGCGCGCGCTGATTACCGGCGAGCCCGAGCTGGCGATACGCGCCACCCCCGGCTTCGGGGCAGCGATCGAGTTCTGGATGCTGGGATCGAGCCTGTTCGGCGCGCAGCTCGCCGCAGCGCTGGGCATGCCCTATGCCTTTGCCTCGCACTTCGCGCCCGATCATCTCGATCAGGCGCTGAGGGTCTACCGCGAGCGGTTCCAGCCCTCGCGCTGGCTCGAACAGCCGCGGGTGATGGCGGCGATGAACGTGATCTGCGCCGAAACCGATGCCGAGGCCGTGCTGCTTGCCTCATCGATGGACCAGAGCTTCGTCGCGCTGCGCAGCGGCAATCCCGGCAAGCTCAGGCCCCCGGTGCCGGGCTACCGCGAAAGCCTGTCCCCCTCGCTGCTCGCCATGCTCGAACATGTCCGCCAGGCCAGCGCGATCGGAGCGCCGTCGAGCGTGCGTGAAGCCATCGCCCGCTTTGTCGAACGCACCGGGGCGGACGAGATCATCGTCTCGGGCGCAACCTTCGATCCGGCCGCCCGGCGCCATTCGCTGGAATTAACAGTTGAAGTGCTGAGTTAAGCTCAATTCCCTAGGGGCAAACTGGTTGCAGTGGAGACTTGTTGAAAGTAAGATGCGCAAAATTGCTACGTAAGTTGGCAATAAAATAACAGGCAGGAAACGGGCGGCCCCGACCGCTCCAGGAGCACAGGCAATGACGTCGAATTCCGCCCTTCGCGAGGCCCTTGCCCGGCGCCTGGCCGCCGACCTGCTGCCCGGCGATGCGCCCTTCGGTGCCGAGGGGCTAGCCGAGGCGGCCGCCTTCGTCCTCGCCGCCGCCGCAAGCCGCAAGCCGGGCGAACCGGCGCTGGCGATCGAGACGGTCTCTCCCGCATCGGGGCGGCGCTTCATGCGCATCGCGGTGATCAACGACGATATGCCGTTCCTGGTCGATTCGATCGCTACCACGGTGGCGGCCCAGGGCCTGGCGATCGACCGGCTGGTCCACCCGGTGCTGGCAGTGCGCCGCGACGCCAAGGGCGCGATCGAGGCCCTGCCCGAAGGCCAGGCCGCGGGCGAACGGCGCGAATCGATGGTCTATCTCGAAACCCAGCGCGGCGATGCACGCCAGCGCCGCGCGCTCGAGCAGGCACTCAAGGCCACGCTGGGCGATGTCCGCGCTGCCGTGGCCGACTGGCCCGCGATGCAGACGGCGATGGCCGCCGACGCCGATGCCTGCCCCGATGGCGAGGGCGCGGCGCTGCTGCGCTGGTTCAAGGAAGGGATGCTGACCCAGCTGGGCCATGTGGTGCGCCAGCGCGACGGCAGCCAGCACGGCGCCCTGGGGGTCTGCCGGGCCAGCACCAAGGCCCTGCTTGGCCCCGTTTCTTATGAACGCGCCTTCGCCTGGTTCGAAACCGGCGGGGCGCGGGTGCCCTTGGTGGTCAAATCCAATCAGTCGAGCCTGGTTCACCGCCATGCCCCGCTCGATCTGTTCATCCTGCCCCGCCGCGAAAACGGCCGGGTGGTGGCGCTTTCGGTCCACGCCGGGCTATGGACCAGCGCCGCGCTGGCCGCTCCCCCCGCGCAGGTTCCGCGGCTGCGCGCGCAGCTGGCCGATATGACGGCCCGCTTCGGCTATTCGGCCCAGGGTCACGCCGGCAAGGCGCTGGTTCACGCGCTGACCGCGCTGCCCAACGATATCCTGGCGTGCTTTTCGGACGCCGAGGTTGAGCGCATCGCCACCGCGACGATGAGCCTGATCGACCGCCCGCGCCCCAAGCTGGCGCTGGTTCCCGCGCCCTTGATGCGCCACCTGTTTGCCTTTGCCTGGGTTCCGCGCGACCTGATGTCGACCGGTACCCGCCTGCAGATCGCGCAGATGCTGGTCGATGCCGCTCATGCCCCGGTGCTTGACTGGGCAACCCAGATCGAGGGCAACCTGGCAGTGGTGCGCCTGGTGCTTGACCTGCCCGAGGTCGCCCGTCTGCCCGACGAGGCCGAGCTTGACGCGCGGCTGAAAGCGATGATGCGCGGCTGGAGCGAAGCGGTCGAGGCCGAGATCGCCTCCCACGAGGCCGATGCCGGGCGCGCGGCAGCGATCGCGGCGCGCTATGCCGAGGCATTCCCGCTCGAATACCGCAACGCCTATGGCGCCGCTGAGGCCGCGCGCGACATTGCCCGGCTGCGCGGCCTGGCCGGTGAGGGCGAGGCCGGTCCGCGCCGGGGCGCGCGGCTCCACGCGCTGTCCGGCGATGCAGCGGACACCTTGCGGCTGAAGCTCTATCAATTGGGCGGATCGCTCACCCTGTCCGATGTGGTCCCGGCGCTGGAAAACTTCGGCTTCCGGGTGGTCGAGGACGATCCGACCAGCCTTGACCAGGGCCGGATCGGCACGATCCACGATTTCCGCATCGCGCTGCCCGCCGGGCTTGACGGGGTGACCATGCTGACCCGCGCCGACGCGATCGAGGGCGCGATTGCCGATGTGCTCAACGGCGCGGCCGAAGACGATCCCTTCAACCGCCTGATTACCGCCGTATCGCTGTCCGCGCGCGGGGCCAACCTGCTGCGCGCCTGGTATCGCTATCTGCGCCAGGCCGGGCTCAACTATTCTGTGCCGACCGCGGTCGATGCGCTGCAGAACGCGCCCGAGGTTACCCGCGCGCTTCTGGCGTTGTTCGCCGCGCGCCACGATCCCGCATTCAAGGGCGATCGCGGCCAGGCCGAAACCGAAGCGCAGGACGCGATCCGCGATGGCCTGGCCAAGGTATCGGCAATCAACGACGACCGTCTGCTGCGCCAGTTCCGCGCGCTGGTCGAGGCGATGCTGCGCACCAACGCCTTTGCTCCGGCCGGGGCGGAGGCGCTGGCCTTCAAGCTCGATTCGCATCTGGTTCCGGGGCTGCCCAAGCCGCTGCCCTGGCGCGAGATTTTCGTCTATTCGCGCCGGGTTGAGGGCATCCACCTGCGCGCCGGGCCGGTGGCGCGCGGCGGGCTTCGCTGGTCCGACCGGCGCGACGATTTCCGCACCGAGGTGCTCGGGCTGATGAAGGCCCAGCGGGTCAAGAACGCGGTGATCGTGCCTACGGGCGCCAAGGGCGGGTTCTATCCCAAACAGCTTCCCGATCCCGCGCGGGATCGCGATGGCTGGCTGGCCGAGGGCAAGGAAAGCTACAAGCTGTTCATCCGCACCCTGCTTTCTATTACCGACAATATCGTCAACGCAAAGGTGGTCCATCCGCCCAAGGTGACGATCCGCGACGGCGAGGACCCCTATTTCGTGGTCGCCGCAGACAAGGGCACCGCAACCTTTTCCGACACCGCCAATGCCCTGGCCGAAGAACGCGATTTCTGGCTCGACGATGCCTTCGCCAGCGGCGGCTCCAAGGGCTATGACCACAAGGCGATGGGGATCACCGCCAAGGGCGCCTGGCTTTCGGTGCAGCGCCACTTCCTCGAAATGGGGATCGACGTTCAGAAAGACCCGGTGCGCGTGGCGGGCTGCGGCGACATGTCGGGCGACGTGTTCGGCAACGGCATGTTGTTGTCCAAGGCGATCAAGCTGGTCGCCGCCTTCGATCATCGCCACATCTTCCTCGACCCCGATCCCGATCCGGCGAAAAGTTGGGCCGAACGCGCGCGGATGTTCGCCCTGCCGCGTTCGAGCTGGGACGATTACGACAAGAAGCTGATCTCGAAGGGTGGCGGGGTCTTCGCCCGCAGCCTCAAGGAAATTCCGCTCAGCGAGCCGGTCCGGGCCATGCTGGGGATCGAAGCCGAAACGCTCGATCCCGACAGCCTGATCACCGCGATCCTCAAGGCCGAGATCGACCTGTTGTGGTTCGGCGGGATCGGCACCTATGTGAAAGCCGCGCACGAAAACAACGTCGAGGTGGGCGATCCGGCCAACGATGCGCTGCGCATCGATGGCGCGGACCTGCGCGTCAAAGTGGTGGGCGAAGGCGCCAACCTGGGCTGCACCCAGGCGGGACGGATCGAGTTCGCGCTGAGCGGTGGGCGGATCAACACCGATTTCATCGACAATTCGGCCGGGGTCGATTGCAGCGACAACGAGGTCAACATCAAGATCGCGCTGGCCGGGGCCAAGCGCGCCGGGCGGCTGACCGAACCGGCGCGGGTCAAACTGCTGGCGGCGATGACCGACGAAGTCGGTGAAATCGTGCTCGAGGACAACCGGCTTCAGGCCCTGGCGCTGTCGATCGCCCAGGCCGGCGGGCCCCAGGCCAGCCCGTCGCATCTGCGCCTGATCGACATGCTTGAGGCTGGCGGCAATCTTGATCGCAAGACCGAAGGACTGGCCGCGGGCGATGTGCTGGCGCGCCGCGCCGCCGACGGGCACGGACTGACCCGGCCCGAGCTGGCGGTGCTGCTTTCCAGCACCAAGCTGGTGCTGCAGGAGGCGCTAGAGGCTTCCGATGTGGTGGACGATCCGGGGCTGGCCGACGAGCTTCTGGGCAAGTTCCCCGAACCGATGCGGGTCAAATTCCGGCACGAGATTCTCGATCACCGGCTGCGGCGCGAGATCGTTGCCACCCGGCTTGCCAACCGGATGATCAACCGGCTCGGGCTGATCCACCCCTTCGAGCTGGCCGAAGAGGAAGGCGCCAGCCTGGCCCAGGTGACGGCGGCCTTTGTCGCGGTCGAGCGGCTGTTCGCCATGGACGCGGTGTGGAGCGCGCTCGAAACCGCAGCGATGCCCGAGGGCGCGCGGGTCTTGCTGTTCGCACGGGCGGCATCGGCGATGGCCGATCACATGGCCGACGTGCTGCGGATCGGCGGCGGTGCGACCGAGCCGACCCGGCTGGTCGCCGAGCTTGAAAGCGGGGTGAAGACCCTGACCGCCGAAGGTGCGGGCCTGCTGGCCGGCGAAGCTCTGGCCCAATCGCAGCGCATGCTGGCCGAGCTCGAAGCAGCGGGCGCGCCAGAGGCCGGGGCGCTGATGGTGGCGCGGCTGTTCGATCTCGACGGCTCGGTCGGGATCGCCCGGCTGGCGCGCGAGAGCAAACGTTCGCCGCTGGCGATTACCCGCGCCTTTACCGCGCTTGGCACCGAGCTGGGTCTGGATTGGGCGCAAATGACTGCGGCGCGGATGAACCCCTCCGATCCGTGGGAGCGCTTGCTGGTCAACGGCCTCGCGCGCGATTTCCAGCACATGCGGCTCGATTTCCTGCGCCGCACCATGGGAGCCAAGGGCGAGCCGGAAAAGGCGGTCGAAACCTGGACCGGGGCGCATGGACCCACGATCGCCCAATTCCGCGCCACGGTCGCCCGCGCGCAGGGCGCGATGCCGGTCGCCCCGGCAATGCTCGCCCAGCTCGCCAGCCAGGCGCGCAACCTTCTAGGACGCTAGCTGATCCATGGCCCAGGCGGCGGCTTCGGCCACCACCGGGTCGGGATCGGCCAGCAGCGCGCGCACCGCCGGGATCAGGCTGGCATCGCCGCTGTTACCGGCAGCGTAGAGGCAATTGCGTACCATCCGGTCGCGCCCGATCCGCTTGATCGGCGAACCGGAAAACAGCCGCCGGAAGCCTGCATCGTCGAGCGCCAGCAGCTCCGCCAGCCGCGGCGCAACCAGCTCGGCGCGGGGCAGGAAGGCGCGGTTGGCCGCCGCGGCATCGGCAAACTTGTTCCACGGGCAGACCGCCAGGCAATCGTCGCAGCCATAGATCCGGTTGCCCAGCGCCTTGCGCAACTCGGGCGGCACTGCGCCTTTGAGCTCGATCGTCAGATAGGAGATGCAGCGCCGTGCATCGAGCCGGTAGGGGGCGGGAAAGGCCTGGGTCGGGCAGGCGGTCTGGCAGGCATTGCAGGAACCGCAGTGGTCCTCGCCGGGCACACCGGGTTCAAGCGCCAGCGTGGTATAGATCGCACCGAGGAACAGCCATGAGCCGTGCCCGCGCGAAACCAGGTTGGTATGCTTGCCCTGCCAGCCCAGCCCGGCGGCCTGGCTCAGCGGCTTTTCCATCACCGGGGCGGTATCGACGAAGACCTTGACCCCCACCTCGTCCAGCCCGCGCCGGGCGCTCTCCTCGACCAGCCAGCGGGCCAGCGCCTTGAGCGCCTTCTTGACCGTGTCGTGATAGTCCCGTCCCTGGGCATAGACCGAGATCTGCCCCCTTTGGGCAGCCTTGTGTGCCACTTGTGTACCATTTGAAGGTGCGTAGCTCATCCCCAGCGCGATCACGCTGCGCGCCTCGGCCCACAGCCCCTCGGGGCTGCGGCGATGGTGCAAGCGATCGGCCATCCAGGCCATTTCGCCGTGGTTTCCCGCTTCAAGCCATTGCTCGAGCCGCCGCGCGGCCAGCGGGTCTTCGCCCGCCGGAGCAATCCCACAGGCCGCAAAGCCCAGCTCTTTCGCTTTTGCGGCAAGAGCTTGCTTGATATTCGCGGTTTCGGCTGCGTTAACCAAACTTCCTGTTGCTCCCGTTCACGCCCTCGGCATTATCGCCGCAAACCATGAAGCTAGGGGAATGGCAGATGGGGAGCAACGCGGCCGTTGAAGCGGGCCGGCCCTTGGCGATCGAGGCGCGCGGGATTATCAAGCGTTTCGATGGCTTTACCGCCGTCGACGGGGTCGATCTGATGGTCCCCGAAGGCGCGATCTACGGCATTCTCGGCCCCAACGGCGCGGGCAAGACCACCACGCTCAGGATGCTGCTGGGGATCATCGATCCCGACGCCGGGGTGCGCCGCGTTCTGGGCCATGACCGTCCGCACGAAGTAGCCCACGCAATCGGCTATCTGCCCGAGGAGCGCGGGCTCTACCCTTCGATGAAGGCCTATGAGGCGATCGCCTTTCTGGGCGCCCTGCGGGGCTTGCCACTGAAGGAAGGGCGCGAACGCGGCCGTGCGCTGCTTGAGGAGCATGGTCTGGGCTATGCCACCGATCGGCAAATTCGCCAGCTTTCCAAGGGCATGGCACAGCAAGTGCAGTTGCTCGGCACACTGGTCCACGAACCCAGGCTGGTGGTGTTCGACGAACCCTTTTCCGGCCTCGACGCACTCAACCAGGGCAAGCTCGAGAGGATGATCCGCGCGCTTGCGGCCAAGGGCACCACGGTGATTTTCTCCACCCACGTCATCGCCCACGCCGAGCGACTGTGCGACGAGGTGGCGATCATCGCCGGGGGCAAGGTGCCCTTCGCCGGGCCGGTTGACGTGGCGCGTGACCGGATCCGCCCGCAAGTGCGGCTCGAAACCCGCGCCGGTGACGGCCCGTGGCGCCAAGCCTTGCCCGCCGATGCCCGCCGCGAGGGCGCGTTCTGGTTCTTCTCACTGCCCGAAAGCGGGGTCGAACCGCTGCTGCGCGCGCTGATCGAAGGCGAAGCGGGAATCCTTTCGCTGTCGATCGAGCGCGCCGGACTGCACGACGCCTTTGTCGCCATCGCCGGTGAGGCCGCCGCCCGCGCACTGGAAGAATCCCCCGATGAGGAGGCCCGCCGATGACCCAGCCCGCCCGTTCCGGCCGGCTTTCCACCCTGGCCGCCGCCTTCATCATCGCCCGCCGCGATTTCACCGCGATCCTGTTTTCGCGCAGCTTCTTCTTCTTCCTGCTCGGCCCGCTGTTTCCGATTCTGGTCGGCGGGCTGGCGGGCGGAATTGGCCAGAAGGTGCAGGACAGCACCGACCGGCCCGAACTGGGCATCGCCATGTCCGCCCACGATGTCGCGGCAATGAAGGCGGCGCACCAGCGGCTATCCCCGCAGCTTGGCGCCTCCTTGCCGGTGCTGGTGGTGGTGCAGGAGCTGAAACCCGGCGAACCGTTCGACGCCGCCCAGGCGATGAAGGCCGACCGCGCCAACCTGGCCGCGATCGTTACCGGCAGCCCCGATCATCCGGTCCTGACCGGCCCCGCAGAACGTATCGCCGGATGGCAGGGCCGGGTGGCGTTGCTGGCCGCAGAGGCTCGCAATTCCGCGCCTTCGGCCTATCCAGGGGTTACCCTGGCCGGGATCGCCGCCAGCACCGCGGCCGATCGGACCCACAGCCGCGTGGTCACCGCCCAGCTCGGCCAGACGGTGCTGTTCCTGCTGACCATGCTGCTCGCGGGCATGGTGCTGTCAAACCTGGTCGAGGAAAAGAGCAACAAGATCATCGAGGTGCTGGCCGCCGCGATCCCGATGGACGCGGTGTTCCTGGGCAAGCTGTTCGCCATGCTGGCGGTCAGCTGGGTGGGCATTTCGGTCTGGGGCATGATGGGGGGAGCAGTGTGGCTGACCGCCGGACACAGCCTGGCCGACTACCCGGCCCCGGCAGTGGGCTGGCCGGCCTTCTTCGGGCTGGGCGTGATCTATTTCTCGATGGGATACCTGTTGCTCGGCTCGATCTTCCTGGCGATCGGTTCGATGGCCAGCACCGTGCGCGAAGTGCAGACGCTGTCGATGCCGGTGACCATGCTCCAGCTGCTCAACTTCTTCTTCGCCTCCTATGCCATGGCCCAGCCGGGCACCTGGGTGGAAACTGCGGCGATGGTGGTGCCGTTCTCGTCACCCTTCGCCATGCTGGCGCGCGCGGCGCAAAGCCCCAGCTTGACCCCGCACCTGTTGGCGATCGGCTGGCAGCTGGTTTGCGTGGCCGTGCTGGTGCGGGTCGGAGCAGCGCTGTTTAAGACGCGGGTGATGAAAAGCGGGCCCGCGCGCGGCGGAGCGAAACGCGGCTGGCTGCGGCGAGCCTCGGCCTGACTTGCTGGCGCCGCACCCCGCCGAGACGCTATTGACATTTCGGTAAGTTCGACCGGATAAGTCCCAAAGCGCAACGCACCGCCGTCAGAGTCCGTGCCGGAGAGAACCCCATGGCCACCCAGCCGATTGCCGACCAGCCCTTTACCTATCGCAGCTCCCCCATCGCCAACGAGGCGTTCGAGGAATGGCTCAAGACTCACCAGCACGAGATGCCGACGCATAGCGATCCCTGGGACGTGTCGCGCTCGGACATCTATGTCGAAGACCGCTGGCAGCCGATCTTTGCCGAGATGCGAGCCAAGGCGCCGGTCAATTTCGTCAAGGATTCGCCCTACGGACCCTACTGGAACGTAACCACGATCAAGACGATCCAGCACGTCGAGGCGCTGCCCGAGCTGTTCTCATCGTCGTGGGAACATGGCGGAATCACGATCACCGAGCCACCGGTCGATGTAACGCCGGAGCAGATTGCCGAGCGCCGTCTGCCGATGTTCATCGCCATGGACCGGCCCGAGCATACCGGCCAACGCCGCACTGTCGCACCGGCATTCACGCCCGCCGAGATCGAAAAGATGGCCGCCGAAGTGCGGATGCGCACCGCCGCCACGCTCGATTCGCTCCCCTGGGGCGAGCAGTTCGACTGGGTCGACAAGGTTTCGATCGAGCTGACTACGGGCATGTTGGCGATCCTGTTCGGGTTTCCCTGGGAGGACCGCCGCCTGCTGACCTTCTGGTCGGACTGGGCGGGCGATGTGGAATTGAGCTTCGCGCGCGAACTCAACGAGACGCGCTGGGAAATCCTTGGCGAGATGGCGCGCTATTTCCAGACGCTGTGGATGCAGCGGATGGGCGCAGCGCCCAGCCGCGATCTGATCTCGATGATGATCCATTCCGATGCGATGAACCAGATGAGCCCGCAGGAATTCATGGGCAACCTGATCCTGCTGATCGTGGGCGGCAATGATACCACCCGCAACACCATGTCGGGCATCGTCCACGCGCTCGACAAGTTTCCCGACCAGCGCGCGATTTTCGAGGGCGACGCCTCGGTGATCCCCAACACGGTGCAGGAATGCATCCGCTATCAGACCCCGCTGGCCCACATGCGCCGCACCGCGACAGCCGATGCCGACCTGTTCGGCAACCAGATCAGGAAAGGCGACAAGCTGATCCTGTGGTACATCTCGGCCAATCGCGACGAAGAGGTGTTCGAGGATGCCGACAAGCTGATCGTCACCCGCGAGAACGCCCGGCGGCACCTTTCCTTCGGCTATGGCATCCACCGCTGCGTGGGTGCGCGCCTCGCCGAACTGCAGCTCAAGATCCTGATGGAAGAGATGCACGCGCGGCGCATGCGGGTGAACGTCACCGGCGCGGTCGAGCGGGTGCGGGCTAACTTCGTCCACGGTTTCCGCAAGATGGAAGTCACCCTCAGCAAGTTCTAGTAACCAGGCGGACAACCCGTCCGAATAGGCAAGGCGGGTCCGCAGGGATCCGCCTTTGCCGTCTTGCCGGGAGAGTGCCGATGAACGCTGACAATTCGCTCGACCGCCGAAACCTGCTGCGCTGGCTGGGCGCCGGTGCGGCGATGGGTGCGCTGGCCGCCTGCGGCAGCGGCACGGCCGAGGCCCATTCCTATCCGGTGAGCTTCAGCGACACCGAGTGGCGCAAGCGGCTGGGTCCGGCGGCGTTTCACATCCTGCGCGAGAAGGGCACCGAGCGGCCCTTTACCTCGCCGCTACTGAACGAACATCGCAAGGGCACCTTCATCTGCGCCGCCGACGGCAACCGGCTGTTCGCCTCGGAGACCAAGTACGACAGCGGCACTGGCTGGCCGAGCTTCTGGAAACCGTTTCCGGGTGCCGTGGCTACCTCGACCGATTTCGATATCGGCTATCCCCGCACCGAGGTCCATTGCACCCGCTGCGGCGGGCATCTTGGTCACGTATTTCGCGACGGGCCAAAACCCACAGGGCTGCGCTATTGCATGAACGGGCTGGCGCTGGCCTTCGTGCCGGGCTGAGCTGGCGCGACTTCCCACAGCATCAGCCCCGAATTTCTGGGCAGCGCGACCGGGCGAAGCCAGGCGGGTGCCCGGTTTTCTATCAGCCGGGCCATCAGTCCATGCGGCGCGGCCTGGCGATAGTTGCCAACCTCAATCAGCCCCGGACAGATCAGCACGAAGCGTGCACCGTGCTTTTCGACATAGGTCCGCGCGGCCTCGGGATCGGCGATGAAGGCCGCGATCACATCGTGCAGTGCTTGCGGAGCGCGGTGGTGCGCGGTGGCAACCACCCGGTGATGGGTTTGGGCGATCAGCACAGGGCCAATGTCGATCGGCGCGAATATCGTCGCGGCGGAATAGCGGTTGAGCGCGGGAGCGGCACCGGAGATGTCGCAGGCCAGTTGCGGCGGCGCGGGCTTGCTCGCTGCTGCCTCTCCGACAAACAGACCCCCAAGCAGCAGCATCGGCAACCCCGGCATCACCGCCAGCACCATTGCCGCAACCGCGCCGATCCGCGCCAGCGGACTGCGCAGGCGCTGCGCCTTGCGATACCATTCGCGCAGCAGCCAGCCCAGCGGCACCGCGGCAAAGGCACAGGCGAAGGCCGAAGCGCGCGCTACCAGCACCGCCAGGATCAGGGTTCCGGCCATGATCAGAACATATTCAAGCCAGAATTGCCGCAGCCATTCGCGCGAACGCAGCATCAGCATGGCCGCCCCAATCAGCCCGAGCAGCGGCGGGACCACCATCTGCGCCAGCACCGGGGGCTTTTGCAGCCATACCGGCATGCCTTCATGGACATTGTCGTACCAGAAGCTGTGCACCAGAGGATCAAGCGTGGCGAAGGGTCCGGCCTTGCAGGCAGGAGCGAGCCACAATAGCACTACCAGCCCTGCGAGCCCGGTGGCACCCAGCCCGGCGGCGATCGCATAGCGGTTGGCGGGTCGGGCCTTGGCAAGCAGCCCCGCTCCCACCGCAAATACGGCCAGCGCGGCCAGGTATGCGGGAGAAATGGCATCGCAATGCTGGGCAAGGTCAACAAGGCCGTGGGTGGCAAGAAAGCTTGCTGCGCTGACCAGCGCCAGCGCGAAAAGGAAATGGACCAACCCCGCAGCGCAGCGCGGGTCCCTCAGCCAGCGCAGTGCCAGGACACCGCCGAACAGCGCGGCCAGCGGCAGGATTTCGAGGCTGATCGACATGCCAAGCGCCAGTGCGCCGCCGGTGGCCCACCCGGTCACGCGCGAATCGCGCGCGGCAAGACCGTTGAGCGCGGCGAGCGCGGCGACGATCTGCCAGCCGTGATGATCGATCCTGAGCGGCTGCATCTGCCCGGTCACCGGGGTCATCAGCGCAAGAACCAAACAGGCAAAGCCGATCAGTCCCGGATCGACCAGCCGCCAGGCGAGCCGCGAGACCAGCAGGATCGCCGCGCTCAGTGTGAGCAGCGGGACGATTACCAGCGCGGCGTGCTCGGCCAGCACCGGACCGAGCAGCGGGCGCAGCGCCAGTTGCACCCCGGCCAGCGGCAGATCGACCAGCCGCGACCAGTGCATGAGCACCCCTTGCGGCGGATCGACGCGGTATTGATGAAGGTCCCAGAAATGCTGCCCGGCAAGCAGATCGCGCACCTGGACCATGCGCAGGGTATCATCGGCATCGGGCAGCGCCATGGCGGCGATCCCCTGCCAACGGGTGATCACGAAGATGACCGAGACCGCCAGCCAGATCAGCCCGGCGCGCACGACGAGGTCGCGCGTCATGGCCGGGCGGCGGCGCTCGCCCAGATTCATCGCGCCGACCGGGTTCGGAAGATCACCCGTTCGCGCAGCAACCAGGTGGCGGCGAAGCTGACGACAACCGCCACCAGTTTGGCGATCCGCGGATCGGTACCGAGCGTGCTGGCTGTGCCGACCACCACGGTGGTGATCGCGAGCCCGAACAATGCCGAGCCGACGAACATCGCCTTTTGCCAGGTCCGCTGCGGACCCGAGGCTGCGACGCCCTGGGAAAAGACTGCGCGGCTGGAAAGCAGCCAGTGGACCACGATCCCCAGCGAATAGCCCAGAGCGGCCGCTGCAGTGGCGGGAACAGCAAGCGCGATCAGTGCCAGGAAGGAGCCGAGATCGGCACCCAGGGCGATCGCGCTGGCCAGAAGGTAGCGCAGCAGGACCTTGTCGGCGAGGCGGCGAAGCTTGCCCATTGCGCGCGCTCCGCTCAGGCCGCGTCGCGCTGCTTGGCGGCAGCGATGCGTTCGGGAACCTCACGCAGCGAGGCAAGCGCGGCGGCCTGGTCCTCGCTTGGCTGGATCCGCGCGGCGGGAAGCGAACCCTGCGCGCCCTCGTCGCCGGCTTCGTGGTATTCGGCGTCTTCGTTGACGCACCAGACATCGTAGCCGCGTGCACCGGCGATGATGTTTTCCACCGTCAGCATCGCGGTCATCATCGCGTGGTCCTGGTTGTTGTAACGGTGCATGCCGTTGCGCCCGACCAGATGCAGCGTTGGATGCGCTGCTTCAAGCTCCTGGCGCATCGCCGCGACATGCGCGGCATAGTCCTCATCATAGACCGGATAGGCCTTTTCCTGGCGCACCACCGCACCGCCAATCACCTGCTCGGCCGAGACCAGCCCGAGGGTTGCCAGCTCGCGCGTGGCAAGATCGATCAGCTCGGCATCGTCCATCGACCACAGTCCGTCGCCCTCGAAACAGAAATATTCGAGGCCGACGCAGGCCACCGAGGGATCGGGCACCATTTCGGGCGACCACGAGCGGAAGTTCTGGATCCGCCCGACCTTGACCTTGCTGTCATGGATATAGATCCAGTTGTCGGGGAACAGATCGTCGGCCCGGATCTTGAGCGCGACGGTCAGGAAATCGCGGTAGCGCAGCTGCTTGGCGTTGAACGCCGTCTGCGGCAGCGGGTGCAGCCGCGCCGCCAGTTCGCGCATCGGCGCCGAGCTGATCGCATGGGCCGCGCGGATCACCGTTTCGCCGCCGTCGTGGCTGGCGGTCAGGCGCCAGCCGCCCTGCCCGTCGCTGGCAAGCTGCTTGAGCGCATGGCCCATCAGCACCGCGCCCTTGCCGGTAGCCAGGATCTTGTCGCGTGCGGCGTCCCACATCATGCCGGGGCCAAGCCGTGGATAGCGAAAGGTTTCGAGCAGGGTCTTGGTCTGCATCCCGTCGTTGGGACGCTTGTTGAGGCCAAGGCTGCGCTTGAGGCCATCGACCACCGCGCTCCACAGCGAGAGGCCCTTGATCCGCTGCGCGGCCCAGTCGGCGCTCATCTCGTCGCAGGGCATGCCCCAGACCTTCTCGGTATAGGTCTTGAAGAAGATCGAATAGAGCTTCCAGCCGAACTGGTTGACCGTCCAGTCCTCGAAGCTCTTGACCCGCTTGTTGGGCAGCAGCTTGGCCTTGGCGAAGCTGGCCATGCACAGCGCGGAACGCACGATGCCCAGGTTCCACAGCGCCTCGAACGCGCGCAGCGGATAGGAATAGAACCGGCCTTCGTAATAGATCCGGCTCATCCGCGGGCGCTGGATGAAATCGTCGGGAAGGATCTCGTTCCACAGGTCGACCACCTGCTGGCTCTTGGAAAAGAACCGGTGCCCGCCGATGTCGAAACGATAGCCCTCATGCTCGACCGTGCGGCTGATCCCGCCGACATAGTGCGGATCCTTTTCGATCACCGCCACGCTGAGCCCGGCCTTGGTCAGCAGGTAGGCGGCGGTCAGGCCGGCCGGACCGGCCCCGACGATCGCCACATCGACGCTTGTTTCATGGCTTGGCGCGCTTTTGTTCGCACCCGGTAGTCCTGCAACCGACATTTTGCCCCCGCTTCAAAGGTTGCCGCAGGAGTGAAGGAAAATGCCTAACCAGTAGTTAACGCGGGAGCGGATTCGCCCCGACGACGCCCGCTTTCGCACTGCCGGGCGCGCCAAGCTGCAAGCGGGCAACAAGCGCGGCGAGCTGATCGAGCCGGAAGGTCTCCTGCAGGATCACCCCATGGGCCGCGCCGCGCCGCCAGCGTACCCGCCCGAACAGCCGCCCCAGCCCATCGGCCTCGACCCGCACCAGCTGGCGCAAGGCTAGCGGCGGATCGCATTCGATCGCCACACCGTTGAGCGAAAGATCGACCAGCCGCCCAGCCCGGGCCAGCCCTCCGGCATGGACCAGAACGTCCAAAGCGGGGTTGACCTTCAGCCGGATCTGCCGCCGCGGGAAGTTCCCCCGTTCATCGACCAGTGCCTGGATATCGATCGGACCCTCAGCAAAGCGAAACCCGGCATGGCCCTCGCGTTGCCACACGGCCTCGACCGGATAGCGCTCCCCATTCCCAAGCTCGAGCTCGAAGCCATCGCCGGCCGGAAGATCGTGAAACAATTTGGCCTTGACCCCGGTTTCGGAGGCATCGCGCAGGATGCACAGGAATTCGCCGGTCGGCGCGATCAGCTTGCCCGCGCGCAGCATCAGCGCATAGCGCGGCGCGGCGCGCAGTTCGTCGTTCGCTGCCTCTTCGGCAGGCGTTGGCGAGGGCACCTGGGCCATGGTCGGTCTCCATTCCGCCGCATGACGCTAAACGGAATAGACCGGCCATAGCCCGATATCGCTAAGCCAGTCTGAACGGCGAGTTAGGGATTTGTATGCAATTTTGGCTGGTGCGGACGGTGGGACTCGAACCCACACGAGCAAAGCTCAGGGGATTTTAAGTCCCCGGCGTCTACCATTCCGCCACGTCCGCGCTGTTTCTGCCATACGGCAGTGCGGCGGGGGTATCCACCCCCGCCTTGCAACACCGGCCCGCTCTAGCGGCCCAACCACCCACAGGGTACCATGAGCGGGGTTGGGGCGCCTCGACGAAAACGTCCCCCGGACGTTTTCGCGATTTCGGGACACGGAAGCGGGCCTGCAAGATCAAGCTCGGGGCGGATGCCCAGAGCGCACCTTATGGGACTATCAATCCGCGTTCAGCCGCGCGCGCATTTCCTTGCCGGGTTTGAAGTAGGGCACGCGCTTGCCGGGCACGGCCACTGCGGCGCCGGTGCGCGGGTTGCGGCCCTTGCGCGCCTCACGCGCGCGGGTGGAAAAAGCGCCAAACCCGCGCAGTTCGACCCGCCCGCCATTGGCAAGGCGCTGGGCGATCTCGTCAAAAAAGACGCCAACCACCTTTTCAATTTCTTCCATGCGCAATTCGGGATTTTCCCGCGCCAGCACGGCCAAGAGTTCGGATCTGATCATCGCACGCCTTTCACCGGGCCGCCCGACGGCCCGAACCTTGTTTTCGGCAAAAAAGCGCGGCGCAGCTTTCGACCCGGTGCAAGCAGCACTGCGGCATTTTGATTGCCAGACAATGGTCGTCGAAGCAACACATTATGCGGCAATCTTGCGCAAAGTTTCACGCTTCGTTGAGCAGCTCCGCCGGGGAGATGCCCAGCCGTTCGATCCGCCGGGCGATCGCCGGCCATTCGCGGCGCAGGAACGTCTCACGCTCGCTGCGGCGCAGCTTCTCCGCCGCCCCGCGCGCGACGAACATGCCCACCCCGCGCTGCACCTCTACCAGCCCGTCGAGCTGGAACTGCTGGTACGCCTTGGCGACAGTCAGCGGGTTGGCACCCTGGTCCGCAGCAAAGGCCCGCACCGAGGGCAGCATGGCTCCATCGGGATAGACCCCTTCGATGATCGCGGCCGCGATCTTGTCGCGCAGCTTGAGATAGACGGGCTTGCTTTCGTTGGGCATGGTGCATCAGTGCCATAATACAGCGCTGCACGCAAGCGGAATGACCTGTGCCGTTTGTTGCGCCGGTGCGCAATATTGCGCTTTCCCCTTTGGAAAAGGCCGCTAGTCTCTCCCGATCATTCCGGTATCCGCGCGCGGGGCAGTCCGGATTTCACGACAGATATTCTGGAGAGAAGCACCACCATGAGCCAGACCATCGACGACGCGGCCGCCGAACCGGGCGCCGTTCCCGCCGACATCACCGCGATCAGCGCCGGGCCTTCGGGCGGCGGCCAATGGTTCGGCCATCCCCCGCAATTGAAGCGGCTGTTCACCACCGAGATGTGGGAACGCTTTGGCTATTACGGAATGCGCGCGATCCTGACGCTCTATCTGGCCAAGCACTTCCTTTTCAACGATGCCACCAGCACCGGACTCTATGGCGGTTTTACCGCACTGGTATACCTTACCCCGCTGATCGGCGGGCTGCTGGCGGACCGCTATCTCGGCTCCAAGCGTTCCGTGAAATTCGGCGCGATCCTGATGGCGATCGGTTATTTCACGCTCTGCTTTGGCGGCGAGGCGGCAAAGCCGTTCGCAACTGTCGAGGGGCAGCGATACGAAGTAACGATCACCGGCAAGGGCGAAAGCGAAGCACGCCATGTCACGATCGCCGGGCAGGACCTGACGATCAGGGGCAACGAAGACAAGACCGTCTCGCTGCTTGGCACCGATGGAACCGAGATCAAGAAGCTCGCACCCGATCAATTCAAGTCCGATGGCGAACGCAACCCGGCGCTGGTGACGATCCTGCTGCTGGGTCTGGGGCTGGTGACGATCGGCAACGGCTTTTTCAAGCCGAACATCTCAACCATCGTCGGGTCGCTCTATGCCGACGGAGACCGCCGCCGCGACGCCGGTTTCACGATTTTCTACATGGGGATCAATCTTGGCTCGCTGATCTCGCAGTTCTTCTGCCCGATCCTGGCGGATTCTGTGGGCTGGTGGGCCGGTTTCGGGCTCGCCGCGCTGGGCATGACCTGCTCCTGGCTGCTGTTCCAGTTCGATGGCGGGCGGCTTGACGGCTATGGCGAACGCCCGGCTGGCGCCGACGCCAGCAAGGATTGGCTGATCTATGGCGGCGCGCTGCTCGCGCTGCCGCTGGTCTATTTCCTGTTTTCCAACCTGATGAACTACACCGCGCCCGAAGCCGGTTCGGGCGGCGGGGTGATCGCCTATTTCATGGGCCTGCCGATCATGGGCAAGCTGATGTTCGGGACCTTCCTGGTGGCGGTTCCCGCGATCCTGGTCTGGTCGTTCGCGGCCGGAACCAAGGTCGAATTCCAGATGATGCTGGCGGCGATGATCCTGATCGTTTTCAACACCGTATTCTGGACCCTGTTCGAGCAGGCGGGATCTTCGCTGACGCTCTTCGCCGAGCGCAATACGGTGCTCGAGATCGGCTGGACCAGGCCCTTGTTCGCTATGTTCCGCGCAGCTCCCATAAGCTACTACTTGTTCTTCGCCGCGCTGATCGGCGGCACCGGCTGGCTGGCCTGGTGGTTCTTTTCCAATGGCGAGGACTCCGAAGCGCGCCGCAAGATGGGGGTCGGCTTTGCTGCGGTCTCGCTTGCCGGGCTGGTCGGGATGCATGTCGCCCGGCTCAACGGGTTCGGTGGCTCGGACGTCTATGTGATGCCGGCCGGGCAAACCCAGATCTTCAACGCGCTGTTCATCGTCGCGCTGGCGCCGGTATTTTCGGCGCTCTGGAACGCGCTTGCCAAGCGCGGACTGGAGCCATCGATCCCGGTCAAGTTCGGGATCGCGCTGATGGGCGTCGGGCTTGGCTTTCTGCTGCTGGTCTGGGGTTCGCAATTCGCGGATTCGAGCTTCAAGGTCGGGATGGTCTGGCTGGCCGGGCTCTACTTGATCCATTCGGTGGCCGAGCTGTGCATCTCACCGGTCGGTCTGTCGATGATCACCAAGCTGTCGATCGCCCGGATCGTGGGCATGATGATGGGGGTCTGGTTCCTTTCCATCGCGGTGGCGCAGTATGTCGCAGGGATCGTTGCCGGTCAGGCGAGCGTTGAGACCGTCGGCGGTCAGGTTACCAACCTGGGTGTCAGCCTGCAGACCTATGTCGGGGTGTTCACCAAGATCAGCTATGTCTCGATCGGCCTGGGCATCCTGCTGCTGCTGCTTTCCTGGCCGCTCAAGAAACTGATGCACGGAGTGAAGTGACCATGGGCAGAATGATCCGCTCAATCGCTGGCGCGGCAGCGCTCGTCACTACCCTTTGCGCCCCCGGCGCAATCCTCGCCAAGGACAAGAAAAAGGAAGACAGCGCGGCTGTGAAGGCCGCGCGGGACTTCGACAAGAACCCCTATCCTTCCACCTACAAGCCCTATCCCGGCGCCCCTACGGCGCTGGTCGGGGCGACCGTGTTCGATGGTGCGGGGGGCAGGATCGATGGCGGAACCGTGCTGTTCGCCGATGGAAAGGTGGTGGGCGTGGGCGGCGCCGATCTGGCGATCCCGGCGGGCTACACCCGCATCGACGGCCGCGGCAAGTTCGTCACCCCCGGCATCATCGATGCGCACAGCCACCTTGGTGTCTATGCCAGCCCCGCGGTCCAGGCGCAGTCCGACGGCAACGAGATGACCGATCCGACCACCCCCGAGGTCTGGGCCGAACATTCGGTCTGGCCGCAGGATCCGGGCTTTTCCCGCGCCATGGCCAATGGCGGGGTTACCGCGCTGCAGGTGCTGCCCGGATCGGGCAATCTGATGGGCGGGCGCTCGGTCACCCTCAAGAACGTCTATGCCCGCACCATCCAGGGGATGAAGTTTCCCGGCGCACCCTATGGCCTGAAGATGGCCTGCGGCGAGAACCCCAAGCGGGTCTATGGCGCCAAGGGGCGAATGCCTTCCACCCGGATGGGCAATTTCGCGGTCAACCGCGAGATGTGGATCAAGGCCCAGGAATATCGCCGCAAGCGCGACGAGGGCAAGCTTGAGAGCCGCGATCTGGCGATGGAGACCCTGGCCGGGGTGCTCGACGGTGAGATCCTGATCCAGAATCACTGCTACAAGGCCGAGGAAATGGCGCTGGTGATCGATATGGCCAGGGAGGCGGGGTACAAGGTCAGCATGTTCCACCACGCGGTCGAGGCCTACAAGATCGGCGATCTGCTCAAGGAAAACGACATCTGCAGCGCGGTCTGGGCCGACTGGTGGGGCTTCAAGATGGAAGCCTATGACGCGATCCCCGAGAATGCCGGACTGCTCTACAAGGCCGGGGCCTGCGTGGTGATCCATTCCGACGACGAGAACGGAATCCAGCGGCTCAACCAGGAAGCGGCCAAGGCCCAGGGCGATGCCCGCCGGATCGGGATCGACGTTCCCGATGCCGAGGTGATCCGCTGGCTGACGCTCAATCCCGCCAAGGCGATCGGGATCGACAAGCTCACCGGCAGTCTGGCGGAAGGGAAGGCGGCGGACGTGGTGCTGTGGAACGGTAATCCGCTGTCGGTCTATTCGCGACCCGAAAAGGTCTGGGTCGATGGCGCGCTGCTGTTCGATGCGCAAAACCCCGGGCGGCGCCCGGTGAGCGATTTCGAGCTCGGCCAGAGCGGTGAAGGAGACGTGAAATGATCGCGCCGCGCAGATTCGCCAGCGCGCTCGCCGCGCTACTGGCCGCAACCGTCGCGCCCGCCGTGGCGCAGGACATGGCGATCACCAACGCTCGCCTCGTGATCGGCGACGGCTCTGCCCCGATCGAGGGCGGAACCGTTGTGGTGCGCGGCGGCAAGGTCGTTGCCGCCGGAGCGGGCGTATCGGTGCCCGCCGGGGTCCCGGTTACCGACGCGGGCGGCAAATGGGTTACGCCTGGTCTTGTCGTCGCGGTAACCGATCTGGGGCTGATCGATGTCGGCGCGGTCGATGAAAGCAACGACGAGGAGGCGAAGAAGGCGCGCTTTTCCGCCGCGCTCGATATCGCTCCGGCGATCAATCCGCTGGCCCAGCCGATCGCGGTAAGCCGCGCGGGCGGGGTTACCCGCGCTGCCGTCGCCCCGCTTTCGACCGCTTCGATCTTCGAGGGACAGGGCGCGGTGATCGATCTTGGCGCAGACCCCAACGCCGTCACCACTGCGCGCGCGTTCCAGTATGTCGAGCTTGGCGAAGGCGGGGCGGAGCTTTCGGGCGGCAGTCGCATCGCCGCCGTGGCCGAGCTGCGCAATGCCCTGGGCGAAGCGCGCGAACTGGCCGCCGCGCCCGCCGGATCGCGGCGCGACGATGTGCTGCTGAACCGCAGCGATGCACAGGCGCTGGTGCCGGTCGTGACCGGCAGGCAGCCGCTTTTCGTCCATGTCGAACGCGCCGCCGATATCCGCATGGCGCTGGCGCTCAGGGCGGAATTTCCGCAGCTCCGGTTGGTAATCGTCGGTGCGACCGAAGGCTGGATGGTGGCGGGCGAGCTGGCCGCCGCCGGGGTTCCGGTGCTGGCGACCCCGCTCAACGATCTGCCCGCCCGTTTCGAGCAGCTGGGCGCTACCCAATCGAATGTCGGACGAATGGCAAAGGCGGGGGTCAAGGTCTCGCTCGGGGCCTTTTTCGATCAGCCACGCTATGCCCCGCAATATGCCGGCAATCTGGTAGCGCTGACCCGCGTGCCAGGAGCGACCGGGCTGAGCTGGGACCAGGCCTTTGCCGCGATCTCATCCGGCCCGGCCGAAGCGATCGGCATGGGCGACCGGTTCGGCTCGCTCCGCCCCGGCCACGCGGGCGACGTGGTGATTTGGGACGGCGATCCGCTCGAGGTCACTTCAGGGGTACTCAAGGTCTACATAGACGGGGTGGAACAGCCACTCAGCAATCACCAGACCAGGCTGAGGGACCGCTATGCCAAGCCGCTGACCAGCGATCTGCCCAAGGCCTACGACTGGTAGGTCTGCCAGGCCCGAACGAGGAGGGTTTTGATATGGATGCCGCCCTGACCATGCTGGTTGCCGCTGCCGTCACGTTCGTCGGAACCCATTTCGCGCTCTCGCACCCCTTGCGGGGGGCGGTCACTCGGGCCGTGGGGGAGAAGGGCTTTCAGGCGGTCTATTCGCTGGTCGCGCTGGCAAGCTTCGGCTGGATGGCGCTGGCCTTTCGCGCCGCGCCCGGCCTTGCCGCGCCGCTGTGGGACGGGCAGGGCGAACCGGCCTGGACCATGGCCAGCGCGCTGACCCTGCTTGCCGGGGTGCTGCTGGTCGGATCGTTCCAGGGCAACCCCGCGCTACCCACCCCCGATGCCGCTGCGCTGGCAGCCAAGGGGCCGCACGGGGTGTTCCATATCACCCGGCATCCGATGATGTGGGCGATGGCGCTGTGGGCCGCCGCCCATGTCCTGGTCGCCCCGACCCCGCGGGTGCTGGTGCTGACCGCCGCGATCGCGCTGCTCGCGCTGGCAGGATCGCACATGCAGGACCGCAAGAAGGAAGTGGCAATGGGCGAGGCCTGGGCCGGCTGGGAAGCAAAGACCGCGTTCTGGCCCCGGCTTGGCGGGCTGACTCAGGTGGGCGCGGTACCCTGGCTCGGCGGCGCGGCGCTGTGGCTAGCGGCGACCTGGGCGCATATCTGGCTGGCCTATTTGCCCGCAGGGATCTGGCGCTGGGTGGGATGAGGTTCTAGATAGCGAGCCATTCCGGGATGCCAAGGAGCTCACCCATGGCTTACTGATTCAAGCCCGCGCTTCTTCCACCCCGGCTGAATTGTGCCGCAAAGCCTTCAACACGCAATCGACGATGTGCGGGGCGTTGAGCCCGGCCGCGTCGTACTGCTTCTCGGGCGAATCCTGATCCTGGAACAGGTCGGGCAGACGCAGGGTGCGGATCTTTAGCCCCGCATCGGTCAGCCCCTCGTCGCTGGCCATGGTCAGGACATGGGCGCCAAGCCCGCCGATGCTGCCTTCCTCCACCGTCACCACCACCTGGTGGCTCGCCATCAGCTGGCGGATCAGTTCCTCGTCGAGCGGCTTGGCAAAGCGCAGGTCGGCAACGGTGGCCGAAAGCCCGCGCGCGTCGAGCTGGTCGGCGGCTTTCAGCGCCTCGGCCAGCCGCGTGCCAAGCGAGAGGATTGCAACCTTGTTGCCGTGGCGCACCACCCGGCCCTTGCCGATTTCCAGGCGCTGCGGCGTGGCCGGCAGTTCCACCCCGGTGCCGTTGCCGCGCGGATAGCGAAAGGCGATCGGGCCGCTGTCGTGGCAGGCGGCGGTATGGGTCATGTGGACCAGCTCGGCCTCGTCGGCGGCGGCCATCACCACCATGTTGGGCAGACTGGCCAGATAGGTGACGTCGAACGATCCGGCATGGGTCGCCCCATCGGCCCCGACCAGCCCGGCGCGGTCGATCGCGAAGCGCACCGGTAGGTTCTGGATCGCCACATCGTGCACCACCTGATCGTAGGCGCGCTGGAGGAAGGTGGAATAGATCGCGCAGAACGGGCGCATCCCCTCGGCCGCCAGCCCGGCGGCGAAGGTCACCGCGTGCTGTTCGGCAATGCCGACATCGAAGCTGCGATCGGGAAAGGTCTCGGCAAACTTGTCGAGCCCGGTGCCCGAGGGCATCGCGGCGGTGATCGCGCAGACGCTGGGGTCGCGCTGCGCCTCGGCGATCAGCGCATGAGCAAAGACATTGGTATAGCTGGGCGGCCCGCCCGCGCTCTTCACCTGCTGTCCGGTGATGACGTCGAACTTCTGCACCCCGTGGTACTTGTCTTCGGCGGCCTCGGCCGGGGCATAGCCCTTGCCCTTCTGCGTCACAACATGGATCAGGCACGGCCCTTCGGCGGCATCGCGCACGTTTTCGAGCACCGGGATAAGCTGGTCGAGGTTATGCCCGTCGACCGGACCGACATAGTAGAACCCCAGTTCCTCGAACAGGGTGCCTCCCATCGCCATGCCGCGCGCGAATTCGTCGGTCTTGCGGGCGGCGCGATGCAGCGGCTCGGGCAGCTTGCGCGACAGGCGCTTGGCCAGTTCGCGCAGCGAGAGGAACGGGCGCGAGGAAACCAGCCGCGCCAGATAGGCCGAAAGCCCGCCCACCGGCGGGGCGATCGACATATCGTTGTCATTGAGCACAACGATCAGGCGGTTTCCGGCCAGTTTGGCATTGTTCATCGCCTCATAGGCCATGCCCGCGCTCATCGCGCCGTCGCCGATCACCGCAATCCCGCGACCTGGCTTGCCCGCCAGCCTGTTCGCCACCGCAAAACCCAGTGCCGCCGAGATCGAGGTGGAGGAATGCGCCGTTCCGAACGGATCGTACTCACTCTCGCTGCGCTTGGTGAAACCCGAAAGCCCCCCGCCCTGGCGCAGAGTGCGGATCCGTTCGCGCCGCCCGGTGATGATCTTGTGCGGATAGGCCTGGTGGCCGACATCCCACACCAGCCGGTCTTCGGGGGTGTTGAACACATAGTGGATCGCCACGGTCAGCTCGACCACCCCCAGCCCGGACCCCAGATGCCCGCCGGTCTGCCCCACTGCGGCGATGGTTTCGGCGCGCAGCTCATCGGCCAGCTGGCGCAACTGCCCGGCCGGAAGCTTGCGCAGGTCGGAGGGAACTTCGACGGTATCGAGCAGGGGGGTCGCCGGATTGTGGCTCATGACCAGCGCCTTACACCGATGCGTCGCGGCTGTCGAATGCGCTGGCGATCAGTTGCAATCGGCGCAAACACCGCGCAGCTCCACCACAGGGCGGATATCGGCAAAGCCGGCCTTTTTCGCGGCCTCGACCAGCGCGCCGGTCAGCCGGTCATCGTCAAGGTGGATCGCCTTGCCGCACGAATCGCAGATCAGGAAGATGCAGTCGTGGCGGCAGCCCGGGTGCGGGTTGGCGATATAGGCATTGGCGCTTTCCACCCGCCGGGCAAGGTCGGTCTTCACGAACAGATCGAGGATGCGATAGACGCTGTTCGCCGCCACGCGCTTGCCGCGCAGCCGCGACACATCCTCGGCAATATCATAGGCCGAGGCCGGGCGGTCGCGCGCCACCAGTGCGTGGAACACCTCGCCGCGCATGTCGGTCCATTGTTCTCCGGCCTCGACCAGTTCGTGCCGCGCCGCATCGATCAGGCCCGCGCCCGAAGGTTCGTGGTGGTGGTGATGCCCTGCCATGGACCCGATATAGGCCTGGCCGCGCGGCGGGGCAATCAGCCGCGCGTGATTGCTTCCTGGTAGAGTGCGGGGAACAGCTTCTTGAGTGCCGCAACCTTCTGCACGTCCCAGGCCAGGATATAGGGATAGCGCGGATTGCGGGCCATGAAATCCTGATGATAGGCCTCGGCCGGGTAAAAGCCGCTGTAGGGTTCGATCCGGGTCACTATCCTCGATTTCCACACCCCCGATTTGCCCATCTGCGCCAGATAGGCCGCGGCGACGGCTTGCTGTTCCTTGCCCAGCGGAACCAGTGCGGAACGGTATTGGGTGCCGCTGTCCGGCCCCTGGCGGTTGAGCGTGGTGGGATCGGCGATCACCGAAAAGAACACCTGCAACAGCTGATCGTAGCGCACCAGGCGGGGATCGTAGGTAACGCGGACCGATTCGGCGTGGCCGGTATTGCCGTCCGAAACCCGCTCGTACTGCGAGGTGGCCGCCTTGCCACCGTGGTAGCCCGAGACCGCGCTGGTTACCCCTTTGACGTGGCTGAACACGCCCTCGACCCCCCAGAAGCACCCGCCCGAGAAGATCGCGACCTTGAGCCCCGCAGGTTCGCTCGCCACCCGCGCCGGAACCGGGGCAAGCACCGCGTTTTCACGCGCGGCAACCGGCGCCGCCTGGCATCCGGCAACAAGGGCCAGGCCGAAAAGAAGGGTGAGGCCCCGCTTCAGCGGGTCTGATCGAGTGCGACCGGCGCCGCCTGGGCCGCCGGGATCACCTGATTGCCAAGCCCCTTGCCCGAAGTGGCGGCCAGGCTCGCCAGCAGCGCGGCGGTACCCAGCACGAAGCCAAGCGCGAAGGAACGGAACAGATCGGGTTTGAACAGGCCCATAAGGATTCGCTTGCATGAGTGGTCGATTCGATGGTTGGCGTCCTGCCGAAATTCGTCTTACCGCCAAGTGAACGTTACAAGGCCATGCCCCGGATCGCGCCGAGGTGAAGGTTAACTGCGACGAATCGAGACCTACGGGTTATGCCGCTCAGTGCCGGAAATGGCGCATGCCCGTGAAGACCATCGCCAGCCCGGCCTCGTCGGCGGCCTTGATCACTTCGTCGTCGCGGATCGAGCCGCCCGGCTGGATCACCACCGAGGCCCCGGCTTCAGCCGCGGCGAGCAGCCCGTCGGCAAAGGGGAAGAAGGCATCCGAGGCCACCGCGCTGCCCACGGTGCGGGGCTGGGCCCAGCCGAACTTTTCCGCCGCCTCGGCCGCCTTCATCGCCGCGATCCGGCTCGAATCGCGGCGGTTCATCTGCCCCGCGCCGATCCCGGCGGTGATCCCGTCCTTAGCATAGACGATCGCGTTGGACTTGACGTGGCGCGCCACGGTCCAGGCGAACAGACAGTCCTTGAGCTCCTGCTCGCTCGGCGCGCGGTGGGTCACCACCTTGAGATCGGCGGGAGCAATCGCGCCATTGTCACGGCTCTGCACTAGCAGCCCACCGGTGATCTGCTTGACCATCAGCCCGCCCCGGCGCGGATCGGGCAGATCGCCGGTGAGCAGCAGCCGCAGGTTCTTCTTGCGCGCGAAGGCCGCGATCGCCGCTTCGTCGGCATCGGGGGCGACCACCACCTCGGTGAAGATCTCGCAGATCGCTTCGGCGGTCGGCCCGTCGAGCACGGTGTTGACCGCGACGATCCCGCCAAAGGCCGAAACATCGTCGCAGGCCAGCGCGCCCTGCCAGGCTTCGAGCAGGCTTGCCCCCTGGGCGACACCGCAAGGGTTGGCGTGCTTGACGATCACCACCGCCGGATCCTGGCCGCGGAATTCGGCGGCGAGTTCGAGCGCGGCATCGGCATCGGCCAGATTGTTGTAGCTTAGCTCCTTGCCCTGGAGCTGGCGCGCCTGGGCGATCCCGCGCCCGTGCGGCCCCTTGGGCAGGTAGAGCACGGCGCGCTGGTGCGGATTTTCGCCATAGCGCAGCTCATGCGAGCGCGTTCCCATCACCGCCAGCGTTTCGGGGAACAGCTGCTGCTGGTCGGCAAAGGCGAACCACTGGCTGATCATCGCATCGTAGGCTGCGGTGGCGGCATAGGCGCGCGCGGCCATCAGGCGGCGGAAATCGTAGGAAGTGGCGCCATCCTTCGCCTCGAGTTGCGCCAGCAGACCGGCATAGTCGGCAGGATCGGTAACGATGGTGACATAGCGGTGGTTCTTGGCCGCCGATCGCACCATCGAGGGGCCGCCGATATCGATGTTCTCGATGATCTCGTCGCGGTCCGCACCCTTCATCACCGTCGCCTCGAAGGGATAGAGGTTGACCACCACCAGATCGATCGCGCCGATCGCGTGGCTTTCCATCGCGGCGGCATGTTCGGGATTGTCGCGCACCGCGAGCAGGCCGCCGTGGACCTTGGGGTGGAGCGTCTTGACCCGTCCGTCCATCATCTCGGGAAAGCCGGTCAGCTCGGAAATGTCCTTCACCGCCAGCCCGGCGTCGCGCAGCGACTTGGCCGTGCCGCCGGTCGAAACAAGCTCAACCCCGCGCGCGGCGAGGGCCCGGCCCAGATCGGCAAGCCCGGCCTTGTCGGACACCGAAAGCAGCGCCCGGCGGATCGTTACGTCAGTCACTTGAAGTTACCCCATTTTCTTGAGCAGCCAGGCAAAGTTGCCGCCGCCGCGCGAAACCAGCCCCTGGACCACCAGTTGCTGGATCGGCTGCGGACGGCCCTGCCCGTCGGCCCAGATGCTTTCCTCGATCGAAACCTGCCCGCCGCCGCTGCGGAACTGCCAGTAGGAGCCGTCGGGCAGGGCCAGACCCGCGCCCTGTCCGTCCTCGCTCAACCCCACCTCGATCCCCAAGCCAAGGTGAAAGCGGATCGCGAAACCGACCTTGCCATTCTTGCCCTTGCCGCCCGAGGGAACCAGCAGGTCCTCGCCGCGCAGCTCGGTGCCATCGTCGCGCAGGATCAGGATGCGGCGGTGGGTCAGGCCATAGCGGCTGGCATAGCCGTTGTGGCTGGCCTCGAGCCGGGTTGCGCCCGTGCCCTTCTCTCCGCCCAGGGTGCGCCGGTCTATCTCGACCTCGGACACCCCGCCGCCGATCCTGCCGCCCATCAGTACGGCGGTGGAATTGGCATCGTCGAGCACCAGGGTGCTGTGCGCCGCGGTGGCCCGAAGCCCCTGTTCGAGCCGCACCGGCACCAGCCCCCCCGCGCAGGCCGCGCCGCCGCAGTTGACCACGATCCGCTGCCCGGCATGGCTCAGCTCGAAGGCCAGGGTCGAGGCGCAGCCAGTGCGGGCATGTTTGGCCAGCGGCGGCGGGGCGGCATCGAATTGCAGGATCGACTTGTTCGCCACCACCCGCTGATAGCCCCACTGGCGCACATCGCGCAGCGGCCGGGTGCGCACGCCCGATGCGGCGATCAGGCCTGAAAGATCGGCGGCGTCGATCGCCCAGGCGCCCTGCCAAGAACCCAGCGAGCCATCACCGTGGGTCAGCGCTAGCAAGGGCGGGACCAGCAGTGCCAGGATCGCCTCCAGCGCCTGGGGCGGATCGCGCCGCACCGCGCCGTAGCAGGCCCGCAGCCGCACCAGCAGCGCGATCGCCTCGATCTGCTGCATCGGGCTGCGGGCCAGCACCCCGCCATCGTCACCGACCAGCTCGCCCAGCGCGCGGATCAGCCCGGCCTCGCCGAACAGGCGGCGCGGCTTGCCCTCGGGCAGCAGCAGCCCGGCGGCAACGATCCCGCACCAGCCCGCGACTTCGGCGAGCAGATCTTCAGCCCGGCCGACATTCTTGTCGAGCCAGCGCGCGGTTTCGCTGAGCGCTGCCAACACCTTCGCCCGCAGCGCCTTGTCGCTTCCAGAAAGGATCAGCGGGGCATGAACCAGCCAGTTGAGTTCGCGTGTGCCGGCATTGGCGATGGACCAGGCCGGCCCCTTGCCCGGCCGCGTCGGCATTTTCGGATTGGCCGCCAGCCAGGCTGCCAGCACCCGTTCGGCCACCGGCGCGGCCTGTTCGCGCGGCGCGCTCGCCTCAAGGTCGGCCAGCCAGGCGAAGGAATGGACCACCCGTTCGAGCGGTGGGGTCATCCGCGCCGCGCCGGCAAAGTCGATCTGGGCAATCGGCGCCTTGACCCCGTGGACCAGGAAATGCCCGGCGCGCAGCGCTGTGCCCGCGACACGGCTGCCGGGCAGGGGATTGGCAACCGTTGCCAGCAGCCGCGGTTTGGCCGGCTTGCGGAATGGAGCGGTCAGGGTCGATCCGGAAATCCCCATCCGGTAGGCCAGCCGCAGCAGCCGCTCGCCCGCCCCGATAGCGGGAGGGGAAAAGTCGGCCAGAGCCAGCGCCCGCCCGGGCTCGACCAGCGCGCCGGGTTGCTCATAGGCAGGATAGCCCTCGGCCTCGCTCACTCCGGCTTCGGCGCCTTCGCCCAGCGGGATCGCCATATCGCCACCTTCGCCCACGGCGGCCTCATCGCCCGCAGTCATCTGGCTACGAGAGGAGGCGAGTACATCGACCATCCCTCACCCCAGACCCTTGAGCGCGGCGATATTGGCGGCATAGCGCTCGCTGCCACCGCGGAAGGTCGCGGTTCCGGCAACCAGCACATCGGCTCCGGCAGCGACGCACAGCCGCGCGGTTTCGGCATCGACCCCGCCATCGACCTGAAGCCGGATTTCGCGCCCGGACTTGTCGATCGCCTTGCGGATCGCCTCGATCTTGCGCAGCTGGCTGGAAATGAAGCTCTGCCCGCCGAAACCTGGGTTGACGCTCATCACCAGCACCAGATCGACCTCTTCGTAGAGGTAATCGAGCATCTTGGCGGGGGTTGCCGGATTGAGCGAAACCCCGGCCTGCTTGCCCAGCGCCTTGATCGCCTGGACCGTGCGGTGGGAATGCGGCCCTGCCTCGGGATGAAAGGTGATGATATCGGCCCCCGCCTCGGCAAAGGCCTGGATGAAGGGATCGACCGGCTGGATCATCAGATGGACATCGAGCGGCAGGCTGGTGTGCGGGCGCAGCGCCTTCACCACCATCGGCCCGATGGTGAGGTTGGGAACGAAATGCCCGTCCATCACATCGACGTGGATCCAGTCCGCCCCTGCCGCCTCAAGCGCGCGCACTTCCTCGCCGAGCCGGGCAAAGTCGGCGGAAAGGATCGAAGGTGAAATCAGCGGGACGGGCATGGCTGGTGCAACAAACTCCCTCGACCGGGCGTTACCTACCACATCTTGTGCTCACAACCGGACCAAAGGCGTTTTCCACACGGTTGCTCGGCCTCTTGCCGCTCCGCAAAGGCGGTTGACCGCCAGCAAGCCCCACGGCAAGGCAGGGCCATGTCGAGTCCGGCACCGCTCCACCCCTCCCAGCAGATGTTGCTGCGCGAGACCAAGCTTGAGCACGGACCGGTCCCGGAAGAGCTTGACGGAGTGCCCGTGCCGCCGGGACAGCACCGCATGGCTGGCGGAGCCTTTCTGCTTCACGCTGAAAGCGGGGTCCGGTTTCTCTATCGGCGCGGCGCGGGGCATGTGCTTTGCGAGGCTGCGGACAGTATCGATCCCGCCGAGCTCGCACTTTGGCACAATGGCAGCGTCTATGCCGCCGTGGCGGCGCTCAACGGGCTGCGCCCGTTTCACGCCTCGGCGATCGCGCACGCCGGGCTGGCGATCGCGTTCACCGCGCCCGGCGGCGGCGGCAAATCGACCATCGCGGCGGCACTTGCGGCGCGCGGCTTTGCGCTTTTTGCCGATGACACCCTGGTGCTCGATCTGGGCGATCCCGATCATCCGGTCTGCCTGCCGGGCCACAAGCGGCTGAAGCTGACCGCTGAAGCGCTGGCCCTGACCGGGCTGGAAAGACAGGAACAGGTGGCACCGGACTATCCCAAGCACTATGCCCTGCCGCCCCGGGCAGAACCGCTCGGCGCCCCGCGCTGGCCGGGCTGGTCTTTCTGGAATATGCCGAGCAACCGGAGTTGATCGGGCTGTCCGGTGCGGAACGCTTCGCGCGTCTGCAGGATACCCACGATACCGACGCGTTCTGGCGCACGGCGCAAGGAGCTGACCGGGCTGGACTTTTCGCCGCGCAGGCGGGCCTGGCGCGGTCCACCGCGATGTGGCGTTTGCGGCGCCCGCGCAATCTGGCGCAGTTCGGGGCCAGCCTCGATCTGGCAGAGAGCGTCGTTGACCAATTGACCGGAGCAGCAAGATGACGCCACCTCTCACGGGACCGATTTCCAAACGTCACGACAGCTTCGTCGAGACAGCGATTGACGACGAAACGGTTATGATGAGCCTGCAGAGCGGGGATTTCTTCTCGCTCAGAGGCAGCGCGGCAGCGATCTGGGAGCTGCTTGACGGCACCCGCGATCGCGCCGCGATCTGTGCGCAGCTTGCGCTCGAGCACACGGCCCAGCCGGACGATATCGCGCGCGATGTCGATGCCTTTCTGAACGATCTCGTTTCTGCCGGGCTGATTGCGGCGGGCTGATGCGCTGGCGCCTGTCCGTGCTGGAAGCGATCATCCTGCTGGTGATGGCCCGGCTGCTGATATCTGCCGCGATGCTGCGGCGCTGGCGCGGCACGCTGGGTCGGCCGGTCGGCCAGGCAAATAGGGCCACGGCCACCCAGGCCGATCGAACACTGGCGCGAAGCATCGAGCGTGCCGCCCAGCGCTTGCCCGGAACCAGCAAGTGCCTGCCCCGGGCGGTTGCGCTTCACTGGATGCTGCGGCGGCGCGGCCGCCCCAGCCAGCTGGTCATCGCCGCTCTGCCCGAGCAGGATCGCGGAACGATCGACGACCTGCATGCCTGGACCGAAATCGGTGACGAAATCCTGATTGGCGCGCTTGCCGCCCCTTTCCGCCCGGTGGTGCGCTTCGGATAAGAAGCTGATTCTGGATATCCAATCGTTTAGATGGTATCGCAAGCGCCGGGCGGAATTAACAGTTCAAGGAATGGAATCGATGGACAGCAAGACCGAAACCAAGGCCAAGGTGTGGCAGAAGCCTGAACTCACCAGACTTGGCAAGATGACCGATGTCGGGCCGGGCAGCGCGACCAGCACGCGCCAGGGGGCGAACAACCGTACCTGAGCCTTGCGGCCCGTCCGATCATGCACGCGCCTGATTGCTGAAGGGCCATGATCGCGATTGAGTGGCTGCGCCGGGGCGAGGGTGCGCTTTCGCCGGGCGGCTTTGCGCAAGCGCTGGCGGCCGGAAGCGCGAAGGCTTCGGGCCAATTTGCTGCGGAGCAGTTTCAGGCTGCCGAACTTCTGGCCTTCTCTGGGCGGCGCAGGGCGCTTGGCTGGCGCCCGGTCGAGGTCGGACCGCTGACGGTCCTGTTCAGCGGCCATCTCGACAATCCCCCGCTTGCCGAACTTGACGAGCTCGGCGCCGACTGGACCGATCCGCGCGTGCTTGCCCGGCTCTACGCCAAGTCCCGTCTGCGCTGGGGCGCCGCCACCGATCGCCGCCTGATCGGCGAATACGCCGTGATCGAACTTGACCGGTCGGCCCGGACCTTGCGTCTGGTGCGCTCGCCGCTGCGCGCACCGCCCCTGCAATACCACGCTGGCGAGGAGCGGGTGATCGCGGCCTCGGTGCCCCGCGCAATTCATGCCGCCGGCCTACCGGTGCGGCTCAACGAAGCCAAATTGGCGGATCACGGCCTGTTCAATTTTTCCGATCCGGTGGCGGGCTGGTTCGTCGGGATCGAACGGGTGCCGCTGGGAACCGAGGTGGTATTCACTCCCGGTGAAAGCGCCAGCCGACTGGTCTATGATCTGCGGGCCCTGCCCAAGGTGCGCATGCGCAGCGATAGCGAATACCTGGAAGCCGCGCACAGCTTGCTGTCCGAAGGCACCCGGGCCGCGCTGCATGGCTGTAAACGCCCTGGGGTGATGCTTTCGGGAGGGCTGGATTCGCCGATCGTCGCCGCCAAGGCGCTGGCCGAGCTGCCGCCAGATGGGACGCTGCGATCCTACACCTTTACGGTTGAACCCGAATGGGACGGATTCGAGTTTCCCGGCCAGTTCGGCAACGAGCGCCCGCTGGTCGAGGCATTTGCCGCCATGTACCCGCGGCTCGAAGCGCGCTTCTTCGACAATGCCGGAAGCGGGTTCGACGCGGGGCTGGCCGAGATGCATTTCGCGACCGGATCGGGTGCGATCCACCAGACCAATTTCTCGCAATTCCATGCGCTCTGGCGCGCCGCACGCAGCGATGGCTGCGACCGCATCCTGATGGGCGATTTCGGCAACTACACCTTCAGCACCGAGGGCTATTGGGGGTTCGTTGAGTATTTCCTGACCGGGCGCTGGCGGCAGCTCTACCTCGCCCTGCGCGATGCCGGATTCGATGAGCGGCCGCTTTGGCGGCGTTTCATCACCAATGTCGTGATGCCGCTGCTGCCCGAGCCGCTGTTCCGCTGGCAGCGCGCGGTGCGCGGCATGCCCGATGTCTTCGCTCTGGCCAGCCCGCTCAATCCCGGATTTGCTCGCGAATCGGGCGCCCTGGAACGCGCAGCAAGGGCGGGGCTGCCGCGCCGCCGCTCCGCGCTTCGGGCCCGATGGGACGATTTCTGCGCCATGCAGGGCGAAGACATGGGCGAGCACAGCGACCTGATGCACGGGTTTGAGCAGATCTACGGCATCTCCCAGCGCGATCCGACCGCCTACCGGCCCTTTGCGGAGTTCTGCTTCGGCCTTCCCACCCCCATGTTCCTGCGCGATGGCCAGACCCGCTGGCTGGCGCGCGAGATGGGCCGGGGGATCCTTCCCGAACCGCAGCGGATCAACCCCGCTCACGGGGTTCATAACGCCGATTGGCACGTCAAGCTGGGCCGCATGCGCAAGGACCTGCTGGGTGAAATCGATCGGCTTGCCGCAAGCGAGCGGCTGGCCTCGATCCTTGACTTCGACAAGGTTCGCGCCGCGCTGGAGGATTGGCCCGAGGACAGCAGTATCCCGCATGAGCGGCGCCTTCCGCTTGAGGCCGCGGCGACCCGGGCGGTGGCTTTGGCCCGCTATGTGAACTTTGTCGAAGGACGCAACGCATGACCCCTGCCGCCGCCAATCGGCCCCGGCTGTTCGAGCCCGCGCGCGACGGTCTGACCGCGCTGGGCGTGGGCGCGCTGATGCTGCTGAGCGCAATCAGCGAGGGAATCGGCGCCGTGCTGCTGGTGCCCCTGCTCGGCGCATTGGGAACGCCAGCCGGAGGTCGGATCGAACGGTTCTTCGCGGCGCTGGGGGTGCCGATTCGGCTCGAGGTACTGCTGATGCTGTTCGTCGCGCTGGTGGCAGCTCGCGCGCTGGTCGTCCAGGCGCGCACGCTGGCCGCATTTCGGTTCGAGGCCCGGCTGGTGGATGGACTGCGTCAGCGCGCCTGGCGCGCGCTGATCGGCGCCGAGTGGCGCGCCCTGCTGAGCATGCGCCGTGCCGGGACCGTCAGTCTGCTTGGCGCGCGGCTCGACCAGGTGGGCGATCACGTCAACCAGTTGCTCCAGGCGGCTTCGGGCGCGGCAACCCTGGCCGGGCTGGGGCTGGCGGCACTGGCGATTTCGCCGCGGTTGGCCGGCGGGCTGGCGCTGTCCGGGGCTGCGGTGCTCTTGGGATATCATGCGATGCGTCGCCGGGCTGGCGAACTTGGCCAACGTTTCGGCGAGGCCCACGCCGGGGTTCACGGCCAGCTTGACGAAAGTCTTGGGGCGTTGCGCCTGATCAAGGGACTGGGCCGGGAAGACAGGGCGATCGATGGATTGGCCGATCAGGTCGGCGCGATGCGCCGGGCGCAGCGCCGGTGGCTGATCGACGCCGGTAAGGGGCAGTTCGCGCTGCAAGCAGGGGGAGCGGCGCTGCTGGCCTTGCTGGTCTGGCTGGCGCTGGCCCGCTGGCACCTTGGCATGGTGCAGGTGCTGCCGATGGTGGCGATTGCCGCGCGCGCGCTACCGCTGCTCGGGGCACTTCAGCAAAACCTGCTCGGCGCCGCGCACAGCCGCCCGGCGCTCGATGCCGCGCTCGATCTGATCGCGCGTGCCGAAGCCGCGCGCGAAGGCGGCGATGATGAGGCAGTGGCGCCGGTGCTGAACCGGACGCTGCGCCTCGAAAGCGTAAGCGTGCGTTTTGCCGGGGCTTCTCACCCTTCGCTCGAGCGGGTAGACCTCGAGATTCCCGCGCGCGGCATCGTTGCGGTCATCGGCCCTTCGGGCGCGGGGAAGAGCACGCTGGCCGACCTGCTTGGCGGGCTGATCGAGCCCGATGCGGGCAAGGTCACGGTCGATGGCGCCGCGCTCGAAGGCGCGGTGCGCCGGGCCTGGCGCCAGCGCGTCGCCTATGTCCAGCAGGAGCCGGTACTGTTTGCGGCGAGCCTGCGCGAAAACCTGCTCTGGGCCTCGCCCGAGGCAAGCGAGGAGCGTCTGCACGCAGCGCTGCGCGATGCTTCGGCAGGGTTCGCCCTCGATCTGCCGCAAGGCCTCGATACTCCCATCGGCGATGGCGGACGCGCCCTGTCGGGCGGCGAGCGTCAGCGGCTGATGCTGGCCCGGGCCTTGCTGCGCGATCCGGCGCTGCTGGTGCTCGACGAGGCGACCAGCGCGCTCGATGCCGCCAGCGAAGCCCAGGTGGCCCAGGCCATCGCCGCGCTGCGGGGGCGCATGACCGTGGTGGTAATCGGCCACCGCGGCGCCCTGTTGGCGCTGGCCGACCAGGCGATCGAGCTTGACGCGGGGCGGATCGTGCCCACGAAAGAGGCTTGACCCAATTTCCGCCCAATTCAGTCAATATTCACCGCGCGAATCGCATTGGGCCGGTCAAGCCCTTGTGGCATCATGTTGAAATCGCGCCCACGGGCGCCAGACAGTTACAGGAAGCAATGCCCATGTCTCTGCCCCGACGTTTCCGCGCCGCGGCCCGCTACCTTGCCCCGCTTGCAGCGGCTGGCGCGCTATTTTCTCTGGCCGGCAATGCCCCGGCACCGTCCGGCCCACCGGCGGGCTGCACCGGCCCGGCCAGCTCGACCTGGCTCAATGTCGTCGTCGAAGGCGTGCGCAACAGCAACGGGCTGGTTGCGGTCACGCTCTATGCCGATGATTCGAGCAAGTTCCTGATCAAGCACGGTTCGCTCTACGTCGGACGGGTCGATGCCCGGTCCGGAACCACGCGGGCCTGCATCTTCGTGCCCAAGCCGGGGGTCTATGCCCTCGCGCTCTATCACGACGAAAATTCGGACCGCTCGTTCGATCGCACCGGCGTGGGTCTGCCGGCGGAAGGCTACGGCTTTTCCAACAACCCGGCCACGCTTGCCGGGCTGCCGACGTTCAAGTCGGTGCGGATTGCCGTGCCCAAGCCTGGGCTGACCACCCGGGTGCAGATGAAATACCCCTGACGGACCAGACTCGGGCGCGGTGAAGCGCCGTCTTCGCCGCCCCGGCCTTCAAGCTCCGTAGATTTCCGGCAACTCGGCTGGGGCCTGGGTTTCGGCCAGCGCATGGGCGCGCGGATCGTCGACATCGAGCCACCAGGCCTGGCCGACATCCATCGTCGCGGCCCGGCCCGCGTCGGCCAGCTTCTGCATGCCTTCCGACAGGCTTCCGGCCTTGCCCTCGGCGATCGCCGCGCGGATCGCGTCGGCCAGTTCCGGGGTAGCGAGGAATGCCCCGCAATCGACCGCGTCGTAAGGCGCGATGGTCTTGCCAATCGCGGCGATGAACCCGCGCCCGTCAAGCCGCACCCAGGTGGCATCGTCGGGATCGACCAGCGGATTGTCACAGCGCCGGTCGATCGCCAGGGTTACCCCGCGATCGGCCCCACCCTGGCGCGCCAGCCGGGTGAGGATCGAGCCCGAAAAGATGTGGTCGCTCATCATCAGCAGGTAATTGCCCGCGATGCGTTCGGCCCCGGCAATCACCGACCAGCCGTTGGGCTTGGACCAGTCGGCCACCCGCGCCGCGACCACCTCGATCCCGGCGCGCTGGGCCAGCGCGGGCAAGCCCGCCTCAAGCCGCTCGGCCTCGTGCCCGGTTACCACCACCACCTTTGCCGCGCCCGCCGCCCTGGCCTGGCGCACACCCAGTTCGAGCAAGGGAATGCCCGCAATCGGGGTCAGCGGCTTCGAATCCGAAATGTCGCGCAGACGGCTGCCATAACCGGCGGCAATGATCAGGGCGTCCAAGGTCCTCGCCTCTCCAAACGGAAACGGCGCCGGGATTGCCCAGCGCCGCTCCAACTCCGAAATGCCGCCAGCCTTACTCGGCGGCGAGCGGGGCTTCGGTGATGTATTCGTCGACCATCTGGGCGGCCAGATCGTCGTTGAACTGCTGCGGCGGGTGCTTGCAGAAATAGGCCGAGGGGCCGATCAGTGCCCCGCCTTCACCGCGCTCGAGCGCAACCTTGGCGCAGCGGATCGCGTCCATCACGCAGGCCGCCGAATTGGGGCTGTCTTCCACCGAGAGGCGCAGTTCCAGTTCCATCGGCACGTTGCCCCACTGCAGCCCTTCGAGGCGCAGGAAGCACAGCTTGTTGTCCTTCTGCCAGGGAACATAGTCCGACGGGCCGACGTGGATGTTTTCGTCTTCGAGACGCTGGGCGAGCATCGCCTGCACCGCCTCGGTCTTCGATTCCTTCTTGCTACCCAGCCGCTGGCGATCGAGCATGTTCATGAAATCGGTGTTGCCGCCGGTGTTGAGCTGATAGGTCCGCTCCACGGTCACGCCGCGCGCGGCGAACAGGCTGGAGAGCACACGGTGGACGATCGTCGCGCCGACCTGCGCCTTGATATCGTCACCCACGATCGGAATGTTCTTTTCGCGGAAACGGGCTTCCCATTCGGGGCGGCTGGCGATGAACACCGGCATGCAGTTGACCACTGCAACCCCGGCTTCAAGCGCGCAGTCCATGTAGAACTCGGTGGCCTCCTGCGAGCCCACGGGCAGGAAGTTGATCAGGACTTCGGCGCCCGAATCCTTGATCGCCTGGACGATGCGGGCCTTGTCGGCCTCGGGCTCGTCGGCAACGATGAAGCCTTTTTCGCCCACAGTGGTCATGTGCGCGGCCACGCCATCGGAAACCTTGCCCATGATAACCTTAGCGCCGGTGGCCGGGACATCGGCCTTGAACACCTTGGTGTTGTTGGGCGCGGCAAAGATCGCCTCGGCGATGTCCTTGCCAACCTTGCGGGCATCGACATCGATGCCAAGAACGAAATCGACATCACCCGCGCCATAGCCACCGATCTTGTCGTGGATCAGGCCCTGCGAGCTGTTGTTCTGACGATAGTAGGCGACGCCCTGCACCAGCGAGCTGGCGCAGTTGCCCACGCCAATCATGGCGACCTTGATAGGCTTCATTATCGTTATGTCCCTTCCGAACGTCGATGCGCGCCCCCGTCAAGGGAGCGCGGAAAACTAGAATCGCGCGCCAAAAGCAAGAATCTCGGCGCAGGTCAAGCCGAATGCCAATGCCGCACAAGGACCCGCTGGCCCCCATCCGTTCGGCGTCCGGTGCCGACTCTGGCGCGAATCCCCATCCGATTCGTGCTGCACGTCGGCAATGTGCCTGCGCAACGCAGGCTTACTAGCATAGCACCAAACCCGCCGCAGGCAAATCCAACCTGCCGGGTGGACAAAGCCGGGGTCCACCGCTTGCCACCCTTGTTTCCGATCGCACTTGCCTTCTAAGGAGTGGCCCACACAAGCAGGGGTGCCCCGCGTTGAATCAGGCAAAACCGCAACCAGTCCGCCCCGGTCCGGCGCGCCCGCAGCGCCCGCGCGAGCTGCAGGATCCGCTCAACCATTACCTCTATCATCCTCTCGCCTGGCAGCTGGCCCGGGGGCTGGCGCGGACCCCGGTCACTCCGAACATGGTTTCGGTCTTCGGCGGTCTGATGGTGATCGCGGCGGGCATTTGCTACGCTTCGCTGGATTGGCCGATTTCCGCCGCGCTCGGCATGGCGCTGCACATGGGCTGGCACATTGTTGACGGCGCCGATGGCGATCTGGCGCGGATGACCGGCCGGGCCAGCCCGGTCGGCGAAATGGTCGATGGCCTCAGCGATTATCTCAGCCACGTGGTGCTCTACCTGATCCTCGGTTGGGTGCTGGCGCACCAGGGCGGGGTATTTGCGGGGTGGAAGGGCTGGGCGCTGATCGTCTTTGCCGGGGTCAGTCACGCGGTCCAATCAAACCATGTCGAGGTTCAGCGGCGCCAGTACCAGTACTGGGTCTATGGCACGGCGTGGATCCGCTCGTCGCACGGCAAGGATGACTCGGCCACCTCGCGCAGCTGGGCTGCGGCGCTGGTATCGGCCTATATCGGCGTCGCCAACGGGATGACGCCCTTCGCTCTCAAGGTCGATGCCGCGATCGAGGCGGCGGGTGGGGATCGCGCCCGGCTGGATGCGATCGCCGCCGCAGTCCGCGACGAAGCGCCGCCGCTGCTTCTGATGTGCAAGATTCTGGGTCCAAACCCGCGCGCTCTGGTATTGGGACTGTCGATGTTCGCCGGCACGCCGCTGTGGTATATGCTCTATCAGTCAGTGGTGCTCAACCTGCTGCTGGCACTTTCGGTGGCCATGCACAATGCTGCCGCAAAACGGATCGCTAGCCGGATTGGAGCTTGATCGTCTATGTACAATCCATCGTTGCTCGATGATGCTCGCGCGATCGCGGGTGAGATCGTGGCGCTGCGCCGCGCAATCCATGCCGAACCCGAGCTGGGTCTCAACACCCCGCTGACCCGCGACAAGGTGCGCGGTGCGCTGGCCAACCTGCCGCTCGAATGGGCCGAAGGGCCTTCGACGACGGGGTTGGTAGCGACGCTGAAAGGCGGCGCGGGCGAGGGGCGCTGCGTGCTGCTGCGCGGTGATATGGACGCCCTGCCCATGCCCGAGGAGACCGGGCTCGACTTCGCCTCGACCATTCCCGGCACGATGCATGCCTGCGGCCACGATGCCCACACCGCGATGCTGTTTGGCGCGGCGCGGCTGCTCTGCGCCCGGCGCGACCAGCTGAAGGGTGAGATACGCTTCATGTTTCAGCCGGGGGAAGAGGGCTTTCACGGCGCCAAGCTAATGCTCGAGGACGGGCTGCTGGGCGGGGGAAACGATCGCCCGCTGCCCGACGCGGCCTTTGCGCTCCATGTGATGCCCAATGCGCCGCACGGCATGGTTGCGGGCCGCGCGGGTCCGCTACTCGCCTCGGCCGACCAGTTCGACATCGTGGTTGAAGGCAGCGGCGGTCATGCGGCGATGCCGCATCAGGCGATGGATCCGGTGCCTGTCGCCTGTGAGATCGTCTCGGCCTTCCAGACGCTGGTCACCCGCCAGTTCGACGCCCACGATCCGGTAGTGATCACCGTGGCGCGGATCGAAGCCGGGACCGCGCACAATATCATCGCCGACTTTGCCGCGCTCAAGGGCACGATCCGCACGCTCTCTCCGCGCCACCGCGTCAAGGCACACGAGGCAATCGCCCGCCTCGCCAGCGGGATCGCCCAGGCCCACGGGATGAGCGCCCGCGTCGAGATCACCGAGGGCTTTCCGGTCACGCTATGCGATCCGCGTGCGATCGATCTGGCCGAGAAGGTTTCAGGCGAACTTTTCGAAGGCCCGGCGTTCCGCCGGCTCGATCAGCCGATCATGGGCGCCGAGGACTTCTCCTACATGCTCGAAAAAGTGCCAGGGGCGATGTTCTTCCTCGGCGTGGCGCACCAAGGGACCGATTGGCACAAGGCCTGCGCGATCCATTCACCGCGCATGGTAGTCGATGAGACCACCCTGCCACACGGCGCCGCGCTACTCGCCCGGCTGGCCGAGAGGTTCCTTGAACTCGGCTGGGGCTGAGCGCAGACTGGGCCCGGTTCATCGCCGATGCCGAAGTCGGCCCGCCGGCCTGGTCGGCGGGTTCACGGACGATTAAGGCGCCTTGGCGCGTGTGCTTGCTGCGGGGCGGCAAGGATCGTCAAAAAATGGAAAAGCCCGGCCATTCAAATGACAACATAAGCAGCCCGCGCCTGACGCTGGCACTCTGGTTGCTGACAATACCCGGAATACCGCTCGATTGGGGCATTGGACCGCAGGCAAGTGTGGCGGCTGCCGACGCCGATTCGGTACCGCTAGCAGTCGATACCGACCTGACAGAACAAAATCATCGAGACTGGCGCACCCGACAGGATTCGAACCTGTGGCCTCTGCCTTCGGAGCTGTAAAAATGGTGCATTTTATTGCAACGCAGCAGAACGAAAATGAACCATAAATAATTATTTTTATTGCCTTATTTCGGTATTACAAAGTTGCGAATCGTTCGCATTTGTTGCACTGCGTTTACCCCTCCTGCACTTACATTTCACTTACGGATTCGCTACTTTGTGATCGAAGGAAAGATCGCAATGCATCCCGCGCTAAACAATTCTGTAGCATTAAAAGCAGCCGCAAGGGCGAAGCCTTATG
>JACKKX010000002.1 GCA_024236215.1 Novosphingobium sp.
CCCCTGCGGGGTCGCGTCAGGAAGGCCGCTGGCTGCGTCGTGTCGATTTGCAGGGGCAACCAGCCCCTGCTGCACGCCACTTCTGTCCAGCGGCCTTCCTGACGCGATGACGATGCATCCACCTAACCAGGACAGGCTCTAAAGCTCCCTCAGAGCCTGGGCCGGTTTCGCGCGTAGCAGCGGCAGCGAACCGGCCAGCGCGAAGCCCACCACCAGTGTCAGGCCGAAGGCGAGCACGCCAAGCACCTGCCCCCAGGCGGGCAGCCAGTCGAAGGCGAACAGCTTGACCACCACCAGCCAGGCCAGCGCGCTGCCTAGCGCCAGCGCGACCCCGGCCAGCAGCAGGCCCAGCAGCGCATATTCGGCCAGTTGCAGCGCCAGCAGCTGGCGGCGGCTGGCGCCCAGCACGCGCAGGATCACGTTGTCGTAAAGCCGGCTGGCCCGCGCCGCCGCTATCGCGCCCAGCAGCACCGCGATCCCGGCCAGCACCGCCACCGATGCCGCGGAAAGGATCGCCAGACTGACCTGTCGCAGCAGGTCGCGCGCCTGGGTAAGGATGCCGCCAACCTCGATCACCGAGCTGGCGGGAAAGGCGCGGACCAGCGCGCGCAGCAGTTCCCCGCGCGGCTGGCCCCTGGGCAGATCGATCGTCGCGGCCATGTTGTGCGGGGCGTCGGCAATTGCGTTGGGGCTGAACACCAGCACATAGTTGAAGCCCATCGAATCCCAGTCGATCCGCCGCAGCGAGGCGATCCGCGCCGTGCGCTCCACGCCCAGCAGGCCGATGGTCAGTTCGTCCCCGATCTTGAGGTCGAGTGCTTCGGCCAGCTTCTCGTCGATCGAAACCAGCGGCTCTCCGGCATAGCCGCGCGGCCACCATGCGCCCTTGGTCACAACGTTTCCTTCGGGCACTTCGTCGCTGTAGGTCAGCCCGCGCTCACCGCGCAGCGGCCAGGCTTCGTCGGGAATTTGCTTGAGATCGGCCACGCGGGTCATCCGCCCGGCCGGGCCATAGGCCAGGATCGCGCCGCGCAGCGAAGGCACGGTGCGGACCCGGGCCGCTGGTGCCACCTGTGCCACGGCCTGGCGGAATTCGCCCACCCGCTCGCGCGGCACGTCGAGCACGAAATAGTCGGGCGCGCGCTGGGGTACCCGCGCGGCGATATTGCCATCGAGGCTGGTCTGGATCGCGGCCAGCATGACGAAGGCGGAAAGGCCAAAGCCCAGCGCGGTCACCAGCGCCCCGGTCTGCGCGCCGGGCCGGTGCAGATTGGCGAGCGCGAGGCGCAGCAGCGGGCGCTCGGGCCGGGGCAGGTGCGCGGCGAGGCGGCGGATCCCCAGCCCCAGTGCGCCCAGCAGCACGAGCAGACCCAGCGCACCTGCCAGGAACCATAGCGCCAGCATCGGCTGCCGGGCGGTGGCAAGCGCCAGCGCGGCGATTCCCGCCATTCCAATCCCCACCGGCAGCACCGCATCGCGCCAGCGCCGTGCCAAAGGAGATACCCGCGCCCGCATGAGTGCCATCGCCGGGAAATGCCGCGCGGCCAGCAAGGGCGGCGCGGCGAATACCAGCGCCACCAGCAACCCATAGAGCGCCGCGCGGGCCAGCGCGCCGGGATCGATCACCAGTCCCGGCGCCACCGGCAGCAGGCTGCCCAGCGCCGCGCCGAGCAAGGGGGTGACCAGCACCCCGGCTACCAGCCCCGCGCCGCTTCCGACCAGCGCCGCCGTAGCGATCTGCAACAGATAGATCCGGGCGATGTCGCCGCTGGTCGCGCCCAGCACCTTGAAGGTCGCGACGCTGGTGCGGCGCGCCTCGAGGTAGGAGGAAACCCCGCCGCCGATCCCGATCCCGGCGATCACCAGCGCGGCAAGGCCCACCAGCACCAGAAAATCGCCCATCCGGCCGACAAACCGCTCGGCCCCCGGCGCGGCCTTGTCGCGGGTGCGGATCTCGAACCCGGCGGAAGGGAATGCGGCCTTGAGGCTGTCCGCCGCGCCTTGCGGATCGCGGGCCGCAGGCAGGGCGATGCGATATTTCGAGCGGTACATTGCCCCTGGTGCGGTCAGTCCGGCCTGCGCCGGGAAAGCCGCGTCGACGATCACCACTGGGCCCAGCGTAAAACCTTCGCCCAGCCGGTCAGGCTCATCGGCAATGATCCCGCCAACCTTGAGGGTCGCGGTGCCGATCAGGAAGATGTCATCCACGCGCACACCCAGCCGCTCCGCCGCACCTTCGGCCAGCCAGGCCGTCCCCGGTGCGGGCGCGCCGAGCAGGCGGCCATCCTTGAGCGCAAGGCGCCCGACCAGCGGCCAGTTCGGCTCGACCGCCTTCAGCTCGACTGGCGCAGCCAGTTCGCCGGCGCGAGCCATCGCCTGCATTCTGAGCCCGCCCGACACCGGGCCGAATTCTGCGAACGCGGCGCGCTCTTGCGCGCTGGCGGCGCGCTGCCACACCGCAACCTCGATATCGCCGCCCAGGATCGTCCGGCCCCGGCTCGACAGTTCCTGCTCTATCGCCCCGGTCAGGGTGCCGATCGCGGAGAGCGCGCCCACCCCCAGGAACAGGCACACCAGCAGCAGCCTCAGCCCCCGGAACCGGGCTGAAAGATCGCGCCGGGCAATCGCCCAGGCCGTGGCCCAGCCGGTCATGCCCGGGCGTTGTCGCTGGGGGCGGTGTCGCTGGCCACGCGCCCATCGGCCAGCGTGACGACCCGTTCGCAGCGGCGCGCCAGTTCGGGATCATGGGTTATCACCACCAGCGTCGCGCCGGTTTCGGCCCGGCGGGCAAACAGCAGGTCCATCACCGCCGCGCCGGTCGCAGCATCGAGGTTGCCGGTCGGTTCATCGGCGAAGACCAGCGCCGGGCGCGGGGCCAGCGCGCGGGCGATCGCCACCCGCTGCTGTTCGCCCCCGGAAAGCTGGGCGGGATAGTGGTGCAGCCGGTGGCCCAGCCCGACACTTTCCAGTTCGGCCTCTGCGCGCGAACGCGCATCCGTCATTCCGGCCAGTTCCATCGGGGTCATCACGTTTTCGAGCGCGGTCATGGTGGGCAGGAGGTGAAAAGCCTGCAGCACGATCCCGATCCGGCCGCGCCGGGCAGCGGCCAGCGCATCTTCGGTCAAGGCGGCAAAATCGGCTCCGGCGATCCGCAGGCTGCCCGAAGTGGCCCGCTCAAGCCCGGAAAGCAGCGCCATCAGGCTGCTCTTGCCCGATCCCGAAGGACCGAGCAGGGCAAGCGTCTGGCCCTGGGGCACGGCAAGGTCGATCCCGCGCAGGATATCCACCGCGCCGCCGCCTTCGCCAAGGGTGAGAACAAGATTGGAAGCCTCGATGGCCAGGGGGGGACTTGTCACTGCGCGGGGATGCCATAGCTAGGGGGTGGAGCCAAGGAGGTTGCACGATGAAATGGAAATTGCCGCTCGCACTTGCAACCCTGGCGCTTGCTGCCTGTGGGCAGGATCGGGCGCCCCCGGCCCCCGTGGCCAGCGATGCGGAACAAATGCCCGCGCTGCCGGTGGTGGGCGAGGAGGTGACGATCCTTGCCCTGGGGGACAGCCTGTTCGCCGGCTACGGGCTCGATCCGGGGCAGAGCTATCCGGCCCGGCTCGAAGCGGCGCTGCGCGCGCGCGGGATCAACGCCCGGATCGTCAATGCGGGGGTTTCCGGCGATACTACCGCCGATGGGCTGGCGCGGATCGATTTTGCGCTCGATAGCCTCAAGCAGCCCCCCGCACTGGTTCTGGTCAGCCTGGGCGGCAATGATATGCTGCGCGCTGTCCCGCCCGAGCAGACCCGCGCCAATATCGATGCACTGCTGGGCAAGCTTGATGCCCGCAAGGTGCCGGTGCTGGTGCTGGGGATGAAGGCCGCGCCCAATCTCGGCCCGGATTATCAGCGCGCTTTCGATGCGCTCTACCCCGAACTGACCAAAAAGCACGGCGATGCACTGGTCCCGTTCTTTCTTGAACCGGTCTATGACAAGCCGCAGCTACTCCAGGCCGATCACATTCACCCGACGCTGCAAGGGATCGACGCGCTGGTGGGATCGACGGCTGACCAGGTGGTGGCGGCTCTGCCCGCCAAGGCCGTCAAAGGTGCTCCGCCCGCCCCTCGCTGACCTGCCAGGCTGCCGCTTCGGCCAGGATTGCCGCGAATGGAGCGGGTTCGGTGCCGGTCAGCCAGACCTGTGCGCGTCCCGCTCGCAGCCGCTCGAACAGCGCCTCGCGGCGTAGCGGATCGAGGTGGGCCGCCACCTCGTCTAGCAGCAGCAGCCCCGGACGATCCGGATCGAGCAGGTCGGCATGGGCCAGGGTGATCGCGATCAGCATCGCCTTTTGCTCGCCAGTCGAACATTCGGCGGCGGGCATGGCCTTGCTCGCCATGGTCACGGCCAGTTCGTCGCGGTGCGGCCCGGTAAGGGTGCGTCCGGCGGCACGGTCACGGCGGCGTGTAGCGGCAAGGGCGGCGGCGAGTTCTTGTGCTTCGCGCGGACCGCCGGCCTGGTAGTGCAGCTCGGGCCGCGCGAAGGGCGCATCGGGCAGGGCGGCGAGGGCCGCGCCAAGCTGCTCCACCAGCCGAGCCCGCGCCTGCGCAACCAGCGCGCCAGCTTCGGCCAGCTGTGCTTCGATCGCTTCGAGCCAGGCCGGCTCGGGCTCGGCATCGGCGGACAGCAGGCGGTTGCGTTCGCGCAGCGCGGCTTCGGCCCGCGCGGCGATCCGGGCATGGCCGGGTTCCAGCGCCAAGACCAGCCGGTCAAGATAGCGCCGCCGCGATCCCGCGCCCTCGGCGAAAAGCCGGTCCATCGCCGGGGTAAGCCAGCCGATCGATAGCCATTCCCCCAACCGCACAGCGGGCACTTCGGCGCCGTTGACTTGAACGGCGCGGCGTCCCGGCCGGTCCGGCACAAGCCCGGTGCCCAGCCGCACCGCCTCACCCAGATCGGCGCTGACCGCGAATCCGCCGTCGCCCCGCTGCGCGGGCAGATCGGTGAGCGCGGCGCGTCGCAGTCCGCGCCCCGGGGCGAGCAGCGACAGCGCTTCGAGCACATTGGTTTTTCCGGCACCGTTTTCTCCGACCAGCAGGTTGAAGTGGGTCGTACCCTCCAGCCGGGTGGCCAGGTGGTTGCGGAAGCCGGTGAGGGTGATGCGATCGAGCGCCATGAGCCGGATCAGCGATAGAATGGGCGCGGTGTCGCTGTCACGCGAAAGCGCATTCCCGAAAGTTGGTAAGAAATCCCACTAGTTGTTGATTGCAAATAGCTGCGAAATTCGTTCACGAAGCAGAAAGCTTGGATTTCTGCGGGTTTCCGCAAATTGGCACGGCATCTGCAAACAGTCTGGCATCCGCGCAAAAGGACGCGGGACCCAATTCAACGAGGAAAAGACCATGACTGCTTTTGACATTATCGCCAACCGCCTGACCGCTGCGGTCTCCGCGCTTGCCCTTTCGCTGGTGCTCGTCACCGGCACGATGACCACCCCGGCAACGGCCTATGCCCAGACCGCCTATGTGGGTGTCGTGGCGTGAGCGCGCTCGATCGCCAGGGCGGCATGAACAGCCCCGCAGGCGGCGGCTTCCGCCTCGGCAAGGACAACGCCAAGCTGATGGGCGTGTGCTCGGGCATCGCCAACCACTTCGGCTGGGATGTGACGCTGGTCCGCATCGCCTGGGTGGTTGCCACCCTGGTCGGCGTCGGCTCGCTGATCCCGATCTACCTCGCGATCGGCCTCATCGCCGATTGACGAAGATCGCCGGTGAGGTCCCGCCCCGCAAGGGCGGGACCTATACCGCCTCGGCCTTCGCAAAAGGCGAAAAGTCGGTCCCGGTATCGAAAACATCGACCCCTTCGCGGGCCTTGAGATAGCCTACAACGGCATAGGTCACCGGGGTCAGCAGCGCTTCCCACAGCACTTTTAGCGCCCAGTTGGTGACCATCACCGTCAGCACCTGCTGCTCTGACCAGATCCCCCAGAACGCCACCGGATAGAAGATCACGCTGTCAACCGCTTGCCCGAACAGGGTCGATCCGATCGTGCGGCTCCACAGATGCCTGCCCCCGGTCAGCAGCTTCATCTTCGCCATCACGAAGCTGTTGACGAATTCCCCCGCCCAGAATGCCGTAACCGAGGCGGCAACGATCCGCCAGGTGTTGCCGAACACGCTCTCATACGCGGCCTGTCCGCTCCAGCCTTCGGCCGGGGGCAGGGCGACCACCACGGTGCTCATGAAGGCCATGAACAGCATCGCGGCAAACCCGGTCCACACGCAGCGCCGGGCATTGGCATAGCCGTATACCTCGGTCAGTACGTCGCCCAGCACATAGGAGACCGGGAAGAACAGGATCCCGGCGCCGAAGGTATAGCCCCACAGCGTCGCCAGCTTTGCCGCCCCGATCAGGTTGGAAAGCAGCAGGATCGCGACGAAAGCCGCCATCAGGTAATCGAAGTAACGGAAATGGCGGCGCGCGCCGGCCTGGCCGTCGATGCGGGAAAGTTCATGGCTCATGGCGCCCTTGCTAACCGGTGTTTGCGTGCCGCGCAAAGCATGCTTATGGCAAGCGCGGCGCGCGCCCGTAGCTCAGCTGGATAGAGCACCTGCCTTCTAAGCTGGTGGTCGCAGGTTCGAATCCTGCCGGGCGCGCCATTTCCGATTTCGTGCGCCATTCCGCGTGATCGCCGTCACGGCAATGTCACGGGCCATAGGGCAAGGGTCCTTGCGCGACCCGACCCGGCGGCCTTCCTGCCGGGCAACTTGCCCCGGCGCGTGGCGAATGCGCCGGGGTGCCTTTTCAGCCGCGCGAGGCGCTGTCGAGTCTCTCTCCGTCGACCGGGTAACCCGCGTCCGGAGGAATCAGCAGCCAAGGTTCGCCATCGCGCAGTTCCATGAACGGGGTGATCATCCGCACAGGATAGTCGGCGACATGGCCCAGCGCGTCGGCATAGCTGGCGAACAGCGCCAGCCGTTCGAGGTTGCGGCGGGTCGGGAAGATCACCTTGATCTCGCCGCGATCGGCCATGTCCAGCGCCTCGGCCGCTCCGGCCCAGAACAGGCGGGTGTTTTCGGTTGCATCGACCAGCAGCTCAACCGCGCCGGTGCCAAGATCCGCCAGGTAAAAGCGGGTGTCGAACACCCGCACTTCGCGGTGCTTGGGCCGCCAGCGGGCGAAGGGCACCAAGGCTTCGAGGTCCAGCGTCCAATTCATTTCCTCAAGCACCGGTGCCAGCCTGCCGCGTTCGAGCAGCAATGCGCGCGCGTGCCGTGCATCATCAAGGCCCGGTTGCTGGTGCAAGCCCACGACGAGCCCCGTTTCCTCAAGCGTTTCACGCACCGCCGCGATCCGCGCTGCCAGCTCGTCAAGCGCGTCCTCATCGTCGTTTCCGCCGTGCGCGCGGGCCAGGTCGCGGTCGGCGTCGTCGACCCGCCCGCCGGGAAACACCGCCGCCCCGCCGGCAAAGCGCATTTCCTTGGCGCGCTGAACCATCAAGAGTTGTGGTGCTCCGCCCGCCGGATCGCGCCGAAAGATCACCAGGGTTGCGGCCGGTGTTGCGGGCGGCGGCTCGCCGCTTTGGTCAAAATATCGTTCGAGGGTCATCGCCGCACAGGTTGCAGGGAGCGATCGCGGTTTGGCAAGGGCAAACACCATTCCTGGCCACCCCGATATGTCGGAAATTATTACATCCGCACGATGGTTGCGCGCGCCTTCATTTTTCAAGCGATTGAAAAATAGCTCTTTGCTTGAACTGGCACGGACCATGCATGGATTGGATCACCCAAAGCAGTCTCGAATGAGGCGGGGCCGCACCCTGGTCTCCGCGGTCCCGCCTCCCCGAGCCCCCCTGTCTTCCCGGGGTTCCCCATCAAGCTTTCCTTGAGGATTCGGCGCTAGTTTCCGCCTGTCGGGCATGTGCCGCAGGGGGCGGCAGTGGCCTGTTTTTGGGGGGCGGGTTTGACAGGACTCGCGAAGCAGTACCGGGATCGGCGCAAGTCGAGGCTGTTCGGGCCCATCGTGGTGATGGCGCTCGGCGCTGCGCTGTTGCTCGTGGCGCTCGCGGTGTTCCTGCTCCACCGGTTCGACGCCGCCGCCGCCGAGCGCGAACAGCACATGGTGGAAAACGGGCTTGAGCGCCAGTTGCATGAGTTTGACGCGGTGATCGTGCCCCAGGTCAACTGGGATGATGCGGTCAAAAAGCTCGACCACCAGTTCGATCCGGCCTGGGCCGATTTCAATGTCGGCAATTATCTCTACACTTTCAACGGCTTCACCCGGACCTTCATCGTAGATGGCGAGGGCAAGCCGTTCTATGCGTCGATCGACGGAGAGCGGGTGGGAACCGAAAATTTTGCACGGTTTTCGGCCATCGCTTCGCAGCTGCTGCCAGAGATTCGCAAGGCCGAGGCCGCGCGTCCTGCGCTGAAGCCACGGCCAGGCAAGGACAACATCCTGACCGTGCCGATCCAGGCCAATGGCTTTGCCACGGTCGATGGCCAGGTCTATCTGGTGGTTGCGACGCTGGTGCAACCGGACTTCGGCCGAATTCTGCCCCGCCACGCCCGCGCCCCGGTCACCTTCACCGCGCTGCCGTTCGATGCCGCCATGCTCAAGGCCTTTTCCGAACGCTATCTGCTCGACAGGCTCGAGCTGGTCGCTCCGGGCCGTTCGCCGCAAGGCAATGCCCAGGTCGCGTTGCATTCGCCCAAGGGACAGGCCTTGGCGCTGCTGACGTGGCAACCGCGCGAGCCTGGAACGATGCTGCTCGACCAGCTGCGGCTGCCGATGCTCGGCGTCCTCGCCCTCATTGCCTTTACCGCTTTCACAATCGTGCGGCGCGGGTCGCGGGTGCTCAATGATCTGTTCGCCAGCGAAGCGCGCGCGCGCGAACTGGCCCTGCACGATACGCTGACCGGCCTGCCCAACCGCGCGAAGCTGTTTGAGCGGCTGGGCGCGTTGCTAGGGCAAATCGACGGAAAGGGCGGGGCCGTGGCGGTGCTGTGCGTCGATCTCGATCGGTTCAAGGATGTCAACGACACCCTCGGCCACGGTGCCGGCGATGTGTTGATCGAGCAGGTGGCCGAGCGGCTGCGCCGGGTCTGCACCGATGCAGCGCTGATTTCGCGGCTGGGCGGCGATGAATTCGTTGTTGTCTGCGACAGAAGCTCGCGCGAGTGGGTTGAGGCCCTGGGCCTGCGGATCCTCACCGCAGTGCGCGAACCGGTCGTGAGCGCCTATGGCAAGATCGAGGCTTCGTGCTCGATTGGCATGGCGATCATCGACGATGCCGGTGTCGTCCCCGGCGAGGCGCTGCGCCGCGCGGACCTGGCACTGTATCGCTCGAAAGAGCTGGGGCGAATGCAGGCCAGTTTCTTCGAACCGGCCATGGACAATGCTCTGCGCGAACGGCGCGCACTCGAGGCTGACCTGCGCCTAGGCTTGAGCCGCGATCAGCTGGAGATGGTCTATCAGCCACAGGTCGACGAGGCTGGGCGGATCATCGCCTATGAAGCGCTGGTGCGCTGGAACCACCCCGATCGCGGCGTGATCCCTCCGGCGGTCTTCGTGCCGTTGGCCGAGGAAAGCGGATTGATCCAGCCGCTGGGGGAATTCGTGCTGCGCCGGGTTTTTGCCGAGACGGCCGCCTGGAAGGACAAGCGGATCGCGATCAATGTTTCGCCCTTGCAGATTCGCCTACCGGGTTTCGTCGCACTGGTTACCCGTCTTGCGGCAAGAGCCGGGGCCGATCCCGCCCGCTATGAGATCGAGCTGACCGAAACCGCGCTGCTGGCGGATGGCCCGGTCACAGCAGCCAATTTTGATGCGCTCAAGCGTCTGGGGCTTACCATTGCGCTCGACGATTTCGGCACCGGTTATTCAAGCCTGTCGGTGCTGCAACGCTTTCCGGTCGACAAGATCAAGATCGATCGCGCCTTCGTCGGCTGCATGGAGGAAAGCGCCGAATCCGAAGCGCTGGTCGAAGCGATCATCAAGCTGGCCGACGCCCTCGACCTGGCAGTGATCGCCGAGGGCGTAGAAACCGAGGAGCAGATGGCGCGGCTGAGCGCGCTTGGCTGCCACGAATTCCAGGGGCACCTGACTGGTCTGCCGATTTCCGCGGCGGCGATCGAGACGACTCGCTTGCGCGCGCGGCGGATCAGGCGGCGGGCGTAAGCCCGGCGGCAGCGACCAGTTCCTGGAGCTCGCCAGCCTCGTACATTTCCATCATGATGTCGCTGCCACCTACGAATTCACCCATGACGTAGAGCTGGGGAATGGTCGGCCAGTCGGAAAATTCCTTGATCCCCTGGCGCACCTCCATGTCCTGCAACACGTCGACACCTTCGTAGGGAACGCCAAGATGTTCGAGGATCGCCACCGCGCGGCTCGAAAAGCCGCACTGCGGGAACAGCGGGGTTCCCTTCATGAACAGCACCACCGGATTGGCGCCGACGATCTGGGCAATGCGGGTCTGGGTATCGGACATCGGTTCGGCTCCTTGCCGCCTCAGGTGGGGACGGCGGTGGTCAGTTGCAAGGCGTGGAGTTCACCGCCCATCCGCCCGCCCAGCGCCGCATAGACCAGCTTGTGCTGGGCAACGCGCGGCTTTCCGGCGAACTGAGCGGAAACCACGTGGGCAGCGTAGTGATCGCCATCGCCGGCAAGGTCGGTGATGGTGACCTGGGCATCGGGCAGGGCCGCATGGATCATCGCCTCGATATCGGCGGCCCGCATCGCCATGCTTCAGGCCTCGCCCATCAACTGGCGCCGGGCCTCGACGGATTTGGCGTCCAGAGCGGCGCGAATATCGGCCTCGCTCACATCGAGTCCGGCGGAAACCAGGTCACCGAGCAGTTTGCGCACCACGTCCTCGTCGCCCGCTTCCTCGAAATCGGCCTGGACCACTGCCTTGGCATAGGCTTCTGCTTCTACCGCCGAAAGGCCCATGCGTTCCGCCGCCCATTGGCCCAGCAGGCGGTTGCGACGCGCCTGGACGCGAAAGTGCATATCCTCGTCGCGGGCGAATTTGGCCTCTTCGGCGCGCTCGCGGTCATTGAAGTCGGTCATCGCTGTCCTCGTGTTTGCTGTCGTCGCCGATCGCCTCTGGCGTGCGACAGGCCGCAGGGAAGAATCGCCTGACGCCTTACACGCCGTGCCGGTGCTGGCAAGCGTCCGGATGGCAGGCGGTCATTCCATCGTCACCACCACCTTGCCGATCGCCTTGCGGTCAGCCAGCAACTGGATTGCCTCTGCGCCGCGTTCGAGCGGGAAGGTGGCGGAAACGCGCGGCTTGATCTTGCCGGCCTTGAGCAGTTCGAACAGCGTGGCGATATGGGCGGCATTGGCCTTGGGATCGCGCGCGGCAAAGGCGCCCCAGAATACCCCGCAGACATCGCAGCTCTTGAGCAGGGTGAGGTTGAGCGGCAGCCTGGCGATCCCCGCCGGAAAGCCGACCACGCAGAAGCGCCCCTCCCAGGCGATCGAGCGCAGCGCCGGTTCGGAATAGTCACCCCCGACGATATCGTAGATCACGTTGGCGCCATCGGGGCCGCAAGCCGCCTTGAAGGCTTCGGCCAGCGCCTTGGACTGGTCCTTGTCGAACGGAGCACGGGGATAGATCACCACCTCGTCCGCGCCGTGTTCGCGGGCCGCCGCAGCTTTTTCCTCGCTCGAAACTGCCGCCACCACGCGTGCGCCGTAGGCCTTGCCCAGCTCTACCGCCGACAGCCCGACCCCGCCCGCCGCGCCCAGCACCAGCAGGGTATCCCCGGCCTTGAGGTGCCCGCGATCGAGCAGCCCGTGCATGTTGGTGCCATAGGTCATCAGCAGCGAGGCGCCGGTCTCGAAGCTGACGCCGTCGGGCAGCGGAAACAGCTTGGCCGCATCGGCCAGAACTTCGGTGGCGAGCCCGCCGTTGCCCATCATGGCGATTACCCGGTCGCCCGGCTGCCACTGGCTGACGCCCTCGCCCACCGCCTCGATCACGCCCGAAAGCTCGCCGCCCGGGGCGAAGGGGCGCGGGGGCTTGAACTGGTACATGTCGCGGATGATCAGCACGTCGGGATAGTTGATCGCGCAGGCCCGAACCGCGATCCGCACCTGGCCGGGGCCGGGCTGAGGGCTTTCGAGTTCGTCGAGGGTCAGGGTCTCTGGCCCACCGACTGCGTGGCTGAGCAATGCCTTCATGCTGCGACTACTCCCTTGTTGAGCCAGGGCATCGTGGCCCCGGCTTCGTTTTCATAGGCCGATATGGCTTCATCGCGGGCCAGCGTCAGCCCGACCTCGTCAAGCCCACCCAGCAGGCAGTGCTTGCGGAACGGATCGATCTCGAAAGTGAAACGATCCTGGAACGGGGTGGTGACGGTCTGGCTTTCAAGGTCGATGTGCACCGGATCGGTCTGGGCCACGTCCATCAGCCGGTCGATCGCCGCCTGGGGCAGGACCACGGTGAGGATTCCGTTCTTGAAGGCATTGCCCGAGAAGATGTCGGAAAAGCTGGGCGCGATCACCGCCTTGATGCCCAGATCCATCAGCGCCCAAGCGGCGTGCTCGCGGCTCGATCCGCAGCCGAAATTGTCGCCCGCGATCAGGATCGGGGCGCCCTTGAAAGTCTCGCTGTCAAACAGGTTGGCGGGATCCTGGCGCAGCGTCTCGAACGCGCCCTTGCTCATCCCCTCGCGGGTGATGGTCTTTAGCCAGTGCGCGGGAATGATCACGTCGGTATCGACGTTCTTGGCGCCAAACGGGATTGCCCGGCCCTCAACCTGTTTGAGCGGCTCCATCAATCGGTCTCCGGTGCGTCTTCGGGGCGGGAAGGCGGAGAAGTGGGCTTCTTCGCCTGCTCCTTGCGGCGCGAGGCATAGAGCAGCGCCGCGGCGAGCGCCGCCGATCCGATTGCGGCACCTGCCAGCGCGGCCTTGCCGGTCCATCCGGACTTCTCGCCCTTTTCGGGCTTTTCGGGTTTGTCGGTCATGATCTTGTTATGTGGGTCGTGGGTTGCACATGCAAGGGGCGCCGCTCAACCAAGTTCCCGTACATCGGCCAAATCCCGCACATCGGTAAGCCGTCCGGTCACCGCGGCGGCGGCGGCCATCGCCGGGGAGACGAGGTGCGTGCGGCTACCCGGGCCCTGCCGGCCAACGAAATTGCGGTTGCTGGTCGAGGCGCAGCGTTCACCGGCGGGAACCTTGTCGGGGTTCATGCCCAGGCAGGCCGAACAGCCCGGCTCGCGCCATTCGAGACCCGCCTCGATGAAGATCCGGTCGAGCCCTTCGGCCTCTGCCTGACGCTTGACCAGCCCGGAACCCGGCACGACGATCGCCCAGCGCACGGTTGGTGCCTTGGTCCGCCCCTTGAGTACCCTTGCAGCGGCTCTCAAGTCCTCTATGCGGCTGTTGGTGCATGAACCGATGAACACGTTCTGCACTTCCACATCCTGCATCGGCGTGCCCGGGGTCAGGCCCATATAGGCCAGGCTCTTGGCGGCGGCTTCCTGCTTGGAAGGATCGGCAAAGTCATCGGGCGAGGGGACCGTGCCGGTGATCGGCACGGTATCCTCGGGGCTGGTGCCCCAGGTGACCGTGGGCGCAATATCGGCGGCCTGGATTACCACCACCTTGTCATAGGTTGCACCGGGATCGGTGGCGAGGTTCTTCCACCAGGCCACGGCGGCCTCCCATTCGTCACCCTTGGGGGCATAGGGGCGGCCCTTGACGTAGGCGAAGGTCTTGTCATCCGGCGCGATCAGCCCGGCGCGCGCGCCGTGTTCGATTGCCATGTTGGATACGGTCAGCCGCCCCTCGACACTGAGATCGCGGATCGCCTCGCCAGTATATTCGATCACATAGCCGGTGCCGCCCGAAGCGCGCAGCACTCCGCAGATGTGCAGCACCAGATCCTTGGCCGAAACGCCCGGGCCAAGCTGGCCCTCGACCCGCACCTCCATGGTCTTGGAACGGCTGAGCAGCAGGGTTTGGGTGGCCAGCACATGCTCGACCTCGCTGGTGCCGATCCCGAAGGCCAGCGCGCCCAGCCCGCCGTGGCAGGCAGTGTGGCTATCGCCGCAGACTATCGTCGCGCCGGGCAGCGAAAAGCCCTGTTCCGGGCCGACCACGTGGACGATCCCCTGCTCGGCATCGGCGTCGCCGATCAGGCGCACGCCGAATTCCGGCGCGTTGCGCTCCAGCGCGGCGAGCTGCTGCGCGCTTTCGGGATCGGCGATCGGGATGCGATGGCCGGCAGAGTCGCGCCGGGCGGTGGTCGGCAGGTTGTGATCGGGCACCGCCAGGGTCAGATCGGGCCGACGCACCTTGCGCCCCGAAAGGCGCAGCGCCTCAAAGGCCTGCGGGCTGGTCACCTCGTGAACCAGATGGCGGTCGATATAGATCAGGCAGGTCCCGTCCTCGCGGCGCTCAACCACGTGGGCGTCCCAGATCTTTTCGTAAAGCGTGCGCGGTTTGCCGGTCGTCATGCTACGCGCCTAGGAAGACAGGGCGAGTCTGGCAAGCGCGAAACGGGGCGAAGCAGGCCTTCGCCCCGGCGTACCGGATCAGCCGCGATGATGGTCGCGATCGTGGCGCTCGTTGCGCAGACGGTGGCGCAGCTTTTCGATCCGGCGTTCGATAGTCGAAGCCTCGGCGGGGCTCAGCCCGTTGGCGTTGTAGCGGCGATAGAGCGCCTTGAGCTCGCGCATCTCCTTGCGCAGCCCGGCGGCCTCGCGCTCGGAAATCGTATCGCGCGCATCGGCGCGGTTCACGTCGTTTTCGAGCTGGACGATGTCGTGCCAGACCTCGCCGCTGCGGACAGGTGTCGGCTTGGCCTCGGCTGCGACTGACATGGTCAGTCCGGCGGCAAGCGCGGCGGCAAGAAGAACGGATCGGGTCATGCAAACCTCCTTGGAATGTGGTCGCACGCTGTGTGAGCCAGGCCAGCCAAACCTGGCTTGAACGCTTTGTCGCAAATTGTCGAAAACGATCAGGCCAGTCGGGCGGCATGATCGCGGATCAGCGCGATCATGTTTGGCACACCCTGGGTGCGGTTGGAGGAGAGCTGGTTCCCGAGATCGAAGGGTTCGAGCAGAGCCGCGATGTCGGTCGCAGCCACTTCGGCGGCGGGGCGATCCTGCACCGCGGCAATCACCAGCGCGACGATCCCCTTGGTGATCGCGGCATTGCTGTCGGCCAGAAAATGCAGATTTCCGCTGTCATCGCGGGTCGGATAGACCCAGACCGAGGCAGAGCAACCGCGCACCAGTGTGGCATCGGTCTTGAGCGCATCGGGCATCGGCTCAAGCTCGCGGCCGAGTTCGATCAGCAGGCGATAGCGTTCGTCGCCCTCAAGAAATTCGTATTCGTCGAGGATATCGGCCAGGCTGCGCATCGCACGCCCTTAGCCGCGTGCGTGCGCAGGGTCCAGCCTAGCCCGCCAGACCGCCGGGGCGGGAGAGGGCGAAATAGATCACGTAGAACCACGAAAACACGCCGTGCAGGATCGCCCAGAGGATCGACTTGTTGACGCTCCACGAGATCGTCACGGCAAGCGCCGAACCGAGGCCGATCCCGGCCTTGGCCGCGCCTCCCGCGCCGCAGCTCACAGGTCAACTCCCGCAGCGATGGCTTCGAGCTTGCGGATCCGTTCCTTGAGGTCGGCAATCTCGATCCGCGCCGCACCGCTACCGGCGCCGCCCTCGATTTCGGGACGGTGCATTTCAAGCTCACGCAGCTTGAGCTTGAGCCAGCCCTGCCAGCCACGCAGCCCGGCGAGAGCAAGGATCGCCACAGCAACAAGCGAGGTGGCGGAAACGATCAGGTTTGCACTGTTCACGGCGGTTACTCCTCTCCGGCCCGGCGCCTAACGGTCGCGCAGGCTTTCGATCTCGTCGGCGAGCGCACGGGTGGTGCGCCCATCGGTGGCAATGCGTTCGAGCACATGGACACGCTCGCGCAGGGCTTCGACTTCCTTTTGCAGCTCGGCCTCGCGCGGGCTCGGCTGGACCGGATCGAGCAGGGCCTGAGCGCCGCGCATGTGGCGGCGCCCGCTCCGGTCGGTTCCCGCCCTGATCCTGGCCATTTTGATTGAACCGAACGCTCCGATCGCGGCGATCACAACGAAAGTGGTTCCGATATCCATCTTTCTCAGTTCCCTCAGTTGGTAGTCTTGTTGTCGCGCAATGCCTCGATCTGGTGGGTTAAGGCATAGCCGCTGTCGGTGACGATGCGCTCGACATTGGCGAGGCGGTCCTTGATAGAGCCAAGTTCAGCATGAAGCTGGGCGTTTTCCTGGGTCAGTAGGCGGATGCGCTCCTTTTCCTCGCTGCCCTGCGGATAGATCGGCTTGCCCCACGAGTTCTCGAGCGGGTAGCCGTTCCTGATCCGCATCCAGGTGGTGATCACCCAGCCGCCGACACCGAAGCCGGTGACTGCGACGACCATCGGGGCGATGTCGCCCAGTGCGGTCAGCACTTCGGGGCTCATTTGCGCAGATCCTCGATTTCCGCGGCGAGCCTGGTCGATCCTTCGGTGGCGATGCGCTCAAGCACTTTCACACGGTCCGCAAAATGGGAAAGCTGCTCGCGCAGTTCGGCATTTTCGGCGCGCAGCTGGGCAGTGTCGGCACTGTCGCGCGGGCCGGTCTTGCCGCCCCACTCGTCCTCCAGGGCATAGCCGTGGCGGGCGCGGATCCAGTTATTGACCAGCCATCCGCAAGTGGAAATGGCGATGATCGCGATGACGAATTCAGGGCTGCCCCAGCTCATTTGCGCAGCTCCTCTTCGCGCCGGTCAAGCAAGGCCTCGACCTTGCGGGCATCGCGCAGCGCCTCGATCTGGGTGGCGACGTCATAGCCCTTGTCGGTAACGATCCGCTCGAGAACACGTACGCGTTCTTCCAGCTCGCTGTTGTTGGTGGCGTACTGCGCGGCCTTTTCGGCGGCGGCCTTGATATGCAGCTCGGCCATCTTGCGCTGGTGCGCGGTCCAGATCGCGACGATCGGGATCGAAACGCCGATGATCGGGATCAGGAGGGCGATATTTCCGGCGGACATGTCTTGGTTTCCCCTGTTTCAGGCTTCAGCGCAGGCGATCGATTTCAGCCGAAAGCCGCGGGTTGGAAGTGACGTAGAAGGCTTCGACCTCGGCCAGGCGGCGGTCGATATCGCGGAACTGGGCGCGCACCTGCTTGGCGCTGCGGGCGGGCGACTGGCGCACCCCCTGCCAGAACTGCTGTTCGATCCGGTCGCCATAGAAGCTGGCGGGCTTCTTCGGGGCGAACATGCCGATCGCGAAATAGGCCAGCAGCGGTAGCCCCGAACCCATCAGCGTCAGTCCCACGGCGCCCAGCCGCAGCCACATCACGTCGATCCCGGTGTAGTCGGCAATACCGGCGCAGACGCCCAGGAACTTGCCGTTGACCTTGTCGCGGTAAAAGCGGGTGCGCGGGCTGTTCACTTTGCAATCCTCCCCTTGAGCTGGCTCATCGTGCGCAGCTGTTCGATTTCCTCAAGTGCCACATTGTCGGTTGCGCGGTCGGGCAGCAGACGGCCCGGGCTGAACTCGGGATGATCGCTGGCAACCAGGCGTTCGACCGTGTCCATCCGCTCGTCGAGGCGGCGGGCCAGCTGGTGCAGCTCTTCGAGCAGCGCTTCGTCGTCGTTGGTCAGCGTGGCCGAAGTCTTCCACTTGGTGACATAGTGAAGGATGATCCACGGCATGCCGACAAAGATCGCCAGCACCGCGATCAGCGGGATAATCATCTCGTCCATCGGCTCAGTCTTCCTTCTTGGGTTCGTTCGCGGCGCTCAGCGCGCGCTTCATTTCCTCGAGCTCCTCGTCGATCTTGTCGGCTCCGGCGAGCGCGGCGATCTCATCGGCAAGGCTGGGCTTTGCGGAGCCGTCTGCCAGGCTCAGCGCGTCGGCGCGGCCTTCGGCATAGTCGACCCGGCGCTCAAGCTGGTCGAAGCGCGCCATGGCATCGTCGACCCGCTCACTGGCCAGCAGCGTGCGCAGCTTGACGCGGTTTTCAGCGCTTTCCAGCCGCGCGGCGATTGCGCCCTGACGGGTGCGGGCCTCGCGCAGGCGGGTCTGGAGCTTTTCGATATCGACCTCGTAAGCGCGCAGCGCATCGTCGAGCACGGCGATTTCGGCCTTGAGCTGTTCGGCCATGTCGGCGGCCTTTTTCTTTTCGACCAGCGCCGCACGGGCCAGATCCTCGCGATCCTTGGACAGCGCCAGCTGGGCCTTCTCGCCCCAGTCGGCCTGGAGCCGGTCAAGCTTGACGGTGTGGCGGTGCATTTCCTTCTGATCGGCGATGGTGCGGGCCGCGCTGGCGCGAACCTCGACCAGGGTTTCCTCCATCTCGAGGATGATCATCCGGATCATCTTCGCGGGATCGTCGGCCTTGTCGAGCAGATCGTTGAAATTGGCGGCGATAATGTCACGCGTGCGGCTGAAAATGCCCATCCAGGGAACTCCGGCGGTTGATTGCGAAAGGGTAGGGGTGGGAGACTTGCGGAGGCGTTCAACCTCCGCGTCGAGGCGCGAAGCCCGCCGCGCACCGCCCGCGAAGGGGTCGGCGGCGGCGGTCTGGGCCGGAACACCCGAGCGGCGGGGGGACTGGGAGCCGCTTTGGGGGCTTGCCTGGGGTTCCGGCCCAAGCGGGTTGAAGGGATCGTGGCCCATCTTGTCGTTCACCGCGCCGCTCAGGCCTGCTGAGCCGCGACGCTGCCCTGCGAAAGGGCCAGCGTCGGGCTGGGCTGAAGCTGCTGGGCAAGGACGAAGAGGTTCATCGCCAGCATGGCGCCGACCGAAAGGGTGATCGCCCGGTCAAGGCTGGTGGCGGGGTTGAGAAGCTTGTTGAGCATGGTGTGCCTCGTGCGAAGTGCGTTTGTCCGGATATTCGCAAAGGCCGTGCCAAATTGCCCAAGTGGCGCAATTTCGTGCCTTTCCGGGGAATTCGACCAGCGACATGTGGGAAGGAGTTCCCATGCTTGGGAAATTTCACTATATCTTGGGAATGGATCGCGGAACGCAATTCGTCGGCCAGTCGGGCGCCTTTTTGGATGCGGTGGAACGCGCCAGCCGCGCCGCGCCGATGCGCCGTCCGGTGCTGGTGATCGGTGAGCGCGGCACCGGCAAGGAACTGATCGCCGAACGCCTCCACCGCCTCTCCGCCCGCTGGGGCGAGCCGCTGATCACGCTCAACTGTGCAGCCTTGCCGGAAACGCTGATCGAGGCGGAGCTTTTCGGTCATGAGCAGGGCGCCTTCACCGGCGCTACCAGAGCCCGCGCGGGCCGGTTCGAGGAAGCCGACAAAGGCACCTTGTTTCTCGACGAACTGGCCACGCTATCGATGGCCGCGCAGGAGCGCTTGCTCCGCGCGGTCGAATACGGCGAGGTGACGCGGATCGGCGCGTCGAAGCCTGTGCGGGTCGACGTGCGGATCGTGGCGGCCACCAACGAGGACCTTCCCGCGCTGGCCGAAGCGGGTAAATTCCGCGCCGACCTGCTCGACCGGCTGAGCTTCGAGGTTATCACGCTCCCCCCGCTGCGGGTGCGCGATGGCGATATTCCCGTGCTGGCCGACTATTTCGGGCGCCGCATGGGCACCGAACTGGGGTGGGAGCGCTGGCCAGGCTTTTCCGACCATGCGATGGCCGCGCTCGAGGAGCACCAATGGCCCGGCAACGTACGCGAACTGCGCAACGTGATCGAGCGCGCGGTCTATCGCTGGGACGATTGGGAACGGCCGATCGCGCACATCGTGTTCGATCCTTTTGAAAGCCCGTGGAAGCCGCTCCCGCCGGTCCATCCCGGCGAAGCGCAGACAGATGCTCCCGCCCGTATTCCCCAGGCCGCGCCGGCCGCGCGGCTCGATACCGTGGCCGATCTCAGGGCCGCGGTCGATGCGCACGAAAAGGCGATCCTCGAACAAGCGCTCGGGCGCCATCGCTACAACCAGCGTCAAACCGCCAAGGCGCTCAACCTCAGCTACGATCAGCTTCGCCATGCGATGAAGAAGCACGGGCTTAGCGACAGCCGGGTCGACCCGGCCTGAGCATCGCTCACTTCATCAGATATTGCCCGGCCTTGGCGTTGAAGTTGTTGCGGGCCCAGGTCTTGGCGGCGGCAGCGGTGGCGAACAGCTCGGTTTCGCGGGTGCCCGAAACGATCGGATAGCCTTGCGAATTGTACCGCACGTCGCGCACGGTCAGGCGAAAGTTGCCTTCGTCGTCGCGGTCGATCAGGAAAGGCCGGGTCGCTTCATCAGACATGGGTCGGTTCCTTTTGCTGCGCCTGGATGCGCTCGTGGTCACGCTTGATGCGCTCGGCCTGAATCTTGAGCTCGCGATTGGCCAGTGCCATCCAGGCCGCGTGCGAGCGCATCAGCGTTTCGCGTTGGTTGTCGAGCAATGCCACGCTGGCCGCTTTCTCGCAGATTGCAGCCTGATCGAGGTAGAACTGCGCTGAAGCGGCCATGGCTTTGCAAGCCCTTTCGGTGTGGTGCGGGCCTCAGCCCAGAATGGCGATCACCGCTTCGCGCAGTTCGCTGCGCGAGAGGGTGGAATTGCGCCGCGCCGGGCGAGTGAGCTCACCCTGGCGGCGGGCGGCGCGTGCGGGCGATTGCCGGGCACGGGCCAGAATTGGGTCATGGTACAAATCAATTGGTCTTTCCGGCGCCTCTTGCGCCGCTGGATTAGGCAGGCGGCTCAGCGCCGGTTGCCCTTGCGTTTGCCTGGCGGGCCGGCACCGCCTCCGGGACCGCGGTCCCGGAACACGATGCGGCCCTTGCTCAGGTCATAGGGGGTCATTTCGACGCGAACCCGGTCGCCCACCACCGAGCGGATGCGGAACTTGCGCATCTTGCCCGCCGTGTAGGCGATGATCCGGTGGTCGTTTTCCAGCATGACGCCGAAGCGTCCGTCCGGAAGGATCTCGTCGATCTGGCCTTCAAGCGTGAGGAGATCCTCCTTGGCCACCGCGTCAGGCTGCTTCGAGCTGCACTGCCGAGGTTTTGCCGCGCTTGTCTGTTTCCAGCTCGTACTTGACGCGCTGGTTCTTATCGAGGGTTCCCATCCCGGCGGCTTCGACCGCGCTGATGTGAACAAAGGCGTCGCCGCCGCCCTCATCAGGCGCGATGAAGCCATAACCTTTGTCGGGATTGAAGAATTTTACTGTGCCTACCGGCATATCCTGTTCCTTTCACGAAACACGGGTGACCCGCAGGCAATGGGCCTACGGAGCGTAGAAGCGTGAAAGGGAACGAAGGGGCGCCGAGCGCCGAAAAGTTCCGTCGCAAGCGACGTTAGCAACGATGTATATAGGCCCGTTTGACGAAAAAGCAACCTTGGCGGCAAAGTGGCGCTTGCCACCCGCCCTTCGCGACCAATCAGCTATCGCGCGCCTGACCCAGGTGATCGTTCACCCCGTACACATTTCCAAAACCGCGCGCTCAGCCGATTCCGCGCCCGATCTGAAAGCCGCAGTCGACGCCCACGAGAAGGCCATGCTCGAAACCGCTCCGGGCCGTCACCGTTACAACCAGCGCCAAACCGCCAAGGCCCTGGGGCAGAGCTACGACCAGCTACACCATACGGTGAGGAGACTCGGACGGTTAGTCGCGGGGGCAGGTGCGGGCGCTGCCGGCCAGCAGTGCCTCGCGATCCGCGCTGAGATCGGCGCCACTGCGTCCGGTCGGCTCCGATCCGGAGCCAAGCCCGGCCCACAGCGCGGAATTGAAGGCATCGGTATCGAGCCGGTCTTCCTGGGCGAATTCCTGCCCGGCCATGGCCGCGCTCCAATAAGCGGAGCTGCGTCCCGCACAGTCCGCCAAAGCCTGGGCCTTGGGAACGAACCGTTCTGGCTCAATCGGCAGCTGGGTGGAACGCAGGGCATCGGCAGCTTCGGCGCGAAAGGTCCAGCTGGTCTGGGCCGGATCGAACAGGTCGGCCATCGGCACGGCCAGCGCATCGTTGAGGCCCAGCGGCTTGATACCCAGCACCGCGCCGATTGTGCGCAGCACCGAAACCGTGGTGTAGCGGGTCGAAATCACCTTGCCCTGCTTGACATAGGGACCCACGAAGTAGGCGAGCGAGCGGCGCGCATCGACATGGTCGGCGCCGTTCTGCGCATCGTCCTCGATCACCACGATCAGCGTCGAATTCGCTGCCTTGCCATTGGCGACGCGCTCGACCACGCGGCCCAGGGCATAGTCGTTATCGGCCATCTGGGTCTCGACCGTGTTCACCCCGTCGATAGCGTGGGCGAAATCGCCAAAATGATCGTTGCCCAGCCGCAAAAGGGTCAGCGCGGGCAGCGACCCGGCCGCTTCCATTTCCCCGTATTCGCGTTCCCACTCGCGTTCGCGCCAGAAGTCGGGAAGCTTGAGGTCAAACCCGCGATAATAGGGATCGCTGCGCCCGGTCAGATCGCGGTCGCCAGAGGTAAAGATGCGCCGCCCTTCCTTGGCGGGTTCGCGGATTACCGGGACCGCGCCGGGGGCATCGGTGTCGTAAACCGATACGTCGGCAAAACCGTAGTTGCGCACCGAAATTCCCGCCCGGATCGCCGCATCCCACAGATAGCCTTGGCCTTCCATCTCGTCTTCCTCGCCGTCGGGCGCGGTCAGCAGCGCGGAACCGGGCAGGAGGTCGGGATCTTTCGACATCGAAGGGTTGGTCTGGTGGCGCTCGGCCATGGTCTGTCCGGTGGCGACGAAACGGTCGGTCTGTTCGGCCTCGTAGGCAAGCCCGCGCCGGGCATAGTTGACCGAGGCGTTGCGCTCAAGCAGATCGGGACTGCGCGCGGCGGTCGACCAGGTCCAGCCGGTGCTCGATTGCTCGCCGCTGTTGTAGAAATTGTCGAGCGTGACAAAGTTGCGCGCCAGCGCCTGGTGGTTGGGTGAAAGCGCCCGGCCAAGGATAGCCAGATGCGGATCGCCGTTGCCGCGATCGAGATCGCCGAGCACCTGATCGTAGGTGCGGTTTTCCTTGATGATAAAGATCACGTGGCGGATCCTGGGCTTTATCTGAGCCATGATCTGTTCAGCGGCGGCGCGCGCCGGACCATCATCAAGCCCGATATTGGCTGCGACCTGGCGCGTCGTTGCCACCAGCTGCTCCTGCGAGGGCAGCGGAAATTCCAGCAATCCGGCCTTTTCCAGCTGGAAGATATACTGGTTGGCCGGTCCGCAGGCATCGCCCTGGCTACGATAGGTCGCAATCTGCGGTCGGCAGCCTTCAGGGTTCGGGCCCGGAGGGCTCTTGCGGTTGGCGACGAAAATCCACTTGCCGTCGCGGCTGGCGGCAACCGTGCTGGGGTACCAGCCGGTCGGCACCAGTGCCTCGACCGCATAGCTTTCCTCGATTGGCGCCAGCACGGCCAGCGCGTTGATCCCGCCCAGCGTCACCAGCACCCGTCCATCGGGAAGCAGCGCCAAGCCGTTGGGGTTGAAGCCCTTGCCGGGCGAGGTGCCGAGCGCATCGGGCAGACCCACGCGGGGTTCCGCCACGATCCGGCCCGCCGCAAGATCGATTACCGCCAGCCGGTCGGCATTGTCTTCGGTGGCCAGCAGACGGCCCCGCTGGCGGTCAAGCAACAGTGAGGTCGGTTCGCCGATAGTGGCGAGGCGCCCGGCCACGCGGACTGTGCTGCCGTCGATCACCAGCGCCACAACCTCGCGGTCGCGCGGCGAGGAGACCCAGGCCCGGCCGGGATCGCTCCACACCAGCGCAAGCGGATATTCGCCGCCCGGCTTGCCGACATCGGCGGGGTCGATCTTGCCGGGGCGCAGGTCCTGCTCGGCGATCACGCTGTTGGTGCCGAGATCGAGCAGACTGACCGAATCGTTGTAGTAATTGGCGACAAGCGCCCGCTTGCCGTCGGGGCTGACCGCAACTCCCGCCGCCTGCGGCTTGACGTCCACGCCGTTGCCTGCGGTGTGGCCGAGAGCCACCGTGCCGGTTTCGGCAAATTTGCCGCCCTTGCGGCGGAAGACGTGGACATTGTCATCCACCCCGCCACCGACCACGAAGCCGCTGCCATCGGGCAGCCAGGCGACCCCGCCATAGCTGTTGGGGACGATGAGGGTCTGGATCAGTTTGCTGCCCTTGGCTCCGATCGCATAGCGGAAGACGTATTGACCGCTTTGCGCGGGCACGATCTTGCCATCGGCGCCAACAAAGCGATTGAAGCCGCTGGTCAGGATCAGCATCTCGCGCCCGTCGGGGCTGACGGCGGTTGCCGCCGCTCCGTCGGCAACGAATTCCGGGTGCGGCCCGGCATGGGCCACCAGCGGTGCAAAGCTTGCGCCGGGCGCGGCAAGCGGGGTCAGGGATTGTCCGGTGGGAAGCGGCTGCCCTTGCGTCACAGCGGCCGGTTCGGCCAGGGCAGGCGATGCGGCGAGAGCGGGAATGGTCAGCGCCAGAACGGCAGCCAGGGTGATCGGGCGCATCGGGTACCTCTCTTGACCGGAATGGAATTAGCCTGCTGTCCGACAGGTGCGCGCGCAGGTCAAGCCGGGCTCCATTCTAATGCTTGCAATTCCATTGCCACCCGCCTATCTGGCCGCCATCCCGACATTGTGAAGCAAGGTCAGGGCTGGCGCCGCAAGGGGCCGGCACCAAGGAGCTTTGCCACCGTGTCGCGACAATGGAGTTACAGTGGCGGATATCGCGCGTCTTACCCAGGTGATCGAACCCGAGGCCAAGGCCCTGGGCTTCGAACTTGTGCGCGTACGCTATTACAAGGGCGGTGAGATCGGGGACGAAGAGCATACGCTCCAGATCATGGCCGAACGGCCCGAGACCGGGCAGCTGGTGATCGAGGACTGCGCCGCGCTGTCGCACCGGATTTCCGACGCGCTCGATGCGCTTGAGGACAAGGGTGAAGTGCTGATCGACGAGGCCTATCGGCTCGAGGTTTCCTCGCCGGGGATCGATCGTCCGCTGACCCGTGCCAGGGACTTTGCCCAGTGGGCGGGGCATGAGGCACGCATATCGCTGATCAATCCCGTCGAAGGCAATCGCAAGTCGCTTCAGGGCGACCTGATCGCCATCGAAGGCGAACTGGTGACCTTGGCCGACAAGAAGTCCGGCCAGGTTTCTTTCCCGCTCGCCGATATCCATTCCGCCAAGCTGGTCCTGACCGACAAGCTGATCGCTGCCACCCGCCCTCTGGACACGTCCGGGGCCGACGATTTCGTTGAAGAACAGGAAGACTGAAAATGGCCAGTCCGATTTCCGCCAACCGCGCAGAACTGCTCGCGATCGCCAACTCGGTCGCGACCGAGAAGATGATCGACAAGGCGATCGTCATCGAGGCGATGGAAGAGGCGATCCAGAAGAGCGCGCGCAACCGCTACGGCGCCGAGAACGACATTCGCGCCAAGCTCGATCCGCGCACCGGCGACCTGCGCCTGTGGCGCGTTGTCGAGGTGGTCGAGGAGGTTGAGGACTACTTCAAGCAGGTCGATCTCAAGGCCGCGCAGAAACTTCAGGCCGATGCCAAGCTGGGCGATTTCATCGTCGATCCGCTGCCCCCGGTCGACCTGGGGCGGATCGACGCGCAGTCGGCCAAGCAGGTGATCTTCCAGAAGGTCCGCGATGCCGAGCGTGAGCGCCAGTATGAGGAATTCAAGGACCGCGCCGGTGAACTGGTGACGGGCGTGATCAAGTCGGTCGAATTCGGCCATGTGATCGTCAACCTCGGCCGCGCCGAAGGTGTGATCCGCCGCGATCAGCAGATCCCGCGCGAGGTTGCCCGGGTGGGCGAGCGCGTCCGCGCGCTGATCATGAAGGTTGAGCGCCAGAATCGTGGGCCGCAGATTTTCCTTTCCCGCGCGCACCCCGAATTCATGAAGAAGCTGTTCGCGCAGGAAGTGCCCGAAATCTACGACAACATCATCGAGATCAAGGCTGCCGCCCGCGATCCGGGCAGCCGCGCCAAGATCGGCGTCATCAGCCGCGACAGCTCGATCGACCCGGTCGGCGCCTGTGTCGGCATGAAGGGCAGCCGCGTACAGGCAGTTGTTCAGGAAATGCAGGGCGAAAAGATCGACATCATCCCCTGGTCCGAAGACACCGCAACCTTCGTGGTCAACGCGCTCCAGCCCGCCACCGTCAGCCGCGTGGTGATCGATGAGGAGGAAAGCCGGATCGAGGTGGTGGTTCCCGACGATCAGCTCAGCCTGGCGATCGGCCGCCGCGGCCAGAACGTGCGCCTCGCCAGCCAGCTCACCGGCTCACAGATCGACATCTTGACCGAGGCCGAGGCTTCGGAAAAGCGCCAGAAGGAATTCGCCGAGCGCTCCAAGATGTTCGAGGAAGAGCTCGACGTCGATGAAACCCTTTCGCAGCTGCTGGTCGCCGAAGGCTTCAGTGAGCTGGAAGAAGTCGCCTATATCGAACTTGCCGAACTGGCGACGATCGAAGGCTTCGATGAGGAACTGGCCGAAGAGCTGCAGAGCCGCGCCGCCGAAGCGCTGGAACGGCGCGAGGAAGCCAGCCGCGAGCAGCGCCGCGCGCTGGGCGTGGAAGATGCCCTCGCGGAAATGCCGCATCTGACCGAAGCCATGCTTGTCACTCTGGGCAAGGCCGGGATCAAGACGCTCGACGATCTGGCCGATCTTGCCACCGATGAGCTGATCGCCAAGAAGCGCACCGAGCAGCGCCGCCGCGACGGGGCCGTGCCCCTGCGCCGCGAGCGCAGCGAACGCAGCGAAGACAAGGGCGGCGTGCTGGGCGAATACGGCCTGAGCGAAGAGCAGGGCAACGAGATCATTATGGCTGCCCGCGCCCACTGGTTCGAAGATGAGGAGGCCGCCGATGCGGATTCCTCGCAATGAGCGCCTAGGCTCTGACATCGCCGAAAGCACGTCGGAGCGGAAATGCATCCTCTCCGGAGAGCATGACGCGCGCGACGACCTGGTGCGGCTGGCGATCTCACCCGAGGGTGAGGTGCTGCCCGACGCCTTGGCGCGCGCGCCGGGGCGCGGCGCCTGGATCGGGATAAGCCGCGCGGAGCTTGAGGTCGCGATCGCCAAGGGTAAGCTCAAAGGTGCACTGGCGCGGGCTTTCAAGGGCGCGCCAATCAGTGTTCCGGAAGACCTTGGCGCCCGGATTGAGGCGGCGCTGACCCGCGCCTTCACCGACCGGCTGGGGCTGGAAATGAAGGCCGGCAAACTGCTGCTGGGTTCGGACCGGATCGCAGAGAACGCGCGCGGCGGCAATGTCGCCTGGCTGGCCCATGCCGCCGATGCCAGCCCCGATGGCTCGGGCAAGCTCGATCAGGCCTGGCGGGTGGGGCGCGAGGCTGAAGGGAGCGGACTGGCGGGCATGACCTTGCCACTGGACCGGGCGGCACTGTCTGTGGCATTGGGCCGCGACAATGTCGTCCATCTGGCGCTGACCGATCCGGCGGCGGCCGCACGGATAGCCATCCCGTTGCAGCGTTTGCTGCGCTTTTTGGGCCCGGCAAGCGAGACCGGACAGAACCAAGGCAAGCGGACGGCCAGCAAGGCCGCACCCGTGCGCCGTGACGACGCGATTGATGTGAAGGACGTAGCGAAGCAATGAGCGATAGCGAAAACAAGCCGACTCTGGGCCGCAAGCCGCTGGGCCTGAAGAAGTCGGTCGAAGCGGGCGAGGTCAAGCAGACCTTCAGCCACGGCCGCACCAACAAGGTGGTGGTCGAGGTCAAGCGCCGCAAGCTGATCGGCAAGCCCGGTGCGCCCGAGGCGGCAGCTCCGCCGCCTCCACCCGCTCCGGCTCCCGCTGCGCCCGCGCCCAAGCCCGCGCCCAAGCCTTCGGCCCCGGCTGGGGAAACCCCGCAGGAGCGTGTCGCGCGTCTGCAGCGCGAGGCCGAGGAAGCCCGCCTGGCCATGCTCGCCGAGCAGACCGAGCGCGAGGCCGAAGAGCGCACCCGCGCGCTTGAGGAAGAGCGCCGCCGGGCCGAGGAAAACCGCAAGGCCGAGGCGGAAGCGGCGGCCAAGCCGGCTCCCGCTCCCGAACCGGTGACCGAAGAGGAAGCCGCGCCAGAGAAAGCGGACGAAGGAGAGGCCCCGCGCGCCGGTGCCCCGGCGCCGCGCCGCTTCACTCCCGTCGCTGCGCCCAAGCGTCCCGAACCGGCGGCCAAGAAAACGGCCCATCCGCGCGACAAGACCGGCGATCAGCGCCGCCATGCCGGCAAGCTGACCGTCAGCCGTGCGCTCAACGAGGATGAGGGCGCGCGCGCCCGCAGCCTCGCCGCGCTCAAGCGCGCCCGCGAAAAGGAGCGCCGCGCGCACTTTGCCGGGCAGAGCCAGCCGCGCGAGAAGCAGGCCCGCGATGTCGTGGTACCCGAGGCGATCACGGTTCAGGAACTCGCCAACCGCATGGCCGAAAAGGGTGCCGATCTGGTCAAGGCGCTGTTCAAGATGGGCATGATGGTCACCGTCAACCAGACCATCGATGCCGATACCGCCGAACTGCTGGTCGAGGAATTCGGTCACAACATCCAGCGCGTGTCGGAAAGCGATGTCGATATCGACACCGCCGAGGACGTCGATGCGCCCGAAACGCTCAAGGCGCGCCCGCCGGTGGTGACGATCATGGGCCATGTCGATCACGGCAAGACCAGTCTGCTCGATGCGCTGCGCGGAACCGATGTGGTCAAGGGCGAAGCGGGCGGGATCACCCAGCATATCGGCGCCTATCAGATCAAGACCAAGGGCGGGGATCTGATCACGTTCCTCGATACCCCGGGCCACGAAGCCTTCACCGAAATGCGCCAGCGCGGCGCCAATGTGACCGATATCGTGATCCTGGTCGTGGCGGGTGACGACGGGCTGATGCCGCAGACGATCGAGGCGATCAATCACACCAAGGCCGCAGGCGTGCCGATGATCGTGGCGATCACCAAGGCCGACAAGCCCGAGTTCAACGCCCAGAAGATCCGCGAGCGTTTGCTTGAGCACGAGATCGTCGTCGAGGCGATGTCGGGCGATGTTCAGGACGTCGAGGTTTCGGCCAAGAGCGGTGCCGGGCTTGACCAGCTGATCGAGAAGATCCTGCTCCAGGCCGAGCTGATGGAGCTCAAGGCCAATCCCGACCGCGCCGCCGAGGCGACCGTGATCGAGGCCAAGCTCGACAAGGGCAAGGGGCCGCTCGCCACGGTGCTGATCAATCGCGGCACGCTCAAGACCGGAGACATTCTGGTGGTGGGCACCCATTCGGGCCGTGTGCGCGCGATGCTTGATGACAAGGGCCGCCAGATCAAGGCTGCGCCGCCGGCCATGCCGGTCGAAGTGCTGGGGATCGGCGGGGTGCCGATGGCCGGCGATACGCTGACCGTGGTCGAAAGCGAAGCTCGCGCCCGCGAAGTTGCCGCCTATCGTCAGGAAAAGGCCACCGCCAAGCGCACCACCAGTGCCCCGGCCAGCCTCGACACGATGTTCTCGGCGCTGACCGCCAAGCAGAACGTGATCGAATACCCGGTGGTGGTGAAGAGTGACGTGCAGGGTTCGACCGAAGCGATCGTCAACGCGCTGCACAAGCTTTCCAACGATGAGATCAAGGTCAAGGTGCTGCAATCGGGGGTCGGCGCGATCACCGAAAGCGACGTCACCCTGGCCTCGGCCTCGGGTGCGCCGATCATCGGCTTCCATGTCCGCCCCAACGCCAAGGCGCGCGAGATGATCGAACGCCACAAGGTGCGGATGAAGTACTTCGACGTGATCTATCACCTGACCGACGATGTCGCCAAGGAAATGGCCGGGATCTGGGGTCCGGAACGGATCGAACACGTGGTCGGTCGCGCCGAGGTCAAGGAAGTGTTCCCGGCCGGCAAGCGCGACAAGGCCGCAGGTCTGCTGGTGCTCGAAGGCTATATCAAGAAGGGCATCAACGCGCGCCTTACCCGCCAGGATGTCATCATCAGCAAGACCACGATCGCTTCGCTGCGCCGCTTCAAGGACGATGTCCCCGAAGTGCGCGCGGGCCTCGAATGCGGTGTGGTGCTGGCCGATACCAACGATATCCGGCCGGGCGATCACCTCGAAGTGTTCGAGGTGGAGGAACGCGAACGGACCCTGTAAGGGTCGGTTCGCGCCCGGTTCGCGGTGTCCCGCCAGCACTCCACCCCCGAAACCCGCTCGGTCCGCCTGCTCAAGGTGGGCGAGCAAGTGCGCCATGTGATCTCGGAGCTGCTCACCCGCCAGCAGGTGCATGACGACGTGCTCAGCGCCCATTCGGTCAGCGTGACCGAGGTGCGGATGTCGCCCGATCTGCGCCATGCCACGGTGTTTGTGAAGCCGCTACTGGGGGCGGACGAGGAGGCGGTGCTCAAGGCGCTGCGCACCAATACCGCCTATTTCCAGAAGGAAGTGGCGGGCAAGCTGCGGCTCAAATATGCCGCGCGGATCAAGTTCCTGCCCGATGAGAGCTTCGATGAGGCAAGCCGGATCGATTCGCTGCTCGACGATCCGAGGGTTCGGCGCGATCTGGGCTGACCTTATTTTATCCGGGTATATTGACCTGAATTTCATCCGGGTATAATCGGCGCCGTGAAAGGGAGCCGATCATGTCCACTTATACCGCATTCGCCCAGGATATGTGGCTTGCCACCGGCAGCCGCGACCATATCGTCCAGACGCTTCGCGACCTGCCCGAAATGCCCAAATCATCGGACCTGCTGGTGTTCGACGACGAGTCCGGGCGGCAGATCGATTTCGATCTGCGTTCGGCTGCAAGCGAGCCTGGGGCTGGGCCGGGACGCCCACGGCTGGGGGTGGTTGCGCGCGAGGTCACCCTGCTGCCGCGCCATTGGGACTGGCTCCGGCGCCAGCCGGGCGGGGCTTCATCGGCGCTGCGGCGACTGGTCGAGGAGGCGAGCCGCCAACCGCAAAGCGCGGCATCGCGGCGTGACGCGGCGTTCCAGTTCCTGACTGTCATGGCCGGTGACCGCCCGCACTACGAGGAGGCAATTCGCGCGCTCTACCGCGACGATCGCGACGGTTTCCGCAAGCTGGCGCTGGCCTGGCCCCCCGCGGTCCGCGATCACGCGCTGGCGCTGGCCTGGCCTGCCGCCGAAGCTCTCAGTCGGGCACCATCCGCGCCTTGATGGTGATCGTCACGTTGCGGCCCACCACCACCGAATGGCTGTTCATCCCGAACTGACGGCGATCGATGGTGGTGCGGGCGACGATCTGCACCGGCTCTCGTCCGTTGGCCTGTGCTGGCGGAGCGGCAAAGCTCACCTGAAGGACGGCCGGGCGCGTGGTACCGCGTGCGGTGAGCTGGCCGCTCACCAGCCCGGAAGAAGGCCCGGTCATGGTCAGGTGCTGGCCGGAAAAGCTGATCGTCGGATGGCGCGCGACGTCGAGGAAATCCTCGCTCTTGAGCTGCTGCTCGACATCCTTGTCCTTGGTTGAGAGGGCGCGCGCATCGACGGCTACCGCCAGGGACATGGCATCGAGATTGCCTGGAGACAGGGCAATGGCCCCACTCATCCGCGGAAACTGTGCCGATTTCTGCGCGATGCCCAGCACCGTCACCCGCGCGTCGATCGCGCTGCGGCTGCCGTCAAGCTCATAGCGGAAAACCGGCGGCGCGGCTCCGGTTGCAAGCAGTGGCACCAGGGCAAGCAGGATGCGCATGCGAAATCCCTTTCTCAGCAGTTAAGGGAGGATCGCCAAGCATCCTTAAATAATCGCTAACAGCCGCGCTTAACCGGGCACCAGCCGGGCATTTATCGTCACCGCGACCTTCTTGCCCACCACGAAGGGATAGGCCGTCATCCCGAAATCGCGGCGGTTGATCGTCGTGCGGGCAGTAAGCACCACCGGATCGTGCCCGGTGCTGCGCGCCGGGGGATCGCGAAAGGCAACCGAGAGCTGGGCCGGCCGGGTGATGCCGCGCGCGGTGATTTCACCCGCGACGGTTGCCGTGACCGGACCAGTCATGGTCATCCGGTGCCCGCTGAAACGGACCGCGGGATAGTGCGCGACATCGAAGAAATCCTGCCCCTTGAGCCGGTCCTGGGTAACGCTATCGCCCGCGGTCAGCGCGCGGGCATCAAGCTCTACATCGAGGTCGATCGTATCGAGGCGATCGGGCGAAAGGCGGATCGATCCCTTGATGCGCGGGAAATGCGCGGTCTTGCTGGCAAGGCCGAAAAAGGCGACCCGTGCGTTGACCTCGCTTCCTGCCTCATCGAGCCGGAAACTGTAAGCAGGATTGGCCGCGCCGCTGCTCAGCAGCAGCACCAAGCCAAGCGCGATGCGCAAGCGGTGTCTCCCCGGGTCTGGACTTCGCGGCTGCAATGGACCTTCCACAGGGCCGCGTCAAACGCACTGGTCTTTCGCGAAGGACGCCCTATCTCAAGGCGGCATGGCAAAGCTCTATTTCTACTACGCCAGCATGAACGCGGGCAAATCGACCACACTGCTGCAAGCCGATTTCAACTATCGCGAACGCGGCATGGCGACCATGCTGTGGACCGCCGCGCTTGACCATCGCTCTGACCACCACGCGATCGAAAGCCGGATCGGGCTGGGGGCCGATGCGCACCGTTATTCACCCGATACCGACCTGTGGGACCGTGTCAGCGCTGCGCACCGGGTTGAGCCTCTGGCCTGCGTCCTGGTCGACGAGGCACAATTCCTGACCGAGGCACAGGTCTGGCAGCTCGCCCGGCTGGCCGACAGCGCCAACATTCCGGTGTTGTGTTATGGTCTGCGCACCGATTTCCAGGGCGAACTGTTCCCTGGCTCGAAAGTGCTGCTGGGAATCGCGGATTCGCTGGTCGAGCTCAAGGCAGTGTGCCACTGCGGGCGCAAGTCGACCATGAACCTGCGCGTCGATGGCTCGGGCGCGGCCGTCAGGGACGGTGCCCAGACCGAGATTGGCGGGAACGACCGTTATGTCGCGTTGTGCCGCCGCCATTTCGTCGAGGCGCTGGGATGGTGAAGGACGATCCGCTTGGCCTGCACGCGGTGCTGGAAGACGGCCCGCTCAGGATCGAACCGCTGGAGGAGCGGCACCGCGAGGCGCTGCGCGAAGCTTGTGCCGAGGACCGGACGATATGGGAGATGTACGGCATTTCCTATGATCCCGACCACTTCGATGCCAGCTTCGCCAGTCTGCTCGCCAATCCCGAACGCCTGCCATTCGCGATCCTGGTCGATGGCGAAATGGCCGGGATGACCGCCTGGATCGGCACCCATGTGGTCTGGCGCACCAGCGAGATCGGCAACACCTATCTGCGCCCGCGCCATCGCGGCGGGCAGGTCAACGGGCCGCTCAAGCGGATGATGCTCGCCCACGGCTTTGCTTGCGGGCTCAAGCGAATGTTCTTTTCGGTCGATACCCGCAACCAGCGCAGCCAGGCGGCCTGCGCCAAGATCGGGGCGACGTTGGAAGGGGTGCTGCGCAACCACATGATTACCTGGACCGGATACCTGCGCGACAGCGCGATCTTCTCGGTGGTCGAACGCGATCGCGAAAGGCTGGGGTTATGAACCAAACCGTGATGCAGGCCGCTGCGCTGATCTTGCCGCTGGTCTTCGCGATCGTGTTTCACGAGGTGGCGCACGGCTGGGTGGCGCGCGCGCTGGGCGATCCTACCGCGAGCGAACTCAACCGGCTCAGCCTCAACCCGCTGCGCCATGTCGATCCGGTTGGCACGGTTATCCTGCCAGGGATGCTGGCGCTGGCCAAGGCGCCGGTGTTTGGCTGGGCCAAGCCGGTGCCGATCGATGCCCGCCGCCTGCGCAATCCGCGCCGCGACATGATGCTGGTGGCCGCGGCAGGGCCGGGGATGAACCTGGCGATGGGCGCTCTCAGCGCGGTATTGCTGGGACTACTGGCGCGGGCCTATGGCGGGGTGCAGGAGCCGACCGGGCCGGTGCTATTCGTGCGCGACAATCTGATCAACTTCATCCAGCTCAATGTGTTCCTCGCGCTGTTCAACCTGATCCCGATCCCGCCTTTCGATGGTTCGCACATCATGGAGGGGCTGCTCCCGCGCGCGCTGGCCCGGCCCTATGCGAAGATCCGCCAGCTTGGCATGTTATTGCCGATCCTGCTGCTGATCGTCCTGCCCTCCCTGATCCCTTCGTTCGATCTGCTGCAGGTGGTCTATGGCCCGTTCGAATGGGTGATCGGGCTCTATCGGGATCTGGCTGCCATGGTTTCCGGGGGCTGGTGATTGCCCCACGGCTGGATCATTCTCGATAAACCGCACGGCCTGGGCAGCACTCAGGCCGTGGCGGCGGTGAAGCGCAACCTGCGTCAGGGCGGCCACGGCAAGGTCAAGGTCGGTCACGGCGGTACGCTCGATCCGCTCGCGACCGGCGTGCTGCCGATCGCGCTGGGCGAGGCAACCAAGCTCGCGGGGCGGATGCTCGATGCGAGCAAGGTCTACACCTTCACCGTGGCCTTCGGGGAAGAGACGGATACGCTCGATCTTGAAGGCAAGGTGATTGCCACCAGTGATGCGCGGCCGACACGAAGCGAGATCGAGGCTGTCCTGCCGTGCTTTACCGGCCCGATCGAACAGGTGCCGCCGGCCTATTCGGCGCTGATGGTCGATGGCGAGCGGGCCTATGACCGCGCCCGGGCGGGCGAGGCGGTAGAGCTGAAGGCACGGCAGGTAACGGTCCATTCGCTGCGCCTCGATGCGGCCGACAGGGAAGCCGCAACCTTCACCGCCCACGTCTCGAAGGGCACCTATATCCGTAGCCTCGCGCGCGACATCGCCCAGGCGCTGCGCACGGTGGGCCATGTCACCATGCTGCGCCGGTTGAAGACCGGGCCGTTCGACCTCGAAGCGGCGATTTCGCTGGACATTCTGAACGAAGTGGGTAAGGGCGCCCCCCTTGAGAACGTACTCTTGCCGCTGGAGGCAGGGCTGGACGACATCCCGGCTCTCGACCTCGGCCCGGAACAGGCAAGCATGGTCCGACAGGGCCGGGTTCTGACCGGGCTGCCCCCGATGCAAGGGCTTTGCTGGGCGAGGGCGGGCAACAGGCCCGTCGCGCTGATGGAGGTTTCCTCCGGCGAGGCCCGCGTGGTCAGGGGTTTCAATCTTCCCGATGTCGCGGAGTAAATGACATGTCGGTTAGCGCCGAAAAGAAGGCAGAGATCATCAAGGACAACGCACGCGCGGCGGGCGACACCGGATCTCCCGAAGTCCAGGTTGCGATCCTGACCAGCCGCATCAACACGCTGCAGGGCCACTTCAAGGACCACCACAAGGACAACCACTCGCGCCGGGGCCTACTGACCATGGTCAACAAGCGCCGCAGTCTGCTTGACTATCTCAAGCGCAAGGATGTGGATCGCTACAACGCGCTGATCGCAAAGCTCGGTCTGCGCAAGTAACCAAAGCGGAGCGGCCCCCCAGCGGGCCGCTTTTGCTATCCGGGGTCCGTTCGCAATCCGGCGACGGGCCTCTTCCAAGGGGCGCACAACGGCCCCGCACCGGACCGGGACGGTACTCCCCGGCAGCAAAACCCGCCTGAGCAATAGGGCCACGCGGGCTGAAGGAAACGAAATGTTCGACGTCAAAACCGTATCGATGGAGTGGGGCGGAAAGACCCTCACCCTGGAAACCGGCCGCATTGCCCGTCAGGCTGACGGCGCGGTCCTCGCCACCTATGGCGAAACCGTTGTGCTCTGCGCGGTGACCGCCGCCAAGAGCGTCAAGGAAGGGCAGGATTTCTTCCCGCTCACCGTCCATTATCAGGAAAAGTTCTTTGCCGCCGGGCGCATCCCAGGCGGCTTCTTCAAGCGTGAGCGCGGCGCGACCGAAAAGGAAACCCTGGTTTCCCGCCTGATCGACCGTCCGGTCCGGCCGCTGTTCCCCGAAGGTTTCTATAACGAAATCAACGTAATCGCCCAGGTTCTGAGCTTCGATGGCGAATGCGAACCCGATGTGCTGGCGATGATCGCCGCCTCGGCCGCGCTGACCATTTCGGGCGTGCCATTCATGGGCCCGATCGGCGCCTGCCGGGTGGGCTACAAGGATGGCGAATACCTCCTCAACCCCAAGCAGGACGTGGCGATCGGCGAGGGCGAGCTCGATCTGGTTGTTGCCGCCACCGGCAATGCCGTGATGATGGTCGAATCCGAAGCCAAGGAGCTTTCGGAAGAAGTCATGCTCGGCGCCGTGATGTTCGCGCACGATGAGTGCAAGAAGGTCTGCAACCTGATCATCGATCTGGCCGAAAAGGCCGCCAAGGATCCCTGGGAAGTTGCCGCCAGCGACAATTCGGCGATCAAGGACCAGCTCAAGAAGCTGATCGGCAAGGACGTTGCCGCGGCCTACAAGCTGACCGACAAGTCAGCCCGCTCGAACGCGCTCAATGCCGCGCGCGACAAGGCCAAGGAAGCCTTCGCCGGCGAGGATGCCCAGACCCAGATGGTCGCGATCAAGACCATGAAGAAGGTCGAGGCCGACATCGTGCGCGGCGCGATCCTCAAGGACGGCACCCGTATCGACGGGCGCAAGGTCGATCAGGTCCGCCCGATCGAATCGATGGTCGGCTTCCTGCCGCGCACCCACGGCTCGGCGCTGTTCACCCGCGGTGAAACCCAGTCGATCTGCACCACCACCCTTGGCACCAAGGATGCGGAGCAGATGATCGACGGGCTGGAAGGCCTCTCCTATTCCAGCTTCATGCTGCACTACAACTTCCCGCCCTATTCGGTCGGCGAAGTGGGCCGCTTCGGCGCTCCCAGCCGCCGCGATACCGGCCACGGCAAGCTGGCCTGGCGAGCGCTGCAGGCGGTGCTGCCCAAGAAGGAAGACTTCCCCTACACGATCCGCGTGGTCTCGGACATCACCGAGTCCAACGGTTCCTCCTCGATGGCCACCGTCTGCGGCGGTTCGCTCTCGATGATGGACGCGGGCGTGCCGATCACGCGGCCCGTTTCGGGCATCGCGATGGGCCTGATCCTCGAAGGCGACGAATTCACCGTGCTGTCCGACATCCTGGGTGACGAAGATCATCTGGGCGACATGGACTTCAAGGTGGCCGGAACCAGCGAAGGCATCACCACGATGCAGATGGACATCAAGGTTGCCGGGATCACCAAGGAAATCTTCGAGGCCGCGCTGCAGCAGGCCAAGGGCGGCCGCGCCCACATCCTGGGTGAGATGACCAAGGCCCTGGGCACCGCCCGGACCGAGCTTTCGGCCCATGCCCCGCGGATCGAGACGATCCAGATCGACAAGTCGAAGATCCGCGACGTGATCGGCACCGGCGGCAAGGTGATCCGCGAGATCGTCGCCGAAACCGGCGCAAAGGTCGACATCGACGACGAAGGCGTGATCAAGATCTCGTCGAGCGATCTCAGCCAGATCGAAGCCGCGAAGAAGTGGATCCTCGGCATCGTCGAGGAACCCGAGGTTGGCAAGATCTATGACGGCAAGGTTGTTACCATAGTCGATTTCGGCGCCTTCGTGAACTTCATGGGCGGCAAGGACGGCCTCGTCCACGTCAGCGAAATGAAGAACGAGCGCGTGGAAAAGCCCACCGACGTCGTTTCCGAGGGCCAGGCCGTGAAGGTCAAGGTTCTGGAAATCGATCCGCGCGGCAAGGTCCGCCTGTCGATGCGCGTCGTCGATCAGGAAACCGGTGCCGAGCTGGAAGACACCCGCCCGCCGCGCGAGCCGCGCGGTGACCGGGGCGATCGTGGCGACCGCCGCGGCCCCAGGGGCGACCGGGGTGGAGATCGCGGTCCGCGCCGTGACGATCGCGGCCCCCGCCGGGACCGCGACGATCGTGGTCCGCGGCGTGAGCGCAGCGATCGCGATGACGGTCCGGCGCCCGATCACGTCCCCGCGTTCCTCAAGGGCGACGACTAGCACCGGAACGGTCATTGGCCGGAACAGGGGCCGCGCGGGGGTAACCTCGCGCGGCCCTTGCCTTTTTGACGGCCAGACATTTGGCACTTGCCAACCGGCATGGTTCAAACGCACTTTCGGCCAGTTGCGCGTCCCACCGAGCAGAGTCGTCAAACATGAAGTTCAAGCCTTTGCATGCCCTGGCCGGAGCCGGTCTGGCCGCGATTTCGACCTATGCCTGGGCCTGCACCGATTTCGGCTGCTCGCCCAACTGGACCCTGTCCGCGTCCGGGCCGGGCTGCGCCAGTCTGGCGGTGCTCGCCCCTGGTAATGACAGCCGCGTCAACCTGCTGCTGATGTTGCGGGCCAAGGCCGGGCTGAAGATGCCTTCCGGCGCCTATCCACAGCACGATTACGATACCCAGGCTTTCGGCCATACCTTCATCGACTGGGGGCTGCTCAAAAATGGTCTGTTTCCACAGCCCGCCGAAGTCGACTACGATCCCGACGCTCCCGTGCCGCCGAGCGGGGCGACCCTGGCCTTCCTCGCCGCACTCGATCAGGCCAGGAACCTGCCCGCCGCCGAGCGGCAGGCGCTTGGCGATTTGCGCAAGGCGCTCGACGGCTATGACCACGGGCTGAGCGAATGGCAGAACAGGAAGCGCTGGGCCGACGAAGGTGCGGCCTATGGCGCCGCGCGAGAAGCGGCCGAAGCTGCAGCTGCTGCCGCTGCCGCCGGGTCAGAGAGTCCTGCCAGCGATCCCTCCTATGCAGAGGCAACCGCATCCGCGAGCCTCGATGCGCCGGGCCCGGAGCCGGTCAAGCCGAGCTTCGACATTCCGGTCACCAGTGCCACCGGCCGGGCCTATCTCGCCTACCTTAAGGCCGCCGATGCCTTCAACGCCGAAAAGTGGGATGAAGCCCGCACCGGTTTTGCCGCGCTGGGCAAGGCGCCCGATCCGTGGCTGCGCGAGGTTTCGACCTATCTGATCGGGCGCACCCTGCTGCGCCAGGCACTGGCCGAGAGTTATGAGGCCGACGGTTGGAGCGAGCAGCTCGACAAGATCGACAAGTCGCGGGTCGAAGCGGGCGAGACGGCGCTGGCGGCCTATCTCAAGGCTTTCCCGCAGGGCACCTTCGCGGCTTCGGCGCGCGGGCTTCAGCGCCGCGCGCTGTGGCTCAAGGGCGACAGAGACGGGCTTGCAAAGGCCTATGCAGCTTTGCTTGGCGCAACCGACGCGGCCAGTGAGGATGCCCTGGCGCTGGTCGAAGAGATCGACAACAAGCTGCTGTTCTATCCGGGGCGCGATCCTGCCGCGCAGGGGCCGCTGCTGCTGGCAACGCTCGATCTGGTGCGGATGCGCAACTGGACCGAGACGGAATACAATTATGACGAGGATACCGGCAAGACCACCGAGAAGCCGGTCAAGGTAGAGGCTAGGATCACCCAGGCCGAGATCGAAGCCCAGGCCCAGGCTTTTGCCGCAGAGCCAGCGCTCTACGGTCTGATTCAGGCGAGCTATGCCTACTATGTGGCGCGGGATTATCGCAAGGTGCTGGCGCTGATCCCCGACGATGCGCGGCGCAGCGCCTACGATACCGTTGGGCTCAGCCGTCAGGTGCTACGCGGCAATGCCCTGGCCGCGCTGGGGGATCGCAACGAGGAAGGCTTCTGGCGCGAGTTGCTGGGCGGGGCCACAGACAAGTGGCAGCGCCCGGCGATCGAGTTGGGCCTGGCGATGGCGATGGAGCGCAAGGGCAAGGTGGCCGAGGCGCTGGGGCGCGCATCGCCGCTTGAAGACGTGATGGTGCGCAAGGTGCTGCTGACCCATTCGGCCGGGGCGGATACCCTGCGCGATGTCGCCACCAACTCCGCGCGCCCTCAGGAGGAACGCGACGCTGCGCTGTTCGCCCTGCTTTACAAGCAACTGACCCGCGGCGACTATGCCGGGTTTGTCGCCAACCGCCCGCTGGTGCGCAAGGATGCCGATACCGATTCCGGACTGTGGGGCTTCATCGATCAGGAGCAGATTCCGCTCGGGCTGTTCAGCAAGGGGCGCTGGTCGGACGGCTATGCCTGCCCCGATATCACCCAGACCGCGCGCAAGCTTGCCGCCGCACCGCAGGATCCCTCGGCGCGGCTGTGTCTGGGAGATTTCTTGCGGCTCAACGGGTTCGACGGCTTTGCCGCGCTCGATGACGATCCGGGCAAGGGCGAACTTGGCGGGATGGCACGCGATTTCAAGGGCAGGCCTCTGGCGCGGGGAACCATCTATGAGGGGCTGATCGCCAACAAGGCCATCCCGGCCAACGAACGCGCCTATGCGCTTTACCGCATGGTGCGTTGCTATGCCCCCTCGGGCAACAACGGCTGCGGCGGCAACGATGTCGAGGTTGCGCAGCGCAAGGCCTGGTTCCAGCAGCTCAAGCGCGAGTATCCCAAGAGCGTCTGGGCACGGAAGCTGGAATACTATTGGTAGGGCGGGGGATCATTGCGGCGCTGCTCGGCGCGCTGCTTGTTTCGGCTTGCGGTGACAAGGAATCCGGGCGGGTCGATCCCGCGGACCATGCGGCGTTCTACCTGTGGGCCGGGGTCAGGCCGGGGCCGGAGGTCGCCAGGGCGAGCGAACTCTACATCCTCGATGGCGAGGTGCGCCGGAATGGGGAAAGGCTTGTCGCGCTCCACCCGCAAGCGCCGCGCCTTGCGGACAAACGCCTGTGGCTGGTGGTGCGCACCCAGACGCTGGAATGGAACCCGGCAGTACGTAGCGTGATCCTGCGCGACCTCGCACATTGGGCGGCGGCCAGCCCTGGTCTGCAAGGGCTACAAGTCGACTTCGATGCCGCGACCGCGCACCTCGATGACTATGCGGCGTTTCTCAGGGAATTGCGGGCAGTGCTTCCGCCGCGCTACCGCCTTTCGATCACCGGGCTGATGGACTGGAGCGCCAATGCCGATCCGACCGTGCTGGCGAGGCTCAAGGGCACGGTCGATGAGGTGGTGGTGCAAAGCTATCAGGGCCGCACGACGATCCCGGGCTATGAGCGCTATCTTGAACGCCTCGCGCGTGTCCCGGTGCCGCACAAGGTCGCGCTGGTCGAAGGGGGCGCGTGGCGGGAGCCAGCCGCGCTCCGTTCCGATCCGCTGTTTCGGGGCTATGTGGTGTTCCTGTTGAACCCCAGCTAGGCGGCGGCAAGCGGCATCATCAGGTCTTCGGCTCCAGCCACCAGGATGCGGTTGCGACCCTGCTGTTTGGCGCGGTAGAGCGCGGCGTCGGCGGCCCTCAGCGCGGCGCGGCGGTCGGGGAAGGCAAAGGCATCTGCCACCCCGCCCGAAAAGGTGATCTGGCCAAAGGGCACATCGGTCGCCCGGTTGACCAGCCTACGCTCGGCGAGCTGCTCGCGCAGTTGGTCGAGCCGGGTGCGCGCTTCCTCCACCGGCATATCGCGCAGCAGCACCACGAATTCCTCGCCGCCGTGGCGCGAGACGTGGCAGCGATCGTTCGAGATCCGCGAAAGGCATTCGGCCACCACCTTGAGCACCCGGTCGCCGGCTTCGTGACCGTGGCTGTCGTTGATCCGCTTGAAATTATCGATATCGCAGAACGCGACGCAGAGCTGCTCGGCGGCGGCGCGGGCCTGGCGGTATTCCTCTTCGAAACGGGCTTCAAAAGCGCGTCGGTTAGGCAATCCGGTCAGCGCATCTTCCTCGGCGGAGCGGCGGGCTTCCTCGAGCCTGCGTTTGAGGCTGCGGGTCTGGGCCTCGCTGCGCTGCATCTGCTTTTCTATTTCGCGGGTGCGTTTGAGCATCACCTTGGCGATCGTCGCCAGCTCGGAGATCACTTCGCCGGCAAGATTGACCTGCTCGAGTTCGCTGACGTGCTCCTCCAGCGCCGAGTGGTAATCGCTGGTCGCCTTGTGCGCATCCTGGCTGGTGCGGCCGAACTCGTCGATACTGGTCTCGAGGCGCTCCATCAGCTGTGAGAGCTGGGCCAGGTCGTCGCCCTGGCCGTGGCGCGCCGCGATCTCGTCCAGCCATTCGGCGGTGACCGGCTTGCGTGCCTGGACCTGGCGGTCGATCAGCCGGGCAAGCTGGGGTTCCTCGCCGGACAGGTAGCCGTGGGCGATCGCCAGCGATTGTCCGGTCAGCTCAAGCTGGTGGGTCGCCAGAAACGTCCCGATTTCTTCAAGCTGGCGCCGCCGCGCGGTATCGCGCCGGTCGGTCCGGGGCGGTTCCGCCAGCGTTTCGGGGAGGGGCATTGGCTCGGCCCCGGCGCGATTGCCAAAACCAAGCCAGCCGAGCAGGCCGCTGCGATTGCGGCCAAGCGAGGGATCATGCGCAGTCATGCCATGGTTAACGGCAGACTATCGCCTGGGTTAAGCCCCAGGCAGAGAAATTCCGCTCAGCGCACCCGGGGGCCGCCGAAAGGCAGCGGCGGGGGAGGGCGCCGGTGGCCGCGCGGAAGCTGCGCTTGATAGGCGCGCCCGCAGTGCTCGACGCAATAGGGGAAGCCGGGGTTCACCTTCTCGCCGCAGAAGTGGAAATCGGGTTCGCCAGGATGGCCCATCGGCCAGCGGCAGATCCGATCGTTGAGATCGAGCAGGCTGGTCTTGTCCGCCACCTCGGCGCTGGGCTTGGCCGGAACCAGGCGGCGCGGCGGGGCCGGCGGGATCGGGGCCTGCTGATCGCCCGGGCCCTGACGCAGGAAGCCGCCAGGGCCGACCGAGACGATCCGCGGCTGCGGCGGGGATGCGGGAGCCGCATCCGTCGTGGGCGCGGCAGAAGGCGCTGCTGCCGGACGCGGCGCGGGCGCGGCGCGCGAAGCCGGCTGGGCTGCGCGCGGTGCGGCTTCGGCCTTGGGGGCCTTGGCCGGAGCGGGGGCAGGAGCCTCCTTCTCGTTGGGCTTGACCGGAGAGGGCCGTGCCTTGAGGCCCAGGCGGTGCGCCTTGCCGATCACGGCGTTGCGGCTCACCCCGCCAAGCTCGTCCGCGATCTGGCTGGCGGTGGCGCCGCCTTCCCACATCTTGGTCAGCTTTTCGATCCGTTCGTCGGTCCAGCTCATCGCCTGTCCACTTTCATTCCTTGGCCGGCACGCCGCTCCGGCTTGCCACGCACGCGGCAAGCCGATAGTCGCTGCACCATGGCCGATCAACCTCAAACGCTCTCCGATGCCGCTGCCGCCCGCCCGCCGCTTGGCGGTTTGGGGCTAGGCAGTTTTCCGGCCCGGGGAGTGCCCCTGATCCACCGGATCAACCGGCTGGGGCTGTGGACCCTCTATATGAAGGAGGTGCGCCGGTTCTTCAAGGTCCAGACCCAGACGATCTGGGCCCCGGCGATGACCACGCTGCTCTATCTGATGATCTTCACCGTCGCGATGGGACGCGGCGGGCGCGAGGTGCTGGGCGTGCCCTTTGCCACCTTCGTCGCGCCGGGGCTGATCGTGATGGGGATGATGGGCAATGCCTTCGCCAACACCAGCTTCAACTTCCTGGCGGGCAAGATCCAGGGGACGATTGTCGACTATCTGATGCCCCCGCTCTCCAATGGCGAGCTGATCCTGGGGCTGATCGGGGCGGCGGTGACCCGCGCGGTGCTGGTTGGCCTGGCGATCAGCGCGGCGATGCTGCTGTGGCCGGGGGTGAGCCTGGCAGTAGCCCATCCCTGGGCGGTGCTGTGGTTCGGGCTGATGGGCTCGGTGATGCTGGCGGTCGTCGGGCTGATTACCTCGATCTGGGCGGAAAAGTTCGATCACGCGGCGATGATCACCAACTTCGTGGTCACCCCGCTGACCATGCTTTCGGGCACCTTCTACGTGATCCACAACCTTGCGCCGGTTTTCCAGGCGATCAGCCGCGCCAACCCGTTCTTCTACGTCATCAGCGGCTTCCGCTTCGGTTTCCTGGGCCAGAGCGATATGGGCAGCACCAACGCCGCCGTGTTCAACGGGGCGCTCTACATCGGGGTGCTCAACCTGGTGCTGTGCGGCGCGCTCTACATTCTGCTGCGCAGCGGTTGGAAGCTCAAGAGCTGATACTTTAACCTACCGGTGCGGCGAAACAATCCAGCTGAAAGCCAGGCGCTCTCCGCTTCCTTTGGCAGTCTCTTCCAGCAGGGCTGTGATGGCGTCCAGATGCGCGTTGATCCTGGCGAGAGTGGCCGGGTCGGGCCGTGCCATCAGCCTGGCAAAGCGAAGATTGCGCTCTTCGCCAAGGGTGCAGCGATACGGTGAGCGCAAGCCCTGCGCAAAATCGCGCGCGGCGCGTTTGGCGATAGCGCCGACCTGTTCGCCGATCAGCGAATTGTTGGCAGGATCCTGCAAGGCCTCAAGCATTCGCATTTTGCGTGCCGGGGTAGAATAGAGCTTTTCGGGTTTGCGCGCCGTAGGTCAGGATCCGTCCTCAACCAGCAGGCCAACCGCCAGCAGCTGCTCGATATGGTAATAGAGTGAGGATGCGCTTGCCCCCAGCAGGTCCGCAATATCGCTGACCGCAAGCGGTCCAAACGCAGAAACCTGATCTAGAATGTCATGGCGCACGGTCGATACAACTGCGCGCAGTTGCGCCTGGTCGACAACCTGGATCGTAGCTTCGGCCGACTCTGATTGTTTCTCCTGATTGCCCACGGGCCAGGCATCCTCCCGCAAAGCACTCAGGAGGGGATTTGGGTTTGATTCAAAAAATTGTCGAGTCTTAAATTGTCGTGGCCAAAGCCGGAGCCTTGATGGGCGCTGCCATCAATGCGTCATGGAGCGCCGCAAGCGGTAGCGGCCCTTGTCGAAGCGATCGAACAGCTCGGACACGTTGGGATGATCGACCGGTCCGCCATCGCCGTCCTCAAGCAGGTTCTGCTGGCTGACATAGGCGACATAGCTCGAATCCCCGTTCTCGGCGAGCAGGTGATAGAACGGCTGTTCGCGCGCAGGGCGCACCTCGGCGGGGATCGATTCGTACCATTCCTCGCTGTTGGCGAAGACCGGATCGATATCGAAAACCACCCCGCGAAAGTCGAAAATGCGATGGCGCACGATATCGCCGATGCCAAAGCGCGCGCGGCTGGAACGCGGGGTTTCGACAAGACGGCCAGCTTGCGGGGAAAAGAACGTCGAGCGATCCATGCGGCCAATATAGGGATTGTGCGGCTGCGAAACAACAATCTCGCTAACCCGATCCCCCGGTTTCGTGCGTCAGGGGCTTGGCAAGCCGCGATCCTTGGGCTAACCGCGCGCTTCCCCGACCGGACGGGCCCAGCCCGCTCAACGGCGATCTCGCGGAGAGGTGGCAGAGAGGTCGAATGCGCCGCACTCGAAATGCGGTTTACGGGCAACCGTAACGTGGGTTCGAATCCCACCCTCTCCGCCATATTCCTGCCTTATCCGTGGGCGCCGAACTCGTTGGCGATAGCTTCGCCGATCCGCAGGCACAGCTGCCATGATTTCTCGATCGGTTCGATGAAGGCGGCGCGGATGCCGGAATAGTCGGTGGCTTCGGCGTTGGGATAATCACTCGGTTCGGCCACCGTGAAGTCCGCAATCCGCGTCACGCTGGCGGGGAAGGCGCGGCGCAGCTGCGCCAGGGCTTCTTCGATCCGCAACGAAAAGACCATTTCCCACACGTCCTCGCGGGCGATGTCGTTGGCCCGGCTGAAGGCCGGCGCGGCCACCGCGCGCAGGAACATGTGCTGCATCAGCGCCAGCCGCAGTGCCTGGAGCACTCCGATCGAGCGGCGGATCCGCTCGCGCCCTGCAAGCGGCGCTTCGTCGGGGATCAGCTCGAGCAGACGGTGCAGCTTGAGGGCATCGACCCTTAGGCGCGAGGCCAGTCGACGAAATACGCCGGTACGGTCGTCCCTGGTCAGGTATTCCGCCAGGGTCAGGCAGGGGTCGGACAGATGCTGCTCGGCACCGCGATAGGTCCGGCTGGCCCAGAATGCCGAGTTGAACAGCTCTCCATAGGCGGCGACGGTTTTGATGCTGGCAAGGGCATTGGCCGACCGCACCAGCCGTACGATCTGGCGCCCGCGCTCGCTCTGGGCAAGCAACTCGGCCAGATCTTCCTCGCTGCCCTCGGCCGCGGTGCCGAACCCGCCGATCACATTGACCGGATAGCCCAGCTGCTGAAGCACGGCATTGTGCGGGATCGCGCGAATCTGGCGCAGGCTCATCGTCCGGTCGGCGGCCAGATCCGACTGGCGCCGCGATTTGCGGCTGCCCGTGTCGTTGAGCAGACCAAGGCCGAACGCGGTCACCGCGCGCGAATAGGTGGCGCTTTGCAGGTGTTCCTGCTGGACCTTGCGGATCGCGCGGTAGAAATCGAGGCTGAGATCGGTGCGGCGGTAGAACGGATCGGCGGGCGCATCAGGATCGCCGTGGGCCGGACGCTCCTCGACAAAGCGGGTGAGAGTGGCGAACGCCAGCTCATCCGATCCGAACGGCAGATAGCCATCGCCGCCCTGAAAACTCACCTCTGGCTCAAGGCGGATCGCAGCGCGGGCGAAACGCCGCCGCGCCCAGGGGGAGAGCGGCCAGCGCGCGCGATCGGCAAAGCTCGACGGATGGGCTCCGCGTCCCATAGATTCGCCGTGGGTGTTGAAAATCAGCGCCGCGACGTCGGTCAGGCCATTGGCCCGCATCGCCTCGCACAGCCGTCCTTGCAGACGCTCGATCGCCAGCGCGGCGGGGATCTGGCCGACGAAACGCCCAGCGTCGGAAAATCCGGTCTGAATCGAAACCCGGCCGCGGGCGCGGGCATAGTCCTGGTAGTGCGGCTCGGCCAGCACCGCGTCGAGGAAGCGGCCGCCGTGTTCGAGCGCGCTTTCGGTCTCGAACAGCGGCGAGACGTCGACCTTGTCCGCGACGTCGAACAGCTTGGCGAAATAGAGCGCGGCCAGCACGGTGCTGGGCTGCTCGCATTCGGCGATCAGCATACGGATCGGGCTGTCGGCATCGATATGGCGCAGGATCTGCGCCATGATCAGGAACTGGCGGATCGCGGTCGAATTCTCGATCGCCAAGGCGGCCATATTGGTGCGCAGCGGACGCACCTCGCCGAGCAGCTCGCGCAGCCGCGCCAGCGCGGCCTGGCTGCCTAGATCGAGCGTGCCATCGGGATCGATCCGCAAGCGGATCGCGTTCTGAAGCTGCGAATTGTTGACCCGGAAATGGACCCAGCCCATCCCCAGTCCATCGGCGCGCATCGCCGAAATCGTAACCAGCAGCTGGCGAGCGGTCTCACCCGTTTCTCCCCGCGCGCTCTGCTCGAGCGCGGCGATCACCGGGGCAAGGTTGACCAGCTTGTCGGGGTGTTCGGCGGCCAGCAGATTGGCGGCGGTGGATACCCGTGCGGGTTCGGTCAGGGCCTCGGCGAACTGGTCGGCCAGCCCCTGGGCGTGATCCGAGGCGCGCGAAAGCTGCGCGGCGATCTCAGGCGCAAGCGCGGCCAGGTCGCGGGCATAGCTGCGCAGCCGCCGCGCCTTTTCGCCAAGGCGAAAGCGCAGGCACGTGAACCAGCCGATATCGGTGCGCCCGTCCATGTCGTAGCCGACCCAGCTCGCGAAACGGAACGGCATGGGGCGCAGTTCACCCCACCGGTCGGGCCAGCGCTGACAGGCGGTGGCGAGGAACTGGCCGACGATCCGTGCGCGCGCGGCCTGCCCGCGTTCGATCGCCTGCATCGCCGCTTCGTGTTCATAATCGAGCGTGATCTCGTCGCGCTCGTGGTTTGCGTTGCGAAAGGCTTGCGGGTTCTCATCGCCGCTCAAGGCGCCTTTCGCCACGGCCTCGGCTTCGCTGCGGTTGAGCAGGAAGGTGGGATGCGCGGTAAAGACGATGTGCGCGAAGGGGTGATTCCAGCGTTCGGCTGCTTCGACGAAGCTGTCTCCCGTGGCCGCCGCAATAGCCCTATCGTTATGTGTGGGATCGAGCGGGCCGAGCAGTCCGGCAAGGCGCTGGGCGCGGGTTTGCAGTCCTTCGGCCTCAAGCTCGGCGACCATCGCCTCAATCTCGCCAAGCGCAAGCGAGCCATCCTCGATCAGCCGTGAAAGCTCGAAACTGAGCTGGAATACCGGGTTGAAGAGCGGCGTTTCGGCGGTCCTTTGGTGCAGGACCTGGAGGCGTTCGGAAAGGTCGGCAACCGTCTTCATCGGGCAAGTCCGGCGGCGCGCGCGGCGGCCGCCTCGATGGCGGCTAGATCGGGCGCGGTGGCGGGAACCAGCCAGCTTCCGCCCACACACAGCACCGGCTCGATCGCCAGCCAGTCAGGCGCAGTGTCCTGCGTGATGCCGCCGGTCGGGCAGAAGCGCACATCGCCGAACGGGCCGGTCAATGCCTTCAGCGCGGGGATTCCGCCACTGGTTGCGGCAGGGAAGAACTTGAAGTGCGCCAGGCCAAGTTCAAGCCCGCGCATGATGTCACCGGCTGTGGCGGTGCCGGGCAGGAACGGCACACCGGCGGCGATCGCGGCCTTGCCCAGTGCGCTCGTCAATCCCGGCGAAACGATGAATTCAGCCCCCGCCTCAAGCGCCTGATCGAGGGTGCGCTCGTCCACCACCGTGCCCGCGCCGACAATCGCGCCGGGCACCTGCTTCATCGCGTGGATCACATCGAGCGCGGCGGGGGTGCGCAGCGTGACTTCCAGAACCCGCAGCCCGCCCGCGACCAGTGCCTGCGCGATCGGCTGGGCCTGAGCGGCATCGTGGATCACCAGCACCGGGATCACCGGCGCGGTACGCATGATCGTTTCGATCGGACTCACGAAAGATGCTCCTTGGCAAAGGCGGCTGCCGCACCGAACAGGCCGGGCTGGGGATGGGTAATGAGCTTGACCGGGATCGTCGCCATCAGTTCGGCAAAGCGGCCCTTGGCGGTGAAACGGTTGGCAAAGCCCGAGCGCAGCAGCGTGTCCTTGATCCTCAGCCCCAGACCGCCCGCGATCACCACCCCCGATGCCCCCTGCGCCAACGCCATGTCGCCCGCGAACGAGCCAAGCGAAAGGCATAAGCGATCGACCGCTGCTGCGGCGAGGCTGTCATCCCCGCTGGTGCCGAGCGCCCACAGCGTGCGATCATCACGCGGCTGGATCGCACGGCCCTCCATCTGGGCCAGTGCCTCGTGAATATCGACCAGCCCGGGCCCCGAAACCACCCGCTCCGCCGAAACGCGGCGGTAGCGCTGGCGCAGCCGGACAAGGATTGCATCCTCGATCGAATCGACCGGGGCAAAGTCGACATGCCCGCCCTCGGTCGCCTGAACGCGGTAACCCGCATCGCCGCGCCACACATGGGCGACGCCAAGCCCGGTGCCCGGTCCGACCACGCTGATCGTCCCATTGACGGGGAGATCGATTTCGGGTCCGCACAGGTGCGTGAATTCATCGGGTCCGGCGCAGGCCACGGCGTGGCCCACCGCGCCGAAATCGTTGATGAGCGTGTAGGCTTCCACCCCCAGCTTGTCGGGGATCAGCGCGGGCCGGATCACCCAGGGATTGTTGGTGAAGCGGATAACCTCACCCCCTACCGGGCCGGCGATGGCGATGGCGCAGTGGCGCGGCTTGATCCCGCCCTGGCGGGCAACGAAATCCTCCCAGGCCGTCTGGAAACTGGCGTGATCGCTGGTGTGCAGCGTGACCGGATCGCCGAGGTCGATCGCGCCATGTCCATCGAGCGTGGCGAGGGCGAAGCGGGCGTGGGTTCCACCGATGTCGACGGTGACGATTTCGGTGCTCACAATCCCGCCTCCGCCAGCATGGCCGATCCGCCCGCTTCGGCGCTGTCGCTATGATGGCGCATCAGCGCGAAGAGTTCGCGGCCCATTCCTTGCCCATCCGCCGGGGCGGCGCAATCCCCGCGCGCGGCAAGATCCGTGGCATCAACGAGCGCTTCCAGCAGGCCTTCATGTGCACACAAGCGCACCCTGTCACCATCGCGCAGCCTGGCCAGCAGCCCGCCGCGCGCGGCTTCGGGAGTGACGTGGATCGCGGCGGGCACCTTGCCGCTCGCGCCCGACATCCGCCCGTCGGTCACCAACGCGACCTTGAAGCCGCGGTCCTGCAACACCCCGAGCGGTGGGGTCAGCTTGTGCAGTTCGGGCATGCCGTTGGCGGCCGGCCCCTGCCAGCGCACCACCACCACCACGTCGCGATCAAGTTCGCCGGCCTTGAACGCGGCGACCACCTGGTCCTGATCGTCAAACACCCGGCACTCGGCCTCGATCGTCCAGCGTGCTGGATCGACCGCGCTGGTCTTGAAGGTCGCGCGGCCGAGGTTGCCCCTGACCAGCCGCATTCCGCCATCGGGGGCAAAAGCTTCGCCAGCCCCGCGCAGTATTTCCGGGTTGCCGCTTTCGTTCGGCGCATCGTGCCAGCCCAGGGCATCATCATCGAGCCGTGGTTCGCGTGCACCCTCGGACAGGCTCTTGCCGTAAACGGTCAGGATATCGTCGTGGGCCAGCCCGGCGCCCACCAGCTCGCGGATCACGAAGGGCATTCCCCCCGCCGCGGCAAAGGCGTTCACGTCACCCGCGCCATTGGGATAGACCCGCGCGATCAGCGGGACCACGGCGGAGAGCCGGTCAATATCCTCCCAATCGATCGCGATCCCCGCCGCGCGGGCGATCGCCGGGATGTGCAGCACATGGTTGGTCGACCCGCCGGTGGCGAGCAGGCCGACCACCGCGTTGACGATCGCCTTTTCATCGACGCAGCGGCCCAGCGGGCGCCAGTCCGCACCGCCGTGGCCGATCTCGGTCAGCCGGTGGGTGGCGGCGCGGGTCAATTCCTGGCGCAGCCGGGTGCCTGGGGGCACGAAGCTGGAGCCGGGCATGTGCAGCCCCATCATCTCCATCATCATCTGGTTGGAATTGGCCGTGCCATAGAAGGTGCAGGTGCCGATCCCGTGATAGCTCTGCGCTTCTGCTTCGAGCAGTTCCTCGCGCCCGACCTTGCCCTCGGCATAGAGCTGGCGCACTCGCGCCTTCTCGCGGTTGGCAAGGCCCGAAGCCATCGGTCCCGCCGGGACCAGGATCGCGGGCAGGTGGCCAAAACGCAGCGCCCCGATCAGCAGTCCGGGCACGATCTTGTCGCAGATCCCCAGCAGCAGGGCGCCCTCGAACATCGCGTGGCTCAGGCCGATCGCTGTGGACAGGGCGATGGTATCGCGGCTGAACAGCGAAAGCTGCATTCCCGCCTGGCCCTGGGTTACCCCATCGCACATCGCCGGAACCCCGCCCGCGACCTGCGCGGTTGCGCCGCGTTCGCGCGCGAACAGCTTGATCTGCTCGGGATAGCGGCCATAGGGCTGATGCGCCGAAAGCATGTCGTTATAGGCGGTGACAATGCCGATGTTCATCGCCGTTCCCGCGCGGATCGCGGCCTTGTCATCCTCGGCGGCGGCAAAGCCGTGGGCCAGATTGCCGCACGACAGGCGCGGGCGGCCGTTGCCCTGGTCTGCCGCGCGCTCGATCAGATCGAGATAGCGCGCCCGGCCCTGGCGCGAACGCGCGGCGATGGATTGGGTGACGGCGGCGACAACGGGGTTGAGCGGCTGGGGCATCATGCGGTCCAGAAAATGGTAACGGGTGAGGTGGCGGCGGCGAGCAGCCGGGCAATCGGCAGGTCGCTTTGTCCGGCGATGGCACCTTGCAGCACGGCGCGCTTTGCCTCGCCGCGCACCACCAGCGCGATTTCGTCGGTATCGGTCAGCGCCGCATAGGTCATGGTCAGACGCGCGAACGGAGCCTCTGGCGGAAGCGGATCGGGCACGGTGCGCACCACCGCCGCCGGCAGATCGGGGCCAGGCCCGCTGCCAGGGAAGATCGAGGCGATGTGGCCATCCGCGCCCATGCCCAGCCAGACCAGATCGAAGCGCGCGCCGCTGCAAGGTCCTTCTGCCAATGGCTCGATCTGCACCGGCTTGCCCGCTAGCGCGCGGGAAAGCAGGCCGAAGTTGCTTGCGGGATGATCGGGCGGAACCAGCCGGTCATCGACCAGCGCCAGGGTCAAATCCGCCCACGGCAGGTCGGCCTGGGCCAGCAGATCGAGGATTCCGATCGGGGTCTTGCCGCCGGGCAGGGCGATCCGCCGCGCGCCCGCGCCGATCCGCGCGGCAAGGTAATCGGCCACCGCGCGGTCGCTGCCGTCCTCGGCCCAGCGCAGCTCAGTCATTCCAGCTCACCCCGTCGCGCTCGGTCAGCGCGATCGCCGCGCTCGGCCCCCAGGTTCCTGCGCCATAGGGCTTGGGCGCGGCCTGGGCGCGGTCCCACTGGGCGCGGATCGCGTCGATCCATTGCCACTGGGCCTCCACCTCGTCGCGGCGCACGAACAGCGTCTGGTCACCCTCGATCAGATCCAGCAGCAGCCGTTCGTAGGCGATCCGCCGCACCGTGCCCGAAAAGGCATTGGTCAGCGAAAGATCGAGCGGCACCTCGCGCAGCACGATCCCGGCGCCGTCGATCCCCGGTTCCTTGGCCATCACCAGCAGGCGGACATATTCCTCGGGCTGGAGGCGGATCACCAGCCGGTTGGCCACGGCCTGTCCGCCGCGCGCGGCGAAGATGTTGTGCGGCACTTCCTTGAACTGGATCACGATCTCGCTGCGGCGTTCGCCCAGCCGCTTGCCGGTGCGCAGGTAGAACGGCACTCCGCGCCAGCGCCAGTTGTCGATATGGGCCTTGATCGCGACAAAGGTTTCGGTGCGCGAAGGCTTGCCCAGCTCGTCGAGATAGCCCTTGACCGGCTGACCGCCGACAGCGCCTTCGCCATACTGGCCGATCACCCATTCGTGCTCGCCCACCGGGCGAAGCGAGCGCAAGACCTTGACCTTCTCGTCGCGGATCGCGGTGGCATCGAACTCGGCCGGGGGTTCCATCGCTGTCAGCGCGAGCAGCTGGAGCATGTGGTTCTGCACCATGTCGCGCAGCGCGCCCGCGCCGTCATAGAAATCGGCCCGGCCTTCAAGGCCCACCGTCTCGCTGATGGTAATCTGGACGTGCTCGATCGTCTGGGCCTTCCACAACGGCTCGAACAGGACGTTGGCAAAGCGCAGCGCCATCAGGTTCTGCACCGTTTCCTTGCCCAGGTAATGGTCGATGCGAAACGTCTGCGCCTCGCTGAAGGCCTCTGCCACGGCATCGTTGATCTGGCGCGAGCTGCCAAGATCGGTGCCCAGCGGCTTTTCCAGCCCGATCCGCACGTTGGGCGCGGTCAGCCCGGCGGCGCTGAGCCCGCGAATGGTCGGCTCGAACAGCGAGGGCGCGGTCGAGAGGAAGATCGAGAGGCCATCGTCGATCGGGCCGATCCGCTCGGCCAGCAGGTGAAAGTCCGCGACTTGCGAGGCATCGAGCGGATGGTAGCGCAGCCGCGCCACGAAGGCGCGCATCGCCTCCGTATTCCTGCGGCTTTCAGGCAGGAATTCCTCCAGGGCTTCCAGCGCCATCGCCTGAAATCCGGGATCGTCGAGATCGCGCCGGGCGGTCCCGAAAATGCGCAGATCCGGGGAAATCAGCCCGTCGAGGCTGAGCGCATAGAGCGAGGGCAGCAACATGCGCCGGGCGAGATCGCCGGTGGCGCCGAACAACAGGATTGCGCCAGAGTGATGGCGGTGGGCGGACGGCTGGTTCATCGCATCTTCCCGGCGGCTTGCTGCTGAGCGGGGGTCAGGCCGATCGGACCTCTCGCATGGGTAAGCGCAGTGGGATTCTAGGGCCAAGAGTTCAACATGAATAGCTTTGCAGCGGCAAAGCCAGGCCGGGCGCCGGAATCCCCGGCAAACCCTTGTCCGGCACGCGGGGATCAGTCATGGCCGGGGGATGAGCGCCAATCTCTATCTCCAGCTAGCCGCCCGCATGCCGGGCGACGGCGAAACTTTCCTCCGGATGCCCGATGAGTACGTGTGGACTTATGGCGATCTGCGCCAATGGAGCGGGCGGCTGGCCAATACGCTGGTATCGCTTGGGGTAGGGCGCGGTGACCGGGTGGCGGTGCAGGCGCCCAAATCGCCGCATTTCCTCTTTCTCTACCTCGCCTGTCTGCGCGCCGGCGCGGCGATCCTGCCGCTCAACACCGACTATACGCCGCGCGAAGTCGGCTATTTCCTCGCCAATGCCGGGGCGCGGATCTTCATCTGCACACCGGGCCGCGAAGACGATTTTGCCGAGATTGCACCGCAAGCCGGGGTTTCGCGGGTGCTGACCCTGGGCGAGCAGGGCGATGGCACCCTGATCGAGGCCAGCCGGGGGAAGGGGGAGGCGTTCGAGGCCGCCGCTGTCGCCCCCAACGATCTGGCCGCGATCCTCTATACCTCGGGGACCACGGGGGTTTCCAAGGGGGCGATGCTGAGCCACGAAAATCTCGCCAGCAATGCCCGGGTGCTGGTCGATTACTGGCGCTTCACCGGCGATGACGTGCTGCTGCATCCGCTGCCGGTCTATCACACGCACGGGCTGTTTGTGGCGACCAACGTGTGCCTGATGGCGGGCTGTTCGATGTTGTTCATGCCGCGCTTTTCCGCCGCCGAGGCGCTGCGGCTGCTGCCGGGCGCCACGGCGATGATGGGGGTGCCGACCCATTACCTGCGGATGCTGGCCGAGCCGGGATTGACCCGCGATCTGGTCAAGGGAATGCGGCTGTTCGTTTCGGGATCGGCACCGCTTTCGGCCGAAACCCATCGCGAATTCGAAGCGCGCACCGGGCACCGTATCCTTGAACGCTACGGGATGACCGAAACCAACATGATAACCTCCAACCCCTATGACGCAGAGCGCCGCGCGGGCACGGTCGGCTTTCCGCTGCCGGGGGTGGAGGTGCGGATTGCAGACGCGGTGAGCGGCGCAATCCTGCCCCAGGGTGAGATCGGGGTGATCGAGGTGCGCGGCCCCAACGTGTTCAGGGGCTATTGGCAGATGCCCGAAAAGACCGCGCAGGAATTCCGCCCCGATGGCTTTTTCATCACCGGCGACATGGGGCGGATCGACGCCCAGGGCTATGTCAGCATCGTCGGGCGGGAGAAGGATCTCGTGATCACCGGCGGGCTCAACGTCTATCCCGCCGAGGTGGAGGCCCTGCTCGATGCCTTGCCCGCAGTGCGCGAAAGCGCGGTGATCGGCCTGCCGCACCCCGATTTTGGCGAGGCGGTAACCGCAGTGGTGGTCGCGGCCGATCCGGCCGGGTTCGACGAAGCCGCGATCCGCACTCAACTCGGCCACGATCTTGCCGCTTTCAAGGTGCCCAAGCGGATCATCGCGGTGCCCGAACTGCCGCGCAACGCGATGGCCAAGATCCAGAAAAAGGCCCTGCGCGAAACCTATGCCGGATTGTACTCCGGTTGATCAATCCTCCGCGGGCGGCCCTTGTCGCAAACCGGGCAAAGGTGCATGGGCAGGGCATGACCGCCTATCGACCGCGCCGCTCCGCCTTGTTTCTGCCCGCATCGAACGCCAAGGCGATCGACAAGGCGCGAATGCTCGATGCCGATGTGGTGATCCTCGACCTCGAGGATGCAGTCGCGCCGGAATTCAAGGAGGAGGCCCGCGTAGCCGCCGTTGCTGCAGTGCGCGAGGGCGGCTTCGGGCGGCGCGAGCTGGTGATCCGCGCCAATGGGATCGACACGCCCTGGGGGCGCGAGGATCTGGCGGCGATTGCCGAGGCCGGGCCCGATGCGGTGCTGGTTCCGAAGATCGCATCTCCGGAAGATATCTTGCAGTACAATGCGTTGATCTCAAAGGCTCCAGCACATTCGAAGCTGTGGGTGATGATCGAAACCTGCGCCGCCGTGGCCCGGCTCGATGCCATTGCGGCCTGTGTGGGATCGACCCGGCTCTCGGCCTTCGTGATGGGCACCAACGATCTCGCCAAGGAAATGCGCGCCCGGCTGCGCCCCGGTCGCGCGCCGTTCCTGCCGATCCTTAGCCTGACAGTGGCGGCGGCACGCGCCCACGGATTGATAGTACTCGATGGAGTGTGCAATGAATTCCGGGATTCCAGTGTATTGCAAGCCGAAGCTGAGCAAGGACTTGAATGGGGTTTCGATGGCAAGAGCCTGATCCATCCCGATCAGATCGGGGTGACCAACGCGGTCTTCACTCCTTCAGCCGATGAACTGGCCTGGGCCGGCGCGGTGGTTGCTGCCTTCGGTCTGCCCGAAAATGCGGGCAAGGGCGCGATCAGGGTGGAAGGCAAGATGGCCGAACTGCTGCACCTCGATCTGGCACGGCGGATTCTCGCCGTGGCCGAAGCGATCGGCTAGCCCCGCAGCTTCTTGATCGTTGCCGAAAATGTCAGCACCGGTTCCGCCCCATCGCTGATCTTGCCGCGCACGAAGATCAGGCTTCCCCCCTTGCGGGTTACCTCGCCGCGCGCGGTGAGCAGTGCCCCGGCGCGGCCCGGGCCGACGAATTCGCTCGCCATGGTCACGGTCACCCCGCCCACCGGCGCTCCGTTTTCGGCAATCATGAACAGCGCATAGTCGGCAAAGGTCAGCAGCGCGCCGCCGTGGCAATTGCCCCAGCCGTTGAGATTCTTAGGTTCGACGCGAAAGCCGCAGACCACCTGGCCATCTTCCCAGCGCAGGTGGAAGGGGCCGGTGAGATCCTCGAAAGGTTCCTCGGCTGCCCAGCGGTGCCACCCGGTCCATTCGCCATCGGTGACAAGCACGAGGCGCGAGGTATTGACCCCTTCGGGTGCGGTGGACTGGGTTTCGGGCATGGCACACCTCATGGCAGGGAATCGCGAGCCCGCGTCCCTAGCGAGCCGGGCTAGTGATCGTCAAAGCCGAACGGAGCGGCATCGCGGCGGTAATCGTCGGCAAGGATCTCGCGCCCGACCGGCGGCGCGGAGCGGGCGGTGCAGGACGGGCGGTTGCACAGCCGGCAGGTGACCCCGATCGGGGTCGGCTCGGGCAGGCCCTGGCGGGCATAGGCAAGCTTGTCGGCATGTTCGGCCGAGCAGGCCAGCGCGATCGCGCGGGTGACCGGCGGTCGGTCGATGCTGCCGCCGCCCGCGCGCACCGTCCGTGCGATCGAGAAAAAGCGCTGGCCGTCTGGCAGTTCCAGCATCTGGGTGACGATTTCGCCGGGTGTGCGGAACACCGAATGGACGCTCCACAAGGGGCAGCCCCCGCCGTGCGCGGCAAAGGGAAACCCCGCCCCGTCGAGCCGCTTGGATACGTTGCCCGCAGGATCGACCCGGATGAAGAAGAAGGGAACGCGCAGCATGCCCGGCTTGTTGAGCGTGGTCAGCCGGTGCGCCACTTGCTCGAAACTGGTCGAGAACTGGCGCGAAAGTGCCTCCACATCGTAGGCGCGCGCCTCAACCGCGCGGGCGAAGCGATCATAGGGCATCAGGATCGCGGCCGCGCCGTAGCTCGCCAGCGCGCGGCGCACCAGGGCGGCGGCGGTGGGGGTTGCGAAGGACTGCGAAGCGGTTGCCGCCGCGATCTCCTTGCGCAGCGCGGTGTAGGCGATGTGGGTGGCGACCTGAAAGGCACGGCTGGCGCCGTCGAGCGTATCGTCGATTAGCAACTGCTCGTTATGCCGGTCATAGCGGCGCATCGCCCCCATCAGTACATCGGGCGGCAGATAGCGCACCCGCGCACCGCTGCGCGCCTTGAGCCATTCGGCGGCACTCCCGGCCCGGGCGATTTCTGCGGCCAGTTCCTCGGCACGGGTGTCCAGCGCGTGGAAATAGTTGCGCTCACGCGCGACGAAGCGGCGGGCTTCGGCCACCGGATCGTTCTCATCGGGCGTGTCGCGGCGTTCGGCCAGCGCGCGCTGTTCGCGGGTATAGGCACCGTAAAGCCGCAGCAGCGCCTCGCTCACGCCGGGAAAGCTGGTGGCGAGATCGGCAATCTCCAGCGTCGGCAGATCGATGTCGGCAAAAATCGGATCGCGCAGCGCATCGCCGATCCGGCGGGCATAGTCCTCGCTGTCCTCCCCCGCGAACTCGGCAAGATCGAACTTGTAGCTTTTGGCCAGGCGCAGCAGCAGGTCGGCGGTCAGCGGGCGCTGGTTGCGTTCGAGCAGGGCGACATAGCTGGGCGAAATGCCAAGGTCCGCGCCCATCGCCTGCTGGGTCAGCCCCAATTCGCGGCGCAGCCGACGCAGACGCGGGCCTAGATAGAGCGGGCGGGATTCGGCCATGAAGGTGTTTTGTCATAGCAGCACAACATTACAAGGAAAATATGTAAAGAATTACAAATCGACTCCGGCGGCGGTTTTGCAGCGCAGCAAGCCAGCATAAGCGGGGCCATACCGCTTCCTCCCATGTTCAAGGATTTCGAGACGTGACCTATCAGCAGACCATTGCCGAGGCCGGCCAGACGATCGCCCCCAACCAGACGAGCTGGAGCGGGATCGACGCCGAAAGCGTTGCCCGCATGCGGCTGCAGAACCGGTTCAAGACCGGGCTGGACATCGCCAAGTACACCGCCAAGATCATGCGGGCGGACATGGCTGCCTATGATGCCGATCCGGCCCAGTACACCCAGTCGCTGGGCTGTTGGCACGGTTTCATCGGCCAGCAGAAGCTGATTTCGATCAAGAAGCATTTCGGCACCACCAAGCGCCGTTATCTCTACCTCTCGGGCTGGATGGTCGCCGCGCTGCGCAGCGAATTCGGCCCGCTGCCCGACCAGTCGATGCACGAAAAGACTTCGGTCCCCGCGCTGATCGAGGAGCTCTACACCTTCCTGCGCCAGGCCGATGCCCGTGAGCTGGGCATGATGTTCCGCGATCTTGACGCGGCACGCGACGCCGGTGACGAGGTCAAGGCCAAGCAGATCCAGACCGCGATCGACAACTATGAAACCCACGTGGTTCCGATCGTCGCCGATATCGACGCGGGCTTCGGCAACGCCGAGGCGACCTACCTGCTGGCCAAGAAGTTCATCGAGGCCGGGGCCTGCTGCATCCAGATCGAAAACCAGGTTTCGGATGAAAAGCAGTGCGGCCACCAGGATGGCAAGGTGACCGTCCCGCACGAGGACTTCATCGCGAAGATCCGCGCCGTGCGCTATGCCTTCATGGAGCTGGGCGTCGACGATGGGATCATCGTTGCCCGCACCGACTCGCTGGGTGCCGGGCTGACCAAGCAGATCGCCTTCACCCGCGTGGCGGGCGACATCGGCGATCAGTACAACAGCTTCCTCGATTGCGACGAAGTGACCGAGGTGGGCCACGGCGACGTCCTCATCTCGCGCGGCGGCAAGCTGCTCAAGCCCAAGCGGCTGCCCAGCAATCTCTATCAATTCCGCCCCGGAACCGGTGAAGACCGCTGCGTGCTCGATTGCATCACCAGCCTCCAGAACGGCGCCGACCTCTTGTGGATCGAAACCGAAAAGCCGCACATCGGCCAGATCGGCGGCATGGTCAGCCGGATCCGCGAAGTGATCCCCAATGCCAAACTGGTCTACAACAATTCGCCCAGCTTCAACTGGACGCTCAACTTCCGCCAGCAGGTGTTCGATGCCTGGAGTGCCGAGGGCAAGGACGTTTCGGCCTATGACCGGGCCAGGCTGATGAGCGTGGACTATGACGGCAGCGAGCTCGCCGCCGAAGCCGATGAGCGCATCCGCACCTTCCAGAAGGACGCGGCGCGCGAGGCGGGGATCTTCCACCACCTCATCACCCTGCCGACCTATCACACCGCGGCGCTCAGCACCGACAATCTGGCGAAGGAATACTTCGGCGATGCGGGCATGCTGGGCTACGTCAAGAACGTCCAGCGCCAGGAAATCCGCCAGGGGATCGCCTGCGTCAAGCACCAGAACATGGCCGGCAGCGACATCGGCGACGACCACAAGGAATACTTTGCCGGCGAAGCGGCCCTCAAGGCCGGTGGCAAGGACAACACGATGAACCAATTCGCGGCTTAACACCCGCCTAAGAGCTTCCTGGGGAGGAAGTTTGGCCCGTCACGCGCCCCTTTCGCGTGGCGGGCCATTTCTTTGTCCGGTGAAGCGGGCTAGGGGCGGGCGACGATGCTGCGCCTCAACGAACTGAAACTGCCGCTGGATCACGTGGCCGAAGACCTGCCCGCGGCGATTTGCGCGCGGCTGGGCATTGCCGCCGATGAGCTTGAACGCTTCACCGTGGTCCGGCGCGGCAACGATGCCCGCAAGAAGGGCGCGATTCTGCTGGTTTACGCGCTCGATGTCACGGTGCGCGACGAGGCGGCGGTGCTGGCGCGCCATGCTGGCGATCACAACGTCCGCCCCGCACCCGACACAGCCTACCGTTTTCCCGTCCGCGCACCCGAAGGCTGGGATGGGCCGCGCCCGGTGGTGATCGGCGCGGGTCCTTGCGGGTTGATGGCGGCGCTGATCCTGGCGCAGATGGGGCTGCGCCCGATCATCGTCGAGCGCGGCAAGGCGGTGCGCGAACGCACCAAGGATACCTGGGCGCTTTGGCGCCGTTCGGTGCTGACGCCGGAAAGCAACGTCCAGTTCGGCGAGGGCGGGGCGGGGACCTTTTCCGATGGAAAGCTCTATTCGCGGATCAAGGACCCTCGCCACCTGGCGCGCAAGGTGCTGGTCGAATTCGTCAAGGCCGGCGCGCCCGATGACATCCTGACCGAGGCCCACCCCCACATCGGCACTTTCCGGCTGGTGACCATGGTGATGAGCATCCGCGAGACGATCGAGAGCCTCGGCGGCGAATACCGTTTCGGCACGCGGGTGGAGGATTTCGCGGTCGAGGACGGGCAACTCAAGGGACTGCACCTCTCGGACGGGCAGTTTCTTGCGGCCGAGCATGTGATCCTCGCGGTCGGTCATTCGGCCCGCGATACCTTCGCGAAGCTGCACGAGCGTGGAGTGTTCGTCGAGGCCAAGCCCTTTGCCATCGGGGTTCGGATCGAACACCCGCAGAGCTGGATCGACCAGGCGCGCTATGGCGCGGCGGCGGGCAATCCGATCCTGGGCGCGGCGGCCTATTCGATCGCGCACCAGGCATCGAACGGGCGCGCGGTCTATTCGTTCTGCATGTGCCCTGGCGGCCGGGTGGTCGCCGCCACCAGCGAGGAAGGCCGTGTGGTGACCAACGGGATGAGCCAGTATTCGCGCGCCGAATTCAACGCCAATTCGGGACTGGTGGTGGACATCAGCCCCGAGCGCGATTTTCCCGGCGATCCGCTGGCCGGGGTGACGCTACAATGCCGGCTTGAGGAGCTGGCCTTTGCCGCCGGGGGATCGGACTACCGCGCGCCGGGCCAGCGAGTGGAGGACTTCTTGGCCGGGCGGCCCTCGGACCATTTCGGGGTTGTCACGCCCTCCTACAAGCCAGGGGTCAAGCCCACCGATCTGGCCGGGTGCCTGCCCGGCTTCGTGATCGAGGCGATCCGCGAGGCGCTACCGGTGTTCGGGCGCCAGATCCCCGGATACGATCATCCCGATGCAGTGATGACCGGGGTGGAAACCCGCACCTCGTCGCCAATTCGCATCCGGCGCGGGGCCGATTTCCAGTCGATCAACACCCGCGGGCTGTATCCGGCGGGCGAAGGTGCGGGCTATGCCGGGGGCATCCTTTCCGCGGCGGTCGATGGGATCAAGGTGGCCGAGGCGCTGGCGCTGGAACTGGTGGGAGCGTGAGCGAAACCTTCGACGCAATTGTGCTTGGCGCCGGTGCCGCAGGGATGATGTGCGCGGCGGTGGCCGGGCAGCGCGGGCGGCGGGTGGCGCTGCTCGACCGGGCCGAGGCGCCGGGCAAGAAGATCCTGATCTCGGGCGGGGGGCGGTGCAATTTCACAAACCTGCATGCCGCGCCCGAGCGCTACATTTCGGCCAATCCTCATTTCGCCAAATCGGCGCTGAGCCGCTACACCCCGGCCGATTTCCTCGCCCTGGTCGAAGCCTATGGGATCGCCTGGCACGAAAAGACCCTGGGCCAGCTGTTCTGCGATGGCTCGGCGCGGCAAATCCTCGATCTGCTGCTGGCTGAATGCGCCAAGGGGCAGGTCGATTTGCGCTGCGGAGTAGAAACTGGGGTGGTCGAACAGCGCGAAGGACTATTTCATGTCGCGGGAGTTGCCGCGCCCCGGCTGGTGATCGCCACCGGCGGGCCGTCAATCCCGAAGATGGGGGCCAGCGCCTTCGCCTATGAACTGGCGCGCCAATTCGGACTCAAGGTGGTTGAGCCGCGGCCCGCATTGGTGCCGCTGACACTGGGCGGCGATGACCTGCTGTTTCGCGAGCTTTCGGGGGTATCGGCCGAGGTGTTAGCGCGCTGCGGCAAGGCGTCCTTCCGCGAGGCTGCGCTGTTCACCCATCGCGGGCTGTCGGGCCCGGCGATCCTGCAAATCTCATCCTACTGGAAGCGCGGCGATGCGGTGCGGATCGATTTCCTGCCCGATGCCACGCCTGGCTGGCTGGTGGAGGCAAAGCGCGTCAATCCCCGCGCATCTCCGCGCCGGGCGCTGCCACTGCCCGAGCGGCTGGCGACTGTTCTGGCCGAACGGCTGGCCCTGCCTGGCGAGCTGGGACAGGCTTCGGACAAGGCGCTGCGCGCCGCCGAAGCACGGCTGGCCGACTGGCACTTCACACCCACCGGCTCCGAAGGCTTCGCCAAGGCTGAGGTTACGGTCGGCGGGATCGCCACTTCCGAACTGTCGAGCCGGACGATGGAAGCGCGCAAGATTCCGGGGCTCTACGCGATTGGCGAGGCAGTGGACGTTACCGGCTGGCTGGGCGGCTACAATTTCCAGTGGGCCTGGGCCAGCGGGCAGGCGGCGGGATTGGCGATTGCCGAAGTTTAATTGATCGATTAAACCCCCTGCGGTAGAGAATCCGCAGGGAGGAATTCATGGCGATCAGGACGCGTATCACCGAACTGCTCGGGATCGAACATCCGGTGGTGCAGGGCGGGATGCAGTGGGTCGGCACCGCCGAGATGGCCAGCGCGGTTTCCAATGCCGGGGGGCTGGGGATCTTGACCGGGTTGACCCAGCCGAGCGCCCAGGCGCTCGCCGCCGAGATCGAACGCTGCCGGTCGATGACCTCCAAGCCCTTCGGCGTGAACATGACCGTGTTCCCCACGATCAACCCGCCCGACTACAAGGCCTATACCCAGGCGATCATCGACAGCGGGGTCAAGGTGGTGGAAACCGCCGGAACGCCTGCGGTGCGCGAGCTGTGGGAGATGATGAAACCCCACGGCATCAGGATATTGCACAAGTGCACCGCCGTGCGCCACGCTCTGTCGGCGGAAAAGGCCGGGGTCGACGTGATCTCGATCGACGGGTTCGAATGCGCCGGCCATCCGGGCGAGGACGACATCCCGGGCCTGATCCTGATCCCTTCCGCCGCCGACAAGGTGAAGATCCCGCTGCTCGCCAGCGGCGGTTTCGGCGACGGGCGCGGGCTGGCCGCCGCGCTGGCGCTGGGCGCGGAGGGGATCAACATGGGCACCCGTTTTTGCGCCACGGTTGAGGCGCCGATCCATCACAATTTCAAGCAGGCGATGGTCGATCACGATGAGCGTGCGACCGCGCTGATCTTCCGCAGCTTCCGCAACACCGCGCGAGTGGCGAAAAACGGGATCGCCGAGGCGGTGGTCGCCGCCGAGGCCGAGGGCAAGCCGTTCGAGGAAGTGGCACACCTGGTCAAGGGCGTGCGCGGCAAGGAAGGGCTGGTCTCGGGCGATACCGAACACGGCATCTGGTCGGCGGGCATGATCCAGGGCCTCATCCACGACATTCCAACCTGCCAGGAACTCGTTACCCGCATCGTCGCCGACGCCGAGGCGATCATCCGCAACCGCCTGGCGAGCAAGCTCGCCTGACCTGCCCGTTCAAGGAGAACCCACATGGCCGAAGCCTATATCATCGATGCAGTCCGCACCCCGCGCGGGATCGGCAAGCCCGGCAAGGGCGCGCTTTCGCACCTCCACCCCCAGCACCTCGCGATGACGGTGCTCAAGGCGATCCGCGACCGCAACGGCATCGATACCACCACGGTCGATGACATCATCTGGTCGTGCTCGTCGCAGAACGGCAAGCAGGGCGGAGATCTGGGCCGGATGGCCGCGCTGGCCGCCGGGTATGACATCACCGCCAGCGGCACCACGCTCGATCGGTTCTGCGGCGGCGGGATCACCTCGGTCAACCTCGCCGCCGCCTCGGTGATGAGCGGGATGGAAGACTGCGTGATCGCCGGTGGCACCGAGATGATGAGCTACACCGCGGCCTATGCCGCCGAGCAGGCCAACGCCGGGCTGCCGCCGCGCCTGATGGGATCGGGCAACGAAGCGCTCGATGCCCTGCACCCGCAGAGCCACCAGGGCGTGTGCGGCGATGCCATCGCCTCGATCGAGGGGATCACCCGCGAGGAGCTCGATGCGCTGGCGCTGGTCAGCCAAGAGCGCGCCGACCGCGCGATCCGCGAAGGCCGCTTCGACCGCTCGCTGGTGACAGTCTACAACGAGGACGGCAGCGTCGCGCTCGATCACGAGGAATTCCCGCGCCCCGAAACCACTGCCGAGGGCCTTGCCGCGCTCAAGCCCAGCTTCGCCGGGATCGCCGATTTCGAGATCGGCGGCACGACCTTTCGCAAGCAGATCAACCGCCGCTATCCCGATCTTGAAATCAGGCACTTCCACCATGCCGGCAACAGCTCGGGCGTGGTCGATGGCGCGGCGGCGCTGCTGATCGTTTCGCCCGCCTATGCCGAAAAGCACGGGCTCAAGCCGCGCGCGCGGATCGTTGCCTATGCCAACCAGGGCGATGATCCCACGCTGATGCTCAACGCCCCGGTTCCGGCGGCGAAGAAGGTGCTGGAAAAGGCCGGTCTCAAGACCGACGACATCGACGTCTGGGAAATCAACGAGGCTTTCGCGGTGGTGGCGGAAAAGTTCATCCGCGACCTCGAGCTCGATCGCGACAAGGTCAACATCAACGGCGGGGCCTGTGCGCTGGGCCACCCGATCGGGGCCACCGGCTCGATCCTGATCGGCACCGCGCTTGACGAGCTTGAGCGCTCGGGCGGGCGCTATGGACTGGTCACCATGTGCGCGGCGGGCGGCATGGCCCCGGCGATCGTGATCGAGCGGCTGGACTGATCGACCGCACTTTGCGCTTTTCGCCCCGGCCGTAGCTGATACGGTCGGGGCGTTGCATTTGGAGGGGATGAGATGACCGAACTGCTGGAGCGGATCGCCGCAATCGTTGGCCCGCAAGGTCTGCTGACCGGTGAGGATGTTTCGGGCCGCGCGGCTGACTTCATGGGGCTGAGCCGGGTTCAGGCCCAGGCGATCGTGCGTCCGGCCAGCACTGCAGAACTCTCCGCAGTGATGAAGCTGTGCCACGGGGCCGGGCAGGTGGTGGTTCCAGCCGGGGGCTATACCGGGCTGGTCCACGGAGCCGATTGTCAGCCGGGCGATATCCAGATCTCGCTTGAGCGGATGCGCGGCGTGGATGCGATCGACCCGGTCGGGCGGACCATGACCGTTGGCGCGGGGTGTCCGGTCCAGGCGGCACAGGAAGCCGCGGCGGAGCATGGCCTGAAGTTCGCGGTCGATTGGGGCGCGCGCGGTTCGGCCACGATCGGCGGAGGGATTTCCACCAACGCCGGGGGCAATTCGGTGGTCCGCTATGGGATGATGCGCGACAACGTGCTGGGGCTGGAGGCGGTGCTGGCCGATGGCACGGTGATCTCAAGCCTCAACGTGCTGCTCAAGAACAATGCCGCCTACGATCTCAAGCAGCTGTTCATTGGCAGCGAGGGCACGCTGGGGGTCGTCACCCGCGCGGTGCTCAAGCTGCAACCCGCGCCGCTATCGACCAATACCGCGCTGCTCGCGCTGGACAGTTTCGATGCGGTGCAGCGCCTGTTCGTCCATGCGGGCCAGCGGCTGGGGGCCATGCTGACCTCGTTCGAGGTGATGTGGGCGAGCTATTACGAGCCGATCGCGGTCAATTCGGGCCGCCACAATCCGCCGCTGCCAGCGGGATATGCCTGCTACGTGATCGTCGAGGCCAGCGGCACAGATCCCGAGCGCGATGCAGACCTGTTCCAGACGGTGCTGGGCGAGACGCTGGAACAGGGAATCGCGCTCGATGCGGTGATTGCCGCCAGCCAGACCCAGGCCCAGCAGATATGGGCGATCCGCGACGATATCGAGGCGCTGTTTCACTATGCCATGCCCGCGGTGACATTCGACGTCAGCCTGCCTATCGTGGCGATGGACGGCTATGTCCGCGAGCTTGAGGGCAAGGCCCGCGAAGTCTTCGGGGATGCCGCCAAGCTGATCGTTTTCGGCCATATCGGCGATGGCAACCTGCACATCCTGCTCGGCACACAGCCGTTCGAGGCCGATACCCGCCACCGGATCGAAGATATGGTCTATTCCGCGCTGGTGCCGCATGGCGGGTCGGTTTCGGCAGAACACGGGATCGGCCTTGAAAAGCGCGGCTGGCTGCACATCACGCGCTCGGCAGAAGAAATCGCGCTGATGAAGACCATCAAGGCGGCGCTCGATCCCAAGGGAATTCTGAACCCCGGCAAGGTTCTCTGACGGCGGCGGTTCGTCTACTTCGGCGATTTTTTCGCCCGGCTGTGACAAGTTCGCACGGCGAGCGAACCACGGGGCATGAACGACACGGCATCAAACCTGCCACCCGGCTCGCAAGGGATCGACGCATTCGCCGAGGCAATCGGCAATCATGCGGGAATTCTGCGCAAGGTGGCGGCAACCTATTGCAGCACGGAGCATGACCGGGCCGACCTGATCCAGGACATTCTGGTGCAATTGCTCGCCGCGCGGGGAAGTTATGACCCACAGCGGCCACTTTCGACCTGGATGTACCGCCTGGCGCTCAACGTCGCGATTTCGCAGGTGCGCTCGCGTTATCGCCAGGCCCGCGTGCTTGTGCCGATTGAGGACGATCATCTTGAAGTGGCGGGACCAGGTGCGGATCACGAAGGTAGGCAGGAACGCGCGCTGCTTGATCGGGCCATGCACGGCCTAGATCCGCTCAATCGAGCGATCATGCTGCTTTATCTCGATGGCTACAGCCAGGCCCAGATCGGCGAAATCGTCGGTATCTCTGCCAGCAATGCCGGAACCAAGATCGCCCGGATCAAGCAGCAATTGCGCAGCGCGATCGGTCTCAGTGTAAATCAGGAATTCTGACATGACGATGGACACCAATCTTGCAGATTTGCGCCGGGTGCTCGGTGATCTTGAAACCGGCCAGGCCGGGCCGGACATTTCGGCCATACTCGCCGCCGCCAAACTGCGGCCGCACCGCTCGGCTGGCATCGCGCTTGCCAGGTTGGCGCAGGGTCAGCTGTGGCAGATCTGCGCGGGCGCGGCGATCATGCTGGCAGGAACTGCGACATGGTCAAGCCAGCTTGGCGCCATGGGCCTACTGTTTGCCAGCGGCGTGCTGTTTCACCTGCTGGGTGCGGTGATGATCGCCTGCGCGGTGATGATCCGGATGCTGGCACAGCGCGTCGATCTGGGTGGGCCAGTGCTGGAAACCCAGCTACGCATGGCCCGGGTCGAACGCATCGCCGCCTTCGAAGGCTGGGTGCTGGGCATGGGCTGGTGCTTCCTGTGGATCCCGGCCGGTGCCGCGCTGTTCTACCTGCTGAGCGGGTTTGACCTGTTCAGTCTGGGCGGCAGCGGGCTGTGGATTGGCTGCAACGTGGCGGTGGGCGTGCTCATCATCGCAGTACTGCGCTGGGTCCGCGACATGGCCGCAGAGAGCGGCAACGTCGGACTGGCGCAGACCATCGACGGTGCGCTTACCGGGCAGCGCGTGCGCGATGCCTCGGCCGCGCTGGCCGAGATACACACTTTCGCCGCCTAAACTCTCACCGCTTTTGCCACTTTCATCACGCGGACAGTCAGGCACCGCGCCTGGGGCGCGGGCGCTGGACTGCGCGCGTGAACGCGAAGGACTTCGCCATGACAAACCTTTCCGAGCCTTGCCGATCAAACCCGCAGGTGCGTCTCCACGCACTGGACGCCTTGCGTGCCGGTGCGCTGCTGCTGGGCCTGCTGGTCCATTCCGCCATGGCCTTCATGGCCGGCACCGAAAATGCCTGGATCGTCCATGACAAGGGCAGCTCGCCATTGGCCGATCTGGCGTTCTTCGTGCCGCACATGTTTCGCATGGTGCTGTTCTTCATGATCGCGGGACTGTTCGCGCGTTTGGGGATCCAGCAGCTGGGCCGCCGCGCTTTCGTCAAGGATCGTATCAAGCGGATCGTGCTGGTGTTCATCGGATTCTGGCCGGTGATCATGGCTGGGATCATTGCCACCGCAATTGTCGCCCAAGCTGCCGGATTTGCCGTACCGCCGCCGCCCAAGGCCGGAGGCGTGCCGCTGTTTCACCTGTGGTTCCTCTACGTGATGACGCTGTTCTATGCGGCAACACTGGCGGGCACGGCGCTGCGCCTGATCAAGGTGGATCCGGCTGAAAGTGTTGGCGGTATTGGCGAGCGGTTACTGGCTTCACCGCTGGCCGCTCCGGTGCTGGCCATCCCGCTGGCCGGGGCCATGCTGGCCGATCCGCGCTGGCTGCCGTGGTTCGGCGTTCCTACGCCCGATCAGTTCGGCCTGCCCGGGGCGGGCGCGCTGGTGGGCTATGGCTGCGCCTATGCGCTGGGCTGGTGGCTGGCGGCCCGGCTGGCGATGCTGGGCGTCTGGGCGGGGCGCTGGCGGCTCAACCTGGGTCTGGCTGTGGGAGCGAGCGCCGTATTCCTGTGGCAATTCGGCCTGAAGCCCGATTTTGCTCCGCTGCACGGTCCGCAGTGGATACTGGCTGCGACGAGTTACGGACTGGGTGCCTGGGGCTGGACTCTGGCGCTGACCGGTCTGGCCCAGACCTATCTCAACCGGCCGGTCCGCGAAGTGCGCTATCTGGCCGATGCCTCTTACTGGATCTACCTGTTGCATCTGCCGGTGGTGATGCTGCTGCAAGTGGTGGTGATCCGATCGGACATACCGCTCGCGATCAAGATGGAGGCCGTGGTGCTGGCTGCCACTGCGCTGTTGCTGGGCACCTATCACCTGCTGGTGCGGCGCAGCTGGATCGGGGCTTGGATCAACGGGCGGCGCAAGGGTTAGAGCAGCACTGTGCGCCCCACGTCACGGGCATTGATCACACCGCTCAGCCCAAGGGCGGTGCGCATGTCCTGCTTCATCAGGGTGAGATAGCGGGTCAGCGCGGCCTCGCCCCCGGCAGCCAGCGCCAGCGCCCAGGGGCGGCCGATCAGTGCGGCCCTGGCGCCCAGCGCCAGTGCGCGGACCAGATCCTGCCCGGTGCGGATCCCGCCATCGACCAGCAGAGTGGTGCTATCGCCCACGGCATCGGCAATATGCGGCAGTATCGCCGCGCTTGAGGCAACTCCATCGAGTTGCCGTCCGCCGTGGTTCGATACCACCATCCCGTCGGCCCCGATTGCCACGGCCTGGCGGGCGTCATCGACATCGAGCACGCCCTTGAGGACCAGGTTGCCCTTCCAGATGCCGCGCAGCCACTCGATGTCCTTCCAGGTCACCGAGGGATCGAACTGGCCGGCCATCCACAGCATGAAATTGGCAATGTTGCCCGATCCCGATCCCGGCACATATTTGGCCACCGTCCCCAGTCCGTGCGGACGGCCGCGCAGGCCCACGTCCATCACCCAGCGCGGGTGCAGGGCATAGTCGATCGGCCCGGCACGCAGCTTGCCCCACGGGCCCAGTCCACCGGCCATGCCGTTGCGGATATCGCGATAGCGCGTTCCCAGCACCGCCAGATCGATGGTGAAGGCGAGGGTGCGCACGCCCTGATCCCAGGCGCGGGCAAGGATATCCTGCACCACGCCGCGATCCTTGAGCATGTAGAGCTGGAACCAGAACGGCTTGTCCGAAACCTGCCCGACCTCTTCCGGCGAGCAGACGCCCACCGTGGTCAGGCAAAAGGGGATTCCCGCCGCGTCGGCCGCACGCTTGGCCTGAACCTCGCCGCGGCGCGCGGTCATCCCGCCCATTCCAACCGGGGCCAGCACCAGCGGCATGGCAAGGCTTTCCCCGAACAGATCGACCGAACAATCCATCTTCGAGGCGTCGCACAGCACCTTCTGGGTCAGCTGGATTGCTTCCCAATCGGCTGTGTTGCGGCGCAGCGTCACTTCGGCCCCGGCCCCGCCGTCGATGTAATCGAACAGGAAGCGCGGCAGCCGCCGTTCGGCCTCGCGGCGGAAATCGGCATAGCTGGCGGCGAGGAGATTGAGGCTTTCGCCCATCAGAGCAGCGCCTCGATCAGCCGTGGCCCCTTGTGCGCCAGCGCATCGGCTAGTGCGGCGCGGAAACCCTCCGCCGTGTCAACCCGCGTGGCCGGCACGCCCATGCCCTCGGAAATCTGCGACCAGTTAATCGCGGGATTGCGCAGGTCGAGCATCTCGAGCGCCTTGGGGCCGGGGTTCTGCACGCCCACCCGCATCAGCTCGATGTTGAGGATCGCGTAGGAGCCGTTGTTGAGGATGATGGTGGTGACGTCGAGCTTTTCTCGCGCCATCGTCCACAGCGCCTGGACGGTGTACATCGCCCCGCCATCGCCGTGCAGGGCGATCACCTTGCGATCCGGGCAGGCCACCGCCGCGCCCACCGCGAGCGGCAGCCCCTGGCCGATCGAACCGCCGGTCAATTGCAGCCAGTCGTGCTTTTTCGCCCCTGCGCAGGCCAGCATCGAGGCACCGCCCTGGGTTGCACCTTCATCGGAGACGATCGCGTTCTCGGGGAGCAGTTCGGCCAGGATTGCCCCGAGATTGGCGCTGTTGAGCGCGCCTTCCTGCGCCGGAAAGCTGCCCGGCTGCTGGATCAGCGCGGGTTCGGTGGGAGCATCCAGCGCGCTCGCCACGCTGGAAAGCGCATGCAGCGCGTCTTCGCGCAGCGATGCCAGACGAACCAGAGTAGCTCCCTCGGGCGAAAGCCAGCTAGGCTTGCCGGGATAGGCGAAGAACGAGACCGGCGGCTCGGTGCCGCAGAACACGATGGTCCTGAATTCGGCCAGATAGGCTTGAGCCTGCTCGCCGAAATAGGGCAGCTTCTCCACCGCGACCCTGCCAACGCCGCGCTGATGGCGGGTGGCAAAGGTTTCGGCGATCAGGCGGCAGCCGGCGGCCGCCGCGATCCGCCCGGCTTCGATCAGCGCCTCTTCGCGCAGCGCCCGTCCGCCCAGGAACAGGCACTTGGGTCCTTCGCCGTCCTTGAGCGCAGCGGCAGCGGCGGCGATTGCATCGCCGGTGGTCCTGGCCGCGGGCGCGAGGGCAGGGGGGGCGACCGGCGACGACCCCTCGCTCCAGGCGTGATTGGCCGGGACGATCACCGTCGCGACCTTGCCCGGATAGCCTTGCGCCACGGCAAAGGCCTCGGCCCCGGCATGGGCCAGATCGCGTTCGGAGGTGGATGTGCGCACCCAGTCCGACATCGGGCGCGCAACGCCTTCGGTATCGGAGGTGAGCGGGGCGTTGAAATGCTTGTGATAGGTCGCGTGTTCGCCGACCATGTTGATGATCGGGCTGCCGGCCTTGCGCGCGTTGTGCAGGTTGGCAAGGCCGTTGCCCAGTCCCGGACCAAGATGCAGCAGGGTCACCGCGGGCTTGTCGGCCATGCGCCCATAGCCATCGGCGGCGCCGGTCACCACGCCTTCGAACAGTCCCAGGATCGAGCGCATCCCGTGCTGGCGGTCGATCGCCGCGACCAGCTGCATTTCCGAGGTGCCGGGATTGGCGAAGCAGACCTCCACCCCGCAGGCGTGCAGCGTCTCGATAAAGGCTTCGGCTCCGTTCATTGCATTTCCCTCCCGTTTGCGGCGAGTTTTGAGGAGAGCGCGGGCAAGTGCAAGTGCCAATCACGCGTCAGGGTATATCTTCGGCCCGGATCGCGCGGACCACATCCTTGAACGCCCGGGTCGCTACGGCTTCGATCGCGCCCATGCGCGGCGCGAACGGCTTGCCGTAACCCGCAAAGGTGGTCAGGCCTTCCATCGCAGCGGAGATGAACACCACAATCGCGGTGCGCTTTTCCGGCGGCAAATCCGGGCGCATCTCGGCAACGATCTCCTCCAGCGGAGCGCGGGCACGGGCGTAGAGTTCGTGCATCCTCTCGAACACGAAGGGATCGTGGTTGGACAAGGCCCAGAGCTCGGGAAAGAAGTGGGTGGTCTTTTGGGTGCGAAGGTCTTCGAGCACCAGTTCGCAATAATAGTCCAGCCGGACCGCGGGCTCGAGTGTCGGGTCCTGCAGAATCTCGATGAATTCCAGCTCGTAGCTGCTGATCACGGCTTCGAGCAGTGCCCGGACCAGATCTTCACGGCTCGGGAAATGGTATGTCAGATTGCCCAGCTTCATTCCGCATTCGGCGGCGATGCGGCGCATGGTCATGGCGCGATAGCCTTGCTCAACCAGCAGATGCAGCGCCGCCCGGAGAATCTCCTCGCGCGTCTCATGTCCCTTCTGATAGCCGCCCTCGCGTGGGGGAAAGGACAGGTCGGCGATGGTGATGGCACGAACTTCCCGTTTGGTTTCCTGCATTTGCACTCCCGCTTTGATCGCTGGAATTTTGGACGCTAGACAAATTTAGGACACTTGACAAACTTTATCCCGAACCGTCAGCATGGCGGGGTCTCAGGCAAGGGTTCTTGCCACGACCGGGGAGTATTCGCATGCGATCCACGCCGTTCGCGCTCGCGCTGTTGCTGTCAGCCTTTGCGGGGTCGCCGCTATCCGCTGCTGCGCCGCCTCCCCTGCCCGAAGAAGCGCTTCCCGCCGTGGCGACCCTGCCCGAAAACTACCCCAAGAGCTGGGTGCTGGTGCACGATTTCAACTTCAACGCGATCCTCGATGGGCGGGTGGTGGTGGTCGATACCGCCGATACCGCCCAGCCGCTCAAGGGAATCATCCGCACCGCGCAGTTCGGCAACCTGCTGTTCGCGCCCGACAAGCACGAGTTCTACACCGCCGAAACCTTCTATTCGCGCCTGACCAGGGGCGAGCGCACCGATGCGATCACCCTATGGGATTCGGTCACCCTTCAGCCCAAGGGCGAGATTGTGCTGCCCGGCGGCAAGCGCCAGCAGGCGGTAACCTACAACGGCACGTTCCAGTTCGTGAACGGACACAAGTGGGCGGTAGTGGCCAATTTCACGCCGGCCCAGTCGGTCACCGTGGTCGATCTGGAAGGACGCAAGGTTCTGAGTGAGATCGACCTGCCCGGCTGCTCGCATTTCTATCCCACAGGCGCACGCGGCTTCACGACATTCTGCGCCGACGGTTCGCTGACCTCGATCCAGCTTGACGACAAGGGTCAGGTGGCGAGCTCCAGGACCGTCGCAGACGTCCAGGATGTCGAGAATCAAGCCCAGTTCCAGAACGCGGCGATGGCTGGCCAGACGGCCTGGTTCGTCACCTTCCGCGGCCAGCTCAAGGGCTATGACCTCTCCGGTCCGGTCGCCAGACCGCTGCCCGGCAATCTTTCGGTCGGCACGGCCGAGGGCGGTCAGCCCGAATGGCGCCCGGGCGGCTGGCAGGTGATCGCGGCGGGCCCCAAGGGTCTGCTCTACGTGTTGATGAGCCCCTACGGCAAGGAAGGCAGCCACAAGGATGGCGGGACCGAGGTCTGGGTGATCGACCCGGCCAGCGGCAAGCGGGTCAGCCGGATCGCGCTGCAAGCCCATTCCGCCTCGATCGGGGTGACCAACGAGACCACGCCGCATCTGATCGTGACCCGGGCTGATGCCGGGATCGACGTTTACGATGCGGTCAGCGGCGCGTTTGTCCATTCGCTGGGTAACACAACCGCGTTCAACCCGATCCTTGTAACTCCGGTTCCGTGATGGCGGCGCTGAGCCTGTTCCTGGCCCTGCTGCTCTGCGCTTCGGCCTTGCACAAGGTGCTTGCGCGCGAGCGGCTGGCACTGGTTGTGGCGCGGCTGGCCAGCGTGGCGCCACCGCTTGGCGCGGTGCTGCTGGCGCTGGCGGCAACGATCGAGGCGCTGGCCGGGCTGGCCCTGCTGGTCCCGGCGCTGCACACCGGCGCGGCACTTGCCGCCACGGCCTTGTGGAGCGGCTATGCCCTGGCCCTGCTACGCCATCGCGGCCAGACGCTTGACTGCGGCTGCGATTTCGCTGCGCGCGAGCGGCCGGTCGATCTCTTCGCGATCCTGCGCCCGGTGCTGCTGGCACTGCTTGCCGCCTGGTCGGGTGCGAGCGGGCCCGGCCCGTGGACCCTGGAAGTCCCCTTCGCCGCTTTGGCACTTGCCGCGCTGTGGTTCGCTGCGGGTGAACTGCATGCCATCCCTCAGGTCAGGAGTATCCGCCGGTGATCGTTGCTTCGCAGATGCTGCTTTGGGTGGCGGTGATCGTGCTGGGGGTGCTGGTCGCGGCGCTCGCGCGGCAGGTTGGTATCCTGCACGAGCGGATCGCACCGGCCGGTGCGCTGACCCTGCACCAGAACGTCAAGGTGGGCGAGGTGCCCACCCCGCTGGAGCTGCGCACGATCGATGGCGGCTCGATCACCGTCGGCGGCAAGCGCGAAGGGCGCAGCCAGTTGGTGTTCTTTGCCGCGCCCGATTGCCCGGTCTGCAAGAGCCTGCTTCCGGTGCTGCGCACCTCGGCGCGCGACGAGGCGGACTGGCTCGAGGTGGTGCTGGCGGGCGATGGCGATGAACGCGCCTATCGCGCGATGCTCGATGCGCAGCAAATCGCGGGCATCCCGCTGGTCCTGTCCGAAGCGCTGGGCCGTTCGTTCGGGGTTTCCAAACTGCCCTATGCGGTGCTGATCGACGAGGCGGGGCGGCTCGCTTCGCTGGGTCTCGTCAACAGCCGCGAACATCTTGAAAGCCTGTTTGAAGCCAAGGAGCGGGGCGTCGCCTCGATCCAGGATTTCCTCTCGCGCCGTAACGGGGGAGCATGACCATGTCTGCATTCGACACCTTTGCCGAAAAGCTCTCGCGCCGTCTCGCGCGCGGCACCTCGCGCCGTTCCTACCTCGCCTGGCTGGGAATGGCCGCGACCGGGGCGGCGGTGTTTCCGGTGCTGCCGGTCTCGCGCGCGGCGGCCCAGTCGCACGGCGGCGGCGCGGCGCGGCCGCCGATCACCTCGGGCAACCCGCAGGATCCGGGTGACCGCGCAAGCTGCGATTACTGGCGCTATTGCGCGATCGACGGGTTCCTGTGCTCTTGCTGCGGCGGAACGGTCAACACCTGCCCTCCGGGGACCGAGATGAGCCCGATCACCTGGATCGGCACCTGCACCAATCCCGCAGACGGGCGCGCCTATGTGATCAGCTACAACGATTGCTGCGGGGTATCTTCCTGCGGGCAGTGCCTGTGCAACCGCAACGAAGGCGATCGTCCGCAGGTCCGTCCGCAATCGAACAACGATTACAACTGGTGCCTCTCGACCGAGAGCAGCATCTACAATTGCTCGGTCGCGGCGATTGTCGGGGTGGCCGAATGAAGCCTTCGCGCGCAATGCTGGTAACGCTTGGCGCGAGCGCGCTGGTGCTGGCCGCGCTGCCTGGCGCAGCTCCCGCCGCACAGCCCGGCCCCAACGGCGCGACGATCTTCGCCCGCTGCGCTGCTTGCCACACCGCCACCGGGCGCGGGGTGCCCGGGGCCTATCCGCCGCTTGGGTCCGATTTCCGTGCGCTCGCCGTCAAACCGGATGGGCGGCGCTATCTGGTGCTCGCGGTAACGCGCGGCGTTTCCGGTCCTTTGGTGGTGGAAGGCAAGCCCTTCCGCAACGTCATGCCCGCCCAATCCGGGCTTGACGATGCCTCGGTCGCCGCGGTGCTCAACCACGTCGGCACCGTGATCGCCAAGTCCGGGCCGCCGTTCAAGGCCTTCACCGCAAAGGAGGTCGCCACCGCGCGGGCCAGCGGACAAGCCATTACCGCGGCCGATGTTGCCCGGCTCCATGCCACCGTGGGCGGGGGATGAAGCGGGCGGCGCGCCTTGGCCTGTTTACCGCGCCGGTGCTGCTGCTTGCGGCATCGGTCGGTGCCGGGCAGGGCAGCGCGCAGTTTTCGGCGATGCCGGGCGTGGCGCATCCGGCGCGGGCGCGGGTCGATTACATGCTCAAGTGCCAGGGCTGCCATCATCCCGATGGCGGCGGCAATCTGGTCAACACCCCGCCGCTGCGCGGTGAGGTGGCGAAGTTCCTGGCCGTGCCCGGCGGACGTGAGTTTCTGGGCCGGGTGCCTGGGGTCGCCAGCACCGACCTCGACGATGCCCGGCTGGCCGAGCTGCTCAACTGGACTCTCTACACCTTCGACCGGCAGCACCTTCCCGCCGGATTCCAACCCTATTCGCCCGGCGAGCTCGCCAAGCTGCGCAAGGCGCCGCTCCGGCTTGAGCGCGCCGAAATGCGCGCCGGCCTGGTCCGGGCGATCGAAAATCACCAGAAACGCGCCAAGAACTAGCCAACAGGGAGGCATATCATGCGCAATTCTCGCACCGGCAAGCTGCTGCTACCCAACCTCGCCATTGTCGCCATGCTCGCGGCAAGCCCGGCCCATGCCCAGAACAACGCGGATGAAGATGGCGCCGGTCCGGGCGAGATCGTGGTGACGGCGGCGAAGCGATCGGAAAACCTCCAGTCGGTCCCGATCGCGATTTCCGCGATTGGCGGGGATGCGCTGTCCAAATCGCGGGTCGATACGGTGGATTCGCTGGTAACCAAGGTGACCAACCTCCAGCTGACCGCGATCGTCGGCGACAACACCCCGATTTTCGCGCTGCGCGGGGTGTCGATGTCGGACTATTCGCTCAATCAGGCGAGCCCGGTCGCGACCTATTACGACGAGGTCTACAAGGGCAACTTCGCCTTCCTGGGCGTGGCAATGTACGATCTTGAACGGGTCGAGGTGCTCAAGGGGCCGCAGGGCACGCTCTATGGCAAGAACACCACCGGCGGGGCGGTCAATCTGATTACGCGCAGCGCCAAGCTGGGCGAGACCAGCGGTTACCTCAGCGCCGGCTACGGCAATTACAACCGGGTCGACGTCAGCGGCGCGGTCAACGTGCCGCTGGGAGACAAGGCGGCGCTGCGCGTGGCGGGCACCTATTCGCACGCCGATGGCTGGTTCAAGAACCAGCTCCCCGGAATGCCCGATCTGGCCGAGGTCAAGGAATACGGGGTGCGCGCCTCGCTCTATTTCGAGCCCGCCGATGGCGTCGATTTCACCCTGCGTGCCTCAACCTCGTACCAGAACCCGCACAACTACGGGATCTATGCCACGCCCGAAAGCGTCAACCGGCCCGGCCTCAGCACCCGCCAGATCGAATCCGACGTGCCCGACCGGCGCCGCGCGCGCACCTGGTCGGTGGCATTTACCGCCAATGCCGATCTTTCGGACACCATCAAGCTGACCTCGATCACCTCTTACGACAAGGGCTCGCTGCACTTCGTCGAGGATACCGATGGCACCGCGACCAAACTGCTCGAGATTCCCTATGACGACGAAGCCAAGCAGTTCGCTCAGGACCTGCGCCTGACCAGCAATACCGGCGGGCCGTTCGATTTCATCCTCGGCGCCTATTATGCCCATGAGCAGATCTACAATTCGAGCAATTTCAGGATCCTGCTCGATACCGACATCAACGGCGACAATCTTGTCGACGATCAGGATTGCGCCGATGCGCTGCCCTATGTCTGCCAGATCAAGAACAGCTTCGATCAGACCAAGGACAGTTTCGCGCTCTATACCGATCTCAAGTACGCGCTCAGCGACAGCCTGACGGTGCGCGGCGGCCTGCGCTACACCCATGACAAGGGGCGCCAGTACAACTTTACCTCCGACGCGCTGGGGGTGAGCGGTGCGTTCATCGCCAACCTGATCCCGCAGTCGGAGCTGAAGTATTCGACCGACAATCTCTCGGGCAAGATCGGGCTCGACTACAAGTTCGGCAGCGGCAACATGATCTATGCCAGTGTCAGCCGCGGCTACCGCGCGCCCAGCTTCAACGCCCAGGCCTTCTTCGATCCATCCGAACTGTCGATTGCCAAGGCGGAAAAAGTCACTGCCTATGAAGTGGGTGCCAAGACCCAGTTCGCCGACCGGCGGGTGACGCTCAATATGGCGGCGTTCTACTACGATTACCGCAACCAGCAGTTCATCAATGTCGATCCCGGCACCGCAGCGCAGACCCTGCTCAACATCCCAAAGTCGCGGATCTACGGTGCCGAGGCCGACCTGACAGTGCGGGCGAGCGACATGCTGAGCTTCCACGCCGGGCTTGGTCTGCTTTCCACCAAGATCATCGCCGGCACGGTCAGCGGCACCAACGTGGCCGGCAACCGGCTGTCCAATGCGCCCAGCATGACCTTTAACCTGGGGGTCGATCTGACGCTGTTCGATGGCGGCGCGGGCAAGCTCTCGCTTCATCCCGAAATGTCGTATTAGTCGAGCCAGTTCTTCGAGGTGGTCAACGTCCCGCGGCTGCGGCAGGATGGCTATGCCCTGCTTGGCGGGCATATCGACTGGGAAAGCGCCGATGGCCGCTTCAACGCCTCGATCTGGGGCAAGAACCTGGCGAACAAGTTCTACGTCACTTCCAGCGTCGACCTGCTGGCGGGCTGGGGCTTCGATTACAATCACATCGGTGCGCCGCGGACCTATGGTATCACGCTGGGCGTGAAATACTGAGTCGGCCGCGAGCCGGAAGGAGAGGACAATGTCGGACTACAAGCTGCTGATCGGCGGCAGGCTCGTCGATGGCGATGCCAGCATGGATGTGATCAACCCGGCGAGTGAGGAAGTGCTGGCCGCGTGCCCACGCGGCTCGGAGCGGCAAATGAACGAGGCCGTGGCCGCCGCCAAGGAAGCTTTCAAATCGTGGCGCAAGGTGCCCATGGCCGAACGGCGCGCCATGGTGATGAAACTGGCCGACGCGGTTGAAGCGCGGGTTGAGGAATTCGGCAGGTTGCTGACCCAGGAACAGGGCAAGCCGCTGGCCGAATCGACCGCGGAAATCGCCTATACCGCCGCCTTCCTGCGCTACCTCGCCTCGCTCGATCTTGAGAACAAGCTGATCGAGGACAACGAGAACCGCCGGGTCGAGATGCGGCGCAAGCCGCTCGGCGTGGTCGGCTGCATCATTCCGTGGAACTTCCCGGTGCTGATCGTTGCCTTCAAGGCGCCGGTCGCGCTGCTTGCGGGTAATACCATCGTGATCAAGCCCGCGCCGACTACCCCGCTCACCACCCTGCGGCTGGGCGAGCTGATTGCCGATATTTTCCCGGCGGGTGTGGTCAATATCGTTACCGATCAGAACGATCTCGGCGGGGTGCTCACCACCCATCCCGATGTCGCCAAGATCAGCTTCACCGGTTCGACCGAGACCGGCAAGAAGGTGATGGCCAGCGCCGCCAGCTCGATCAAGCGGATCACGCTTGAGCTGGGCGGCAACGATGCGGCAATCGTGCTGGGCGATGTCGATCCCAAGACGGTCGCGCCGGGGATCTTCGGCGGGGCGACGATGAACGCCGGTCAGGTCTGCCTCGCAATCAAGCGGGTCTATGCCCACGAATCGATCTACGACGAGCTGTGCGACGAGCTGGCCAAGCTGGCCGATGCGGCGGTGGTAGACGATGGCCTCAAGCAGGGCGCCCAGATCGGGCCGCTGCAGAACAAGATGCAGTATGAAAAGGTCAAGGGCTTCCTTGAGGATGCCCGCGTCAACGGAACCATCATCGCCGGCGGAGTGGTGGAGGACCGGCCGGGCTACTTCATCCGCCCGACCATCGTGCGCGACGTTTCCGACGGGACCATGATCGTCGATGAAGAGCAGTTCGGTCCGATCCTCCCGGTGATCAAGTTCAGCGATGTCGACGATGCGCTCGAACGCGCCAATGCCAGCCCGTGGGGGCTGGGCGGCTCGGTCTGGTCGACCGATCGCGACAAGGCCTACGACATTGCCTGCGAGGTCGATTCCGGGACGGTGTGGATCAACAAGCACCTCGATTTCGGGCCCAACATTCCCTTTGGCGGCGCCAAGCAATCGGGGATCGGGGTCGAGTTCGCCGAGGAAGGGCTGTATGAGTTCACCCAGATCCAGGTGATCAACGAAGCGCGATGACCCAGCTGAGCTATGCCAGGGGCGCCACCGAACCGCCGCTGCTCGAACACACGATCGGCGCCGCGCTTGAGCAGGCCGCCGATCGCTGGGGCGCGTCGCTTGCGCTGGTTTCGCGTCATCAGGGTGTGCGCTGGACCTGGGCCGAGCTCAACGCCGAGGTCGATCGGATCGCTACCGGACTGCTCGAACAGGGCGTGCTCAAGGGTGACCGGGTGGGAATCTGGGCGCCCAACTGCGCCGAATGGACCGTGATCCAGTTTGCCACCGCCAAGATCGGCGCGGTGCTGGTCACGATCAATCCGGCATACCGGGTCAGTGAGGTGGAATACGCGCTGAACAAGGTGGGCTGTTCGGTGCTGGTCACCGCGCCCAGCTTCAAGACCAGCGACTATATCGCCATGCTGCGCGAGCTGGGGCCGGAAAAGCTGCCCCATCTCAGGCTGATGGTCTCGCTGGGCGAAGGCGCGCACGAAGGCTTCATGCCCTGGGCGAGCCTGCGCTCGCAGCCGGATCGCGGCGCGCTCGCCGCCGTGGGCGGGGTGCTCGATCGCAACGATGCGATCAACATCCAGTTCACCAGCGGCACCACGGGTTTTCCCAAGGGCGCGACGCTGACCCATCGCAACATCCTCAACAACGGCTATTTCACCGCCCGCACAATCAAGCTCGGGCCGGAGGACCGGATATGCATTCCGGTCCCGCTTTATCACTGTTTCGGCATGGTGCTTGGCAACCTTGCCGCGCTGACCAGCGGCGCGGCGATGGTCTATCCGGGCGAGGCCTATGATCCCAAGGCCGCACTGGAAGCAGTTCAGGCCGAGGGGTGCACCGCGCTCTACGGCGTGCCGACGATGTTCATCACCATCCTCAACCAGCCCGATCTGGCCAGTTACGACGTATCGAGCCTGCGCACCGGGATCATGGCCGGATCACCATGCCCGATCGCGACGATGCGCGCGGTGATCGACCGGCTCAACATGAGCGAGGTGACGATCGGCTATGGCATGACCGAGACCAGCCCGCTTACCACCCAGACCGCGACCGACGACCCGCTTGAAGAGCGGGTCGGCACGGTCGGGCGCGTCCATCCCCATGCCGAGGCCAAGGTTGTCGGCCCCATGGGCGAAACCCTGCCGATCGGCGAACAGGGCGAATATTGCTCGCGCGGCTATGCGGTGATGCTGGGTTATTGGGACGATCCGGCCAAGACCGCCGAGGCGATCGATGCCGATGGCTGGATGCATTCGGGCGATCTCGCGACCATCGATGCCAAGGGCTATGTGCGGATCACCGGGCGGATCAAGGACATGATCATTCGCGGGGGCGAGAACATCTACCCGCGCGAGATCGAGGAATTCCTCCTCACCCACCCTGAGATTGCCGATGCCCAGGTGTTCGGCGTGGCCGACGAGAAGTATGGCGAGGAAGTCTGCGCCTGGATCATCGCCAAGCCGGGCGCGGCGCTGGGCGAGGATGCGGTGATCGCGCACTGCAAGGGCAGGATCGCGCACTACAAGGTGCCGCGCTTTGTGCGGATCGTCGAGGGCTTCGCGATGACTGTCACCGGCAAGGCCCAGAAGTTCGAGATGCGCAAGACGATGGAAGCGGAGCTGGGGCGTGGCTGAAGGACCCGAAGTGGAATTCATGCGCTCCGAAGCCGATGGCGATGTTCTGGTCGTCACGCTGGACCGCGCGGACAAACGCAATGCCTTGTCCGCCGCGTTCATCGAGGAAATCGTTTCGCTGTTCGACTGGGTGCGCCAGGCCGAAGCGGTGCGCGCGGTGGTGGTACGGGCCGAAGGTTCGGTGTTCTGCGCCGGTCTCGATCTGATCGAACACCACCTTGAGGATCGCAGCGCGACCGATTTCATGTACATCTGCCGCCGCTGGCACGCCGCCTTCGATGCGATCCAGCACTGCGGCAAGCCGGTGATCGGGGCGCTCAATGGCGCGGTGGTCGGCGGCGGGCTTGAGCTGGCATCGGCGTTCCATATCCGCGTGGCCGATCAGACCACCTATTTCGCCTTGCCCGAGGGGCAGCGCGGAATCTTCACCGGCGGCGGTGCCACGGTGCGGGTCGCGCGGCTGGTGGGCGAGGCGCGGATGATCGACATGATGCTCACCGGCCGGGTCTATACCCGCGAGGAGGCGGTTTCGGTCGGGCTGTGCCAATATCTGGTCGAAGGTTCGAGCATGGACAAGGCGATGGAGATTGCGCGCAAAGCTGCCCAAAATCCGCCGCTGTCGAACTTCGCGATCACTTCGGGGATCGCCCATATCGGCAACATGCCGGCTAATGACGCTTTTTACGCCGAAGCCTTCATCGCCGGGATCACCAATACCCAGCCGGCCTCGAAAGACCGGCTGGCGGCCTTCATGAACAAGACTGCGGCCAAGGTGCTCAATGACTGATCCCGACATGGCGCCGATCCTCAGCGATGAGGACGGGCCGATCGCGCGGATCGTGCTCAACCGTCCGCGCGCGGGCAACAGTCTGTCGATGGAGCTGGTTTCGGCGCTGCGGGCCGAACTTGCCTTGCTGGCCGGGCGGACCGAGATCAAGGTGATCGTGCTGTCCGGTGCGGGCGGGCGGATATTCTCTGCCGGGCACGATCTCAACGAATTCAACGGGCAGGAGGACATGGATTTCCTCCAGCGCGATTTTGCCGGGATCACCGCGCTGATGCAGCAGATCATGGCCCAGCCGCAAGTGGTGATAGCCAAGGTGGAAGGCGTGGCGACCGCGGCCGGGTGCGAGCTGGTCGCGGCCTGCGACCTGGCGCTGGCTTCCAGCGTGGCACGCTTTGCGGTTCCGGGGGTCAATATCGGCTTCTGGTGCCACACCCCGCAGGTTGCCCTGGCCCGCACCATCGGGCGCAAGCAGGCGATGATGATGCTTGCCACCGGCAAGCTGTTTCCCGCCAGCCATGCCCTGGCGATCGGGCTGATCAACGAGATTCACGAACCCGATGCGCTGGACGAGGCGACCGAGGCCTTGGCCGGGCAGATCGCTGGCAAGGCCGGTTCGGTGCTGCGCCGGGGCAAGGCGTCGTTCAACCGCCAGGCCGCGCTGCCGCTGGCCGATGCCTATGCCTTTGCCCGGCAGCAGGCGCTGGAGAACATCGTCGATCCCGATGCCCGCGAGGGGATCGCCGCGTTTATCGAGAAGCGCGAGCCGGACTGGCCCGGCGGATAGCGATCAGCAGACCGGGTTCTGGCTGTCGCAGATCAGGCACAGCGCATGAATGATATCGCGCACTACCGGGTCCTTGAGGCTGTAGTAGCGTGTCTGCGCCTCACCACGGATGCCGACCACTCCTTCGTCGCGGAGCATGGCAAGGTGCTGCGACACCGCCGATTGCGACAGCCCGACCAGATCGACCAGCTGGGAGACCGAAGCCTCGCCCTCGTCGAGTCGGCACAGCATCAGCAGTCGTTCGGGATGGCTCATGATCTTGAGCCGCCCCGACATGGCGTTGGCGTTGGCCTTGAGATCGGAAAGGTCTGTCGGCTTCATATCAGGCCCTCCACTTATGCAATTTCGCCAAGGTTGCAAGTTCGCCGCAACCGGCCACCGCAAGGCTCAGCGTTCAACCGGCAGCCCGGCCGCCCGCCAGGCCCCGAAGCCGCCGCCCAGATGGGTGTCGATTTCGGCCTGCGCCGCGCCACATTTGTCGAGTGCCATGGCCGAGCGGCGGCCCGCCGCGCAATTGAGTACCAGGGTCTTGTCGCCCGGATCGGGCAGCTGCGAGGCCCGGAAGAGCGAAAGCGGCATGTTGACCGCCCCGGGGATGTGCCCGGCAGCGAACTCGTCCGGTTCGCGCACATCAACCACCAGCGCGCGTCCATCGCGCAGCATGGTTTCAAGCTGACGGGGGGTGACCTCGCGATGCCTGGGCTTGCCGAATCCGAACACGATATCTGCCTCTGGGTTGAAAGACGGGACGTCCGCCTCATATTGTCACTTGCTTATATGCAGGATCACGCATATAAGTCAATCACGATATTTGTGATTCGAGCCCCCTGTTCCGCCAGACCGCTCCCCCTCTTTATGGTATGGCGGAACAACCTGACGGCGATCCCGGCACTGCCTATCGGAGCCAGCGCTGGGGTCGCCGTTCAAGGATTGGAGCGGCCAGAAAGGGACCTTCCGCAATGACCGATACCGCACTTGCCGCCGCTGTCGCCCAGGCCGATGCCGCCCGCGCATCGGGCCGGATCCCGGCGGTGAAGACCTTCTTCGACGAGGCGACTTTTACCGCGACCCACGTTGTCCACGATCCCGTGACGAAACGCGCGGCGGTGATCGATCCGGTGCTCGATTTCGACCAGCCCTCGGGCCGCACCACCACCGCTTCGGCCGAGGCCGTCGCGGCCTATGTGCGCGACCAGGGGCTGACGGTGGACTGGCTGATCGAAACCCATGCCCACGCCGATCATCTTTCCTCGGCGCCCTACCTCCAGGTCGAGCTTGGCGGCAGGACCGCAATCGGCGGCGCGATCCGCACCGTGCAGGAGACCTTTGCCAAGGTGTTCAACGAGCCCGCCAGCTTCGCGCGCGACGGATCGCAGTTCGGGCACCTGTTTGCCGATGGCGAGACCTTCGCGATCGGCGACCTGCCCGCGATCGCGCTGCATGTTCCGGGCCATACCCCGGCCTGCATGGCTTACCTGATCGGGGATGCGCTGTTCGTTGGCGATACCCTGTTCATGCCCGATTTCGGCACCGCGCGGTGCGATTTCCCCGGTGGCGATGCCCGCGCGCTTTACCGTTCGATCCGCCGCCTGCTCGCCCTGCCGGGTGAAACGCGGATGTTCCTGTGCCACGATTACAAGGCTGAGGGTCGCGGCGAATATGTCTGGGAAACCACGGTCGCGGCGCAGCGCGCGGGCAACATCCATGTCCGCGACGGCGTGGGCGAGGACGAATTCGTCGCCATGCGCGAAGCGCGCGACAAGACGCTCGATATGCCGCGCTTGATCCTCCCCTCGGTTCAGGTCAACATCCGCGCCGGGATGTTTCCCGAGCCCGAGGAGAACGGCGTGAGCTACCTCAAACTGCCGCTCAATCTGCTGTGAGCCTGTTCGATCTGGCGCACCTGCTGGCCGCGCTCAGCGGGGTGCTGGTGGGCTTCACGCTAGGGCTCGTCGGCGGGGGCGGCTCGATCCTAGCGGTGCCGCTGATGGTCTATGTGGTGGGGGTGAAAAGCCCCCACGTGGCGATCGGCACCAGTGCGCTGGCGGTTGCCGCCAATGCCCTTGTCGGGCTTTTCAACCATGCCCGGGCCCACAATGTCACCTGGAGCTGCGGCGGCGCCTATGCCGCGGCCGGGGTGATCGGCGCGCTCGCCGGATCGAGCCTGGGCAAGGCGTTCGACGGCCAGAAGCTGCTGTTCCTGTTCGCGCTGCTGATGCTGGTGGTCGCCGCGCTGATGTTTCGCAGCCGCAGCCAGCAAGGCATCGAAGGGGTGACCTGTACGCGCGACAACCTGCCCAAGGTCGCCTCGTTCGGCTTTGGGACCGGGGTCCTTTCTGGCTTCTTCGGGATCGGCGGAGGGTTTCTGATCGTGCCCGGACTGGTCGCCTCGACCGCGATGACCACCTACCGCGCAATCGGCACGTCGCTGGTGGCGGTGAGCGCCTTCGGTCTGACCACGGCGCTCAACTATGCGGTCTCGGGGCTGGTCGATTGGGGGGTTGCCGGGGCCTTCGTTGCGGGCGGCGTGGCGGGCAGCCTTGGAGGAACCTCGCTGGCAAGCAAGCTGTCGACCAGCAAGGGTCTGCTCAGCACGATCTTTGCGGGCATGATCGTGCTGGTCGCCGCCTATATGCTTTACCGCAGCGCAGCCGCCATTGGGGCTTGAGCCAGCCTTCGCCACCGCTATGGCGGAAAGGACGCAGCACAGCGGAGAACGGCGATGCACTACGATGTCTTGATTGTCGGCGCGGGGCAGGGCGGCGGCGCGGCGGCAATCCAGCTGCGCCAGCAGGGTTTCGCCGGTTCGATCGGGATGATCGGGCGCGAGGCCGAGCCGCCCTATGAACGCCCCCCGCTGTCCAAGGAATACATGCTGGGCGAAAAGACCTTTGACCGGCTCTATGTGCGCCAGCCCGATTTCTGGGCCGGAAAGGACATCGATCTGGTGCTTGGCACCGAGGTTGTCGCGCTCGATTCCGCTGCCTACTCGGTCACGCTGTCCGACGGGCGCACCTGCGCCTATGGCGAGCTGATCTGGGCCACAGGCGGCGATCCGCGCAAGTTGTCGATCCCCGGAGCCGATCTGCCGGGCGTGCACGGCGTGCGCACCCGCGAGGATGCCGACGCGATCCTGGGCGAGCTTTCCGGGGTCAGCCGGGTGGTGGTGATCGGCGGGGGCTACATCGGGCTTGAGGCGGCGGCGGTGCTGCGCAAGCTGGGCAAGGAAGTGACCCTGCTCGAAGTGCTGCCACGGGTTCTGGCGCGGGTCGCGGGTGAGCAGCTTTCCGCCTTCTACGAGGCTGAGCACCGCGCCCACGGCGTCGATCTGCGCACCGAAACCGGCGCGAGCGAGATTCTTGGCGAGGGCCGGGTCAGCGGCGTGCGGTTGACCGATGGCAGCGAAATCGCCTGCCAGATGGTGATCGTCGGGATCGGGATCGTTCCGGCGGTCGCGCCCTTGCTCGCCGCCGGGGCCAGGGGCGGCAACGGGGTCGAGGTGGACGAATTCTGCCGCACAAGCCTGCCCCACATCTATGCGATCGGCGATTGCGCGGCCCATGCCAATGCCTTTGCCGAGGGCGCGATGATCCGGCTCGAAAGCGTGCAGAACGCCAACGATCAGGCGACCTGCGTGGCCAGGGCGATCGTTGGCGATCCCCAGCCCTACAAGGCGACTCCGTGGTTCTGGTCGAACCAGTACGATCTCAAGCTCCAGACGGTGGGGCTTTCCACCGGGCACGATGCCACCGTGCTGCGCGGCGATCCCGCAGCGCGGAGTTTTTCGGTGATCTACCTCAAGGGCGGGCGGATGATCGCGATCGATGCGGTGGGGGCGATGAAGGACTATGTCCAGGCGCGCAAACTGGTTGAGGAAGGCGCGGTGATCGCTCCCCAAGACCTCGCCGATACCGAGCGCCCGCTCAAGGAACTGCCGCGCGCCTGATCAATCCTCACGGCGATAGGCGGGCAGGGCCAGTCCCCTGCCGATCGCGAGGCCGCGTAGGCAGAAGCCGGCCGCGGCGGCCAGCACCCAGACCAGACCGCGCGGCAGCCCCAGCACGGTTCCTGCCGCGCAGACGGTCGCCGCCAGCGCGGCAGCGGTAACGTAGATCTCTGGCCGCATGATGATCGAGGGGCGCCCGGCCAGCACGTCGCGGATCACCCCGCCGACGCAGCCGGTGATAACGCCCATCAGCACGGCGGGCACCGGGGCGACGGCAAAGGCCAGCGCCTTGGCCGTTCCCAGCACCGAATAAGCCGCCAGTCCGGCGGCATCGGCCCAATCGAGTAGCTTGCCTTCCCACCAGCGGTGCGGGGTGAACCAGGCGACCAGCGCCACCCCCAAGCAGACCGGCGCGACCCAGGGATCGCGCACCCAGAACACCGGCGCCCCGATCAGCAGATCGCGCACCGATCCCCCGCCGACCCCGGTAACCAGCGCAAAGAAGCTCATCGTCACGAAGGTCTGCCGAAGCCTCGCGGCAAGCAACGCCCCGGTCAATGCAAACACCGCCGTGCCGGCAAGATCGAGCACGGCGGGTATCTGGGGAACCGTAGCAGTCATCGGCCGGCCTTGCGGCGGCGCAGCAGCAGCGCGCTGCCCATCACCGTGCTCAGCAGGCCCAGCGCCGCCATGCCTATCAGCAGCGGATGGCTGCTGTTCTCGCGCTCGACAGGGTCCATGATGTGCAAGCCCCACATGAAATCGTAGAATCGCCACCAGCGGGTGCGCAAAGCCAGTACTTCGCCGGTATCGGCATCGACATAGACGTTCGTGCCATCCTCGTAATGGACTTGCCAGGCGGGACGGGCGCGGCGCAGGTCAATCGGGCTGCGATCGGCATCGAACCGGCGAACAAGCGCCTTGCGCGCCGGAGATTTGAGCGCATCGTCGGCGATCCTGCGGGCAAGCGGCGCGTCGACCCCCTGGATCTGTTCACCGGTTTGGGCCTTCGATGTCAGTAATGAATGGTCTGCGCGTTCGATGATCCAGACCGGGCCGTCAACGCGCTGAATCAGCGTCATTTTTATCACAGGCCAGCCGTTGACCTCGGGCACCTTGAACCTTTGCTCTTCGGAAAGAGCATGGCGCTCGCCGCGCAAGTCCTCGCCGCGCACTTGTTCGATCGGGCGCAGTGCCATGACCAGCCCGCTCAATGTCCACAGCACCAAGGGGATAGCCACCACCCAGCCCAGCCAGATATGCCAGCGCGCCAGATGCTGCATCAGGGAGCGGCGGGCCATCCTTCGGCGGCTCAAATATGGATCGGTTTGCCAGTCACCCCCATTGCCGCTTCCTTGACCGCTTCGGAATGGGTCGGGTGGGCGTGGCAGGTATAGGCGATGTCCTCACTGGTGGCGCCGAATTCCATCGCCTGGGCGACCTGGGCAATCATCGTCCCCGCGACCGAGGCGATCATCCAGGCGCCCAGCACCTTGTCGGTCTGGGCATCGGCGATCACCTTCACGAAGCCTTCGGGCTCATGGTTGGTCTTGGCGCGGCTGTTGGCCATCATCGGGAACTTGCCGACCTTGATCGCGTGCCCGGCTTCCTTCGCCGCTTCCTCGGTCAGCCCGACCCCGGCGAATTCGGGCATGGTATAGACCACGCCGGGGATCACCGCGTGATTGACGATGCCCACCCCGGTGGCGATGTATTCGGCCACGGCGATACCCTCGTCCTCGGCCTTGTGGGCCAGCATCGGCCCCGGAATGACGTCGCCGATCGCACGCACGCCATCAACCTTGGTGCGAAAATCGTGGCCGGTGTCGATCTGGCCGCGCGCGTTCAGTTCAAGGCCGATGTTCTCAAGGCCAAGGCCCGCCACGTTCGGGCGGCGGCCGATGGCAACCAGAACGCAATCCGCCTCGATTGTTTCGACCGCGCCGCCGGCCGATGGTTCTGCAGTCAAAGTGGCCTTCTTGCCCTTGACTGCAACGCCGGTGACCTTGGTCGAGAGCTTTAGCTCCATGCCCTGCTTCTTGAAGATCCTGGCGGCTTCCTTGCGGATGTCGCCGTCCATTCCCGGCAGCAGCTGATCGAGGAATTCGACCACGGTGACCTTGGCCCCCAGGCGCCGCCAGACCGAACCGAGCTCCAGCCCGATCACCCCACCGCCGATCACCACCAGGTGCGAAGGCACCTTGCCCAGCGCCAGCGCGCCAGTGGAATCGACGATCACGCCCTTGTCGTTATCGACTTCCACGCCCGGCAGCGGTGTAACGCTGGAACCGGTTGCGATCACCACTTCCTTCGCCGTGTAGTCCTTGCCAGCAACGGTTACGGTGTGGGCGTCCTTGAATGCGCCGGTGCCCTTGAGCCAATCGACCTTGTTCTTCTTGAACAGGTATTCGATCCCCCCGGTCAGCCCCTTGACCGCATCGGCCTTGTCAGCCTGCAAGGCGGCGAGATCGAGCTCGACCTTGCTCAGCTTCACGCCATAGCGGGCGAGGGTGCCGTTGGCGGCTTCCTCATACTTTTCCGAGCCGTGCAGCAGCGCCTTCGACGGAATGCAGCCCACATTGAGGCAGGTCCCGCCCAGCGTCTCGCGGCTTTCCACACAGGCCGTCTTCAGCCCCAGCTGCGCCGCGCGGATCGCGCCGACATAGCCGCCGGGGCCGGCGCCGATGAAGATCACGTCATAGTCGTATTCAGCCATGGTCCTGTCCTCAAAGGTCGATCAGCAGACGAGTGGGATCCTCGATCGCTTCCTTGATGGTCTTGAGCGCGGTCACCGCCTCGCGACCGTCTATCAGGCGGTGGTCGTAGCTGAGCGCGAGGTACATCATCGGACGGATCACGATCTGCCCGTCGCGCACCACCGGGCGGTCCTCGATCCGGTGCAGGCCCAGCACGGCGCTCTGCGGCGGGTTGATGATCGGGGTGGACATCAGGCCGCCGAAAATCCCTCCGTTGGAGATGGTGAAAGTGCCGCCCTGCATATCGGCCATGGTCAGCGTGCCGTCCTTGGCGCGCTTGCCGAGATCGGCGATGGCCTTTTCGATATCGGCAAAGCCCATCCGGTCGACATTGCGGACCACCGGCACGACCAGCCCATTGGGCGCCGAAACCGCTACCGACAGGTCGACATAAGGGAAATAGACGATCTCATCGCCATCGATCTGGGCGTTGACGCCCGGAATGTCCTTGAGCGCGAGGCACGCTGCCTTGGCGAAGAACGACATGAAGCCCAGCTTCACCCCGTGCTTCTTTTCGAACACGTCCTTGTAGCGGTTACGCGCGTCGATTACCGCCGACATGTCGCAATCGTTGAAGGTGGTCAGCAGCGCGGCGGTTTCCTGCGCGCTCTTGAGCCGCTTGGCCACGGTCTGGCGCAGGCGGGTCATCTTGACGCGTTCCTCGCCGCGATCCCCGGCCGGGGCGGCGGGAGCGGCGGGCGCAGCAGCGGCCGCAGCGGGCGCCGCGCTCTTGGCCTGGGCTGCGGCGACGACGTCTTCCTTGGTGATCCGCCCGTCCTTACCGGTGCCCTTGACCGTGGCGGGATCGATCCCGTGTTCCAGCACCGCGCGGCGCACCGCGGGAGAAAGCGTGGCGGCTTCGCCAGCAGGCGCAGCTGCGCTCGCCGTCGGAGCAGGTGCAGCTGCCGCGGCAGGAGCCGCCGCCACGCCAGAGCCGACTTCGATCGTGGCGATCACCGCGCCGACCGAAACGTTATCGCCCACCTTGGCCAGGTGCTGGCCCATGACCCCGGCGACCGGCGCGGGCACTTCGACCGCAACCTTGTCGGTTTCAAGACTGGCGATCGGCTCGTCGGCCGCGACCGCTTCACCCGGCTGCTTTAGCCATTCGCCGATGGTTGCTTCGGATACGGATTCACCCAGGGTGGGGACTTTGACTTCTGTGGACATCTTGCTGGTTCCTCAGGCTTTCTTCCTGCGGCGGATTTCGGTGCGGACCGAGGTGCCGAGCGCGTGGCTGATCAGCGCGCCCTGTTCGCTGACATGGCGGCTGGCGAGGCCCGTTGCCGGCGAGGCGCTGGCGACACGGCCGGCATAGCGCGGGCGGGTCACCTTGCACTTGGCCGCGATCAGCGCTTCCTCGATCAGGCTTTCGACGAAGAACCACGATCCGTTGTTCTTCGGCTCCTCCTGGCACCAGACCACCTCTTCCAGATTGCGCATCCTGGAAAAGCGCAGCGCCAGCGGCTCGCCGGGGAAGGGATAGAGCTGTTCGAGGCGGATGATCTGGACGTCCTTGGTGCCTTCAGCATCGCGCGCTTCCATCAGATCATAGGCGACCTTGCCCGAACACAGCACGACCCGGCGCGTGTCCTTGTCGGCAGCCCCGTTGCGGTCGGAGAGGATGCGCTTGAAGTGCGCCTCACCGACGAATTCGCTGGCCTCGCTCTTGGCCATCGGGTGGCGCAGCAGGCTCTTGGGGGTCATGATGATCAGCGGCTTGCGGAACGGGCGGTGCATCTGCCGGCGCAGAACGTGGAAGTAATTCGCCGGGCTGGTGATGTTGCACACCTGCATGTTATCCTGCGCACAGAGCTGAAGGTAGCGCTCCAGGCGGGCCGAGGAGTGCTCCGGCCCCTGGCCCTCGAACCCGTGCGGCAGCAGCAGCACCAGCCCGTTGGCGCGCAGCCACTTGGCCTCGGAGGCGGCGATGTACTGGTCGATCATGATCTGCGCGCCGTTGGCGAAATCGCCGAACTGCGCTTCCCACAGCACCAGGGTCTTGGGATCGGCGCTGGCATAGCCGTATTCGAAGCCCAGAACGCCGTATTCGCTCAGCGGGCTGTCATGCACCTCGAACTTGCCGTGCGGCACGGTGGTGAGCGGCACGTATTTGTGCTCGTCGCTCTGGTCGACCCACACCGCGTGGCGCTGGCTGAACGTGCCCCGGCCCGAATCCTGGCCCGAAAGGCGCACGTTGTAGCCTTCGGAAACCAGGCTGCCGAAGGCCAGCGCCTCGGCCGTCGCCCAGTCAAAACCCTGGCCGCTGGTGAACATCTCGCGCTTGGCGTCGATCACGCGGGCCAGCGTCTTGTGGACCTGGAGCGTATCGGGAATGGTGGTCAGCGTCCGGCCCAGGCTGTCGAACAGCTTCTGTTCGATCCCGGTGTGGATGTTGCGGCGTGCGGTTTCGGGGTCGGCGGGGGCGTGCAGCCCGGTCCAGCGTCCGGCGAACCAGTCGGCATGGTTGGACTTGTAGCTCTTGGCCGCCTCGAACTCGGTTTCCAGCGTGGCGATGAAGTGGGATTCGACCTCGCCCGCGTGGTTGGCGTCGATCACCCCTTCGCCGATCAGGCGGCGGGCATAGACCTGGCTGACCGGCAGATGCTGGCGGATCTTCTGATACATCAGCGGCTGGGTAAAGCCCGGCTCATCGCCTTCGTTGTGGCCGAAGCGGCGATAGCACCACATGTCGACCACGATGTCGCGCCCGAAGGTCTGGCGATAGTCGATCGCCAGTTTGCAGGCGAAGGTCACCGCCTCGGGATCATCGCCGTTGACGTGCAGGATCGGTGCCTGGACGCCCTTGGCGACGTCGGAGGGATAGGGCGATCCACGGCTGAACTGCGGGCTGGTGGTAAAGCCGATCTGGTTGTTGACCACGAAGTGGATGCAGCCGCCGGTGTTGTAGCCGCGCACTCCCGAAAAGCCGAAGCATTCCCAGACGATCCCCTGCCCGGCAAAGGCCGCGTCGCCGTGGATCAGCACGGGCAGCACCTGCTTGTGCTTGCCGGGGCCGATATCGTCGCGGAAGGCCTGGTTGGCGCGGACCTTGCCCAGCACCACCGGATCGACCGTTTCAAGGTGGCTGGGGTTGGGGACCAGGCTCATGTGCACCTTGATCCCGTCGAACTCGCGATCGGCGCTGGTGCCCAGGTGATACTTGACGTCGCCCGAACCGCCGACATCCTCGGGATTGGCCGTGCCGCCCGAGAATTCGTGGAAGATGACGCGATAGGGCTTGGCCAGCACGTTGGCGAGCACGTTGAGCCGCCCGCGGTGCGCCATGCCGTAAACGATCTCGCGCACGCCGCGCGATCCGCCGTACTTGATCACCGCTTCAAGCGCCGGGATCATCGCCTCACCGCCGTCCAGCCCGAAGCGCTTGGTGCCGACGTATTTGCGGCCGAGAAACTTTTCGTACTGCTCGCCGCGGATCACCGCGCCCAGGATCGCCTTCTTGCCCTCGGGGGTAAAGTCGATGCTCTTGTCGCCGCCCTCGATCCGGTCTTGGATGAAGCGGCGCTCCTCGACATCGGCGATGTGCATGTATTCGAAGCCGACCTTGCCGCAGTAATTCTGCCGCAGCACCGCCACCAGTTCGCGCACCGTCGCCCATTCGAGGCCAAGCGTACCGCCAAGATAGACCTTGCGATCGAGCGCCGCGCCGGTGAAGCCGTGATAGGCCGGATCGAGATCGGCCGGCAGGTTCTGGTGCGAAAGCCCAAGGGGATCGAGATCGGCACCAAGATGCCCGCGCACGCGGTAGGTGCGCACCAGCATCATCGCCCGGATCGAATCCGCCGCCGCTTCCTCGATCGCGCGCGGGTCCATCGCCGCGCCGCCCCTGGCCGCCGCCGCCTTGATCGCGACCTGCATCTGCGTCGGATCGAGCGCCTGGGTCAGATCGTCTTCGGCGCCGCGCCAATCGGGCCGCGCCCAGCTGGGGCCGGGCTGAGGATCGTCGGGGAGGAAATCGTGGCTTTCGTTGCCCATCGCAACTGCCCTCTTCTGCTTCGCTACATCAGGGGCCTTTGCGCTCCCGGGGAGGAATTCGCTTTTGCCCGAAACGTGGTTGCCCGGCGCCTAGGCACCGGGCACGGGTTTACACTCAGGCAAATTCCTTGAGCGCTTCGGCCAGCGTCTCGCCCAGCAGGCTGGGGGAGGAGGAAACGCGGATGCCCGCCGCTTCCATCGCCGCGATCTTGTCTTCGGCGCCGCCCTGTCCGCCCGAGACGATTGCGCCGGCATGGCCCATGCGGCGGCCCGGAGGCGCCGTGCGCCCGGCGATGAACCCGGCCATCGGCTTGCGGCGGCCACGCTTGGCTTCATCGCGCAGGAACTGGGCGGCCTCTTCCTCGGCGCTGCCGCCGATCTCGCCGATCATGATGATCGACTTGGTTTCCTCATCAGCCAGGAACAGCTCGAGCACGTCAATGAAGTTGGTGCCGTTGACCGGATCGCCGCCGATGCCCACCGCGGTGGTCTGGCCCAGGCCGATGTTGCTGGTCTGGAACACGGCTTCATAGGTCAGCGTGCCCGAACGGCTGACCACGCCGACGCTGCCCTTCTTGAAGATCGAACCAGGCATGATCCCGATCTTGCATTCGCCGGGAGTCAGCACGCCGGGGCAGTTGGGGCCGATCAGGCGGCTCTTGCTGCCCGAAAGCGCGCGCTTGACGCGGACCATGTCGAGCACCGGAATACCCTCGGTGATGCACACGATCAGCTCGATCTGGGCATCGATTGCCTCCAGGATCGCGTCGGCCGCGCCCGGGGGCGGAACGTAGATGCACGAAGCGGTGGCTCCGGTCGCCGCCCTGGCTTCGGCAACGCTATCGAACTGCGGCAGCCCGATGTGCTCGGTCCCGCCCTTGCCGGGGGTGACGCCCGCGACCATCTGGGTGCCGTAATCGAGCGCCGCCTGGGTATGGAACGAACCGGTGGCGCCGGTCATCCCCTGGGTGATGACCTTGGTGTGCTTGTTGACGAGGATGGACATGTCTCGAATCTCCTGGGGAAGGGCTCAGGCCAGCGACGGCTCAATGCCCTTGCAGGCCACCAGCAGTTCCTTGACCGCATCGACGCTGACCTGGAGGTTGGCCTTGGCTTCATCGTCCAGCGCGATCTCGATCACTTCTTCGGCGCCGTTCGCGCCGATCACCACCGGCACGCCGACATAAAGGCCATCGAGGCCATACTTGCCGTCAACGTAAACCGCGCAGGGCAGGATGCGCTTCTGGTCGCCCAGGTAGGCTTCGGCCATCGCGATCGCGCTGGTGGCGGGGGCGTAATAGGCCGAGCCGGTCTTGAGCAGGCCGACGATCTCGCCGCCGCCCGAGCGGGTGCGGGCGACGATTTCGTCCAGCCGCTCCTTGGTGCTCTTGCCCATCTTGACCAGGTCGGTGACGGGAATGCCGCTGACGGTCGAATATTCGAGCACCGGCACCATGGTATCGCCGTGGCCACCCAGCACGAAGGCGTTGACGTCCTTGACCGAGACGCCGAATTCCCAGGCAAGGAAGGTGGCGAAACGCGCCGAATCCAGCACGCCGGCCATGCCGACCACCTTGTTGGCGGGCAGGCCCGAGAATTCGCGGAGCGCCCAGACCATGGCGTCGAGCGGATTGGTGATGCAGATCACGAAAGCGTTGGGGCAGTGCGCCTTGATCCCCGCGCCGACCGCCTTCATCACGCCCAGGTTGATGCCCAGCAGATCGTCGCGGCTCATGCCCGGCTTGCGCGGCACACCGGCGGTGACGATCACCACATCGGCCCCGGCCAGATCGGCATAGTCGTTGGTGCCCTTGATACTGGCATCGAAGCCTTCGACCGGGCCGCACTGCGCCAGATCCAGCGCCTTGCCCTGGGGCATGCCCTCGGCAATGTCGAACAGGACGATATCGCCCAGTTCCTTCTTGGCGGCGAGGTGGGCCAGAGTGCCGCCGATCATCCCGGCGCCGACGAGGGCAATCTTCTTGCGAGCCATTTGCGACGATGTCCTTCCCTGGAATGCGGGATCACGTCAGGCACAAAGGCAGCCCATTCCATCCCGCTGGAGCGCGGGCCACCGGTTGATCGAAGCGTGCCGTAGGCGCGAGTCCGGGTGATTGCAAGCGAGGAAAAGTCGACAGAGCAAATATTTAGTGATAATAGTTCGCAATTGCAATAATGGCATGCGAGGCGAGCTTCGGTCGCGGCGAAGCGACCGCCAGCCTGGCGGTCATTGGCGATGCCGTAAGGGAAATGCCCTCAGCCGAGATTCGTGCTCGGTCTGCCTTCCAGCCGCGCGGCGAGCCCGCACGCCATGCGCCGGTCGAACCGGCGGCAGATTTCGAGCCAGTGACGATACTCTTCGTGGCGGCCCTCTTGCCAGGCGCGCTCGGCCTCAAGCCGGGCCTGCTGCGCCGCGCCCAGCCCATGGACGGCGAAATGCTTGAGCGCATCGCGCAAAACGTGATCGGGCGTGGGGGCATCGCCGTTATCGTTCGCCGCCTTGCGGCGCAGACCCAGGCCCATTGCGGTGCTGGAACGGATGGCGGCGGGGCGGGGGGCGGCGAAGCGGATCGTCATCGCCCTGCGCTCTACACAGCCGGAGCTAAGCCTTGGTGTGACACTATGGTTGCTATCGCTTAACCAAGGGGTGACGGGCGAGTGCCGTCAGCCGCCCGGCCTGGCGATCCATTGCCCCGATTGCTGGTATTCCGGGCGCACCCCATCCGAGCCGGGCAACTTGTCACCGCGATAGAGCGCATCGCCCCCGCGCTCCCTGACGTCCTGCGAATAGGCCGGAGCCGCGGCCGCGCGCGGTGTGGCGGTTTCGCCGGTGCCCTGGGCGCTCTTCAGGCCGGCCTCATAGGCGCGCTGCAGGGCCAGCGGATCGAGCGCCGGATCCTCGCCGGTGGTCTGCGCGGTATTGCTGTGCGGGTGCGGCGCGGCCGATGGTTCGCCCCCGCCATAGGCAAAGCGGAAGGCCCCGGCATCGCCCGCGCGTCCCTTGAAACTGTAGAACCGGTGCGCGCCGACCGTGATCAGGTAGTTCAGGCTGGGCGCCCAATAGGGATGCACCGCGATGGTGTGGTAATGGGTGGCAAGGCCGACCGAGGGTTCGACCGCGCCCGACAGCGCCGCCGCCGCCACGCGGCGCGCCCGGTCCCAGAAGAAGGCGCTGGGGCGGCGCGAAAGCGCCCCGTCGCAGGTGAAGCTGAACTGGCATCCGGTGCTGCGTTCCGAACCCTGATAGACCACGCCGCAAACGGTCTTGGGATAGGATGGATGGGCCACGCGGTTGAGCACTACCTGAGCCACCGCGCGCTGGCCTTGATCGGGCTCGCTGGCGGCTTCGTAATAGACCGCGGCGGTCAGGCAATCGAGCGCGCGGCTGCGATCGACGCCCGAATTGTCGATCCGGAACGAGCGGGCAATCGGCCCGCCGATTGCATTGGCGATTGCCCCGCCGGTTGTTTCCACCAGCGCGTTGCCAGAGCTTTCGGTGGTTTCGCTGGCGAGATAATAGAAGGCCGAACCGGGAAAGCTGTCTCCGCTGCGCTCAAACGGCATCGGTTCGATCTGCAGCTCTGCCTTGCCGGCACTGCCGATGGAAAAACTGCCCCACTGATCGGGCGCAGCCAGCGCGGGCACCGCGATCGCCGCCAGCAGTACCAGTGCGCGGCGCCCCATGTGCCGCCGCCCCTTGCGCATCCCCACGGTGCGCGCGCCCCGGCGCGGCAAGCGCGCGGAAAAATCGCGCGGTCGCGGTTCATAGGGAAGGGCGTGGATCTGCTGCATCGGTCCTCGTGTGGCTTACGCGCCTCCGCGCGTAATCCGGTTGCGCCCTGCCTGCATCCGCCGAATTGGCGCCGTGCCGAAGCGGGACGATCCCTGCCGATAGCCTTAAGCGGTTAAGAAACGGCGCATTCGCCTCTCCGCTTGCCATGTTCGCGGCCCCCGAATATGGACACCGCGCGTCATGGGTTGTCCGGTTTTCCGGACCGAAGAGGGAAGGGGGTGCCAATCCTCCGCTGCCCCCGCAACTGTGACTGGGGAGCGTTGCGCCCCACATGCCACTGTCCTGAGCGTGTCGAAGGGCGGGAAGGCGGGCGCAAGGCATTGATCCGGGAGCCAGGAGACCTGCCCCTGACGGTCGTTCCGCGCCGGGCGGGGTGTACCGGAATGCAGCGAGGCCCCCGCGAATTCGCGCGGGTGCTCACGCCATGGACGGCATTCGTTCATGACGGGAGTATTGCGCGTGAAATATCTGTTTTTGCTGAGTTGTTCATTGGCCGCCGCTTCGCCTGCCCTGGCCCAGGGAAAAGGGCCACTCGAATCCTATAGTGGACCGTGGCTGACCAAGGATGGCGAAGTCATCGATTGCTGCATCGACGGCGCCCGCGCTCTTCCTGACGCCGAGATCACCGTAACCGCCACCGGTCTGTGGTCAAAACGCGTCAGCAGCGGGCAATCCATTGCCGTTGTTACCGCTGCGGATATGGAACGCATCCAGGGCGCCGACATCACCCGCGCGATCGAACGCCTGCCCGGCGTGACCCTGGCCCGCAGCGGCGGCCTTGGCAGCCAGACCAGCCTGTTCGTGCGCGGCGCCAATTCCGAACAGCTTCTGGTGATGATCGACGGCATCCGCATGACCGATACCGCTGCGCCTTCTGGCGGTTTCGATCTTGGTACACTGCTGAGCGGCGGGGTCGGGCGGATCGAGCTGCTGCGCGGGCCAAACAGTCTGGCCTGGGGCAGCGAGGCGATTGGCGGTGTGCTGGCCGTGACCAGCGACGAGCGCAGCGGCGCGCGCGCCTCGATCGAATACGGCGCCCACGATACGCTCGACGCGCAGCTCCAGGGCGGACTTGCGGGCGAGCGCTATGGCCTGGCGCTGAGCGGCGGCTATACCCGCAGCGACGGGATCTCGGCCTATGCGGCTGGCACGGAAGCCGATCCCTTTCGCCAGTGGCGTCTGGGCGGGCGCGGGCACTTCGACCTGTCTGACAGCCTGACATTGACCGCAGCCGGTCGCTATGCCGATAGCAGGATCGATTTCGACGGCTTTCCGCCGCCCAGCTACAGCTTTGCCGATACCCCCGAATACCAGACCACCCGGCAAGGCTCTGGACGGGTCGGGCTGGAATATGCGGACAGCGGGATCGAACTGAGCGGCGGGTTGGCCCTGTCCGATACCCGCCGCGCTTATTTCGATCCCACCTTTGGAACGGCACCGAACTATCAGACCAGCGGGCGTACGATCCATGCCGATGCCAAGGGACTCGCCGATCTGGCCGATGGGGTGACGCTCGATTTCGGGGCCGAAGGCGACTGGTCGCGGTTCTCCACCAGTTTCGATCCTCGCCAGACCGCGCGGATTGTGGGTGCGCATGCGCTGCTGGGCTATCATGGCGATCGGCTTGATCTGACCGCCGGTGCGCGGATCGACGATCACGACCGGTTCGGCAGCCACTGGACCTTCGGTGCCAACGGCAGTTTCGATCTGGGCGGAAACCTGCGCCTGATCGCTTCCTGGGGCCAAGGGTTCAAGGCCCCCACACTCTACCAGCTCTATGGCTATGGCGGGAACACCGCGCTGAAGCCCGAGGAAAGCCGCGCCTTCGACGGGGGCATCGAATATGGCAGCCGCGCAGGCGGCCTGCGCCTTTCCGCCACGCTGTTCCGCCGCGACAGCACCAACCTGATCGACTACCTCTGGCCTGCGGGCTATTTCAACGTCGGGCGCACCCGCGCGCAGGGCTTTGAGCTGGAAGGCACGGCGCAGGTCAGCCCGCGCCTTTCGGTCCGTGCCGCCTATACCTTCATCGATGCCACCAACCGCGCCACCGGCAACCAGCTGGCGCGGCGCCCGCGCCACGCGCTCTCCGCCTCGGCAGACTGGACCACGCCGCTGGCGGGCCTCGCGTTGGGTGCCGATCTGCGGCTGGCGGGGGACAGCTTCGACGATGCCGGGAATTTCATCCGGCTCGATGGCTATGCCCTGGCCACCGTGCGGGCCACGTTGCCGCTGGGCGAGCATTTCGAGCTTTATGGCCGCGTGGAGAACGTCACCGACACTCGCTACCAGACGGTGGCCGGTTACGGCAGCTATGGCCGATCGGCCTATGCCGGGGTAAGGGCGCGCTGGTGAAGCACGCGGCCCCGATCCTTGCCCTGACGCTGGCAGCCTGCGCCGCCGCACCAGGGCAGGAGCGCGCCCGCGTGCGGCCCACGATCGTCAGCCTCAATCCCTGCACCGATGCGATCCTGGCCGAGGTGGCCGATCCGGGGCAGATCCTGGCGCTCTCGCACTACAGCAGCGATCCGGCGGCAAGCTCGATGGATCTGGCCGCCGCGCGGCGTTTTCCCGCAACCGGCGGGACGGTGGAAGAGATTGCCGCGCTGCACCCCGATCTGGTGCTCGATGGCAGTTTCATCGCTCCGGCGACGCGCGCCGCGCTGGAGCGGCTTTCGATCCGGCTCGAAACGGTGGGGATCGCGCCCACTGTGAAGGAAAGCGAAGCACAGGTGCGCCGGATCGCCGCGCTGGCCGGACACCCCGAGCGCGGCGAGGCGCTGGTGGCGCGGATCGAGGCAGCGCTGGCGGCCAATCGCGCGCCCCAAGGGCCGGCCATGCCCGCGATCGTCTGGCAATCGGGCGGGATCGTTGCGGGGGCGGATACGCTGATTTCCGATCTGCTGGTGCGCACCGGCTTTGCCAATGCTGCCGCCCGGCGCGGCATGCATCAGGCCGAATACCTTCCGCTTGAGGTGGTGCTGGCCGATCCTCCCGCAGTAATCTTCGCGGCGGGGGATGGCCGCGCCAACCAGGATCGGCTGCTCTCCCATCCCGTGCTCTCACGGCTGGCCGATACCCGCCGCGAGAGGCTCGATCCCGGCCTTTTATGGTGCGGCGGCCCGACCATCGTGCGCGCCGCGCATCGGCTGGGACAGGCGCGACGCAGCATATGACCCGGCGGCTCAACCCGTTTTTGATCGCCGCGCTGCTGCTGGCCGTCCCGTTCTCTCTGCTGGCGGGGCGGGTGTGGATCGACCCGTTCGATCCGGGCAGTGGCAACGCGCTGGCGATCCTGGCAGAACTGCGCGCGCCGCGCATCGTCCTGGCGCTTACGATCGGCGCCGGGCTGGGTGCGGCGGGGGCGGCGATGCAGGGCTATCTGCGCAATCCGCTGGCCGATCCCGGCCTGTTCGGGATCGCCCCCGGCGCGGCGCTGGGGGCTGTGCTGAGTTTCTGGAGCGGCTATGCCGCGCAGCCGTGGGCGCTGCCGCTCTTCGCGCTGACGGGCGCCGCCGGAGCGATGACGCTGCTGGCGCTGGTCGCCGGGCGCGGCGGTTCGGTGATCCTTTTCACCCTGACCGGGATGATGATTTCCAGCCTGGCCGGCGCGCTGACCAGCCTGGCGCTGAGCCTCGCGCCCAATCCCTTCGCGATGAGCGAGATCGTCACCTGGCTGATGGGCGCGCTGACCGACCGTTCGTGGCACGAAGTATGGATCGCCGCCCCGCTGACGCTGGCAGGGATCGGTGTGCTGGCACTGGCCGGGCCGGGGCTCGATGCCATGACGCTGGGCGAGGAAGCTGCGCGCTCGCTCGGGGTGCGGCCCGGAAGGTTGCAGGCGCTGATGATCCTGGGCGTGGGGCTGACGGTGGGATCGGGGGTGGCGGTGGCCGGAATCGTCGGCTTCGTAGGGCTGATGGTGCCACACCTGCTGCGTCCCTTTACCGACCGGCGCCCCGGCGCGCTGATCGTGCCTTCGGCGCTTGGCGGGGCGCTGCTGGTGCTGGTGGCCGACAGCCTGTGCCGCCTGTTGCCGCTCCAGGGTGAGCTGCGGCTGGGGATCGCGCTCTCACTGCTGGGGGCGCCGTTCTTCCTCGCGCTCTTGGCGGGGATGCGGGGGCGGCTGGCATGACCCTTGCCGCGCAGGATCTTTCGCTGCCCGGGCGTCTCTCGGGCGTCAGCATGGAATTGCACCGCGGCGCGGTGACCGCGATCTGCGGCCCCAACGGCGCGGGCAAATCCAGCCTGCTGCGCTGCCTTGCGGGGCTGATGGGCGGGCGCAATGTCCTGCTCGATGGCTTGCCGCTCGAACTGCGCAGCGCGCGCGAGCGAGCCTGCGAGATCGGCTATCTGCCCCAGGAGGGCGAGGTGGCCTGGGATCTGACGGTGGAAACGCTGGTTTCGCTGGGTCGCCTTCCCTGGCGCAGCGGCGCCGAGGCCGATCGCATCGCTATCGACGCAGCGATCGCCACGCTCAGCCTCGAAACCTTGCGCCAGAGGCGCGTCTCGCAGCTTTCAGGAGGGGAGCGCGCGCGGGCGCTGATCGCGCGGGTGATCGCGGGCACATCGCGCTGGCTGCTGGCCGACGAGCCGCTGGCCAATCTCGATCTGGGCTATCAGCAGGCGCTGCTCGGCCAGCTGCGCGCGCTTGCCGGGCAGGGGCTGGGGGTGGTGCTGGTGCTCCACGATCTGGCCCAGGCCGCCAACTTCGCCGACCGGGTGCTGGTGCTCGATCGCGGTCGGCTGGTTGCCGATGCGCCTCCGCTCGAGGCGCTGGGCGAAGCAAAGATCGAGCGGGTCTGGGGTGTGCGGGCGCGCTGGCTCGGCGAGCCGGGCCAGCGCGCGCTCGCGGTAGAGCCTACTTCAGCCCGCGCGCCTTGAGCATCGGTTCGATGCTGGGATCGCGCCCGGCAAAGGCCCGGTACATCTGCGCATAATCCAGCGAGTGTCCCTTCGAGAGCACCATGTCGCGGAAGCGCTGGCCGTTGGCGCGAGTCATCCCGCCGTTGGCCTCGAACCAGGCGAAGGCGTCGTGATCGAGCATTTCGGTCCACGAATAGGCATAGTACCCGGCGGCATAGCCGTTGGCCCAGATGTGGCGGAAATAGCTGGTGCGATAGCGGGTGGGCACGTGCGCCACGTCAAGCCCGGTCGATCCCAGCGCCTTGGCTTCGAAGGCATCGACATCCTGCTTGCCGGCATCGGCGGGCAGCGCGTGCCACTTGAGATCGAGCAGCGCCGCAGCGACGACCTCGCCCAGCGCATAGCCCTGGTTGAAATGCTTGGCCTTCTCGATCTTGGCGACCAGCGCGGCGGGCATCGGCGCGCCGGTCTGGTAATGCTTGGCGAAGTTGGCCAGCACCCGCGGCTCGGTCATCCAGTTTTCGTTGAACTGGCTGGGGAATTCCACGAAATCGCGCGCGGTGTTGGTGCCCGCGATCGAGGGATAGCGCTGGTTGGACAGCATCCCGTGCAGCGCATGGCCAAACTCGTGGAACATGGTGCTGGCATCGTCCCAGCTGATCAGCGCGGGCTGGCCGGGGGCGGGCTTGGTGAAGTTCTCGACATTGAACACCACCGGCTTGGTGCCGAGCAGCGTGGTCTGATCGACAAAGTTCGACATCCACGCCCCGCCCGACTTGTTGTCGCGCTTCCAGGGATCGAAATAGAATAGCGCCAGCTCCGAACCGTCGGCGTCGTAAACGGTGTAGACGGTCACATCGGGGTGATAGACCGGAATGTCGCTGCGCTTCTTGAAAGTCAGCCCATAGAGCTGGTTGGCGGCAAAGAAAACGCCATTTTCCAGCACGTTGGTGATCTCAAGATAGGGCTTGATCTGGCTTTCGTCGAGGTCGTACTTGGCCTTGCGGAGCTTCTCCGAATAGAAATCCCAGTCCGCCGGGGTAACGGTGAACTTGCCGCCATCCTTGCGGATGAAGGTGTTGAGCTCGGCCGCCTCTCGCTGCTGGGCGGCGGCCAGGGCGGGGACCATCTGCTCAAGGAAGCCGATCGCCTTGGCCGGGGTCTGGGCCATCTGGTTGGTCAGGACATAGCTGGCATAGTCCGGATAACCGAGCAGCCTGGCCTTCTGCGCGCGCAGTTCGGCCAGTTCCTGCACCAGCGCGCGGGTATCGTTGGCGTCGCCGCGCTCGGAGCGCATCCAGCTATGCTCGAACAGCGCCTGGCGCGCGGCGCGGTTGCCCATCGAGGCGAGCAGCGGCTGCTGCGTGGTGTTCTGGAGCGGCAGGACATAGCTGCCAGCGGGCAGACCGCGATCCCCCGCCGTCTTCTGCGCGGCGGCGACATCGGCCTTGGACAGCCCCGCCAGCCAGCGCTTGTCGGTAAACGCCAGCGCGCCGTCCTTGGTGCCCTTGGTCAGCTTTTGCCCGAAATCGGTCGACAAGGTGGAAAGCCGGGCGTTGACGCTTTTCAGCTCGGTCTTGTCGGCGGCGGACAGCAGCGCGCCGTTGCGCACCATGTTGTCATAAGTGACTTCGAGCACCTGCATCTGATCGGCCTCAAGCCCCAGATCGGCGCGGCGCTCGTGAAGATACTTGATCCGCGCGAACAGCTTGTCGTTGAGCAGGATCGTATCGCGCATGTCGGAAAGCTTGGGCGCGGTGCGGCTGTCGATCGCGTCGAGCGTGTCGTTGGTGTTGGCGCTGGTCAGCGCGGAAAAGACATAGAGCACGCGGGTCAGCATCTGGCCGGACTTTTCCAGCGCAACGATGGTGTTGTCGAAGGTGGGGGTATCGGGATCGTTGGCGATGGCATCGACCTCGGCCAGCTGGATCGCGATGCCCTGTTCGATCGCGGGCTCATAGTCGCTGTCCTTGATCTTCGAAAAATCGGGGGCCTGGAACGGCAGGCTCGATGCCTCGGCGAAGATCCCGGTGCCCTTGGGGATTACCGGCGCATAGGGGGCAACGCTGGGCGCGGCCTCGGGCGCGGGGGCCACGGCCACCGGGGCGGCTTCCTTGGGCGCGCAGGCAGCCAGCGCCAGCAGCGATACAGAAAGCAGGGGAAGGGTGCGCATAGTGAATTCCTTGTGGCTGAAATGCATGGGGGCAGCGTCGCCGCTGCCCCCGGTAAGGTCAAGTCCCGAAGCGGATTACCAGATCTTCACCCGCTTTTCGGGCGGGATGTACATCGCATCGCCAGGCTGGATGTTCCAGGCGGCGTACCAGGCGTCGAGATCGCGCAGCGGCGCGATCGTGCGATAGCGCGCCGGGCTGTGCGGATCGGTGGTCACCTGGTTGCGCAGCGAATCCTCGCGCGCCTTTGACCGCCAGACCTGGGCATAGGCGAGGAAGAAGCGCTGATCGCCGGTCAGCCCGTCGATGATCGGTGCTTCCTTGCCGCCCAGCGCAAGGTGATAGGCGTCGTAGGCGACATTGAGACCGGCAAAGTCGGCGATGTTCTCGCCCATGGTCAGCTCGGGATTGATGTGCGAGCCGGGTACCACCTCGAACGCGGCGTATTGCTCGCCGAACTTCTTGGCCTCGGCGTTGAAGCGCTCGGCATCTTCGGGGGTCCACCAGTCGCGAACCGCGCCGCTCGCGTCGATCTTGCGGCCCTGATCGTCGAACCCGTGGCTGATCTCGTGCCCGATCACCACGCCGATCGCGCCATAATTGACCGCCAGGTCGGCGCTGGGATCGAAGAACGGCGCCTGAAGGATACCCGCCGGGAACACGATCTGGTTGAGCAGCCCGCCGTTATAGGCGTTCACGGTCTGCGGGTTCATACCCCACAGCTTGTGGTCAACCGGCTTGCCCAGGAAGCTCATCTGGTATTCGGCATTGAACTTGGTGGCGCTGACCACCGAGCCATAAAGGTCGTTGGCATCGGCCATGACCCCCGAATAGTCGCGCCATTTGTCGGGATAGCCGACCATCACGTCCATCCGCGAAAGCTTTTCGAGCGCGGCCTCCTTGGTCGCCGGACTCATCCACGAATTGGAGCGGATCCGCGCGCCCATCGCCACCTTGAGGTTGGCGACCAGCTTTTCCATCTTGACCTTAGCGGTCTCGGGGAAATGCTTTGCGACATAGGCCTGGCCGACCAGCTCGCCCAGCGAGCCGTTGACCAGATCGACCGCCCGCTTCCAGCGCGGACGATTGACCGTCACCCCCGAAATGGTGCTGGTGTAGGCAAAGCGGCTGTCGACCATTGCCTTGTTGAGATAGGGCGCGGCCTGATCGGCAACGTGGAATTCCTGCCACAGCTTGAGCGTCTCGAGCGGGGTCGAGTCAAAGAGCCGGGCGATCGAGCGGAAGGCGGTGTTCTCGTTGACGATGATCCGCTTCTGCTCGGGCACGTTGGCACCGGCGAAGAACGCATCCCAATCGAGCCCGGGGGCATAGGCCTTAAGCTCGGCGGTCGAATAGGGGTTGTTGATCTTGTCGATATCGCGGCTCTGCGCCGAATCCCAGCTTAGCGAAGCCACTTCGGTTTCAAAGGCCAGAATCCGCGACGCTGCGCCCTTGGGATCGGGATTGCCCAGCGCGCGCATCATGCGCTCGACATAGCTGTAATAGGCCTGGCGCTGCTTGGCGAACTGCGGGTTGAAGTAATAATCCTTCTCGGGCAGGCCCAGCCCGCCTTGGCTCATCCACAGCACGTTCATGTTGGGATCGACCGGATCGGCATAGGGGCCGAAATTGAACAGGGTGATGCCGAACTTGGCATAGGTGCTGCCCATGTAGCGGCTGAATTCGGACTTGTCCGAGATCGCCCGCAGCACGCCCAGATCCTTCATCAGCGGCTTGAGCCCAACCCGCTCGATCTGCTTCTCGTTCATGAAGGCGCTGTAGAGTGCGCCGTACTTGGTCCCCGCCGGAGCGCCGGTGATCAGCTTCTGGACCTGATCCTGCACGTCTTCGCGCAGATTGGTGAACGAACCGGTGCTGGGCCGGTCCGAGGGGATTTCGGTCTTGTCCATCCAGGTGCCCGAGGCATAGCGTTCAAAATCGTCGCCGGGCTTGGCGGTTGTATCGCGCGCGGTCAGATCAACCCCGAATTCGCCGATCTGGGGGTGGCCGATGACGGTGATCTCCTCACCGGTCGATGCGGTTTGGTCATCGGCACGGACCGGCACGGTCGCAACCATTGCCAGCGCGGCGCAAGCAATCAGAAAACGGCTTTTCATCTGGAAAGACTCCCTGAAAAATCAGGCGCGGACCGGCCATCAAGCCTCCGCGCAGGCTGGTTTAGCCATGGGCGCGGCGGGCGCGATAAGTCAATGCTGTTCGCAGAGGGGGATTGGCCGTTGGTGGAGTGGGCCGAACCGATGCGACCACCTGCCGGCGGATGCCCGGGCGTGCGCTTCGGTGTCTTTGCAAGTGCGGCATCTGCCGATCTTGCCGGTCAATCCGACATATCTAGCCGCGCAACAGACTTTGCGCTTTACATCATCGATACCCGAGAATAGTCACATAAATCTCAAGGAGTTATACTGGTTTCTTTAGTTAAAACTGTCCTTTTGTTGGGGGTCTTATGCGGGTTATTCGATTGGCGGCGCTTTTCTCGCTGGCTGCTGCCTTGTCCGCTTGCGGCGGTGGCGGAGTAAGCAGTACCCCCACACCAACACCCACTCCAACTCCCACCCCAACTCCCCCACCGGCCGCATACACCAAGATTCAGGATCTGACGGGAACTCACACCTTCCAGACTGCGGATGTGCACTGGCAGATCACGACTGCGGGGCCCGCAGGGCAGGGCGCGGATACCTTCGGAAATACGGTGACCGTGACCTACGATGTCGCTGCGGGAAGCTATGTCATCAACGCCCCGGGCGGAATCACCGGCATATTCGAGCTGAGCAATGCCGATCCGGCCCATTCGACCGCGACGACTCAGGCATTCAAGAAGACCACTTCCACCGGCCAGCAGGAACTCAGGGTCACTTGGCCGACTGTCGGCGGCGTGCCGCTCAGCTACACGATGTTCGGACGGTTTATCAACGTGGCGGGTTCGGATGCGAAGGCCTGGCTGGCGGTTGGAGGAATGCCGACCATTGCCAGCGATATGCCCAAGACCGGCACCGCCACCTATTCGGCAGAAACGGCTGGCTCGATCGTTAGCGGCGGGGTTCAGTACGATACAACCACGGCATCGACCGCTACGTTTTCGGCCAACTTCGGCACCGGCGCCATCAGCACCTCGCTGCACCTGATCGCCGCGCCCGTGGGGTCGAGCGCCGCGACGGACTTTGGCACTTTTAACGGAACCGGTGCGATCGCGGCGGGTAGCTCAGCTTTTTCAGGCACCTTTGCCGGTACCACCGGCCCGGGTTTTGTTGGCTCGTTCTTCGGGCCGCAGGGAGCGGAAATGGGCTATGTCTACAACTTCCTGAGCGGATCGAACGAGGCCTTCGGCGGAACTTCGGGCAAGAAGCAGTAGCTGCAGTAACTGCAGTAGCTGCGGTGATTTGTGCGCCTGGCGCGTAGCCTGATCGGACTGATCGCCGGTGCGATCGTGGCGAGCCTGGCCCCTGCGACCCTGGCACAGGACGGCACATCTGCGCCGCAAACGCTTACCCTCTCTCCCGCGCAGTTGTTCGATTTTGCCGCTCAGGCCGAGGCGCGGGGCGATTTCGCGACTGCCGAAGCGGCCTACCGCGCGCTGGCTGGAAATCCCGATATCGAACTGCGAACCGAGGCCCGGTTCCGCCTTGGCATGATGCTGGCCGAACGACTGCATCGCTATGCCGATGCGGCGATCGAGTTTCGCGCGATCCTCGATGAAAAACCCGGCGCGGCGCGAGTCCGGCTCGAGCTGGCGCGGATGCATGGGCAACTGGGGCACCTGGGAGCGGCGGAACGGGAACTGCGCGCCGCCGAGGCCGCTGGGCTTCCCCCGGAAGTCGAGCGAATGGTACGTTTCTACGCCGGGGCGCTGTCGGCCAATAAGCCGTTGGGTGTTTCACTGGAGCTGGCGCTGGCGCCGGACAGCAATATCAACCGTGCCACCCGATCGGATACCCTGGGAACGACCATCGGCGAATTCACGCTCGACGAGAATGCCAAGGCGCGTTCCGGACTGGGGTTGGCGCTGCGCGGACAGGCCTATCTGCGGGTTCCGATCAATCAGCGAGCGCGCTGGCTGACTCGCGTTTCCGCCGATAGCGACATCTACCGCCAGAGCCGCTTCGACGATTATTCGCTGGGGATCGGCACTGGCCCGGAGATGCAGATCGGGCGCGATCGGCTGTCGGTTTCGGTTGGTCCGGCTTGGCGCTGGTATGGAGGCCAGTTGTTTACCATCAGCGCGTCCAGCTCAGCCGACTGGCAGCATCCACTTGGCAAGCGGGGCCAGCTTAGGGCGGGGGCGAGCTATGCGCGCATCGACAATCGGCGCAACGATCTTCAGGATGCCAGTTCGTTTGGCTTGAGCGTCGGGGTCGACCGTGCCCTCTCTGCTCGTGCGGGCATCGGATTGCAACTCAGCGCCAGCCGCGAGGCCGCGCGCGATCCGGGCTATTCCACTACGAGCGGCGGAATTGGCCTTTACATGTTTCGCGAGTTTGGGTCGACCACGGCTGTTGCGGGCATCAACTACAGTCATCTTGAAGCTGACACGCGCCTGCTGCTCTATCCCTCGCGCCGAATAGACAATCGCTATGGGGTGTCGTTTGCTGGAACGTTTCGGGCGCTCAGGATCCGGTCCTTTGCGCCATTTGCGAGGGTGCGGTTCGAAGCGAATCGTTCCACGATAGAAATTTATGACTATCAACGCGTCGCCGGAGAGTTTGGACTAGCGGCCGCATTTTGATCGGAATGTCGGAAATTGCGGAGACGATGGTGCCGGTTTGCCAAATGAACCTAGCTGCACCCGAGCCGCAACGTTGGACGTGGTCACGCAACAGCATGTCTCTGCGGGTCGCCGGTGCCCGTGCAACCATGATCCCGATCACGCCATGCCCCTTGCCACAATCGAACAGATGTGGAACATGGCGGGCGCCATGTCGCTTTCCAAGATCGTCGTCCGGGGTGCCCGGGAACACAACCTCAAGGGCTTCGATGTCGAGCTTCCGCGCGACAGCCTGATCGTGATCACCGGGCTGTCGGGCAGCGGCAAGAGCAGCCTCGCTTTCGATACGATCTATGCCGAGGGGCAACGCCGCTATGTCGAGAGTCTCTCGGCCTATGCGCGCCAGTTCCTCGAGATGATGCAGAAGCCCGATGTCGAGCATATCGACGGGCTCAGCCCCGCGATCTCGATCGAGCAGAAGACCACCAGCCGCAACCCGCGCTCGACCGTCGCCACGGTGACCGAGATATACGATTACATGCGCCTGCTGTGGGCGCGGGTGGGAGTGCCCTACAGCCCCGCCACGGGTGAGCCGATCGCCGCGCAGACGGTCAGCCAGATGGTCGACCGGGTGATGGCGCTGCCCGATGGGACCCGGGCCTACCTGCTCGCGCCGGTGGTGCGGGGGCGCAAGGGCGAATACCGCAAGGAACTGGCCGAATGGCAGAAGGCCGGCTTCACCCGGGTGCGGATCGACGGCGAGCTTTACGCGATCGAGGAGGCCCCGGCGCTCGACAAGAAGTACAAGCATGACATCGAGGTAGTGGTTGACCGGATCGCGGTGCGTGAAGGGATCGAGACCCGGCTGGCCGACAGCTTCGAACAGGCGCTGAAACTGGCCGAGGGGCTGGCCTATGTCGATCTGGCGAATGGCGTGGTGCCGGGGCGCGGGGAAGAGAAAGGCGGGGCGATGAAAGGCGCCGGTCTGCCCGACAACCGCATCGTCTTCAGCGAAAAGTTCGCCTGCCCGGTTTCGGGCTTCACCATCGAAAGCCTTGAGCCGCGCCTGTTCAGTTTCAACGCGCCGATGGGCGCCTGCCCGGCTTGCGATGGCCTCGGCGAAAAGCTGCTGTTCGATCCCCAGCTGGTGGTGCCCAATGAGGCGCTCAGCCTCAAGCAGGGGGCGGTGGTGCCCTGGGCCAAGAGCAATCCGCCCTCGCCCTACTACATGCAGGTGCTCGCCAGCCTGGCCGCCGAATTCGGCTTCAGCCTTGACACGCCGTGGCAGGACTTGCCGGTCGAGGTGCGGATCGTGATCCTCCACGGCACCGCCGGGCGCGCAGTCAGCCTGACTTTCACCGACGGGAAAAAGAGCTACACGGTCAAGAAACCGTTCGAGGGGGTGATCGGCAACCTCAACCGCCGGATGCTGCAAACCGAAAGCGCCTGGATGCGCGAGGAACTGGGCAAGTTCCAGACCGCGCAGCCGTGCGAGACCTGCGAGGGCAAGCGGCTCAAGCCCGAGGCGCTGAGCGTCAAGGTTGGCGGGGAAGACATTTCGGCGATCACCGTGCTTTCGGTCGCGGCGGCGGTCGAATGGTTCGGCGCGCTCAATGACCGGCTCGGCGCCCAGCAGCAGCAGATCGCCAAGGCAATCCTCAAGGAAATCAACGAGCGCCTCGGCTTCCTCAACAATGTCGGGCTCGATTACCTCAACCTCAACCGCACTTCAGGTACGCTGTCGGGCGGGGAATCGCAGCGCATCCGCCTCGCCAGCCAGATCGGCTCGGGTCTGTCGGGCGTGCTCTACGTGCTCGACGAGCCCTCGATCGGCCTCCACCAGCGCGATAACGACCGCCTGCTCGAAACGCTCAAGCGCCTGCGCGATCTGGGCAACACGGTGATCGTGGTCGAGCATGACGAGGATGCGATCCGCCACGCCGATCACATCGTCGATCTCGGCCCCGGCGCCGGGGTCCACGGGGGGGAGATCGTCGCGCAGGGCACGCTCGCCGATATTCTCGCCGCGCCCGAAAGCCTGACCGGGCAATACCTTTCCGGCGCGCGCGAAATCGCGGTGCCCAAGGTGCGGCGCAAGGGCAACGGCCACCGGATCGTGGTTCACGGCGCGCGCGCCAACAACCTCAAGGGCGTCACCGCCGCGATCCCGCTCGGCACCTTCACCTGCATCACCGGGGTTTCGGGCAGCGGCAAGAGCAGCCTCACGCTCGATACGCTCTACGCCGCCGCCGCGCGCCAGCTCAACGGCGCGCGGGTGATCGCCGGGCCGCATGACAAGGTGACCGGCCTTGAGCTGTGCGACAAGGTGATCGAGATCGACCAGTCGCCGATCGGCCGCACCCCGCGCTCCAACCCCGCGACCTATACCGGCGCCTTCACCCAGATCCGTGACTGGTTCGCGGGCCTCCCCGAAAGCGAGGCGCGCGGGTACAAGGCCGGGCGCTTCAGCTTCAACGTCAAGGGCGGGCGCTGCGAAAAGTGCCAGGGCGACGGCCTGATCAAGATCGAGATGCACTTCCTCCCCGACGTCTACGTCACCTGCGAGGAATGCCACGGCAAGCGCTACAACCGCGAAACGCTCGAAGTGAAATTCAAGGGCCACTCGATCGCCGATGTGCTCGACATGACGATCGAGGACGCGGAAGAGTTCTTCAAGGCCGTCCCCCCGATCCGTGACAAGATGCATATGCTCAACGAAGTCGGCCTTGGCTACGTCAAGGTCGGCCAACAGGCGACCACGCTGTCCGGCGGCGAGGCGCAACGGGTCAAACTGGCCAAGGAACTCAGCCGCCGCTCAACCGGGCAGACGCTCTACATCCTCGATGAGCCGACCACCGGGCTGCACTTCGAAGACGTGCGCAAGCTGCTGGAGGTGCTGCAACGGCTTGTCGATCAGGGGAACTCGGTGGTGGTGATCGAGCACAACCTCGATGTGATCAAGGTGGCGGACTGGATCGTGGACCTTGGGCCTGAGGGTGGTGTGCGGGGGGGTGAGATTGTGGCGGAGGGGACGCCGGAGGAGGTGGTGAAGGTAAAGGCGAGCTACACGGGTAGCTATCTCAAACCTCTGCTTGTGCGCTGAATATCAGCCCCGGCGCGAGCTTTCGCGGATCAGCAGTTTGACCGGGACGCGGCGCTGTTCGTGCGGGTCTCCGGCGATCGCGGCGAGCAGCTTGTCGACCATCATTTCGCCCGCGGCGCGGAAATCGGGCTCGATCGAGGTCAGGGGAGGCGAGGAATAGGCCCCGGCGCGGATCCCGTCGAAGCCGACCAGCCCGACCGTGCCCGGCACCGCCAGGCCGTGGGCGTGGAGCGCGTCGAGTGCGCCAAGCGCAACCGGATCGCAGACCGCGAACAGCGCGTCGAAAGGCGTCCCCGCCTCGATCAGCGCCTGGACCGCGCGGCGGCCCTGTTCCTCGCGCGGCAGGCCCTTGTCGATCGGCGCCAGCGCGGGCTCAAGGCCGTGTTCGCGCATCTCCTCGGCATAGCCCTCGTAGCGCTCGAGAAACTGGCGCTGGGGCGAGGTTTCCGAGCCGATGCAGACGATCTTGCGATAGCCCTGCTCGATCAGGTGGCGGGTGGCAAGGCGGGCACCGCCGTGGTTGTCGGAGCGGATCCATTCGACATCGTCGAACGGTGCCCCCCAGCAGACCCAGTGCATGCTCTTGCCGGTGTGGTTGGCCTGGCCGAGCTGGCGGAAATAGTCCCAGGCGGAATAGTTCTCGGTCGTGCCGATCACCGCTAGGCCATCGGCCTTGCGCTGTTCCTCGTAGCGGCCGTTGAAGTTTTCCGGCCCGTCCTGAAAGCTGACCAGCGTTTCATAGCCGCGCAGGCTGGCCGCGCCGCACAGCGAGGCGAGCAGCGCGGAATGGAACGGGTTGAGATCCTTGCGGTCTTCCCCCGGGCGGCAGATCACCACCACCGCCAGGGTGCCGGTGCGCCCGGTGCGCAGACGGGCGGCGTTCTCGTCGACGAAATAGTTGAGCTTGCGGGCGGCTTCGGCCACGCGCTGGCGGGTCGCCTCGCTGACCACCGGATCGCCCGCCAGCGCACGGCTGACGGTCGACTGGCTGACTCCGGCCTCGGCCGCGACGTCGAACGAGGTGACGCGCAGGGATCGCGGCTTGGGCCTGGTTTCGGTATCGTGCCCCATCGGCGCCGTTTCACATCGCCGAGATGCCGCCGTCAAGCTTGAGCTCGGCGCCGGTCATGAAGCTGCTTTCGTCGCTGGCGAGGAACAGTACCCCGGCCGCGATCTCGTCGGGATGGCCCACGCGCTTGAGCGGGATCTGGCGGGCCAGCTTGTCCATGATCACGTCCTTGGGCTTTCCGGTGCTGGTCACCATGCCATCGAGGATCGGGGTATCGACGAAGGTCGGGTGGACCGAGTTGGAGCGGATGTTCCAGCCCATCTTGCCGCAATAGAGCGCGACCGACTTGCTCAGCATCCACACCGCCGCCTTGCTGGCGTTGTATCCGGGCATGGTGTCGGACGCGATCAGCCCGGCGATCGAGGAGATGTTGATGATCGAGCCGGGCTGGTTGTCCTTGAGCAGCGGCAGGGCGTGCTTGCAGCCGAGGAACACCGAATCGACGTTGACCGCGAAGCCGCGGTGCCATTCCTCGAGCGTGCAGGTCTCGATATTGCCGCGCACCCCGATCCCGGCGTTGTTGACCAGCACCGACAGCCCGCCCAGATCGCTCTGCACCTGTTCAAGCGCGGCAAGCCAGTCAGCTTCCTGCGTGACATCGAGCTTGCAGGAAAAGGCGGTGCCCGCGCCGAGTTCGGCGTTGATCGCGGCGGCCTGCGCTGCGGCGCCCTCGGCGTTGAGATCTGCCAGCATCACCCGCGCGCCCTCGCGCGCCAGCATCCGTCCTTGCGCCGCACCCAGCCCCTGCGCCCCGCCGGTTATCAGCGCCAGCTTGCCCGCTACCCGTCCCGCCATGTCATTCTCCTCCCAAAATATCCGGGGCCAGCAGCATCAGCAGCCGCACGTCGATCCCAAGTCCGCGGCGGCGCGATTCGGCAACGAACGCCGCCAACCTTCTTCGCGGCACACGATGGACGGTGATGTCCTCGCCGTCCAGCCCTCCGCCGGGGCCGTTCCGGGTGAGGCCGTGGGCGCGCAGCAGGGTGAAGCTTTCGCTGACCATTCCGGGGGAGGAATAGAACTCACCCAGAACCTCCATCCGCGCGGCGCGATAGCCGGTTTCCTCCTCCAGTTCGCGTGCGGCGGCGGCGGTGGCGTCTTCTCCGGCCTTGCCATCATCGTCCCCGATCAGTCCGGCGGGCAGCTCAAGGCACGGCCTGCCCAGCGGCACGCGAAACTGCTCGACCAGGATCACGTGGTCTTCGGGGTCGATCGCCAGGATCACCGCCGCGCGTATGCCGCGGGCACGGGTGACATATTCCCACTTGCCGCGGGTGCGTGCGCTGATGAACTTGCCCGCCCAGCGGATTTCCTCGGGTTCGTCGAAATGCATCCGCCGCGTTTAGACTTCGATCAGGCGATCGGGCAACTCGTTGCGATCGTTGGCGCTGCGCGGGAAGTGCTCGGCCAGCACCACGCCGACCTTGTCCACCGCCACCGCCAATCCCTCACCGATCCGCCCGGCGCGGATTTCGGCAAGCATGGCATGCATCGCAGCGCCCCAGACCTCGGGCTGGACCTTGGCGGCAATCGCCTCGTCGGCGACGATTTCGGCACGGTGCTCAGCCAGGCTGAGGTAGATCAGGATCCCGGTGCTGCCGTGGGTGCGGCGCTCGGCCCCGACCTTGAAGCAGGTGATTGCCCGGGCGCGCACGCGCGCGTGCTTGAGCGGGGCGGGGACCAGCAACAGGCGCAGCGGGCGCCACAGCTGGAGCAGCCACATGCCGGTGAACTTCAATGCCGCGACCAGCGCCGCCAGGGCGAGGATCTGGCGCGGGTGCCATTGCGGCTCCCACCGGCCCAGCACCCGGTCAACCAGCGCGAGGTAGAAATCGGGCGCCAGCGCCAGCGCGCTCAGCGCCAGCAGCGCCGCCACCACCGACCAGACCAGCGCCACGTCGGCATAGGGATCGGAGCTGTCGGCCAGGATAGTCACGATCTCGCCCGCGCTGGCTTCCTCGGCGCGGGCCACGGCCTGGCTTACCCGGTCGCGGTCGGCATCGGTGAGGGAAAGGGACTGGGCCATCAACGCCTCCTACCAGCTACCCGAAGAGCCGCCGCCGCCAAAACTGCCGCCGCCGCCCGAAAAGCCGCCGCCACCGCCCCAGCTGCTGCCTCCGCCGCCGCCGCCGCTGCTGCCCCCGCGCGAGATTCCGTCGAGCACGCTCCACAGGATTACCGAACCCAGCCCGCTGTCATGATAGCGCCGCCCGCCGCGCATCCGACGCAGCATCGGCAGAACGAAAAAGATGAACATCATAAGCAGCCAGAACAGGGTCGATGCCAACACGTCTTCGACTTGGTCCTGGCGAGGCTGAACCTCGGCGGCAACCTTGCGCGCCTGATCCTCGGGCAGCGTCAACTGGGCGACGATTGCATCGGTCCCGGCCTCGATCCCGCCGGCCATGTCGCCAGCCTTGAAGCGCGGCACCACCTGCTGCTGGATGATGAGCGAGCTGAGCCCGTCGGTCAGCACCGGCTCAAGGCCATAGCCGACCTCGATCCGCACCCGCCGCTCGTTGGGGGCGATGATGAACAGCGCGCCATCGTTGCGTTCCTTGTCGCCGATCGCCCAGTGGCGGCCGAGCTGGTAGCCGTAATCGGCGATGTCATAGCCTTGCAGGTCGGGCAGGGTGACCACCACCAGCTGCCGCTGCGACTGGGTTTCGAGCGCTTCGAGCTTTTGCGTCAGGCGCGCTTCCTCGTCCGCCGGAATGACGTTGGCGGCATCGACCACCCTGCCGGTCAGCGCGGGGAACTGCTGCGCCAGGGCAAGGCCTGGCAGCAGCAGCGCGGCGAGCGCCAGCAGCGCCGCAGCAACCGCGGCCGCAGCGCGCTGGTGCGATGCGAGGGCGCGAAGCCCCATGGCGCGATCCTCCGCCTAGAGCTTGCCTTCAAGGCTGGGCGCTACTTCGGCGCCCGGGGTGGCGGCTTCATAGGGGACCATCGGCTTGGCGCCGTAGATCACCTTGGCGCCGATCGCATCGGGGAAGGTGCGGATCGTGGTATTGTACTGGCGCACAGCCTCATTGTAGTCGCGGATCGCAACGCGGATACGGTTTTCCTGGCCCTCAAGCTGGCTTTGCAGCATCTGGTAATTGGTGATGCTTTTCAGCTCGGGATAGGCTTCGGCGTTGGCCAGCAGGCGCCCGAAGCCCATCAGCGAGCCGGAAAGCTGGTTCTGCGCCTCCTGAAACGCCTTCATTTTGGCCGGATCGCTCAGATCGTCGGCCTTGATCTGGATGCTGGTGGCCTTGGCACGGGCTTCGATCACCCCGGTGAGGATACCCTTTTCCTGTTCGGCTGCACCCTTGGCAACCGCGGCAAGGTTGGGGATCAGGTTGGCACGTTCCTGGAACGCGGCCTGGACGTCGGCCCACTTGGCCTTGGCCTGTTCCTCGGCGGTGGGCACCGAGTTGATCCCACAGCCGGCCAGGCTGATGGCGGTGGCGGCAACCAGGGCGGACTGGGCGAAACGGGTGGGGAAGGCAGCAGACATCGTGGTCGGTTCCTCTATGCAGGCGCCAGACGGCGCGGCTGCCTTAATGTAGTAACACGCCTGAGCGGTTCAAGAAAAACCGGACATCGCCAGCGCTTGCCGTCACCGATTGGCCGTGGCAGACAGTTGCACCTTGGCTCAAGACGAAGGGGAGCGGCCAATGCTGGGTGAATTCAAGACGTTCATTGCGCGCGGAAACGTGCTCGATCTCGCGGTCGGTGTGATTATCGGCGGTGCATTCGGAAAGATCGTTTCCTCGCTGACCGACGATGTGATCATGCCGGTGATCTCGTCGGTGGTGGGCGATACCGATTTTTCGAGTAAGTACGTGGTGCTTTCGGGCGAAGCCCCGGCCGGAGCATCGCTGGCTGCGGCCAGGGAAGCCGGGGCCACCGTGCTGGCCTATGGCAGCTTCATCACCGCGGTGATCAACTTCCTGATTCTGGCTTTCGTGATCTTCCTGATCGTGCGCCAGGCCAACAAGGCGATGCCGCCGCCCGCCGAGGCTCCCGCCGGGCCAAGCGAGGTCGATCTGCTGACCGAGATCCGCGACGCGCTGAAGAAGTAGGGAGTACTTTTCCGGCGGAGCGGCACGGCATCTTTGGGACGATAGGCTGACCGCCGGTCGCAACACCAGCCCGCTCCCCCTCCCGGCCACCCATAGGTTAACCCTAGGTTCTGGGTGGCCGGGAGGGGGAGCGGGCTGGTGTTGCAAGGCCAAGCCGGATGGCTTGGCCGCACCCTGACAAAGACAGTCACTTCACATTAATCGCTAGGCGCCTATATGGGGTTTGCCGGGTTCGCCCGGCTATGGCGATAAACTGCGGCGTGCAATAGGCGCAGCGGACCCGGGGGCGGTACCCGGCGGCTCCACCACCTCCTCTGCCCGTGCAGAGGAAATGACGGGGCCGAACTAGGATCGACGTGTGTTGAAGAGCGCTGTTTTTGCCCGGGCTGAGTAACCCGTTAAAGGCTCAAAACTCACAAGTGCCAACGACAACGAAGCACTTGCTCTCGCCGCGTAATTCTAGGGGCTAACGCCCTGACGTTATTAAGCGACAGCACGGTTCGGACCGAACCGGGTAACAGAATCGGAAACCGGGCGTCCGGGGGTACGTAGCAACAGAAACCCCCACTTGATTCCCTTTTTTTTTGGTGCGGTCGGCCCATCCGGGCCGGTGTTGCAAGCCCTTCGCGGATGCGAAGGGCGTACCCAGCAAGAACTCTCAGAACACCGTCTCAGGCCGCTCGGCCACGCGCCGCTCATGCTTGAGGCAATCGAGGATCTTGGCCCCGGCCATGAACACCGCGCCAGTGCAGGCCAGGAACAACAGCTTGCCGCCGAAACCGGGGAAGCGGTGGAGATAGACCGTTCCGCGCTCAACCGCGCCCAGCGCCAGGGCATAGATGATCAGGTACGCCTCGACATCGGTTTTGATCACAAACAGGCGGCTGATCTTGCGGAGCATGGTCCCTCTCAATTCCTTAACGGGAATCATCGCAACCATCATGCCAGTCGCAGATTTGTGCGCAAGGGCGTGGTTAAGGCCAATCGCAATTGTAAACCGTCCCGACAGGGAACTCAGGTCAGTTCGGAGAGCCCCAGCGCATCGAGCAAAGCCGCGCGTGCGGCCGAGACCTGCGCGGCAAGGTGGGGATCACCCAGATCGGCGGGCGCGATACTCTCGGGCCAGTGCGCGGCAATCACCGCTTCGATTGCATCGGCCCTGGCCGTATCGAGCAGAAAGCGCGGATCGACCGTTGCCGGATCGGCTACAACTCGCAGCCGCAGACAGGCCGGGCCGCCGCCGTTGGCCATCGACTGGCGCACGTCGACTGGAAGCACCCTGCGGATCGGCCCGTTGCTGGCAAGCATGCTATCGAGCCAGGCGCGGACCCGGGCATGATCCCAGGCTTCGCTGGGGATCACCAGTGCCATCTCCCCGCCGGGCAGGGTCAGCAACTGGGCATTGAACAGGTAGGAGCGGATCGCATCCTCAAGACTGACCGCGCTGGCCGGAACGATGACGATTTCCGCCTCGGGCAGGGCCGCGCGGATCGCGGCATAGGTGGCATCGGGATCGGCAAAGGCCAATTCGTGGGTGAACAGCACCCGTTCGTTGGCGACCGCGACCACGTCGTTGTGAAAGGCCCCGGCGGCAATCGCTGCGGGGTTCTGTTCGACGAACAGGGTGCGCGCCGGATCGAGCCCGTGCAGCCGGGCAACCGCGCGGCTGGCCTGTTCGTGCTGGCGCGCGGGAAAGGCTCCGCCGGTGGTGCCGTAAACGAAGATCTCCAGCCCCGCCGACCCGTGGCCCGAGCCCATCCGCATGTGGTTGGCAGCGCCCTCGTCGCCGAAGCAGGGCGGCACTGCTTCATGCACCGCGAAATGGGTCGCATCGGCAAAGGCCAGCCGCAACTGGCGCAGGGTATCGGGCCATTCCTGTGAGCGGTGGGGCATGGTGACAAGGTTGGCGGCGGTCAGGTGGCAGCGTCCGTCGGCGGTATCGGGCGCGGGTGAGACCGTAGCGGCATTGGCGGTCCACATCGAGCTGGCCGACCAGGCCGCCGCCAGCAGCCGCCGGTCCTCGCTGCCATCGGCCCCGATTGCGTGCAGAAAGCGCGGGTTGGGGCGGGGCAGGGGCAGCAGAAACCCTTGCGCCAGCCCAAGGGCCAGATTGTGGCGCATCTTGGCCAGCCCCTGGAGCGCCGCTGCCCGTGGGTGCGAGACATCGCCCGCGTTTCGTGCCGAAGCCAGATTACCCAGGCTGAGCCCGGCATAGTTGTGGCTGGGTCCGACGATCCCGTCGAAATTGATCTCGACCAGCGCCATATCAGCGCCCCACGGTCCAGACCTTGTCGCCGGGCACGACGCAGATGGCTTCGGCGGCGGCGGAATTGATGGCAATTCCCTGACCGTCGGGATCCTCCACCGCCACGCCGAAGCAGCAGCGGAACCCGCCGAGCTTGCCGGTGGCGATAAGCACCTTGTCACCGCGTTCGGCCTCGATCCCGGTCAGCGCCACGTGCCGGGCATCGGCGATCGATTGCACCTTGTCGGTCCGCGCGGTCATGGTCGGGCCGCCGTCAAAAATGTCGACATAACCCTCGAAGTGGAAATTCTCAGCCTCAAGCATCCGCATCGCGGCGCGGCCCGATGGATGCGGCAGGCCGATCACCGAGCGCGCGGATTCGGGCAGCATCGCGGTATAGACCGGGTGCTTGGGCATCAGATCGGCGATGAACTGGTTGCCGTTGATCGCGTTGAACTGATCGGCCTCCTGGAAATTCATCCCGAAGAAGCGCCCGGCGACCCCGTCCCAGAACGGCGAGCCTCCGCGCTCGTCGATCACCCCGCGCAGCTCGGCAAAGATGCGTTCGGCAAAGCGCTCGCGGTGCATGGCGATGAACAGATAGCGGCTGCGCGCCAGCAACATGCCCAGACCCCCGGCGCGCTCGGCCGGGTGAAGGAACAGCCCGCCCACCTCGCTTGCCCCGCCCAGATCGTTGACCAGATTGAGCATTTCGGCGGTAAAGACCCGGTCCAGCTCTTTGGAATGTTGGGTCAAGGTGGTCAGGCGATAGGAATAGAACGGCCAGGCGGTGCCCACCCCGGTGAAGATCTGGCAGGTTCCCCGCACATCGCCGGTCTCGGCATTTTCGAGGATCAGCACGAACAGCTCGCCCGGCTGATGCTCGCCATCGCGCGCGAAGGCGGTCGCCGAATCCGCTAGTTTGGCGCCCAGCGACTTGCGGTCGGGGGGCAGGTTGGTGAAGCCACCGCCGGTGAGCTTGGCCATTTCGTAGAGGTGCTGAAGATCGTCGGCCACGGCAGGGCGGATGCGGAAGGTCACAGGGGGGCTCCGGTTGCTAGACGGTGGAGGACCAGCGCCGAAAGCCGCGCGCGCTCCTCAAGGCTGGGGACGATCAGGAACTCGTCCGATGAGTGGATCGCGCCGCCGCGCACGCCCATGGTATCGACCACCGGCACACCGCAGGCGGCGATGTTGTTGCCATCGCAAACCCCGCCGCTGGCCTTGCGGGTGATCGTCTGGCCGAGCAGCGCGGAGCAGAGCTCGACGATCCCGAACAGCTTTTCGGCGCGGGCATCGATCGGCTTGGGGGGGCGGCTGATGCCGCCGTGGAGGTGGATCGAAACTTCGTGCTCTGCTTCGTTTTTGGCGATCAACAGCTTGATTTCATGCTCGAACCGATCGGCCAGGGCAAGCTCGCGCGGGCGGATGTTGAAACGCAGCACGGCATTGTCGGGGACTACATTGTTGGCGCTTCCCCCGTCGATCCGCGCCGGATTGACCGACAGTCCCTCGCGCTCCAGCGCCTTGAGACCCAGCGCCAGCGCGGCGGCGGCGACCACGGCATTGCGGCCATCCTGCGGGTTGCGCCCGGCATGGGCCGAGCGTCCGCTGACGATCAGGCTGTAGTTGCCGCTGCCCGCCCGCGCGCCCGCCAGCGTGCCATCGGGCAAGGCCGAGGGTTCGTAGGTCAGCGCCGCAGCCTTGCCCTGCGCCAGGCGGGCAATCAGGGCGGCGGAGGAGAGGCTGCCGGTTTCCTCGTCCGAATTGATCAGCACCTCATAGCCGATACCGGCCGCTGCCTCGCTGGCCTCGAACGCGGTCAGCGCGGCCAGGATCACGGCGATGCCGCCTTTCATGTCGGCAACGCCGGGGCCGTTTAGCGTGGTCTCATCGAGCCAGCGCTGGTGCTGAAAGGAATGCGCGGCTGGAAACACCGTGTCCATGTGCCCGGTGAGCAGAAACCGGCGTTGCGCCTCGGGGCGAACCGAGAGAACCAGATGCATGCCACATTCGACGGCGGTTTCCGATCCGTCCGTCGCCACCGCCGTGACCGGCGCCGGATCTTCCAGCCGGACATCGCCGGGCAGCGCGGCAAAGGCATCGGCAAGCAATCGCGCCTGCTCGGCCAGCCCGGCAAGGTTGCCGGTGCCCGTGTTGAGCGCCGACCAGACCTGAACCTGCCCCAGCATCGGGGCGGGATCGACGGCGGCCAGCACGGCCTGTTCGGGAAGCGAAAGCTGTTGCATCTGAAACCACCCCTAGCCGAGCGCGCATGGCCTTCCAACCCCCGGTTGCCCCGCCCGGTTGCCTTCGCTTCGCAACTGCGGCATAGCCCGCCGCATTCCTCCCCGGAATCGATCTTTTTTGACTGCCCGGGCGCGCACGCGGCCGTGGCTCTGAACTGTGCGAGGAAAGATGAGCGAACGGGTAGAACGCGCCGGATTGCAGGTCGATGCGGCCTTGGCGGGCTTTGTCGAGGCCGAGGTTCTGGCTCCGCTGGGCAAGGATGCCGCTATTTTCTGGAGCGGTTTTGCCGCGCTGCTCGATCGCTTCGTCCCGGTCAACCGCGCCTTGCTGGCCAAGCGCGATGCGCTTCAGGCGCAGATCGACGCCTGGCATCTGGCGCGCGCCGGAAAGCCGATCGAGATGGCCGAATACACCGCTTTTCTGGGTGAAATTGGCTACCTTGTCCCCGAACCGGCGCCCTTCGCGATCGGCACTGCGAACGTCGATCCCGAAATCGCGACCATGGCCGGGCCGCAGCTGGTGGTGCCGGTGCTCAATGCGCGGTTCCTGCTCAACGCCGCCAATGCCCGCTGGGGCAGCCTTTATGATGCCTATTACGGCACCGATGCACTCGATGCCGCCCCGGCGCGTCCCGGCGGTTATGACGAGGCGCGCGGGGCCGCAGTGATCGCGGCTGCGCATGCGTTCCTCGATGGCGCTGTACCCGGCTGGGAGGCCGCGCTGCGCGGTGAGGCTTGCGAACATCTGGTGGCCAGCAAGCCGGGCAGCTTCCTCTTCCGCCACAATGGGCTGCATATCGAGGTGGTGGTCGATCCGGACCATCCGGTCGGCAAGACCGATCCACTGCACATCGCCGACGTGCAGCTTGAAGCCGCGCTGACCACGATCTGCGATCTGGAAGATTCGATCGCCGCGGTCGACGGTGAGGACAAGCTGGCGGCCTATCGCAACTGGCTGGGGGTGATCCGCGGTGATCTGACCGACACATTCGACAAGGGCGGCAAGACCATGACCCGCGCGCTCAACGCCGACCGGGTGTGGGGCGATCTGGTGCTGCCGGGGCGCAGCCTTCTGTTCGTGCGCAATGTCGGCCATCTGATGACCAATCCGGCGATCCTGCTCGCCGATGGCGGCGAAGTGCCCGAAGGGATGATGGACGCGGTGATCACCAGCGCGATTGGTGCGCATGATGTGCTGGGCAAGTGCCGGTTTGGTAACAGCCGAAGGGGCTCGGTCTACATCGTCAAGCCCAAGCAGCACGGGCCCGAGGAATGCGCCTTCACCAACGATCTGTTCGATGCGGTGGAAGACCTGCTGGGCCTTGCGCGCCACACCCTGAAAGTGGGCGTGATGGACGAGGAACGCCGCACTTCGGCCAATCTCGCCGCCTGCATACATGCGGTGAAGGATCGGATCGTGTTCATCAACACCGGTTTCCTCGATCGCACCGGGGATGAAATCCACACCTCGATGCGGGCCGGACCGATGATCCGCAAGGGCGACATGAAGAAAAGCGCCTGGATTCAAGCATATGAGAGCCGCAACGTCCAGATCGGTCTGGCCTGTGGACTTTCGGGCAAGGCCCAGATCGGCAAGGGCATGTGGGCCGCGCCCGATCTGATGGGCGAGATGATGGTCCAGAAGATCGGCCATCCCAAGGCCGGAGCAAACACCGCCTGGGTGCCTTCGCCCACTGCCGCCACGCTGCACGCGATGCATTACCACTCAGTCGATGTCTTTGCGGTTCAAAGGGAACTGGCCAGCCAGACGACTCCTGCGCTCGCGGATCTGCTCACCGTCCCGGTCGCCCAGGGCACCAACTGGTCCGAAGAAGAAGTACGCGAAGAACTCGACAACAACGCCCAGGGGCTGCTCGGCTATGTGGTGCGCTGGATCGATCAGGGCGTGGGCTGTTCCAAGGTGCCCGACATCCAAGATGTCGGCCTGATGGAAGACCGCGCGACGCTACGCATTTCCAGCCAGCACATGGCCAACTGGCTACTCCATGGGGTTTGCACCAAGGATCAGGTGATGGACAGCCTGCGCCGTATGGCCGCCAAGGTCGATGCGCAGAACGCGGGCGATCCGCTCTACGAACCGCTGACCGGCAACGAGGGTGCCCCGGCGTTCCGTGCCGCAATGGATCTGGTCTTCAAGGGCGTGAAACAGCCCAGCGGCTATACCGAACCGCTGCTTCATGCATGGCGCAGGCGCAAGAAAGGGGAGTGAGCGAAAGGCTCACCATCCGGCGATCACAGCCTTGCGGATCCCCCTGAAGGGAACGCCGGGCCCAAGATCGGAATTGCACAGCGCTGCAATCGTCACGTTCTTGCGGGTAAAAGTCTGCACCATCGCGCAGAACCCATAGAAGGAGCCATAATGCAGGATTGAGGGGGTAGCCTCGCTAGGCCCGGTAACAAGCAGTCCGCACGCATATTGCGTGTCGCCATAGTGGGCGTCGTCGGGCGAAAAGCGGTTGGCCCCGGACAGGCGCCCGTCGCGCAGCTTTCCGGGTGCGGTCATCAAAGACACATGGGTTTGATCGAACAGCTTACCGGATAACAACGCCGCGGGCCACCGGACCAGGTCCATGACTGTGCCGCGCATCGCGCCCGCACCGCCAGCCTGCGAGGGGTCGGCGTAGGCGGCATTGGCAAAGGGCCGGCCGGGATCACCAGTCTGCGAATAGCCTGACGCGCGCCCCGCAACGATTTGGTCGGGAGTGTCGATCGCCATACTCGACAGGTTCAGTGGACCGTACACCAGGGCTTCCATGGCCTGAGCAAGCGGGACCTTGGTGACTTGTTCGATAACCGCCCCCAGCACGATGAAATTGGCGTTGCTGTAGAGCCAAGCGGTGCCGGGATCGAAATCGAACGGTTTGGCTTGGCTGGCGATTTCGGCTGCGAGTTCGATCTGGTCCCTGGCCTTGAATGCCTGGCTGGGCAATTCCTCGCTTTCGTCGCTGTGGAGACCGGCGGTCTGGTGCATTAGCTCCAGCGTGCTGAACGGCTTGAGTTGCTTGAAGACAGGCAGGTATTCAAACACGGGAGCGCCGAGATCGAGTTTGCCCTGCGATGCCAGCTTGATCGCCGCCGCAGCTGCAAACTGCTTGGTAATTGACCCATAACGAAAAACAGTGGTTGGGGTCACCGGGCTTGCTGTTTCCAGGTTCGCGATGCCGAAGCCGTGCGAATAATATGGAACACCAGCCCGCGCGACTGCAACTGCTGCGCCCGGGACGCCATGTTCGGCCATGCTTGCGCCGACTGCTGCGGCGATCCCTTTGGCCATCGCCGTGCTGGCTCGGGTCACGGTCCTTGCAACTGCCGGACTTGCAGCAAATGCCGCGGTTGCCGAGGCTGCAGCGCTACCAGCCAGGACGGCACGCCGGGTAACGGGTTTCAATGATCTTCACCCCACCAGTACTGTTGTACCGAGTTAATACAGCGCTTCAGCTGGAGCGCAAGTTCATCTCTCTCGCGATCATAGCAAATTCCGCCACACTCAGCGTCTCCGCCCGGCGTACCGGGTCAATTTGCAGCCTTTCAAGCGCCTCCAGCGCCCCCGGTACGCCTTTAAGGCTCTGGCGCAGCATCTTGCGGCGCTGGCCGAAGGCGGCTTCGGTCAGGCGTTCGAGTTTTCGGGCGGAAACGCCTGCGGGCATTTCGGCGGGGGTAACGTGGACCACGGCGCTCATCACCTTGGGGGGCGGGGTGAAGGCGCTGCGGTGGACCTTCATCGCGATCCTTGCTGCGCTGCGCCACTGCGCCAGAACGGCCAGACGGCCATAGGCATCGCTGCCCGCTTCGGCCACGATCCGCTGCGCGACCTCGAGCTGGAACATCAGCGTCAGGCTGGCCCATTGCGGCGGCCATGCCTCACCTCCCAGCCAGCCCACGAACAAGGCGGTGCCGACATTGTAGGGCAGGTTGGCCACCACGTGGAACGGCCCCTCGATCCCGTGGGCCACCTTCATCGCGTCGCCCTCGATCACGCGCAGCTGGCCGGGGAAGGCTTCGGCGAGTTCGGCCAGCGCGGGCAGGCAGCGCCGGTCCATCTCGATTGCGGTAACGCGGGCCCCGGCGCGCAGCAGGGCGCGGGTGAGGCCGCCGGGGCCAGGGCCGACCTCGAGCACCTGCGCGCCGTCCAGCTTGCCCGGGATCGCGGCAATCCGGTCGAGCAGCTGCTCGTCGAACAGGAAGTTCTGTCCCAGCGCCTTGCTGGCGGAGAGGCCGTGCCGCGCAATGACCTCGCGCAGGGGAGGGAGCATCATCCCTCGATCCGCCGCTGGGCGCATTCGCCAGCCATGCGGATCGCGGCGATCATCGCCCCGGGATCGGCCTTGCCGCTTCCCGCGATCGCGAAGGCAGTGCCGTGGTCTGGGCTGGTGCGGACCACCGGCAGTCCCAACGTGACGTTGACGCCGGAATCGAAATCGAGCGCCTTGACCGGGATCAGCGCCTGATCGTGATACATGCACAGCGCCGCGTCATAGCCTTCGCGGGCATGCGGAGCGAACAGCGCGTCGGCGGGGTGCGGGCCGGTTACAGTCAGTCCCTCGGCCCGAAGCGCGGCGATCGCAGGAGCAATGATTGCGATCTCCTCGCCGCCCATGCGGCCTTCCTCGCCCGCGTGAGGATTGAGTGCGGCAATCGCGATCCGGGGCACAGCAATCCTGAAATCGGTCCGGAGCGCCCGATCCACGATCCGCGCGCGGCGCACGATCAGCTCAGCGCTCAGTAGGCCGGGAACATCGGCCAGCGCGACGTGGACTGTCAGCGGTACGGTGCGCAGGTTTGGCCCGGCCAGCATCATCACCGCATCCTGCACTACGACGCCGCAAGCGGCAGCGACATATTCGGTCTGCCCGGGTTGCGCGAAGCCCACCTCGGCCAGCCGCGCCTTGGCGATCGGGGCGGTGACTATGCCCGCAGCCTCACCCGCAACGGCAAGCCCAACGGCCTCACCCAGCGAGGCAAGCGCCAGTTCGGCGCCTTCGCGGCTCGGCGCGCCGGGCGCATAGGTTCCGTCCGCACCTGCCAGGACCGGCAGTGACCAGGCGAAGCAGTCCATCGCCTCGGCGGGGTGAAAGATCTGGGTCACCGGCATGGCAATCCCGCGCCGCGCTGCTGCTTCGGCCAGTAGCTCGGGGCCACCCGCGACGAAAAATGGCGCCAGTTCTGCGGCATCCCGGTGCGCCCAGGCTGCCGCGATCAATTCCGGGCCGACCCCCGCCGGATCGCCAAGCGATACAGCGAGGGGCAGATCGGGCATCAGTTGCCGTAATCGATGATCGCGTCGCGGCGAAGATCGCGCAGATAGCTCATCGCGCGCTTCTGCACGCGCTCTTCTTCCATCTGGTTCTGCACTTCCTCGAAATTGGGGCCGCCGTCGACCTTGGGATCGTCGCGGCCGCACAGCATCAGCACGCGCACGCCGTCTTCGATCGATCCGAACGGCGCGGTGGTTTCACCCGGCGAGAGTTGCAGCACCATCGCCTGAAGCGGTCCGGGCAGGTCGCGTGCCTTGATCTGATCGTTGGAGACGACTTCCGCGCCCATCTGGTTGGCTACGGCATCGACGGTCGCGCAGCCGCGCGCATCCTTCATCGCGGCTGCGAAGGCCTGGGCCCGCGCAGTTGCATCGGCCTCGGTCGCGCCGGGGGGGAAGCTGATCGAGATCTGCTTGAGGCTGAGCAGCGCATCGCGCGGATCGGCGGTCAGCACCTTTCGCTGATCGACCAGCACCACGATCGAAAAGCCCCCGCGCACCTCGATCGGCCCGGCAAGCTGGCCGGGCTGAAGCGTCTGCAAGGCGGCCTGAAGCTCGGGCGGAAGCTGAGCCGGACGCAGCCAGCCGAGATCGCCGCCTACCGCCGCCGAGGAAGCCTCGGAAAACTGACGGGCATAGGCGACGAAGCTGCCGCCCTGGCGGAGCTGTTCGACGATCCGCTGGGCGTTCTGGTACACCGCCTCGCGGTTTTCGCTGTTGGCGGACAGGAAGATTTCGCCGACCCGGTATTCCTCGGTGCCCTTCTGGTCCTGTAGGCGCTTGAGCACATCGCGCACTTCCTCGTCGGAAACGCTCACGAAAGGCTGGACGTTGCGGCGCAGCAGCCGCTGCCAGGCCAGTTCGCCGCGGATCTGGCGCTTGAGCGAGGCCGGCGACGAGCCGATCTTCTGCAGGTACTGGTCGAGCGCCTTGGTATCGCGACCAAAGTTCTGCTGGGCCACCCGGGCGTAGGTCTGCTCGACCTCTTCTTCTTCAACTTCGACCTTCTGCGCCCTGGCTTCCTGGATCTGCAGCGTCTCGTCCATCAGGTTGCGCAGAACCTGCATGCGCAGCCGCTGCAGTTCCTCGGCATCGATCTTGCCGCCGCTGGCCGCCACGATCAGCGCAACGCGCTGATCGATATCGGTGCCGGTAATCACCTCTCCATTGATGATAACCGTAGCGGTGCGATGGTTGGGGTCATTCTTGCCAAAGATCACCGGGTTTTCCGGCAGGTCGAAGCTTCCGCCCGCTTCCTGCGCGGCGGCACCGCCCGCGAGGGTCAGCGCGACAAGCGAGGCAACAAGAAAACGGGCGGCGGAACGGTGCGGTTTATTGCGGTTCACAGGTTTTCAATTCCCAATAACGGCGGGTCCAGACCCCGCGCGACTTGCCGGGGCGTGTGCCGCCTGCCGGCTTAACCGAAGCTGAGCATCCGCGCGGATAGCGCGTTTGGTGCGGCCTGCCAATGCGCCAGGCACGGTTTTACCGGAAGCCCAGATTGCGCAGCGCGAAGTGAATCTGAAAGGTATTGCCCTTCTGCGCGTCACCGGTCGCGACATAGTCGCGCCGCCAGGTGAAGGCCAATTCCAGACAATCGTCCTGATAGGCCACGCCAAGCCGGGTTCGCAGCGGCTGGAAACCGTCCGCGCCAACCTGGGTAGGATCTTCGCTGGTGCTTGTCAGATCGATCACGCCCGAGCCGAACACCGACCAATAGCGTGCGAAGGCGACGCGGCCCGATACGCGCAGTTCCTCACGGTCGCGCAGATCTTCGGTGCCAACCGCAACGTTGCGATTGAGACGCAGATAGCCGACCTCGAAATAGGTCCGTTCGTTCCCGACTGCGGCATCGAACTCGTTGCGGCGGACGGCGAAGTTATCCTTGTCGAGGCGGAAGCGGTGGGTGACCTTGACCACGTCCTTGAAACGCACTTCGGTGCGGCCGACCACATCGGAGGTGCGGTTGGAGAGGCCGGTTCCGTCGGGTAGCAGTGTCGGGCGCGATGTCAGGCGATAGGACTGGCCCACGGTGCTGGTCACGCGCCAATTGGGCCGCTCCCACTGCCAGTCAAATCCGTAGGTGAAGCGCACACCGTCCTCGACCCGGTCGTAGCCAGCGAATCGGTTGAGCGCGAAGAGGTTTGAATCCTCAAGATCGATCGAACGGGCATCCTCGTTCGGAACATCGAGGTTCTTGAGCGTCGGGCTGGCGACGATCTGAAGGCGCGGGGTGAGCACCTGGGTCCCACCCATGAACTGTCCGACCAGCGGCCATTTCACATCGACGGCTGCCGTGGCCAGGCCGCGGGTCTCCCAGCCGGGATTGCCGCGATAGAGAGCGGTTGCGGTCAGCGCGTTCTGGTCGGAGTGATAGACGTCGCCGCGAACAAGCCCGGTCAGCGTTACTTCCTGTCCCAGCGAGGTAATCCGGCGCAGATCCCAGCGGCCCGAAACGAAGGCGCGCTGGGTGTCCTGTCCGCTGGTCCGGGTGATTGCCAGGCTGTTGGCCTGAAGCTCGAAGCGGCCGCCCAGCAGCGGATCCTCGAAGCGCCGACGCCAGTCGAGCACGGGAAGCGCGACCGGCACCTGGCCCTGGCTGTCGCCGACGCGCAAGGTCTGGGTCGCCCAGCCTTCCAGCGAGAAATAGGAATTCACCCCGATCCTCTCAAGCGAGACGGTCGAGCGCAGCCGGTCGTCGCGGCTGATGTCATAGCGGCGCAGAAACGTTCGGTCCGAAGCTGCGCGGCCCGAGAAGGTCAGGCTCCAGTTCGGATCGAACTGATACCGCCCATTGACATAAAGGTAGCCGCGCCAGTCCTGCTGGCGGGTGGTGGCTGCCGTTCCGATCGGAATGCGCGAGCCCCGCGTGGCGTAACCGGTGATCTGGTAGGCCCCGTTGGAATTGAGTTCGCGGTACTGGGCTTCGATCATCGGCAATGCGCCGGTATAGACATAGCCGGTGATCGCCAGATCGCGATTGGCCGAAAGGCGCTGGTACCAGGTGTTGGAAAACTCCACGCCGTTCGATGCCGAAAGCCGGATGTCGGGGATCAGCAAGCCCGAGATTGGCCGACCGTCGGTGGTCAGCACCAGGCCTGGCAGCGGCAGCAGCCGAACCCCGAACAGTTCGAGCCGCGCGCCGAGAAAGCGCACGCGCTTTTCCTCGGGATAGTAGATCACGCGCTCGGCGGTGACGCGCCAGCTCGGCTTGCGCGGACAGCCCTTGTCATCCTCAACCGCGCAAGCGCTGTAGGCGGCATTGTGCAGCACCACGTTGCCATCGTCGTTGCGTTCGCCCTTGATCGCGGCCAGCCGCCCGCCCTCGCGCAGCGCCAGCAGCATATTTTCCATCGCCCCGGCCTTGAGCTCGTCGGTCAGCTCGATCCGATCGGTGAACAGCTGGTTGCCGTCGGCATCGACGAAGCGAATGTTACCGGTGGCGACGATCTGGCCGCTCTTGCGGTCCCACACCACCTGGTCGGCGCGCACCGATTGGTCCCCACGCCGCAAGACCACATTGCCGAACACGGTAATGAGGTCATTCTCGCTGTCATAGCTGGCACCGTCGGCCTCGAAACCGATCTGGTCATCGTCGGCGGGAACCTGTTCGACCCGCGTGGGCAGCGCCGTGCGATCCTGCGCGCGCGCCGATTCGGGCGCCACGAGCGCCGCAATCGCCAACACGGCGGCGGCGATCGGGTTCGACAGGGAGGGAGGCAGACGCAGCTGCGCGGACGGGACCATGGCTTGCCTATCGCACCGGCGGCGCCTAACTGCAATCCACGCAAATCGTCTGCGGCATCGCTTTGCCGCAGGTGTGCAACCTTCCATTGGGAGCGAAAATGCAGATCGAATTTCTTGACGGCACCCTTGCCGCCGATACCAGCCCGGTTGCCCGCATCGTCAATCAGGATGCCATTCCCGCCGATCTTGAGTCCGTATTGACCGATGGCGCGCGCGCCAGCCGCTTCTCGGGCAAGACCGCGCAGCTGTTCGAGGGATTTGTCAGCCGCGGCGGCAAGGCGGTGCGCGTGGCGCTGATTGGCGCGGGCGATGGCAAGGCCAAGGATCGGCTCGCCGCGCTGGAACGCGCCGGGGCAGCCCTGACCGCAAAATTCCTCGCCTCAGGCGAAACCGCACTGACCATCGATCTTGCCGACTCCGGACTTGCCGCCGCCGATGCCGCTGCCTTCTTGCTGGGCGCGCGACTGCGCGGCTGGCGCCACGATGTCTATCGCACCCGTATGCCCGAGGATCAGAAGGCCACGCTCAAGACCATCCGTGTCGCCAATGCGCCCGCCGGGACTGAGGCGGCCTGGGAAGCCGAGGCAGCGCTTGCACAGGGGGTCGAGTTCACCCGCGAACTGGTGACCGAACCGGCCAACGTGATCTATCCCGAAAGCTTTGTTGCCCGCGCCGAAAAGCGCCTGGCGGGCACCGGGATCGGCCTTCGGGTGCTCGACGAGAACGAGATGGCCGCGCTCGGCATGGGTGCGCTTTTGGGTGTCGCCCAGGGTTCGGTGCGCAAGCCGCGGCTGCTGGTGATGGAATGGAAGGGCGGCCAGGCGGGTGAAGCGCCGGTTGCCTTCGTCGGCAAGGGGGTGACCTTCGACACCGGCGGGATCAGCCTCAAGCCCCCGGCCGGGATGGAAGACATGAAGTGGGACATGGGCGGCGCCGGCGCAGTGGCGGGCACCATGCTGGCGCTCGCGCTGCGCAAGGCCAAGGCCAATGTGGTCGGGGTCTGCGGACTGGTCGAGAATATGCCCGATGGCAATGCCCAGCGCCCCGGCGACGTGGTTACCTCGATGTCGGGACAGACGATCGAGGTCATCAACACCGATGCCGAAGGGCGGCTGGTGCTGTGCGATGCGATCACCTGGACCCAGAAGGAATTCTCTCCCGCCGCGGTGATCGATCTGGCGACCCTGACCGGGGCGATGATCATTTCGCTTGGCAACGAGCATGGCGGACTGTTTTCCAACGACGATGCCCTGGCCGAGAAGCTGCTCGATGCCGGGATCGCCTCGGGCGACAAGCTGTGGCGCCAGCCGATGGGGCCTGCCTATGACAAGCTGATCGACAGCCCGATCGCCGACATGAAGAACGTCGGCCCGCGTGAGGGCGGTTCGATCACCGCGGCGCAGTTCATTCAGCGCTTTGTCGACAAGGGCACCCCCTGGGCGCACCTCGACATTGCGGGCATGGTCTGGGCGGCCAAGCCCGGCGCGACCTGGGACAAGGGCGCGACCGGATTTGGCGTGCGCGTGCTCGATCGCTTCGTGCGCGACCAGCTCGAAGGCTGATGCGGGTCGATTTCTACCAGCTGAGCAGCGATACCGCCGAAGTCGCGATCCGCAAGATCGCGACCAAGGCCTGCGAGAAGGGCGAGCGCATGCTGGTGGTCTCGGCCGATGATGCGCAGCTGATGCGAATCGATGAGGCGTTGTGGGCGGTGGAGGGCAGCTTCCTGGCCCACGGCCCTGCCGGTGGGCCGCATCAGGATCGCCAGCCAATCCTGCTTTCGGATCGCACTGATCCTGCCAACGGGGCCCGGCTGATCGCTCTGGCCGACGGGGTCTGGCGCGACGAGGCTCTGGGCTTCGATCGTGCGCTGCTGATGTTCGATGAAGCGACTGTCGAGGCCGCGCGGGTCACCTGGCGCGGGCTCGACACCGCCGAAGGGGTTGAGCGCGCGTACTGGCGCCAGGACGGCGGCAAATGGATCAAGGCCGCGTAACGGTTGCGGCCCGCGCGTTTCCTCGCTAGGGGCGCGCCGACCCTTCCAAAGCAACATTATTTCGCAAGGAAACGACCATGGCGGTTACCCGCACCTTTTCGATCATCAAGCCCGACGCCACCCGCCGCAACCTGACCGGCGCGGTCACCAAGATGCTGGAAGAAGCCGGCCTGCGCGTCGTCGCTTCCAAGCGCATCCACATGAGCCGCGAGCAGGCCGAAGGCTTCTATGCGGTGCACAAGGAACGCCCCTTCTTCGGCGAACTGGTCGACTTCATGATGAGCGAGCCGGTGGTGGTTCAGGTCCTCGAGGGCGAAGATGCCGTGGCCCGCAACCGGGACATCATGGGCGCGACCAATCCGGCCGACGCGGCCGAGGGCACCATCCGCAAGACCCACGCGCTGTCGATCGGTGAAAACACCGTCCACGGCAGTGATAGTGACGAAAACGCCGCGATCGAGATCGCCTTTTTCTTCAAGCCCGAAGAGATCGTCGGCTAAGTCCGATCGCTGGACGCAAAAGGGGCCGCCGGCGCGATCCGGCGGCCCTTTTTGCGTCTGGCGCGCACGAATTGACTCATCGCAAGGCAGGACCGAACCTGCATGTCGATACTGCGTCGCATCAACACGCCAAGGATTGGAGCAAGAATGTCGCATACCCCGCACGAACTCGCCGACGAATTTCCCAACGATCATGCGCTGCTTCACGAGCTGAAGCTGAACAATCACCACTTCGTCACCCTGTCCGAGCGCTATCACGAAGTGAACGGCGAGATTCACCGGATCGAAAGCGGGATCGAAACGCCTTCCGACGAATATGCCGAAACGCTCAAGAAGAAGCGCCTCGCGTTGATCGACGAGATCGCGGCCATTGTCGCCGGGGCCCGGAAGGGCTGAGTGCCGATCACAAAACCGGGCCAAGCATGGCCAGGAAGTTCTGCCACAAGCGCGCCAGCAGACCGTAACCTGCAACCTCCTCGCGGGTGATGCGGTCTGACTGGGCGATGAAAGCGTTTTGCCGTACGCGCAGTTCGCTCGCAAAGACCGGGTCGGCGAACAGCACGTTGTTCTCGAAATTGAGCTCGAAACTGCGGCGGTCGAGATTGGCTGAGCCGATCAGCGCCACCTCGTGATCGATCACCATGGACTTGGCATGGAGCAGGCCGGGGCGGAATTCATGGATTTCCGCTCCTGCGGCCAGCAATGCGGGGTAGTAGCTGCGGCTGGCTCCGGCGACGATCCGGCTATCGTTGCGGCGTGGCAGCACCAGCACGGTGCGCACACCGCGCTGCGCCGCCGAGATCAGGGCGTAGAGCAGCTGTTCGTCGGGCACGAAGTAGGGCGTGGTCACGACCAGTTCGCTGCGCGCCGAATGGATCAGCGCGGCGAAACAGGCGGTCATCGCCGGATAAGCCAGCAGCGGTCCGGTGCCGATTACCTGGGCTGCGATCCCGGCGGGAACGGTCGCCCCCACCGGCTCGGGCGTGAGCAGAGCGGTGATATCGTCGCCCTTTTCCGCCATCCAGTCGGCAGCGAACAGGAACTGGCAATGGCGCGCCACCGGGCCCTCCCAGCGGGTCATCACATCGACCCAGGGAGCGAAGCGCGCCTTGATCCGGAACTCGGGGTCGGCGGCGTTCTGGCTGCCGCACCAGGCCACGCGGTTGTCGAGGATCAGCACCTTGCGGTGATTACGCAGATCGACCCGGCCGCGAATTAGCGTCCAGAAGATTCCCCCAACCGGCAAGGCTTCGCGCGCGTCAATGCCCTGACGATGCAAATCCCGCCAATGGTCCGAACGGACGAACTGGCGCGAACCCAGGGCATCGGCCAACACCCGCACCTTGATCCCGCGTGCGGCCGCGCGGATCAGCGCTTCCTTGATCTTCAGCCCGTTGGTATCGGCAAGCCAGATATAGAAGCACAGATGCACGCTGCCCGTGGCAGCATCGATATCGGCAACCATCTCGTCAATCGCGGCGTTGCTGTCACTGGCGAGTCGGGCCGAGTTCCCCAGCGTTGGCGGCAATCCGTTGACCGAACGGGCCAGCGCGAATGGCGCCGCATAGGGGCCTTGGGCCAGCCGCTGTGCGGCCTCCGGATCGCCGCCGGGGCGGGGCAGCCGCGCCTCGATCGCGGCATAGCGTCTGCGTCTGCGCTCGCTGACCCGCGCCTCACCCAGCAGCAGATAGGCCAGCGTGCCGACCACTGGAAGAACCAGAATCGCGATCAGCCAGGCCAGCCGCGATGCCGGTTCGCGCAAGGGGCGCAGCATCGCGCGCAGCAGCACCGCCAGCTCGAACAGGAAGATCACCACCGTCGCGGTCGAAGTGAAGTCACGCAGCATCGCATCGATCCTGCCGCTTTCCTTTGCGATTTCCAGCCCTATGTTGCGCCCAAAGGAGGACGGCGATGAAAGGCATGGGCGGCGAGGGCGAGGATTGCCCGTTTGCGTTCAATTTTGAACCAGCCAGCTTCAAGGCGGGCGACACGGTGAGCTTTCGCGTCAGCACGATGGAGGGCTTTCCCTTTGTCGGTACACTGATCGAGGTACACGACGATTGGGTACTGATCGCGGGCGATCCGATGGACCCGGCGGTGCGCTATCGTGGCACGCGCGAGGCGCGGCCGATGGTCGACGGCAGCGAGATCTAGAACGCGTCCGCTGCGTCGATCAGTGTGGTGAGCTTTTTCGGTGCGACGCTGCGCCAGCTGCGCGCCAGCCAGGCAGCGATCGCGTCCCAGTCGGTATCGCCCAGATCGAGCCGGATCGCGATCCAGCCATCGCCGAAATAGGCCGGGCGGTAATAGCGCGCGGGATCGTTTTCGATCAGCTGGGCCTGCTCGTCGGCGCCGCTGATCTTAACCAGCAGGGCGTGCCTGCCGTCGCCATGGTGATCGCTGGCGACATAGGCAAACTTCTTGCCCTTGACGATCCCGAAGCAGGCCATGCCGTGGCTCAGCACCTCGTCGGCATCGGGCAGGGCAAGGGCATGGGCCCGCACCTGTCCAGTCAGCCACTCGGGCGAGGTCTCGCGGGCGACCAGCGCGGCAAGGCAGCGTGAATAGAGCTGATGCTCGGCGATCAGCACCCGCGCGGCCAGGCTATCGGCCGTATCGCCAGGAACGATGGCCACCGGCGTCTGGCCTAGTACTGGCCCGTCATCAAGCTCGGCGGTGACGAGATGGACGGTGCAGCCGCCGTGGCTATCTCCTGCCTCCAGCGCGCGTTCGTGGGTGTGCAGCCCCTTGTACTTGGGCAGCAGCGAGGGGTGGATGTTGACCATCCGTCCGTCCCATCCGGCAACGAAGTCCGGGGTGAGGATGCGCATGTAGCCCGCCAGCGCAACCCATTGCGCCCCGCTGGCGCGAATCGCCGCGTCCATAGCCATGTCATGATCGGCGCGGGCCATGCCTTTGTGCGGCAGGCAGAAGGTGGGCACGCCTTCGGCTTCGGCCAGCTTCAGGCCGCCGGCATCGGGGTTGTTGCTGGCGACCAGCACGATTTCATAGGGGCAGCCCTGCGCCCGCGAGGCGTAGAGCAGCGCGGCCATATTGGTGCCGCTGCCCGAAATGAGCACGGCGACCCTGGCCTTTTCAGGCAAGGTGCACGGCCTCCCAGACTGCGCGGGCAGACCAGTCCTCGGCCCCACCTTGCACAGTGCAGCCGCGCTGGCCTGCCTCGATCGCACCGATCACATGGACCTTTTCCCCCGCAGCCTCGAGGTCGGTCTGAAGGCTGGCGACTTCGTCCGCAGCAACCGCCAGGACCATACCGATCCCGCAGTTGAAGGTGCGTGCCATCTCGGCGGGTTCGATATTGCCCTGGGCCTGGAGGAAGGCCATCAGCCGGGGCTGCGGCCAGGCTCCGGCGTCGATCCGGGCGTGGAGCCCCTCGGGCAGCACCCGCGGCACGTTTTCAAGCAGACCGCCGCCGGTGATATGGGCCAGGGCATGAATGCGTCCGGCGCGAATGAACGGCAGCAGGCTTTTCACGTAGATCCGGGTCGGTTCGATCAGGGTGTCGATCAACAGACGGTCGGGATCGAACAGTGCCGGGCGATCCAGCTTCCAGCCCATATCGGCGGCCAGACGGCGAACCAGCGAATAGCCGTTGGAATGGACGCCCGAGCTTTCGAGGCCCAGCAACACGTCGCCCACCGCCACCGTGCTTCCGGTCAGTTGCTCGCCGCGTTCGACCGCGCCGACGCAGAAGCCCGCCAGATCATAGTCGCCCGGCGCATACATCCCCGGCATCTCGGCCGTCTCGCCGCCGATCAGCGCGCAGCCCGCGAGTTTGCAGCCATCGGCAATCCCGGCCACCACCCGCTCGGCAACGCCATTGTCGAGCTTGCCGGTGGCGAAATAGTCGAGGAAGAACAGTGGCTCGGCGCCCTGGACGATCAGATCGTTGACGCACATCGCCACCAAATCGATCCCGATCGCATCGTGCCGATCATGATCGATCGCGAGCTTGACCTTGGTGCCGACGCCATCGTTGCCCGCCACAAGCAGCGGATCCTTGTAACCCGCCGCGCGAAGATCGAAGAAGCCCCCGAAACCGCCCAGTTCGGCATCTGCGCCGGCGCGCGCGGTGGACCGGGCCAGCGGACCGATCGCCTTGACCAGCGCGTTACCTGCGGCGATCGAGACCCCGGCCTGTTCGTAGGAATAGCTCTTGGAAGGCGGATTGTTGGGCATTGGTGCCGCGCCTAACGCTTTCCGGCTTGGATTTCCATTGCCATTTGGGCAAAAGGCCATCGGTTTTCCCCGATGACGCCAGCGACTTTCCTTTCCCTCGCCCCGATGCGCCGCCCGGGCCCTGCGGCATTGCTGCTGGGCGGGCTGGCGCTTGCCGCAGCCCTGGCGCTTGCGGCGCATCAGCTGGTCGCGCAGGTCGAAGGCGAGCGCGGAATTCAGCCAGTCGCCACAACCAGTGACATTGCGATCCACGGGGTGCAGGTCAACGTCACCGGCAAGACGGGTGAGGAAGCGCGTTACAGGGGCTGGGAGGAAGCCGCCAAGCTCGCCTGGGCCAAGGCGGGCGGCCCGGTAATGGCCGATGGCCAGATCCAGTCGATGGTCTCCGCCGTGATGATCGAGCGCGAACAGATCGGTCCGCACCGTTATATCGCCACCGTGGGCGTCGTATTCGATCGGGCCCGCGCCGGGCAGTATCTCGGCTCGGGATCGGTCCAGCGTTCGGCGCCGCTGCTGGTGATCCCGGTGCTCTATTCGGGCGGCGCGGCGCAGGTGTTCGAAGTGCGCAGCCCCTGGCAAAAGGCCTGGGCGGGCTTCCGCGCCGATGCCAGCACGATCGACTATGTGCGCCCCAGCGGCTCGGGCGGAGACTCGCTTCTGCTCACCGCCGGGCAGCCGAGCCGGCGCAGCCGGGCCTGGTGGCGCGGTGTGCTCGATCAGTTCGGCGCCGCCGACGTGATCGTGCCCGAGGCCCGGCTCGAACGGCAATGGCCCGGCGGACCGGTGCGGGGAACATTCACCGCGCGCTACGGTCCGGACAACACCTTCCTCGCCAGCTTCACGATGAGCGCCAACGACGAGGCCGGGGTTCCCGCGATGCTCGATGCAGCGGTTGCGCGGCTTGACCAGATCTATGGCAAGGCCTTGGCCGATGGATTGCTCAAGCCCGATGCCACGCTCAACGTCAGGCTTCAGATCGATCCTGCGCTGGCGGCACTGATCGCTCAAGGGCAGGCGGCGGCGCCCAAGGCCGAAGCCACGCAGGCCGCCCCCACTGCAACCCCCACCGTCGCACCGCCTCCGGTGACGATCAACACCTTCACCGTCCAGTTCGCCTCGCCCGATGCCGCCGCGGTCGATGCCGCGCTGGGTGCGGTGCGCGGCGCGCCGGGAGTGCAGGGCGCCAGCACCACCAGCCTGGCGATGGGTGGGACCTCGCTGATGCGGGTGACCTACGCCGGTGAGCTGTCCGTGCTGGCCGATGCGCTGCGCGCGCGGGGCTGGCGGGTGACCGTGGGCAACAACGCCCTGTCAATCAGGCGCTGAGGCGAGCAATGGGCCAGATCGCGCTTCCCCTCGCGCCGGGCGGGGCCGGATCGGCTTCGCGGATAGTGCTGGGCGCGGCCAATCGCGCGCCAATCGAAGCAATGGCCGTCGCTGCGTCATGGCCGTTTCGCACTGCCGTGCTTTCGGGGCCGCCGCGTTCGGGCAAATCGCTGATCGCCCGCTGGTTTGCCGAAAGCGGCGCGGGCGAGGCGATCGACGATGCGGGCAACCTGGACGAGACCGAGCTGTTCCATCGCTGGAACCGGGCGCAGGAAAGCGCCACGCCCTTGCTGCTGGTGCATTCGGGGCAGGGGGAATGGAATGTTGCCTTGCCCGATCTCGCCTCGCGGCTGGGGGCGGCTTTGCATCTTGAAATCGGCGTGCCCGACGATGCCATGCTGGCCGAACTGATCGCTCTCCATGCCGAGCAGCGCGGGCTGCCGCTGGGCCCCGATGCGAGTGCCTATCTTGTCCCGCGCCTTGAGCGTTCTCACATGGGGGTTGAGCGGCTGGTCGCGGCGATCGATCGCTTGAGTCTCGAGCGCAAGCAGGCGCCCACGCTTTCGATCTGGCGCGATGCGCTGGAAGCGGTGCAGGGGCCCAGCGAGCCGCGCTTGCTTTAGCGTCCCGGGCATGGGACAAGGGGAGAACGATGCCGCTACGCCTGATCAGCTACATCGACTCGATCGTCGCGCGCGATCCGGCCCCGCGTTCGCGCTGGGAAGTGCTGCTCTATCCCGGGGTCTGGGCGATGGGCTTCCACCGGGTGGCGCACGGCCTGTTCCGGATGCGAATGTTCTTCCTCGCCCGGCTGGTCAATCACCTCTCGCGGTTCATGACCTGCATCGACATCCACCCCGGTGCGACCATCGGGCGCAATTTCTTCATCGACCACGGCTTCGTTGTGATCGGGGAGACCGCGGAAATCGGTGACAACGTCACCATGTACCAGGGCTCGACCCTGGGCGGTACCAACCCGACCAACGGTGAGGGCGGCAAGCGCCACCCGACCATCGGCGATGACGTGATCATCAGCCTTGGTGCCGCGATCCTCGGCCCGGTCGATGTCGGCGCGGGCGCGCGCATCGGGGCGAACGCGGTGGTGACCAAGGATGTGCCCGAGGGCGCGACGATGGTCGGCATTCCCGCCAAGCCGATCCCGGTTGCGGTTTCGCCCGAGACGCAGGAATTCGTGCCCTATGGCACGCCGTGCAGCGAGCGGTTCGATCCAGCGACGCAGAAGCTGGAAATCCTCCAATGTGAAATGGTCGCCATGCAGAAGCGCATTGCCGAACTGCTCGAAGAACGCGATGCGGCGGCCGCGCGGCAATCGGCCGGGCGCAAACCCCAGGGCAAGAAGTCCGCTTGAGCGGGCAGGTCACCCCGTTTCCCCTCAACGCGGCCCGCGCGGCCCAGACCGCCTTCGAGCGCGACGAACTGATGCGCATCCTCGACCTTTACGGGCGGATGGTCGCGGAGGGCGAATGGCGCGACTATGCGATGGATTTCGGCAAGGATGCGGCGGTGTTCTGCGCCTATCGCCGCGCGGCGGACTATCCCAATGCGCGGATCGAAAAGCGCCCAGCGCTGCGCGGCAAGCAGGGAATGTGGGCGCTTTATGGCGAACTGGGCCAAGTGCTCAAGCGCGGGCACGAGCTGGCGGGGGTGCTGTTCCCGCTCGAACGCAAGTTGCTCAAGTTGGTTGAGGAGTAAGAAGAAGGCCCCCGGGACGAACCCGAGGGCCTTGCCTGGATAGTTGCCCTATCCTTAGGCGCGCGCGGGTGCCATCGGCAGCCTGGCCTGAAGCGAACCGGGCAGCCGTTCGACCACCGCGTGGCGGATCGGCCCCCAGAAGGCAGACAGCGAAAGCAGTGCCGAACCGATCACCAGCCCGGTAATCGCGACGTTGAGTTCAACCACGCCGAAAGTGCGGAACAGCCAGGTCATCGCGATCAGCACATAGGCCAGCGCCGAAACCAGCAGAGCGCGGCGATCGACCGCCAGAGCCACCAGCCCCATCGCGACATAGATCACCAGCACCCCCAGGGCCGCACCGGCACCGATATTCTCACCCCCGGTCACTCCCAGCCAGTGGAACAGCGGGTGGGCGATCATCGGCGCGGCGAGCAGGTGGAGCCAAAAGGCAACGTCGCTGCGGCGGGTTTCGCGGGCCCGATCGGTCATGTCCCAGCGCATCGCGTAACCAAACACTCCGCAGCCCGCGAGGAACGTCAGCGGCAGCATGATCCGCTCCTCGTTGCTATTGAAGATCGGCGCGATCGCGGCAACGATCAGAGCCAGAACGGTCAGGACCAGCGCTCCGGTTCCCGCCGCCACGGTGATCGGCACCATGAAACGGCGCCAGTGCGCCCAGGCTGCGGCTGCCGCGCCGAGGCCGATACCCGCGCCCATCAACGCTTCGACGCGATCGGGCAGATGCGGATTGGTTTCGGCCAGGATGTTGATCGGGATCGCGGCAACCCCGCCCACGAAGGCCAGCAGCAGTACGATCGAAGGCAGCGCCATGCGGCGCTGGCGGGTGAAGAATTCCGCCATCAGCCAGGCCGAGGCGGCAACCAGCAACCCGGCGATCCCCGGAGCAATGGCGTTGCCGATCCCGGCGCAGGCGACCATCAGCAGTACCGCGGCGATGGTCACGAAAATATCGTTGAAACCGGTGATCAGGCGGAAGTGTTCTTCATCGGCCACGGGCGCGGTGCGCAGCCCGGCGGCATGGGCGCGCAGGGCTTCGGCCGCCTCGTGGCTCAGTACGCCCGCAGCAACGGCGCTTTGCAGATCGGATTCGGTATACATCGGGCATTCTCCCCTGTGATAGGGAAGGAATGCCCGATGTGTATTACTGTGTCAATACAGTAGTGATCAGCCCAGCCCGCCGATCCTGGCCAGCGCCGCCATCACCACCTGGCTTTGTTCGCCGCCCGACTGGGGAACGATTTCGCCGGTGCGGTCGATGATCTGGGCCCAGTGCGCGGCGACACCTTCGGGGGTGCGCTCATCGGCCGGCAAGGCAACGCCGGGGGTCAGCGTGACATAGGCGGCATGGAATGCGCCCGCGCCCGCGCCGCAGATCATGTTGGTCGGCGCATCTTCGCTGACGAGATAGAGCGCCATCGGCGCAACGTTCTCGGGTGCAAGCGCGTTGAAGAAGGCTTCGGGCATGCCGAGATCCTCGGTCATTCGGGTGCCGGCCACGGGCGCCAGGGTGTTGACGCGGATGTTGTACTTGGCGCCTTCGAGGTGGAGCGTCTTGGTGAAGCCGGCCAGCCCCAGCTTGGCCGCGCCGTAATTGGCCTGGCCGAAATTGCCGTAAAGCCCGGTGCTGCTGGCGGTCATCAGGATGCGGCCATAGGCCTGCTCGCGCATGGTATCCCACACTGCCTTGGTGCAGTTGGCTGCGCCGTTGAGGTGCACGTCGACCACCAGCTTCCAGTCCGCCATCTCCATTTTGGCGAAGCTCTTGTCGCGGAGGATTCCGGCGTTGTTGATCAGGACGTGGACCCCGCCCCACTTTTCCTTGGCGCGGGCAACCATTTCGACCATCTGCTCGTATTCGGTAACCGAACCGCCGTTGGACATCGCCTCACCGCCCGCAGCCTCGATCTCTTCAACCACCTTGAGCGCTGCGTCGGAATGGCCGGTGCCGTCGCGCGATCCGCCCAGATCGTTGACCACGACCTTTGCTCCGCGCCGGGCAAGTTCAAGCGCATAGGCACGGCCCAGGCCGCCGCCAGCTCCGGTTACGATCGCGACACGGTCCTTGAATGAAATCGTCATGGGAAAATCTCCGTCTGGATTGGCTCAATCCCGGGGGAAGCGCGCGCTCGATGGCACGTTGCGGCGCAGCATTCAACCTCCTAGAGGCCCAGCCGCCTTTCCGTAGGGGCAGGACACAGGCGGGGGTGCCGCCTGTTGCCCATGATGCCCGCTTCCGCCGCCGAATCGCGATCGGGATGCCTCAAAGCCGGGCGAGCGCCGGTACCAATTCGTCGAAATGGTCGATCACCGCATCTGCGCCCAATTGGTGCGCCGGCGCGTCGATGAAGCCGAAGCTGACAGCCACGCAGGGCATGTCTGCGGCCTTCGCGGCGCGGGTATCGAAGGTGGTATCGCCTACGAAGGCCGCGCGTCCGCCGCCGCACTGTTCCACCATGGCATGGAGCGCATCGGGAGCGGGCTTGAGCGGGTAGGTGCCTCCGCCGATGATCGCGGCGAAGCGGTGCGACAGGCCCAGTTCGTCAAACAGCCGCACCGCCAGGTGGTGGGGCTTGTTGGTTACCACCGCCAGCTTCGCGCCAAGCGCTTCCAGCTGGTTCAGCATTTCTGCGCCGCCGGGAAACAGCGCGGTGTGATGGGCGATGTTGGCGCCGTAATACTGCACCAGGACAAGGCGCAGCGCCTCGAAATCGATCCCTTCCTCGCCGCCGGTCAGAGCCAGTGCCCGGTGCAGCATCAGCCCCGAGCCGCCGCCGATCAGGCTGCGCACCTGCTCATAGGGCACTGCGGGGCGTCCGATGGTACCCAGCGCATGGTTAAGCGCGACACCAAGGTCACGCGAGGTGTCGAGCAGGGTTCCGTCAAGATCGAAGCCGACGATATCGAAGGGAATGGTCATCGCCCGCGCCCTTGGCACGCAGGTTGTGGAATCGGCAAGCATTTGGTGGCATGGGGCTTAACCATGAGTTCGCAAGCGCCCCTCGCCGTGATCGTCCTTGCCGCGGGCAAGGGCACCCGCATGAAAAGCGATCTGCACAAGGTGCTGCATCCGATCGCCGGTCTGCCGATGATCGAGCACCTTCTGGCGAGCGCCGCTGAACTGAACCCTGCCCGCACGGTGGTAGTCGCAGGGCACGGGCGCGAGCAACTTGAGGCGCAACTGGGCAGCCGCGCCGCGATCGCCCTGCAGGAGCCGCAGCTGGGGACCGGCCATGCCGTCCAGCAGGCCCAGGCCGCGCTGGCCGGGTTCGATGGCGACGTATTGGTGCTTTACGGCGACGTACCCTTCGTGACGGCAGCGACCATGCGGGCGATGATCGCGCGGCTGCACGGCGCGGACAATCCCGCCGTGGTGGTGCTGGGGTTTGAGCCCGCCGATACGCTGCAATACGGGCGGGTCATCGCCGATGGCGACCGGATCGTGAAGATGGTCGAGCACAAGGACGCCAGCGAGGCCGAGCGCGCTTGCCGGCTGTGCAATTCGGGCCTGATGGCGGCGCGCGGCGCAGACCTGTTCGCGCTACTCGCCAAGGTCGGCAACGATAACGCGGCGGGCGAATACTATCTGCCCGATGCGGTGAACATCGCGCTGGCCGATGGCAGACCCTGCGCGGTTGTGGTGGCGGGCGATCCGCACGAAGTAGACGGGATCAATTCGCGTGCCGAACTGGCCGAGGCCGAGGGGCGCTGGCAGATGCGTCGTCGCCGCGCCGCGATGGACGATGGCGCCACGCTGATCGCGCCGGAAATGGTGTGGTTCGCCTGGGATACTGCGGTGGGGCGCGACGTGCTGATTGAACCCAACGTGTTCTTCGGCCCCGGCGTCAGTATTGCCGATAGGGTGAAAATCCGAGCCAACTGCCACATCGAGGGAGCAAGCCTTGCCAGTGGGGTAGAGGTTGGCCCCTTTGCCCGGCTTCGCCCTGGCGCGGTGCTGCAAGAAAAGGCCAAGGTCGGCAATTTCGTCGAGGTCAAGAAGGCAGTGCTGGGCAAGGGCGCCAAGGCCAACCACCTGTCCTACATCGGCGATGCCGAGGTGGGCGAGGGCGCCAATATCGGCGCCGGGACCATCACCTGCAATTATGACGGCTATTTCAAGCACAAGACCGTGATCGGCGCGCGCGCCTTCATCGGCTCCAACTCGGCGCTGGTTGCTCCGGTGAAGATCGGGGCCGATGCGATCGTCGGCGCGGGCAGTGCGGTAACCCGCGACGTGATGGACGGCGAACTCAGGATCGTGCGCGCCGAACAGCTGGTCAAACCCGGCTGGGCCGATCGCTTTCACGATGCGATGAAAAAGAAGAAGGCGGCCGAGAGGAAGGGCTGACGATGGACGCGCCTGCTCCCGCGGTCGAGCGGCCCAGGCGGATGGATTCGCTCCAGGTCCTGCGCGCCGTGGCCGCGCTCGCGGTGGTGCTGTTCCACTGCAACTGGACCGGTATCGCCAGCTTCGGGGTGGAGCTGTTCTTCGTCCTGTCGGGCTTCATTATCTGCCATGCCGCCGCGGTCGATCCCGAATGGTTCCTGCTCAAGCGCGCGTTCCGGGTGATCCCGCTCTATTGGACCGCAACGCTGGGGATCTTCGCGGTGGCTCTGGCCGTGCCCGCGCTGGTCCCCTCGACCGTTCCGAGTCTGGACAACCTGCTGCGCTCGCTGTTGTTCGTCCCCTACCTGCGGGCCGACGGGGAGAGTTTCCCTCTGCTGTTTCTGGGCTGGACCCTGAACTACGAAGCCTTTTTCTACGCGGTCTTCGCGCTGGCCCTCGCGCTCGGCGGGCGCCGCGCACCGCTGCTGGCCCTGGCGATGCTCGGCGGCGCAATCCTGGCGCGGCCATGGCTGGCCGGACTGGGCTTTGCCTTCGAGTTCTGGACCAGCCCGATCCTGCTCAACTTCATTTGCGGGATTTTCGCCTGGTACGTCTGGCGGCTGGCGGGCCACGGCTTGCGGTCTGCACCCGCAGTGCTGGCCGGGCCCGTGGCGATTGCCTGTCTCGCCGCATTTGTGTTCGGGCTGGGGCCGCGGCTTGGCGGGGCGTTCCCCTGGAACGGGGCGCTGGGTGTGGTCTTGCTGCTGGCGCTGCTGCGGCTCGATGGAGCGGTACGCTGGCCGGCGTGGCTGCTACTGATCGGGGACGCGAGCTACTCGCTCTATCTCCTGCACCCCTATGTGCTTGAGCTGTTCAACCGCCTGATCCATCCCTTTGGGCCCGATCCGCTTGGGATCGCAGTAACCTCGGTCGCGGTGCTGCTGGCCGTTGGTGTCGCGATCGCCAGTTTCCACCTGCTCGAGCGCCCCAGCAACCACGCGCTGCGGCGGCTGCTCAAATAGGTTCACAAGGAGCCGAGACAATGCTTGCCACGCTTCACGCCATTCTTGCCGGGGCCTGGATCGGCACCGTTCTGGTCGAGGCCCTGTTCGAGCGCGCGCTGCTGGGGCAAGGACGCGACAAGGAGCTGATCCTCGCTCGGCTGCACTGGAAGGTCGATCTGGTAGTGGAGCTGCCGCTGCTGATCGCGGTCGCCGTGAGCGGGGCCGCGCTGCTTGGGCAAATGCCATCAGGCGGCCTGTTCGCAGCCAAGCTGGCTTGCGCTGCCGTGGCGATCATCGCCAACCTCTATTGCATCTGGCTGGTCAAGGTCCGGCTCGAACGCGCCGAGGCGGGGGACTGGGCGGGGTTTGAGCGGGCGGATCACCGCCAGCACCAGTTCGGCGCGCTGGTTCTGCTCGGCCTACTCGGCGCGGCGGGGCTGGGGATCGTGGCCTAGCCTAGTCGATCGAGGCGCAAGGCGATTGACACGATATCATGATATGATATCAATATATCAGTGCCTCGCATCCTCGCCGATCTGCCCGATGAAGACATCAAATGGCTCGATGCCCGCGCTGCAGAGCAGGGCAAGTCGCGTGCTTCGGTGCTGCGTGAGGCGGTGCAGGAGCATCGCCGCGGGATCGAGCAACAGGGGATCGAGAGTTTTTTCGGCATCTGGGCAGATCGCAAGGCGGGTAAATGAGCGGTGCTGCCTTTGATGCCCCGGTGCTGCTCGATGCACTTGAGGGGCACCCCGCTGCGGGAGCCGAACTGTTGCGCTATCACCAGCGCTACATCAGCCGGTTGACCTGGCTGGCGGTGATGTGTCGTGCCCAGCCCGACGATGCGCAGCGTGCGGAGCGCTTTCTCTCGCACTTTGGTGTGATCGAGCTCAGCGAGGAAATCGCGGCCAGCGCAGCCCAGCTCTGCGGCCTGCGCCCAGGGCTCAGCCCCGAGAACGCGGTTGTCCTGGCTTCGGCGCAGGTCACCGGGCGGATCTTGATTACACGAAATACCAAGGATTTCCCGGTAGCCATGCCGGGTATCCGGGTCCCCTATACCCTCTAGCGAAGGCATTTTCCCATGTGCGGCATTATCGGCATCGTCGGCAAGGAACAGGTGGCGGACCGGCTGGTCGATGGCCTCAGGCGGATGGAATACCGCGGCTATGACAGCGCGGGGGTTTGCACGGCCGATAACGGGCAGCTGATCCGCCGCCGCGCGCCGGGCAAACTGATCGCCCTGGTGCGCGAACTGGCGCGCGATCCCGCGCCCGGCACCACCGGCATCGCTCACACCCGCTGGGCCACCCACGGCGCGCCCACCGCGGCCAATGCCCATCCCCATGCCACCGAAGTGCTGGCGCTGGTCCACAACGGGATCATCGAGAATTTCCGCCAGCTCAAGGATTCGCTGGGCGCGCGCGGCCGGGTGTTCGAAAGCGACACCGATACCGAAGTGGTCGCGCACCTGCTGTCCGAACAGGTCGAGGCTGGCAAGAGCCCCGAGGAGGCGGTCAAGGCCGTGCTGCCGCAGCTGCGCGGGGCCTTCGCCCTGGCGATTGTCTTCAAGGACCATCCCGACATGCTGATCGGTGCGCGGCTCGGTTCGCCGCTGGTGCTGGGGTTCGGCGATGGGGAGACCTACCTCGGCTCCGACGCGCTGGCGCTGGCCCCGCTGACCCAGAAGATCGCCTACCTTGATGAGGGTGACTGGGCGGTAGTGACCCGCGACGGCGCAAAGATCTTCGACAAGGACAACAACCCGGTCGAACGCGAGGTTACCACTTCGGGCGCTTCGGCGGCGGAGATCGAGAAAGGCAATTACCGCCACTTCATGCAGAAGGAGATCTTCGAGCAGCCGACCGTGGTGGCGCAGACCTTGCGCAGCTACATCCGCCAGGTCGACCAGTCGGTCGCATTGCCGCAGTTCGATTTCGATCTTTCGAGCATCAACCGCGTTACCATCGTCGCCTGTGGGACGAGCTATTACGCCGGGATGGTCGCCAAGTACTGGTTCGAGCAGTTCGCCCGGCTGCCCGCCGATATCGATTTCGCCAGCGAGTTTCGCTACCGCGAGCCGGTGATGGAGCCGGGCGGGCTGTCGCTGTTCATCTCGCAGAGCGGGGAAACCGCCGATACGCTCGCGGCGCTGCGCCATTGCAGGGCGCAGGGTCAGACCATCGCGGTGGTAATCAACGTCCCCACCAGCTCGATGGCGCGCGAGGCCGATCTGCTGCTGCCAACGCACGCCGGGCCAGAAATAGGCGTCGCCTCGACCAAGGCCTTCACCTGTCAGCTGGCGGTACTTGCTGCGCTCGCCGCGCACATGGCGGTTAAGCGTGGACGGATGGACCGTGCAGCCGAGGCCGAGGTGGTCAAGCACCTGCTCGAAGCGCCGGCAAGCCTCAACGCGGCGCTGGCCCATGACGATCAGATCGCGGCCATGGCGCACCTTGTCGCCCCGGCGCGCGACGTGCTCTACCTGGGGCGCGGGCAGGACTATCCACTGGCGCTGGAGGGTGCGCTAAAACTGAAAGAAATCAGTTACATTCATGCAGAAGGTTATGCATCAGGTGAGATGAAGCACGGACCTATTGCGCTGATCGACGAGGCGGTGCCGGTGATCGTGCTGGCGCCCAGCGGGCCGCTGTTTGAAAAGACCGTCAGCAACATGCAGGAAGTGCGCGCGCGCGGCGGCAAGATCGTGCTGATTTCCGACCGCGAAGGGCTGGACGAGGCCGGCGAGGGCTGCCTCGCGACGATCGAGATGCCCAAGGTCCACCCGCTGATCGCGCCGCTGGTCTATGCCGTCCCGGTGCAGCTGCTGGCCTATCATGTGGCCTGCGTGAAGGGGACGGACGTCGACCAGCCCAGGAATCTGGCCAAGTCGGTGACGGTCGAATGAGGATCGCGGGCGGCTGCCACTGCGGCGCGGTGCGCTTTGAGGCCGAAGTGGCCGAGACGGTCGAGCTGCTCGACTGCAACTGCTCGATCTGTGCGAAGACCGGTTACCTGCATCTCAACGTCCCGCGCGGGAACTTCACCCTTGCTTCCGGTAAGGATTCGCTGGTTAGCTACCGCTTCGGCACCGGTGCGGCCGAACATTTGTTCTGTGCCATCTGCGGGATCAAGAGTTTCTACCAGCCGCGCTCGCACCCCAATTGCTGGAGCGTCAATTTCCGCTGTCTCGATCAGGAGGCCTTGCCCAAGTATTCGATCAAGACATTCGATGGGCGTAACTGGGAAAGGGCGCGTACGCAGCTAGACTAGCCGCTACGGGATCGAATTTCCGGCTTAACCTTTACGCGGCGCTAAGGATTTCGGGGGTAATGCGCGGGGGTGACAAAGAACCCTGCGCCCTCGAGTCTGCCGCGCGAGCTGCCCACCATGGCAGTGCTTGGCCTTGCCGATCCCGAAGACGGCGATTGGGCCCGGCTGCGCGGGCTGCAATATTCCAGCCTGGCCAAGGTTACCCAGGTGCGCATTTTTGCCCACGCCATCGCCGCGCTGGGCGTGGTGCGGCTGTGCTTCGGGTCGATCCACATCGCTGCCTTGCTTGGCTGGGTGGCGGTGCTGGGCGCGACCCTGTATTACGGCGCGCGGATCGACAAGACGCTTGGCGATGCCGACAAGCGGCGGATGTCACGCGACGAGGTCAACCGGCAAGCGGTGAGCTCGATCGTGACCGCGCTGGTCTGGGTTGCGCCGATCGGGGTGTTCCCCTTCTTTGGTGATGGGTCGGTCCGACTTGAGCTGTGGGCGATAGCGGCGATGCTGATGACCGCATCGGCGGTACTGCTCCCAGCGGTGCCGCTGGGCAACCTGCTGTTCGCCGGGATCGTCGGGGGCAGCGCGCTTGTCAGCTTCCTGTTTGGCGGGGCCTATGAAATGGTGCTGCTGACCATCGTGTTCGTCGCGGTGGTTGCGCTGGGCGCGGTCGAGAACGCCCGCTCCTTCCTCACCGCCCGCATTGCCGAGGCCGGCATGGCCGAACGCAACGAGGTCGTTTCGCTGCTGCTGCGTGAGTTCGAGGAAGGCGAGGCCGACTGGCTGTGGCAGATCGATACCTCGCGCCGGGTCCGCTCGGTTAGCCCCCGCTTCGCCTTTGCCCTGGGCAAGCAGCCCGATGAGATCGACGGTAAGCCTTTCATCCAGCTGATCGCGGGACCGGCCTGGGAAACCGGCCAGTTCCCCTCGAGCCTGCATGATCTGGCCGAACGGCTCAAACGGCGCGAGAATTTCTCCAACCTGCTGGTGCGGGTGACGATCAACGGCCAGCAGCGCTGGTGGGAGCTTTCGGGCACCCCCAAGCTGGATGAACACGGCAACTTCGACGGGTTCCGCGGGGTCGGCTCCGACGTGACCGAGCAACGCGAATCGAGCGAGAAAATCGCTCACATGGCGCGGTATGATACGCTGACCGGTCTGCCCAATCGCATGATGGTGACCGAGGCACTGGGCGAGGCGATGCGCTATGCCGAACAGTGGCGTTCGCGCTGCGCCTTCATGATGATCGACCTCGATCGCTTCAAGGCCGTCAACGATACCCTTGGCCACCTGGTCGGCGACCAGCTGCTGGCCCGGGTTTCCGAACGGCTCAAGACCATCGTTTCGGACAACGAGCTGATCGGGCGTCTGGGCGGCGACGAATTCGCCATCGTGATGCGCGATGCTTCGGACCACACCCGGGTCGAACGGGTTGCCCATGCGGTGATCGACCGGCTTTCGCGCCCCTATGAGGTCGATCACCACACCCTCTATATCGGCGCCAGCGTCGGCTCGGCGGTTGGTCCGCGCGATGGCAAGACGGTCGAAACGCTGATGCGCAACGCCGACCTGGCGCTTTATCGCGCCAAGGAAGAGGGCGGCGGGACGCATTGCGGCTATGAACCGTCGCTCCACGCCCATGCAGAAGAGCGCCGCAAGCTGGAATTTTCGCTGCGCCAGGCGCTCGAAAACAACGAATTCGTGCTCAACTACCAGCCGGTGGTCGATGCCAACGACGAACAGATCGTCAGCTTCGAGGCCTTGCTGCGCTGGAACAGCGAAGAGCACGGCATGGTCAGCCCGGTCAAATTCATCCCGTTGGCCGAAGATACCCGGTTGATCGTTCCGATCGGCGAATGGGTGCTGCGCGAGGCGTGCAAGGAAGCCGCACGCTGGCCGGAAAACGTAAAGGTCGCGGTCAACGTCTCGGGCGAGCAGCTGCTCGATCCAGGCTTCATCCCCAGCGTGGTCGGCGCGCTCTCCATGAGCGGACTTCCAGCCCAGCGGCTGGAGATCGAGGTGACCGAATCGATTTTCGTGCGCGATGCCGGTACGGCCCGCGCCGCGCTCGAGCAGATCATGTCATTGGGCTGCGGAATCGCGCTCGACGATTTCGGCACCGGCTATTCCTCGCTCGCCTATATCCGCAACCTGCGTTTCTCGACCATCAAGGTCGATCGCAGCTTCGTCCAGGGCGCGGCCACCGGAAATCGCGAAAGCCTGGCAATCATCCGCGCCGTGGTGGCGATGGCGGAAAGCCTAGAAATGTCGACCACCGCTGAAGGGGTCGAGACCGAGCGCGAACTCGAACTGATCCGCCAGCTTGGCTGCCGCAAGATCCAGGGTTACTACTTCGGCCGTCCGATGGGCGCGAACGAGGCACGGGGCCTGTTCGGCAAACCCAGCCTGAGCCGGGCCGCCAACAGCTAAAGTCTAGGCCCCCACCAGGCCCTTCACAGCGCTTTCGAACAGCGCACGGCCGTCGGTGCCGCCCTGTTCGGGTTCGATCATCCGTTCGGGGTGGGGCATCATGCCCAGCACGTTGCCCGAAGCGTTGAGCACCCCGGCGATCTGGCGGGCTGAACCGTTGACCTCTTCGGTATAGCGGAAGGCCACCCGGCCATCGCCCTCCAGCCTGTCGAGCGTGGCATCGTCGGCGAAATAATTGCCATCGTGGTGCGCAACCGGGATCACGATTTCCTGCCCCTGGGCATAGCCCGCGGTGAACAGGCTCTGGCTGTTTTCAACCCGCAGGCCCACTTCGCGGCAGACGAAGGTGATGCAGGCGTTGCGCAGCAGCGCGCCGGGCAGCAGGCCGCTTTCGGTCAGCACCTGAAAGCCGTTGCACACCCCCAGCACCGGCACGCCGCGGTTGGCGGCGGCGACCACCGACTGCATCACCGGGCTGCGGGCGGCCATTGCGCCCGAGCGCAGGTAGTCGCCATAGGAAAAGCCGCCGGGCAGGGCGATGAAATCAAGCCCCGAGGGCAGGTCGGCATCGCCGTGCCAGACCCGGTGCGGCGCGGTTCCCGAAACCTTCTCCAGCGCGTCGGCCATGTCCCGATCGCAGTTGGAGCCGGGAAAGGTGATGACGGCGCTGCGAAAGCTCATGCCTGAACCCTTTCGATGCGGTAGTTTTCAATCACCATGTTGGCGAGCAGCTTGGAGGCCATTTCCTCAAGCTGGGCGTCGCTGACGCTCTCGTCCACCTCCAGCTCGATCATCTTGCCGGCGCGCACATCCTTGATCCCGTGGATGCCCAGGCCCTCGATCGCGTGGTGGATCGCGCGGCCCTGCGGATCGAGCACTCCGTTCTTGAGGCTGACGAAGACGCGGACCTTCATGCGGCGGACCTTTCGCTAGGCAAGGGAGATTCGTGGCCGCCCTATGCCGCCGCTTGGGCAAAGGGGCAAGGCTTGCTTCGGTGCGATGCACAGCTGCGCCGCGCGGGCCGTGTTGACAGCGCTGAAGGTTGCGCGATGAAACGATTTGCATGGTATAACATCACATCATAACCTGCGACTCACGACAAAGGAGAGGAGGCTGTCATGTCTGTTTCCAGGTTTGCCTTGTTGCGCAGGAACATGTGGGCCGGTTGCGCGGCGCTGCTGGTGGCGGGGGTGCCGCTCGGGGGCGGGGCGCTCGCCCAGGATACCGAGGATGAGGACAGCGCCGGCTACGACATCGTGGTCACCGCCTCAGTGCGGCAGGGCGGGGCGCAGGACATTCGTCATTTCCGCTCGGTCTCGCTCGATGGCAGCTTTCTGCCCGAAACCTCGGACCTGACACTCGAAGGGCTGATGGGCGAGCACGATCTGACCTTGCCAACCGACAAGCCGTGCCGTCAGACCTTCTGCCTGACCGGCATGGCGATGCCCGCCGCGCTGCCGCTGCGTCCGGAGGATCGCTGGTTTGTCGGTCTGGGCTTTGCCTCCGCGATCGACGCGGATACCTACAGGCGTGAGCCGATCAGCCTGATCGCGGTGGTCGACCGTTCGGGCTCGATGAGCGGAACGCCGATGGCCCACGTCAAGCAGGGGCTGCACGCGGTGCTCGACAAGTTGCGCCCCGGCGACCGGCTGGCGATCGTGACCTATGGCAGCGCCCCTATGGTCCATCTGCCGATGACCGACTATTCGGGAAATCGCGAGCAACTGGCCCGCGCGATCGATGGGATCGAGATCGAAGGCTCCACCGCGATGGAGGCGGGGCTCGCCAAGGGCTACGAGGTCGCTCTCGAAGAGCTTGAACACAGCAAGGGCAAGACCCGAATCATGCTGTTCACCGACGAGAACCCCAATGTCGGCAATACCAGTGCGGCGGGATTCATGGTCCAGGCCGAACGCGGATCGCGCGCCGGGGTTGGGCTGACCACGATCGGGGTGGGGGTGCACTTCGACGCGGCGCTCGCCACCCATGTTTCCAGTGTACGCGGAGGCAACCTGTTTTTCCTCGATACGGCAAATTCGGCCAAGCCGCTGTTCGAGCGCGAATTCTACAACATGGTCAGCGAGGTCGCGCACGATGTGGTGATCACGATGACCCCGCCAGAAGGCTATCGCATCACCGGGGTGTTCGGCGTGCCCGACGATCTGATGACCAGCGCCCCCGAAGGCGCGGTCACCGCGAAGATCTCGACCGCGTTCCTCTCGAGCAACGGCGGGGGGATCTACGTTACCCTGGGCAAGGACGCGGCCCACGCCAACCTTCCCGCTGGGGCTTTGGGTGCGGGGCAGCCGCTGCTGACCAGCACGCTGAGCTATCTCGATGCGCTGAGCGGCAAGGCCGGCAGCGATACGATCGTGGTTGCCCAGCCGCAAGGTGAGGCGCCGGTGCCGCTGGTTGCCGCGCAGCTGCTGGTTGACGAATTCCTGACCATGAATGCCGCGCTCGACGGTTATCACGATCGCGGTGACAAGAAGGGCGCCTTCCACCTGCTCGATGGCCTCTCGAAGCGGATCGCGGCGGCGCGGCTGCCGGGGTTTTCCGACGAGGGCAAGCTGGTCGACGGTTTGCGCAATCGCGCAGCCTATGTCGCGGGCTATGCCGGGGAAATGCCGCGTGAGCTTCAGCCGCTGGCCCTGCGCGGCGAATGGCGGGTGGTGAACCAGAGCGGGCTTGACGATATCGCCCGGGGCGACCGGGTGGAAATCACCGGTGAGGGCGAGTTCATCACCACCCCTGCTCGCCAGGGCCGCGAGGAGGTGTACCAGCAGGTCGAGGTCAACGAACGGCAGCTGTTCATCCGCGATGCCGATCTGGTGTTCAACTACCGGATGCGCGGGGACCGGCTCGAGCTGGTCAGCCCCGATGGATTGGCGCATCTGGAAATGCGCCGCCTTGCGCCGGATTCAGGCCTCGATTGAATCCATCACATAGCCCAGCGAGCGCACGGTCCGCAGTGGATCGGGCGCTCCCTCGGCGATCAGCGCGCGGCGCAGACGGCCAACCCAGACATCGACCGTGCGCTCGTCGATCGTTTCGCCGTCCTTGCCCAGCCGTTCGATCAGCGCGGCGCGCGAAAAGACCTGGTCGGGGTGTTCGATGAAGTGGGCGAGCAGACGGAATTCGTTGGGACGGATCGTCACAACCCGGCCATTGACCCGGACCTGGTGCGCCGCCGGATCGAGGCTGACCGGGCCGTTGACCAGCAATTGCCGCCCCGAAGGACGCGCGCCGCCCAGGCTTTCGATCCGTTCGAGCAGGCGCGTGACGTCAAGCGGACCTACCATGTAGTCGTCGGCTCCGGCCAGCAGCGCGCGGCGCTTTGCCTCGCTGCTGGGTTCCTCGAGAACCATTGTCAGATGCGCCCCGCGGGTTGCCTCGGACTCGCGCAAACGGCGGCACATCTCCAGCCCCGACATCGATTGGCCGAGCCAGTCGATAAAGCCCCAGACCTTGCCCTCTAGCCGGCTGCTGGGCGGAACGTCTCCAAGGGAAAGGATCCGCCAGCCTGGGCGTTTGCTGGCAATGTCGGACACCAGCCCGGGATGCGGCGAGGTGATGAGCAGGGAGACGGTGTTGTTCATGGTCTACATGGCGCTGGAATCGATCGTTAGCGTCACCAATGCGCGCGTTTGGTGACGGTTTGATGATGGAAATATGACGGAACGGTTGCGCGCGGCCGCGAAGCGGCCCGTGACACATTCCGGTCAAACAAAAAACGCATGAATCCGGTCGGTATTGCGCATATCATTCGGGACTGGGAGTGATTGTGGAATGAAATGGCGTATTTTCCTTTCTGCCCTATTGCTGTTGGGCGCGGGGCCCGTGCTGGCCGAGAAGCTGGCCTTCGATCATCGCCTGTCGCCCGAGCTGAACCAGGTGCTTGAAGCGGGCGATCCGGCGATGGTTTCGTTCAACAATGCCAACCCGCACTATCTGGTCGACGTGATCGCGGTGCGCGGCGCCTCGGCCAAGGACTGGACCGAGGCGCTGGTCATCATCGCGCGCAGCCCGGGCCGGAAAGTGGCGAGCGCGGAAAGCTGGATGGAGGAGCTCCGCCGCGAATCGCAGCGCCGCTGCAAGGGCACCTACACCGTTCTGGCGCAGGATTCCCGTTCGATTACGTTCGAGCGCCAATCGACCGATTGCCCGCCGGGCTATCCGCCGGTCGGGATCTACCGCGTGGTCCAGGGCAAGACCTCGCTGTTCCTGCTCGCTGCGATGGCCAAGGACGGCATCTCCGGCAGTTCACGCGAGCATTGGCTGGCGCTGATGGAATCCGCACGGCTCGAATAGCCTTGCCGCACCTTTGACGCAAAACGGTCATCCGCGTGTCGCCTGAGCTACGCGGAAGCGACACAGGCCGCGCCTAGTTGGGGCAGCGAAGCCGGCCAGGGGGCGATTCGCATCCGCGCTTCATGCGCTCCCCGGGCAGCATCGTTCGAAACCAACGACAACGTTCAGGGAACCGACCCGATGATCCGCATCCATACCCGTTCCGCTACCTCGCTTGCCGCACTTGCTGCCGGGCTTTGCCTTGCAAACGCCAGCGCCGCCAATGCCGCGATCAAGGTGACCCCGCTCGCCATACTGGTCGATGGCGCCACCGGCAGCGCCGATGCGGGCGATCAGCAAGCGCCCTCGAGCCCCGAGGATGCCGGGCAGGCGGCCGACCATTCGGGTCTGACCGAAATCGTGGTTACCGCGACCAAGCGCGAAACCAACCTGCAGCGCACCCCGATCGCGATCTCGGTGATGGCGCCCGAGGCGATCAAGAACCGCCACGTGCAGAGCCTGATCGATCTGGCCGACGGCGCGGTGCCATCGCTGCGCGTCGCCACTTTCGAGGCCCGCCATTCGGCGCTGACCGTGGGTATCCGCGGGATCGTGCCCTTCGATGCCAACCAGACCGCGCGCGATCAGGGCGTGGGCGTCTATGTCGACGGGGTCTATCTTGGCCGTCAGCAGGGGCTTAACACCGCGCTGTTCGATGCCCAGCGGATCGAGGTTCTGCGCGGGCCGCAGGGCACCCTGTTCGGCCGCAACACCGAAGGCGGCGCGGTTTCGATCGTGACCAAGGAACCGAGCGGCGAGTTCGGCGGGCGTCTGGTCGGCGGGGTCGGCAACTATGGCTCCTACACCACCGAAGCCCACGTCGATCTGCCCTCGATCGCCAACATCGCCTTCAAGGTCGATGGGGTGATGCAGCACCAGGACGCCACGGTGAAGAACCCGCTCGCCGGGCAATATGGCTGGAACTATCACAACACGGTTGGCGGTCGCATTTCGGCCAAGTGGACCCCGATCGACGGCTTTACCGCGATCCTGACCTACGATCAGGCCAAGGACGAAAATACCCCCAACTACAGCCAGCTGATCAACTACAATCCGCTTGGCAAGACGGTTGGCCAGTACGATCCGGTGACGCTCAAGCTGGTCGCGCCGGGCAGCCCGTCGGGCACCTCGACCGTGTGCAGCACCTGCATCGCACCGCTCTCGCCGCTGGTGAAAGTCTATTCGGACCGCCAGGACGTTGCCGAAATCGGCGTGCCCCAGCAGCTCAGCACCGACAAGACCCACGGCTTCGGTATGACGCTGAAGTACAAGGTCGCCCCCGGCCTCGAACTGCGCTCGATCAGCGCCTGGCGCGGGGTCGAAACCGAGCAGTGGGACAATTCGGGCGGCCCGCACCGCACGATCTTTGCGCCCAACGCGAACTTCAGCCGCTATTCGCTGTCCTACCTCAAGCAGAACCAGTTCAGCCAGGAATTCCAGATCGTCGGCGGCATCGACAAGCTCGATTACGTGGTTGGGTTCTACTATTTCACCGAAAACGTGCGCGAATTCGCCGCCACGCCTTCGACCAACAAGTGGAATGCCGACGGCACGGCCTATACCATCAACGATGCAACCACCTGGAACATCGCAAACTGGTCACGCCAGCGCGACAGCCATGCAAACGCCAAGTCCTATGCCGCCTTCGCCCAGGCAACCTGGTCGCCGACCGACCAGGTTCACCTGACGCTGGGCGGTCGCTACACCAAGGACAAGCGCGATGGTGCGCTGACCCTGGTGCAGAACAAGGCGGTCAACTATCCCTTTACCTTCGACAAGGACCGGTTCGATCCGATGGTCACCCTGGCCTGGGATGCGGCTGACGGGGTCAACCTCTACGCCAAGTATTCCACCGGCTACCGCGCCGGCGGTGCCAACAGCCGTTCTCAGACCTTTGCTCCGTTCGATCCCGAGGAAGTGAAGGCCTGGGAAGCCGGCGCCAAGCTCGACCTGTTCGATCGCCGCGTGCGCCTGAACCTGGCGGGCTACATCATGGACCGTACCGGCACCCAGATCGATTTCGACAATGTCGACACAAACCCGTCGAGCGCGACCTTCAACCTCCACACCGAGGAAACCGCGAACGCCCCGGGCAAGTCGAAGATCCGCGGGTTCGAGGCCGAACTGACCATGCGCCCGACCGAGAACCTGACGCTGGGCGGGGCCTATGCCTATACCTTCACCGACGTGCCCGCGACGCTCAACTCGTTCCTCAGCACGCCGACCACCCCGGTCTATACCAAGGTGTTCGTGGTATTCACGCCGAAGCACGCCGCGTCGGGCTACATCGATTACGAGATCCCCTTCGGCAGCGACGATGCCAAGGTGAAGTTCCACATCGACGCCAACTACGCCAGCGAGGTCTATTCGTTCCAGAACGAAGACGTGAAGACCGATGACAGCTTCATCGTCAACGCGCGTCTGGCGGTGGCGGACATTCCGCTGGGCGGCGATCGCAACAAGCTGACGCTGTCGGTGTGGAGCCGCAACCTGCTCAACGAGACCCACATTTACCGCCGCTCGAACGCGAACGACAAGGTGCTGGGTTCCTACGCCAACTTCAATCCGCCGCGCACCTTCGGTTTCGACGCGACGATCAACTTCTAGGTTCGGCATACCTCCCTGCCGTACTTGGGGCGGGTGGCTTCGGCTGCCCGCCCTTTCTTTGTCCGGTCCTTGCCGACGCGATCCGGACCTTGCTAAGCCCATGCCATGACCGCACACGATCCCGCACCGCGCAGCCGATTGGGAGCGGCGCTTCAGCGGTCCGCTTCGCGGGTCCGCGTCTGGGCCAATCCGGCGATTTCCCGGTTTCGGGCACAAATCGACAAGACCGGGCTGTTCCCGGACCTGCACGGGGATGCCGGAAGCGCGCTGCGCCAATCGGTTCGCGATGAGGGAGAGCTGACCAAAGCCTATATGCTGATGTGCGCGCTATCGGGCGGGATCGCGACACTTGGCCTGCTCCAGTCCTCCACCGCAGTGGTGATCGGGGCAATGCTGATTTCGCCGCTGATGGGGCCGATCGCCTCGCTGGGCTTCGGTTTTGCCTCGATCGATGGCAAGCAGATCAGGGCGGCGATGCGGGTGATCGCGCTGGGTGCGGCGATCGGCGTGCTCACCGGAATGTTGCTGACCTGGCTCTCCCCGATCCGCAACGCCACGCCTGAAATCATCGCCCGGACCGCGCCCACCCTGCTCGATCTTGCGATCGCGATCCTTTCGGGAATGGCGGGTGCCTATGCCACCGTCCAGCAGAAGGGAGCCACTGCCATCGGGGTGGCGATCGCAACCGCGCTGATGCCGCCGCTGGCCACGGTCGGCTATGGCCTGGGCGTCTTCAGTCTGTCCTTCGCCGCAGGGGCTTTTCTGCTGTTTCTGACCAACCTGGCGGCAATCGCTTTTTCCTTTGCGCTGATAGCCCGGCTCAGCGGCGCGGCTCGGCCGCTGGCCCGGGTGGAAATCACGCCGCGCCATGTGATCGGGGGAATTGCGGCCTTCCTGGTGCTGGCAACCCCGCTTGCGGTCACACTTTACCGCGTCAGGGCCGAATCCCAAGCAAGGGCCGAGGTGCGCCGGGTAATCGAGCAGCAGCTTGGCGTAAAGGGCACCGCCATCGCGCAGCTTGATGTCGACTGGCCGCTGCGCGGGGTGGTTGGGATCGATGCGGTAGTGATTTCGGGCCAATACAGCGCCGATGCCGATTCGCGCATTACGCGTGAGCTGGAGGCCAGCCTGGGAAGGAAGACCGAGCTCAATCTCCAGCAGGTCCTCGCCACTGACATCGATTCACGCACCCGGGCGATCGTCGATGCCGCCGTGCAGCGCTCGGCGGCGGGGATCGCGGGGGATGTTCCCCCGCTTGGCGCGATCCGGGCGACGATCGGCTTGCCCACCCAGGCGCTGTGGGTGAACCGGGGCGAACGTTCGGTCCAGGTGGTGCCCTTCGCGGCGCAAGGCTGGACCCTTGCCGACTATCGCCAGCTTGAAACCCAGGCCGACGCGGTTGCGGGAGGCTGGAAAGTGCGGATACTGCCGCCGGTCCGGGATCGGCTGGTGGTTCCTCTGACCATCGCCGATGACCTTTGCACCGGCGGCCCGGCGCTTGACGATGCGCTCTGGGCGATCGGTCGCTGGGCCGCGCAGGGCGTTGCGGTAAATGGCTACGCCGGCGCCAACCGCAGCGCGGGGGAGATTGCCCAGGCTCAGAGCTGCGCGGATTTTGTGGTTTCCCGGCTCAAGCAGGACGGCATCTCCGCCCGCTCCAGCCTCCGCTCCTCCGCCTCTGCGGCGGGTGAGGGCAAGCTTGGGGTTGAAATACAGGTCGTTCGACAACCACCCTCGGCGACCGCTCAGACCAAGCAAGCCGGAGAAAATCGCGCACTTGTGAATAACTGACCAGTCAGTTATTAATCTGGCATATGGCCCGGCCCAAGCCTCTTAACCGGCGCGCGGATATCCTCGATGCAGCGCGCGATACCTTCAACGCGCGCGGATTTGCTGGGGCGCGGATGGACGATATCGCGCGCGCGGTAGGCATATCCAAGGCCGCGCTCTACCTCGAATTTCCTTCCAAGAATGCGCTGTTCCAGGCGCTGGTCAGCGAATTGATCGAAACCATGCTGCCCCAGGCCGCACCCGCCGATTTCGGCGACCTCTCCGCCGAGCTGATCCTGCGGAACTTCATCGCCTTCATGGCTGAAAGGCTGACCGATCCACAGATGGCTTTCGTGCCGCGCGTGATCATTGGCGAAGGCGCGAATTTCCCCGAGCTGGCCGCATTCTATCACCGGCATGTGATCGGGCGAGGGCTGGGCATCCTCGAACGGATCATCCGGCATGGGATCGGGCGCGGGGAACTGGTCTGCGCCGATCTGCCCCAGGCCACCCGCACGATCGTTGGCGGGATCCTGCTGGCGGCGATCTGGAAGACGACCTTTGAGCCGGTCGGCGCCGAGCCGATCGAACCCTCGGCCATGGCCCAGGCCCATGCCGATACCCTTCTTTGCGGATTGCTGGTGCGAAAGGATGCAGCATGATTTCGGTGCCCAAACCATTGATCGGCGTTGCGCTGATCGCCGTGATCGGGGGGCTGGGCTGGTATGTCTCGCGGCCCAATCCCGATGCCAACTGGCTGGGCTATGTCGAAGCGGAGACAATGTATGTCGCGGCGCCCGTGTCGGGCCGACTGGCGGCGAGGCCGGTGGAACGCGGGCAGCAAGTGGCGGCGGGGGCAGAACTGTTCTCGCTCGATCCGGAATCCACCGATGCCCAGGCCGCCGAGGCCGAGGCGCAGGTTGCGGCGGCACGCGCGCAGGCATCCGATCTTTCCTCGGCCCGCCAGCGCCAGGCAGAGCTTGATGTGTCGCGCGCGGCACAGGCTGCTGCCGCTGCCCAGCTGACCAAGGCGCAGCAGGATTTTGACCGGATCGCTGCGCTGGCGGCCAAGGGCTTTGCCAGCCGCGCGCAGCTCGATGCGGCGCGCGCGGCGCGCGACGGGGCATCGGCCAGCCTTGCCCAGACCCGCGCCCAGATCCGCTCGGGCGAACTCAGCGCCGGCCGATCGAGCCAGATCGTCCAGGCCCAGGCCCAGATTGCCGGCGCCGAAGCGGGTCTGCGCGCGCGGCGCCAGACCCGGCGCGAGATCGCTCCGGTTTCTCCATCGCGCGGGGTGGTGGAGCAAACCTATTATAACCCCGGCGAATGGGTTCCGGCCAATTCTCCGGTGGTTTCGGTGTTGCCCGACGATCGCCGCAAGCTGCGCTTCTATGTTCCTCAGGACCGGGTCGCTGGGCTCAAGCTGGGATCAAGCGTGCGCTTTTCTTGCGATGGCTGCTCCGAAGGCCTGAAAGCCAAGATCAGCTACATCTCGCCGCGAGTCGAGTTCACCCCGCCGGTGATCTATTCCGAACACGCCCGGGCCAAGCTGGTGGTACTGGTTGAAGCCCTGCTGCCGGCATCGGACAAGCCGTTGCCGCCGGGTCTGCCGGTCGAGGTTGTGCCGCAATGAGCCAGGCTCCGGCGATCCACGTCAGCGGCCTGACCAAGCGGTTCGGCGCGCGCACCGTGGTCGACAATATCGAGCTGACCGTCCAGCCGGGGCGGATCTGCGGGTTCCTTGGTCCCAACGGTTCGGGCAAGACCACCACGCTGCGGATGATCTGCGGGCTGCTGATCCCCGATGCCGGGGAGGGCGAGGTGCTGGGGCTCGATCTTCGCACCCAGCGCCACAGGATCAAGCAGCAGATCGGCTACATGACGCAGAAGTTCGGCCTGTTCGGCGATCTGACGATCCGCGAGAATCTGGAATTCATCGCCCGGGTCTATCGCCTCGACCGGCGCGATCGGCGCGTTGACGAGGCTTTGGAAAAGCTGGGGCTGACCAGTCGTGCGGATCAGGTTGCAGAGAAGCTCTCGGGCGGGTGGAAGCAGCGCCTGGCGCTGGCTGCCGCGGTCCTGCACGAGCCGCGCATCCTGCTGCTCGATGAGCCGACTGCCGGGGTCGATCCCCAGGCCCGGCGCGAGTTCTGGGACCAGATCCATGCCCTGGCCCGCGAAGACGGGATGACCGTGCTGGTCTCGACCCATTACATGGACGAGGCCGAGCGCTGCCACGAGATCGCCTATATCGCCTATGGGGTGATGCTGGCACGCGGCACCACCGACGAGGTGATCGCCGGTTCGGGGTTGCACGCGCTTTCGGGCGAAGGCCCCGATGCCGATCGGCTGGCAGCAGAAATCGAGCAGCGTCCCGGGGTCGACATGGCGGCTCCATTTGGCACCACGCTGCATGTCTGCGGGCCGGACAAGGCAGCGCTCAACGAAGCGGTACGGCCCTGGGCCGACCGCATCCGCTTCACCGAGACCGAGCCGACGCTGGAGGACGTCTTCATCCACCTGATGAAATTCGCCCCCGACCATTCCGTGCTGGAGCAGGCCTGATGTGGGAACGGATCGGTGCAATGATCTTCAAGGAATCGCGGCAGATGGCCCGCGATCCGGGCACGATCGCGATGATGCTGTTCTTTCCGATCATCCAGCTGATGATCTTCGGCTTTGCGATCAACAACGATCCGCGCCACCTTCCGCTGGCGGTAGAGGCCAACGATCAGTCGACGTTCTCGCGCCAGATCGTCGCCTCGCTGCGCAACACCTCCTATTTCGACGTGATCGAGCTAAAGGGCGGCAGCGGCGAGGGTGATCGGCTGATCGCCGATGGCGAGGCGCAGTTCCTGCTGACCCTCCCGCCCGATTTTGCGCGCGCGCTGGTGCGCGGGCAGCGTCCGCAGCTGCTGCTGACTGTCGATGCCACCGATCCCGCCTCGACCGGACCGGCGGTGGCGGCGGTGCAGGCGGCGGTCGATACGGCGATGGCGCAGCAACTGGTCGGCCCGCTCTCGGCGCGTAAGCAGGGTAGCGCGCCGGTCGATCTGGTACTGCACCGCAGCTATAATCCGGAAGGGATCACCAGCCATAACACCGTGCCGGGGCTGCTGGCGATCATCCTCTCGATGACCATGGTCGCGCTCACCGCGATGTCGGTCAGCCGCGAGGTGGAACAGGGGACGATGGAAAACCTGCTCGCCACTCCCTTGCGCCCGATCGAGGTGATGGTGGGCAAGATCGTGCCCTATTTCGTGCTCGGGTTGGTGCAGGTGCTGGTTGTGCTGGCGGCGGCGGCGCTGGTTTTCAAAGTACCGTTCATGGGCTCCTTGCCTCTGCTGCTTTCGGTCACGCTGCTTTTCACCGTGGTCTGCCTGGCGCTGGGCTTCACCATGTCGACTCTGGTCAAGAGCCAGGTTCAGTCGATGCAAATGAGCATGTTCTATCTGATGCCCTCGATCCTGCTTTCGGGCTTCGCCTTTCCCTATCGCGGCATGCCGGTGGTGGTGCAGTGGATCGCCGAAATCCTGCCGCCCACGCACTACATTCGGCTGGTGCGCGGGATCATGCTCAAGGGCTGGGACTGGCGCCACACCCTGCCCGAAACCGGGGTTCTGTTGCTGATGCTGGTTGTGCTGGGGACAGTGGCGGTGCGGCGCTACCGGGATACGGTTGCCTGATCGCCGGGCACTTCCACCCCTTGTGGCAGGACGGTGATTTCCACTGCCCCGTCCCCGGTCAGGTAGCGCGCGGCCAGCGCCGAAAGGTCTTCGGGCCGGATTGCTTCCAGCCGTTCGCGGCCCTTGAGATAGCGCTCGATCCGGTCGGGCTCGGTCTGGGCGCGGTCGACCAGGCCTAGCCAGCCGCCGTTAGTCTTGAGCATGTTGTCATAACCTTCGAGCAGCGGTGCGCGCGCGCGCAGCAGCACGTCCTGGCTGACCGGGGCCTGGCGCAGCCCGGCGATGGTCTCGCGCATCGCCGCGCGCGTGGCCGGCACCTGTGCGACGTCGACCGCGGCGTTGATTGCGAAGGTGCCGTAGCCGCGCCAGGTGCGCGAGGGATCGCTGCGCGCGCCGGGGGAATAGGCCTTGCCCAGCGCCTCGCGCAGGGTGTCGGTAAGCTCCACCTGCACCACCCGCTGGAGCAGCCCTAGCTGCATCTCGGCCACCGGGTCTTCGCCGTCGCGGGTCGGCCAGGTCATGGTCACCAGCGCCTGATCCCTAGCGCCGGTGTGGGTCAGAGTGTGGGGGCTGCGGTCGGCGGTGAAGCCGCGCTGGCGCTGTTCGGCATAGGGGCGGAAATCGGCCTCGCGCGCGGGCAGCGCGCCAAAAGTCCTGGCGACCAGCGCGATCGCGGCGTCTTCGTTGAAATCGCCAACGATCCCGATCTCGATCGCGCCGTGCGCCAGCCGGTCGGCCAGATCGGCCTTGAGCTTGGCGAAGGTCAACTTGCGATAGTCCTCGACCTTGCCCAGGCTGAAGCGCGGATCGCCATCCGACAGGATCGCGCCCTGATCGGCCGCCAGCGCTGAACCCGGCGTGGCCCGCAGCGCGGCGAACATGTTGTTGATGTTCTGCAGGAAGATCACCTGGCCTTCAGGGCGATAGCCGGGATCGGTCAGCTGCGCGGCGGCCAGCTGGAGCTGAATTTCGAGATCGCGCGGGCTGGTTCGGGCGATAATCACAAAGGTTTCTGGCGTGGCACTGACCGCTGCCGAAGCGGTGCGCCCGGCCAGAAGAGTATCGAGCTCGTCCTTGCTGTGCTTGCCCGTGCCGCCCAGCGCGAAGGTGGAGGAACTGCCCAGCGAGACCATCTGCACCGCCAGCGGGTTGCCGCGCGTCGCCAGCATCGCCCCGCCATCGAGCGAGACCTGAACCAGCACTTCGTCTTGCTTGAGCTGGGTGCGCTTGAGGTTGAGGCGGACGTTGTTGGCGAAACGCAGCTGGCGGATGCCCAGCGCGGGATCGCGGCTGTCGCTTACCACCTGACCGGCGGGGCCGAAATCGGTATAGCCGAAGCTGGCGGCAGTGCTTGCCGATCGCGGCGTGATCGCGGTGCGCGTCACCTCGGTCCAGGCTGCGCGCAGCCCGGCTTCGCCCCCGGCGGGCGGGGTGCGGCCCTGAAAGCGCAGCAGCGGCGCATCGAGCGGGATCGCCTCGCGCTTCAGCGCGGCAAGAACCGTCTCCGGGGTGATTTCCGGCACGAAAGCTTCGAACCGGCCCAGCACCCGGCTGGGCAGATCGGGTACCGCGCGGTCGGCGATCAGCCCGTGCACGGCGTTGTAGAGTGCGCGGTTACTGCGGGTCGCCTCGCCAGCCGCGGCATCGCGCAGATCGCCGCGGATGTTGGCGAGCTGTTCGTCGACCTCGGCCCGGGTGAAGCCGAAGGCCAGTGCGCGGCGGTATTCCAGCCCCGCCTCAACCAGACCGCGCCGCCACTTGCCGTCAACCGTGTCGATCGAGATCTGCGTGCTGCGCCCGGCGCGGTAGAGATCCCAGGTGCCGAACCCGGCGGCGCGGAACGGGGCATTGGCTTCCCGCGCGCGCGACAGCAGCCGGCGGTTGACGATCGCGTGGCCGATCTCGCGCAGCAGGTTTTCGCGTCGCTGCGCCAGGGTATCGGGTTCGTCGAGCCAGGGGCCAAGCCGCGCAACCACCACCCGCTCCGATAGCGCCGGATCTATGTAGATCTCGCTTTCGCCCCCGCCGCGCTCCGCAAAGGGTCCGGCCGAAGGCTGCGGTTCAAAAGACGCCGCACGCCAGTCCGCGAAGTGGTTGCGGATCGCCGCCTCGACCGCGTCGGCGTCGAATTCGCCGATCACCACCAGAGTCGCATGTGCGGGCACATATTCGCGCCGCCAGAACGCCTTGAGGCCCGCTGCCGTGGCCCCGGCCAGCGAGGGCGCGGTGCCGATCGGCAAGCGTCGGGAAAGGCGCGATCCGCGCTGCAGGAATTCGGTGCTGTCCTGGTAGTTGCGCAGCGAAAAGGTGTTGCGATCGCGCATTTCGGCCTGGACCACCCCGCGCTCGCGCTCGACCGCTCCGGGCGAAAAGCTTAGCTCGCTCGCCGTCTCACGCATCAGCATCAGCGCGGTATCGAGCAGCTCGGGATCGTTCCTGGGCAGATCGAGCATGTAGGTCGTGCGCTCGTATCCTGTCGAGGCATTGGTATCGGGCCCGAAGGCCAGCCCGTGGCGTTCGAGCAGCTTGACCATCTCGCCTTCGGGGACATGGGTCGAGCCGTTGAAGGCCATGTGCTCGACATAGTGGGCATAGCCGCGCTCATCCTCGCCCTCGTCGAGCGATCCGGCGGCCACCTCCAGCCGCACCACACCGGTGCCCTTTGGTGTGGCATTGCTGCGCAACACATAGCGCATCCCGTTATCGAGCTTGCCAAAGCGGAACCCCGGATCGACCGGCACGTCGCTGGTCTCGAAGGCCCAGTCGCTCGGGGGTGGCTCCACCGCCGAGGCAACATGCTGCGCGCGCGGCGCGCAGGCCGAAAGGGTCAGCGCAACTAATGATATGGTCAGCAAACTGCGGTGACCAATGGCGCCGAGTCTGAAGGGCATCGAGCGACTAATTCTTTACAACGACAGTTGAGGGCAGACAGGCGAGAGGGTTGGCAACCCAGTCCACTTCATATGTCGCGGGCACTCGCTCGCGCGCGCCCTTGCGATCATAGCTGCCAGGATCGTAGAAAATACTGGCCATCGAATTGTCAAATTTGGTGAGACGATCGTTGTCCGCAGCTGCAACTGCGGGCGAGATTTCCGGCTGCAGGCTCCTAAGGGATCGGACCATACGGATGGCGCCGTCCCGGCGCTCAAAGCTTCTGCGATAATTGCGCCCAAAATAGAGGACATCAAAGCTGGTGTTGTATGACCAGTCCTTTTCAGCGGTGTCGGCGGGCAGCCGAACCGTCGTAACGCGGCAATCAAACTCCGGCTTGGTATAGAATGGGACCTCATCAGCAGTGCCGGAGCTGCCGCGCTGGCGCCGATCGGGCGGACTGAAGCCACCCCCCGGTAGCGTCAGTGAACGGGATTTTCCGCTTTGCTGCTCCCAATCGACAGGTCCGGTTCCTGTGATCTCAAGCACGCTGGCGCGCTGCCCTGGGTCGAATCGCCAGGTCACGGATTCGATCGAATTCCACACGCTGCTACCTTCAAGTTCCTGGCGAAAGGCACTTTCCAGCTGGTTCTCGTTTAGCGCTCCAAGCTGATAATATTCCGCGAGTGCCTGTGGCCCACGAGCAATTGTGGTTTGGCGAATTTTGGCCGGAACGGCAAACCCCTCGCGGGCATCGATTTCGAACAGCACGGTCGTATCTGGATTTGCTGACGACTCCCAGGGGAGCCGCTCAATCATGTCGCCCGCCGCAGCCAGCGGCAGAACCCAGCGATATGGAAGGACAGGCCTTTCCGATGGCTGGTAGAACTCGGGCAAGGTCCCATCGAGCCAGTAGCTGTGGCCATCGATCCTGGCCCGGACAAGTACATGGTCGAATGCAAGCGGATTGGGAAGATGCTGGTCAAGGCCATCGTCATCGCCCGCATTGCTGGCCAGAACGGCCTCGGCGGGGATGCCGAGCTCATTCAGAAGTGCCAGGAGCAGGACAGTTTTGCCCTTGCAATCACCGTAACGCCGACGCCAGGTCTCATCGGCGCTGGCCGGTGTCAGATTACCGCCGTTCAAGCCAACGTAAACATAGCGAACCTGCTGCTGAACCAGCTTGAGTGCGGCTTGAGTCCTGGCCATCGGATCGCTGCTGCTTGCGGCGATTTCGGCTGCTTCTTTCCTGATTTCGGAATCAGGGGCTAGCACTGCCGCTTTGCTGAACAGCGGAGCCATCCGGCTGGAGACGGCCTTCCAGTCGCTGAAGTCGGTGAATTCGATCAATCGCTGCCAGGCATAACGCGGCGGGGCATCCTTTGGAGGATTCAGTGCCGCAGGATTGTCCATTTCAACCCAGACCGAGGATGGTCCGCGCTGCACCAAAGGAGCTAGGTCCGCAGTCGGGCGGATGGTTGGCTCAAGGCCCTGTTCCCACGAGAGCCGGAGATCGTATCTCCCCGGAGCGGGAATGGGGCCAATGAACATCGCGCCAGCATTGGCATCACGTAATGTGGGATCCTGAGCAGGCAGGGTATAGGAAACCTCAAGCTCATCGCCGACCCGAAGATCCGGCACCCGCATGACTGCTGTCAGTCTTCCTGTCAGCATCGAAGCCTCGAGCTGATCTTCGCGGCGAAGGATCTCGAATTTGGAGCCGGCGAGGACATCGCGCTCGACCCCGTTCCGAATTACCCTGATCGAATGGACTGTCGGTGTCCCCGCAGCCGGATCCCAAGACAAAGCTAGGTTGCCTAGCTGCAATGCATTGGAGTCCCCCAATTTGACCAGATAATCGACGAATACCCATTCACCATTCTTGTCCAGATGGGTCTGAACGTTCTGGCGGCGATTGAAGATAGGGCCTCGCACTTGGTCGGGTACCGGCAGTGGCTCTGAAACGACCGCCCAAGCGGGGCGAGCGCCAGTCCTTACCGCCTGATCCTGCGCTTGGACAGCAATGCCAGACAATGCAAAGGCAGTGGTAGCGACAATCAACAAGCGCATCTTGGCACTCCGGTAGAACCCGGTTTTCACACTTAGACCCAAGACTGAGCCGCGCAAGCTCATTGCAATTCTTGCCCTGGCCGAAGCTTTCGCCGCCTACTTGCCCCTGAGCTTGCGGTGCGCAGTCAGGTCGAGCACTTCGCTGGGGCCGGTATCGTCGAGCAGGCCGAGGCGGCGGGCGACTTCCTGATAGGCTTCCTCCTCGCCGCCCAGATCGCGGCGGAAGCGGTCCTTGTCGAGCTTTTCGCCGGTGGTCATGTCCCACAGGCGGCAGCCGTCGGGGCTGATCTCGTCGGCCAGGATCACCCGGCTGTAGTCGCCATCCCAGGTCCGCCCGAATTCGAGCTTGAAATCGACCAGCCGGATGTTGATCGCGGCGAACATCCCGCACATGAAATCGTTGACCCGGATCGCCATCGACGAGATGTCCTGCATCTCCTCGTTGCTGGCCCAGCCGAAGCAGGCGATGTGTTCCTCGGCGATCAGCGGATCGCCCAGCGCATCGTCCTTGAAATAGTATTCGATCAGGGTGTGGGGCAGCGGCTCACCCTCGGGGATGCCAAGCCGCTTGGAGATCGAGCCGGCCGCGACATTGCGCACCACCACCTCGATCGGGACGATTTCCACCTGGCGCACCAGCTGCTCGCGCATGTTGAGCCGCTTGATGAAATGGGTCGGGATGCCGATGTGCGAAAGGCGGGTAAAGACGTATTCGCTGATGCGGTTGTTGATCACGCCCTTGCCGTTGATCGTGCCCTTTTTCTGGGCGTTGAAGGCGGTGGCATCGTCCTTGAAATACTGGATGATCGTGCCGGGCTCGGGGCCTTCATAGAGGATCTTGGCCTTGCCTTCGTAGATCTGGCGGCGACGGGACATGGGCATTTCCTTGGTGCTTGAAACGGCAAGCCCCGGCATGGGCGAGTCGGGCTGACGCGCGCTGCCGGGGCGGTTTGCGGGGCCTTACGCCAAATCCCCGCGCGGTGCAATCAGAGCGGGGATACTTGTCGGCATGGAGCTGATCTGTCTGCTAGCCCTTCCGTTCGGCCCGAAAACGAACGCCCCGGGCTCATCCCAACCTTGCAGCGATCATCGGCTGCACTCTTGGTTTCGCGATTCACCATATCGGCTTGGGACTCCTGTTGATCCGGTGGCAACCGCGCCGGGCAAGTCTGCGGAAACCAGCCAGAAGCTGGCAGGAGATCGCAGCCATGACCCTTATGAAATCCCTGTTTGCAGACCGTCGCGGCGCCACTGCGATCGAATATGCCTTGCTCGCGGCGCTGATCGGCGCGGCGATGATGGCCGCTCTGCAGAACGTCGGGCTTGAATTCGGCAACACCATGAATACCGCCAGCACGGCGATGAGCACGCAGAACGCCGCCGCCTGAGGGCTTGCGGGCAAAGCGGGCGCGGCCTAACCGCCATGCAGTAACCTTGCCCGCCCGGAGTGCCCGATGGACCGAGCTGATGCCCTGGCTTTGCTGACCCGTTACTATGCCGCCTTCAATGCAGGGGACTGGCAGGGGATGCTCGATTGCCTCGACGAGGAGGTGGTGCACGATATCAACCAAGGTGAGCGCCAGCACGGCAAAGCGGCCTTCGCGTTTTTTCTTGCCCATATGGAGCGGTGTTACAGCGAGCGGCTTGAGGGGATCGTCCTGATGGCCAGCGAGGATGGGCTGCGCGGGGCGGCGGAGTTTGTCGTCCACGGGGAATATCTTGCGACCGATGAGGGGCTGCCGGAGGCTGCCGGGCAAACCTATGTTTTGCCTGCGGGCGCCTTCTTCGGCATGGCCGATGGCAAGATCGTGCGGGTCACGGTTTACTACAACCTGGCAGATTGGTGCGCGCAGGTGGGGGCTTGAGCATCGCCGTCCGCAGCCTTTGTGGGCAGGAGCTGCGGGCCGCGCTGGGCGATCTGGCGCGGCTGCGGATCGAGGTATTTGCCGCCTTTCCATACCTCTACGCGGGCAGCACGGACTACGAGCGCGAATATCTCGCCGAATTCACCGCCGCGGGTGATGCGGTGCTGGTTGCCGCCTTCGATGCGGAGCGGATCGTTGGCGCCGCAACCGCCTCGCCGCTGGCCGGGCAGGAGGACTATGTCCGCGCCCCCTTCGAGCGGGCGGGGATCGATCCCGCGCCGGTGTTCTATTTCGGCGAATCCGTGCTGCTACCGGCCTATCGCGGGCAGGGGATCGGCCATGCCTTTTTCGATCAACGCGAGGCCGCCGCGCGGGCCTGGGGCGCCAGTCAGGCGAGCTTCTGCGCAGTTGTTCGGCCGGCTGACCATCCGGCGCGCCCGGTTGGCTATACGCCGCTCGATACGTTCTGGCGAAAACGCGGCTATGCTCCGGTTCCGGGCCTGACCGGTGAATTCAGCTGGGCCGATCACGGCGAGGGGCAGGAAAGCGCCAAGCCCATGCAATACTGGATGAGGGAACTGTGAGCTTCATTGTCGCCGCCGCGCAGTATCCGATCGACCGGCTGTCGGACTGGGAAGCCTATCGGGCCAAGCTCACCGGATGGATCGAGCGGGCGGCGGATGGGGGAGCAGCGCTGGCGGTGTTCCCCGAATATGGCGCGATGGAGCTGGCCTCGCTCGATCCGGCGACGATGGGTGATCTGCATGGCTCGCTGGCCACGGTCAGCGCCCTTGTGCCGCGCGCAGATGCCCTTCACGCCGATCTCGCCCAGCGTCATGGCATGCATATCCTGGCCGCCAGCGCTCCCTGTGGCCTGACGGATGGGTGCTATGTCAACCGTGCGCGGCTGTTCACGCCCGCTGGCGCGGTTGGGATTCAGGACAAGCTGATCATGACCCGCTTCGAGCGCGAGGAATGGGGCATCGGCGGCGGTGGGTCGTTGCGCTTATTTAAGACAGAGCTTGGAAATATCGGTATTAACATTTGTTATGACAGTGAATTTCCGCTTATTGCTCGTGCCCAGGCTGGAGCGGGGATGGAGCTGCTGCTGGTCCCTTCCTGCACCGAGGCCGAGCACGGCTACTGGCGGGTGCGCCACGGCGCCCAGGCCCGCGCGCTCGAAGGGCAGTGCTATGCGGTGCATGCGCCGACGGTCGGCATGGCGCCATGGTCGCCAGCGGTCGATTCCAACCGCGGTGCCGCTGGAATCTATGCCCCGCCCGATGGTCCGTTCCCGCCCAGCGGCCTGTTCGCGGTGGGCGAGATGGACGCACCGCAATGGCTTTTTGGCACGATCGACCTTGCCCATGTCGCCGCGCTGCGCGCCGATGGCGGGGTGCTCAACATGCGCGATTGGGCCGAACAGCCCGGCAGCGGTGCGCTGCCACCGGTTGAGGTAGTGGACTTGCGTTGAAGGTCGGGGCAGTCTGGCGCGATGTTCACGCGCCTCCTGCCCCTCGCCCTGATCGCCCTCGCGGCGCCCGCCCTGGCCGAAGCTCCGCTGCAACAGCGGATTGAAGATACCCTGGCCAAGGCGCCCGCCGGAACCCGCTTCGGGCTACTGGTGGTTGACGATCAAGGCCATGAGGTGGTGGCGGTCGACCCGGACAAGCGCTTCATCCCGGCCTCCAACACCAAGCTCTTCACCACCGCCGCCGCGCTTGAGGTGATGAGCCAGGACCAGCCCGATCCGCGCTTTGCCTCCACCGGTCTGGCGCTGGTTCCGAATGGGCGGAAGGCGCCCGATCTGCTCCTGACCGGGGGCGGGGTCAATCTTTCGACCGCACCCGATTGCAAGCAGCGCTGCCTTTCCCAGCTGGTCGATCCGATCGCCGCGCGGACCCGCAAGGTTGGCGATCTGATCGCCGACGATACCCTGTTCGCCGACCAGCGCTGGAGCCCGGGGATGAGCTGGAACAACATCCAGACCGATTCGGGCACGGCAACCTCGGCATTGATCGTCGATGACAACGAATTGCCGCTGGTGGTAACCCCGGGAACGGCCGGATCGGCGCCAACGGTGACGGTCTCGCCCTATTACACGCTGCGCAACGAGGCCATGACTGTTGCCGAGGGGGAAACCCGGCTGGCCTACGAACGCGCCCCCAATTCGTTTGAATTGCGGCTCTACGGCACCATCCGCGCCGATGCCAAACCCTGGCGCGAACTGCTCGGGATCGACGACCCCGCGCACTACGCCGCGTGGAGTCTGCGCCGCGCGCTCGAAGCCCGGCAGGTGAAGGTGACCGGGCGGCTGGTGGTGCGCCACCGGCCGGTTGCCGAAGGCGGGCCTACGCTGGCGTTGTCTCCGGCCAAAACCCAGACTTTCGCCGTTCTGGTCCCGGCTCCGCCACTTGAAGAAGAAGCAGCGATCATCAACAAGCCCAGCCAGAACCTCCATGCCGAAGTGTTGCTGCGCCGTCTGGGCATCGCCTGGGCTTCCCGCGATATCTTTGATGCGCCCAGGTCCGCGCAGTTCGGATCGCTTGAAGCCGGGCTCGCGGCCGAACGCGCGGTGTTCAATACGGCGGGGATCCCGCGGGCCGGATACGATTTCTCGGACGGCTCGGGCATGTCGACCTACAACCGGGTCAGCCCGCGCGCGGCGGTGGCCTTGCTGCGCTGGGCAAGCGGGCGGCCATGGGGAGCGGCGTGGCGCGCCTCGCTGCCGGTCGGCGGAACCGATGGCACGCTTGGCCGGCGCTTCAAGGGCACCGCGCTGGAGGGCAAGCTGTGGGCCAAGACCGGCACGCTCAACGCCACCAACGCGCTTTCGGGCTACTTCGTTGCCGCGTCGGGGCGTGAATTCACGTTCTCGATCTTCGCCAACGACGTGCCCGATGGAACCAGCGCGCTGGCAGCGATGGATGCAGCGCTGATATTGATCGCCGCCGGAAATTGAATTCACCACCGGAATATTGTTGCGCACAGGCAACACATTTGCGTTTTTTTTGAAAAATTGACCCCCACACCCGCTGAGATGGGATGTCGTGGCTGGCGCGGGTAATCGGCTTTGATAGCGTCCACCTGTTTCGGCATTTGCCGAGTCCAACAGGGGGATTGTCATGATTTCAAACGGCCTTGCGCGCATCGTTCTTGTCTGCGGCGTGTCCTTGGGGGCGCTGTCTGCGCCCGCGCTCGCGCAGGATGCCCCTGACATCACCTCGGCAAGCGAGTCTTCGGGCGGGCAGGATCGCGCAATCATCGTCACCGGTTCGCGTATCAAGCAGGACCCGACCAAGAGCGCGCTGCCGCTGGAAATCATCACCAACGTCGAGATTGAACGCAACGGGCTGTCCAACCCCGAAGCGCTCAACATGTTCCTGACCACCAACGGCACCGGTGCCGACAACCTGGCCTCGAATGCCGACGTCACCACTGGCGCCCAGCGCGGCACCAACGGGCTTTCCGCTGCCAACTTGCGCGGGCAGGGCAGCGCGGCGACGCTGATCCTGCTCAACGGTCGCCGTGTGGCTGCGCACGGGCTTTCTGGCGGTGCGGTAGACGTCAACCAGATTCCCTTCGCTGCGATCGACCGGATCGAAATCCTCAAGGACGGCGCCTCGGCGATCTATGGCACCGACGCGATCGGCGGGGTTATCAACTACATCACCAAGAAGAACTTCAAGGGCCTCTCGCTCTCGGGGATGAGTGATTTCACCGAGCAGGGCGATGGTAACATCTACCGGATCTCGGGCGTGGCAGGTGCGGGCGATCTGGCTGAAAACGGCTTCAACGTAATGATCGCAGCGTCCTATCAGTGGAACCAGATACTGCGCGGCGAGGATCGTGATTTCGTCAACGGCAATCAGCCGGATCGCGGCCTTTCGGTCGATACCCGCGGCGTGCCGATCGCCACGCTGTTCAACATCGGCTCCAATTCGTTCCAGGCGCCTTCGGGCTCGCTGCTTTCGGGCATCACCTTGCCGGTTCCTGGTTCGACAACTGCGAACGCTGCCTCTGGCGGGGTCAACATCCTGGATCTTCCCGGCGGCGCGGGCTGCGAATCCTACGATGGCGGCATGGCCTATGACCACGAGCTGTGGAACAATGCTTCGGCTTACTATGCCTGTTCGTGGGATACGGGCCGTGCAGCGGTGATCCAGCAGCCGATCGAAACCTTCACCTGGTATGGCCGCGGGGTATACCAGCTCGGAGCCAGCCAGGTTTCACTTGAAGTAACCGGATCGGATGCCCATTCGGCCAAGAGCTTCTCGAATGCTCAGATTTCGGGCAACACTACCAGCACCCCGGTCTACTATCCGCTCAACGCTCTGACCAAATCAACCTACGATACGGTGTTCAACGCGTTGGTCGCTGCATTCCCGACCGCCGCCACCGCGCTGAATTCGCGTTACGGTCTGCCGCTCAGCTTCCGTTGGCGCTGTATCGCTTGCGGTCCGCGCGAATATGTCACCGATACCAAGACCCTGCGCGCCTATCTGGCACTTGAAGGACCGCTTCCGCTCGAGGGCTGGGATTACAAGGTAGGTGGTTCATATGCCCGCTCGGAGAGCTCCTCGACCCTTGGCAGCGGCTACTACTATCGCGGCACCCTTTCGGGCACCGGGATTAACGGCAAGCCCGATCCGCTTGCGCCGACCGCGCCAGGGGCTACCGTTCCGGGTCTGATCGGGCTGATCAATGCAGGGATCCTCAATCCCTTCAGTCTGACACAGACCGACGCGGCTCTAGCCGGGCTTGCTGCAGTTTCCGCTGAGGGAACCACACTTTATGGCGGGCGCTACATCGTCAAGGAGGCTGATGCCTCGGTCTCTGGTCCGCTGTTCGCGCTGCCCGGAGGCGACGTGCAGATTGCTGCAGGGGTTGATTATCGAAGGGAAACTTACGAGTTCAACGGGTCTCCGGCGGCAGCCGCGAACCAACCTGTGATCTTCTTGGCGGCGTTCGACAACGTCAACGCGCTCATCCCCAAGAGCCGCACGGTCAAGGCGGCCTACGGCGAAATCAGCCTGCCGATCCTTGAAAACCTGAACGTCACCGGCGCCTTCCGGATCGATGACTATTCGGGCTTCGGCACCACGACTAACCCGAAGGTTTCGATCAAGTATCAGCCGATCGAACAGGTTCTCTTTCGCGGTTCCTATTCGACCGGATTCCGCGTCCCCAGCTTCAACCAGATATTCAACGGCGTGACCGAAAGCCCCTATTCGGGCAGCGATCTGGCCGATCCGGTCAAATGCGCGGGTGGGGTACCCAATACCACCGATCCCAATTGCGCGATCATCCGGCCCAATATCTGGACCGGGGGCAACCTAAACCTCGGGCCGGAAACCGCCAAGATGGCAAGCGTCGGTGTGGTGCTGCGCCCGGCCCCGCGCTGGTCGCTCTCGGCAGACTGGTGGATGATCAATGTCGACAATACGATCCAGCTGCTGACCCTGCGCCAACTGATCGACAATGCTGCCCTGTTCCCCGACCGGTTCATTCGCGACGGCGCCAATGTGATCACCACGATCGACGACCGCTGGATCAACGCTGGAGCGCGCAGAACCCAGGGCATCGAATTCGCTGCGCGCGGCGGGTTCGAGGTCGGCCAGGGTGTGATCTCGCTCGGCCTTGATGGCACCTTGCTGCTCAAGAAGATCGAAAAGCTCACCCCGACTTCGGCGTGGAGCGCCAGCCAGATCGGGGTGTTCTCGTTCGCGGGCGATCTTGGCATCAAGTGGAAGCACAACGCCTGGATCAGCTATGACAATGACAAATTCACTGTCACGCTGACCCAGATCTTCCGTTCGGGCTACAACAACCAGGCGCTGCCGGGGATCGCAGCCGGTACCGTGACTCGCGCCGGGTATAACCCCAAGGTCGATCCCTATTCGATCTTTAATCTGGGGCTTTCCTACAAGGGGCTGGCGCCGGGCTTCAAGCTCAACTTCACGATCAAGAACGTGCTCAACACCGATCCGCCGTTCGCGATCACCTATGATGGCAACTCGGGGGCCGGTTCGTCGTGGGATCCGCGCGTGGCCGATCCGCGCGGTCGTTCGTTCAACGTCCAGGCTGAGGTCAAGTTCTGATCCAATCTTGTCGTAATAGTGTCAAAGAAAAGGGCGCCTTCTTTCGGGGAGGCGCCCTTTCTTATCCAAGTCGCTGAAATCATGGAAAACTGGCTCTTAACCCTGATTTTACCCTGATCTGCGAGGATTTCGGTACCGCAAGCTCAACCATTGGCGGAACCGAAATGTCCGATGAACCCGCATTTGTGGCCACAGGTGGCCGCGTGGCAGATCGCAAAAACTTCGAGGTCGAGGTGCAATTTCGCCTCGGTGCGAAGCGTGCGATGGTCAAAGTGCGCGATATTTCACCCTTCGGTGCGCGCGTTTCGGGGGTGTTTCTGGTCCACGAGGGGGACCGTTTCTTCCTCAAGCTGCCTTCGATCGAGCCGATCGAGGCGACCGTGGCCTGGGTCAGCGATTTCGAATTCAGCTGCAAGTTCGCCCGGCCGATCAATCCGGTCATCTTCGAGGCGGTAACCCGCTAACCCCGCGCAAAACCGGTCTGAGCCGATTGCCCGTTGGCAGGGCGCAGTCCATAGAACGCCGCATGACTGGTGAGCCGTCGACACGAGGAAGCGAACTTCTGGCGGGCGATGCCGTGCTGCGCTCGAGCCTGGGCTGGGCCGCGCGTCTCTGGGCAGGGAGCGGACAGCGCCTGCTTGACCGGATCGACGCCGGGCTGCTGAGCGGGGCAATTCACGCCCGGTTGCCCGATGGCACTCGCCGAGTGCTGGGCGGACGCGCGCCGGGGTTTGAGGCGGTCGTCAATCTGAACAACTGGCGCGCATTGCTGCGCCTGGCAACCGGGGGATCGATCGGCTGGTACCAGGCCTGGGAAGCGAGTGAATGGGACAGTCCCGATCCGGTGCCATTGTTCGCGCTGTTCATGGACAATGCCGAAAGCCTGGGCAGCGCGGGGCGGGCAAGCGGTCTGGGGCGGTACATCGCCCGCGCGCTGCACTGGCTCAATCGCAACACGCGCAGCGGCGCGCGGCGCAATATCCATGCCCACTACGATCTCGGCAACGATTTCTATGCGCAGTGGCTTGGCGGGACGATGGCCTATTCCAGCGCCATCTTCGAGGATTCTCCCAAGCCTTCCCGGTGGCAGCAGAGGCTTTCCCCGCTTGACTATGCCCAGCTCGCCAAGATCACGACCATCACCAACCGGGCCGGGGTTGGCGCGGGTGACCGGGTTCTCGAAATCGGCTGCGGGTGGGGCGCTCAAGCGTTTACACTGGCGGGAACCGGAGCCGAGGTGGTGGCGATCAGCCTGTCCGACGAACAGCTGGAATCCTGCCTGAGCAGGCCGAAGGGAAAAGAGCTTCGGGTTGAGTTCCGCAAGCAGGACTACCGCGATGTCGATGAGATTTTCGATGCCATCGTCAGCGTGGAGATGGTCGAGGCGGTGGGGCGGGAATACTGGCCGCACTTTTTTGATTGTCTGAGCCGTTGCCTCAAGCCCGGAGGAAGGGCGGTATTGCAGTTCATCTCGATCCGCGAATCGATCTTCCCGAGCTATGCTGCGAGCGCGGATTTCATTCAGGGCTACATTTTTCCCGGCGGAATGCTGGCCAGCGAGGCGGAGTTTCGCCGTCTGGCGGGGGAGCGGGGGCTGGCGTGGACCGACGATGTCGATTTTGGGCTGCACTATGCAGAGACCCTTAGGATCTGGCGCGAAAATTTCGATGCGGCGGTGGCTGAGGGACGTATGCCGGCAGGGTTCGATCAGCGCTTCATACGACTGTGGCGCTACTACCTGATGTATTGCGAGGGCGGTTTTCGCGGCGGCGGGATTGATGTCGTCCAGGTCACCCTGGTGAAGCGATGAAGTGGGTCCTTGCCCGCCGACAAGCCGTCAGGCTTTTTGGGGGGCGAAGGGACAGCCGGCCGATCGGCCGGGCAAGGACCCGCGACATGGCTAGCCGATCGGGCGATAGACCGAATCGGGACGCCAGCGCGCAAGGATGTTGTCGTGAACGATCGGGCTGAGCAGCTGATCGAAGGCGCAGCCGATCAGGCTGTTGTCCCACCAGATCACCTGCGCCTGAAGCGCTTCGAGGCCCGGCAGGGTCAGCCAGCACACCGTGCCGGGATGGATCCGGTTGACCGCGGCGGAGCAAAAGCCGCTCAACGAAAGATCGTGGACCACGGTCTGGTATCCGCGCGCGCCCGAAACGCGCAGCATCGCCGGAATGGTGATGCGCGTGCGCGGTGCGCTGCGGTCTTCCTGGGCCGCGGTGAAGTAGGGGTCCCGGGTTTGGGTGAGAAAGTCGCTCATGTCCGTCTGCGTCCCTTGCGTGCTTGCCAGGAGCTTTCCCGGCAAGATTGGCAAAGAATGGCGCATCAGGGTTTCACGGTGTTTATGAGGCTTGGTTAACGCGCTCGCGGTGCGGGCTGGCAAATTGTTCACCAAGCAGGTCAACCAAGCGTTCGGCGACGGCCTCGGGCGGCTTGACCGAGGCGGGATCCTCACCCGGATAGGCCTTGGCGCGCATCGCCGTGCGGGTTGCGCCGGGATCGACAATCGCGACGCGGATCCTGCTGATATTCTTCACTTCCTGGGCGTAGCAATCGATCAGCACTTCGACTGCAGCCTTGCTCGCGGCATAGGCGCCCCAATAGGCGCGCGGCGCAGTGGCGAGGCTGGTGGTCAGATAGACCATCCGCGCATCCTTGCTGCGCCGCATCAGCGGATCGAACCGCGCGATCAGCGCCTGGGTTGCCATCAGGTTGGTGCTCACCGCCTTGGCCAGCACGGTCTGGTCAATATCGGTTACTGGGGTCAGTTCGGGCAGCACGGCAGCGCAGTGGACCAGGATGTCGAGCGCCGCCCAGCGCGAGGCAACCGCACCGGCCAGCCGCGCGATCCCGTCGCCCTCGGCCAGATCGAGCGGAGCGATGGTGGCCGAACCGCCGGCCTCGAAGATCGCCTGCTCGACTGCTTCAAGCGCTCCGGCATCGCGCGCGGTCAGCACCACATGCGCGCCCTCCGCGGCAAGCGCGCGCGCTGTGGCCGCGCCGATCCCCTTGCTTGCCCCGGTGACGAGCGCGACCTGTCCGGCAAAACGGCTCATGCTACTTTTCCGACCGGAAGGACCAGCTGCCCGGCTTCGGCCTCGCGTTCGACAAGGTCGGTCAGGCGGGTGGGATAGTCGCCGGTGAAGCAGGCATCGCAGTGCCGCGGGCAGCCATCTTCACGGCCCGGCGCGCCGACCGCGCGGTACAGTCCGTCGATCGAGACGAAGGCCAGGCTGTCGGCAACGATGAACTTTGTCATCTCCTGCACGTCCATCCGCGCGGCGAGCAGCTTATGCCGCTCGGGCGTGTCGACCCCATAGAAGCACGAATGGCTGGTTGGCGGGCTGGCGACGCGCATGTGCACCTCGGCCGCGCCGGCATCGCGCATCATCTGCACGATCTTGAGGCTGGTGGTGCCGCGCACGATCGAATCGTCGATCAGCACGATCCGCTTGCCTTCCACCAGCGCGCGGTTGGCATTGTGCTTGCGCTTGACGTCGGCATGGCGCGCGCCGTCGCTGGGCTGGATGAAGGTGCGCCCGACATAGTGCGAGCGGATGATGCCCAGGCCGAAGGGAATGCCCGATTGCTGGGCATAGCCGATCGCCGCAGGCACGCCCGAATCCGGCACCGGCACCACCAGGTCCGCCTCGACCGGGGCCTCGATCGCCAGCTCGGCGCCGATCTGGCGGCGCACCTCATAAACCGAGCGGCCCCCCATCACCGAATCCGGACGGCTGAAATAGACGTGCTCGAAGATGCAGGGGCGGGCCGGAAGATTGCCGAACGGGCGGTGACTGGTGAGGCGCCCATCCTGGCGCACCTCGACGATCTCACCCGGTTCGATTTCGCGGACAAATTCGGCGCCGACCACATCGAGCGCGACGGTTTCACTGGCGAAAACCGTGGCTTCGCCGATCTTGCCCATCACCAGCGGGCGGATCCCCAGTGGATCGCGGCAGGCGATCATCCGCTTGGGGGTCATGCAGATCAGCGAGTAGGCGCCTTCGACCATCCTCAGCGCATCAACGAACCGATCGAGCAGGGTGGGATAGCGGCTGGTGGCGATCAGGTGGATGATCACCTCGGTATCCGAAGTCGACTGAAAGATCGCGCCCTTTTCCACCAGCTCGCGCTTAAGCGTCATGGCATTGGAAATATTGCCGTTATGCGCGATGCTGAACCCGCCGCGCGCCAGATCGGCATGGAGCGGCTGGACATTGCGCAGCCCCTGGCCGCCGGTGGTGGAATAGCGCACGTGGCCCGATGCCATTGCGCCGGGCAGTTCGGCCATGATCGCGGCATCGGAGAAGACCTGGGCAACGTGGCCCAGCCCGCGCCGGGCAAAGAACTGCTGCCCATCCCAGCTGATGATCCCGCAGGCTTCCTGGCCGCGGTGCTGCAGGGCGTGGAGGCCCAGCGCGGTGGTGGCGGCAGCCTCGGCCGTGCCGATGACGCCGAAAATGCCGCATTCCTCCCGCAGCTTGTCGCCATCTGCGTCGAGGAAGGGGTGGGTAAGGTTCATCGTGGAATCGCCCGATCCATGCTGCGCCCGGTGGCAGCGCCTTTGGCCCCGATGGGCCGGAAAGGCAAGGGGGCGCCGGGAACCATCCTCAACCTTTGAGCTTCTCGAGATAGGCGGCAGCATCGTTGACCTTGAGCCGCACCCACAGCGGCTGGTGGTCGGACAGCTGATAGGTGCGCCAGTCGCTGTATTTGGCTTTGTTGGATTGCGCCATTTGCGCGACATATTCGCCCGCATCGCCATCGCGGTAGACGTGATCGAAGAAGGCGAAAGTGCCGTAATCGCTGTCGGGCAGGTCGGTCTGTCCGGCAACATCGATCCCGCTACCCCGGCTGAGGTAGGCGATCTGGTCATAGAACATGGTGTGGGTCACGTTGGTGCGGAAATAGTCCGCGCCCGGTGAGCGAAAGCCGTGGGCCTTGAGCGCCTGCATGGTCTCGTGCCCGGGGCTGATGATGTTGAAATCGCCCAGCAGAAACAGCGTCTGCGCGTGGCGAAAGGCCTGCTTGGCATATTTGGCGAGGAAGCCCGCGATCCGGTCGATTTCCGAAACCCGCTGGGCCAGCGCCGGTCCGCGCTCCTTGCCGTAGAAGATGTGCACCGTGCAGATATCGAACTTGAACCAGCCCGCCTGGAACGAGGTGAGGAATGGCGTGCGGGCAAACTGCTTGCCGGTCTTGGTGGCGTCTGTCACCAGCATGTCGGGGGGCAGAACGATCTCACCGGCGATCTTGCGGAAGAAGACCTTGCGCTTGTCGTAAGCGAACAGCAGCCGTTCGCCATTGCCGCCCAGCTTGGGGTCGGTCACTTCGGTGGCGATGTAGTCCCAGTCGCGCCCCAGGATCGAGAAGATCTTCTCCCACTCGTCGATCTCGTTCACTTCCTGCACCGCGACGAAATCGAAGCGCGAAATGATCTCGGCGATGTACCAGAAGCTTTCCGGCTGGCGCGGCCCGGCGCCGCGCCGCATCTTGCGCTTGTCATAGACGGGATCGAGCCCGAGCAGATAGTCCTTGCCCAGATCGCGCACGTTCCAGGTGGCGAGCAGAAGCGAATCGGTCTGGTCCTTGGGCGGGATCTGCTGGTCGAGCGCGGCGCGAAGGCGCTGGAGGTTGCCGACCACGCGGCCGCGTTCGGCGGAATCGCGGAAATCGTAGCGTAGTTGGTAGTAGTCCATGGGGCTGCTCCACAGGTTGCCAAGGCGTGCCAGTGAGACCCGTCATTTTCTTGTCGGGCGAGGATAGCCCATTGTGGGCCGGGCACAAGCGCCGCGGCGAACTTGCCCTGCGGGGTATGCGCGCCTAAATCAGCGCCGATCCGCCGACCGTTGAAAGTGCCCTCCGCTTGCTGCTCACCCCTTTCGAATGGACCATTGCCAAGCGCTATATGCTGCCCGGGCGCGGCGAAGCCTTCATCGCGCTGGTGGCGGGGATCAGCCTGGTTGCTGTGATGCTCGGAGTGGCCGCGCTGGTCATAGTGATGAGCGTGATGAACGGCTTTCGCGCCGAACTGTTTGACAAGATCGTTGGCCTCAACGGCCACGCCATCGTCCAGGCCTATGGCGGGCGGCTTGATGATTGGCGCGGTGTGCTCAAGGATGTGCGTGCCACCCCCGGAGTGACCCGTGCCTCTCCCCTGATCGAGCAGCCACTGATGGCCAGTTCCAACGGGCGGGTCGATCTGATCTTCGCGCGCGGCAACACGCCGGAAGATATCGATCGCTATCGAGGCAAACTCGTTTCGGGCGATCTCAAGGCGCTGCAGCCCGGCGCGGGCAATGTTGCGATCGGCGCGCAGCTTGCCTCCAACCTTGGGCTCAAGGTGGGTGATGCGATCACGATCATCAATCCGCAGGGCCAGGCCACCCCGTTCGGCACGGTGCCGCGGCAGATTTCCTATACCGTGGCGGCAATTTTCGAGATCGGGATCTTCGATTTCGACGAGCGCTTCGTGGTCATGCCGATGCAGGATGCGCAGACCCTGATGCTGATGGGCGACGCTGTTGGCATGATCGAGGTGCAGGTAACTGATCCCGAGCGGGTGGGCGAAATCCTCGCCCCGGTGCAGGAAAAGCTCGCCGGTCGCGCCGTGCTGGTTGACTGGAAGGCGATGAACGCCAGCCTGTTCGAGGCGCTCGCGGTGGAAAGGGTGGCGATGTTCGTGGTGCTTTCGATCATCGTGCTGGTCGCGGTGTTCAACATCCTCTCCAGCCTGATCATGCTGGTCCGCGCCAAGACCAGGGACATCGCGATCCTACGGACAATGGGGGCGAGCCGCAAATCTCTGCTCAAGATCTTCGTCACCATCGGCTCGGTGATTGGGTTGCTCGGCATGGTCGCCGGGCTGGGGCTGGGCTTTCTGTTCCTGTTCTTCCGCCAGCCGATCGTGCACGGGGTGGAGCTGCTGACGGGGCAGAACCTGTGGGATCCCTCGATCCGCTTCCTGACCGAGCTGCCCAGCCGCAGCGATCCGGTGGAAATCGCCCTGATCTGCGCGATGGCCCTGGTGTTCAGCTTCCTTGCCACGCTCTACCCCGCGCGCAAGGCGGCGAAGACCGATCCGGTGCAGGTGCTGCGCTATGAGTGATCCGGTGGTCCGCCTTTCCGGTCTGACCCGCAGCTTCGAGCAGGGCGGGGTGCGGATCGATGTGCTGCGCGGGATCGATCTGGAACTGAAGCCGGGAGAGATCGTGGCGCTGCTCGGCCCTTCGGGATCGGGCAAATCGACCATGCTCCAGGCCGTTGGTCTGCTGGAAGGCGGGTTCGGCGGCAGGATCGAGATAGCCGGGACCGATGCCTCGGCGCTGTCTGACGATGCGCGCACCGCACTGCGCCGCGACCGGATCGGCTTCGTTTATCAGTTCCACCACCTGCTGCCCGATTTTTCGGCGCAGGAGAACGTGATGTTGCCCCAACTCGTCAAGGGGCGCGGCGAGGCGGAGGCTAGCGAGCACGCGGCCGATCTGCTTGGGCGGCTGGGGCTGGGAGAGCGGCTGAGCCACCGCCCGAGCCAGCTTTCGGGCGGCGAACAGCAGCGCGTCGCCGTGGCCCGCGCGCTGGCCAACAGCCCGGCGCTGGTGCTGGCCGACGAGCCGACCGGAAATCTGGACGAGCGCACCGCCGATCTGGTGCTGGACCAGTTCCTTGAACTGGTCCGCAGCCAGGGCAGCGGGGCGCTGATCGCTACCCACAACGAGCGGTTGGCCCAGGCGATGGACCGGGTGGTGCGGCTGCACGAGGGTCTGCTGGAATAGCCTTCGGTCGAGCGGGATCGTCGTTTCGTCGGGACGCGATTGTTGCGGCGCGCTTTGCAGCCAGTCTGCGAAGTGGGAGGGACCGCCATGCTTTCGACTGTCGCCATCTTCGCCATGCAAGCCGCCGCGCCCGTTGCTGCCGCTCCGGCTCCAAAACCGCCAGCCTGCGACACCGCACGCCACGGTGAGTTCGATTTCTGGGTTGGGGAATGGGATGTCTATCCCAACCTTGCGGATCCGGCCAAGGCGCCGCTGGTGGCCCACAGCCGGATCGAAAAACTCTATTCAGGCTGCGCGGTGCGCGAAAACTGGATGCCGCTCAAGGGCACCGGCGGGGGAAGCCTCAACAGCGTCGATCCCTCAACCGGGCGCTGGCACCAGCTGTGGATCGGATCGCAGCCGGGGCGCGTTGAATTCGATGGCGGACTGGCCGGCGGCAAGATGGTGCTGACCGGGTGGTGGAGCGGGATAGGCGGCCCCGGCCAGGATGGCATGGTGCGAATGACTTACACCCCGATCGATCCCGATACGGTGCGCCAGCACGGCGAGCTTTCGACCGACCACGGGCTGACCTGGACCACCAATTTCGATTTTGTCTATCGCCGCGCTAAACCGGCCGGTTGACGGCGAGCCACGCGGGTCTAGTCTCCCCGGAAAGAAACAAGGGGAGAACCGCGATGCAGACCATCGCCGATTTCAGCGCCCGGCTGCCGAACGGGGACGAAGTGAGCCTGGCCGACAAGCTTGGCAAGGTCGTGCTGGTGGTCAACACCGCCAGCAAATGCGGCTTCACCCCGCAATACGATGGCCTTGAGGCACTGTGGCGCGAGTACAAGGATCGCGGGTTTGAGGTGATGGCCTTTCCCTGCAACCAGTTCGGCCACCAGGAACCTGGCGACGCCGATCAGATCGAACAGTTCTGCAAGGTCAACTTCGGCCTCAGCTTCCCGCTGATGGCCAAGGTAGAGGTTAACGGCGCCAACGAGCCGCCGCTCTACTCATGGCTCAAGCAGGAAGCCCCGGGACTGATGGGGACGCGATCTATCAAGTGGAACTTCACCAAGTTCCTGATCGACCGTCAGGGACAGGTCGTGCGTCGCTACGCCCCCACAGACAAGCCGGAAAGCATCGCCAGGGACATCGAGAAGCTTCTCTAGGTCCTGCCCTAGTTGGCGAGCCCCGCCAGCTTGCCCTGATCCACCGCGGCCACAGCGGCCTTGAGCTCGTCGATCGATCCCGCTTCGCCCTCGGCCTCGATCATGAAGCGGCTGGCGACCTGGACCGCGAAGCTGCCCGAACTGGCTGACTTGCTCCACTTTTCCACCTGGAGATGCCCGTCGACCGTGCCGGTGCGTTCATAGCCATCGGCGTCTTCCCGGTTCTGTTCGATCCCCAGGCTTCCCGCGATTCCGGCGACCGCTCCCAGCGCGGCCATGTCGATCACCTTGAGATGGATGGTCTTGTCGCCCGAGGTGTAGGTGCCTTCGGCCTGGGCGCCCATTCCGCCAGCGGCGGTCGATTCGACAGCAGTGCGCGAATAGGCGCCAAGCGAGGCAGGGAGCAGCGCCTGCAGCGCGGAAAGATCCGCCGGTTTGACGTCCTTGGCGTTTTCGAGGTTCTTGGCGGCCTCCTTGATCTTGCTGCTGTCAAGCGAACCGCCACCCGGCAGGTTGAGCTCAACCTTGTCGCCCGAATCGTCCGCCATCATCCCCGCCATGCCGCCGCCGAACAGGCTGGTGATCGAGCTGGTGACGGCGCTCATCGCGAAGGCCAGGACGATGGCGCAAAGCACCGTAACCGCAGTATAGCCACCGGCCTTGGCCTCTGGCACCTTCATCACCGGTCTGGCGCCGAGATAGAACAGGTAGAGCCCGTAGAGCGAGGCAATGATGCCGAGCACCGCCAGCGAGGGAATGATCCCCAGGATGCCCGCGACCCAGCCCGGGGTCATCGAATAGGTCACCAGCTTGAACGCCTGGGTGCGGTTCGCTTCGCCATCGAACTTCGGCGCGAGGAAATCGGCGATCAGCGCCAGCACGATCAGCCCGACGATTCCCATCACGAAACTGGTCAGCGCCATCGACAGCCCGCTCATCAGGCTGGGGTGATAGGTGGCGACAATCACGCTGATCCCGAACAGCTGTCCGCCGATGAAGGTTGCCACCGGGCCGATCGCGGAAAGCGGGACGGCATAACGGGTGATGAGGTCACCCGGCGTGGCTGGCTCCGCCGCGATCACCGGCCAGGTGTCGTTCGGTCGGAGCGTGATTGCCTTGGCGCGCTCGATCAGCGAGCTGCTGTCATTCATTGCCAGTCCCCTTGTTCGGTGAAACAGAAGTGCTTGCGACCCAGCGATGATTTTGCGGCAAGGAAACATATTCGGGGGCGCTTGCCTAGTGGATTCGGCCAGACTGGCCAGGCCGGGGAAAAAGCGCAGCCGGGTGCTTTGCGAATCCCGGCGGCGGGGCATAGGGTCTGGCCATGGCCTATGAACGCTTCGTCCCCTTGCGGATCCTGTCGAGCTACTCGATGCTCGAAGGCGCGCTTGAGCCCAAGGCCATTGCCAAATTGGCGAAGGAGCGCGCCTTTCCTGCCATCGCCATTGCCGATCGCAACGGGCTCTACGGTGCGATGGCCTTTGCCGGAGCCTGCCGTGAGGCGGGAATCCAGCCGATCATCGGCACCTTGCTGGCGGTGCGGCGCGCGGGCGATGGGCCGATCGACTGGCTGGCGCTCTATGCCCAGAACGAAGCGGGCTGGCTCAACCTGTGCCACCTGGTCAGCAAGGCGCATCTGGATCGCCCGCTCGAGCTCGATCCGCATGTTACCCTGGCCGATCTCGAGGGGCACAGCGATGGCCTGATCTGCCTGACCGGCGCGGGCGAGGGCGCGCTGGTGCGGCTGCTTGACGAGGGCAAGGCCGAGGCCGCCGACGACTATGCTGCGCGGCTCGAGGGCCTGTTCCCGGAGCGGCTCTACATCGAGATCGCCCGACGCGGCGATCCGGCGGAGGACGCGGCGGAAGATGCGCTAATAGACCTCGCCTATGCCCGCAATCTGCCGCTGGTGGCGACCAATCCGGCGATGTTCGGCGATCCGGGGTTTGCAGGCGCCCACGATGCCATGCTGTGCATCGCCAATTCGACTCACATCGACGCCGCCGACCGTCCGCGCTCAAGCCCACAAGCCTGGGTCAAGTCGGGGCCAATGATGGCCGAGCTGTTCTCCGACCTGCCCGAGGCTACGGCCAACAGCCTGGTGATCGCCCGGCGCTGTGCCTATGCTCCGCCAAAGCGCAAGCCGCTTCTGCCCAGCCTGGCCGGCGATGCCGCCGGGGAAGAGCGGATGCTGGTGGAGGATGCGCGCGCGGGCCTAGAAGCGCGGCTGATGCCCTATGGCGAAATGGATCCGGCCGAGCGCCAGGCCTATTTCGACCGGCTCGATTTCGAGACCGGGATCATCAACAGGATGGGCTTTGCCGGCTACTTCCTGATCGTGGCCGATTTCATAAAGTGGGCCAAGGAAAACGATATTCCGGTGGGGCCGGGGCGCGGTTCGGGCGCGGGCAGCGTGGTGGCCTGGGCGCTGACCATCACCGATCTCGATCCCCTGCGGCTGGGCCTGCTGTTCGAGCGTTTTCTCAACCCCGAACGCGTTTCGATGCCGGATTTCGACATCGACTTCTGCGAAACCCGGCGTGGCGAGGTGATCCGCTATGTCCAGGGCAAATACGGGGCCGATCACGTCGCCCAGATCATCACCTTCGGCAAGCTCAAGGCCCGCGCGGTGCTGCGCGATACAGGGCGCATCCTGCAGATGAGCTATGGCCAGGTCGATCGGCTGTGCAAGATGGTGCCCAACCATCCGACCGATCCCTGGACCCTGCCCCGCGCGCTCAACGGCGTGGCCGAGTTTCGCCGCGAATACGATACCGACGAGGAGGTACACCGGCTGATCGATCTCGCGGTTCAGCTCGAAGGCTTGCCGCGCAACAGTTCGACCCACGCCGCCGGGGTGGTGATCGGCGATCGTCCGCTGGCGCAGCTGATCCCGCTCTACCGCGATCCGCGCTCGGACATGCCGGTGACCCAGTTCGACATGAAATATGTCGAGGATACGGGTCTCATCAAATTCGACTTTCTCGGCCTCAAGACCCTGTCGGTGCTGCGCAAGGCGATCGACCTGCTGGCCCGGCGCGATATCGCGATCGACCTTTCGGCGCTGCCGTGGGACGATCCGCAGGTTTACGAGCTGCTGCAGCGCGGCGACACGGTGGGGGTGTTCCAGCTCGAATCCGAAGGGATGCGCCGCACCCTGGCGATGGTGAAGCCGACCAATTTCGGCGACATCATCGCGCTCGTTTCGCTCTACCGCCCCGGCCCGATGGACAATATCCCGCTGTTCTCCCGGCGCAAGAACGGGGCGGAGAGCATCGAATATCCGCATCCCAAGCTCGAAGGCATCCTGTCCGAAACCTACGGGGTCTTCGTCTATCAGGAACAGGTGATGCAGGCGGCGCAGATCCTGGCCGGTTATTCGCTGGGCGATGCCGACCTGCTGCGCCGCGCGATGGGCAAAAAGGTCCAGGCTGAAATGGACGCCCAGCGCCAGCGCTTCGTCGATGGCTGCAACGAGGTTTCGGGGATCGAGGCCGCCAAGGCCAACGAGCTGTTCGATTTGATCGACAAATTCGCCGGTTATGGCTTCAACAAGAGCCACGCGGCAGCCTATGCCTTGCTCGCCTACCAGACCGGCTGGCTCAAGACCCACTATCCGCATGAGTTCTATGCCGCATCGATGTGCTTCGACATGCACCAATCGGAAAAGCTGAGCATCTTCGTCGACGATATGCGCCGCGCCGGGGTGGCGCTGGAGGGGCCGGACATCAACCACAGCGAGGCCGAGTTCACCGTCGAGCCTACCGACCAGGGCTATGCAGTGCGTTACGCGCTGGCGGGGATCCGCAACGTCGGCGAAAAGGCGATGGATGCGATCGTTGCCGAGCGCGAGGCAAACGGCGCTTTCGCCAGCCTTGAGGATCTGTTCCGCCGGGTGCCCTATGGTTCGATGAACCGCCGCCAGCTTGAAGGACTGGCAGGTGCGGGGGCGTTCGACGCGATCGAACCCAACCGCGCGCAGGTGCTGGCCAATGCCGATATCCTGCTGGCGGTGGCCGACGAGGCCGAGCGCACCCGCACTTCTGGTCAGCACGGGCTGTTCGGGGGCGAGGATCATGCCGCGCCTGCGCTGCGGCTGGCCGATGCCGAGCCGTGGAGCCGGGCCGAGCAGATGGCCCGCGAGCGCGAGAACTTCGGTTTCTATTTCGCCGCCCACCCGGTCGAGCAATGGCGCGCGGTGGCATCGGGCAACGGCGCGCGCTCCTATGCCAGCCTGATGGAAAGCGGGGTGCCGGGCGGCGGACGGCTCCCGGCGGTGATGGCGGCGATGGTCGAAGGGGTGCAGCGGCGCAAGACCCGGCGCGGGGCCGATTTCGTGATGGCCGATTTTTCCGACAGCTCAGGCCAGTTTTCAGCCTCGTGCTTCGAGGAATCGCTGGTCGAACCGATGGTGCAATGGGCGCGCGAGGGAACCTGCGTGCTGCTTCAGGTGGAGCTTGACGCGCCCAGCCCGGAAGAGCCGCCGCGCGTTACCGTGCGCGGCGCCCGGCCGCTCGCCGAGGTTACCAGCATGGCGACCATGGTGCTCAGGCTGGATGTGCACAGCGCCGCAGCATTGCGCGATCTTGCCCAGCTGCTCCCCAGCGGGGCGGATTGCCGGGGCGAGGTGATCGCACGGCTTTGCACCGGCGGGGCGGAAGAACCGATCGTCAGGCTGGGGCGCGATTTTCAGCTCGACGGCGAACTCGCAGAACGCTTGGCAAGCGTCGATGGTCTTGCCAATGTAGCGCTGACCACGCGAAGGGGCGCGGGGCATCTCAGGCTGGTTGCCTGAACCGGGCAGCCTGATGGACGCACCGGGCCGGACAGGGCGGGAGGACCGCCCAGCGGCCACGCATGGATTGGAGAGGAGCGAGATGCTTGGAGCAATGCAGGACTGGGACCTTCGCGTTACCCACCTGATCGATCACGCCGCGCGCGAGCATGGCAGCCGCGAAATCGTCACCCGCTGGGCCGATGGCAGCGAAACCCGCACCAATTGGGCCGGGATCCGCCACGACGCCCTGCGCATGACCCAGGCCTTGCGCCGACTGGGAGTGCAGCAAGGCGACCGCATCGCCACCCTGGCGATGAACCATGCGCGGCATCTGGTTTCCTGGTACGGCGCGGTAGGCGTGGGCGGGGTGCTCCATACGATCAACCCGCGCCTGTTCGACGATCAGCTGGAATACATCGCCAATCACGCCGAAGATCGGGTGCTGCTCTATGACGCGGCGTTCAAGCCGATCATCGAGCGAATGAAACCCAAATGGACTACCATCCGCCACTACATCTGCTTCGATAACGGCGAATTCGAGGACTGGATCGGCGCTGAGGACGGCGTGGCCGAGTGGGCGAGCGGCGACGAGCGCGACCCCTGCATGCTCTGCTATACCAGCGGCACCACCGGAAATCCCAAGGGCGTGCTCTATGAGCATCGCTCGACCATGCTCCACGCGATGACCGGGCTTCAGCCCTCGATCTTCGACTTCGATACCCGTTCGGTCATGCTGCCGGTGGTGCCGATGTTCCACGCGGCCAGCTGGGGCTTGCCCTGGGCAGGCGCTTCGGCGGGGGTGAAATTCGTCTTTTCCGCCGTCAACGACGCGGCGGTGCTGTGCGAGCTGATGAACCGCGAAGGTGTAACCCATTCGGCGGGCGTGCCAACGGTGTGGCTCGCCACCTTCAAACACATGGACGAAACCGGGATCGACTTGCCCGCGCTGCGCCACGCGATCATCGGCGGTTCGGCCGCGCCGCGCTTCATGATCGAGCGGCTGATGAAGGCCGGGGTTAATGTCGCCCACGCCTGGGGGATGACCGAGACCAGCCCGATCGGCACCACCGGGGCGATGACCTGGGACTGGGCCGACAAGAGCTTTGAGGAACGGGTCGACGTCAAGCAGATGCAGGGCCGGGTGCCTTTCGGGGTCGAGCTGCGCACGGTCGATCTGGGCGATCCCACCGTGGTTCTGCCGCGTGACGGCAAGACCAGCGGCGCATTGCAGGTGCGCGGGCCGTGGATCATCAAGCGCTATTTCAAGGCCGAGCAGGATGCGGTTACCCCCGACGGCTGGTTCGATACCGGCGACGTCGGCATCATCCATCCCGACGGCACGCTCCAGCTGACCGACCGGACCAAGGACGTGATCAAGAGCGGCGGCGAATGGATCAGCTCGGTCGAGCTGGAAAATGCCGCCGTCGGCCACCCAGCCGTGGCTGAAGCGGCAGCCATCGGCATCTATCACCCCAAGTGGGACGAACGCCCGATCCTGGTGGTGGTGAAGAAGCCTGGCGCCGAGGTTGGCGCCGAAGAGATCAAGGCTCACCTTGCCCAGCATGTGGCAAAGTGGTGGCTGCCCGACGCGATCGAATTCGTCGACGAGATCCCCCACGGCGCCACCGGCAAGATCAGCAAGAAGGACCTGCGCGACCAGTTCCGCGACTACAAGCTGGCGGAGGCCTAGGATGTCCAGCTACGTCGATCCCGGCCGCGAAAACTGGCAGGCCTTCAAGGATCTGCCTCGCGACCGGCCTATCCACATGCTCAACCTGATCAAGTTTCGAGAGCTGGCGGACTATCCCGAAGGCCACCCGATGCACGGCAAGGGCCTGACCGGTGCCGAAGCCTACGCGATCTACCGCGAGGGCTTCCAGCGCGTGGTCGCGGGCGACGGCGCGGCGATGGTCTGGGAAGCGCCGATGGAATGCGTCGTCACCGGGCCCGACGGCGAGTGGGACGAGGCCTTCGTCATGGGCTATCCCGACAGCGCCACCTTCATGGCCATGGTCAGGAACGAGGAATACGTCCGCGACGTGGTGCCCCACCGCACGGCGGCAGTGGCGGACAGCCGGCTGATCCGGTTCAGGGGGTAGGGGCGGCGGCCTGTATGCCGACTGCCTCAAGGTAGGCATGAACAGCCTCGCGTTCAGGGTCGGTCATATGGGCGAAGCGGCCCCTCGCGACATTGCTCATCATTTCGAGTTCACGATTGCCCTGGGCTTTTCCCGTAACCAAGAATTTGAGGAAGTCCGCTTTGCCATAGGCAGCCACGATTCTGAGGTCGGGCTTGGGCGGCTCACCCGGATATGATGGCGAGCCATCGAGATCGATACGGTGACATTCCGCGCAAGTTGCGCGCACGATCAGGCGGCCCCTGGCGAACTGCGGGCCAGCGTCAGGTCCGAGCTTGGCCGCCGAAGCGCGAACTTCTGCTGCCGCCGAGCGATAGGTGCCTTCGGCCATTTCCTTGCGGGCCGGGGCCAGAAAAACCGGTTCTGGTGCCGCTTTCCCCACCGGCTTCAGGGTTTTGAGATAGGCGACAATGGCATCGAGGTCCCTGTCCCGCAGATTCGCGAAAAGATAGGATGGCATGTCCCAAAGCTCACGGCCGCCTGGGCGCTTGCCGCTGACGATCATGCTCTTGAGCCCGGCGGCAGAGTATCGCTGCGCCGAGATCGTTAGATTGGCTGTTCGCATTACGGAAAAACCGGGGTCGCCCCAGTCCTCGCCGCTTAGTTGCTCGCCGTGGCAGCCCTTGCATCCCAGCACCGCGGTCAGACGCTCCCCGTGTCGGACAGGGTCGGCATCGACCTGATCGAAAGGCATGGGCCGTTGCATTGCTCCGCAACCGGTCAAGGCGAGTGCGGCGAGCATGGCATGCAGGCGCACGGTCTCTCCCCCAGAGTTTGCGTCTGATGCCACGTTATCAGCTCGCTGAGTCAGAGCAAGCGCATCTGCCCATTCGTTTCCGGGCGCACGAACCGGCTGCAATCGAGCACCGGTTGTTCGCGGTTCAGCCCCAGCCGCTTGCAGGCGAGGCGGAAGCGGGTGCGGAAGACGTCGGCCCAGGTGCCGAGCGGCTTCATCCGGGTGAAGAAGCCCGGATCGTTGTCCTTGCCGTGGCGCATCGCCTGGACGGTGTGGATCACCTTGTCGGCGCGTTCGGGATAGTGGACGCCCAGCCATTCCTTGAACAGCGGGGCGACCTCGTGCGGCAGGCGCAGCATGATCCAGCTGGCCGACTTGACCCCGCGCGCGGCGGCTTCTTCAAGGATGCGCTCCATGAATTCATCGGTGATCGCGGGGATCACCGGAGCGACCGAGACGTGCGCAGGCACCCCGGCCGCGACAAGCTTTTCCAGCGCATCCAGCCGTTTGGCCGGAGAACTTGCGCGCGGTTCGAGCTGACCGGAGAGCCGGGGATCGAGGCTGGTCACCGAAACGGCGACGGCGGTCAGGTTCAGCCGCGCCAACTGCGCCAGCAGATCGAGATCGCGCAGCACCCGCGCGCTCTTGGTGGTGATGGTCACCGGCTGGCGCGCCTCAAGGCAGACCTCGAGCACCTGGCGGGTGATCCGGTAGCGCGCCTCGATCGGCTGATAGGGATCGGTATTGGTGCCCATCGCGATCGGCTGGCAGCGCCACGAGGGCCTGGCCAGCTCTGCGCGCAGCAGCCGCGCGGCATCGGGCTTGGCGAACAGTTTCGTCTCGAAATCGAGACCGGGCGAGAGATCGTGCCAGGCGTGGCTGGGCCGGGCATAGCAATAGGCGCAGCCATGTTCGCAGCCGCGATAGGCGTTGATCGAGCGATCGAAGGGGATATCGGGCGACTGATTGGTGGCGATGATCGTTCTGGCGTGTTCCAGGGTCACCTCGGTGCGCAGCTTGGGAGCGGGGCCATCGATCCCCTCTTGCGCGTCGAGCCAGTCGCCATCGGCCTCGCGCGCGGCAAGGCCAAAGCGCTGCGGCGCCGCGCCCGATTGCGCACCGCGGCCATGGATGGGGCTGGGCATCCGCATATTGGAACATATACGGAACAGAAAGGCAAGGGCTTAGGTCCTGACCCTAGGTCTCGCGCAGGCGCGGCATCAGCTCGACGATGTTGCAGGGCCGATTGCGGCTGTCGAGCTGTTCGGCCAGAATCCCGTCCCAGCCATCCTTCACCGCGCCGTTCGAGCCGGGCAGGGCGAAGATATAGGTTCCGCGCGTGACGATCGCGCAGGCGCGGCTCTGGATCGTGCTGGTGCCGATCGAGCGGAACGAGAGCCAGCGGAACAGCTCGCCGAAACCGGGAATGTCCTTGCCGCCGCCTTCATTGCGGATCCGCTCGAGCGCTTCGGGGGTCACGTCGCGGCCGGTCATGCCGGTGCCGCCGGTGGTGATCACGCAGTCGATTGCGGGATCGTCGATCCAGGTGCTGAGGCGGCTGGCGATCAGCGGCGCCTCGTCCTTGACGATCGCTCGTTCGACCAGGCGGTGTCCGGCAGCCTTGATCCGGTCGCACAGGATCGCGCCAGAGCTATCGTCGGCAAGCGTGCGGGTGTCGGAAACGGTCAGGACGGCGATGCTGACCGGCTTGAAGGTCCGCTCCGGATCAACGGCCACGCCGGATCACCCCGTCGGGCGTCATGCGCACCGCGTTCGATCCGGCAAGGCCCGGGAAAGTCGGCCACAGCCCCTGCGCCAGCGCCATCCGGCTTTCCGATGGACCGCCCGCCTGGCGCTCATACATCCAGTAGTTGCGCATCACGATGTTCACATAGCCGCGCGTTTCCCAATAGGGCACGCTTTCGATCCACAGCAGCGGATCGCCCTGGTCGCGGATTTCGCTGTTCCAGCGGGTGACCGGGGAAAGCCCTGCGTTATAGGCAGCCATCACCTTGGGCAGCAGTCCCTGGGTGCCGGCCGAATCGCGCAGCATCTGCAAGTGTTGCTGGCCGAACGACAGGTTGATTTCGGGCCGCGAAAGGTCCGCCGCATTGCCCGATACGCCCAGATCGGCGGCATGGTCGCGCGCGGCGCTGGGCATGATTTGCATCAGTCCGCGCGCGCCGGCGGGGCTGACGGCCTTCACCCGGAACACCGATTCCTGAAGCGTGTGGGCATAGACCAGCGCCGGATCGACCCTCCAGCCGCTCGCCGGGGTCCATTTTGGGGTGGGAAAGCGCGCGGCCGGCTCGGCGCTGCCGCCCGAAGGCGCGTTATAGGCCATCCACAGCTGGGTTGAGGGCAGGCCCAGATCGCGCGCCAGGCGCGAAAGCGGCTGATACTGCCCCGGTGCGCCGATCCGGGCCTGGTGGCGCAGCACTTCGTCGGCAAGGCCGTCCTGGCCGATCTCGGCCAGCTCCACCGCGACGCGCACATTGGGCACCTCGCGCAGATCCTGCCAGTCGGCCTGGGTGAAATCGGGCTGTTCGTGGGTCTTGGGCAGCTCGATGCCCAGCTGTTCGGCGGCGAGCATCCCGTAGAGCGTCTCGTCCATCCGCGCGGCAAGGCGCAGCGGGGCAGAGGCCTTTTCCGGCTGGCGGCAGCGCACCAGCGCGCGGCTCTGCCAATAGTATCCCGCAGCAGTCAGTTCGGAATTTTCCGAGACGGCGGAGGTGCGGGCAAAAGCATCGGCGGCCCCAGCGCAGTCGCCCAGCCGCCAGGCGGCCAGCCCGGCGGTCCACCAGCCTTCGGCCACCCACGGACCTTCGCCGCCGGCCGCGGTCTGGGCCAGGGCATAGGCACCCGCATCGTCGTTCTCGATATAGAAGCTCCACGCCACCTTGGCGCGCCATTCGGCCCGCGCGGCGGCGGACAGCTGGGTGTCGATCCCGTCAAGCAGAGCGCGCGCTCCGGCGGGATCGTCAGCCTTGATCTTGCCGTTGATTGCGGCGGCCACGGCGCCGGGCATGGTGCCGTCGCCGGTTTCGCGCGGGCGGATGCGTTTGGCCCGGCTGGGCATCGAATAGAGCGAATTGGTGCCCGGCAGCGCCGGAAGCACGGTGGCGCCGCGCTTGGTGGCCAGAGCCTCGATCTGCTCGGACTGCGGCAGAAGCGTGCCGCCGCCAAGCCAGGATTGCAGCGCGGGAAGCTCGATCCTGGGCGAGGTCGGGGCAAGATAGTATTCGGCCAGGGCAACCTGGTGCAGCGGCCCATCTGGCCGGGCCGAGAACATCGCCTGGACCTTTGCCCAATCCGCCTTGTCGATCGCGGCGAACAGATCCTTGTACCAGGCCTTGTCATCGTTGGAGAGCAGGCTGGGCACTGCGCTGCGATCGGCGCGCGAGGCGAAATAGCTCGCCGCCGCCGAGTTGGCCTGTGCGGTCAATGGGGCCAGCGCTGCGCCAGCCGCCAGCGTCCATGCCGCAATCCTTGCGAACCTGCCGCTCATCACTTGCAAAGTCCCGTCCACTCGCTCCGCACGTCCGGTGTCAGGCAGCCTGCCAATCGAGCAATGCGTGCCAGAACCGGGCCTTGCCCCGCGGCCACGCCATAAGCGAAGCCAGCCCCGGCGCGACCAATCCCGGAATCCTTGCCTCTCCTTGGTAAAATTGCCGTAAAGGTTCAGCGCTTTTCGCCGGATCGTGGTCAAGAAGCGACGAGACGAGGGGATCGAACACCAGCAGCCGCTGCGGAGCCACCAGCGCGACGTGATGGGCAAGGATTTCACCCAGTCCGGAAGCGCCCAGCGCGGTCCAGTCGGGCATCGGCATGTGGCGGGGCAGGGCGCTGGCAAGATAGACCTCGTCCTCGCCGTAACCGGCGGCCTTCGTGATCGCGGTGAGCAGGCTGCCCTGGGGGCCGGAAAGGAGTCTGTCGCCGTCCTGCGCCTCGGGATGGTCGACCAGCACCATCAGCGCGGCGCGCGCCTTGCCGCGCGGGGCAACACGTCCGGCGGTCTGCCCGCCATCGAGCCGGGGCTCGCTCAGCCACCAGCCCACGAACCCCGCAAGGTCGGCGGGAAGATCGCCCGGGGTGGCAGCCATCCGCTCGGGCGGTGGTGATGCGGGGGGCGGAGGCGGGGCAACGGTGCTGACAGGTGGTGCGGGCTTGTCCTCCTCGCGCGCGGCCAGCCAGCTCGACGATTCGCTGGCGAAGTCCTGATCGACCCCGGCCTCGCGCCACCAGGCCAGAGCGGCGGCCAGATCGCCGGCATCAATGCCGCTACGGCGCGGCGCATGGGGGGGATTTTGGCCGGAAGGAGTCACAACTGCGGTCTTGACCTCTGGGGGCGCAGCAATCAAGGCTCAAGCCGACAAACAAGCGGACTCAGGCGGGACAGGTGTGGACATGAGCGAACGCGAATCGATGCCGTATGATGTGGTAATCGTTGGTGGCGGCCCGGCGGGCCTTGCCGCGGCGATCCGTCTCAAGCAGGCCAATGCTGATCTGACGGTCTGTATCCTTGAAAAGGGTTCGGAAATCGGCGCCCATATCCTTTCGGGCGCAACGGTCGATCCCAAGGCGCTCGACGAGCTGTTGCCGGAATGGCGTGACCAAGGCTGCCCGATGGCCGAAGTGCCGGTGACCGACAACTGGCACTGGGTGCTGAGCCACAAGTCGCACATGGCGCTGCCGCACTGGCCGATGCCGCCGTTCATGTCGAACCACGGCAACTACACCGGCAGCCTGGGCAACCTGTGCCGCTGGCTGGCGGGGCAGGCCGAGGAACTGGGGGTCGAAATCTTCCCCGGCTTCCCGGCGAGCGAAGTGCTCTACAACGACGATGGTTCGGTCAAGGGCGTGGCGACTCAGGACATGGGCGTGGCGCGCGACGGCAGCCACAAGGGCGACTATCAGCCCGGCATGGAACTCCACGCCAAGTACACCCTGTTCGCCGAAGGCGCGCGCGGCCACCTGACCAAGCAGCTCAAGGCGAAATACGATCTTGAGGCCGATTGCCAGCCGCAGGTCTATGGCATCGGGATCAAGGAACTGTGGGACATTCCCGAGGACCAGCACTTTCCCGGCCGGGTGATCCACACCCAGGGCTGGCCGCTCAACGAAACCGATACCTGGGGCGGCGGGTTCCTCTACCACCAGGCGAACAACCAGGTTGCGCTCGGCTTCGTGGTGGCGCTCGATTACAAGAATCCCTGGGTCTATCCCTTCGAGGAATTCCAGCGCTGGAAGACCCATCCGGAGATCCGCAAGATCCTCGAAGGCGGGCGCCGGGTTTCCTATGGCGCGCGCGCTATCAACGAGGGCGGCTGGCAATCGGTGCCCAGGCTCGATTTCCCCGGCGGCGCGCTGATCGGCTGCTCGGCGGGGTTCGTCAACGTGCCGCGGATCAAGGGCAGCCACACCGCGATGAAAAGCGGAATGCTCGCCGCCGATGCGATCGCTGCCGCGATTGCCGCGGGCCGGGCCAACGATACCATGCCTGAATACGATCAGGCGGTGCGCGACAGCTGGATCGCCAAGGAGCTCAAGCTCGTCCAGAACGCCGAGCCGATGGTGGCGAAGTGGGGTGAAGGGCTGGGCACCTTGCTCGCCGGTGCGGATATGTGGCTGCGCACCCTGCTCGGATTCGGGCTGTGGAAGGGAATGAAGCACCACCGCGATTGCGAGGCGATCCAGCGCGCCGACCTTTATCAGCCGGTCCATTATCCCAAACCCGACGGGGTTATCAGCTTTGACCGGCTTTCCAGCGTGTTCCTCTCCAACACCAATCACGAGGAAGACCAGCCCTGCCACCTGCAACTGGCCGATCCCGCGATCCCGGTGGAGGTCAACCTCAAGCTCTACGCAGGGCCGGAAGCACGCTACTGTCCTGCCGGGGTTTATGAGTTCGTCGGCCAGGAAGAAGGCGAACCGCGCCTCCAGATCAACGCCCAGAACTGTGTCCATTGCAAGACCTGTGACATCAAGGACATGACCCAGAACATCACCTGGGTCACGCCAGAGGGCGGCGGTGGGCCTAACTACCCGAATATGTGATCGGAGAAGGCAAGACAGGATTCGGAGAAGGGCTGTGCGCGAAAATGCTTGGACCAAGGCAAGAGCAGCCGTTCCTGAAGATCTAGGACTGACGCGACGCGGTGCCCTGACTGGCGGTTTAGCGGCTTTCACGATGTTCGCGCTGCTTTCGGAGACATCTTGCGCACGCCCAATGCGCAGGATGGCTGCGCGAGACTGGATCGACCGCCAGGGCGAACTCGCCCCAATGAAATGGATGGTAGAGGTGGAACGCCTTGCTGCGGAGGTGGACGTCGCGGAGCTGATGGCCGAAGCTGGAAAGGCGAGGATAACGTCCAACGCGCCGCTGCCTACCAATGATCCGCACAAGCGTTCCATTCGTTTTCTTGATTCCAGCGGGGAACCCAGGAAACTGGGCTTTGCGGCCGCCTTGTTCGATTTTTCACCGACCAACGTCATTACTCCGCATGGCCACACGAACATGGTCTCTTCGCACCTTGTGGTGGGCGGAAAATTCCGCGTCAGAAACTTTGATCGGCTGCGGGACGAGGACGGGGCGATGATCGTGCGTCCAACCCGTGACTATCTGGCGGAAACTGGCGCAATTTCGACCATGTCGTCAGCACGGGACAACGTGCATTGGTTCGTGCCCCAAGGCGGCGGCGCGACGACGTTCGACGTGATCATCAGCGAAATCGACAAGGCGCAGGGCGATACCCGGATCACGGCGATCGATCCCTTGGGAGGGCAAACGCTCGAAGATGGTTCGATCCGCGCACCGATCATGGAATTCGAAAAGGCTTCGGACAAATACGTTGCGACCATTTGAACTGAAATGAGTGCCAGATCCGAAACCGCCTACGCCAAGATCAACCTTGCGCTGCATGTCCGCAGGCGGCGCGAGGATGGCTATCATGAGCTTGAGACGCTGTTCGCCTTTGTCGATGCCGGTGACGTGCTGAGCGCATCCCCGGCCGAGCGGGACGAGCTGCGCACCTTGGGCGAATTTGCCGCCGCGCTGGACGATCCCTTCGCCAATATCGTGATGCAGGCACTCTCCGCGCTGCCCCGCCCCCGGGGCTGGGCGGTGACGCTGGAAAAGAACCTGCCGGTCGCTGCGGGGCTTGGCGGGGGATCGGCCGACGTGGGGGCACTGTTCCGGCTGGTAGAACGTGAACACGGCCTGCCCGATGACTGGATGGCGCGTGCTGCGCGGCTGGGCGCCGATGTCCCGGCCTGCGTGCGGTCGGTGCCTTGCATCGGGCGCGGCACCGGGACCGAACTGGAGCTTGTTGCGAACGATCTTGCGGGCACAACCGTCCTGCTGGTCAATCCGCGCCTGCCGCTGGCAACCGGCCCGGTGTTCAGGGGCTGGGACGGGGTTGACCGCGGGCCACTGCCGCAAGGCGATCTGCGCGCCATCGCGCTGGAAGGGCGCAACGATCTCGAAGCCCCGGCCATTGCGCTGTGCCCGGCAATTGCCGAGGCGTTGGCGGCGCTGCGCCGCACCGCGCCGTGGCTGGCGCGCATGTCCGGCTCGGGGGCGACCTGCTTTGGGCTTTACGAATCCGATTCAGCCGCGCAGGAGGCCGCAGCAAGCATTGCCAAGGCCAATCCCGGCTGGTGGCAGATGATCGGCACGTTACGGTGAAGTCCCACGAAGCCTATCGCATTGTCGGTACGCCGCGCTTTGGCGGCATCCTGGTCATTTCCGACCATGCCAGCAACCGTGTGCCCGCCGATATCGATCTGGGTCTGGCCCATCGCGAATTGCTCGATCAGCACATCGCGGTCGATATCGGGGTCGCAGGGGTTGGCCGGATCATGGCCCAAAGCGCCGGCATCGCCGCGTTTCAAGGTGGGGTCAGCCGGCTGGTGTGCGATTTCAATCGCGAGGTTCATGCGCCCGCCGTGATCCCGATTGCCAGCGATGGCCACGCGATCCCCGGCAACATGCTCGATCATGCGGCGCACCTGGCAAGGATCGAGCGGTTCTATCATCCCTATCACGCCGCGCTTGCCGCGCTGATCGAGGCGGCACCGCCCGCGCTGATGCTCTCGCTCCATTCGTTTACACCGTGCCTTGAATCGCACCCCGGCGAGCCGCGCCCATGGCATTGCGGGGTGCTCTACAACGAGGACGATCGCGCCGCGCGGATCGCGCTGCCATTGCTGGCCGCCGAAGGCTTGGTGGTGGGCGATCAGCAGCCCTATTCGGGCAAGCTGCTCAATGAGACCATGAACCGCCACGCCGAGGCCGACGGGCGGCCCTATTTCGGGCTGGAAATTCGCCAGGACCTGATCCGCACCCGCAAGGGCCAGGCCGAATGGGCGGCGCGGCTGGCGCGGATTTGCAACGAAGTGGCGTTGAGGATCGGGGAATAGGGGTGTAGGGCCGCGTCGAAACTGCCGCTTCACGAAAGATTCTTGCGATGCCCGCCTATCGTTCCCGCACTTCCACCCATGGCCGCAACATGGCCGGCGCGCGCGGGTTGTGGCGGGCCACGGGCATGAAGGAAGGCGATTTCGGCAAGCCGATCATCGCTGTGGTCAATTCGTTCACCCAGTTCGTGCCGGGCCACGTCCACCTCAAGGATCTGGGCCAGCTCGTCGCGCGCGAGATCGAGGCCGCCGGGGGCGTGGCCAAGGAATTCAACACCATCGCCATCGATGATGGGATCGCGATGGGCCACGATGGCATGCTCTATTCGCTGCCCAGCCGCGATCTGATCGCGGACTCGGTCGAATATATGGTCAATGCCCACTGCGCCGATGCGATGGTCTGCATCTCCAACTGCGACAAGATCACGCCGGGGATGCTGATGGCGGCTATGCGGCTCAACATTCCCGCGGTGTTCGTCTCGGGCGGGCCGATGGAAGCGGGCAAGGTGGTGCTGGATGGCAAGGAAGTCGCTCTCGATCTGATCGACGCGATGATTGCCGCGGGCGACGATGCGATCAGCGATGCCGACGTCGAAAAGATCGAACAGGCCGCCTGCCCCACCTGCGGGTCGTGCAGCGGCATGTTCACCGCCAATTCGATGAACTGCCTGACCGAGGCGCTGGGCCTGTCGCTGCCGGGCAACGGCTCGCAGCTTGCCACTCATGCCGACCGCAAGGAGCTGTTCCTCCGGGCCGGACGCCTGGCGGTGGAGCTGTGCAGACGTTACTACGAACAGGAAGACGATAGCGTCCTGCCGCGCGCGATTGCCAGCTTCGCCGCGTTCGAGAATGCGATGAGCCTCGATATCGCGATGGGCGGATCGACCAACACCGTGCTCCATTTGCTCGCCGCCGCGCAGGAAGCCGGGGTCGATTTCACCATGAAGGACATCGACCGCCTCAGCCGAAAGGTGCCGTGCCTCAGCAAGGTCGCCCCGGCCAAGAACGATGTGCACATGGAGGATGTCCACCGCGCCGGCGGGATCATGGCGATCCTGGGCGAACTCGATCGTGCCGGGCTGCTCCACACGCATCTGCCCACGGTCCATTCGCGCACGCTCGGCGATGCGCTCAACGCGTGGGACATCAAGCGCACCAACGATCCGGCGGTGCAGACCTTTTTCAAGGCGGCTCCGGGCGGGGTGCCGACCCAGACCGCCTTTAGCCAAAACCGGCGCTGGGACGAGCTTGATCTCGACCGTGAAAAGGGGGTGATCCGCAGTGCGGACCATGCCTTCAGCAAGGATGGCGGACTGGCCGTGCTCTATGGCAACATCGCGCTCGAAGGCTGCATCGTGAAAACCGCCGGGGTCGATGAAAGCATCCTGAAGTTCACCGGCCCGGCCAAGGTCTATGAAAGCCAGGACGCGGCGGTTACCGCAATCCTCACGGGTCAGGTGGTGGCGGGCGACGTGGTGGTGATCCGCTATGAAGGACCCAAGGGTGGCCCCGGCATGCAGGAAATGCTCTATCCCACCAGCTATCTGAAATCGAAAGGGCTAGGCAAGGCTTGCGCGCTGCTGACCGATGGGCGCTTTTCGGGCGGGACATCGGGTCTGTCGATCGGCCATGCCTCGCCCGAAGCGGCAGAGGGCGGGGCGATCGGACTGGTTGAAAGCGGCGATACCATCGCCATCGACATTCCCGGGCGGACCATCAATCTGGCCGTATCCGACGAGGAACTGGCCCGGCGCCGCGCCGCGCGCGACGCCAAGGGCTGGCACCCCGAACAGCCGCGCCAGCGCGCGGTCAGCCAGGCGCTCAAGGCCTATGCCGCGATGACCACCAGCGCCGCGCGCGGCGCGGTGCGCGACATTTCGCAGCTCAGGCGGTGATGCGCGCGGCTGTCCTTGCGTCGGTGTTGGCGCTGCTGGCCGCCTGTTCGGGTGGCGGGCAGGCCGAGCAGTCGGCCAATGACGCGGAGAAGCCCGAAAAAATCTGGTGCGCGCTGGGCGGCGTAAGCGAATTCAAGCAGGATTGTACGGTCGAACGCGGCAAGGAAGGCGAAGCTGCAACCTTCGTGATCCGGCACCCCGATGGCGGCTTCCACCGGCTGGAAGCCAGCAAGGACGGACAGCAATTGCTGGCCGCCGACGGGGCCGATGGCACGCAGTCGGCGCGCAAGCAGGACCGCTACGAGGTGATCCTGGGCGACAACCGTTATGTCATTCCGCTCCATGCGCCTGCCCCCTGACCAGATCCTGACCGTCGCGCAGATGCGCGTTGCCGAAGCGGCGCTGATCGCGGGCGGAACCAGCGTCGATACGCTGATGCAGCGGGCTGGGCGGGGCGCGGCGGAATGGGTCTGGCGGATCGGCGGCGGCCGCGCGGTGACCGTGCTGACGGGGCCGGGCAACAACGGCGGCGATGGCTGGGTGATCGCCGAGACGATCCGCCAGCGCGGCGGCGAAGTGCGGGTGGTCGCCGCCGACAATCCGGCGACGCCTGCCGCGCAAAATGCCCGCGCTGCTTACAAGGGACCGGTGCTCGACGCGGCGGCGGCGGTGACCGGTGAGGTTCTGGTCGATTGCCTGTTCGGTTCGGGCTTGACCCGTCCGCTCTCGGGCGACCATCTGGCCTTGCTGACGCGGCTCGCGGCCAGCCACCACAAGCGCGTTGCGGTCGATCTGCCCAGCGGGATTGACGCCGATCTTGGCATGCCGCTCAACCGCGATTTGCCTCCGTTCGATCTGACCCTTGCGCTGGGGGCCTGGAAATTCGCCCACTTCCTGATGCCCGCTTGCGCCGCGATGGGGCAGCTGCGGCTGGTCGATATCGGAGTGGAGCCGCTTGCAGGAGCTGCCGAAGTGGTGACGCGGCCGCGTCTGCCGATGCCCGCGCCCGATGCGCACAAGTACACCCGCGGCCTGCTGGGCGTGATCGGCGGTGCCATGCCCGGCGCGGCGCAGCTCGCCGCCACCGCCGCGCAGGGCGCGGGCGCGGGCTATGTCAGGCTGCTGTCGGAAACCGGTGAAGCGCCCGCCGATCTTGTCGTCGATCGCCATCCCTTGCCCGAGGCGCTGGCCGACAGCCGCTTTGCCGCGCTACTGATCGGGCCGGGGCTGGGCCGCGATGCAACCGCGCGCGAGCGGCTGGATACGGCCGCGGCGGCGCAAGTGCCCTTGGTGCTCGACGCCGATGCGCTGGTTCTGCTGGGTGCGCGGCACCTGTCCGCGCGCACCGCGCCGCTGATCGCGACACCCCATGAAGGGGAAATGATCGCGCTCGAACGTGCCTTCGATTGCCTCGGTTCGGGTAGCAAGGCCGATCGCGCCCGCGATTTGGCGCGAGCCAGCGGCATGGTGGTGGTGGCCAAGGGGCCGGACACGGTCATCGCCGCACCCGATGGCCGCCTGGCGCTGGCGGCGCGCGCATCGAGCTGGCTCTCCACCGCCGGAACCGGGGACGTGCTAGCCGGGACGATCGCCAGCCGCCTCGCCTGCGGGGCAGAGGCATTCGAGGCGGCTTGCCAGGGGGTGTGGCTCCACGGCGAAGCGGCGCACCGGTGCGGGGCTGCCTTTCCGGCTGGGCAGCTTGCCCTTGCGATCCGCTCGGCCTACGCCGCCTGCCTGTGAGCCAGCCTGAAGAAATCATCCGCATCGCCGCCAAGGGCGATGGTGTTACCGCCTCGGGGCGCTTTGCCTGGGGCGCGGCGCCGGGTGATCTGCTGCGCGAGGACGGAACGCTCGAGTGGGGTCCGCACCATGTTCAGCCGCCGTGCCGCCACTTCGGGCGCTGCGGCGGATGCCAGTTGCAGCAACTGGATGAGGAAAGCCTGGCCCAATTCGTCGAGGCGCGGGTGGCCAATGCCTCTAGCGCACAGGAATTGGGCGCGCAGCACATTGCCGCACCGCATCTTTCGCCGCCTGCCGCTCGCCGCCGCGCCAGCCTGCGCGCCGAAAGCTCGCAGGGGCGGGTGGTGATCGGCTTTCGCGAGGCGAAGTCGCACCGGCTGGTCGAATTGGCCGAATGCCCGGTGATGCTGCCCGAAATGGTCGCGATCCTGAGCCCCTTGCGCAAGCTGTTGATCCGGCTTGGACAGGGGCAGAAGGCGCCAAAGGCCAGGGGCAAGCACGCCCACGCCAAACTCGCCGCCGATATCGAACTGACCATGGTCGATCAGGGGCTGGACCTCGGGATCAAGGGGCTGGCTTACGAAGGGCTGACCGCGACCGAGGCATTGCTCGATTTCGCCCGGACTCATGGCCTTGCGCGGCTGACGATGGACGCGGGTTACGGCTATGAAACCGTGTGGGAGCCCGAGCCGGTAACCGTTACGCTGGCCGGGATCGCCGTGCCGTTTCCGCCCGGATCGTTCCTGCAGGCGACCACCGACGGCGAGGCGGCGCTGGTCGATGCCGCGCGCGAGTGGCTGAGCGGATGCGCCAGCGTGGCAGACCTGTTTGCGGGGCTCGGCACCTTCGCCTTCGCGCTGGCCGGGCCGGAGTGCAAGGTTTTGGCGGTCGAAGCGGCGCGCGATGCCCACCTCGCTTGCAAGGCGGCGGCGGCGCGCACTGCAAAGCCGGTCCATGCCCTGCACCGCGATCTGTTTCGCAACCCCCTGCTGCCGGAAGAGCTGAACCGCTTCGATGCTGTCCTGCTCGATCCGCCCCGGGCCGGAGCGCGCGAACAGGTGGAACGGATCGCCGCCAGCACGGTCGCGCGGGTGGTCTATGTCAGCTGCAACCCCTCCAGCTGGGCGCGCGACGCGGCCATGCTGATCGAGGCCGGTTTCGAGCTAAAGGAATTGCGCCCGGTCGGGCAATTCCGCTGGTCGACCCATGTCGAGCTGGCGAGCTTGCTTGTGCGTTAGCTCGCAACCTCACGCCATTCGCCCGGTGCCAGGTCGCCAAGCGTCCAGTCCCCCACCACCCAGCGCACCAGCCGCAGCGTAGGGTGCCCCACGGCGGCAGTCATGCGGCGAACCTGGCGGTTCTTGCCTTCGCGGATCGTCAGACGCAGCCATGAATCCGGCACGGTCTTGCGGAACCGCACCGGCGGATCGCGCGGCCACAGGTCGGGGGCAGGGATCAGCTCGGCCTCGGCCGGGCGGGTCATGCCGTCCTTGAGCTGTACACCGCGTCGCAGGGCAGCCAGCGCTTCGGGACCGGGACTGCCCTCCACCTGAACCAGATAGGTCTTGGCCAGCTTGAACCTGGGATCGGCGATCCGCGCCTGGAGCCGCCCATCGTCGGTCAGCAGCAACAGCCCCTCGCTGTCGGTATCGAGACGGCCCGCTGGATAAACCCCCGGCACCTTCACAAAGTCCGCAAGCGTGGACTTGTCCGAGCCATCGGCGCTGAACTGGCACAGCACGCCGTAAGGTTTGTTGAACAGGATCAGGCGGGGCATGGGGTTGGGGTATGGCCGCCTCAGCCCGGGGCGGCAAGCTCGACCACCGAAAGCAGGTTGCTGTCAGGATCGCGCAGCCAGGCAACGCGGGAGCCATCGGGAGCGACAATCACGCCGTTGGCCGCGTGGTTGAAGCCGGTGAACCGTTCCGCCACCAGCCCGCGCCCGGCCAGCGCCGCCATCGCCGCATCGACATCGGGCACGGCAAAACCGATCACGGTGTGCTGCGAGGGCGTTGTCTGCTCTACCTGAACTACCCGCAGATCCGATCCTCCGGCATCCAGCAGAAGGGTGCCGGGCAGACGGGCGCGGATGGGCAGGCCAAGCGCCCGCACATAGAATTTCTCGGAGAGCGAAAGATCGCGGACGCAGACAATCGTCTGCAACCGGGCGGCTGCAAGCACCATGGGAAACTCCTGGGTTGTGGAATCGAACGGGAAGGACCGTGTTTGGCAAAGCAAATGGGGCCAGCGTTTCCGCCAGCCCCACGCTCGCCTGCATTGTGCCCGGCTGACTTGGGCGATCGCGTTTTCCGGTCCTTAGCTCCAGCCTTCCGTCTACCTTGCGGCCGACACCCGGTCTGGCTTTCATTCCCGGCGGCTTCCGGAGAAACCCGCGTTCATCACCCGGCCACCTCGCCGGCGTCCGGTCCCGTCAGGCGGGCGGTCCGGGCCTTGCGGCCTTTCCCTTCCACCTGGCGGTTCCGTGACCGCTTTGCGCCTGCCGTTCCCGGCCTTCCGTTCCGCCGTGCCGAAGCATGGCCTTCCTTCCGCCGTTCCCGACCGCTTGCCTAGCGATCTGCTGACTGCGCGCCACTCGCTGCATCTGCGGTTCGCCAGATTCAGGCCGAAGCCATCCTGAGGCGTGTTTTCCGATACTGCTGCGGGCATCGCTGCCAGATCGATCCGTTATGTTTTCCCTTGTCTATTCAGCGGTTTCCCGCCTCATCTTCAAGTTCGGTTTCACCGTCTCGATGGGTTGAAGCTGCGCTTCCAGACCGAGTCGCGCAAGGCCGCGCAGGCCGAGTTATCCACAGATGCTCCTCTGAGCAGTGGATAAGTCGGCCCTAGCGGTGGACAGAATCGGAAGGCGACGTCAGAGGCGGCAGTTTCCGCCGGAATCAGAGATCCCGCTGTGCCAGAAGCCGCAGCCTGAGCGCGTTGAGCTTGATGAAGCCCGCGGCATCCTTCTGGTCATAGGCGCCGGCATCGTCCTCGAAGGTCACATGGCGCTCGGAATAGAGCGAGTTGGGCGATTTGCGCCCGACCACGCTGGCATTGCCCTTGTAGAGCTTGAGCCGCACCGTGCCCGAAACCTTTGCCTGGCTGAGATCGATCGCCGCCTGGAGCATCTCGCGCTCGGGTGCGAACCAGAAGCCGTTGTAGATCAACTCGGCATATTTGGGCATCAGCTCGTCCTTGAGGTGCGCAGCGCCGCGATCAAGCGTGATCGATTCGATCCCCCGGTGCGCGCGGGCATAGATCTCGCCGCCCGGGGTTTCGTACATGCCGCGGCTCTTCATGCCGACGAAGCGGTTCTCGACCAGATCGAGTCGGCCGATCCCGTGCTTGCGCCCCAGATCGTTGAGCGCGGTGAGCAGGGCCGCGGGGCTCATCGCCACGCCATTCAGCGCAACGCCATCGCCGCGTTCGAAATCGATGGTGATGTATTCGGGCACATCGGGCGCGATTTCGGGATGATCGGTTCGCGAATAGACATAGTCCGGGGTCTCTTCCCACGGATCCTCCAGCACCTTGCCCTCGCTCGATGTGTGCAGCAGGTTGGCGTCGGTGGAGAAGGGGCTTTCGCCGCGTTTGTCCTTGGGCACCGGGATCTGGTGGGCCTCAGCCCAGGCGATCAGCGCGGTGCGGCTGGTCAGATCCCATTCGCGCCACGGTGCAATCACCTTGATATTGGGATCGAGCGCGTAGGCGGAAAGCTCGAAGCGAACCTGGTCGTTGCCCTTGCCGGTGGCGCCGTGAGCCACGGCGTCGGCCCCTGTCTCGTGAGCGATTTCGACCAGCCGCTTGGAAATCAGCGGGCGCGCGATCGAGGTGCCAAGGAGGTAGTCGCCTTCATAGCGGGCATTGGCGCGCATCATCGGGAACACGAAATCGCGCACGAATTCCTCGCGCAGATCGTCGATGTAGATGTTTTCGTCGGGCAGGCCCATCAGCTTGGCCTTGGCCCGTGCCGGTTCCAGCTCTTCCCCCTGGCCGAGATCGGCAGTGAAGGTCACCACTTCGCAGTTATAGGTAACCTGAAGCCACTTGAGGATGACGGAAGTGTCGAGACCGCCCGAATAGGCGAGGACGACTTTCTTGATATCGGACATCGGCGACTCCCGCGGATATGTGCGGGGGCGCGGCTAGCAGGGCGGGGGCGCTACCGCAACCGCTACTCTGCTGCCTTGGGTGCGAGGTGCCATTCGGGCGCCACATCGGCTGAAACCAGCCGCACGGCTTCGGCTTCGATGTATTCGCGGGTGATCGGCAGGGCGTCGCGGCGCTTGGCGGTCTGGAACTGGTAGTTGACCAGTTGCCCGTGGCGAAAGCCCTGTTCGCCTCCTGCCAGATAGAACTGCCACATGCGGAAGAACCGTGCGTCGTACAGCTCCTCGATTTCGGCACGGTGCAGGGTGGTGCGGCGATACCATTCGGCCAGCGTGTAGGCATAGTGATAGCGCAGGACCTCAAGATCCGCGATGTCCCAGCCGGTTCGCTCAAGCGAGGACGCCATCTGGCTCGATGTCGGCAGGTAGTGCCCGGGGAAGATATATTTGCGGTTCCACTTGTCGGTCCCGCCCGAGCCCTTGAGCCGTCCGATGGTGTGGGTGAGCATCACCCCGTCATCGGCGAGCAGATCATAGCACTTGGAGAAATACTCGTCGTAGTTGGCGAGCCCGACGTGTTCGAACATGCCGATCGAGGCGATCCGGTCAAAGGTCTGGCTGACGTCGCGGTAATCGATCAGCTCGAAGCGGACCTTGTCGGCCACCCCGGCTGCCTCGGCGCGCTCCTGGGCGAAGCGCACCTGATCGGGGGCAAGGCTCACGCCCAGCACCTCGCAGCCGTAATGCTTGTTGAGGAACAGCGCGAAGCCGCCCCAGCCCGATCCGATATCGAGCACCCGCATCCCGGGCTGGATCCGCAGCTTGGCGGCGATCAGCGCCTTCTTCTCAAGCTGGGCCTGTTCAAGCGTGCCGTTCGGATCGCGCCACAGCGCCATGGTGTATTGCCGGTCGGCATCGAGGAACAGCTCGTAGAAGCGCCGGGTCAGGTCATAGTGATGTTCGACATTCCTGGCGGCGCGGGCGCGGTAGTTGTTCTGATCGAGCTTCGATCCGATCCGGTCGGCCAGGCGGCGCAGCGGATTGCGCGGGCGGACCTTGCCGCCATCGCCCTGGCTCATCACGAACAGGATGAAGTCGCGGATATCGTGCGGCGGCTCGATCACCAGCCGCCCGTCCATATAGGCCTCGCCCGCTCCGATCCGGGGATCGCGCGCGATGTGAAATGCCGCGCCCTTGTCGGTCAGGCGGACATACAGCGCCTCGGCCGCAGGATCGCCATAGGTGTATTGCCTGCCGTCATAGTCGGTAAGCACCAGTCGACCCTTGCGGATCAGGGCCTTGAGCATCTTGTCGAGCAACCACATGGGGCAAGTCTATGCCCCCTTGGCGAATGCGCAAAGCCAATTCAGCTGGTCAGCCCCGCAAGTTCGGCCAGCTGCCACAATCCAAGCACCAGGAACAGCAAGGCGGCCGCCATGCGTGTGGCCTTGAGCGATATCCGCCGCACCAGCGCCTCACCCAGCAACACCGCGGGCGCATTGGCCAGCATCATTCCCAGCGTGGTCCCGGCAGCGACCACCAGCACCGCGTGGTAATGCGCGGCGAGCCCAATCGTGGCGACCTGGGTCTTGTCACCCATTTCGACCAGAAAGAAGCTGACCAGCGTGGTCAGGAAGGCGCCGCCGCGCTGGCGAACCTCGTCTTCTTCCTCATCCAGCTTGTCGGGCACCAGGGTCCAGGCGGCCAAGGCGATGAAGCCCAGCGCCACCGCAACGCGGAACCACGGCGCCTGGAGCAGCCCCGCCACCTCGCTGCCGATCAGCGCGGCGAGCGCATGGTTCGCGGTTGTCGCCACGAATATGCCCATCAGGATCGCCCAGGGTGCGCGCAGCCGCGCGGCCAGCACGATCGCCAGCAGCATGGTCTTGTCGCCGATCTCGGCCAGCGCGACCAGCGCGGTGGAGGCAAGGAAGGCTTCGCTCATTGCCTCGCGAGGTAGAGCACATCGCGCGACTGGGAAAGCAGGTGCTGTCCCGAGTCGACATAAAGCGTCTCCCCGCTCGCCAGCCAGCCCTGCGCCAGCCACAGCGCGGCATCGGCCAGTTCCTGCGGTTCGGTCAGCCGCCCCAGCAGGTTCATCCGCCCGCTCACTTCATGCTCTTCGGGCTGCTGATCGAAGCTGGCGAGCATCGCCCCGGGCGCCAGGCCATAGATCCGGTCAGGGCTGCCGGCATGGGCCATGGCCAGCATCCTGACGCTCGCGGAAAAGGCGTGCTTGGCCATGGTATAGCTGAAGAAATCGGGATTGGGGTTGAGCAGCTTCTGGTCGAGGAACTGGATCACCCGCCGCCCCTCCGGCGACCGCGCCCGCGCCAGATAGGCCTGGGCCATGCGGGTGGGGGTTTCGGCATTGACCGTGATCGCCTCTGCGAACACAGCCGGATCGATCGCTTCGGCGCTGTCGGGCACGAACACCGCTGCGCAGTTGACCAGCATCCGCCAGTCATCGAACTTTCCGGCCAGCTGTTCGATCATGGCCAGCGCGGCGTCACCATCGAGCAGGTCGCAGGCCACCAGTTCGGCGCTGGGGAGCGAGGCGGTGAAAGCCCGCGCTTCATCCGACAAGCGGTGGACGTGGACGACCACGTGCCATCCCGCCCCGGCAAAGGCCCGGGCCAGCACGGCGCCGATCCGCCGCGCGGCTCCGGTGATCAGGATTTGCGGACGCTCCATCGCGCCAGCCTTGCGGGCGGCGGTGCGCGCCGTCAAGTCAGCGGCAGCGGGTTGGTCCCTTGGCAAGCTCATTGCCGATCAGCGCGCCTGCAGCGGCACCCAGGATGGTGCCGGTAGCGCGCTCGCCATGAGTGTCGATCGCCCGGCCGATCAGCGCGCCCAGCGCAGCGCCGACCAGCAGGCCGACCGTGCCATCGCCCCGGCGGCAGTAATAGCGCCCGTCCGAGCCCTGCCAGTAATTGATCCCGTTGTCGGTGCGGCGATAGGCGATGTCACCGCGCTTGGAGCGATAGCCGTTGGCCGGTGCCCAGGGCGGGGGATCGGCGAGCGCCGGGGTCAGCGCGGGCAGCGCGAACAGGGCGAGCGTGGCGGCGATCAGGGGCTTGCGCATCGGAAAGTCTCCTCGATTGGTCGCGGTGCAGGTTCTAGCAGCAATGCTGAACCGCCGATTGCTCGCGAAGGTGAACGGTTGCGCGCTTGCGGCCGGGCGATTCACCTCAGTCCGGTCGATCCTTCCCGGCGAGCCGCGCTTCGAGCAGGGCGTGGAACAGGCGGACCGTCGGCAGAAAGTCTCCCCGCATCGCGGCCGCTCCCGCCAGGGCATATTCTCCCTTGGGACGCGGCCGGATCCGAAGGTAGATCGGCAGGCCATAGCGCACGGTCAGGAAATCGACGATCAGCCGCGCCGTCCGGCCGTTGCCGTTGATAAAGGGATGAATCCGTACCCACTCGGCGTGAGCCCAGGCGCTGACGTTGACGACCTGGATCAATTGTTCATCTGTTGAAGGTCCATCGGCGCCGATTGCGGCGTCAAGCTGGCCCAGAAGGTTGCTCAGCCCGGCGAAGAAAGCATCGAGCTCCTCCGAAACTTGCGCGAAGGGCACTGCAGGGTTTGGCGGAACCCACACGTCGAATTCCAGCTCTGACCGGCTGCCTCGGTATCCACCGCGAAAGGCATCGCCGATCGATCCGGGCCAATCGGGATCGTCAATCACAAGGCCATGCATCATGATCGCGTGCCACTGGGCAATCATCGCGGCATCAGGGATCTCGCGGTCCAGGGCCTGCTGGCGCAAGTGCGTCAGCACCGCAGCAAGATTTGCTTCAAGGGCGGGGCCGTCTGCGTCCCAGCCGGAGCCGGTCACGGGCGGAAACCGAGGATCGCTTCACGATCGAAACGCGGCGCTGCGGCAGGTTTGCGCACACGGCCACGCACGATCCGGCCTTCAACCGGATCGTCTGCGATCGCCGCCTCTGCAGCGGCATCGGCTTCGACCCTTCCGAGATAGTCACCATCGGCCTCCCGCAGCGCGCGCGCGGCCTCGGCCAGATCGCGCGCATCGCTTTCAACCTCGATCAGTTTCTGCACCAGATAGCTCTGCAAACCCTCGAGCATCAGCTTGCTCACCGGCTTGCCCAGCATCTCGCTGAGCTGGCTCAGTTGCGCGTGCAGACGGCCCGGCAGACGGATCGTGGTCTGGACGTGCTTGGCGGGTGCGGACATCGGCTGCTCCAAATCGGTCCTGGTCTGAAGCAATAGGTATCATAATGTCATTATGGTGTCAAAATACGTTTTTGACACCATTTCCGCAGATCATCCCAGCGCGGCCTGCTTTTCTTCGGCCAGGCGGTCAAGCTCGGCGCGGCTCAGTTTCTTGGCGGCGGTCTTGAGCTGGCCGCAGGCGGCATCGATATCGCGCCCGCGCGGGGTGCGGACCGGGGCGCTGATCCCGGCCTCGAACACGATTTCCGAAAAGCGCCGGACCCGTTCAGGCGTGGAGCATTCGTACAGCGCACCGGGCCAGGGGTTGAACGGGATCAGGTTGACCTTGGCGGGCAGCTTGTACTTGCGGATCAACCGCACCAGCTCGCGCGCGTCCTCGTCGCTGTCGTTCTTGTCCTTCAGCATCACATATTCGAAGGTGATGCGCCGCGCGTTCGAGGCACCGGGATAGTCCGCACAGGCCTGAAGCAGCTCTTCGAGCCCATACTTGCGGTTGATCGGCACGATCTCGTCGCGCACGTCCTTGCTCACCGCGTGGAGCGAAACCGCGAGGTTGACCCCGATCTCATCGCCGCAGCGCTCCATCATCGGCACCACGCCGCTGGTCGAAAGCGTGATGCGACGCTTGGAAAGTGCCAGCCCATCGCCGTCCATCACCAGCTTCAGCGCATCGCGGACGTTGTCGAAATTGTAGAGCGGCTCGCCCATGCCCATCATCACGATGTTGGTCAGCAGACGGCCATCGGCGGAGTAGCTGCCCTCATCCTCATCATCGTCAAGCCCGGCCATGGTCCCGCCGCCCTTGGGCCACTCGCCCAGGGCATCGCGTGCCAGCATGACCTGACCGACGATCTCGCCGGGGGTGAGGTTGCGCACCAGCCGCATCGTTCCGGTGTGGCAGAACCGGCAGTTGAGCGTGCAGCCGACCTGGCTCGATACGCACAGCGTGCCCCGATCGGCGTCGGGGATGAAGACCATCTCGAACTCCTGGCCATCGTCGGTGCGCAGCAGCCACTTGCGGGTGCCGTCGCTAGAATGCTGAGCCAGGACCACCTCGGGGCGCCCGATCACGAAGCGTGTCGCCAGCCAGGGGCGCATGGTCTTGGCGATATCGGTCATCGCCTCGAACTGGGTGACGCCGCGGTGATAGAGCCAGTGGAACACCTGCTTGGCGCGCAATTTGGCCGCCTTGGCATCAAGCCCGGCCGCCTCGAACAGTTCGGCAATGCGCTTCTTGGGCAGTCCGATCAGGTCGACCCGGCCATCGGCGCGCGGCGTAACCTCACGCGGGGTGGGGACGGGATCGATGTTGCCGGGGATCGGCATGAGCGCGGTGTCGGCCATAAGGGCGCGCGATATAGTGCGGGTGGCCGCGAAAAGCTAGCTGAGCTGCGCGCAGCCCACGGTGGCGGCGTCCATTGCGGTGGCGGCCCCGGCCAGGCTCCAGGTGTTGGAAAAGCCGCGCCCGCTGGCATCGCGCGCGCTGACCGTCATTTCGCGGGCCGATCGCATCGCCGCCACGATCGCCGCGTCACCGCGCTTGTCCGCCGCCCAGGCATCGCCCCCGCCACCGGTCAGCGCGATCCGTTGACCGCCGATGGAAAGGGTGATCGCGGCTCCCGGCTGTAACTTGCGCGAAAGCCGGAAGTGGACCTGACCGCGTATCTGCTTGCGCGGCCACCAGGCGACATCGGCGTAGGGCTGATAGTCGCGCTGCATCGTCGATGGCTGGGCCTTGGCGATGGCATAGCAGCGCGGCTCCGCCGGATCGCGGAATGCCGCCCAGTCGCTGAAAATTCCCAGCCCATCGCGCGCCAGAACCGGGGCTGCGGCAAGCGTACCCAGCGCCAGCAGCGGCTTGATCCAGCACAAGGCGCGCCGCGCCACCGGCGAATAAGCACTTGCGGGGACGGCGAAGGTCTGGCGCATTGCGCGCCTTTGGCACAGAACCGCCGCGCAGGGGAAGAGCGCCATGGGACAGGAAATCGCCTCAGCGGGCTTTGACGAGGCCGATCGTGCGCGCTTTGCCCGCGCCCTGGCCGAGGAAACCGCACTGGCCCGCGAGATGTTTGCGGCGGGGGAATTCTCAAGCGCGGGGCCGGTCGCAGGTTTCGAGCTTGAAGCCTGGCTGATCGATCGCAACATGTTTCCCGCGCCCCACAACCAGACTTTTCTGGCTCATGTGAACGATCCGCTGGTGGTGCCCGAGCTGTCGCGCTTCAATATAGAGATCAACGGCACGCCGCGCTCTCCTGCCGGTGAGGGTCTGCTCGCGATGGAACGGGAGCTGGCGGCAACCTGGGCGCGCTGCGTCGCGGTGGCGCACGAGGATGTCGATACCGCGATTGCGATCGGCACCTTGCCGACCCTGCGCGATGCCGATCTCAATCTGGCGATGATAACGCCTTCAAACCGCTATGTCGCGCTCAACCGCGAGGTGATGCGGCTGCGCGGGGGCGAGCCGCTCGAAATCGCGATCGACAGCGCGATTCCCGGTGCCGGAGCCTTGCGCGCGCGCCATGCGGACGTGATGCTGGAAGCGGCGACCACCTCGTTCCAGCTTCACTGGCAGGTGGGGGCAGCCGACATCGGCCGAGCCTTCGATGCCTCAATCATGCTCAGCGGTCCCCTGCTGGCGCTCAGTGCAAATTCGCCGTTCCTGTTCGGCCGACCGCTGTGGCACGAGAGCCGCATTGCCCTGTTCGAGCAAGCGCTGGCAGGGGCTGCGGGGCATCCAGAGCTGCCTTGCCGGGTAACCTTTGGCGATAGCTATGCCGGAAGCGATCCGAGCGCGCTGTTCTCAGACAATCAGGAGCGGTTTTCGGTCCTGCTGCCGATCTGCAGCGACGAGCCGCCAGAACGCTTTGCCCACCTTCGGCTGCACAACGGCACTCTGTGGCGGTGGAACCGCCCGTTGGTGGGGTTCGACGGCGATGGCACACCACACCTGCGGCTCGAGCAACGGGTGATGCCCGCCGGACCCAGCGTGATCGACATGTTCGCCAATGCCGCCTTCTTTTACGGCGCCTGTCAGGCTCTTGCGAACGATCCGCCAGCGCTGTCTTTCGCTGCGGCCAGGACCAACTTCTATGCCGCCGCGCGCAACGGGATCGGGGCAGAGCTGGAATGGCCTGGGCTGGGCACGGTCCCCGCGCGCCGGGTGCTGGCGCTGCTGATTGAACCGGCCCGGAGTGGACTGGAGCAGCTTGGCACCGCTTCACAGGCGATCGAGCGTTACCTCGACGTGATCGAACAGCGCGTCGCCACGGGGCGCAACGGTGCCGAATGGCAGCTGGCGCACCATGCCCGCCACGGCGATCCCTTCCGCCTGACCGCCGACTATCTGGAGTACCAGCGCTCGGGCATGGCGGTCCACGAATGGGGGCTTTGATCCGCGCTACTTTGCGGCGGGAGGCGGATCGGCCGGGTTGTATTTGGCGAGGAAGTCTCCGATCGAGGTAAGCAGCACCTTACGGTCAGCCTCGCGGGTGAAATGGTGATCGGCCTCGGGCAGGGGCACCAGCTCAACCGTCTTGCCCGCGGCACGCATTTTGCCGAACATGTTCGACGACTGGTTGAAATCGACCGTGATGTCCTTCTTGCCGTGGATCAGCAACAGCGGCGCCTTGATCCGGGCCACGGCATTGGCAGGGGAAACGGCCGCGAAATCAGGTGTCATCTTGGCCCAGTCATCCTTGTACTTGTTGCCCATCAGGCTATCGCCGAAATCGTTGACCTCTCGCCGCAGGTTGGAAACCCCGGCGATCGAGATCGCGCAGCGGTAAAGGTCCGGATCCTTGGCGATCCCCCACATCGCGGCATAGCCGCCATAGGATGCGCCGACGATACAGGCGCGCCTGGGATCGGCGATCCCCTGCGCCACCGCCCAGGCAAGACCGTCGCTGACATCGTCCTGCATCGCCAGGCCCATCTGGCCTTCGCCCATCTTCATGAAGGCGGTGCCATACCCGGTCGAGCCACGGAAATTGGGCTGGAGGACGGCATAGCCGCGACTGGCGATGAACTGCGCCCAGTAGTCATAATCGTCGGTGTCATGCGCCCAGGGGCCGCCGTGGGGAAGCAGCACGATCGGCAGGTTCTTCGCCTCGCGCCCGCGCGGCAAGGTCAGCACGGCCTCGATCTGGGTGCCGTCGCGGGCCTTGTACTGCACCAGCTTGACCGGGCCGAGCGGTTTGACCCCCAGTGCATCGTTCATGATCGCGATGCGCTGCATCGCCCCGGCGGTGAGGTCGAAATAATAGAGCGCGCCAGGCGTATCGGGCCGGTCGACCACGATCAGGAGCTTGGTCCGATCCTGCGACATCGAGACGATCCGCGCCCGGCGCTGCGCGACCGATTTCGAGACACTGTCCTGCACGTTGGCCAGCACTTCGTCGAACCAGTGAATTTCCTGTTCGTTACGGCTGATCCAGGCCCCGAGCAGCGTCTGCCCGTCGGCTGAAACCACAACCCCCTCAACCTCACCTTCGCCCGGCGCCTCGTAATACGTGCGCACGTCTTCCTGGCTGAGCATATCGACCTCATAGATCGCGGTGCGACCCAGTTCGTTGTCGTGCAAGGCCAGGGCATGATTTGTGCCTGGCAGGAACAGGAAGGGGTCGAGGATGCCTTCTTCCTTCCGGGTGTCGGCGATGTCGACGATCCTCAAGCTTTCGCCGCTGCCTGCTTCACCGCGATAGTAGAGTCGGAATTTCCGGCTCGAATCGTCGTATCCGACCCCCGATCGCACGGTTCCCGCACCATCGGCATTCCATGTGTAGACCCCGCCCTTGCCCTTTTGCACCTGAAGGGAGCGATTCTTCTCCACATCGACGCGGTAGACTGCGGGCCAGAAATCCTCGCCCAGATAGATCGAGCTCTGCGCCGCTGCGAGGACCGTGGGCGAGCCATCGTTGGCGACCCAGATCAGATCGGCGGCGTCCTGCCCAGCCTTGTCCCACATCAGCCGCGAGATCTTCCTGGTCCTGAGGTTGATCCCGATCATCCGCGAGACCACCCAGTTTTCACCCCCCGAACCGATCGGGAGCAGGGAATAAAGCCCGATCACGATATTGTCGTTGTTGACCCAGCGGATCCACGATGCCTCGGTGCCGTCGGGAATCCCGATATTGAACGGGGCGGAAGTCTTGTCGAACAGGCTGGCTATGCCAATCACCTGCTGGCCGGCAATTCCGTAGAGTCCCGCGACGCTGTTGCCATCGGGCGAGAGTTTGGCCTGCTCGACAAAGGGAAGGCGCGCGAAGCTTTCGGCAGTTAGCGCTGCCGGAGCAGTGGCGGGCGGCGGTGCGGCGGCTTCCTGCGCGGCGGCCGGCGCAGCCAGTCCGGCAATCGCGGCCAAACCAATCAACCACGTCCTCAGCCCCCGGTTCATCGCCTATCCCCTTCACGAATCACCCTGAAATTGCTAGAGAGCGCCGTGCTCGTCAAAGCCAAACTGGTCGGCATCGGACCCTTGGGATCGGATGTCTTTGCGCTTGCGCCAGCCCCGAAATGCGCATCTATTGCGGCCGGGTCGGTTTGACGGGGGATTGCATGGATCGGGGAAAATTTGCCGCTGGTGTTGCCTTGGCTCTGGTCTGGTCGATGCCAGCCTGGGCGAAGGACGTGGTGATCCACGACGGGCGGATGATCGAGGTTGAAAGCGGACAGGTTCGCGAAAAGGTCTCGATCGTCATCAAGGATGATCGGATCGTCGCGATCGAGCCGGGCTATGTCGCGCCCGCCGCCGGGGGAGAGACGATCGAACTGACCGGGCAGACCGTGCTGCCCGGATTGATCGACAGCCATGTTCACATCACCCAGGGCTGGCACAAGATCGATCCGATCCGCCTGGCGGTGACCCGCACCAGCTATCAGGATGCCATCGCCGCAGTGGGTTTCGCCCGCAATACCCTGCTCGCCGGGTTCACCTCGGTGCGCGATGCCGGGGCCGATATCAACGTGGTGGTGGCGCTCAAGCGCGAGATCGACGACGGCACGATCCCCGGGCCGCGGCTGTGGGTGGCGGGACCGGCGCTGGGGCCGACCGGCGGGCACGGCGATCCGGCCAACGGCCTGCTGCCTGAATTCGCCGAATTGCCGCACTGGAATTCGTCATTGGTCGACAGCCCCGAACAGGCGCGCGAGGCGGTGCGGCGGCTGCACCGGCAAGGGGCCGATCTGATCAAGCTGATGCCCTCGGGCGGGGTGATGTCGATCGGCGACGATCCGTCGCTGCAACTGATGGCCGACGATGAAATCAAGGCCGCGGTCGATGCCGCCCATGCGCTGGGAATGAAGGTTGCCGCCCACGCCCACGGCAAGCTGGCGATCGATCACGCGCTGACGCTGGGTGTGGATTCGATCGAGCACGGATCCTATGCCGATGCCGGCAGCTACAAGCTGTTCCGGCAGACCGGCGCCTATCTGGTCCCGACCATGCTGGTGGGGATGAAGGTTTATGAGCGCGCCAGGACCCATCCCGAACAGCTCAATCCCTCGACCGCCGAAAAGGCGCTGGTGATCGGGCCGCTGCTGCAAAAGAACCTGCACGATGCCTATGCGGCAGGAGTGAAGATCGCCTTCGGGACCGATACCTTCGGCCTGTCCGATCATGGTGAGAACGCGCAGGAATTCGCGCTGATGACCGGCGCGGGGATGAGCGCGATCGATGCGATCCGCGCCGCCACGCTCAACGCCGCCGACTTGCTGGGGGCGGGCAATGACGTGGGCTCGCTCCGGCCTGGGCACTATGCCGACCTGATCGCGGTCAGCGGCGATCCGCTGGGCGACGTGCGGGTGCTCGAACATGTCAATTTCGTGATGAAGGGCGGAGTAGTGATCAAGGCCGGGGGCAAACCGCTCTAATCGGGATAGGCGATTTCGATCACTTCCCATTCCTTTTCGCCGCCGGGCAGGCGCACCCGGCGCAGATCGCCCACCGCCGCGCCGCGCAAGGCCCGGGCTAGCGGGGCGGACCAGCCGATCAGGCCCGCGCCCGCATCCTGCTCGTCATCGCCGACCAGGGTCAGCGTGCGCTGGCAATCGTCCTCGTCGGCGATGGTCACCTGCGAGCCGAACCAGGCGCGGGCGCGATCCTACTGGCGGGCTGGATCGATCACCCGCACGGCCTTCATCCGCCGCGCCAGATGCGCCAGTTCGCGGTCGATCTCGCGCATCCTCTTGCGTCCATAGAGGTAGTCGCCATTTTCGCTGCGATCGCCATTGCCCGCCGCCCAGCTGACGATTTCGACGATCTCCGGGCGCTCCTTGCCCAGCAGGTGATCGTAGCGCGCGCGCAGCGCGGCGAGGCCTGCGGGAGTAATCGGCGGCCCGTCGCCCGTCATCGTTTCAGCCTGCGGTAGCCTTGCCGAGGAAGTGGCTCAGCGGGTTGGGACCGGTGTAGCTCGCCTTCGATGGGCGCAGCGCTTCATAGACCACCGCGTTTTCCAGCACCCGTTGGACATAGTTGCGGGTTTCCGAAATCGGAATCCGCTCGATCCAGCTGACCCAGTCCGGCCCGCCCTTGCGCGGATCGCCGTTGGCCGCCAGCCACTTGTTCACATTGCCCGGCCCGGCGTTGTAGGCCGCGACCGCCAGCGGATAGCTGCCGGAATAGTAATTGAGCATGCGGCGGAAATAGGCATCGCCCAGCAGCATGTTGTAGCCGGCATCGCCGGTCAGCGCCTGGGGCAGATATTCGCGGTCGAGCTTGCCCGCCTGCTCGCGGGCGGTGCCCGGCATCAGCTGCATCAGCCCACGCGCACCGGCATGGCTGACTGCGTTCTGGGCGAACTGGCTTTCCTGGCGGCTGATCGCGTGGACCATGGTCCAGTCCGACCCTTGCGGGGTGGGGATCATCGGGAAGCTGGTGTTGCGGTAGATGCCGTGGCCATCGGCGTGCGCCGCCTGACCCAGGATCACCGCCAGATCGCGGCGCCCAAGCTCGCGGGCGAGATCGACCACCAACACATGGTCCGCTTCGGTTTCCGCCTGCTCTGCCAGCTCGCGGAAAAACCGCACCGCAGTGGGCCAGTCGGTCTCGCGCGCAACCTCGCGCACCGCCCTGGTCAGCGGATGTGCCTCGAACGCGGCGCGCTCGGCCGCGGTTGGAACCACGCTTGGCTCGGTATCGAGCGGCGGCAGGGGGCGGCCAAGCCGTTCCAGCGCCAGCTGGCCATAGTAGATGTCGGGATAGGCGGCGGCCATTTCGAAATAACGCTGCGCCTCGGTTTCCTGCCCGGCCTGAAGCATCGCCCGACCGGCCCAGTAAAAGCCCTTGGCGCGGGTTTGCGGGGTGCGCGCCGCCGCGCCATAACGCCAGAACAGCGGCGCGGCGCGGGCGCCGTCGCCCAGGCTCCACAGGGCCTTGGTTCCGCCCAGCCACATCAGCGAGGTGTAATCGTCGCGCAGGGCATAGGCCATCGCGCTGATATCGGCACCGGGCGCAAAGGCATCGTCGATCGAGGCCGCGATCCGCACCGCGCCGCTATCGCCGCTGCGCCGCGCCACGGCCAGCAGCTCTGCCACCCAGCGGCGCGGATCGGCGGCAGGGGCGGAAAGCGGAGGACGCGTGGCAAGCAGCTGCGCTGCGGCGTCCCATTGCCCGCTGGTGCGCAGCCAGCGGACACGATTGAAGACATAGCCGGGATCGCGTTCGGTACCGGGCGGAAGGCTCAGGCCCGCGGCAAGCGGATCGATGCTCTTGGCCAGACCGATCCGCGCCGCGAACAGCGGTTGCAGCGCGGGCGAGGTGAAGCGCAGCAGGCGATCGGCCTGGATTGCGTTCGAAGCCCACAGCAGGGCGTTCATCTGCGCGTCGTGATCGGCGAGGGTCAGCACCGGGCCGAGCTTGGGAAACAGATAGGCTTCGCTGACATCGCTCATCGCCCCGCCGCGCCAGGCGGCAAGACCAACCTCATTGGCCTCGGGCCGGTTCAGCGCGAACAGCGCCAGGGCATATTGTGCCCGCGCGAAATTGCCCAGCGGCGGAACGCGGTCGAAATAGGCCGCGATCCGCTCGGGCGAGACCGCCTCGCGTTCGAGCGCGCGCTCGGCATAGGCGCGCAGCTTCGCCTCGTCGGGGAAGCCCGGATTAGCGACGATGAACCCGGCGTAGTCGGCAAAGGTGAACCGGTCGGACGCGCTCAGCTGCTTCCAGCGCTGGATCGCCACCGCCATGTCGCCGCCCGGGCTGGCAAGCAGCGCGGCGCGGGCGTGATCCCATTCCACCCCGTCCAGCTCGCCGATTTCCTGTGCCAGCGCGAGGTTGGGGCTGAAAGCCAGCATGACAAGGGCAGCAGATATTGTGTTGCGGACCATGCTGGACATTCTGGAAAAAGGCTCCTTAAGGGACGCTTGACGAACGAAACCCCGCAAGCGCGAGGCATATCAGCGGCCTCTATGCGGCAATGGCAAGGGCAAAGTCCATGTTCTCCGGCTCGATTCCGGCTCTGGTGACTCCTTTTCGCGACGGAACGATCGATGAGGATGCCTTCCGCCGTCTGGTCGAGTGGCAGATTGCCGAAGGTTCCAGCGCCCTGGTCCCTTGCGGGACCACGGGTGAAGCGCCCAGTATCACCAGCGAGGAACAGCACCGTCTGTTCGAGGTCTGCATCGCGGTCGCGGCCGGGCGAGTGCCGGTGATCGCCGGGTGCGGATCGAACGATACCCAGACTGCGCTGTGGCACATGCAGGTGGCAAAGGATCTTGGCGCCGATGCCGCGCTGATGGTCGCGCCCTATTACAACCGGCCCAGCCAGGCCGGGCTGCTCGCCCACTTCAGCTATCTGGCAGAGCGCGTCGAGCTGCCGATGGTGCTCTACAACGTTCCCGGCCGCACGGTGACCGACATCAGGCCGGAGACGGTGGTGGAACTGGCACGGCGCTTTCCCGAGCGGATCGTCGGGATCAAGGATGCCAGCGGCGACATGACCCGGCTAACCGCACACCGGTTGGGGCTGGGCGGTACCTTCCTGCAGCTGTGCGGCAACGACGATATGGCGCTGCAATACAACGCCGGTGGGGGAACCGGCTGCATCTCGGTAACCGCCAATGTCGCTCCGCGGCTCTGCGCCGAATTTCAAGCGGCAAGCCTGGCGGGCGATGGTGCCAGGGCCCACGCGCTCAACGAACGGCTGTTTCCGCTGCACCAGGCGCTGTTCACCGATGCCTCGCCCGCGCCGATCAAGTACGCGATGCAGCGCGTACTGGGCTGGATCGGCGAGGAAGTGCGCCTACCGCTGGTTGCCGCCAGCGCGAGCAGCCGCAAGGCGGTAGACGCCGCGCTGGAGCATGCGGGGCTTGTCTAGCGTCCTTGCCTGAACGGCTCCATCGGCTGGGTGAAATAGCGCGCCCAGACATAGCGCCACGGGATGATGAAATAGGCGATGACGATCCCAATGCAGTCGTTGAACAGGCCTTGAAACTCAAGATTCCAATTACCCGCCAGCCAGGCCCTGAAGGCAACCAGCGTCAGCCAGATCGTTTTCCAGGCGGTTTCATAGAGCATCAATGGCAGCATCTGGAGCGGATAGCGTACGCCAAGCAAGCTCATCAGCGCGAGTGCCGCCAGCATCGATTTGGCAAGGCCCCATTGCAGCGGCTGGCCTGTGACCTCGAACAGCAGCCGGTACCACACGAACCCGCCCATGAAGCAGGCCATCAGCAGGAACAGCAGACGCATGGCGTTGATCCGCCAGGTTGCGACGGGAGGAAGGTCAGCGGGCAAGGTGTTCATGCGGGATCTCCAGCGCATCGGGACAATGTGTATTGCTGTCATAATACAATAACATTGGCAAGTGCGGGATTTGCCCCGTTCCCTTTTCCCCTTTCACCCCCTACATGCCCCCCAATCATGGCCCGTCCCACCCACGCCCAGTTCGACAAGAAGAAAGTGGTCGCCGAAAACCGGCGGGCGCGGTTCGATTACCATATCGACGAGACGCTTGAGGCCGGGATCGCGCTGACCGGGACCGAGGTGAAGAGTCTGCGTTTTGGCGAAGGATCGATCGGCGAGTCCTATGCCGAGGTCAAGAATGGTGAGGTCTGGCTGGTCAATTCCAACGTTCCCGAATTCAGCCACGGCAACCGCTTCAACCATGAACCCAAGCGGCCCCGCAAGCTGCTGCTCCACCGCCGCGAGGTCGATCGGCTGCAGGGTGCGGTTGAGCGCAAGGGGATGACGCTGGTGCCGCTTTCGGTCTATTTCAACAGCCGCGGCCGGGCCAAGGTCGAGCTGGCCCTGGCCAAGGGCAAGAACGTTGCGGACAAGCGCGCGACGATCAAGGAACGCGACTGGAAGCGGGATCAGCAGCGGATTATGCGGGACTACAAATGAGCACCTTCGCATCCCGCACCGTCAACTGGTTCAAGGGCCACGTGCCGACCCGCGAAGAGCTGGAACGCAACCGCTGGATCAAGCCTTTTGCCAAGCATGTCCTGCGCAGCGACCTGTGGCGCTTCAACCGCCGTTCGGTGCCGCGCGGTATGGCGCTGGGGCTGTTCGTGGGGATCATGATTCCGCTGGCCCATTTCATCACCGCCACCTTGCTGGCGGTGTTCGTGCGGGCCAACATTCCGGTTGCGCTGGCGGCAACCTTCATCGGCTTTCCCGCTTTCCTGCCAGTGATCGTTTATGCCGCCGACCGGGTCGGCAACTTCCTGCTCAGGGTCGATGCGATGACCGTGGTTGCGCCGGTCAGCCAGACCATGCAGGCAACCGAGACCGACCATCTGCTCGCGATCCTCACCCAGAAGGGGCCGACCGTGGCTTTCGGCATGTTCGTGATCGCGACGGTGTTTGCGGCGGTGGGCTATCTGTTCACCTCGTTCGGCTGGCGCTGGTGGATCGGGCGCAAGCGCGCGCAGCGGCTGGCCGAAGCGCGGATGCGGGAACCGGCGGGATGAAGGCAGCGGCCGCTCCCGCGCGCGCCGCTCCGCTCGAGCGCCTGGCGCTTGGCCTTGCCGCGCTGGCGAGCGGAGCGATCGTCTGGGCCGCGAGTGGGCAGTTGGTGGTGGTGGCAGGCTTCGCGGCTGGCCTGATCGCCCTGGGAGCGCTGGCCTGGGTGCTTGGACGCCCGCGCGCCGTCGCCGCCGAGCCGGGCTATGCCATGCCCGACTGGTCAGTGACGGTAACCGCGATCGACCGCGCCGATGCGGCGGTGGCGATCACCGACCGCGCCGGTCGGCTGGTCTGCGCCAATCCGCGCTACGAGGAGTGGTTCGGCGCGGGCCATGCCCCGCCGCGCCTTGCCGCGGACAACGCCTCGCTCGAACGCCTGGCCAAGGCTGGCCGGTCGGCCTGGCGCGATGGCAAGGGCAGTGCCGATCTGATCGAGAGCCCGACCGGGCGGTGGAAGGCCAGTGCGCTGCGTTCGGGCCGGGGCGACGACTATCTGGTCTGGACCTTCGCCCCGCTGTCTTCGCCCGATCCGGTGGCCGAACTGGTCCCGCACCTCGATGGCAAGATGGGACGGGCGCTGGCCCAGGCGGGGTTCAGTCTGGCGATTGTCGATCCCGATGGCACGGTGCGCGCGGCGAGCGCCGGTTTTGCCCAGCGCGCCACTGGCGATGCCAATGCCCAGTTGATCGGCCAGCCCTTCGTCGCGCTGCTGCGCCAGGACGAGGGGGATCGCATCACCTGGGCCCGCGATGGCAAGAAGGGCGCGCCGCTTTCGCTGTTCTACCTGCCGGTGGCCGATCCCGATGCCCCCGGCTCGCCCGACTATGAGGCGACGCCCTCGCTGATCCTGATCGCCGATCACGGCGTTGGGCTGGGCGGCGGCGCGGGCGAGACCACCGCCGCCGTGCCCCACCTCGAGGCGCTGATCGGTCCTCTGCCGCTGGGCCTGGCGATGGCCGACCGCGACGGGCGGCTGCTGTTTGCCAACCCCGCCTTCATGCGCGCCACCGGCCGCGAGGGCGAGGTGGTGCCGATCTACCCCACCGATCTGGTGGTGCAGGAAGACAAGGGCCCGCTGTCCGACACGATCCGCCGCTATGCGCAGGGGCCGGCGGCGAGCGGGGATATTGCGGTGCGGCTCAAGGGCCAGCCGGAAGAACCGGTTTCGCTGAGCCTTGCCGGAGTGCGCGGGCTGGGTGAGGCCTCGGTGCTGCTCAGCCTGACCGACAGCAGCGAGGAATCCCGGCTCAAGCGGCAGGTTGCCCAGGCCACCAAGATGCAGGCCGTGGGCCAGCTGGCGGGCGGCGTGGCGCACGATTTCAACAATGTGCTGACCGCGATCCTGGGTACCTGCGATCTGATGCTGCTGCGCCATACCCCCGGTGACAGCGACTATGACGATATCCAGCAGATCCGCGCCAACTCCAACCGCGCCGCCAGCCTGACCCGGCAATTGCTGGCCTTCTCGCGCCAGCAGACGCTGCGGCCAGAGGTGCTGCAATTGCCCGATGTGGTCTCCGACGTTTCGCATCTCCTGAAACGGCTGATCGGTGAGAAGATCCAGCTTTCCGTTACTCACGATCGCGATCTCGGCCCGGTCCGCGCCGATCCGACCCAGCTTGAGCAGGTGATCGTCAATCTGGCGGTCAACGCCCGCGATGCGATCCTGGCCAAGGGCGATGGCGGCGGCAAGGTTTCGCTCGCCACCCGGCGGGTCAGTGCCGCGCAGGTGCGCGCGATGCCCGGCGGGATCATGCCCCAGGCCGATTATACCGCGCTGGTGGTGGAAGATACCGGCACCGGAATTCCCGCCGATCACCTCAGCAAGATCTTCGAACCCTTCTTCACCACCAAGGAGCAAGGAAAGGGCACCGGCCTCGGCCTTTCGACCGTATACGGCATCGTCAAGCAATCGGGCGGGTTCATCTTTGCCGAGAGCGATCACGGCAAGGGCACCCGGTTCACCGTCTACCTGCCGGTACACCATGCCGGGCCCGGCCAGTCCCAGGCCTCCGTTCGGGCCGAGTTGCCTGAAGCCAGCGCGCAGCAATGGTCGGGCGGCGGGCGCATCCTGCTGGTCGAGGACGAGGACATGGTCCGCGCCGTCGCCCAGCGCGCGCTGACCCGCGCCGGTTATGAAGTGACCGTGGCCTCGGACGGCGACGAGGGGCTGGAATTGGTCGAGGCCGGGGGCGAGTTCGATCTGGTGGTGTCCGACGTGGCCATGCCCGCGATGGACGGCCCCTCGATGGCCCGCGAAATCCGCAAGCTGCACCCGGCGATGCCAGTGCTGTTCATGTCGGGCTATGCCGAAGAACAGCTGCGCAAGGAAATCGACATCGACGGGGTGCACTTCCTGCCCAAGCCGTTCTCGGTCCAGCAGATCGGCGACAAGGTCGGCGCGGTGCTTGGGGCGGAGAAGGGGTAACGGGCGGGAAACGGGCGGCCGTGGACGCAGTACCTATCGCCGCCTGGTAACCGCGCCAAGCAGGCGGGCCATGATCGGCTCGCGGTGGGTTTCGAACACCCGGATCGCCTTGTTGTAGGGCGCCTCGCGCGCCTCGTCGTAGCCTGAGCGGGCGGGCACGACTTCGCTCCACAGCAGATCGCAGCCGGGGTAGGGCAGCAGCCCGCGCACCGCCGTCTGCGCTTGCGGAGCAAGCGCGGCGAAGTGTTCGCGCAGTTGCGCAAGGCAGTGGACGCGGAATTGCGAGACCGGCAAGCGGCGATAGCGCGCGCCCTGAACGGTCATGGCGAAAGTCGCCTCGCCCCGGGCGAAGGCAAGCGCGTTCTCGCGCAGTTGCACCAGGTGGGTTTCGGCGAGCTCGCGCAGCAGGGGTTCGGCATCTTCGGGCACCCGGTCGAGAAAGGCCGGAGACTCGTTCAGCGAACCCGCGTTCCACATCCGCGCAACCCATTCGAACACTGCCGGGGCGCGGCTGCGCATAATCTCTGCCGGGGTGGGATCTTGCCCGAAATGGCGGAACATCGGCCCCATCATTCCGTAGTCGGCGATCGAGGGCGCGGTGCCGAGCAGGAAGGGCCGCGCGGCGAGCATCGCGCTCATGGCATCGAGGGCGGCCAGGTAGCCGCTCTCGACATGGGGGCTCGTGCTCTCGTCTACCCCGTCGCGCACGACGAAGCTTTGCCGCTGGCGCCGCTTCATCATCGTGCGCCGAAGCACACGCGGCGCGGGGAGGTGCGAGGTGACCTCGTCGGCCAGGATGCGGGAAAGCAGCTCGCGGTCGTGCTCATAGCTCCAGCGGAAATGCATCGCCGCGCGCCACAGCCACTCGTCGGCATAGTCCTCGATCAGCCGGGCGATGAACCCCACCACCGGGTCTGGCGGCAGTACCGGCCGGTAGGGGAATTCGCCTTCGAATGCCTGGATGATCGCGGTGCTGTCCGACATCCAGCGCCCGTCCGCGCGCTCGATCAGCGGTACCTGCACCGCACCGGCAAGCGCGCGGATCCGCCGCGCATCGGCGAAGGGGTGCTCCATGGCATAGGGAATGCGCTTGTAGCGCAGGTAGGCCTCGATCTTGCCGGTGAAATAGGAAACGCTCACGCCCCACAGTTTCATCGTTTCGTTGCCCATGGCGGCTTTCCTACTCCGCGTCTTGTTGTCACACCGGTACTATCGAAAAGGAGGCATGTATCGGCAAGGGCAATTTCGGAGCTGACTGAATTCTGACCCGAGCGCCTCCTCCCGGCTTTTTCCTTCTTGACCCTGTCCAGTGTGTCCAGTGTACCTGATTTTAAACACTTTTTCCTTGTTCTGAAAATGTTCCAGTTCCCCTCTTGTTCTCATGGAACAAACGCGGTACATGAGTCGCAGTTGACCTCCTCGGTCAGCGGGTTAGGTGAAGGGGACAAGTCATGGGTGCACAGCTCAAGCTGATTCAGGAAGGCAAGGACAGCATGGACCGGCAGAAGGCGCTCGAAGCGGCGCTGGCGCAGATCGATCGCGCATTTGGCAAGGGCTCGGCGATGAAGCTGGGCTCGAAGGAAGCGATGGAGGTGGAGGCGATCTCCACCGGCTCGCTCGGGCTCGATATTGCGCTCGGCATCGGCGGTCTGCCGCGCGGCCGGGTGATCGAGATTTACGGGCCCGAAAGCTCGGGCAAGACCACGCTGGCGCTCCACGCAATTGCCGAGGCGCAGAAGGGTGGCGGCACTGCGGCCTTCGTCGATGCCGAACACGCGCTCGATCCGGTTTACGCCAGAAAGCTCGGGGTGGATATCGACGAGCTGATCGTTTCGCAGCCCGATACCGGTGAGCAGGCGCTTGAGATCGTCGATACCCTGGTGCGCTCGAACGCGATCGACGTGCTGGTGGTGGATTCGGTCGCCGCGCTGGTTCCCCGGGCGGAAATCGAGGGTGAGATGGGCGATAGCCACGTCGGCCTTCAGGCCCGGTTGATGAGCCAGGCGCTCCGGAAGCTGACCGGTTCGATCAGCCGCTCGCGCTGCATGGTGATCTTCATCAACCAGGTGCGGATGAAGATCGGGGTGATGTATGGCAACCCGGAAACCACCACCGGGGGCAACGCGCTCAAGTTCTACGCCTCGGTCCGGCTCGACATCCGCCGCACCGGCCAGATCAAGGACCGTGACGATATCGTTGGCAACACCACCCGGGTGAAGGTGGTCAAGAACAAGGTCGCCCCGCCCTTCAAGCAGGTCGAATTCGACATCATGTACGGCGAGGGGATCTCCAAGATCGGCGAGATTCTCGATCTCGGGGTCAAGGCCGGAATTGTCGAGAAGTCGGGCGCCTGGTTCTCCTACGATTCGATCCGGATCGGCCAGGGGCGCGAAAACGCCAAGCAGTACCTCAAGGACAATCCCGAAATTTGCGACCGGCTGGAGGCTGCGATCCGCGGCCAGACCGATGGTCTTGCCGGGGAGATGATGACCGGTCCGGACGCGGACGAGGAAGTCTGATCCCTGAAGAATTCCGGGGCGCGGCAGCTGTTCGCGGCACCCGGGGTTGAACGGAAGGCGTCCCCGGTCCCCAACCACCCTCGGGGGCGTCTTCCAAACACCAGGACCGGCGCGGCTCCCCAGCGGATGCCGCGCCGGTTTCGGGTTTGTGGGCGGTCAGTGCGCTTCGGCCGCTCGCGCCTTGACCACCTCTTCGGCATGCTTGCCGCCCAGTTCGGCCAGATGGTCGAATTCGGCGGTGAAGCTCGCCAGGCCCTGGCTGAGCGAGCGCAGTTCGGCATCGAGGCCATGAACCGCGCTTTCAGGAAGCAGCGCCTCGACCCGTTCCCACCGCTCCCATTCGGGGTGCGGCGAAAGGCCCAGGATCTGCCCCCGCCGCGCCGACAGAACCGAACCGGCCTTGGACGCGGTTCCGCCAGGCGTGTCGACCGTCACCCTGACGATAGGCTCGAGCAGATAGGGCGCGGCCTGGGCCAGGGCATCGGCCATCGCCATCCGCCCGGCGATCCTGAATGCCAGTTCGGAGCTGTCAACCGCGTGGAACGAGCCATCGACCAGCGTCACCGCGACATCGACCACCGGAAAGCCCAGCGGCCCGCGCTCCATCGCGTCCCTGATCCCGGCCTCGACCGCAGGGATGTACTGCCGGGGGATCGCTCCGCCGGTGATCTTGTCCTCGAAGGCAAATCCTTCGCCCCGCTCCAGCGGGCGTAGCTCGATCACGCAGTCACCGTATTGCCCGTGCCCGCCCGACTGCTTCTTGTGCCGCCCGCGCACCGAGGCGTTCTTGCGGATCGATTCGCGGTAGGCGGTGCGGGGGGCATGGCTATCGACCGCGACCCCGTAGCGCCGCTGCAACCGCCCGACCACCACCGCCAGATGCTCATCGTTGATCCCCCGCAGGATCGTTTCGTGGCTGGCATCGTCCTGATGCCACTCGAGCGCCGGATCCTCCTCGCACAGCCGGTGCAGTGCGGTGGAAAGCTTGACGTCGTCCTTGCGATCACGGGTGGTAATCGCGATTGCGGCGTTGCGCGCCGGATATGTCACTTCGGGCGGGGCTGCCAGGGCAGCGCCCTTGCGGCCCAGCATCATTCCGGTCCTTGCGCCTTCGACCTTGGCCACGGCAACCACATCGCCCGGGGCGGCGGCGGCCTGCTTGGCGGTCTTCTCGCCCTGCACGAAGAACAACGAGCCGCTCCGCTCGGAATTTCCCTCGACCACCAGCTCGTCGCCTTCGGCAATCGCTTCGCCCAGCACGCGTCCCAACACCAGCCGACCCATTGCCCCGCCATTGGCGATCTTGAACACGTGGAGTGCGCCGCCGCCGCGCACACCCATACGCTCGGCGGCAGCGGAAGGGGAGGGTGCTTCATGGCGCAGCAGCTTGAGCAGACGGTGGACGCCGCCATCGCTGAGCGCCGAGCCGAGGATGACCGGCACTACCTTGTTCCCCGCCGTATCAGCGGCAAGATCGGCCATTACCGTTGCCCTGTCCGGTACCTCGTCCATCAGCAGCGCTTCCATCAGCGCGTCGTCGAAATCGGCCAGGGTCTCCAGCAGGTGGGTGCGATCCTCCTTTTCGAGCGCGGCCAGTTCGCCGGGAATCTCGACCCGCTCGCTCTCCTTGCCGGGGCGATAGCGGTAGGCGCGTTCCAGCGCGAGATCGACATAGCCGGTCACCTGATCGCCCTCGCGGATCGGGATCTGGCGCAGCGCCAGCGGCTCGCGGCTCATCGGTTGAAGCTCGGAGATCAAGGAATGAATTGTACCGGCCCGGGCGTGCTCGATCTTGTTGACGAAGATCGCGTGCGGCACGCCAAGATCGTCAAGGCGCCGCAGCACCGGCTCGGCCAGCATTGCGCGTTCCGGTGCCGGATCGATCACCACGAGCGCCAGGTCGGCAGATTGCAGCGCGGCGAGTCCATCGGCGGCAAAGCCGGTTCCGCCGGGCAACTCGACCAGCGCAAAGTGATCGCCCATGTAGTCGAAATGCATCAGGTTGATTTCGGTGGAGCCGCCGCGCGCGCGGGCCTCGGGGCTGGCGTCGCCAACGCTCGATCCCGCTTCGACGCTTCCTTGCCGACTGGTCGCGCCGCTCGAAAACAACAGCGCTTCGGCAAGGCTGGTCTTGCCCGTGCCAGCCGGCCCCACCAGCGCGACCACACGGGTTGCTGCTCTACCGGCTGTCGCACCTGCCTGGTTGTTGCCCATCTTCCGCCTCCTCCTGATTGAAGGCGCGCCGGGCGCTTTTGCCTGCACTCGGACGCGCAAGGACTGGGCCGATGCTGGAACTCGCGCCAATGAGTCGCAAGCGAATTCTTCACCTTGATTGTTGCTTGCCGCGCAACTGCTGTGCGCATAGCTTCAAGGCATGACGACAGGCAGTGACTGGCAGGCCCAGGTTGGGCGCACATGGGCGGAGAACTTCGCGCTTACGGATCGTTCGTTCGCAGGGCTGACCCAGCGGCTGCTCGAACGAATCGGGGAGCGCCCCGGCGGGCAAGTGGTCGATCTGGGTTGCGGCGCGGGAGAACTCGCTCTGGCAGTGGCAAGGATGCGGCCCGGCGCACGGGTGATCGGGCTCGATGTATCGGCCGACCTGGTTGCCGCGGCCCAGGCCAGGGGAAGCGGACAGCACGGCAACGTGGAATTCGAACTCAGCGATGCCGCAGCATGGCGCAAGGCGGGGTTCACGCCCGATCTGTTGGTGTCCCGCCACGGCGTGATGTTTTTCGACGATCCCGTCGGCGCTTTCTCATCGATCCGCCAGGGCAGCGCAGCGGGCGCATCGCTGGTTTTCTCGTGTTTTCGCGCGCCCAGCGCCAACCCATGGGCCATGGGCATGGCGGCGCAATTGGGATTGCCTCCGGCTGCCGATCCCCGCGCACCCGGCCCCTTCGCCTTTGCCGATCAGGACCATGTTCAAGGGATACTTGGGGGCGCCGGTTGGACCGAAATCGAGTTTGAGCCGGTTGACTTCGCCTATGTTGCGGGGATGGGCGAGGATCCGGTTGAGGATGCGATGAGCTTCTTCCGCCGGATCGGTCCAGCGGCGCCGGTCCTGGCTGCGCTTGCTGGCGAGGCGCGCGATGAGACCGAGGGCAAACTGCGCGGCTGGCTGGAGCAGCACCGCAGCGGCAATCTGGTGGCGCTGAGCGCGGCGGCATGGATTGTTTCGGCGCGGAACGGCTGACCTTGCCTTCGCGCTTGCCGGGCATTCGCCTCTGTCCTATCGGCGGCGGGCTATGATCTCGACCAACGACATCCGCCGCTCCTTTCTCGATTACTTCGGCAGCCATGGGCACGAAGTGGTTCAGAGCGCCCCGCTGGTGCCCTACAACGATCCGACGTTGATGTTCACCAACGCCGGGATGGTGCCGTTCAAGAACGTCTTCACCGGGCTTGAAACGCGCGCCGTGCCGCGCGCGACCAGCAGCCAGAAGTGCGTTCGCGCCGGGGGCAAGCACAACGATCTCGACAACGTCGGCTACACTGCGCGGCACCACACCTTCTTCGAGATGCTGGGCAACTTCTCCTTCGGGGACTATTTCAAGGAACAGGCGATTACCCACGCCTGGACCTTGCTGACCAAGGAATGGGGCCTGCCCAGGGACAAGCTCCTGGCGACGGTCTATCACACCGACGACGAAGCCTTCGCGCTGTGGAAGAAGATCGCGGGCCTTTCGGAAGACCGGATCATCCGCATCCCCACCAAGGACAATTTCTGGGCGATGGGCGATGATGGCCCGTGCGGCCCATGTTCGGAAATCTTCTTCGATCACGGCGAGCACATCTGGGGCGGCCCCCCGGGATCGGCGGAGGAAGACGGCGACCGCTTCATCGAAATCTGGAACCTGGTGTTCATGCAGTTCGAGCAGGCTTCGGGCGAGATCGTCTCGGAGCTGCCCAAGAAGTCGATCGACACCGGCATGGGGCTGGAACGGATCGCGGCCGTGCTTCAGGGTGAGCATGACAATTACGATACCGACACATTCAAGGCTTTGATCGCCGCGTCCGAGCATCTCACCGGGGTGAGGGCCGAGGGCGAGCACAAGGCCAGCCACCGGGTTATCGCCGATCACCTGCGCTCGACCAGCTTCCTTTTGGCCGACGGGGTCCTGCCCAGCAACGAAGGGCGTGGCTATGTGCTAAGGCGGATCATGCGCCGCGCGATGCGCCACGCGCACCTGCTGGGGGCGAAGGACCCGCTGATGCACCGGCTGGTTCCCGCACTGGTCCAGGAAATGGGCGCCGCTTATCCCGAACTGGGCCGCGCCCAGCCGTTGATCGAAGAGACGCTTCAGCGCGAGGAGGTGCAGTTCCGCCGCACGCTCGCCAACGGGCTCAAGCTGCTCGACGAGGCCACCTCCGGGATGAACGCGGGCGGCGAGCTGCCGGGCGAAACCGCCTTCCGGCTCTATGACACCTATGGGTTTCCCTACGATCTGACCGAGGACGCGCTGCGTGTCCGCAAGATCGGAATTGACCGCGCCGGCTATGATGCTGCGATGGCCCAGCAGAAGGCCGCCGCGCGGGCCGCCTGGAAGGGCAGCGGCCAGGCTGCCGATGAAGAGGTGTGGTTCGACATCGCCGAACGCGAAGGCGCAACCGAGTTCACCGGCTATTCTGCCACCACTGGCGAGGCTCAGGTCGTCGCGCTGGTCAAAGACGGCAAGGAAGTGGACAGTGCCTCGGCCGACGATGCGGTTGCTGTGATCGTCAATCAGACCCCGTTCTATGGCGAAAGCGGTGGTCAGATGGGCGATGCCGGAACGATCACGGGTGCCGGCGGGCTGAGGCTGACTGTGGCTGACACTTCCAAGCCGCTGGGCAAGCTTCATGCCCATCATGCCAGGATTGCCGAAGGGGCGATCAAGGTGGGCGACATGGTGCGGCTCGATATCGACTCCGTACGCCGCGATGCGATCCGGTCCAACCATTCGGCAACGCACCTGCTTCATGCCGCGCTGCGGGGCCGCCTGGGGGCGCATGTGACGCAGAAGGGTTCGCTGGTTGCGCCTGACCGACTACGCTTCGATTTCTCGCATCCCGCCGCGCTCTCGCCTGAGGATATCGCCGCGATCGAGCGCGAGGTGAACGCGCAGATCCGCGGCAACGAGCAGGTGGTCACACGGCTGATGAGCCCCGACGACGCTGTCGCAGCGGGTGCGATGGCGCTGTTCGGCGAGAAATATGGCGATGAAGTTCGCGTGCTGTCGATGGGCAGCGAGGCGGGTCACTCCTATTCGGTCGAGCTGTGCGGGGGCACCCATGTGCGTGCATTGGGCGATATTGGGGTGTTCCGCGTCGTCAGCGAAAGCGCAGTCAGTTCAGGCGTGCGCCGGATCGAGGCGCTGACCGGAGAAGGCGCGCGGACCTGGCTGGTCGGACGCGAGGAAGCGCTCAAAAGCACGGCGGGCCTGCTCAAGACCACGCCCGACGAGGTCGAGTCGCGTGTTGCCGTGCTGCTCGACGAGCGCCGCAAGCTCGAGCGCGATCTGGCCGAGGCGAAAAAGGCACTGGCGCTGGGCGGCGGTGGAGGCAAGGCCGAAGCGGCTGACGAAGAGATCGGCGGGATGAAGTTTTCCGGCCAGGTGCTCGAGGGCCTCGATCCCAAGGAACTGCGCGGTCTGCTCGATACGGCCAAGGCGCGGATGGGATCGGGTGTGGCGGCAATTGTGGCAGTCAACGAAGGCAAGGCCAGCATCGCTGCGGCGGTGACAAACGATCTGACCGGCAAGGTCAGCGCGGTCGATCTGGTCCGCGCCGGGGTCGAGGCGCTGGGCGGCAAGGGTGGCGGCGGTCGGCCCGACATGGCCCAGGGCGGCGGCCCCGATGGCTCCAAAGCAGCAGAGGCGATCGCGGCGGCGAAGGCTGTGCTGAGCGGCGCCTAACCCGCGCGTTCGCGCAGGCTTGCGCTTTTCAGCTTGGGTTTTGCGTCCAGCTCGCCCTGCTCCTTGATTCGGGCGCGGAATTCATCGCGCTTTTCGTGGATGCTGGCGATCACGAAGCCCATCGGCACGCCCACGTCGACCAGCACCGCCTCGGACAGTTGAAGGCTGCCCTCCAGCGTCTGCGGCACGGCAGTGCTGGCCCCGGCGCGATAGAGAGCGGCGGCATGGTTGGCGTCGCGCGCGCGGGCAATGATCGGCAGATCGGGAAAGCGGGCGCGCAGCTTGCGAACCAGCCGCTGCGCCAGAACCGGCTCGTCCATGGTCAGCACCACCGCTTTGGCGCTGGCTAGCCCTAGCCGGTCCAACGTGCCTTCGCGGGTGGCATCGCCAAAGCCGATCGCATACCCCTGCTTCAGCCCGCGCGCGACCTGATCCGCATCGAGGTCGATCGCGACATAGGGCTGATCGTGGCGGCGCAGCATGTCGGCGATCAAGCGCCCGACCCGGTCAAAACCTACGATAATGGTGCGCGCCTCTTCTCCATCAAGCCTGGGCGGGGCCACCCCCGCGAGATCGACCCGCCGCGCCAGCCAGCGCCCGGCGATGGCGAGGATCGGGGTGACGGTCATCCCGATCGCGGTGACGATCTGCCAGAATTGCGCCGCGTCCCTGCGGATAAGCCCGACGCTGATCGCGGTGGTAAGTACGATCAGGGTGGTTTCGGATGGGCTGGCAAGCAGGATACCGGCCTCTGTTGCAGTGGCGGTGCGCGCACCGTCGAGCCGCAGCAGCAGCCCGGTGACCAGCGCCTTGGCGCAGAAAACCAGCACCACCGCAACTGCCAGCTCGCCCGCGCGGTCCCACACCATGCCAAGATCGAGGCTCATCCCGACCGTCAGCAGGAACACCCCCAGCGCGAGGCCCTTGAATGGCTCGATCATCGCCTCGACTTCGGCGTGGTATTCGGTCTCCGCGATCAGCAATCCGGCGATCAGCGCGCCGACGATCGGAGACAGCCCGGCCGCCCCGGTCACCAGTGAGGCGATAATCACCACCAGCAGGCTTGCGGCCAGGAACAGCTCGGGGCTTTTGGTCCGCGCCGCCTGAGCAAACAGGCGCTGCAAGCCAAGGCGCCCGAACACCAGCAGTGCCCCCAGCACCAGCGCGCCGCGCCCCGCCACGGCCAGAAACTCGCCGATTTCCGGTACGTTATCCCCTCGGCCCATCGCGCCAAGCAGGAAGATGATCGGAACTAGCGCGATATCCTCAAACAGCAACATGCCCAGCGCCGCGCGGCCTACGGGGGTGCCGGTATCTGCTATCCGCAGCACCAGCGCGGTTGAGGAAAGCGCCAGCGCGAGGCCGAGCGCAAAAGCAGTGGGGGCGGAATTGCCAAGAGCCATCAGCACCAACGCGATCAGCACCGCGCAGCCGATCAGCTCCATCGCGCCCAGCCGGAATATCGTCCGCCGCATCTGCCAGAGCCGCGCAAACGAAAGCTCCAGCCCGATCGAAAACAGCAGCAGCACGATGCCGAATTCGGCGAAAGGGCCCAGCCGCGCGGGATCGCTGATCGTGACGTAGGCCAGCCAGGGTCGTTCGCCTACCGCTCCGCCCAGCCCGAACGGGCCCACCAGCATGCCCACTAGGATGAAACCGATCACCGGGGTGATCCGGAACCGGGTGAACAAAGGGATCACGATCCCCGCTGCGCCAAGGATCACCAGCGCATCGCCAAGCGTGGAGTTGGGTACGAATTCCGCAGGACCGGCCATGGCGCGACTATGGCAAAGCGCGCGGTTCAGTTACAGCCCTCAATAACGAAAGCGGCGGCCAAGGTATCCCGGGCCGCCGCTTTTCGTATCAGAATGCCGGTGGTGCTATTGCCACGCGCCCATTTCGGTTTCGAGGTTCTTCACGATCGCCTCGAAGAAGCCTTCGGTGGTCAGCCAGTTCTGGTCGGGGCCGATCAGCAGCGCCAGATCCTTGGTCATCTTGCCGCTCTCGACCGTGTCGATGCAGACTTTTTCCAGCGTTTCGGCGAAACGCACCACTTCGGGGGTCTCGTCGAACTTGCCGCGATAGATCAGGCCGCGGGTCCAGGCGAAGATGCTGGCGATCGGATTGGTGCTGGTCTGTTGACCCTTCTGGTGCTGGCGGTAGTGGCGGGTGACGGTGCCGTGCGCGGCCTCTGCCTCCACGGTCTTGCCATCGGGGGTCATCAGAACCGAGGTCATCAGACCCAGCGAGCCGAAGCCCTGCGCGACCTGATCGGACTGGACGTCGCCGTCGTAGTTCTTGCAGGCCCAGATGAACTTGCCCGACCACTTCAGCGCCGAGGCCACCATGTCGTCGATCAGGCGGTGTTCGTAAACGATTCCCAGCTTGTCGAACTGTTCCTTGAAGCCTTCACTTTCGAACACTTCTGCGAACAGATCCTTGAAGCGGCCGTCATAGGCCTTGAGGATCGTGTTCTTGGTCGAAAGGTAGACCGGCCAGTTTCGGCCGATGCCATAGTTGAAGCTGGCGCGGGCGAAATCGCGGATCGAATCGTCAAGGTTGTACATCGCCAGCGCCACGCCCGATGAGGGGAACTGGAACACTTCCTCGTCGATCTTTTCGCCGTTCTCGCCTTCCCACACCAGCCGCAGCTTGCCGGCGCCCGGAACGCGGAAGTCGGTCGCCTTGTACTGGTCGCCGAAGGCATGGCGGCCAACCACGATCGGATCGGTCCAGCCCGGGATCAGCCGGGGAACGTTCTGCATCACGATCGGTTCGCGGAACACGACGCCGCCCAGGATGTTGCGGATCGTGCCGTTGGGGCTCTTCCACATCTTCTTGAGGCCGAATTCCTCGACCCGGGCTTCGTCAGGGGTGATCGTCGCGCACTTTACGCCGACGCCGAATTCACGGATCGCATTGGCCGAATCGACCGTGATCCGGTCATTGGTCTCGTCGCGCTTCTCGATCCCCAGGTCGTAGTATTTCAGATCGATGTCGAGGTAGGGCAGGATCAGGCGTTCGCGAATCCACTGCCAGATGATGCGGGTCATTTCGTCGCCGTCGATTTCGACGACCGGGTTCTTCACCTTGATCTTGCCCATCGTTCTTCGTCTTTCCCCGGGGAGTTTGCTTGCGATTCCCGGACCCCTTAGCAGGTGAGCGACATGGCGCAAGTTCGCGCGTTTGCCCAATTCGCGCTGGACAGGGCAGGGGCGATGCGAATAGGCATTTAAGCAATCGATTAAACATTCGCAGAGAGGATTCCCATCATGAGCGAAGCGAGCGAAGTCCTGACCGAAGTCGATGGCGGCGTACTGATCGTTACGATGAACCGTCCCGAGGCCAAGAACGCGATGAACAAGGCCCAGGCCGAAGGGATCGCTGCGGCGATGGACAGGCTGGAAGCCGACGATGCCCTGCGCTGCGCGATCTTGACCGGGGCGGGCGGAACCTTTTGCTCGGGTATGGATCTCAAGGGCTTCCTGCGCGGCGAGCGGCCCTCGATCGAAGGCCGGGGCTTTGGCGGGCTGACCGAATGGACCCCGAAGAAGCCTGTTATTGCGGCGGTCGATGGCTATGCGCTCGCGGGTGGGATGGAACTGGCGCTCAGTTGCGATCTGATCGTTGCCAGCGCGGGATCGAAATTCGGCATTCCCGAAGCCAAGCGCGGCCTTGCCGCCGCGGCCGGCGGACTGATTAAGCTGCCGCGCCAGATTCCGCCTCGCATCGCGATGGAACTGGCGCTGACCGGTGATTTCATCGACGCCGCGCGCGCCTATGAGCTGGGCTTCATCAATCGCATCACCGATGGTCCGGCGATTGGAGGCGCAAAGGAGCTCGCCGCCCGGATCGCCGAAAACGGCCCGCTGGCGCTGATCGCATCGAAGGCGATCGTGCGCGATTCGCATTCGTGGAGCGATGAAGAGATGTGGCAGAAGCAGGCCGCCTATATCGCCCCGGTCTTCGTCAGCCAGGATGCCCGCGAAGGGGCTGCCGCCTTTGCCGAAAAGCGCAAGCCAAACTGGCAAGGCAAATAAGCCGCATGGCAACTGCCGCAACGAAAAAGGCCCCGGATTTCCGGGGCCTTTTCAGCGAATGGTGGGCGTAGCAAGGATTGAACTTGCGACCCCTACGATGTCAACATAGTGCTCTACCACTGAGCTATACGCCCGGCACCATTCGGCTTGCCCTGCGCCTATGCGACCGGGCAGGGGAGCGCCATTAGCGGGGCTCCCGGTGGGATGCAACCCTAGATCGAGGCTTGCGCCTGCTGACCGAAGATCCGTTCCACCTCCAGCACCAGATCGCGCAGGTGGAAGGGCTTGGAAAGGACTTTGGCCTGGGGCGCCTCGCGGCTGGCTTTAAGCGTTACTGCGGCAAAGCCGGTGATGAACATCACCTTGGTCTTGGGGCTGATCTCGGCGCAGCGCTGGGCAAGCTCGATCCCGTCCATCTCGGGCATGACGATATCGGAAAGCAGCAGGTCGAAATCGCCCATTTCTAGAAGCGGGACCGCCGCCGTTCCACGATCGACCGCGATCACTTCATAGCCCGCGTTCTCAAGCGCGCGCGCCAGATAGGTGCGCATGGCCTCTTCGTCTTCGGCAAGCAGAATGCGGATCATTGCGTCGGGTCCATTCGGTTGGTCGGGCGCGACTCCCAGCCCCCTGGGATGCACCTGCTACATACACGGGGGCGGTTAACAATCTTGCCTCAAATCGACCGGTGACCCGCTGCGACGCAGCCAGTTTTTGACAGTCCGGCAATTAGGGGCGAGCATGGAGCCATGGAACGGATCCCCGGAAGAGGTCTCGATTCGCCCCGGAGCGAAGGTGGGGAAATACCCGGCGGCCACGCGATGGCGGCCTTTGCCCTGACCTTGCCCGAGCCTTCGGCGATTCCGGTGCTGATTTCGGTTCCCCACGCCGGCCGAGCCTATCCCGGCAGTCTGATCCAGCGAATGCGCAACCCGGGATTTGCCGCGCTCAAGCTTGAGGATCGTTATGCCGATCGTCTCGGCGAACAGATCGCGCGCGAGACCGGAGCGGCTTTGCTCATCGCCCACGCGCCCCGCGCCATGATCGATCTCAACCGTGCAACGGACGATGTCGATTGGGACATGTTTGCGCGCGGCAAGCCCGATAGTCTGGGCAGTTATACTCCTGGCACACGGGTCCGTTCCGGGCTGGGACTGATCCCCCGGCGGCTCCCTGGCTTGGGCGAACTGTGGAAGCGGCGGCACGATACCGAGGAGCTCGATGCGCGGATCGAATCGATCCATGCGCCCTACCATGGCTGTCTGGCCGAAACCCTGCTGCGATTACGCGACAGGTGGGGGGCGGCGTTGTTGCTCGATTTGCACTCGATGCCGCCGCTTGGGCTTCGGCACGGACGAGATGCCCCGGAATTCGTTCTTGGTGATCGGTTTGGCGCGAGTTGCAATGGCTCGCTGGTCGGGTCGTGCTTTGGCTATTTCAACGAGATGCGCCGCGCGGCGGCGCATAACCGGCCCTACGCTGGTGGCTATGTGCTCGAACGGCATGCCGCGCCGGGGCGCGGTATCCATGCGATCCAGCTCGAAATCGATCGCGCGAGCTATCTCGATGCGCGGCTCGCCGAACCGGGCAAGGGCTTTGCGGCCATGGTTCACCTGCTGGTTGGATTGGTTCGCCGCCTGGCGGGGGAAGTAGCGGAGCTCGGGCGTAATGCCCAGGCTTCGGGCTGGGCGGAAGCCGCCGAATAACATCAAGAAAAAACCACCTCGTGCACGCGGCACGAGGTGGCCAAGGTTCAGGGAGGAGGTGCACCGAAGTGCACCAAATCCTGCCACTGCCATGAGGGAAGCAACGGCAAGATGCTGTGGAAGATAAGCCTCTTGTTTTCGTCTGGCAAGTGCTGCTTCGCTGGATGCGCAGAGGGCCACGGTGCCGGTCGCACCGCGGCCCTCTGACGCGTTAGGAAGCGGTCAGGCAGCCGGTACGGGGACCGGGCCGTTGCCCTGCTGGACCTGAAGGCCAAATACCGCACTGATGTGCTCGAGGCTGAACAGATGGGCGAAAATCAGCGCCAGCATCCCGTTCTGGTTCATGGTACGAAGCACGTCGCCGCGTAGCTCGCGCAGCTTTTCCTGGTCGACCATTTTGAAACCGCGATAGATGAAGGGCTGGTCGCTGCCTTCCTGCTGGATCGAGACCTCGCCGTCCATCAGCAGATCATACTTGATCAGATCCTGTACGAACTGGCCGGTGCGGAAACCAGCTTCCTCGAAGTTCTTGCAGAACTCCAGCGTCGCCTTGCAGGTATCGCTCGGCTCGCCGTTTTCGAACAGGGCAAAGCCTTCCTCGAATTCGCCGATCAGATCGGTAGTGGGATCGAAGCACAGCGAAAGCTCTTCGGAATCGGGCGAGAGCCGCGCCAACATGAACGGGTAGCGGCGGGCATAGGCGGGCACGTAGGCCGGGACAGTCGGGCGACCTTCGGCATCGAAGAACACGTTGGTGCCCTCGTTGAGGCCCATCAGCGCCAGTGGAACCGGCTGTTCGGTCGACGAGAAAATGATCGGGTAATGACGCGATGCCTGGATGAATTCCTCGGCGGTCAACGGGATCGCGTGCTGCCCGGCGATCCAGTTGGCCGCATCGGTGGACTTGGTATGCCAGCTGGCATGATCGCGGCTGTTGAGCGGCATCAGATCATTGTAGAACAGCGGAAGGTTGGCGGCTTGCGGCGCGCTGGCCATGATGGTCTCTCCGGTAGAATCGCTTGGCAGGTTGGAGCTGCGGCACGATTGCCGCCGCCCGGCACAAGTGCGGGCCTTTAGGGCTTCGAGGGGCGCGGTGCAAGCGTCACGAGTTTGCCCGGATTGAGCAGACCCGCCGGGTCAAGCGCAGCCTTGATCCGCCGCATCAGATCCAACGCGACGGGATCGCCAAGCCGCTCGAGCTCATCGCGCTTGAGCTGGCCGATGCCGTGCTCGGCCGAGATCGATCCGCTCCACTGGGTGACCAGATCGTGAACCCGCCTGCTGATGGCCTTGCCCTCACGCGATTCCCATTCGCCGCGCACCGCATCGGTCGGGGCTACGACATGGAAATGCACGTTTCCATCCCCCAGATGCCCAAAGCAGAAAGTCTGGGTTCCAGGCCATTCGGCTTCGATTGCCGAGCTGGCGAATTCGATGAATTCAGGCATTTGCTCGGCCGGAACCGAGATATCGTGCTGTACAGCCGCGCCCTTTGCCCGCTGCGCCGCCGGGATCCCCTCGCGCAAGGCCCAGAAGGCTTCGGCCTGGGCTTCGGAAGCAGAGATGGCGGCATCGGTGAGCAGCGCTTTGGCAAATGCCTCGCTCAGCATGGTGGCGGCACGCTCTTGCAGGGTATCGGCGCCGCGGGCGTCGGCGACCAGCTCGATCAATGCATGCCATGGGTGGTCCTGCCGAAGCGGCGCACGCATTCCCGCCTGGTGCTGCAAGACCGCATCGAGGCTCGATTGCGGAAGGATTTCGAATCCCTCCAGCGCCTCGCCCATCGCGCGATTGCAGTGCTCCAGCAGCGCGCGAGCAGCCCGGATCGAGGAAATGCCCGCCCAGATAACCACCCGTTCCGCGATTTGCGGGACCAGTTGCAGGGTCGCCGCCGTGACCACACCGAGGGTCCCTTCCGATCCAATGAACAGTTGCTTGAGATCGAAGCCGCGGTTGTCCTTCTTGAGCGGAGTCAGCGCCGAATAGACCGAACCATCGGCCAGCACTGCCTCAAGTCCCAGCACCAGCGCGCGCATCGAGCCGTGCCGCAAGACCTGGGTGCCGCCCGCGTTTGTTGAGATCAGCCCGCCAACCGTTGCCGAGCCCTTGCCGCCAAGCGATAGCGGGAAGCGCAGCCCTTGGGCCGCAGCCACTTCGTGAAGCGATTGCAGCACCACCCCTGCCTCGCAGATGGCGGTACGGTTGTCAGTGTCGATCTTGCGGATCGTCGTCATCCGGCGCAGCGACAGCAGCAGTGCGGAGCCATCGGCCGACGGCGTGGCGCCGCCCGACATGCCGCTGTTTCCCCCCTGGGGGACGACCGGTACTCCATGGCTCGTGCAAAGCGCCAGTAGTGCGGCCAGCTCCTCGCACGTCGCTGGCGCGGCCATGGCCAGCGCCTTGCCCGTGAAACGGCCCCGCCAATCGGTCAGCCATGGCGCTATCAGATCGGGATCGCGGGTGAACCCGCGCGGGCCGAGCAGTTCGTCAGCGTGGTTCAGAAAGGCTTCGCGATCGGGTGTCATGGCCGCCAATTATGGCACAGCGATGCAGTCAACTGCCAGTCCCGGCTTGTTTCCTGGCCAATGCGGGTTAAGCGACGGTTCAACACCGGCTGATAATGCGGAGTCCGATGCACCCCGGCTTTTCCATTTTTGCGCCATTTCTGGTGTTGCTGCCCGCGCTTTCGGCGGCACCCGAGGTGCGTCAATCGACGGAGTCTACCCCGTCGGGACCGGTTTCGCGCCCGCCCACCGATGGGCGAGAGCCATGGACGACCATGGCAACGGTGTACCGCCCGCTTGATGCCGATCAGGTCCGGATCGAGCAGACGGTTACGATCCGGATCGGTCCCCGCCCGGCGCCGGTAACGCTGGCTCCGGCTTTTTTCGAATCGGAAATGGACAGTTCGGGACCTCGGCTGGTCGAGCGCAAGTTCGGCAACTGCGTGCCCGTTGCCGGGATCATGGGGGTACAGCCCGCACCGGGAAACCGTCTGCTGTTGATCATGCGCGATCAGCGGCTGCTGACCGCTTCGCTCAAGAAGGGCTGTAACAGCCGTGACTATTATTCCGGCTTTCTGATTGCCAGAAACCAGGACGGGCTGATCTGTACCGGGCGCGACAAACTACTGGCCCGCAGCGGCGCCAATTGCCAGGTCGATGGCTTCCGCCAATTGATCCAGGTCGGCAGCTGAGCAGAACTCTTGCGCATTTCTTGACTTGCGGGGGGCTTTGCGCCTAGGGCGCCGCGCTATTGGCGCAGGCAATCCACGGCCGTGCGTCGATCTGTTTCCGGAACAACACAGCTTATGAAGTTCGCCGATCTCGGCCTGTCAGACGAATTGCTCGGCGCGGTTACCGCGAAGGGATACGATACGCCCACGCCGATCCAGGCCCAGGCGATCCCAAGCGTGCTGATGATGAAGGATCTGATCGCGATCGCGCAGACCGGTACCGGCAAGACCGCGAGCTTCGTCCTCCCGATGATCGACATTCTCGCCCACGGCCGCCGCCGGGCGATGATGCCGCGCAGCCTGATCCTTGAGCCAACTCGCGAACTCGCCGCCCAGGTGGCCGAAAACTTCGAGCAATACGGGGTCAACCACGATCTCAAGATGGCGCTGCTGATCGGCGGCGTGCAGATGGGCGATCAGGTCAAGGCGCTCAACGAGGGGGTTGACGTACTGATCGCCACCCCGGGCCGGCTGATGGACCTGTTCGAGCGCGGCAAGATCCTGCTGACCGGCTGCGATCTGCTGGTGATTGACGAGGCCGACCGGATGCTCGACATGGGCTTCATCCCCGATATCGAGACGATCTGCTCCAAGCTGCCCGCCAACCGCCAGACCCTGTTGTTCAGCGCGACCATGCCGCCGCCGATCAAGAAGCTGGCCGACAAGTTCCTGAGCAATCCCAAATATATCGAGGTTGCCCGGCCCGCTTCGACCAACACCAATATCGCCCAGCACAAAGTGCCGGTGGATAGCCGCAAGAAGCGCGAAGTGCTGCGCCACTTGCTGCGCACTGACGATGTCAGCACCGCCATGATCTTCGCCAACCGCAAGACCACCGTGCGCGAGCTCAACAAGAGCTTGCGGAGCCACGGATTCGCCAGCGGTGAAATCCACGGCGATATGGATCAGCCCGCGCGGCTGGCCGAATTGCAGCGCTTCAAGGACGGCCAGATCAACATTCTGGTCTGCTCCGACGTCGCTGCGCGCGGGCTGGACATCAAGGGCGTCAGCCACGTCTTCAACTTCGACACCCCCTGGCATCCGGACGACTATGTCCACCGCATTGGCCGCACGGGCCGCGCCGGGGCGACGGGCCGAGCCTTCACGCTGGTCGGCAAGGAAGACGCAGAGGCGATCGAGAATGTCGAGAAGCTGACCGGCGGTAAGGTTCCAGTGTTCGAGGTCAAACTTGAAGCGGCGGCGGACCGGCCTCGGCGCGAATCCAGCGAAGCCGCCGAGAAGCGCGAGCAGGAGCCGCGCCGCAAGAGCGAAGCGAAGCCCGAGCGTGCGCCGCGAAAAACTCGCGCCGAGCAGACCGACGAGCAACCACGCCGCGCCGGTCGCCCGGTATCGAGGGAACCAGCAAGTGAACCGGGCGAATGGAACGGTCCCGTGCCCGGATTCCTTGGAATTTCAGCGCTCTGAAGCTAGCGCACGTCGACCATCGGCGCGTGGCAATCCATTACATCGCAGCTATCGCAAATATCCTGCGGCGCATCGCATTCGATGCACCATTGCTCGTGGCAACTGGGCGGCTCGCCGGGATCGGGCGGGGGCTGCGTCCCTGAGATGTCGACCGTGCCGCCTGCGATCTGATCGCCGCGCACGGCAGCCCGCGCGGCCGCGCGTTCGGCAATCTGCTGGCGCAAGCCAGCGGGAAGTCCGCCGGTCAGCCTGTACTTGGCTTCGATCTGCCGGGCCAATTCGTCCGCGATGCGCTGCTTGAGGCTGTCAGACATGGACAAGCTCCTTGGTTGAACGTTGCATTTCCTCGAATTTCTCGGTCTGCCATTTGACCGCTAGCATGATCTGCCGGATCCTTCCCGGGGTTGCGGGCGGGCGGACCGGATCGCCGGTGACAAAGTGATTGAGCGCGAAGCAACTGCCGCCGCAGCTTCCCGAGACAAGGCAATCGCGGCAAAACTGGGAACCGGAAAGTGCGCTTTCGCGCGGAGTGAAAGCCGCGCAGACACGCTTCGCTCCGCAGCGATTGGCAGCGATGAAGCGTGAACGTTGCAACGGATCGAGACCTTCGAAGACCGAACCGATCCTCACCTCTGGCGAACGATCAAAATAGCCCGGATAGCGCTGGCACGGGTAGATCGCACCGTTGTGATCGATGAAGGCGAAATGGACCGCCGCACCGCAACCGAACTCACACCCGATGCGCCCGGCTTCCTCTTCGATCGCGGCCTGGTCGGCGGCGGCCATGCGCAGCCGCGGCTGTGCACCCGCTTGCTGCTCGATCAGGCAGCGTGCGGTGACCCGGCGCCAGGCCCGTGCAAATGCCTCAAGCGCGGCTTCGCTCCATTCTTCCTCGGACACTGGGGCAACCGCGATCCGCATCACCCCGGAATCGAGCAGATAGCCGATGCCATCGGGCAGTGCGTCAACCGTTTCAGGGGTGACGGTCATCCTTACCCCGAAGCCGGGCGTCTGCTTCAGCAGCGGCAGGTTGTGCTCGATCCGTTCAAACGAACCGCGTCCGTTGCGATAGCGCCGATAGCGATCGTGCGCGCGGCCTTCCCCATCGAGGCTGAGCTGGACGTGTATTCGGTGGCGCTGAACCAGTTCAAGCGCCCTGGCATCGAACAGGGTGCCGTTGGTCGTGGTCGAAAAGCGCAGCGCCAGGCGCGGATGATGCGCGGCGAAACCACAGCTCAGGGCCGTGGCCAGGCGGTCCATGCTTTCGGCGGCAAGGAACGGTTCGCCGCCGAAGAAGTTGACGCCGAAACGCGGGGCGGCAGGATCAGCGTTGGCAAGGCAGAAGGCCAGCGTTGCCTCGATCGTCGCCGGGTCCATCGCCCTGGGAGCCTTGTGCGCAAAGTAGCAATAGCTGCATGCCAGGTTGCAGGCATCGGTTAGCTGGATCGATACCGCGCGCAGCATGGCAGTCTCCACAGACTAGAGGCGCAGCATGCCGGCAATCGTGGCGGGTCTGCATTGACCCCTGTCAAAGCCCTGCAATTGGGCTCAGGCCAGCTTCACGAAGCTATCGATCACCCGCTTCGCTCCGGCCGTCTCAAATTCGATCTCCAGCTTGTTGCCTTCCTGCGCGGTGACGGTGCCGTAGCCGAACTTTTCGTGAAACACGCGCGCACCGGGCGCAACATCGCCGCGCGGCTTGGCAGCGAAGCTGGCGGCGGAGCGGGTGGCTTCGGGCAGGCGGCGGGGTGGGGCATCGTATTGCCGCGCGGCGGCGCGTTGCCAGCCGGGGCCACGGGTGGCGCCGCGCGCGGCATTGTCGCGCGCGACATGGGCGAAGGGATCGCCAGCTTCCGACCACTGGGCCTTCCACAGCGAGGCGCCGCCGGAAAGGGTACTTTCCTGTTCGATATGGGCGGGAGGCAATTCGGCGATGAAGCGGCTGGGGATCGAACTGGTCCACTGGCCGTAGATCCGCCGGTTGGCGGCGTGCAGGATGGTACAGCGCCGCCGCGCGCGGGTGATCGCGACATAGGCGAGGCGCCGCTCTTCCTCAAGGCTGGCAAGCCCGCCTTCATCCATCGCCCGCTGGCTGGGGAACACGCCTTCCTCCCATCCGACCAGGAACACGTGGTCGAATTCCAGCCCCTTGGCCGCATGGATGGTCATTATGGTGAGTTTTTCCGCCGCCTCGTTGGCATCGTTGTCCATCACCAGGCTGACGTGTTCGAGGAAATCGCCGAGCGTCTCGTAGTCTTCCATCGCTCGGGCCAGCTCGGCCAGGTTTTCCAGCCGTCCGGCGCTCTCGGCGCTTTTTTCGGCCTGGAGTGCGGCGGTGTAGCCGCTTTCGTCAAGCAGAGTGCGAGCCAGCTCGGCCGGGCTAGCGGTCCTGGCGAGGTCACGCCAGCGCGCGACATCGCGCATGAAGGCCAGCAGCGTGCCGCGCGCCCGCGCGGGAAGCTCGTCGCTATCGGTGATCTCGATCGCCGCCAGACTGAGCGGCACGCCGCGTGCGCGGGCATGGCGGTGGAGCTTTTCCAGTGTCTTGTCGCCCAGGCCGCGCTTTGGGGTATTGTAGATCCGTTCAAAGGCCAGATCGTCGCTCGGCTGAGCGATCAGTCGCAGATAGGCCAGCGCATCGCGGATCTCGGCGCGCTCGTAAAAGCGGAAGCCGCCGACGATACGATAGGGCAGGCCGGTGGCGATGAACCGGTCCTCAAACTCGCGGGTCTGGAACTGGGCGCGCACCAGGATCGCGACCGCGGCCAGGCTGGCACCCTCGCGCTCCAGCCGCTCGGCTTCGTCGCCCACGCGGCGCGCTTCCTCGGGGCCATCCCACACCCCGATCACCCGAACCTTTTCGCCGCCTCCCGTCTTGGTCCACAGGTTCTTGCCCAGCCGCTGGCTGTTGGCGTCGATCAGCCCCGACGCGGCGGCTAGAATATCGGGTGTCGAGCGATAATTCTGCTCCAGCCGGATCACCTTTGCGCCCGGAAAATCCTTTTCAAATCGCAGGATATTGGCAACTTCTGCGCCGCGCCATGAATAGATCGACTGGTCGTCGTCACCCACTACGCAGATGTTGTGGCGCGGTTGTGCGAGCAGACGCAGCCACAGATACTGGACCTGGTTGGTGTCCTGATATTCGTCCACCATGATGTATTTGAAGCGTTGCTGGTAATGCTCCAGAACGTCGCGGTGCTGGCGCAGCACGTTGAGCATATGCAGCAGCAGGTCGCCGAAATCGCAGGCGTTGAGCGCTTTCAGCCGATCCTGATAGAGCTGGTAAAAGCGCTGGCCCTTGCCGCCTGCGTAGGCTTCGTTCTCTCCCGCATCGAGATCGGCGGGGCCAAGCCCTCGGTTTTTCCAGCGGTCGATCAGTCCGGCCAGCTGCCGCGCGGGCCAGCGCTTCTCATCCAGCCCCTCGGCCTGGATCAACTGCTTGAGCACGCGCAGCTGATCGTCGGTGTCGATGATGGTATAGTTCGACTGCAAACCCGCCAGTTCGGCATGGCGGCGCAGCATCTTGGCGGCGATGGCGTGGAACGTGCCCAGCCAGGGCATGCCCTCCACCGCCGGGCCGACCAGCTGCCCGACCCGCTCCTTCATCTCGCGCGCGGCCTTGTTGGTGAAGGTGACGCACAGGATTTCGCTCGGCCAGGCGAGGCGGCTGCGCACGATGTGCGCCAGGCGCGCGGTGAGCGCCGCAGTCTTGCCGGTTCCGGCTCCGGCCAGCATCAAAACCGGCCCCTCGGTGGTCAGCACGGCTTCGCGCTGGGGCGGGTTCAGGCCGTCAAGCAGGGGGTCGGCAGGGGATTCGGGGATCTGGGACACGCGGAACACCTAGGGAACGCGGAGGTATAGCGCAAGGCTGGCGGATTGACTCGGCTGCATCGAGCGGCAAGGCATCGCAGCGATGAACCCGATCCGCCAGCACGCCCGCATCCTGACCGCCGCGCTCACCGGCACGGCAGTCGAATTCTATGATTTCTACGTCTATGCCACGGCGGCGGCGCTGGTCTTCGGTCCATTATTCTTCCCGGCTGAGAGTCAGTCGGCGCAGACCATGCTGTCGTTCATGAGTTTCGGGCTGGCCTTCTTCGCCCGTCCGGTCGGGGCAATGGTGTTTGGCCATTTCGGTGACCGGATCGGGCGCAAGTCCACGCTGGTCGCCTCGCTGATGTTGATGGGCCTTTCCACGCTGCTGATCGCCTTTCTCCCGACCTATGCGATGGTTGGCTGGGCCGCGCCGCTACTTTTGTGCAGTCTGCGTTTCGGGCAGGGCTTCGGCCTGGGTGGCGAATGGGGTGGGGCCTCGCTTCTGGCGGTGGAATATGCCCCCAGGGGGTGGGAGGCGCGGTTCGGCTCAGCCCCGCAATTCGGCGCGCCGGTGGGGTTTCTTGCCGCAAACGGGCTGTTTCTGGTGCTGGGCCTGACGCTCAGCGACGGCGAATTCAGGGCCTGGGGCTGGCGCATCCCGTTTCTGGCCAGCGCCATTCTGGTGGGCCTGGGGCTGTGGGTGCGGCTGAGAATTGCGGAAACCCCTGCATTCCGCGCCGCGCTCGATCGTGAAGCGCCCCCGGCCGTGCCGCTGGCGCGGCTGCTTTCGCGCCATCTGGGTGCGGTTCTGGCCGGAACGGCCGGTGCCGTAGCCTGTTTCGCGATCTTCTACCTTTCGACCGCCTATGCACTGGCGCAGGGAACTTCCGCGCTGGGTTATTCGCGCGAGACTTTTCTGACCGTCCAGCTCGGCGCCAACTGCTTTTTCGCCTTGGGCATCCTGATCGCGGTGATCCAGGCAGACCGGGTGGGATCGGGAACCGTGCTGTTCCTCGGTTCGATTGCCACGATCGGGATGGGCTTTCTGTTCGGACCCGGATTGCAGTCGGGATCGCTTTTGACGGTCTTCGCGACGCTCTCAGCCTCGCTGCTGGTCATGGGGCTGGTCTATGGGCCGCTCGGTTCGTGGCTGCCCACGCTGTTGCCGGTGATGGTGCGCTACAGCGGGATTTCGCTGGCCTTCAACCTCGGCGGGATCGTGGGCGGCGCGCTGGCACCGCTCGCCGCGCAGCAGCTTGCCGCTGCCGGACAGGGCGACAAGGCGGGCTGGCTGATGTCGGCTGCCGGGGTTCTGACCGGTGCCGGGGTGCTCTGGGCTAGAAAGTACCAGTCATCCGCAGCAGGGTGATCCGTGCCTTGCCGACCTTGCGTTCGGCCATGGCATCGAGCCCCTTGATCCGCGGTTCCTCGTCGGCGGCGGTTTCAAGGCTGATCCAGGTGCCCCCATCGATCCAGCCCAGCCGCGCCAGCTTGTCGAGGGCAACCGCGCCCGCGCCCGAGTGATAGGGGGGATCGAGCAGGACCAGATCGAGCGGCGCTTTGGCAGGTCCGAGCGCCAGAACAGACCCCGCGCGCACATCGCACCGGCCTTGCGCCTGAAGTGCGGCGACATTGGCGCGCAGGGCGCGGATCGCGGCGGGATCCTGTTCGGCAAAGACGCAGCTTGCCGCCCCGCGAGAAAGCGCCTCAAGCCCCAGCGCACCCGATCCGGCGAACAGGTCGGCCACCGCCAGCCCCTCGAAACTGCCGATCCGGCTGACCAGCATCGAAAACAGCGTTTCGCGGGTCCGATCGGCGGTGGGGCGGGTGGTATCGCCCTGCGGCGCCTGCAACTTGCGCCCGCGCCACTCACCCGCGATGATCCGCAGGCTCATTTGCGGGGGCGGGGCTTGCGTGCGGGGGATTTCAGCGCGGAAGATTTCGCTGCGGGGCGCCCGCGCGGCCCGCTGCGCGCGATCCGGGCGCGGGCCTGCTGCGGGGCATCGAGCGGTGCCTTGGCCGCGTTCTCGCCCAGCAGCGCGCGGCGGAACCGTTCCACTTCCACCTGACGCACCTCCACCGCCTGGCCGCGCGGCAGGTCGAGCAGTTCGAAGGGGCCGTAGGCGGTGCGGATCAGGCGGCTGACTTCCAGCCCGAGGTGTTCGAGCACGCGGCGTACCTCGCGGTTCTTGCCTTCGGTAATGGTCACTTCGATCCACTGGTTGCGCCCCGTTCGGCGCTCCATGTTGGCGTCGATCCGGCCATAGCGCACGCCCTCGATCTCGATCCCCTCGATCAGCTGTTCGAGCCGGTCCTGGGTAATGTCGCCGAAGGTGCGCGCGCGGTAGGTGCGCGGCAGACCGGACGAGGGCAGCTCCATCGCCCGTTTCAGCTCGCCGTCGTTGGTCAGCAGCAGCAGCCCCTCGGTATTAAAATCGAGCCGGCCGACCGGCATCACCCGCCCGGAATTGGCGGGCAGGGCGTTGCGCAGCGCGGTGTAGATCGTGGGACGCCCGGCGGGATCGCGCTCGGCGGTGATCAGGCCCGAGGGCTTGTGAAAGGCAAACAGCCGCGCCGGCTCGGCCGCCTTTACCGGCTTTCCATCCACCGAAACGCCCTTGAGATTGGGCAGGACCGTCGCCGGGGTGGTGACGGTTTCCTCGTTGAGCTTGATCCGCCCTTCGGCGATCATCCGCTCAACCTCGCGGCGGCTGGCGATACCGGCACGGGCCAGCAGCTTGGCGATGCGTTCGCCCTCGCGGGGTGGCTTGGGGTCTGTCATGGCGCGCCCTTACGCCAGAGCAGGGCCCGCGTCACGCGATTGCTTGCCGGGCGCGGTGCGCGCTCCTAGGGTTGCGGTTCGGATTGAGGGAGATTGCGACGATGGGCGATGCGGCGGGGGCAAGGGAACGTCCCAAGGGGTTGAAACTGCTCGCCATGGCCCTGCGCAACCGCAAGTCGGCCACGATGCTGGCTTTTGGCTTTGCCTCGGGCTTGCCGTTTGCCCTGCTGGTCGGAACGCTCAATGCCTGGCTGGGCGAGGTGGGGATCACGCTGGCCACGATCGGGGTGCTGAGCTGGATCGGGCTGTCCTATTCGTTCAAGTTCCTGTGGTCCCCCATCGTCGACCGCGTGCCCCTGCCGGCGCTGGAACGGCTGGGGCGGCGCAAAAGCTGGATCTTCCTGTGCCAGCTTGTCGTTACCGCGGTTTTGGCGCTGCTCGCCGCGATCGATCCGGCGCAGGGGATCGGCACCTTCGCCCTGATCGCCTTTGCCGGCGCGATCGCCTCGGCGACGCAGGACATCGCGATTGATGGCTGGCGCATCGACCAGGCGGATGAGGATGCGCCGATCGAACTGCTCTCGGCATTGAACCAGTTCGGCTATCGCACGGCCTCCATTGTCGGCGGGGCGCTGGCGCTGGTCATGGCAACCACGATGAGCTGGCCGATGGTCTATCTGGCGATGGGCGGCGCGATGCTGGCGGTGACGCTGGGCATTACCCTTCGCGCGCCCGACAGTCCGCGTCCCGAGCCGGGCAAGCTCCATGGCGTTCTGGCCGAACCCGGCGCGCTGCGGCCGGAATGCCGGGCGCTTGCTCTGGCGGCCGTCGGGGTAAGCTGGCTGTGGGCCATCGGCACGATCCTTCATTTCATGCTCGGGATGCTGGGTGACCATGGCGATGCCCCGCCGCCTTCCGTGGCCGATTTCACCAAGTATTTTGGCCCCTGGATCATCGTTGCCACGGTGTTCGTGCCGCTGGGGGTGGCATCGCTCACCAACTGGATGACGCGGCGCGAAGCCTATGTGCTGCAACAGACCGATCCGGTGCACAATCCGGTGCGGACCGCGATGAACCACCTCTATTCCGCGCTGGTCGCGCCGCTGGCAGAACTGGCCGGGCGGCTTGGCTGGGGTGTGCTAAGCGTGATCGGGTTCATCCTGACCTATGCGATCTGCTACAATATCTGGGCCAGCTTCGCCTATCCGTTCTACCTGCAGGAACTGGCCTATTCCAAGGAGGAAGTGGCCTTCGCCTCCAAGGTATTCGGCATCTTCATGACCATGGCGGGGATCAGCCTGGGCGGCTATCTTTTCGTCAGGCTGGGCCGCTTCCCGACCATCCTGCTGGGCGCGGTGCTGCCGCCGCTGGGCAATTTCCTCTATGCCGATCTGGCCGAAGGCGGGAGCGGGATCGACGCATTCGCGCACTTCCTGCGGCTCGATGTGGTGGCGGGCTGGTTTGCCGCGGACGATCGGATGCTGCGGCTGCTGCTGGCGATCTGCTATGAAAACATCGTCACCGGCCTCGCGCTGACCGCCTTCGTGGCCTACGTTTCGAGCATCGTCTCCAAGCAATATGGCGCCATCCAATATGCCCTGCTCGGCTCGCTGGTTTCGCTTGTCGGCACACTGGGGCGCGGTGCGACGGGCGAGGCATTCGACCAGTTCGGTTATGCCGTGGTGTTCCGCTGGACGGCGCTGACGGCCGTGGTTTCGACCGTGTTCGTGCTGCTCGAATGGGGGCGCAATGCACGGGCCGAACGAGCCGCCCAGACCCTGGGTGACGCCGCCGCCAAAAGGTGACACCGGTGTAACCCTGTTTTAATCTGCAAAATCAGGATGTTCCGCCGAAAAAGTTGACACATTTGCGGTTTTGGGTGTCACCTTCGGTCTAGAGGGTGATCTGCCTGTTCCAAACCGTTCAAAGAGCACGCCCGCTTGCGCAGACCGGGCCTTATCGCAGATCGCCGCTATGTAGGAAAATCGGCGGGGTGCGTCGGCGGATCAATCGGGAAATTCGCGGTTCAGCCGCAGCACTTCCCCCGCCAGGTACAGCGAACCGGCGATCAGCACGTCACCCGCCGGGGGCAGCGCCTTCAGCGCAGCCTCGATAGCGGAAAAGGCGCGTGCCGGCAGGTCGGCATGGCGAGCGATTTCTTCGGGGGTATGAGCCTCGTGCCCCGGCGCGGGAACCACCGAGAGCGAGAGCAGTTGGCCCGCCAGGGGCGCAACGATCGCGGCGGGATCCTTGCTCGTCAGCATGCCCGTGACCAGGTGGAATTTCTCCGCCCCGGCAAAGTGGCGCGCGATCGCCAGCCCGGCGTCGGCGTTGTGCCCGCCATCGAGCCAGACCTTGCGCCCCGGCACCAGTGCGGTCAGTGGGCCTCCTCCCAGCAGTTGCAGCCGCGCAGGCCAGCGGGCGGCGCGAATGCCCTGTGCCATCGCCGCGGGCGAGACCGGCACCCTATCCTGATGGCGCAGCATCGCCACCGCCAGCGCGGCATTGTCGGCCTGATGGGCTCCGGCGAGGGCGGGCAGGGGGAGCGAGAGGGCGCCATGCCGGTCGCGGTATTCGATGGTCTCTCTGATATCGGCAAACCAGTCGAGATCGCGCAGCGCGGTTTTCGCGCCCGCCTGCATCGCCTGTTCGATCACGGTGCGGGTTACGCCGGGGGGATAGGCCTGGGTTACCAGCGGCACGCCCGGGCGGGCGATCCCGGCCTTTTCAAAGGCGATCCGGCAGAGCGGATCGGTGGGCGTTCCCGCCTCGGGCACCAGCAGGAAGCTCACATGGTCTATCCCCAGCGTGGCGATGCCGCAGGCGGCCTGTCCGTCGAGAACGTTGGTGGCATCGAACCGCCCGCCAAGCCCCACTTCGATCACGCAAGCATCGGCGCGGATGCGATGAAAGGCCAGGAAGGTGGCGGCGCTGGTCACCTCGAAAAAGCTGGGAGCGAGATCTTCTCCCGCGTCGAGTACCTCCTCCAGCAGATCGGCCAGCAGGTCGTCCGCGATCAGCTGGCCCGCGATGCGGATGCGCTCGTTGTAACGCACCAGATGCGGCTTGGTCGCGGCGTGGACGGTCAGCCCCTCGGCCTCGAGCATGGCGCGCAGGTAGGCGCAGGTGCTGCCCTTGCCGTTGGTCCCCGCGACTTGGAACACCGGGGGCAGTGCACGCTGCGGATTGCCGAGCCGTTCCAGCAGGGCGTGGATCGTCTCCAGCCCCAGCCGGCCGCTAGGCAGGCTCAGCGCGCCGAGGCGATCTAGCTGGGCCTGGACGCGCGGATTGTCGGAAATTGCGGAATCCCGCATTCAGGTTCCTCCCCGAACCGGGGAGGGGGACCATGCGAAGCATGGTGGAGGGGCACCATCGTCGGTTTGGCGCGGCCAGGGAGCAAGGGCAACGGCCTGTGCCCCTCCACCACCTTTGGTGGTCCCCCTCCCCGTGCCGGGGAGGAACATCAAGCCGCCTTCGCGCCCGCAAGATAGCCCAGCACGCCCGCCAGCTTCTCTCTTAGCTCGCGGCGGTGGACCACCATGTCGATCATGCCATGCTCAAGCAGGTATTCGGCGCGCTGGAACCCTTCTGGCAGCTTTTCGCGGATGGTATCCTGGATCACCCGCTGGCCGGCGAAGCCGATCAGGCAGCCGGGTTCGGCGATCTGCACATCGCCCAGCATGGCATAGCTGGCCGTCACCCCGCCGGTGGTCGGATCGGTCAGCACGACGATATAGGGCAGCCCGGCCTGGTTGAGGCGCCGGATCGCCACGGTGGTCTTGGGCATTTGCATCAGGCTGAGGATGCCTTCCTGCATCCGCGCGCCGCCGGCCGCGGTGCAGATCACATAGCCGCACTTGTCCTTGATCGCGTGGTCCACCCCGGCAACAAAGGCCGCGCCCACCGCCATGCCCATCGACCCGCCCATGAAGGCAAAGTCCTGCACCCCCAGCACGCATTTCTGCCCCAGGATCGCGCCCTTGGCATTGGTCAGCGCATCGGGGTGGGGATTGGCGGTGCGGGCGGCCTTGAGCCGGTCGGGGTATTTCTTCTGATCGCGGAACTTGAGCGGATCTTCCTTCACCTTGGGGCCGGGCAGAACCTCGAACCCGGGATCGAGCAACTGGGCAAAGCGGGCATCGGCGCCGATCCGCCCATGATGCTCACAGCGCGGGCAGACGCTGAGGTTGTCCTCATATTCCTTGGTGAACAGCATCTCCTTGCACGAAGGGCACTTGATCCACAGGTTGTCGGGAGTGTCCCGCTTCGTGGTGAAGGGGAGCGAATTGCGAACGCGGTCCAGCCAGCTCATGCGGACTTCCTAGCACCGTGCACGGCCTGCGCCAACGCAGAGGTCAATTCCCTTACCGGGCCAGGAGCATCGGCTCCGTGCTGGCCGACCAGATCGACCAGCACCGAACCGACCACCACGCCATCGGCCACTCGTGCGATCGCGGCGGCCTGTTCGGGAGTGCGCACACCAAAGCCGACTGCCACCGGCAGCCGGGTCGCCGATTTGAGCCGCGTCACTGCATCTTCGATGCTGGCTTGCGCGGCCTGTTGCAGTCCGGTGATCCCGGCGACCGAAACGTAATAAAGGAAGCCGGACGATCCATCGAGCACCGCGGGGAGCCGCGCCGCATCGGTGGTGGGGGTGGCGAGCCGGATCAGCGCAACCTTGGCGGCGCGCAGCGCCGGGCCAAGTTCGGGATCTTCCTCGGGCGGGATGTCGACGCAGATCACCCCATCGACCCCGGCCTTGCGGCACTCCGCCGCGAACCATTCGGGCCCGCGAATGGTCATCGGATTGGCATAGCCCATCAGCACCAGCGGCACTTCGGGATGCTTTTCGCGAAAGCGCGCGGCGATGTGGAAGATATCGGCAGTGGTCGTGCCCGCCCCCAGCGAGCGCAGGTTCGCCGCCTGGATCGCGGGGCCATCGGCCATCGGATCGGTAAAGGGCATGCCCAGCTCGATAACATCGGCGCCGCCTTCGACCAGCGCATCGAGGATTGCGGGCGTCGCCTCGAGCGTCGGATCGCCGGCGGTGACGAAGCAGACGAGGGCGGGGCCACGCGAGAAAGCCCTGTCAAAGCGGCTCACAGCTTCACCCCCAGGTGCTCCGCCACCGTAAAGATGTCCTTATCACCCCGACCCGAAACGTTAACCAGGATGCGCTTGTCCTTGTCCATCTGCGGCGCCAGCTTGGGCAAGGCGGCGAGGGCATGGGCGCTTTCCAGCGCGGGGATGATCCCTTCGAGCTTGCAGCACAGCTGGAACGCCTCAAGCGCTTCGGCGTCGGTGATCGGGAGGTATTTCACCCGGCCGCTTTCGTGCAGCCACGAATGCTCGGGGCCGATTCCCGGATAGTCGAGCCCGGCGCTGATCGAGTGCGCCTCGGTGATCTGGCCGTCCTCGTCTTGCAGCAGGTAGGTCTTGTTGCCGTGGAGGATTCCGGGCTTGCCGCCGGTCAGGCTGGCGGCGTGCTGGCCGGTCTCGATCCCGTGGCCCGCCGCCTCGACCCCGATCATGGCGACCGCGGGATCGTCAAGAAAGGGGTGGAACAGCCCGATCGCGTTCGATCCGCCGCCCACCGCGGCGATCAGCAGGTCGGGCAGGGCGCCGGTGCGCCCCAGCATCTGGGCGCGGGCTTCCTTGCCGATCACGCTCTGGAAATCGCGCACCAGCTCGGGATAGGGGTGCGGGCCGGCGGCAGTGCCGATGATGTAGAAGGTGTCGTGGACATTGGCGACCCAGTCGCGCATCGCCTCGTTCATCGCGTCCTTGAGCGTCTTGGCGCCCGATTGCACCGGCACCACCTCGGCGCCGAGCAGCTTCATGCGGAACACGTTGGGCTGCTGGCGGGCAACATCGACCGCGCCCATGTAGATCACGCAGGGCAGACCAAAGCGCGCGCAGACCGTGGCCGTGGCAACCCCGTGTTGCCCCGCACCGGTTTCGGCGATGATCCGCTTTTTGCCCATCCGGATCGCGAGCAGGATCTGGCCGATGCAGTTGTTGATCTTGTGCGCGCCGGTGTGGTTCAGCTCCTCGCGTTTGAACCACACTTCGGCGCCGCCAAAGTATTCGGTCAGGCGCGGCGCGAAGTAGAGCGGGCTGGGGCGGCCGACATAGTGCTCAAGCAGGTCGTCGAACTCGGCCTTGAAGGCCGGATCGGCCTTGGCAGCGGAATATTCCCGCTCAAGGTCGAGGATCAGCGGCATCAGCGTTTCGGCGACGTAACGCCCGCCAAACTGGCCGAAATGGCCGCGCTCGTCGGGCATGTTGCGATAGCTGTTGGCGGTTGGGGTGACGCTCATGATGTCAGCGCGATTGGCAGAACACGGGGGTTGAGTCCAGCGCTTCGGCGAGCGCGCCCGGGCACTCAGCAAGTGACGAAAAAATACCTTTGGTTATCATTAAGTGTTACATGATAGCAACATATTACCAATCGAACGACATAACTGAACAATCAGTTCATTCAAACGACAGGAAGTCGTTCCTATTTGCGGGGCGGCCCCTTGCGAGGGGCTGAACGACCAAGGAGTTTTGAATATGCGTAAGGTTCTTCTGCCGCTGCTCGCCTCGCTGGCGATCGCGACCCCGGCCATGGCCAACGAAGCCCGTATCGAGGCGCGTGGCGGCGTGATCTGGGCCAACGGCACCAGCGAAGACGTGTGGGGCGCTGCCGCCGGTTACGACTTCGACCTGGGCGATACCGCCTTTGCCGGCGTCGAGGTTTCGGGCGACAAGATCGGCACCTCGGGCACCAAGGTGTCGTGGGGCTTTGCCGGCCGTTTGGGTGCCAAGGTGGGTGAGCAGGGCAAGCTGTATGGCGTTGCCGGTTACAACACCGAAAACTGCTCGAGCTGCAACGACGACGCGTTCAGTGCCGGTGCCGGTTACCAGCAGGGCCTGGGCAAGAGCTTCTACGTGAAGGGCGAATATCGCCACTTCTTCACCAGCAACGGCCTGCCCGATGCGGACGCCGTGGTTGCCGGCGTCGGCATGCGCTTCTGATCCCCGATCAAAGCCAAATAACGAAGGGGCGGTCCGGCAACGGGCCGCCCTTTTGCTATGACGCGCGGGCCGCTGCGCAAAACGCAGCAATCAGTGCGGGGTCTTTCACGCCGGGGGCGCTTTCCACGCCAGACGCCGTATCGACCAGCGGCGCCCCGCTCTGCCGCACGGCATCGGCGACATTCGCGGGTGTCAGTCCGCCCGCAAGGCCCCAGGGGGCACGGTCCTTCCATGGGGAAAGCAGCGACCAGTCGAAGGTCAACCCCATGCCGCCCGGCAGGGTGCCCTTGGGTGTCTTGGCATCGAACAGGATCAGGTCCGCAACATCGGTAAAGGAAGCGGCCCGGCTAATATCGGCCGGGCTCGCGACCGAAATCACCTTCCACACCGGCCGGGCAAACCGCGCCTTGGCCTGTGCAACCCGCTCCGGGCTTTCCTGGCCGTGCAGCTGGATCACATCGAGCCGCGCGGCATCGCAAGCCTGGGCGATGGCCGTATCGTCGGCATCGACGAACACGCCGACCAGCGCAATCCGCCCCGCCGCTCGCGCGGCCAGATCGCGGGCCAGCGCCAGCGAGGCAAAGCGCGGGCTGGGCGGATAGAAATTCAGCCCGCAGAAGTCCGCCCGCGCGGCGATGGTGGCATCGAGCGCCAAGGAGCTATTGACCCCGCAGATCTTGATTCGGGGCACGGGCATGGCGCGGATCAGAGCGTGGCTTCGATCGCCCGCGCCGCCGCGACGGGGTCCTCGGCGCGGCTGATCGGGCGGCCCACCACCAGCACCGATGCACCGGCATCGCGCGCCGCGCGCGGGGTGACGATGCGCTTCTGGTCACCCACCTTGCCCTCGGGCAGACGCAGCCCGGGAACCACGAAGAAGCCGTCTCGCCACTGCCTGTGCACCGCGCCGACCTCATGCCCGGAGCAGACGATCCCGTCGAGCCCGGCGGAATGGGCCAGATCGGCCAGCCGCATCGCCTGATCGTGGGTCGATCCACCCACCCCGGTCGCGGTCAGATCATCGTCGTCAAGGCTGGTCAGCACCGTAACGCCCACCACCCTGCAATTCTCACCCGCGGCGGCCTTGGCATCTTCCATCATCGCGCGTCCGCCCGCGGCATGGACGGTGACGATCGCCGGTTCGAGCACGTGGATCGCCTGCATCGCCGAGGCGACGGTGTTGGGGATGTCATGCAGCTTGAGATCGAGGAAGATCGGCAGCCCGACATGGGCGATCTCGTGCACGCCGTGATGGCCGTGGGCATAGAAGAATTCCATCCCCAGCTTGATCCCGCCGATATGGCCCTTGACCTTGCGGGCAAGCGCCGCGGCGGCATCGAGGCGGGGAAGATCGAGCGCAAGGTAGATCGGGTTCGACATGTCAGTTGGCTTGGGTGTCCGTTGAGCCAGCGTCAAGCTGGGTTGAAGTGCCGACCGCATTGGGATTGCCCGTCACCGCGGCCTTGATCGAGTTTTCCAGGCTGTTGATCCGCCGCGTCAGCCGCCAGCGCCCCGCCTTGGAAAGCAGCCACATCGGCAGGAGGCCGAGCAGGAATGAGAGAATGACCAGCGCGGGCAGCTTGGTCTGAAGGATCAGATCCTCCCAGATCTTCACCTCGACATCCTGCCAGTTGTTGATCGAGAACAGCAGCAGCGCCACTGCCACCAGAACCCAGATCACCGTGCGGATCACCTGCATTGCGCTCTCCTTTGCGCCGCCAGCTTCGTCGGGCTGACCCTAGGGACGATTGCCGCCAAAAGAAAGAGCGACGCCAAGATCTTCACTGCCGCCCGGCGCCGGGGCAGGGGCGGTGAGCGCCCCGACCCTGAGCGGGGTTCCGGGTGCGCAAACCAGCTGGCCGAGCGTGGCGAGCAGCGTTTCGCGCAGGTGCTGCAGACGGGCGATATGCGCGTCGGTCGCCGCGATCTTGGCCTTGAGCCGTGCCTCGACCATCTCGCGGGTCACCTCCTGGCGTCCGACCTGCACCACGATCTCGGCGATCTCCTGCAAGGAAAAGCCCAGCCCCTGGGCGCCGCGGATCAGTTGCACCAGCCCGGCATCCTCAGCGCCATAGTCACGGTAGCCATTGCCGCGCCGCGCTGGACGCGGGAGGAGACCGATCTTTTCGTAATAGCGCAGGGTATCGGTCGATACCCCGCAGCTGGCTGCCAGTTCCCCGATTTTCATCGCCGCGTGATTTCCCTTGACCCTGGACCATGCTCCAAGGTGCATGACGGCATTGGTAATCGGGAGATCGGACAATGAAAAGGCGCTACCTTGTCGCATTGGGCCTGGCGGCGGCCGCTGTTGCGGTGGGGATGATGCCCTATTCGCGCGTGACCAGCACCAGCTCTTTCGCGAGCGGCACTGCGCTTCGGCCCTTTGCCGGTGCACCCGCGTCCGGCCAGCCTGCCCCGGTTTCGCTAGCTATCGTGCGAACTTCAGCCAAGCCGGTCAACGAAGCGCTGGTGGTTGCGGGCGGGAGCCTGTCGCGTCAGGTAACGGTATCGATGTCGGGGTTCGTGATCCGTCACGGCGAACACCTGCTGGCCTTCGACCTCGGGCTGGGGAGCCAGATCGATCGGCAATATGGCGCCGAAATGCCAATGTGGGCACGGCCGACCTTTTCCTATGCCCGGCCGGTCGATCCGCTGGCCGCGCAATTCGCCCGAGCCGGCCAGCCCCTGCCGGAAGAGGTGCTGCTCAGTCACAGCCATTGGGATCACGGCTCGGGGCTGGAAGATATTCCCAAGGCCCGGGTCTGGGTCTCGGGCCCCGAGCTCGATCTGATCCGCGCATCGCACGGCGGGGCTGGACAGCCGTGGATGTCGCAGGTCGGGCGGCCCGACATCCGCTGGGAGACGCTGACTTTCCCCGACGGGCCGTGGATGGGTTTTGACCGGAGCCTCGATGTATTCGGCGACAAGAGCGTGGTCGTTGTGCCGATGCCCGGCCATACCCCAGGGTCGGTCGGACTGTTCGTCACCGTTTCATCGGGGCGGCGCTTCCTGCTGGTGGGCGATGCGCTGTGGAACGCGGGCGAGCTGCGCGAGGGCCAGGGCAAGTCCAGCGCGGCGAGCATGATCGTCGATGGCGACCGCGCCCAAACTGCGGCGATGGTGCGGCAGCTGGTCAGGCTGGCGCGCGACAACCCCGGACTGACCATCATCCCAGCACACGACGGCGATCTGCAGGCGCGCCTGGGCCTGTTCCCGCGCTGGATCGATTAGCCGAACACCCGTGCGAAGATCGCGTCGACCGCCTTGAAGTGATAGCCGAGGTCGAATTTCTCCTCCAGCTCAGCCTCGCTGAGCGCGGCGGTGACTTCGCTATCGGCCTTGAGCAGTTCGAGCAGGTTGAGCTGCCCGTCTGATTCCCACACCTTCATCGCGTTGCGCTGGACCAGCCGGTAGGCCGCGTCGCGCTCCAGCCCGGCCTGGGTCAGCGCCAGCAGCACCCGCTGCGAGTGGACCAGCCCGCCCATCCGGTCGAGGTTCTTCTGCATCCGCTCGGGATAGACCAGCAGCTTGTCGACCACTCCGGTCAGCCGGGCCAGCGCGAAATCGAGCGTGATCGTCGCATCCGGGCCGATGAAGCGTTCCACCGACGAGTGCGAGATGTCGCGCTCGTGCCACAGCGCGACGTTTTCCATCGCCGGGATTGCCGCCGAGCGGATCATCCGCGCCAGACCGGTCAGGTTCTCGGTCAGCACCGGGTTGCGCTTGTGCGGCATCGCCGAGGAGCCCTTCTGGCCGGGCGAGAAATATTCCTCCGCCTCAAGCACCTCGGTGCGTTGCAGGTGCCGGATTTCCACCGCCAGCCGTTCGATACTGCTGGCGATCACCCCCAGAGTGGCGAAGAACATCGCGTGGCGATCGCGCGGGATCACCTGGGTGCTGACCGGCTCGACCGCAAGGCCCAGCTTGTCGGCGACATGGGCCTCAACCGCCGGGTCGATGTTGGCGAAGGTGCCCACCGCACCCGAGATCGCGCAGGTCGCAACCTCGGCGCGGGCGGCGATCAGGCGCGTCTTGCAGCGACTGAATTCGGCATAGGCTTCGGCCATTTTCAGCCCGAAGGTGGTCGGCTCGGCATGGATCCCGTGGCTGCGCCCGATCGTGGGCGTGTATTTGTGCTCCAGCGCGCGGCGCTTGATCGCGGCAAGCAGATCGTCAAGGTCCGCGAGCAAGATGTCGGCGGCCCGCGCCAGCTGCACCGCCAGGGTGGTATCGAGCACGTCGGAACTGGTCATCCCCTGGTGCATGAAGCGCGCCTCGGGGCCGACCTGCTGCGCCACCCAATCGAGAAAGGCGATCACATCGTGCTTGGTCACCGCCTCGATCGCGTCGATCGCGGCGACATCGATCGCCGGACTGGTCGCCCACCAGTCCCACAGCGCCTTGGCGCCGCTGGGCGGAACCACGCCCAACTCACCCAGCTTTTCGGTGGCATGAGCCTCGATCTCGAACCAGATCCGGTAGCGCTCTTCCGGCTCCCAGATCGCGACCATCGCGGGACGGGCATAACGCGGGACCATGTTTCGACTCCTGTGGGCTGATGCACGAGCCGCTAGGGGAGGGGGCTGGCGAAGGCAAGGGGCGGGGGCATTTGCCGCCGACCGGACACTCGGGACATGGTTGTCCGGAAACAGGCTCCCTCGTCCCCCCGCAAGCATCAGTTTGCCAGCGCGCGCGTGGCCGGGGATACGAAAGGTGTTTTCGCATCCCCCTTGCGAAGCGGGACTGCGGCGTGAAGGAGGCTGGCTTCTCGCCCTTGCCCAAAGATCAAGCCGGATCCCGCCAGGTCAATCGTCCTCGCCAGGCATTTCGCCCGTTGCCTCGACCGCGGGGGCGTGAACCGCCTTGGCCTTGCGCGCGCGCGCCGAGGCGGGAGAGGCGGGCGTTTCAGCGCCAGGGGTGACCAGACCTTCGAGCGAGCTGCCGTCAAGACCCAGTTCCTTCATCAACCCGTCGATGATCGGGGCCTGGGCGCGATAGGAAAGCGCCGCGGAAAGCGCGTCACTCGCCAGATTGCCGTTTCCCGCCGCCATCGGCGCGCCGTCGCTGCCCGTGCCGCGGGTCAGTCCATCGACCTGGACGATCTTGATCGAATCGATCGCCTCCAGCGGTTTGGCGCTTTCGCGCACCAGATCAGGCAGGACCTTGAGCAGCGCCAGCTTGGTCTGGAGCGAAACCTGATCGGAGGACAGCAGGTTGGCCGCCTCGTTGATCGCGCGCTGGCCCGCCGCCTCAACCTCAAAGCGGATGCGGTTGGCCTCAGAGCGCAGTTTTTCCGCCTCGGCCTGGCCTTCGGCTTCAAGTCGCATTGCCTCGGCCCGGTTGGTCGCGGCCTCCTTTTCGGCCAGCGCCTCAACCTTGACGCGGATCGCGTCGCGTTCGGCGGCCTTCGAGGCTTCGATCAGCTCGATCCGCTTCTGGCGCTCGGCGATCTCGGTCTCGCGCGCGGTGGACACCTGCTCTTCGGCAGACGCTGCCTTGGCGCGCGCTTCGTCGGCCTCGGCCTTGGCCTGGCTTTCCTCGCGGCTCTTGTTCTGGACCGCGATCTGCTGTTCCTGCCGCGCCATTTCCAGCGCCTGCTCCTGCGCGATGCGGGCTTCCTGCACCGCGCGATCGGCCTGGATCTGCTGGCTGTCGACCATCTTCTTGGCCTCGATCCGCGCGGCTTCGGCTTCCTGGCTGCGCTTGGACTGCTCGCGCGCAACCTCGGCGGCCTGGGCGGCGCGGCGCATCTCGACCTCGCGTTCCTGTTCAAGGCGGGCAAATTCGTTGTCGCGGGCGATCTGGAGCGATTGCTGCGATGCCTCGAGATTCTTCATCTCGATCTGCACACGGGTATCCTGTTCGATATCGTTGCGCGCCTTCTTGCGCAGCTCGATCTGTTCGGTGAGCTTGGTCAGACCCTCGGCATCGAAGGCATTGTTGGCGTTGAAATGCTCGATCGATGTCTGGTCGAGGCCGGTCAGCGAGACCGATTCGAGCTCAAGCCCGTTCATCGCCAGATCGTTCGAGGAAACCTGCTGCACCTTCTGGACGAATTCCGCGCGCTGTTCGTGCAGCTGGTTCATGGTCATTCCCGCAGCGACCGAACGCAGTGCATCGACGAACTTGCCCTCGACCAGATCCTTCAGCGCCTCGGGATTCATGGTGCGCAGACCCAGGGTTTGCGCGGCCATCGCGATCGCATTGCCGTCGGGGCGGACGCGGACATAGAATTCCGCCTTCACATCGATCCGCAGCCGGTCGAGCGTGATCAGCGCGTCGGTGTTCTTGCGTTCCACCGCCAGGCGAACGGTGTTCATGTTGACCGGCATGGTCTCGTGAAGCACCGGCAGCACCAGCGCGCCGCCGTTGATCACTACCTTCTCGCCCCCGAACCCGGTTCGCACGAAGCCGATTTCCTTGGTCGCGCGGCGGTACAGCCGGGTGATGGTGAAAGCGATCACCAGCAGAACCGCCAGCGCCGTGCCGGCATAGACTGCGATATTGATAAGCCGATCCATTTCCATTTGTGCCTCTGTCAGTCAGCGATCCGGATCGGGCCTTGCCCGTCCAGAGCATAAAAAAGTTCCCCTTCGCGCCGCACCAGCAGCACCTCGTCGCCCTCGGCGAAGCTGGCGGCATCTTCGTGCGGCTCGACCATCACGTTGTGCATCTGGCCGTGAATGTCGTGCACCGTTGCCCGTGCCGGGTTGCCGCGGCTGGCACGCCCGATCGCGATCTTGCCGCGCCGCCCCAGCAGGGCGTCGATCGGCACGGCGGTCGTTTCATCGTGCGGCCACAATGCGCCAATCGCGCGGGTCAGCACCGCATTGGCGGGAACGGCGGCCAGCAAGGCCGCACCGCTGGCCGCCGGTGCGGGAAAGGGATCGCCGAAGATGCCCTCGACCATGTGCTGGAGAGAAAGGCCAAGCAGGCCGAAGCAGGCCAGCATGCAGGCCAGCCAGACCAGCATCGGAACCCGGCCAAAGCCAAGCAGACTGGCAAGCCCGCCGCCCAGATCGACGTGACCATCGAAATCGGCGTCTGCCCCATCGAGATCGAAATCGGGATCCGGGAACAAATGCCCCAGACCGACCCCCTGAACGATAACCAGAAGCCCCAACAAGGCCAGTGCCACGGCGAACGGCGTGTTCTCCGGGGCGAGCAGCGCCGACACGGCTTTTCTCCTTCTAACCCAACGAATTCTGGCGTGGCCGCAGGGGAAGGCAAGTGAAATCGGAAGTCTGGCTTCCGATTCTTCGTGGGCGTCGCGGGCTGCTGTGCGGTCAGGTCCGGTCAGGCCGGATTGGCGGCGACCACTCCGGCATAAACCGCGTTCGCCGCGCTGGCGCCGTCGGTGCAGACCTGGGCGAACAGGCCCGGATCGATCCGGTATTGATAGCTCGAATAGTCCCAGGCCATGGTCGGGCGCAGCGGCCCCGAGGCCCAGGGCTTGTTCCACCATTCCATCGAGCGGACGTAGGCGTTCCATTCCTCGATCTCGGCGCGGTTGTTGCGGCTGCCGGTCTTGACCAGCTCACCCGCCTGTCCGATCGCGGCGCGGTCGGTCAGGATCAGGCGGCCGATGTCTCCGGCCAGCGCGATCTTGGCGTGGAAAAAGCTGAACTGGGTGAACTGGGGGACAAGGTAGAAGCCGGGGCGGATCTGCACGCTGGCATCGCCGCCATAGACCTTGTGCCCGCTCCCGCTCATCTGCGCGAAATCGAGCACCACGGTCGGGATCATCACCAGAGCCTTGAGCTCGGCCGAGATCGAATTGATCGCGCGCCAGTTGCCCAGTTCGAACGGCGACTGGTCCGAGATCGGGGCATCGAGGTGCAGGTTGATGAGCGGCATCCCTTCGGGCGAGGTCAGCGCCACGGTGCGCGCATCCGCGAAGGGTTGCTTGAGGAAGGGGGCCGGGGTGGTCTTGAACTTGGAGCCCCCCTTGGTCGCGGCGATATCGTTCCAGCCGAGCACGGTGCGCCCGCTCTGGCGCAGGCGGGCAATGAAATCGCCGTGTGCCTGTCCGGCTATCCGGCGCAGCATGGCCGCATCCACCCCCACCAGATCGGCGGTTGCCTCCATCCGCACCGAACCGGAGCTGCCGGTTGCGGAAATCCCGCTGCGCATCACCACCCCGAAGCGGTAGCTTGGCACCACGATGGTATTCGTGCGGGCGATGATCTTGGTCATCGACTGGTTGAAGTTGCCGATGCCCAGCGCGCCGAGCGGGATATTGCCGGCTCCGGCAAGCGCGGGCGTCGCCCCGACCAGTCCGGCCCCCAGCGTCAGTCCGGCCCCGGCAAGAAATTCGCGGCGTGTGCTCATGGCGATGGCCTCCCCTTCGATCCAATAACCAAGGTTAGCGCACCCTTTGCGCTGTAACCTTGGAAAAACCGGACAAGGATCAGCCGAACCAGTCGAACTCGATCCGCGTTCGTCCCGTCTCCTCGCCATCGGGGCCGAAGCGCCGCTCGGCGATGGTGCCGCGGCCGTCTCGCCCGATCGCCACCACGGTGGAACAGCGCGTGCCATAGGCCGGGTTGGTGATGAATATGCCGGAGAATTCGGGCGCGGGGCCGGCGGGATCGCTAGCGCCGTCGCGGGACCGGTCGGCCAGCGGGGCGAACAGCGCATCGGGATCGTCGCCGCGTGCCAGCCAGGTTTCCAGTGCCGCCTCAAGCCGCAGCGTCTTGCCCCAGCGGTCGTCGAAGCCGCCGTTCGACATGCCGTGAATGCCGGGGGCGAGCGCGGTGCGCGCCGGGGCAGGGTGGTTGGAAAGGTGCGCCGCGCCATCCGGCCCCACCGCGAAGAGGTGAAAAGGGTTCATCCCCGCCAGATCGCCCGACGGATTGCCCAGCAGCCAGTCCGTCACCAGCCCCCCGCGCGAGGCGAGGTGGGCCTTGGGATAACCGTCCACCCGGTAGTTGGTGACCAGCGCAAAGCGGCCCGGCGATACCCCCAGCCAGGTTCCCCCGGCTTCAAGATCGCGCCCGGCCACGATCCCGTTGTCCCAGCGGGCCAGCGGCGCGGCGGGGCGGGCGTGGAATTCGTCGCGATTGCCGATCGCCACCAGGCGCCAGCGCGGATGCGCGGCCCAAGCAATCGCAGCGACACACATCAGACCAGCCCCTTGGCCTTGAGGCTGACGTGGCCTTCCTTGCCGATGATGACATGGTCGTGGACCACGATCCCGAGCAGCCGTCCGGCCTCGGCAATCCGGTTGGTGATCTGCACGTCGGCGCGGCTCGGCTCGGGCGAGCCCGAGGGGTGGTTGTGGACCAGGATCAGCGCCGCCGCGCCCACGTCGAGCGCCTTCTTGACGATCTCGCGCGGGTGGATTGCGGCTTCGTCGAGGCTGCCGTCGGTCACCAGATCGTCAAGCACCAGGCGATTCTTGGTATCGAGATAGAGCACCCGCACCCGTTCGTGCGTGAGATGCGCCATGTCGATGGTGAGATAGTCGATCAGCGCCTGCCAACTCGCCAGCACCGGGGCTTCCTGAAGCCCGGTGCGCGCCAGCCGCCGCGCCGCCAGGGCGACGATCTTGAGCGCGGCAGCGCTGGTCTCGCCCATGCCGGGGTGGCGGGAAATTGCGCCGGGATCGGCGTTGAACACGCCCGCGAGGCTGCCGAAGCGTTTGAGCAGGCTCTTGGCCAGCGGCTTGACGTCCCTGCGCGGGATCGCGGTCATCAGCAGGTATTCGATCACCTCGTGATCGGCCAGCGCCTCCTGCCCGCCCGCCAGCAGCCGCGCGCGCAGCCGGGCGCGGTGGCCCGCACCATCGTGTTCGGCGGGCTTGCTCGCAGCATCAAGCGGCAGTTCATCCATTGCTCTCCATTGCCTTTCGCGGTGCAAGCGCGCAAGTGTGAGGACGATGGTCGAGCAGAGCGGCGATGTTGCTGAAATCGAGGAGGAAGCCCCGCCTCCCCGCCGCCGCAGGCGCTGGCCGAGGCGGCTGGCGCTGGCGCTGCTGCTGATCCTCGCGCTGGGCTGGTTCAACCGTGAGAGCATTGTTGACCGGATCGTTTCGGGCCAGCTCAAGGAGCTCGGCCTTCCCGGGCGCTACACGATCGAATCCGCCGGTGCCTCGCGGCAGGTGCTGACCGATATCGTGATCGGCGATCCGGCGCACCCCGATCTGACGGTGGAAAAGGCCGTGGTCGAGATCGAGCCGCGCCTTGGTCTGCCCACGGTGGGCAAGGTCACGCTGGTGCGCCCCCGGCTGTGGGGCACGGTCAAGGATGCCAAGGCCAGTTTCGGCAGTCTCGACAAGGTGCTTTTCGCCAAGAGCGAGAAGCCGGTTGGCTTGCCGGATATGGAGCTGGAGTTGATCGACGGCCGGGCCCGGCTCGATACCGATTGGGGGCCGATCGGGATCAAGGCCGAGGGGAAGGGGAACCTGCGTAGCGGTTTTTCAGGCGTGCTCGCGGCAATCGCGCCGGGTCTGGAAGGCGGCGGATGCAAGGTTGAGCGCGCCAGCCTTTACGGTGCGATCACGGTCAAGGATGCACGGCCGGGCTTTTCCGGGCCACTCAGGTTCCGTTCCGCCTCCTGCCCGGACAAGGGCGCGAAGCTGGCCGATGTGGGCGTCAAGCTCGAGGTTTCGAGCAGCGAGGCTTTCGATGCCCTCGACGGGCGCTTTTCGCTGGCGAGCGGCGGGTTCGCCTGGGGCGGGGCCCAGAGCAAGGCGCTGAGCGGATCGGGACAGTTCGGCTTCAGGCAAGATGCCATGACTGCCAATTACAGGATTGAAGCCAAACAGCTTTCGTCCGCCTTTGCCGATGCCGGGTCGCTTTCGATCGAAGGCATTGTCCGCAGCCGCGATGGCCTCGCCCGGATCGAGGGCGAAGGCACTTTGGGCGGCAAGGCAATCGCGCCGGGGCGCGAACTTGATCAGACCCTGGCCGGGCTTGTTCAGTCGGGCCAGGGCACATTTGCCGCGCCGATGGCCGCGCAGGTGCGCTCCGCCTTGCGGCGCGAGGCGCCCGCCAGCGTGCTGGCGGCGAGCTGGCTGCTGCGCGCGGACGCCGACGGCACCAGCCTCACCGTTGCGCGCGCGGTGCTGCGCGGAGGCAGCGGCGCCGATCTGCTGGCGCTGTCGCGGGTGCAGCTTTCGAGCGGGCAAGACGGTGTTCCGCGCCTGTCGGGCAACCTGGCGACGGGTGGAGCCGGGCTGCCGCACCTCGAGGGGCGGTTCGAGCGCCGCCGCGATGGCACCGGCGGAGCACGCCTGACCATGGCCGAGTATCGCGCCGGGGATGCGCGGGTGGCCTTGCCCGTGCTGGTGCTGGCCCAGACCCCAACCGGCGAGCTGGGCTTTTCGGGCCGGGCCGAACTTTCCGGTGCGCTTCCCGGCGGGCGGATCGAAGGGTTGACGATCCCGCTTGACGGCAACTGGTCGGCCCGGCGCGGGCTGTCGGCCTGGCGCCAGTGCACGCCCTTGCGCTTTTCGCGCTTTGCCTTTGCCAACCTGTCGCTCGATTCGCGCGAACTGCGACTGTGCCCCGGCACCCAGGGCGCGATCGTCAGGTCCGGGCCGGGTGGCATGCGGATCGCAGCCGAAACCCAGGCGCTGAACCTGTCGGGCAAGCTTGGCGCAACGCCGCTGCGGCTGGTCAGCGGCCCGGTCGGCCTGGCCTGGCCGGGGGTGATGACGGCGCGCGCGATCGATCTGGAGCTGGGCGCCTCCGCCGATCCCAGCCGGCTCCACCTTGGAGAGATCCATGCCTCGCTCGGGCAGCAGATCAGCGGGACATTCGCCAGCACCGAGGTGCGGCTGGGCGCGGTTCCGCTCGATGTAACGGAGGCGCAGGGCCTGTGGTCGCTGGTCGATGGCGATCTCGCGGTCTCGCAGGCCAGCCTGCTCCTGTCCGACCGGCAGCGCGATGCCCGCTTCCGCCCGCTGGTGGCGCGCGATGCCAGGCTGCACCTGCATGGGAGTGACTTCACCGCCACCGCCATGCTGCGCGAGCCCGCCAGCGACCGCGAGGTGGTAGAGGCCCGGATCGCGCACGATATGGACGATGGCCGCGGGCACGCCGATCTGGCGGTTCCCGGCATCCTGTTCGACAAGAAGCTCCAGCCCGATACGCTGAGCGCGCTGGCGCTGGGGGTGATCGCCAATGCCCAGGGCAAGGTCACCGGATCGGGACGAATCGAATGGACCGCCGACAGGATTACCTCAACCGGGCGCTTCAGCACCGACGGGCTCGATTTCGCCGCCGCTTTCGGCCCCACCAAGGGGGTTTCGGGAACGGTCGAGTTCACCGACCTGCTCGGGCTGGTCACCGCGCCCGACCAGCGGCTCAAGATCGCCGCGATCAACCCCGGGATCGAGGTTGGCAATGGCGAGGTTTCGTTCCAGCTCAAGGGCGACAATCTGCTCGAGGTCAACGGCGCGCACTGGCCGTTCCTCGATGGCACGCTCGATCTGATGCCGACCCGCATGGTGCTGGGCGCGTCCGAGGTGCGGCGCTACACCCTCAAGGTCAGCGGTGCCAATGCCGCCAAATTCGTCCAGCAGCTCGAGCTGGGCAATCTTTCCGCCAGCGGGATTTTCGACGGCACCCTGCCGCTGGTGTTCGATCAGGATGGCGGGCACATCGTCGATGGACTGCTGATCTCGCGCCCGCCCGGCGGAAATGTCGCCTATGTCGGCGAGCTGACCTACAAGGACCTTTCGGCGATGGGCAATCTCGCGTTCCAGGCGCTGCGCTCGCTCGATTACAAGCGGATGGAGGTTGGCCTTGCGGGCAATCTCGATGGCGAGATCGTTACCCGGGTGCGCTTCGACGGGGTCAGCCAGGGGGCAGGGACCAAGCAGAATTTCGCCACCCGCGCGCTCAGGGGCCTGCCGATCCAGTTCAACGTCAACATCCGCGCGCCGTTCTACAAGCTGGTGACGACCTTCAAGGCGCTCTACGATCCCAATTTCATGCCCGATCCGCGAACGCTTGGCCTGATCGGCAAGGATGGCAAGCCGATGCCGCCCCCCGGTCCTCCGCCCGCGCAGCCCGCAACCGTGCCGCCAACCGCTCCCTTAAGCGGACGCGACCAGGATATTCAGCCTCCAGACAGCAGGAATGGCCTATGATCGCCCAGCAATTGACCAACCGCGCCGTGGCTGCGAATACCCGCACCATGCAGGAACACGCTTCACGGCAAGGACGGTCGGCCCGGCGCCCGGTTTGGGCAATGGGCGTGTTGATGGGCGGCGCGCTGGCGCTCGGCGGGTGCATTTCGGTAACTGCACCGGACAAGCCGATCGTGATCGAGCTCAACATCAACATCAAGCAGGAGGTCGTCTATCGATTGGCTGCCGATGCCGGCAACACCATCGAGGAACACGGCGACCTGTTCTGAGCTCTGGAGAAGTGACCATGTTCGTGCCCAATGATCGCAACGCCCATCGCCCGCTGGCGCTGTTTGCCGGAGCGGCGGCGCTGGCCGCGCTGGCGCTTTCCGCCCCGGCCTCTGCGCAAAGCCGCGATCCGGCCTATGCCGCAGCGCGCGCCTCGGGCGCGGTGGGTGAGAAGACCGATGGCTACCTTGGCTATCCCTCCGCGCCCAGCGCCGAGGTGCGCAAGATGGCCGAAGACATCAATATCAAGCGCCGCGCGCTCTATGCCGACAAGGCCCAGGCCGCCGGGGCGACGATCGAGGACTATGCCTTCACCTCGGGCTGTCTGGCGATCGCCCGCACCGTAGCGGGCGAAAAGTATCAGGCCCCCGACGGTTCGTGGCACACCCGCACCAGCGAGCCGCCCCTGCGTGACAACCGCTGCCCTCCGGCCAGCTGAGCCGTCTGCAATTGCCAATCGGCAAGGCCCCCGCGCTTCCCTGGCGCGGGGGCCTTTTCGCATCTGCGAACAGAACCGGTGCGGGCGGTTGACTCAGGTGCGGGGGCTGCTAAGGGGGCGGCGCGCCGGACCCCGTCCTTTCTGGACGATGTCTGGCGTGCGAGTTTTTCCGGTCGGTTGAGCCCATCCGGGCAGGGCCACAAGCAGGGTATTCGCGTGACGAATTCGAGCGGACATGGCGGCGGGGACGAACTCGACCGCAGGATCGCCGAAGCGCAGGCGAAGCACGAGCGCGGAATCACCGCAGCCGAAGGCCGGGCGGAAACGCGCGGCTGGGCCGTGGGGATCGAGTTCGTCGGAACCGTGCTGGTGAGCGGGTTCATCGGCTGGGCGATCGATAACTGGGCGGGTTTGGGTTCGCGCCCGTGGGGTCTGGTCGTCATGCTGGTGCTCGGCTTTGCCGCCGGAACGCGCCGCGCGATGCAGACATCCGCGGAATTTGATACCGATCCCGGCAATGACCCGGCGTAAGGAAACCTAGATGGCCAATCCGATGGAGCAGTTTGCGGTCGAAACGATCAAGCCGCTGGAAGTGGCTGGATACGACGTTTCGTTCACCAACAGCTCGCTGTGGATGCTGATCGCGCTGGCGACTGTTTCGGCCTTCCTGTTCGTGGGCACCTGGCGCCCGCAGCTGGTGCCGGGGCGCTGGCAGGCAGCGACCGAATATCTCTATGATTTCGTGCGCAAGATGCTCGATGAAAACGTCGGTCCCGAAGGGCGCCGGTTTGCGCCGCTGATCTTCTCGATCTTCATCTTCGTGCTGGCCTGCAACCTGCTGGGCCTGATCCCCTGGATCCACGCCTTTACCCCCACCAGCCACATCTCGGTCACGCTCGGCCTGGCGCTGATCGTGTTCGTGACTGTTTGCGTGGTGGGCTTCGCGCGCCACGGGCTGCACTTTTTCGCGCTGTTCTGGCCGCACGGATCGGGGATCGTGCTGGGGGCGTTCGTGTTCGTGATCGAGTTCCTCTCGTTCCTGTCGCGCCCGTTCACGCTCGCCATCCGACTGTTCGCCAACATGACCGCCGGGCACGTGCTGCTGAAGGTGTTCGGCACCTTCGTGGTCGCGCTGGGTTCGTTCGGGGCGCTGCCCTATGTCTTCGGGATCCTGCCGCTGGGAGTGAACATCGCGCTGACCGCGCTCGAGGTTCTGATCGCGGTGGTCCAGGCCTACGTTTTCGCTTTGCTGGCCTCGCTCTATCTCAACGACGCCATCAACCTTCACTGATTTCGACAACCACACACTTTTCTAGCAAGGGAATTCATCATGGACGCTGCATCTGCCAAGCTCATCGGTGCCGGTCTCGCCGCTGTTGGCGCCGGTCTCGCCGCTATCGGCGTGGGCTCGATCTTCGGCCAGTACCTCAACGGTGCGGTCCGCAACCCCGAAGCCGACGCCAAGATGGGCGGCCGCCTGATCTTCGGCTTCGCGGTGACCGAAGCTCTCGGCCTGATCGCGGCGGTCGTCGCGCTCGCTCTCGCCTTCTCCTGATTGTGGCTGTCGGCTGCTGATCGCGGCCGGCATCCCAACCGCACGTCGAGGCAGGGACCACGATGCCCCAGTTCGATTTCGCGCACGTATTCTGGCCCCAGGTGGCCTGGCTCGCGGTGTTCTTCGCCGTGCTCTACTTTGGCGTGGTCCGTCTGACCCTGCCCAAGCTGGGCAAGGTGATGGGAGAGCGCGAGGACAAGATCTCGGGCGATCTGTCGGCGGCCAAGGTCGCCAAGGATGCCGCCGACGAGGTTGACGCGCGCTACCACGCCGACATGAACGCCTCGCGCGAGGACGCCCGCAAGGCGATCGCCGATGCCAAGGCCAAGGCCGCCAAAGCCAGCGAAAAGAGCCTCGCCAAGGCTACCGCCAGTGCCGAGGCCGAGCTTGCCGAAGCCGAGGCGCGCATCGCCGCGGCAGTCGATGCGGCGCAAGGCGCGCTGCGCGATGCGGCTGCCGAAAGCGCCCAGGCGATCGTCGCCAAGCTGACCGGCGGCGAGCCCACGCTCGATGCGGCCAAGGCCAGCGTCGCCGCGCATTTCTGAGGGACAGGGAACGATGATCTCCACTCTTCTCTTTCTTTCCGAAGCCGCCGAAGGCGCGGAACACGCCGAGCATGCCGAAGCGACCCTGCTGGGGCTGGGCCCCGAAGGCTGGGTTTATGCCGGGATCACGCTGTTCTTCCTGATTGCGATTTTCGGGGCCAAGGCGCACCGGCAGCTGCTTGGCGCGCTCGATGCCCAGATCGCGGAAACCCGCAAGTCGCTCGACGAGGCGGCGGCAATCCGCGGCGAAGCCGAAGCGCTGCTGGCCTCGGCCAAGAAGCAGCAGGCTGCCAGCGCCAAGGAAGCGGCCGAAATTCTTGAGCATGCCCAGCATGAAGCCGAGGCGATCGTCGCCAAGGCCAAGGCTGACACCGCCGATCTGGTCGCCCGCCGCGCGAAAATGGCGCAGGACAAGATCGGCGCCGCCGAACGCGCTGCGGTCGATGCCCTGCGTGCCAAGACCGCCGAAGCGGCCACCGGCGCCGCGCGCGGACTGATCGCAGCCCAGCATGACGCCAAGGCAGACAAGAGCCTGGTCGACGAGGCGATCGCCGGGCTCTGAACCGGATTACCAGCTTGGAGAGGGGGAAGGGGCGGTCCACAAGGGCCGCCCTTCTTCGTTTCAGGGAACCAGCACGACTTTCCCCACGATCTCGCGCCGGTCCATCGCCGCGAAGGCTTCGTGCCAGCGTTCAAGCGGCAGCACCCGGTCGATATGGGGGTGGAGCCGTCCCGCAGCCGCCATCGCGTTCACCGCTTCGCGGATTGCCTGCCCACGCTCGGGAAAGCGGCGGGCATATTCGCCCGCGCGCACGCCGACGATCGCGAAGCCCTTGATCAGCGGGATATTGGTTGAAATCTCCGCAATCCGCCCACCGGCAAAACCGATGACCAGCAGCTTGCCGCCAAAGGCGACGCAGCGGGTGCTCTCGTCGAAAATGTCGCCGCCAACCGGATCGAACACCAGATCACACAGCTCCCCGCCGGTGATTTCGGCCACAGCCTCGCGGAACCGGCCCTGGGCCAGCAGCACCGCGTCGGGTTGGCAGGCCGCCGCGAGAGCCCCGAGCTTTTCCGGCGATCCGCTGGCCGCGATCACTTTCGCCCCCAGTGCCTTGGCCAGATCGCAGGCAGCAAGGCCAACCCCGCCGCTGGCGCCGTGGACCAGCACCCATTGCCCGGCTTTCAAGCCGCCCTGTTCGACCAGCGCGGTCCAGGCCGTGCCATAGGCCGCGCCAAGCGCGGCGGCAGTGACAAAGTCCAGCCCGTCGGGGATCGGGCGCAGCGCAGTGGGAGGCAAACTGGCATATTCGGCAAAAGCGCCGGTCTTGTTCCCGCCCATCACCCGGTCAAGGGGCCTGAACGGCCCATCTGGATCGGCCGCGATCACCTCTCCTGCCAGTTCGAGCCCCGCAACGAAGGGCAGCTCGGGCTTGGCCTGATAGAGACCGCGGGTCATCAAGAGGTCGGGAAAGTTGAGCGAGGCCGCGCGGATCCGCACCAGCACTTCGCCCGCGCGCCGTTCCGGCATGGCGACTTCCGCCAGCTCCACGCCCGAAAGATCGGGCGAGAGCCTATGGACGAGCAGTGCCTTCACGCGGTCAGAAGGTGTCCTTGGCCGCGCGCAGGGCGGCAAAGGTCGCCACCGCATCGTCGCCGCCCCACCGTTCGCGCATGGCGGGATCGTCGGCGCGCAGGAAGGGGTTGGTGGCGAGCTCGCGCTCCATCAGGGCCGGAACGGTCGGCTCTCCGGCGGTGCGGCGCGCGGCGATCTCTTCAGCATAGGCGGCAAGCAGCGGATTGCCGGGATCGGCATGGAGCGCAAAGCGAGCGTTGGACTGGGTGTATTCGTGCGCGCAATAGATCAATGTGGCCGGGGGCAGGGTTTTCAGCCGGGCAAGGCTGGCCCAGAACTGCTCGGCTGTCCCCTCGAACATCCGCCCGCAGCCCAGCGCGAACAGCGCGTCGCCGGTAAAGGCGATCCCGGCTTGCGGCAGATGATAGGCGACGTGGCCCTTGGTGTGCCCGCCAACGTCGATCACCTCGACCTCATAGGTGCCCAGCATGAAGCGCTCACCGCCGCCAACCGCGCGATCGACCCCGTAGATCGGAAAGCCTTCGTTGGCGGGGGCGGTGATGGTGCAGCCGGTGGCGGCCTTGATCGCCTCGTTCCCACCGGCATGGTCGGGGTGCCAGTGCGTGTTCCAGATCTGGGTGATCCGCCAGCCTTTCAGCTCGGCCTGGCGTAGGTATTCCGGCCCGTCGGGCGTGTCGATGCACACCGTCTCACCGCTGGCGGGATCGTGCAGCAGATAGCCGTAGTTATCGCTGAGACAGGGGAACTGGTGGATTTCAAGCATGGATGTCTCCCGCCCCGCAGCATAGCCGCTTTGCCGCAAAGCAAAAGCCCGCCTTGTCAAAACCGGGGCAGCCCGGCACATCAATTCGCGGAACCGAGGAGAGGATAATGGACGATCTGGCAGAACGGCGCATGCAGGTGGTGCGCGATCACATGCGGCTTGAATGCGAGCTTGATTTCGAGGCCGTGCTCGAAACCTTCGCGCACCCGCGCTACGAGATCAACGGTGATGCCATGGTGTTCGATGGTCGCGACGAGGTGATGCGCTATTTCGAATCCTCGCGCACCCCGTTTCCCGATCAGGGCAACGAGCTGATCTCGATCGCCCACGCCGGGGACAATGTGCATATCGAAATGTACCTGACCGGCACCCATCTGGGGCCGCTCAAGGTGGGAGACCAGGTGGTGCCGCCCACCGGCAAGAGCTTCAAGGTGCGCATGGCCGGGGTGTTCCAGTTCGCTCCCGGCAGCGACAAGATCGTTTGTGAGCGGCCCTATGTCGATCCGGCGCAGATCGCGCGGCAGCTTGGCCTGGGCTGATCCTCGCGGGTAGCGGAATGCAAAAGGCCCGCCCGGATCGCTCCGGGCGGGCCTTTGATTGCGCGCAAAAGGCGCGAAGGATCAGTCCTTCTTGGCCTTGAGAGCGGCGCCGAGAATGTCGCCCAGCGACGCACCGGCATCCGACGAACCGTACTGCTCGACCGCTTCCTTCTCCTCGTGGAGCTGGCGGGCCTTGATCGAGAAGTTGGGCTTCTTCGAGCGGTCGAAACCGGTGACCATCGCGTCGATCTTCTGACCGACCTGGAAACGGTCGGGGCGCTGTTCGTCGCGGTCACGGCCCAGGTCGCTGCGCTTGATGAAGCCGGTGGCGCCATCGTCGCCGGCCTGAACTTCAAGCCCGCCGTCGCGCACTTCGAGCACGGTGACGGTGACGACCTGGTTCTTCTTGAGGCCAGAGCTGGCAGCAACAACGCCGGCGGCCGGAGCACCCTTTTCAAGCTGCTTCATGCCGAGCGAGATGCGCTCCTTCTCGACATCGACGTCGAGCACGATCGCGGAGACCTGCTCGCCCTTGCGGTGCAGCGCCAGCGCGTCCTCGCCCGAGATGCCCCAGGCGATGTCCGACATGTGGACCATGCCATCGACGTCGCCATCGAGGCCGATGAACAGGCCGAATTCGGTCGCGTTCTTGACTTCGCCTTCCACGGTCGAGCCGACCGGGTGCTTCTCGGCGAAGGCTTCCCAGGGGTTCTGGATCGCCTGCTTGAGGCCAAGGCTGATGCGGCGCTTGTCGCTGTCAACTTCCAGCACCATGACGTCGACTTCCTGTGAAGTGCTGACGATCTTGCCAGGGTGGACGTTCTTCTTGGTCCACGACATTTCCGAAACATGGACCAGGCCTTCGATGCCCGCTTCCAGCTCCACGAAGGCGCCGTATTCGGTGATGTTGGTGACCACGCCGCGCAGCTTGGCACCAACCGGGTACTTGGCGGCGACGCCTTCCCACGGATCGCTTTCGAGCTGCTTCATGCCCAGGCTGATGCGCTGGGTGTCCTGGTTGATGCGGATGATCTGCACCTTCACGGTGTCACCGATATTGATGACTTCGTTGGGGTGGTTGACGCGCTTGTAGCTCATGTCGGTGACATGGAGCAGGCCGTCGATCCCGCCCAGGTCAACGAAGGCGCCGTAATCGGTGATGTTCTTGACCACACCGTCGAGGATCTGGCCCTCGGCCAGGCCCGAGATCAGGCCCGAACGCTGTTCGGCGCGAGTTTCTTCGAGCACCGCACGGCGCGAGACGACGATATTGCCGCGGCGGCGATCCATTTTGAGAATCTGGAACGGCTGCGGCACGTCCATCAGCGGCTGCACGTCGCGCACCGGGCGGATATCGACCTGGCTGCCGGGCAGGAAGGCCACGGCGCCATCCAGATCGACGGTGAAGCCGCCCTTGACGCGGCCAAAGATCACGCCGTCAACGCGCTTGCCTTCGCCGAATTCGGATTCGAGCTTGTCCCAGGCGGCTTCGCGGCGGGCACGGTCGCGGCTGAGAACGGCCTCGCCGTCGGCATTCTCGACGCGGTCGACGAAGACTTCGACTTCGTCGCCCACGGAAAGGCCGTGCGGCTGGCCAGCCATGGCGAATTCGCGCAGGGCAACGCGGCCCTCGCTCTTGAGGCCGACGTCGATAACGGCCTTGTCGCCTTCGATGGCAGTGATGGTGCCCTTGACCACGCGGCCTTCAAAGCCGCCGTCGGCGGCGCCGCCGAGTGATTCTTCAAGGAGAGCCGCGAACTGGTCGCGAGTGGGGTTGGCGGTGGACGCCATAGGGTGAGTTTCCTCGTATCAATGTTTCCGGCCAGGCGGTTGTTTCCGCCGGTCTTTCTCCGCCGCGGCACCATTGCCTTGGCGGGCCAAGAGGCCGCTGTGCCGCGCGGGCCGAATGCCATGCACGGCGCCTTTTCCGGGCCGGGGCCCGGGAAGACCGGCGGCCCCTAGGCCAGGGGGCGAGGAAAAGCAAGGAAATAGGCTAGATCGACGGCTTGTAGCCGGGCCGTTGCAGCGTGACCATGTAGTCGGCCAGTTCACGCACCCGGGCACGATCGACCGTGAAGTTCATCGCCTCGGGGTAATTGTGCGAATCGCGCAGGAAAGTGCGCAGGGTGATCGCGGTCAGCCCCGGCTGGTTGGCAATGTCGTCCCACGGGGGTGCCTCGGGGTTGGGGGAGGTCGCATTGGCGGCGATCCCATGGCAGGCCGCGCAGTGGGTCTGGGCAAAGGCCAGCCCGCGTTGGGCCCGCTTTGACAGCGCTGGAGGCTGAGTGGCCGCAGTGGCGATAACCAGCGCAGCAAGTGCGATCAGGGGAAGACGGGACATGGCGTCAGCCTAACACCGGGCCGCGCGTGCGAGCAACTAGGCGCTGCGATTTTCGGGTAAGGCGGCAGCTTTGGTCCGGGCGATTTCGATAGCCGCAGCGATCGCGGCTTCGCGCGGGAGGTCCGAGGTATCGAGCAGCACCGCATCGCTCGCGGCCACCAGCGGGGCTTCGGCGCGGGTACGGTCGCGCCGGTCGCGGGCCTCAAGATCGGCGGCGATCTCGGCCAGAGAAACCGCGCGGCCCGCCGCCTGCATTTCCCTGAAGCGCCGCTCGGCCCGCGCCGGGACCGAGGCGACGACGAACAGCTTCACTTCGGCCTCGGGCGCGATGACGGTGCCGATGTCGCGCCCATCGAGCACCGCGCCGCCTTCCTGAAGGGCAAAGGCGCGTTGGCGTTCGTAGAGGGCCTGGCGCACGCCGGGATGGACCGAAACCCGGCTGGCCAGGCCGCCGGTCGCTTCGCTGCGCAGCTCGGGATCGGCCAGCAGGCTGTCGGGAAAGGCGCAGGCGGCAAGGGCATCTGCAGGATCGTCGGGATTGCCCCCTTGCACGGCGCATTGCCGCCCGACCGCGCGGTAGAGCAATCCGGTGTCGAGATGCGGCAGCGCGAAATGGGCGGCTAGCGCCCTGGCGATGGTGCCCTTGCCCGAGGCAGTGGGTCCATCGACCGCGACGATCACCGGGTCACCTCTTCAAGCAAAGCCTCGAACTGGGGGAAGCTGGTGGCGATCGGGCGTGTGTCGTCCACTTCCACCCCGTCGCGGCTGGCCAGGCCGGTCACTGCCATGCTCATGGCGATGCGGTGATCGAGATGGGTTTTGGTGCGCGAATTGGCGCTTCCGCGCAGCGGTTCGCCCCCGGTTCCCACGATGGTCAGCCCGTCCTCTGTTTCGGTCACCTTGGATCCCGCTCCGGTGAGGGCTGCGGCCATGGCCGAAATACGGTCCGATTCCTTGACCCGCAGTTCCTCCAACCCTGTGGTGACGGTGGTGCCCTCGGCCAGGCTGGCGGCGACGAACAGCGCGGGGAATTCGTCGATCATGCTCGGCGCGATCGCGGGATCGACTGCGATTCCCTTGAGCGCCGAATGCCGCACCAGCAGATCGGCCACCGGCTCACCGCCAACCTCGCGGCGGTTGATCTCGGTGATATCCCCGCCCATCTGGCGCAGCACTTCGACGATCCCGGCGCGGGTCGGATTGAGGCCGACGTTCTCGATCGTCAGTTCGCTGCCGGGCACGACCAGCGCGGCGACCAGGAAAAAGGCGGCCGAGCTGGGATCGCCCGGCACCGCGATGGTCTGCGGCCTGAGTTCGGCCTCGCCGCGAATGCGGATCACCCGTTCACCGCCCGCTTCCTCGACGTCCAGCTCGGCGCCGAACCCGCGCAGCATCCGTTCGCTATGATCGCGGGTCGGGACCGGCTCGATCACCGTGGTGATCCCCGGCGTGTTGAGCCCGGCCAGCAGAACGGCGCTTTTTACTTGCGCGCTGGCGACCGGCAGGCGGTATTCGATCGGCACCGCTGGATTGGCGCCGCGCACGGTCAGTGGCAGAGTTTTCGATCCATTGGCGCCTTCGCTTGCCTCGAACGCTGCGCCCATCTGGCTGAGCGGCTCGATCACCCGGCCCATCGGCCGCTTGGACAGGCTGGCATCGCCGAAAAACCGCGTTTCGATGGCGTGGCTTGCCACCAGCCCCATCAGCAGCCGGGTCGAAGTGCCCGAATTGCCCATGTCGAGCGGCGCCTCGGGCTGAAGCAGAGCGCCGACACCAACCCCGTGAATGAGCCATTCGCCATCGCCGATCCGCTCAACTTGTGCGCCCATCGCCCGCATCGCTGCGGCGGTGGCCAGCACATCCTCGCCCTCAAGCAGCCCCGAAACCCGCGTTTCGCCAACCGCCAGCGCGCCGAGCATGATCGAGCGGTGGCTGATCGACTTGTCGCCCGGCACACGAATCCGCCCCCGTAGCGCCCCGCAAGGCAGGAAACGGCGCGGCTTGGCCTGGGCGGGATCGGCGCTGGACAATGGCTGTGCTTTCGCTTGGGACTTGCAATTTCGCGCGGCTTTTGACAGCGGGCGCAGCCTATGGCAAGGCGCGCGCCGCGCTGGGATTGGCGCAAGCCATCACCAATAGGTATTCAAGACATTTCGCCCTGGCCAGCAAGCCAGGGCAGCACCTGAGGAATTGACATGGTCAAGGCAGAATGGGGCGCCAAGCACGGCTGCCCGAAATGCGGAACCCGGTTTTACGATCTGGGCAAGGACGATCCGGTAACCTGCATCGAATGCGGCTATGCCTGGCACCCGGAACCGGTGCTCAAGTCGAAGCAGCCGATTCCCTATGAGGAAGTGCAGAAGGAAAAGGCCGAGGAAGTGGCCGACGTCGATCTGGCAGACGAGGATCTCGACATCGATGAAGACGGCGATTCGCCCGACAACGATGTCGATCTGGGCGGCGATGACGACCTTGGTGTCGGCATGGACGACGACGGGGACAGCGACGACAATTAACCCCTTGCCATTCGCGGGAGCCGCCACTAGAGGGCGGCCTCTCGCGCCGATGGTGCGGGGATGGCATGCCTCCCAGGGATGCCATTGTTGAATGGAACGGGGCCTTAGCTCAGCTGGGAGAGCGCCTGCATGGCATGCAGGAGGTCAGCGGTTCGATCCCGCTAGGCTCCACCATTCAAGCGATTTTGAGTACCTGATTGCCACGCTGGCCGACGAGGTTTCGTCCGCCGGCGTTTTTCGCGTTGAAGTGGATTAGTGGATGTTCGATGCCCTTTCCGACCGGCTTGGCACAGTCTTTGACAGGCTGCGCGGGCGCGGTGCGCTCAAGGAGCAGGACGTCCGCGATGCCATGCGCGAGGTGCGGATCGCGCTGCTAGAGGCCGATGTGGCGCTGCCTGTGGTGCGCCGCTTCATCGACGATGTAACCGAAAAGGCCATTGGCACCGAAGTGCTGCGCTCGGTCACCCCGGGGCAGCAGGTCGTCAAGGTGGTCAACGACGCGCTGGTCGAGATGCTCGGCGGCGAGGACGTCCCGGGCCTTGATCTCAATGCCGCGCCGCCGGTGGTGATCATGATGGTCGGCCTGCAGGGCTCGGGCAAGACCACCACCACCGCCAAGCTTGGCAAGCTGCTCAAGGAAAAGCACGGCAAGAAGGTGATGATGGCGTCGCTCGACGTCAATCGTCCCGCCGCGCAGGAACAGCTCAAGGTGCTGGGCGAGCAGGTCCAGGTTGCCACCCTGCCGATCGTTGCCGGGCAGATGCCGGTCGATATTGCCACGCGCGCGCTGCAATCGGCCAGGCTCCAGGCGATCGACGTGCTGCTGCTCGATACCGCCGGGCGCCTCCACGTCGATCAGGCCCTGATGGACGAGATGAAGGCGGTTGCCGCCATCTCGGCGCCCAAGGAAACGCTACTTGTGGTCGATTCGCTGACCGGCCAGGATGCGGTCAACGTCGCGCAGAGCTTTGCCGGTGAGGTCGATCTGACCGGCGTGGTGCTGACCCGGATGGACGGCGATGCGCGCGGCGGCGCGGCGCTTTCGATGCGTGCGGTTACCGGCAAGCCGATCAAGTTCGCGGGCATGGGTGAAAAGCTCGATGCGATCGAGGTGTTCCAGCCCAGCCGCGTGGCCGGACGGATTCTCGGCATGGGCGATATCGTCTCGATCGTCGAAAAGGCGGCCCAGGCGATCGAGCAGGAAGATGCCGAGCGCATGGCCGAGCGCATGGCCAAGGGTCAGTTCGATATGAACGACCTGCGCACCCAGCTTCGGCAGATGCAGTCGATGGGCGGGCTGGGCGCGCTGGCCGGGATGATCCCCGGCATGAAGAAGGCCAAGCAGGCGATGCAGGCCAGCGGCATGGATGACAAGGTGCTGCTGCACATGGATGCGATCATCGGTTCGATGACGCCAAAGGAGCGGGCTCGCCCCGATCTGCTCAACGCCAAGCGCAAGATCCGCGTCGCCAAGGGTTCGGGCACCCAGGTGCAGGACATCAACAAGCTTCTCAAGATGCACCAGGAAATGGAGCGCGCGATGAAGCAGATCCGCAAGATGGGCGGGCTGGGCGCGCTCGGGCGGCTGTTCGGCAAGGGCGGCATGCCCGGCATGGGTGGCGGCGGAATGGGCGGAGCTGGCGGCGCCGGCGGCCTTCCTGGCTTGGGTGGCGGCATGCCGCCCAACCTGGGCGACCTGCTCAAGAAATGATTTTCAGTTCATACGATTTCTCAGAAAGGTAAGTTAAATGGCAGTTTCCCTTCGTCTTTCGCGTGGCGGTTCCAAGAAGCGCCCCTATTACAAGATCGTCGTCGCCAACAGCCGTGCCCCGCGCGACGGCAAGTTCCTCGAGCAGGTTGGCACCTACAACCCGCTGCTCGCCAAGGACGATGAAAACCGCGTCCGTCTGGTCGAAGACCGCGTGCGTTACTGGCTTGGCGTAGGCGCCCAGGCGACCGACCGCGTGGCCCGTCTGCTCGACAAGGCCGGGATCAAGGAACGCGCTGCGACCAACAATCCGAACAAGGGCGAACCGGGCCAGAAGGCCAAGGACCGCGCCGAGGACAAGGCTGCCAAGGCCGCCGAAGCCGCCGAGGCCGCAGCTGCCGCTGCCGCCGCTCCGGCGGTTGAGGAAGCGGCCGAAGAAGCCGTGACCGAGGAAGCGCCCGCTGTTGAAGCCGCCGCCGAGGAAGCCCCGGCTGCCGAAGTGGCCGCTGCCGAGGAAGCTCCCGCCGAGGAAGCTCCTGCCGCTGAGGCCAGCGAAGAGCAGGCTGAAGGCTAAGCATCGGCGGTGATGGATCGCCCGGTCACTCTTGCCGCCGTGGTTGGTGCGCACGGGGTGACGGGTGAAGTCCGTCTCAAGCTGTTTGGTGAAGGCGTGGAATCGCTGCGGCGGTTCCGCGCCTTCAACGATTCAACCCTGACGCTCGGCAAATTGCGCGATGATGGCAAGGGCGGGGCTATCGCCCGCTTTGCCGAGATCACCGACCGCACCGCCGCCGAGGGACTGCGCGGCACCGCGCTCACCGTTCCGCGCTCGGCCCTGCCGCCGCTGGCCGAGGGCGAGTATTACCATGCCGATCTGATTGGCCTTAACGCGGTTTCAGATGCCGATGAGGATCTTGGTACCTGCATCGCGGTGGAGAACTTCGGCGCCGGGGACGTGCTGGAGATCGAGCGTCCGAACGGCAAGCGCTTCATGGTCGCCATGCGGCCCGAAGCGGTAATCGCTTGGGATGCCGGGCGGGTGGTGATCAACGCCGCGTTTGCGGCGGATTGACCAGCTTCTCGAGCTCGGCCGCGAATTTTTCCAGCTCGAAGTTCTGCGGGTCGTCGTGGGCATCGGGAATGCCTTCGTCGACAGTCGAGTGCTGCGCCGGGATCAGCCAGTGCCCGGCCCGCGCCGAGGCATAGACATAGAGCGCGGCCAGCATCCGGTATTGCGGATCGCTGAAGCCGGGGGTTGGCCCGTAGGTGTGGCCTCGGTCGCTGTATCCGGGCAGGAAGCGCCGGGGCTGGACCGTCTCGATATGGACAAAGCGCCCGCGCGCGGGTGCTCCCACCACCCGGCTTTCGAGCTTGGTCGCGCGCCAGGGTTCGGAAAAATCGTGACCGGCCCAGATCTGCCCCACCCGGTTGAGGAAGATGTGCGCCACCGGGGCATCGCCAAAGCTCTTGTCCATGTAGGATTGGAAAGCGTTGACCTTCCAGTCGGAATCGAGCGGCTTGGGAAACGGCTGGTCGCCAAGAAACGGCTCGCTGGTATCGTGGATCACGAAATAGGCCACCGGAACCCCCTCGGCAGTCTGCGAGGCGGGCCAGTCGGCATAGTGCCTGGCATAGGCCTGGTAGGGCTCGGGAAAGGCGGCCATCGCCGCCTCCTTTTGCGCGGCACTGGGTGCACCGCCATTTTCCAGCAGCGTCCGGATGATCGGCGGAAGCGGCTGGGCCTCCTTCTCGCCCAGCAGCTTGACCTTGCGCAGCAGGCACTGCGCCTGCTCCACCGGAGTGCCCGCGAAAGTCAGGCTGTCACGATCGAACCGGCAACCGCCGATTTCCTCGGCCATGGCGGGAGCCGCGACCAGCAGGGGCAGAACCAGGATCAGTTTTCTCATGGTCTGAGAGTTCGCAGCGCCAGGCCGACATGACAAGAGGGCAATTGCGCTTGGCTTGCAGATTTGGGAAAGGCGCTGGCCATGACCTTTGCTGCCACCATCCTTACCCTCTACCCGGAAATGTTTCCGGGGCCGCTGGGCGTCAGCCTGGCGAGCCGTGCGCGCGATGAGGGGAAATGGAGCCTCGATACCGTCCAGATCCGCGATTTCGCGGCCGACAAGCACCGCACGGTTGACGATACCCCGGCCGGCGGCGGGGCAGGCATGGTGCTGCGCGCCGATGTGCTGGCGGCGGCGATCGACCATGCCCGCGCGGCCCATCCCGATTGCCCGGTGATGGCGATGACCCCGCGCGGGCGCCCGCTGACCCAGGCCCGCGTGCGCGAGCTTGCGGCGGGTCCGGGAGTGATCGTGCTGTGCGGGCGGTTCGAGGGTTTTGACGAGCGGATTTTCGCGGGCCGCGCGGTTGAGGAGGTGTCGGTCGGCGATATCGTCCTGTCGGGCGGCGAGCCTGCGGCGATCATGCTTCTCGACGCTTGCATTCGCCTGCTTCCCGGCGTAATGGGCGCGGCTTCAAGCGGGGCCGAAGAATCGTTCGAGAACGGTTTGCTCGAATATCCCCACTATACCCGGCCCCAGGAATGGGAAGGGCGCACGATCCCTGAAGTGCTGCGATCGGGGGATCATGCGAAGATCGCGGCTTGGCGTGAACGCCAGTCCGAGATCGACACACGGTTACGCAGGCCGGATCTTTGGGAGCGCCATGAGGGTGCTCGGGTCCAGTCTGCCTCTGGCGCGCAGGCGAAGAAGAAGGACTGAGGACCAGTGAACCTGATCCAGCAGATCGAGGCCGAGGAAATTGCCAAGGCCGGCAAGACCATCCCCGAATTTCGCCCCGGCGATACCGTCCGCGTCGGCGTGCGCGTCGTCGAAGGCGAACGCACCCGCGTCCAGGCGTTCGAAGGCGTGTGCATCGCCCGCGCCAACAAGGGTATCTCCAGCAACTTCACCGTCCGCAAGATGAGCTTCGGTGAAGGCGTGGAGCGCGTGTTCCCGATCTATTCGCCCAACATCGACAGCATCACCGTGGTCCGCAAGGGCGTGGTGCGCCGGGCCAAGCTCTATTACCTGCGCGGCCGCACCGGCAAGCGCGCCCGCATCGCCGAGCGCCGCGACGTGCGCAGCGAAGGCTGACAGGCCAAAGCAGGCAGAAAGGGCGCTCCGGGCAACCGGGGCGCCTTTTTCTTTGCGGCGGCCGCGCGCGGCGCTATCGCGGCGCGAACGGAATTTGGAGATGCAGATGGGTTACCGGGTGGTGGTGGTCGGCGCGACCGGCAATGTCGGGCGCGAGATGCTGAACGTGCTGGCCGAGCGCGAATTCCCGATCGAGGAACTGGCCGCCGTTGCCAGTTCGCGCTCGACCGGGGATGAGATCGAGTTCGGTGAGACCGGCCGCATGCTCAAGGTCCGCAATATCGAGCATTTCGATTTCGCTGGCTGGGACATCGCGCTGTTTTCCGCCGGATCGGCGGTGTCAAAGGACTATGCGCCCAAGGCCGCCGCGGCGGGCTGCGTGGTGATCGACAATTCCTCGCTCTACCGCATGGACCCCGACGTGCCGCTGATCGTGCCCGAGGTCAACCCCGATGCGATCGACGGTTACAAACGGCGCATGATCATCGCCAATCCCAATTGCTCGACCGCTCAGATGGTCGTGGCGCTGAAACCCCTGCACGATGCGGCGACGATCCGGCGCGTGGTGGTTGCCACCTATCAATCGGTTTCGGGCGCGGGCAAGGCCGGGATGGACGAGCTGTTCGAGCAGAGCCGCAATATCTTCGTTGGCGACGGCTGTGATCCGGTGAAGTTCACCAAGCAGATCGCCTTCAACGTCATCCCGCATATCGACAGCTTCCTTGATGACGGATCGACCAAGGAAGAATGGAAAATGGTGGTCGAAACCAAGAAGATCCTCGGATCGAAGATCAAGGTCAGCGCCACCTGCGTGCGCGTGCCGGTGTTCGTGGGGCACAGCGAGGCGATCAACCTGGAATTCGAGGAGGAGATTTCCGCCGCACAGGCCCAGGCCCTGCTGCGCGAGGCGCCGGGCGTGATGCTGGTCGACAAGCGCGAGGACGGCGGATACGTCACCCCGGTGGAATGCGTCGGCGATGGCGCCACCTTCGTTTCCCGCGTGCGCGAGGATCCCACCGTCGACAACGGCCTGGCGCTGTGGTGCGTATCCGATAACCTCAGGAAAGGCGCCGCACTCAACGCGGTGCAGATCGCGGAACTGCTGGGGCGGCGGCATTTGCAGAAGGGGTAGGGCGATGACCCGGACAATGACCGGCGGCTGCCAGTGCGGGCGTGTGCGCTACGCGGTCGAGATCGACAACGACGAAGCCTATTGGTGCCATTGTCGGATGTGCCAGAAGGCCACCGGGGGGATTGCCGCCGCCTTCGTCCAGGTCGATCCCGCCAAGGTCACCTGGCTGAGCGAGCCAGACTGGTTTGCCTCCTCACCCATCGCGCGGCGGCCGTTCTGTTCGACTTGCGGCTCGCCGCTGGGGTTCTTCTGGGCCGATGGCAAAGGCGATGCCGACCTGACCGTGGGAAGCTTCGACGATCCTTCCGGATTCAGGCCCGTGGCCCACGCCGGGTGCGAATCGGTCCACGAGGCCTGGCTCGATACCCGCGATCTGCCGCGCCACTATTCGGCCAGCACTGCCAGTGTCGCGGAACGCTGGAAGGCGGCAGGGCTTGAGGTTCCGGAATAGTCTCCAGCCTAGTGCGGCAAATCGGCGGCCTCGGCCTTGTCGCCGGGGATCCCCCCCGGAGGCACGCGCCGCAGATCGGGCTTGCGCATCATCGCCACCAGCGGGATCGCGGCAAGGCTGAGCCACATCATCATGTAGAAATTGTCGAGATAGGCGATCATCGCCGCCTGGCGGTTGACCTCGGCATCGACCATGCGCAGCGCGGCTTCGCCATAGGCCTGAAACCGGTCGAGCGTGGCAAAATCGATCAGGTCGGTGACCGATGAGGTGACGTGCCCGCCAACCTCGGAATGGCTGCGCTGCAGGTTCTGCCCGAACAGTGCGGTGACAACCGAAATACCGACCGACGAACCGATCGAGCGCGACAGGTTGAGCAGGCTCGACCCATCGGTCCGCAGCGCCGGGACAAGCGTGGCAAAGGCGGTGGCGTTGAGCGGGATGAACACAAATCCCATGCCAATCCCCTGGACGAATCCTGACATGGCGACATGGTAGTTATCGACCTGCAGCGACCAGCTCGACATTTCCCATAGTGAAAGCCCCGCGACCGCGAAGCCGCAGGCAATCAGAATTCGCGGATCGAACCCGCGCCGGATGAGCAAGCCTGAAATCTGCATGGTGATCAGCGTTCCGACCCCGCGCGGCATCAGCGCCATGCCGGTATCGATTACCCCGTATCCCATCAGGCGCTGCAACATCGGCGGAAGCAGCGCCATGGTGGCAAACATCACCACCCCGATCGCAACCATGAACATCAGCGCGGCGACATAGTTCGGATCGGCGAACAGGTGCCGGTTGAACAAGGGCTCTTTCGCGGTGGAAAGGTGGATCACCGCCATCCACGCGGCGGACAGCCCGATCACGGCATAGATCCAGGCCTCCCCGGCCTGAAACCAGTCGATATGATTGCCCCGGTCGAGCAGCAGCTGGATCGCGGTGAGCGCTGTCGCGACCAGGGCAAAGCCGGTCAGGTCGAAGCGGCGCCTCAGGATCGGGCGCGAGGGCAGTTCGCCCATCAGGATCACCAGCGAAATCGCGCCGAGCGGAACGTTGACGTAAAACACCGAACGCCAGTTCCAGTTCTCGGTCAGCCAACCGCCAAGGATCGGCCCCAGGATCGGGCCGACCATGATCCCCATGCCCCACAGAGCCATCATTTGCGGCTGGCGCGAAGGCTTGTTGGTATCGATCATCGCGGCCTGGCTGAGTGGCGAGATGAAGGCGCCCGTTGCCCCCTGCAAGGCACGGAAGATCACCATCTGGGTGATGTTCTGGGCCATCCCGCACAGCATCGAGGTTACCACGAAGCCGCTGACCGAGAGCAGGAACAGCCGCCGCGAGCCTACCCGGTCGGCTAGCCAGCCGGTGATCGGCATCGCAACCGCCATGGCGATGATATAGCTCGTCAGCACCCAGCTTACTTCATCCGAGGTTGCACCGAGGGTCGATTGCATATGCGGGATCGCGACGTTGGCGATGGTCGTGTCGAGGATCTGGATCAGCGAGGCGATCATGATCCCCACCACCAGCAGCATGGTGTTCTCAACCGGCAACAGTGCGACATCCGCCACCGCTTGCTGCGGCTGGGCCGCGCGGGCCGGCCGACGTGAGGCAGGGGAGGCGGCGCTGGCCACGGGCGTGCCGCCTAGTGCTTGCGGCCGTCGGTGAACACGGTGACCTTGCTCGAAAGCCCGGCGATCAGCTGGCGCGGACTGCGCTCGTCAAGAACGATCCGCACGGGTACGCGCTGGGTTACCTTGACCCAGTTGCCGCTGGCATTCTGCGCGGGCAGAACAGAGAATTCGCTGCCCGTTCCTGCGCCGATCGAGGCGACATGGGCGCGCAATTTCAGGCCCGGATAGGCATCGAAGCTGATCTCTGCGGGCTGGCCTGGCTTCATGTCGGCCAGATCGGTTTCCTTGAAATTGGCCTCGATATAGACGCTGCTGTCTGCAACGATTGTAACCACCGGCAAGCCGGTGATCGCATCCTGCCCGACGGTCAGGCGATCGGCCTGGGCAACCGTTCCTGCCACCGGCGCGCGCACTTCGGTTCGGCGCAGGTTGAGCTCCACCACCGAGCGCTGCGCGCGCGCCGCCGCGAGCTGGGGGTAGACACCGGGCACCTGTGAACCGCTGGCCAGCTTGGCCTGCGCCTCACGGCTCTTGGAGCGCGCAATTGCCAGCTGGTCCTCGGCCTGGGCGACCTGATGCACGGCGGCGTCATAGGTTGCCTTGGTGGCAAAGCCGCGCTTCCACAGTGCCTCTTGCCGGGAAAGATTGGTGCGGGCGAAGGCGATATTCTCCTCCGCAGCGGCGACGTCGGCGCCCGACATCGCGCTGGCGCTGGCCAGCGACGTTTCGCTGGCCTGTGCGCTGGCAATCGCGGCATTGGCCTGGGCCAGTTGCAGCCGGTAGGGTTCGGGATCGATCCGGAACAACAGATCGCCGGCCGCGACGTGGCGATTCTCAGCAGTGAAGACCTCCACGATTTTGCCGGTAATTTCCGCGCTGACCGAAACCTTGTCGAGATGGACATAGGCGTTGTCGGTCGAAACCTTGCCCTGCAGGTTCCACCAATAGGTCACCGCACCGACAATCAGCAGGAGGGGGACCGAAAGCATCAGCGCAAGGCGGCCAAGGTGGCGCTTGGGCGCCGGGGCCTGAACCTCGGCCGCGGCAAGATCGGTATCGTTCAGCTTGGGATCGGCTTCAGCCATGATTGGCAACCTTTTGATCGCGGCGCGCCCCCAGATTCTCGCCAATCGCGGTGAGGGTGCGGGCGAAATTCGCGCGCTCGGTGTCGGTGATTCCGGTCAACATGTCTTCGAGCAGCTTGTCGATGCATTCCTTCAGCACCGGAAGAACCTCGCGGCTGCGTTTGGTGAGGAAGAGCCGACGCGCACGGCGGTCGGCCGGATCCTGTCTGCGTTCGACCATTCCTGCTTCTTCCATCCGGTCGACCATCCGGCACAGGGTGATCGGCTCGACATCGAGCTGTTCGGCATAGAACCCCTGGTTTTCGCCTTCCCAACGGGTGAGGTAGAACAGCAATCTGGCCTGCGGGCCTGTCACCCCGAGCGAGCGAACCTGCTCATCGAAGGCGCGGCGCAACAGGCGCGAGCGATCACTGAGCAGATAGCCGATGTTCTCCATGATTGAGGGCGCATATAATAAGTGCGCTTAACAAGTCAATCGGAGCTGACCGGTGACTTGCCGGAAGCGTCAGGCTAAGGGCAGGCCATGAGCATCAGGACCACGTTCTTCTCCGGCCACGGCGGCGCACGTCTGGCCTTGCACCGGCTGGGCGAGGGGCGCCCGCTGGTGCTGCTGCACGGTCTGTTTTCAAGCGCGGAGATGAACTGGATCCGCTTTGGGCATGCCGCCTGCCTGGCCGAGGCCGGGTTCGAGGTGCTGATGCCCGATCTGCGCGCGCATGGGCAGAGCGACAAGCCCCACGATCCGGCGGCCTATCCGGCCGACGTGCTGGCGCTCGACGCGGCGGCGCTGATCGCGGAGCTTGGTCTGTCCGACTACGATCTTGGCGGGTTTTCACTCGGCGCGCGCACGTCAGTGAGGGCGGTCATCGCCGGGCTGCGCCCCAGGCGGCTGATACTCGGGGGCATGGGCCTGGAAGGACTGGCCGGGTGGAGCGGGCGCCAGACCTTCTTCCTTGATGCGATTGACCGGTTCGAGACGGTTCGCATGGGCGATCCGGCCTATTTCACGGTCCAGTTCATGAAGACCATGAAGATCGACCGCACGGCGGCGCGGCTGTTGCTCCAGACCATGACCGACACCCCGCCTGCGGCGCTGGCGGCGCTGACCATGCCGACGCTGGTGATCTGCGGCGACGAGGACAATGACAACGGCTCGGCCGACCGGCTGGTCCAGGCCCTGCCCGGCGCGGTCCGCGCCACCATTCCCGGCACCCACATGGGCAGCGTCACCGGCCCTGCGCTGGGCGAGGCGATCCGCGATTTCCTTACCGGAACGGCGGCTCGTTGAAGGCGCGCAACTTGCGCGAATGGAGCCGGGCCCCCTCGGCGCGCAGCAGGTCGATCGTGGTGGTGCCGATCAGAAGATGCGCCGCAATCGCCTCTTCATAGAAGCGGTTGGCCTGACCGGGCAGCTTGATTTCGCCGTGCAGCGGCTTGTCGGAAACGCACAGAAGCGTGCCGTAGGGCACCCGGAAGCGATAGCCCTGGGCGGCAATGGTCGCGCTTTCCATATCGATCCCGATGGCGCGCGCCAGGCTGAGGCGGCGGGCCGACTGGGTGAAGCGCAGTTCCCAGTTGCGATCGTCGGTGGTGGCGACGGTGCCGGTACGCATCCGCTTCTTGAGATTGGCGCCGGTATCCCCGCTGACCTTCTCGGCCGCCTGGGCCAGCGCGATCTGCACTTCCGCGATCGCCGGGATCGGCACTTCGGGTGGCAGCACTGGATCAAGCACATGATCGTCGCGCAGATAGGCGTGGGCCAGCACATAGTCCCCGATCCGCTGGGTATCGCGCAGACCCCCACAGTGGCCGATCATCAGCCAGGCCTCGGGCCGCAGCACCGCGAGGTGATCGCACACGGTCTTGGCGTTGGATGGGCCGACCCCGATGTTGACCAGCGTAATCCCCAGCCCGTCTTCGCGCACCAGGTGATAGGCCGGCATCTGGTGGCGTCGCCAGGCCGTGTCCGAGAGGCGCTCGCGCGCGTTTTCGGTATGCTCGTCGAGCAGCAGGCCGCCCGCGCCGGACAGCAGGGTATAGCCGTTCTGGCCCAGCTGCTTGCCCGCCCAGTCAACGAATTCATCGACATAGCGGTGATAGTTGGTGAACAGCACGAAGCGCTGGAAATGCTCCACCGAGGTGCCGGTATAGTGCGCCAGCCGCGCCAGGCTGAAATCGGTGCGCAGCGCATCGAACAGCGCCAGCGGGATGGTTTCGTCGAGCCCGTCAACCTCGACCCCATCGGCCAGCTCGTCACCGATCATCGCCAGTTCGGTCGAGGGGAAATGGCGCGCCAGATCCTGCGGGCGGATCGTGCCCAGTGTGGCGCCGCCGTCGATCACATAGGGGAAGGGGATTTCCTGGGCCGAGCGGCCAACTTCGATCTCGATCCGGTAATCGTCCTGAAGCAGATCGAGCTGTTCGGCGAGATACCCGGCAAAAAGCTGGGGGCGGGTCACCGTGGTGGTGAACATGCCCGGATGGGCCAGCCGCCCGAAGGCGCGGGCGAGATCGGGCCGGGTTTCTTCACCCTGATAGCGCACCCGCAGCTCGGGATAGCACCATTCGCGGTTTTCGCGGCGTGATTGCGGAGGAAGGGTGCCGTCTGCCGCAAACGCGGCAATGTCCGAGCGGAGGGTGGAGGCGGCGGTTTCGTAGACGCGGACCAATTCCGCGATGATCTTTTCTGTTCTTTCCATCGCGGGCCTATAGCCCGGCGATCGCGAAGTTTCAATGACGGCAACGAAAAGGGGGCGCCGAAGCGCCCCCGATCCGGCTGCAACGATGCCGAGGCGATCAGGCTTCGGCTTCGTCCGGGGCGGCTTCGGCGGCGGGAGCCGCTTCTTCCGCTTCGCCGTTGCCGGCTTCAAAGTCGGTCGCGGCGGCCGCAGCGGCTTCGTCTTCGAACATCGCCGCGATCACGTCGACGCCCTGGGCCTGCTGGTCGGCTTCGTCCGGTGAGCGGGCGACGTTGACCTTGACCGTCACGGCAACTTCGGGGTGCAGCGCAACCTTGACGTCGAACACGCCGATGGTCTTGATCGGGCGTTCGAGCACGATCATCGCCTTGGTCACGTCGGCGCCGTCGGCGTTGAGCGCATCGACGATGTCGCGCACCGAAACCGAGCCATAAAGATGGCCGGCGTTCGAGCTGGCGCGGATCAGCACCACCGACTTGCCGTCGACGTTCTTGGCGTGGCCTTCGGCGTCGGTGCGGCGGGCGGCGTTGTCGGCCTCGATCTTGGAGCGGTTGGCTTCAAAGACCTTGCGGTTGGCCTCGTTGGCGCGCAGCGCCTTTTTGTTGGGCAGCAGATAGTTGCGGGCGTAACCGTCCTTGACGGTGACGACATCGCCGATCGTGCCGAGCTTCTCGATCCGTTCGAGGAGGATGATTTCCATCGTGCTTCTCCCCTTACTTCACGAGGTAGGGCAGCAGCCCCAGGTGACGGGCACGCTTGATCGCTTGGCCCAGTTCGCGCTGCTTCTTGGCCGAAACGGCGGTGATGCGGCTGGGGACGATCTTGCCACGCTCGGACATGTAGGTCTGGAGCAGGCGGGTGTCCTTGTAATCGATCTTGGGAGCGTTCTTGCCCGAGAACGGGCAGCTCTTGCGGCGGCGGAAAAATGCGCGGGCCATCTCTTAGAACTCCTCGCGTTCGCGGCGCTTGGTGCGCTCACGGTCCTGCTTGCGCATCTGCACCGAAGGACCAGCCTCGTGCTCGTCGACGCGCACGGTCAGCCAGCGGATCACGTCTTCGTTGATCGCAGTCTGGCGCTCCAGCTCGGCAACGGTGCCCGCAGGGGCCTCGATGTTGAGCATCACGAAGTGCGCCTTGCGGTTGCGCTTGATCTTGTAGGCGAGGTTCTTGAGGCCCCAGGTCTCGGTCTTGGTGACCTTGCCCTGGTTGGCTTCGACGATCTCGGTGGCGGCGGCGGCCAGCGCATCTACCTGCGACTGGCTGAGATCCTGGCGTGCCAGGAACACGTGCTCGTAAAGCGGCACGGCAGCTTCCTTCTGTCATCTAGCCGATCGCTGGCTGATCCGCACGATTGCGGGGCCCCTCCGGCTTTCTTGGCTCCCCGTGCGGGCACGGGGAGTGGCGGCCCTTAGCGGTTTTGCGCTGCAATGCAAGGGAAAAGCCCGGACATCGCTTGTCAGACGTCGATCATCGTCACCTTGCTGATCGTGCCGTCACGGTCGCTGCGCATGACGCCCTGGATTATGAAATGACCGGGGCGATCAGTGTCGTTGTGAAAGCGGAAGTCCCCGGTGCTGGTTCCCCAGGCGAAATTGTTGGGCAGTGTGTCGCCGGAAATGTTGCGCATCCGGGTAATCGATAGCCCCGCTTCGTTGCCGATCACCCAGCAATTGCCCCAGATCGCGGACAGGCCGGAATAGATCGTGTCGCCCCACTGCATCTTTTCAACCATCTTCCCGGTGAAATCCCAGTTGGCATCGAGCGAAAAATCCATGTCGAGCTGCGATATGAACTCGCCACCTTCGATGAAGTCGGCATCGAAGCGCAGGCGTCCGCGCCAATGCAGCCCCATGACGCGCCGCATCAGACTGGTGTAGCGCTCGGGTACGATCGCCCGGGCAGATGTGGAAAAGGCGAGCGCAGCGCCAAGGCCAAGGGAAAATCGGCGCCGGGTCAGGGCGAGAGATGGGGAGGAAGGGGGTCGCATCGGTGCTGGCTAGGCAGGTTCGGCCGCGCCTCCTTGTCAATTTGCGACAGCGAAGAGGATTTGTGGTGCAATTGCGCGGTATCAATGCGGCTCATGCTGCAAGTGCTAACAGTGCGGCCAAGCAAGGAGACACTACATGCCGCAAGATGCAAGCACCCCCGCGATTGCCGAAATGACCGTTCGCTCCGGCGCGGTTCTGGCCGTTCGGCCCGTCACGCCAGAGGATGAGCCGCTGCTCGAGGAATTCTTCGACCGGGTCAGCGACGAGGATCGCCGGTTCCGGTTTCTCAGTCCGCGCAAGCATATCGGCCACGATATTCTGGCGCCGATGGTGGAGATCGACCATTTCCGCACCGAAACCTGGCTGGCCTTCGACGAAGCGAGCGGGCAGGTCGTCGGCACCGCCATGCTCGCCTGCGACAATCCGCTCGACACCGGCGAGATCGCGGTTTCGGTCTGCAAGAACTGGCGCGGCAAGGGCGTGGGCTGGGGTCTGCTCGACGTCGTTGCCGAAGCCGCGCGGCACCGCGGTCTGCGCCGGGTGATCGCAATCGAGGATCGCGAAAACCATGCCGCGATCGAGCTCGAGCGGGAAAAGGGATTTGCGCCCCATGCGCTCGAAGGCGATCCCACCCTGGTGATGCTCGAGAAGATCCTGCGCTGATCGCGCGGCGACCAAAGCCCGGACAAAAAAAGGGGGAGCCAAGGCTCCCCCTTTTCGTATTGCCGAAGCGGCTGGATCAGTACTTGACGCGGAGACGCGCGTACCAGAACCCGCCGTTGATCCCGAACGGTCCGCCCGAACGCGGATAGATCGAGCCGTTGTCGAGGCTGTTGGTCAACGAATAAATCCGGTTGTCGACCGTGGCCATGATCTTGTCGGGGTAGGTGTTGAACAGATTGTTCGCGCCCACCGTCAGCGTGTAGTGATCCATGAAGGTGTAGCTGACGTCGAGATCGGTGATGAACTTGGCACCGAAATGCTGCCCATCGATGATCGTGGCGCCAGAGATGTTGCCCTGACGGATCGGGTAGTCGTTCGAATCGCGCCATTCGCCGTAGTAGCTTTCCCGCAGGTTGAGCGTGAAATCGCCCAGCTGCCAGTTGGCCGAGAAGTTGGCGCGATGGTTGGGTGCCAGATACTGGATGTCGATCAGCTGCGTGGCACCGATCACACCCGGATCGAAGCGGGTCACCTTGCTCTTGTTGTAGTTGTAGGCGAGCGTCAGGTTGAGCTTTCCGCCAGCCAGCCCGGTCTTGTAGGTGAAGACCGCGTCGAGACCCTTGGTGATGGTGTCGAAGCCGTTGGTGAAGTACTGAACCGCACCGCCAACGCCCACACCGGCCAGATCGGGTTCCGCAACAAGGTCAGCCGCCGTGACGGTGAAGTTCTGCGAGATGCCGATGCGGTTCTTCACCTTGATCGAATAGGCATCGAAGGTGAAGGTGAAGTTGCTCGACGGATCGACCACGAAGCCGAGGCCGAAGTTGGTCGAACGTTCGGGCCGCAGCGACTTGGCGCCATAGTACTGCGCGATCGAGCTGGTCACCGGATAGGTGCCCACCTGGACCTGATTGCCCTGCAGGAAGGTAGTGGTCAGCACCTGCACGTTGTTCTGGCCCGGCGAGGGAGCGTGGAAACCTGTGCCCACGGTGCCGCGCAGCGAGAACGCGTCGGTGATGTGCCAGATGCCGTTCAGCTTGGACACGAAGGCATCGCCGAAGCTCGAATAGTGCTCATAGCGGGCGGCCACGCCCATCGAGAACTTTTCGGTCAGATCGCCTTCGAGGCCGGCATAGACACCGTAGCCGTTCTGACTGTGCTTGCCGGCAAAGGTCGGGCTGGTGCCGCCATAGCCGCTCGCCGCCGGAGGCATGGTGACGGTCGAATCCAGAACATAGACACCGGCCGTCGTCTCGCGGTAAAGATTCTGCACCGCATAGGGCCCGCCAGCATAGGACTGCAGGTCACCCTCGGTCGCCTCATAGCTTTCGTGGCGGTATTCTGCACCGAACGAGAGGGTCAGCGGGCTGGCGAAGCCAACGTCGAGATCCTTGGCGAGATCGAGGTTCACATCGAGTTCGCGCTGGATCAGCTTGCCGAATTCGAACTCGGTCTGGGTGGTCGGACCGAACGAGGGGCTGAGCGAATCGTACATCGACAGGTCGAGCTGGTTCTTGCTCAGCGTGGCCGACAGGTCATACTTGAGCGAGCTTGCATCTCCACCCTTGAAGCCCAGCGTGCCCCAGGCCTGATCGGTCACGCCGACAAAGCGCGGGGTGAAGCCGGCCGGATAGAGCGTGGTGAAGTTATAGGTCTGCTGCGTGCCGGCCAGGTTGCTCTTGACGTATCCGGTCGAAGGGCAGGTGGCATTGCCGGTCGGGCACTTGGTCAGATAGATCGGGTGCGAGAACGCCGAGTTGGCGCCGAGCGTGCGGGTCGAAGTGGTCGTCCCGTCATAGTATTGGAACCCGGTCAGTGAAACCGAAGGGCGATAGTTGAAGCTCTGATCCGCCTTGGAATGCGCGAAGTTCGCCATCAGGTAGATCTGGGCATTTTCACCCACATCGAAGCCCGAATTGAGCATCACCTTCCAGCCGTGGCTGGGCGAGGAACCCCAGATCTGCACCGGCCCCGGATAGTTGGGCAGCTGCGAGGCAAGCGAGGGGTTCGCCGCTGCGAAAGCCACCGCCCAGGGGCGGGTCGCGCCGCGGCTGGTGCCATCGCTGTCCGAATATTCGGCTGCCACGTTGACGAAACCGGCATCGCCCAGCTTGACGCCGACGTCGCCCGAGATCTGCCAGGTGTCGCCATCGCCGCCGTTGTCGAAGTTCTGACCGAACAGCGCCTGGAGTTCGATCCCCTCGTCGCTGCGCAGGCCGTAGTTGAGCACGCCGCCGATCGCGTCCGAACCGTACTGGGCGGTCGCGCCGTCGCGCAGGATCTGGAGGTTGGAGATCGCGATCGCCGGGATCGAGGAAATGTCCGAACCTTGCGAGCCGAACGAAAGCGCGGTGTCACCGCCCGAATAGACCTGGACCAGCGCCGAACGGTTGAAGCGCTTGCCGTTCATCATCACCAGGATTTCGTCGGCCGGGAGGCCGCGCAGCGAAGGTGCGCGCACGAAGGTCGAGGCGTCGGAGATGGTGTTCTGCGGAACGAAGAACGAGGGGACCACGTTCTTGACCGCATCGAGCATGTTGGCGGTCGGCTGCGCAGTCAGTTCCGCCGAGCTGATCACGTCGACCGGCGAAGCCGAGTCCGTCACCGTACGGTCGGTACGGCGGGTGCCGATCACGACGATGCTTTCGGCGGAGGCGGCATCGTCAGCCGATTCCTGGGCCAGCGCCACATCGGACCACATCAAAGTGCCGATAAGCGCAGTCGTCGCCGCAAGCATCGCGCGCTTGCTGCGGTTTGAATTGCGATAGTTCATTGATCACCTCTCTAACGGAGTTCGTACTGGCCTTGCTGGCCCCTGTTTGACCCGAAGCCGACGGAACGAAATCCCGCCACCCCATGTTGCAAGGCACAACGGGATTTGGGCACTTTTGTTGCGTCGATGTCAATGTGGCGGGCAGATTCCTGCACGAATCGCGATCAGATCGTGGCCGTAGTGCCACACTTTTCCCGTTCTGCAGTTGCGAAGTGCGGCTATCCGAGCGTTTCAAGCAATTTGGCCGCGTATTGCGAAAGCGTATCGTCGCGCGCCCCCATCACGACGATCCGGTCGCCCGGACGGGAAAGCTTGCGCACAAGTCCGGCGCAATCCTCGCGCGAGGGCACATATTCGGCCTTGCCTCCAGCCTCGCGGATGAGCTCGACGATACGCTCGCTGCCCACACTGCGATCGACCGTTCCGCCGAAATAGACCGGATCGCACAGCACGGTCAGATCGTCGGCGCCGAGTTCGCGGGCGAAGGTCTGCGCCAGTTCGCTGCCCATCTGGCGCAAGGGCCCATAGCCATGCGGCTGGAAAAAGGCGATCACCCGCCCGGGGTGTGCCTTGAGTGTCCGCAGGGTCGCCGCGACCTTGTCGGGATTGTGGCCGAAATCGTCGATCACCGTGATCCCGCCCGGCGAGGTGCCGATCACATCGAAACGCCGGGAAAGGCCTGCATAGCTTGTCAGCGCGTCGACCGCCTCGGCCACCGGAACGCCGACTGCATTGGCCGCGGCAATCGCGGCGAGCGCATTGGCAAGGTTGTGGCGCCCGGGCACTTCGAGCACCAGCGGATGCGCCGTGCCTTCGCGCCGATCGATCACCGTTGCCGAGATCGACAGCGGCCCCTCCGCAACCGTATCGGCGAAGACGCCAATCTGGGCCGCGGGGTGGTTGAGGCCGAAAGTCAGCACGGGAGTATAGACCGGGGCAAGCGCGGCCGCTTCGGGATCGTCGATGTTGACCACGGCGATATCGGCGGCGCGCAGAAAATCGCCGAACAGGCCGCGCAGCTCCTCCATCGATTTATGATCGAGACTGACGTTGAGCAGAACCGCCGCCTTGGGACGATAGAGCGCGATCGAGCCGTCGCTTTCATCCACCTCGGAAACGAACACGTCGCCCTTGCCAACGCGGGCGCTGGCGAACGGATTTTCGGGCGAGGCGAAGTTCTTCATCACCGCGCCGTTCATGATCGTCGGATCGCGCCCGGCCTGCGCCAGGATCCAGCCGGTCATGCCGGTAACCGTGCTTTTTCCGCTGGTTCCGCCGACCGCGATGCCCTGAGGTGCGGCGTTGAACAGGCGGGCCAGCAGCTCGGCCCGGCTCATCCGCGCGCATCCCAGCTCGCGGGCGCGGACCACCTCGGGCACATTGTCTTCCACCGCCGCCGAGGCGACCAGCACCTGATCGGCGGAAACAATTCCGCTGCCGTCCTGCGGAAACAAGTGAATGCCCAGACTTTCCAGCCAGGCGAACTTTTCCGGCGAACGCCCCTGATCGCGGCTGCGGTCCGAGCCGGCCACCTGCGCGCCATGCCCCTTGAGGATCAGCGCCAGCGGCAGCATGCCCGAACCGCCGATGCCGCAGAAGAACCAGGGGTGATTGGTGAGTTCGCTCATCGCCAACCCGGTATGCGGCCTTGCGCGCGATGACAACCGGGTTAGGAAGAAGAATGCTCCGCATCGCGATCTGCGCCCCGTCGACCCCGCTGACCAGCGAAGATGCCGCACGGGTAAGCGCGCTGGCCGAAGCCGAGTTTCCGGGCCTTTCGTTGCATTTCCATCCCCAGTGCTTTGCCAGCAGCGGCCACTTTGCCGGGCCGGACGACATGCGGTGCGAGGCCTTCGTCGAATGCGCCAACGATCCCGGCTTCGATGCGGTGTGGTTCGCGCGCGGCGGTTATGGCGCGGTCAGGATCGCGGAGGATGCGCTGGGGCTGCTTGCGCCCGAGGCGGAGCGCAAGACCTATCTGGGCTATTCGGATGCCGGAACTTTGCTGGGCGGGCTCTACCGGGGGCGGATCGGCAGGCAGGTCCACGCGCCGATGCCGGGCGACATCCGCCGCGATGGCGGTGAGGAGGCAGTGCGGCGCACCCTGGCGTTCCTGTGCGGCGATCACTCCGGGCTGGAACCCGCGCCGGATCAGCACCCGGTGGCGGCGTTCAACCTGATGACGCTGGCCATGCTTTGCGGCACCCCGCTGATGCCCGGGCTGGCGGGCCATGTGGTGATGGTCGAGGAAGTCAGCGAATGCCTCTACGCGGTTGACCGGCTGTTCTTCCATGTCACCGCGCATTTGGGCGGCGCGGCAGGACTGCGGCTGGGGCGGATCAGTCAGGTGCCGGAAAACGATCGCCCGTTCGGCCAAGATGCAGAGGAAATCGCTCGCTTCTGGTGCGATCGCCACGCGATTCCCTTCCTGGGCCGGGCCGATATCGGCCACGATGCTGCCAACAGGATCGTACCCTTCGGGCTTGCGTGAAGCGCGGCGCGGCAATAACCGCGCCTGCAAATCAGGAGGGAAGAAATGCGAGCATTCGTTTTTCCGGGGCAGGGCAGCCAGAAGGTCGGCATGGGCGTGGACCTGGCCGAAGCCAGCGCGGTTGCCCGCGAAGTATTCGAGGAAGTCGACGATGCGCTCGGGCAGAAGCTTTCCGCAATCATGCGCGAAGGGCCTGACGATGTCCTGACCCTGACCGAAAATGCCCAGCCGGCGATCATGGCCAATGCCATAGCGGTGCTGCGGGTGCTGGAAAAGGAAGGCGGTGTCGCGCTGGCCGACAAGTGCGATTTCGTCGCCGGGCACAGCCTGGGTGAATACACCGCGTTGTGCGCTGCGGGGGCCTTCAGTCTGGCCGATACTGCGCGGCTGCTCAAGCTGCGCGGGCAAGCGATGCAGGCCGCCGTGCCGGTGGGCGTGGGGGCGATGTGCGCGCTGCTCGGCGCCGATATCGACAAGGCGCAAAAGCTGGCCGATGCCGCCGCCGAAGGGGATGTCTGCACCGTTGCCAATGACAACGATCCCGGTCAGGTCGTGCTTTCCGGGCACAAGGCGGCGATCGAGCGTGCCGTGGCCATGGTCAAGGAGTTCGAGATCAAGCGCGGGGTGTTGCTGCCGGTATCGGCGCCGTTCCATTGCCCGCTGATGCAAGGCGCCGCCGATGCGATGGCCGACGCGCTGGGCAAGACCCCGCCGGGTCCGCTGCGGGTGCCGCTGTTCGCCAACGTTACCGCCAGCATGGTCAGCGATCCGGCCGAGGTCTCGCGGCTACTGGTCGAACAGGTCTGCGGGCGGGTGCGCTGGCGCGAAAGCGTGATCGCGATGCAAGCGGCCGGGGTGGACAGCTTCGTCGAACTGGGCGGCAAGGTGCTCGGCCCGATGATCGGCCGCAGTGTCGCCGACGTGTCGGTTGTCAGCGTAGTTGGCATGGCCGATATTGAAGCGCTAGCCAAGGAGCTTTGAGCAATGGAACACCGTCTTTTCGACCTCACCGGAATGACCGCCCTCGTCACCGGCGCCGCCGGGGGGATAGGTTCGGCGATCAGTCATGCCCTTGCGCGGCAAGGCGCCCGGCTGGCGCTGTCGGGGACCAATCCGGCCAAGCTGCGGGCCTTTCGCGAGGAGCTGAACGACACCTATGGTCACGACCATGTCGAGATCACCTGCGATCTTTCCAACGCCGAACAGGTCGAGCATCTGGTGCCCGCGACGGTCGATACGCTCGGCAAGATCGACATTCTGGTCAACAACGCCGGGATCACCCGCGACAACCTCGCCATGCGGATGAAGGACGAGGAATGGGACGCGGTGATCCGGGTCAACCTCGAAGCCGCGTTCCGGCTGATGCGCGCTGCCTGCAAGCCGATGATGAAGGCCCGCCACGGACGCATCATCACCATCACCAGCGTGGTCGGAGCGACCGGCAATCCAGGGCAGGTCAACTATGCCGCAGCCAAGGCCGGGCTGGTGGGGATGTCAAAATCGCTCGGGCAGGAAGTGGCGAGCCGCGGGATCACCGTGAACTGTGTTGCTCCCGGTTTCATCCGCACCGCGATGACCGATGGGCTGCCCGATGCCCAGAAAGAGGCGCTCAACGCGCGCATCCCGATGGGCCGGATGGGCGAGGGCGAGGATATCGGTGCGGCCGTTGCCTACCTCGCCAGCAACGAGGCGGGCTATGTCACCGGGCAGACCCTGCACGTCAACGGCGGCATGGCGATGATCTCCTGAGCGGCTGGAAGATTGCCGCGCAAACCGCGCATTTATCCCCAGATTTGCCGGAAAACCGGCACTTCGGCCTTGCCGCCCGGGCTGCTCGCGTTAAGGAAGTGAGACCGGTTTGACGGCGCGCTGGCCGACACATGGTCGCGCGCCCACAGGGGACACGAGCTGACCATGAAGGCCACTATCGAACGCGCGACGCTCTTGAAGTGCCTGTCGCACGTCCAGTCTGTTGTCGAGCGCCGCAACACCATCCCGATCCTTTCCAACGTGCTGATCGAGGCCGCTGGCGACGGCACTGTCAGGGTCATGGCGACCGATCTCGATCTCCAGGTGGTCGAAACGCTGGGTGCGGTTTCGGTCGAGGCGCCGGGCGCGATCACGGTCTCGGCGCATCTGCTGTTCGATATCGCCCGCAAGCTCCCCGATGGCAGCCAGGTCAGCCTGGAAACCGCGGACAATCGCATGACGGTGAAGGCCGGGCGCAGCCGGTTCAGCCTGCCCACGCTCCCGCGTGACGATTTCCCGATGATCGTCGAGGGCGATCTGCCCACCAGCTTCGAGATTTCGGCCGCCACCCTGGCCCAGCTGATCGATCGCACCCGCTTTGCGATCAGCACCGAGGAAACCCGCTATTACCTCAACGGCATCTTCTTCCACGTCACCGATGAAGACCTGAAGGCTGCGGCGACCGACGGGCACCGTCTGGCCCGCTTCACGATCAAGCGCCCCGATGGCGCCGAAGGCATGCCCGACGTGATCGTGCCGCGCAAATGCATCGCCGAGCTGCGCAAGCTGCTCGAAGAATCGCTCGATGCCAATGTGCTGGTCGATCTTTCGGCCAGCAAGGTGCGCTTCACCCTGGGCGGCGAAAACGGCGTGGTACTGACCAGCAAGCTGATCGACGGCACCTTCCCCGATTACAGCCGCGTGATCCCGACCGGCAACGACAAGCTGTTGAGGCTCGATCCCAAAAGCTTCTACGAAGGGGTCGATCGCGTCGCCACCATCGCCACCGAAAAGACCCGCGCGGTCAAGATGGCGCTGGAGAACGACAAGGTCACGCTTTCGGTCACCAGCCCGGACAACGGCACCGCCGCCGAGGAAGTCCCCGCCGATTACAGCGCGCAGGGCTTCGAGATCGGCTTCAACGCCAATTACCTCAAGGATATCCTCGGCCAGATCGATGGCGATACGGTCGAACTACACCTCGCCGATGCCGGCGCGCCAACGCTGATCCGCCAGGACGACAAGAGCCCCGCGCTCTACGTGCTGATGCCGATGCGGGTGTGATGGAAGGGCGGCGGCTTATTCCGCCGCCTCCAGTATTTCCGCCCGCTGCGGCCCGCGGATCAGGCCGCCCGGTGTCGCGCCGGTCCATTCTCCGTACCGGAATGTCACAACGCCGTTCTTGATCGTGCAGTCATAGCCCTCGGCCCGTTGCAGCAGGCGCTTGCCCCCGGCGGGCAGATCGAAGGCCAGCCAGGGCTTGCCCAGCTTGACTGCGTCGAGATCGATCACGTTGAGATCGGCCAGATAGCCGGGCGCGATCACGCCGCGGTCCTCAAGGCCATAGAGCCGAGCAGTGTCGCGGCACTGGCGCTTGACCGCGTTTTCAAGGCCGATTTTTCCGCCGCGCCGGCGATCACGCACCCAGTGCTGGAGCATGAAGGTGGGGCTGGCGGCATCGCAGATCGTGCCGCAATGGGCTCCGCCGTCGCTCAGCGAATTCACCGTATCGTCGCTGTTCTGCAGCGCTTCGAGGAAATCGAGGTTGCCGTCGGCATAGTTGAGGATCGGCAGATAGATGAAGCCCTTGCCCTCGTCGCGGCACAACAGGTCATAGGCATATTCGTCGCCCGAAACGCCGGCGGCTGCGGCGCGGGCCAGAATGCTGGCATCGGCACCCGGTTCGTAGTCGAAATCGGGGTCCATTTCGAACTGCATGTTCCAGCCGCCGCAGACCACCATGATCAGGCCCATGATGTCCTGATTGACCTGAGAGAAATCGTGCTGTTCTGCCAGCATCTGCGCCTTGAAGGCGGGATCGAGCAGCCTGGCCTTCTGCTGCTCCCACGGCAGTTCGGCAATCGTCTGCCAGCTTGGCTTGAGCCGGAAGGGGTGAACCGTGCCCTGCCAGGCCATGACGATGCCGTTGCCGCGCAGTGCGATCTGGGCGACGATGTTGGCGCCATTGTCATTCTCGGCGCGCATCGCCGAAATCTGTTCGTCAAGCGGCATCTCCTTGGCGATAGATTGCAGCGCGGCATAGGTGCAGGGCAAGCCGGTTTCGCGGCTGAGCGCGCCCATCCAGCCGAATTCGTCCCATTCGCGGCGCATGTCGCTGGCCATCTCGAACACGCCGTGCCCGGCACGGCCCATTGCCCGCCCGATCTCGATCAGTTCTTCCTTGGTGGCGGTGGTGCCCGGCACAACCTCGCCGTCGATCGAGCGGTGCAGCACGGTGCGGCTGGTGGAAAAGCCCAGCGCCCCGGCGCGCACGCCGTCTTCGACAATATCGGCCATCTTCGCGATGTCATCGGCGGTGGGGACGGCGCCGGGGCGCTCGCGGTCGCCCAGCACATAGGCGCGCACCGCGCCGTGCGGCACATGGGTGCCGACATCGATGGCGCGCGGCAGCCGCTCCAACGCGTCAAGGTATTCGGGGAAGGTCTCCCAATCCCACTTCATCCCCTCGGCAAGGGCGGTGCCGGGAATGTCCTCCACCCCTTCCATCAGCCCGATCAGCCATTCGTGCCGGTCGGGCGCGGCGGGGGCAAATCCCACCCCGCAATTGCCCATGATCGCGGTGGTCACCCCGTGCCAGCTCGACGGAGCCATTTCCGGGTCCCAGGTCGCCTGGCCGTCATAGTGCGTGTGGACGTCGACCCAGCCTGGGGTGACGATCTTGCCCGTGGCATCGATTTCCTGCGCACCATCGCCCGAAACCGAGCCGACTGCGGCAATCAGCCCATCCTTGATTGCCACATCGCCAACAAAGCGCGGCGCCCCGGTGCCATCGACGATGGTGCCGCCCCGGATAACAAGGTCAAAGCTGGGCATGGTGCATTCTCCCGCAGCGACCGACTCTGGCGACGGTCGTTCTTAACCGGGTAATTAAGGCATGGAGGAGGGCGCGTGGCAAGCCCTGGCGCGCCGCGTGCGGTGCCGATCAGTCCTTGGCGCGGATCATCGCGCCGACATCGACGAATTTCTCGCGCGGGGCATCTTCGCGGGCGCGGCGTTCTTCTTCGGCCTCGATCTTCTTCCAGTCACGGAAGGTGACCACTTCCAGCCCGCGCGCCTCGGCCAGCAAGTCAAAGCCCGCGCGGCCCTGCTTCCCGCCGTGGCCGAGCGCGCCGCTGTCGATATCCTCGACAATCCGCTCGATCACCGAAAAGCCGTCGGGCCGGTTGGTGCCGATCGTACCCGAAGGGCCGCGCCGCGCCCAGCCGACGCAGTAGAGGCCAGGCAGGATCCGCCCCTCGTCGTTGGGAAAGCGGCCCGCGCGTTCGTCAAACGGTACGCCGGGAATGCGCGAGGTCTGATAGCCGATGCAGGCGACCACCAGACTGGCGGGGATCACATAGGTTTCGCCCGTGCCCACCGCGCGGCCAGCCTCGACCGTGGTGCGCTCAACCTCGATCCCCTCGACCCGGTCGGTGCCGATCAGCGCAGTCGGGCTGGCGAAGAAATCGAATTCGATCTCGATCGGAGTGTCGGCATAGTGGCTCTCCGGGATCGCCGCGAACGAGCGCAGATGGGTGACCGACTTGCGCAGACCCGGTTCGAGCAGGGTATCCTCACCCTCTTCGGGGAGATCCTCGGGATCGACCCGCGGCGCGCCGCGCGAGAGGTGGGAAAGTTCGCCCAGCTCATTGGGGGTCATCATGATCTGGTGCGGGCCGCGTCGGCCCAGGATCACGATGCGGCGGATTTTCGATTCTTCGAGCACATCGAGCGCGTGCGAAACAATATCGCTCCCGGCGAATTCCTCGCGCGTCTTGCACAGGATTCGCGCCACATCGAGCGCGACGTTGCCCATACCGATTACCACCGCCGTATGCCCCGAAACATCGGGATCGAGATTGGCGAACAGCGGATGGCCGTTGTACCAGCCGACGAAGGCTGCGCTGCCGTAGACGTTGGGCAGGTTCTCGCCGGGGAGGCCCAGCTTGCGATCGTGCGGGGCGCCGGTCGCCAGCACTACCGCGTCATAAAGCTCCTGAAGCTCGGCAACCGAGACGTCGCGGCCGATCATCACGTTGCCGACAAACCGGCAATTCTCGCACATCGCGGTGGCTTCGTAGCGCCGGGCCACGCCTTTGATCGACTGGTGATCCGGCGCCACCCCGGTGCGGATCAGGCCGTAGGGGACCGGCAACATGTCAAACACGTCGATCCGGACCCCGTCCCCCCATTGCTTCTGCGCGGCCTCGGCCGTGTAGTACCCTGCGGGTCCGGAGCCGATGATCGCGATATGGCGCATGGGTCAGGCGGCCTTTCGTTCCTTGCGGGCTGGCGCATCGAGGAAACCGCGCAGCGAGGAGATGGTCTGTTCGCGGTGGGTCAGCATGAACAGGTGTCCGCCTTGCTCGAAAATCTCAAGCCGACTGTTGGGGATCAGCGCCTCAAGGATCTTGCCGTTGGTCAGCGGGACGATCTGGTCATCCTCGCCCATCATAATCAGCACTTCCTTCTTGAGGAAGGGCAGGGCGGGCGCGCTGGTCCAGCCCAGCATTGCCAGCAGCTGGTACAAATAGCCACGCGGGGTGGGCGGGGTGAGGCGGCTGATGTGCTCATCCTTGTCGCCGGTCAGCCCGCCGTAGAGCGTGCGGAAGTGCTTCTCCATGAAGGCTGCGTCGATATAGCGGCGTGGATTGGCCATCTTGCTCAGCGCGGCGGGATTGCCCGGGACCATGAACATTCCCGCCGTGGTTGCCGCGAGCACCAGCTTGCGCACACAGTCACCGTGCTGCAGCGTGAAGTGCTGGGCCATGGCCCCACCCCATGAAACGCCCATCACATCGACCATCTCACAATCGAAACGGCGCAGCAATTCGCGCGCGGTCCAGCTCATGGTAAAGGTGTTGTAGGGCACCAGCGGTTCGGGGCTGCCGCCCACGCCGGGCATGTCGAACATGATGAAGGGCCGCTCGGTCAGCGCCTCGGCCAGTGGAGCCACGGCCTCGATATTCGCACCGATGCCGTTGAAGAACAGGATCGGCGGGTGTTCGCTCGGCTTGTTCCAGCGCCAGCGGGCGACCCGCAAGGTGCGGCCCCCGACGGTTTCCATCGAGAACTCGGCAGTTAGCGCGTGGGGCAAATCGTTGATCCTTCAGACTTGTTCGAGCACGTAGAGGCCCGGTGCCGCTTCTTGCGGGGGGTGCTTCTTGCTTCCCAGCGCCTTGGGGGCAGGCCCCAGCTTGCCCGAGCGCTTCTGCACCCATTCCATCCAGAACGGCCACCAGCTTCCGGCTACTTCCTCGGTCCCCTTGAGCCACTCGTCAAAGCTCGCGGGCGGCTGGCCGCCCTTTTTCGACACAAAATATTTGGCCTTGGGATTGCCTGGCGGGTTGAGGATCGCCTGCATGTGGCCCGACTGGCTGAGCACGAAGGTGACATCCTTGGAACCGAACAGCTGGGTCGAGCGATAGCAGGCCCGCCAGGGCGTGATGTGATCGGTGGTGCCGCCAAGGATGAACAGGTCACTCTTCACTTTCGACAGATCGATACCGTGGCCGGCCATCTCGACCTCACCCTTGCGGGTAAAGGCAAGGGTTTCAAACAGATGGAGAAAATCGCCCATCAGGCTGGCGGAAAGGTTGGTGGCATCGGCATTCCAGAACAATACGTCGAAAGCCGGGGGATCGTCGCCCAGCAGATAGTTGTTGATGACATAGTTCCAGATCAGATCGTTGGGCCGCAGCCAGGCGAACCCGCGCGCCAGATCGTTGCCCTTGATCACGCCCTTCTTGGCCGCGCGCTGCTTGGCCAGCTCTAGCCCGTTGGCGGACAGCAAGGCTCCGGCCTCGATATCGTTCTGCTTGGGATGAAGCACCGTGACCATGTAGGTGAGGGCGCCCAGCCGCTTGTCGCCCTTGGCTGCCATCTTGCTGGCCAGGATCGCTCCGGTCTGCCCGCCCGAACAGGCCGACGAGATGTTGATCTTGTCCGATCCGGTGATCTCACAGACCACGTCGACCGCCTTCTCGCAGCTGGCGATATAGTCATCCATTCCCCAGATGCCTTGATCCTTGCTGGGATTGCGCCACGAGATGACGAAGCACTGGATGCCGTTGTCGACCTGCCACTTCACCACCGATTTTTCGGGGCTCAGGTCGTTGATATACATCTTGTTGATTTGCGGCGGAATTGTCAGCTGCGGGATGGGGTAGACCTGCTCGGTCGTCGGGGCATACTGGATGATCTCCATCATCTCGTCGCGGTAGACGACGCTGCCCTTCGAGGTCGCAACATTCTCGCCCAGCTTGAACGGCGTCTTGTTGACCTGGCTGACCATGCCCTCGTTGTGGACGATATCGTTATAGGCGTTCTTGAGCCCCTTCACGAGGCTGAGGCCGCCGCTGTCTATCAGCCGCTTTTGCGCGGTGGGATTGCCGATCAGAGTGTTGGTGGGGGCCAGACTGTCGATGATGATGTTGGAAATGAAATTGGCCCGGTCACGCTCCAGCTCGTCGAGCTCAAGCTCTTCGAGCCAGTTCTTCATCCCCTTCTGGATCGCCAGGTAATATTGCGCACCGGCGCGAAAGAAGGGGTTGAAGCGCCATGCCGGGTCCATGAAGCGCTTGTCCTTGGGGTCGGGCGCAAGTTCCGATTTGCCGGTGACGATCTTGACTACATCGTCGCCAAAGACCTGCATGTGCTTGAAGGCCCGGCCCGGGTCGCTTGCCGTTTCGCGCAGCAGCAGAGCTATCGCGCCGACAAAATCCTCTCGCGCCAGGCCAACCAGTGGACCTAGAGCTGTGGTCGATTGCGCGGCCTCGTTCTCTAGCGGCGAACCCGTCTTGGCCATGATATCCCCTCTTGCTCGCCGACTTTGCGGCTTGTCGTTGCCGAACATGCACCGCGATTGGCGGCAATTCAAGCTGGTGCGGCACGAAGCGGGGCGCTGGCCGGAATCGGCGCATTGCAATGGTAAATTTAACGGAATGGCAAGCGCTTGTAGGGCAATAACCTGGCATGGTCGCCAAAGCCGCGAGAGAGGAGTCCCATCCGGACCCCGCGCCGGAGCCATCCGGGGAACGAGCGCTGTCGGCGCGCGGACGTTCGCGCACACCATCGCAAGGCGAAGCGCCGGATCGCGAAGCAAGGGCTATCAAGCTCGCCGGGGCGGAGGCGCGGGCCAAAGCGACTCGCACGGCGAGACGGCGCGGAGCGCCGGGCATGACTCTCCACGCCATAGCCGAACCCAACTGGCAACTGATGGCGATCGCCATGGGCATGGGCATGATCCTGGCCGGAGTGGCGACCCTGGCCTTGCCCGACCTCGCCTCTGGGTTGATGGCTCTTGTTGCGGTCGCGATAACCGGGTTGACGCCCTACGCTGCAAGATTCGAACGGGCGCGATTGCATTCGCCATCGCAGCGTTCGCTGCTGGCAGCGGTTCTGATCGGCTTGCCGATGCTGACGTTCGGCGCCGCATTAGCCCACTGGACCGCCACCAGCGCAGCCGAGTGGGAGAACTCGATCGGCATTCTCGTTATTGTTTCATCTCTTTCCTCGATTATTCTCAACCGGCGGATCAGTTCCGTAGTCATCGCGACGGTTTCCCTGTGGACCGGGGTGGCGCTTGCGTCGGACACGGGGGCGAGCCTCTACTCCCTGTTGATCGGCGGGCTGGTTGGCGTCTTTGTTTCGGTGCGCCAGGCCAGGGCCGACGCGCGCCTGGCCGAACGCGAGGGCGAACGCCAGCGCGCACAGCTGCGTGCCGAAGAGATACTCAACGACTATGAGCAGACCGGCCAGGGCTGGTTCTGGGAGACCGACCGACGCGGTACTCTGGTCTATCTCTCGCCGACGATCGGCGTGCTGCTTGGCAAGGATTCGCGGCGGCTGGCGGGACGGCCCTTCGTGGAACTGTTCTTCCCGGATCCCGCCGGGCAGGACAGCGAGCGCACGCTCGCCTTTCACCTTACCGCCCGCTCGGCTTTCAACGAGCTGGCGCTGCGCGCAGCCACGCGCAGTGAAGAGCGTTGGTGGTCGGTATCGGGCCGTCCGCTTTATGATGACTTTGGCAACTTTGTCGGGTTTCGCGGTTCGGGAAGCGACCTGACCGAAAAGAAGCGTTCGGAGGAACACGCATCGCGGCTGGCACACTACGACTCTCTCACCGGGCTCGCCAACCGCTTTCAGATGTCGCAAACTCTGGAAAAGATTATCTCGGCCCCGAACCTCGAGCACCGCGCCTGCGCGGTATTCCTGCTCGATCTCGATCGCTTCAAGCAGGTCAACGATACGATGGGGCATCCCGCCGGCGACGCGCTGCTCAAGCAGGTCGCGAGCCGGCTCGAACGCGCGGTGGGCGAGAGCGGCCGGGTCGGCCGTCTCGGCGGCGATGAATTCCAGGTGATCATGGCCGGGCACCACAACCGCGATGGCCTGGCACAGCTGGCCCGGCGGATCATCCACGACCTTTCCGAACCCTATTCGATCGAAGGGCACCGCGTGGTGATCGGCGCGTCCGTGGGGATCGCGCTCTCACCCGAAGATGGCGTGACCAGCGAAGCCATCATCCGCAATGCCGATCTTGCGCTCTATGCAGCCAAGGACGGCGGGCGCGGTCGTCATCACTTCTACAACGCCGATCTCCATTCCGACGCCGAAGAGCGCCGCCAGCTCGAACAGGACTTGCGTGACGCGCTCGCCCACGATGGGCTCGAGCTATATTATCAGCCGGTGGTTCACACCTCGACCGAACGGATCACCGGGTTCGAGGCATTGCTGCGCTGGAACCATCCCGAACGCGGGATGCTCTCGCCCGCGCGTTTCATTCCCATCGCCGAAGACAGCGGGCTGATCGCCGGGATCGGGGAGTGGGCAATCCGCACGGCCTGTCGTGATCTGGCCGGATGGCCAGAGGGAGTGCGCGTGGCGGTCAATGTCTCGCCGCTGCAATTCACCAACCCGGCGCTGCCCTCGATCATTACCAATGCGCTGGCCAGCGCGCAGGTCGATCCCTCGCGGCTCGAACTGGAGATTACCGAGAGCGTGTTCCTCAACGACGACGAGGGCACCGATGCCATGTTCACCGCGCTCAAGCGGATCGGTGTGCGCCTGGCGCTCGACGATTTCGGCACCGGCTATTCCTCGCTCGGCTATCTCAAGAAGGCGCCGTTCGACAAGATCAAGATCGACCAGAGTTTCGTGCGCGGTGCGACCATCGCGGGCAGCCGCAACGGCGCGATCATTTCCTCCATCGTCAGCCTGGCCGAGGCGCTCAACATGGAAACCACCGCTGAGGGGGTGGAGACGCTCGACGAGCTGGATCTCGTGCGCATGCTCGGATGCAGTCATGTGCAGGGCTTCATCTATGAAAAACCGCTCAGCCACGGCGAGGCGACAGCGCGCCTGAAAACCGGGCTGACCGCAATCGCAATGGGGCCCAAAGCTGCACGCGCGACCCGTCAGACCATGCTGCGCAAGGTGGTGCTCGATCACGGCGGCCAGCATTACCATGGCACGATCCGCAACATTTCTGCCACCGGCGCGATGGTGGAGGGCCTGTGGAACGTTCCCCCGGGAACGATCTTTCGGATCATTCTTGCCGAAGGGCAGGTGGTTACCGCCACCGCCCGCTGGTGCCAGGAAGATCGTATGGGCGTTGAGTTTTCCGCGCCGCTGGCACTCGACGATGGCGGGCGCATCGCCTTCCTGTCGCGCCCCGGAGAGGCCCCGCGTCAGGCCGGCTCGATCCTGCGGCGGGATGAAGGGGTGGCGGCTTGATGGGTAGGGGCAAGATTGCCGGGCCCGTTAGCCAATCCGAAACCATGCCTGGTTATGGTTTGGTGCGGGTCAGCGGATTTTTGATTAGGGCAAACCGGTACAATCGATGGGCGTAATGGATACAACCGCATTCGGGCGTTTCCGCAACTTGCTGGGAAGCAAGGGCGAAGACGGCACCGTTGCGCCTGTCCACGCCCCGGCATCAAGCCAGGAGCTGCGCCAGGCACTGATGCTGCTGCGCGATTACGAGGCATCGGGAATCGGCTGGTTCTGGTCGAGCGATGCCGAAGGCCGGATCAACTATATCTCCGATGTGGTGGCCCAGCGCCTTGGCTCCACGCGCGATGCAATCCTTGGGAAGCCGGTGCAATCGCTGTTCATCCTCGATCGCGACGAGGACGATCCGGTCGAGCGTACCCTGCCGCTGATCCTGTCCGCACGAAAGACCTTCGTCGATCTGCCGGTACGCGCGGCAGCCGAGGACGCCGAAATCTGGTGGTCGATTTCGGGCCGCCCACAGACCGGGCCAGATGGCGCCTTTGCAGGCTATCGCGGCAACGGCACCGACATCACCGCGATCCGCCAGAGCCAGAAGGATGCCTCGCGGCTGGCACAGTACGATTCACTTACCGGGCTGGCCAACCGCCACCGCATGGGCAAGCGGCTCAACGCCACGCTGACCGCCTATCAATCCGCCAAACGCTGCTGTGCGATCATGATGATCGATCTCGATCGCTTCAAGCAGGTCAACGATACGCTGGGGCACCCAGCGGGCGACGAACTGCTCAAGCAGGTTGCCCAGCGTCTTCACCGGGTGGTGACGGACAAGAACTGCGAGATCGGCCGTCTCGGCGGTGACGAGTTCCAGATCATGCTGCCTGACATCGACGATCGCGGGCGGCTGGGCGAAATTGCCAAGACGATCATCACGATGATCTCGCAGCCCTATCAGATCGAGGGCAGCCGCTGTGTGATCGGTGCTTCGATCGGGATCGCGATTGCGCCTTACGATGGGGTCAGCGCCGAAGAGCTGGTTCGCTCGGCCGATCTTGCGCTCTATGCCTCGAAGGGTGGCGGACGCGGGCAGTTCCGCTTCTACTCTAGCGATCTGCATTCCGAAGCCGAGCGTCGCCGCCAGATCGAGGACGATCTGCGCGATGCGATCGAAAAGGGTCAGATGCGGGTGGTCTACCAGCCGATCATCGACACCAAGAGCAACAAGGTGGTCGCGCTCGAGGCTTTTTCGCGTTGGGAACATCCCGAACTGGGCGATGTGCCGCCGGGCATCTTTATCCCGATCGCGGAGGAAGCCAACCTGATTGGCGCGCTGGGTGATTGGGTCCTCAAGCGCGCCTGCGAAGAGGCCGCGCAGTGGCCCGGCAGCGTGCGCGTTTCGGTCAATGTATCGGCGGCCCAGTTCGCCAATCCAGGCTTTGCCTCCCAGGTCGAGAATGCGCTTGCCCAGACCGAACTTCCGCCCGAACGGCTCGAGTTGGAACTGACCGAATCGATCTTCCTCTCCGATCGGGCGGCAACCGAAGAGATGTTCACGGCGCTCAAGATGCTGGGTGTGCGCCTCGCGCTCGACGATTTCGGCACCGGCTATTCCTCGCTCAGCTATCTGCAGAGCGCTCCGTTCGACAAGATCAAGATCGACAAGGCCTTTATCCGCGGCGTGACCCAGAAGGACAACCGCAACGGCGCGATCATATCGGCGATCGTGCGGCTGGCCGAAGCACTCAACATGGAGACTACCGCCGAGGGGATCGAGGCCCACGACGAGCTCGAGGCGATGCGCAAGCTCAAGGTTCAGCAGATTCAGGGCTTCATCTATGCTGCTGCGGTCTCCTTCGACGAGGTCTGCGAGGCAATGATGAGCGGCGAGTGGGTGATCGAGCCCTCCGGGCCGAGCAAGTACCGGCCTGACCGCCGCACCGTGCTGCGCAAGGTCGGGTTGATCCATGAGGATCACCGCTACGAAGTCACCATGCGCAATCTCTCGCGCTCGGGTTGCATGGTTGAAGGTCTGGTCGATGTGCCGATGGGCACGTCCTTCGTGGTGGACTTTGGCGAAGGCCAATTGGTGGTCGGCAAGGTCCGTCGCTCGGCGGGATCGATGCAGGGGCTGGAGTTCGAAGTGCCGCTGGTGGATGACGGAGCTGGCGGTCTGTGCACCCGGCACCGCGTTTCCCCCTATGTCCTGGCCCAGGCGGGAATGCCGCTTCAGGCATTGCCCCCGGGGCAATATCCGATGCAGATGATGCAGCAGGGTGGCATGCCGCTCAGCCTGCCGAAATTCGGTCAGGTCGAAGGCAAGGCAAAGGCCGCGCGGCTGGGTTGAAGTGACTGCTGACAGGATCGTGTTCTGCGGCTAAGGGCGCGGGATGACCGACCTGGCGCGCATTCGCAATTTCAGCATTATCGCTCACATTGACCACGGCAAAAGCACCCTTGCCGACCGGCTGATCCAGGTCTGCGGCGGGCTGTCCGAGCGCGAGATGAGCGCACAGGTCCTTGATAACATGGACATTGAGAAAGAGCGCGGGATCACCATCAAGGCCCAGACGGTGCGCCTGAAATACAAGGCCCGCGACGGGCTCGATTACGAGCTCAACCTGATGGACACCCCCGGCCACGTCGATTTCGCCTATGAGGTCAGCCGCAGCCTCGCCGCCTGCGAGGGTGCGCTCCTCGTCGTCGATGCCGCCCAGGGGGTCGAGGCGCAGACGCTGGCCAACGTCTACCAGTCGATCGAGCACGACCACGAGATCGTTCCCGTGATCAACAAGATCGACCTGCCGGCCGCCGAGCCGGAAAAGGTCCGCGCCGAGATCGAGGAAATCATCGGCCTCGACGCCTCCGACGCGGTCCTCACCAGCGCCAAGTCCGGGATCGGCATCGCCGAGGTGCTCGAAGCCGTGGTCACCCGCATCCCGCCCCCCAGGGGCGATGCCCAGGCCCCGCTCAAGGCCATGCTGGTCGATAGCTGGTACGATCCCTATCTCGGCGTGGTCATCCTCGTGCGGGTGATCGACGGCACCATCAGGAAGGGCCTACAGGTCAGATTCATGGCCGGCGGCACCGAACACCTGATCGACCGGGTCGGCTGCTTCACCCCCAAGATCGAGCAGCTGGCCGAGCTTGGCCCGGGCGAGATCGGCTTCATCACCGCGCAGATCAAGGAAGTGGCCCAGGCGCGCGTGGGTGATACGATCACCACGGTCAAGGGCGGGGCCGCCGCGCCGCTCTCCGGCTTCAAGGAAGTCCAGCCGGTGGTGTTCTGCGGGATCTTCCCCGTCGACGCCGCCGAGTTCGAGAAACTGCGCGAATCAATCGGCAAACTGCGGCTCAACGATGCCTCGTTCAGCTTCGAGATGGAGAGCAGCGCCGCGCTCGGCTTCGGCTTTCGCTGCGGCTTCCTCGGCCTACTCCATCTGGAGATCATCCAGGAACGCCTCAGCCGCGAATACGATCTCGATCTGATCACCACCGCTCCCTCGGTGGTCTACCGCATCCAGCTGCGCAAGAGCCGCACCGACGACGCGCGCGAGATCCTGCTCCACAACCCGGCCGACTACCCCGATCCCAGCCGGATCGAGACGATCGAGGAACCGTGGATCAAGGGCACGATCTACACGCCGGACGAATACCTCGGCTCGATCCTCAAGCTCTGCCAGGACCGCCGCGGGATCCAGACCGGGCTGACCTACGTCGGCGGCCGCGCCCAGGTGACCTACGAGCTGCCGCTCAACGAAGTGGTGTTCGATTTCTACGACCGTCTGAAAAGCATCAGCCGCGGCTATGCCAGCTTCGATTACGAACAGATCGGCCTGCGCGAGGGCGACCTCGTCAAGATGGCGATCCTCGTCAACAACGAGCCGGTCGACGCGCTAAGCATGATCGTCCACCGCAGCGCGGCGGAGGCAAGAGGCCGCCACATGTGCGAGCGCCTCAAAGACCTGATCCCCCGCCACCTCTTCAAGATCCCGATCCAGGCCGCGATCGGCGGCAAGGTAGTCGCCCGCGAAACCATCAGCGCAATGCGCAAGGACGTCACCGCAAAGTGCTATGGCGGTGATATTACGCGGAAGAAGAAGCTGCTGGAGAAGCAAAAGAAGGGCAAGGCCCGGATGCGCGAGTATGGCAACGTGAGCATCCCGCAGGAGGCGTTCATCGCGGCGCTGCGGATGGGGGAGGAGTGACGCGCTCGTCCTGAGCCTGTCGAAGGATGAGGATGGGGGAGGAGTTAACCCGTAAGATTGCAGCCACTGATCCAAACTGGATTTTCATCGATTTAGGCACTATGAACCGCCCCGGGATTGCCGGAGGCCCTAACTCCTGAGAGGAAGGGTCTACGATGAGCAAGACGACGAACAAGTTTGCGCCTGAGGTTCGTGAGCGGGCAGTCCGCATGGTGCTGGATCACGAGAGCGAGCATCCATCCCGGTGGGCAGCGATCACTTCGATTGCGACCATGATTGGCTGCTCGGGTCATACGCTGCTGGAGTGGGTGAAGAAGGCCGAGGTGAACAGCGGCAAGCGTGCCGGCGTTCCCACCGAGTTGGCAGACCGGCTCAAGGCGCTGGAACGCGAGAACCGCGAGCTGCGGCAGGCCAACGAGATCCTGCGCAAGGCGTCCGCATATTTTGCCCAGGCGGAGCTCGACCGCCCGTTCAAGCGATGACCAGCTTCATTGATGAGCATCGGGATGAGTATGGGGTCGAGCCGATCTGCCGGGTTCTGCCGATCGCCCCATCCACCTACCATGAGCGTGTAGCACAGCGTCGCGATCCCTCGCGGCTTTCCCCACGCGCCCAACGTGACGAGGCCATGAAGCCTGAGGTTCGGCGTGTGTTCGATGCCAACTTCAAGGTCTACGGCGTACGCAAAGTGTGGCGGCAGATGCAGCGCGAGGGCTTCGATATTGCCCGATGCACGGTGGAACGGCTGATGCGCGATTTGGGCTTGCAGGGCGTGATCCGGGGCAAGCCGGTGAAGACGACGATCAGCGACAAGGCCGCACCGTGTCCGCTCGATCAGGTCAACCGACAGTTCCATGCCCCGGCGCCGAACATGCTGTGGGTGTCGGACTTCACCTACGTCGCGACCTGGGCAGGGTTCGTGTACGTAGCCTTCGTGATCGATGTCTACGCCCGCTACATCGTGGGCTGGCGGGTGAGCAGGACGGCGCATGCCAGCTTCGTGCTGGATGCCCTGGAGCAGGCGATCCATGATCGGCGACCTGTCCATCGTGGCGGCCTGATCCACCACAGCGACCGCGGCAGCCAGTATGTCTCGATCAAGTATACCGAGCGCCTAGCCGAAGCCGGGATCGAGCCATCGGTAGGCAGTGTCGGCGACAGCTATGACAACGCCTTGGCCGAGACGATCAACGGTCTTTACAAGGCCGAGGTCATCCACCGGCGGGGGCCGTGGCGATCACTTGAAGCAGTGGAATACGCCACTCTCGAATGGGTCGACTGGTTCAACAACCGCCGATTGCTCGCGCCCATCGGCAATATCCCGCCGGCCGAAGCAGAGGAACGCTATTACGCCATGCTGGACGACACCCTAATGGCCGCATAATTTAAACCGAATGGCCTCCGGCAATCCCGGGGCGGTTCACTAGCCGCTCTTATTCGTGACGATGTTGTTCTTGGGGAAGATCAATCGTTGGCGGCAGCGGGCGTTTGAGCAGGCCGAGTGCCTCCGCTGCGTCTATTTCATCGCGTGGGATCGAGAGGCTTGCGGGTTTGATGGAGGGGCTCGGACGTTCAGCGGCACGGCCGCACTGGCTATGTCGGGGCGGGCCTGAGGGCGGCGGCGATGATCCGGAACAGGGCGGCGTCGGGACAGGCGGAAGCGAAGGCGACCCGGATGCGGGAGGCGGTCTCGATGACGCGTGCGGCGACTTTGAGGAGCCGCAGGCGCAGGGTCGCGAACTCAGCGTTGGCAAGCGCGGCTGCCTTGGGGATGGCCTGCTGGATGCGCCACATCAGCCAGAATGCGGCGGTGTGCAGGATCAGCCGCATCTGATTGGCGTTGGCTGATCGGCATGACGTGCGATCGCTGGCGAGCTGGGCCTTGTGCAACTTGATGAGGTTTTCGGCCTGGCCGCGGGCGCAGTAGAGTGTGTCGTAGATGTGCTCGGCCGAGCCCTGCTCGAGCGAGGTGACGACGTAGCGGATATCCATGCCGAGCGTGCTGGCCTCGATCCGGGCGACGACACGGCGCTGGCATTTCCAGCTTTTCGCCCCGTAGCGGGTCTGGGCATAATTTCGCAGGACCACGTGCTGTTCCTCGGCCCGCTTGACCGCGCAGGCATCGGCAATCTTCACGATCTGTGGATCGGCGCGCAGCACAGCGTTGGTGGGCAGGCCGAAGACATAATCGATGCCCTGTGCCTCGCAGAAGTTCATGACCTCGGGTCTGCCGTAGTGGCCGTCGCCCCGGATCGTGATGTGGGTCGTGGGCCAGTGCCTCTGGATCTGCCGCACCAGGCGACGGATATGGCCCGCGGCCTCCGCGCCGCTCGGCGTCTTGCCGGTGCGCAGCAGCATGGCGACCGGCCGCCCCGTTGCCGTGTCGTAGACGTGGATCGGCAGGAAACAGCGCTCACCGTGATGCCCGTTCCAGAACGATAACTGCTGGTAGCCGTGCACGACATCGCAGGTGTCATCGATGTCCAGCGTCACCGCCTCGGGCGGGGATGGATAACTGGCGCAGTAGATGTCGACCATCGCGGCCATCATGCGGGCCAGCTCGCGCGTGGTGGGTGCGTTTTCCCAGCGGCTCATCGTCGGTTGGCTGGCAAGGCCCGCGCCCGAACCCGGTAGCTTGCCCAGCGCCAGGCGGAAGCCGGGATCGTCACGCAGGGCGTCGAGGTCGTCGGCGTCCTCGTAGCCGCAGGCAATCGCCAGAACCCGAGCCCGCAGGATGTCATCCAGCTTGTGGACCACCCGCGAAGGATCGCGCCGATCGGCGATGCAGGTGGCCAGCTGCCTGCAGATGTCCATCTCGCGCTCGGCCTGCGCCAATAGCAGAACCCCGCCGTCCGACGTGATGCGACCGCCGTCGAAGGCAGCCGTGACTTTCTTGCGTTGGACCGCTGGGAATCGAAATGAGCTTGAGGTAACGTCGGTCATGGCGGGTGTAGCCTATGGCAATTTCTGTCCCGGAGCAGGGACGGCTTAGACACCCAATTTCTTACTTCAGAACAGAGCTTTACGCTACTCCCGCCTACCGCTCAGACACCCCTTGGTGCATAAGAGCGGCTAGGTAGTATTCCGCACTTCGGCCCTTGAACCGTTTGAATCGATTTCTAGCTGTCCAAGTGCTGAGTATTTGGGAAAGCGGGTCGAAAATGAGCGGCACTCCAGACGGGCGCGAGGCTGAGCAGATCGAACCCATTGATCATGCTAAGTCATTGCTAATTAAAGCTATTGGTATTTTGGATGCAGTAGGACAGAAGACTGCGGCTGCACACGCACAGTTTGCTCTGGACACTTTGGAGATCAACTCCTTCGACTTGGATCGATCCTAGCCCGAAACTCGCAATTCACATTTCGCCCGTTCCGCTGTATTATGCACGCAACTCGGGGGTGAGAGTGACGTGGATTTAGGAACGCAAAGCCAGTTTGCGAAGCCAATGGGGTGTGGCTTACTCACGCAGCGTCAATCGCAAGTTCTTGAGCTTGTGGCGAAACGGCGCACGCTCAAGCAAATTGCTGGCGAGCTCCAAATTTCCGAATCAGCGGTCAACCAGCATATCAAAGCGCTCAAGGTGATCCTTGGCGTAAACAGCCTATCCGAGCTCGCAGATCTCCACCGCACGATGGGTAATCTTCATGCTGAATCGGACTGCAGAAATTCTGCATGCAGGATTCCTGAACTTCCGAGCGAGCACGATATCGACCAGCAATCGGAGCTGGACGACCAAGGCTCCGAAATCACCTTTCATGACGCGTTTAGCTATCGTCTGGACGCTCCTTGGGAAGGTGAGATCGAACCTAAGGTCGTTCCGGGACTGCTCGAAGGTTCAAATGCGGGATTGCTTCGCGCGGCATTGATTGTCGCGATTGCCCTAGGATTTTTTGCCTTGATCCTAATCGGTCTGGGCGTTGCCCAAGGTGTTTCGGAAGTGATTGCCGGTTAGAACCAAACCGCCCGAGACTAACTTGTCGCCACCCGAGGGGAGCATGGGATGGCCGGAGATACCCCATGTCGCTCGACCGTACTGCTGCTACTGCACGAATTGCTCGCCAGTTGAAGGATGCCGAACAACGGATCGATGATGCGTTGCTTGCGTCTTCCGAGTTGATGGCGACTCTATTGCGCGCACGGGCTTCAACCAGCGTAGTTCCGCACACCGGCCAAGCAGCTTTGATTCGCCTGGCCGAGGCCCAGCGTTCTATCATCAATGGAGCGAACGACATGTTTCGGGTGCATGATGTGATGGCATCGATCGGTCGCGAAATGGGTGTGTTCGATGAAGAAGGTTCCACGCCCCCGTCGGGTCTGCTCCAGACGAGCGACGAGAAGGCGGCTGCCTAGACTTGACCTCGATTGCATCCTGACGGATCGCGGAGTTTATGCTGGCGACAATCTGGGGCCATAAGGCAGAGCTTCAGCAGCTTGTCCTTCTCGCCCTGATCCTCCTAGCCGCTCTTATGCACCAAGGGGTGTCTGAGCGGTAGGCGGGAGTAGCGTAAAGCTCTGTTCTGAAGTAAGAAATTGGGTGTCTAAGCCGTCCCTGCTCCGGGACAGAAATTGCCATAGGCTACACCCGCCATGACCGACGTTACCTCAAGCTCATTTCGATTCCCAGCGGTCCAACGCAAGAAAGTCACGGCTGCCTTCGACGGCGGTCGCATCACGTCGGACGGCGGGGTTCTGCTATTGGCGCAGGCCGAGCGCGAGATGGACATCTGCAGGCAGCTGGCCACCTGCATCGCCGATCGGCGCGATCCTTCGCGGGTGGTCCACAAGCTGGATGACATCCTGCGGGCTCGGGTTCTGGCGATTGCCTGCGGCTACGAGGACGCCGACGACCTCGACGCCCTGCGTGACGATCCCGGCTTCCGCCTGGCGCTGGGCAAGCTACCGGGTTCGGGCGCGGGCCTTGCCAGCCAACCGACGATGAGCCGCTGGGAAAACGCACCCACCACGCGCGAGCTGGCCCGCATGATGGCCGCGATGGTCGACATCTACTGCGCCAGTTATCCATCCCCGCCCGAGGCGGTGACGCTGGACATCGATGACACCTGCGATGTCGTGCACGGCTACCAGCAGTTATCGTTCTGGAACGGGCATCACGGTGAGCGCTGTTTCCTGCCGATCCACGTCTACGACACGGCAACGGGGCGGCCGGTCGCCATGCTGCTGCGCACCGGCAAGACGCCGAGCGGCGCGGAGGCCGCGGGCCATATCCGTCGCCTGGTGCGGCAGATCCAGAGGCACTGGCCCACGACCCACATCACGATCCGGGGCGACGGCCACTACGGCAGACCCGAGGTCATGAACTTCTGCGAGGCACAGGGCATCGATTATGTCTTCGGCCTGCCCACCAACGCTGTGCTGCGCGCCGATCCACAGATCGTGAAGATTGCCGATGCCTGCGCGGTCAAGCGGGCCGAGGAACAGCACGTGGTCCTGCGAAATTATGCCCAGACCCGCTACGGGGCGAAAAGCTGGAAATGCCAGCGCCGTGTCGTCGCCCGGATCGAGGCCAGCACGCTCGGCATGGATATCCGCTACGTCGTCACCTCGCTCGAGCAGGGCTCGGCCGAGCACATCTACGACACACTCTACTGCGCCCGCGGCCAGGCCGAAAACCTCATCAAGTTGCACAAGGCCCAGCTCGCCAGCGATCGCACGTCATGCCGATCAGCCAACGCCAATCAGATGCGGCTGATCCTGCACACCGCCGCATTCTGGCTGATGTGGCGCATCCAGCAGGCCATCCCCAAGGCAGCCGCGCTTGCCAACGCTGAGTTCGCGACCCTGCGCCTGCGGCTCCTCAAAGTCGCCGCACGCGTCATCGAGACCGCCTCCCGCATCCGGGTCGCCTTCGCTTCCGCCTGTCCCGACGCCGCCCTGTTCCGGATCATCGCCGCCGCCCTCAGGCCCGCCCCGACATAGCCAGTGCGGCCGTGCCGCTGAACGTCCGAGCCCCTCCATCAAACCCGCAAGCCTCTCGATCCCACGCGATGAAATAGACGCAGCGGAGGCACTCGGCCTGCTCAAACGCCCGCTGCCGCCAACGATTGATCTTCCCCAAGAACAACATCGTCACGAATAAGAGCGGCTAGGATATTGGCGAGGCGGCCCTCCCGAACGTCAGGTTGCATCCATCTGTGTTGCGATGCTGGTGCTTGATCGCTTGTACCATTGGATCTTCGGTCCCGGCGTCTTCTTCCTTCGCGCAAATCTCGGCCACATTGTGATTGATGCCGCTGCGCTCGCGGCATTCGTCATTATCGCGCTGAGAGCCAACAGGTTGTACCCCTTATGGCTGGCCAGCTTTCAGCTCATGATCATCGTTTCGCATATCGTGCGGGCAATCAACCCGGTGATGCTGAACGGAGCATACGGAATACTTGCGTTCGTGCCGTCATACCTGGAGGTGTTGGCGTTCGGGACCGGAATTCTGCTACATATCAGGAGACAAGCCAGGTTCGGCCGATATCGATCCTGGCAACCCTCCTAAACCCCTTCGCTGGGAATCGATCTGATGCACTTGCGGGGCAACTGATCGAGCGGTTCGGAACCATTCAACGCCTGTTGGGGGCTAGCGACACGCAGATTGAAATCGCGTGCCAAGGACATCCCGGTGCGGCAAGCCGAATTTCCGGTGCACGCGCGTTAGTCTTGGCCGGACTTCAGGAATCAGTCGAACGGTCGAGGGTCGATCCCGCTGATCCGAACCTTGTCCGATATCTGACCTTGAAATTTAGGGGCCGACCTTACGAAGAATTGCACGCAATCTTTGTCGATCATGATCGGGGGTTCATTTCGGAGGAAAGAGTCTCGGTCGGTACCACGGGCCGGGTCAAAGCTCGGATATCAAATGTCTTGAGGCGCGCCATCGAACTTGGCGCGCGAGGTCTGATTCTTGTGCACAATCATCCGTCGGAAGTCCCCGAACCCAGTATCGAGGACATTCGATCGACAAAGTACATCAAGATGGTGGCTTCGGCGTTGGACGTGGAGATCTTCGATCATTTGATCATCGCTGGAACCAAAGTTGTCAGCATGCGCAGATTGAACGTCTTGTGACTGAAGCAACCAAAGATACAGATTCGGTCGCAGTCTTGCGGGACATGGGCCAATACCTCATCGCGCTCGCTGAAAGCGTTGAGGTTGGTGGTACTGCGGTCCCAGCTTCCGGAATTCCACTTCTCAACACCGATGGCGCGCCGCAGGTCGTCGATGACCTGCCTAGTCTCTACGCATTGGCACGCAAGGAGTACCACGAGCGCGGTCGAAGGCGCTCCTATTTTGACCCTGAGCTCTTCGGAGAGCCCGGCTGGGATATCCTGCTTGATCTCTTCATTAGCAAAGCAAAGGGACAACGCGTCTCGATTACTTCGGCATGCATCGGCTCACGGGTCCCGCCCACGACAGCGTTAAGGTGGTTGGCGGCGCTCGAATCCCAGGGACTCATTTCGCGAACAGGCGATATCGACGACAAACGCCGAAACTGGGTTGAATTAACCGACATGGGATTCCGGGCAATGCGAAATTGCCTCCGGGACCGATTGGCGCGGCGATTCGAATTTGCAGGTGATCGCGACTCGGTGCTTCCTCTTTCCGTAACGAGGCGCCTGTGAAGATGCCTGACGAAGACGCGTTTGACCGGCGGCGAGTTGAGTTGCTGGAAGGACATGACGAACAGTCGTCGCAGGATGTCAAGCATTGTTGGGAGACGAAGACTATCTTGGCCATTGTGGTACTTCTTTGGGCGAATGCGATCATGAAATTCTTCTATTAGTTTTAGTTGTTAGTTCGTTATCTTCACCGAATATAACAAGTATTTATGATAGATCGCCTCCCTTACCCTGTTACCCTGGAAATTGTGGTGCTGAGCACCCACCCACAAAACTCTCCCCATTAGTTCAATAAAGGCAGCGGCAGGTCAGGAACATCTCGCTTCCGTCACTGCGGACCTGATCCGACGCTTGGTTGGTTCTTGCGGCGAGCGGATAAAAAGGAAGCTGGATCCAAGATCTAGTCCGGGAAGACGGCAACGGGAGGTGAGGGGAGGGCGAAATGACGGGGCGAAGGGGTAGTTAGTCCTCTCCGTCGCCCTCTTCATCCCACCCCGTTCTGCCCGCCGTCTCATCCTCGTCCAGCGCACTGCGGAACGCCTCGTAGAGCGCGCGGGTGCGGCTGGTCATGCCAGCCAGCCAGTTGGTTCGCATCCGTTCGAGCTGGGTGTCGAGCGCTTCGAGGCAATCGTCCTCAGGTTCTTCGCGTTTGCGTTCTTCCTCCCATTCCTTGCGCCATTGCCGCTTGAGGCGGCTGAGTTCGTTAGCTTTCACGGGGTTGCCGATGGTGTTCTGGCGGCCGGCGGCGCGGCCATCGGCGGAAAAGCGGGTGGGGGCACGGTTGCGCAGCATGAACATCAGCAAGCGGTCATTGTGGACCACGCGGCTGCCGATCAGCTTGCCGTAGGAATAGACCGGCACTTCCTGGCCATAGAGCGCGCGTTCCATGGCGATATCCTCGAGCTGCTGGACGCCGAGCGCGAGCGCGGCCTCCCAGGCCTGGCGAAAGCTGGCGCCTTCGGGGTGGCGGCGCAGGAGGTAGGCGCCTTCGGGGGTCATGTTGACGCGGTGGGCGGCCGCCTTGACGCTGCCGGTATCGGCCAGCGCGGCGATGAAATTGCGCTGGCGCTCGTCGGTCCAGCCATCGTGGCGCTGATATTGGCGGGGGACGGGGAGGAAGGCGGGCAGCTCGCCCGGGCGGGGGCGGCGGCGGCGCTTGTCGATGGTCATGGGCGTAGTCCGGAAGCTGGGGAAGGGCTTGGGACCATGCCCTGCAAGGGGTGCTGTAGGAAAATGAAAAAGCGCGCCGGGCGGCGCGATCAGGCGGCGGCGGTCCGATCCGGCTTTGCGGCGGGGAGCGGCGAAGCCTCGAAGTGGACGGCGCGGTTGCGGCCGCTCTGCTTGGCTTCGTAGAGCGCCATGTCGGCGCGCTGGAAAAGATCGCGCCAGTCGTCCTCGCTGCCTACGCTGCCTTCGGCGATGCCGATCGAGACGGTCAGGGGCTGGCCGTGGGGCATGGCGGCGGTGCGCAGGTCGATCAGGATCGCCAGCGCCAGCGCCTCGGGCAGTTCCGCGGCGGTGCCCAGGATGGCGAATTCCTCGCCGCCGATGCGGGCCACGCTGCCCATGATCTCGGCGCGGATCGCCAGGCGTTCGGCCACCTCGCACAGCACCTGATCGCCAACATCGTGGCCGTGGCCATCGTTGATCGCCTTGAAATGATCGATGTCGATCACCAGCAGCCGCAGCGGTTCCTCGCGGCCCAGCGCGAGCGCGTTGTCGAGCAGTGCGCGGCGGTTGAGCAGGCCGGTCAGCGGATCGGACAGCGCCAGTTCGCGCGCGCGGCGCTGCAGGCACAGCAGGTTGACCACGTTGCCCTGCTGCTTGACGATCATGTGCAGCTGGAACAGCGCCGCGACCATCAGGCTGATTGCCACGGCAAAGTCCATCCGGCTGCCTGAGGTGGTCAGCAGCACGGTCATCGGCACGAGGTTGATCGACAGGTTGAGGATCGCCGCGATCCGCGCGCTGGCGACGCAATAGGCGGTCGAAAAGGCGCCGAGCGCGATGATGATCGGGTAATAGATCCGTTCCGAGGCCGGTGCGCCAAGCCATGAGTGGACGCACCAGGCCGAACACATCACCGCAATCAGCGAGGAGGCGACGGTCGATTCCATGAGGAACCGCGCCGCGCGCCGCGGGCTGACCGACAGGCGCAGATCGCGGTTGAGATTGAGGAAGCCGAGCAGACAGAACAGGGCCATCGCCGCAGGAGTGACAACCCGGACCCAGAAGCTTGCCCCCTGCGAGGCGGCCAGCGCGGCGGTCGGGGTGGTCAGCAGCAGCGCCAGGAACAGCAGCCGCGATTGCACCTGCAGCTGGCTGGCCGAAAGCAACAGGAACTCGTCCCGGATTTCCTCCGGAATGTGGGGATTGAAGAACTCCCCGATCGCTGCCCCCAACTTGCCCATGCCGGTTGATCTAGCCGCGTAGGCTTGAAACATTGGTTAAGTCTGGCGGGTCGCGGCGCGCGGTATCGGACAGGCCGCCGGGCGCAGACAGCCCCCCTGCGCAAATGTCTATTGTTGCGCCGGGGATGGCGGCTATTGTGTCCGGGGGAAGAGGAGCAACCGGGCCATCGCAATGGGTCTGCCAAAGGCAACTTTGCTGATATTGGCCTTGATTGCGGGCCTGTTCGCGCTGGCCACCGTGGTTGAGCAATCGGGCAATCGTCTGGAATCCCGAACCCGGCTGCGCCACCTCACCTTTACCCTGGCGCTGGGCGTCTATTGCAGCAGCTGGACCTTTTATGGCGCCGTGGGCAGCGCGGCGCGCGATGGGTGGAGCTATCTGCCGATCTACCTCGCGCCGATGACGCTTCTGCTCTTCGCGCCGCGTTTCCTGCGCTCCCTGTCCGAAGCGGTCATGCAGGAGCAAGCCAGCACGGTATCCGATTTCATCGCCGCGCGCTTCGGGCACGATATCGGCGTCGCGCGCCTGGTGACGATCATCGCGCTGTTGGGCTCGATCCCCTACATCGCGTTGCAGCTGCGCTCGATCGGCAGTGCCATGGCCGTGGTGTCCGGGCGTCATGTCGAAGGCTCGGTCATGCTGGGAGCCGCGATCCTGCTGGCGCTGTTCGCCATGCTGTTCGGGGCGCGGCGCTATGAACTTGCGGGGCGGAGCGAGGGGCTGGTCTTTGCGATCGGGGTCGATTCGCTGATCAAGATCTCGGCGCTGGCGGTTGTTGCCCTGCTGGCCGTTGCCGTCATGCTGGGGGGAGGGCAGACTGATCTGGCGCGTGGCTGGGAGGTTCTGGCGCGAAACTTCAAACCCGGTAATCTCTCGCTCGATGTCGGTGTGATCTTCCTGATTTCGGCGATGGCGATCATCGCGCTGCCCCGGCAGTTCTATATGGGGCTGGTCGAGGCACGGGATCCGGGCGACCTGCCCAGAGCGCGCTTTGGCCTGGCCGCCTACATCGGGCTGATGGCAGTGCTGGTGCTGCCGATCACCATGGCCGGCGCCTCGATGCTTGGAGACAGTGTCGCGCCCGATCTCTACGTGTTGCAGCTTCCGGCGGCGAGCGGACAGATGATCGTGCTGGCGGCGGCGCTGATCGGCGGGGTAAGCGCGGCGGCTTCGATGGCAATCGTCGATACGACAGCGCTGGCGACAATGGTTTCCAACGATCTGGTGCTGTCGAGCGTGCTGAGCGGCAGCCGCGATAGCCAGTCGGGTGAAATCGGGCGCCGCATGCTGTCGATCCGCAGGCTTTCGATCGCCGGGATCGTGTTTCTGGCCCTGATGTGGGCGCTGCTGGTCTCTCCTTCGGATTCGCTGGCCTCGATCGGCCTGATCGCCTTTGCCGCGATGGCTCAGTTTACCCCCCACCTGATCCTCGCAGCCTATGCGGGCCAGCGCGATCCGCTTGCCGCCAAGGCCAGCCTGGCAACGGGTCTGGTGCTGTGGTGCTATACGCTCGCCCTGCCGCCGATCGTGCCCCAGCACTGGCTGGAAGGGCTGGCGCACGGGCCGCTCGATCCCCTGCAGCTGTTCGGCATCGGTTCCGCTTCGCCTTTGGTCCACGGCGTGTTCTGGAGCCTGGGCGCGAACATCCTGGTATTCGTGGCGGTCAACCTGCGCGGAATGCGCTCCCCCGCCTTGCCGCGCATCCTGCGCGGACAACGCAAGGTTACCGATCTTGGCGAGTTGATCGATCTTACCGCCAGCTTTATCGGTCGCGAGCGGACCATTGCCGAGTTTCCCCAGCCCGCCAGCGGGGCAGCAATCGATCGCAAGTCGGCCAGACGAGCCCAGGAGCTGATCTCGCGGGTGGTGGGTACATCGGCGGCAAGAACCCTGGTCACCTCGGCCTTGGCGGGGGGAAAGATGAGCTTGCCCGAAGTAACGCGGCTGCTCGACGAGGGTCGGCAAAGCCTTCGCTTCTCGCGCCAGCTGCTTGCCGCCACGTTCGAGAACCTCGATGCCGGGATCAGCGTGGTCGATTCCGAGATGAATCTGGTGGCGTGGAATAGCCGGTACCTCGAGCTGTTCGACTATCCGGAGGGCATGGTGCGGGTAGGCGCCCCAGTGGCGGATCTGATCCGCCATAACGCCCACCGGGGCGATTTTGGCCCCGGCGAGATCGAACGCCAGGTCGAAAAGCGGCTGGCCCACTTGCGCGCCGGGCTTGAACACAGCTTTGAGCGCCGCCGCCGCGATGGGCGGGTGATCAAGACCGTGGGCGGGGCAATGCCCGGCGGCGGATATGTGATGAGCTTTACCGACATCACCGGCGAAGCCGCGGCACGGGAAGAATTGAAGCGGACTCTCGACCAGCTGGAGGCGCGCGTTGCCGACCGGACGCGGGAGCTGAGCGAGGCAAACCGGCGGCTCGCCCAATCGGACCGCGAAAAGACCCGGTTCCTTGCCGCCGCGAGCCACGATTTGCTGCAACCCCTTCATGCGGCCCGGCTGTTTGCGGCTGCCCTGGGGCGAGACAGCGCGGGATCGCAGGCGCAGCTGGTGGGCCGGATCGACGGTGCGATCGTGGCCGCAGAAGACCTGCTGCGGGCCTTGCTCGATATCAGCAGGCTCGATGCCGGTGGGATCGCCCCTGGCAACGAGCCGATCCATCTGGCCTCTTTCCTGGGCGATCTGGTCGAAAGTTTGCAGCCCCTGGCAGTCGAGAAGCAGCTTGCCCTGCGCATGGGCCCGGCGCCCGGCTGGATCGATACCGATCCGGGGCTGCTGCGCTCGGTGATGCAGAATTTTCTCACCAATGCAGTCCGCTATACGCAGACCGGCGGCATCCTGGTCGGCACCCGGCGGCGCGGCACAAGCTGGCGGATTGATGTGATCGACACGGGTGTTGGCATCGCACCGGACGAGCTTGGATCGATCTTCGGCGAGTTCACGCGGCTGGGACAAGTTGAAGTGGAAGGCCACGGGCTGGGCCTGGCGCTGGTCGAACGGATTGCCAGACTTTTGGGTGGGCGGGTCGAGGTCGCCTCGGTTCCGGGCAAGGGAAGCCGGTTCAGCCTGTTGCTTCCTGCCCGTGCCGGGGCGGCCGGATCGGGCGCCCGGCTGCGCGAGGCCGGGCGCCGGGGCGCCGCCGACCGGCAGCTGACGGTCCTGGTCGTCGATAACGACGCGCGGATCGTCGAGGCCACCACTGCCATGCTGGGTTCGCTAGGCCACCGGGCGCTGGGCGCCGCTGGCATCGCCGAGGCGCTGGCGCTGATCGACACCGCCGACGCCTTGCTTGCCGATTACCGGCTGGATAACGGCGAGGATGGTCTGGGGCTGATCGCAGCGGCCCGCGCCCGTCGCCCTGGCTTGCCGGCATTGCTGATTACCGCGGAGAGCGGGCCCGAGCTTCGCGAGGCTGCTGCCAGTCTCGACGTTGCAATTCTGGCCAAGCCCGTCGATCCCGCTGCGATCGAACGCTTCCTCGTGGCAAGCTCAGTGCTTGAGGTCTAGGCCCAGCGACCGCGCGACCAGTGCGGCCTGGGTGCGGTTGGAGACATCGAGTTTGCGCATGACCGCCGTCATGTGCGCTTTGACCGTGGCCTCGCTGATTCCCAGATTGTAGGCGATCTGCTTGTTGAGCTGGCCGTCGAGCACCGCAAGCAGGACCTTCAGCTGGGCGGGGGTGAGCCCCGCGACCGCTTCCCTGACGCTGTCCTCGGGCTGGTTGCTGGCGGAGGCGCGGGATTTCCTGCCCGCCAGCGCGGCCGCGATGGTGGTTTCGATCACCGCAAGGTCGCTGTCCTTGGGGAGGAAGCCGATCGCCCCGAAGGCGCGCGCCTCATCGGCAGCGGCGGAGCCTTCGGCGCTGGACACGACCAGGATCGGCACTTCGGGGCATTCTGCATGAAGCAGGGCGATCCCCGAATAGCCGACTGCGCCCGGCATCTTGAGATCGAGCAGGATCAGCTTGAGATCCTCGCATTCCCCTGCCGCGCGCAGAGCTGCGGCAAGGGTCCCGGCCTCGATGATCCTGGCCTCCGCTACGGCCCTTTGCACCGCCAGACTCAAGGCCTGGCGGAACAGCGGGTGGTCGTCGGCGATCAGGACCGCCCCGGTCATGGGATCTAACCCTGCACCCGGTTGGCAACCAGGTGATCGACCACCGAGGGATCGGCCAGGGTTGAAGTGTCGCCCAGGTTGCTGACGTCATTCTCGCCGATCTTGCGCAGGATCCGGCGCATGATCTTGCCCGAGCGGGTCTTGGGCAGGCCGGGGGCGAACTGGATCACGTCGGGCGTTGCGATCGGGCCGATTTCATGGCGAACCCACTTGACGAGCTCCTTGCGCAGATCTTCGTCGGGTTCGACATTGGCGTTGGTGGTGACGAAGGCATAGATACCCTGGCCCTTGATCTCGTGCGGCATGCCGACCACCGCAGCTTCGGCCACCTTGGCATGGGCGACCAGCGCGCTCTCGATTTCGGCGGTGCCCATCCGGTGCCCGGAAACGTTGATCACATCGTCGATCCGGCCGGTGATCCAGTAATAGCCGTCCGGATCCCGGCGACAGCCGTCGCCGGTGAAGTAGAGTCCCTTGAAGGTGCTGAAATAGGTCTGGAAGAAGCGTTCGTGATCGCCCCACACGGTGCGCATCTGCCCCGGCCAGCTGTCGGTGATGACCAGGCAGCCGTCGCCCGGTCCCTCGATCGGAATGCCCTCGTTGTCGACCAGCATCGGCTGGACCCCGAAGAACGGTTTGGTTGCCGAGCCGGGCTTGAGCGCGGTGGCGCCGGGCAGCGGGCTGATCAGCACCCCGCCGGTTTCGGTCTGCCACCAGGTGTCGACGATCGGGCAGCGCCCGTCGCCCACCACGCGGTGATACCATTCCCACGCCTCGGGGTTGATCGGCTCGCCCACCGATCCCAGCAGCCGCAGGCTGGAGCGGCTGGTGCGGGTGACGAAATCGTCGCCCTCGCGCATCAGTGCGCGCAGCGCGGTGGGGGCGGTGTAGAAGATTTCGACCTTGTGCTTGTCGATCACCTGCCAGAACCGGCTCGCGTCGGGGTAGCTGGGCACCCCTTCGAACATCAGCGTGGTCGCGCCGTTGATCAGCGGCCCGTAGACGATGTAGCTGTGCCCGGTGACCCAGCCAACGTCGGCGGTGCACCAATAGATCTGCCCCGGGCGGTAATCGAACACGTACTGGTGGGTCATCGAGGCCCAGACGCCGTAGCCGCCGGTGGTGTGCAGCACGCCCTTGGGCTTGCCGGTGGAGCCCGAGGTATAGAGGATGAACAGCGGATCCTCTGCGTTCATCTCCTCGGGCGGGCAATCGGCGGACTGGGCCGCCACGCCTTCGTGCCAGTCGACGTCGCGGCCTGGCACCATCGCCACGTTGCCGCCGGTGCGCCGCAGCACGATCACGGTTTCCACGCTGGGCAGCTTGAGCAACGCTTCGTCGACATTGGCCTTCAGCGGCACGGCCTTGCCCCCGCGCAGCCCCTCGTCGGCGGTCAGCACAACGGTGCTGTCGCAGTCCTCGATCCGGCTGGCGAGCGAATCCGGGCTGAACCCGCCGAACACCACCGAATGGATCGCGCCGATCCGGGCGCAGGCGAGCATCGCCACTGCCGCCTCGGGCACCATCGGCAGATAGATCGTTACCCGATCGCCCTTCTTCACCCCGCGCGCCTTGAGCAGGTTGGCGAAGCGGCAGGTTTCGGCATGAAGTTCGCGGTAGGAGATGTGCCGGGCCGGTTCGTCGGGGCTGTCGGGCTCCCAGATGATCGCGGTCGTATCGCCGTTCTGGGCAAGATGCCGGTCAAGCGCATTGGCGGCGAGGTTGAGGGTGCCGTCGGCGAACCATCTGATCCCGAAATCGGCCTCGTTGAAGCTGGTCTGCTTGACCGCGGTGAAGGGCCTGATCCAGTCGAGCCGCTGGCCCTCTGCGCGCCAGAACGCCTCGGGATCCTCGATCGAGGCGCGGTACATTTCCTGATACCGCTCCTCGTTTACCAGTGCTTTCTCGCTCCAGTCAGCCGGAACCGGATAAACCGCCTCGCTCATCTGTATCCTTCCTCTCCGTACTGTTTTCTGGCCTCCGGCCGTTAGCCCGAACCTAGCCAAGGCCCGCTTCCAAAGCGAGCTTAGACTTTGGTCGTAGGCCTGCGACCTTGGTCGCTCTGCTCACGCCGTTCACTCGCGGGCATCACCGGGCATCGCACCGAATCCGCCAAAGGATCGGGCATGCAAGGAGAGGAAAATGGAGTTAGCGTCCGCGCTCGTGGTGTAATTTCCGGTGTAGGCGATGGTGTATTCCGGGGTGGGGCATGCCCCACCCCGGAATGCGGCGTCGCTGGTGGCCACCGGGTTCATCGTTATGGTGGAGTTTGCACACTTCAACCGTGACGAAGAGGAGTTCCCGATGACCGAGGACAGATTACTGATCGAAGAGCTTGCTGCGAAGGGCGGCCAACCGGATTTTTTGCGCACCATCGCCGAGAACGTGCTGCAGCTGATCATGGAGGCCGACGTTGATGGCCTGATCGGCGCGGGTCGCCACGAACGCAGCAGCGAGCGCGCGACCTGGCGCAACGGCTATCGCGACCGTTCGCTGGATACCCGGGTAGGCACGCTGAACCTGAAAATCCCCAAGCTGCGTGCTGGGTCCTACTTTCCGGGCTTCCTTGAGCCCCGCAAGATGGTCGAGAAAGCGCTGGTTGCGGTGATCCAGGAAGCGTGGATCGGCGGGGTCAGCACCCGGCGGGTCGATGAACTCGTCCAGGCCATGGGCATGACCGGCATCTCCAAGTCCACCGTCTCCAAGCTTTGCAAGGACATTGACGAGCGCGTCCATGCCTTTCTGAAACGCCCGCTCACCGGCGAATGGCCGTATCTCTGGCTCGATGCCACCTATCTCAAGGTACGCGAAGGCGGGCGGATCATCAGCGTTGCCGCAATAATCGCCATGGCCGTCAACACCGAGGGCCGGCGCGAGATCGTCGGCCTGCATATCGGCCCCTCGGAAGCGGAGGTCTTCTGGTCCGACTTCCTGAAGGACCTTGTTCGGCGCGGTCTTACCGGCGTGAAGCTGGTCATCTCCGATGCTCACGAGGGCCTCAAGGGCGCGATCACCCGCGTCATGGGCGCCACCTGGCAGCGCTGCCGGGTGCACTTCATGCGCAATGCCCTGTCCTATGTGCCCAAGGGCCAGAACACTGTCGTCGCCGCCGCGATCCGCCAGGTCTTCCTGCAGCCCGATCAGAAAAGCGCAACGCAGGTCTGGCGACAGGTCGCCGACCAGTTGCGCACCCGTTGGCCCAAGCTCGGCGCCTGCATGGACGAGGCCGAAACCGACGTGCTCGCCTACACCGGCTTTCCCACCCAGCACCGCACGAAGTTACACTCAACCAATCCGCTCGAGCGGCTCAACAAGGAGGTCAAGCGCCGCGCCGACGTCGTCGGAATCTTCCCGAACGAAGACAGCATCATCCGCCTCGTCGGGGCTGTGCTGATGGAGCAGAACGACGAGTGGCAGCTCCAGCACCGATACATGCAGATCGAAGGCATGGCCGAACTCAACCAACCCATGATCGAGGAGGAAAATCAGCCCCTACACATCACCGCCAAAGCCGCCTGACGATGGCCCACGGCCACAGCCGAAATTACACCACCTTGACGGACGCGACCAAAATGGATATCGCAAGGAAAGCGGTGATCGGCGGTCTGCTGGCTGCCTCCGCGCTCGTCGCCCCGCAACATGCCTGGGCGAAAGCGGCATCGGTCGAAGACCGGCTCGACCGGCTCGAAGCCGAGATGACCGAATTGCGCGGCGATCTGGCATCCGCGCGCCAGGAAAACCAACAATTGCGGATTCGCGCCGAACAGGCCGAAGCCCGCGCCCAGGCCGCCGAAACCCAGGCCCGGGCAACCGACACCCGCCTGGCCGCGCTTGAAAGCAAGCCTGCCCCCGCGCCGGTGGCCCAGCCCGATGGCTTCAAGTCCGGGGCGACCACCTTCAAGCTTGGCGGCTATCTCAAGCTGCTGGCGGCGAGCACGCGCTATTCCGAAGGCGAAGTGGCGACCAATTCGCTTGGCCGCGATTTCTACCTTCCCCAGACCATCCCCACCGGCACCGGGCCGGCAAGCCGGGTGACGGACTTCACCGCCAAGCAATCGCGCTTCTGGCTCAACCTCGACACCGCGGTTTCGGGGCACAGCGTCAAGGGATACCTTGAGGTCGATTTCCAGACCTCGCCCGGAACCCAGGGCTCGCAGCGCACCACCAACGGTTACAATCTGGCGCTGCGCCGGGCCTATATGATGATCGACCGCTGGACCTTCGGGCAGGACTGGTCGACCTTCCAGTACACCGGCGCGCTTCCCGAAAGCACCGACTACGTCGGCGGCGCGGAAGGCACGGTCTTTGTCCGCCAGCCGCTGATCCGCTACAGCGCGCCGCTGGGCAAGGGTGCCACTCTGCATCTGGGCGTGGAGAATCCCGAATCCGGCACGGCCAATCTGGGTTCGCCCTCGCTGATCGAGAACGGCGACGACCACATGCCCGATTTCACCGCCCGCCTGGCCTTGACCGGCAAGCGCCACGAGCTCTCGCTCGCCGGACTGGTCCGCCAGGTGCGGGCGGAGAATGCGGGTGTTGCCACCACCACCGGCGGCTATGCAGTCAGCCTTGGCGGCAAGCTGTTCTTCAACGATGCCAAGACCGGCGATGCGCGTTTCATGGTCACTTATGGTCAGAACGCCAGCCGCTACATCGGGCTGAACTTCGCCCCCGACGCGGTTTACGTGCCCGCCACCAACAAGCTTGAATCGGTCAACGTTCTGGCGCTGATCGGGGCGGTTCGGGTGCCGCTGGCACCGGGCGTGCGGGCCAACCTGATGGGCAGCTATCAAAACATCGACTATTCCGACAGCCTGGCCCTGGCCAATATCGCCACCTTCAACAAGAAGGCCTGGAGCGCCGCCGCCAACCTGTTCTACTCACCGGTCAAGAACATCGACTTGGGGATCGAGTACCGCCACGGCGAGCGCGAGCTGGTCAACGGCGCCGATGGCTCGACCGACCGGGTCGAAGTAGCCGCGAAATACAGCTTCTGACGAAATAACAACAGGAGAGGGACAATGGATTTCCATGAATCGGCGGCCGAAGTGGCTGCCATGCCCAAGCACCACAAGGCGACCCACGACGAGAAGCTGGTGATCACCGCCAGCTCGCTGGGCACGGTGTTCGAATGGTACGATTTTTATCTCTACGGCCTTCTCGCCACCTTCATCTCGAAGGTGTTCTTCGCGGGCGTCAACGAAACCACCGGCTTCATTCTGGCGCTGGGGGCCTTCGCGGCGGGCTTTGCGGTTCGACCGTTCGGGGCGATCGTGTTCGGGCGGATCGGCGACATGGTCGGGCGCAAGAACACCTTCCTGGTCACCATGGGCCTGATGGGCATGTCAACCTTCATCGTCGGCCTTCTGCCCGGCTACGACAGCTGGGGGGTTGCCTCTCCGGTGGTGCTGGTGCTGCTGCGGATCGTCCAGGGACTGGCGCTGGGCGGCGAATACGGCGGCGCGGCGACCTACGTTGCCGAACACGCCCCCAACAACAAGCGCGGCCTTTACACCAGCTTCATCCAGATCACCGCCACCTTCGGGCTGTTTGCAGCGCTGCTGGTGGTGCTGGGTTTCCGCACCTGGATGGGTGAGGAAAGCTTCGCCGCCTGGGGCTGGCGCGTGCCGTTCCTTATCTCGATCGTGCTGCTGATGGTCTCGATGTGGATCCGCATGCAGCTCAACGAGAGCCCGGTCTACCAGAAGATGAAGGACGAAGGCACCACCTCGAAGGCCCCGCTGACCGAAGCGTTCGGCAAGTGGAGCAACCTCAAATACGTGCTGATCTGCCTGTTCGGCGCGGGGATGGGCCAGGCCGTGGTCTGGTATGGTGGGCAGTTCTATGCCCAGTTCTTCCTTGAAAAGACCATGAAGGTCGATGGCGCCACCACCAACATCCTGATCGCCACCGCGCTGCTGCTGGGCACCCCGTTCTTCGTATTCTGGGGTTGGCTGTCGGACCGGATCGGGCGCAAGTTCATCATCCTGGGCGGTTGCGCCCTGGCGGTGCTGACCTACTTCCCGGCATTCCATGCCTTGTCCGAAGCGGCCAACCCGGCGCTGAATGCGGCCACGATCAACAGCCCGGTCTCGGTCACTGCGGCACCTGGCGAATGCTCGTTCCAGTTCGACCCGATCGGCAAGAACAAGTTCGATGGCTCGAGCTGCGATATCGCCAAGGCCTATTTCGCCAAGAACGGCCTCAACTATGTCAATATCGAAGCCCCGGCCGGAACGGTTGCCTCGGTTTCGGTGGGCGACAAGGTGATCGCGGTTCCCGATCCCGCGCAGGTGACCGGCACAGAACGCGCCGATGCGATCAAGGCTTTTGGCGGAGCGCTTACCACCGCGCTCAAGGACGCGGGCTATCCGATCAAGGAAAACCCCGCCGCAGCCAAGGATCCCAAGGCCGCCAAGCTGGTGTTCTTCGCCGACAAGGCGCAGATCAACAAGCCCAAGGCCATCGGCATCCTGTTCTACCTCGTGCTGCTGGTGACCATGGTCTATGGACCGATCGCGGCGATGCTGGTGGAGCTGTTCCCCAGCCGGATCCGCTACACTTCGATGTCGCTGCCCTATCACATCGCCAACGGCTGGTTCGGCGGGTTCCTGCCAACCACCGCCTTTGCGATGGTCGCTGCCAAGGGCGATATCTACTACGGGCTCTGGTATCCCGTGGTGATCGCCGCGGCGACGGTGGTGATCGGCCTCTTGTTCCTGCCTGAAACCTTCAAGCGGAACATCGACGCCTAGGATCGCATCCCCGGGGAAAAGCGCCGCGCCTTTCTTACGATCAAGGCGCGGCGCGGCCACCCGGGGCAGCGCATATCTGGCTTATCATGGAGACGACGATGACTACCCAGCTCAAGACCCGCTCCGGCATCATCCTTGACGTGCGACCGGCGCGGGAAAGCGACGAGGCGCTGCTTGCCGCATTCTTCGACCAGGTCAGCGATGACGATCGCCGGTTTCGCTTCTTCTCCGCCGCCCGCCATGTCAGCCATGAACAGCTCGAACCCCTGATCCACGCCGATCATTTCCAGTCGGAAAGCTTCCTGGCCTTCGATGATACCAACGGCGAAATCGTCGGCTCGGCGCTGCTCGCCTGCGACAAGGCGATGGATACCGGCGAGATCGCGGTTTCGGTGCGCGCCGACTATCGCGGCAAGGGGGTGGGCTGGGCGCTGCTCGATCATCTCGGGCGCGAGGCCGAGGCGCGCGGTGTGCGCCGGGTTATCGCGATCGAAAGCCGCGAGAACCATGCCGCGATCGAGCTTGAGCGCGAGAAGGGCTTCGTGCCAGAACCTTTCGAAAGCGAGCCGACCTTGGTAATCCTGTCCAAGACCTTCCGATAACCACCGGAGTGTGCCGGCATGAGTGAAGCATACGAGCAAGCCTGGCGCGCCAGCATCGCGCAGCCCGAGCAGTTCTGGCTCGATGCCGCCGGCAAGATCGACTGGTTCGATGCGCCGGCACGCGGCTGGGACGATCGACGCGGCTGGTTTCCGGGTGCAACGCTCAACACCGCATACAACTGCATCGACCGGCACGTCGCGGCGGGGCGCGGCGATGCCACGGCGCTGGTCTATGACAGCCCGGTGACGGACACCGTTGCCGCGTTCAGCTATGCCCAGCTTCAGGACGAAGTCGGGCAGGTGGCGGCGATGCTTGCCTCGCTGGGAGTGGTAGCGGGGGACCGGGTCATCCTTTATATGCCGATGATCCCGCAAACCGTTTTCGCGATGCTGGCCTGCGCCCGGATCGGGGCAATTCATTCGGTGGTATTCGGCGGCTTCGCGCCGCTCGAACTTGCCAAGCGAATCGACGATGCCACGCCCCGCGTCCTGCTGACCGCCAGCTGCGGGATAGAGGGCGCGCGCACCATCGCCTACAAGCCGATGGTCGACGAGGCGCTTGCGCTGGCCGCTCACCCGGTCGAGCGGGTGGTGGTTTTTCAGCGTGACAGGCTTCTGGCCGATCTCATCGATGGCCGCGACAGCGACTGGCAGGAATTGCGCCAGGCGAGCGCAGCCGATCCCGTCCCTCCCTGCGCGCGTATGGCCGCGGACGATCCGCTCTACATCCTCTACACCTCGGGCACCACCGGAACCCCCAAGGGCGTGGTGCGCGAGAACGGCGGCCACGCCGTCGCGCTCGCCTGGTCGATGGAGAACATCTACGGCATCGGCGCGGGCGATCCCTTCTGGGCGGCGAGCGACGTGGGCTGGGTCGTGGGCCACAGCTATATCGTCTATGCTCCGCTGCTGGTCGGCGCGACCACCGTGCTGTTCGAAGGCAAGCCGGTCGGCACGCCCGATCCGGGCACCTTCTGGCGGGTGATGAGCCGCCATGGGGTCAAGTCCTTCTTCACCGCACCCACCGCGATCCGCGCTGTGCGCAAGGAAGATCCCGATGCTGCCTTCCTCAAGGAAATCGGCACCGGCGCCTGCCGCGTGATCTTCCTTGCCGGCGAGCGCGCCGACCCGGACACCATCGCCTGGCTCGAAGAGCAGAGCGGACTGCCGGTGATCGACCACTGGTGGCAGACCGAGCTTGGCTGGCCCGGGGTCGCCTCGTGCTATGGCCTCGGCGATCTTCGCCGCAAGAGGGGCAGCGCGGGCTTTCCGGTGCCGGGATACCAGTTCGAAATCCTCGATGAAGAGGGCAAGCCCGTTGCTGCCGGGCAAAGCGGGGCGGTGGCGGTCAAGGCTCCCCTGCCGCCCGGCGCCTTTCGAACCCTGTGGAACAATTCCAGCGGTTTCGCCAAGAATTTCGCCACATTCCCCGGCTGGTACGAAACCGGCGATGCGGGCCATTTCGACGCAGAGGGCTTCCTCAACATCATGGGCCGCACCGACGATATCATCAATGTCGCCGGGCACCGCCTTTCGACCGGGCAGATGGAACAGATCGTTGCCCAGCAGGACGGGGTTGCCGAATGCGCTGTGATCGGCGCGCGCGATGCGATCAAGGGGATGATTCCCGTCGCCTTCGTGGTTGCGCGGGCGGGCGCCGCCAATGACGGCTCGCTGCGCCAGCGGGTGATTGGTGCGGTAAGGCACGAACTGGGGGCGGTTGCCGCGCTGAAGACCGCGTTCGAGGTCCCCGCTCTGCCCAAGACCCGTTCGGGCAAGATCCTGCGCAATCTGCTGCGCAAGATCGCCGATCGCGAAGAGTGGCAAATCCCGCCGACGATCGAGGATCCGTCGGTCCCCCAGCTCGTCGCCGAGGCGATGGAGCGCGGCTAGGCCGCGCGCCACGGACCTTCGCCGCCAGGTTGGTGCCCGGTTGCGACCGTCCGATCGGTAAAACCGAGCAACTTCACTTGGCGTTCAGCCAAGCTCTGGCTATAGGCCATCACCATGCAAGCCCGTTCGCCGCTCAAGCTCGCCGTTTTCGCCACCGCAGCCACCGCGCTGCTGCTCACCGCCGGTTGTGCGGGCAAGGGCAACAAGGCCAAGGACACCGCCTTCGTCGCGCGCGATGTCGATACGCTCTACGTTGCCGCCAAGGACAAGCTCGATCGCGGCGATACCCAGGTTGCCGCCGCGCTGTTCGACGAGGTGGAGCGTCAGCATCCCTATTCGCCCTGGGCCCGCCGCGCCCAGTTGATGAGCGCCTTTTCCTATTACGTCGCGCGCGATTACACCAAGTCGATCCAGGCTTCGCAGCGCTTCCTCTCGATCCACCCGGGCAACCGCGATGCGCCCTACGCCTATTATCTCGTGGCGCTGTGCTATTACGAGCAGATCAGCGACGTCGATCGCGATCAGAAGACCACCCAGCAGGCGCTCGATGCGCTGACCGAGGTGGTGCGGCGCTATCCCGCCACGCGCTATGCCGCCGATGCCCGGCTCAAGATCGATCTGGTCAACGATCACCTGGCTGGCAAGGAAATGCAGATTGGCCGCTATTATGAGCGCGCGGGACGCTGGCTTGCGGCCGACCTGCGGTTCCGCAACGTGGTCGAGAAGTACCAGACCACCAGCCACGCGCCCGAGGCACTCTATCGTCTGGTGGAAACCAGCCTGTCGGTGGGCGCGACCGAAGAGGCGCAAAAGTACGCATCAGTGCTGGGCGCCAACTATCCCGGCAGCGAGTGGTATCAAAAGGCCTACAAGCTGATGCAGAAGCACGCCCCGAACACGGCTGCGCGCTGATTTTGCCAGGTCTCTACTTCTCCGGTTGACATTTTCTGTCCGGCGGCGCTCTGTGCGCGTCAGCCATGCTTTCGCAAAAGACCCGCTATTCGATCCGTGCGCTTCAGCACCTTGCCGATAACTGGGGCAGGGGGCCGGTGCGGCTCGATGCGATTGCCGAGGCGCAGAATATCCCGCGCAAGTTCCTGACCGTGATCCTTAGCCAGATGGTGCGCGACGGGCTCGTTGCCTCGCACCGCGGGCGCGATGGCGGTTACGAGCTGGCGCTGCCCCCGGTCGACATCCGCTATGGCGACATCATCCGGCTGACGCGGGGCAGCGTCGCGCTGGTGCCCTGCGCCAGCCGCAACGCGCACGAGCATTGCGAAAACTGTTTGCCCGAGTCCGAATGCCGTCTGCGCAGCCTGATGCTGACCCTGCGTGATGAAATGGCGGCCATGCTTGACCGGATGACCCTGGCCGATCCGATCAAGCTGGAACCGCCATTTGCGGAAACGCTGGCGGCATAGCCACTTCGGCCAGAGGACGAGCTGCCTCGCGCAATGCCGCGGCAAACTGGTCGGTGGCCTTGTCCCAGCTGTATCCCGCGCCGACAACCGCCGCGGCGAGCGGATCGAGCCGCAGCGCCTTGCGGATTGCCAGCGACAGGTCCTCGTCGAGCGCGCCGACCGTCGCGGGCAGATCGCGGCACGGGCCGCGGCCCTCGCGCCCGATGATGTCGAGCGGGCCCTGCACCGGATAGGCGGCAACCGGAAGCCCGCATGACAGCGCCTCGATCAGTACCAGCCCAAAGGTATCGGTGCGGCTCGGGAAGACGAACACATCGGCCGAACAATAGGCCCGCGCCAGCTGCTCGCCCTGCAGCGCGCCCAGAAAGCGGACCTGGGGATAGCGCGCCTTGAGCGCGGCGAGATCGGGTCCGTCGCCCACCACCACCTTGGTTCCCGGCACGGTGGCATCGAGGAAGGCGGGAAGGTTCTTTTCCGAGGCGACCCGCCCGACATAGAGCTGAACCGGGCCGGGCAGCACTGCAAGCTCGGGCAAAGGGGCGTGGCCGGGATGGAACAGGCTGCGGTCGATCCCGCGGCTCCACAGCCGGGTCTGCGGCAGTCCGCGTTCTTCCAGCTCGCGCGCCAGCGAGGGGGTCGAAACCAGGATCGCGCGCGAAGGAGCGTGGAAGCGGCGGATCAGGGGCCAGAACCGCTCCGGGCTGAGCCCGGTTCGAACTGCGGCATAGTCGGGAAAGCGCGTGTGAAAGGCCGAGGTGAAGGGCACCTTGTGCGCCAGGCACCAGCCGCGCGCGCTCCATCCGATCGGCCCTTCGGTGGCGATATGCACCACATCAGGCGCAAAATGGCCCAGTGCGCGGCGGGTGCCGAAACGCGGTGCCATGGCCAGGCGGATTTCGCTGTAGCCGGGCAGGGGCATGGTGCGGAACTGCGACGGAGTGATCAGCTCAACCTCATGGCCGCGCTCGATCAGCAGGTTCACCGTCATCGCCAGCGAACGGACCACGCCGTTGACCTGGGGGTGCCATGCGTCGGTGCAGATCGCGATTCTCATGCCTGTTCCTCTTCCATTTCGATGGCCGTTTCGGGTGTGAAGGCGGGGCGCTGCGCAGCCATGCGGTGCTCCTCGGCCCAATCGACGATGCTGATCGTGCCCGCCCGGTCCTCGACCAATGCGGTGCAGCTTTCGACCCAGTCGCCGTCGTTGTAATAGGTGATTTCGCCGATCTGGCGGATCTCAGCGGAATGGATATGGCCGCAGACCACGCCATCGACCTGCCGGTCGCGCGCGGCATGGGCCACGGCCTCCTCGAAGGCGCCGATGAACTGGACCGCGTTCTTGACCCGCTTCTTGAGGTAAGCCGAAAGCGACCAGTAGGGCAGCTTGAAGCGGCGCCGCACCGCGTTGAGCACCACGTTGAGCCGCAGCAGCAGCGAATAGGCCTTGTCGCCCAGAAAGGCGAGCCAGCGGGCATAGAGTACCACCGCGTCGAACCCGTCGCCGTGGGTGACCAGCAGGCGTCGCCCGTCGGCGGTGGTGTGGATCGCCTCGAGCGCCACCTCCACCCCGCCGAAACTCATGCCTGCATAGGGGCGCAGCATTTCGTCGTGATTGCCCGCCACCAGCACCACATGGGTGCCGCGGTGCGCCATCTTGAGCAGGCGGCGCACCACCTCGTTGTGCGCATCGGGCCAGTACCAGCCCTTGCGCAGTCGCCAGCCATCGACGATGTCGCCCACCAGATAGAGCGTCTCGCACTCGGTCGCGCGCAGGAAGTCGAGCAGCAGTTCGGCGTTGCAGCCGCGGGTGCCCAGGTGAATGTCGGAGATCCACACCGTGCGATAACGCCGCTTGGGGCGGAACGAGCGCGGCTCGGGCAGGTCGAGCCACGATGGTAGGGTCTTGCCGGAACGATTCGCCATCCGATTTCCGCCATTTCAGCCTCGGTTGAGATCGCTCTGCCCGGCTTGCGTTGCACTTGTGTGGCGATGTGACGGAGCTGTGACAGTGGCGGAAAAACCGTCGCTTTGGCCGTGACGGCGGGGCATTCGCGCGTTAGAACAGTGCGCGAACATGCTGACCCGCCTCGCCATCCGCAATGTCGTGCTGATCGACGCGCTCGAACTGGAGTTCGCGGGCGGGCTGGGCGTGCTGACCGGGGAGACCGGGGCGGGCAAGTCGATCCTGCTCGATGCATTGGGTCTGGCGCTGGGCGCGCGCGCGGAAACCGCGCTGGTCCGCGCCGGAGCGGATCAGGCCAGCGTTTCCGCCAGCTTCGAGTTTGCCGCCATGCCCGCGCCGATCCGCGCGATCCTGGCCGAGGCCGAGGTGGACGTCGAGCCGGGCGAGGCACTGATCGTCAAGCGCCGGGTCCGTGCCGATGGCGGATCGAAGGCCTTCATCAACGATCAGGCGGTCGGCGCCGCGCTTCTGCGCGAACTGTCATCCCATCTGGTCGAACTGCACGGCCAGCACGACGATCGCGGCCTGGTCAACCCGCGCGGGCACCGGGCGCTGCTCGATCGCTACGCACGCGGCGATATTGCTGCGGTGGAGGCGGCGTGGAATGCCTGGCGCGGAGCCGAGGAGGCTCTTAGAGCGGCGCGCGCCCGGATCGTCAAGTCCGGGGCTGACCGTGACCTGCTGCTGGCCCATCTGGCCGAGCTGACCGCGCTCGAACCGGCCGAGGGCGAGGAGCAGCAGCTCGCCGAGGCCCGCGCCGCGATGCAGAAGGGCGAGAAGCTGACCGACGATCTCGCCGTCTTGCAGATGCTGTGGGCGGGATCGGATTCGGCGCTTGCCACGCTGCGCGGCGCGGCGCGGCGGCTTGACCGGATCGCTGGGGAGCATCCGCTGCTGGCCGAGGCGCTCGCCGCGCTTGACCGTGCGGTGATCGAGGCGGGCGAGGCCGAGGACCGGCTGGAGCGCGCGGCCGAAGCCCTGGCCCACGATCCCGCCGCGCTTGACCGGATCGAAACCCGCCTGTTCGATCTGCGCGCCGCCGCGCGCAAACACCAGTGCCAGGTTGACGATCTGCCCGCGCGGATGCGCGCGATGCGCGGCGAGCTCGATGCGATCGCGAGCGGCGAGGCGGAGCTGGCCGGGCTAGAGGTGGCGGCGCGGGATGCGCGAGACGCATACTGCGAACGGGCGGAGGCGCTGTCGGCAGTGCGTCATTCCGCCGCGCAGCGGCTCGATACGGCGGTGGCGGGCGAGCTGGCGCCGCTCAAGCTCGATGCCGCGCGGTTTCGCACCGCGCTGACGCGGCTGCCCGAGGAGCAATGGGCAGCCGCCGGGATCGACCGGGTCGAATTCCTGATCTCGACCAACCCCGGCGCCGATTTCGCCCCGCTCGCCAAGATCGCCAGCGGGGGCGAGCTTTCGCGCTTCATCCTCGCGCTGAAAGTGGCGCTCGCGGAAGAGGGCGGAGCGGCCACGGTGATCTTCGATGAGATCGATCGCGGGGTGGGCGGCGCGGTTGCCAGCGCGATCGGCGAGCGGCTGGCGCGGCTGGCCGTGCAAGGGCAGCTGCTGGCCGTCACCCACAGCCCGCAGGTCGCCGCGCGCGGGCAGCAGCACTACGTCATCGCCAAATCGAGCGAGGGCACTGTCACCCGCACCTCGGTAAGCCTGCTCGACGAGGCCGGACGGCAGGAGGAAATCGCCCGAATGCTCTCCGGCGCGGAAATCACGCCCGAAGCCCGTGCCCAGGCCGATCGCTTGCTCGAGGGGGTGTAGAAGTGGACCATCCTCTCGATCGCCCGGTCTGGAACATGCTCACCGGACGCCAGGCGGGGCTGGCGCGCGGCGATGCGCGGGCGCTGCGGATCGACCCAGGATATGGGCCTTTCGCAGCCGCTCGCGATGCCTCGGCCGAGGCGCAGACCGGGCTCGGAGCCTTGCTGGAGGGGGATCGCGACGTGCTCTGGCTGGTCGAGCCAAAGGAATGGCCTGTGCCGCCCGGAGCGCGGATCGTGCGCACCGCGCCGCTCCTGCAGATGGTGGCCGAAGCGCCCGTGCCGCCGCAGCCGGGCGACGTGGAAGCGGTGGTGCTGGGCGAAGACGATGCGGCAGAGATGGCTGCGCTGGCCTATGCCACCGAGCCGGGGCCGTGGGGCGAGTTGACCCGGCACTATGGCACCTTCCACGGCATCCGCCGCCACGGCCGGCTGGTGGCGATGGCGGGTGAGCGGATGCGCCCGGGTGAAGGTCTGGCCGAGGTTTCGGGGGTCTGCACTCTGCCCGACTATCGCGGCCAGGGGCTGGCCGCCGGGCTGATCCGCACGGTCATGGCCGGCCTTGTCGCGCGCGGCGATACGCCGTTTCTCCATTCCTATGCCGGCAACATTTCGGCGATCCGGCTCTACCAGTCGCTCGGCTTTTCCCCCCGCCGCGAAATGGTGGTCACCGTGCTGGCGCGGGCCTAGGGAGGCCGGATGGAAATCGAGAACCTTTCCGAAGCCGAGGCCGCGAACGAGCTGATGCGACTGGCGCGCCAGATCGCGCATCACAACCGGCTCTATCATGCCGAGGATTCGCCCGAAATTTCCGACGCGGACTATGACGCGCTGGTGCGCCGAAATGCCGCGCTGGAGGTGGCTTTCCCGCATCTGATCCGTGAGGACAGCCCGAGCCGCAAGGTCGGCCACGATGTTGCCGCCTCGCCGCTCACCAAGGTGCGCCATGAGAGCCGCATGTTCAGCCTCGACAACGCCTTTTCGGGCGAGGACGTGGCCGACTTCCTTGCCCGGGTGCGGCGCTTCCTTGCCCTGCCGGAGGATGCCGAACTGGCGATGACCGCGGAAGACAAGATCGACGGCCTGTCCTGCTCGCTGCGTTATGAACACGGGCAATTGGTCCGCGCCGCCACCCGCGGCGACGGCGAGGTGGGCGAGGACGTGACGCCCAATGTACTGACCATCGCCGACATCCCGCGCCGCCTGAGCGGCGAGGTGCCTGCGCTGTTCGAGGTGCGTGGCGAGGTGTTCATGGCCAAGGCCGATTTCCTGGCGCTCAACGCGGCGCAAGAAGCAGCCGGGGGCAAGATCTTCGCCAATCCGCGCAACGCCGCAGCGGGATCGCTGCGCCAGAAGGACGCGGCAGTGACCGCCAGCCGCCCCCTGCGCTTCCTTGCCTGGGGCTGGGGCGCGGCAAGCGCGGTGCCCGAAGCGAGCCAGTTTGCGATGATGCAGCGCATTGCCGGATGGGGCGTGCCGGTCTCGCCGCTGCTCAAACGCTGCGCTTCGCTGGGGGCGATGCTGGATCATTACCGCGCGATCGAGCACGCCCGCTCCGAGCTGCCGCATGACATCGACGGGGTGGTCTACAAGGTTGACCGGCTCGACTGGCAAGAGCGGCTGGGCTTTGTCGCCAAGGCGCCGCGCTGGGCGATCGCGCACAAGTTTCCGGCCGAGCGGGCCGAAACTACGCTCGAGGCGATCGACATTCAGGTTGGCCGCACCGGCAAGCTCACTCCGGTGGGGCGGCTCCATCCGGTCTCGGTGGGCGGGGTGATGGTCTCCAACGTCACCCTGCACAACCGCGACGAGATCGCCCGGCTGGGGGTGCGTCCGGGGGACCGGGTGGTGATCCAGCGCGCGGGCGACGTGATCCCGCAGGTGGTCGAAAACCTCACCCGCGCGGAACCGCGCGCAGTCTATGCCTTCCCCGATCACTGCCCCGAATGCGGCAGCGAGGCGGTGGCGGAGGAGGGCGAGGTCGATGTGCGCTGCACCGGCGGGCTGATCTGCCCGGCGCAGCGCACCGAACGGCTCAAGCATTTCGTCAGCCGCGCCGCGCTCGATATCGACGGGCTGGGGGAGAAAACCATCGACGAGTTCTTCGCGCTCGGCTGGCTGGAAAGCCCGGCGGACATCTTCCGGCTGAGAAAGCGGCGCGAAGAGATCCTTGGGCGCGAGGGTTGGAAGGAAAAGTCGGTCGACAACCTGCTCGCCGCGATCGAGGCGCGCCGTTCGCCCGATGCCGCGCGGTTGCTGTTTGGCCTGGGCATCCGTCATGTCGGCGCGGTAACCGCGCGCGATCTGATGAAGCGGTTCGCAAGTCTGGCCGAATTGCGCCGGGCAGCCGAACAGGCGATGCGGGGCGCGGAAGAGGCCCTTGCCGAGCTCACGGCAATCGACGGGATCGGCCCCGCCGTGGTCGAGGCGCTGGGCGACTTTTTCCATGAGCAGCACAACGTTGCCGTGTGGGAGGATATCCTGCACGAAGTTTCCCCGCCGCCCTACTTGGTCGAAACCCGCGACAGCGCGGTCGCCGGCAAGACCGTGGTCTTCACCGGCGCGCTTGAAACGATGAGCCGCGACGAAGCCAAGGCCCAGGCCGAACGCCTGGGTGCGCGCGCCGCCGGGACGGTCTCGGCCAAGACCGATCTGGTCGTGGCCGGGCCCGGTGCGGGGTCAAAGCTCAAGATGGCGCAGGAACTGGGAATCGCGGTGATCGACGAGGCGGCCTGGGCGGAAATCGTGCGCAATGCCGGGTAGATGCGTGGTTACTCCGAATTAACCTTATCAAACTATTGATCCAGCCACGGAATTGCATCCGCAAAGGGGTCGGATCATGAAGGCGATGAAGAAACTTCTTGGCAATGTGCGCGGTGCTGCCGCGGTTGAGCTTGCATTGATTCTCGGGCTGATGGTGGTGGGGCTGCTGGCCTCGGTTGGCAATCTCGGCTCCGAAGTGCAGAGCAGCTACAACGATACCGCGACCAAGGTGGCCGATGCCACCGCCCAGGCGGCCAACTAGAGCCTCCACCTAATCAGGACAGGCTCTAAAGCTCCAGCTTGTAGCCGAAGTGCGATTGCCTGAAGCCCAGCCGGTCATAGAACCGGTGGGCTTTTTCGCGTGACTTGTGGGTGGTGAGCTGCGCGATCCGGCAGCCGCGTTCGCGAAAGCGGTCGAGCGCCCAGGCGATCATCTCTGCGCCCAGACCCTGCGAGCGCAGCGGCGCGGCGATCCGCACTGCCTCGATCAGTCCGCGCCAGGCGCCCTTGTGGGATAGCCCGGGCAGAAACGAGAGCTGCATCGTGCCCACGACCTTGCCGTCGAGTTCGGCCACTGCAAGCAGCTGATCGGGGCTGACATCGAGCGCGGCGAAGGCATCGCGGTATCCGCGATCGAGCAAGCCTGTGGCCGTTTCGCGCCCCTGACCAAGCGGATCGTCGGCCAGCAGCGCCACAATCGCGGGCAGATCCGAAGCTGCGGCCTTGCGCATGGTGATTGCCGTCATGAATGCTCCTGTGCTTGCGGGATCGGCGCGCCGGTGCGGCGCAGCGCCACGATCAGCACCCCGATCAGGGCGATGGCCGATCCTGCGATCGTGCGCGTTTCGAGCCGGTCTCCGGTGATCGCAATTCCCATGCCGATGGTGGCGAGCGGGGTGATCAGCGTGAGCGGCGAAAGCAGGTTCGCCTCATAACGCTGGATCAGCACGTAATAGGCGGTGTGCGCCAGCACGGAGACGACCAGCGCCGAAAACAGCACCGCGCCAACGAAGGGCCAGCCAGCAGCGGCGGCATGAAACCAGTCCTGGCGCTCAAGCAGCGCGCTCAGCGGCAAGAGCAGGGCAAGGCTGCTCATCCCCACCCAGGCCTGAAAGCGCAGCGGTGCAACCTCGTCCATCTGCTTCATCAGCACCGCGCCTAGCGAACCCGAGAACGCAGCCGCCAGGATCGTTACCATCCCCGCCGAAACCGCGATTCCCGGCTCCCACACCACCAGCAGCACACCGGCCAAGGTCAGCGCGATGCCCAGCGCGCGGCGCCAGTGGATCCGCTCGCCCAGCATCGCGATCGAGAGCAGGGTGGTCATCGGTACCCCGGCCTGGGCCACTACCGCCGCTTCGGACGGGCTGATGCTCTGCAGGCCGATGAACAGCAAGGCGAAGTTCCCGCCGCCCATCAGCAGCCCCACCAGCACGATCCGCCAGGGCGGGCGCGGCATCGGCCGCAGCCAGGGCAGGGTGGCAAGCGCGACGATCGCAAAGCGCAGCGCGGCATAGAACAGCGGCGGCACCTGCCACATGCCCACCACCAGCTTGCTCACCACGTTGTTGGCGGCCCAGATCAGGCAAATCCCGACCAGGATCACGAAATCGCGCAGGCTCACGCGGTCACCACGCCCGGCGCTTTCTCAGCCAGAGGATCGACCAGTCGCCGCAGACCATCCGCGCCGCCAGCCGCAATCCGGCGCGGCGGCAGGCCCGGCGGACCTGGGCCTCCTGGGTTTCGAGCAGCCCCGCCAGCAGCAGGTGGCCGCCGGGGACCAGCGCCCCGGCAAAGTCGGGCGCCAAGCCGATCAACGGCCCGGCAAGGATGTTGGCGATAATTAGATCGTAGGGGCCGCGCGCCGCCAAGAGCGGATGGTCCATTCCATCGGCCGCGAGCATGGTCAGCTGGCCCGGACCGGCGCCCATTGCCACGCCATTGGCACGGGCATTGTCCTCGACCACGCCGATGCACACCGCATCGATATCGCTCGCGGTGGCCAGCGCGCGCGGCCAAAGCTCCAGCGCGGCAAAGGCGAGCAAGCCGGTGCCGGTGCCGATATCGGCCAGATTGCGCACCACCAGTCCCTGCGCCTTCATGTGGCTGAGCATGGCGAGGCATCCGGCGGTGGTTGCGTGCTGGCCGGTGCCGAAGGCCTGGCTGGCAGGGATGCGGAAATCGCGCACTCCTGCTTCGCCCAGCGGCGGATGGTCGGGTGTGTGGACGTGAAAGCGCCCGGCGCGGATCGGCTCGAGCCCTTGCTGGCTGTGGGTCAGCCAGTCGATCGCAGGCAGCTTTTCCTGCGCCAGCGGCGGGGGCTTGCCGGGAAACAGCCCGGCCACCGCCGCCTTGTCGGCCTTGCCGGGCTTGCGCGGCAGCCAGGCTTCAAGCTGCCAGTCTTCGGGCCGGTCCTCGGCCACTTCGCTTCCCGAGATGACGATATCGGGATCCCAGTCAAAGGCGTCTTCGTGCGCGAGCAGGGCAGCTTCGATCACTCCGCGTGGGGCAAAAGCGATCAGTTTCCAGCTCACTTCGCCTTCTCCGCCGCGATCCGGGCGGTAAAGGTTTCCCGCGCGGTCCGGGCATAGGCCAGGCACGCGCCCGGCTGGGCGAGCGGCTTGACGCCGGACAAGCGCGGAAGCAGATCGCTCACGGCCGGGTGCGGGGTGATCAGGATATCGCAGGGCATGGCGGAAATCGCTGTCAGCCCGGCCTCGATCCCCCTGATCCGGGGCGGATGATCGGAAAACCGGAAGCCGTCTGGTGCCGGTGTGCTGACGCTGTCAGCATAGGCGATGGTGCGGCAGACGCCGCCTTCGCATTCCTTCCAGTACCACGAGGTCGAGCCGGGGGAATGCGCCGGGGTGGCGACCGCGACGAAGCTGACATCGCCCACGGTAAGCCGCTGGCGATCGCGCAAGGTCTGCGCAACCTTGAGCGGGGGCAACTCGTGCCCGGCGAAGAAGGGCAATTGCGGATCGTCTGGCGATGCCTTGCCGCTCGATAGGGCGCTCAGCTGGTTCGGTCCGGCCACGATCCGGGCGCCGGTAAGCTTCTGGATTTCGGGCACGGCACCGGCATGGTCCCAATGTTCATGGCTGACCAGAATCCAGCGGATCTGGCGCGGGTTGAACCCCAGCCGGCGGATATTGGCAATCACCAGCGGCGCGGCTTCGGGCACTCCGCCGTCCAGCAAGACCAGCCCTGCGCCGGTTTCGACCAGCAGCGAGGTTATGCCGCAGGTGCCGACATACCAGGTTCCGCCATAGACATGCGCTGGCGGCGCGGGAACGGCCCAGCCCTTTGCGCTCCAGGGATCCACCCCTTTGCAGGCGGCATCGATGTTGCGCGATGCCCCGGGGTGCGGCGCGGCGCGCTGCGCGAGCGAGGGGAGCGCGAAGGCCAGCCCCAAAGCCGCCGTCACCGCCACCAGCCTGCGCGCCCATGCCGTGCCCAGCCTAGCGGACATAGCTTGCTCCGTTGGCATCGAGGACCGCGCCGGTCATGCTTTCGGGCGCGTCGAGCGCACAGAACACCGCCATGGTGGCGATCTCATCGGGCGTGGCGACGCGGCCCAGCGGGATATCGGCAAGGAGCCCCGCGCCGCCGCGGCTGGCAAGGTAATCGTCGGCCATCGAGGTATCGGTGAAGCCGGGGCAGATCGCGTAGCTCATGATCCCCTTGATCGCATAGTGCCGGGCGATGGTCTTGTGCATCGCGATCATCCCGGCCTTGGCTGCGGCATAGTGCCAGTGATCGGGCGAATCGCCCCGGTATCCCGCGCGGCTGGCGATGTGGACGATCCGCCCCGGCTGATCGTCGGCCAGCCAGTGCTTGACCGCGAAGCGCGACAGCTCGGCGGCGGCGGTCAGGTTGATCCGCAGCGTGTCTTCCCAGTTGTCGAGCCATTCGATGTCGCTGAGGCCGATGGGGTTGGCCGCAAACATCCCGGCATTGTTTACCAGCATCGCAATCTGTCCGTCCGCGCGGTCAAGCGCTTCGTCCCACAGGCGACCGGGCGCGGTGGGATCGGCAAGGTCGGCCGGAATCGTGTCGGCATCGATGGCGCGGGTGGCGTGGCCGATCACGCGCAGGCCGCGCTGGCGCAACCGGCGGGCGATCGCCAAGCCGATCCCGCGCGACGATCCGGTGACAAGGGCAACAGGCTGGGTCATGCGCCATGCTCTAGGGCAGGGCGTGAAAACCGCCAAGCACCCGCTTGCACAGGCAGACGTTTTGACTATGGGGGTGCGAGAAGGGCCTTTGCCCCGATCCAGCAACCCAAGGGGAAACCCAATGGCTTCAGCCAAGAACCGTCCGCTTTCGCCGCATTTGCAAATCTGGCGCTGGGGGCCGGCGATGCTGGTCTCTATCCTGCACCGCGTTTCGGGTGACGGGCTGGCGCTGGTCGGGCTGGCGGTGCTGGTTTGGTGGCTGGGCGCACTGGCCGGGGGCGAGGAAAGCTACGTCTACTTCCTGCGCCACATGAAGGAATGGTACGGCCAGGTGCTGCTGGTCGGGCTGAGCTGGGCCTTCTTCAACCACATGTGCTCGGGCATCCGCCACTTCGTGCTCGATATCGGCGCGGGCTTCGAGCTCAAGAACAATGCCCTGTGGTCGGCACTGACACCGATCCTGGCAATCGTCCTCACCATCGCCGCCTGGGCGGCGGTGCTCTATCGCTAAGGGGCTGACGGGCAATGGGTAACGGAACCTCGATCGGCCGCGTGCGCGGGCAGGGCTCGGCGCATTCGGGCACCCACCACTGGCTGGTGCAGCGCTTTACCGCGATCGGCAATCTGGTGCTGGGGCTGTGGCTGGCCTTTTCGCTGCTGCGGCTGCCCAACTATTCCTACACCAGCGTGATTGACTGGATCGCCCATCCGCTGGCCGGAACCGCAGTGGGGCTGTTCGTGCTGTCCTCGTTCTGGCACGCCCGGCTGGGGCTTCAGGTGCTGATCGAAGACTACGTGCACGAACATGCCAACAAGTTCGCCTGCATGGCGCTGCTCAATCTCGCCACTTTCGCGGGGGCTGGTCTTGGCCTCGTCAGCGTGATCCGCCTCGTGCTGGGAGCCCATCAATGAGCGCGCCTGCCTACAAGATTATCGACCACACCTATGACACCGTCGTCGTCGGCGCCGGCGGTTCGGGGCTGCGCGCCACGATGGGCAGCGCCGAGGCGGGTTTGAAAACCGCCTGCATCACCAAGGTGTTCCCCACCCGCAGCCACACCGTCGCGGCGCAGGGCGGGATCGCTGCCAGCCTCAAGAACAACAGCCCCGATCACTGGACCTGGCACATGTTCGATACCGTCAAGGGGTCGGACTGGCTGGGCGATCAGGACGCGATCGAATACCTCGTGCGCGAGGCGCCGCAGGCGATCCTCGAGCTGGAACACGCGGGGATGCCGTTTTCGCGCAACGAGGACGGCACGATCTACCAGCGCCCGTTCGGCGGACACATGCAGAACATGGGCGAGGGCCCGCCGGTGCAGCGCACCTGCGCCGCGGCGGACCGCACCGGCCATGCGCTGCTCCACACGCTTTACCAGCAGAGCCTGAAGTACGACGCGGACTTCTTCATCGAATACTTCGCGATCGACCTCATCATGGATGGTGGCAAGTGCGTCGGCGTGATCGCGCTGTGCCTTGACGATGGTTCGATCCACCGGTTCCGCAGCCACGCCGTGGTGCTGGCGACCGGCGGCTATGGCCGCTCCTATTATACCTGCACCTCGGCCCATACCTGCACCGGCGATGGCGGCGGCATGGTGCTGCGCGCCGGTCTGCCGCTGCAGGACATGGAATTCGTCCAGTTCCACCCCACCGGCATCTATGGCGCGGGTGTGCTCATCACCGAGGGCGCGCGGGGCGAGGGCGGGTACCTCACCAATTCCGAGGGCGAGCGGTTCATGGAACGCTATGCTCCCTCGGCCAAGGACCTCGCCAGCCGCGATGTCGTTTCGCGCTCGATGGCGATGGAAATCCGCGAAGGGCGCGGCGTCGGCCCGCACAAGGACCACATCTTCCTGCACCTCGACCACATCGATCCCAAGGTGCTGGGGCAGCGCCTGCCGGGGATCACCGAAAGCGGCAAGATCTTCGCGGGTGTCGATCTGACCCGCCAGCCGCTGCCGGTGGTGCCGACGGTGCATTACAACATGGGCGGCATCCCCACCAACTACCACGGCGAGGTCGTGACCATCGGCGCCGATGGTGATCCGGAAACGGTCGTCCCCGGCCTGTTCGCGGTGGGCGAGGCGGCCTGTGTTTCGGTTCACGGCGCCAACCGCCTGGGCTCGAACTCGCTGACCGACCTGGTGGTGTTCGGCCGCGCGGCGGGTCTGCGACTCAAGGAACTGATCAAGCCCGGCACGGCCCACGCCGAATTGCCGGGGGACAGTGCCGATCTGGCGCTGAGCCGCCTCGATCATTTCCGCAATGCCAAGGGCGGTTCGCCAACTGCCGAAGTGCGCACCGCGATGCAGCGCACGATGAGCCAGCACGCCGCCGTGTTCCGCACCGACGAACTGATGGCCGAAGGCAAGGTCAAGCTGGCCGAAACCTACAAGCAGATGCGGGACATCCACGTTTCGGACCGCTCGCTGATCTGGAACTCGGACCTGATCGAGACGCTCGAGCTGGACAACCTCATCAGCCAGGCCAGCGTCACCCTCCACGGCGCGCACAACCGCAAGGAAAGCCGCGGCGCCCACGCGCACGAGGATTTCCCCGACCGCGACGACAAGAACTGGATGAAGCACACCGCCGCCTGGTTCGATGGCTGGGGCGGAAAGGGCGGCGAGGTCCGCCTCGACTACCGCCCGGTCCACGAATACACGCTGACCGACGACGTGGAATACATCAAGCCGAAGAAGCGGGTGTATTGAGGGCTTGACGATCGTGGACGGGTATTTCCTTCTCAAATCCGTCCACATCATCTCCGCCACGGTGCTGTTCGGCACCGGGCTGGGAATTGCCTTCTTCTTCCTGGCCGGGATGCGCAGCGGGGATGATCGCATGGCGCTGTTCGCGGCGCGGACCACTTGCCTCGCCGACATGATCTTCACGCTCAACGCCGGGATCGTCCAGCCGGTGAGCGGCTATGCGCTGATCCGGGTGGCCGGGCACGATCCCTTCGCGCCGTGGCTGCTGGCGGCCTATGGGCTCTACCTGCTGGCGCTGGCCTGCTGGCTGCCGGTGGTCTGGCTGCAATTGCGCATGCGCGACATGCTGGCGGCGAAAGTTGCCGGGCTGGCGTTCGATGAGGCGCTGTTCCGCCGCCGTTTCCGCCTGTGGTTTGCGCTTGGCTGGCCGGCCTTTGTCGCCCTGGTTGCGGTGGTCTGGCTGATGGTGACGCGCAGCCTATGACCCTGCGGGTGCTGATCCTGGGCGGCTACGGCAATTTCGGCGGCTATGTCGCTCGCGCCCTGGCCGGGGACGCACGGATCACGCTGATCGTTGCCGGGTGGAATGCGGGCAAGGCAAGCGCCTTTGCCGCTGCGCTCGGTGCGGCAAACCGGGCCGAAGGCGCCGCGCTCGATATCGCCACGCTGAGCGCGGATGATCTTGCGACGTTGCGTCCCGATCTGGTGATCCACACCGTCGGGCCGTTTCAGGGGCAGGACTACCGCGTAGCGCGTGCGGCGATCGGGGCGGGGGCGCACTATTGCGATCTGGCCGACGCGCGCGGTTTCGTACGCGATGTGGGAGCGCTCGATGCCGAAGCGCTGTCTGCAGGGGTGGCCGTGATCGCAGGGGCAAGTTCGGTTCCCTGCCTGACCGGCGCCTATCTTGACGATGCCCTGCGCGACATGGCGTCAATCGAGAGCGTCGATTACGGAATAAGCGCCGCGCAGCAGACCAACCGCGGCCTTGGCACGGCGAGTGCGATCCTGTCGTACATCGGAAGGCCCTTCACCATGCTGCGCGGCGGGCGGATGACGCGGGTGTTTGGCTGGCAGGGACTGCATAGCGAAGTCTATCCCGAGCTTGGCCGTCGCTGGTTCGGCTATTGCGAGATCCCCGATCTCGATCTGTTTCCACCACGCTATCCCGGCCTTCGCGAGATGCGCTTCTGTGCCGGGCATGAGATTGCGCTGCTCCACTTCGGGACCTGGCTGCTGAGTTGGGGGGTGCGGCTGGGGCTGCTGCCCCGGCTTGATCGCTGGTCCGGCCCCTTGCTGCGCGCATCGTTCTGGTTCGATCCGCTGGGCAGCGGGCGCAGCGGGTTTCACATGCGGATCACGGGGCGCGGAACTGACGGCGCGCCGCGCGAGCGCCAGGAATGGATCGTCGCACGATCGGGCGACGGGCCGAACATCCCCTGCATGCCGGTGATCCTGATCGCCCGGCGCCTGGCCGAGGGCAGGACGCTGGCGCCCGGTGCGCGGCCCTGCCTCGACCTGATCGGTCTCGACGAATACCTCGCGGCACTGAGCGGACTCGACATCACGGTTATCCGCCGCTGAACGTCGCTCACCGGTGCCCATTGCGTCCCGGTCGGCGGGAAAGGGTGGTTCGTCGATTGCGGGGTGGCTGCACCGGCGCCTGATAGGCAGCAATGTGCCGGGCGGAGGGTGTGGACATGGGCAGAGCAAAGAGCCGGGCAGGAATTCTCGTCGAAACGGTGGCGGCGATGCTGTTCAATCAGCTTGCGCCCAAGCTGGTGATGGCATCCGTCGTAGCCGCCGGACTGACCTTGCCCGACATGCCGTTGTTGCACCGCACCTATCTGGCCTTTGCTTCGGTGCTGGTGCTGATCGGCTGGCTGCGCTGGCGCGGTGAAGGCATGGCGCAGTTCGGGCTGGTCGTGCCGCGCCGCTGGCTGGCGCTGATCGGCTTTGGCATTGCCCTGGCGCTGGCCCAGATCGTGCTCGACAGCCTGGTGCGATCGGTTACCACCCCGCTGATCGTCGCCTGGACCGGGGCCGATCCGCATCTCGATGCCAAGACCTTTGCCGCGATCGAAGGCAATCTCGATCTCTACCTGATGATCCTGCCCTGCGTGTGGCTGTTCGCCGCCTTTGGCGAGGAGTTCCTCTATCGCGGCTATCTGATGACCCGGCTTTCGCAGCTGCTGGGCGGGGGCAGGGCGGCTTGGGCCCTGGCGATAATTGGGCAAGCGGTGCTGTTCGCGCTGGCGCACTGGTATCAGGGCCCGGTCGGCATGGTGCCGATCGGTATCGGCGCAGTGCTGACCGGGATCGCTACCCTGGCCTGGGGCCGCAACCTGTGGCCGGCGATGATCGCCCACGGGCTGACAGATACGCTGGGCTTCACCCTGCTCTATCTGGGCATGCCGCTTTCCTAGGAGGGAACGTAACCATGCGGATGATGCGGTTTCTGGCCATTCTGTCGTTTGCATCGACGGTGGTGCCGGCTGCCAGGGCGGCTAGCCCCGATACCTCGCCCTGGGTCCCGCGCGAGATCGCACCGGGGGTGCACATGCTTGAAATACCGCCCGACTACTATGCAGCGGCGATCAGCAATGTCGGGGTGATCGAACAGGCCGATGGCTTCGTGATCGTCGATAGCGGCATGTCTGCCGGGCACGGGCGCGCAATTGTGGGCTACGTCCGCTCGCTGGCGGCGGATAAGCCGATCAAGGCGGTGGTGATTACTCACTGGCACAACGATCACCCGCAGGGGATCTCGGCGATCCGCGATGCCTTTCCCAAGGTCAGGATCATCGCCACCGCGCAGACCAAGGCCGGGATGCTCGGGCCTGAGGTCGGCTCGCTGGCGGGGCTTACCCCAAGCCGCGAGGTTGACGAGGCCGCCCGCAAGGAGGCCGGAGTTGCGCAGGAGCAGATCGACAAGATCCTGGCCGATCCTGACCTGCCCGAGGATCGCCGCGCGCGCCTGATCCGTTCGCGCCAGCAATGGGGCGAATTGGCCGAATCCTGGCCGGGAACCTACATTGTCCCGCCCACCGAAACCTTTGCCAGGCAGCTCGACATTCCGGATCGCGAGCATCCGGTTTCGATCCGTTTCCTCGGACGGGCCAATACGGCGGGCGACGCAGTGATCTGGCTGCCACGGCAGAAGGTGGTGTTTTCCGGCGATATCGTGGTCTCGCCGATCCCATTCGGGTTCTACAGCTACCCGAAGGACTGGGTGAAGACTCTGGGCCGGATCGAGAAGCTGGGGTTCGTTACCCTGGTGCCCGGACACGGCGCCCCGCAGAACGACACGCGCTATATCGGTCAGCTTATCGGATCGATCGAGGATATCCGCGCGCAGGTTGGCCCGCTTGCCCGCAAGGGGATGCCGCTGGCCGAGATTCGCAAGAATGTTGATTTCACCCGCTTCGAGGCGGTGTTTGCAACCAGTCCGCGCTTAAAGGCTGGGTTCGCCGGGCTATGGATCGAACCGATGGTTGAAAACGCGATGAAGGAGGCATTGGGCACCCCGATCGTCCAGGGCGAGGGCGAGGTTCAGGCCGATCCGCGCGAAAAGGAAAGGAAGAAGGGCAAGTGAGCCGCGATCGTTCGATCTGGAGCAAGAGCGGGGTGTCCGCCGCCGCTCTTGCGGCATTGTGTGCTTGTTCGTCGCTGGCGGCGAGGCCCGCGCCCTATGTGCTCCAGCCGGGCCATATCGATCTTGAGCGCGGGCCCGATGGGAACACGGTGATCCTCGATACCGCGCAGGGGCTGGTCGTGATCGACACCGGGCGCAGCGCCGATCATTCCGCGCTGATCGTCAAGCAGGCCAACTGGGTGCGCAAACCGGTGATCGCGCTGGTCAACACCCATTGGCACCTCGATCACACCACCGGCAACCGCGACCTGCTGGCGCTGTGGCCCAAGGCGCGGCTGGTGGCGACTGGGGCGGTCAGCGGCGCCCTCGACGGGTTCCTCAAGCGCAGCCGCGAGCAATCCGATGCGGCGCTGGCCGATCCCAAATTGCCCAAGGCCGAGCGTGCCCGGATCGAACGCGCCAACGCAGCGATGGACGACCAGGCGGCACTGGTTCCGGCCCAGCCGGTGACCCGCGATGGTCCGCTCAAGATCGGCGCTCGCCGCTTCGATCTTCATGTCGCCAATGCCGCCGCGACCGAGGCCGATCTGTGGCTGACCGTGCCGGACGAGCAACTGGCGGTGGTGGGCGATCTGGTGGTCGCCCCGGTGCCGTTCTTCGATACCGGCTGCGAGGAGGGCTGGAAGGCAGCGCTGGCAGCGATTTCGGCGGCAAAGTGGAAGGTGCTGATCCCGGGGCACGGTGCGCCGATGAACCGGACCCAGTTCGGCCGCTGGCGCACCGCATTCGGGGCCTGGCTCGATTGCGCGCATTCCCAGGCCGCGGTGAAGGATTGCACCGACGGCTGGATGAAGGCGGCCCAAGGATTCTACACCGATGCGGAGGCCCCCTCGGTCAGGTTACTCTCGGATTATTACGTCCAGCAGATCCTGCGCGCGCCTGCCGACAAGCGCATGACCTATTGCCGAAAGGCCTGATTGCGCATTTCGTTCATCTGTGCTTCAGGTTTACAGCCGTAGTCGATTACGTGTGTAAACGAAAGCAGGTTGGGATCGATGGCCGAAACTCCCGAGAGTGCCGAACGGATCACAGAGGCAGAGCTGGCGGTGATGGAGGCCTTGTGGTTGCGCAGCCCGCTTAGCGCCAACGAGGTTGCCGATGAGGTTGCGCCGGCGCGGGGGTGGAGCCTGGCCACGGTCAAAACCCTGCTATCGCGGCTGGCCGCCAAGCAGGCGGTGCACACCCAGCCGCAGGGCAAGCGCTTTCTCTATTCGCCCGGAATCGCGCGCGAGGCCTGGCTGGGCGGCGAATCGCGGCGGATGGTCGATCGGCTGTTCGGCGGTTCGGCGGCGGGGCTGTTTGCCCACCTGGCCGAATCCGAAGCGCTGTCGCCCGCCGATCTCGACCGGATCGAGGCGCTTCTAAAGGAACTGCGCAAGTGAGCTGGCTGACCGACACCTTCATCGCCACCGCTGCGCTGATCGCCGCGGTGCTAGTGCTGCGCCGCCCGGTTGCGCGTTGGTTCGGGCCGGGCATGGCCTATGCGCTGTGGGCGCTACCGCTGCTGCGGCTGGTGCTGCCGCCGCTGCTCATGCCGGTTGAGGTTCCGGCAAGCGTCGAAACGGCAAACTACCAGCTTGTGGCGGTCGGCGGCGCAGATGCCGTGGCCCCGTCGCCGGCTGCCGCCTGGAGCGATCTTGCCCCGATCCTTCAGGCGGCTTGGCTGGCCGGCGCACTGGTTTTCGCGCTGTGGCGGGTGTGGTCCTACCGGGCGATGCGCCGGGCTCTGCTGACCGATGCCCGCGCCGTGGGCGAGGTGGGCAAGGTGCGGCTGGTCGAAACCCCGCATGCCAGCGCGCCCGTTGCATTCGGCCTGTTCGACAAGGTTGTCGCGCTGCCGCCGGGGTTCATGGCGCAGCCCGACCGGTCCGCGCGCGATCTTGCCATTGCCCACGAGCTTGAGCACCACGCCGGGCGCGATCTGGCAGTCAACATTGCGATGCAGCCGCTGCTGGCGCTGCACTGGTTCAATCCGCTGGCCTGGGCCGGGTGGCGCGCGCTGCGCCGCGATCAGGAGGCCGCCTGCGACGCGCGGGTGCTGGCCGGACGCAGCAGCGCCGAGCGTGCCGCCTATGGCCGCCTGATCGCCTCGTTCGCCCAGGGACCGCGCCTGGCATTGGCAGCGCCGATGGCCTGCCCGGTGCTGGGCGAAAAAAGCATTATCCATCGTCTGAGGAGCCTGACCATGTCCCAACCCAGTCCGCGCCGCACGGCTGTCGGCCGCCTGCTGATCGGCGCCGCCGCTCTGGCGCTGCCGCTGACCGCCTCGATCACCTATGCTGCGAGCGAGGCTCTCGAAGCCCCCGAGGCTCCGCAAGCGCCCGAGCCGCCGGTCGCACCCGAAGCGCCCGATGCACCCGCAGCCCACGTCGAAAAGCATGTCATCATCATCCAGCAGGACGGCAAGAAGCACGGTGAGGCGGCCTCGTCACCCGAAGGCCCGCGCAAGGTCGTGATCATCGACCGCGACGGAAGCAGCGAGATCGACGATTCCGCGCTCAACACGCGCACGGTGGTGCGCGACGGGCGGACCTATGTTTTCAAGACCAGCAAGCGGATGAGCCAGGAAGAGGCCGAGGCCAAGGTCGCGGATATGGCGAAAGGCATGCCGATCACCGCCGAAGCCTTTGTCTTCGCGCCGGGGGCCGAGGCGGGGCAGCCGATCATTCATACCATGACCATTTCCAGCGACGACGCAGCAATCGCTACGGCTGGGGCCGTGCATGCTTGCACTGGCGAATGGAACGAGGCCAAGGCCGAAACCGACAAGGATGGCAAGCGCCAGGTTGTGCGGACGAAGGTTTGCACGGACGTCAGGCACGCCAAGGGCGATGCGCTCAAAGGCCTGCGCAGCGCGCGTGAGCGGATCGCTGCGGACGGCAAGATGGATGCCGAGATCAAGCGCTCGATCCTCGAGCAGCTCGATGCCGAGATCGCCAAGCTATCGAACCAGGGCTGAGCCACTTTTCCCCATGTTCTGGAGCGGTGCGGCGGCGAGGACCATATCCTCGCCGTTTGCATAGCGGCACCAAGGCACTAGCTTGCCAGCCCAACCGCGAGTCGTGGGTAAGGAACGATGGAACAGCAAGCGCCGCGCAAGGAACGTTCGCCGGGGATCAAGCTGCTGTTCGTGGCGCTGGTAGGCATGGTGCTGACCGTGCCGCTGATGCTGATCTATGCCCTGGTCTATGACCGGCAGGACCAGTCGCGCACCGCCCAGGCCGCGATCAATGCCGGGTGGGGCGGGCCGCAGGTGGTGGCCGGACCGGTGGTGGTGGTCCCCTTCCGCACCACCCAGACGCAGAACGAGGAAGTCAACGGCAAGGTTACCAGCCGGGTGATCGAAGTTGAAAAACTGCTCTATATCTCGCCCGTAACCAACGCGGTGAAGACAGAAATAGCCCCGCAGGAGCGTACCAAGTCGATCTACCGCTCGGTGCTTTACGAGGCCAATGTTTCCGGCACCGCCAGTTTTGCCCTGCCTGACGATCTTGCACGCTTTGGGGTAACCCGCGAACGCTTGATGTGGGACCGCGCCGAACTGCGCATGGGTGCATCGGACGCGCGCGGGCTGACCGGAGGAGGAACGCTCAAGGCGGATGGCAAGCAATTGACCGTTCAGCCCGGCAAGGGTCCGGCGGCCAGCGGAGGCGAAGGATTCTTCGCTTTCCTGCCCTGGAACGGCGAGGGGACTCTGAGCGTGGACTACGCCTTTGGCCTGCGCGGCAGCCGCTCGCTCAGCCTGGTTCCGCGCGGGGGGCGCACCCAGTGGGCGGTGCAATCGCCCTGGACGAGCCCCAGCTTTGGTGGCGATTTCCTGCCCGACAAGCGCGACATCGCGGCCAGCGGGTTCAAGGCCGCCTACACGGTCGACAAGCTCGCGCTCGGCCAGCCGCCTGTAGCCATGGAAGACCCCGGATTTCCGAATATCGACGACGGCGCGGGCAACTATGCAAGCAGTGCGGCCTATGCCGCGCGCGATGCTGCAGAGGCCGCTTCGGCGGCCGCTGCAGCCGCCGGCGGGGCTGACGAAGTGGTCGGCGGTCAGGCCCGCGCGCTGACGGTGGGGCTGGTCGAGCCGGTCAATCTCTACTCAAAGGTCGATCGCTCGGTGAAATACGGGTTCCTGTTCATCGGCTTCACCTTCCTTGCCTATTTCCTGTTCGACGTGGTCGGCGGGGCGCGGGTGGCGGCAGCGGAATACCTGCTGGCCGGTGCCGGGCTGGTGCTGTTTTTCGCGCTGCTGCTGGCCTTTGCCGAGGTGATCGGGTTCACCCCGGCCTATCTTGCGGCCAGCGCGGCGATCATCGCTCTGCTGACCGCCTATAGCGCCGCGGTGCTGGGCAGCTGGCTGCGGGCCCGGTTCATGGGCGCGCTGCTGGTGGGGCTCTATGCGCTGCTGTTCGTGCTGCTCAATCTTGAGGCCTGGTCGCTGCTGATCGGCTCTGTGCTGCTGTTCGCAGCGCTGGCCGGGGTGATGTACGCCACCCGCAACGTCGAATGGAGCGCCGTGGGCCGCCGCGAGGGTTAGCCCCTCGCTGCGGCCTTGAGCATGTCGGCAGCCTTTTCCGCGATCATGATCGTGGGGGCATTGGTATTGCCGCTGACCACGTTGGGCATCACCGAGGCGTCGATCACCCTAAGGCGGCCGATTCCGCGCACGCGGAGCGAGCCATCGACCACCGCCATGGGATCGCTATCCGGCCCCATCTTGCAGGTGCCGACCGGGTGGTACTGGGTATCGGCGCGGTTGCGGATGTCGGCTTCCATCGCGGCGGTATCGTTGGCGTCGATGGCATAGAACATCTTGCCGCGCACCGCATCGAATGGCGCGCTTTCCATCAGGCTCTGCTGGAGCTGCCCGCCCTTGAGCAGCACCTGCAGATCGCGTTCGTCGGAGAAGAACTTCGGATCAATCAGCGGCGCATCCTTGGCATCGCGGCTGGCGAGGCCCACCGTGCCCCGGCTGTAGGGGCGCAGCAGATCGACGTGGCAGGAAAGCCCGGTGCCTAGATGCATCTTGCGGGCGTGATCGTCGACGATCGCCAGCACCATCAGCAATTGCAGATCGGGCGCGGGGACATCGGGCGAACTTTTGACGAATGCGCCCGAGCAGACGAAAGGGCTGGTCAGCAGCCCGGTGCGGCGTCGACTCCATTCGAACATGCCCTTGATAAAGGCCAGCCCGGATCTGGGGGCCAGCCCGAACACGTCGCTGCGGTCCTTGATCCGCCAGCTTTGCACGTAGTCGATATGGTCTTGCAGGTTTTTGCCCACCCCCGGCAGGTGCGCGTTTACCGCGATCCCGTGCGCTGCCAGCTCATCCTTGTCGCCAATGCCCGAGAGCATCAGCAGTTGCGGCGATCCGAAGGCACCCGCCGAAACGATCGTTTCGCGCCGCGCGCGGACCTGGTGCAAGGTGCCACCGGTTTCGTATTCGACGCCCCTGGCCTCGCCGCCATCGATCACCACCCGGTGCGAAAGCGCTCCGGTGATGACCTTGAGGTTCGGCCGACCCAGGTTGGGGGTGAGATAGCCCTTGGCGGCGCTGCAACGCTCGCCATCCTTCTGGGTTGCCTGATAATGGAAGGTGCCTTCCTGCTGCTCGCCGTTGTAATCGGGATTGCGGCGGATCTGGCGCTGTTCGGCTGCTTCGATGAACAGTTCGGCCAGCGGGCTCTGATGGTTGGGATAGGTGACGTTGAGCGGGCCGCCCTGGCCGTGGAATTCGTTGTCGATCTGCTCGTTGTTTTCGGCCTTCTTGAAATAGGGCAGGCAATCGTCATAGCCCCAGCCCTTGTTGCCCAGCCGCTGCCACTCGTCATAGTCCCAGCGGTTGCCGCGCACATAGAGCATGGCGTTGATCGAGCTTGATCCGCCCAGCACCTTGCCGCGCGGCTGATACCCCCGCCGCCCGTTCAGGCCCGGCTGGGGGACGGTTTCATAGGCATAGTTGTTGAGCTTGGTGGGCATCATCGCCACCGCCCCGACCGGGGCCTGGACGACGGCGCTCTGGTCCGATCCACCAGCCTCAAGCAGGCAGACGGTAACCGCTGGATCCTCGGTCAGCCGACCGGCCAGGACGCATCCGGCCGATCCGCCGCCGACGATCACATAGTCAAACTCTTCTGCCTGCATTGTCCCCTCCCTTGTCTTCCTATCGCCAGCGCAGCCGGTCGGGCGTGAGTTCACCGACCGACTTCACCCCCAACAGTTTCATTCCGCGTTCGATCTCGTCACGCAGGATCGCGATCGCGCGCTCCACCCCTGCCTGCCCCGCCGCGGCGAGCGCATAGAGATAGAGCCGCCCGCCCGAGGCAGCGGTGGCCCCGGCACACAGGCTTTTCAGCACATGGCTGCCGCGCCGCACCCCGCCATCGCAGACAATCTCGATCCGCCCGCCGACTGCATCGACGATTTCGGGCAACTGGTCAAATGGAGCGCGGCTGCCGTCAAGCTGGCGCCCGCCGTGGTTGCTAAGGACGATCGCGTCGATCCCCATATCGGCGGCGCGGCGCGCGTCGGCCACGCTCATCACGCCTTTTAGTGCGAATTTGCCGCCCCAGTCGTCGCGCAGTTGCTCGGCCATCTTCCAGTCCATCGCCTGATCGAGCATGGTGTTGAAATAGCCCGCGATCGAAACCGCTTCGCCGGTGCCCTCGCGCACATGGGTGTCGAGGTTGGGCAGGGCGAACCTTTCGCGAAAGACATAGTCCAGCGCCCAGCGCGGCTTGATCGCATAGGACAGCGCTGAAGACAGGGTGAAGCGCGGAGGCGAGGTGAAACCGCTGCGCGCGCAGCGCTCGCGCTTGCCCGAAACGATTGTGTCAACAGTCAGCGCGATGGCATCGAATTTCGCTGCCTGGCAGCGTTCGATCATGCTGCGGTTGAGGCCCCGGTCCTTGTGATAGTAGAACTGGAACATCTTGGGATTGGCGCCCATCGCACCGATCTCCTCGATGCTCACCGTCGCCAGGCTGGAGATCCCGAACCACAGGTTGGCCTGGGCCGCAGCGCGCGCCACCGCGCGCTCGCCCTGCCAATGGAACACGCGCTGCAGCGCGGTGGGAGAAAGGATCAGCGGCAGATCGGTGGTACGCCCCAGCGCGGTGCAGCGGGTATCGATGGTTTCGACCCCAGCCAGCACATCGGGAACCAGATCGGCGGAGGCGAAGGCCTGGGTATTGCGGGCCTTGGTCAGCTCATCGTCCGCCGCGCCGTCGATATAGTCGAACACCGGCCAGGGCAGCCGCTGCTTCGCCAGCAGACGGAAATCGTCGATATTGTGGCAATCGGACAGACGCATTCGGCATTCGCTAGCCGGTTTGCACGGCTTAGTCGATCTTCTGTACCACCGGCTCGGAAACGAATTCGGGCTGTTTGCCCTTCTTCTTCTTGCGCACCGGCTTCACCGGCTTTGCCGCCTTGTCTTCGGGCTTGGTCTTTTCCTCGCTCTTGGCCTTCGGATCGTCCTTCTTGCCCTTGTCATCGGCCTTGCCCGCGTCCGCCGCAGCGGCTTCGCGCGCCGCGAGCACCGCCGGGGTGACCGCGCGGGCGGGATACTTGCAGCCCTTGGCCTGGCCATAGCCCTTGAGGAAGGCGCGGCGCGCAGTGCCGGCAACGATCGCCTCGCGCAGTTTGCGCTCGTGCTCGTTGGCGCCGGAGATTTCGCGGATCACGCCGCGAAACGGGATGAACGCGCCAACCGCCGCCTGTGCCACCGAACCTGCCGAAGTGTTCGCGCGCCCGTCCTGCGGCACGTCGAGATCATCGCCCAGCACCATGTCGAGCGCCACGATCGCCTCGCCGATCTCATAGCAGCGCTTGAGCCCGGTGAGCGAATAGGGATCGCCCTGGGCGGAAATCAGCAGCGGGGGAATATCCGTTTTCTTGAGATTGAGATCGGAAACCGGGGTGGCGATCACGTCGCCAGCGGTTACCGGGCGTTCGGTCACCGGTTTGGGATCGCCGTCCTTGGGCTTTTCGGCCTCTGCGGCGGGCGGGGGCGGCGGCGGTGCGACAGGCGCGGCGGCGGGCTTTGGCTTGGCCTTGCGCGCGGTTGCGGCCTGGGCCGGACCGGCCAAAACAAGTGCAAGCAGGATAGCTCCCGCTAGCAGACGAGGTGTGGGATGGTCGAAGCGCATCGTATCATCCTGCCACAGCGGGCGTGGCCGACCAACCAGATTTGGCGCGTGGGTCGCGCGCTTCACCGCAGATCGGCGAAGGTGTCGCAGGCGTCCTCGTTGCCGGTTTCCATGCCCTTGCGCAGCCACTCCATCCGCTGTGCGCTGGTCCCGTGGGTAAAGCGCTCGGGGCTGGGGCGCTGGCCGGCGTTGCGCATCAGCGTATCGTCACCGATGGCGTGGGCTGCGTTCATCCCGCTTTCCATGTCGCCTGCCTCCAGCCGGTCCCGGTTCTTGGCCGCCCAGACCCCGGCATAGCAATCGGCCTGAAGCTCGAGCCGCACCGAATACTGGTTGGCATGGCCCGGATCGCGCGATTGCAGTGAGCGAACCTGATCGGACATGCCGAGCAGGTTCTGGATATGATGGCCGTATTCGTGGGCGATCACATAGTCGCGGGCGAACTGGCCCTTGGCACCCAGCTCACTGTCCATCTGGCGGAAGAAATCTGTATCGAGGTAGATGCCCTTGTCGGTGGGGCAATAGAACGGCCCCATCGCGCTCTGCGCCGCGCCGCAGCCCGAGGAACCGGCCTGCGAATAGAACACCAGCTTGGGCCGGGCGAAATCGATCCGCGAGGCGGCGAAGATCGGCTGCCAGGTCTTGTTCAGCGAGGACAGCGCGTTACAGCTTTCGCGGCTTCCCGCATCGACCGAGCAGCTTTCGCTGACACTGGTGCCACCCTCTGCCGGTGTCGCCTGGGGCGCCTGCTGCTGGATCTGCTCAAGCCCGCCAAGCAGTTGCCCGGGATCGACCCCCAGGAAGTAGGAAGCGGCAAGGGCGATCACCAGTGTACCGCAGCCGATCCCTCCGCTGCGCCCGCCAATCGGAAAGCCGCGCCGCCCGCCGCTGCCGCGCTGATCTTCGACGTCGATGGCATTGGGATCGAATTCGTCCAATCGCATTTGCAACCCCTTCTAAACGCTGGACACGGCGCCGGGCCGGTCGCATGGGCGCGACTATAGCCAATTCGGCATTGAGGTGGAGTCGGGAATGTTTCTTCAGGGAAAACGCGCGCTGGTTACCGGATCGACCTCGGGGATCGGGCTGGCCGTCGCCCGGTCGCTGCGGACCGAGGGCGCCGAAGTGGTGCTTTCCGGCTTTGGTGACGCGGCTGAGATTGCTGCCCTGTGCGATGAGCTCGGCGCGATCCACGTTCCCGCCGATCTTTCGCGCCGCGATGGGGTTGAGGCGCTGATGGCCGGGGCCGGGCCGGTCGATATTCTGGTCAACAATGCGGGCATGCAGTATGTCGCCCCGGTGGAGGAATTCCCGGTCGACAAGTGGGATACGATCATCGCGCTCAACCTGACTGCGGCCTTCGATGCTTGCCGTCTGGCGATTCCGCACATGAAGGCGGCCGGGTGGGGGCGGATCATCAACACCGCCAGCGCCCATTCGCTCACCGCTTCGCCCTACAAATCGGCCTATGTTTCGGCCAAGCACGGCCTCGCCGGGCTGACCAAGACCCTGGCGCTCGAGCTTGCCACTTTCAACATCACCGCCAATTGCATCAGCCCGGGCTATGTCTGGACCCCGCTGGTCGAAAACCAGATCCCCGATACCATGGCGGCGCGCAAGATGACGCGCGAACAGGTGATCCAGGATGTCCTCCTCACCCGCCAGCCGACCAAGAAGTTTGTCCAGCCATCCGATGTGGGCGAAATGGCGGTGTTCCTGTGCCGCGATGCCGCGGCCAACATCACCGGCACCAACATCAGCATGGACGGTGGTTGGACCGCCGAGTGATCCTTGCCGGACCCTGGTGTGCCTTTGCGGTCACCCTGGATTGCTAACCTGCTGATTTTCGCGAAGGGGCCTTGCGGCGGCGGGGCAATCCGTGTTGTTCTGCTCGGCGATGAAACGTCTTCTGCGAGCGACGAAGTGCTTGCTTGCCGCGCTGGCGGCGGGCGCGCTGCTGTTCGCCCCGGCAGGAGCCGCGCCGCGCCGCGCCAGCAAGGCCGACAAGGCCAATGCGGAACTCAGCGCCCAGTTGCTTGCCCATATCGTCGAGCTGTCGAGCGATGCCTATGAAGGGCGCGAACCTGGCACCGACGGCGAAGCGCGAACGCTGCGCTATCTGGGCAAGCAATGGTTCGATATCGGGCTGCAATCGGGCACCAACGATCCGGGGCATCCCTGGTTCGTTCCCGTCACCATCGTCGCTCGCGAGCCTGAGGGCAGCCGCCTGCAGTTCACCCGCAAGAGCAAGCGCCTGTTCCTTCCTCCCGAAGCCACCCTGGTGCTCACCTCGGGCAAACGCAGCCTGGTAGAGAATGCGCCGCTGCTGTTCGTCGGAAGCGGAAAGGCAATTCCGCCCCGCGCCGAGCTGGCCGGGCGGGTCGCGGTGCTGCTCGATGGCGATGACGAGACTTCGGAGCGCCAGAACGCCCTGCTCAAGGCTGGGGCGAGTGCCGTCCTGACCGTGCTCGACGGCGATCGCAGCCTCGAGAATGTCAGCGATCGCCGGCGGCGGCTCGGCTATGCCCTTGCGGGCGAGGAACTCGGCGGGGATATCGAGGCCTTCATTACCGCCGCAGGGATGGACCGGATGCTCGCAGCGTCAAACCTCTCGGTCGCCAAGCTTCAGGCGCTCGCCGCAGCGCCCGATTTCTCGCGCCGCGTGCTCGAACTTGCGGCCACGCTGGAAGCGACCACGCGTGAGACCCGCATCCACACGCATAATGCCATCGCCAAGCTCCCCGGGCGGCGGCCAGAGCTGGGCGCGGTGCTGCTGGTGGCGCATTGGGATCATTTCGGGCGCTGCGTGCCGCCCCCGGCGGAAGACCAGATCTGCAATGGCGCGGTTGACAATGCTTCGGGCCTGGCAGTGATGACCGAGGTGGCAAGGCGGCTCGCCAAGGGGCCGCCGATGGACCGTGACGTCTATTTCCTCGCTACCACCGGTGAGGAGCTGGGGCTGCTGGGGGCAGAGGCCTTCGCGGCCGATCCGCCGATGCAGCTTTCCTCGATCGTCGCGGCGTTCAATATCGATACGGTGGCGATCGCGCCCGCCGGGCAGCCCTTCGGCGTGGTCGGCAAGGGGCTGACCGCGCTCGATCCCCAGATCGCGGTGGTGGCCAAGGCGGAAAGGCGCAAGCTGGCCGAGGGCGATGCCGCCAATGCCTATGTCAAGCGGCAGGATGGTTGGGCGCTGTTGCAGCACGATGTCCCGGCGGTGATGATCTCTTCGTCCTGGGGTGACATTGCGCGGGTCGAACAGTTCATGGAGACCGACTATCATCGCCCCAGCGATCAGGTCGGCCCAGGGCTCGAGCTGGGCGGTGCGGTCGATGACGTGTGGTTCCTGACCGCTCTGACCCGCTGGTTCGCCGATCCGAAGAAAGTCCCCGCCAAGGCCGGTTGATGCGGCCAGAAAGGCCCTAGCCCTTTGGCGGCCATGTCGTTACATGGGCCGCCACGAATCTGGACCCGCAAAGGCGCAGTGGCACTTATGGATATCCCTCTCGGCCTGACATACGACGACGTCCTGCTGCGGCCGGCCGAGTCAGACATCCTGCCCTCGATGGCCGATACCCGCACCCGGCTGACGCGCGAGATCGCGCTCAACATCCCGGTGATTTCCTCGGCGATGGACACCGTGACCGAGGCCGACATGGCGATCGTCATGGCCCAGCTCGGCGGAATCGGTGTGCTGCACCGCAACCTTACGGTCGAGCAGCAGTGCGCTGCGGTGCGCGCGGTCAAGCGCTTCGAAAGCGGCATGGTGGTCAACCCGATCACGATTTCGCCCGAGGCCAGCCTGGGCGAGGCGCGCATGCTGATGGAGCAGAACCGGATCTCCGGCATTCCGGTGGTTGAGGCGGGCGGCAAGCTGGTTGGCATCCTTACCAACCGCGATGTGCGCTTTGCCGACAATCCGGCGCAGCCGGTGCGCGAGCTGATGACGCATGAAAACCTCGCCACGGTCCGCACCGGGGTCAGCCAGGAAGAGGCACGGCGGCTGCTGCACCAGCGCCGGATCGAAAAGCTGCTGGTGGTCGACGATGCGTTCCACTGTGTTGGGCTGATCACGGTCAAGGATATCGAAAAGGCCGTCACCTATCCCTCCGCAACCAAGGATGCGGCCGGGCGGCTGCGCGTGGCGGCGGCGACCACCGTGGGCGACAAGGGTTTCGAGCGCACCGAGGCGCTGCTGGCCGCCGAATGCGACGTGGTCATCATCGACACCGCCCACGGCCACAACCGCGATGTCGCCCGCGCGGTCGAACGGGTCAAGATGCTGAGCAATTCGGCGCAGGTGGTGGCCGGAAACGTCGCCACCTATGACGCCACCCGCGCGCTGATCGATGCCGGGGCCGATGCGGTCAAGGTGGGGATCGGGCCGGGCTCGATCTGCACCACCCGCGTGGTCGCGGGCGTGGGTGTGCCGCAGTTGACCGCGGTGATGGACGCGGCGCGCGCCGCGCGGGATTCAGGCGTGCCGATCATTGCTGATGGCGGGCTGCGCACCTCGGGCGACGCCGCCAAGGCTCTGGCCGGCGGGGCGAGCACGATCATGATCGGTTCGATGCTGGCCGGCACCGAAGAGGCGCCGGGCGAAACCTTCCTCTATCAGGGCCGTGCCTACAAGAGTTACCGCGGCATGGGCTCGGTCGGCGCGATGGCACGCGGCAGCGCCGATCGCTATTTCCAGCAAGACATCAAGGACCAGATGAAGCTGGTCCCCGAAGGGATCGAAGGCCAGGTGCCCTACAAGGGCCCGGCCAAGGACGTGGTCCACCAGCTGGTCGGCGGGATCAAGGCGGCGATGGGCTATACCGGCAGCGCCACGATCGAGGATCTGCGCACCCGCGCCCAGTTCGTCCAGATCACCAACGCCGGCCTCAAGGAAAGCCACGTCCACGACGTGACGATCACCCGCGAGGCGCCCAATTACCCGACGCGGTGATGGAGCCCGGGCCACCCCCGGCCGGAAAGGTCGTGGCCTTGGCCCGATCAGCCGGACACAGCTTTTCCAAGCAGGTGGTTGACGAGGTTCGTCTTATTGCCGGTCAGGGTGTCGAGGACGATGCGCATCTCGGCGAGAAGGTGCAGCATCTCTCGCGGGTGCGGGTAGATCCCGATCAGCCCAATCTCAGGCAGGTTCATCTTATCGGGGAGGAACTGCTTGATGAATTGGCCTTGGAGGGCTTTGCCCTGTCGCCGGGCCAGCTGGGCGAAAACGTCACTACTCGGGGAATTGATCTGCTTGCGCTCCCGCAACGCAGCGTGCTCAAGATCGGCGATTCGGTCGAGCTGGAAGTGACGGGTCTGCGCAATCCTTGTGCCCAGATCGAAGCATTCCGGCCTGGGCTACTGGCTCGGGTCGTGTCGAAGGACTCCGGCGGTAACCTGATCCGTCGTGCCGGGATCATGGCTGTGGTTCGCAGTGGAGGCCAGGCGAGGGCCGGTGATGAAATCAAGGTCGTGCTTCCCGCTGGTGCGCACCTGCCGCTTGAGAGGGTCTAGGCCGTGACCCCGCAGGCGCGGGTCCAGGCGGCGATCGAGGTGCTCGATCGCGTGATCGCTGCGGCGCGCGGGCAGGGGGCCAGCGCCGACCGGATCGTTTCGGAGTGGTTCCGCAGCCGCCGTTTCGCCGGATCTGGCGACCGCCGCGCGGTGCGCGAGCTGGTCTATGCCGCGATCCGTGTTTGCGGCGAGGTGCCGGGCAGCGGTCGGGCGGCGATGCTGCTGCTGGCGAAGGACGATCCGGCGCTCGCCGCACTGTTCGATGGCTCGCGCCACGCTCCCGCGCCGATCGGCGCCAACGAAGCGATTGCCAGTCCCGGCGTCGCGCCGGCCTGGCTCGAGAAGGGGCTGGCAGCGAGCGGGATCGCGGGAGAGGCAGCGAAGGCGCTGCTAGGCCGCGCCCCGCTCGACGTGCGGATCAACCGGCTGAAGGCGGGTGACTTGCAACTGCCCGAGCCCGGCGAACCCACCCAGGCGCCCGATGCTCTGCGCTTTGCGGCGGGAACGCCGGTTGAGCAGTGGCCGGCTTTCAGGGCCGGGCTGATCGAGGTGCAGGACAGCGGCTCGCAGCTTGCCTGCCTGGCGGTGGAGGCCGAACCAGGCGAGACCGTGGTCGATCTCTGCGCCGGGGCAGGGGGCAAGACACTGGCCCTTGCAGCGGCGATGCGGGGCGGGGGCCGGCTGATCGCTTGCGATACCGACCGCGCGCGACTTTCCCGGCTCGCCCCGCGCGCCGAGCGCGCCGGGGCGGTGCTGATCGAGACCCGCTTGCTCGATCCGAACCGCGAAGCTGCCGCGCTGGGCGACATGGCGGGCAAGTGCGACGCGGTGCTGGTCGATGCGCCCTGCTCGGGCACCGGCACCTGGCGGCGCAATCCCGAAGCGCGCTGGCGGCTGAGCGAGGCCGAGCTGGCGCGTTACACCGCGATCCAGGCGCGGCTGCTCGATGTGGCGGCGCGGATGGTGAGGCCGGGGGGGCGGCTGGTTTTTGTCACCTGTTCGCTCCTCGATGCCGAAGGCGCGGATCAGGCCGCCGGGTTCCTTGCGCGCAACCCCGATTGGCGCGCCGATTGCCCGGAACTGGGCTCCGGAACCCCGCGCGGGCAGGGGCTGCGGCTCGATCCGCATCGGGACGGCACCGACGGCTTTTTCATCGCACGTTTTGTTTCGCCATGTTAGCGATGGCGCAAATGACTAGGCTCAAGGAGCAGTTGATGCGTTATACCCCCGTCGCCGCCGCGCTTGCGCTGGCGATTGCCGTTACTTCCAGCGTCGGCCAGGGCGCCCCGCCGCAGCCGCTCGATCCGCGTGCGGCCGCGCTGGTCCAGCAGGGCCGCGGCGCGCTCGCCGCCGGACAGGCCGACGTGGCGATCGACGATTTCGAGGCCGCCCTGGCGGTTCAGCCGGGCCATGTCGCGATCTACCTCAACCTTGCCGAGGCGACCCGCAAGCAGGGGCTGCAGGGCAAGGCGCTGCACTATTACCGCCAGGCGCTCACGCTTGAGCCGGACAATCAGTATGCCATTGCGGGCGAGGGCATGGCGCTGGTTGAAAAAGGCGCGGTGGAAAAGGCTCGGCGCAATCTGACGAGGCTGCAACAGCTGTGCGGCAAGTCCGATTGCGCCCCGGCGCAGGAACTTGCCGCCGCGATCGACAAGGGGCCGCCCGCGCAGGTTGCGGTGTCGGTTGCCGATGTGCAGGCCGCGCCTACCGCATCGCCCAATTGATCGTCAGATCAGATCGCGAAATTCGTCCAGCACGGCGCGATAGACCCGCTTCTTGAATGGAACGATTGCCTCGGGCAGCTCGGCCGGATCGATCCATTTCCATTCGCAGAACTCTGGCGGATCGTGTCGCTCAAGATGGATGTCGGCATCCTCGCCCGCGAAGCGCGCCAGCACCCAGTGCTGACGCTGTCCGCGATAACGGCCCTTCCATAGCTTGCCGATCAGCTCGTCAGGCAGATCGTAGAGCAGCTCCTCACGGGTGGTGGCGATCACCGTGATGTGGCGCTCTTCCACCCCGGTTTCTTCCCACAGTTCGCGCAGCGCGGCCTGGTGGAGATCCTCGCCATCGTCGATTCCGCCCTGGGGCATCTGCCAATAGACCCCGCCCTCGTCGGGCTGCCCGCGCGTGTCGATGCGCTTGCCGACAAAGGCATGGCCGTGCTGGTTGACCAGCATGATGCCCACACATGGACGATAGGGCAGATGGGAGTGAGGGTCGGTCATGGCCGCCCCTTACTCTCAAACCTTCTGCAACATCAACTTCATCGCCGCGATCACCTTTGCCGTGGCCGCTGCCGCGCTGGGCAGGGCCTTGCGGGTGGTGGTGAAATCGTGGGTCATGCCTGCGATGTGCATGAACAGCGTATCGACCCCGGCATCGACCAGCTTGGCCGCCATTCGCCGCCCCTGATCCTGCAAGGGATCGAGCCCCGCCGTCGCGACGATCGAGGGGCACATGCCCTGGGCGCTGGCATGAAGCGGAAAGGCGCGCGGATCGCCGCTCTTGGGCAGATAGAGCGAATAGAACCAGTCCATCGCCAGCTTGGTCAGCAGATGGCCCTCGGCAAAATGCACCATCGATCCGTCCTGCGATTCGTCGGTAGCCGGATAGAGCAGCACCTGCAGCAGCATCGGCGCGGCGGCGGGCCGGTCGCACAGCGCGCGCGCGGTTACGGTGGCCAGATTGCCTCCGGCACTGCCACCGATGGTGACGATCCCCGTGACCTTCCGGTCCAGTTCCGCCGGGCTTCCCGCCAGCCAGCGCGCCGCCGCCTCGCAATCGTCGGGCGCGGCGGGGAAGGGGTGCTCGGGGGCAAGGCGATAGTGCACCGCCAGCACCGGCAGGTCGAGCTCGGCGGAAAGCTCCGTGCACAGCGCGTGGTGGGTATCGAGATCGCCGATCACGAAGCCGCCGCCGTGGAAAAACAGCACCACCGGCGAAGGGTCGCGGCTTTCCCGCACGTCATAGAAGCGCAGCGGAATATTCCCCGCCGGGCCGGGGCAGGAAAGATCGCGGATCAGCGCAAGGGGGCGCGGATCGGCCTCGGTCATCGCCTTGAGCGCGAGGTACCCGGCGCGTTGCTCCTCCGCCACCAGTGCTTCGGGGGGCGGCAGACTGTTGACCAGGGCCAGGAACCCCTGAACGTCTTCGCGGATCAGCGGCGGGTTGTCGGACATGGCAATTCCTCTCCTGTGGCGGTTTAATCGACAGGTTAAGTCGCCGATAGCCACTTGACTAGCCGCCTTGGCGGGCCTCTTGTCGATTTGGCCGCCAAGGAGATTTTCTTGATTGCGCGCGGCACTGCGGGAGGACTAGGGCGCCATTGCCCAGCGGGGCAAGGTCTGCCGGACAAGGAATACCGAATGGCAACGCAACTCGCCGAACCCGAAGCATCCAGCCAAGCAAGTCCAGAATCCGTCGTCATCCGCTTCGCGGGGGATTCGGGCGACGGCATGCAGCTCACCGGGGGGCAGTTCACCCTGTCGACCGCGCTTTCGGGCAACGATCTGGCGACTTTTCCCGATTTCCCCGCCGAAATCCGCGCGCCGCAGGGCACGCTGTTCGGGGTTTCCGCGTTCCAGATCAATTTCGGCTCGACAGAGATCGACACCGCGGGCGATGCGCCCGACGTGCTGGTGGCGATGAACCCGGCGGCGCTCAAGACCAACGTCGGCGCCTTGAAGCCCGGCGGCCTCATCATCGCCGACAGCGGCGAGTTCACCAAGCGCAACCTCGAAAAGGCGCACTACGCGGCGAGCCCGCTTGAGGACGGAAGCCTGGCCAAGTGGCAGCTGCTGGCGTTCGACATTTCCGCCCAGACGCTCGAATCGGTCAAACCCTTCGGCCTTGGCAACAAGGAAGCGCTGCGCTGCAAGAACATGTGGACGTTGGGGCTGGCGCTGTGGATGTTCGATCGCGATCGCCAGCCGCTGGTCGATTGGCTCAACGCCAAGTTCCGCAAGAATCCGGTGCTGGCCGAGGCCAATATCGCCGCGCTCAACGCCGGCCATGCCTATGGCGAAACGGCGGAGCTTTCCGGCTCGCTGCACAAGGTCCATCTCGATCCGGTTGAAGCGCCGGCCGGGCTCTACCGCACCATTTCGGGTGCGGAGGCGGTGGCGCTAGGGCTGGTGATGGGGGCCAAGCTGGCCGATCTGCAGATGTTCTTTGGCGGCTATCCGATCACCCCGGCCAGCTCGATCCTGCACTATCTGGCGACGATGAAGGAATTCGGCGTCACCACCTTCCAGGCCGAGGACGAGATCGCGGCAATCGCTTCGGCCATTGGCGCGAGCTATGCCGGGCACCTGGGGGTTACGTCCAGCTCGGGCCCCGGCATTGCGCTCAAGGGTGAGGCGATGGGGCTGGCGGTGATGACCGAACTGCCGCTGGTGATCGTCAATTCGCAGCGCGGCGGCCCCTCGACCGGGCTTCCCACGAAAACCGAACAGAGCGATCTCTACCAGGCGGTCTACGGCCGCAACGGCGATACCCCGATGCCGGTGATCGCCGCGCGCAGCCCCGGCGATGCCTTCGAATGCGCGATCGAGGCCTGCCGCATCGCCACCCAGTACATGACCCCGGTGATCCTGCTGACCGATGGCTACATCGCCAACGCGGCCGAGCCGTGGAAGGTGCCCGATCCGGCGGCCTATGCCCCGTTCCCGGCCCGGTTCCTGACGACGCGCAACGGCCCCGACGGTAACCTGCTGCCCTATGCCCGCGACGAAAAGGGCGCCCGCCCGTGGATCAAGCCCGGCACCCCGGGGCTGATGCACCGCATCGGCGGGATCGAGAAGAACCCCGGCACCGGCAATCTCGATTATAGCCCTGCCGCGCACCAGGCGATGACCGACGCGCGCAAGGCCAAGGTCGATGGCGTCGCCAAGGGCATCCCGGCGCAGGAAGTGACCCTGGGCGAGGAGAGGGGCAAGCTCGCCGTGGTCGGCTGGGGCAGCACTTTCGGCCCGATCCACCAGGCGGTGCGCCGCGCGCGCGGCAGGGGGCTGGACGTCAGCCACATCCACGTCCGCCACATCTGGCCGCTACCGGAAAATCTCGGTGATCTTCTCAGGGGTTACGAGCGGATCCTCGTCCCCGAAATGAACACCGGCCAGTTCAAGACCGTGCTGCGCGATCAGTTCCTGGTCGATGCCAAGCCGTACAACAAGACCAGCGGGCAACCCTTCACGATTGCCGAAATCGAAGCCGCGATCGAAGGAGCGCTGGCATGAACGACATGACCCCCATCGGTGTGACCACCACCCTCAAGGACTGGGAAAGCGATCAGGAAGTTCGCTGGTGCCCGGGCTGCGGGGACTATGCGATCCTCAAGGCGGTGCAGCGCACCCTGCCCGAGATCGGGGCGGACCCGGCCAAGACGGTGTTCGTCAGCGGGATCGGCTGTTCCAGCCGCTTTCCCTACTACGTCGAATCCTATGGCTTCCACACCATCCACGGCCGCGCGCCGGCCGTGGCGACCGGGATCAAACTGAGCAATCCCGAGCTCGATATCTGGCTGATTACCGGCGATGGCGACGGGATGTCGATCGGCGGCAATCACACCATGCACCTGATCCGACGCAACCTGAACTGCCAGATCATGCTGTTCAACAACGAGATCTACGGCCTGACCAAGGGGCAGTATTCGCCCACCAGCCGCCTCGGCACCACCAGCCCGACCACCCCGCTGGGCTCGGTCGATCGCCCGGCCAGCCCCTGCGCCTTCGCGCTGGGGGCGGGGGCGCGGTTCATCGCCCGCGGGTTCGACGTCTCCAAGCATCTGCCCGAGGTGCTCAAGGCCGCCCATGCCCACAAGGGCGCGGCCTTCATCGAGATTTTCCAGAACTGCATCGTCTACAACAAGGATCGCTTCGAGGATTTCGCCGCCCCCAAGGGCGCGGAAGACCGGCAATTGTGGCTCAAGCACGGCGAGCCGATGCTGTTCGGCAGCGAGAAGACCGGCGGGATCAAGGGTATCGCGCTCGATCACGAAAACCTCTGCCTCAAGGTGGTCGATGTGGTGGACAGAGATTGGCAGGCGGCCAAGGTGATCGTCCACGATGTCACCAACCGTTCGGTTGCGCACATGCTGGTCGAGCTGCCATTTGGCGCGTTCCCGATGGCGCTGGGGGTGATCTACGACGATCCCCGCCCGACCTACGAGGATGCGCTGCTGGGTCAGGACGCCACGGCGCGTGAAGGCAAGGACACCAGCCTCGCCCACCTCCTCGCCAAGGGTCAGACCTGGACGGTTGAAGACTAGGCGCGGCTTCCCATCGCCCGGATCGTCAGCGTCCAGCCGATCCCCAGCACCCAACCGGCCAGAACGTCACTGGGCCAGTGTACGCCCAGCCAGACCCGGCTGAAGGCGACCAGAGCCGACCAGATCAGTGCCAGCAGCACCAGGGAACGGGTGCGACCGCTGAGCTGGCCGAGCGCCAGCGCAACGGCAAGATAGATCGCCGCCGACCCGGAGGCGTGGCCGCTGGGAAAGGCAAGACCGTCCGCCGGGGCCAGATAGGGCACCAGTGCGGGGCGGGGGCGGGCGAACAGCAGCTTCATCGCCGCGTTGAGGGTGGGTGCGGACAGAACCGTCACAGCAAGCAGGGCCGCTTCGCGCCATCGTCGCGCCAGCAGCACCGCGCCAAGCGCCAGCCCGGCAACCAGTGCGCGCGGCGTTCCCGCACCGCTGGCGGTAATCGTCTGCCAGAAGGCTGCCAGCCATTGCGGCCCGCCGGGCAGGCCCTGCTCACCGCGCCACAGCAGCACGCCGGCGCGGTCCAGCTCGGTGGTCCAGCCTTGTGCCATCGCCAGCGCGATCAGCGCGAAGGCGGCCCAGCAGGCCAGCGCCGCGCGCGCAGTGGTGCCCGGGGGCGGGATCGAACCACCGACACCATGATTTTCAGTCATGTGCTCTACCAACTGAGCTACCCGGGCAGCGCTGCGGCGACAGTCCATCTCGGGACCGGCGAGCGGTTGGAAGCGCGCCTATGGCGAAGGCGGCGCCCCTTGGCAAGGGGCTTTTCAAGCCTTGCCCTCATCTTCGTCGATCGCTGGCGGGCCCGGCAGGGCATAGCCATCGTCCAGCCATTTGAGCAGATCGCGGTCCTTGCACGCCTTGGAGCAGAAGGGCGCGTGTTCGGTGCTGCGCGGCTTGCCGCAGAGCGGGCATTTCTTCTGCGCGCCGATCACGGTGCCACCGCCTGGGCCGCAATCGCATCGATCAGCAGGGGCGATTCCTCGTTCCAGCGCAGGTCGCGCCCGGTTCGTTTGCGCAATTCGGCCTCCCATTCGGGGCGGATTGCCTGCCTCACCTCGTCGCAGGCGGTCAGCAGCAAGACGCCGGGTTCGCGAACCTGTTCGGCCTGGCGCAGAAGCAGCCGGGCAAAGGCTCCGGCGCGATCCTGCTGCACCAGCGCGACAAGCGAAGGATGCTCCAGCCGGGCGACCAGCTGGACAAAGCCGAACCCGTTCATCGCGGTGCGCTCATGCGGCCAATCGGCCAGCGCGGCGGCCAGCGCGACATCGACCGCCTTGCGATCGGACTTTTCGGCCAGGGTAGGAAAATCGATCCCGATCGAGCCGGCCAGGTCCATGCGCCGGATCGCGCGGGCCAGCGCGGGCACCGCGGCAAGCGCCAGGGCGGCCGAAGGCAGGGTTCCGTCGATATCGATCAGGTTCATCGCCGGGGTCGGGTAGATCAGCAGGCTTCCACCGGCAAAATCGCACTTGGCATGGGCCGCGTCGAGAATGACTTCGTCCCACAGGCCGGATGGGAAGGCGCGGACCACCCTGGCGCCCGGCAATGTCGCAAGCCCCGGAGCCGGGCAGGGCGAATCCGCGGTCGGGCGGGCTTGCGACAATTTGTAGCGACCGCCTTCGGAAATCCCCGAGCGCACGATGCGGAGCCGGATCGGGGCACCCTCAGAAGCATCGCGCGGCAGGCCGTCAACCAGGGCTTCGCAGCCGTCGGCAAATCGCGCGGTGCCGCGGCCCGATCCGGATGCGCGCGAAGCTAGTACGGCGTCGGCTACCAGCCCGGCCTCAAGCCCGCCCGGCCAGCGCAGCCGCGCCGCGCGCACCTCGCCGTGTTCGACCAGAATCGCGCGTTCCTCGCCGATCCCCTGCTCGACCAGCCACTCAGCCAATGGGAAACCCCGCGCTCTTGAGCAGGGCGCGCGTTTCATAGAGCGGCAGTCCCATCACCCCCGAATGGCTGCCCGCGATCGCCGCGATCAGCCCTTCGAAGCTGCCCTGGATCGCATAGCCCCCGGCCTTGCCGTGCCATTCGCCGCTGGCCAGGTAGGCCTCGATCTCGTCCGGAGTGAGGCGCCTTACCCGCACCACGGTTTCCGACAGCCGCTCGCGCAGGGTGCCGTCGGGATACTTGAGGGCAACCGCCGAAAGCACCCGGTGGCGCCGGCCCGAGATCAGCGACAGACAGCGGCGCGCGGTATCCGCGTCCTCGGCCTTGGGCAGGATGCGGCGGCCCAGCGCGACCACGGTATCGCCCGAAAGCACGAAAGCGTCCCCGCCCTCCACCGCTAGTGCTTTTTCCCGCGCCACACGCGCGGCATAGGCGCGCGGCAACTCGCCGAGGGCTTCGCTCTCGTCGATATCGGCAGCGGCGATCGCGCTGGGTTCAATCCCCAGACGCGCGAGCAGTTCGCGCCGACGCGGCGAGGCGGATGCGAGGATGAGGGAGGGCGCCGTCACGCGCCGGAATTAGCCGAACTGGCCAGGGCCGCCACGGCCAGGCATGAAGCGATAGGTGATGCGGCCCTTGGTCAGATCATAGGGAGTCAGCTCGACCAGCACTTCGTCGCCCACCAGCACGCGGATGCGGTTCTTGCGCATCTTGCCGGCGGTATGGCCAAGGATCTCATGATCGTTTTCCAGACGAACGCGGAACATGGCATTGGGCAGCAGTTCCACCACAGTGCCACGCATTTCGAGCAGTTCTTCCTTCGCCATCCGCGTCTGTTTTCCGTCGTTGTTCGGTAAGATTGGCGCGCGCCATAGCTCCGGCTGGCGTAAAAGGGAAGCCTTTGCGGGCAATTCGCCCCAGCCATGCGGCGCGACAATCTGATACCGAAACCCACCTTGCCTTGGCTGCGCAAATGCTCCAATCGAACGGGCAAGCGGGGCGGATACAGAAACGATCAGGGACCAGCCTCGTATTCCATGTCGCGCAACTCCGCCTTTTGGTCCGCATGCCTGGGATGCAGCGCGTTGCTGGCGCCCGCCGAAGCCATGGCGCAGGAACAGGCGCAGGCCGAAATTCCGGGCGAGATCGTGGTCATTGCCGAGCGGATCAAGGGCCAGGTCGATACGCCCCAGCCTCCGGTCGCGACCTATAGCGAGGCCGATATCGCCGCGCTGGGCGCATCGTCGATCACCGATCTGCTCGCGCGGATCAGCCCGCAGACCGGATCGGGCCGCGGGCGGGGCGACGGGGCGCCGGTGGTGCTGGTCAACGGCCAGCGCATCGCCAGCTTCCGTGAAATGCGCAATTACCCGCCCGAGGCGGTGAAGCGGGTCGAGGTGCTGCCCGAGGAGGTCGCCCTGCGGTTCGGCTTTCCGCCCGATGCGCGGGTGGTCAATGTGATCCTCAAGGACGACTTCCGAAGCCGCCGCCTAGAGCTGACCTATGGCCAGCCGGATCGCGGCGGCATGTCCAGCCAGCAGCTTGAGGCTTCGCTGCTCCGGATCGCGGGGCCAAGCCGCCTTAACCTGAACGGTTCGGCGCAGCGCAGCAGCGCGCTTTTCGAGAGCGAGCGGAGCGCGCTGGTTTCAACCGCAGCCCAACCAACTCTGGCATCCGATCCGCAGCCCGCCGACTGGCGCAGCCTGGTCGGCGCCAGCCGTGACTATCAGATGAGCACAAGCTGGACGCGCGGCCTTGGCAAGGACGGGCTGGGGGGATCGCTCAGCCTCAACGCCAGCGCCGAACAGCAAGAAAGCACCGGCTGGTCAGGTCTGAACACGGTGCTGCTGACCGATCCGGCATCGGGAGACAGTGCGCTGCGCACGCTGGCAGATCCCTTGCGCCGCCGCAGCGCCACAACCACTCTGGCGGGCGGGGCGGGGCTCAACACCGTCCTTGGCGCCTGGCAGCTTTCCGCCACGCTCGACCTGACCCATACCGAAGGAACCAGCCGGGTCGATCGCCGCGCCGATACCGCAGCCCTGGTCGCTGCCGTGGCCGCCGGATCGCTGGCCTACGATGGGCAACTTCCGGGGCTGCCCGATGCCGGGTTTGACAAGACCACCACCAATTCCGACCGGATCGACAGCCTGGTCACGCTGGTTGGACGTCCGATCGATCTTCCCGCCGGGCCGGTCGGGCTCACGGCAAAGGCTGGATACACCTGGCTGAGCTATGATACCGCCGATTTCAGGGCGGGCGGCACATCGTCTTCCTTGCTGCGCAAACGCCTGATTGGCGGGTTGAACGTCGCGCTCCCGCTGACCAGTCGCAGGGAACATGTTCTGCCCGGACTGGGCGATCTGACGCTCAATCTCAGCGCCGACTGGACCCACGTTTCGGACTTCGGCCCCGTCAACAGCTGGAGCGCGGGGCTGACCTGGTCACCGCTGGAAAGTCTGGGGTTGCAGACCAGTTACGTAACGCAGCAGCAGGCTCCGTCGGTCACCGAGCTGGGTGCGCCGCAAACGATAACCTTCGATGTTCCGGTCTACGATTACACGCGCGGCGAGACCGCGCTGGTCTCGCTCACGTCGGGTGGCAACCCGGCGCTGCGGCGCGAACAGCAGCGCGACTGGAAATTCTCGGCCAACTGGCAGCTGCCGTTCCTGAAGAACTCAAGCCTGCTCGTGGAATATTTCCGCAATCGCTCCAACGATGTCACCGCGAGCTTTCCGCTGCTCACCCCGGACATCGAGGCAGCCTTTCCGGGCCGGGTGGTGCGCGATCCGTCGGGGCGTCTGATCGCCATTGACCAGCGCCCGGTCACCTTTGCCGAGCAAAGCTCATCTCGGCTGCGCTGGGGGCTCAACCTTTCGGGGCAGCTTGGCAAAGCACCCCCTGGTGGAGGCCCCGGCTTTGGCGGCGGACGTCCTGATGGCGCTCGGCGTGGCGGCGGGCGTGGCGGCATGATGGCGGCAATGATGGGCGGGGGACCGATTGGAGGGCGCTGGGGCCTGGGAATCTTCCACACCGCGCAGTTCGACAACCGCGTGCTGATCGCGCCAGGTGGCCCCGAGCTCGATCTGCTGGGGGGCGATGCGCTGGGATCGTCGGGTTCGCCGCGCCACAAGATCGAGTTCAACGCCAACCTGTTCTACAACTGGGTGGGGCTGTTTGCGCAGGGTACGTGGAACGGCCCCTATGACATCAATGGTGCCAGCAACCTGCGCTTTGGCGCGCTGGGCAAGGTCAATCTCAACCTCTTTGCCGATTTTGGCCGCCAGAAGAAGATCTTCGAGAAAGTGCCGTTGCTCAAGGGTGCGCGGATGTCCCTGCGGATCGAAAACCTGTTCGATGCGCGCCAGCGGGTGACCGACGCAGCGGGCGCGGTGCCCTTGGCCTATCAGCCCGATTATCTCGATCCGCGCGGGCGGGTGATCTCGATCGAGCTGCGCAAGATGTTCTGACCCCCCGGCCAGGCGATCCTGGCCGGGGAGCGCAGCGTTACGCGGGCGAGTGGAACACCGCCAGCAACAGGTGCAGCGTCAGCGCCATCAGCGCCAGGCTCGACAGCGCGAATAGCGCGAAGCGGATCATCACCCGGTTCGAGGTTGCCTGAACCAGCGAATGAAGCACCCGCAGCACGACATAGACCCAGGCAAGTTCGGCGTTGAGCCCATCGCCCTGGCCGATCAACGCCAGCGCCAGCGCGACGGCATAGAATACGGTCGGCGCTTCGTGCAAGTGATTGTAATTGTGCGCGATCCACTGGACCTTGGGGTCGATCACCGCATCGAGATCCTTGCCCGATCCGCCGACCAGGTTCTTGGAATCGATCCCGGCCTTGTTCATCGCCGGAATGCGGGTGACGTACATCCAGATCCACATCACCATGGTCCAGCCGGCAAGAACCGCCAGCGGCTTGAGGATTTCGGCTCCGATCATGCGTTTCCTCCCATCGAAAGTGCGGTCAGTTCAAAGGCGTGGATCGCCAGCAGCAACATGCACACCGTAGAAAGCAGGAACAGCGTAAAGCGCACCGGAATGGTGTTGACCGTGGCCTGCCACAGCGAATGGATCACCCTGAGCGCGACATAGGCCCAGGCAATCGTGATATCGCCCGCGTTGGGGCCCATCAGCGCCAGAATCACCACCGTCGGATAGAAAATTGTCGGCTGTTCCATCAGGTGGGCGTAGTTGTGCGATTTCCACTGCACTTTGTCGGGCAGCACGCCTTCCAGGTTCTGGCCGCGTCCGCCGGGCGGCGCGGTCTTGATGCTGGCTCCCAGCTTGGCCATCGCAGGAAAGCGGGTTCCCGCCGTCCACAACAGCATAATGAGCGACCAGAGCACCAGCGTGGCCGCCGGCGCGAGCATTTGCGCTTGCATTGGTTTTCTCCCCCAATTGGCTGCGCGAGCAGCCGGGGGAAGTTGTCCCCGGATCAACCGATTGTCAAACGCAACTAATCCTGTTGCAGCAAGACTCTGGCAAAGCTCTCGGGATCGGTGTTGCCGCCCGAAAGTACGATCACGGTGCGTCCGCCAAGATCGACCTTGCCCGCCAGCGCCGCCGCGAGGGCTGCGGCGCCACCCGGTTCGATCACCAGATGCAGCCTGTCAAAGGCAAAGCGCTGCGCCGCGCGGACCTCGGCTGGCGTCACGAACAGCCCGAACGGCACCCGCTTTTGCAGCACGGCGAAATTGATCGGCCATGTGGCGGGGGTTTGCAGCGCGTCGCAGGGAGTGGGTGGGGCATCGGCGGGAACGCGTTGGATCTCTCCCCGTTCGAGACTGAGGCGCACGTCGTCCCAACCTTCGGGCTCAACCGGAACGATTGCCGCATCGGGGCAGGCCAACGCCAGTCCCGCAGTCAACCCACCGCCTCCGCAAGGGCAGACGATGCGGGTTGGCGCGCCAAGCCCGCGCTCGGCCATCTGCTCGGCAATTTCCAACCCGGTGCTGCCCTGGCCCTCAATCACCCAGGGATCGGCATAGGCATGGACCAGTGTTGCGCCGCGTTCCTGGCACAGCCGGGTTGCCAACGTATCGCGGTCCTCTCCGCCCGGGCGATCATAAAGCACCACTTCGGCCCCCATCGCCCGGGTCGCGGCAAGCTTTACCTGCGGGGCATCGACCGGCATGACGATCGTGGCGGGAATGCCAAGGCGTTGCGCTGCCCAGGCCACGCCCTGGGCGTGATTGCCGCTGGATACCCCCACGACCCCGGCCTTGCGCTCGGCTTCGCCAAGGTCGGTCAGGCGGTGCCAGGCGCCGCGAATCTTGAACGCGCCCACCGGCTGGAGGCTCTCTGCCTTGCACCAGATAGGCTGCCCGCCGATTTCGGTTTCGAGCAGGGGTGTGCGCGGCAGAAGCTGTGCTATCTTGGCGGCGGCGCGAGCCACGCCTTCGGCTGTGGGGCTGTGCATTTGTTGTGCGGACATGAAACAATCCTATATGCGCGCGCATTGGTGGCAAGGAGATTCGAGCAGTGAGCAAGGTTCTGGTGATCGGCGCGGGCGGGGTCAGCTCGGTCTGTGTCCACAAGATGGCGATGAATTCTTCCATTTTCAGCGAGATTCACCTCGCCAGCCGCACCCGCGCCAAGTGCGATGCGATCGCGGCTTCGGTGAAGGAACGCACCGGGCAGGTGGTCCAGACCTATGAGATCGACGCCGAAGAAGTTCCCGCGCTGACCCGATTGATCGAGCAGATCGGCCCGAAACTGGTGGTCAATCTGGCGCTGCCTTACCAGGACCTGCCGATCATGGACGCCTGCCTGGCAGCGGGGGTCAGCTACCTCGACACCGCCAACTACGAACCCAAGGACGAGGCCAAGTTCGAATACAAGTGGCAGTGGGCCTATCATGATCGTTTCCGGGAGAAGGGACTGATGGCGCTGCTCGGCTCGGGCTTCGATCCGGGCGTGACCAGCGTGTTTGCGATGTGGCTGAAGAAGCACAAGCTCAGGACCATCCGCACGCTCGACATCCTCGATTGCAACGGCGGCGATCATGGCCAGGCCTTCGCGACCAATTTCAACCCGGAAATCAACATCCGCGAAGTGACCGCGCCGGCGCGGCACTGGGAGAACGGCCAGTTCGTCGAGACCCCGGCGATGAGCAAGAAGGTGGCGTTCGATTTCGACCAGGTCGGCCCCAAGAACATGTACATGATGTATCACGAGGAGCTGGAGAGCCTGGCCAAATTCCTGCCAGAGATGGAGCGTGGCCGGTTCTGGATGACCTTCGGCGATGCCTATATCACCCACCTGACCGTACTTCAGAACGTGGGCATGACCCGGATCGATCCGGTGATGTACCAGGGCAAGGAGATCGTGCCGCTTCAGTTCCTCGCCGCTGTCCTGCCCAAGCCCGAAACGCTCGGCCCGACCACCAAGGGCAAGACCAACATCGGCGATATCGCCACCGGCGAAACGCTCGATGGCAGCGGCGAGAAGACCTTCTACATCTACAACATCTGCGATCACGAAGACGCCTATGCCGAAACCGGAAACCAGGCGATCAGCTATACCACCGGCGTCCCGGCAATGATCGGCGCGGCGATGATGCTGACCGATGCCTGGAAGGGCGAGGGCGTGTTCAACATGGAGCAGATGGACCCCGATCCGTTCATGGACATGCTCAACACGCAAGGGTTGCCGTGGCAGGTGAAGGAACTCGACGGGCCGGTGGAGTTTTGAGCGACAGCTCGGAATTGTTCACGCAGAGACGCGGAGAAGAAGATCGAGACGCGGAGGGACCAGTGTTGCCAATCGACGAGTTGAGTTCGATTGTCCTGGAGGAGGCTATCGGCATCCACAAGGAGTTTGGTCCAGGCCTGTTCGAGACTGTCTATGAATCTGTGCTCGCTGATCGCCTGCGGCGGCGTGGGCTGAAAGTAGAACGACAAGTCCAGGTAAAGGTCGTCTTCGACGGCGAAACTTATGATCCTGCGTTCAAGATTTGCTGGTTGATGGGCGTCTTGTCATCGAGATCAAGGCAATCGAGAGACTTGGCCAGACGCACATGAAGCAATTGCTGACCTATTTGCGCTTGCTTAAGCAGCCCGTCGGGCTGCTTCTCAATTTTTCCGGAGCGACGATGAAAGATGGCATTCGAAGGGTGGTAAACGACTACCACTCCAAGTAAATTCTCCGCGTCTCACCTTCTTCTCCGCGTCTCCGCGTGAATTAATCGGACCCAACAAATGGAAACCAGAGCCGGCGATCCGGGCGCTTTTGCCCAGTTTGACCTTAGCCGTGTCGATAGCCCCGCATTCGTGGTCGATGCCGCGCGGCTGCGACAAAACCTGTCGATCCTCGCTGACATCCGCGACCGCGCGGGGATCAAGGTGCTCGCCGCGCTCAAGGCGTTCAGCATGTGGAAGGTCGCGCCGCTAGTCGGGGAGTACCTCGACGGGGTCTGCACCTCGGGGCTGTGGGAAGCCGAACTGGCGGCCGAGCATTATGCGGGCGAGATCGCTACCTATTGCGCGGCCTACAAGGCCGAAGATCTGCCGATGATCTGCCGGTTGTCCGATCACGTGATCTTCAATTCGCCGGGCCAGATCGCGCGGTTTCGTCCGCTGCTGGAGGCACAGGGCGGGGGCTTCGACGTTGGCCTGCGCATCAATCCGATGCATGCCGAGGGCGAAGTGCCGCGCTACGATCCCTGCGCCCCGCATTCGCGGCTGGGCTTTCCGGTCGACCAGCTTGACGCGGCCGACCTTGAAGGGGTGACGGGCCTGCACTTTCACACCCTGTGCGAACAGGATTTCGAGCCGCTCAGGCGCACCTGGGAGGCCGTACTGCCCCGGATCGAGCGCTTCCTGCCGCGGCTCAAGTGGCTCAATTTCGGTGGCGGCCACCACATCACCCGCGCCGATTACCAGCGCGACGAACTGATCGAATTCCTCAAGGCGGTGAAGACGCAGACCGGCTGCGAGCTCTATCTCGAACCCGGCGAGGCGGTGGCGCTCGATGCCGGCATCCTGGTCGGCACCGTACTCGACACGCACTGGAACGGGATGCCGCTGGCGATCACCGATATCTCCGCCACCTGCCACATGCCCGATGTTCTGGAAGCGCCCTATCGCCCGGCGATGCTGGGCGAGCTGCCGTTCGACGAGGACCGGGTGGACGAGGGGCAGGGCGGAGCGGTTCGCCTTGGCGGGCCATCGTGCCTCGCGGGCGACGTGATCGGGGACTATCGCTTCCCGGTGGAGGTGGAACCAGGGCTGCGCTTCGCCTTCCTCGACCAGGCGCATTACTCGATGGTCAAGACCACCACCTTCAACGGTGTGCCGCTGCCCTCGATCTGGCTGTGGGACAGTGAGAGCGATGCCCTGGAATGCGTCAAACGCTTCACCTACCAGGATTTCCGCGACCGGCTCAGTTGAGGCCGGGCCGTGCGCGCTCGTTGAGCCGTGCGGCAAGATCGGCCAGTGCGCCGAACTGGGCAATGGTGCGTTCGAGCAGGTGGCGGTCGTCTTCGGCATCGAGCGAGCCGCTTTCGAACATGTTGCCGCTTTCCATCACGATCAGCAGCTCGCCCTCGCGGAACAGCGCGCGGATATTGTCGCCGGAAAAGGCCTGCTCGATCGCCACCAGCCGCTCCATGTATTCGGGGTGGACCAGATAGCGCGCCTCGACCTGATCGTTCGACCAGACGGTGAAGGCATCCTCAAAGCGTGGGTCGGCCATGTCGCAGCGGCTCAGCCTGACCCCGCCGAGATCGAGCTCTTCCTTCTCGCCGAACAGCCCGAAGCGCTTGCGCCGTCCCTGCCGCTCGACCAGCGTGGTGCCCAGGAACTGGCGCGCGAAACCCACCTGCATCAGCGACCCTTCGAACACCGTCACGGTGCGGCGGCTCTTGCCGGTGCCGCGTTCTTCGGTGAGCCTGGCCTCATGCAGCACAAAGGGCCGCCCCGCGATCTCGCCCGACCACATGTCCTCGAAGTGCGAATTGTCGTAGCCGGGCAGAAGCTTGAACGCCTCGGCCCATTGAAAGGCCAAGCCTGGGCTCATCTCGGCGCTGAATTCCAGCCCGAGCGCCTGGGCAATCGCCCCGTTGATCCCGCCCTTGAGGCGGTTGATGACCCCGCGCTTGGACCATTCGGCGATCCCGAACCCGGCCGCGCCGACAAAGAACCCGAACTTGAGCGCGGCCTCGATGCTGCCCAGCAGGGTTACGACCAGCGCTACCCCGGCCGCAGCGATCACCGCCCAGATCTGGATCGTGCGCGCCTTGGCCTTGGCGGCGGCGCGATCGGTATTCTGCTCGCTCAGCCATTGGCCCAGCGGTCCGGCCATCAGCGCATCGGCATCGGGGCGTTCGATCATCGCGCTTGCAGCCCGGCGCCAAGCTGGTAGCCATTCGCAAGGTCATCAATTGCGCGGAGTGAAACAGCTATGGGCATGATCCTGCTCGGTCTTGTCGTTCTGATCGTGCTGGTCGCGATCGGCATCTACAACCGTCTTGTCGGCCTGAGGCAGAACTGCCGTCAAGCCCTTGCCGATATCGATGCGCAGCTGCGCCAGCGTCACGATCTGGTGCCCAACCTGGTCGAGACCGTGAAAGGCTATGCCGCGCACGAGAAGGGCACGCTCGAACAGGTGATCGCCGCGCGCAACCGCGCCGGGGGGACCGCTACACCGGGTGCCGAACAGGAATTTTCCGCCGCACTGGGCAAGCTGATCGCGCTGGGCGAGGCCTATCCCGATCTCAAGGCCAACAGCAACTTTCAGGCGTTGCAGGGCGAGTTGGCCGATATCGAGGACAAGCTGGCGGCGGCGCGCCGGGCGCTGAACGCGATTGCCGCGCGCTACAACGCCGCGCGCGAAAGCTTCCCGGCGGTGCTGTTCGCCGCCTCGATGGGGTTCCAGCCCGCCGATTTCCACGCCATCGCCGCCGACGAGCGCGCCAGCGTGGGCGCCGTCCCCAGCGTGAAGTTCTGACATGGCCGAGCGCGAGGAGCTTGACGCCTTCACCAGCGATCCGGCCGTGCTTGGCTGGATGCAGGGCTTTCCGGCTGCGGCGGACAAGCGGCTGGCCTGGGCCCGCGCCGATCACATGCGCTTTCCCATGCACCGCTACGCCTTCTCGCGGATGCGCGAATTCGTGCCCACGGCGCGGGTCGGGCGGGGGCAGGGGCCGGTCTGGGAGCTGCCCGAGGCCTGGCGCGACGACCTTGACGCGGTGAGCTTTACCGCGATGGGCGGGGGCGCGGAGATGAGCTGGAAGGACGCGCTCGCCGCCAATTTCACCGATGCGGTCTGCGTGTTGCACAAGGGCGCGCTGGTTTACGAGCGCTACCTTGGCCTGACCCGACGCGATACCCCGCACATCGCCTGGTCGGTGACCAAGAGCTTCGTCGGCACGCTGATGGAGATGCTGATCCACGAAGGCCGGATCGATCCCAAGGCTCCAGTCGCGGCGCTGATTCCGGAAATGGCGGCCAGCGGCTTTGCCGATGCCACCGTGGGCCAGGTGATGGACATGACCACCGGGCTGGCTTTCTCCGAGGAATATTCCGATCCCAATTCGGGGATCGGCGCGATGAGCAATGCCCTGGGGTTGACCCCGCGCACGCCGGGCTATCAGGGGCCGGATTCGGTGTTCGGATTTCTTCCCACCATCGGCAAGGCAGGTGAGCATGGCGAGCGCTTCATGTACCGCACCTGCAACACCGAGGTGCTCGGCTGGCTGATCGCCCGGACCGAGGGAAAGCGGTTGCAGGAGGTGCTGTCCGAACGGATCTGGCAGCCGCTGGGAATGGAGCAGGACGCCGATTTCCTGATCGATGGCTCCGGCATGGCCTTTGCCGGGGGCGGGCTTAACCCGGTGCTGCGCGACATGGCGCGGTTTGGCGAGGCAATGCGCTGCAATGGCGAGGGCAACGGCCGGCAGGTGATTCCCGCCGCCGTGGTCGAATCGGTGCGGCGCGGCGCCAGGCCGGAGGATTTCGCGCGTTCGACCTATCCGCACCTGCCCGGCTGGTCCTATCGCAGCCAGTGGTGGATCACCCACAACAACCGCGGCGCCTTTACCGCGCGGGGGATTCACGGACAGGCGATCTATGTCGATCCGGCGGCGGAAATGGTCGTCGCGCGGTTTGCCTCGCACCCGGTTGCCGCCAATTCCGCGATCGATCCTGCCTCGCTGCCGGCCTATGAAGCGCTGGCAGAGCATCTGATCCGCGCGGGGTAAATTTTTGCCCCGCACGAGGGGGCATTTTCACTTGCAGTTCACATCGGACGGCTTATAGGCACCCCCCGCTGCCCCAAGGGGACTTCCAATAACCGCAAGGCAGCCTTCGTCTTCGTGTTACCTGGCCGCAAGGCCTATTGGGGGTCCCTTGAGTTGCAGCACTATCCCGATGCGTCGTCAGTAGTTCGCGCCCTCGCGCCGGACGAACCCGTAATCCTCAACCGCCCGCACGCCGCCGCGCGCGCCGCCCGCTTCTTTGCCGAGAAGTTTCCGGGCAAGTCGCTCTATGCGGTCAAGGCCAATCCCTCGCCCGATCTGCTGCGGGTGCTGTGGGCCTCGGGCGTGACTCACTATGACGTCGCCTCGATCGCCGAGGTGCGGCTGGTGCGCTCGGTTCTGCCGGAAGCCACGCTGTGCTTCATGCACCCGGTCAAGACCCGCGCGGCGATTGCCGAGGCCTATCGCGAGCACGGGGTGCGGGTGTTCAGCCTGGACAGCCACGAAGAGCTGGAAAAGATCGTTGCCGCCACCGAGGGTGCGAGCGACCTTTCGCTGTGTGTGCGGCTGCGGGTCTCCTCGGACTATTCCGAGCTCAGCCTGGCCTCGAAGTTCGGGGTCGATCTGGCCGATGCCGCGCCGCTGCTCCAGGCGACCCGCCAGGTGGCCGATGCGCTGGGAATCTGCTTCCACGTCGGCAGCCAGGCGATGACCCCGTTTGCCTATGTCCAGGCGCTCGAACGGGTCCGCGCGGCGATCGTCGATGCGTCGGTCACGGTCGATATCGTCGATGTTGGCGGCGGTTTCCCCTCGATCTACCCGGGGATGGAACCGCCCCCGCTGGAAGACTATTTCACCGCGATCCACCGCGCCGCAGAATCGCTGCCGGTCTCCTATTCGTCCGAGCTGTGGTGCGAGCCCGGCCGGGCGCTGGCGGCCGAATACAGCTCGATGGTGGTGCGGGTCGAGCGACGCCGCGGCGATGAGCTTTACATCAACGACGGGGCCTTTGGTGCGCTTTACGATGCGGCCCATGTCGGCTGGCGCTTCCCGGTGCGCAGTCTGGCCGAGGACCGCGGCGAGGAGTGCGCAGATTTCGCCTTCTATGGCCCCACCTGCGATGATGCCGATTACATGGAAGGCCCCTTTGCGCTTCCCGCCGGCATTCGCCCTGGCGACTACATCGAGGTGGGCATGCTCGGCGCCTACGGCGCGGCGATGAAGACCGCCTTCAACGGCTTCGGCCAGGCGCAGGTAGTCGAAGTTGGTGACGAACCGATGGCCAGCCAGTATCACGGCAACCGCCGCGATCCGCGCCACAGCGATAACGTGGTCTCGCTGCGCTGAGCACGTGGGGGCGGGGCTTCAGCTCCGCCCCTTCCCGTGCACCAGGATTGCAAGTTCGGTGCGGTTTTCCACCCCGACCTTGTCGAAGATCCGGTTGAGATAGACCTTGATCGAGCCTTCGGTCATCCCCAGCTGCGCGCCGATCTCACGGTTGCGCAGACCCTTGGCCACCGCATCGGCGATCTGGCGTTCGCGCGGGGCGAGCCGGTCGAGCGTGCCGACTCCGGTCAAGGTCAGATCGAGCGCGCGACTGGTCAGCGCCGGATCGATAACCTTCTCGCCGCGTCCGACCCTTTCGATCGTCTCCACCAGCGATTGTTCGGCGCCCTGCTTGAAGACGATCGCGTTGACGTTGGCGCGCAGCGCCGCGATCAGCCGGTCATCGTCGATATGCGCGGTGAGCAGGATCACCGGTCGTTGATCGCCGTCTGTCCGCATCGCCTCGAGCACACCGATGCCATCGCGATCGGGCATCTGGACGTCGATGATCGCAACATCCGGATCGCACCGCGCGATCACTTGCAATGCTTCGTTGCCGTCCCCCGCCGACCCGGCGATCTCGATCCCGGCGCTACGCAGGACAGCCTCCACCCCGGTGCGCAGGAACGGATGGTCGTCGGCGATCACTACTCTGGTCATTCACGCCCCCGCACTGGAATTGTCATGACGATCCGGGTTTCGCCCGGACGCGAAGAGATTACCAGCGTGCCGCCAAGCGCGGCAAGCCGTTCCGTGAGCGAGCGGGGCAGTTCGGCCTCCGCACCACCGGGAAATCCCTGGCCGTTGTCGGTCACCGCAAGCGCCATCTGCCCGCGCCGACGCGAGAGATCGACCCCGATGGTCGTCGCCGCACCGTGGCGCACGGCGTTGGCCACCGCCTCGCGGACCAGTTGCTGGATCTCGTAGATAAGCGGGGCGCTGGCTGAAATACCCGCGTCGGCTTTGCCCAGCGCGATTCCGACATTCCAATAGCGGGCAAGCTGATCTGCCAGCTTGCCCAGTTCGAGTGCGAGCGAATGATCGCCGGGGGCAATCTCGGCTTCGCGCAGCCGCTTTATGATCTCGCGCACGTTTTCCTGTTCGCCCGAAATCCCGCCGCGGATCGAATCGAGCTCATCAAGCGGATCGCGGCCGTCTGCAATGATGTTGCGCAGCGCCGCGAGACGGAAACTCGCCCCGGCCAGCGATTGGGCGACACTGTCATGCAGGTCGCGCGCGATTGAGCTGCGCAGGCGCATGACGGCCGCATCATTGGCTACCGCCGCGTAATGCTCGCGGTCAAAGGCCAGCGCGATCTCCCGCCCGATTTCCAGGCAGAACGGCGCGTGATCCGCACTCATTCCGCTGATCCCGGAAAGTACCAGCAAGCCATGCCCCGTGGCGCCCGACAGCGGGACCGAAATCCCTTCATCGAACCACATTGACTGAACGGCTCCGGGTGGTTCGGAGCCTTTGCGGGCAAGCAGCCGGCCATTGTCCTTCAACACGAGCTGCCGGCGGCGTCGGCGATCAAAAAGCAGCGCCTCGCCCAAATCCTGGGCGGACAAGGCATCCGGGGGCAGCACACTGCGGCTGCGCCCGGACGGGCCATCGCTCGCCACAATCGCCCGGGGCTCCTCTTCATCGATCCAGGCCAGGGCGGCGCTTCTTGCTCCGCTGGCGGCGCGGGCAAAGGCAATCGCATCCTCCGGAATGCTGGCCGGCTGTCCATCGGGAGCCACGAAACGGGGCCTTGCGGTTGCCCGTCTTTGCGATCCGAACCATACCAGAACCAGGGCCATCAGCACCATGTAGGCGATGCGTCGGCCAAAGCGGAACAGGTCCATGACGACGCCGGTCTCGTGCAGCCGCGCGCCCAGCATGACAAAGGCAATGCTGATCGCAGCCGCCAGCCACGCGGTGACGCGCCAGCCCCATCGGGCAATCGCCGCGAGCATCAGGAACGCGAAGAAGCTCAGGAACGGGCTGACAAAGTCGCTGCTGGAATTTTCGGTATAAAACACCGCCAGGAGAAAAACGGCGACATCGATGGCGAAAACCGGCGCGGCGGCCAGGTGATCGTACCACCAGCTGCGCCAGGCGACGACTGTCAGCACCACCGCAAGGCCAAGGTATCCAAGCAAGACCTCAAGCCCGAACACGTCCGCACGCGCGGGCTGCATCGGATCGAGCCACAGGGCGATCGCGAAGACCATTGCCATGACGAGGCGGCACAGGGCGATAACCCGCCCCGAGCGGTGTTCGAACAGGCGTGAATAGGCCGCTCCGGGTGGCGTCATGACGGAGCGACCGCCGCCCCGGTCAGGCAGCGAGTTTGAGGTCCATCCGGCCCCAGATTTCCACCAGGGCGCCGGTCAGGTCCCGCATCATCGCTTCGGTATGCGCCGGGCCGGGGGTGAAGCGCAGCCGCTCGGTCCCGCGCGGCACGGTCGGATAGTTGATCGGCTGGACATAGACCCCGTACTCGGCGAGCAGGATGTCGCTGATCTTCTTGGCCTTGACCGGATCGCCAACCATCAGCGGGACGATATGGGTGGTCGAATCCATCACCGGCAGCCCGGCTTCTCGCATCAAGGCCTTGAGCATCGCGGCGGCAGCCTGCTGCCCCTCGCGCTCGAGCGATGAGCTCTTGAGGTGGCGGACCGAGGCCAGCACCCCGGCGACCAGCACGGGCGAGAGGCTGGTAGTGAAGATAAACCCCGGCGCGTAGGAACGGATCACGTCGATGATCCGCGCATCGGCCGCGATATAGCCGCCCATCACCCCGAAGGCCTTGCCCAGCGTGCCCTCGATAATGTCGATGCGGTGCGCGGCCTCGTCGCGATCGGTGATCCCGCCGCCGCGCGGTCCGTACATGCCGACCGCATGGACCTCGTCGATATAGGTCAGCGCGTTGTACTTTTCGGCCAGGTCGCAGATCGCGTGGATCGGCGCGACATCGCCCTCCATCGAATAGACGCTTTCAAACGCGATCAGCTTGGGAACCGAAGGCTCCTCGGCGGCCAGCAATTCCTCAAGGTGTTCAAGATCGTTGTGGCGGAACACGCGCTTTTCCGCGCCCGAATTGCGGATCCCCGCAATCATGCTGGCGTGGTTGAGCTCGTCGGAAAAGATCACGCAGCCAGGCAGCACCTTGGCGAGGGTGGAGAGCGTCGCATCGTTCGAGACATAGCCCGATGTGAACAGCAGCGCCCCCTCCTTGCCATGGAGATCGGCCAGTTCGGCCTCAAGATCGACGTGGTAATGGGTGTTGCCGCCGATGTTGCGGGTGCCGCCCGATCCGGCGCCGACATCGTTCAGCGCTTCTTCCATCGCCGCGATCACCTTGGGGTGCTGGCCCATCGCCAGGTAATCGTTGCTGCACCATACGGTGATCGGCTTGGGCCCGTTGTGCCCGGCAAAGCAGCGCGCGTTGGGATACTGGCCCTTGTTGCGCAGGATATCGATGAAAACGCGGTAGCGGCCCTCGGCGTGGAGACGCTCGATCGCCTGGTCGAAAATATGTTCGTAGTTCACTTGGGGGCCAACTCCGCAAGCGGCTGTGTCGCCTTGAATGGAGGCGCTCTAGCTCAAGTTTCAAAGCAAGACTAGCGGCTTCTTGCGTTGGTGAAACCTTCGCTGGCGCCTACCGAATTGGCTTCGTCGGCGATCCAGCGAAAGTCGTGGCCGGGCACCACGATCAGGCGCGGGCTCTCCTGTTTGAGCGCCTTGATGGTGAGCAGCCAGGAATAGACCTCGGCACGGTCTTCGGGCGCGATCCAATCGCCGACCAGGCGCGAGCGGGCGCGGGTTTCGATCCAGCTTTGCGCGAAGGTCGCGATGTCGCCGGCGAACAGGTATTCGCGGCCATCGGCCAGCCGCGCGTAGACCATCTGCGATCCGGGGGTGTGGCTGGGCGCGGGGATCACCACCACGCCAGGTGCCAGCGCGGCCGGTGTCGCCGTGCCGAGCATAGGATCGGGACGAGGGTCCGGACCGCTCCAGCGCAATCGGGTCGCGAGCGGGGCAGAGGGAAGCTGCGCGGGATTGAGCCGTGCGGCCTGCTGCAAGGCCGCTCCGCCGTGGGCGGCGAGAGCGCCGAGATGATCGGGGTGCTCGTGGGTGACGAGGATTGTCCCGGCCCCGTCCATAGCCTGCTCGACCCGCGCCTGGTTGGCGGGTGAAAAATGGGTCATCCCCATGCTCTTGGCATCGCTGGCGGTCAGCCCGCTGTCGATCAGGATCGGCTTGCCCCCCGGTACCGGAAGCCGCCAGGCCATCACCGCCACCAGCTTGCGTTTGAACCCCGATCCGGCCACGAACAAGTCACCCGGTAGGCTGCGCGAGGCGACAACCTCGTACTCGACACCGCTGGGAGCCTGACCGGGAAGCGAGGCGGCGAGCGAACGCAACGCGGCGATGTGGAGCGGCTTGGCCCGGGCATCGCCGTGGCCGTTTTCAAGCAGCAACCAGTAATAGGGCGCGCCGAACAGCAGCAGGAACAGCGCAAGCAGGATGTTGAGCCGCCGGGTCATGGCGCATCCTCGCGCGCTTGCGCACGGGTTCCGGGAGCGAATGGCACGAACGGGGCAGCAGCATCCATTCCGGTGGCAATCCTTCAAACCGTGCTTGGCATGGCCCCTGCCTTGTAGCTACGATTGACCGGAAAAGGGAAGGGACGGCAATGCACCAATTCTATGCCATGGCTTTGGGGTATCTTCTCGGCTCGATTCCCTTCGGGCTGATCCTCACCAACCTGTTTGGGAATGGCAACCTGCGCCAGATCGGATCGGGCAATATCGGTGCCACCAATGTGCTGCGCACCGGCAACAAGGGTTTGGCGGCGGCAACCCTGCTGCTCGATGGGGCAAAAGGGTTCCTGGGCGTGTGGCTGGCGCAGCGCTGGCTGCCCGGCGCCGCGCCGCTGGCCGCGCTGGGCGCGGTTCTGGGCCATTGCTTTCCGGTGTGGCTGAGGTTTCGCGGCGGCAAGGGGGTGGCCACCGCCATGGGAGTATCGCTCGCGCTCGCCTGGCCGATAGGGCTGGTCTATGCCGGCACATGGCTGGCGATGCTGGTGCTGACGCGGATTTCCTCCCTCTCGGGGATGACTGCGGCGCTGGCCTGTCCCTTGACGGCCTACCTGCTTGGGCGGATCGATCTGGTTCCGGTGCTGGGTGCGATCGCGCTGCTGGTGCTGTTCCTGCACCGCGCCAACATCGGTCGGCTGCGCAGCGGCACCGAACCCAGGGTGGGTAGCAAGGCCTGATGGCTGATCTTTCGCAGGAGGAAGCCTTTGCGCGCATCCGTCTGCTGCGCTCGCCCAATATCGGTCCGGTCAGCTACCATCAACTGCTGCGGAGGTTCGGCAATGCGATAGCGGCGCTGGCGGGCTTGCCCGATCTTGCCGTGCGGGGCGGGGCGCCCTATCACCCGGCACCGCAGGAGCGCATCGCGGGCGAGATTGCGGCGCTGTGCAAGGCTGGCGGGCATTATCTGTTTCACGATTCCCCCGCCTATCCCCCGCTGCTGGCCGAACTCGCCGATGCGCCACCGATCCTCACCGCGCGGGGCGATACCGCGCTGGCGGCGCGGCCCTGCGTGGCGGTTGTCGGTGCGCGCAATGCCTCGGCGGCGGCGGTCAAGCTGACCCGCCAGCTCTGTGCCGACCTGTCCGATGCGGGTTTCGTGGTGGTTTCGGGCCTGGCGCGGGGGATCGATGGCGCGGCGCACCGCGCGGCGCTGGATGGCGGCACGATCGGAGTCATCGCCAGCGGGATCGATATTGCCTACCCGCCCGAGCACCGGGAATTGCAGGAAGAGGTCGCGGGGCGTGGCTTGCTGCTGGCCGAACAGCCCCCCGGAACCGAGCCGCTGGCGCGCCATTTCCCTTCACGCAACCGGATCATCGCCGGGATCGCCGCGGGGACGCTGGTGGTTGAGGCGGCGCCCAAGTCCGGCTCGCTGATCACCGCGCGGCTCGCGACCGAGGCTGGGCGCGAGGTGATGGCGGTTCCCGGTTCGCCGCTCGATCCGCGTGCGCAAGGTTGCAATCTGCTGATCCGCGAAGGCGCGGTGCTGGTCCAGTCCGCCGCCGACGCGGTAGAGCTGCTGACGGGATTTACCGGCGCGCCCCGTTCGCGGCTGCGCGAGGCCGCCGCCCTGTTCGATGCTTTGCCCGAGGATCTGGAACAGCAACCGGCCGATATCGCCGCCATGCTCACGCTCGCGCCGGTCGCGGTCGATGAACTGATCCGCCAGAGCGGGGAGAGCGCCCAGACCGTGCAATTGGCCTTGCTAGAGCTGGAGCTGGCGGGCAAACTTGCTCGGCATGCCGGGGGCCGTGTCAGCCTGGCAAGCTGATGGAGGTTTGCATGGGTTCATTTCCGAAGCGCATGTTCCGCTGGGCGGCGATCTACGGCGTGATCGTGCTCACCCCGCTCTATCTGCTTCCCTTACCGCACGAGAAGGCGGAGACTTATCTCGGCTTCATCGGTCTGGCACTGGCATTCCAGGGCGTGTTCTGGGTGATCGGGGGCGATCCGGTGCGCTATCGGGCGCTGATGCCCTGGGCCATCGCCGAAAAGTTCGTTTTCGGCCTGCCCGCGATTGCCTTGTTCCTGATCGGGGTCACGCCGCGCGAGATCGGCCTGTTTGCCGCGATCGACATCATGCTGGGGATCGGTTTCATGATCGCCTGGCAGCGCACGCCAGAAGCCGCTTCCTAACAGGCGAAGCCCTTCTTGGTCCGCGTGCACCAGCTGGTGGCGCGGAAATAGGTCTGCGCGAATTCAAGATCGGCCACGGTCGGCAGACGCCGCCAGGCAATCTGGCGCACGTGCATGTCGCGCGGGCCCGCCACTACCAGCATCATGTTGGTCTCGGGGAGCCCGGTCGCCGGGTTTTTCGGACAATCGACCCGCAGCGTTACCGCCGGGCGGCGACTGACCTGGCCCTGGTTCATGATAATCCCCTTGCCCGCAGGGCAGAAAGAAGGGATCGCCCCGAAAATGTTAGCGGCATAGGCCTGGGGCGTGAGCCGCTGGGCCACACCGGTAAAGCGCTGATCGGTGAGCATGCTGCTCCAGCGTTCGACCGTCTCGCCATTGGGCACCCGCTCAGTAATCTCGCCGCGCTCGTTGGCTTGCTGAAAGCCGACCGTGAACGAAGGCACGGCATATTGCGAAAGGCGGCCGTCGCTGTTCGCCGTCGGTGAAACGACCTTGGCTGCCCCCAGCACGATCAACGCTGCAAATGCCGACTTCATTGTGTTTCCCTGTCTAATTGAGGGGCCTTGACCGGCAGATGAACAGTCCCCCACCCTCGCGCGTGTACATACGCGTATAGGGACCAGTCACCAAGACCATGCAGCTCGTCATCGTCGAATCGCCCGCCAAGGCCAAGACCATCGAGAAATATCTCGGCAAGGATTTCAAGGTTCTCGCCAGCTACGGCCATGTCCGCGATCTGCCGCCCAAGGACGGTTCGGTCCGCCCGGATGAGGGCTTTGCGATGGATTGGGAGCTCTATGGCGACAAGCAGGCGCGGGTGAAGGCGATCGCCGATGCCGCCAAGGGCGCGGACCGGCTGATCCTCGCCACCGACCCCGACCGCGAGGGAGAGGCGATTTCGTGGCACGTGCGCGAACTGCTGGCCAAGCGCCGTGCCCTGCCCAAGGATGTGCAGCGCGTCACTTTCAACGCCATTACCAGGGATGCGGTGACCACCGCGATGGCCCATCCGCGCGAACTCGATCAGGATCTGATCGACGCCTATCTGGCCCGCCGCGCGCTCGATTACCTGTTCGGTTTCACGCTTTCGCCGGTGCTGTGGCGCAAACTGCCCGGGGCCAAGAGCGCGGGGCGGGTGCAGTCGGTGGCGCTGCGCCTGATCTGCCAACGCGAACACGAGATCGAGCTGTTCCGCCCGCAGGAATACTGGTCGGTCAGCGCCCGGTTGGAGCAGGGCGGTACGCCGTTCGTCGCCCGGCTGGTGAAATTCGAGGGCGAAAAGCTAGAAAAGCTCAGCCTGGGTGACAAGGGCAGCGCCGATCGAGCCAAGGCTGCGGTCGAGGCGGGGGCATTCCGGGTCGAAGAGGTCGATGTGCGCCCCACCCGGCGCAATCCCTGGCCGCCTTTCACCACTTCGACCCTGCAGATGGAGGCCGCGCGCAAACTGGGCTTTTCCGCCAGCCACACCATGCGCGTGGCGCAGACGCTCTACGAGGCCGGCGCGATCACCTACATGCGCACCGACGGCGTCCAGATGGACCCCAGCGCGATCTCGGCCGCGCGCGTGGCGATTTCCGAACGCTACAAGAGCGGACACTACCTGCCAGAAAAGCCGCGCCACTACGAAACCAAGGCCAAGAATGCCCAGGAAGCTCACGAGGCGATCCGCCCGACCGATTTCGGCAAGGACCACTTCGGCAGCGGCGACGAGGCGCGGCTTTACGAGCTGATCTGGAAGCGCGCGATTTCCAGCCAGATGGCCTCCGCCAGCATCGAGCGGACCAGCGTGACCCTGCGCGACGGGACCGGCAAGAACGAGCTGCGCGCCACAGGGCAGGTGGTGAAATTCCCCGGTTTCCTGGCGGTTTACGACGAAACGCTCGACCAGAAGCCGGGTGATGACGAGGATGACAGCGGGCTGCTTCCGCCGCTCGCCAAGGGTGATATGCCGGCCAAGCAGGGGGTCGATGCCAGCCAGCACTTCACCCAGCCGCCGCCGCGCTACAGCGAAGCCACGCTGGTCAAGCGGCTGGAGGAACTGGGGATCGGCCGCCCATCGACCTATGCCGCGACGATCCAGGTGCTCAAGGACCGCAACTACGTCCGCACCGAGAAGAACCGTTTCTTCGCGGAAGAAAGCGGGCGGCTGCTGACCGCGTTCCTCGAACGCTTTTTTCCGCGCTATGTCGCCTACGATTTCACCGCCGAGATGGAGGATGAGCTTGACGATGTGTCGGGCGGGCGGATGGAGTGGAAGGCCCTGCTCGAAGCCTTCTGGAAGGACTTCAAGCCCAAGAGCGACGAGGTGATGGAGCGCAAGCCCTCGGAAGTGACCGAGGCGCTCGACGAATTTCTCTCCGATTTCCTGTTTCCTCCTGCAGAGGATGGATCGGACCCGCGCAAATGCCCGCAGTGCGGCGATGGGCGACTTAGTTTGCGTGGGGGGCGGTTCGGGGCCTTTGTCGCCTGCTCGAACTACCCCGAGTGCAAATTCACCCGCAAGTTCGCCCAGCCCGGCGGGGCGGCAGCGGGCGAGGGTGCGGAACTGGGCAAGCACCCCGAAACCGGAGAGCCGATTTCGCGCAAGGTCGGCCGCTTCGGCCCCTATATCGAGATGGGCAGCGGCAAGGAGGCCAAGCGCGCCAACATCCCCAAGGACATCGGCGAGCTCGATCTCGATTGGGCGGTCAAGCTGCTAGGCCTGCCGCGCCGGATCGGACCTCACCCCGAAACGGGCGAGGAAATCACTGCATCCATAGGGCGTTACGGACCTTACCTCGCGCATGGTGGAAAGTACGCCAAGCTGCGCGGCACCGCCGAGGTGTTCGAGATCGGCATGAACGCCGCGGTGGTCCGCCTGGCTGAGGCGGCCAATGGCGGGGGCAGGGGCGCGCGTACCCCGGCCGAACCGCTCAAGACCTTTGGGCCGCACCCCGAAAGCGGCGGTGAGATGAAACTGATGGCCGGGCGCTATGGCCCCTACGTCACCGACGGCACCACCAACGCCACCCTTCCGCGTGACAGGAAGCCAGAGGATCTGACTGCGGAAGAGGCGATCGTGCTGATTACCGAAAAAGCCGCCAAGGGACCGGCGAAGAAGGGCGGGCGCAAGAAGGCTCCGGCGAAGAAGAAGGCCCCGGCAAAGAAGAAATGACGCGGGGGATCGGGGTTATCTGACCCATTCCAGCCCCAGTTCCTCGTAGATTTCCTTGTCGTCGCCCCAGCGCTCGTCAACCTTTACGTGCAGGAACAGGTGGACCTTCACCCCCAGCAGGGTTGAAAGCTCCTTGCGAGCAGCTTCGCCTATCGCCTTGAGTTTGCTGCCACCCTTGCCCAGGACGATTCCTTTCTGGCTGTCCTTGGCAATCACGATCTGCTGGTGGATTTCAACCGAACCGTCCCCCCGCACGGTGTAGCTTTCGGGGCGCACTGTGCTGTCATAGGGCAGCTCGTCGTGGAGCTGTCGGTAGAGCTGCTCGCGGGTGATTTCGCAAGCCAGCAGGCGTTCGCTGGCGTCCGAAACCTGGTCCTCGGGATAGTGCCAGGGGCCTTCGGGCATCAGCGCCGCCAGCCGGGTCTTGAGTTCGCCAACACCGTCGCCGGTCAGCGCCGAGACGAAGAAAACCTCGTCAAACTGGCCCTCTCCGGCGAGTTCCTGGGCACTTGCCAGCATCGGTTCCTTGGCGGTTTCATCGACCTTGTTGAGCACCAGGATCTTGCGTTCCGAACGGCCCTCAAGGCTCTTGAGAATGGACTCAAGGTAACCGAGCTTCTTCTTGCGGCCATCGACCACCAGCAGGATCGCGTCGGCCTCGGCCGCGCCTTCCCACACCGCGTTGACCATCGCCCGATCGAGCCGCCGCTTGGGCTCGAACAGCCCAGGGGTGTCGGCAAGGATGATCTGCGTCTCTCCTTCCAGCGCGATCCCGAGCAGCCGCGCGCGGGTGGTCTGGGCCTTGGCCGAAACGATCGCAACCTTCTGCCCGACCAGCGCGTTGACCAGGGTCGATTTGCCCGCATTCGGCGCGCCGATGACTGCGACAAGTCCGCAATGCTGGGTCATCCTGGGTAACACCTTCCAGCGACGACATCGCCGCTGCCATTGACGAGCAGGCTGAGATAGGGCCTGCCGCTGTCATCGAAATTGAGCAAGCCTTCGACGAAGGCCGGATAGCGCCTGGTGTCCCCGGTGGACCGGGTTACCCCGAGATAGGTCATCCGGATCACCTCGCGGCCCTTTGGGTCCCGCTCCAAACTCACTCTTGGCTTGTACTCTACAACGGCTTTTGCCCCGTAGGTCCATTGTTCGGAGACGATCCCGACCACCACCTTGCCCGAACTTACCGGGCTGACCACCACTCTAAACATCGCGTCAAACCCAGTCCGGTAGTAGAGCCGGTAGTTCGCGTCATTGCGCATATTGGACGAGGCGGCGCAGGACCAGGTCGATCCGCTCAACTGCTGCGCCGATGCGGCTGCGGGCAGCCCCGCAAGAATTGCGGCCACAGCAAAAACCTTTAGCGAGGAACGGGTGAGATTCATCATCCAAATCGCTCCATGAACTGCGCGGCGGCGAGCGATTCGGCCTCGCGCATCGATCCGGCGGTGGCCTCGGCCTCGCCCAGGCCCTTGATGCTGACCGCGACGGTAAAGCGCGCGGCGTGATCGGGGCCACTGCGCTCGACCAGGCGGTATTCGGGCATCTTGCGGCGGTTGCCGGCGGCCCATTCCTGCAAGGCGGACTTGGGATGCTTGGCCTGACCCGCCTTGCCCGCGACCAGATCTGCCCACAGGCGGCGGACCATGTCGGCGGTCGCCTCGAACCCGAGCGTGACGAAGCTTGCTCCGATCAGCGCCTCCATCACGTCGCCCAGGATATTGTCACTGTCCTGTCCGCCATCCTCGCGCGCCTGCTTGCCCAGGTGGATATGTTCGCCAAGGCCGATGGTGCGGGCAACCTGGGCGCAGGTCGCGCCGCTGACCAGCGCGTTGAGCCGCTGCGAAAGCCGCCCCTCGTTGCCGCCCTCAAGTTTGTAGAGCCATTCCGCGATCACCATGCCCAGCACCCGGTCGCCCAGAAATTCCAGCCGCTGGTAATCGCGCGCCGCCCCGGTGCTGCCGTGGGTCAGCGCCTCAAGCCAGAGCGCCTCGTCGACCGGCGGACGCCCGGCGAGGGTGGTCAGAAACGCGCGGGTTTGCCCTGCGAGCACCGGCGCCTCAAAACGTCCCGCCGATGCGGTTCCAGCGCGCGGCGGTGAACCAGGTCCAGGGCTTGAACCAGCTCGATCCGCCATCGGTGGAAAACATCATGATCCGCGCCCGGCCGACCAGATTGTCCATCGGAACCATGCCGATGCCCTGGCCGGGGACGGCCTCGAACCTGCTGTCCTCTGAGTTGTCGCGGTTGTCGCCCATCAGGAACAGATGGCCTTCGGGAACGATGAATTCGATCGTATCGTCCTGGGGGCGGGTGCCCAGATCGAGCACCTCGTAGCTGCGCCCGCCCGGCAGGGTCTCGCGATAGCGCGGATAGCGGCACACGTCGTTGTTGTCCGCATCCTTGGCCTCGAACTGGGGCGAGACGCAGCGGGTGTTGGCGCTGACCGGAAGCTCGAAATCGGCGATCTTGACCTTGGGCACGGGCGCGCCGTTGAGCCACAGCACGCCTTCCTTCATCTGCACGTGATCGCCCGGCAGGCCGATCACCCGCTTGATATAGTCGACATCGTTGAGCGGGGGCTGCTTGAAGATCACCACGTCGCCGCGCTCAGGGGTGGAGGCGAGCAGACGATGCTCGGGCAGCAGCGGCACGCTGAACGGCAGCGAATAGCGCGAAAAGCCATAGGACCATTTCGAGGCGAGCAGATAATCGCCGTTCATCAGCCGCGGCAGCATCGATTCGCTCGGAATGTTGAACGGCGAGAAGAAGAAACTGCGGAAAACCACCACGATCACCGCCAGCTTGAGCAGGAAGACGGGAAAGCTGTCTTCCTGCTTTGCGGGCTTGGCAGGTTTGGCGGGATTGCCGGTTTCGAGCGGATTGGGGGGCGTTTCTGTCATCGTGCAAGTCCATGTTGGCCCGAAGGGCGCGCGTCAAGTGCTGGAGCGGTGTTTTGGCAGACCGGCACCCGGCCAATCTCCCGCGCTGAATACGTTTTTACCAGCTTGGCCCGGCGCAAGACCACGGGCATAGCGCACTCGATGAACCAGCGGAGCAAGACGATGAACAACACGGTGGCGGCCGCCTGGAGCAGGCTCGAAGCGCTCGATCGGCCCGATCTTGGGCAATTGTTCGCCGCACCGGACCGGCTTACGACGCTTTCGGCGCGGCTGGACCTGCCGGGCGGTGCGATCCGGTTCGACTGGTCGAAGACCCACCTTGATGCAGCGCACCTTTCCGCCTTCGAGGATCTGGCCGCAGCGGTGGGCTTTTCCGCCAGGCGCGCGGCTATGATTGCGGGAGAGGCGATCAACGCCACCGAAGGGCGCGCGGTGGAACACACTGCCCAGCGCGGGATCGGCGATCCCGAAAGCGTTGCGCTGGCCGGGGCCTTTCACGCCCGGATGGCGGCGCTGGTGCGCGCGATCCATGCCGGGGCGCTGGGCGAGATCCGGCACCTGATCCACATCGGCATCGGCGGATCGGCGCTGGGTCCGGCGCTGGCGATCGACGCGCTGGCCCGCGATGGGGCGCTGGTCGATGTCCAGGTGGTGTCCAATATCGACGGCTGTGCGCTTGAAGCCGCCTTTGCCCGCTGCGATCCGGCAGCCACGCTGATCGCCGTCGCCTCGAAGACCTTCACCACCACCGAGACCATGACCAACGCCGCCTCGGCGCTTGACTGGCTGCGCGACAACGGGGTGGCCGATCCCTATGGCCGGGTGGTGGCGCTGACCGCCAGTCCCGAAAAGGCGGTCGAATGGGGGGTGGATGAAACCCGGGTGCTGCCCTTTTCGGAAAGCGTCGGGGGGCGCTATTCGTTGTGGTCGTCGATCGGCTTTCCGGTCGCGCTGGCGCTGGGCTGGGAGGATTTCGCCGAGTTCCTCGATGGCGCGGCGGCGATGGACCGGCATTTCCTTGAAACCGATGGCGCCGCCAACCTGCCGCTGCGCGCCGCCTTTGCCGATCTGCTCTATGCCCGGCTGCGCCACTGCCAGACGCGGGCCTGCTTCGCCTATGACGAGCGGCTGCGGCTGCTGCCGAGCTATCTCCAGCAGCTTGAGATGGAGAGCAACGGCAAGCGGGTGAAAGCCGATGGCAGCCCGGTTGATGGCCCCACCGCGCCGATCACCTGGGGCGGCGTGGGCACCGATGCCCAGCACGCGGTGTTCCAGTTGCTGCACCAGGGCACCCATGTGGTCCCGGTCGATTTCATCGCCGCGATCGCACCGGGGGACGAGCTTTCGCCCGACCATCACCGCAACCTGCTGGCCAATTGCTTCGCCCAGGGCGCGGCGCTCATGGCGGGCAAGAGCTCCGACGATCCCGCGCGGGCCTATCCGGGGGACCGGCCCTCGGCGACGATCCTGCTCGACGATCTCAATCCCGCGACGCTGGGTGCGCTGATCGCTTTTCACGAACATCGCACCTTCGCCAATGCCGTGCTGATGGAGATCAACGCCTTCGATCAGTTCGGAGTGGAGCTGGGCAAGGAAATCGCCAAGGCGATCGTAGGGGGCGGAGCAAGCTTCGATTCCAGCACCGAGGCCTTGTTGGCAGAGGCTGGGATCAGATAGTCAGCCTATCACACTGACCAGCAAAACCGTTTGGCAAACCCGTGCCTGACGCCCCATATCGCGGGGCATGACAGACTTTGACTATGACCTGTTCGTGATCGGCGCCGGATCGGGCGGGGTGCGCGCGAGCCGGATTGCCGCCTCGCACGGCGCCCGGGTGGCGGTTGCCGAGGAATACCGGGTGGGCGGCACCTGCGTGATCCGCGGCTGCGTGCCCAAGAAGCTGCTGGTCTATGCCAGCCACTTCGCCCATTCGCTGCACGATGCGCCCACCTTTGGCTGGACGCTGGAAGGCACGCGTTTCGACTGGGCCAGGCTGCGCGATTTCGTTGCCGGCGATGTCGACCGGCTCGAACGCGCCTATACCTCGACGCTTGACAGCAACAGGGTCGAGCATTTCCACGAACGCGCGGTGGTGGCCGGGCCGAACACCGTGCGCCTTGCCAGCGGGCGCGAGATCAGCGCGAAAGTGATCCTTATCGCGGTTGGCGCCTGGCCGGTGCTGCCCGAAATCGACGGGGTGGAACACTGCATCACCTCGAACGAGGTGTTCCAGCTGCCCGAATTACCGCGCCGGGTGGTGATCCAGGGCGCGGGCTACATCGCGCTGGAATTCGCGGGCGTGTTCAACGCGCTGGGCAGCCAGGTGACCGTGGTCAACCGTTCGGACAAGATCCTGCGCGGCTATGACCATGACCTGACCGACCGGCTGTTGCCGATCATGCAGGCGCGCGGGATCGAATTCGCCTTCAACCACCCGATCGAAGACGTGAGCAAACAGACAGACGGATCGCTGCTGGTGCGCACCGCGGGCGGCCTCGATCTGGCGGCGGATGCCGTGCTGGTCGCCACCGGGCGCAAGCCCAAGACCCAAGGGCTGGGGCTGGACAGCGTGGGGATCGAGCTTGGCTCGAACGGCGAGATCCCGGTTGACGATCACAACCGGACAAGCTGCCCCAGCATTTATGCGGTGGGCGACGTGACTGACCGGGTGCAGCTGACCCCGGTGGCGATCCGCGAGGGCCATGCCTTTGCCGATACCGTGTTCGGCAATGCCCCGCGCACCGTGGCCTATGACCATATTCCCAGCGCGGTCTTCACCCAGCCGCCGATCGCCTCGGTCGGGCTGACCGAGGTACAGGCGCGCACGGTGCACGGGCATGTCCAGGTGTTCAAATCGGACTTCCGCCCGATGCAGAACATGTTCTCCGATCAGGCCGAGCGCGGATATTACAAGCTGGTGGTCGATCCGGCGAGCGACAGGGTGCTGGGCGTTCACATGCTGGGCCCCGATGCGCCCGAAATCCTCCAGGCGGTGGCAATCGCGGTCAAGGCCGGATTGACCAAGGCGCAGTTCGACGAAACGGTGGCGCTGCATCCCTCGATGGCCGAGGAACTGGTGCTGATGCGCTAGGTTGCATCCTGCAACCAGACGTCTAATCTCCCGGCAAACAGACGGGAGAAAGGCCATGGCCGGAACGGTATTTGTCTCAGGTGGCAGCGGCTATATCGCCGGGTTCCTGATCCGACAGCTGGTGGCCGAAGGGTGGATAGTCCACACCACGATCCGCAACCTCGCGCGCGAGGGGCAGGTGCGCGAAAGCCTGGGGGTGGACAATTCCCGGGTGAAATTCTTCGCCGCCGATCTCACCAGCGATGCGGGCTGGGACGAGGCGATGGCGGGGTGCAGCCATGTTGCCCACCTTGCCTCGCCCTTGCCCACCGATGCACCCAGCCATGAGGACGAACTGATCGTTCCCGCGCGCGACGGGGCCTTGCGCGCGCTGCGCGCGGCCAGGGCGGCGGGGATCAAACGTTTTGTGATGACCAGCTCGATGGCGGCGGTCGCCTATGGCCATGGCGGCGCCAAGACCCGCTTTACCGAGGCCGACTGGACCAACATCGACAGCCCCGATGCCTATGCCTACGTCAAGTCCAAGACCATCGCAGAACGCGCCGCGCGCGATTGGGTGGCGGCCGAGGGCGGGGATATGGAGTTCTGCACGGTCAATCCGGTGCTGGTGCTGGGGCCGCTGCAATCGGCCGATTTCTCCACCTCGCTCGAAGCGATCAAGAAGATGCTCGAAGGCTCGCTGCCGGGGCTGCCACGCTTCGGTTTCGGGGTGGTCGATGTGCGCGACGTGGCCGACATGCACCTTCGCTGCCTGACCGCGCCGGACATGGCGGGCGAACGCTTCCTGTGCTCGGGGCCCTTCCTGTGGATGCGCGAGATTGCCGAGATCCTGCGCGCCGGGCTGGGTGATCAGGCCCGCAAGGTGCCCCGGCGCGGTCTGCCCGATTGGCTGGTCAGGGTTTCGGCCTGGTTCGATCCGGTGGTTCGCCAGGTGATCGGGGAGCTGGGGCACGAGCGCGATGCCGATACCGGCCATGCCCTGGCCAAACTTGGCTGGAAAGCGCGTCCGGTCGAAGAAACGGTGCTTGATACCGCGCGCGACATGATCCGGCTGGGGATCGTGAAGGTCTAACCCACCCGGTAGGGCACAATCCCCCGGCTGTCGGGATCGACGCTGATCGGGCGGTCGCTGGGGGGGAAGGCGCGCTGGTCGCAGTCGCCGCGCGGGCAGATGCGGCAGGATATGCCGATCCGGGTTGCCGCCGCCGCTGCGGCAAGGTCCAGACCGTCGGCATAGACGAATTCACCGGCATGGTCCGCCTCGCAGCCCAGTGCCACGGCATAGCGGCGCGGCGCGCGGCTGTAGGAACCGCTGGGTTTGACCAGCCCCTTGGCCATCGAGACATAACGCACCCCGTCGGGCGTTTCGGCCAGCTGGACCAGAATCCGGTCTGGGATCGCCACGGCCTCGTGCACGATCCATAGCGGACAGGCACCGCCGAAGCGGGCGAATTGCAGGCGGGTAGCCGAATGGCGCTTGGTGATGTTGCCGGCCATGTCGACCCGGCAGAAGAAGAATGGCACCCCGCGCGCGTCCTCGCGCTGCAATGTGGAGAGCCGGTGGCAGGCCTGCTCGAAGCTGACCCCGAAATGCTGTGCCAGCCGGTCGATATCGTGGCGCATACGCCGCGCCTCGGCGCGAAATCGCTGGTAGGGCATCAGCAGCGCGCCCGCCGCATAGTTGCACAGCCCCACGAACAGTAATTGCCGCGAGGCCGCGCTTTTCAGCCGTGCCCCTTCCACCACTGCCGCGATCTCGTCCTTGAGCGCCAGCGCGGCGAGCTGGTGGGCAAGCTGAAAGCGACGGCTTTCGGCGGGCTGGCCCGGATCGATGGTCAGATGCCCCATTTCGGCGTCGAAACTGCGCAAGCCCGCATGCAGCGAGTAAATCAGCGAGATCGACAGCGCATCCTTGAGATAGGCCTCGATCGCAGCAACATCGGGCGAGGGCGCCCCCAGCCGCGCGGCCAGCGCCTCGGCCGCGCGGTCAAGTCTGTCGACATAGTTGTTGGCAAGGTGGAACCAGTCGCGCACTTCTTCCCACGGCAGTCGCGCGGCGCTGCCGCTTTCGCTCGCCAGCGCCTCGTCGACCATCTGCAGCCGCTGCTGGGTGCGGCGGTAGGCCTCGTGCAGCGCGACGAAACGATCGGCCAGCAGCGGTTGCTGCTCCGAGGCGCGGGCAAGTTGGGCCGGGTCCATTGGTTCGGCGAACAGCGGATCGGCGTTGGCCTCACGCAGCGCGGCCAGCCGGGTCTCGCCTTCGCCCGCGCCGATCTCGCGCCAGTCGAGCGGAAAGGCACGGCTCAGCCGCTCGATCAGAGCGGGGGTGAGGGGGCGATCGTCATGTTCCAGCTGCGAGAGGTAGGACGTGCTGATTCCCAGCAGCTGCCCCATCGCCGCTTGGTTAAGCCCCCGCTCCGCGCGCAGCGCCTTCAATCTCTCTCCCGCGAATATTCGGCGCTTGGTCATGGCGAAACTTCCTCCGCGTCTCCGCGCCTCCGCGTGAACCAATCCGATCACGCGGAGACACGGAGGATCATAGGGACGTCTCGCGTATTTTGCAAAATATGACTTCGCAAGTTTGCAATTTCACATTGGACAGCGCAGAAATTCCGCCGCAAGGGCAGGGTTTCGGAATCCGGAACGGAGCGAAAATGTCCGCAAATATCGCCGAAATGGAACGCCGCCGCGCCGCCGCTCGCCTGGGCGGAGGGCAGAAGCGGATCGATGCGCAGCACGCCAAGGGCAAGCTTACCGCGCGCGAGCGGCTGCTGATCCTGCTCGACGAGGGCAGCTTTGAAGAGATCGACATGTATGTCGAGCACAACTGCACCGATTTCGGCATGCCCGATACCACCGTGCCCGGCGATGGAGTGGTAACCGGCAGCGGCACGATCAACGGGCGGCTGGTCTATGTCTTCAGCCAGGATTTCACCGTGTTCGGCGGCGCGGTTTCCGAACGCCACGCGATGAAGATCTGCAAGGTGATGGACACCGCGATGAAGGTCGGCGCACCGGTGATCGGGCTGAATGACAGCGGCGGCGCGCGGATCCAGGAAGGCGTCGCCAGCCTTGGCGGCTATGCCGAGATCTTTCAGCGCAACGTGCTGGCGTCGGGCGTGGTGCCGCAATTGTCGCTCATCATGGGCCCCTGCGCGGGCGGCGCAGTCTACAGCCCGGCGATGACCGATTTCATCTTCATGGTGAAGGACAGCTCCTACATGTTCGTCACCGGCCCAGACGTGGTCAAGACCGTGACCAACGAGGTGGTCACCCAGGAGGAGCTGGGCGGGGCGATCACCCATTCGACCAAGACCAGCGTGGCCGATCTGGCGCTGGAAAACGATATCGAGGCGCTGCTGACGGCGCGCGATTTCTTCGATTTCCTGCCGCTCAACAACAAGGCCGGGGTGCCCGAGCGCCCGACCAGCGACCCGTGGGACCGGATCGAGGACAGCCTCGATACGCTGATCCCGGCCAATGCCAACCAGCCTTATGACATGCACGAAGTGGTCAGAAAGGTGCTGGACGAGGGCGAGTTTTTCGAGATCCAGCCCGGCCACGCCGCCAATATCCTGTGCGGTTTCGGGCGGGTGGAAGGCAAGACCGTGGGGGTGATCGCCAACCAGCCGATGGTGCTCGCGGGCGTGCTCGACATCAATTCCAGCAAGAAGGCTGCACGCTTCGTGCGGTTCTGCGATGCCTTTTCGATCCCGCTCCTGACCTTCGTCGATGTGCCCGGCTTCCTCCCCGGCACCGCCCAAGAACTCGGCGGGATCATCAAGCACGGCGCCAAGCTGCTGTTCGCCTATGCCGAGGCGACCGTGCCCAAGATCACCGTCATCACCCGCAAGGCCTATGGCGGCGCCTATGACGTGATGGCCTCAAAGCACCTGCGCGGCGATCTCAACTACGCCTGGCCCACCGCCGAGATCGCGGTGATGGGCGCCAAGGGCGCGGTGGAAATCATCTTCCGCTCCGACATCGGCGATCCCGACAAGATCGCGGAACGGACGAAGGAATACGAGGACCGGTTTGCCAACCCGTTCGTCGCGGCGAGCAAGGGCTTTATCGACGAGGTGATCCACCCGAGGAATACGCGGCGGCGGATCGCGCTGGGGCTGCGGAAACTTAGGACCAAGAACCTCGAGAATCCGTGGAAGAAGCATGACAATATTCCGCTGTGAGGAGTGATTGATGGAGCGCGTCAATGCCTTCATGATTTTTTGGCTCGGTGGGGTATCCGTCATGGGTCTTGTCAGCTTGGCATTTGGAATCCGTGAGTTGCGTAGCGGCTATGCGCGTTGGGGTTGGCAAGGCAACAAGATCGAGCGCGCTGAGGAGCCATTCTATTATTGGATGATCGTGACCGGACGCTTCGCCGGAGTGATCGTGACGGGATTCATGTTTTGGTTTGGTCTCGGAATGATGGGTGATTTCAAATGAAACTAGGCCGCCTCAACCACATCGGCGTGGCAACGCCCTCGATTGCGGACTCGATCGCCTTCTATCGCGACGTGATGGGCGCGACGAAGATCCATGAACCGTTCGACCTCGAATCGCAGGGCGTGAAGGTCTGCTTCGTCGATACCCCCGGCGCGGATGGGGCGCTGAACGGCACCCAGATCGAGCTGATCGAGCCGCTGCCCGGCAACACCAGCATCGCGGGGTTCCTCGCGAAGAACCCGGCCGGCGGGCAGCATCACATGTGCTACGAAGTGCCCGATATCCACGCTGCCAAGGCCGAGTTCGAGGCCCTGGGCAAGCGCGTGCTGGGCGAACCGCGGATCGGCGCGCACGGGACGCTGATCTTCTTCGTCCACCCCCGCGACATGGGCGGAATACTCACCGAGATCATGGAGACGCCGAAGGAAGGCGAGCACTGGTCGAACTAGGAAACAGCCCCTCCTCAGCATGAACGGAAATGGGAGCACAAGAGTATGGCCGAATACGAAACGATCACCCTGGCTATCGAAAACCAGATCGCCACCATCACGCTTAACCGCCCCGAGCGGCTCAACGCCTGTCCGCCGCAGATGGCGGACGAGATCATCCATGCGCTCAGCAACCTGGGCGATGCGCGGGTGCTGGTGCTGCGCGGCGAGGGGCGGGCGTTCTGTTCCGGCGCCGATCTTGCCGGGCGCGGCGAGCGCGCGGTGGGCGGGGGCGAGGGGGCCTATCTCTCGCTGACCCAGCACTACAACCCGATGATCGTCAAGCTGCTGCGGCTCGACATGCCGATCGTCACCGCGGTGCAGGGCCCGGCGGCGGGCGTCGGCTGTTCGCTGGCGCTGACCGGCGATTTCGTGATCGCGGGCAAGTCTGGCTATTTCCTTCAGGCCTTCGTCAACATCGGGCTGGTCCCCGATGGCGGCAGCACCTGGATGCTCCCGCACCTGATCGGCAAGGCCCGCGCAACGCAGATGATGATGCTGGGCGAAAAGGTGATGGGCGAGCAGGCCGCCGATTGGGGGCTGGTCTACAAATGCGTCGAGGACGAGGCGCTGGCCGGTGAGGTCGCGGCGCTGGCCGCGCGGCTCGCGAGCGGGCCGACGCTGGCCTATGCAACGATGCGCAAGACCATCCTTACCGCGCTGGAACACGGCCTTGCCGATACGCTCCAGGCCGAGGCCGAAGGGCAGCGGATCGCGGGCAACAGCGCCGATGCTGTGGAGGGCGGCATGGCCTTCCTGCAAAAGCGCAAGGCGGAGTTCAAGGGCAGGTAAGATGGTAAGGTTAGAAGACTGGCAGGCCGCGGCGGCAAAAGAGGTCAAGGGGAAAGACCTCACCTGGCACACCCCCGAAGGCTTTGCGATCAAGCCGCTCTACACGGCGGAGGACGCGCCCGATCCCGGCCTGCCCGGTTTCGCCCCGTTTACGCGCGGGGTGCGCGCCAGCATGTATGCCGGGCGGCCCTGGACGATCCGCCAGTACGCCGGCTTCTCCACCGCCGAGGAATCGAACGCCTTCTACCGCCGCAACCTGGCTGCCGGGCAGAAGGGCCTCTCGGTGGCCTTCGATCTCGCCACGCACCGGGGCTATGACAGCGATCACCCGCGTGTGGTGGGCGATGTCGGCAAGGCCGGGGTGGCGATCGATTCGGTCGAGGACATGAAGATCCTGTTCGACGGGATCCCGCTCGATCAGATGTCAGTCTCGATGACCATGAACGGCGCGGTGATCCCGATTGTGGCCTTCTTCATCGTCGCGGGGGAAGAACAGGGGGTGGAGCGCGCGCAGCTTGACGGGACCATCCAGAACGACATCCTCAAAGAGTTCATGGTCCGCAACACCTACATCTACCCGCCCGAGCCGAGCATGCGGATCGTTTCGGACATCATCGCCTATACCTCGGCGGAAATGCCCAAGTTCAACAGCATTTCGATCTCGGGCTATCACATGCACGAGGCCGGGGCGACCGCGGTGCAGGAGCTGGCCTTCACCATTGCTGACGGCAAGGAATATGCCACGCGCGCGATGGCTGCGGGGCTGGATATCGACAAGTTCGCTGGGCGCCTTTCCTTCTTCTTTGGCATCGGCATGAACTTCTTCACGGAAGTGGCCAAGCTGCGCGCGGCGCGCACGCTGTGGTGGCGGGTGATGGAGGGGCTGGGGGCGAAAGACGAACGCTCCAAGATGCTGCGCACCCATTGCCAGACTTCGGGCGTTTCGCTGCAGGAGCAGGACCCCTACAACAACGTCATCCGCACCACGATCGAGGCGATGGCGGCGACCCTGGGGGGTACCCAGAGCCTCCACACCAACGCGCTGGACGAGGCGATCGCGCTGCCCACCGATTTCAGCGCGCGGATCGCCCGCAACACCCAGATCGTGCTGGCCGAGGAAAGCGGGATCACCAAGGTCGTCGATCCGCTGGGCGGGTCCTACTATGTCGAGGCGCTGACCCAGACGCTGGTGAACGAGGCGTGGACGCTGATCGAACAGGTCGATTCCATGGGCGGGATGACCAAGGCGGTCGCCAGCGGCATGCCAAAGGCGCTGATCGAACAGGCCGCCGCCGCCAAGCAGGCCCGCGTCGACCGGGGCGAGGACGTGATCGTCGGGGTCAACAAGTACCGCCTCGCGCAGGAGGAGCATCTCGATACGCTTGAGGTGGATAACCACGCGGTGCGCGATGCGCAGATCGCGCGGATCAAGGCCACCAAGGCGGCACGCGATGCCAGCGCCTGCGAAGCCGCGCTGAAGGAGCTGACCCACGCCGCGCGTGAAGGCGGCAACCTGCTCGAATACGCCGTCCGTGCCGCCCGCCAGCGCGCCACGCTGGGCGAGATTTCCGATGCGATGGAGGCCGCGTTCGGGCGCTATGGCACCCAGCCGGTCCCAGTGAAGGGGATCTACGGCCCCGCCTATGCCGATGACGCGCGCTATGCGGCGGTGATCGAAGGCGTCGAGGCTGTTACCCGCCGTCTGGGCCGCAAACCCCGGCTGCTCGTCGCCAAGATGGGCCAGGACGGGCATGATCGCGGCGCCAACGTGATCGCCAGCGCCTTCACCGACATGGGCTTCGATGTGACCAGCGGTCCGCTGTTCCAGACGCCCGAGGAAGCCTGCGCGCTGGCACTGGAGAAGGACGTGGACGCGGTTGGCGCCTCGTCGCTCGCGGCCGGCCACAAGACGCTGATCCCCGAGCTGATCCGCCTGCTCAAGGAAGCCGGACGGAGCGACATCAAGGTCACGGCCGGCGGCGTGATCCCCCCGCAGGACTACGACTTCCTGCGCGAGGCCGGGGTCCAGGGGATCTACGGGCCGGGGAGCAATGTGGTCGAATGCGCGGCGGATCTGCTGCGGCTGCTCGGCCACAATATGCCGCCGGTGGAGGGGTAGGCGATGGTGCCTTACGCTGCCATCACTTCCCGGCGTACCGCCTCGCCATTGCGGGCTTCGGCCAGATACAGGTCGTACCCCGACTGCATGTCGAGCCACATCCGCGCGGGGGTTCCAAGGCTGGCTTCGAGCCGCAAGGCGGTATCCGGGCTGATCCCGCGCCGCCCCGCGACGATATCCTGGATGCGTTGCGGCGGCACCCTGAGCTTGAGCGCGAAGGCGTTGGCGGAAAGCCCGCGGGCCTCTAGCTCTTCCTTGAGCACCGCGCCGGGGTGGACCTGTTCGAATGCGAATTGGGTCATTTCCAAATCCTCAGTGATAATCGACAATCTCGACATCTTCGGCGTTGCCGTCCTTGAACCGGAACACCAGCCGCCACGGGCCGTTGATCGTCATCGCCCATTGGCCTTGCCGGTCCCCGACCAGCGGGTGCAGGCCGACCGACTTCAGCGGCGGAATATCGTCGAGCGAAGTCGCTGCGTGGAGAACCTTGAGCCGCGCCATTGCCTTGGCGACATCCATTCCGGTGAACTTCGACTTGCCGTCCCTCGAGAAGCGTTCGGTTGCGCGGTTGGCGAAGCTCAGGATCACATGCGGGGTGTAACATGATTGGTATGGCATGGCAAGCGTTGCATGACGAGACGAGAGTGCAAGGAACTGGCGGCCCCGGCACCAACGTGGTCGAATGCGCGGCGGACACGCTGCGGCTCTTGGGGCACAACATGCCGCCGGTAGAGGGGTGAGATTGTGACAACGGTTCGAAGCATTGACGAGATAGACGAAAACGCGCGCACTCTATTGCGAGCGGCGCACGGGGCATCGAGCGAGAAGGCTGATGCTGTCGAATTGATTGCCAAAGGTAGAGTCTACTACCCACTGCAATTCGAAGGTCAGTTGGCATTCGTCCCGTCGAGATTCATTGGATATCGCAACAACTCAATTGCACGGCACAACAAAGCCAAATCGGTCAAGGCGAGGGATGGGAAGGAAACGAACCCCGCGATTGCACGTATCCTTGGTAAGTATGCACCGAACGAGGAAATTGAAGAGCGATTGAGAGAGTATTGTGAAGCACTCGGAGTTGTTCCAAGCAATCATACTCACAAATTTTGGCGAATTGCGTTCGCAAGAAGTGTCAAGGACCATCGCGTCTCAGCGATGGCAGACAATGCCGACGAACTGATCGGGAATGATAGCCCGAGGTATCGAGATCTCATGAGGCGGGTTTGCGAGCGCGATGATCGTGTTCGGAGATTGGTGCTTAGGAAAGCCGACGGAAAATGTGAGTTCAAGGGTTGCAAGCCCTTCAATTCCAAGAAGGGTGTGCCCTATCTCGAAGCGCACCATGTGATTCATTTGTCAGCTAGCGGTAAGGACAAGCCAAGCAATGTAATTGCGCTGTGTGCCAACCACCATCGCGAAGCCCACTACGGCGAGAATTGGGAGTTCCTCAACGAGGAATTCCTAAGAATCCTGAAAAATATAAGGCCTTAGGCTATGTTCAAGAAAATCCTCATCGCCAACCGTGGCGAAATCGCTTGCCGCGTCATCAAGACCGCGCGCCGGATGGGTATCCAGACCGTCGCGGTCTATTCTGATGCCGATGCCCGCGCGCCGTTCGTGCAGATGGCAGACGAGGCCGTCCACATCGGGCCTTCGCCCGCTGCGCAAAGCTATCTGATCGCGGACAAGATCATCGCCGCCTGCAAACAGACCGGGGCCGAGGCGGTGCATCCCGGCTATGGCTTCCTGTCCGAGCGGACCAGCTTTGCCGAAGCGCTCGCCGCCGAGGGCATCGCCTTCATCGGCCCGCCGGTGAATGCGATCGCCGCGATGGGCGACAAGATCGAGTCCAAGAAGCTGGCGATGGAAGCGGGGGTCAATGTCGTCCCCGGCTATGTCGGGGTGATCGAGGACACCGAGCACGCGGTGCGGATTTCGAACGAGATCGGCTATCCGGTGATGATGAAGGCCAGCGCCGGCGGCGGCGGCAAGGGGATGCGGCTCGCCTACTCCGAAAAGGACGTACGCGAAGGCTTCGAGGCGACCCAGCGCGAAGGGCTCAACTCGTTCGGCGATGACCGGGTGTTCATCGAGAAATTCATCCTCAATCCGCGCCACATCGAAATCCAGATCCTGGGCGACCAGCACGGCAATGTGCTCTACCTCAACGAGCGCGAATGCAGCATCCAGCGCCGCCACCAGAAAGTGGTGGAAGAAGCGCCTTCGCCCTTCGTCACGCCCAAGATGCGCAAGGCGATGGGCGAGCAGTGCGTCGCGCTGGCCAAGGCGGTGGGATACTACTCCGCCGGAACGGTCGAGCTGATCGTTTCGGGCGCGGACCCTAGCGGCGAGAGCTTCTATTTCCTCGAAATGAACACCCGGCTCCAGGTGGAACACCCGGTTACCGAATGCATCACCGGCATCGATCTGGTCGAACAGATGATCCGCGTTGCCGCTGGTGAAAAGCTGGCAATCACCCAGGATGAGGTGAAGATCGACGGCTGGGCGATCGAGAACCGGGTCTATGCCGAGGATCCCTATCGCGGCTTCCTGCCCTCGACCGGGCGGCTGACCCGTTATCGCCCCCCGGTGGCGGGCTGGGAAGGCGGTATTCGCGGGGTTGAGGGCGTGCGGATCGATGACGGCGTGATGGAAGGCGGCGAAGTCTCGATGTTCTACGATCCGATGATCGCCAAGCTGGTGACCTGGGGCGAGACCCGCGATGAGGCCGCCGACAAGCAGATCGAGGCGCTCGATCGCTTCGAGATCGAAGGGCTTGGCCACAACATCGATTTCGTCTCCGCGATCATGCAGCACCCGCGCTTTCGCTCGGGAGAGCTGACCACCGGGTTTATCGCCGAGGAGTATCCCGAAGGTTTCACCGGCGCGGCAGCCTCGGACGAGACCCTGCGGCATCTGGCCGCGATCGCCGGTTTCGTGATGACCGCCCGGGCGGACCGCGCGCGGCAGGTCTCGGACCAGCTCGATAGCGAGCTTGATCCGCCTTATGACTGGTCGGTGACGCTGGGCGGGCAGACCTATGCGGTGGCGCTGGACGAGGATGTGACGGTGGACGGGCAGGTGCTCGACATCGGGGTCAGCCATACTCCGGGGGACCGGCTGCTGGAGGCCAATGTCGATGGGATCAACTACGGCGTGAAGCTGGATGTGACCCGCACCGGCCTGAAGCTGACCACCCGCGGCGCGGTCCACCACGCCCGCGTCCTTCCCGCCCACGCTGCGCACCTTGCCGCGCACATGATCGAGAAGGTGCCGCCCGATCTATCGAAATTCCTGATCTGCCCGATGCCCGGCCTGCTGGTGACACTGCACGTGGGCGAGGGCGATCATGTCGAGGCGGGACAGCCGCTCGCCGTGGTCGAGGCGATGAAGATGGAAAACATCCTGCGCGCCGAAAAGAGCGCCACGGTGAAGAAGGTCAACGCCAAGGCCGGGGATAGCCTGGCGGTTGACGCGGTGATTCTGGAGCTGGAGTGATGCCGGACACTAAGAGCGTCCGGCGACCTGAACGGCTTCGAAGTGGTCTGAGCCCCTAGATTTCCTCCAGTGATAAGTAGAGTCCGGCCCTGACAAGGAGACGGACGAATGAAGCGGAGCAGGTTCAGCGAGGAGCAGATCATCGCTGTTTTGAAGGAGCAGGAAGCGGGGATGGCGACGGCGGATGTTTGCCGCCGTCACGGGATCAGCTCGGCGACCTTCTACAAGTGGAAGTCGAAGTACGGCGGGCTGGAGGTGTCGGACGCCCGGCGGCTGCGCCAGCTGGAGCAGGAGAACGAGCGGCTGAAGAAGCTGCTGGCGGACTCGATGCTCGACAACGCCATGCTCAAGGAGATCAGCGCAAAAAAATTCTAGCGCCCGGTGCCAGGCGGCAGGCGGTGGCTCATCTCCAGGAGGTCTTCGAGGTGAGCCAACGCCGGGCCTGTGCGGTGCTGGGCGCTGACCGGACCATGGTGCGCTATGTCAGTCGTCGGCCCGACGATGGGAAGGCGCGCGAGCGCATCCGTGAACTGGCCAGCCAGCGCCGCCGGTTCGGCTATCGGCGGCTGCACTGGCTGCTGTGCCGGGAGGGATGGACAATGAACCACAAGAAGTTCCGACGGCTCTATCGCGAGGAACGGCTGCAGGTGCGCCGCCGCGGCGGTCGCAAGCGGGCCTTGGGCACAAGGGCGCCGATGGCGATACCGCAAGGCCCCAACCAACGCTGGAGCCTCGACTTCGTGTCCGATGCCTTTGCTTGCGGACGCAGGTTCCGGATCTTCGTCGTGGTCGATGACTACAGCCGGGAGTGTGTGCGCCTGATCGCCGATACGTCGATCTCCGGCGCGCGGGTCGGGCGCGAACTCGATGCAGCGGTCTTCGAGCGGATGGCGCGGCCCCACACCATCGTCAGCGACAACGGCACCGAGCTGACAAGCATGGCGATCCTGCGCTGGAGCAAGGAGCACAATGTCGAGTGGCACTATATAGCGCCGGGCAAGCCCTATCAGAACGGGTTCATCGAGAGCTTCAATGCGCGGCTGCGGGACGAGTTCCTGAACGAGACGATCTTCACCAGCCTCGCACATGCCCGCCAGGAGCTGGAGGCATGGCGGCACGACTACAACCACTTCCGGCCCCACTCGAGCCTCGGGAACAGGACCCCGGCCGAGATAGGGGCAGGATCAACCGGCAAACCGTATTGGGGGCATGCCCCCAATACGGTTGTTGCCATCACACCCAGCGAAGGGCATCAAAACGGCCCAAGGCTCTACTCGTAGTTGGTAGAAACTGCGGGCTCAGACCAGAAGATATACCGATATTTCGATTTTGATCGACATGCTGGTCAACAAGCGCGTTGCGGTCATTGGGTATGGATCATGGATAGACGCCAATGACCGCCGATCAATGAGAGTATGGCAATCTACCCTTCATTATGGGTTTGTGGGAGCACTTTGCCTGACTGAAGCGTCAGAGACATTTCACCATTGGCAGGCATTTGCGTCGGGACAATCTGGCGTCTGCGTGGTTTTTGATAAAGCTAAATTGCTAGAGATGTTTAAGGGGCACGGGCTTCTTGGATCAAACGGACATTTTCTGACGGGCCCGATGGAGTATGTTTCGATGCGTGACATCGGCAACATAGATGCATCAAATATCCATAGGCTACCATTCTTAAAGCGGGTTGGATTCAGAGACGAACGTGAATTTCGAGTGGTTGGTTATTTGGTCGAAGGTGGCATTTCGGCGATGTATGTTCCTCTGGACTTTGGCGCCATTCGTGAGGTCATTTTTAGCCCTTTCATGCATCCGACGATTGCCAAGAGTTGCAATGAGGCAATCCGAGGTATCCGAGGCAATTCTGATTTCAAGATTTTCCAGTCGCGTCTTACTGATAACCAGACGTGGCAGAAGGCGATTGCAGACTATCCTAAACGGCACGGAACAATTTACGGGAATTGGCAGGAGCCGCAGACCCTAGAATTCGATGATTAGACTTTGCTGATCGGCGTCACTAGGCCGTGTTGACAAAAGGGATTCCCAAACGGGCCGAGTTCTGATTCAAGACTGCTCTTTGGGGAGCAGTCATGGGTCGCGGGGATTTGTCGGATGCGGAATGGGAGTTGATCGGGCCGCTGCTGCCGCCTGAGCGTGGTCGCTGGGCGCGCCCCGCTGGCGACAACCGGCGCTTCCTCAATGGAATGCTTCACGTTCTTCGGGTCGGGTGCCCCTGGCGCGATATGCATGAGCGGTATGGCAAGTGGAACTCGGTCTATGTCCGCTTCCGGCGTTGGGCCGAGCAAGGCGTGTGGGATGGCTTGCTGCAAACACTGGTCGATCTGGGTCTGACCGATGACTGGCAGCACATGATCGATAGCACCAGCGTTCGCGGCCACGTCTCGGCAGTGGGCGGAAAAGGGGGGCTTGTGCGAACGCTCTTGGTCGATCACGCGGCGGCTTTACGAGCAAAATCCACGCCCGATGCGACAATCAAGGACGCCCTCTCGGCTTCATCCTGACCGGCGGCGAAGCGTCCGACTACACCGCCGCCGAGCCATTGATGCAAATCCCCGTCGTTACGCCCAAGGCACTGCTGGCGGACAAGGGATACGATGGTGACCGCTTCCGCGCGAGCCTGCTGATCCGGGGCATTCTGCCCATCATCCCGCCACGCTCGAACCGCAAGGTTCAAGAGCATCCTGCCTATCGCCGCTACAGGGATCGCAACCGCATCGAGCGCATGTTCGGCAAACTCAAGCAGCAGCGCCGCATCGCCACTCGCTACGACAAGACCGTCTTGTCCTTCGAAAGCTTCCTCAACCTCGCCGCTGCACGCCTATGGCTAAAGTCTTTTGTCAACACGGCCTAGATTGAAGTCAATCCACCAGCGCCACCGCCCGGATCCATCCGGCACTGGCGCCTTCGATCTTCACCGGAAAGCAGCTTACCGTGAAGCCGTGGCTGGGCAGAGCCGCCAGGTTCATCAGCTTCTCGATCTGCCAGTAGGGGCGGATGCGGCCGGCCTTGTGGCCTTCCCAGATGATCGAGGGATCGCGGCTCTCGGCCCAGCGGCGCGCGGTGTGGCTGAAGGGGGCGTCCCATGACCAGGCATCGGTGCCGACCACCTCAACCCCGCGCTCGGTCAGCCACAGGGTGGCCTCGGCGCCCAGGCCCACGCCCTGATCGGTGAAGTTTTCGGGCCGTAGATCGCGCCCGATTGCACCAGCACGATATCGAGCGGTTGCAGGTCATAACCGATCCGCGCCAGCTCCGCCTCGACCTGCGCGGCGCTGACCACGGTGCCGTGGGGCAGGGCGCTGAAATCGAGCTTCACGCCGGGGCGGAAGAACCGGTCGAGCGGGGCTTCGTCGATGGTGGGCGCGCGCCGCGCGCCGTCATCGGTGGTTGAATGATAGTGCCACGGCGCGTCCATGTGGGTGCCGTTGTGGGTGGAGAGCGTTAGGCTTTCCACCGCCCAGCCTTCGCCATCGGGCAGGTCGGCCTGTTCGAGCCCGGGAAAGAACAGCGCGATCTGCTGCCAGGTCTCACCGTGGACCATATAGCTGATCTGCGGGAGCATCACCGGCGGATCGGACACCACCCGGGTGGTGATCGGAATCGAAAGATCGATGAACTGGGTCATGGCGCCAAGGATTGACCCGCTTTCCGTTTACGTCAATGGAAAGTGGATGAGTCTACCCGATACCCTTTCGACCATCCGACGCATCGAAGGCGGCTTTGCCGCACGCGTCCCCGATGACTGGATGCAGGGCCGCACCAGCTATGGCGGGTTCTCCGCCGCGCTGGCGCTGGAGGCGGCGCGCGGGTTCGCGCCCGATCTGCCGCCGCTGCGTTCGGCGCAGGTGGCCTTCGTCGGCCCGCTGGCGGGCGAGGTGGAGGTGCGCGCGCGCCTGCTGCGGCGCGGACGCAATGCCAGCTGGATTGCCGCCGAGATCGCCAGCGAGGCCGGTATCGGGTTGACTGCTACCTTCGTATTTATGGGGCCGGTGGAAAGCAGCCTGCACCTCCATCGTGTGCCTCCCCCCGCCGGGCTGATCCCTCCCGAACAGGCCGTGCGTTTTCCCGAGGGGCGCGGGCCGGGCTTCTCGGTCCATTTCGATCGCGGATTTGCCTTGCCGCGCTCGGAGCAGAAGCTGCCCGAACTCGACTGGTGGGTGCGGCTGCGCGACCGTGAGGGGCTCGATCCGATGGTTGAGCTGATGCTGGTGGGCGATGCCCTGCCGCCGGGGGTGATGCCGCTGCTCGATGCACGCGCACCGGTTTCCTCGATGACCTGGCAGGTCAACCTGCTCACCCCGCTGCCGCAAACCCGCGATGGCTGGTGGCTGCTGCGATCCGCCGGGAACTATGCCGAAAAGGGCTGCTCAAGCCAGGACATGGCGGTGTGGAACGCCGATGGCGAGGCCATGGCGGTGGGAATGCAGGCGATCGCGCTGTTCGGTTAGGCGGGGTTGCGGTCCCGCAAACGGGCCCTAAGTAAGCCCGATGAACCAGACCTCCCCAGTCCGACCCTATTGCCCCGGCGACGAGCATGCCATTGCCGACCTGATCCTCTCAATCCAGCGCGGCGAGTTCGGGATGGAGATAACTGCCGAGCAGCAGCCGGACCTGGCCGACATCCCGGGGTTCTACGGCACGGGGCGCGGCAATTTTTGGGTCGCCAGCGACGAGAACGGGGAAATCTGCGGCACGATCGCGCTCAAGGATATCGGCGATGGCCACGCGGCGCTGCGCAAGATGTTCGTGCGGCCCGATCGGCGCGGCTCGGCGGGCACCGCGCGGGAACTGATGGAGATGCTCGTTGCGGCGGCCCGTGCGAGCGGTCTCTCCACGATCTGGCTGGGAACGACCGAATGGTTCCATGCCGCGCACCGCTTCTACGAGCGCTACGGCTTTGCGCAGGTCGACCCCGCCGACCTGCCCGGAACCTTTCCGCGCATGGCGGTCGATACGCGCTTCTATTCGCTCACGCTCTAGCTGCCGACGGGGGCGTCACCAAGCCGCTTGCCCATCACTAGCTTGAACAGGGTGAAGCCCACCAGCCCTGCGACTGCGGTGGCGACATGGACTAGCCAGAAGCTGGGAGTGTCCATGGTTGAATACCATCCGCCGATGATCCCCACTGTCTTGTTGGCGGTGAAGAAGGTCAGATAGTAAATCCCCACCACCGTGGCGACGATCGCCTTGGGCGCGATGCGGGTGAACAGTGCCAGGCTGACCGGCATGATGTGGGCAAAGCCGATCGAGTTGAGCAGGTGAAACATCACCGGCCAGAACAGCCCGATCTTGCCGCTGCCCTGGGTGGTTGCGGCGAACCACAGGCACAGGCCCCCGGCGATCACGAACAGACTGCCCAGGATCATCTTGCCGATATCGTCCGGTTCCCACGCGCCCCGGTCGCTGCGCCATTTCCAGAACAGCGCCACAGCCGCGAGCATCGAGAAGCTGAGCGCTGCATCGATGGTGATCATGTAGCTGGTTGGAAAGGGGCTGGTGAACGTGATTGTTGTCCAATGCAGATTCACCTGGACGCCTTCGAGCCAGCTTGGCCATTGCCGGAAAAATTGCCCGTCGGCCCAGACCAGATAGGCGTTGAAGATCTCCTGGTTGGTCAACAACGTCAGGGCCAGGATCGGGATCAGCAGCAGCAGCGCGATCAGCCTGGGACGGTCGGACGCTGAAACACCGGCGAGCAGGCCCAGTGCCGTGCCGAGGCCGATCTGTCCCGAAATTCCCGCCGCTTCGACAGCGGACACCGATGGGGCAAGCAACCGCAATGCGATGACCACCAGAGCCGCCGCAATCAGCATCACCGGGTAGTTGACGCCCGCGGCAGAGGCCTTGGCGGCCGCGGCGCGGTCTTCCTTGGGCAGCCACGGTCCGGCCTTGATGTAGAGCAGCAGCCCCAGCACCATGACCACGCCGGCCGCGCCGAAACCATAGTGCCAGCCGACCCTTTCACCCAGCGTCCCCGAGATCAGCGGGGCGACGATCACGCTGACGTTGATCGCGATGTAGAAGATCTGGAACGCCATCGCCCGGCGCAGATCGTCAGGCTTGTAGAGTTCGCCCACCTGGCTGGCGATATTGCCCTTGAACAGCCCGACGCCGACGATCAGCGACAGCAGCGCGAACAGGAATGCGCCCTCGAAGGCCATCAGGAAATGGCCTATCGCCATCACCACCGCACCTGCCAGCAAGGTGATCCGCCGACCCAGGAAGCGGTCTGCGATCAGCCCGCCCGCAATCGGGGTGAGATAGACCAGGCTGGAGTAATCGCCAAAGATCGCCGAGGCGAGTGGCTGCCCCTCCAGCCCGTTGTAGAGCGCGCCTTGCGCCCAGGTCAGCCCCAGCACCCCCGCCATGCGTTCCGGCACCAGCAGGTACTTGACCATGTAGAGCACCAGCAGGGTCTGCATCGAATAGTACGAAAACCGCTCGCAACCCTCGACGAAGGCGAGATAGCCCAGGCCCTTGGGATGGCCCAGGAACGCCCGGTCATGGGCAGGGGCTTCGATTTCGGGGGTGGCTTCGGCGACGCTCATGCAGGCTTCCCGTGTGGTTTCGATTGAAACGGGGTGGCTAGCCGCTCTGCCCTAGCGCCGCAACTCCTGATCGAGGAAGGCTGCAACCTCGTCCAGGCCGACATCCCGGGCCAGGAATGCCTCGCCGATGCCCTTCATCAGCACGAAGGGCAGGGTGCCCGCGTCCATCTTCTTGTCGTGCAGCATGTGCCGGGTCAGCGTGTGGCCGTCGCAGTTGAGTCCCAGCGCCGCAACCTCGCTCGCCATGCCCACCGCAGCAAAATGCGCGGCCACATGCTCGGCGCTGGCGTGCGGCATGAACCCGCGATGGGCGGAGAAGCGAGCCGCCAGGACCATGCCCAGCGCCACCGCCTCACCGTGGAGCAGCCGCGCCCCGAAACCGGTCTGGGCCTCGAGCGCGTGGCCGAAAGTATGCCCCAGGTTGAGCAATGCGCGCAGCCCGGTGGTTTCACGCTCATCCTGCTTGACGATCCGCGCCTTGGCCGAAACCGAATGGGCCACGGCATATTCGCGTGAGCTGGCATCGCCATCGAGCAGCGCCTGCCCGTGTTCGTCGCACCAGGCAAAGAAACCGGCGTCACCCAGCAGGCCGTACTTCACCACTTCGGCATAGCCGGCCTGCAATTCGCGTCGGGGCAGGGTATCGAGCACGGCAAGGTCGGCAAGGACCAGCGCGGGCTGGTGAAAGGCGCCGACCAGGTTCTTGCCCGCCGCAGTGTTGATCGCGGTCTTTCCGCCCACGCTCGAATCGACCTGTGCCAAAAGCGTGGTGGGCAGCTGGATGAAGTGGCATCCGCGCTTAAGCACTGCGGCGGCAAAGCCGGTGAGATCGCCGATCACCCCGCCGCCCAGCGCCAGCACATGATCGCCGCGCTCAACCTCTTCGGCCAGCATCCAGTCGACCGTGGCGGCCAGTTGCTCCCAGCTCTTGCTCGCCTCGCCGGGGGGAAGGATCCGCCAGGCGGCCTCGTGGCCGCCCTGATGCAGTGCGCTTTCAACCACCGCGCCCCAGGCGGCATGGACCTGTGCATCGGTGATCACCGGCACCCGCCGCTTGCGCAGCCGCCCGCTGCACTGTTCGACCAGACCGGCAAGCAGCCCGGTGCCAATCCGCACCTCATAGGGGGCACCGGCGATATCGACCGGGACTACAGGCATTGCTCGATCCCTTTCAGCACCTTCGCCACCGTGCGCGAATGCGGTCCGTGGCCGCTTTTCACATGGATCGGGGCCTGGGCATAGGCCGGTTCGCGCTCGGTGCGCAGGCGGGTGAGGATTTCGCGCGGATCGCCGGACTTGAGCATGGGGCGGTTGTCCTTGCGTCCGACCCGGTCGAGCAGGACCTCGACCTCGGAATCGAGCCACACCGCGATCGCCCGATCGAGGATCAGGGCGCGGGTTTCGGGATTGACGAAGGCGCCGCCGCCGGTGGCAATTACCACGCGGGTGCCCGGCCCGTCGATCAGCCGCGCGATCACCCGGCGTTCGCCGTCGCGGAAATGTTCTTCGCCATAGTGCTCGAAGATTTCGCTGATCGATAGCTGCGCGGCGCGCTCGATCTCCTCGTCGGCATCGACGAAGGGCATGTGCAGGGTCTGCGCCAGCCGCCGCCCGACGCTCGACTTGCCGACGCCCATCATTCCCACCAGCACCACCGGACGATCGATACGGCGCGCCAGCGCCTCGATCTGGGCGGATGAGAGCGACTGTTGATCGAGTTCCATTGCGAGGCTGCCTATAGATGCGCTAACCGGTGGCGCAAGCCTTCGGGCGTATTCGCGATGATGGGGTGCGGTGTGGCATTGAAGTGGCGCAAGGAATGGATGCTCGCCGCGCTTGGGATTCTGGCGCTGGGCGCGCTGCTCGGCTGGGCCTGGGCCGACGGCGGAGAGCGGCCGCTGAAGCCAGTGGCCGAAGCCGTATCCTTGCCGGAGCCGGCGCAGTGAAGCGTGGCGCGATTCTTGCCGGCGCGGCGCTGCTGGCGCTGACCTCGGCGCTGGCGATCGCTCAGAACGCGCCGGAATCGTTGCTGCCCCCGGGGTTCGATAAACCCAGGCCCAAGCCCTCCGCCCCTGCGGTCAACAAGACCAGTGGCAATGCCCCAACGGCGGTTTCGACCCCCGTGGTCCAGCCGCTGCCCGGGGCCAGCGGAGCGGCCGCAGCCGTCCCGGCGGGCAAGAAAATCCCCTCGCTTGCCGAGCTCGAGGCGATGTCGCCCGACGAGCTGGACGAATTGCTCGGCCTCAAGCCCAAGTACGATATGCCCGCAGCCGCGCGGCGCTCGATGAGCAAGGTCGGTATTCTTGCGGCGGATGAGGGCGGTTTCGTATCCCGCTCCCTTGCGATGCAGGATGCCCGGCTGGTCGAGGCTTCGCTGACCCGCAATTCGGGCCAGCTGGTTTCGCGCTGGGGCCATATCCTGCTGCGCCGTGCGCTGGCCTCGCGGCTGGATGCTCCGGCTGGGGTGAACCCGGCCGATTTTGCCGCCTGGCGCGCCGCGCTGCTGGTGCGGATGGGCGAGGGCGAGGCCGCCCGCGCGCTGGTTCAGGATGTCGATGCTGGAAACTATACCCCGGCGCTGACCCAGGCCGCGCTCGACAGCTATGCCTTCACCGCCGATGTCACCGGGATCTGCCCGGTGGCGCAGGTGATCGGCGGCACGCGCAAGGATGCGGACTGGCGGGTGCTGCGCGCCATTTGCGCGGCCTTTCAGGGCGATGAAGCGGGCGGGATCGGCCAGCTTGACCGGCTGACCCGCGAAGGTGCCTGGCCCAAGGTCGATCTGCTGCTGGCCCAGAAATATGCCGGGGCCGCCGGGGAAGGGCGCCGCGCGGTCAAGATCGAATGGGACGGGGTCAAGGACATGAACCCCTGGCGTTATGCCCTGACCATCGCCGTCGGGCTTACCCCGCCCGATGCGCTGATGAAGGATGCCCCGCGCCGCTATGCGCTGATCAATGCGACCGCGCCGATGCTGGGGCTTGAGGCGCGCGCGGCGGGAGCGGACCGCGCCGCTGCTGCCGGGATCCTGTCGAGCGCGGCGATGGTCGATCTCTATGGCCAGATCTATGGCCGCGACGATATTGCCGGGCAATGGGCTGCGTCCGCTGGCGATCTTCGCGCCGCCTATGCCGGTGGCGCCGCCGCTGACCGCATGACCGCGATCCGCCGGTTGTGGGATGGCGGCGCCGATCCTGAGGCGCGCTATTCGCGCCAGGTGCTGACGGCCTATGCCGCAGCGCGGCTGCCCGCCGAGAGCGGTTTTTCCAAGGATGCGCCCGGCTTGGTCGCCTCGATGCTTTCCGCCGGGCTCGATCAGAACGCCTTGCGCTGGGGCGCTGTTGCCGAAAGGGGCGGGATTGCCTGGGGCATGCTGGCGCTGGCGGCACCGCAGCGCAGCAATATGGTCGACGGGGGCACGCTCAATTCGTTCTACGGCAACGATGACAGCGAATCCTACCGCAAATCACGCTTTCTGCTGGCCGGCCTCGCTGCGCTGGGCCGGGTCGACGATGCGACCGCAGGCGAATTTGCCGCCCGGCTGGGGGTGGATCTGGATCGCCAGACCCACTGGACGCGGCTGATCGATCAGGCCGCAGCGGTCAACAACCAGGCGCTGGTGGCGATACTTGCCGGGCTCGGCATGCAAGGCAGCGGCTGGGACAAGATGACCGCGCTGCACCTCTACCACATCGTCGGCGCGCTCAACCGCGTGGGGCTGGGCGCCGAAGCGCGAATGATCGCTGCCGAAGCCGTGGCAAGAGGCTGATATTTCCAGGGAAATTGACGATTTCCTGACCATGCTCGCCGCCGAGAGAGGGGCGGCGGCAAACACCCTTTCGGCTTATCGGCGGGATCTTGAAGGGGCCGAGGAGGCGATCGGTCCGCTGATCGCGGCACAGGCGGAAGGGCTGGCCTCGCTGGGCGAGGCCTGGGCTGGCCTTGCGGCGTCGAGCCTGGCGCGAAAATGTTCCGCGCTGCGTCAGTTCTTCGGCTTTCTGGTCGATGAGGGGCTGCGCGCCGACGATCCCTCGCCGGCCTTGCCGCGCCCGCGCAGCCGCCGCCCCCTGCCGCGTCTGCTTGGACACGGCGAGGTAGAGGCGCTGTTCGCGCGCGCCGAGGATGAGGCTGGCACCGATCGGGCCGAGGCGGTGCGGTTGCTGGTGCTGCTCGAACTGCTCTATGGCTCGGGCCTCAGGGCCACCGAGCTGGTCTCGCTGCCGCTGGCGGCGGTGCCACGCGATGCGCCGTTCCTCAATGTCACCGGCAAGGGCGGACAGCAGCGCCTGGTCCCCGTGAGCTCCCGCGCGCGCGCCGCGCTGTCGCGCTGGCTGGCGCTGCGGCCGGAGGGTGGGCGACATCTGTTTCCTTCGACCGGGCGTCAGGGGCACCTGACCCGGGTGCGGCTGTTCCAGTTGCTGCGCGCGCTCGCGGCGCGGGCCGGGATCGATCCCGAGAAGGTCAGCCCGCACGTGCTGCGTCACGCCTTTGCCACCCATCTGCTTGAGGGCGGGGCCGACCTGCGCGTGCTTCAGACCCTGCTGGGTCACGCCGACATTTCCACCACCCAGATCTATACCCACGTCGATTCCGCCCGGTTGGTCGCCCTGGTCAACGCGCGCCACCCTCTTGCGGTGCGCGCCGGGCAGGTCTAGCGGGCAAGGATGATTTCCTATCTCGAGTTTGAAAAGCCGATCGCGGCGCTCGAAGCGCGGATCGCCGAACTGCGCCAGACCGCATCGGGCGGCGATGTCGATATCGGAGCCGAGATTCGCCGGCTTGAGGGCAAAAGCGCCGATCTCATCGCCAGTACCTATGCCGCGCTGACCCCCTGGCAGAAGACCCAGGTCGCGCGGCATCCGATGCGTCCGCATTTCCGCGATTTCGTCGAACACGCCTTCAGCGATTTCATGCCGCTGGGCGGCGATCGCTATTTCGGTGACGATCAGGCGATCATCGGCGGCTTCGCCCGGCTCGGCTCACGCCGGGTCATGTTGATCGGGCACGAGAAGGGGTATGACACCCAAAGCCGGATCAAACACAATTTCGGGATGGGCAAGCCCGAAGGCTATCGCAAGGCGGTGCGGCTGATGGAGCTGGCCGGACGCTTTGGTCTACCTGTGGTGACATTGGTCGACACTTCGGGTGCCTTTCCCGGGGTAGAGGCAGAGGAGCGCGGTCAGGCCGAAGCGATCGCTCGCTCCACCGAAGCCTGTCTCGCCCTGCCGGTGCCGATGGTCGCCGCGATCGTGGGTGAGGGCGGCTCGGGCGGGGCGGTGGCGCTGGCCAGCGCCGAGCGGGTGCTGATGTTCGAACACGCGGTCTATTCGGTGATCTCGCCCGAAGGCTGCGCCTCGATCCTGTGGCGAACCAACGAAAAGGCCGCCAAGGCCGCCGAAGCCATGAAGGTTACCGCGCAGGACCTGCTTTCGCTGGGAGTGATCGACCGGATCGTCAAGGAACCCGTCGGCGGGGCGCACCGCGATCCGGCGGGCGCGGCGGCGGCACTGGGCGGCGCGATCGGCGAGGAGCTCGATCAGCTTTCGGGGCTGAGCCGCGAGAAGCTGCGCGCCAGGCGCGAAGAGCGTTTCCTGCGCATTGGCGAGGGCTGAACGGGGCGAAGCGAACCCCTGCGGCGATAACGGGCCTTTTCAATCGCTTGGCAAAAGCCTACCCCTCGGACTGTTAACCAGTTTCGGGAGGAGCAGCCCATGGCCCCGCGCAAGACCTCGCTTTTCAACCGCATCGCCGTCGGAACGGCGATTTCGATCATGGCCCTGCCGGTTGCACAGGCCGCAACCAGCACGGTCCAGTCAATCAGCGAAAAGGACAAGCAGGAAGGCGCCAAGGCGCATCCCCAGCTGGTCGAGGAATTCGGCGGGGCCGAAACCGGCACCCAGGCGGCCTATGTCGAATCGGTGGGCAAGAACATCGCGGTGCAGTCCGGCCTGTCCAACGCGACCGGCGATTTCACCGTCACCCTGCTCAATTCGCCGGTGAACAACGCCTTCGCCATCCCCGGCGGCTATATCTATTCGACCCGCCAGCTGGTGGCGCTGATGAACAACGAGGCAGAGCTTGCCGCCGTTCTTGGGCATGAGGTTGGCCACGTCGCGGCGCGCCATTCGGCCAAGCGGCAAAGCGCGGCGACCCGCAACGCGGTGATCGGAGTGCTGGGAACGCTGCTCACCGGGGCGCTGCTGGGCAACAGCGGGATCGGCCAGCTGCTCCAGCAAGGGTTCATGCAGGGTTCGCAGTTGCTGACGCTCAAGTATTCGCGCAAGCAGGAAACCGAGGCCGACAACCTGGGCGTGCAATACCTTAACAGTGCGGGCTACGATCCGCGCGCGATGTCGACCGTATTGCAGAGCCTTGCCAACCAGACCGCGCTCGAAGCCAAACTGATGGGAACCACCGACCGGGTGCCCGAATGGGCCTCGACCCATCCCGACCCTGCATCGCGGGTGCGCGCGGCGCTGGCCCGGGCTGGCGCCAGTTCAAAAGGCAAGACCAACCGCGATCTGTTCCTGAGCAAGATCGGCGGGCTGACCTATGGCGACGATCCCAAGCAGGGCGTGGTCGATGGGCGCAAGTTCACCCATCCGTTCATGAAGCTCTATTTCGAGGCGCCGAGCGGGTTCTATCTGGTCAACGGAACGCGCGCAGTCGCGATTTCGGGCCAGTCGGGCAAGGGGCAGTTCACCGCCGCGGCCTACAAGGGCGACATGGATGCCTATATCAAGGCGGCTTTCGCGGCGCTGACCCAATCGGGCCAGGCGCAGATCGATCCCGGCGAGATTACCCGGACCACCGTCAACGGGATCAAGGCGGCCTACGCCACCGCGCGGGTCAATTCGAGCAGCAACAGCCAGGTCGATGTCACCGTATTCGCTTACGAGCTGGCCGCCGATCAGGCAGTCCATTTCGTCACGGTGGTGCCGGCGGGCAGCACTTCCACCTTTACCGGCATGTTCGGGTCGCTGCGCCGGATCAGCGATGCCGAAGCTGCTGCGGTCAAGCCGCGCAAGCTGGTGGTGGTCACTGTCAAGAAGGGCGACACGGTGCAGTCACTGGCGCAGAAGATGGCCTATTCGGACGCGCCGCTCGATCGGTTCCTGGTGCTCAATGGGCTGACGTCCTCGAGCATCGTCAAGGCCGGGGACAAGGTCAAGCTCGTTACCTACTGAGCGCGCTGTCCGGGCAAAGAGAAAGGGCGGCAGGTTTCCCTGCCGCCCTCTCCATTTTCAAACCAAGCTCAGGCTTAGGCAGCCGAGGCGTTGGCGGTCGACATCGCCGACGAGGTGGTGTTGAAGGTGGTCTGCAGCTCGTTGCCCAGGCCCTGCATGGCAGTGATGGCGGCAACGGCGATCAGGGCAGCGATCAGGCCATATTCGATGGCGGTCGCACCAGCTTCGTCACGGAAAAGCTTGTTGATGAACTTCATGATCAGTCTCCTATAGGCAGTCTTCAGTTACCCGGCTCATTCGATGTTACTCGGATCAGCACCTGCCGGATTAGGTGCAAAGTCTTGAGAAATATTTAATGCCCCGTTGAGCTGCTAACCGCCTGCGCGGTCTTGCTGGAAACGGCGTTCCAGGTGTTCTGGCTCTCGCTGGCGAAGTTCTGCAGGGCGCTGAACATGGCGATCACGATCAGCGAGCAGATGAGTCCCATCTCGATCGCGGAGGTGCCGCGCTCGTCATGGATCAGGTGCTTGAGGATCGCCTTGATCATTGCTGTTCCCGCTTCCAGAGCAGTTCGATCCCCGCTTTTTGCAGGTCATCCCTAAGGAAAGGTTGAAAAGGGCGACGCCGTTGAAAAAAATTCCGACAATGATTCCAGTGGTCGCCGTGGCATTGATCGATTCCCGGCAGCGCGTGCTGATGCAGCGTCGCCCGCTTGGGAAAGCCCACGGTGGGCTATGGGAATTTCCGGGAGGCAAGGTGGAAGCCACGGAAACCTTCGCTCAGGCACTGATCCGCGAGGTTTCGGAAGAGCTAGGGCTGGTGCTCGAGGCCGACGAACTCAGGCCGCTCAGCTTCGCCGCTTTGCCGGACGAGCCGGTTGTCCTGCTGCTTTACACCTGTTGCCGCTGGCAGGGCGAGCCGCAGGGCCGCGAGGCTGAAGAGATTGGCTGGTTCAGCGCGAACGAACTTGCACAGCTGGCCATGCCGCCGCTCGATGTGCCGCTTGCCAGGGGCGTATCGCTGCTGCTCGAAAGCGTCAATTAGCCGCTTGCCAAGCCGGATCGAGGCCCCTATGTGCGCCACTCCAACGCGCCCGTAGCTCAGCTGGATAGAGCATCAGACTACGAATCTGAGGGTCGGACGTTCGAATCGTTCCGGGCGCGCCATTACAAAAACGGCTCTCCGCAAGGAGGGCCGTTTTTGTAATTGAGGGTCATGGGACGATGCGAATCAGCCCGCGCAACCGGGTATCGCGGTGCCGCAGAGCCAGCCAGGGGTGACTTCGCCCAAGGCAAAGGGCCACAGGGCCGCCGCGAAGGCTAGCACCGCCGCCGCCACGACCAGCGCCCCGCGCCGGGGCAGACCCATCCGCTTCCATTCCATCGCCGCCATCGCATGGCCCAGCATCAGCGGGATGAAATAGTGGTAGAGATAGAGCACCCGCAGCCCGTCAAGGTATTGCAGGGCCCCCATGTTGGCGCCCCAGGCGAGCAGCAGCATGGTGCGGGTCCGGTTGTCCATCAGGCGCGAGGGCAGAAGACTGGTGATCACGCCGAACAGTGAGACCAGCCAGACGACCAGATTTGGGATCAGCCCGATCGCGTGCATGGTTCCGCTTGACCGGTCGGAGCGGAACAGGATCATGCCGCTGCCCAACAGCCAGTCGCTGGGGTGCGAGCCGTGGGCATCGCTCTCGGTAATCGTCGCCAGATCGTCGCGCATCCGGGCCTGGATTCCCTGCGCCACCCCTGCGATTGCCGCAGGACCCCATTCACCGGTCTCGATCGCGCGCGCGTGCGCGGGCGAAATGAAGGCCAGATCCGCCTGTCCGGCGGGGGTTGCCGGGTCTGGCGCAAGCGGGGTCAGGGCGATGTATGCCGCGAGGGCCAGCGCGGCAGCAGCCAGCCCGCCGCCCGCCCCGGCGGCAATCCGCTTTGCCAGTTCGGGCAAATCCTGCGCTTTGGCGGGCGGCCATAGCAGGAACGGCGCCATGATCCCAAGCATCGCCGCGTTGGCCCTAACCAGTGCCGCCGCCACCAGGCAGGCACCGAAAGCGAAGGTCGCCAGCCACCCGCGACGCTTGACTGCACGCAGCGCGGCAAGGATCGCACCGAGGACAAAGGCGAGCTGAAAGGCATCCAGTTGCGCGGCGCGGATTTGCACCAGCACTGCGGTATCGGCCAGGAACAGCAGCGATAACAGGGCGGCGGCCCAGGTGCTCGCGGTCAGCTCAAGCATGATGAGCGCGAAGAGCCCGGCGGCGATCGCGCCGAACAATGCCGGGGCCAAGCGAGGCCCGACATAGTCGAACCCGGCGGGCATGGCTTCGGCCGCAATCGCTTCTTCCGCCCCGATCCGCTTCCAGTCGGCCTGGGTATTGCGTCCGCTGGCCATGTCGCCCGCCGCGATCAGCATCATCCCCAGCGGCGGATGCGAGGCGAACTGGGCGCGCCCTTCGTGGTAACGCGCGGTGGAGGTGAGATAATAGGTCTCATCCCAGATCGGCGCCTTCACCGTGTCCAACCGCTGGAAATACAGCAGTGCGGCCACGGCCACGATCAGTGCGGCCAGCCAGGCAGACGATCGGAACAGGGCGTTCATGGTTTCCGCATGTCATATCGCGAAGGCGAGGAAAAGGTGACTGGCCCGCGCGCGGTGGATATGATGCGGATATGGAAGAGGAAAGCCCGTCTGCGCCGGCCAGCCCATCGGTCTGGCGCTTTGCTAGGGCAAGCCGCGCGCATGTCGTCGTCGATGCCGCGGCCTTTTTCCTGCTGATGCAACAGGCGATGCTGGGCGCCCGGCAGCGGATCATGCTGATCGGGTGGGATTTCGATACGCGGGTGCGGCTGGGTCCGGGGCGGCGCTGGTGGAATGCCCCGGATCGTTCGAAATGGCCCGCGCGTCTGGGCGCCTTCGTGATCTGGCTGTGCAAGCGCAACCCGGACCTGGAGGTGCGGGTTCTGAAATGGAATATCGGCGCGCTCAAATTCCTGTTTCGCGGATCGATGATCGTTGATCTGCTGCGCTGGTGGCTGCACCGCGCGATCGATTTCCGGTTCGATTCGGCCCATCCGATCGGCTGTAGTCACCACCAGAAAATCGTGGTGATCGACGGTGCTTTCGCGGTCTGCGGCGGGATCGACCTGACCGGCGATCGCTGGGACACGCCTGAACACCTTGAGGGCGACCCGCGCCGCCATCATCCCCACGGCAGCGGCCTCTATGGGCCGTGGCACGATCTTTCGATGATGGTCGAGGGCGAGGCCGCCGCTGCCCTGGCCGAGCTGGGGCGCGAACGCTGGATCCAGGCCGGGGGTGCGGCGCTGCTGCCTTGCGCCGGGCAGGACGAAAGCGCTTGGCCGCAGACGCTGAATGCCGAATTCCGCGACGTCGAGATCGGAATCGCCCGGACCCGTCCGGCATGGGGCGGGCTTGAACAGATCCACGAGATCGAGGCACTCTATCTCGAACACATCGCCCGCGCGCGGCGCTTCATCTATGCCGAGAGCCAGTATTTCTCCTCGCGCGCGATTGCCGAGGCAATTGCCCGGCGCGTTGCCGAACCCGATCCGCCCGAGATCGTTTTGATCAACCCGCTGGAGGCCGAGGGCTGGCTTGAACAGGCGGCGATGGACGGGGCGCGGGTGCGGCTGTGCCATGCCATCGCCGAGCGCGACTATGCGCGCCGCTTTCGCATTTTCGTGCCGCGCAACGCGGCAGGAACCCCGATCTATGTCCATTCCAAGATGATGATTGTCGACGACGAGGTGGTGCGGGTCGGCTCGTCGAACATGAACAACCGTTCGCTCGGGCTCGACAGCGAATGCGATCTGTTCATCGACGCCGCGCGGCCGGGCAATGCTCATGCCACAGCGGCAATCGCACACCTGCGCCACCGGCTGCTGGCCGAACATCTCGGCTTGGAACCAAACAAGGTTGCCGCGTGGCTGAAGGCCGATGGTTCGATGATCCGCTTGATCGAGACCGCGCCGCGCGGCGGCAAGCGGCTCGACGCTTTTGTCTTGCGCCCGCTTTCCGATACGGAGAAAGCAGTGGCTGACAACGCGCTGCTCGATCCCGAGCGGCCCGAGGATCTGTTCGAGCCGATCGGCCGACGGCGCGGACTGTTCCGCATCGGCGGCCTGCTGCGCCGACCGCGTTAGGGAGACGAGACTTGAGCTGCGATCACGATGGCCGCGACGAAGGCCCGATGGACAAGCTGCCGGTGCCGGGCGAGGTGCAGGAAGCGATCCGCACGCTGATCCGCTGGTCGGGCGACGATCCGACGCGCGAAGGCCTGATCGATACCCCGGCGCGGGTGGCGCGGGCGTGGAAGGAATATTGCCAGGGCTACGAGGCCGATCCGGCGCACCACCTTTCGCGCCAGTTCGAGGAAGTGGGCGGCTATGACGAGCTTGTGCTGCTCAAGGACATTCCCTTCCAGTCGCACTGCGAGCACCACATGGCCCCGATCACCGGCAAGGCGGCAATCGCCTATATGCCGCGCGAGCGGGTGGTGGGCATTTCCAAGCTGGCCCGCGTGCTCCACGGCTATGCCCGGCGGCTGCAGATCCAGGAACGGCTGACCGCCGAAGTGGCGCAATGCATCTGGGACAACCTCAATCCACACGGCGTCGCTGTAGTGATCGAGGCGCAGCACGGCTGCATGACCGGGCGCGGGGTCAAGACTCCGGGCGTCGGCATGGTCACCAGCCGGCTAATGGGCTGCTTTCTCGACGATCACCGCAGCCGCAAGGAAGTGCTGAGCCTGATGGGGTATTGAGGTGGCCGAAGCGTTGCAACCGGTGATGACCATCGCCGAACTGGCGGAGTTTTTCGCTGCCGCATTCCCTGGAACGAAGCAGGCCGCCGATGCGGGGATCAGGGCGATCGAGCCGGGCAAGGTGCGCATGGCGCACGAGCCGGACAAAGCAAGTTTGCGCCCAGGCGGAATCGTTTCGGGGCCAACCCAGATGGGCCTGGCCGACCGCGCGGCCTATGCGGTGATCCTGGCCCACATCGGCCCGGTGGCGATGGCGGTGACCAGCAACCTCAACATGAGTTTTCTGCGCGCGGTGGAATACCGCACGGTCATGGCCGATGCCGAGTTGATAAAGCTGGGCAAGCGTCTTGCCACGGTCGACGTGCGGCTGTGGCAGGAAGATCCTTCGCGGGTGTTGGCGCAGGCCACGGTGACCTACGCCATCCCAGGGTAGTCTTTGCTCAGAGCTGTTCGAGCATGAAATCGGCGGCGCTGACCCTGAATTCGCCCGGCGCCTCGACGTGGAGCTGCTCGACCACGCCATCGTTGATCACCATCGAAAAGCGCTGGCCGCGCTTGCCCAGGCCAAATGCGCTGCCGTCCATGGTCAGCCCCAGAGCCTCGGCGAAATCGCCGTTGCCGTCGGCCAGCATGGTGACATCGCCCGATCCCGAAGCCTTGCCCCAGGCGCCCATCACGAAGGGATCGTTGACCGCAGTGCAGGCGATTTCGTCAATCCCCTTGGCCTTGAGATCGCCAGCGTGATCGACGAAGCCGGGCAGGTGCCGGGCCGAACAGGTCGGGGTGAAGGCGCCCGGGACCGAGAACAGCGCGACGCGCTTGCCCTTGAAATAGTCGGCGGACTGGACCGCCTCGGGCCCGGCTTCGCCAGCCTTAACCAGCCTCACGTCGGGCAGCTTGTCGCCTACGGCAATGGTCATCTTCAAATTCTCCGTCACGAAGTTGCGAGTCTCTCGCAGGTTATCCGGCATCGGGGGGCAGGGCAACGGGACAGTCGTGGTTAAGTTCGCTTTACCGGCCCGCTTTAAGATTGGGTAAACTGGTTCGGGCAGCTTCGGCTTCAACGGGAATTGCCCCGTTGGAGACTGCACATGGGGATCGTGAACAGGGTCGCGGCGAGCCTCGCCGCATCGGCATTGGTCGTTTCACTTCCGGCGTCAGCCGCCGGTTACGCAAATGGGGGAAGCAACGCGGAAAAGCTGCGCCGGCTTAACATCATGCTGATGGTCACCGGGCTTCGCTGCCGGACCACGGCTGACAATTTCCAGGCCGATTATGGCCGCTTCACCACCGCGCACGTGGGTGAGCTCAACGTCGCGGCAAGTCAGCTCCGCGCCGAATATGCCCGCCGCAGCGGTGCAGCAGGGGCCGATCGCGCGCTGGACCGGATGAGCGTCTCGATGGCCAATCAGTATGGACAGGGGCATCCCTGGCTCAACTGCGCGCAGCTCAAGATGGTGGCGCGTAACCTTGCCACGGCCAAGGGCAGCGCCCCGCTGATCGCTGCCGCTGACCAACTTCTTGATGACAAGCCGATGCAACTTGCGATCGCCGGGAACTGAAAGTCTGCCTATTCGCCTCCGGTAATTGCGCCCACCGGAGGTGTTCGGCCTGCCCTGACCACACGGTCGCAGTGGGAGGGGCAGGCCGCCATTGCGGCGCCTTTGAAGGCATATAAAGATTTCTTTATATTTGCCTCGACATGCGCAACCGGCTAAGGGCGGCCTCTGATCGGGCCGCCTGCCGTGTTGCGGGCGGCTCCCAAAACATTGCTCACAGGAGTTGCCGCCGTGGCTACCGCGCACGAACTTGCCCACGACTACAAGATTGCCGACCTCTCGCTGGCCGAATTCGGCCGCGCCGAAATCGCCATTGCCGAAACCGAAATGCCCGGCCTGATGGCGCTGCGCGAGGAATTCGGCGCCAGCCAGCCGCTCAAGGGCGCGCGGATCACCGGCTCGCTGCATATGACGATCCAGACCGCGGTGCTCATCGAAACGCTGGTCGCGCTGGGCGCAGAGGTCCGCTGGGCGACCTGCAATATCTTCTCGACCCAGGATCACGCCGCCGCCGCGATCGCCGCGCGGGGCATCCCGGTTTTCGCAATCAAGGGTGAGAGCCTGGCGGACTACTGGGACTATGTCGGGCGGATTTTCGATTGGGACGATGGCACCGGCCGCACCGCCAACATGATCCTCGACGATGGCGGCGATGCCACCATGTTCGCGCTGTGGGGCGCGCGGATCGAAGCCGGGGATTCCATGCCCGAACCCGCCAATGCCGAGGAGATCGAATTCCAGCGCGCGCTCAAGGAATTCATCAAGGCCAAGCCGGGCTATCTCACCATGTCGGTCGCGCATATCAAGGGCGTTTCGGAAGAGACCACCACCGGGGTCCACCGGCTCTACCAGATCGCCAAGGACGGCAAGCTGCCGTTCCCCGCGATCAACGTCAACGACAGCGTTACCAAGTCGAAGTTCGATAATCTCTATGGCTGCAAGGAAAGCCTCGTCGATGCGATCCGCCGCGCCACCGACGTGATGCTGGCCGGCAAGGTCGCCTGCGTCGCCGGGTTCGGAGACGTCGGCAAGGGCAGTGCGGCTTCGCTGCGCCAGGGCGGCGCGCGGGTGATGGTGACCGAGATCGACCCGATCTGCGCGCTGCAGGCGGCGATGGAAGGCTATGAAGTCGTCACCATGGACGAGGCCGTGCAGCGCTGTGACATCTTCGTCACCGCGACCGGCAACGAGGACGTGATCACCGCCGAACACATGAAGGCGATGAAGAACATGGCGATCGTCTGCAACATCGGCCACTTCGACAGCGAGATCCAGATTTCGGCGCTCGACAATTACAAGTGGACCGAGGTCAAGCCGGGCACCGATCTGGTCGAGTTCCCCGATGGCAAGCAGATCATCGTCCTCGCCAAGGGGCGCCTCGTCAACCTGGGCTGCGCCACCGGCCACCCCAGCTTCGTGATGAGCAGCAGCTTCACCAACCAGACCCTGGCGCAGATCGAGCTGTTCACCAAGAGCGCGGACTACGAGAACAAGGTCTATGTCCTGCCCAAGCATCTCGACGAAAAGGTCGCGGCGCTGCATCTCGAAAAGCTCGGCGTGAAGCTGACCAGGCTGACCGATCGGCAGGCATCCTATATCGGGGTGAGCGCCGAAGGGCCGTTCAAGCCCGATCATTACCGCTATTGATCGACAGCTTGTGCGCGCGGCGCGGTTGTAATCCGCGCCGCAGCGGCATAGCTGACGGATCATGACCCTTTCCCCCTCCGTGCTGGCCTTGCTCGGGCTGTTGCTGGCCGGGTGGACCGTGGCCGCGGCCTGGGCAATCGTTGCCGCGCGGCATCGCGAGCGCCGCGCCGAGGCCGGGCAGCGCCAGGCCCGGCGCCTTGCGCGGATGGTCGATGAAAGCCCGGCCCTGCCGCTGCTGGTGCGCGCCGATGGCAAGATCGAGGCGCCGCAGCGCCTTGCCAACTGGCTCGGGCTCGATGCCGTGCCGCAGTTCCTGACCGAGCTTGACGGCGGGCGGATCGATGGCGGCGGCGGCGGCCTCACGGCGGAGCAGCTTGAGGAGCTTTCCCAGGCGGTGCGGCGCTGCCAGCGCACCGCCAATCCGTTTCGCCTGGTCGTCACCCCGCGCGGCTCGAAACGCAGCCTGGCCCTGCGCGGTCACCTGGCCGATCCGCAGGTCTCGCCCGGCGGCGCGGCGCTGGTCTGGGTGTTCGATTTTTCCGACAGCGAGAGCGAGCTGGTCCAGCTGCGCAGCGATGCGGCGCGCGCGCGCAGCGATTTCGCCGCGCTGGTCGGCCTGATCGAGGCGGCACCGATGCCGATGTGGTTCCGCGGACCCGAAGGCGAACTGAGGTTGGTCAACCACGCCTATGTCAGCGCGGTCGGGGGCGAGGATGCCCGGCAGGTGGTGGCCGATGGCATCGAACTGATCGAAAGCGTCGATGGTCTGACCGCGCGTCAGGTCGCGGGGCAGGCATTTGCCAAGGCGCTGCCGATCGAACGCATGGTCAGCGTTACCATCGACGGGCAGCGCCGCGCCCTACGGGTCACAGACCTGCCGCTGGGCGAAGAAGGAATCGCCGGATACGCGGTCGACATCGAAGACATGGAGCAGCAGGGGCGCGATTTCCGCGCGTTCCGCGATGCCCAGCGCGCCATGCTCGATCAGCTTTCGGCCGGGGTGGCGCAGTTCGACGCCAGGCGCCAGCTGGTCTTCGCCAATCAGCCGTTCCAGCGCCTGTTTGCGCTGGGACCGGCAACGATGCTCGACCCCCCGCAGTTTGAGCGGCTGCTCGATCTGGCGCGCGATGCCGGGCGGGTTCCCGAAGCGCGCGATTTCCCGGCCTGGCGGCGCGAGCGTGCGGCATGGTTCCAGTTAAGCGCGCCGCAGGAAGAAGCCTGGTCGCTGGCCGATGGCATCCATCTTCGGATGGTCGCCTTGCCCTTGCCCGATGGCGGGTTGATCCTCATTGCCGAAGACCGGACCGAACAGCTCCGGCTTTCGGCGGTGCGCGATACGTTGCTGCGCACCCGCACCGCCACTTTCGACAGTCTGTTCGAATCGCTCGCGGTTTTCGCGCCCGATGGGCGGCTGCAATTGTGGAACCGCCGCTTCGCCGCCGACTGGGGCCTTGAGGAGCAATTCCTAGATACCCACCCGCGGATCGATTCGATGCTCGAGAAGATCGCGCGGCGGCTCGCCAAGCCGGTCAAGGCCAAGGCGGTGGGCGATGCGGTGCGTTCGGCCACGCTCGATCGCAAGCAGACTGCGGGACGCGCGGTCCTCGCCGATGGGCGCACGCTCGAATACGCCGGGGTTCCGCTGCCCGATGGCAACGGGCTGCTGACCGTGCTTGATATCACCGATGCCCAGAAAGCCGAAGAAGCGCTCAAGCAGCGCGCCGCCGCCCTGGAAGAGGCGGACGCGATGAAGACCCGCTTCCTCGCCAACATGAGCTATGAGTTCCGCACCCCGCTGACCTCGATCGGGGGCTTTGCCGAGCTGCTCGAAGCCGGGCTGGGCGGCGAATTGAGCGAGGCGGGGCGCGAATATGTCGCGGCGATCCTTGCTTCGGTCGGGCGGCTTGGCGAACAGATCGAGAGTGTGCTCGACCTTTCGCAGAGCGAGGCCGGAATGCTCCCGCTGGCGCGCGAGGAGATTGAGCTGCTGCCCTTCGTCACCCGCCTGGCCGAGGAGCGCGCAGGACGGATTTCCGAGGCCGGGCTGACGCTCGATCTGCGCGGCGACAAGGGTGCGGGGCGGATCACGGGCGATCGGCGCCGGTTGGGCCGGGCGCTGGGGCATCTACTGGATAACGCGATCGCCGCCACGCCGCGCGGCGGGCGCATCCTGGTCGAGCTGGGATCGCACAAGGGCGGGGCGCGAATCGTCATATCCGATAACGGCGCAGGAATGGACGGCGCCACGCTGGCCCGCGCGCTCGAAGGGATCAAGCCGGGCAAAGACGGCAAGGAGGCGGAGCGCCGTCAGGGCATCGGTCTGCCGCTTGCCCGGCAGCTGATCGAGGCCCACGGCGGCACGTTCGAGCTGCTGTCCGAGCCGGGTCAGGGCAGCGCCGCGATTGTCGAGCTGCCGTGAAGATCGAACTGCCCGATCTTGCCGCGACCAGTGCGCTGGGCGAACGGATTGCGGCGGTCTTGCAAGCAGGAGATGTGGTGGCGCTTTCGGGCGGGCTTGGCGCGGGCAAGACCACTTTGGCGCGCGCGATCATCGCTGCCCTGGGGCATCGGGGCGAGGTGCCATCGCCCAGCTTCGCGATCATCGAAACCTATGATCCGCCCACGGTTAGCCTTCCGCTGGTCCACGCCGATTTCTATCGCCTCACCCGCCCGCAAGAGGCCGAGGAGCTGGGACTGGACGATTACCGCGAAGGCGCCGCGCTGATCGCGGAATGGCCCGAACAGGCAGGCGGTTTCGGGCACGAAGCCGGGTGCCTGTCGATCCGGCTGGAAACTGCGGAAACGGGGCGGATTGCGATTGTCGAGCCGGGGGTGGATTGGCTAGGGCGGCTGCCATGACGCAAACCCTGCCCGAAGGGCTCGATGCCTTTCTTGCCGCCGCCGGATGGAGCGACGCCGCGATCGAGCCGCTGGCGGGCGACGCCTCGTTTCGCCGCTATTTCCGCCTGCGCCGCGCCTCGGGCAAGACCGCGATGCTGATGGACGCGCCCCCGCCCAACGAGGATCCGCAGCCCTTCCTGCGTGCAGCCAAATGGCTCGACGCCAACGGACTGCGCGCGCCGCATATCCTGGCCGAGGATGCGCAGCGCGGGCTGGTGCTGCTGGAAGACTTTGGCGAAGTGCGGATGCGCGAATATGCCGACCAGTGGGGCGAGGACGAGCGCGCGATCTATACCGCTGCCGTCGATACCCTGATCGAGCTGCACCGGCTGCCGCCCGGCCCGTTCCGCGACTATTCGTTGCAGGAATACCAGCGCGAGGCCAGGCTGCTGGTCGATTGGTATTGCCCGGCGCAAAACCTCTATGTCGACGCCGCGAGCTATGCCGCCGCCTGGGAAGAGGCGCTGGCGCCCATGCTGCCGCGCCAGCGCCCAGGGGTGACGGTGCTGCGTGACTATCATGCCGAGAACATCATGCTGCTGGGCGCGCTGCACAAGCAAGGGTTGCTCGATTTTCAGGACGCGCTGGTCGGCCATCCGGCCTACGATCTGGTTTCGCTGCTGCAGGATGCCCGCCGTGACGTCTCGCCCCAGCTCGAAGCCGAGATGTTCGATCATTATGTAAAAAAAACTGGGCAAGGCGATGATTTTCTTGCTGACTATGCCCGAATCGGTGCCCAGCGAAACGCCAAGATCGTAGGCATCTTCGTGCGGCTATGGAAGCGTGACGGCAAGCCGCGCTACCTGGGAATGATCCCCCGGGTGTGGGCGGCGATGGAGCGCGATCTGGCCCATCCCGCGCTGGCTCCGGTGGCGCGGTGGTTTGATGCCAACATCCCGGCGGACCTTCGGGCCGCGAACGGCGGGCAGTTCGCGGCGTGAAGGCCCACGCCGCCATCCCCGATACGGCAATGATCATGGCGGCGGGCCTGGGCACCCGCATGATGCCGCTAACCGCCCGGTGCCCCAAGCCCCTGATCGAGGTGGCGGGAACCACCCTGCTCGACCACGTTCTCGATCAGCTGCGCAGCGCCGGGGTGGGGCGGATCGTGGTCAACGTCCACTATCTTGCCGATCGGATCGAAGCGCACCTCGCGGACCATGCCGGCGATTTCGATGTTGCGATCTCCGACGAGCGCGACCTGCTGCGCGATACCGGCGGCGGGCTGATCAAGGCGCTGCCGCTGATCGGCGCCGACCCGTTCTTTTGCGTCAATGCCGATAACTGGTGGGTGGATGAGGGCGGCAATGCCCTGATCGACATGGCCAGGGCCTGGGATGACGAACGGATGGACGTGCTGATGCTGGTCGTCCCGTTCGAGCGCGCCGGCAATACCCAGGGCCAGGGCGATTTCGACATGGATGCCGATGGCCGCCTCTCGCGCGAGGGGCCCAGGCGGCACCGGCCCTTCGTCTGGACCGGGATCCAGATCCTGTCCAAACGGGTGGTCACCGATCCACCGGGTGCGGTATTCTCCACCAACCAGTTCTGGGATCGTGCGATTGCGGCAGGGCGCTGCTTCGGCTTCGTTCACGCCGGGCAGTGGTACGATGTCGGCTATCCCGCAGCCATCGGCCTGACCGAGGCCGCCCTGGCCGGTGGCTGAGCGGCCCGGCCCCAGGGTCTATTCGATCGCCGCGCATCGCGGCTTTGCCGATGCGCTGGTTGCCGGCCTGATCCCGCGCTATGCCGACAGGGATCTGGGCCTTGCCCGGCTGACCCTGCTGCTGCCCAGCCGCCGCGCCGAACGGATCGTGACCGAGGCTTTCGTGCGGCTGTCGGGCGGGGGAATGCTGCTGCCGCGCATGGCGGTGGTGGGCGATCTCGATCTCGACGAGACGCTGGGCGCGCTGCTCGATCCGCTGGGCGCGGGGGCCGAAATCCCCCCAGCCTGCGATCCCGTCCGGCGTTGGCTGCGGCTGGCGGAGCTGCTGGGCGAAGCGATGGGAAGTCAGACGCCCAGGCCACCGGGACTGCTGCGCCTCGCCCATGAAGCCGCGCGGACGATGGACCGGCTGACGGTTGAAGGGATCGGCCTGGACGATTTGCTGGGCGACCGCGTTGCGGGGATCGTCGGCGATCTCGCCGATCACTGGCGCGAATCCTCGCGCCTGTTCGCCACGGTTCAGGCCCATTGGCTCAGCGAACTTGCCGCGCGCGGCGAGATCGATCCTCCCGAGAGGCGCAACCGGCTGTTCGCCCATGCAGCCCGGCGTTGGGCACAGAACCCGCCCGCCGATCCGGTGGTTGCCGCCGGGATAACCAGCGCCTCGCCCGAGCTGGCGCGGCTGCTGAGGGTGGTCTCGGAACTGCCGCGCGGGGCGGTGATCCTGCCGGACCTTGACCTCTCGCTCGATGCCGAGGTCTGGGACCTGCTGGGTCGGGCGGGCAAGCCGTGCGATGACGATGGCGCGCATTTCGGAGAGCGCGATGCGGTGACCCACCCGCAATACCACCTCAAGCTGCTGCTCAACCGGATGGGCATCTCTCGCGACGAGGTCGAGCCCTGGCACCGCGCCGGGCTGGCCGCCGCGCCAAGCGAGCGCAGCCACGCGATCTCCAATCTGTTTCTGCCCGCCGCTGCCAGCGCCCGCTGGGTCGATCTGCCCGCCAGAGCCCGGCGGCTGTCAGGCATCCGGCTGATGGAAAGCGCGCATCCCGGCGAGGAGGCCCAGGCAATCGCGATCCTGGTCCGCCAGGCGCTGGAAGAGCCGGGCAGACGCGTCGCGGTGGTCACCCCGGATCGCGGTCTGGCCGGGCGCGTGGTGGCGCATCTCAGGCGTTGGGGGATCGAGGCGGACGACAGCGCCGGGCTCCCCATGCCGCAGACCGCCGCAGGCCGAGTGCTGCTTGGCCTGGCCGAAGTGGCGGCGCAGCAGGCCGCGCCGGTCCCTTTGCTGGGGCTGCTGGCCCATCCGCTGGTTAGGGCTGGCGAGGCCCGCGCCGAATGGCTCGACAGGGTCCGGGCGATGGATATTGCCTTGCGCGGGCCTCGCCCGGCACCGGGGCTGGCGCCGCTGCGTGCCGCGATGGAAAAGCTCGCGCGGCGCGGCGATGGCGAGCGGATCGCAGCCTGGTGGAGCGAGGTGGAAGCCGTCATTCTGCCGCTTCTCGACTGGAACGACGGCCTGCCGCTGTCCGAAGCGATCGGCCGTCTGGCCGCTGCGGGCGAGGCACTGTGCGGTGAGGCGCTGTGGGGTAATGCCGATGGCCGGGCGCTGGCCGCCTTCGTGGAGGAGCTGCGCCTTGCCGCCGCCTCCAGCCAGCTGCGTTTTGCCGCCGCCGATTTGCCGGCAGTGCTGCGCGATGCCATGGACCGCCTGGCAGTGCGCCCGCCCTGGGGAGGGCATCCGCGCGTCGCGATCTATGGCTTGCTGGAGGCGCGGATGAGCCGGGCCGATCTGGTGATCTGCGGCGGGCTGGTCGAAGGGGTCTGGCCGGCCGCGCCGGGTGCAGAACCCTTGCTGCCCCCGGCGGTGCTGCGCGCATTGGGCGTGCCGGGCGGAGAGTTCCGCATCGGGCTGGCCGCGCACGATCTTGCTGCCGCGCTGGGCGCGCCCGAAGCGGTGCTGAGCTGGGCTCGCCGCGACGAGGGCGCACCGGTGATCCCCAGCCGCTTCGTGCTGCGGATCGAAGCGATGCTGGGCGAATTGGCCGAGGCCCACCGCGAGGCCGAGGCCGTACTGTTGGCACGTGGGATCGATCGCTCGGCGCGGGTTCTGCCAGCGTCGCGTCCCCGGCCCAAGCCCGACCTTGAGCAGCGCGATGTCGCGCTGGCCGTCACCGCGATCGATCGGCTGCTGGGCGATCCCTATCAATTCTACGCCAATGCGATCCTGCGGCTGCGGGTGCTCGATCCGCTCGATGCCGAGCCGACCGCAGCGTGGAAGGGCACCGTGGTCCACCGCGTGCTGGAACGCTGGCACAAGGCCGGGGGCGGGGCGGGCGAGCTGCTGGCGCTGGCGGGCGAGGAGCTGGCGGCGATGCGCGCCCATCCGCTGGTGCGCACGCTGTGGTGGCCGCGACTGGCCCGTGCGCTCGAATGGGTCGATGCCGAAATCGCCGCGCTGGGGGCCGAGGGGCGCCGGGTCATCGCCAGCGAGGTGAAGGGCGAGATGCTCTTTGCCGGTGTGCGGGTTCACGGCCGCGCCGACCGGATCGACCGGTTGGCCGACGGCACCCTGGCGGTGGTCGATTACAAGACCGGGAGCCCGCCCAGCCGCCGCCGCGTGGCCGAAGGCTATGCGTTGCAACTGGGCGTGGTCGGGCTGATCGCGGCGGCGGACGGATTTCCCGGCGTGGTGGGCGATCCCGAATGGTTCGAATACTGGTCGCTCGCCAAGCGCCCGCGCAGCAGCGAATTCGGTTATGCCCTTTCGCCCTTTGCCACCGACCGCGCGCCCGGCCTGGCGCGCGAGGACTTTCTGAGCGAGACCGCACACCGGCTTGAAGAAGCGATTGCGCGCTTCATCAAGGGGGATGAGCCGTTCTCCGCCAGCCTCCAGCCCGATCTCTATGGCTACAACGATTACGACCAGCTGATGCGGCTGGATGAATGGCAGGCGCTGGGTTCGAAGGCGGGGGAAGGGGCATGAGCGGCAAGCGCCTCCACGACCTGACCGGCGAACAGGCCCCGGCGGTCGAACCGGGAGAGGTGGTGTGGCTTTCGGCCTCCGCCGGGACGGGCAAGACCCAGGTCTTGTCCGCCCGCGTGCTGCGGCTGCTGTTGCAGACGGATGTCAGCCCCTCGCAAGTGCTGTGCCTGACCTTCACCAAGGCGGGCGCAACCGAGATGGCCACCCGCATCAACGAAACCCTGGCGCGCTGGGTCCGCGCCCGGCCCGAGGCGCTGGCGGCGGACCTCAAGGCAATCGGGGCCGATTTCGGTCCGGCGGCACAGGCCCGCGCGCGCACCCTGTTTGCCGAGGTACTCGATTGTCCCGGCGGGGGTCTGCGGATCGATACCATCCATGCCTTTGCCCAGTGGCTGCTGGCCGCATTCCCTCACGAGGCCGGGCTGGTTCCCGGCACCCGCGCGATGGAAGACCGCGACCGCGACCTGCTGCTGCGCGAGGTGCTGGCGGACCTGCTGGTCGAGGCCGAGCGCGGCAACGACGCGGCAACGCTCGATGCGCTGGCGGCGCTGTCACTGCGGCTGGGGCCGGATGCGGTCGAGGGCTATATGCTGCGCTGCGCTGCTGCGCGTGAGGCATGGGAAGGGCCGGGCGCCTGGCAGCCGCCGATGCTGCCCCGTGTGCGCCAGCTGATCGGCCTGCCCAGCGATGCCGACGAGGCCGACCTGGAGCGGCTGTGCGACGACGGCCACTTCGCGGTGGACGCCCTGCATTGCTGCCGCGCTGCCTATGCGCAGTGGAACGGCAAGAAGGGGCTGGCGGGCCGGGCGGTGATTGCCGACTGGCTGGCCGCGCCGCCCGCCACGCGGCTTGCCACGCTGGGCGATCTGCATGCCGTGCTGTTCACTCAGAAGGACACCGTCCGCGACGTTTCCAGCCTCGAAAAATTCGAGGAACATTTCGCTGCCGCTGCCGATGAAGTGCTGCAATGCTCGCTGGCGGTGCGCGAACGGCGGGTGCTGATGCAGCTGGCGGATTTTCTTGCCCCCTCGCTTGAGCTGGGGCGCAAGTTCGCGCTGGCCTGGGACGCGGCCAAGCAGCGCGCCGGATTTATCGATTTCGACGACCAGATCCGCCGCGCCGCCGCCCTGCTCAATACGGGCACGCTTGCGGAATGGATCCGCTACAAGCTTGACCGGCGCTTCGATCATATCCTGGTTGACGAGGCGCAGGATACCAACGCTGCGCAGTGGCGCATTATCGACGCATTGACGGGCGACTTTTTCGCCGGCGAAGGCGCCCATGCCGACAAGCTGCGCACGCTGTTCGTGGTTGGCGATTACAAGCAGGCGATCTTCCGCTTCCAGGGCACCAGCCCGGAAAACTTCGAGGCGGCGCGGCGACGGGTGCGCGCGGCGATGGCGGGCCTGGCCACCAATGCCCGTGCGCTTGGCGGCAGCGCCGTGCCGCGCGAGCTGCGTGAGCTGGGGCTTGGCACCAGTTTCCGCACCGCAGCTTCGATCCTGCACTTCGTCGATATGGCGCTTGGCCGGATCGGGGGCGAAAACCTTGGCCTGACCGAACCGCCGCCCGCCCATGTGGGAGAGGATCGCCCGGGACTGGTCACGCTGTGGCGCGTGATCGGCGCGGCCGAGACCGGCGAGCCCGCCGACGATAGCGATGAGGGCGAAGAGAGCTGGTTCGCGCGCTCGGACCGGCAACTGGCCAACCGGATCGCGCTGCAGGTCCGCGCCTGGCTCGACGAGGGTTACCCGCTGGTCAAGGGGCAGCCGTCCGGCGGCGCGCGCCGGGCCGGGCCGGGCGACGTGATGGTGCTGGTGCGTAAGCGCAAGGAGCTGGCCGGTCTGATCGTCGCGCGGCTCCATGCCGCGGGCGTGGCGGTGGCAGGGGTCGATCGTTTGCGGCTTGCCGCACCGCTTGCGGTGCGCGATCTGATGGCGGCCCTGCGCTTTGCCGCGCAGCCGCTCGACGATCTCAACCTTGCCTGCCTGCTTGTCTCGCCGCTGATCGGGTGGAATCAGGAGCAGCTGCTCGAACACGGCTATCGGCCTGAAGGCATGACCTTGTGGGAGCATCTGCGCCGCGTGCGCGGGGGCGCCGAAACCGGCGCAGCGGTTACGCAGCTGCTCGAACTGCTGGGAAAGGCCGATTACGATCCGCCGCAGGTGCTGCTCCACTGGTTGCTGACCGGTCCGTGGCAGGGCCGCCGACGCCTGACCGCGCGGCTCGGCGCGGAAGCCAACGATCCGATTGACGAGCTGCTCAATGCCGCCAGCGCCTATGCCAGCGCCGAGGCGATCTGTCTGGCGGGCTTCATCCGCTGGTTCGATGCCGGCGAGGGTGAGCTCAAGCGTGAGGCGGGGCAGGCCGGCAGCGAAGTACGGGTGATGACCGTTCACGGGGCCAAGGGATTGCAGGCGCCGATCGTGATCCTGGCCGATGCCGCCGACAATCCTGACAATTCGCGCGCCAGCCCGCTGGTTATCGCCGATGGCGCGGGCCGGGCGATCCCGCTCCCCCCGCTGCCCAAAGAGGAAAAGCCGGGGCTGCTGGCCGAGGCTGAGGCGAGGGCCGCCGCCGAGGAGCGCCAGGAACACTGGCGCCTGCTCTATGTGGCGATGACCCGCGCGGAAGAGGCGCTGTTCGTGGCCGGGGCGCTTGGCCCGCGCGAGATGGCGCCCGCGCCGGATTCGTGGTTTGCGCGGCTTGAGGCCCTGTTCCAGCCCGAGGAATGGCTGGAGGACCCGCTATGGGGGGCGCGGGTCGAGCATGGCGAGCGGCCGCAGGTTGCCGTGCCCGCGCCCGCTTCGGCCAGTGCCGCCTTGCCGCTTTTGCCGCCCTGGCTGGAAACCCCGGTTGCCGCCGAACCGCGCCCGCCGCGCCCGCTGGCGCCTTCGGCCCTCGGCGAGGAGCGCGAGGCCGATCCGCCCTGGCCGCCCGGCGCGGGCCCTCAGGCCGCGCGGCGCGGGGTCCTGATCCACAAACTGCTCGAGCGCTTGCCCGAAGTCGAGCCACTGGGGCGTAAGGCCGCCGCCGAGGCCTGGCTGGCGCGCAACGCCGCCGATCTCGATGCGCCCGCGCGGGCGGAAATGGTCGGATCGGCCCTGGCAGTGCTTGCGCACAAAGGTTGGGCCGAGCTTTTCGCACCCGGCGCGCTGGGCGAGGTGCCGATCGCGGCGGTGGTTGGCGATCAGGTTGTGGCAGGAACGATCGACCGGCTGCTGATCGGGCCGGAGCGGATCCAGCTGGTCGATTTCAAGACCGCGCGGCGCGTGCCGGCCACGCTCGATGCGGTGCCGGTGGCGATTCTGCGGCAGATGGCTGCCTATGCCGCCGCGCTCGAGGCAGCCTATCCCGGCCGAGCGATCGAGGCGGCGATCCTCTATACCCAGACGCCGATGCTGCTGCCGATCCCGCCAGAGCTGTTGGCGATGCACAAGCAGGCATTGACGGGGGCGCAGGAATCCTATTGATCCGGCGCGATTGCCAAGCGGCGCGCGGCGCCTATCTTGGCCGCCAACGCTCAAGGAGATTCCCGATGGCTACCAAGGCCGTAACCGATGCCACCTTTGCCGCCGACGTGCTTCAGTCCGACAAGCCCGTGCTGGTCGATTTCTGGGCCGACTGGTGCGGCCCGTGCAAGATGATCGCCCCTGCGCTGGAGGAAATCAGCGAGGAACTGGCCGATCGGGTGGCCATCGCCAAGGTTGATATCATGGAAAACACCGATGTTTCGGCGCAGTTCGGCGTGCAGTCGATCCCGCTGATGATCCTGTTCAAGGATGGGCAGCCGGTCGCGCAAAAGCTGGGCGCCGCGCCCAAGAGCCAGCTCAAGGGCTGGCTGGAAAGCGTCCTCTAAAGGCTAGCCAGCCGCACGGCGAGATCGTCCCACAGGGCGGGGCTGGCGGCGCCGATCAGGCCGGGAAGGTGTGCCTCATCGACCCGGTAGGGGCGCCCGTCGGGCCGCGCTGCCTTGCCTCCGGCTTCGTTGACGAACAGGACGCCTGCGGCGTGATCCCAGGCAAGGGTCCGCTCGAAGATCGAGACATCGTTCACGCCAAGCACCAGGCGGGGATACTGCTCGGCCGCGCAGCGCGGGATATCGACCAATGCATAGTGCGGGGCGATATGCGCCTTCATCGCCTCGCGCCGGTCCTGGTCCATGAAAACCAGCGATATCGCCGCGACCGGCGGCACCTTCCCGGTGCAGCGCGCGCTGACCTGCACATCATCGACGAAGGCGCCGCCGCCGCGATGGGCATGGCACAGCCGCCCGCTGAGCGGATCGTAGATCCATCCCGCCCTGGTCTCTCCCGCCTCGGCCAGCGCCACCATGATCCCGAACGGCGGCTTTCCCGCGGCGTAATTGTTGGTTCCGTCGATGGGATCGATGATCCAGCACAGCGCATCGCCTAGCCGCTCCAGCAAGGCCGGATCGGCGTGTGCAGCCTCCTCGCCAACGATCGCCGCTTCGCCTAGCAGACGCGCCAACCCTTCGGCCAGGATCAGCTCGGCCTCCTTGTCCGCCACGGTCACTACATCGTCCGCCGCCTTGGCGTCGATTTCGTGCGCGGCAAGTGCCTGGTAACGTGGCAAGATCGCTCGCTGCGCAGCCTCCTGCATCACCGCTAGAACCGCCGGGGTGAGCGAACCGGTCACCCCAGACCTTCGCGCCGCGATCGGGGATAGCGGGGCAGCTGGTCAGCGGGGTGATCCCACGCGATCCGGCTATCCCAATAGATGTGAAAACCTGGACGAACCACGGCGGGATTGTCGAGCGTGGCAAGGTTGAAGTCGCGCGTCGTGGCGGCTTCCCGATCCTGCACCCACAGCGGCGTGCCACAGCTGCCGCAAAACCAGCGTTCGGCCTCCGCGCTTGAGGCGTGGCGACGCAGAGCCTCCGCGCCGCGCTCGATCGTCATCGCCGCTATTTCGGCGGTGGCGAATGCCATCGCCGGGCTTCCCGAATTGAGCTGACAGGTCCGGCAATGGCACCACCCGGCATCGCGCGGCGCTTGACCGAGCCGGTAGCGCACCGCTCCGCACAGGCATCCACCGGAAAGGTCAGCTGCGGTAGTCGGCATTGATCGAGATGTAGCCGTGAGTGAGATCGCAGGTCCAGACCGTGGCCGCACCGTCCCCCAGGCCAAGGTCGACCTCGATCGAGACTTCCCGCCCCTTGAGGTGCGCGGCGACCGGTGCTTCGTCATAATCGGCCAGCGGCTGGCCTTCGCGCGCGGCCCAGGTCCCGCCAAATCCGATCGACAGCCGGTCGCGGTCGGCCGGTTCGCCGGCCTTGCCCACAGCCATCACCACGCGGCCCCAGTTGGCGTCCTCTCCGGCGATCGCGGTCTTGACCAGCGGCGAGTTGGCGATGGCCAGGCCGACCTTGCGGGCGCTTTCGTCCGAAACAGCACCACGGACGCTAATCGCGATAAACTTCTGCGCCCCTTCGCCATCGCGCACGACCAGGTGGGCGAGCTGGCGGCAAACATCGTCGAGCGCGGCGGCAAAGGCATCGGCACCGGCGTCCTCAAAGGAGCCGAGCGGTCCATTGGCGGCCTTGCCAGTGGCAAATGCCAGCACTGTATCGCTGGTCGACGTGTCGGAATCGACCGTTATGCAGCTGAAACTGCGCTGGTTGGCCGCGCTCAGCAGTTGCTGGAGGAACTCCGGTTCGATCGCACAATCGGTGAAGATATAGCCCAGCATGGTCGCCATGTCGGGCGCGATCATTCCGCTGCCCTTGATGATCGCGGCCAGGGTCACGGTCTTGCCGTCGACAATCGCCTGCGCCCAGGCCCCCTTGGCGAAGGTATCGGTGGTGCCGATGGTATTGGCGGCCTCTTCCCAGCCGCACGGCTCGGCGCGTAGCGCGGCCTCGATCCCGGCGCGGGCTTTGTCCTTGGGCAGGGGGACGCCGATCACCCCGGTCGAGGATACGAACACCTCGTCCATCGGGCATTCAAGGTGACCGGCCACCTGCTCCATGATCTGCTCGACCGCCTCGCGCCCGCGATAACCGGTAAAGGCGTTGGAATTGCCGGCATTGACCACCAGCGCCCGCGCCCGGCCCTGCTTCACCGCCTCACGCCCCAGTTCGACTTCTGACGAACAGCAGACATTGCGGGTGAATACCCCCGCCACGGCCGTTCCCGGGCTCAGCTCGACATAGGTGAGATCGCAGCGCCCCCAATTCTTGTACCCGGCGCGCGCCACGCGCAGCGTGACCCCGGCGATCGCGGGCATCGCCGGAAAGGGCAGGGCAAGGGGGGAAGCTTCGTGGCTCATGGCGAGGGGCGCTGACCTCTCAGCTCCCCAGCTTGATCAGCGCGGTCGGTGCCGCACCGCTGCGGGGGGTGACGTGCCATTCGAGCTTCTGTCCGGCCGGATCCTTTTGCGGCCCTTCGTCGGTGTTGTTGGCGAGGATCTGGCCGTCGGTGGTCAGCACCAGGTGCCCGTCAAGCTGCGGCATGTTGGGGATATCCTGCATGCCAGGATCGCCGGCTGCCATGCCTGCGCCCATCGCGTTCATTCCGCCGTTGTTGGCGGCGGTAAAGGCCGGGGCATCAAACCGCACCGTAGCGTCGTTGCGGCGGTTGAGCACCACGAAGGGCAGGGTCATCTGCACCCGCTCCATGGTCGGGAAGGTGAAATCGTAGTCGAGATGGCCCGAAACCGCGAAATCGACATCGTAGAGGCCGTCGCCTTTATAATCGACCCGGTTGAACCCGGCCTGGCGGCGCAGACGGGCGGCGAGTTCCTCGGCGGCCTTGGGGTCGCTGGGATCGATGCCGCCCAGCATGGCGCGCATTTCCTCGGCTTCCTTCTTCTTCTTTTCGACTGCGGCCTTGTGCGATTCCTCCCATTCGGACTGCTGCTGAGCAAGCTCGTCCTTGGTGCATTCGCGCTCGGTCATGTCGTCATCTTCGTTATTGCAGGCCGAGGGTTCGAACTTGTCGTTCGCCGCGCTGTCCATCTGGGCCAGTTTGGAGAGGCCAAGCAGGAAGATCTCGCCGCTGTAGGTAAAGCTGAAGCGTCCGTCCTTGCGCAGATCGAGGGTCGAGGTGAACTTGCCCGGCAGCACCAGACAGGCCGCCAGGGCCATCGAGAGCAGCACCGCGAGGCCCGCTGCGGCAAGACGACGCCCAGTGACATTGAGGTTCATCATTCGCTCTCCCTGGTGGCGACGGCGTAAAGCGCGATCGCGGCGGCGTTGGACACGTTGAGGCTTTCGATCGCGCTCGAGATTGGCAGGCGTGCGATCGCATCGCAATGCTGGATGATGTTGTGGCGCATTCCCTCGCCTTCGGCGCCGAGGACAAGCGCCACGGATCCGGCGGGGAGGGCTTCGGCCAGGGTGGCGGTGCCTTCGCCGTCAAGCCCGATCCGCCAGTACCCCGCCTCGGCCAGCTCCTCGAGCGCGCGCGCCAGGTTGACCACGCGCACCCATGGCACCGTTTCCAGCGCGCCCGAGGCGCTTTTGGCCAGAGTGCCCGATTCGGGCGGTGCATGGCGGTCCTGCGTAATCAGCGCACGAGCGCCGAAGGCCGCGCACGAGCGCAGGATCGCGCCGACATTGTGCGGGTCGGTAACCTGATCGAGCACCACCACCGGACGGGCCGGATCGCCATCGATCACCTCGTCGAGGAACACGTCCTCAAGCGCGTCGCATTCCAGCACCAGCCCCTGGTGCGGTGCATCGCGCGCGACGAGGCGGGCGAGATCGGCGGGAGAGGCCCATTCGAGCGGAAAATCGCTCGGCAGCTCGCCATCGAGCGAAGCCACGCCCTCGCGCGTGGCCCACAGCTTGCGGTGGCGGCGATCGGGGTTGAGCAAGGCTGCCTCAACCGCATGGCGGCCCCACAGCCGCACCGCACCGGTGCTGGCCCGGCCCGAGCCGCGCCCGCCCTGCATGCGTCCCGCGCGCCCGCGCAGGGCCCGCGACGGTCGCTGGTCCGGGCGGCGGCTCATGTTGCGAATCCGGAATTCATGCCGCTTCCCTAGGGGATGGTGGTGGACAGGGCTTGAATCGAACTGGAAAAATAACCCTTTGATATCAATCCCGTTCTTGGAACAAACGCAGGTCTTCCCCCACACTCTCCCCCACATTTTCATTCATTTAACGGTGGTTCGGTTCAGCGTTTTGATCGAAAAGCTGAACAAATTGGCGGTTCGCGGAGCGCCTGAGTGCAGCATAATGGCGCTTCCTCGGACTGTCCATTTGCGAGTTAGAGACTTGGTTCAAGCCATCAATTGCTCTTCACGGTCAACTGCTCTGACCATCGAGCAGATGGCGCAATGAAGTCGGCGCAACCCAATGCGGCGTTGCTGTTTCCCTTGCCATCTGAGCAAACGCCTTCGCCTGGAAAAGGTCGCCTTGAGCTTCTCTGAAAAGAGCAAGGGAAGTTAATGTGCCTGGTGATCCGCGCCCAATGTCTTCTGGAGTAACGGATAGCGCAAAGGCCATCCGGTTTTCGAGTTGAGACATTGCACACTTACGGAACAAGGTCGCCGCCCCAGTCGCCGCATTCCTTAATGACGCGATGTCATCTGTATAACTCCACCAGGTATCGAGAGCATCGGCGCTCAAGCGTTCGCGAAAGGCGCATTCGATTTCCTTAAAGCCCCTGGGATCAACCTCCCCTCCGATGACATTGGGGATGGCTAGTGGTTGTACACCGAGATTGACGGTGAACTTGCCTCCATATCTCAACCCCTGAAGATTTACGGCCAAGGCGAACCCGTCTTTTAGCAAACGGAAATTTCGTCCCGATCCCTTGAAGCCGCATTCGCGGATGACAGGCGCAAGATGATCCCGCCAGGCATTCTCGATTGAATAGACTCTCTTGGAGCCGTCATCCTTTCGGGGCAATTGTTTGACAGGGGTAGATGGCCCGTCAAATTCATGGCCCCCACCTGTTCCCAAAAGCCTATTTATCCAATCGAATACTGACACCGGCAGGTCCAAAAACGTCTGACAGGTAAGACTCGCAAGCTGTTGGAATAATGCAAGCGGAATTGCAGGTTATCACGATTGCTGGTTGCACCTTCGTCCAACCAGTGCGCGGAGGCTCGCGGTTGTCACCCGCGTTGCTTTGCCGATCTTGACGGTTTCGAGTTCGCCACTGGAAATCAGTTCATAGAGCTTTGTGCGCCCGATACCGATCATGCGGGCAGCGTCATTGACCCTGACGCAGATCGGCTCGACAGGTTGATGGCCGCTCATTGCGCCGGTTCCTCTTCACGGTAGTGAGCGGGATCGGCGATCCAGCGATTGATAGCTGACTCGTGCCAGCCCGCGCCGTGGACGCTGATCTTCACCTGTGACGGGAAAGTACCCTCGGCGATCTTACGATAGACGGTGGAGCGGGAAAGGCCGGTCCGGTCGAGCACGGTCTTCAGTCGGATGATGCGTTCTGTATTGGACATTGGGCGTTCTCACTTTGACATTGGCAGCCCCACTGCGGAACATAATGAGAACTTTTTGACGTAAGGCAAGGGTCAGTCCGAGTTGAAATTCGGGCACTTCGTCAACGATTTTCCTGATTTGAACCGAATATGGACCGTTAGAGACTTTTGCGGACAAACCGCCCAGATGCCCTCGGCTCGGAAGAATTTTTCATTCTACCCGATTTTGCGACAGACATGCACTGATTTGCGACGGCGACGACGGATTTCCGCGCCAACTTTGCTCGATTTTGCGCGAATCCGGTTGAGAATGTGCCACTAGCCCGATCCTTGCTGATTTCCCAATTTGCATGGGCGAAAGATTCTTCTGCTGTCGAACGTGGCCGCCCGCAATGACTGAAACTGGGCCGCAAAGAGACTATCAGGATTTGAACACTGGAAAGCGGAAAGATGATATTTCTACGCGCAGATATCGACCGAGGTATCCTATTGAAATCTTGATACTGCGAAATCGCAGCCCTTGACCGTTGGTAGATTGGCGCCATCAGGACCAGTTTCTAGCAATGCTCTTCCTTTGTACTTGTCAAACATCTTGATAGAACGAATGCATGCTGCTGCAGGATAAGCTCGGAATTTCGCTCCCGATAATACAGGCGCCAATGGCGGGTGTGTCCACTCCGGAACTGGCCGCTGTCGTGAGCAACGCAGGCGCGCTCGGTTCAATCGGTGTTGCGGCCACTGATGCTGACGGCGCCCGCAAGATGATTGCAGGCGTGCGAGACCTCTGTGCCAGACCGTTCAACGTTAACGTCTTTGTGCACCGGACCACGGAGCAGGATATTTCCCGCGAGACTGCGTGGCTTGCGGCGATGACACCGTTATTCAGCAAGTTTGGAGCGACGCCTCCGTCAGCGCTTCGGCCGATTTACAAGAGCTTCATCGAAGACGACGAGATGCTGGCACTGTTGATCGAAACCGCACCGGCCGTTGTCAGCTTTCACTTCGGTCTGCCAGATGCAGCGCGGATCGGCGCGCTCAAAGCTGCCGGGTGCTTGTTGTTGGCAACTGCCACGAATCTGGATGAGGCCGTGGCGGCAGCGAATGCGGGGATCGATGCTGTCGTGGCGCAAGGATGGGAAGCGGGCGGCCATCGCGGGGTATTCGATCCGGCTGCGCCTGACGGTCGGCTTGGCACAATGGCGCTGACCCGCTTGCTGGTGCAGCGATGCGGATTGCCCGTCATCGCTGCCGGGGGAATCATGGATGGCCAGGGCATCCGCGCCGCACTTGATCTCGGTGCCATCGCGGCCCAACTGGGCACCGCCTTTGTCGCCTGCCCCGAAAGCAGTGCTGATGCCGCCTATCGCGAGGCGCTCACCGGTCCTGCCGCGATGAACACGGTCATGACTTCCGCAATTTCCGGGCGCCCCGCACGCGGTTTGCCCAACCGCTTTACGCAATGGGGTGAAACGGTCGGTTTGTCGCATCCCGGCTATCCCATGACTTACGATGCGGGAAAGGCACTGATCGCGGCGGCCAAGGCGGCGGGTGAGACCGGCTACGCGGCCCAGTGGGCCGGGCAAGGCGCACCGATGTCGCGCAGTATGCCGGCCGCTGAATTGGTCGCGCTTCTGGCTACGGAGATGAATTCCCCGCATCGCGGAACGTGAGAGAAATCACCGATACCGCCATCAAACCCGGCCTCGCCCTGCCTGCGAATGAGGACCGGCATCACCGTTCATCGGCACTGGGCGTGCAGGTAATCCAGCAGCACCCCGGCGTGATTGATGACCGGGTCAAGAGCCGCGTAAAGCAGCGTCAGATCGCCTTTCGACCTAAGCGCGCACATATGCGCCACGGCAACGGGGTTCGCTTCAAGTTCATGTCGGTAGCGGATCTGAAATTCCAGCCAGTGCACCGGATCGTGGCCGAACCATTTACGTAGTTCGCTGCTCGGGGCGATATCTTTGTACCATTCGGAGAGCTTGGCTCTTTCTTTGCTGACCCCGCGCGGCCAGAGGCGATCGACAAGCACGCGTTGACCGTCATCGGGCGACGGCGCTTCGTAGATGCGCTTGATGCGCAGCCTGTTCATTATATTCCCCAGACGGCCAGCCAACCGGCAGGATTGTGCGCGCGCGCCACGCCATAGGCAAGCGCGTATGCCCCCATGGACGTGGCGAGCAGCAAGGCCTGACGCAAACGGATCTGATCAACGAGCAATAGCCAATAGCCAGTGGCAAAATAGGCCGTCACGAAGATGAGCTTCACCCAAAGCCAGTGATTGGCGAACAGGCCTGAGGGCAGAATGGCAAACAACATTGCTGCCGCTGTCAGGACAGTTCCGTCAATTGCAAGGCCGAGGCTCCATGCCACCACACCCCGTGGCCAATGCATCCCACCAATTAACCCAAGCCCGCGGATTGCCATGAGCATGCCGCTCAGCGCGATCGCCCAGACGTGAACGGCGTGAATCTGCGGGTAGAATTCGATCATACTGGCACGCTATCAGAAGGCCGGACGGTCCCTCATCCCGCCCGGCCTCCATTCCTATTCAGCCGGAACCGCGTCTGCCAAAGTCGCCGGTTCGCTGGCTTCCTTGCGTGGATTGATCCATTGCAAGGCGACAAAGGCTGCGAGCAACAGCGCCCCGGCAGCGAAGATCAGGTCCCCCGGCATCCGCATCCAAACGAGAAGGTGGATCATCGGCTGACCCATGAATTCCGCCGAACGGGCATAGGCATAGCCGTGTTCCAGCACCGCCTGCAATTGCAGCACACCCATGGGCAACAGCGTCAGCAATGCCATCAGCGCCAGGCCGATGTTGAAGCACCAGAAGCTGCCCCGCAGCCATCCGTGATTCCATTGCACATCATCACGCAAGCCGCGCAGACAGAAGAGCATCAACCCGATGCCCAGCATCCCGTAGACACCGAACAGGGCGGTATGTCCGTGCAGCGCCGTCAGGTTCAGCCCCTGCATATAATAGAGCGCAATCGGCGTGTTGATCAGGAAGCCGAACAGCCCGGCACCGACCAGATTCCAGAAGCTCACGGCGAGGAAGAACATGATCGGCCATTTGTATCGCTGCATCCATGGCGTCGCGCGGCTGTGCTGCCAGGTTTCCATCGCCTCGAGCCCGATTAGCGCCAGCGGCACAACTTCCAGCGCCGAGAAACACGCGCCGATGGCGACACCGGCCATGGTCGTTCCGACGAAGTAGAGGTGGTGGAACATTCCGAGGATGCCGCCTGACAGGAATACGACTGTTGCAAACAGCACGTTGATCGTGGCGGTACGTCCCCGCACCAGCCCCAGTTTGACGAACAGGAAGCTGATGACGGCGACGGCAAAGACTTCGAAGAATCCTTCCACCCACAGATGGACCACCCACCAGCGCCAGTACTCTATCTCTGACAAATGGCTGTTCGAGCCGTACATGAGGCCGGCGCCGTAAAACAGGCCAATCGCAATCGTAGACAGGAACAGCAGGAAGACGATGGATGACATGTCGTCCTTGCGCTGGATCGCAGGCCATAGAGCGCGACCGACCAGTAACAGCCAGACGATCAGGCCGACGAACAGGAACGCCTGCCAGAAGCGACCGATATCGACATATTCCCAGCCCTGATGACCGAACCAGAAATTGCTGGTCAGGCCCATCTTCTGCATCACGGCAAACCATTGCCCGGTGAATGCACCGACCACGATGATCAGCAGGCAGACGAACAGGAAGTTCACACCTGCCCGCTGGAACTTCGGTTCATGACCTGAGATGGCAGGTGCGATGTACAGCCCGGTGCCGAGCCAGGCGGTGGCGATCCAGAGGATGGCAAGCTGGGTATGCCAGCTGCGAGTCAGAGCATAGGGCAAGTACTGTGACAGGTCGAAACCATAGAGATCCTGCCCTTCGACCTGATAATGTGCCGTTGTCGCACCCAGTGCGATCTGCACCAGCATCAGGGCAATGACGACCCAGAAATATTTGGCGCTGGCTTTCATCGATGGTGTCAGCGCGATGCCCTTTAACGGGTCATTGGCAGGCGGGGTCAGCGGTGCGTCCTTGCCCGTCCATGCTGCATAGTGCCAGCCCAACAGCGCGATACCGGCGATCAGGAACAGAATCGAGAACATCGACCACATGAATGTGCCCGGCGTTGGCGAGTTTCCTACAAGTGGCTCGGAAGGCCAGTTGTTGGTATAGCTTACCTCTGCGCCGGGTCGCTGCGCAGCGGTGGCCCAGGCGCTCCAGAAGAAGAAAGCGTTCAGCTTCGCCCGGCTTTCTGAATCAGGAAGCGTATCTTCCTTCATGGCATAGCTGACGCGCAATTCGTGCGTTGCGGGATCGTCTGAAAACAGGCTGTCGTAATGCCGGGAAACCAGGGTGATCGCCGCCGCGCGATCGTCGCTGATTGTCAGGTCGCCCGTTTGCGGATCATAGCCGTTTTCACGAAACGATGGCTCGATGCGCGCTTGCAGGGCGGCCTGCTCATGCGGCTCCAGCGAAGCAAAATCCTGCGCACCCTGAGCAAGCGCTGCTGCATCGAGCCGCGCTTCGGCCTCACGGTGGAGCCAGTCAGCCGACCAGTCTGGCGCTACCAGCGCGCCGTGTCCCCAGATGCTGCCCAGCTGTTGCCCGCCCATCGACTGATAGACTTTCTGGCCGGTTTCGATGTCGTCGCGCGTAAATACGACTTGCCCGGATTGGGTAACAACCCGTTCCGGTACGGGCGGCGCGGTCCGCATAAGATCGGAACCAAGCCAGAGCATGACGCCAAAGCTGGCAATCACTATCGCTGCCAGCCCTAGCCAAAGTCGTTTTGTCGTGGACATCGAATTCCCCCTTGTGTGCCGTAATTCAGTAAAAGCCGTGGCTGCCCGCAGCTGCGCCGAGCACCGTGACGAGGCTAAGCGCGAGCAGGATACGGTGCATCGCGATCATCCGGCGCATGTCCTTCTGCGGCGCGGGCGACGTCGCCATGCGTCGGTGCAGGAACAGCGGTTCGATGATGATCAGCATGGCAAAAAAGATCGCCCAGACACACACCATCGCATGCATCCACCAGTAGTGCGGATTGGCGAACCGGTTCCACATGTCGGTACGCCAGACCATCCAGAAGCCGCTTGCCCCCGCCAACAGCACCCACAGGCGTGCCTGCGGAGCAAAGCGGCCTTCGAAACGGTGGAATGCTCCCAGTCTTTCCGCCTCCGGCAGGATACGCATCGCAGGCAGAAGCACCAGGGTGACAAAACCCACTCCGCCGATCCACATAAGGACCGCCAGAACGTGGATGGCATGGGCCAAAGGAAAATCGGTCACGCGGCGCCGCCCATTGGCGGTTCCCGATAAAACTCGACTTTCATTTTCATCGGCCCCGTCAATTCAACATGATGGACAGCTTGCGGCGCGATGACGGCGGGGCTTTGGGGTTTGACATGAACCTTGCGGGCAGGATCGTGAAAGACGAGATCGACCGCGCCTTCCAGTACCACCAGCAAGCCCCAGACGCCGTCCTTGGTGTTGTGGGCGTTCTGGATGGCTTCGGGCAATGACCGCTCGTCAAACACCGGCGTGCTTTTGTATGGTTGCGCTGCCATGAGCGACTCCACATAATGTATTCTTTATACATGTATTAAGGATTTGTACGACTGGCAAGCGGCATTATCTTGCAAGGATCACAATCAGGAACCAGTTCTATGCGGCTGACTCGCTACACCGATTATGCCTTTCGCGTGCTATTCCATGTCGCGGTGAACGATGGACGCCCCGTGCCAATTGCGGAGATTGCGCGCACTTATGATATCTCGCAGAACCACCTCGTTAAGGTCGTCCATGAACTGGTGAAAACCGGATATCTGCGTAGCATCCGTGGGCGCAGCGGGGGTGTCCTGCTAGCCCGGCCGGCTGAGCAGATCGGCCTCGGCGAAGTGGTTCGGCACACAGAACCGGACATGCGTCTGCTCGATTGCGTCGGTTGCCTGATCGCTTCTGCTTGCAGCCTCCCGCGCCCCATGCAGGAGGCCATCAATGCCTTTGTCGAGGTGCTGGACAAATACACGCTGGCAGACATCGTGAACGAAAGCGATGGTCTTGAACGCATTCTTGCCGGAACACGCGACTAGACCCTGCTTCACTCAGGTGCGTAGACAGCTTCGGGCGTTACGACCATGTCCATCGGGATATCATGGATATGGCGATCGAACGCAGGCAAAAGCTGGAAGCCATACCCTACCCCGATCCGCAGCGGCATTTTCGGTTGGGCGGCCAGCGTCCGGTCAAAAAATCCACCGCCATAACCAAGTCGGAAACAGTGCCGGTCGAAGCCTACGACCGGGGCAATTACGATATCAGGCACCACTTCGGCGCCTTCTGCTGGATAGGGAATGTTCCAAACCCCTCTTGCCAGCTTGTCGCCTGATTTCCATTCGCGAAACGCTAACGGCTGGTGCTTTGCCACCACGACAGGCAGGGCCGTACGAGCCCCCTCTCTCGCGAAACACTTCAGCAGAGGTTTGAGATCCGGCTCGTTGCGAAATGGCCAGTAGGCGCTGATAACCAGTCCCTGTGTACCGTCGATACATGCCTCGATGCGCTCCGCAATCCTTGCGTCCATCGCCTCGCGTTGCACCTCTTTGAGTTTGAGCCGCTCTCCGATCAGACGCTCGCGCTCTAGCTTGCGCCATGCAAGCATTGATTTTGTCAGTTTACCTATATCTTCAGCAGGGTGACCACCGAAATCCGCACTCAGTTCGTGCAACATGCATGGCGGAGATGCAAATTGCGGAGTTTCGTCGTGATCCTGGTTCATCATCCGCCTTCTCAGTTTTCCTAAGCCAGTATGACTACAATTTCCGACGAGGACGATCCTAGGCCTGCCTCCCGGCTCGCAAGTCGAGGTTATACCGGCTTATTCATGCCGGACTGCCCGCGAACTTGATGATCAACGAAACGGCTACGCCAAAGAAGGCAATAGCCAATGGGACGACCAGGATCTGGCCGTAAACTGCCTTTCTATCCATCGGTCCGAAATGAGTCATCAGGAAACCATGCCGATCGAGCGGCGATCCGCCATTGCCGGGGTTTTGCATCACGACTGTGCGCGCCACAGCAAAGAATATCACCACGTAGATTATGGAGATGGAAATCGAGAGCATGGCTTCCCCGCTTGAACCCAGCGTTGCGGTCAGACTCGCGAGAAAAAGAGCATAGCAGGAAATCATTCCCAGCCAGATCCTGCCGGGAAGCTCGAATCCGCGGGCTTCGGGCTGCGCTACCGCATGCTCCTGCGGCACAATCTCGATCTCGGGCAGCAGATCCGAAGTGGCTTCGGCGTTTGTGAACTGAACGCGATCCTTGGGATTCTCAAACATGGGGCAGGCTCCTTCCCTGACTGGCTCCATCAATGCCGTCGCGATTTATGGCGATGCCGGTGAACAGGCTTTCGGCAATCATGCGGGCGCGCTCGCCAATCAGGCTGACCGCCTGCGGATTGGTATCCATGGCGCGCAAATTCGTGTAGAACAGCTCCAGCCACTGGCTGAAGTGCGCCTCCTGTAGTCCGGGGATGGCAATATGCTTGGCCATCGGGTTGCCGGAAAATTCGCCGCTGTTGTGCAAGACGGAGCGCCAGAATTGCTTCATTCGCAAGAGATGAGCCGGCCAGTCAGCCACCCGCTTTGCAAAGATCGGGCCGAGTAGTTCATCCGCACGAATGCTGGCATAGAATTGCTCCACCATGTCAGAGATGAAGCGCTCATCGATGCCGATATCCTCGGCGTTGGCGCGCTTGTTCTGCCGCGCGTTCATGGCGTGGCCCCGGGCACTGCCTGCTGCAACTGATTGGGACATCATTACGACTCATAAATCGGTATTTTCAATACCCATTTAACCTCCTTGAAGATAAAAGCAATATTCAATATACCTATTTTATGCAGCTAAGCCTTAAGACAGACTATGCCCTGCGCGTGCTGATGGCCCTCGCGTCGACCGACGAAGTCCTCTCAGTCGACTGGATGGCGGAGCACTACAATATTTCCCGGAACCACCTGGCCAAGGTAGCGCAACAGCTGAACGCTAGCGGGCTGGTGAAGACGACACGTGGGCGCAGCGGCGGAATGCAGCTGGCCCGCGATCCGGCGGACATCAATATCGGTATTGTGGTTCGGGAGTTTGAACACCTCGACGGGTTCGTCGCCTGTATGGGGGGAGGTGCCACCTGCACGATTCAAGGTATTTGCGGCCTGAAACCAGCTTTGGGCGGCGCGCTGGAAGCGTTCCTTGCACACCTGGATCGCTTTTCTCTCGCCGATATCAATCGTAAGCCAAGCGATATCACCGACCGGTTGCTGGCTCAGGTCACTTGAGCATGGCGGTTCATTCGGACGATTTAGACTTTTCCGATGTCCTGCGTTTTGCAGCCTTCCGCTCGACAGCTCGGAATACTGCATCCAGGTCATCAATATCAATGTCCAAAACTTCGTCCCAATCGCTTAGCACCTCCTCGATATCCGAACGACGGTAGGTACCCGGATGTGGGAAATGCATGGTTCGCCGTGGCACGGGATACTGCACATGAGGCCAACGATGCCCGGTGAAGTTATTGTAGATCCAGCCTACTAGCACGAGACTCAAGACGTTCGCCGAGATGGGCAACATATAGCTGAAATCCCAAGTTTCGGTGCCCGTGGCGCCCAATGCGCATAGAAGGGCACAAGCACCTCCAGGTGGATGCAAGCATCGCGTAATCGTCATTACAGCAATCGCCGCGCAAACCCCCGCTGCGGCGCTGAATACCGGATGACCTAATAGCATTCCTGCCGCCAGCCCAACCATAGCAGAGAGAAGGTCGCCGCCGATGACTGGCCACGGCTGGGCAAGTGGGCTTGCAGGTATCGCAAAAATCAGGACCGCCGATGCTCCAAGGGGTGCAATGAGGATCGGGTAGAGACCTTGCGATGTGACGTGCTCCCCTGATTGTTACCATTCAGAGGTAGAGTCTCGCACCTTCATGATTGATGTTTGATGGGATGGCAACGTGTCTGGGGGCATGCCCCCAGACACGTTCGCCGGCGATCTCGGCGGGGGTCTTCCCGCCCAGTTTCGAGTGTGGCCTGACCGTGTTGTAATCGTGCCGCCATGCAGCGAGCACGAACCGGGCATGAGCCAGAGAGGTGAACAGCGTCTCGTTGAGGCATTCGTCCCGCAGGCGGCCATTAAAGCTCTCCACGAAGCCGTTCTGCATCGGCTTGCCCGGTGCGATGTAATGCCACTCGACCCGCCGCTCCTGCGACCAGCGCAGTATGGCCGACGAGGTCAGTTCGGTGCCGTTGTCGCTAACCACCGTATGTGGCTTGCCGCGCATCCCGATCAGGCTGGTCAGTTCCCTGGCCACCCGAGCGCCCGACAGCGATGTATCGGCCACCAGCGCAAGGCATTCCCGCGAGAAGTCGTCGACCACGCATAGGATGCGGAAGCGCCGACCGCAGATCAGGCTGTCGGAGACGAAGTCGAGCGACCACCGCTGGTTCGGTCCATCCGGCAACACCATTGGTCTGCGCGTGCCGAGCGCCCGTTTGCGGCCGCCACGACGGCGCACCCGGAGCCCTTCCTCACGGTAGATGCGCAGCAACTTCTTGTGGTTGGGTTTCATACCCTCACGCGCCAGCAGATAGCCCAGGCGGCGATAGCCGAACCGGCGACGTTCCGCCGCTAGCTCGCGCAGCCGTTGCCGCAGCGCCCCGTCATCCGGCCTCGTCGGCTCGTAACGGATCACCCTGCGGCTCACGCCAACCAGACTACACGCCCGACGCTCGCTCAGCCCGTGCTGCTCACGGGCGTGGGCGACGGCTTCCCGCTTCGCGCCGGGCGTTACCATTTTTTTGATGCCAGATCCTTCAGCACAACATTGTCCAGCATCGCCTCGGCCAGCAGCTTCTTGAGCCGACTGTTCTCCTGCTCGAGCGTGCGCAGCCGCCGAGCATCGGATACCTCCAGCCCGCCGAACTTCGATTTCCACTTGTAGAACGTCGCCGAGCTGATCCCATGACGACGGCATACCTCCGCCGTCGGCATGCCAGCCTCCTGCTCCTTCAAAACCGCGATGATCTGCTCTTCGTTGAACCTGCTTCGCTTCATTGTCGTCCGACTCCTTTGCGTCGGACTCTACCAAAAACCGGTCACATTTCAGGGGAGCACGTCAGGAGGTGTGGTGCGCATTGTGCCAATCATTCCGATCGCAAACAGTATCGCAATGGCGCCAAACACTGAGAGTGTGATCCACAGCCCACCGATCCTGGTTTTGGTCTGCTCGTAGAGGTAGAATGCGGCGCCAATCCCCACCACGAACAGCAGCGATCGCAACCAGCTGGGCAATCGTTTAAAGAGCTTCCGCGTTCCCGTCATAAGCCTGACTCGCATCATTTCCCCGGTTCGCCAATCAACGTATTATGCAGCCTTGGCAAATAGGGTTAAGCCAGGAAGTATGAAGAGGCCTCTGATCGAGATCAGTAATAGCGATGTGAGGTGGTGCCGGTCTTATAGACAGGATGCTAAGCTAATCCCCGCCGGAATGAATGGCACGCGAATGAAGACTACAAGGAAGCACTCCAGCGCGGATATCAAGGCCAGATCCGCCCCCCAACGCATAGCGTGGATCCACGTCGAGGTCAGTGTCTACAAGATTCATCGCCTTCTCCGCCACCTATAAATTAGGCAATAGCTGGATTGAGAAGTTCGGGCTTGGTCCAAAATGCTCGCCAATAATTAAGACGCGCTCGGTGATTAGCTTCGCGCTTTGTGATGCGCATGTCGTTCCGTCTAATTCTCCGTCTCGAACGCGTGCTTCCCTTTCCGCCGGAACAGCACCAGCGCCTGCGATCCGTCAGGCCCGCGCAGCTTGGCGGCAACGGTGAGGAACGCGCCATAGAGAGCGGCGCGATCATCGTCGGTTAGTTCGACCAGATCGGCTTTGGCGACCAGGCCGCCCAGCTCGATCAGTTGCCGGGTTCGTTCGCGGCGTTTCACTTGCCATTCGCGCATGTCGGTTCGTGCCTTTGCCGCCTCAAGCCGATGCCGCGCCGCCGTCGAGCGGCAGAGTGCCTTCCGGCTGCTGGCCAGGTCTGCTCGAAGTGTCGCGTGCCTTGCCCTGAAAGAAAGCGGCACCACGCTTGCGCCAACCCTCCCCTGTCTCCTTGTCGATATTGGCAGCAGCATCGAGCAGCGCGCCTGCAAGGGTCTCAGCGTCGAGCGCGTCGGCACCAGTCGCCGCCACCAGCGCTCCAAGGTCGCGCACGCGGCGTTCCTTCAACTGCTTGGCCTTGTCGGCAAGCGCCTTCAGCTCCGAATCAAAATCGCGGGGTTTGCGCATGGGAAGTCTCCATCATTGGTGTGATGGAGCTATGGTAATCTCTGAGCTTTCCCAATGCAGTAAGGTCGCCGGGACAGTGTGATACCGCCTAGTCCCGATCAGGATTTTATCATGAGAGGGCGCGCTTATACGTCGTGCCGACGTGCCGTTTGCGGTGTAACTGGATTGCCGACATGGCAATCTTTCACTTCAGCGCAAAGGTCATCGGACGGTCGAGCGGACGCAGTGCCGTTGCGGCTGCGGCCTATCGTGCTGGCGAGCGGTTGCACGATGAACGCATCGACCGCGACCACGATTTCACCAACAAGGCAGGCGTCCTCCATTCCGAAGTGATGTTGCCCAAAGGCGCGCCCGAGGCGTTCGCCGACAGGGCCACCTTGTGGAACGCGGTCGAGGCTGCCGAGAAGCGCAAGGATGCCCAGCTTGCCCGCGAGGTTGAGTTCGCCCTGCCCCGCGAGCTTTCGAAGAAGGACAACATCAGGCTGGCGCGCGAGTTCGTGAAGGCCGAGTTCGTCGAGAAGGGCATGATCGCCGACCTCAATGTCCATTGGGATATTGGGGAAGACGGCAAGGCCAAGCCGCATGCGCATGTTATGCTGACCATGCGCGAGGTCACGAAGGATGGCTTTGGCGCAAAGGTTCGCGAGTGGAACAAGACCACACTGATCGAGCAATGGCGCGAGCGCTGGGCCGATCATGTGAACCGCGCTCTGGCGGAACGCGACATCGATGCGCGGATCGATCACCGCAGCCTGGAAGCGCAAGGAATTGCGCTGGAACCGCAGGACAAGATCGGTCCTGCCGCCTCGCGCATTGGCGGGCGCGGGCTGGAAGCCGAGCGGATAGAAGAACACCGCGCCATCGCTCAGCGCAATGGAGAGAGGATTATTGCCAGTCCGGCGCTGGCGCTGGATGCTATCACGCACCAGCAGGCGACCTTTACCAGGCGCGATCTTGCCGCCTTTGTTCACCGGCACAGCGACGGCAAGGAGCAGTTCGACGCTGCCTACAATGCGGTGCGCGCATCGCCCGACCTGATTGCTTTGGGCAAGGACGGACACGGGCAGGATCGGTTCACCTCTCGGGCGATGATCGAGACAGAACAGCGCCTGCATCGCGCCGCCGACACCACGGCACAGCGCACGGATCACACCGTCAATGATGTGCAACGCAATGCCGCATTCGCAAGCGCTGCGAAGCACGGCCTCGTGCTTTCCGGTGAGCAGAAATCTGCCTTCGAACACGTCACCAACAGCAAGGGTCTTTCCGTGGTCGTTGGCTATGCCGGGACCGGTAAAAGCGCCATGCTTGGCGTGGCGCGCGAGGCATGGGAAAGCGCAGGCCTCACCGTGCGCGGCGCAGCGCTCTCCGGAATTGCTGCCGAGGGGCTGGAAAACGGCTCCGGCATTGCTTCGCGCACCATCGCCAGCCTTGAACATCAATGGAGCAAAGGACGCGAACATCTCACGTCCCGCGATGTGCTTGTTATCGACGAGGCGGGCATGGTCGCCACGCGCCAGATGGAGCGCGTACTGTCCCATGCCGCGAAGGCCGGGGCGAAGGTTGTTCTGGTGGGCGACCAGCAGCAGTTGCAGGCCATCGAGGCAGGTGCAGCCTTCCGGGCAATCCACGAGCGCCACGGCGGGGCCGAGATCAGCGAGGTCCGCCGCCAGCTTTCGGCCTGGCAGCAGGATGCGACCAGGCAGCTCGCAACGGGACGCACCGGCGAAGCGATCCGCACCTATGAAAAGCGCGGCATGGTCTTTGCCGCCGAGACGCGGGAGGCTGCGCGGACAGAACTGATCGAGCGATGGGACCGCCAACGGCAGGCCAGCCCTAGCGATACGCGGATCATCCTGACCCACACCAATGACGAGGTCCGCGAGCTGAACCAGATGGCACGCGAAAAGATGCGCGATGCTGACGCTTTGAGCACGGATGCCACGATCAAGGCGGCACGCGGCGAGCGGCAGTTCGCCAGCGGCGATCGAATTATCTTCCTGCGCAACGAGCGTGGGCTTGGGGTGAAGAACGGGACTCTGGGAACAGTCCGTTTGGCCAGCGCCCAGCGCATGGCGGTGCGCACCGACGATGGCCGCGAGGTCGCTTTTGACACCAAGGACTATGCCCACGTCGATCATGGCTACGCGGCCACGATCCACAAGGCGCAGGGCATGACCGTGGACCGGGCCCATGTGCTTGCCACTCCGGGCATGGACAGCCATTCCGCCTATGTCGCCATGTCGCGCCATCGCAAAGGGTTGGCCCTCCACTATGGCCGCGATGATTTTGCCGACCGGTCGAAACTTGTCCGCAGACTAAGCCGCGAGCGCGGGAAGGATATGGCGGGCGATTACAAACCCGAGCAGGCCTTTGCCGAACTGCGCGGCATCAGCTTCCGCGAGCGGATCGTGAAGATGGTTCGTCAGGTGCCGGAACGCGCCAAATCCATCTTCGGCAACTTCCGTCCGCAGGCCCGATCACTTGAGCCGATTCCCGCCCAGGCAAACACGCAGATTGAGCAGCGCCGTGCGGTCGAACGCTATGCCCGTGCGCTTGGCGATATCGGCACAATGGAGGCTCAGGGCTTGCCCGTGCTCCCGCACCAAAAGGACGCGCTGGAGAAGGCAGGAAAGGCCCTCGAAGCGATCCGGCCCCATGCCGCTGCCGATCTCGGCAAAGCGCTGGATCGGCATCCTGGGTTGATTGCAGAGGCCGCTGGAGGGCGTGGCCAGGAAGCCATGCGTGCCATGAGCAAAGAGGCTGCCGTGCGCACCGATCCGGCACTGCGAACCGAGCGCTTTGTCAGCGACTGGCAGGGTCTGAGCACGGCACGCAAGCAGCTTGAGCAGCAAGGTGACCGCGCAGGCGCAGCCCGCGCCTCAGCCAAGCTGACCGAACTGGCAAAAGGGCTTGAACGCGATCCGCAGGTTGAAGGCCTGCTGCGCGGCAAGACCCGCGAACTCGGCATCGATCCAAAGCCCGAACGCAGCATCGCCAACGAACTTACCGCAACCCTCGCCCGCGAGCGCACCCGCGCTTTCGACATGGGCATCTAGGAGAAACGACATGGAAGACGACCACATCGAAGAAGTGCAACTGGACCTCGAAGTCGAGGAGCCATCAGCCCCGTCACCAACGCCGGATGCGAAAGAAGAAGCCGATCCGGCAGCGGAAGCCTTCGCCCGTCTTGAAGGCGAAATGGCGATGGTGCGCCATACGGTCCAGAATATGGCCAGGGAACGGGCCGACATCGTGATCCCGGATTACACGACAACGCTCGGACAGCTGGCCGATCAGTTGGCACGGGTCTCGAAGACGTTGAGCACAATCGGCAGCAAGCCCGCCATCGAGTTGACCCCGGAAGATATTGCAGTTCAGATCAAGCGCGCCTCGCTCGACATGCTGCGCGATGCCAGCGACCTGTTCCGGCACGGACGCAAAGACCTGGACCTTGCAACCGGTCGGCTCGCCGCAATTGTCGGGCGTGTCCGCACCGAGGCCGAGCAGAAGCGCCAGACCTGGCGTTTTGCAGGCTTCGGGTTGGCCGCCGGTATCCTGCTTTGGTCGATCCTTCCCGGCACCATCGCCCGCGCCATGCCAGAAAGCTGGCAATGGCCCGAACGGATGGCTCGAAAGGCGGTTGGCGAACCGAGCATCGTAGAAGCAGGCATCCGATTGATCCGGTCGCAGAATCCCAAAGCCTGGGAGGAATTGGCAGCAGCGCAGGCCGTTTTGAGTGCGAACCGCGAAGCCTTGGAAGAATGCAAGGAACGAGCGGTGAAAGAACGGGCTGTCTCTTGCAGCATCAAGATTGCCCAATAGGGGCACGTCGCTCGCGCCAATTCTGGCGATTGCCAGAACACCATGCGAGCGAATATCTGTGAGCCTGTGAAGCCCAAGATACTCACTACCATCCAAGACTATTCATGCAGCCAGTTCGGAGCCGACGCGCTTGCTGGTGTGACCGTCGCGCTTGTTGCATTGCCGCTCAGCATCGCCATCGCCATTGCGTCTGGCGCGCCACCCGCCGCCGGTTTGGTCACCGCCATCGTCGCCGGATTTCTGATTTCAGCGCTTGGCGGAAGCCGGGTACAGATCGGCGGCCCGACCGGTGCGTTCATTGTGGTGGTTTATGCCGTGATCCATGAACACGGCTATGACGGGTTGCTGCTCGCCACACTGATGGCGGGGCTTATCTTGCTCATCGCCGGGTTGTTGCGAGCAGGTCGCCTTATCCGCCACGTTCCCGAATCCGTCATCGAAGGCTTCACCTTGGGAATCGCGGTGGTCATCGCGGTCAGCCAGTTGAAGGATCTTGCAGGCATGACCGGTCCGGCATTGCCCGCCGATTTCCTACCCAAGGTCGAAGGGCTTTGGGCAATGCGTCAATCCATCGATCCCGTAAGCGTCGCGATGGGAGTGGGCGCGGTTGCGGCAATCCTGATCCTGCGTCGGCTCGCACCGCGTATTCCGTGGCTGGTAGTGGTCGTGGTTCTCGCCAGCGTTTTGACGGCGCTTGGTTTTGCACCCGTGGAAACGGTGAGCGCGAGATATGGCGCACTTCCCAATGCCCTGCCGATGCCGTCGATTCCAAATGTCAGTGCCGAACTGTTTGTCGAACTGTTTCCGTCCGCCCTCACAATCGCGTTTCTGGCTGGGATCGAATCCTTGCTCTCCGCCATTGTTGCCGACCGGATGATCGGCGGCGCTCACCGGTCGAATGCAGAGCTGATCGCACAAGGGGCCGCGAACATCGCTTCGCCTCTCTTTGGTGGCCTTCCAGCAACCGGCGCGATTGCCCGCACAGCCACCAACGTCAATGCGGGCGGGCGCACACCGGTTGCTGGTATGGTCCACGCCTTGGTCGTGCTTCTGGCCTTGTTGGTGGCCGCGCCACTAGCAGGTGCGCTCGCACTGCCCGCGCTAGCCGCCTTGCTGATTGTGACAGCCTGGACGATGAGCGAGCCGCACCGCTGGCCCGAACGGTTGTGTCTGCCCAAGGCGGACCTGGCTCTGCTGTTCGGGACCGCACTTCTCACGGTGCTGGCCGACCTTACCGTCGCCATCGCGGTCGGGACGATGATCGGATTGGCGCTCAGACTGTCGCGCGGCGAGATCGAAGCCCCACGCTGGCACACCCCGTTTCGCTGGGGTGGTGACAAACCCGACGATTGACTTGAGCCAATTCGACCCACCTTCCGTGGCCGGATCGAAAGGGCAATAGCCACAGACTCATTGTGGAGCGGCAGGTGCCGAACAATAGGTCCCCCACGCTTCCATCAGTTCCACGCGCGCGCCGGGATTATCCGGTGTGCCAAGATAAGTTGTACGCCGATAGGCAGCCTGCACCGCGTCAGGCGTCTTGTGCGCCAGTGCCGCTTCGACAACCGCATTGGAGAAGCCTTCGTTCGCTGCCCAGTCGGTAAAGCTGGAGCGGAAACCGTGAACGTGGAACGGCTCCTGCATGTCGCGCATGACCTTGAGTAGCGTCATGTTGGACATCGCCTTACCGGTCATGCCGGGGAAAACCACTTCGGCACCCTCAAGCCGCATCGCGTCCGCTTTCACAAGAACCGCCATCGCCGCTTCTGACAGCGGCACGATGTGCGCCCTGCTGCGCTTCATGTGTTCGGCTGGAATTGTCCAAAGGCGTTGGTCCAGATCGAATTCATCCCACTTCGCGAGCCGCACTTCCTGCGACCGAACGCCAGTCAGAATGAGGAGGTCGAGCGCGAGACGCGAATAGGATGGCTTGCGCCGCAACGCGGTCAGGAAAAGTGGAACGGCGACGTAAGGCATTGCCTTGCGGTTTGCCGGTTTCTTGATCTGTCGCGGCAGCCCACGCCCCGCTTTCAGGCTGCTGTTGCCCGATGGAGCTTCGGTAGAGCGCCATCCCTTTGCGTGGGAGTAGTCGAGCACCGCGCAAATCCGGTTGCGGACCTGACGAGCTGTCTCGGGGATTTCCTGCCAGATCGGGGTGAGCACTCCGATAATGTCGGCGGCGGCAATTCCGCCAGTCGTCATGTCGCCCAGCTTCGGGAAAGCGTAATTTTCCAGACTGGCAAGCCATTGGCGACCATAGACGTCGCTTTTCCAGCCAGCTTCATTCTCCGAATGATATTGGGTGGCAGCTTCGCGGAAGGTGACTTTGGCGGCTTCCTCATCCTTCCGCTCGGTCAGCACGTCGCGCTTTTCAACCTTCACGGCTTTGCGGAGTTCGGCGGCTTTCGCGCGCGCCTCGGCCAGCGTCACCAGCTTTGCGCTACCCACTCCGATGTCGCGTCGCTTGCCATCCTGCTGGAGTCGCAAATTCCAGTAGGCACCGCCGCGTTTGTCCACTTTCAGGAATAATCCGTCACCGTCCTGATAGGTGCCCGGATTCGCCAAGGCTGCCTTGACCGCTACCGCCGTGAGTTTGCCCATTGCTCTACCCCCACATTTTTCGGGACCGAGTTGCGAAACCAAAGTGTGGGGGGAAGGCACTTTACCCCCACACTACCCCCACACTTGGTTCCGGTTGCAGGCAAATTGCAGCGGTCAAATGCGGATGGTAAGGGCGGTAATACCCTTGGTTTTCTGCGATTTCTAGGGCTTTTCGGGGATGCTCTGAGAAAGGGCGGTGGTGGACAGGGCTAGATTCGAACTAGCGTACGCTTGCGCGGGCAGATTTACAGTCTGCTGCCTTTAACCACTCGGCCACCTGTCCACACCATGTGCCGGCGTGCGGGTTGCCCCGATTTTGTCGCCCCCAAAGGGGCTTCCGGCCGAGGAAGCGCGCTCTTGGCGAAGCGCGGGGCCGCTGTCAATGGGGGAGTGGCTTGTTGTTTGCCGATTGGCCCTATAGGAGAGCGCGCCATGAGCGACATCGTTCCCGTTATCTCCGCGACCGGGCTATTCACCCCGTCCGAATCCGTCTCCAATGCCGAACTGGTTGAGAGCTTCAATACCTATGTCGAGCGGTTCAACGCGGCCAATGCCGCGGAAATTGCCGCGGGCGAAGTGGAGGCGTTGCAGCCGAGTTCGGTCGAATTCATCGAGAAGGCGAGCGGGATCAAATCCCGCCATGTCATGGCCAAGGCGCCGCTGCTCGACCCGGAGATCATGGCTCCGCGCTGGAGCGAGCGTGCCGACGAGGAGCTTTCGGTGCTGGCCGAGATGGGGGTCAAGGCGGCCAAGCAGGCACTCAATGCTGCCCAGCGCGACCCCAAGGACGTGGACGCGGTGCTCTGTGCGGCTTCCAACATGCAGCGCCCTTATCCGGCAATGGCGATCGAGATACAGGCCGCACTGGGGATCGATGGTTTCGGGTTCGACATGAACGTCGCCTGTTCCTCGGCGACCTTTGGGATCCAGACGGCGGCGGACTATATCAGGGCAGGCCATGCCCGCTCGGTGCTGGTGGTCAGCCCCGAGATCTGCACCGGGCACAACAACATGCGCAACCGCGACAGCCACTTTATATTTGGCGATGTAGCGACCGCGGTGCTGGTCGAGGCCAAGGACATCGCCCCCTATCCGCATTGGGAGATCGTCGGGACCAGGCTCAAGACCGTGTTCTCCAACAACATCCGCAACAATTTCGGCTTCCTCAACTGCGCCACGCCCGAAACCATCGGCACGCCTGACAAGCTGTTTGTCCAGGAAGGACGCAAGGTGTTCAAGGAAGTGGTGCCAATGGTTTCGGCGATGATCGTCGAGGAGGCGGAGAGGCTGGGGATCGATCCGGTCGGGCTGCGGCGGCTGTGGCTGCACCAGGCCAATGCCGGGATGAACCGGCTGATCGCCCAGCGCGTGCTGGGGCATGAGGCAAACGAGGATGAAAGCCCGACCGTTCTCGATACCTATGGCAACACTTCGAGCGCGGGCTCGATCATCGCCTTCAATCTCCATAACGCCGATCTGGACGTGGGCGATACCGGAGTGATCTGTTCATTCGGTGCTGGCTATTCTGCGGGCACGGTCTTCGTGCGCAAGGTGGCTTGAGACATGGCTGGCGAAATCCTCGACAACCGCGGGCGCGGCGAAGCGGCCTGGCACTGGCCGCGCATTCACCCTGAGAGCTACAAGTTTGCAGCCGTTGCCGGTGTGGCCAGTCTGCTGTGCGCCTTTTTCGCCTGGGAAACGTTTGCCTGGCCGCTGGCGGTACTGGTTCCGGCGATCCTGGCCTTTTTCCGCGATCCCCAGCGCGTTACCCCGCAGGGTGACAACCTGATTGTTTCCCCCGCCGATGGCCTGATCACGCTGATCCGCCAGGTCGAGCCGCCGCGCGAGCTGGTGCTCGACGACGGCACCGGGGCGCCGGGGCTGGTGACGCGGATCTCGATCTTCATGTCGGTGTTCGATGTGCACATTAACCGTGCGCCGGTTGGCGGCACGGTGCGCCGCGTGGTCTATGTTCCGGGCAAGTTCCTCAACGCCGATCTCGACAAGGCGAGCGAGGAGAACGAGCGCCAGCACATCCTGATCGAGCGCGGCGACGGGCGCGCGATCGGCTTTACCCAGATTGCCGGGCTGGTGGCACGGCGGATCGTGCCCTTCGTCAAGCCGGGTGACATGCTGGCGGCCGGGCAGCGGGTCGGGCTGATCCGGTTTGGGAGCCGGGTCGATGTCTATCTCCCCGCCGGGACCGAATCGAAGGTGCTGATCGGGCAAAAAGTGATCGCGGGCGAAACCGTTCTGGCCGAGATCGGGCAGCAGCTGTTGATCGAGGGCATCGCTCAATGAGCGATGCCCCCTCGCTGCCCGGCGGGCTGACGCTGCGGGCGCTGGTTCCCAACGCAATCACCGCGGCGGCACTGTGCATGGGGCTGACCGGGATTCGTTTTGCCGTTGCCGGCGACTGGGAAAAGGCCATCGCATCGGTGGTTCTGGCCGGGATGCTCGACGGGATCGATGGGCGCATCGCCCGCCTGCTCAAGGCGCAGTCGCGCTTCGGAGCCGAGCTGGACAGTCTGGCCGACAATGTTTCGTTCGGGGTGGCCCCGGCGCTGGTGCTCTACATGTGGTCGCTGCAGGAGGTGCCGCGCGGCGGCTGGTTCGCGGCGCTGGCTTTTGCGGTGTGCATGGCCTTGCGGCTCGCGCGGTTCAACGCCCGGATCGACCTGGCCGACGAACCGCGCAAGGCCGCCGGGTTCCTCACCGGGGTTCCCGCGCCGGTCGGGGCGGGGCTGGCCTTCATGCCGATGTACCTGTGGATCCAGACCGGCGAGGCGCTGTTTCGCGATCCGCGGCTGGTTGCGGCCTGGCTGGTGACGATGGCCTTCCTGCTGATTTCAAGTCTGCCGACACTAAGCTGGGGCAAGCTGCGCCTGCGCCGCGCGGTCCGGCTTGAGGCGATCGCCTTGCTCGGGCTGACCGGCGCGGCGCTGGTCAGCGAGCCATGGTGGACGCTGCTGGGGATCGGCGTGGTCTATCTTGCCACCATACCGCTCGGGCTGGTGCTCTATGCCCGCTTCAGGCGGCAGCGCGCGGCGCGTGAGGGCGATGGAGCCGCGCCTTCGGCCTGACCGGGAAGGCCACCACGGTGCCATCATTCCAGCGCCCGACAGTTTCGCTGATCCGGTAGGTATAGGTCCGCATCTCCGTGCCGTGAGCAAGCTCACCGCGCAGCCGCATGATCGCGGGCAAGGCATCCCACAGCGTCGAGCCGATTGAAATCAGCGTGAACACCGCGACCGCGGCAAAGGGGAGAATCTGCGCCAGACCGTTCATAACCAGGCTCCTGCCGGGCCTTCCTTGCCTGGGGACAGGCTGTGGAGGGCTTGTGGATAACTGATGGTTCGGCTAGGAAAGTTCCTGTTCCGTTCCAATACGAACGATGTTCTCTAATTGTTCCAAGGTGTCAAGAGGGAAATTCTCTGCGGCGGCGGCGATTGTCCTGCGAAGTGCAGGGGAGTGGGTGCGCGCACTCAAATTCGGTCGAACGACGCAGCGATGGCACGCAGGAAAGCGATGTTTTCCATTTCCCGATTGGTGCGCTCGTCCATCGTCGTACCGTAGGCCGGGTTGGCGGAGAGCTTGACGATGGTCACCCCGCGCGATGGGTCGACGTAGACCAGCTGGTTATAGATGCCGATCGCGCTGAACTCGCCGTGGTCACCGCCTGGTAGCCACCATTGGTAGCCGTATCCCAGATCTAGCGGATGGTCGGCCAGAATCGGGCGTCCCGGTTCAAGATGCGGGGCATCGGCCCTGACCGAGGCCCGCACCCAGGCTTCGGAAACGATCTGGCGCCCGTTCCAGCGCCCGTGATTGCGATAGAGTTCACCCAACTTGGCAAAATCCCGTGCGGTCATGTTGAGGCCGGCGAAGGCCATTTCCATCCCCGTGCCGTCGATCAGCCAAAAGGCGTCGCCTTCGAATCCCAGTGGCTCGACCAGCTTTTCGCGCATGTAGTCGGTGAGCGATCGCCCGGTTGCGCGCACCAGCAAGGCCCCAAGCGCCTGAGTATCGCCGCTGTTGTAGCGGCAGACCGTATCCGGCCGTGCTTCGGGCACCATGGTTGCGACGAAGTCGTCCAGCGACATTGCCCCCGACATCGCCGCGCCGAGGCGATGAACGTCGGAATCGGGATCGGAATAGTCCTCATTCCACCGCGCGCCCGAAGACATCTGCAAAACGCTCTTGATGGAAACGTTTTCATAGGCCGAGCCGGGTTCGATACGGATGTATGCGCTGATCGGATCCGAAATCGCGCCGATGTGGCCTTCCTCAACCGCGATGCCGACAAGCGCCGAGACGAAGCTCTTGGCTACCGACCAGCTGATCCACTGGACATCGGGTCCGCCGGTCAGCCGGTAGGTTTCGTTGACCAGCTTCCCGTCCTTCAGCACCAGCACGGCGGCGGTATCGGTCGCTGCGAGGAAGGCGTCCGATGGATGGACCGCGCCCTCGAATGCATAACTGGTCGGCAGGGGCACTGCAGTGCCGACGGCAAAGCGATGCGGCGCGGCGGATGCCGCCATGCACGAAACCGGCAGCATTTGCTTGAACCGGGCAAAATTCTCGAATTGCGGCTGGCCGGAGAACAGGCCCAGTTCGACGATACCGCTTTGTGTCATGTCTCAAGCTCCTGCGCTGAGAGGAAGTCGTGATCGAGCAGCCGGTGCGTGATGGCGCGAATGCGAGCGGGGCTGGCCGGGGCAATTCCCAGGTAACGAAAGAATGCGGTCCCGAAGGCAAGGGCTACCGCCGAAAATGCCCGGTCCTGAACTTCGGGATGGGGGTCGTTTTCGTCTGCCATCATGGTGGCAACTTCGAGGATCACCTGCTTGTAGACCGCGGCGAGGCGCGTGCGCAGGGCATCGTCGCGCAGGGCAAGGTGCCACAGCTCCATGATCACGATATTGGTGGTCTGGTCGGCAAATATCCGATCGAGCACGAAGCGGTGCATGTCCTCGGGCGTGCCGTGGCCGGGCCACTGCCGGAACTGCTCCTCGCCGCGCAGCAGCAAGCGGTCGATCAGGGCGTTCACCATGTCGGCGCGGTTGCCGATGAAATAGCGGACCAGCGAGCGAGGCTGGCCGGCCTCCTGGGCGACATCGGCAAGCGTGGTTCCGGCAAAACCCTTGCGGGCGACACAGGTTTCAAAGGCGGCGAGGATTTCCTCCCTGCGTTCCTGGCCAATTCGTGGACGCGCCATGATCGCACTCCGGTATCGCGAATCTTGTCATTGATGACAATTTACGGTCATCGCCCGGTTCGTCAAGGATCGAATTGCCCCGCGATGCGCGCATGGCATTCCCGAGCCAGGCAGGCCGAGGCCAAATAAGCTCTGGCAATCGCCACCGAACCCCGCTAAGGGCGCGCGGCCCGCGGGACGTTCCCCTGGGCAAATCCACATGGGAAGCACCACATACCGGTGCCGCAGCGGGCCTTTTCCGCACGGTTCCAGCTTTCCAGAGGTGAAACCGGAAAGGAAAGACCTATGGCGGCTCCTGTCGTCACCATGCAGCAATTGATCGAGGCCGGCGCACACTTCGGCCACCAGACCCACCGCTGGAACCCGCGGATGAAGCCGTACATCTTCGGCGCCCGCAACGGCATCCACATTCTCGACCTTTCGCAGACCGTGCCGCTGATGGCGCGCGCGCTCGAATTCGTCGATGCCACCGTCCGCGCGGGCGGCAAGGTGCTGTTCGTCGGCACCAAGCGCCAGGCGCAGGATCCGATTGCCCAGGCCGCGCGCCAATGCGGCCAGCACTTCGTCAACCACCGCTGGCTGGGCGGCATGCTGACCAACTGGAAGACCATCAGCCAGTCGATCAAGCGGATGAAGGCGCTTGAGGAAAAGCTGGGCGGCGACACCGCCGGTCTGACCAAGAAGGAAGTGCTCCAGCTCACCCGTGAGCGCGACAAGCTTGAGCTTTCGCTGGGCGGTATCCGCGACATGGGCGGCACCCCCGACGTGATGTTCGTGATCGACGCCAACAAGGAAGAGCTGGCGATCAAGGAAGCCAACGTGCTGGGCATCCCGGTGGTTGCGATCCTCGATTCGAACGTCTCGCCCGATGGTATCGCCTTCCCGATCCCGGCCAACGACGACGCCAGCCGCGCGATCGCGCTCTACTGCCAGGCCGTTGCCCAGGCGGCGACCAAGGGCCGTCAGGAAGCCGTGGTCGATTCGGGTGCCGATATCGGTGCGATGGACGAGGCTCCGGTCGAAGCGGCCGTGGTCGAAGTTGCCGCCGAAGAGGCCCCGGCAGAAGAAACCGCGACCGAAGCCTGATCGCTTCCGTCACAAATTTGTAGCGCGCCGGGGCCAATGGCCCTGGCCGCCAGTTCAATTCAAGAAGGACCAGTTCAATGGCCTATACCGCCACTGACGTGAAGAACCTGCGCGAGCGCACCGGCGCGGGCATGATGGATTGCAAGAAGGCGCTCGATGAAACCGGCGGCGATATGGAAGCCGCGGTCGATCTGCTGCGCGCCAAGGGCCTTGCCGCTGTCGCCAAGAAGAGCAGCCGCACCGCTGCCGAAGGTCTGGTGGGCGTTGCCGTTTCCGGGACCAAGGGCGTTGCGGTCGAGGTCAACTCGGAAACCGACTTCGTCGCCAAGAACGAGCAGTTCCAGGACTTCGTGCGCAAGACCACCGAAGTCGCGCTGGGTGCCGCTTCGGACGATGTCGAGGCGCTCAAGGCCGCAGCCTATCCGGGCGGCGGCACCGTTGCCGATACCCTGACCAACAACGTCGCCACCATCGGCGAAAACCAGCAGGTTCGCCGGATGAAGACCGTTGCGGTCGCCAGCGGTCTGGTCGTCCCCTACATGCACAACGCCGCCGCGCCGATGCTCGGCAAGATCGGCGTGCTGGTTGCGCTCGAATCGGATGCCGGTGCCGACGTGCTCGAGCCGCTGGGCAAGCAGATCGCGATGCACATCGCTGCTGCCTTCCCGCTGGCGCTCGATGCCGAAGGCCTCGACGCCGAGATGATCGCACGGGAACGCAAGATCGCCGCCGAAAAGGCTGCCGAAAGCGGCAAGCCCGCCGAAGTCCAGGCCAAGATGGTCGATGGCGCGGTGGCCAAGTTCGCCAAGGACAACGCGCTCCTGAGCCAGCTGTTCGTGATGGACAACAAGACGCCGGTCGCCCAGGTCGTGGCCCAGGCCGCCAAGGAAGCCGGCAAGGCGATCGTCCTCAAGGATTACGTCCGCTTCCAGCTGGGCGAGGGCATCGAGAAGGCCGAAACCGATTTCGCGGCGGAAGTCGCGGCGGCGGCTGGTCTCAACTGAGCCCTGGCATCCTGCCGATTCGAAAGGGCGCGGGCTGAAAGGCTCGCGCCCTTTTCGCTTGGGGCACCCTTGGCATCGCCCGGCCTTGGGTATAAGGCCCCACAAACCCCTGCGAGAGCGATGTCACAGCCCATGAGCAAGCCCGCCTACAAGCGTATCCTGCTGAAATTGTCCGGCGAAGTGCTGATGGGCAATCAGCAGTTCGGGATCGATCCCGAGTTCGTTGCCGAGCTTGCGCGCGAGGTGAAGGATGCGGCCGATACCGGCCTTGAAATCTGCCTGGTGATCGGCGGCGGCAACATCTTTCGCGGCATGGCCGGGGCGGCCAAGGGGATGGACCGGGCCCAGGCCGATTACATGGGCATGCTCGCGACCGTAATGAACGCGCTGGCGATGCAGAACGCGCTCGAGCAGATCGGGGTTCATACCCGGGTGCAGAGCGCGGTGCAGATGGATCAGGTCTGCGAACCGGTGATCCGCCGCCGGGCCGAACGGCATCTGGAAAAGGGCAGGGTGGTGATTTTTGCGGCCGGGGTCGGCGCGCCCTATTTCACCACCGACAGCGGCGCGGCGCTGCGCGCGGCGGAAATGCAGTGCGATGCCCTGCTCAAGGGCACCTCAGTGGACGGGGTCTATGACAGCGACCCCAAGACAAATCCGCAGGCAAAGCGTTACGATACAGTCGATTACGATACGGTTCTGGCAGATAACCTGAAGGTTATGGATGCCTCCGCCGTGGCGTTGTGCCGTGACAACGATATTCCCATCGTCGTCTTCTCGATCCGCGAAAAGGGCAACCTTGCCAGGGTGCTCGCCGGCGAGGGGACGCAGACAACCGTGAAGAAGGGCTGATCAGATGGCCAAGTATGACAAGGCTGACCTCGAACGCCGGATGAAGGGCGCGGTCGAAAACCTGCGGCACGATCTGGGGGGCTTGCGCACCGGCCGGGCCAACACGGCCCTACTCGATCCGATCACGGTCGAGGTCTATGGTAGCCACATGCCGCTCAACCAGGTCGCCACGGTCTCGGCGCCTGAGCCGCGGCTGCTTTCGGTGCAGGTGTGGGACAAATCGAACATCGGACCCGTTGAAAAGGCGATCCGTTCGGCCGGCCTCGGGCTCAATCCGATCAACGATGGCAACAACATCCGCCTGCCGATCCCAGATCTGACCGAGGAACGCCGCAAGGAACTGGCCAAGCTGGCCCACCAGTATGCCGAAAAGGCCCGGATCGCGATCCGCAACGTCCGCCGCGACGGGATGGACAATCTCAAGACCGACGAGAGCAAGAAGGAAATCTCCGAGGACGAGCGCAAGCGCGGCGAGGCCGAGGTGCAGAAGTTGACCGACGAGATCATCAAGGAAGCCGACGCGGTCGCGGCGCAGAAGGAACAGGAAATCCTCGGCAAGTGACCCTTCGGCAAGCTCAGGACGAGCGGGTAGCGCCGTGACCAAAGCCCGCCATGTCGCCATCATCATGGATGGCAACGGGCGCTGGGCCAAGAAGCGCCACCTGCCGCGCGCGGTGGGGCACCAGCGCGGGGTGGAGGCGGTGCGCGAAGTGGTGCGCGCGGCACGTTCGATGGGGCTCGAGGCGCTGACGCTCTATGCCTTCAGCACCGAGAACTGGCGCCGCAGCGAGGATGAAGTCTCAACCCTGATGGGGCTGCTCAAGCGCTACATCCAGTCCGATCTTGAGGAATTCATCGCCAACAACGTCCGCCTCAGGGTGATCGGTGAATACCGCGCGCTGGCGGGCGACATCGTCGAACTGCTCGACGATGCGCTGGCGCGCACCGCGCACAACCACGGCACCACGCTGGCGGTCGCGCTCAACTATGGCGCCCAGGACGAGATCGCCCGCGCTGCCGCCAGGGCCGCCGCGCAGGGCGCGGTCACGGTGGAGAGCATCGAGGCCGAGCTCGACACCGCCGGAATGCCCCCGCTCGACCTGCTGATCCGCACCTCGGGCGAGGTGCGCCTGTCGAACTTCCTGCTGTGGCAGGCGGCCTATGCCGAGATGATGTTCGTCGACACGCTGTGGCCCGATTTCACACCGGCGCATCTCGAAGCGGCGCTGGAAGAGTTCGCCAAGAGGGAGCGGCGCTATGGCGGGCGGTGAGGCGAAGAAGAAATCCGACCTTGGCGTGCGCGCCGCATCCGCCGTGGTGATGGTGGCGATTGCTGGCACGGCGCTGTGGCTGGGGGGCTGGGCCTTCCTTGCTTTTGCCCTCGTGTTGGGCCTTGCGGTCGCCTGGGAATGGTGGCGGCTGGTTCAGGCGTTTGAACCGCGCTTTCTGGCGCGGCTTCTCTGGCTTCTTGCTGGCCTGATCTACGTTGGTTCGGCCTGTTGGCTGATTGCGATCTTGGGTTCGGTGCGCGACGAAACCGGAGGATGGGCCAGATTGTTGCTATTTGGAATCCTCGGCGGAGTGATCTTCACGGACATTGGAGCCTATTTTGCCGGGCGAACCTTTGGTGGACCGAAGATCGCACCGGCCATCAGCCCTTCCAAGACATGGTCCGGGTTGGTGGGGGGCATGGTGGGCGCGACTTTGGCGTTGTTTGGCCTTTTCAAGCTAGCGCTGGCTCTCTCGGGGACCCATACCGCAGATGGTGCAACCATTCTGGCCGAACCGATTGAGCTGGTTGGAAATTCATTGAAGATTGCAGTTCTTGTCGGGCCGCCATTGGCGATAGTCGCACAAGCGGGCGACTTTCTTGAAAGCTGGATGAAGCGCCGGGCGGGGGTGAAGGATTCGGGAAAACTCATTCCCGGGCATGGCGGTTTGTTCGATCGTCTGGATGGGCTTCTGGCGGTGTCCTTCGTGTCGGTACTCGTCATGCTGCTTTTTGTTGCGAACCTATGACCCGCACCATCTCCATCCTTGGCGCTACCGGCTCGATCGGCGCTTCGACGCTCGATCTGATCCGGCGCGAGCGGGATGGATGGCGCGTCGTTGCGCTCACCGCCAACGGCAATGCCGCCGATCTTGCCCGGCTGGCGCGCGAGTTTTCGGCCGAGGTGGCGGTGGTGGCCGATGAGGCCAATCTTCCGGCACTGCGCGACATGCTGGCCGGGAGTGGGATCGCGGCAGCGGGGGGCGCCTCGGCGCTGGTCGAGGCTGCCAGCCGTCCTGCCGATATCACCGTCGCGGCGATCGTCGGCTGCGCGGGTCTCGCGCCCTGCATGGCGGCGATCGAGCAGGGCCGCACCGTGGCCCTGGCCAACAAGGAGGCGCTGGTTTCCGCCGGCGACGTGATGCTGGCCGCAGTCGCGCGGCATGGCGCTACGCTGCTTCCCGTTGATAGCGAGCACAACGCGATCTTTCAGTGCCTGGCGGGTAACGATCCCGCCCATGTCCGCTCGATCACGCTAACCGCCAGCGGCGGGCCGTTCCGCGACTGGTCGGCCGATCGGCTGGCCGCCGCCACCCCTCAGCAGGCGGTATGCCATCCCAACTGGCAGATGGGCGCCAAGATCAGCGTCGATAGTGCCACCATGTTCAACAAGGGACTGGAACTGATCGAGGCGCATCACCTGTTCCCGGTCGGCCTCGGGAGGCTGCGGATCGTGGTCCACCCGCAGTCGGTGGTCCATTCGATGGTCGAATACCGCGACGGATCGACCCTGGCCCAGCTTGGCCCTTCGGACATGCGGGTGCCGATCGCTTCGTGCCTGGCCTGGCCCGAACGGATGGACACGACCTGTGCCCCGCTCGATCTGGCGGCGCTGGGCGAGCTGACCTTTCGCGTACCCGATGAGGGGCGCTTTCCCGCCACCCGCATTTGCCGCGATGCCGCGCAGGCGGGCGGGGCGGCCGCGGCGGTGCTCAATGCCGCCAACGAAGTGGCGGTTGCCTCGTTTCTGGACGGCAAGATTGGGTTCACCCGGATTGCGGCAATGGTCGAGGAAGTGATGGCGCGCTATGCTCCTGCCGCCCCGGCGGCGCTGGGCGATGTTTTCGCGATCGATGAAGAAGCGCGCCGCCATGCGCGCGCCCTGCTGGAGTTTGCCTGACTTGATCCAGTCTCCTTCCGTCCTGATGATGATCGGCGCTTTCCTGCTGGTGCTGGGGCCTTTGGTGGTGTTCCACGAGCTGGGCCACTATCTGGTGGCGCGGCTGTTCAAGGTGCGATCCGACGTGTTTTCGATCGGCTTCGGCAAGGAGCTGGCCGGGTGGACCGACAAGCGCGGCACCCGCTGGAAGATCGCCGCGCTGCCGCTGGGCGGCTATGTCCAGTTCGCGGGCGACATGAACGCGGCCTCGGTGCCCGATCCCGCCCTGGCGAACGCCTCTGCCGAGGAGCTGAGGGGCACCTTCCAGGCCGCGAAGCTGTGGCAACGCGCGCTGATCGTGCTGGCCGGGCCGGTGGCCAACCTGTTTCTGGCGATCGCGATCTTCTGGGTCTTTGCGATCAGCTATGGCGTACCTGTCGCCCCGCCGCGGATTGGCGGTTTTTCCGAGCATTCCGCCGCGCAGACGGCTGGGCTGCGGGTTGGCGACACGATCACCGCGATCGATGGCGCGCCAATTTCCTCGTTCTTCGAGATCGCCGAACGGGTGGCGATCTATCCCGGCCGAACCGTGACGGTTGAGGCGGAGCGCGACGGACGCCACATCACAACCCCGGTCACGCTCGAAACCGCGGTCGACAAGGACGAGTTTGGCAACGAGATTCGCCGGGGCTTGCTGGGCGTGCGCGCGACCGCGCTGGAATTCAAGCCGGTCGGGCCGCTTGAAGCGGTTGGCGTGGCGGTCGACCAGTCGATCGGCTCGGTGCGGATGATGGCGATCGGGCTGGGCCAGATCGTTACCGGCGAACGCCCCGTCAGCGAGATGGGCGGACCGATCAAGATCGCCAAGTTCTCGGGCGAGCGGCTGGCAATGGGCTGGCCCGATTTCGTGGCCTTCGCCGCGCTGATCTCGATTAACTTGGCATTCATCAACCTCCTGCCAATTCCTGCCCTCGACGGTGGGCACCTGGCATTCTACGCCGCGGAAGCAATCCGCCGCAGACCGCTGGGCGTACGCAGTCAGGAATGGGCGTTCCGCACCGGTCTGGCCTTTGTGCTGGCCGTCATGCTGTTCGTCACCGTGAACGATCTTGTCGCGCTGTTTCCGATCCGGAAATGAGGCGGAAGGAATTGGGTTAACTGCGGACGAACCGGCGACTCTGCTTGATTGGCGGCCACGCATCGGGCAGAGGGCGGCAACGTATCCGCGAAACGCGGCCAAGCGCGTGCCAGGTGGGCGCGGGCGGCTGGATGAAGTGAAAACTACAGGAACTGCCCTTCAGATGAATCGACAGCTCAACGATCGCTCCGGAACCAAGCGCGCGCACCTGCGGCTGGCCACGGTCCTGATGGGAACCACCGTTCTGGCCGGTATGCCGGGCCTGGCGCTTGCCCAGGAGGTTGCGGCGGCTCCGGCTGCGCCTCCGGTTGCGGCTCCTGCTGCCGAGGCACCCGTGCAGGAAACCATCCGTTCGATCGAGATCGTCGGCGCGCAGCGGCTAGAGGCGGATACGATCCTGTCCTACATCAAGCTGCGGCTGGGCCAGCCCTACAGCCAGGCAGCGGCCGACCAGGCGCTCAAGGATCTGTTCGCAACCGAGCTGTTCTCGAACGTCCAGGTTCGCAACAACGGCGGCGCGGTGGTGATCGAGGTTCAGGAAAACCCGGTCATCAACCGCATCGTGCTGGAAGGCAACAAGCGCCTTAAGGAGGACAAGATCCTTCCCGAGATCAAGCTTGCCCCGCGTCAGATCTTTACGCGTTCCAAGGTTCGCGCCGACGTTTCGCGCATCATCGAGCTTTACAAGCGCCAGGGCCGGTTCGCCGCCTCGGTCGAACCCAAGATGGTCATGCTCGATCAGAACCGGGTCGATATCGTCTTTGAAATCCAGGAAGGGCCCAAGTCCAAGGTCCGCAAGATCAACATCATCGGCAACCAGGCCTTCGACGACGGCGACCTGCGCGGCGAGATGATGACCAAGGAAACCGGGATCACCAAGATGTTCAGCTCGGGGACGAGCTATGATCCGGACAAGATGGCGTTCGACCAGCAGAAGCTGCGCCAGTTCTACCTGACCAAGGGCTATGCCGATTTCCGCATCGTCTCCGCCGTTGCCGAGCTTACGCCCGACAAGAAGGACTTCATCATCACCTACGTGGTGGAAGAAGGCGAGCGCTACAAGTTCGGCGACGTGAAGGTGGAAAGCCAGCTGCGCGATTTCGATGGCGAGCGTCTGGCTACAACCCTGCCGATGAAGAAGGGCGACTGGTACAACGCCAAGCAGGTCGAGGACACGATCGACCGCCTCAACGAAACGCTGGGCGCGTTCGGCTATGCTTTCGCCGACGTGCGGCCGAGCTACGATCGCAACAAGGACGAGCTCACCATGGGCCTGACCTTCCAGATCGCCGAAGCCCCGCGCGTCTATGTCGAGCGGATCGACGTCAACGGCAACACGCTGACCCAGGACAAGGTGGTGCGGCGCGAATTCCGTCTCGCCGAGGGCGATGCCTTCAACTCGCTCCAGGTCAAGCGCTCGACCGCGCGGATCAACTCGCTGGGCTTCTTCCAGGAGAAATTCGAGGTTGAGCAGAAGCCGGGTTCGGCGGTCGACCGGATCGTGCTTGAAGCCAATGTCGAGGAAAAGCCGACCGGCGAGCTCCAGCTTTCGGCGGGCTATTCGAGCCTTGAAAAGCTGATCTTCCAGGGTTCGGTCCAGCAGCGCAATTTCCGCGGCCGCGGCCAGACGGTCGGGCTCAGCCTGTCCTATTCGAACTATTCCAAGAGCGCCGAGGTCAGCTTCGTCGAACCCTATATGTTCGACAAGAACGTCAGCCTGGGGGTCAACGTCTACCGGCGCGATCTCAACAGCTTCAACTACTACAATGCGGATCGCAACACGCTCTACAGCCAGTCGACCACCGGCTTTCAGGTGCGGGCTGGCGTCCCGCTGACAGAATATGTCTCGGCGGTGGGCAGCTATACGCTCAACCTCGACAACATCACGCTCGACAAGGCGCAATACTTCTCGGATCGCCAGAATCCGCCGCTACTCGAATGCGACCCGCTGATCGCCGGGCGCTATCTGTGCGATGCCCTGGGCAAGCGTACCAGCTCGATCCTTGGCCTGTCGCTGATTTACGATTCGCTCGACAACCGTATTCACCCTTCGCGTGGGCGCGCGATGTCGGCCACACTCGAATACGCGGGGCTGGGCGGATCGGTGAAATACCTGCGCGGGCGCGTCAACGCTTCGCAGTATTGGCCGATCGGCAAAGGCTTCATCTTCTCGGTGCGCGGCGAAGGTGGGGCGATCAAGGCTCTGGACAACCATGGCAACGCGGCGCTTGGCGTCGACGACGTCCGGCTGACCGACCGTTTTTACCTCGGTGAACCGACCATCCGCGGGTTCGATATTCGCGGTGTCGGCCCGCGTGTGCTGCGCCAATACATCGTCGACGATGGTAACGGCAATCCGGTGGTCCAGACCGACCGCAACCAGATCGTCGATGACGCGCTGGGTGGGAAATACTACTACCTCGGCCACCTCGAGCTTGAGATTCCGCTAGGCTCGGGCGCCAAGGAGCTGGGCCTTCGTCCCTCGATCTTCATGGATGTGGGCGCGGTGTGGGGCGTAACCCGTCCGCAGCTGACCGATCTTTCAAGCTATTTCCCCGACGGTTATTTCATCCAGCGTCATGATGCCAGCGGCAATGCGCTCTATACCCAGATCGATGCTGTGGACTCGAATTGCGCCGCCACGGCCACTTCGACGGTAACCAATGCAGTCAATCCCAATCCGGCGAGCTGCCTGACCTCGGCTAACAACATCGCGCAGGGCAACACCATCCCGCCCTTCATCGAAACCTTCGTCGGCAATTCGCCCAAGCCGCGTATTTCCATCGGTGTGGGGGTCAACTGGAACTCTCCGTTCGGGCCATTCCGGATCGATTTCGCCAAGGTCCTCTCCAAGGTCGATGGCGACGATACCAAGTCATTCACTTTCAACGTAGGAACCCAATTCTGATGAAGATTCTCTCCAAGGCGGTGCTCGGCACCGCGCTGGCGCTTACGCTTGCCACCCCCGCGCTTGCCAAGAAGAAGGACAAGGACGCCGAAGCCGCCGCTGCTCCGGCTCCTGCGGCTGCTCCTGCCGCCAACAACGGCAGCACCATCGTCAAGGGGATCGGCGTGCTCAACATTGAGGCCGCGATCGCCAATACCGACGCCTATCGCCTCGCCCAGCAGCAGCAGCAGACCACCTACAAGCCGCAGATCGACCAGGCTCGCCAGCGCAAGACCGCGCTCGACGCGCAGCTCAAGTCGATGGTCGACAAGCTCCAGGCCGATGCCGCTGCCAAGAAGCCTGACGCGCAGCTGCAGCAGCAGTATGTCGCGATCCAGCAGACCAAATCGGCCGGCGAGCAGGAGATCGAGCAGATCATCGCGCCGCTCGGCATGTCGGATGCCTACGTCAAGGAACAGATTGCCGATCAGCTCGATCAGGCGGTGCAGAACGCCATGGCCAAGCAGGGCGTTTCGCTCCTGCTCAGCCCCGATGCGGTAATTGCCCGGGCCAATGCCTATGAATTGACCAACGATGTCATCACCGAGCTCAACCTGCTGATCCCGGCAAGCAAGATGCAGCTGGTTCCGCCGGCCGGCTGGGTGCCGCGTCAGGTCCGCGAACAGCAGGCGGCGCAGCAGGGCGCAGCCGCGCAGCCCGCGGCGCGTCCGGCCCAGCCCGCCGGGCCGCAGCCCGACGGCCGCTAAGCCGCGCAGCGGGGACGCGATGAGCGAACCGGTCAGCTACGACATCCCGAAGATCCTGGCCGCTCTGCCGCATCGCTACCCGATGCTGCTGGTTGACCGGGTGGTGAGCATCGTTCCCGATGGCGAAATCCACGCGATCAAGGCGGTCAGTTTCAACGAGGGGTTTTTCCAGGGCCACTTTCCGGGCCGCCCGATCATGCCGGGCGTGCTCCAGATCGAGGCCCTGGCCCAGGCCGCCGGGATTCTGGCGATCGAAACGCTGGAGCTCGCGGGGACCGGCAAGCTGGTCTATTTCATGGCGATCGAGGAAGCCAAATTCCGCGCTCCGGTGGAGCCGGGGGTGCTGCTCGATCTTCAGGCCGGCTTCGTGCAGAAGCGCGCGCGGGTGTGCAAATTTTGGGGCAAGGCCAGCGTTGGGGGCAAGGTGACCTGCGAGGTGCAGTTCACCGCGATGATCGCGGATGCGCCAGGCGCTTGATTTCTGGTCGAGGCCCAGCTAAGGGCGCCGCTCCCATTCGAGGCCGGTCGGAACCGGCCACAGCGAAAGAGAATTGCGATGAAGGCCGATACCCATCCCGACTATCACACCATCAAGGTGCAGATGACCGACGGCACCGTGTTTGAAACCCGCTCCACCTGGGGCGCGGAAGGCGACACGCTGGTGCTCGAAATCGATCCCACCTCGCACCCGGCGTGGACTGGCGGCACTCGCCAGCTCGATCAGGGCGGCCGCGTCGCGCAGTTCAACAAGCGCTTTGGCGGGCTTTCGCTCAAGAAGAGCTGATCCGCGATCCAGCGCTGAAGCGAACAGGGCGGCCATCACGGTCGCCCTTTTCATTTCCGGCGCAATGGAACGCACATTTCTTCTTCCCTTTGCGCGCGGCCTGTGCAAAGGCGCAGCCCCTGTTTTGCCTGCCCCGTCGGCAGGCCGTGGCGATCGTAGCTCAGTTGGTTAGAGCGCCGGTTTGTGGTACCGGAGGTCGTGGGTTCGGATCCCATCGGTCGCCCCATTTTCCCCTTCCTGTCGATAAGCTTGCAAGTGTGCGGCAAAGGCAGGATTCTTGCTTGCGGGGCGGGCACACAGGTGCCAAAGCGGGCGCCAATTCTACCCTGTCACACGCGAAAAGCCTGGGTCCATGCACGGCTTTGCCAATCCTGCCCGTTTCCTGCGCCTCGCCCGGTTGCTGACCGCTCCCTTGTTGCTGGGCGGCGCGCTGATCGCCCTCGCGGCGCTGGCCTGGGGTCTGCTGGGGGCGCCGGCCGAACGTCTGCAAGGGGATTCGGTGCGGATCCTGTTCATCCATGTCCCCGCCGCCTGGCTGGGGATGGGCGGGTGGAGCGCGATTGCCGCGGCAAGCCTTGTCGAACTGGTCTGGCGCCATCCGCTTGCGGGTATCGGCGCGCGCGCGATCGCGCTTCCCGGTGCGTTCTTCGCGCTGCTCTGCCTTGTTACGGGATCGCTCTGGGGCCGGCCGGCTTGGGGCACCTGGTGGGTATGGGACGGGCGGCTGACCTCGATGCTGGTGCTGTTCTTCCTTTACTGCGCCTATGTCGCGCTGGCCGATGCCGCTTCCCGCGATGGCGAGGGCAATTCGCGTATCCCGGCGATCTTCGGGCTGGTGGGCGCGGTCAACATTCCGGTGATCCACTATTCGGTGCTGTGGTGGAACAGCCTGCACCAGCCGCCCTCGATCACCATGGGGCAAAGCCAGATGGCGCCCGCCTTCCTCTGGGGTTTGCTCGCGGCGACACTGGGTTTCTCGTTGCTGTTCGGCGGCATCGTGCTGGCGCGGATGCGTACGATCCTGGCCCATGCCCAGGCCGAGGCGCGGCTGCGCCGCCGGGCGATGGAGGCTGGGGATGCGTGAAGGGCTCGATCACTGGACTTTCGTGATCGCCGCCTATGCGATCGGCGTGGCGGGCACCGCCCTGCTGGCAGGGTGGAGCTGGATCGCGATGCGCCGCGCAGAAGCCCGGCGCGAGAGGAGCCGCGAGCAATGAGCGCACCGATCAAGGCCAAGCATCAGCGGCTCGTGCTGGTGGTGATCGCGCTGGTCGCGCTGATCGGCGCGGGACTGCTCGCGATGTGGGCGCTGCGCAACCAGGCATCTTATTTCTACCTTCCCGCCGAGATGGCCGCGAACCCGCCCGAAGCGGGCCGCGCGGTGCGGCTGGGGGGCATGGTTGAGGCGGGCAGCCTCAAGACCGACCCCGACGGGGTGACGATCCGCTTTACCGTGTCCGACAGTACGGCACGGGTGCCGGTGGTGTTCAAGGGGATCGTGCCCGATCTGTTCAAGGAAGGTTCGGGCGTGGTGGCCGAGGGGCGGCTCGATCCGCGGGGGCAGTTTGTGGCCGACAATCTGCTCGCCAAGCATGATGAGAAATACGTGCCGCGCGAAATGAAGGACATGACCGCGGCCCAGGCCCGCCAGACGATCGAAGAGACCAAATGATAGCCAATCTGGGTCTTGCCGCGCTGTGGCTGGCTGCGGCACTGGCGCTGTTGCAGCTGCTCGCGGCATGGCGCGCGCTGCGCATGGCCGGGGCGAAGGAGGGCGCGCTGGTGCGTCCGGTGGCGATCGTTCAGGGGCTGCTGGCCGCCCTGGCGTTCGTCTGTCTGATCGCGGTGTTTTGCCAGACCGATCTTTCGGTCAAGCTGGTGGCGATGAATTCGCATTCGGCCAAGCCGATGCTCTACAAGTTCGCCGGTGCTTGGGGCAATCACGAAGGCTCGATGCTGCTGTGGGTGACGATCATGGGGCTGGCGGGCGGCTTGGTCGCGCTGGTCGAGCGGCGCCTGCCCGAGCCGACCATGCTGGCGACGCTGGCCGCGCAGGCCTTTGTCAGCCTGGGGTTCTATGCCTTCCTGCTGATCAGCTCAAACCCGTTCGAGCGGCTTGATCCCGCGGCGCCCGAGGGGCAGGGGCTCAACCCGCTGCTGCAGGACCCCGGCCTCGCCTTTCACCCGCCGACGCTCTACATCGGCTATGTCGGGCTTTCGATCGCCTTCAGCTTTGCGGTAGGAGCGTTGATTACCCGTGAGGTTTCCCCCGCCTTTGCCCGGGCGATGCGGCCTTGGGTGCTGGGAGCGTGGATTTTCCTGACCATCGGCATCGTCGCGGGATCCTACTGGGCCTATTATGAGCTTGGCTGGGGCGGCTGGTGGTTCTGGGACCCGGTGGAAAATGCCTCGCTGATGCCCTGGCTGGCGGCCACCGCGCTGCTCCATTCGGCCTCGGTGCTGGCCGCGCGCAATGCCCTGCGCGCCTGGACCGTGATGTTGGGGGTGGTGGCATTCTCGATGTCGATGGTCGGCACCTTTCTGGTCCGCTCGGGCATCCTTACCTCGGTCCATGCCTTTGCGGTCGATCCCGAACGGGGCAGCTTCATCCTTGGCCTGCTGGCGCTCAACATCGGTGCGGCGCTGGTGTTGTTCGCACTTCGCGCCGCGACGGTGACCGAGGGCGAGCGCTTTGCCGTGACCAGCCGCGAAGGCGCGCTGGTGTTCAACAACGTGATGCTGACTGGCGCGCTGGGGATCGTGCTGATCGGCACGCTCTATCCGCTGCTGGCCGAGGCGCTGGGAACCAAGGTTTCGGTCGGTCCGCCCTATTTCAACCCGATGACCGCAGTGTTCGTGGTGCCGATGCTGGCCGTGCTGGCGGTCGGGCCGCTGCTGCGCTGGCGACAGGACAGTTTTGCCCGGATCACCCCGATGGTGGCAATCCCCGCGCTGCTGACTGGCGCTGCGGCGTCGGTGCTCGTGCTCAAAGGGATGGCGGTGCTGCCGCTGCTGGGCATGGCTCTGGCGGCGGGACTGGCGCTGGCCGCCTTCATGCCCTTGCGCGGGCGCAAGCTGAGCCGGGTCAACCTGCCGCTATGGGGTATGATCGCGGCGCATTTCGGGGTTGCCGTGGCCCTGTTCGGCATGGCTGCCGACAGCGCCTGGACGGTTGAACGGCTGGTGGCGGTGCAGACCGGGCAGGCTGTGGAAGTCGGGCCGTGGAAAGTGACTCTGCGCACGATTGTGCCGGTTGCCGGTCCCAACTGGACCGCGCTGGAGGGGGAGATGGAGGCGCGCTACAAGGGCGGCGATCCGCGCATGCTCCACCCCCAGGCCCGCGCTTTCTGGGCGCCGCCGCAACAGACAAGTGAAAGCGCGCTGGCTACCCGCTGGAACGGCCAGCTCTATGCCGTGCTGGGCGAACAGGCCGAGGACGGACGCTGGCAGCTGCGGCTGTGGTGGAAGCCCTTCGTGACCATGATCTGGTTTGGCGGCCTGTTGATTGCGCTGGGGGGAGTGCTAGCGCTGATCGGCCGGGTGTGGAGCGACCTCAAGCGGATCATCGCGCGCGGCAAGATCGCCTATCGCCGCGAAAGGCAGGGCCGATGAGCGCACCCGCCAAACCCTCGCGCTGGGCGCTGTGGCTGCCGGTGGTTCTGTTTGTGGGCTTCATCGCGCTGGTGGCGGTCGGACTGTGGCGGCCGGCCAGCCGCGATGTCCACAGCGCCATGATCGGCAAGGAATTGCCCCGGTTCGATCTGCCCCCCGCGGTTCCGGAGCGACCGGGTCTGGCCCGGGGCGACATGCTCGGGGGCAAACCGCGTCTGCTCAATATCTTCGCGTCGTGGTGCATTCCCTGCGCGGCCGAGGCGCAGCAACTCGAACAGTTGCGCCAGCTTGGGGTTGAGGTCGATGGGGTGGCGATCCGCGACAAGCAGGATGATCTCGCCGTCTTTCTGGCCCGCAACGGCAACCCCTATGCCCGGATCGGCGCCGATCCGGTCAGCAAGATCCAGTTCGATATCGGCTCGTCCGGCGTCCCCGAAAGCTTCGTGGTCGATGCGCGCGGGGTGATCCGCTATCAGCACATCGGCGTGATCGCGCCCGATCAGGTGCCGATGATTCTCGCCAGGCTCAAGGAGGCGGAGCAGTGAGGCGCGCTGCGATCGCCCTGCTGCTCGCCGCTGCCGCGCTGCCTGCTGCGGCGCAGGACAAGCTGCCTCCGGCGCCCTATGCCTATACCCAGCTGGAAGACCCGGCACAGGAGGCCCGCGCCAAGGCGCTGATGGAAACGCTGCGCTGCCTGCAATGCCAGGGCCAGTCGATCGCGGATTCCGATGCGCCGATCGCGGGGGACATGCGCAGCCAGGTGCGGCTTAAGATCAAGGCGGGTGAGGATCCCGAGGCGATCCGGGCCTGGCTGGTGCAGAGTTATGGCGACTATGTCAGCTATGCCCCGCGGCTGACCGACGCGACCTGGCCGCTGTTTGCCGCGCCGCTGGTCCTGCTGGGGCTGGCTATCGTGTTGTTGCGCCGTCGGTTTGGCGGGAAGGGGGCATGATGGGCTGGGTCATGGTTATCGCACTGGCTGCGGCAACCTTTGCCCTTCTGGTGGCGGTGTTCCGTCTGCCGCGTGGATCGTGGGAAATGGCGGCTGCGGCGCTCCTCGCCGGGATTGTGGGCTTTGCCTGGCAGGCGCAGCCCGGCTTGCCGGGGGCGCCCAAACAGGCCGCCGAGCAAGCCCGGGCATCGGGCAAGGAACTGGTCGCCGCGCGCAGGGCTTTGGCCGACAAGACAATGCAATCGTCGGATCGTTTGGCGATGGCCGCCGATGCCTTTTCGCGCAACGGCCAGTTCGCCGAGGCCGCGGGGATTCTGCGCGGCGTGGTCGCAAAGGAGCCGGGCAACGGCGATGCCTGGCTGGCACTGGCCAACAACCTGATGGCCCACTCCGAGGGCAGCCTGACCCCGGCGGCGCAATTTGCCTATCGCCGCGCGGCCATGGCCGATCCCGCCAACCCCGGCCCGCCCTATTTCCTCGGCCTGGCACTGGCCCAGAATGGCGACCTGGCCGGGGGCAGGGCGCTGTGGGCGGACTTGCTCAAGCATACACCCGCCGACGCACCCTGGCGCGCCGAACTTGAGCAGCGCCTTGCCGAACTCGATACCTTTATTGCACGGCAGAATGCCGGTTCGGGACAATAGGCGGGCGCTGTTGCCGCCCTGCGGGCATGCTGCTAAGCGCCGGGGCCTGATTCCGGATTTGCAGGGGTTTGCATCAGCATGAGCGACCAGACGCAGGTTGACGCTGTGGACCATGCCCCTTCCGGGGATAACCCGGCATTGCACGACTCATCCGCCAGCCACGGACAGCACCACGGCGGCAAGATCGCGCTGGCGATCGGCGCGATCGGGGTCGTGTTCGGCGATATCGGCACCAGCCCGCTCTACGCCATGCGCGATACCTTCGCCGGGCACCACGCCCTGCCGCTCGATCGGTTGCATGTGTTCGGCATCGTCAGCCTGATGTTCTGGTCGATGATGATCATCGTCACGATCAAATACGTCAGCGTGATCATGCGGGCCGACAACAAGGGCGAGGGCGGGAGCCTGGCGCTGCTGGCGCTGATCAACCAGAACATTTCGGGCAAGGCGTGGTCGCGCGGGATCGTGCTGCTGGGGGTTTTCGCCACGGCGCTGTTTTATGGCGACAGCATGATTACCCCGGCGGTTTCGGTGCTGGGCGCGATCGAGGGCGTGGCGGTCTATAACCCGGCAATGGAGCGACTGGTGGTGCCGATGGTGGTCGGCATCCTGATCTTCCTGTTCCTGATCCAGAGCCGCGGCACAGCCAAGGTTGCTGCTTTCTTCGGCCCGATCATGCTGGTCTATTTCGGCGTCATCTCGGTGCTGGGGGTGATTTCGATCGGCGCGCGGCCCGATGTGCTGTGGGCATTGAGCCCGGATCACGCGGTGCGTCTGTTCGTCAACGATCCCTTCAAGGGCTTTTTGGCGATGGGTTCGGCGGTGCTGGCGGTGACCGGGGCCGAGGCGCTCTATGCCGACATGGGCCATTTTGGCCGCAACCCGATTCGGATTTCATGGCTGGCGATCGTCTTGCCCGCACTGGTTTGCAACTATCTGGGCCAGGCCGCGCTGCTGATGCGCGATCCAGCGGCACTGGAAAGCCCGTTCTATCTGCTGGCGCCCGAATGGTTCCAATGGCCCTTGCTGCTGATTGCCAGCGCGGCGGCGGTGATTGCCTCGCAAGCGGTCATCACCGGGGCTTTTTCGGTCACCCAGCAGGCGATCCAGCTGGGCTTCATCCCGCGCATGTCGATCAAGTACACCAGCCTCAAGGCCGGACAGATCTACATCCCGGTGATCAACACCGCGCTGATGATCGCGGTTATCCTGCTGGTGCTGCTGTTCCAGAAGAGCTCGAACCTTACCGCCGCCTATGGCATCGCGGTGACCGGCGCGATGACCATCGACAACGTGCTGCTGGCGGTGGTGCTGTTCCAGATGTGGAAGTGGCGCCCGTGGCTGTCGCTGCCGTTGCTGCTGGTGTTCTTCGCGCTCGATGCGGCCTACCTGTCGGCCAACTTCACCAAGATTCCCGACGGTGGCTGGGTGCCGTTGATGATGGGCTTGGGGATCTTCACCCTGCTCACCACCTGGTCGCGCGGGCGGGCCTTGATGCGCCAGAACATGGCCGAAGGCACCATCCCGATGGAAATCTTCGCCAAGAGCGCGCATTCCAGTGCCACGCGGGTGCCGGGAACCGCGATCTTCATGGCCAGCACCAATTCGGGCGTTCCCTCCGCGCTGCTGCACAACATCAAGCACAACAAGGTGTTGCACGAACGCGTGGTGATCCTGACTGTGGCGATCCAGGACGTGCCCTATGTCGATCCGGCGGAGCGCGCCGTAGCCAAGGAGCTGGGACAGGGATTCTACCGCCTGACGCTGAAATTCGGTTTTCTTGAGGAAACCGACGTTCCCGGTGCGCTCAAACAGGCCAATGCCTGTGGCGGCCAGTTCGAGATGATGAAGACCAGCTTCTTCCTCTCGCGCCAGACCCTGATCGCCTCGGCCAAGCCGGGCATGGCTCTGTGGCGCGAAAAGCTGTTCGCCTGGATGCTGCGCAACGCGGCCAGCGCGATGGAGTTCTTCCGCCTGCCGACCAACCGGGTGGTCGAACTGGGCAGCCAGGTCGAGATTTAGCTCCTGATGCCGCGGTTGCGGCTGGCCAGCCAGGGGCCGATGCGGCGGATTGCCCCTTCCACTTCGGGGGTGGAGACCGCGAAGCTGAAACGCACGAAATGGCGGCCTTTGTCGGGGTCGAAATCGATCCCCGGGGCGGCGGCCACACCGGTCGCTTCAAGCAGCTGCATGCAGAATTCCATGCTGTCGTCGGTGAAATCGGAAACGTCGGCATAGATGTAGAAAGCGCCATCGGGCGGCGCGATCCGGCCGAGGCCCATGCCCGGCAGCGCGGCGAGCAGAAGCTCGCGGTTGCGGGTATAGGTGGCGATATTGGCCTCCAGCTCGTCGCTGCAGTCCATCGCCACCAGCCCGGCATGCTGGCTGAGCGAGGGAGGGGTGAGGAACAGGTTTCCCCACCGGGCCTGTGCTGCGGGCACCGCGCCTTTGGGAACGACCATCCAGCCCAGGCGCCAGGCCGCCATGCTGAAGTATTTGGAAAAGCTGTTGATCACCAATGCCTCGGGCAGCTCCTGAAGCATCGAGGGGGTGTCCAAGCCATAGCTGATCCCGTGATAGATCTCGTCCGAAATGACGGTGATCCCGCGTTCGCTGCAGACCTTGGCGATGGCGCGCAGCTCCTCGCGCGGGATGATCGTGCCGGTCGGGTTGGCCGGGCTGGCGAGGATCAGGCCCTTGGGCGCGGGATCGAGCGCCGCGAGCGCGGCGGCGGTGATCTGATACCGCTCTGCCTCGCCGCAGGGCAGCTCGAGCGGAACCATGTGCAGCGCGCGCACCGTGTTGCGATAGGCAACATAGCCGGGGCGCGCCATGGCCACGCTATCGCCCGGGGCGAAGCACATGTTGAGGGCCAGCACCAGAGCGGGCGAGGCGCCGCAGGTAAGGATTACCTGCGCCGGCTCGATCGCAACCCCATACCATTCGGCATAGTGGCGGCAGATCCGCGCCTTGAGCTCGCCGCTTTCCCAATAGCCCATCGGATCGCTGTCGAGCACCTGATGCGCGCGGGCAATTGCCGCGCTTGGCGCGCCGGTTGAAGGCTGGCCGAACTGCATCTGGATCACGCTGCGCCCCTGGGCCTTGAGGCGGTGGGCGAGCGCGGACACGGAAATGGCGTGAAACTGGTCGATCTGTGCGGTCATGCGCGCCGGGTTAGCATGTGGCTGGCAAAAGAAAAGGCGCGCGGCCCGGTGGCCACGCGCCTTTCCCAATTGCCTCGGGCGGGGATTACATATTGATGTTGGCGTTGGCCATGCACCAGAGCATCGGCAGCGAGAGCAAGGTGTTGAGGCGGCTGGCGATCAGCGCACGCGGAGCGGCAGCAGCCTTTTCCTCTGCGCTCGCCTCGACGATACCGAGAATCTTCTTCTGTGCCGGCCAGATGATGAACCATACGTTGAACGCCATCACCAAGGCCAGCCACATGCCCAGGCCGATCATGTTTTCGGCCCTGGTCGCTCCAGCAAAAGTCATCGCGCGGTGAGCGTAACCGGCGTTGATCGCGATGGTCAGCCCGGTGATCACGGTGAGCAGCGCGGCATAGCGGAAGTAGAACAGCACCTTGGGGGCGATATGCCCGGTGATCGCACCCTTCTGCTCTGCCGGGATGGCGGGCATGGTCGGCACTTGCACGAAGTTCAGATAATAGAGCAGCCCGATCCAGAGGATGCCCACCACCACATGCAGCCAGTGAAACAGGCTGTTGACGTCAATCGGGGCATATTCGGCGTAGCAAAGCATGACGCCAATCGCCAATGCGAGCCCGGTGGCGAGCACCAGATTGAGGTTTCCGAAAAACTTAGCCATTGCTTCCCCCTAACTCGAAGCGTTGTCATTAGCCCGCAGCGGGGCGCCGGTGCATTATTGCGCTTCGGGCGGCGCTTGTCAGCCCTTTTTGCGAATTGTTTTCATTCGTGGGGCGGATCGCTCAGCACTTCGCCCTCGGCCTGCTCGGCCAGCCCGTGGCGCAGCAGCATCGGGATGTGGGCAAAGGTGAAGAGAAAGGTCAGCGGCATGAACAGCCACAGCTTGGCCGCGATCCAGTCACCAAAGGAAAGCTGGCGGCGCAGGACCTCGTTGAGCGCAGCGAGTGCAAAGAAGAACAGGCCCCAATTGCGCGAAAGCTTCATCCAGCCAAGATCGTTCAGCCCCTCGAACGCGGCCTGAAGCAGGTATTTGAGCAGCGGTCTGCCCCGCGCCACGCCGATCAGCAGCGAGACGCCGAACAGCAGGTAGATCGCGGTCGGCTTGATCTGGATCCAGGTTTCATCGTGAAGGAATACGGTCAATCCACCGAAGACCACGATCAGCGCGGTCGAAAGCCACAGCATCGGTGAGATCTTGCCCAGCTTCCACTTCGATACCGCCAGGGCGATCACCGCCGCAACCATGAAGCTGCCGGTGCCGCGGATTACCGCCGCCACTTCGGCGACCGCATCTTCACCGGCGGGCGGGCTGTAGTGCTTGTAAACCGCAAAGAACACGGCCACCGGGCCATAATCGACCAGCAGGTTGAGCAGGCCCGATCCGGCGGGCTTGGCGTTCGGCTCCTGGCTCATGCAATCCCCGCGATCACCCGGGCGACCAGATCGGGATCGAACGGGCGCAGATCGTCGATCTTTTCGCCCACGCCGATGGCATGGATCGGCAGGCCGTATTGTTCGGCGGCGGCAACCAGCACGCCGCCGCGCGCGGTGCCGTCAAGCTTGGTCATCACCAGTCCGGTCACCCCGGCAACCTCCTTGAAGATCTCGATTTGCTGCAAGGCATTCTGCCCGTTGGTGGCATCGAGCACCAGAACCACGTCGTGCGGCGCCTCGGGGTTGAGGCGGCCGAGGACGCGGCGGATCTTGGCCAGCTCGTCCATCAGTTCGCGCTTGTTCTGAAGCCGTCCGGCGGTATCGACGATCAGCACGTCGGTGCCGCGATCGGTTGCCGCCTTGACCGCATCGAACACCACGCTGGCGGGATCGCCGCCTTCCGGCCCCTTGATCACCGGAACGCCCAGCCGCTCGGCCCAGACCGCAAGCTGGCCGATCGCGGCGGCACGGAAGGTATCCCCCGCCGCCAGCATCACCCCGTAATCCTGCTCCTGAAACAGATGCGCCAGCTTGGCGATGGTGGTAGTCTTGCCCGAGCCGTTGACCCCGATCACCAGCACCACCTGCGGGCGCGGAAAGGCCACGATCTCTAGCGGCTTGGCGACAGGGCGCAGGATGGCGGCCACCTCGTCGGCAACGGCCTGCTTGATCGCTGCCTCGTCGATCCCGCGCTCAAACCGTTCTCCGGCAAGCCGCTCGCGAATCCTGTGCGCGGCGCGCGGCCCCAGATCGGAAAGGATCAGGGCATCCTCGATGTCGTCGAGCTGTTCCTCGTCGAGCTTCGACTTGGTGACGACGGCGGCAAGGTTTTCGGTCAGCCGCTCGGAAGTCTTACGAAAGCCTCCGAACAGACGGTCGCTCCAGCTGGGGCCGCTCGTTTCGTCCTGGCTCATTCCAGCAGTCCTTCAACGATCCGGGTCGGGGTAACGCGCACGATTGTTCCAGCCTTGGTTCCAGCGGGCAGACGTACCCGGGCGAAGTTCGGCGCATGGCCGGTTCCGTCGCGTTCGGCAAGCACCTCTTGGGGCTGACCGACAAGGCGCCTCAGCCAGTGATCGCGCTGGGCGGCGATCGCCGCACGCAGCTCGGCCGCGCGGGCCTTGATCGCCTGACGGGGAACCTGGGGCATTCGCGCCGCCGGGGTGCCGGGACGCTGCGAATAGGGAAAGACGTGGCCGTGGACGATCCCAAGCTCGGCCGCGATGGAGAGGTTGGCGCCGTGCGCCGCATCGTCCTCGGTCGGGAAACCCGCGATCAGATCGGCACCGACCGCAAGGTCCGGTCGGCGCGCCTTGAGCCGCGCAACCAGCGCCACGGCATCGGCGCGCGTGTGGCGGCGCTTCATCCGCTTGAGGATCAGATCGTCGCCATGCTGGAGCGACAGGTGAAGATGCGGCATCACCCGCGCTTCGCCGCCGATCAGCTCTTCAAGCACGGGGTCGATCTCTATCCCGTCGAGCGAAGACAGCCGCAGCCGGGTGAGCTGCGGAAAAGCCGCAAGGATCGCCGCGACCAGCGCGCCAAGGCGCGGCTCGCCCGGCAGATCGTGGCCCCACGAGGTCAGATCTACCCCTGTAAGCACCACTTCGCGAGCGCCCGCCGCAAGGTGCTGTTCGACCTCGCGCCGGACCACTGCGACCGGCAGCGACCGGCTTGGTCCGCGCCCTTGCGGGATCACGCAGAAGGTACAGGAATGGTCGCAGCCGTTCTGCACGGCAACGAAGGCGCGGGTATGGGCAAGGCTTGGCCCCCGCGCTGCGGCGGCGGGCACGTTCCAGGCGCGCGGATCCAGCTTTGCATGATTGGCGATCAGCCCATCGACTTCGGGCATGGCGCCCAGCGCGGCGCGCTCGACCTCGGCAGCGCAGCCGGTCACCAGCAAGCGCGCGTCCGGGCGCGCCTGGCGGGCCTTGCGGATCGCCTGGCGGGTCTGGCGTACGGCTTCGGAAGTGACGGCGCAGGAATTGATCACCACCAGATCACGTTCGGCCGCGAGCAGGGCGCGCAGGTCCTCGCTTTCCGAAAGGTTGAGCCGGCACCCCAGCGAAATGACCTCAGCCGCCAAAGTCCGCGCTCTCAAAGCTGCCGGTAAAGCTGATCGCCGCCGGGCCGGTCATGGTGATGCGGTTGTCGTCACCCCATTCGATCCGCAGCTCGCCGCCGGTCATCGCCACGGTGACGCTGCGTTCGACCAGGCCGCGCCGCATCGCGCCGACCGCCGTGGCGCAGGCGCCGGTGCCGCAGGCGCGGGTCTCGCCCACGCCGCGCTCCCACACGCGCAGGGCGATGCGGGTGCGGCTCTCGATCGCGGCAACGTTCACGTTGACCCGCGCGGGAAACAGCGGATCGTGCTCGATCTCCGGGCCGAGCCGGTCAAGCTCAACCACCTGGCAGTCGTCAACGAAGAAGATTGCATGAGGATTGCCGACATTGACCGCGACCGGGCTTTCCAGACCATCCCAGCCGACCGGCATGGTCAGAGTGTCCATCGCGTAGGCGAGCGGAATCTGATGCCATTCAAAGCGCGGCTCGCCCATGTCGACACTGACCCCTGCGCCGTCGGGGCTGACGGCAAGGTCGCCGCCCAGCGTCTCGATTGTCGCCGCTTTGCCTAGCAGCAGCCCGACCGCCCGGGTGGCATTGCCGCAGGCTTCCACCTCGCCGCCGTCGTGGTTGAAGATTCGCATCCGCAGGTCGGCGCGCTGGCTTGGCTCGATCACGATCAACTGGTCGCAGCCGATCCCGGTGCGGCGATCGGCGAGCGCGCGCGCTTTTACCTCGTCGATTGCCAAGGGCAGTCCTTCGCGGGCATCGAGCACCACGAAATCGTTGCCCAGGCCGTGCATCTTGGTGAAGGGAACGCGCATCGCCAGCGCTCTATGCGCTGTATGGCGGCGCGTCCAGTAGCCTGCCGTCAGCCGTTGCTGGCGCGCCGCTTCCTGGTGCTGACCTGCCGGGCGGGCGCGGGCGGTTCGAGCAACAGCTCGAGCTGGGCCAGCTCGTCGCGCGTCTGTTCGGCGGTTGCGGGTTTGCCGAAGAAGTATCCCTGCGCGTTGAAACTGCCGAACTCAGCCAGCGCCTTGTAGACTTCCTCGGTTTCCACCCCTTCGGCGGTGATCGGCAGTCCCAATCCTTCGCCGAGCGAGGTGATCGAGCGGACAATGGTTGCGTATTCGGGGTTGTCGGGCAGCTGGGTGACGAAGCTGCGATCGATCTTGATCCGGTCAAACGGCAGAGAATTGAGCTGCGACAGCGAGGAATAGCCGGTTCCGAAATCGTCGAGGCTTACCTTGATCCCCTGATTCTTGAGGCTGACGATCATCGAACGGACCAGCGCAATATTCTCATGCAGGCAGCTCTCGGTAATCTCGATCTCCAGCCGTTCGGGCGGGAAATTGGATTCAACCAGCAGCTTGAGCAGCTTTTGGGCGAACCACGGGTCGCGCAGCTGAACCGGCGAGATATTGACCGACAGCGTCAGCCGCGGATTCCACTTGCGGGCTTCAAGCAGAGCCTGGGCGATCACGCTTTCGGAAAGATCGGCAATCAGCCCGATTTCCTCGGCCACGGGGATGAATATGTCGGGTTTTACAACGCCCAGCCGGGGCGAATTCCAACGCGCCAGCATTTCGAAGCCGACCAGCTCGCCGCTCGCCATGTCGATCTGCTTTTCGTAGTAGGGCACGAACTCGCCCGCTGGGATGCCCGAGCGGATCCCGGCCTCAAGCTCGCTGCGAAACCGCAGTTCGGTTTCCATGGCCGGATCGAACCAGGCATAGCCGTTCTTGCCGTGCTTCTTGGCGTGATACATCGCAATGTCGGCGACATGGAGAAGCGCTTGTGCGTCGAGCGGGCGCTCGTGCCCGTCGTTGCGGGTCAGTCCGAGTGAAATCGTGGTTTCGATATCGACGTTATTGTAGCGCACCGGCCTTGCCACGGCGTCGATCAGTGCTTCGGCAAGGCGATCGATTGCCTCGCCGTGAGCCGGATCGAAGGCCACCACGCAGGCGAACTCGTCTCCTCCGAAGCGGGAGAGAAGCGAGCCGGGGGGCAGCTGCGCCCCGATCCGCCTGGCGGCTTCGCGCAGCATCTCATCGCCCGCGAGATGGCCGTGGACATCGTTGACCTGCTTGAAGTTGTCGAGATCGACCATGATGACCGCCACGGCCCGGCCTTGGGCGCGGCTGGTCTCAACCAGAAAGTCCGTCTGTGCGGCAACGCTGCGACGATTGAGCGAGCCGGTCAAGGGATCGGTTTCCGCCAGCAGGCGCGCCTGCTCTTCGGCCCTGCGGCGCTCCGCCACTTCGCCGGTCAGGTCACGGTAGCGACGCCAGCCGAAGATGATGAGGGCAATGTTGAGCAGCAAGGCATTGGTGAGAAGCCGGTCCGGTCCGGCTCCATTTCCGGCCAGGGAGCGGACGATCCCGGAGAGGACCGAGCCGCCGGTACCGACGAACATGATGATCGCGCCAAAGGCGATGGCCAGGGCAAGCAGGTCGCGCTGCGCGGGCGCAAGCGCGGTATCGCGCTGCCCAGCCGGCTCTGTCAGCGATGCTTTCGCCCTGTCCATTCCCGGCATTCCCCTGTTCCGGTTTGGTCCAGAGAATCGCATCAAGCCCTGAAATTTGCGTTAATCCCGCAGTTTTCCGCCGTTTTGCAGGAGGTTACTTCTTGAGGCCGATCTCGCGCAGTCGCTGCTGCAGAAACTGGTCGGCGGTGATCGGCTCTGGATAGCGGTCAGGATTATCTGGCGTGACGCATTGCGGCAGGGTTTTGATCGGAAAATCGCTGCGCAGATGCAGGAAGAACGGCATCGAGAACCGGCTGAATGCGGCGCGTTCCGGGCTGGGGTTGCGAACCCGGTGGATAGTCGAGGGCAGGTAGTGGTTGGTCAGCCGCTCAAGCATGTCACCGCAGTTGATCACCATCGCGCCTTCGGGCGGGGAGGCGTTCATCCATTCCTTGCCCTGGAACAGCAGTTCCAGTCCGGCTTCTTCGGCCCCGAGTAGCAGGGTGATGAGGTTGATGTCGCCGTGCGCCCCGGCGCGGATTGCCTCGCCCTCGACATTGTCGAGCGGCGGGTAATGGAGCAGGCGCATCACCGAATTGCCATCCTCGATCGCCTTGTCGAACCAGTGCTCGTCCAGTCCGAGGTAAAGCGCGATGGCCGATAGAATCTTGGCGCCGGTGGCGTCGTATTGCCGATAAAGCTCGGTGAAGAGCTCCTGGAATCCCTCAGGGCGCTCGGGCCAGACATTGGGCGGCATCGAGGCATCGGCCAGCGGGCTGCCTTCGGGCAGGTCGCGGCCGATATGCCAGAATTCCTTGAGATCGTGCGCCTTGGCGTCCTTGGCAATCTCTACCCCGAATGGAGTATAGCCGCGCGCGCCCGAAATCGCGGCATCGTGATAGCGGCACTTTTCTTCCTCGGGCAGGGCGAAGAATTCCTTCGATAGCTGCATAGCCCGCTCGATCAGCGCGCGATCGATCGGGAAATCCTTGACCATCGCAAAGCCGAAAGTGCGGAAGCTCTCACCGATTGCCTGGGCAAATTCCGCCTTGGGAAGATCGAGCGAGAGGACGGGGATCGAGGTAAGGGACATGGGTGGACGCTTTCGCAAATCTGATGCAATGCGCCGCCATAGCCTTTCCCGCGAGTTCTGGCATGACCAAAATCAAATCCTTCTGGCTGATGAAATCCGAACCCGACGTCTACAGCTGGGACGATCTGGTGGCCGAAGGCGAGGGAACCTGGGACGGCGTGCGCAACTACACCGCGCGCAACAATCTGAGGGCGATGGAGCCGGGTGATCTGGCATTCTTCTATCACTCGAATATCGGGATAGAAATCATTGGAATTGCAGAGATTACCGCGTCCAATATCCCCGATCCAACCGATCAGACCGGGCGCTGGTCGGCGGTTCGGCTCAAGCCGCTACGCAAACTGAAGCGGGCCGTCACACTCAAGGAGATTAAGGTCGACCCGGAGCTCGCCTCGATGGAATTGCTGACCAAGTTCCGGCTTTCGGTCTCAAGGGTGAACCCGGACGAATGGGATCATATCCTCAAGCTGGCAGAGCGCTGACTATTTCCCTGCTTTGGCCCGCAAGCCGGAGATCGTGGCGCCGCCAGCGCTGAGTTGCTCAGGGTCGATCAGGGCATGGATCAGGCGCAAGCCCTTGCGCTCGCGCGCTTGTTCGAGCGCGGCGATGAAATCCGCGGTTGTCTCAACGCGCTCGGACCATCCCCCGTATGCCTTGGCCAGCATGGCGAAGTCCGGGTTGACCAGGCTGGTTCCCGAAACCCGCGCCGGGAACTCGCGTTCCTGGTGCATGCGGATAGTGCCGTAGGTGCCGTTGTCGATCAGAATTACCAGCAGGTCGCAGCCATATTGCACCGCCGTCGCCAGTTCCTGTCCGTTCATCAGGAAATCGCCGTCGCCCGCCAGCGCCACGACTGTGCGTTCGGGGTGGCGCAGTGCCGCCGCGACCGCGGCAGGTACGCCATAGCCCATCGCACCGGCGGTCGGGGCCAACTGGGTCGGAAAGCCATTGTAGTGCCAATAGCGATGCCACCAGCCCGAAAAGTTTCCGGCGCCGTTGCAGATGATCGCATCATCCGGGAAAGATGCGCGCATCGCGGTGACGCAGGCAGCCATGTCGATTGGAAAAGCGGCAGGTTTGGCCGTGGTCCAGTCAAGCCATTGTAGATGGGCTTCTTCACCCGCATCGAACGGGATCACCTCATCGTCCCACAAGGCGGCCTCCTCGGCGAATTCGCCAACATCGGCGCAGATCGCCAGGTCCGCGCGGTAGACCCGTCCCAGCTCGTCGGGATCGGGATGGATATGGATCAGAACCTGACCGGGGTGATCGGGGGTAACCAGGGTGTAACCTTCGGTCGTGGCTTCGCCCAGCCGCGCGCCCACCGCCAGGATCAGATCGGCATCCTTGATCCGCTGAACCAGCTTGGGGTTGGGGCCATAGCCGAGGTTTCCGGCCCAGACCGTGCTTGAATTGGCCACAGCGTCCTGGCGGCGAAAGGCGCCTGCGACCGGCAGACCGATCCGCTCGGCAAAGGCGGTGAAATGCTCGCGTGCCTTGGCATGCCAGCCCGCGCCGCCGACGATCGCCACTGGTGCGGCGGCATCGCCGATCAGCCGCATCATCGCGGTCATCGCATCGGGGCACACTGCCTGCGCCGGTCGGTAGACCGGCGGGCGAGGGGCAATCCCGCTCACCTCGTCGAGCAGCATGTCCTCGGGCAGCACCACGACCACCGGGCCCGGCCGTCCGGAAATCGCGGTCTGCCAGGCGCGCGCGACATATTCGGGGATCCGGCGCGGGTCGTCGATCCGCAGTACCGCCTTTGAAAGAGGCGCGAACATCAGCCCGAAATCGACTTCCTGAAAACCCTCGCGGTCGCGCATCGAGCGATCGACATCGCCGATGAACAGCAGCATCGGCTGCGAATCCTGGAACGCCACATGTGCTCCGATCGAGGCATTGGTTGCCCCGGGACCGCGCGTCACGAAGCAAACACCGGGCTTGCCGGTCATCGCGCCGTCGGCACAAGCCATGAAGGCCGCGCCGCCTTCCTGGCGACAGATAACGGTCTGAACTTCGGGCGAATCGTGCAGCGCATCTAGCACGGCCAGAAAGCTCTCGCCGGGGACCGCGAAAATCCGGTCGCACCCCTGGACGATCAGGCAATCGACGAGCAGGCGCCCGCCGTTAACGGTCTTGGTCTCTGTCATTCATTGGCTTTAGCCGCAGCGCCGCCGCGCCGCAATCCGGGGGCACTGCGAAAGGGCTTGGGGCAAACCTGTCCCGCTTTGGGAACACGCGGATTAACCACGATTTTCCGGCTGGTGCGATGGTGAAGAAGTTCTTAACCGATGGCTCATGAGAAGGTCACTTGTCCTCACCGATGAAGCTGCCGGGAACGCGTTTCGCCGCAGCCTTCCGCCCCATGTTCGCACAGGCATCCAGCCGCGCGCCATGAGCAGCTATGGCTGGTTCACGGCGCAGGATCTCAAGGAGTTCCTGCTGGCCTATTGTGCCTGCTTCCTTGCGGTAAGCCTCTACATCGCCTGAGCGATCAGGCGGCCGCAATCTCTGCCGCAACCAGTTTCGATGCGATCCACGCCGAAATCAGGCACATCGCCGCACTCAGCAGCAACTGGTGGATGATCGGTACGCCCATCGCGGACATTCCCCCCGCAACCAGCGTTCCTGCGACCATGGCCAGCGAATTGACGATATTGTTGGCCGCGATGGTGCGCGAAGTCTGCGATTTGTCCACGAAGGTGGTCAGGAAAGCATAAAGCGGCACCACAAACATGCCGCCGGCCGTGGCGATGCCAAGAAGGCACAGCATCAGCCAGATTGCGCGCGGCCTGGCGAGAAACTGGCTGACATCGAGCAAGGTCCCCGATGGCTCGGGTTGCCAGCCCTTGCTGACGAAATAGAAGGCCACCACGAACAGGCCCATGGCCAGCACTGAACGCGGCGAATATCGCGCGGAAACCGTGCCTTTGAGCAGTGCATTTACCGAAAGCGAACCCAGTGCGACCCCGACCGAGAACACCACCAGAAACAGGCTGGCGACCTCTTTGCTGGCCGAGAGTACGTTCTTGGCCAGCGGTGGGAACTGCACGAACAGCACCGCGCCGATCGTCCAGAAAAAGCTGATCGCCATCACCGCCAGGAACACTCGCGCATCGTGACTGGTGTTGCGGACCAGATCGATCGAGGCGCGGATGAAGTGAAAGTCGAGCGGTTCGGGCTCGTGATGCGGCGGAGCATCGGGAACCTGGCGGCTGGTGGCATAACCGATCAGGGCGGTGACGATCACCCCGGCCGCAGCCCATTCCACCGGCAGCCACCCGGCCAGGATCGTCCCGGTCAGGATCGCAATATAGGTGCCCGCCTCGACCAGGCCGGTTCCGGCCAAAACTTCTCCAGGGTGGAGGTGCTGGGGCAGGATCGAGTACTTGATCGGTCCGAAAAAGGTCGAATGCAGACCCATGCCGAACACCGCAAGCAGCATCAGCGGGATCGCAATTCCGGTCACCGCGATGCCCTTAGCCGCCATCATCAGGCCTGCCGCGCCAATCAGCATGATCCCGATTTCGGCGGTCTTGACGATCCGGATGATCCGCGCCTTGTCGCGCATGTCGGCCAATTGCCCGGCGATTGCCGAAAATACCAGGAAGGGAAGGATGAATAGCGCCGAGGCGATTGCGCTGAACTGCCCCTCGGCCTCTTCGGACTGATAGACCCGATAGACCACGAACAGCACCATCGCGTTCTTGAACAGGTTGTCGTTGAAGGCGTTGAGCAGCTGGGTCGCGAACAGCGGCAGGAAGCGGCGGCTGTGGATCAGCTTGGTCTGGGTGATCATGCGCTCGCTTCAGGCAGCCGGATTTGCCTGACTCCTAGCGGCAGATCGCGGTGGAACAACCCCCAAACGGCTCTTTTGCACCGGGCGCGGCATGGCTATGCTGGCTGCCATGCTGAGCCTGCCCAACTTGTTGACGCTATCGCGAATCCTGGCGGTTCCGCTGCTCGCCGGACTGCTGTGGTGGCCGCACTGGCAGACCGGCTACCTGATCGCCTTCGCGCTTTATTGCCTGATGGGGATCACCGACTATTTCGACGGTTATCTGGCCCGCGCGCAGGGAACGGTTTCCAAACTCGGACAGTTTCTCGATCCGATCGCCGACAAGATCATGGTCGCCGCGGTGCTGCTGGTGCTCGCGGCGCAGGGGGTGCTGACCGGGCCTTACGTGGGCGACATGCACGTGATCGCGGGGCTGGTGATCCTGATCCGCGAGATCGCGGTTTCCGGTCTGCGGGAATTCCTGGGGCCCTTGCGCGTTTCGGTGCCGGTCAGCCGCCTCGCGAAATGGAAGACGACTTTCCAGATGGTCGCGCTCGGCGCGCTGATTCTGGGCCGCGCCACCCCCTGGTGGACCGTTTCCGCCTTCGGAATCGAGATGAACTTCCCGCACACCGTCGGGCTGGTTACGCTCTGGGCGGCCGCCGTGCTGACGGTAATTACCGGCTGGGATTACCTCAGAGTTGGCCTGAAGCACATGGATTGAGGCCGGGCCTAACCCGCCCGCAGTTCTTCGGCGAGAAGGCGAAATTCTTCCGCCCGCGGGCTGTTCTTGCGCCAGACCAGCGCGATCTCGCGGTTTGCCGTGTCGCTTTTGAGCGGTCGGGCGACTACGCTGGTGCCGCTCAGGATCCCGGCGTCGAGCGCCATTTCGGGCAGCATGGTCAGGCCCAGGCCATTGTCGACCATCTGCACCAGGGTGTGGAGCGAGGTGCCGATCATGGTTGCCGAGGCGCGCAGCTCGGGCCGGTTGCATGCGGCAAGGGCATGTTCCTTGAGGCAGTGACCATCCTCAAGCAGAAGCAGGCGGTGCTCGTCGATCAGTTCGGGGGCGACCTCCTCGGGCGGATCGCGCGGATCGCCCTTGGGAAAGGCGACGTACAGCGCGTCGAGCTCGATCGTTTCCTTTTCCACTTCGCCGGTGGGGAAGGGCAGGGCCAGCAGGACGCAATCCGCCCGGCCGTGGTGCAGCGATTCGATTGCCGCGGCGCTGGTTTCCTCGCGCAGGTAGAGCTTGAGCTGCGGGCGCTCGCGGCGCAGACGGGGGAGCATGCGGGGCAGCAGGAACGGGGCGATGGTGGGGATCACGCTCATCCGCACCTCGCCCGAAAGCGGCTGCCCGGCGCTCTGCACCATATCGGAAAGCTCTTCGGCCTCGCGCAGCAGCCGATGCGCCTTGGCCACCACCGCATTGCCCAGCGGGGTAAAGCGCACCGCGCGCTTGGTCCGCTCGACCAGAACCACGCCAAGCAGCGTTTCGAGATCGCGCAGTCCCGCCGAAAGCGTCGACTGCGAGACGAAGCAGGCATCGGCCGCGCGTCCGAAATGCCCATGCTCGTGCAGCGCAACGAGGTATTGCAGCTGCTTGAGCGTGGGCAGGTAGGTGGTCATTCGGCGGCCTCGGCCGTAGGAGCGGCATCGTCGACGTGGGTCATCTTCAGCTTGCCGTTTACCACCGCGAAGGCCAGCTTGCCTTCGACCAGATCGAGGGCATCCTTGCCGAACACGCCGAAGCGCCAGCCTTCGAGCAGCGGGAGCTGCCGCACTCCGGCGGCGAGTAGTTCAAGATCCTCGCTGCGCGCGAGCAGGCGGGCGGCGACGTCGATTTCGCGGCTGCGGATCTTGAGCAGCAGCTTGAGCAGGTCAGCCACCAGCGCGCCTTCCTTGCCCAAGGGGGCGCCGCGCGGGGTGCGGGGCGGCAGTTCATCATCGCCAAGCGGGCTCGATCCCTCAAGCGCGGCGATCAGCCGCTTGCCGATCTCGTTATCCTTCCAGGCCGCGGAAAGGCCGCGGACCTTGGCAAGATCGGCCTGCTGTCGCGGCGGGTGGCTGGCGAGATCGGCCAGGGTTTCGTCACGCGCGATGCGCCCGCGCGGCAGGTTCTTGTCCTGCGCCTCGATCTCGCGCCAATAGGCCAGCGCCTTGAGCCGCCCGAGCATCGCCGGGTTGCGCCCCGCCGCCTTGATCCGCTGCCAGGCCGCGCCGGGATCGTTGCGATAGTTGTCCGGATCGGCGAGCTTTTCCATCTCGATGTCGAGCCAGGCGCCGCGTCCGGTCTTGATCAGGCGCTGAAGGATCTTGGGGAAGATCTTGGCAAGATGGGTCACGTCGCCAATCGCGTAGTCGATCTGCCGTTCGGTCAGCGGGCGGCGCGACCAGTCGGTAAAGCGTGCGCCCTTGTCGATCTGGAGGCCCAGCCAGGATTCGACCAGGTTGGAATAGCCGATCTGCTCGCTCTGGCTGATCGCCATCATCGCGATCTGTGTATCGAAGATCGGGTGCGGGGTCTTCCCGGTCAGATTGTAGACAATCTCGACGTCCTGGCCGCCGGCATGGAACACCTTGAGCACGTCCTCATTGTCAACCAGTAGGTCGAGCAGGGGGGAGAGATCGATGTCCTTGGCCAGCGGATCGATCGCCGCAGCTTCGTTCGTGTCGGCGATCTGGATCAGGCACAGCTCGGGCCAATATGTGTTCTCGCGCATGAATTCGGTGTCGACGCACACGAAATCGGCCTTGGCGAGCCGGGAGCAGAGATCCGAAAGCGCTTCGGAGGTAGTGATCAAAGGATGTATTTTCATCTTTATCTTCTGTAGGTGACCCCGTGCGGGGCCTCGGCTTGACAATTGCGCGGGATTCGCCTGTTAGCCCGCGCTTTCGCCCCTGCATCAAAGTGGGCCGCTTGGAAAGAGTTTCGATGCATCCTTATCGTTCGCACACCTGTGGCGCGCTTCGCGCCAGCGATGTTGGCCAGACCATCCGGCTTTCGGGCTGGGTCCACCGCAAGCGCGATCATGGCGGCGTACTGTTCGTCGATCTGCGCGATCACTACGGCATGACCCAGATCGTCGCCGATGTCGACAGTTCGGCGCTGGCGCTGCTCGAAGGGCTGCGCGCGGAATCGGTGGTCACCATCGAGGGTGAGGTCAAGGCGCGCAGCGAAAGCACGGTCAACGCCGGCCTGCCGACCGGGGCGATCGAGGTCTATGCCCGCAGCGCGGCGGTGCTGAGCCGCGCCGAAGAGCTGCCTCTGCCGGTTGCGGGCGAGCAGGAATATCCCGAGGACGTGCGGCTCAAGTACCGTTTCCTCGATCTGCGCCGCGAAACGCTGCACGCCAACATCATGAAGCGCACCGCGATCATTCGCGAGACCCGGCGGCGGATGGAGGACATCGGTTTTACCGAGTTTTCCACGCCCATCCTCACAGCTTCCAGCCCCGAGGGCGCGCGCGACTTTCTGGTGCCGAGCCGGATTCACGCGGGCAAGTTCTTCGCGCTTCCGCAGGCCCCGCAGCAGTACAAGCAGTTGCTGATGGTCGCCGGGTTCGACCGCTATTTCCAGATCGCTCCCTGCTTCCGCGACGAGGATCCGCGCGCCGACCGCCTGCCGGGCGAGTTCTACCAGCTCGATCTGGAAATGAGCTTCGTCACCCAGGAAGAGGTGTGGGAGACGATGGAGCCGGTGATGGCCGGAATCTTCGAGACCTTCGCCGAAGGCCGCAAGGTGACCCCCGCCGGGTCTTTCCCGCGCATCCCCTATGCCAAGGCGATGCTCGATTACGGCACCGACAAGCCCGACCTTAGGAACCCGCTCGTCATCCGTGACGTTACGGCGGAATTCCGCCAGTCGGGTTTCGGCCTGTTCGAGAAGATCGTCGGCAGCGGCGGCACGGTGCGCCTGATCCCGGCGCCCGCCACGGCCGACAAGAGCCGAAAGTTCTTCGATGATATGAACGAGTGGGCGCGCTCCGAAGGACACGCGGGCCTTGGTTACGTAACGCGCAAGGGCGGGGTGTTCGGCGGACCGATCGCCAAGAACCACGGTGAAGACCGGATGGCGGCGCTGTTCGACAGCCTCGGCCTTGGTCCCGACGATGGCGCCTTCTTCGCCGCGGGCAAGGAAGAGCAGGCCGCCAAGCTGGCCGGTGCCGCCCGCACCCGCGTGGGCGAGCAGCTCGATCTGATCGAGCAGGATGCCTTCCGCTTCTGCTGGATCGTCGATTTCCCGTTCTATGAATGGAGCGAGGAAGAAAAGAAGCTCGATTTCGCGCACAACCCGTTCTCGATGCCGCAGGGCGGGCTGGAAGCGCTGGAAAGCCAGGATCCGCTGACGATCAAGGCCTATCAGTACGACATGGTCTGCAACGGCTATGAACTGGCTTCGGGTTCGATCCGCAACCAGCACCCGGACCTGATGGTCAAGGCCTTCGAGCTGGTCGGGCTGAGCAAGGCCGATGTCGAGGAACGCTTTGGCGGCATGTACCGCGCGTTCCAGTATGGCGCGCCGCCGCACGGCGGGATGGCAGCGGGTGTCGACCGCATGGTGATGCTGCTGTGCGGCGTGCAGAACCTGCGCGAGATCACGCTGTTCCCGATGAACCAGCGCGCCGAAGACCTGCTGATGGGCGCACCGTCACCGGCCGCGCTCAAGCAGCTGCGCGAGCTGCACATCCGGGTGGTGGAGCCGCAGAGGCCCCAGGGCTAACTTGCCGACTTCTCGTCGGGACAGGTATCGCTCAGTTTGCGCATGGTAACGTGCATGGTGCTCTTGGGCGGGTCGCCTTGCACCGCGCCCATGGTGATCGAGAATTCGGCTGCTCCCGGCTGGTAGATGCCGCGGGCCTGAAACTGGAGCACGCGGGCCGGATCGCTGCCGCAGGTCAGATCGAGATCGAGCGTGCCTTCGCCGCCGCCGGTTGCGGTGCACGATCCCATGGCCTGCATCACCTCGGTCAGGCCGCTCATCGCGCCGACAAATTCACCCCGATCCTGATCAGTGATGCAAGATGGGCGATCGTTGGTGTCGACCACCTGGCCCGAACTGTCGATCTCGGTGAAGGTGCCGGCCCAATAGCCGTTGGACAGCGCCGCGTTCAGGTGGGCCTTGTAACCGGCGACGGCCTGGGCGACATCGTCCGGGCTTGCGGCGGCCTGGCCACCGGCAAAGGCAAGCACGGTCAGGCTGGCGGCAAGGGCAAGGCGGCGGTTCGGCATGGTCGGCGGCTCCATTGAATGGTCTGGCAGGGGCAGCCCTAGATCAGCTCACGCGTTGCATCCAGCCCGTAAACGCTTCGATCCTGCCGATCGCGGCGCCCAATTGCCGCATTGGACTTGCCAGCGCCCCGTGGGGGCATTAGGGCGCTTCCCAGATATTCCATCCTCCGTTTCAGAAGGGGCAAATACATGAGCGACACCGCCGATCGGGTTAAGAAGATCGTTGTCGAGCACCTCGGCGTCGAAGCTGACAAGGTTACCGAAGACGCGAGCTTCATCGACGATCTGGGCGCCGATTCGCTCGACATCGTCGAGCTGGTCATGGCCTTTGAAGAGGAATTCGGCGTCGAAATTCCCGACGATGCTGCGGAAAAGATCAGCACCGTCACCGACGCGATCAAGTATATCGACGACCACAAGGGTTGAGCGGGGGCTGATTGCCGCTACGCTTGCCGATGCGCCGCGATCGAACGATCCGGGCGCGGGGCATTGACAGGCTCGGCCCGTAAGGGGCTGGGCCTGTTGTGTTTTCGGATTTGGAGAATTCAATGCGTCGTGTTGTCGTTACCGGACTGGGCCTGGTCACTCCGCTGGGCGCCGATGTCGAAACCACCTGGGCCAACCTGATCGCCGGCAAGTCCGGCGCGGGGGTGATTACCCGGTTCGACACCGAGGGCCAGAAGTGCCTGATCGCTTGCGAGGTCAAGCCCAAGGATCATCCCTGGGGCTTCGATCCCGACAAGCGGGTCGATCACAAGGTCCAGCGCCAGGTCGATCCGTTCATCGTCTATGGCATCGATGCCGCCGGCCAGGCACTTGAAGATGCCGGGCTGACCGAGATGGACGACGATCTCAAGCTGCGGACCGGCTGCTCGATCGGTTCGGGAATCGGCGGATTGCCCGGGATCGAAAGCGAATCGCTGGTGCTCGCCGAAAAAGGGCCGGGCCGGGTTTCGCCGCACTTTGTCCACGGCCGCCTTATCAACCTGATCTCGGGCCAGGTCTCGATCAAATATGGCCTGATGGGCCCCAATCACGCGGTGGTTACCGCCTGCTCCACCGGCGCCCATTCGATCGGCGATGCTGCGCGGATGATCCGCGACGGTGATGCCGACGTGATGCTGGCGGGCGGGGCGGAAAGCACGGTCTGCCCGATCGGGATCGCCGGCTTTGCCCAGGCCCGCGCGCTCAATTGCAGCTACAACGACCGCCCCGAACAGGCCAGCCGCCCCTATGACAAGGACCGCGATGGTTTCGTCATGGGTGAGGGCGCGGGCGTGGTGGTGCTCGAGGAATATGAACACGCCAAGGCGCGCGGCGCGAAGATCTATGCCGAAGTGGTCGGCTATGGCCTGTCCGGCGATGCCTATCACGTCACCGCGCCGCACCCCGAGGGCAAGGGCGCCGAGCTTTCGATGCGCATGGCGATGCGCAAGGCGGGATTGGAGCCAGGCGACATTGACTACGTCAACGCCCACGGCACCTCGACCATGGCCGACACGATCGAGCTGGGCGCGGTCAAGCGCGTGCTGGGCGACGATCTTGGCGGCGCTTCGATGAGCAGCACCAAGTCTGCGATCGGCCACCTGCTGGGCGGCGCGGGCGCGGTCGAATCGATCTTCTGCATCCTCGCGATCCGCGATTCCGTGGTGCCGCCGACCCTCAACCTCGACAATCCCGATGAAGGTACCGAGGGGGTCGATCTGGTTCCCAAGGTGGCGCGCAAGCGCAAGGTGCGCGCCGCCCTCAACAACTCGTTCGGTTTCGGCGGAACCAACGCCAGCCTGATCGTCAAGGCGCTGGAGGACTGATGCTGGGAAGCCGCCGGAGCGGCTGGCCAGTTCTGCTTGCCGCCGCCTTGCTGCTCGGCGTGGCCGGGTGGTTTGCGGGCGGCTGGTTCGTTTCCGGGCCGCTGGGCAAGGACAGCGCCTTCGTCGTCCCCGATGGAGCCACGCTGGGAACGGTGGCGGAAAAGCTCGCCAAGGAGGGCGTGGTTTCCAGCGCGAGTGGTTTCAAGCTGCGCGCGCGGCTCTTCGGCATCGGCGGGGCGATCAAGGCCGGCGAATTCATGATTCCCAAAGGGGCAAGCGCCGCGCGGGTGCTGGCCATCATCGAGGGCGATGAGGTGTTGCGCCGCTTCGTCACCATTCCCGAGGGCATGCCCTCGATCATGGTCTACGAACGGCTGATGGCCAATCCGCAGCTGACCGGCAATATCGACGTGCCGGCCGAAGGCTCGGTCCTGCCCGATACCTACGAGATCCAGAACGGCGAAAGCCGCCAGGCCGTGGTGCTGCGGATGCAGGCAGCGATGCAGCGCGCGCTGTCCGAACTGTGGGCGGGGCGAGCCGCCAATATCGCGGTCAAGACCCCCGAAGAGGCGCTGGCGCTGGCCGCGATCGTCGAGAAGGAAACCGGCAAACCGGCGGAGCGGGGAATCGTTGCCGGGCTCTATTCAAACCGGCTTCGCCAGGGGATCATGCTCCAGGCCGATCCGACGATCATCTACCCCATCACCAAGGGCAAGCCGCTGGGTCGCCGCATCCGCCAGAGCGAGATCCAGGCGGTCAACGCCTACAACACCTATTCGATGCTTGGCTTGCCGCAGGGGCCGATCACCAACCCCGGCCGCGCCTCGATCGAGGCCGTGCTGCATCCGGCCGATACCAACGTGCTCTACATGGTGGCCGACGGCACAGGCGGCCACCAGTTCGCCGCCACCCTCGAAGAGCACAACGCCAATGTCCAGCGCTGGTACACGATCCGCAAGGAACGCGGGGATTTCTAGGGCTCGATGATATTGAACCCGGCGGGCATCGGATCGATCGCGTCTAGCCAGGCCTGAAGCGCCGTACGATCGCCATCGATCTTGAGGCCTACGGCTTCGAGCCGATCGAGCGGCATCTTCATGAACAGCAGCCCCAGAACCAGCTGTCGCGGTCCGGTGATGGTCGCGGCGGGGGAGGGTATGGCTTCCATCCGCGCGAGCATGGTCGTTCCGGTCAGCTCGATCCCGGCCACCTCCTTGCGTTCGGGCATGACGATGTTGATCGCCATTGTCCGCCCGGCGAGCTTGGCGGGATCGAAGCGCGTGGCCGCCGAATCGAGCAGCAGCCGGGTCGGCACCGCAGCGATCATGTCGGCGCTGCCGGTGGCGAAAGTCCCGGCATAGCCCTGACGCAGTTCGCGCGCGGCGGTGAGGAACTGGTTGCGCCAGATCGCGCTTTCGGCCTGGTAACCCTGCTGCTCGTAACTGTCCGCCAGCATTGCGCGCGCCTGCTTGTCGGCGGGATCGGCGAAGACCGCCTGATTGAGCAGATCGGAAGCCCAGCGATAGTCCCCCGCAGCCATCGCCTTGCGGGCAAGCGTGATCACCTTCCTTGTGCCGCCCATCGCCGCGACCGCCTTTTTCGCCCGTTCGGCCGGCGGCAGCGGGTTGAGATTGGCCGGATTGGCATCGTACCAGCCAAGATAGAACTGATAGACCGCCTTGGAATTGTGGCTGTAGGTTCCGTAATAGCCGTGGTTGAACCAATCGGCGGAAAGGGCAGGGGGCTGCCTGAGCTGCTCGGCGATCTCGACCGGAGTTTCGCCCCGGTTCATCAGCCGCACGGTCTGATCGTGAAGATAGCGATAGTTGTCGCGCTGGCTCGCGAGCATGTGCGCGACCCGGTCCTGCCCGAAGATCGGCCAGCAGTGGCTCGAAATGTCGGCGTCGCTGCGCGAACCGTAGAGCCGCAGCGCTTCGTCGAGAAAGCCCGCCCAGGCGTGGGCATCGCGCACTTTGGCGCCGCGCGGGGTCAGCACGTTATGCAGCGAGCAGGTCGACATCTCGGCCGAGAGGAACACCTTTTGCGGCACGATGTAGACGTTGAGCTCGCTCGGCGCTTCGCTGCCCGAAACGATCTGGAATTCCAGCGGCACGCCATCGACGGTGCGGGTTTCTCCGGTGTGGGTGATGGTATCGGTGGGGGCGATCAGGGTAATCTCGCCGCCCGAGACCGCCATTCCGATCCCGCCGCCCATCTGGCCCTGTGGCCCTGGGGTCAGCCCGGCGCCGAACTGGTAGTTGGCCCGGCGGCTCATCGCCCCGCCGGCCATGACCGATTCGGACGAGGTTTCTTCCATGAAGCGATCGGGGGCGATGATCGCCACCTTGCCCGCCTTGACCTCTTCCTCGCTCACCACGCCGCGCGCACCGCCAAAGTGGTCGGCGTGGCTGTGGCTATAGATCACCGCCGAAACCGGCCGCGCGCCCAGCTTCTGGTTGACCAGTTCGAGCGCGGCGGCGGCAGTTTCGCGGGTGGTCAGCGGATCGACCAGGATCCAGCCTGTTGCCCCGCGGATCACGGTCATGTTGGAAAGGTCGAACCCGCGCACCTGCCATATGCCCTCGGCCACTTGGAACAGGCCGTGGCGGTTGAGATTGGTCATCTCGCGCCACAGCGAGGGGTTGACCGTGGCGGGGGCATCGCCGCTGACGAAGTCATAGGCGGCCATGTTCCACACCGGCTTGCCGTCCTTGTTCCGGATCACCGGGTCCTCGCGGGTGCCCAGAAACCCATGTGCGGCGAATTCGCCGTCGCGCCCATCCTCGGCGGGCAGCGCGGCTGCGGCAGCCTTCTGCGCGGCAATCGTGGCGGGGCTGGCGGGTTTGGACGAAAGGTTGGGAGCAGCGGGCGCGGCGAGGGCAGTCGAAGCCGCCAGCAAGGAGACGAACGCGGCAATGCGGCGAGCGGTGGGGAACATGATCGACCTCTCCATCTGTTTGGAGGAAGGCTGCCCCCGCCGGGCCGGCAATGCAACCGGGTTCAATCGGATAATTAAATCATCATTCCGATTACAGTCTCCAACATTGCCGGTTTTTCCGATCAGATGGGGTGGGCTAGGGAAGCGGGCAGCAAAGGAGATACGGTGTGATCGGCAAGCAAATTCCAGATGTTGTCCTCAAGACCCGGGTCCGCGATGAAAGCCTGGACAGCCCCAATCCGTTCCGCTGGCACGATCTGGCGGCGCGCGAGGAGTTCGCGGGCAAGAAGGTGGCGGTGTTCTCGCTCCCCGGCGCGTTCACGCCGACCTGCAGCAACGAACAGTGCCCCAACTACGAGCGGCTCTATGAGGTCTTCAAGGCGGCGGGGGTGGACGAGGTCTATTGCCTCTCGGTCAACGATGCCTTCGTGATGTACCAGTGGGGCAAGCACCTCGGGCTGGAAAAGGTCAAGCTGCTGCCGGATGGTTCGGGGCACTTCACCCGCCGCATGGGCATGCTGATCGACAAGGATCACCTCGGCTTCGGCATGCGCTCGTGGCGCTATGCGATGATCGTCGATGACAATGTGGTGACGCACTGGTTCGAAGAGCCGGGAATCAACGACGATGGCAGCGACAGCGATCCCTATGGTGAGACCGCGCCGGAGAAGCTGCTGGGCGCGCTGACCGAAGAGCCGGTGGCCGAGGCGGCCTGATTCGGCTAGGTGCGGGCGGTGGATCCAGCCTCCCCCTCCCGAACGCCGCCCGCACCGTTCATCGTCACCGCCGAACTGCCAGGCGATGTGTTCGCCTGGGCCGATGCCCTGCGGCGCGTCCATTTCCCGCGCGGACGCAACAAGCTCAAGGCCCACGTCACCCTGTTCCATTCCTTCGCACCTTCGCTGCGCACAGAACTGCCACGGGTGCTGGCGCGGATCGCGGGCGAACATTCGCCGCCTTCCGCGCGGATCGATGGCACCATGGATCTGGGCCGGGGAACCGCGCTGGCGATCGTCAGTCCGGCAATGCTGGCGATCCGGGCCGAGATTGCCGGACATTTTCACGGCGCCCTGACCGCGCAGGACCTCCACGAACCGCGTCTGCACATCACCGTGCAGAACAAGGTCAGCCCCGAGGCCGCGCGGGCGCTGCAGCGCAGCCTTGGCAGCCAGCTGCAAAGGCGCGATTTTGCCTTCGCCGGGCTGGGGCTGCACCTCTACCGCGAAACCCATTGGGACGAGGCGGGACAATGGAGGTTTCGCGGCAAGCAAGGCGCTTGACCGCTGGCAGCGGGCAACCTATGTGCGCCGCCTGCCCGCGCGATGGCGCGCAGTCTGGTGTGGGGCGGAGTAGCTCAGCAGGTTAGAGCAGCGGAATCATAATCCGCGTGTCGGGGGTTCGAGTCCCTCCTCCGCTACCATTCAAGTCATTTATCGCTTTGTTTTCAAAGGATAAAATGACTTTTTCGGAAAACCAAAACCACATTCGTTCCCACATTTTGTGCGGGTCGGAATGGGCTGTTATGCCCCTTTCTGGGATCGTGTCGCGGCCTCCACCTGCGTTGCGGCTGTTTTCCCTTCTTGACTGCTTTGACGAATCTTGACGGTGCATCGCACTGGCTGTTGCGACGTTGAAGCGGTCTTCCGGCAAGCGTCAATGGCATCGCGATTGTCGCGCTGGATGTCAGCGGCCTGCACCAGTGCATTCCATGCCTCGGGGCTGTCGCTTTTCATCATCCGTGCGCCAGTGTCCCAGCGGGAGGATGCGCCGACCATCCGCGCTGCCATGCGTTCGGGCCAGTGCCAACTTTCCGGCATGACACGGGCAATGGTGCCAGGAAGAAAGGACCAAAGCAGTATGCCTGCCAGCAAGGCTCCGCCCGCTACCTGGTAAAGCTGCTGCCGCTGCTCGGCAGCGGTGCGCGCATTGGAGATGACGCTCCGCATTTCCTGGGCGGCGTGGCTCAAGTCGCTCCGGGCCTGGCTTATACTGTCCTGATCGCTGCGCCGCGCGGCTTCGGCTGCGGCTGCGATCCGATTGCCAATGCTGTCAGGGGTCATCTGCAATGCCGGATGGCGCGCAATGCCCTTCAGGCTCTCGCTGATCGCGCCCATCCGCTTGGCCATGTCGGTTAGGGTCGGGCCATAGTCGGGAATGACAATGTCCGCGCGCTCGGCGGCAAGGTGCTGAACCGCGCGGCGCATCAAAGCCAGTTCGCCTTCCAGGCGGGCGAAAGCCTCGGCGGCGGGATCGCCAGCGGTATCCGGGGGTGCCGGGTCGGGTTCCGGCTCCGGCTCAAGGTCGAGCGGCAGTTCTACGTCATCGGTATCGATATCCATTACGCTTCTCCTACAGGCCCATGCCGATTGGCCGACTCCGCTCCATTGAGATGGAAGCGGCAAGGTCGCGGGCCAGATCGCGACCGAGTTCTGTTTTGATGCCAAGCTCGCGGGTGCGGCTGCGCAGCAGGGATTCGACCTGCGCATCGCGCTCCAGCCCCTTCGCCATGTCCGTCATGCGGTTGGTAAGCCGCTGCGCGCCCTTGCTGTCGCCATCGCGCTGCATGACCAGGCGCGCCTGCCCAAGCCGTTGCCAGTCGCTGACAAAGCGTTCGGCGCGCTGCGCGGGGTCGACGCGGATTTCGGCCTCAAGCTGCATCGCCCGCATCGCGCCCTGGCTGCGGCCATCGGCGGCCTCTCGGGCGAGCGAGGGTTGGCGCTGCAAGGCGCTGGCGAGGTCTGCTGTGCCATAGGGCCGGATCGCGTCGAGCGCCTTTCCGGCTCTCTCCAGCGCCTCGCGCTGGTGTGGCAGGACCGGCAATCCCTGTTCACGCATCTGCCCGATGTCGGCGGCGGCGCGAGCGTAGCGTTCGACGGCGCGGCGCTGGTCGGACAGGCCAGCCTGATCGCTCGGCAGGGCTTCGAGCCGATTGGCCTGCGGACGGAAGCCAGCGAAGATGGACTTCGCCCGCTCTGGCACCTGCCGCGCAATCGCCACGATGCGTTCGCGGAACGTGATGCCGCGCCGTTCGGCAAACTGCTGCTGGGGCTTGTAGTCGCTCGCCATGTCCTTGCCGCGCTCGCGGCTGAGCGTGCGGACAAGTTTGGACTGATCGGCGAAGTCGTCGCGCCCATAGTGCAGGGCCAAGCCGTCACGGTGGCGGGACATCGCGACATAGGCCCCGTGGCTGTCCATACCCGGCGTCGCCAGCACATGCGCCCGGTCCACGGTCATGCCCTGCGCCTTATGGATCGTCGCTGCATAGCCGTGATCGATGTGCGCATAATCCTTGGTGTCGAAGGCGACACTGCGACCATCGTCGGTACGCACAGCCATGCGCTGCGGCGTCACCTGCTCAATGGTGGCGAGTGTCCCGTTCTTGACGCCCAATCCCCGCTCGTTGCGCAGGAACATGATGCGGTCGCCGCTGGCGAACTGGCGTTCGCCGCGTGTCGCACGGATCGTCACATCGACACCCAGCTCGCCACTGGCGCGCAGCTTTTCGCGCGCCGCGTCATTGAGATCGCGCACCTCGTCATTGGTGTGGGTGAGGATTATCTGCGTATCGTCGGGGCTGGCCTGCCGGTCACGATCCCAGCGCTCGATCAGCTCGCCGCGTGCGGCTTCCCGCGTCTCGGCGGTGTGGACCATGCCGCGTTCGCCATACGCCTGAATGGCAAGACCTGTGCGCCCGGTGGCGAGGTGCCGCGTAGCGTCCTGTTTCCAGCCGTCATGCTGGCGGCGCACCTCGCTGATTTCGACGCCGCCGTGCCGTTCGTGGATCGACCGGAATGCAGACCCGGCTTCGATGGCTTGGAGCTGCTGCGGGTCGCCTACCAGGACAACCTTCGCACCTGCATCGGCGGCATGGGACAGCACGCGCTCCATCTGGCGCGTGCCGACCATGCCCGCTTCATCGATCACCAGCACATCGCGCGAAGTCAGCAATTCGCGGCCTTGGCCCCACTGATGTTCAAGGCTGGCGATGGTGCGCGATGCAATGCCTGAACCGTGCTCCAGCCCCTCGGCGGCAATCCCGGACAGCGCCGCACCGCGAACGGTATAGCCCGTGCTCTCCCATGCCTCGCGGGCAACGCCCAGCATCGCGCTCTTGCCGGTCCCGGCATAGCCCACGACAACGCTGAGGCCGCGCCCATCCGTCACATGCTCGAATGCTGCGCGCTGCTCGCCGGAGAGGATCAGGCCGCGTGTCTCGGCGCGCGCCAGCGCTCCTTCCCGGCCATTGCCTTTGACGCCATGTCGCTCGCGCTCCGCGAGCAATTCCGAAGCGCGGCCAAGCCGCTGCTCGGTCTCGATCATCTGGCGCGATGTGAACCGGTCCTCGCCGCGTCCGTCCTTGCCGAGTGCGACAAGGTCGGATGATCCGCGAACCGCCCTCATCGCCAAATCGAACTGCTCCTTCCCGTCGCTGTGCCGGTGCACGAACATGGCAAGGTCGCGGTTCGTGAAGGTGGCCTGGCTGCGCGTGATCGCGTCGAGCGCGACAGCGGGATTGGCGATAATCCGCTCGCCATTGCGCTGTGCGACAGCGCGGTGTTCCTCGATCCGCTCGGCCTCAAGCCCGCGCACGCCCATGCGCGATGCGGCGGGACCGATCTTGTCCTGCGGCTCAAGCGCGATGCCCTGCGCCGCTAGGCTGCGGTGATCGATCCGCGCGTCGATATCGAGCTCGGCAAAGCGCTGGTTGACATGATCGGCCCAGCGCCCGCGCCACTTCTCGACCAGTTCGGCCTTATTCCACTCCCGCACCTTCGCGCCGAATCCATCTTTGCCGACCTCGCGCATGGTGAGCATGACATGGGCGTGGGGCTTGGGCTGGCCGTCCGCGCCAATATCCCAATGGACATTGAGATCGGCGATCATGCCTTTTTCGACGAACTCGGCCTCGGCAAACTCCCGCGCCAGCTCGATGCCCTGTTCCTTGGTCAGCTCGCGCGGAATGGCGAATTCGACCTCGCGGGCAAGCTGCGCGTCCTTGCGCTTCTCGGCGGCCTCGACCGCGTTCCAGAGCTTTTCGCGGTCGGCAAATTCCTCCCGCGCGCCTTCCGGCAGCAGCACTTCGGAATGGACGACGCCGTCCTTGTTGGTGAAGTCATGGTCGCGGTCGAGGCGTTCGTCATGCAGCCGCTCGGCCCCGCGATAGGCGGCGGCAGCAACAGCGCTGCGCCCGCTCGACCGGCTGATGACTTTGACGGAGAGGTGGAAGATCGCCATGACGGCAATCCATTTACGCCATGAGCGCCACGTCGGCACGACGTATAAGCGCGCCCTCCCATGATAAAATCCTGCTCGGGACTATTCAGTATCAGGCCGTCTCGACGACTCTACAGCATTGGGAGAGCATCGATATTATCATCAGCGCATCACCTCTCAATGGAGAACTACGATGCGCAAACCCCGTGACTTTGATTCGGAACTGAAGGCGCTCGCCGACAAGGCGAAGCAACTGAAAGAACGCCGCGTGCAGCAACTCGGCGAACTGGTGATCGCCACCGGGGCCGATGCGACCGATGCGGAAACGCTGGCCGGTGCGCTGCTCGTCATCGCGGAAACCAGCGAAGCCCAGAGGAAGGAGGCGTGGCGCAAGCGCGGCGCGGCCTTCTTTCAGAGCAAGGCGCGCAAGCGTGGCGAAGGAACTCAAGGCCAGCCGGATGGCACTCTCCCGCTTGACGGCGGCGCGGCATCGGCTTGAGGCACGAAAGGCGCGAACCGACATGCGCGAATGGCAGGTCAAGCGCCGCGAACGCACGCGGCAACTGATCGAACTGGGCGGCCTGGTCGTGAAGGCAGGGCTGGTCGAACTGGCCGATGACGATCGGGCCACGCTCTACGGTGCGTTCCTCACCGTTGCCGCCAAGCTGCGTGGCGAGGAACGCGAACAAGCGTTGGTGCTGTGGAAGCGGAAGGGCAAGCGGGCGTTCGAATGCGAGGCAGAGACCTGTCTTCAGCCATAGCACCAAAGGGCTTTGTTGCGCGGCAAGGGGCTTCTGGCCATTTCGATTTCCACGTCAGCTGCATTCCGGCCAAACCGTTGCGAACGCTCGGACGAAAGCACCACCGCATTGGCGCGAACGCCGATCTTGGCCAATTCGGCAACGATATATTCCGCGCAGTCCGAGGCCGCTCCACGCCTTCGTTGTCGGTATTGTCCTGTAAATATCCGCCGAACGGATTTTCAACGGTGGTATCGACGCTTCGCTTACCGCGAATGGGTCGCAGACTTGCAATTGTGCGGTGTTGGCAGGTCTGAGTCCGGCGTTTCAACGCTCATCACTATCGCCAGCTTAAGCTGGTCGAGAAGCGACCGTTTTGACGGCATCATGATGACTCGCCTTCGCCCTCTTCATCAAGAAAGTCGACCGCTCCGCTTGTGAGGGAGTAAAAGGCTCCGACCACCTTTAACTGGCCAGCGCGAATGCGCCCGATGATCTCCGGCGAAGACTCTTGCGTTATGGTCTGCACGACGGACAACACATTAGCCCGTGCTGCCGCATCGACCAGATCTTCTGACCATGGGTCAGCGCTCAGCACTGCCGGGAGCAGCGGATGCAGCGCTGCATCAATCCGGGCTGAATAGCGCCGCTGCTCGCGGACCATTGCAACCGCTGCGCGCATTGCGCCGCACTGCTGGTGGCCCATCACCACGATCAGCGGAACGCCCAGATTGATGACGGCGAATTCCAGACTGCCAATGGCCGTATTGCAAAGGCTGTTGCCGGCATTTCGGACTATGAACAACTCGCCAAGGCCGCGTTCGAACAGCAATTCGGGCGGGACACGCGAGTCAGAACAGCTGAGATAGGCCGCGATCGGATGCTGTGCCGCCGCCAGTTGCAGGCGTGCCCGCCGGTCAGTAACCGGGGTAAAGGGTTCTCCGGCCAGAAAGCGGCGGTTGCCTTCCTTCAGGAGTGTCAGTGCGGCATCCGGGGAGAGGCTTGTCGTCATCCGGGGCGTCCGTCAATGCGCGGTGAGAGATAGATCATCATGCCGCGTAATGCCCATGGCAGTATGCCGATCGCCAGCAGCGACGCAGGAAAGAGAAGCATGGGCAATGCATCCCAGTGCAGAGCCGCCCTAAGCCGCAGTACCGCTGCAACTTGCACCGCAGCAAAAGCAAGCCATGCCGCAGCAGGCATCGCAAGTGGCCGACCACTGTGCCCTTGCGTCACGCGGGTTACCATGGCCACCATCAAACTGCACCCCATACCGAGAACGAGCGCATGCGTTGCAGCGATGGCGGGCACCTGTCCGGCAGCGGCGAGCACGGCAAGCACGAAGCTGACCGGGGCCCAGCCGAGACCGATAACCAATACCCACAGCAGGCCCGGTGCGGTGCGGCGGGGTGTCCAGCGCCACAGCATGAGCAGGGTCAGCACGGCCAGCGCCACAGCTGGTAATGCGCGCCACGGCGAACCCCGCCATGCCAGCGCCATGTCTGTCATCAGTAACGGCCAAAGCAGCGCCAGCAGCCAATAGGGGCGCCAGCAGACATAGCCTTCGACCGCATTGCCCGCGAAAAAGGGGATCATGCGGTGGCATACCGTCAGGAATATACCGAGGGTCAGGCCATGCGTGCCGAGAAGGATCGCCAAGCGCCTACCAGCCTGCCAATCGGCCAAGATGAAAGCCGAAAGGGCGGCGGTGCCGATCAGCGCAAGCATCCAGCCGGTGAGCGCAGAAATTCCATGCCAGTGCGGCTCGCTTGCCGTTTTTTGGTGAACACACAGCACTGTCACCAGCACGGCTGCGCCCCAAGTCCACGCGCCCGACATCAAGATGAGTGCGAGACCGAGAATAGCCAGCCGGTCGGACCACAGGGCCAACGCAAGCGCCAGGCTGCCAAACGCCATCAAACCGGATGGTGGCAGAAAGCGCCCCGGCGGCAAATCGCTTATGCCCATCCAGCGTGGGAATACGGTCGAAAGAAAGCCCAGAATGAACGGCATGAACAGCGCATAGACTGTCAATGGCCCGTGCAGCGCTCCATCCAGTCCATCGTGCTGGGGCAATGTCAGCGCAATACCATTTCGCGCAGCAAGGTGGCCCGCCCACCAAAGCGACAGCATGACCAGGTTGAACGCCCCGGTAAGAAAGGGCAGCCGGTGCGGCGCTGCGAAAAGAGGAAGTCGCTGCGGCGACGGGGGGCCCGCATTCATGGCGTCCACCCGTGCGCGCCCGCGACGGCACCTGCGATGGTCAGCAACCCCAGCATTGACAGGATGATGTGCATGGCCTGCAAACGTGCGTGCCATCGTTCATTGCGGGCTTCGCGACGTAAAAGCGGATGGATGACAAGCGGTTCTGCGATGAACAGGATCAGGACAAACAGCAGCCAGACGAGCAGCATGGCCCACATCCACCAATAGTCCGGACTGGAGAACCTCCACCACAAGTCCATTTTCCAGGTCATCCAGAAACCGGAAGCCCCAGTCAGCAACACCCAGAACGCGGCCTGCGGTGCGAAACGCCCTTCGATGCGGTGGAATGCTTCGACTCGCCGCTCGGGTAGTTCTGATCGCCCGATCGCTGGCAGGATCACCAATGTGACAAACCAGACACCGCCAAACCACCCCACCACGGCGACGACATGCAAAGCGCGGGCAAGGAACAGATCGTCCATCAAGACTGGTCTCGAAACATGGGTTCCACATGCAATTGATAAAGATCATTCACATTGATCAAAATCAATTCTTTGATGGTCTGCCGGGGTTAGGGCATGTCGTATGGATACGACCCACTTCTGTTCAACCCGTCGTTTGGCGACGATTGGATCCGCTGCCATGGCCGTCTGCCTCTCGCAAGCTGCTGCGGCACAGAGTTCTGCAAGCCCGCCGCCTGCCGCCCCGGCTGCTGCAGCGCAAGCACCGGCTGCGACATCGCCGGACCCGGTTACGCCCTATGTGAATGCGCGCTACCGGCTGGAAACTGTCGATCAGGACGGCATTGCAGAATCTGCCCTTGCTTCGACGTTGCGGGTGCGGGCCGGGGTCCGGACGGCACAATGGCACGGCCTGAGCGCCGTTCTGGAAGGCGAAGCCATCGTTCGCCTTGGACGGGAAGACTATAATGACACTGTGAACGGGCGGACCGCCTTTCCGGTCGTGGCCGATCCGTCCGATATAGTGCTCAATCAAGCCTTTGTGCGGTGGCAGCCGGTTCAGCAGGTAGAAGCAACCGTCGGGCGGCAAGCGATCAATCTGGACAATCAGCGTTGGGTCGGCAGCGTCGACTGGCGGCAGAATGACCAGACGCTCGATGCAGTGCGCGCGGCTGTTTCACCCTCCCGCAACACGCGGCTGGAATATGTCCACAGCTGGCGCGTCAACCGCATCTTCGGGCCCGATTCGCCACAGGGCATTTGGCGAGATACCGATATCCACTTGCTGCGCGGTTCAGTCACGCTTGCGCCTGTCGGCACCCTGAGCGCCTATGGCTATTGGCTGGACTTGCCTTCTGCCCCCGCGCTGTCTTCGCGCACGCTGGGCCTGCGTGTGACCGGACAGCAAGCCGTAGGCGGCGGTGTGACCTTGCACTATGCGGCAGAGCTTGCGCGGCAGCGCGACCATGGCGTCAATCCAGCCCGCTTTTCCCACGACTATCTGTTGATTGAGCCCGGCCTTGGCGTGGGGCCTGTCACCGTCAGGGTCGGCTATGAACGCCTGTCAGGCGATGGCAGCACGGCGCTGCAGACGCCGCTGGCCACATTGCACGCCTTTAATGGGTGGACGGACCGGTTCCTCACGACACCTGTCAATGGACTGCGCGATCTGTACGCCGATGTGCAATGGCGGCTTGGCCCGGTGCTGACCAGCGCGCCAGCGACGCTACGACTGCAGGTGCACGATTTCAACGCAACACGCACTGGTACAGACTATGGCCGGGAATATGGCGCATGGCTGATCGTGCCTGTCAGCAGGCAGATCAGCTCTTCGGTCAAATTCTCGCACTATGATGCTGACGCGTTTGCGACCGACACGACCAAATTCTGGTTCTCAGTGGATTTCCGCTTCTAGGGTCAGTGCCGGTCAACCACCGGGTCCGGGCGCGCCAGTGCTTCCAAGGCGGTTCGGTCAACGATCTGCACGGTGGGTCCACTGACGATGGCGCCATGACCGGCGAGGGTTGAGCATGCGCGCGACAGATTCTCTGCGGTCATACCCAGCAGTGAGGCTATGACGCGCTTCTCCGCAGGCAGTTGAAACTGAACCGCGCCATCGAGGCGCGTGTGCTCCAGCAGCAGGAAATTCGCCAGCCTTTCCAATGTCTGTCGCATTTTCATGTCGGTTAGCGAGCGGACAATATTGCGATAGCGCATGGCCAGTTCGGTCATGGCAGCTGCCGCGAGAGCGCCGTCGCGCGCAATAGCTCCACGCAGGAGTTGCGAAGGGATCAGCAATATCCGCGATGCAGTGAGCGTTCGGGCCGACATGAGATAATGCTGATCGGTATATGCAGCCGCCAGAATGAAACTTGATACCGGCCGAACCAACTGCATGGTGACTTCGCGCGAGCCATCGACCGTGAACAGTTCAACCAGGCCATCAATCAATATGTGCAGAAAGTCTGCACGCCCGCCGGTTTCGATCATGGTCAACTGGGGCGGGAACACCTGAAGAAACGCCGAGCCGAAGATTTCATCGCGCACTTCCGGCTGCATGGTCGCGAACAGGGGAAGGGAGGAGATTTCAGGAATTTCTTCGGCGCGCATGATGATTCGGCTAGCCATTCACGGTCGACAGATCAAGCACGTATTTGATATTTATCAAGCAGTTTGCCGGATCAGCAACAACCCCAGATTGTCGGGTGTCAAGGCACACTGAAAATACTGCCTTGCCCGGGCGTTGTTTGATCCAAATCAACCTTTCAGGCTGTCGCCTGTCCTTGGTTGCCTCCATGAATTTCTAAGATGGAGGAACCGATCATGGCCAGCGCAGCGAACCTGCAGCCAGGCAAAAGCCAGCAGACCAGTGCGCTCAGCCTGAGTACGATTGCTTTTACAGCCTGCTTTGCGGTGTGGACGATCTTCGCGATCATCGGTGTGGAGATCAAAGCGCAGCTTGGTCTCAATGATACCCAGTTCGGCCTGCTCGTCGGCACGCCGATCCTGACCGGCTCGCTAGTGCGCGTTTTTCTGGGTGTGTGGACTGATCAATATGGCGGTCGGCTGGTCTTTCCGCTTACCATGCTGGCGTCCGCGCTATCGACCTGGCTGCTCTCCATCGCCGACAGTTACGGCCTGATGCTGGTGGCTGCACTCGGCCTCGGCCTGGCCGGTGGCGGTTTTGCGGTCGGCGTCGCCTATGTCTCCAAGTTCTTCCCGGCAGAAAAGCAGGGTACGGCTCTTGGCATTTTCGGCATGGGCAATGTCGGGGCAGCGGTGACCAAGTTCATCGCGCCGTTCGTCATGGTGGCGATGGGCTGGCAGGCGGTTGCGCAAATCTGGGCCATGGGCCTCGCGGTCATGGCGGTGCTCTTTTTCCTGTTTGCCCGCAACGATCCCGCGTTTGAGGCGCGCAAGGCGCGCGGTGAAAAGCCGCGCACTCTGATGGAGCAGCTAGAGCCGCTACGCCATCAGCAGGTTTGGCGCTTTTCCATCTACTATTTCTTTGTGTTCGGGGCCTTCGTCGCTCTCGCGCTTTGGATGCCTAACTATCTGGTCGGCGTTTATGGCGTCGACATCAAGGTCGCAGGTATGCTCGCGGCAACCTTCTCGCTCTCGGCCAGCCTGTTTCGTGCCTATGGCGGTATGCTGTCGGACAAATATGGCGCACGCAAGATCATGTACGCGACGTTTGGCGTTTCGCTGCTGTGCCTATTCATGCTGGCCTATCCCTCGACCGATTATGTGATCCACGGGATCGACGGCGACATCCGCTTTTCCACCTCTATGGGTCTGATCCCGTTCGTGGTCACGGTGTTCGTGCTTGGTTTCTTCATGTCGCTGGGTAAGGCAGCGGTCTACAAACATATTCCGGTCTATTATCCTGATCATGTCGGTTCCGTTGGCGGAATGGTTGGCATGGTCGGCGGTCTGGGCGGCTTTATCCTGCCAATCGTGTTCGGGGCTGCGAACGATCTCACCAATGTCTGGACCAGCTGCTTCATGGTCCTGTTTGCTCTGGTCGGCATTGCGCTGGCCTGGATGCACATTGCGGTGCGCCAGATGGAACAGAAGGCCAGCGGCATCGATCCGCGCAGCCTGCCCCAGTTCCCGGAAATGGCGTCGATCCACGAGGAAGAACGCCATGCTGCCGCACAGCCTTCGAAGGTCATCAGTGAATGGCGACCAGAGGACAAGGCGTTCTGGGAAGACACGGGGCAACGCATCGCGCGGCGCAACCTGTACCTTTCGATCCCGGCGCTGCTCCTTGCCTTCTCGGTGTGGATGGTCTGGTCGATGGTGGTCGCCAAATTGCCGTCCATCGGGTTCAATTATTCGACGGACCAGCTGTTCTGGCTGGCTGCGCTGCCCGGACTTTCGGGTGCGACCTTCCGCATCTTCTATAGCTTCATGGTGCCGATTTTCGGCGGTCGGCTTTGGACCACGCTTTCCACTGCGTCGCTGCTGATCCCCGCGTTCGGCATCGGCTATGCGGTGCAGAACCCGGACACGCCTTATCTCATCTTCCTCGTGCTGGCGCTGCTGTGCGGCTTTGGCGGCGGCAATTTCGCCTCGTCGATGTCCAACATCAGCTTTTTCTTTCCCAAGGCGCAAAAGGGCAACGCGCTGGCGCTTAATGCCGGGCTGGGCAACCTTGGCGTATCGGTGATGCAGTTTGTAGTGCCGCTGGTCATCACCGCAGGCGTGTTTGGGGCGTTCGGCGGAGAGCCGCGCACGGCCGCCGATGGCACTCAGCTTTGGCTGCAAAATGCCGGATTCATCTGGGTGCCGTTCATTATCGCCTCCACCTTGCTCGCTTGGTTCGGGATGAACGACATTGCCGATGCCAAGGCCAGCTTTGCCGAACAGGCGGTTATTTTCCAACGCAAGCACAACTGGCTGATGTGTTGGCTCTATACCGGCACTTTCGGCAGCTTCATCGGCTTCTCGGCTGGCCTCCCGCTGCTTGCCAAGCATCAGTTCCCCGATGTCGACGTGCTCAAATATGTCTTCCTCGGGCCGCTGGTTGGCGCGCTCAGCCGCGCTGCCACGGGCTGGCTGTCCGACCGCTGGGGCGGGGCGCGGGTCACGCTGTGGGTCTTCTTCATGATGATGCTGGGCGTGCTGGGCGTGATGTACTTCCTGGAAGCCGCCAACTGGTGGGGCTTCCTGGGCATGTTCATCTTTATGTTCTTCATGACCGGGGTGGGCAATGCCTCCACCTTCCAGATGATCCCCAACATCATGCGGCTGGAAGTGCCGCGGCTGATGCCGACGCTGTCTGCTGGCGAACAGGTCCGGCAGGCGGAAAAGGAATCGGCGGCGATCGTCGGCTTTACTTCGGCGATTGCTGCCTATGGTGCCTTCTTCATCCCCAGGAGCTTCGGTTCGTCGATCTCGGCAACCGGCAGCCCGATGGGGGCGCTGATCGGGTTCCTCATTTTCTATGCCAGCTGCGCTGCGCTGACATGGTTTGTCTACACCCGGCGCGGCGGACTGTTGCACGACATCGAACGGGGCCGTGCCCCCGCGCCCGCCGGATCGCCCACCTTCACGCAAGGAGTTGCCGCATGAGCCATCTGCTCGATCGCCTGACCTTTTTCCGGCAGGCCAAACAGCCCTTTTCCGATGGTCACGGGGTCACCACCAACCAGAACCGCGACTGGGAGGACAGCTATCGCAAGCGCTGGCAGCACGACAAGATCGTGCGCTCCACGCATGGCGTGAACTGCACCGGCTCGTGCAGCTGGAAGATCTACGTGAAGGGCGGGATCATCACTTGGGAAACCCAGCAGACCGATTACCCGCGCACCCGGCCCGATCTGCCCAACCACGAACCGCGCGGCTGCCCGCGGGGAGCGAGCTACAGCTGGTATATCTATTCCGCACAGCGGCTGAAATATCCGATGGTGCGTTCGCGCCTGCTCAAGCTGTGGCGCGAAGCGCGGGCGATACGTACCCCGGTTGCGGCTTGGGCATCGATTGTCGAAGATCCCGCCAAGCGCAAAAGTTATACCGCGATCCGCGGCCATGGCGGTTTCGTCCGCTCGACCTGGGACGAGGTCAACGAGATTATCGCGGCGGCCAACGCCTATACCGCCAAGACCTACGGGCCGGACCGCGTGATCGGCTTCTCCCCCATTCCGGCCATGTCGATGGTCAGCTATGCTGCCGGGTCGCGCTACCTGTCGCTGCTCGGCGGCACCTGCATGTCGTTCTACGACTGGTATTGCGACTTGCCGCCGTCCTCCCCGCAGACCTGGGGCGAACAGACCGACGTTCCCGAAAGCGCCGACTGGTATAATTCCGGCTTTCTGATGATGTGGGGATCGAACGTGCCGCAAACGCGCACGCCCGACGCCCATTTCATGACCGAGGCGCGTTATCGCGGGACCAAGGTCGCGGTGGTCAGCCCTGACTATGCCGAGGCAACCAAGTTCGCCGACCTGTGGCTCAACCCCAAGCAGGGCACCGACGCGGCGCTGGCGATGGCGATGGGCCATGTCATCCTGCGCGAATATCATCTCGACCGGCAGGCCGAATATTTCGAGGATTACTGCCGCAAATATTCCGACATGCCGATGCTGGTGCGGCTGGTGCCGGGCAAGGGCGGGCTCGTGCCCGAACGGCTGCTGCGCGCCTCCGATTTCAAGGGCGCGCTGGGAGAGACGAACAACCCCGAATGGAAAACGGTCGCGATCGATGCCAAATCGGGCAAGCCAGTGGCACCCAACGGATCGGCTGGCTTTCGCTGGGGCGAGGAAGGCAAATGGAACCTCGAGGAGAAAGACAGCAAAGGCGCGGAAACCCATCTGCGCATGACTGCCATCCTCGACAGCGATCATGACGATGTGGTCGATGTCGCCTTCCCTTATTTCGGGAACCGCGAGCATGACCATTTTCAGGGGACAGACCATCCGGACATTCTGAACCGCCGCGTCCCGGTGCGTGAAATTGCGCTGAAGGACGGCAAGGCGCTGGTGGCCACGGTGTTCGACCTGTTCTGCGCGAACTATGGTCTCGACCGGGGTCTGGGCGGCAGCCATGTCGCGCGCGATTACAATGAAAATGTGCCCTATACCCCCGCATGGGCGGAAAAGATCACCGGGGTGCCGGCCGACCACATCATCACCACCGCGCGCGAATTTGCGTCCAATGCCGAAGTGACCAAGGGCAAGTCGATGGTCATCCTCGGGGCCGGTCTCAACCACTGGTACCATATGGACATGAACTACCGCGGCATCATCAACCTGTTAGTGATGTGCGGTTGCGTCGGCCAATCGGGCGGCGGTTGGTCGCATTATGTCGGACAGGAAAAGCTGCGCCCGCAAACCGGGTGGACAGCACTGGCCTTTGCGCTCGACTGGAATCGCCCACCGCGCCACATGAATTCGACCAGCTTCTTCTATGCGCATACCGACCAGTGGCGCTATGAAACGCTGAATGTTGAGGAGATCCTCTCTCCGACAGCGCCCGAGGGTGACTGGGACGCCAGCCTGATCGACTATAACGCCCGCGCCGAACGCATGGGTTGGCTGCCATCCGCACCGCAGCTCAAGACCAATCCGTTGGCCGTCGGCAAGGCGGCGAAGGCATCGGGCAAGGACCCGAAGGACTATGTTGCTGCGGCGCTAAAGGCGGGTGAGCTGGAACTGTCCTGCCTTGACCCCGATGATCCCGCCAACTGGCCGCGCAACATGTTCGTGTGGCGCTCCAACCTGCTCGGTTCATCGGGCAAGGGCCACGAATATTTCCTCAAGCACCTGCTCGGCACGGCGCATGGGGTGCAGGGCAAGGATCTCGGCGAAACCGGGGCTCAGAAACCCAGAGAGGTGAAATGGCATGACGAGGCGCCCAAAGGGAAACTCGATCTGCTGGTCACGCTCGATTTCCGCATGTCGACCACCTGCGTCTATTCCGACATCGTGCTGCCGACCGCGAGCTGGTATGAAAAGGACGATCTGAACACGTCCGACATGCACCCGTTCATCCACCCCTTGTCGGCGGCGGTCGACCCAGTTTGGGAATCGCGCAGCGACTGGGATATTTACAAGGGCATCGCCAAGAAATTTTCGGAAGTTGCACCCGAAGTGCTGGGTGTCGAACAGGATCTGGTGCTGACCCCGATCCAGCACGACAGCCCCAACGAAATTGCCCAGCCTTTCGATGTCGCCGACTGGGGCAAGGGCGATGTCGACCCCATTCCGGGCAAGACGATGGCAACCGTCGCACTGGTCGAACGCGACTATCCCAATCTCTACAATCGCTTCACTGCGCTTGGGCCGCTGATGGAAAAAGTCGGCAATGGCGGCAAGGGCATCGGCTGGAACACCAATCATGAAGTGGACAATCTGCGCAAGCTCAATGGCACGGTGCCGCACGAAGGTCCGACCAAGGGCATGGCGCAGATCGACACCGCGATTGACGCCGCCGAAGTCATCCTGATGCTGGCACCTGAAACCAATGGCGAAGTCGCAGTGAAGGCGTGGGCGGACCTGTCGAAGAAGACCGGGCGCGACCACACCCATCTCGCCCTGCCCAAGGAAGAGGAGAAAATCCGCTTCCGCGACATTCAGGCCCAGCCGCGCAAGATTATTTCCTCGCCGACCTGGTCGGGGCTGGAAAGCGAGCATGTCTGCTACAACGCCGGTTACACCAATGTGCACGAGCTGATCCCCTGGCGGACGCTTACCGGACGGCAACAGCTCTATCAGGATCACAAGTGGATGCGCGCCTTTGGCGAAGGCTTCTGCGTCTATCGCCCGCCGATTGACACCAAGGCGGTCAAACCAATGCTCGATGAGGCCAAGGATGCACCGCACGTCATCCTGAACTTCATCACCCCGCACCAGAAATGGGGCATCCATTCGACCTATACCGACAATCTGCTGATGCTGACATTGTCGCGCGGCGGGCCAATCGTATGGATGAGCGAGGTCGATGCCGCCAAGGCCGGTCTGGTCGACAATGACTGGGTCGAAACTTTCAACAGCAATGGTGCGCTGGTGGCCCGGGTGGTCGTCTCTCAGCGCATGAAGGAAGGCACCCTGTTCATGTATCACGCGCAGGAGAAGATCGTGAACGTTCCCGGCTCGCCGCTCACCGGTCAGCGCGGCGGCATTCACAACAGCGTGACGCGCGCGGTGCTGAAACCGACGCACATGATCGGCGGCTATGTCCAACTGGCCTATGGCTTCAACTATTACGGGACGGTCGGTTCCAACCGTGACGAATATGTGATCGTCCGCAAACTGTCGAAGGTCGACTGGCTCGAAGGGGCCTTGGCCGAAGGGGAGCACGCAGCATGAAAATCCGCGCGCAAATCGGCAAGGTTCTGAACCTCGACAAATGCATCGGTTGCCACACCTGTTCGGTCACGTGCAAGAACGTGTGGACCAGCCGCGAAGGCATGGAATATGCTTGGTTCAACAATGTCGAAACCAAACCCGGCATCGGTTATCCCAAGGATTGGGAGAACCAGAAGCGCTGGAACGGCGGCTGGGTGCGAACGCCCGGCGGATCAATCCGCCCCCGGATGGGCGGCAAATGGCGGATGTTGGCGAAGATCTTCGCCAATCCCGATCTGCCGGAAATCGACGACTATTATGAACCCTTCACCTTCGATTATGCCCACCTGCAAAAGGCGGGCGAGAGCAAGGCTTTCCCTACCGCGCGTCCGCGCAGCCTGATTTCGGGAGAACGGATCGAAAAGATCCAGTGGGGTCCGAACTGGGAAGAAATCCTGGGCGGCGAATTCGCCAAGCGCTCGGAGGATTACAACTTCGAAGGGGTGCAGAAGGACATCTACGGGCAGTTCGAAAACACCTTTATGATGTATCTGCCTAGGTTGTGCGAACATTGCCTCAACCCGACCTGCGTCGCCGCCTGCCCATCAGGCGCGATCTACAAGCGCGAGGAAGACGGGATCGTCCTGATCGATCAGGAAGCGTGCCGAGGCTGGCGCATGTGTGTATCCGGCTGTCCGTACAAGAAGATCTACTACAATTGGAAAACCGGCAAATCGGAAAAGTGCATCTTCTGCTACCCGCGCATAGAGGCGGGGCAGCCGACGGTGTGCAGCGAAACCTGCGTCGGGCGCATCCGCTATCTCGGCGTGATGCTGTATGATGCCGACCGGATCGAAGCGGCGGCTTCGGCCGAGAATGTCGAGGATCTGTATCAGGCGCAGCTCGATATTTTCCTCGATCCCAACGATCCACAGGTGATCGAACAGGCGCGCCGGGATGGCGTGCCGGAAGCCTGGCTGGAGGCCGCACGGCATTCGCCGGTCTACAAGATGGCGATGGAGTGGAAGGTCGCCTTCCCGCTCCACCCCGAATATCGCACGCTGCCGATGGTGTGGTACGTACCGCCGCTGTCGCCGATCAATGCTGCGGCAAGCGCCGGGCAGATTTCGGTCAACAACAACATGCCCGACATCCGCAGCTTGCGTATCCCGCTCAAGTATCTCGCCAACCTGCTGACCGCGGGTGACGAGGAGCCGGTCGCCGCCGGTCTGGAACGGATGCTGGCCATGCGCGCCTATATGCGCGCAAAGACGGTCGACGGAGTGCACAATGAGAGCATTGCGACCGCCGTCGGCCTGACAGGCGCGCAGATCGAGGACATGTACAAGGTAATGGCGCTGGCGGATTATGAAGACCGCTTCGTCATTCCGACCGGCCATCGCGAAGATGCCGAAGACATGTTCGAAGAGCGCGGCTCATGCGGCTTTTCCTTTGGCAATGGCTGTTCGGGCGGCACGAGCGAGAGCAACTTGTTCGGCGCACCCGCGCGCAAGAAGCTGCAAACACCGACTCCCCATATTGCGAAGGAGGCGTTTTGATGAAGAGCCTGCATCTCTTTTCGCTGTTGCTCAGCTATCCGACCCAAGACCTGCAAGCCGTGTGCAGCGAAATCCGCGATCGCTTGTCAGCGGACAAGAGCCTGCCGCCCGACACCGCCAAGCGGCTGCATCCGTTGCTGACCCGTCTGGCGGCCAGTGACGTTTACGATGCGCAGGAAGCCTATGTGGAACTGTTCGATCGCGGGCGGGCGCACAGCCTGCACCTGTTCGAACACGTGCATGGCGAAAGCCGCGATCGCGGTCAGGCGATGGTGGACCTGCGCCAGCGCTATCTGGACGGGGGGCTGGAACCGCAGGGGAACGAACTGCCCGACTATCTCCCGCTGTTCCTCGACTATTGCTCGACATTGCCCGATCCGCTGGCCCGCGAGACCTTGGCCGAACCGGGTGTCGTGCTGATCGCGCTGGCGGCGCGGCTGGCCGAGAAGCAGTCGGATTATTCAGCGCTGTTCGAATTGCTGTGCGACATTGCGGGGCTGGAAATGGATGAGGAAGCGGCCAACTCCCTGCCGCCTGCAGAAGATCCCGAAACGCTCGAGGAACTGGATGCGCAGTGGGAGGAAGAGGAAATCCGCTTCACCGCCGATGCTGCACCCGACCCCAACGCTGCCTGCCCGCAGGTGAGTGCCATTCTCGACCGGATGCGCGCGCCCGCGCCTGTCGATACCGCAAATCAGAGGAATTGAGCCATGGACGCCTTCATCAACCATCTGCTCTACGGCGTGTATCCTTATATCGCTCTGGCGGTACTGGCGATCGGTTCCATTATCCGCTTTGACCGCGAACCCTATAGTTGGCGGTCCGGGTCCAGCCAGTTGTTGCGCCGCAAGCAGCTGATTTGGGGCTCGGTGCTGTTCCATGTCGGCGTGCTGTTCATCTTCTTCGGCCACCTTGTCGGCCTGTTGACGCCCATCGCCCTGTTTGATGCACTCGGGATCAGCCACGGTGCCAAGCAGCTGCTCGCGATCATCGCGGGCGGGATCGCCGGTGTTATGGCGATTGTTGGCGCCACCCTGCTGATCCATCGGCGCTTTTTCGACCCAAGGGTGCGCGCAGCATCAACCTTCAGCGACAACATGATCATTCTGATCCTGTGGGTTCAGCTGGCGTTGGGGCTGGCCACCATTCCGCTCTCGGCAGGCCACCTGGATGGCAGCGAAATGGTCAAATTCATGAGCTGGGCACAGGGCATCTTCACCTTCCGCAGCGGTGCCGCAGACCACATCAGCGAGGTGCACATCATCTTCAAACTGCATCTGTTCCTGGGCTTGACGATCCTGCTGCTGTTTCCCTTTACCCGCCTCGTTCACATGCTCAGCGCGCCGGTGCGCTATCTGTGGCGCGGCGGCTATCAGATCGTCCGGTCGCGGCGGAGCCTGAGCCATGGCTGAGGTCATCGAACGCACCGCCGTTATGGTCGGCGGGGTTGAAATCCCTCCCGCCGACATCGCTGCCGAAGCGCAGAACCATCCCGCCCCCGATGCGGACACCGCGTGGCACGAAGCGGCCAAGGCGCTCGCCATACGCCAGCTGTTGCTGGCCGAGGCAGACCGATTGGGTATCGACGCAACAGAGCGGCGCGATGCGCAAGGACAGGCGCTCGCGCCGGATGATGCCCGCATCGACGCGCTGCTTGCCCGGCAAGTGGCGGTGCCGCAGGCAACCGCAGAAGAGGCGCGCCGCTACTATGATCGCCATCAGGCGCGTTTTGCCAGCGAGACGCTGATCGAGGCCGAGCACATCCTGTTTTCCGCCAATCCATCGGATGAATTCGCCTACAGTCTCGCCGTTGGCGATGCGCGCATGGCGATCCGTGCAGTTCAGGCCGACCCTTCGGCCTTTGGCGATCTGGCAGAGTCAAAATCGGCATGCCCCTCAAAGGACCAGAGCGGCAAGCTGGGTCAGATCGGTCGGGGGCAAACCGTCCCCGAATTTGAGGAAGCCTTGTTTACGCTGGGTGAGGGCGAACTCTTCGCGGAGCCGGTGCGCACGCGCTTTGGCGTTCACGTTATTCGCGCCGGACGCCGCGCGGAAGGTCAGCAATTGCCCTTCGAGGCGGTGGAACCAAGCATCCGCGACTATCTGGAGGAAGCGAGCACACGCAAGGCGATGGCGCAATATCTCTCCATTCTGGCCAGCCAGACCACGGTCAAGGGTGTCGATTTGCCGATCGCCGAAGGGCCGCTTGTCCAGTGACAGAACTACGCATCCCGGACCGGTTGCTGGAGCCGACGACGGAGCGGGCATCCCCCGTGCTGACCGATGCCATCGGGCGGCGGTTCGAATATCTCCGCCTGTCGCTGACCGACGTCTGCAATTTCCGCTGCACCTATTGCCTGCCCGACGGCTATCGCAAAGTGGCGGGGCGCGCGCCCGATCTGTCGCTTGACGAAATCCGCTGCGCGGTGACGGCCTTTGCCCGCCTGGGGCTGTGGAAAGTGCGGCTGACAGGCGGCGAGCCGACGCTGCGGCCCGATTTCACAAGCGTCGCGAAAGCGGTTGCAGCGGTGCCTGGCATCCGCCGCGTAGCCATGACCACCAATGGCTACCGCCTGGCAGAGCGCGCAGCTGAATGGCGCGATGCCGGGATCAGCGCGATCAATATCAGCGTCGATTCGCTCGACCCCGCCCGCTTTGCGTCGATCACCGGGCATGACCGGCTGGAAGAGGTGCTGCGCGGCGTTGCCGCGGCCAAGGCGGCGGGTTTTGACAGCATCAAGCTCAACGCGGTGCTGATGCGCGGTGTGAATGACGATGAACTGGCGGCGATGGTGGCCTTTGTGCAGGACCATGATCTGTCGCTGCGCTTTATCGAGGTGATGCGCACCAACGACAATGCCGCGTTTTTCCGGGAGCGCCATGTCGCGGGTCAAAGCGTCATCGCGCGGCTGGAAGCGGCGGGCTGGACGCGAATTGCACGTGCAGTAGGAGCCGGACCGGCGGTCGAATATGCCCATCCCGATGCCAGCGGACGGATCGGCATCATCGCACCTTACGCAAGGGATTTCTGTGCGAGTTGCAACCGGTTGCGGCTGTCGAGCGACGGCAAGCTGCACCTGTGCCTGTTCGGTGATGGCGGACTGGATCTGCGGCCCTTGCTGCAGGAAGGCGCTGAAGCAGCGCTGTCTGAACGCATCGCTGCCTTGACGGCGACCAAAGCGCCGGCTCACCGCCTGCATCAGGGTAGCAGCGGGGCAACCCCGCATCTGGCGTCGATCGGTGGATAGAGTTCGAGTGACTGAAGTGCAGATAGAGCTTTGCGGCCGACTGGCGGACCAACTCGGCCGACAAATATCCGCAGTCGTGCCCGATAGGGGGCTTGCGGTAGAAGGATTGCTGGCGACGCTTTCGACCACATTCCCCCCGCTGGAGGTGCCGATTGCCAGCGGGCGAATAAAGGTCTGCGTCAACGATGAGATCGTTTCTCAGGATTATGTCGTGCAACCGCAGGACGAGGTGGCCTTGTTCCCGCCCGTGTCCGGCGGATGACCATGCGGGTTGAACTGGCGCTGGCTCCCTTTGATCCGGCCGAGCGACTGGCGGAATTTTCACGCACTGCCAGCTGGGCGGGAGCGATTGTCAGTTTTACCGGGCTGGCACGCTCTGCGGCGCGCGATGGCACGCTGGTGTCAGCCCTGGTGCTGGAAAGCTACCGAGGAGTTACGTTGGCGTCGATGCAGACGATCGCCGACGATGCGGCGGCGCGCTTTGACATCAGCGCGGCGGACATTGTGCACCGGGCGGGCACCATCGCGCCGGGCGAGCCGATTGTGTTTGTCGCCACTGCTTCGGCGCATCGCCGTGCTGCCTTCGAGGCCGCGGATTATCTGATGGACCGTTTGAAAACGGAGGCCATATTCTGGAAACGCGAAGAGGGGCCAGATGGCAACCGCTGGATCGAGCCGACCGCAGAGGATGAGGCTGACCGTGACCGCTGGAACAATCGACAGGATTAATAATGGCCGGAATTGACGAAACGCTCCCTTTCCACCCGCTCAACATCGCGGTGTTGACGGTGTCCGATACCCGCACCATGGAAACTGATACGTCTGGGGCGCTGCTGGCGGACCGGCTGGTCGGCGCAGGACACCAGCTGGCTGCACGCGCGATCGTGACCGATGATGTCGGCGCGATCCGCGCGCAGATGCAGGCATGGATCGCCGACCCCGCCGTCGACATCATCCTCTCGACCGGCGGCACGGGTTTTACTCCGCGCGATGTGACGCCCGAGGCGGTAATGCCGCTGCTGCGCCGGGTTATGGACGGGTTCAGCGTCGTGTTTCATCAGGCAAGTATGGGCACCATCGGCGTGTCGACGCTGCAATCACGCGCCTTTGCCGGACAGGCGGAGGACACGTTCATCTTTTGCGTCCCCGGTTCGACGGGCGCCTGCCGCGATGCGTGGGATCTGGTTCTGGGGCTGGAGTTCGACAGCCGCTACCGCCCCTGTTCGATCGCGGGGCAGTTACCGCGTTTGCAGGATTTGTGCGCATGAGCGGACTGTCGCATCTGGATGGCGAGGGGCGGGCGCGGATGGTCGACGTCGGCGACAAGCCCGTCACCACGCGCAGGGCCGAAGCGCGCGCCGCGCTGCGCTGTAATCCGGCGACGTTGGCGGCGGTCCGGGCGGGCACGACACCGAAGGGCAGCGTTATTGCCACCGCAGAACTTGCGGGCGTGATGGCTGCCAAGCGCACGGCGGACCTCATCCCGCTGTGTCACCCGCTGGCGCTAACCAAGGTCGTTGTCGACATTGCCATAGACGACGCAATGCCTGGCTTTTCGATCCGCGCCGAGGTGCGCACCAGCGGGCAGACCGGGGTGGAGATGGAGGCGCTGACCGCCGCGACGCTCGCCGCGCTGACGCTGTTCGACATGCTGAAGGCCATCGACCGGACGATGGTGATCGAGCAGGTTCGCATGACCGCCAAATCGGGTGGCCGTTCGGGCGACTGGACGGCGGCATGATCAGCTATGCAGAGGCAATCCGGCTGATCGAGGAGACCGTCACGCCGCTGGGTGTGGAACGATGTGCCTTCGCCGAATGTGCCGGGCGGATCCTTGCCGAACCGCTCCATGTCCGCTGCGCCGCACCGCGCGTACCGGTGGCGGCGATGGACGGCTATGCAGTCTGTGACGGCACGACCCGGCCCGGCGAACCTTTGACAGTGATTGGTGAAAGCCGCGCCGGTTCCGGCTTTTCCGGCACGCTCGCTCCCGGCCGGGCGGTGCGCATTTTTACCGGCGCACCGATGCCCGATGGCGCGGATCGGTGCATCATGCAGGAATATGCACGCCGCGATGGCGACCAGGTGCGCTTCACCGACGGCTACGGCCCCGGCTGGCACGTCCGTGCTGCGGGTAGTGACTTTGCCGCAGGCGATATGCTGCTGGCGGCGGGCACCCGGCTGACCCCGCGCGCGATGATTGCGGCGGCAGCAGCGGATGTCGCCAGCCTGACCGTGGCACGGCCGGCGCGCGTCGCTATCATCGGCACCGGCGACGAACTGGCGGCACCGGGCAGTGCCCATCTGCGCGCCGACGCCATTCCCGACAGCGTGACTTATGGCGTGTCTGCCATGGTACAGCAGGCGGGTGCGCTGGCCGTACGCCGCTCCATCGGGCTGGATGATCTGGCGGCGCTGGAAAAAGAAGCCGGTGAGGCGCTGGCTGAGGCTGATCTGGTCATCGTCACCGGCGGCGCTTCGGTGGGCGAGCGGGATTTTGCCAAGCCGATGTTTGCCCCTCATGGCCTTGAGATCTTTTTCTCCAAGGTTGCCATCAAGCCTGGCAAGCCGGTCTGGCTGGGACGCGCGAAGGAAACATGGGTGCTGGGCCTGCCGGGCAATCCGACCTCTGCGATGGTCACCGCGCGGTTGATTCTGGTACCCTTGCTTGCCCGGTTCCACGGCCAGCCGCTGGCCAGCGTCCTGCACTGGCGCAGCTTGCCGCTGGCCACCGCGATGGGCGCGACCGGGACGCGCGAGACCTTCGTGAGGGCGCGATGGGATGCCATTGGGCTGTCCCCGTTGGGCAATCAGCACAGCGGGGCACAGCATGCGCTTGTTGAAGCGGACTGGCTTATCCGGTGCCCGCCCGATCAGGCGGCGCTCGATGCTGGAACGCCGGTCACCGCGCTGCCTTTTTGAGCCGCTCTTCCGCCTCTGCCAGGGCGAGTTGATCGTTGACATTGGCGAACGGATCCGGCGTTTCGGTCCACGCGACTTCGACCATTCCGGCATGACGGGCATAGCGCCATAGCGATTGCCCCCCGCCGGCGATCCACGCATCGATCCCGTCGGGGTCGCACCGCCACAGCCCCGCCATGGGATGCAATCTGCCCGCGCTGGTCGGCAGAGACGCGGCATGGCCAGCCAAACTCGCCTGCAGCCGCAAGACGAGATCATCAGGGAGAAACGGCATATCGCACCCCAGCAGCAGCACCGTTTCGCGGCCCAAGACGCGCGCACCATGCATGGCGCTGGCCAATGCACTGATCGGCCCGATTCCATCGTGGGTGTCGGTCAGCACCGGCAGGCCCGTGCCCCACTCATCGCTGCCCGCGCGCACCGCGAGTGCCACGGCGTCGCTGTGGCCTCTCGCCCAATCGATCATGCGGTCGATCAGCCGCTGGCCATTCAGCCGTCGCAGCGGCTTGTCGCCCCCCATGCGCGTGCCATCGCCACCGGCGGCAATGACGATCATGGGAGCATCGGCGCGGGACATTTCAGGTGCCAAGCAGCTTGCCCCCTGCGATCAGCAGAACCAGCGCGAGCAACCGGATCAGCGCCACCCGGGGGAGGCGCGTTGCGCTCAGCCCGCTACCGATCAGTCCGCCCGCCACGACAGCACCGACAAATAGGGAGGTTGATGTCGGCAATGCCGAAAGGCTCGCTCCTTGCCCGAAAAGCCCGGCCGCGCTGTTGCAGAAAATGAAGGCCGCGCTGATGCCAGCCACCGTCCTTGCCTCGGCCCAGCGCATGAAGATGAGAAGCGGGCTGAGGAATATGCCGCCGCCCGTTCCCGTAAGCCCCGCAACAAGCCCCAGCGCGCCGCCAACGGGCAGGGTCGCCGCTGCTGATGGCGCAACGGGATCCGCATCGGCAACTTGCGGTCGAAACACCAGCGCCGCTGCCGAACCGAGCAGGATCATGCCCAACAGCCGCCGATACCAGTCGCCGTTCAGCGCGACGCCGCCTCCCAGATAGGCCATCGGGATGGCAGCGATTGCGAACATCAGAAACAGGCGAAGATTGAAAGCGCCGGTTCGACGGAACTGAATGAACGCGATGGCCGACACAAACAGGTTTAGCACCAGCGCTAGGGGGCGCATTTCCTCAGGCGCAAATCCGGTGAGCGCCATCAGCGCTAGATAGGCTGAAGCGCCGCCATGGCCGACTGCCGAATAGAGGGCGGCCGCGCCAAAGAGGAGGATGGCAAAGACAAGCGGGTCCATGGCCTAATGAATCGTCTATACGCTGGCTGCCAGCAACCCCCTATGACCTATTACCTCATGGAAGCGACACCATTGCGGGCATCAAAAATGACCTGCATCCATAATCCTGGACCATTCCAGCCTTGAAAATTCCAGCCGTGCCCGGATTGCGGACTATTGCGTCACGATCCCGATGCAAGCCATTGCAAGGCTTGCGGCGCGTTGATCCATATCGTCCATGACAATGATTGAGAGCCTCTTAGCGACCTGACGAATCGGGGTCGCGAATCGGCGACGCAGAATATCGTCCCTATCGTCGCAGAATCCGTCCGATGTTGGCGCATTTCTGCGCCGGTATCGCGCAAATACCGCGTACTTGCCGAATTCTCCGTTCGGCAGCTAAATTTTCTCTACCCCACGGCTTCCCATCGTTAGCTGACGATAGCCGTGCCATGTCTTCTCTAACCGTTCGCTTCCGTCCGCCTGTCTGTGTTGCCCTGCCTCTTCCCGGCTTCGCTTGCCGGAGGAACGCTCTTGCCAGCGCTCCTTATTCGCCGAATGCTCAGTCCAGTGGGGAACCAATGACGACCAAACGATGGAAGAATGTCCCATGTCCAACCTTGAAAAAATCATCCGCCTGAAAACCGTCCTCGCCCGCACCGGGCTGTCTCGCTCGACCATGTATCGCAAGATGAACGAGGGCACGTTCCCCAAGCGCGTGCCGATCAGCGTGCATGGCACGGGGTGGTATGAATCGGCGATAAACAACTGGATCGCCAATCCGGCTGGCTATCGTGATCCGGGCGCCACGAGATGAAAGCGCCACCAATCGAGCCGATTTGCGTCAAAATCAACGACGCGGCACACATGATCGGCGTTGGCCGAACCAAACTATACGAATTGATCGCCAGTGGCGAGATTCAAGCGGTTAAGATCGGCAAGGCCACTCGGATCACAACCGCCAGCTTGCAAGAGCTGGTTAGGCAGCAACACGAACCTCTATAGGTTCATCCGCCTATTCGGCTGTCAGCGTATCGGCATTGGGCGGGCTCTGCAGGTAGTCCGCCCATAGCTTCATCAAGCCGCGCCGCTTCTCGAAAAAGTCAGTCCGGCGATAGGCCGCTTCGACCTTGTCAGGCAGTTTGTGGGCCAGAGCCTTGTCCGCAACTTCCTTGGGATAGTCAGTGCATTCTGATGACCAGTCAGTGAAGGCAGAGCGAAAGCCGTGAACAGTCACGCCGCTTATGCCGTCATCGCGAAGAAGCTTGGTCATCGTCATGTCGCTCATCGGCTTCTTGCCATCTTTGGAAAAGACCAAGCCAGTGTCGTCGGCGCGCTCGTCCCATCGCCTGCGAAGGAGGGCAACCGTAGGTCTGGACAGCGGCACGACATGGGTCTCTCGCGCCTTCATGCGCTCGCCGGGTATGGTCCAGACGGCGTTGTCCAAGTCGAATTCGGTCCAGACCGCCAGCCGAGTTTCGTTGGACCGGACAGCGTTGTAGATCGTGAAGCGCAAGGCGTCGCGCCCAATAGTCGGCGCACCTTTCGCCAACTGCCGCATGAGGGCAGGGACTTCAGCATACGGCATGGCTTCCATGTGGCCGCGTTTGTCATTTTGGCGAGGTAACCCCTTGCGCACGGATCGCAGCGAGACTTCCTCCGGCACCCAACCTTTGACATGTGCGAAGTCCAACACCACGCCAATCCGCTGCAACATGCGTCGGGCCGTTTCGGGAATTTCCAACCAGATTGGGGAGAGTGCTTCGACAACGCAGGCGCTATCAACTTGATCGACCTGCTTCCTTCCGATCCGGGGAAAGACATGCCGTTCGAAGCCGGACAGCCAACGTGCGTGATGACCCTCCTTCCAACCATCGCCTAGCGTTTCGTGGCAACTGCGGGTCGCAGCTTCAAAAGTCGGGATGACCTCTCTTGCTTTGCGGCGCTCGGCGACAGGATCGAAGCCTTCACGCACTTGCCTGCGCAACACGCTCGCCGCTTCTCGCGCCTCGGCCAGCGATATGTCGAGCGCCGAACCCAGGCCGTAGTCGCGACGCTGCCCATTCAACTGCATCCGCAGCATCCAGGTCCGCGCACCGCTCGGCTTAACCAACAGACAAAGGCCTCTACCATCGACATGGCGTCCGGGCTTGGCATTCTTCACTTTCAGGATCGTCAGCGGCATCGGGTTCGGGTCCCTGCAAAGGATTCATACCCCCGAATAGGAGGCATTTCGTTCCCACAATCGTTCCCACATTCTGGTGGGAATTTACGCAATTCGAAGCGACCGACCACGAACGCACTACAACATAAATTGTTGATTTTACAGCGGGCTTAGGGACGCTTTGAAATCGTCTGGGACGAAAGTTATAGCGCCTCCTCCGCTACCAATCCATTATCCGGAAGCTTCCGACAGCTTCCGCATTTTTCCAAAAATCGAAAGAAAAGCAGAGGGTTGCGGGTGATTCGCGTCCGCATGTGCCCATGGCCTTCCACATGCAGCCAGATTTGGTGTGGGGGTATTTTGGGGGTAGTTTTGCGGAGTATCGGAAAGGAGCGATATTCGAGGGTGTGCTCGGCCATTTCGGGCGTTGGCGCTCACCGGCGCACCATCGCTGGGAACGCCTCGATAAGGCCGCAGCATTGGCTCACCAGCTGTCCCCGGACGGCCTGGCGGTTGTAGACTGATGCTTGAGTGGCGCGCGGATCAAGCCCACGCATCCCGCGGCAGTGCGAAGCCGCGCGCCCTCATACAACCAGTTTTGTCGTAGCCCTGGCATATCGAACGCTGGCCAGCGGTGGCCCGCATGCTCGCTCAACAGGAGAAAAGCCTATTCGCACCTACATTTGTCCACGCTGCCGAACCAAATCCGGCGTCAACATCATCTACGGCATGCCCGGTCCAGACCTCATTGACCGTTCCGATCGCGGTGAAATCGTGTTGGGCGGGTGCGTCATGGGTGAAGATATGCCCGATCGTAGGTGCCGCGATTGCGGCCATGAATGGCAAGTCACAAAGCGCCCGGAACGTCTTGGCGGGCAATCTCTTGCGGGCCACGCCAGCGGTCACGCTTTGGCTCTGGTTCTCGATGCGGCAAGCTTCGCCGCGGACCGGCACCGGCAGCAGCGTCGCAAGGATGTTGATGCTTCGCCGTACATCAACCATCCGCTCGCCCTCGCTCGCATTCTCGCCCTCGAGGCAGGAGTCTCTGATCCCCAAGTGATTGCCGCCGCGCTCCTTCACGACACGATCGAAGACACAGAAACGTCTCTTGAGGAGCTCGAAACGAGGTTCGGAGCGCTGGTCGCAAGGATTGTCGCGGAAGTGACCGACGACAAGTCAAAACCCAAGGCTGAGCGCAAACGTCTCCAGGTCGAGAAGGCTCCCACGAAATCGTCTGAAGCCAAACTGGTGAAGCTTGCGGACAAGATCAGCAACCTTCGGGACATCGTCGCCTCCCCTCCGGCAGATTGGCCGCAGGAGCGGAAGGCTGAGTATTTCAAGTGGGCGAAGGATGTCGTATCTGGCCTTCGCGGCGTAAGCCCGCAGCTCGAGGTCGCCTTCGACACCATTCACGCGCAGGGTGCCGCGCTGGTTGGGTTGCCACAGGCACCAGGTTCCAAAGTCTCGACGAGGACGCCGTCAAACTCGAATAAAGGCCATACCTTCATCGTTGAGGATGGCGCAGTCGTAGCTGACTATTACCACTTCGGCGCCGACGTCGATTACGAGTTCGCCGTGCAGATCCGCTTCGGTCCCGACGCGCAGGAGCGGCTGGCAGAACTGCTGGTGCTTGCACAGCCATTTTCGCCTGACGCACTGGCTGAGGCTCTGCGAGACCGGTTCGGTAGCTATTACGCTACTCGTGATTTCGCCGATGAGAATGGCATCAGCTATGAGGCGCGGCGGGACATGTGGCCTTGAACGGGGTGCGGTCCTTCCACGCCGTAGCCACATACAAGGAAGCGGACGCGGTGCCGCTTCGCGGATTCGCAGCTTCAGATGCACATCTCTGGTCTTGGTTTTGCTCTCAAACCGGTTGGCCGCATGGAAGGTGCACCCCGTCGGAAAAGGGCCAATCGATGAGCTTTCCATCCGGTCATGCCGCAAATTCCGCGCTGGTCTATCTCACCATCGCCGCGCTCGCGAGCGATGTGGAACCAGGCCGTTCGGCGCGAATCTACATAATGGCTGTGGCCATGACTCTGACGATCCTGATCGGATTGTCGCGGCTCTATCTCTGCGTCCACTGGCCTAGCGATGTCGCGGCTGGCTGGGCACTTGGTGCGGGTTGGGCACTGGCGTGGAGATTGGCTGCGGCCCGCTATCTCTGGTCTACGTCGTGAAGGCGATGCTCATGGTCTGAAAATAAACGCCATGGAGCGTGACTAGGCCAACTTGCGCCATGGAGTCATCCTGCCTTGCCGTCCACGCGAGGTTGAACGTAAATCGCCATCGCCCGGACGGCCCAGGGCAACAGGCCTGCCGCGAGGCAGAAGGCGGACAGGATCAGCAAGGGGAGCGCTTCACCGGACAACGCCGCAGCCAATCGCAGCACGGTTGAAACCTGGACCAGAGCAAAGGCAATCCAGGCGAGGGCGGGCATGGTCAGCGGTCGGCCCGAATGCCCCTGGCTCACGCGCGTGACCATGGCGATTACGAGACTGCCCGCGAAACCGATCGTAAGCAGGTGGATGCCTCCCCTGACGCTCTGCGGTGCGAACAGGCCGGACCAGGCGATCCAGGCGAAGCCGATCGGCGCCCAGGCAAATCCCAGGATGAGCACCCACAGCAAGCCGGGCGCACGGGTTCCGGGCCACCACTTCCACAGCATGAGGCCGGTCAGACCGGCCAAGGCTGCATGACTGGCTGCGGCCACGCCGGGAGCGGAAACGAAATAGGCGCCAGCTCCGGCAAGACTTGCGATCCAGAAGGCAGCCAGGACCCAGAATGGCCTCCACGGCAGATAGCTCTTCACCACGTTGCCCGCGAAGAACGGGACCATGCGGTGACACACGGTGATGAAGACCGGGAGAGTGAACAGGGCGAGGCCGGCCAGGTTGGACACGTGGATCAGCATGCCGTCCAGCGACCTCAAACCAACGATAACCCCGATCAGGCAGCTGAAGCCTGCGCAGCAGGCGGCGAAGATCGACCAGCCATGCCACGTTGGCGACCTGCCGGCACGCAATTCGCGAACCAGCCAGCCAAGCATCCAGCCCAGCGCCCAGATCCAGCCTGTCGCCGCCGCGCCGAATGCGATGACAATGGCAAGGGGCACGGCGGCAAGCAGGCCCGTCCACAGCATGATCGTTGCCAGGAGGAAGGTCGCGCCAACCGGGGTGTAGATGATCGGCGCCGAATCAGGAAAGCCCGTCCAGCGCGGAAATACCGTGAGGAGGAAGCCGAAAAAGAACGGCGGAAGCACGAGAAACAACATGATCGGCGCATGCAGCAGGCTTGCGGGGATGGGTTGCTCAAGGTGCGGCCCCATCCCGCCGAGGGCGAACAGCGTTGCGCCCCACCACATTATGACCAAGGCGAACTGGGCCGCGCCAACGAGAAACAGCAGCCGGTGCGGGGCCGCAAGGACGACCGGGGCTTTTACCACAAGCCATGGCTCCCGCCAGCAGCGCCGATGATCGTGATCAGCGAGGCCGCCAGCAGAACACGATGCATGATCTCCATCCGGCGAAAATCGGCGGCTGGCGTGGACGAATGGCGCATGCGCTTATGGATGACGAGCGGTTCGAGCACGAACAGCATCATGGCAAACATCGTCCACACGGCCACCATGGCCGTCATCCACCAAAATTGCGGTTGGCCGAACCGTTCCCATAAGCCGGCGCGCCAGACCATCCAGAAGCCGCTGAGGCCGGCCAGCGCCACCCAGACGCGCGCCTGCCGGGCAAAGCCGCGTTCGAACCGATGAAATCCCGAGAGCCGCTCATCCGGCAGAGTGTCGCGCCGGATCGCTGGCAAGGCCACCGTGGTGACAAAGGCGACGCCGCCGATCCACAGCACGACGGAGGCTATGTGGATCACTCGGGCCATCAGGAAGTCATCCATCGCCATGCTCCTGCGATCCTGTCGCCTTGCCGGGGGTGGAACCTGTCCCGGTCACAGCGGCTTGTCATCCTCGTCCCGGAAAATCCGCTCCGACGCTCCGGTAACATCCTCGTACTGGCCCGTCCTGCATGCCCAGAAGAATACTGCGAGACCCAGACCGCCAAGGGCGATCGACACCGGGATCAGGAAGGTCAGTGCACTCATCGGCAAATCGCGCGATAGGCATGCCATGTCGCATGGCCCAGCCACGGAAATACGACGATCAGCCCGATCATCCCGGTCGCCACCGAAAGCACAAACAGCGCCAATACCACCGCACCCCAGACAACCAGCGCCGGCAGATTGTTCCAGACCAGCGCCCAACTCGTGCCCATCGCGGTCAGGCTATCCAGCCGCCGGTCGAGCATCATCGGAATCGAAAAGGCCGAAATGGCAAAGGCGAAGGCGGCGAACAGGCCGCCGACTGCCGAGCCGACCAGCAACATCGCCAGCCCCGTCGGTGTGGCGAACAGCATCTGCACGATATGGTTGAATCCCGGAAACGGCCGGACACCGAAGAACAGGGCGTAGATCAGCACCGCTGCCCGCATCCACAGCAGCAGCAGCCCGCACAACATCGCGCCAGTGAACAGGATCTGCCCCCCCGACTGCGCCCGGGGCATCAGCATATGCGCCAGCTTAATGGGCCGGCCTTCCTCTAGCGAGCGGCTCTTGTCGTAAAGTCCGATGGCCAGCGCCGGAGCAAGGATGAGAAAGCCGGCAAGCACCGGGAAGATGGCAAAATCCCATTCCAGCACCACCAGTCCCACGATGAGCGCAGCGGACAGCAGGAACACGAACAGGCCGTAGAGCAGGCTGGACAGTGGATTGCGCGTCAGGTCGTGCCATCCCGCGCGCAGCCAGACGGTAGCGCTGCTGACCGGCAGGTTCCGGGCATAGGGACTGATCCGGGGGAGCGGCGGGACGACGGGGGGGATGGTGGTCATCATCGTCTCCTGATCATGTCAGCATGACGGCTGGGCCGCGGTGAAGATGCCGGGGCTTGCGGGTTGTGCACCGGCCTTGGCATGCGCCACGCAGCGCGGCTGCGAACTGATAGCGACATAGACAAGATGGGCATTGGCGAGCAGCACGACGACGAGCGCGATGACGGACCATATCACGATCGAGCGGCGGGATGGTGCGGTCATCGCCGGCTGGCTCCCTTGTCGAGGAGATAGACCACGAGGATCTTGCGATCGACCGGACTGAGCTGGTTCTGCCAGGCGGGCATTTCGCCCTGCCTTCCATCGTAAACCGAAGTATAGACCGACTGCGCATCGCCGCCATAAAGCCAAGTACGATCCGAGAGGTTGGGTACGCCCAGCGCCTGGTTGCCGCGTCCCTCCGGTCCGTGGCAGGCGACGCAATTGGCCGCGAAGACCGCCTGCCCCGCCGCGACCGATTGCGCGGTTCTGCCCAATGCATGGGCCGGGTCCGACAGCGACAGGACATAATCGGTCACCGCCAGAACGGCGTTGTTGTCGAGAATGCCATCGCGGCCAAACGCCAGCATCTGGCTGACGCGTGTATCCTTGCTCTTGCTGCTGTTGACGCCGACCGCGATGGTCTGTGCGATCATGTCGGGACTGCCACCCCAAAGCCAGTCCTTGTCAATGAGGTTGGGAAAGCCCTTGCCGCCGGTTGCGTTGATGCCGTGGCAGGCCGCGCAATTGTCGCCGAACAATCGGTGGCCGTCTTCCCGGACGATTTTCATCAAGGCCGGGTCGGCGCGGATCTGGTTGTAATCGAGCGCCGCGATCCGGCCGGTCCAGGCGCTGCGTTCCTGCGCGGCCCGTTCAACGATCCGGGTCACGGTCGTCCGTTGATCCACGCCAAGCAGGCCGTGCGTATAGGTGCGGCCAAGCGGCCAGGCCGGCATGAGAATCCAGTAGCCCACGGCGAACAAGGCGCTGAGGATCAGGAAGAGCCATACCGCGCGGGGTACCGGGGTGTTCAGTTCCTTGATGCCGTTCCATTCATGGCCGGTCGTCTGGTGCCCGGTGTGAGGATCGCGTTCGGTTACAGCCATGGCTTGTCCTCGTCCTCGATGATGTCCCGGGCTGCCTTGTCGAACCGGTCCCGGTTCCGAGGCCACAAGGCGTAAGCCAGAGCTACCGCCGCCATCGCGAGCAAGTAGACCAGCCCGAACGACTTGGAGAAACCGACCAGCGTGGAATGGGCGATGTCCATCGGGTCACTTTCCTGCCGGTTCGGGTGCCTGGGCCGCCTTGCTAAGCTTGCCCAGAACCTGGAGATAAGCGACCAGCGCATCCATTTCCGATACGGTGCGCTTGTCGCCATCGAACAGGCGCACCTGCGTCGCCGGGCCATAGCGCTTCACCAGCCCCTGCGTGTCGCCATCGGGCGAAGCCTGGGCGACCGCGTCGGCTGGCGCGTTTGCGATCATCGCGTCAGTATAGGGCACACCTACGTCGCGCTGCGCTTTCAGGTGCTCGCCAAGGTAGGTGGTCTGCAATTCGGTGGTGTTCAGCCAGCGGTATTTCGGCATGACGGACTGCGGCACTACGCTGCGCGGGTTGGTGAGGTGTGCCACCTGCCAGGCGTCGGAATACTTGCCGCCGACGCGGGCGAGATCGGGACCGGTGCGCTTAGAGCCCCACAGCATCGGATGGTCGTACTTGGACTCCACCGCCAGCGAATAATGGCCATACCGATCCACGTCGTCCTGCAGCGTGCGGATCATCTGCGAATGGCAGGCATAGCAGCCTTCGCGGATGTAGATGTTGCGCCCGGCGAGTTCGAGCGGTGTGTAGACCCGCATGTTCGGGTCGGTCTCCACCGTTTCGTCAATGGTGAACAGCGGGGCAATCTCGATCAGGCCGCCAATGCTTGCGACGACCATGATCGCGAGGACCAGGGTGATGGACTTGCGTTCAAGCCGGTAGTGGATTCCGAACATCGCCGCTTACTCCGCAGGCTCGAGGTGGGCGAGGACCGGCTCATCTCCCGGCGGCGCAACGGTGGGCGCCGGTTGGCGGATCGTCATCCAGATATTGTAGCTGCCGACCACCGCGCCGGTCAGGAAGAACAGCCCGCCGATGGCCCGCGCGATGTAGTAGGGATGCATCGCCACGACCGTATCGAGGAAGGAGTAGGTCAGCGTGCCGCTGTCATTGTAGGTGCGCCACATCAGACCCTGCAGAACGCCCGAGTTCCACATGGCAAAAACGTAGATCAGCGTTCCCGCCAGGGCGAGCCAGAAATGCACCTCGACCAGCGCCGGGGAATGCATCCGCTCACGCTTCCACAACCATGGCACCAGCGCATAGATCGAGCCGAAGGTGATCATGGCGACCCAGCCCAGCGCCCCCGAATGGACATGGCCGATCGTCCAGTCGGTATAGTGGGACAGCGAATTGACCGGACGGATCGCCATGAACGATCCCTCGAACGTCGACAGGCCGTAGAAGACGGCGGCCATCATCATGAAGCGCAGCGTGGCGTCGTCGCGGACCTTGTCCCATGCGCCGTTCAGCGTCAGCAGCGCATTGGCCGCCGCGATCCACGAAGGGATAAGCAGCATCAGCGAGAAGGTCATGCCCAGCGTCTGCACCCACTGCGGCAGCGCCGTGTAGTGCAGGTGGTGCGAACCGGCCCACATGTAGAAGAAGGTGATCCCCCAGAAGCCGATGATCGACATGCGGTAGGAATAGATCGGGCGCCCAGCTCGCTTGGGCAGGTAATAGTACATCATGCCCAGGAAACCGGCGGTGAGGAAGAAGGCGACCGCGTTGTGGCCATACCACCACTGCGTCATCGCGTCCTGCACGCCAGAGAACGCCGAATAGCTCTTGGCGCCGGCGAAGGACACCGGCACCGCCAGGTTGTTGACGATATGGAGGATCGCGACGACGAGAATGAACGCCAGGTAATACCAGTTGGCGACGTAGATATGCGGCTCCTTGCGGCGCGCCAGCGTTCGCAGGTAGAGCACGAGGTAGGTCACCCAGACCACGACCAGCCAGATATCGGCATACCATTCCGGTTCGGCATATTCCTTCGACTGGGTAATGCCCATGAAATACCCCGACACCGCCAGGATGCAGAACAGGTTGTAGCCCAGCAGGACGAACCACGGGCTGAACTGGCCCGGCATCCGTGCGCGCGATGTGCGCTGCATCACATGGTAGGAGGTGGCGATCAGCGCATTGCCGCCAAATCCGAAGATCACCCCGGTGGTGTGGACCGGCCGCATTCGCCCGAAGCTGGCCCATGCCGTGTCGAAGGTCATGTCGGGAAAGGCCAGCAACAATGCCACCCAGACGCCCATGAACATCCCGAACACGGCCCAGGCCATGGACAGGATGATCCCAGCCTTGCTCGGGTCATCGTAATATGAGGCCAGTCGCGTATCGTCCGGTTCCGGCGCAAAATATCCGCGCAGGACCACGGCGAGCAGGCCAAGGCTGTAGAGCGCTACGATGTAGCCGTGAATTTCCATGGCATCGGCGCGCATCGCTGCAGCTGCCGCCATGACGATACCGATCATCGTGCCCAGGATCAGGATGGCAATCGCTGCCTGGCGTTCGCTTAAGGTGAGACCTGAGATCACGCGCGAACTCCCTCAAAGGACATGGCAGGAATTATCACAATAGATGCATTTGGCATACCGCTTATTGTTGAGAAATTGCTTTTGCAGCAATTTCTTGTGGCAATACCGGGCGAGGTCCAGCAGCGACAATGCACGGCCTCCAATCCAGCGGGGGCAAGCGTCGAATGCGGTCCGGAGCTGCCGAGCCGCCAGCGGATCTGCTGGTGTCCCTGGCTGCAAGTGAGACTGCCGGGATATGAGCAACCTGGAATCATTGCCCGGCAGCCGCCGACAGACGGGCTGCAAAGTGATGGAAGCGCTCGTGGGTTCCAGGAGCATTGCGCGCCTCCACTTCCTCAAACTCCGCAAATATCTGCCTGCGGGCCTCGGCAGGCACCAATCGTTCGACCATCGGAAAGACCATCTGGTCCTCTTTCCAGATGTGTTCCGGATAAAGGCGCTCGATGGGCTCGATGGCCGCTATGACCTTCCCTTCAGAGCCTGGCTCACCTGCGTGATAAGGCCCCCACATACCGCGGGTGGCGACGTATTCATTTACGTTGACATGGCAGTGATACCACATCGTTCCGGCCGGCTCGGCGACGAACTTGTAGGTAAAGCTGTCGCCGGGCTGGATGCCCAGTTGGGTCATGTCGGGCACGCCGTCCATCTGCCAGGTGCCGCGCTGGAGAATACCGTGCCAGTGGATCGAATGCGGCAGGGTGGTGAGGTTGTTCACGGTGACTTCGACAAGGTCGCCTTCGCCGACGTGGAACAGGGGAGCGGGAACCTGGCCGGCGAAGGCGAAGGTGTGGAAAGTCTGGTTGCCGACCAGTGTGATCCGCGTGTCCTCGATGTTCATTTCGAACTTGTGGGAAGCGCGGCCCGTGCTTGTCGATGTCGAGGGGGGCGCTGGCGGCCGACGCAGAGGCCGAACCCAGAACGGGAAGCGCGCCCGCCGCCGCCAGGCTGGTCAGAACCGCATCGCGTCTGGTAAGCTTTGGCATGTCCCCGCCCCTTAAATAGGTATGTATAATACCTCATTTATGGGCGAATTGTGCGTAGTGGAAAGTGAAAAATGTTGCTTTTTTAGTGCAATAAATTTGCTTGATTGCCCGTCAGGCTGGCTAATCGGCTTCAGTCTGTGGCCGGAAGGTTCCGGCTGAGCTGTTCGTTGAACCAGGCAGTGTCAGGCACGAGGTCGGCGACGGTGTAGCCATCCAGTCGCTTGAGGAAGTCGCCAAGGGCCAGCCCCAGGGCATTCTGGAGGCCGCAGACGCCGAACGCTGGGCACATGTTCCGCGCCGGCGACATGCATTCGACGAAGGTTTCGAGGTTTTCGAGATCCCTGACGACGGTTCCAACGTTCAGATCTCTTGCCGGAACGGCCAGGCGCAAGCCGCCGCTGCGCCCGCGAGCCGTGTCGACGTAGCCCGATTGCTGCAGGCGCTGCGCCACCTTGGCCAGATGATTGCGCGAGATGCCATAGCTGCGTGCGATCTCATCGACCGACATTTGCCGGTCGGCTGAGGCGAGCAGCATGAGGATGCGCAGGCCGTAATCGGTTTGCAGGCTGAGATGCACGATGCCAACATGGGCCAAGTCGTTTTTCGAGGCAACCGTCTGGAGCCGCCTCGCGCCATGTCAGGTTTTGTCTGCACTCTTGCGGACATTGACGATGGTGAGTTTGCGTTCACGCCCGTCGCGGTCAGGCCACAGGATGGATTGGCCGGCGCGCAGACCGATCAAACCGGCGCCGACTGGCGTGAGAATGGACACACGCCCGGCCGCGATATCGGCGTCCCGGGGAAAGACGAGTTCGACCGTCCGGTCGGCGCCGCTCGCCTCGTCGATGAATTCCACTGTGGAATGCATCGTGACGACATCGGGCGGAAGGCTGGCCGCGTCATGGACGGTGGCGCGTGAAATTTCGTCGAGCAATTGCCGACTGACTTCCGGGACCCGCGCTTTGGCACTCAACGCGAGATCAGTCAGTGTATCAGCCTCGACATCTATCATGTGTATCGGCGGCCGCCGTGTGGCCTTCTTCGTGGTCATGACAATGCAAAATCCGGAGCTTGTATCGCGGGTCCGCGATCAAATCGCGGCGATGGAGAGGATTTTCGCCCCGAGACCGGAGCACACCGCACCGGATCCCGGGGCTAGTTGCCCGCGAGAAGCTGACCTGCGTGAACGCGAAAACGCGGTTGGATGGATTGAGACCACATGATGCGAGCGTGCAACGACCGCATCGACAAGTCAAATATGCTGGTCTGATTGGCGCCCCTTCCCCGCAAATCAGGCAAAGGCGCCTGCATCATCCATTTGCTGGAGCGTCAGTGGCATTTCGACCGCGTCTGCAACAAGGATCGCGAACTTGGCTCCGCGATAATAGATGTCCGGCCTGTGCCAGGCCTCCATCACCTTGAGGCGCACACCGGCCAGTTCCACCTCTTCGCCGGGAACCGGCGGGTTGGAGAAATGGAAGCTTCCTTCGGCTGTTGCCGTTTGCCGATTCCGGCCCAGGAATATGTCTACCAGCATGTCTTTCCATCCTTTCCAGAGCGTGTGCTCAATGCGTTGCCGCAGGAAAACTCCAGAGGGAGCCTTGTCCGGTGGCGGCGGCAAATTGCTTTTCGGCGAACCGCCAGTTGGCGAGCTTGCTCCACCAATCTGTGAGCCAGGCGGCCCGGTCCTGCCGATGCTCGATGTAATAGGCATGTTCCCAGACATCGCAGGTCAGCAGCGGGATCGTGGTGGTATCGCTGATCGGCGTCTGGGCATCATGGGTCGACAGCACTTCGAGGACGCCGTTGCGGGCGACGATCCAGACCCAGCCCGAACCGAATTGCCCCAGCCCTGCGGCGATGAAGCGTTCCCGCAGCTTCTCCGGACTGCCGAAGGTTTTGACGATGGCCTCGGCGAGCCGTCCCTCCGGCCCCGCACTCCTGGGCGTCATACTTTCCCAGAAAAAGCTGTGATTCCAAGCTTGCGCCGCGTTGTTGAACAAGGCGGCGTTGCCCGTCCTGGCGGCAGACCGGATCACGTCCTCAAGGCTGGTCGGGGCGAGGCTCTGCCCGGATAGCAGGTGGTTGAGGTTTTCGACATATTTGGCGTGATGGCGATCGTGATGAACGTGGAGGGTCTCTTCACCGAGATGGGGCTGAAGATCCTGATAGCCGTAAGGTAACGGCGGCAGAGTGAAGGTCGCTGGTGCTGACGACGCCGCGGTAGCTGTCAAGGATGGGTTCCTTTCAGGCATTTCAAATCTCCTCGGATTGGTTCGCAGGTGCCATTCCGGCATCTGCAGCCCGCATTCGGGCGCGCAGCGCGGCCAGGCACAGCGCAATGGGCAGGATGTCATGCGTTCCCCGCGACCGGTCCTCGGCACTCACGACGATGACGTCCAGGCAGTCATGCTCGATCCAGCAGCCAGCGGGCACCAACGAGGCTGCCGCTGACCAGGTCCGCGTATAGTTCAGCGCCCGGACACGGTTGCCATCCTGTTGGCGCCAGATGCCCGGTTCCAGCTCTTCAAGGTCGGCCAATGCGGGGAAGATGGACTTGCCGATTGCCGCGTCCAGTTCGCGAGAAGGCGCGGTGGCGGCAAGGCAGGACGCGATCGCGCCGCGTAGCGGTGCCAGCGCATTACCCGCCCTGGCCGGAAGCGGTGCATGACAGGCCATCACTCCAGCTTCCCCGCCGGCAGGCACTGCGCTGAATCGACCGGCGGCTGGACGGCCTCCAGCAAGCCATCACCGATGGCGTAGACCCAACCATGGAGCATGAGCGGCGCGCCGCGGCTCCAGGCCGCAAGCACGACGGGATTTGCGGCCAGCGCGGCAACCTGGGCCGAGACGTTGCGCCGACAGAGTTCCTCGGATGAAACCGCACGGCCGGCGCGGTTGGCGTCATGGCTGGCGCAAGTGTTCCGGTACAGCTTCCTAAGCGGGGCAAGCCACAGGCCGATGGCGCCGCCGGGCTCTGTCCCGGCCATTGCCGCGTCCACGCCGCCGCACCCGTAGTGGCCAACCACGATGATGTGATCGACTTCGAGCGCCTCGACCGCAAACTGCAGGGCGGCCTGGAAATTGGGATCATCCGGATTAGCGAGATTGGCGACGTTGCGATGTACAAACATCTCCCCCGGATCGAGATCGACGATTTCGGTGGCGGGCACACGGCTGTCGGCGCATCCTATCCAGAAGTACCGGGGCCTTTGCTGGCCAACGAGCCTCTTGAAGAAACCCGGATCGCTCGCTGTCTTGCGGCTGGCCCATTCCCGGTTGCGATCGAAAAGTTCGGTGAGCGCGCAGTCCTCTTGCAGCTCGGCCGGAATTCCAGGTTCAGGCAAGCCACCGGTCATGAAGCGCCGGTATGCAGATCGACAATCCGCAGATAGGGCTTCAGGGTGCGGAAGCCTTGCGGGAACTGGCGCGCGGCCTCCTCGTCCGACAACTTGGGTGAAATGACCACGGGTTCCCCTGGCGTCCAGTTGACCGGAGTTGCGATACTGCGAGCATCTGTGAGCTGCAGGCTGTCGATCGCACGCAGGATTTCGGCGAAATTGCGGCCCGTGCTTGGAGGATAGGTCAGGATCAGCCGAATTTTCTTGGTTGGATCGATGACGAAGACCGACCGGACCGTGACCGTGGGATCGCTCTCGGGGTGGATCATGTCGTATAGCTTGGAAACCCGGCCGTCCGGATCCGCGATCATCGGAAAATCGAGGCGGGCGCCTTGCGTTTCCTCGATGTCGTGTTCCCATTTGTGGTGCGCCTCAACCGGATCCACCGAAAGGCCGATCGGTTTGACATCACGCTTGTCCCATTCGGAACGAAGCTTGGCCACTTCACCCAGTTCGGTGGTGCAGACCGGAGTGAAGTTCTTGGGATGGCTGAACAGCACGCCCCAACTCGTTCCCAGCCAGTCATGGAACCGGATGCGGCCGTGGGTTGTGTCCTGTTCGAAATCGGGGGCGGTCTGCCCGAGATGAATGGTCATGAGCGGCTCCTGTCGGGATGCTCACCCATTTTGGGGTCAGGTTGATAACCAAGCAAACGAATGATATTCATGCTTAGAAGCAAGAAATTTGATATTATAGTTCCGGAAGTGCTGTGCAGTCGCCGTGCGCCATGACAGGCGGTGCAGGGCCATCATCAACGCTGTCATATTCGGCGATTGTCAGAAGGAATCCTAGGGTATGGATATTGCGGTTGCCCGGACATTTCTCGAAGTCGTGAAGACCGGCAGCTTCGTTCGGGCAGCCGAAAACCTGAACCTCACGCAAACGGCGGTCAGCGCGCGGATTCGCGTCCTGGAAGAACAACTGGACCGCCTCGTCTTCATTCGTAACAAGGCTGGTGCCAGATTGACTCCGGCCGGTGAGCAGTTTCACCGGTTTGCGACCACGCTTGTCCAGGTCTGGGCGAGGGCACAGCGCGCGGTGGCCCTGCCACCGGGGCGCGAAACGGTTGTAACGATCGGGGCAGAACTGAGCCTGTGGAGCCCGCTGCTGCGGCACTGGCTTCTGTGGATGCGCCGCGAATGTCCGGAGATCGCTGTCAGCACGCAGATTGACACCTCCGAGCGGCTGATGGAGCAGGTTCAGGATGGTTCGCTCGATGTGGCGGTGCTCTATGCCGCCCCGAGCCGGCCCGGCATGATTGCCGAACTGCTGTTCGAGGAGAAGCTCGTCCTTGCCCGGACGACGCCGACGACCAAGCCGCTGGCGCCGGAGGACCATGTCCTCATCGACTGGGGAGAGGAATTCGCGGCGAGTTACCAGGCGGCATTTGCAGATCAGCCCAATGCAGTAGTGTCGATCAGCTATGGGCCGCTCGCGCTCGACTATATCCTCGCGACAGGCGGGGCGGGCTATTTCCGCAAGGGTTTCATTCGTTCCTACCTTGAGGAAGGGCGGCTCGCCCTTGTCCCCGGCAGCCCCGAGTTTTCCTACTCCGCCTATGCAGTCCATTCGACCAAGGCTGACCCGGGGGTCATGGACCGGGTGCGCGCGGGCTTGCGTGCGGCTGCGGCGATCGCGGCATGAAGGAAATGAGGTGATGCCATGAACGAACCTACCTCCCCACCCTGCGGTGCGGCCGACGCCGACGACGTCTACATGGGATATGCGGGGAGGGACGAAATTGTCGCCGCCCTCAACGAATTGCTGGAGGCAGAAAGGGCCGGTGCGCGGGTCGCGGCCGAGAGCGCGAAAACAAGATCACCTGCCGGATTTGCCGAACTGATGCGGCACGTGCGTGCAGACGAGGTGCACTGGTGCGCGATGCTCGATCGGCATATCCGGTGTCTTGACGGATCGCCATCGCACAGCACCGGAGACTTTCACGCCAGGGCGATGGCCATTGCCGATCCGGTCGAACGGCTGTCCTTTCTCAACCGCGGACAGCAGTGGGTGGTGCGCAAGCTGGAGGCGCTGATGCCCCGGATACGCGATGACCGGCTTCATGCCGATCTGGCTGAAATGGCGCAAAGGCATCGTGATAACGTAGCGGCAGCCGAAGATTTTCTGGGGCGACTGCAATCCCGGAAATAGAATAAAATTTATTGCTTTGAAGATGCAATAATATGCATTTGCAAGATGTCAATGCCAGCGCGACAACCGCGCTCCTGACCGAATGCTTCTGACGACAGTACCCGCGTAGACCACTTCTCCGGGGCTCCCGCACAGGAAGTATGGCGCGGTCGTCGAGGGATTGCAGGCATGGCGGTAAATGAAGTGCCCGGTGCGGTCTTGGCCGCCAGACAATGGCAGTTGGTCCAGGAATTGGCGGCCGGCCTGGCGCCGCCGCAGGCGCAATGGCTCAGCGGCTACTTCGCCGGCCTTGGCGCGGTGCTTCCTGCCGCGGCGGCGAGCGGGACTGGCCCTGGGCCGACGCCGCGTTCGCTTACGATCCTCTATGGGACCGAGACAGGCAATGCAGCCGACGTGGCGAGGGCCGCCGAGGCGGCTGCGCTTGCGCGGGGGCTGGCGGCTGCGGCGGTGGACATGGCCGACTACAAGGTGCGGCAACTGGTGCACGAGGAAGACCTGCTGATCGTTGTCAGCACTTACGGCGAAGGCGACCCGCCCCAGCCGGCGGCGGGCTTCTTCGAATTCGTCGAGGGCCGCAAGGCACCGAAGCTGCCGGGCCTGCGTTTTGCCGTGCTGGCGCTTGGCGATTCCACCTACGAACACTACTGCCAGGCGGGCAAACGGCTCGATCGGCGGTTAGAAGAACTGGGCGCGCGGCGCATCAGCGACCGGGTCGATTGCGATGTCGATTACGAGGATGCCGCCGCCGCGTGGACGCAGGCCGTCATCGCGCAGATTGCCGCTGTGGCCCCGCAAGGAGCGATACCCGCCGCGGTACTGCCCGGCAGCGCTATCGCCGCTGCCAGGCACGACAAGCGCAATCCGTTTCCTGCCGCGGTAATCGAGAACATCGCCATCGTCGGGCGCGGATCGACCAAGGAAACCCGCCACGTTGAATTCTCGCTCGCCGGCTCCGCGCTCGCTTACGAACCCGGCGATGCGCTCGGCATCGCCGCCGAGAACGATCCGGCAGCGGTCGCCGCGCTGCTCGGCGCGCTATCCCTGCCCCCCGACGCTGCATTGGAGATCAAGGGGCAGACCCTGACTCTAGGCGAGGCGCTGACCCGGCGCTTTGAAATCACGGCCGCAACCCCGCGCTTTCTCGACTACTGGGCCATGCTGAGCGAGGCAACTGCGCTCAGGCAGTTGCAGGATGCGGACAGGCCGGGCGAACGCGCAATATTCCTGCGGACGCATCATATTGTCGATATCGTCCGCCGGTTTCCTGTTGGCGCAGTCATGCCGCAAGGCCTGGTGTCGGCACTGCGCCCCTTGCAGCCGCGGCTCTATTCGCTCGCATCGAGTTTGTCGGCAGCGCCTGACGAAGCACATCTGACGGTGGCGCCCGTGCGCTACGCGCTGCACGGGGAGCAGCGCAGCGGGGTGGCTTCCGGGCTTCTGGCCGACCGCGCCGACCCCGACACTGTCCTGCCGATCTATGTCCAGGCCAATCCGCATTTCCGTCTGCCTGCAGACGATGTCCCGATCATCATGATTGGAGCAGGCACGGGTGTCGCGCCCTATCGCGCCTTTCTGCAGGAGCGCGAGGCGAGGGGAGCCGCGGGCCAGAGCTGGCTGTTCTTGGGCGAACGCAATTTCCGCACCGATTTTCTCTACCAGACCGAATGGCAGGCCTGGCTGAAGGATGGCACGCTTGGCCGGATGGATGTCGCCTTTTCGCGCGATGGGCAGGAGAAGGTCTATGTCCAGCACCGAATGCGCGAGCGCGCTCGTGACATCTTCGCGTGGCTGGAGGACGGCGCGCACGTCTATGTCTGCGGCGATGCTGCTCATCTGGCTCCCGATGTCCATGCGGCGCTAGTCGAGATCGTGGCGAGCGAAGCGCGCACAGGATGCGAGGCAGCCGAGGACTATGTCCGCTCGCTCCAGGCCGATCACCGCTACCAGCGCGACGTCTATTGAAGGACTGATCATGACGAGGAGCATCGACCGAAGCCGCGACCTTTCCCAGCCGCTTGATCGTCTGAGCGCCGATGAGCGCATGAAGGACGCGAGCGATTACCTGCGCGGCACAATCGACGAGGGTCTGCTCGATCGCATAACCGGGGCCATGCCTTGTGCCGACGACGTGAAGTTGATGAAGTTCCACGGGATATACCAGCAGGACGACCGCGACCTGCGCGACGAGCGTCGGCGACAGAAACTTGAACCGGCTTACCAGTTCATGATCCGCGTACGACTGCCGGGTGGTGTCTGCACGCCGGCGCAGTGGCTGAAACTCGACGAACTCGCCCGGGCCCACGGCGGCGAAACCCTGCGGGTCACCACCCGCCAGACGTTCCAGTTCCACTGGGTACTCAAGAACCGCCTGCAGCCGGTGATCCAGGGGCTTCACGACGCCCTGCTCGACACCATCGCCGCCTGCGGCGACGACAGCCGCGGGGTGATGTGCACGGTCGATCCCCAGGCCTCCCGCTTTCACGCCGAGGTTGCTGCCATGGCAAAGCGGGTGAGCGATCACGTCATCCCGAAAACCCGGGCCTACCACGAAATATGGTATGGTGAGGAACGGATCGCGTCCTCCGGGCCGGAGGATCCGTTCTATGGCCGCACCTACATGCCGCGAAAGTTCAAGATCGGCTTCGCGCTGCCGCCCTCGAACGATATCGATGTCTATGCGCAAGACCTGGGGTTCATCGCCATCGGCGGACCGGACGGGCTGGAAGGATTCAACGTCGTCATCGGCGGCGGCATGGGGCGCACCGATCAGGCACCGGAAACCTATCCGCGCCTCGCCAGCCTTATCGGCTTCGTGCCCGCAAGTCAGGTGATCGCCTGCGCCGATGCGGTGATGGCGGTGCAGCGGGATTATGGCGACCGCAAGGACCGCCAGCGCGCCCGCTTCAAGTACACCATCGACGACAAGGGACAGGATTGGATCAAGGCAGAGATTGAGCGCGTGATGGATGCGCCGTTCGGGGAACCGCGATCCTTCATCTTCACCTCCAACGGCGATACGCCTGGCTGGAGTGCCACGACTGATGGGCGGCAGCACCGCACCATATTCGTCGAGAATGGCCGGCTCGATCGCAAACTTCTGGATGCCTTTCGTGACCTGGCGCGAATCCATCGTGGCACCTTCCGCCTGACTCCCAACCAGAACCTGATCGTCGCCGGCGTGAAGCCGGAGGACCGACCAGCCATCGACGCGGTTCTGGGCGATCACGGCCTTGGCACCGACACATTCTCTGCCTTGCGCCGCAATGCCATCGCCTGCGTCGCCCTGCCCACCTGCGGCCTCGCCATGGCGGAAAGCGAGCGGTACATGCCATCGTTGATCGCCCGGATCGAGAGCATCCTGGCGAGCCATGGTCTGTCTGCCGAACCGATCACGATCCGCATGAGCGGTTGTCCGAACGGCTGTTCGCGGCCCTACATCGCCGAGATCGGTTTGACCGGCCGGGCGCCGGGCAAGTACAACCTTTATCTCGGTGGTGGCTTCCACGGCCAGCGTCTCAATCGCATGGTGCGCGAGAATGTGGGCGAGGCGGCGATCCTCGAACTCATGGACGATGTGATTGGCCGCTATTCCCGCGAACGGAAGCCGGACGAGCGCTTCGGTGATTTCACCATCCGCGCAGGTATCGTCCGCGAGGTGACGGAAGGATGTTTCTTCAATGACTGACGACAAGGCCGATAGCTGCCCTGAGACGATTGCCGCCGCGTTCGGGGTCGCCAGTGATCCAGCGTTTGGAGCGGTCGCGCCGCCACTCTATCTTTCTACGACCTACGAATTTGCCGGATTTGAGCAGCCGCGAGCCTACGACTATGGACGCGCCGGCAACCCGACGCGGGATCTCCTTGCGGAGGCTATCGCCAAGCTCGAGGGTGGGGCAGGCGCGGTAATCACTGCGAGTGGAATGGCGGCGGTCGATCTCCTCGTCAGCCGCCTGCCCGCCGGCGCGCAGGTCGTGGCCCCGCACGACTGCTATGGCGGCACGATCCGCCTGCTCAAGGCCCGCGCCGAGCTTGGCCAGATCGGCCTTCGCCTTGTCGATCAGGCTGACGCCGGGGCTTTCGCGTCGGCACTTCGGGAGCGGCCGAGACTGGTGCTCGTCGAAACGCCCAGCAACCCCCTGATGCGGATCGTCGACATCCGGTCAATCTGTACCATGGCACACGAGGTGCAAGCCGAGGTGGCGGTCGACAACACGTTTCTTTCGCCGGCCATCCAGCAGCCGCTTGCGCTGGGGGCCGATTACGTCATCCACTCCACCACGAAATACCTGAACGGCCATTCCGATGTGATCGGCGGCGCCGTTGTCGCGGCCGATGCCGTGCAGGTCGAGGCGCTGCGCCATTGGGCTAACGTCGTGGGCAGTACTGGCGCGCCATTCGACGCCTGGCTGACCCTGCGCGGATTGCGTACGCTGTTCCCGCGAATGGAGTGGCAGCAGGCCAACGCAATGGCCGTTGCGCACTACCTCGAATCCCATGCAGCAGTAGCGAAGGTCCATTATCCGGGGCTGCCCTCGCACGCGGGCCATGCCGTGGCGAGCCGCCAGCAGCGCGGCTTCGGCGCGATGCTGAGCTTCGAACTGGTCGGTGGGATCGAGGCCGTGAAGTGCTTCATCGCCGCGGTGGGTTGCTTCACGCTCGCGGAATCGCTGGGTGGGGTCGAAAGCCTTGTCGCCCACCCGGCAACCATGACCCATGCCGACATGGGCGCCGAGGCGCGTGCTCTTGCCGGGATCAGCGATAATCTGCTGCGGTTGTCTGTCGGCATAGAGGCCGAGCAGGATCTCATTGTCGGACTGGGACAAGGGTTGGCAGCATGTGGTGGTTGAACCAGCGAAGAATGGCGCAGGTTCGTGAGGAGGCGACATGTCTGCCCGGGTGCTGATCGTCGATGCGTTTGGGTTGGTACTTGAGCTTAGCGGGTTCGCCATGGCGTTTTGGCAATAATTTGTCAGGCGCCTGTTCGGGTGGTCCGCGCCGCGCTCACGGCCTGTTCGCGGCGAAGGCGATCCGGTAACGTATGTCCTTAGAATATCCGGAACCATGATCATGGTCTTCGGCATTGCACTGGGAACAATGGTGACGCTGTTCAGTCTCGCCTAGCAGGAGAGCCTTCCATGACTGACACTGGCGGCAACGACCTGTTGATGCGGATCGCACGCAAAATCGCGATGCGTTATCGGGCCGGCGAGGACAGACTGGAAGATCTCGTCGGACAGGCGATCCAGCGATATAGCGTGGAAGGAGCGGCGCCCCCAGTCCTCGCTGCGGATGTCAGATTCGAGGTTCGTCGTTTGCTGGAATCGGACATCGTTTCCGACTTGGTCGATGAAGCTTCGATCGAGTCCTTCCCGGCAAGCGACCCGCCCGCATGGATTGGGCGCAGGCATCGCGGCGTCTTGTGATGGGCACTCTAAGCCTGAAACGGGCCTATGTACCGCCTGACCCAAACGATGGCATTCGGCTTCTAATCGATAGGCTCTGGCCGCGCGGCGTCAGTCGAAGCGAGGCTGCAATTGACTGCTGGATGAAAGAAATTGCGCCGTCTGTGCCGCTGCGCAAATGGTTCGGACACGACCCTGCCCGATTTGCTGAATTCAGCGAGCGATATCGCGAGGAACTGGATGAAAACCCGGAAGCCGTCGCACAGTTATGCGACATGGTGCGCCAGCATGACGTGACGCTGGTCTACGCTGCTCGGGACCCTCACATCAATCATGCTCGCGTCTTGGCGGAATACCTGGCTGAACACGAATGTTCACCCAACGCTACGACCTGATCTGATTTACACTTTGATGAGACCGGTCCCGTTATCGAACTCCGGCGCTTTGCTGGCGCAAATAGGCAATGACATCGGCACGCTTCTGGGCATCAGTCAAACGAAACGCCATTTTCGTGCCCGGAATTACGCTGCGGGGATCCCGAAGCCAGCGATCGAGATTGTTTGCGTTCCAGATGATACGAGAATTTTTGACAGGCGTCGAATAGGCGTAGCCGGGCGCCGATCCGGCCTTGCGGCCATAAATACCTCGGTGAGCAGGTCCGACGCGGTTGGCGTCGAGTGAATGGCAACTGCCGCAATTGGCGGTATAGATTGTCGCCCCACGTACCGCGTCACCGGGGGCGGCGAAAAACGTTGTCCCGCAAAGTGCGAAACTCGCTGCTACAAGGAACCTTGCCCTTGGAATCAGGGCATGGCGAGCATTCATGATCCATGTCTCCCGACACTTGCCAGCCGATCTCCCAACCGGTGAGGGGGAGCAGGCTAGGAAACCGGCTGGCGGTGCGACCCTAGCCGAACATCAGTGCGGCCTTGGGCAAACTTTCGCCGAGCGTCGAAGATAGCAGCGCCCAATGGGCCGCTTCGTCGGCAGCGATCCTGGCGCTCACTTGCGCCAGATCGCGGCTTCCGAACGAGGGGATGACGCCGATGTACGCATTGGCCGCACCCTTCTCATGCGCCTGGGCCAACCTCAGTACGTCTTCCTGCGTCTTGATTGCGGCGATGTTCAGACTGGTCAGGTATTCTGCCCGCGATTTGGGGGACACCGGGTGACCGCCGAGCTGAGTGATCGCACTGGCCAAGGCGTCGCGGTGTCCCTTGTGGTGTCCCTGGAACAGCAGTGCGACATCAAGCACCGGCTTCTGCAACAGTCCACTTTCCGCGCCAATCTGGTAGGCTTCGATTGCCTCCAGCTCGAGCCCGAGGGCGACATTGAGTATATCGATGTCGCCCTGATGGGCCGCCGTGCCTGGCTTCCGACCGTGGGTGCGGGCAAGGGCAGGGGCATTGCCCAGAATGCCAATGGCTGCGACCGACAGCAGTCCGGTGCTGGCAATTCCGATCATGCTGCGGCGCGACGAGACAATGTGTTCCATGTGCGTAAATCCTCCTTCAGGATTCATGCGGCTGGTGGGCTGGTGGAGCGGGCCGCACCGGTCATCTGCGACCGTACTCCCTTTGATGCCATCTGTTCGCAAAGGTTCCGGTCAGTGGTGCCATTCCTCGTGGCCCATGATCGGAACCTTTGCCAGCCCGTGGTATCCAAGCAGATGAAGCGAGCCGAACGGATACAGACCGTGTCGCAAAAGGAGGCTGGCATGACTGCATTGCGCCTGATCGACTATGCGGCAATGGACGACAGATCGCTTGCCGCGCTCATCGCCGCCCGCGATGCCAATGCTGTCCGGCAGGTGACCGCGCTCAACAACCAGCGCTTGTTTCGCGCGGCATGGTCTATCCTCAAGTCTCGCGCCGATGCTGAGGATGCGGTGCAGTCTGCCTATCTCAAGGCCTTCGCCGCGATAACCTCGTTCACAGGTGCGTCCTCGCTTTCGACCTGGCTGACGCGGATCGTCATCAATGAGGCGCTGGGCAAACTCCGGTCAGACCGGCGCAGGCGTGCGCGGCTCGATCCAGATTCCGTCATCGATCTGGAGCAATACAGAGAGGCACTGATGCGTGGCTCGGCGACCGCAAACGACCCTGACCGGGAACTGGCCCTGAAGCAGGTCAGGCAGATGATAGAACAGGCAGTCGCCCGACTGCCGGCACAGTACCGTCTGGTCTTCGTCCTGCGAGATATCGAGGGCATGTCGGTCGATGAAGCGGCAAAGGCGCTCGATGTCGTGCCGGCGACCGTGAAGACCCGGCTGTTTCGGGCCCGTCAGCTCCTGCAACGCGAACTTGAACCCGAACTCAGGCCGACTCTCGACGGAGCTTTCCCGTTCGCCGGCGCGGATTGCGCCGGCCTCACAGGCAGGCTGCTGGACACGCTGGCTTGGGAATGTCCCGGCGGCAGGTGATGTCGAGAGCGCCGGAGTGATTTGCGGGACTTGCCATGTTCAATAACTACAGGATCGCGCTGTGGGGTGCATCGTGTACCATGGGCATCGCGTGGATGCGGTCTATGTTCGTCCCGAGGGTGAGGCACCCGTCGCATCCGACGACGAGGGAGTCGAGACCAATGAAGCTGGTCCGAACGAGCGGTCGCTGGCTCAGGTTACCGGACCTGTCTTCGTCAGCATGGAGGCGCCGAAACTTACTCGCCCTCAGCGCGGCGGGCGGGGAATTATCCAATACGCCACTCGTGATTTCGCCGATGAGAATGGCGTCAGCTATGAGGCGCGGCGGGACATCTGGGCTTGAACGGGGTGCGGTCCTTCTAGGCCGTAGCCAAATACAAGGAAGCGGACAGGGTGCCGCTTCGCGGATTCGCCGCTTCAAATGCACATCTCTGGTCTGGTTTGGCTCTCAAACCGGTTGGCCGCATGGGAGGTGCACCCCGTCGCAAAAGGATCAAAAATGGGGGTATCGGTGGGGGTAATTTACGGTTTGTCTTCCAGAATATCATATTATTACAGTGTGATAAGTGGATTCTTTAGATCCCTCCTCCGCTACCATTCTCAACATCCATTGCGCCCTTGGGTCCCAATCCATCGGGAGCCCTTCGACAGGCTCAAGGTGATCGGCAAAGTTCCGGTGGATCGAAGCTACGGGAAGGCACGGTGGCCGAAGTCACGGAGGTTAGGGTGACAGTTGCGACAATCCCCAAACTCCGAATTTTCCTACACCTCCCGATCCTGTCATGCTGCGCGTCCGGTCTATTGGCCTTCGCTCTTTGACAGTCGAAATCTCCGCTTCACGCAGCCTCTCCCGCACGCCGGGCGCAAAAAAGTGACACTCAAACGCGCGCATGTGTCACCTTTTTCGCGACAACATGCTAATCTTTATTGCGAAACTACCCGGACAGGGGTGTCACCTTTTGGCGCGGCCTGTCCGGCCCAGTGGTCTGAGCCCGCAGTTTCTACCAACTACGAGTAGAGCCTTGGGCCGTTTTGATGCCCTTCGCTGGGTGTGATGGCAACAACCGTATTGGGGGCATGCCCCCAATACGGTTTGCCGGTTGATCCTGCCCCTATCTCGGCCGGGGTCCTGTTCCCGAGGCTCGAGTGGGGCCGGAAGTGGTTGTAGTCGTGCCGCCATGCCTCCAGCTCCTGGCGGGCATGTGCGAGGCTGGTGAAGATCGTCTCGTTCAGGAACTCGTCCCGCAGCCGCGCATTGAAGCTCTCGATGAACCCGTTCTGATAGGGCTTGCCCGGCGCTATATAGTGCCACTCGACATTGTGCTCCTTGCTCCAGCGCAGGATCGCCATGCTTGTCAGCTCGGTGCCGTTGTCGCTGACGATGGTGTGGGGCCGCGCCATCCGCTCGAAGACCGCTGCATCGAGTTCGCGCCCGACCCGCGCGCCGGAGATCGACGTATCGGCGATCAGGCGCACACACTCCCGGCTGTAGTCATCGACCACGACGAAGATCCGGAACCTGCGTCCGCAAGCAAAGGCATCGGACACGAAGTCGAGGCTCCAGCGTTGGTTGGGGCCTTGCGGTATCGCCATCGGCGCCCTTGTGCCCAAGGCCCGCTTGCGACCGCCGCGGCGGCGCACCTGCAGCCGTTCCTCGCGATAGAGCCGTCGGAACTTCTTGTGGTTCATTGTCCATCCCTCCCGGCACAGCAGCCAGTGCAGCCGCCGATAGCCGAACCGGCGGCGCTGGCTGGCCAGTTCACGGATGCGCTCGCGCGCCTTCCCATCGTCGGGCCGACGACTGACATAGCGCACCATGGTCCGGTCAGCGCCCAGCACCGCACAGGCCCGGCGTTGGCTCACCTCGAAGACCTCCTGGAGATGAGCCACCGCCTGCCGCCTGGCACCGGGCGCTAGAATTTTTTTGCGCTGATCTCCTTGAGCATGGCGTTGTCGAGCATCGAGTCCGCCAGCAGCTTCTTCAGCCGCTCGTTCTCCTGCTCCAGCTGGCGCAGCCGCCGGGCGTCCGACACCTCCAGCCCGCCGTACTTCGACTTCCACTTGTAGAAGGTCGCCGAGCTGATCCCGTGACGGCGGCAAACATCCGCCGTCGCCATCCCCGCTTCCTGCTCCTTCAAAACAGCGATGATCTGCTCCTCGCTGAACCTGCTCCGCTTCATTCGTCCGTCTCCTTGTCAGGGCCGGACTCTACTTATCACTGGAGGAAATCTAGGGGCTCAGACCACGATTACAATGGCTTAGCTGCCAGCTGGATCAGTTCCGGGTCGCAAGTCATTTCTGATTGAGATGCTGCCACACCCCAAAATCGCCTCTTTCCCTCGCAACATCAATACCTTGCACCAGCGAAGCTTCGCGTACGGTGTGCCGGGTTACCGCTTCCCTTTCGCGCGCCTCGCTCCGGTGATTGCGACCGCCCGTGCCATGCCGGTCTCCAGCCCCTCGATCGCATGGAGCGGGCCGCAACCTCAGGCGGAACGGTCAATGAGGATTATGCAGACCCTTGTAACTACGAGCTCTCTCGCCACTTCTTCGACTGATATGATTCAGGAATTGGATCGTTCAGAGGGTCGATGCCCTGAGCTTCCAACTCATCAAACCATTGATCGCGAACTCCAATCGGCAACTTATCACCCGACCATGGGCAGAAGCTAATATGCTGGTTGACTTCCACGGACTCGTTCACCCGTACGATAATGCTGTATTCGTCAAACCGCTCATCATATCTCACAAGGCCATTTGAGATTTGTATCGCCATTTGGTCACAGCAAAACTGATTATCGCACATTGATCGTTCTTCCAGGAACCGGAGGGCCGATCATAGCGCCACTAACTGGGTCCATCACGCCTTGGTGATTCCCGCGGCGATCATATACTTCGATGTTGTTGTGAGTGTAATCCCACTCGTAATAGCGACTTCCATCAGTTTTCGTTTTGCCCCGCCAAGGACGCAGCCTTTGCCACACCGGTGATGTCGCCTTGGTGCATTCATTGTGGACCCACGTTTCTGCCTCGCCCACAAAGTAGGTATGGAAGTCAGCGATTTCGAGATTGTAGGTTAGCTTGGTGGCTTCGGTGTCGATGACATCGACGACAACGGCGATCCCGTCTTCACGAGCCAGCCTTCGGCCCGCTTCCAATTCTGCGCTAACAACCCATTGGTTGTCTGCCGTCCTCCAAGGGTGATCGTCGGTCGTTTCGTAGGTTTCATCGCGCCAATCACCTGCCTCGTCCTGATAGGAAACGGTGACCGTCCAGATTCGCCTTTCGTGTGCTGGGGTAATTCCGACGATCGGCTTGGCTTCGGTCTCCCCCGTTACGTCGCTGCGTGAGATGACCAGATCGCCAATCTCCAACTCTTCGATGGGCCTAAGACCTGTCGGCGTCGAAACCAGTGTCCCAGCTGTAAAGCAGCATGGCCCCCAGCTCCCACTCGCGCCACCGCCACCACTTCCCGGGTGTGTGTATACTGGATCAATTATTCCTAAAACCCAGAGAACTTCACACCATCCTGTGCATTCTGTGGCATCAACCTGATTTGCAATCGACCCGGTGACTACAATCGTGTTGTCCCCACTTTGCGGCGTCCCACCGCCATCCGCCGCATGAGCCATCGCGACTAAGCTCTGGCGTGCCTTGTTTGCGATAGCTAAGGCGATACATACGGAATTACAATTGCGAGGTAAGTGAGGCGAAAGCACCTTTGCGTCGCAGGAACCGTTGTTGCGAATGAAGGTCGCGCTCGAGCATGCTGACACTACTAAGATTTCTTCGTACAACCCGCTCGGATCCACCGCATTGACCGGATCCCCGCCTACGTAGTTGTACCAGTTCATCCCGTCGGCATAGCCGATGGGATCGGTCTGCATGAACCGGCCGAGGGTGGGCGAGTACATGCGGGCCTTGTAATAGGAAAGCCCGAGTTCGGGAAGCCAGGCCTGGCCGGTGTACTGGAAGCGCCCGAGATTGCCGCTTTTGGGGATACCATATTCGTCATAGGCGTTGATGCCGATCAGCGCCCCGGCGTTGTCGGCAAGCGCGATCACCGAGCCGCGCTCGTCGGCGCCGAGCAGGCGGCGGGTGGCGGAGGAGATCGCGCTGCCCTCGTACCAGGCAATCGGATCGTCTCCCGAGGAGGTGGCGTGAGCATAGCGCCGGAGCAGAGTGCCCGCGCCGTCGTATTCAGCCACAAGATCGTCGCCATCGTAGAGCAGCCGCAGCACCGCGCCGCCGCCGACCACCTCGTAGAGCCGCCCGAGCGGATCGTAGCGCAGGCTGGCCGCATGCGCGCCTGAGGCGGATACCAGCCGGTTCTCGACATCGTAGACGAAGCTGTTCGCCCCATCCGAGGCGAGGTTGCCCCCGGCGTCGTAGCTGATGCTCGTCGCCCCGGCGGCGGTCATCTGGTTGAGGCCGTTGACGGTGTAGTTGCGGTTGACGTTGTAGACCCCGTTCCAGGCATAGGCATCGTTGCTGCGCGTGGTCGAGGCGATCTGCGAGGCCGGGTTGTAGGTGAAGGTGGCGGTGATGTCCGAGGCGCTGCCCGACAGATCGAGCCCCTGCGAGTTCAGCCGCCCGGCCGCGTCATAGCCATAGCTCGCCGCCAGCCCGCCACCCGATCCGGTCGAGGCCAGCGCGCCCGAATTGGCGTAGACATAGCTGCGCAGCGTCGCCGAGGCGCTGTCCATCGCTGGCATAAAAAGGGAATTATGCACGTGGCACCGTATTCCGCGTATTCCCCTCCCCAACTCTGATTGTCAATTTAGTGCACTGTCACCGTAATTTTAGCGGGGAGTCAGAACTGATTGTCACATTTCCCCAGTCAAACCCTTTCCCGCCATCATAGTGGTTGCGAAGCCAGTTCGTCATGCACGGATTAATACCGCGCGTTCTCACACTTTGCGGCTAGTCGCGATTTACGACGAAGGGAGGCATCGATTTTGACCATCTTCCTAACTGCTGACGCGCCTCATACCTTTCTCTGTCCATCAAACCTGATAATCCGCACGTATCGACTTGCAGCCCTTCGGACGGAGTGCTTCGAGACAAAAATAGCAAGTAGTTTCGCCCAATCTGAACTGGCAACGCCGCCGAATTGTGCGGGTTCTCGAATGTAAGTGTCTTTCCTGAAGGCTTCTTAAACGAGGAGAGCACCCGAACGGTAACTCGATCAACCCGATCGTGGTATATCTGACCGTCATAAACGTATGAAGTCGCGGCATCCCGTACAATGCGGGATACCTTGCCCTCTACGACGTATTCGGATTCGCGGTATTCTCTTTCTAAAGAGGGTCGGCCGTTAACACACATCGAAGCATGCGCCGATGTAGACACCGCAATTTGAAGACATATACCTGCAAGCAAGACTCTATTCATTTTCACTTTCCCTCGACCTGAAAGGTGCCTGCTGGACAACCGTTTGGATTATCCGTGAACAGGAATACCTTCGCATTGGTTCCGAGATCTATACCGCCAGTGACCTCTAGGATGAGCTGCCCTGGGGCTCGGCTCATAATCACATCCTGAGCGGCGAGAGAATTGGGCGCGATCGCTCGGTTGTCTACTACATCCGTTATTCCCGAGAAGGCCAACGATTTGCTGCCATCGGCAGAGCTGGCGATGCCGAAGGTATTAGGTCCAAAGGAACGGTACGACGAATTCCATTGTGCCGTTCTAGACCATTGTCTCGGTATAACAGCCACTGAGTTAGGCGTAATTAGCGATCCGAAGGCGCCATAGTGGGGGCTCTTAAGAAAGTTGGGATTACCCCGCAGGACGTATGCAAAACCAGAGCAAGCAACCTGACCACTTTGCGGCGTCCCGCCGGCATCCACCGCATGAGCCATCGCGACTAAGCTCTGGCGTGCCTTGTTTGCGATAGCTAAGGCGATACATACGGAATTACAATTGCGAGGTAAGTGAGGCGAAAGCACCTTTGCGTCGCAGGACCCGTTGTTGCTAATGAAGGTCGCGCTCGAGCATGCTGACACTACTAAGATTTCTTCGTCCATCCCGCTCGGATCCACCGCGTTGACCGGATCCCCCCCGACGTAGTTGTACCAGTTCATCCCGTCGGCATAGCCGATGGGATCGGTCTGCATGAACCGGCCGAGGGTGGGCGAGTACATGCGGGCCTTGTAGTAGGAAAGCCCGAGTTCGGGAAGCCAGGCCTGGCCGGTGTACTGGAAGCGCCCGAGATTGCCGCTTTTGGGGATACCATATTCGTCATAGGCGTTGATGCCGATCGGCGCTCCGGCATTATCGGCAAGCGCGATCACCGAGCCGCGTTCGTCGGCGCCGAGCAGGCGGCGCGTGGCGGAGGAGATCGCGCTGCCCTCGTACCAGGCGACCGGATCGTCTCCCGAGGAGGTGGCATGGGCATAGCGGCGCAGCAGCGTGCCCGCGCCGTCGTATTCGCCCACCAGATCGCCGCCATCGTAGAGCAGCCGCAGTGTCGCGCCGCCGCTGACCACCTCGTAGAGCCGCCCGAGCGGATCGTAGCGCAGGCTGGCCGCATGCGCGCCCGATGCGGTCACCAGCCGGTTCTCGACATCATAGACGAAGCTGTTCGCCCCATCCGAGGCAAGGTTGCCCCCGGCATCGTAGCTGAGGCTCGTCGCCCCGGCGGCGGTCATCTGGTTGAGGCCGTTGACGGTGTAGTTGCGGTTGACGTTGTAGGCCCCGTTCCAGGCATAGGCATCGTTGCTGCGCGTGGTCGAGGCGATTTGCGAGGCCGGGTTGTAGGTGAAGGTGGCGGTGATGTCCGAGGCGCTGCCCGACAGATCGAGCCCCTGCGAGCTCAGCCGCCCGGCCGCGTCATAGCCATAGCTCGCTGCCAGCCCGCCACCCGATCCGGTCGAGGCCAGCGCGCCCGAATTGGCGTAGACATAGCTGCGCAGCGTCGCCGAGGCGCTGTCGGTGATCGAAGTGGGACGGTTGAGCACGTCATAGTTGAAGGCGATATAGCCGGCATCGGGCCAGGTCATCCGCGTGCGGCGCCCCGCGGCGTCATACTGATACGAAAGCGTGCGGTTTGCGCTGTCCATCGCCTGGGTGGACGAGGTCATCCGGCTCAGCGCGTCGAAGGCAAAGCTGATCCCTTCGCCGCTGGCGCTGTCAAACCGGGCGTAGGCTGGCCGGCCGAGCAGGTCATAGCCGTAGAACACGTCGCGAGTGTTGGTCGAGGAAAGGCCCGAACGCTCGGGCACGGTCTTGCCGGTCATGCGGCCCAGCGCATCGAACACGAAGGCAAGGGTTTCGCCGCGCCGGGTGCGATAGCTGGTGACGTTGCTCGCCGCATCGTAACCGAGCTGGACGTAGTCGCTACTCGAGCTGGAGTTCGATCCCTGGGTGGTGACCGGATAGCGTGTTTTGACCAGCCGATCGATGCCGTCGTATTCGTAGGTGGTGCGGTTGTTCTCAGCATCGGTGGCGGTCAGAATCTGGCCATTGCCGCTGTAGGTGATCGTCGAATCGTCTGACTGATCGGATGTGCCATAGGCGCTGGTGACCTTGATCAGGCGTGAGCCGGGATCATAGGCATTCTTGGTAATGCGATCCGGCCCAAAGCTCCCTGCGGTCCCCAAAATGCAGGCCGAGGTTGGCAGCGAGCCGAAGATTGCGCTGTTCATGCGGATTGCGGTGCAGGTCAATCGGCCCAATGCGTCATATTCGGACTGTGTCACCGAAAATGTGGTCGATCCAGCGATCAAATCGGTACGGGTTACTCGATGGTTTGCATCATAGGTGGCGGATACCTTTCGCACCAAGGAAAAGGCGGCCCAATCGGTGTCCGTCGTGCCGTTTACGGTGCCGTATTCCACCAGGCTTGCATCGCCCGCAGCCGTATAGGTGACCCGCACTGCCGGTCTGGGTAGCGAGCCCGAGGCATCGGGATCGGGATAGATCATTCCGACAAGGCGATCATTCGCATCATAACGATAGGTGGTCGTATCGGCGTTTCCGGACAACGGGCCATCAATAGTCAACAGGTTGCCCCGCGCATCATAGGTCATCGCGGAAGTTGCACTGAGACTGTTGTCTCCTGCTGCGGTTGTAACCGAAGTCTGATTCCCGTTGCCATCGTAGGCGATCGTTGTTTTGACCTCATCGGAAGTGCCATTGCAGCTCGCGGTGCTTGCGCACTGTGAGATTCCGGTCAGATAGGCGATTCCTCCGATGGTCGTGTAGGAATAGCGCACCTGCGGCTGAACACCGCCCGATATGGGCGCGGGACCGGTAACGCTGGTAAGCTCTCCTGTACTGCTATCGTAGGCATAGGTCGTGGTGTTGCCGCGCTCATCCGTGGTTGAAACAGGCTTGTTGCAGGTCTTCGCATTGGTGCAACTTGAGGGATAGCTCGCCGTGGTAACAATGTCAGCGAGGCCCGATCCCGATTTGGCTACCTGGCGTGTCTCGGTAATGTTGCCGCGCGCATCGAGCGTGTAGTTGACGTAGTTTCCTTCCGGAAACGTGATGCGGGTTAGCCTGCGGTCGGAATCGTAGGTGTAGCTTGTCGTGTTGCCATTCTCATCGGTGCGCGAATAGGGATGAGTGAGCCCTTGGCCCATGGTACCGGACTCAAACACAACGGTGCGCGTTCCGCTCAGCGCATCGGTTAGAGTGACAGCTCGGGTCGTGCCATTGTCAACCACCGAGTAGTTAGTGGTGACGCCGTTGTTCGTCGCTGAGGTCACTTGTCCGGAAGAAGTAGTGGCCGAGAATGAGGGCGTGCTTTCACCGGGCCGCTGGATGCTCGTTCCGGTTACCGTGGTAACCTGGCTGTCGGGCGTGGTCACCGTTGTGACACCTGCCGAAGGGCTCGCATAGCTGACGGTCGCCTGGATCGTCGTGTTGCTCACGGCTGTGTTGTAGAACTTCGCGGAGGTCCGTGTCAGCCAACTGGCCGGCGGCGGCGTGCTGCCAGATCCGTTGGGGTTGAGGCCGCTACCAACATAAGCGAACTTTATCTTGTACCCAAAGTTGTTTGCCACGGCCCAAAGCCTGTGGCCGTAGAGGGTCACTTGCTGGCCGTTTTGCGGGACACCCGGATAGGCATAGAGTCCGTGGCTGAAGGTAACCACACCGCCATTTGGGTAGGTGATCGTGGCAGGCAACAGGTCACATGATGTCATCGTGCCTTCCGAGCCGCAGAAACTGGTCAAAGAGCCATCCGTGCCGTAGCCCATACTGTCAAAGACGATACTGGTCCCATCGGGGCGGGTGTAGGTATATGAGTTCGCTCCTCCCGATAGCGTTGCCCCATTGTTCTTCGTGGAAGCACCAGTGCCATGGAACACGTCGACACTTCGATCGGGAAGCCCAATGGTGATGGTGACCGTCGACCCGGCTGTCGTCTTGGTGAACGTGTAGGAATCCCACTGCGAAGGAGCGTAGACATTGTTCTGCCGGATCAGCTTCAGCTCGGCTGGGCCGCTCCCAATCGAACCTTCTTCAAGCGAATAAACGAGATCACGCACCCCCAGATCGACGCCGTTTTCGTCAAGGTTGCGAAATTCCGGAATCGTCTGTGCAACGGCTGGCGCCGGAAAGGCGAGCAAGAGGGCAATCAGTGCGCAAATGCCAAATGCGACAATGTTACGCGAGCCAAAGCCAGGCACCCATCTACCCTTCATGAAATCTCTCCGGATTTCCTGGCGCATGGACTTGCCTCGCAAACCCAGCGCAACTGATTCTTCAGCCGCAAAACGAATCGGCTAATGTGCGTTCGCTAAGATCATTTCCTGTTCGGTCAAGCTAATTTCGGTGAAAAGATTGAGAATCAAGATCAGTAGATGATGCGAATCCTGCTGCGTGGCGAGATCGATTTCTACATAAAATCACTCATTTTTGGTCTTCAATCGTTCGTTTGCTTATCTTATTTCGTAAATGCTACGGTAATCATCCTTCATGCTTGCAGAGGATGCGGCCATTCGTTAGGATCAGTTGTTGAGCGAAATTGCCCAGAAAATGCATGAACGGAGAGAATCGATGAAACAATCTGCGTGCTTTGCCGGGGCCGTGCTGATGCTGGCGCCGACTGTCGCCCATTGCGCGGAAACCATCACCTACACCTACGACGCCAGGGGGCGCCTGGTGCAGGTCGTGCATTCTGGATCGGTCAACAATGGCGTCCAGACCACCTACACCCACGACAAGGCGGACAACCGCAAGAACACCACCACCACCGGCGCGCCGAGTTGAAAGGTTGCGATTGAAAAGAGGTGGCGCTGGATCCCCCTTGATGATCGCTTGGCCGCTGTCTAGGCCGAAGTTAGAGGGGCTGATGCCGCTGACAAAGCCGACCTTCGCAGGCCTGCAATTGATCGCTGGAAGCCGTCGTTGGTTCATACTGCCTATCTGCGGCTAGTCGTGTTCGTCGGCTTGGCGAGACGCGAGCACTGCCATTGTAACGGCATCCACTCCCATGATGTCGAGGTTCGACTCGATGAATGCATGCGCATCTTCGCGTGACGATGCCCAAAGGCGTTGTGAAGCCGATGCAATCGAGGCTCGATTGACCCGCTCAATTAGCTCGGCCGACGGTATTTGCGAAAGGACTGCCTCTGTTTCCTTCGTCCGCGTCCCGATGAACAGGCGGTGCGGTGAAATTGGAACGTGGATGTGGAAGCCCGGTCTGGAAAAACCTCCATCCCAATATAGGGGAAGGTCCGACAGCAGCAGCCTTCCGTCCTCTGGCTCGAATTCGCGGAACCACCATTTAAGATCACCAAAGGCGTCGAGCACCTCCGTATTGAAGATCATTCGCGGCAACCAAGAGGTGAGTGGCGAGGCTTCCAGCATGCCAGGATGATTTTCTGTGAACCATTCTTGGGTCGTTGGCCAGCCTTCGGGCAGTGTAATAGCATCTCGATCCGCGAGTGATTTGCGAAGCAGCGCCATGCCTTGCGTCCGCAGGAATTCAATCGTGTCGGGTTGGCGCACGCGCAGCGAGCTCAGAAAAAAGGTCCAGGCGATGTGATCGGCTTCACTCAAACGCTCGTGGCGCTCTAGCTTTTCAACCGCTTTGGCCGCGCCATCGTCGATCCGCGCGAAGATCTTTTCTTCCACGATATCGCGAGAGAACCCCGATACGTCCGCCAGCAAGGCATAGAGGCCACTTTCGTAGCCTGTCGATTTGGGTGTCCTCCGACTGCAGACGAGGCGCCCATTTCGCCGAGAAAAGCAAAAAAGCCGCCCCGTGCCATCAGTCCAGCCGCTCAACAGAAATTGCGGGACATAATGGTGCTTCATGTGCCGCATCGTGACCTGTGCGTGCTGCGCTCGCAAGTCGCCTTTGCGCGGCCAACCTATCACCTACCGAGCCGCTTGCGGACCGCTTCGTCGGTATCGTGCAAACGGCCCTGATGCTCATAGTCGGCGGCGATTTCCAATAAGCATCGCGCCGTGAAGGGGTGATCGACGCGGATAGCTTCCGCATCGTCTCGAAATTTCTTGGCGAGATCACGTTCCTGACTGCCACCCGGCGCGCGCCAGTGGACGCCGCGACTATTGAATTTCCCAATGTGGAAGCCCGATTTGACCTCCTCAGTGCCGATCGCGTCGAGAGCTTCACGCACCGCCTGATGCGGCCAATGACCGTCCTTACCGGCTGGCGATTTGCCCAGTAAGTTGCCGATGCGCCGGTCGCCGGATGCCTGCCGCCCGGCAACTGCACAACCTTCGCGCACCCCAATTATCCACGCGAGCAGCGCCGTGGTCTCTATACCGCCGTCTTCGCGGGTGCCAGGAATGCGCTTCAAGTGCTCAAGCAGGCTCCAAGCTTTGGTGACGAGCTTGGCTCGCTGTTCGTCCGAACCCTCATCGGAAGGATCGGCAATGCCGTCGTCGCGCTTGAACACCATCGTGACTAGATGCACGAACTCGTTGGGATTTTCCGTGATCAGCTGTTCCAGTGCCGGAGTCCCATGCTTATCATGCTGCAAGGCGTCAAAGAATAGGAACTCGAGAGAGGCACGCTCGGCAAGTGGCATGGCGTCATTGACGGCAACTGTCGCCAATGCCTCGCCGATGTGCCACGGGTCGATGCGCACAACGCTCGCTTCCGCCAATTCCGCGTTCGGAATTTCGCGCAACACACGAACCAAATCCGTCGGGTCGATTTTCCTCGCCATCATTCCAACCGCTTGAAATGTTGCAAGCGGCCGCTTTGCGGCGAGCGCACGGTCAATCATGAAGGTCAGGTCTACCGCTTCGAGATGCCAAGGCTGAATCGCAACCTTCCTCCAATACTCGGTCGAAACTGCGGGCCGGAGCAGCTCAATTGCTTCCCAAGTTGATCGCTGGAATGGTGCGCCAAGGAAGATGCGCAGCGCATTCGCATTGCCGCGTGACTCGTCGCCAAACAACGCATCGCGCGCTTCTTCCCCGCACCTATGGACAAACGAAAGAAGGCAAGAATCGATCGCCTGCGTCATGCCAGGATCAGGCCAGTCGAGCAGCGCGTCGATGATCGCCGCGTGGGTGGACGCGTCAGTAATTGCATGCAACGCGTTACCCACCGCACCATGCGCCCTGCCGCTCCGCAATAGCGCTATGATCCCATTCAGCCCCTCCGCTGCGTAAAGCTCGGCGACGGCCTGCTCTCGCAATGCAGCAATGCGACGGTCCCGCGCTTCGAAGTCAAATTTGTCATCTTCAATCTCGCCGTTCGATTCCGGAACGTAGTAATCGGCAAACAGCCAGCGGTGCCGCATTACCGGGTCCTCGGGGACGAGCTTCGCCGAAAAAGACGTGATGCGCTCGGTCAGCGTTTTGTCGTCGCTACGCCGTCCTTGGCGCAGTACAAACCGGCGCAGACGCTCTGCAAGCTCAGAACGGTCGTGATCTGACGGTCTGCCGGCAAGCCAAGCTTCGGCGCGGTCGAGAAGCGTGTTGCGATCTTCGTCCGGCACGCTTGGGAATAGCTCAAACATTTCGCCAAGTTGGTCGACGGTATAGTCAGGCCAGGTAAGCAGCAGATCGAGCGCCTTCCGCTGCATCGCGAACTGATCACCGTGCACCGGCCGCGCATCGCGGCCGGCGGCATCGTTGCGCCAACGCGGATGCGCATTTTCGCTGGCGTGGTCGTGATTGCTCAACTGGCGAATCAGTAGCCGCCATGCTGCATGCGACCGAGTTTGCGCGAATGTCTCGACCTTGCGCAAGCGGTCGCCGATTGGAGCAGCCGTCTGCGGCCACCAGAAACGCACCAGCGAATAGAGCGAATTTTCCGGCTTGTTCGACCAGTTGTCGTCAATCCGGACTTCGCTAAGTCGCGCAAGCGCATCGAAAGCGCGCACGAAATAGTCGCGGCTCCACGCAACGATCTCCAAGGCCCAGAGCAGACCAGTCCGATCAGGACCGTCAAACGGAGCGCTGCCGACCGGGCGGAGCATTGCGAGAAGCTGCGGGTCAGCCGATCGAAGGTCGGCATCAACAGCGGACAAAAAGGCGCCGGGGGCAGCCTCGGCAAGCAGTTGGAGATCGCCTTGTCGGCTAAGCCATTTGCGCGCGTTCGCACCTTTGAGGACGTGAGCGACTAGCGCGTCGATTCGTGGCGCGACATTTCCGACGCGCGCGCCGAGCAACTGATCACCATAAAGCGCTAGTAGCACCAGCAATTCGCCGACTGCTTGGCGAAGCGCACCCGAGACTTCGGGACGCTTGCCAAGGATATTTGCACGCCAGCGCTCATCGGCGGGCAGATCGAATTGTGGATCGTCGAGTGAGAAGACCAATTCTGCAAGTTTGAGAAACTCGTCCAGGTCTTCGGGCGTGATTGCGTCGGCGATCGCGAACAACGCATCTTTGCGCGAGACTAGCCCGCGGTAATTGCCCAATGCCCACACTGGAGCATCTTCAAGCCCCGACAACTCGGCCAAGTCACGTTCGACTTCTGCGATCTTCTTGTTCGCCATCAGCTCGATACAGTCGATGTCGCCTGCGACATCGCGCTTCCAAGCTCCTGCGAAGAAAATCGGGACAAGCTTGCGAAGCAATTCCGCGCGTTGCGCCCAGCCTGGACGGCGCAGTTCAGGCGATAACGCCAACCGGCGACGCAAAATAGTTGGGGAGTTTCCGGCTTCAGCACGCCAGCGCGGCCAGTCATCCCGCTCGATGCCCATTGCTTCGAGTGCAGTGTCGAACGCATCGTCGGCAAGCGGTTCGAGAGCAATGTCTGGATCCAGTTCTACCGCCGTTCGGGCCCGTGCGATGATTACGCGGTGGCTCCGAAACAAACCGGTCGCAGCGCGCTCGGTCTCGGCATTCTCTGTAATCAGCACCCCATTAGGCGCTGCGGCCGCCAGTCGACGTAGGGCGTCGGGTGTCGACAGCACGCATGCCGCGCTCGCCGCTGCGCCCAAGCTGCCGTCGGCCTCCTTAAGCGCTTCCGACAGGAATGCTGTCACCTCATCGACCGAGTCTCCCACAACGACGAAAGGCCGCTCATTCGGTGCTGCCAGCCAATCGTGCAATCGAGCTCGGTATGCCTCAATCGCCGGGTCGAACAGTTTCGGCGAGAGCGGAGGCTTTGTGGCTCCCGACCAGTCGCGAGCGACTTCGTCGATGACGCGCAATCCGTCGGTTGAACGATTGAGCTCACGCGCGAACCATGCTTGAGTTTGCGCTGACTGATCGAGCCATTGTGCAAGGTCGGTTGCGTCGAAAGCGCGCACATCTCGCCAATCGCCAGCTTCACGTTGTTTCGCGGCCCAAACGTCCTTTCCGGGCCAGTTCCGTGCGGTAACGAAAACAAAGGTCGTCGACCGCCGTTCAGGGAGCGTCAGTTTACGGCGTTCGCTAATGTCGGCGGTCGGTTTGCCTTGCAAATCACTGGAAACGCTTAACTCCCAACCGGAGTTTCCATCTGGAACCCACGGACTGGAGCTCGGAGCATCGACCCGTCCGTCCCAACCAGGTCGTTGTCCGGCGTCATGGCCCGGAAAGTCGACCAATCGCGCATCGGGTGCGACCGAGTAGACCAATCGTCGAATAAAGACAGGTAACACTGTGCGGGAGCGCGCTGTTTCAGCCCAGCGCGCAATGTCCGTTGATGTGATGTCGTGATAGTCTGCCGCGTTTTGCTTCCACGCAGCGTCAACACTGGCAGCTTCGCTTGCATTGCGCACACTCCCGGCGTCGACCTGCCCCTGGTCACGCATTAGGGCTTCGCCATCGAGTCCAAATTCTCTGGCGAGCTTTATCGCCATCGCTTTTGTCAAACGGGTTTTGCCCGCGACGAGGTTCGAAAGGCCTGGCCGCGCGACTTTGAGACGTCGCGCTGCTTCACTGATCGAAATCCCGCCCAGGCTCGCCCTTATCGCCGCGCCAACATCTTCTTGTTTCACGATTTGTCTCCTGTATTGTGTCATAATACAGATACACTCGCAGAATTAGAAGGGTGGTCAGTACGCACACCTCAACTGTCGGTGCTTGCAATCGAGCTGATGGGGAATCGAGTGGCGCAATGTCGCACAACAGCCGATTGATGCGTAAACCCAAGGAAATGGCGGGCAATGAGGCTCAGGATCATGCTGCAAGCCAACGGCGTCAGGACCGACAGCTGTCGGCCAAACGTATTGAGAGCCGAGGGCCGCTTTCCGCATCCAAAGAGCAAAAGCTGCCGTTCCGGACCGTCCAAAAAAGCCGTCACCCGCTGCCTGATGTCCCATCGGCAAAACGCAGTTTGAGCGTCAAACGCGCTATCCAATGCCGCCACCCCCGACATAAGTGCAGTCGCTCAGTTGCGGCGCACCCAATAGTTCGGTGATCGACGCGCACTGGGCGATAAAGCGTTCACCCTTCTCCAGTCTCGCCGCTTCCTGGGCGAAGTTGGAGCCAAAGTGCAGTGTTACGTCGGCGAAATCGCTCCCGGCGTACAGCGAGATCATCGGTTCGTCCGCCGCATCGAGCTCGATCGACGAAATGCGCCCTTCGATCTGTACTGGCTGAGCGCCGTACTTGAGCTGCGCTGCTTGCTCGTTGGCCTGGTAATCCTGGTAAAGCTCTGCCGCCGTTACCGGGAGCGCAGCAGCCTCTGGTACCTGCAAACCAGACGGATTGTCTGCCGGTGGCCCCAGTGTGGCACTGCTGGGCTTTGGTGGATCGACCAGGGTGCCAATAATAGCCAGCCCGACAAGCACGGCAGCGCCGATGCCCAGCCCTTTAAGCAGCTTGTTCGAGCTTTGCACTGGCGTGCCAGGCACGAACGCATAGCCGCAATGCTTGCACGCCATAGCAGCCGCCTTCACAGTTTCGGCGCAGCGCGGGCAAACCTTGTCGCCGTCGATTGGCATTGGATTCGCTTGTGCCCCCGGCGACGCGCCAGTGGCGAAGGTAAGAGCGCCCGGAGCCGTCCGAACCCAGCCCTTGCGTTCAAGCATGGTCATCGTGAGCTCGTTGCCCTTGATGCCGTAGAACACCATCGAGCCGATCAACCCAAGCCCTGCCAGTGGGACGAGCATGCTGATCTTCGGCGAGAGCACGCCGACAACGCCGATCATGGCGACGATAGTGCCGTGCAGGTGCAGGCCGCGAATGAACAGGGGGATGCCGTAGAATTCCGTCAACAGGAACAGCATCCAGCTGAAGCCCTGTTTTACTATCTTCTGCTCTCCAGTTTGCGGATTGGTGAAGGTGACAAACATCTGAAATCCTCCGAATTCTGTTGGTGATGTCGCTAGCAGGCTGAGAAAGGGTCGTAAATACCGTGGCTCTATAGGCGCTGCTGCCGTTGATTGAGCCAGTGGCTCGAACTTCTGGGAAAAATGCTGAAACGCCGATTCTAAAGCGGCTAGGCGATGCTGTGCGCGCGCGCCGCAAAGAGCTGGCCTTGTCGCAAGAAGCCCTGGCTGATTTGGCCGGTGTTGATCGTTCACACATGGGCAAGATCGAACGGGGCGAGCGCAACGTGACACTGCTCAACATCGAGCGAATTGCTTCCGCGCTGAAAACCACCCCGTCCGCCTTGCTGGGTAGTGCTGGGTACTAACTTTCAATACTCGCTGGTCAGCATGACCGTGAGCACGCGCGTAGTTTGTGCCGGGTCGGCCGGATCATCCGAACCATATGTCAGGCTCGGATCGTAATAGATCCTATGCAGGCCGGATCGGCTATGCCGTTGTTCCGTCAAACCCCACGGAGAACGCTAAATGGAGAACTCGTCGTCAGATTACTGCCCCAAGACTTCTGTCATTGTCAGCGTTGAGCTCAGCAAGCGCAACTGGCTTGTTGCTTCGCTCTCGCCAGGAGCCGCGAAGCCTTCGCTACGGACAATTCCTGCCGGGAACAGCGCGGCACTGATCAGTCACCTTCGCAATCTTGAGTGCAAGGCCGCTGATCGTATCGGTGAACCTGCCGCCATTCGCCTGTGCTTCGAGATTGGATATGATGGCTTCTGGCTCGCAAGGCTACTGCGGTCGAACGATATCGATACATATGTGCTGGATCCCGCCAGCTTCCTCGTGTCGCGGCGAGGCAGGCGCGCAAAAACCGACCGGATCGACGCCGAAGCAATGATCGGAATCCTCAAAGCCTATCTCGCTGGCGACAAAAGCGTGTGCCGTGTCGTGGACGTGCCCTCCCCCGAGGAGGAGGACGCGCGCAGAGTAATGCGAGAGCGCGGCGATCTCGTGCACGAGCGCACCCGAATTATCTCTCGGATCAGGGGGCTACTTGCATTACAGGGCATACGATCTGTCAAAGCCATCAAGGGCGGTGACTGGTCAAAACAGCTCGACGACATGCGCACCGGCGATGGGCGGCCTTTGCCACCAAACCTTCGTCGACAAATTGAGCGCTGTTTCGAACGGCTCGCGTTGCTCAACGATCAGATCAAGGACATCGAGCGGGACCGCGCTGAAGTTGTGCTCCATGAGGAGTCTACCTTCCCATGCCGAGAGAAAGCGGTTCGCCTTGAGCAGCTGAAGGGCATTGGTCCGAACAGCGCGGCAATGTTGGTTGCTGAGGTTTTTTGCCGAAAGTTCGAAAGCCGACGACACGTCGCGGCCTTCCTTGGGTTAGCTCCGGCGCCCTTCGCCAGCGGCGACGTGTCGCGTGATCAGGGCATCAGCAAAGCCGGTAACCGAAGCACACGTGTGCAGATGGTGGAACTTGCCTGGTGTTGGTTGAAATATCAGCCAAGTAGCGAACTGACCGTTTGGTATCGCAACCGGTTCAAAGGCAACGGCGCTCGCGCGGCAAAGGTGGGGATCGTTGCGCTCGCCCGAAAATTGTTGATCGCGCTTTGGCGCTTTGTGGAGACCGGTCTGGTCCCTCAAGGTGCCGAGCTCCGCGCCGCCTGATGCCTATGTTGCAACAGGCTCGATAAGGCGACGCGGATTGGTGTGATGCGTGACCGGGAAAGTTGATGGCGCCTGAAAACGCCCAGTAGTAGTTTGGTCCGCATCCGCCTTTGCTCGATCCGGGGATGTGAATACGGATTATGGTGCGCGGGAACGGCCGCGACCGGATACAAGTCTATGCACGGATAGTGCATCAGCTGACCTCGGAACGAATGAAGCCAATCCTTGAGCATTGCGTGTGGGGGCCCCCAACGCGTCAACAGAAGGAACCGTTCAATGCGATCTTGACAAGGCCCGGATCATACAAGTTCGAAAGCCGACGACACGTCGCGGCCTTCCTTGGGTTAGCTCCGGCGCCCTTCGCCAGCGGCGACGTGTCGCGTGATCAGGGCATCAGCAAAGCCGGTAACCGAAGCACACGTGTGCAGATGGTGGAACTTGCCTGGTGTTGGTTGAAATATCAGCCAAGTAGCGAACTGACCGTTTGGTATCGCAACCGGTTCAAAGGCAACGGCGCTCGCGCGGCAAAGGTGGGGATCGTTGCGCTCGCCCGAAAATTGTTGATCGCGCTTTGGCGCTTTGTGGAGACCGGTCTGGTCCCTCAAGGTGCCGAGCTCCGCGCCGCCTGATGCCTATGTTGCAACAGGCTCGATAAGGCGACGCGGATTGGTGTGATGCGTGACCGGGAAAGTTGATGGCGCCTGAAAACGCCCAGTAGTAGTTTGGTCCGCATCCGCCTTTGCTCGATCCGGGGATGTGAATACGGATTATGGTGCGCGGGAACGGCCGCGACCGGATACAAGTCTATGCACGGATAGTGCATCAGCTGACCTCGGAACGAATGAAGCCAATCCTTGAGCATTGCGTGTGGGGGCCCCCAACGCGTCAACAGAAGGAACCGTTCAATGCGATCTTGACAAGGCCCGGATCATACAAGTTCGAAAGCCGACGACACGTCGCGGCCTTCCTTGGGTTAGCTCCGGCGCCCTTCGCCAGCGGCGACGTGTCGCGTGATCAGGGCATCAGCAAAGCCGGTAACCGAAGCACACGTGTGCAGATGGTGGAACTTGCCTGGTGTTGGTTGAAATATCAGCCAAGTAGCGAACTGACCGTTTGGTATCGCAACCGGTTCAAAGGCAACGGCGCTCGCGCGGCAAAGGTGGGGATCGTTGCGCTCGCCCGAAAATTGTTGATCGCGCTTTGGCGCTTTGTGGAGACCGGTCTGGTCCCTCAAGGTGCCGAGCTCCGCGCCGCCTGATGCCTATGTTGCAACAGGCTCGATAAGGCGACGCGGATTGGTGTGATGCGTGACCGGGAAAGTTGATGGCGCCTGAAAACGCCCAGTAGTAGTTTGGTCCGCATCCGCCTTTGCTCGATCCGGGGATGTGAATACGGATTATGGTGCGCGGGAACGGCCGCGACCGGATACAAGTCTATGCACGGATAGTGCATCAGCTGACCTCGGAACGAATGAAGCCAATCCTTGAGCATTGCGTGTGGGGGCCCCCAACGCGTCAACAGAAGGAACCGTTCAATGCGATCTTGACAAGGCCCGGATCATACAAGTTCGAAAGCCGACGACACGTCGCGGCCTTCCTTGGGTTAGCTCCGGCGCCCTTCGCCAGCGGCGACGTGTCGCGTGATCAGGGCATCAGCAAAGCCGGTAACCGAAGCACACGTGTGCAGATGGTGGAACTTGCCTGGTGTTGGTTGAAATATCAGCCAAGTAGCGAACTGACCGTTTGGTATCGCAACCGGTTCAAAGGCAACGGCGCTCGCGCGGCAAAGGTGGGGATCGTTGCGCTCGCCCGAAAATTGTTGATCGCGCTTTGGCGCTTTGTGGAGACCGGTCTGGTCCCTCAAGGTGCCGAGCTCCGCGCCGCCTGATGCCTATGTTGCAACAGGCTCGATAAGGCGACGCGGATTGGTGTGATGCGTGACCGGGAAAGTTGATGGCGCCTGAAAACGCCCAGTAGTAGTTTGGTCCGCATCCGCCTTTGCTCGATCCGGGGATGTGAATACGGATTATGGTGCGCGGGAACGGCCGCGACCGGATACAAGTCTATGCACGGATAGTGCATCAGCTGACCTCGGAACGAATGAAGCCAATCCTTGAGCATTGCGTGTGGGGGCCCCCAACGCGTCAACAGAAGGAACCGTTCAATGCGATCTTGACAAGGCCCGGATCATACAAGTTCGAAAGCCGACGACACGTCGCGGCCTTCCTTGGGTTAGCTCCGGCGCCCTTCGCCAGCGGCGACGTGTCGCGTGATCAGGGCATCAGCAAAGCCGGTAACCGAAGCACACGTGTGCAGATGGTGGAACTTGCCTGGTGTTGGTTGAAATATCAGCCAAGTAGCGAACTGACCGTTTGGTATCGCAACCGGTTCAAAGGCAACGGCGCTCGCGCGGCAAAGGTGGGGATCGTTGCGCTCGCCCGAAAATTGTTGATCGCGCTTTGGCGCTTTGTGGAGACCGGTCTGGTCCCTCAAGGTGCCGAGCTCCGCGCCGCCTGATGCCTATGTTGCAACAGGCTCGATAAGGCGACGCGGATTGGTGTGATGCGTGACCGGGAAAGTTGATGGCGCCTGAAAACGCCCAGTAGTAGTTTGGTCCGCATCCGCCTTTGCTCGATCCGGGGATGTGAATACGGATTATGGTGCGCGGGAACGGCCGCGACCGGATACAAGTCTATGCACGGATAGTGCATCAGCTGACCTCGGAACGAATGAAGCCAATCCTTGAGCATTGCGTGTGGGGGCCCCCAACGCGTCAACAGAAGGAACCGTTCAATGCGATCTTGACAAGGCCCGGATCATACAAATCGATTTTCCAGAACATGTCGGCACCGAACAGGGTGAAGTCGCCAAAATCGCGCTCGCCGTGCGGATCGTTGTCCTTGTCAAAGCCGTCGTAAGTGGCGAGAGCCAGGGCAACCATACAGGGGTTGTAGCCGGGCAGTGCCTCGATACCCTGGGTAATCATCACCCGCCCGCCATTGGCTCCGATCGCGCTCCTGTCGCCGCGCCGTAACGCATCGTTGAGGCGGGCGATCATTTCGGCCCGCGGAACCGGGGCACACGTTTCCTGTTGCTGGATCTGCATGTTGCATTCCTTTCTCGTAGTTTGGCTGTGTGGTTGAGGTGTCGCGCCGCGAGGAGCGGCTAGACCTATTGCGCGCCGCTCATGGCGCTGATCAGATGCGGCTCAGGAACCGCTTGGGATTGAACGCGGCTTTCCAGCCGTGCTGCTCATAGGTGGTGGAGTCGAGCAGGCCATCTGCACATGCGCGCCATAGGACCGTATCGATGGTAGCAATGCGGTAGCCGGTCTGCCGGGACAGGCGGGCGCATAGCTTGTGCGTGTCAGTCCGGTCTCGGCGGGCCAAGCGCTCCAAATGGACATCGGGCTTGGCGACATCAGCGCCCAAATTTTTGGCCAGGTGAAAACTGGTTACGCCACCGATCCACGGCAAGCTGCGCAGGAAATTCATAGGGTCTGCTTCAGCCAGGTATGTCGCAAACAGTTGCTCGCGCTCACCCCAGATCCAATCGATGGCCTTGGCTTTGCCCGGATGACCAAATACGGCGGTTGCTGATATTCCATTGGTCAGCGCGGCCATGCAGCGGTTGAAGATCGGTTCCGCGACCCGGTTCATCATCCCTGAGTTGCAGATCACATAGACGGCCTGCTCTGCGAACGTCTCGGCATGAGCTGGACGCGGGATCGCTTCCGACCATTCGATCATGTGGCCATAGCCCTCGGCACGCATCACCGCTTCGATCCGGCGAAAGCGCTTCAGGGTAATCACAGCAGGGCTATCAGCTTGCGCTGTGCCTCCCGATCCCCCTCGATATATCTCTCCGTCGTTGTGAGGCACGAATGCCCGGCTAGTTCCTGGATGTCCTTAAGTGAGCCGCCCGCTTTGACGATCAACCGGGCCGAGCGTGTGATGAACGTGCGCCGGCCTGAGTGTGATGAGCACCCATCGTAGCCAAGCTCACCGTAAAGCTGGGTGAACCAGTTGACGATCGATCGCGGCGTCATGTGGCCACCACGCAGCGAACGGATCACGGGGCCTTTGGTCGGCTTGCCCTCGAGCCGGTACAGTTGGCGCAGTGCCAAAATCAGTTCCGGGTGAAGCGGGATGGTGCGCTGCCGCCCGTTCTTGGCGATGGTGCCGCTGACAAAAATCTGATTGCCGATCTTGCCGCGCGCCGTTGCCACCATTGACCATTGCAGCCCGGCTATTTCGCAGGCCCGCAAGCCAGCGTGGAAGCTTAGAAGGATGATAACGGTATTGCGCTCTGCCGCGCGCCAATCCCCGACGTAAACGAGCATTCGCCGCACGTCGGCTGGCGCCAGCACCCGTGCTGACGTTGCCATGAAACCCACCATGTTGCTGAAAGCAGCGCAAGCGCGCGCTGCGCCGCAATGGTAGCAGATTCCCGTTGAAATGTCAAATATACGTCTAAAATCAGATATTTACATGAAATTCTGGTGCGGCGCAGACGATGAGTACTAAGGCGAGGTGAGGCGTGTTCCAGCCACTGTTCGTGCTTGCTATGTGCTTGCTGGAGAATTTTAGTGGGAAGCGCTGATCCGCTAAGCCCCTGGAAAACTTGGTCGGGACGAGAGGATTCGAACCTCCGACCCCCACACCCCCAGTGTGATGCGCTACCAGGCTGCGCTACGTCCCGACCGTGATCTCCGCCGCCGCCATATGGGGGCGGAGAGTGGCGCCTATAGGCAGGGCGGGGCGCGATGGCAAGCGCCTCGCGCTTTGTCCCTGCTCCCCCTTGAACCGGCGCGGCGAGGCGCCATCTGGGGGCGACGCGTTGCTATCGCCCGGCGTAGCTGCTAGGCGCGCGCAATTCATTCCGGCCTGGCCGGGACACAGTTTCACGAAAGCGGAAAACCGTCATGTATCATCCCCTTCTTTCCACCCTGGCCCAGGCCGCCCCGGCCGGTGACGGCCCGCCGACATGGACCGGGTTTCTGCCGCTGATCGCGATGGTTGCGGTGTTCTGGTTCCTGATCCTGCGTCCGCAGATGAAGCGCCAGAAGGAGCTGCAGAACAAGCTGGGGGGATTGAAGAAAGGCGATCAGGTCCTCACCGGCGGCGGTTTCCTTGCCAAGGTGATCAAGATTGACGAGCACTACGTGGACCTTGAACTGGCACCCAACGTCAAGGTCAAGGCGCTCAAGTCGACCATCGCCGATGTGGTCCCGCCGGGCGGCGCGGCTCCGGCCAACGACTGATCCGGCACACGAATTTCCTGGGGCGCTGAACGATGCTCGAATTTCCTACCTGGAAGAAGGTCTGGCTGTGGGCCATCACCCTGGTCTTTGCGCTGTCCGCGCTGCCGTCGATCTTCTCGGTCGCCGGTCTGCCCTGGCCTGCGGCGCTGCCGTCGCCCAGGGTCAATCTCGGACTCGACCTTGCCGGCGGCAGCCACATCCTGCTTGAGGCCAATCCCGAGCAGGTCAAGCGCCAGCGGCTGGAGACGATGGAGGAAGACGTTCGGGCGCGGCTACGTCAGGCGAGCAATCCGATCCGGGTCGGCGACATTTCCACCGCCAATGGCTCGGTCAGCTTCCTGGTGGCCGACAAGACCCAGGTCGATCAGGTCCGCGAACTGCTCCAGACGCTGACCAGCGGGGCGCAGCTGACCGGCCAGCGCGACTGGGATTTCAACGTTATCGATGAAACCCGCATCGTTCTGACCCCGACCCAGGCCGGGGTCGATCAGGCGGTGAGCCAGGCGATGGACACCGCGACCGAAGTTGTCCGCAAGCGCATCGACGCGCTGGGCACTCGCGAACCGACGATTATCCGCCAGGGTGCCGACCGGATCGTGGTACAGGTGCCCGGTCTCAAGGATCCAACCGCGCTCAAGAACCTGCTCGGGCAGACCGCGAAGCTTGAATTCAAGCTGGTCGACGATACGCCGCTTGCCTCCGATCTCCAGCAGGGGATCGTGCCCCCGGGTGACGAGCTGGTAGCCTTCGCCGATCCGGCCAAGGACGGGGCGGTTCCGCTTGCGCTCAAGCGCCTCGGCGGGATCAAGGGCGATCAGCTGTCCAATGCCCAGCAGGGCTTCGATGACCGCACCAACGCGGCGATCGTGACGATCACCTTCGATCAGGCGGGCGGCGCCAAATTCGCCAAGCTGACCACCGAAAACGTCAACCGCCGCTTTGCCATCGTGCTTGATGGCAAGATCCTCTCGGCGCCGGTGATCCAGGAGCCGATCATCGGTGGGACCGCGCGGATTTCGGGCAATTTCACGGTCGAAACCGCCAACCAGCTGGCGATCGCGCTGCGCTCGGGCGCACTGCCGGTCGATCTCAAGGTGGTGGAAGAGCGCTCGGTCGGGCCCGATCTGGGTGCGGATTCGATCCAGAAGGGCCTGATCGCGATCGGGGTGGGCACCCTCGCGGTGGTGCTATTCATCCTGGTGACCTATGGCCGGTTCGGAATCTACGCCGATCTCGCGCTGGTGGTGAACGTGCTGATGATCCTGGGGGTCATGGCGCTGCTCAACACCACGCTGACCTTGCCGGGCATCGCCGGTTTCGTGCTGACCATCGGCGCCGCGGTCGATGCCAACGTGCTGATCAACGAACGCATCCGCGAGGAACGCAAACGCGGGCGCCGCGTGGTTCAGGCTGTGGAGATGGGTTACAAGGAAGCCAGCCGCGCGATCTTCGATGCCAATATCACCAATGTCATCGCCGCCGCGCTGATGTTCTTCTTTGGCTCGGGCCCGGTAAAGGGCTTCGCCGTGGTGCTGGTGATCGGCGTCATCACCTCGGTGTTCACCGCCGTTACCATGACCCGCATGTGGGTCGCCGGCTGGCTGCGCAAGGCGCGGCCGCATGACCTCAACATTTAAGGGCCGACCATCATGCGCCTGCTCAAACTCGTTCCCGAAGACACCAACATCCACTTCCTCAAGTGGCGGGTGCCGTTTTTCCTGGTCTCGGGCGTGCTGGTAACGCTCAGCTGGGTGATGGTGTTCATGAACGGCCTCAACCTGGGGGTTGATTTCATCGGCGGCCAGATGATCCGCGTGACCTTTGAGAAGAGCGCCGAAGCCCCGGTTGCCACGCTGCGCAGCGAGGTGGAAAAGCTCGGCTATGGCGAGCCGACGATCCAGCGCTTCGGTCAGCCCAACCAGGTCTCGATCCGGATGAAGCTGCCTGCGGGCGCGGAGAAGGATCCGGGGCTGGCCGACGCGATGGCGAACAAGATCACCGCCGCGATCAAGGCCACCCATGCCGATGCGCGGGTCGATGGAGTCGATTCGGTTTCGGGCAAGGTTTCGGACGAGCTCTATCAGACCGGCATGAAGGCGCTCGGCTTCGCGATGATCGCGATCTCGATCTACATCTGGATTCGGTTTGAGTGGCAGTTCGGCGTGGGGGCACTGCTCAGCCTGTTCCACGACTTTTCGCTGACCATGGGGATGTTCGCGATCACCCAGATGGAGTTCGATCTCAACATCGTCGCGGCGATCCTGACTATCATCGGCTATTCGCTCAACGATACGATCGTGGTTTATGACCGGATCCGCGAAAACCTGAAGAAGTTCCGCCGCATGCCGCTGCCCGAGCTACTCGACCTGTCGGTCAACGAAACGCTGGCCCGCACGGTGATGACCTCGCTGACCATCCTGATCACGTTGCTGGCGCTGCTGCTGCTGGGCCCCAAGGTGATCTTCGGCTTCACCGCCGCGATCACGCTGGGCATCTTCATCGGCACCTACAGCTCGATCTACATGGCGGCGCCGATCCTGGTCTGGCTCAAGGTAACCTCGACCAGCTTCGTGCCCACCGAGACCGCGCTGGAACGGCAGGAACGGATCGCGCGCGAGGGCGCCTAGCCGCTACTTTCCGGCGAGCCGCCGCCAATAGGCGGCCAGCTCTTCGGCGTTGCGCTCCCAGCTGAAACGCTGCGAATTGGCGGCAACGGTTTCCTCGTCGGGCTGATTTGCGAGCACTTCGGCAATCCCGGCGGCGATGGCCTGGGGCGTGCGTTCCACGATCCGCCCGGCCGATGGATCGCGCAGCACCTCGCGCGCGCCGCCGATATCGGGGATCACCAGCGGGGTGCCGCAGGCCAGCGCCTCGATCCAGGCATTGGCGATCCCTTCGCTGGCCGAGGGCAGGGCGAGGACATTGGCGGCGGAGAGCAGCTGCGGCAGCAGATCGTGCGAAACCTGGCCGAGGAACTGGACCCGTTCCTCCACATCCAGCCGCGCGGCGAGCGCGCGCAGCGCGTTCTCGTCCGGGCCGGCACCGGCGAAGGCCAGGTGCACGCCGGGCAGGTGCCGAAGCGCCTCGATCACCAGCCCCTGGCCCTTGCGCTCGATCAGCGCCCCGGTCACGACCACCAGCGGACCTTTCACCCAGACCCCCAGTTCGGGAACCGCCGAAACCAGAATCCGGGCCTGGGTGCGGGGCAGGGGGGTGAAGCGCGCGTGGTCGATCCCGGTGTAGTGCACCGTGATCCGTTCCCCGGGCATGCCCAGCGCGGCCATGTCGCCCTTGAGCGCGCCGGACACCGCCAGCATTCCCGCCGCGCCCTGTGCCGCCGCTCGCATCTGCGCCAGCGGGGCCGGGCGGCGGCCCCAGAAATGGATATCGGCGCCGCGCGCCTTGATCGACCAGGGCAGGCCCAGCCGTTTGGCGATTTCCGCCACGGCCGGGCCATCGGGGAAGAAGAACTGGGCATCGATCAGATCGAACGGGCGTTCGGCGTGGAGCTTTTGCACCAGCGGCATCACCGCGCGCACGATGCGCCCGGCGTTGCTGTCGCCGCCGAAGCGCGGAACCAGCGTAAAGCGCGGGTAATGGACCGTTGCGCCCTGAAGCTCGCCCTGCTGCGGAGCACTGTCATGGGTGCGATAGGGCTCACGGCGGGAAAGCGGCCAGGGTGGCACCCCGATCGGGTTGACCACGGTCAGATCGATATCCCCGCGCCGCGCTACCGCACCGAGCGAATATTCGACGAACTTGCCGAAACCGGGCCGGGCCGGGGTGGGAAACAGGGTGGAAAGCGAAAGGACGCGCGGCTTGTTCACAGCTTGCGCACCAGCATTTCCGCCACCGCGATCCAGGCCGGATTATCCACCACCACCTGGCGGCTGCCCGCGCCGGGGGCAAGCACGGCGACGCGGTGCTCATCCCGGTCGATCATCCGCCCGAAGGTAAAGCGACCGCCCGCGCGTGGCACCAGCACGTCGCGGTTGAGCAGGCGGGCATAGTCCGCCGGGCCATGGCGGCGCAGCCAGACCTGATCGCCCGCGCGGTATTCGCCGGCGCTCGTCTCGATCGCCAGCGCCACAAGATCGCCGCTGCCCAGCGCTGCGGGCAATACTGCCTCACGCGGGGTGGCAAGTGCTTCGGCTCCGGTCTCGGTGAAGCGGGCAATATAGCTGGGCGTTTCTTGGTCGTCGCCGCGCACCAGTAGCTCGGGCTCCACATCGAGCGCGGCGGCGATCCGGTTCATCCAGGCCAGCGACAGTTGCCGCATTCCGGTTTCGAGGCGGCCAATGGTCTGCGCCGTGGTTGGCGGTGAACAGCGCGTGGCGACGTCGGCCAGGGTCATGGCCCGGGCGCGGCGGATATCGCGGATGCGGTTTATCATGCGGAGCAACCTTTAACCGATTTGGTTTTTCGCTTTCCTACAATCAGGCTGATTTGGCAAGCCCTTGGCGATTCATTTCAGCAAGGGGAACACTATGCAGCGCGAACTCGCCCAATGCGAACTGACCAGCGAAGGCCCGGTGCGGCGGCGGCCCGAGCGCGGGCGGCGCGCGGTCACGGTCAACCTTGCGGAAAGCCCGCTCGGCTGGCTCCATGCGCGCGGCCATCTTTGCGATGCGCAGTTTCTGGCCGGGGAGCGATTGCGGCGCGATTGGGAGCTGGCCCAGCTCTCGCCGGGGGTGACGATGCGCTGGGACGCGGTGCGGATCAAGGGCAGCGGGCCGGATCGCGGCCTGTCCGGCAGTGAGCGCCAGATCGCCGCGCGCCAGCGCTTCGATGGGGCGGTCGCCGCTGCCGGGCCGGGCCTGAGTGACGTGCTGTGGCGCGTGGTCTGTGCGGGCGAGACCCTGCCCGATGCCGAACGCGCCCTGGCCTGGCCCGCGCGCAGCGGCAAGCTGGTGCTGCGCCTGGCGCTTGATCGGGTGGCTGGATTCTATCGCATCGGCTGAGCGCTCGTCGGCGCTGCCAAGCCGTTCGTCGAACAGGCTGCCTTCAGGCCCTCCTTCCTGCCAAGAGGCCTTATTCTGTATGGGCGTGTGGAAGGGACGGAACATGATCGATCGGCGGCTTTTTCTGGCATCGGGCAGCGCGGCGGCATTGTTGACGGCGCAGCCCGCCTGGGCCAAGGCCAAGGGGGGCAAGGGCGATGCCGGTCTCAACCGGCTGCTTGATGCCATCGCCGATGATGGGATCGCCCATTCGCCCGAATATGCAACCGCGCTGGGGCTCGACAAGGGCAAGCTCGCGCCCTTGCGTGCAAAGCTCTCGCCTGTAACCGCCGCCGAGCGCCATACCGATCTGGCCCGCAACAAGCGCTGGCTGGGCAAGCTCAAGGCGGTGCCAGAAGCCGGGCTTTCCTCGGCGGGCAGGCGCAACAAGGCGCTCGCCACCTACATGCTGGAAAACCGCACCATCGCGGCGGAGCGGTTTGATCTGGACGGGGTGCAGAATCCCTACCGCATCTCGCAGCGCAGCGGCGCCTATTTCGACGTTCCCGATTTTCTCGGTTCGCAGCATCCGGTGAACGATGCCGTCAATTGCGATGCATACCTATCGCGTCTTTCGGCCTTCGCCACCGTTCTCGACGAGGACAGCGCAGAGCAAAAGGCGCAGTCGGCGCGCGGCTATACCGCGCCGGGCTGGGCGCTCGACCTGACCTTGGGACAGATGGCCAAGCTGCGCGAAGCAGCACCCGCCGCCAGCAACATGGTCGCGTCGCTGGCCGATCGGGCCAGAGCCAAGGGGATCGGCGGGGATTGGGCGGCGCGCGCAGCGAAGATCGTCGAAAGCCAGGTCTACCCCGCGCTTGACCGGCAGATTGCGTTGATCGGTGAGCTTCGCCGCACGACTGCGGCGGGCGATGGCGCCTGGCGTCTTCCGCGCGGCGAAGAAATCTACGCCGCCGCGCTCAAGCAGGCGACCACCACCGCCATGAGCCCGGAAGAAGTCCACCAGGCCGGGCTCGATCAGGTGGCCGACATCACGGCCCGGCTCGATTCGATCCTTAAGGCCGCCGATATGACCCAGGGTAGCGTGGGTGACCGGCTGACCGCGCTCAACCAGCGGCCCGAGCAGCTCTTCGCCAGTGATGACGCCGGTCGCAAGGCGCTGATCGACAGCCTCAACGCCGGTGTTGCCGACATGTGGCAGCGCCTGCCCCAGGCCTTTGCGGATATTCCGCGCCAGCCACTGGAGATTCGCCGGGTTCCGGTCGAGATTCAGGACGGCGCCTCGAACGGCTACTACAACCGCGCTTCCATGGATGGCAGCCGCCCGGCGATCTACTGGATCAACCTCAAGGACGTGGCCGATTGGCCCAAGTTCTCGCTCCCCGCGCTGACCTATCATGAAGGGGTTCCGGGGCATCACCTGCAGGGTTCCTACGCTCAACTTTCCGGCGATCTGCCGATGCTGCTGCGCAACAACTTCATCTCTGCCTATGGCGAGGGCTGGGCGCTCTACGCCGAACAGCTGGCCGACGAGCTGGGCGCCTATTCGGGGATCGAACGCGCGGGCTATCTGCAATCGTTCCTGTTCCGCGCCGCGCGGCTGGTGGTCGATACCGGCATCCATCACAAGCGCTGGAGCCGCGAACAGGCGACCGATTACATGGTTGCCACCACCGGCTTTGCCCGTCCGCGCTGCCAGCGCGAGGTTGAGCGTTATTGCATCAGCATCGGCCAGGCCTGCTCCTACAAGATCGGGCACATGGCCTGGGTGAAAAATCGCGCCAAGGCCCAGGCCGCGCTGGGCGACAAGTTCAGCCTGCAATGGTTCCACGAGGTGCTGAAAGAGGGCGTGATGCCACTCTCGATGCTCGAGGCACGGATCGACGAACGCGTGAGGGAGCGTCTGGCAGCGGGGTAGTTACCCTTCGACCAGCTCCGCCAGTTCCAGCCAGCGCTCCTCGGCCGCGTCCTTTTCGGCGCGGGCCGCGTCGATTGCTTTGGTCAGCGCGGCGAATTTCGCGGGATCGCGGGTATAGAGATCGGGATCGTGCAGCGCGGCTTCGTCGCGGGCGATTGCCGCCAGCAGTTCCTCGATCCGGCCCGGCAGCAGATCGTAATCACGCTGGTCCTTGTAGGAGAGCTTGGCCTTTTTCGGCGGCGGCAGCGGAGGCGGGGGGGGCGCCTCGGCAGTGGCCTTGGGTGCACGCACCGGGGAAACGCGGCCCTTGCGCTGCTTTTCCCAGTCGGCATAGCCCCCGGCGATCACGTCGACCTTGCCCGAACCGTCGAGACCCAGCGTGATGGTGACGGTACGATCGAGGAAATCGCGATCGTGGCTGACGATCAGCACGGTGCCGTCATAATCGGCGATCACTTCCTGAAGCAGATCGAGCGTCTCGAGATCGAGATCGTTGGTCGGCTCGTCGAGCACCAGCAGGTTCGATTTGCGGGCGAATTCGCGCGCCAGCAGCAGGCGGCTGCGCTCGCCGCCCGATAGCGTGCCGACCTTGGCATCGACCAGCCCCGGATCGAACAGGAAGTCCTTGAGATAGCCCTGGATGTGCTTGCGCACGCCGCGCACGTCGATCCAGTCTCCGCCCTCGGCCAGAACGTCGCGCACCCGCTTCTCGGGGGAAAGCAGGCTGCGCTGCTGGTCGATCATCACCCCGTGCAGCGTTTTCGCCAGAGTGACCGTTCCTGTATCCGCCGCCAGTTCGCCCGTCAGCAGCTTGAGCAGGGTGGTCTTGCCCGAGCCGTTGGCGCCGACCACGCCGATCCGGTCGCCGCGCTGGATGCGCAGCGAAAAGTCGCGGATGATGGTGCGTTCGGCGAACTTCTTGCTCACCCGGTCGGCCACGATCACCGACTTGGTCTTGACCTCGTCGGCCACCAGCTTGAGCTTTGCCGCGCCCTGGGGATTGAGCATGGCGGCGCGCTGGGCGCGCATTTCCCACAGTTTTTCCAGCCGCCCCTGGTTGCGCTTGCGCCGCGCGGTGACCCCGCGTTCGAGCCAGTGCGCCTCGATCTTGAGCTTGGCGTCGAGCTTGTCGGCGGCGCGGGCCTCTTCGGCGTAGACCGCTTCCATCCAGGCTTCGTAGCCGCCGAACCCGATCTCCTTGCGGCGCAGACTGCCGCGATCAAGCCACAGCGTGGCCCTGGTCAACCGTTCGAGGAAGGTGCGGTCGTGGCTGATGACCACGAAGGCGCCGGAATAGCGCGAAAGCCAGGATTCCAGCCAGTCGATCGCGGCGAGATCGAGGTGATTGGTTGGCTCGTCAAGCAGCAGCAGATCCGGTTCCGAAGCCAGCGCCCGGGCCAGCGCCGCGCGGCGCCGCTCCCCGCCGCTGGCGCTCGCCGCCTTGCGCTCCATGTCGATGCCGAGCTGCCCGGCGATCGATTCCACTTCGTGCCGGGGCGGGGCGTCCTTGCCGGCCAGGGCGAAATCCATCAGCGTTTCAAAGCCGGTGAAGAACGGGTCCTGTTCCAGCATGACGATTTTGGTTCCCGGCTGGATCGAGCGCTTGCCCCGGTCCGCCTCGATCTGCCCCGCGATCAGCCGCAACAGCGTGGTCTTGCCCGCTCCGTTGCGCCCGATCAGCGCCAGCCGATCGCGCGGGGCGATGTGCAGGTCAAGCTCCCGAAACAGCCAGCCCGAGCCTTGTTGCAGGCCCAGGCCTTCCCAGGAAAGGATCGGTGCGGCGGCCATGATGCAGCGCGCCCTAGCGGCACTCGAGAGGCGTTGACAAGCGCCGAGGCCCGGTTGAGAGGTGCGATCATGCGTACAGTCTGGCTAAACGGCGAATTTGTCCCCGAAACCGAAGCAAAGGTGCCGATCTTCGATCGTGCGCTGCTGTTCGGGCAGGGGGTTTACGAGGTTACCCCGGTGATCGACGGGCGCTACTGCAACTGGCAGTACCACGGCGCCCGGCTGGAGCGTTCCAAGGCGCTCTCGCGAATTCATGACGAAACCGACTGGCCCGCGGTCATTGCCGGTCTGATCGAGCGCAACGAGCTTGCCGAAGGGCGGGTCTATCTTCAGATCACCGGGGGCGCCCCGGCTGATCGCGATTTCCTATCCCCGCTTGAGCCGGTGCCCGCAAACCGCTTTGCCTTTACCCAGGAAGCCGCGCTGGTCGATATTCCCAAGGCGCAGACCGGGCTCAAGGTGATGCTCCACCCCGAGGGGCGCTGGGCGCTGCGCTCGGCAAAGACCACGCAGCTGCTCTACGCCGTGCTCGCCAAGGAAGCCGCGCGAGACGCCGGGTTCGACGATGCCTGGTTTGTCGAGGACGGGATGATCACCGAACAGACTGCCGCCAATGCCCATATCATCGATGCGCGCGGCGTGCTGGTTTCGCATCCTGTCGATCATTCGGTCCTGCCGGGGGTGACGCGGATCTGCACGCTGGAAATCGCCCGCGCGATGGGGCTGGAAGTAGAGGAACGCGCCTTTACCCCCGAAGAGCTGTTCGCCGCGCGCGAGGCCTTCGTTTCGGCAGCGGGTTCGCTGGTGCTCCCGGTAAGCGAGGTTGACGGCCGCCCGATCGGCAACGGCGGACCGGGGGTTCTAACCAGCGAGATCCGTAAGCGCTATGTCGAACAGCTGCGCTCGGCGTGAGCCATTCACCAAGGGTTCAAGGCACTTGGCCTAGGCGCGGCGCATGAACCGCAAGATTGCCCTCGTTCTCACCCTCCCGGCGCTGATGCTCGCCGTGCCCGCGCTGTCCGGCCCCGGCGGGGAGCAGGGGCAGGCGCGCAGGGAACTCAGCGCCGGCAACGTGCGCTCGCTGCGCGAGATCGAGCGCCAGGTGCTGCCGACGATGAACGGCGCGCAGTATCTTGGCCCCGAATACGATCCGGTCGCGCTGGCCTATCGGCTCAAGTTCATTCGCGACGGGCGGGTGATCTTCGTCGATGTCGATGCCCGCACTGGCAGCATCATCCGCCAGCGCCAATAGCGGGAAAAGCGCGGGTCACTTGCTTGACGCTGCTGGCCTTTCGCCCCATTTGACCGGCATGCAACCGGGGAACCTGCCATGCGCATCCTGATCGTCGAGGACGAACCCACGCTTGGGCGCCAGCTCAAGTCCACGCTTGAGGCCAATGGCTATGCGGTCGATCTTTCGACCGATGGCGAAGACGGCCATTTCATGGGCAGCACCGAGGAATACGACGCGGTGATCCTCGATCTTGGCCTGCCCGAGATCGACGGTCTGACCGTGCTGGGGATGTGGCGCAAGGAAGGCCGCAAGTTCCCGGTGCTGGTGCTGACCGCGCGCGATAGCTGGTCGGACAAGGTGGCGGGGCTCGATGCCGGGGCCGATGACTACCTTGCCAAGCCGTTCCAGACCGAGGAGCTGATCGCCCGCCTGCGCGCGCTGATCCGCCGCGCCTCTGGCAATACCAGCAGCGAGCTAACCGCGGGCGATGTGCGGCTCGATACCCGTTCGGGCCGGGTCACGCTGAACGGCGAACCAGTCAAGCTGACCGCGCAGGAATACAAGCTGCTGTCCTATCTGCTCCACCACAAGGGCAAGGTGGTGAGCCGCACCGAGCTGATCGAGCATATCTACGATCAGGATTTCGATCGCGATTCGAACACTATCGAGGTCTTCGTTACCCGGATTCGCAAGAAGCTGGGCGCCGATGTGATCACCACCATCCGCGGCCTCGGTTACAGTCTCGACGATCCGGCCGGCCCCGGCCGGGGATAGGACAGGGATGAGCGGGCAGGAAGCCAAGGCGCCTGCCGCCGCCCCCGGCGTGCCGCATACCGGCTCGCTCGCGCGGCGCATGATGCTGATCGCGGCGGGGTGGATCACCGTCCTGCTGCTGCTGGGCGGGCTGGCGCTCGATCGCACCCTGACCGGGCTTGTTACCCGCAATTTCGACGATCAGATGGGCTACATGCTCACCGCGATGATCGGTTCAGCCGAGGTTGGCCCCGATGGCGAGGTGTTTTTCAACCGCCCGCTTGGCGATCAGCGCTTCCTTGAGCCCAATTCGGGGCTCTACTGGCAGATCAGCGGAACGGGGCATGAGGATTTTCCCTCGCGCTCGCTGTGGGATCGCTCGTTGCAGGTCCGCGCCGATCACTTCGACATGAAGCCGCATACCTACGATTCCGATCAATTCGCGGGTGAGCCGCTGCGGGTGATCGAGCGTTCGATCATCCTGCCGGGCAGCGACACCAAATGGTGGTTCAGCGTCGCGCAGAGCCGGGTCGAGCTGGACAACCAGATCGCCAAGATCCGCTCTATCCTCGCCTGGAGCTTTCTGGTGCTGGGGCTGGGGCTGTTCCTGATGGCGATGGCGCAGACCTGGTATGGCCTTGGCCCCTTGCGCGGGGTGCGCCGGGCGATCCAGCACATGCGCAGCGCCGGGACCAACCGGGTGACCGATCCGCTCCCGCTCGAGGTGCAGCCGCTGGTCGAGGAGCTTAACGCGCTGCTGGCCCATTCGGAGCGCCAGGCCGAGGAGGCGCGCACCCATGCCGGCAATCTTGCCCACGCGCTCAAGACCCCGCTCACCGTGGTGATGAACGCGGCCACCGCGCAGGCGCCCGATCTGGCCGAAACCGTGATCCGCGAGGCGGCGGTGATGCGCCGCCAGGTCGATCACCATCTCGCCCGCGCCCGCGCGGTTGGACGGCGCGGGGCGGGGCAGGCCCGCGCCAATGTCGCCGAAAGCGTCGAGGCGGTGCTACGCGCGGTAACCCGGCTCTACGAGCAGACGCGCTTCGATCTTGATGGCAAGCGCGACGCCCAGGTGGCGATCGAGCGCCAGGACCTCGACGAGATCCTCGGCAACCTGATCGAGAATGCGGCCAAATATGGCGGCGGCTCGGTGTTCGTGACGATAGATCCCACCGCCGAGCCCGGCTGGTGCGAGATCTGGGTGGAAGACGACGGCAGCGGCATCCCCGAAGCCGAACGCACCCGCATCTTCGATCGCGGGGCGCGGCTCGATACCGGCAAGCCCGGCACTGGCCTCGGCCTCGCCATCGTGCGCGACGTGGCCGAGATCTATGGCGGCGGCGTGACGCTGGAGGAAAGCGACGACCTTGGCGGTCTGCTGGTCAAACTGCGGTTGCCACGGGCGGCGGGATGAGCCTCACCAGTCTGACATTCACCGGTGGCCTGGCATTGGGCCTGGCATCCAGCCTGCACTGCCTTGGCATGTGCGGGGGGATTGCATCGGCGCTGTTTCTGGCCGGGGCGCCGGATGGCGGCAATGTGGCGCGGCTGCGCACCTTCGGTCTGATCCAGCTGGGCAAGGGTCTGTCCTATGCCGCGATGGGGGCACTGGTGGCGGCATTCGGCGCGGTACTGCTGACCCGGTTCGACAGTCCAACGCTCTATTTGCTGCTGCGTTCCGGCGCGGCGCTTTCGCTGGGGTGGATCGGGCTGACGCTGACCGGCTTTGCTCCGCCACTGGGGCTGCTCGACCGGCTGTTTCACGCCATTTCGCAAGGCTTTGAGCGGCTGCGGCGCGCGCTTCCGCTGGGCGGGGTGCTGGCGCCGCTGGTTGCCGGGATGGGCTGGGGCTTCGTGCCTTGCGGGATGGTCTATGGCACGCTGGTTTTCGCAATGGCGGCGGGCAAGGCCAGCGCCGGGGCGGCGGTGATGGCCGGGTTCGCGCTGGGCACGGTTCCCGCGCTTACCGCCACGGTGCTGGGCATCGGCTCGCTGCGGCGGCTGGGCGAGAACCAGCGCTTGCAGGTGTTCGCGGGCCTGGTGCTGATCGCGCTGGCCGCCGCCAGTGTGCTGATCCCGCTCTCAACCATCGCCGCACTGTGCGGCGAACCGTCGACAGCCTAGCTACTTCCCCGCCGCCTGTTCGTGGTGACGGATCACTTCGTCGATGATGAAGCGGATGAATTTCTCGCCGAAATCGGGATCGAGCTGGGCATCTTCGGCCAGCTTGCGCAGCCGCGCGATCTGGCGTTCCTCGCGCCCGGGGTCCGAAGCCGGGAGGCCATGCTCGGCCTTGTAGGCACCCACTGCCTTGGTGATGCGGAAGCGTTCGGCAAGAATATGGATCAGCGCGGCATCGATATTGTCGATGCTGGCGCGAAAGCCTGCGAGCGCGCGGTCGGGGGTGGGATCGGGCAGGGTCTGGCTCATCACGGGGCTCGCTAGCACGGGAATGTCGGTATTTCCACGCTTGCCTTATCCGTCCGGCGGGCGCAATGGCGCCCTGAAATGAGCGCCGATGTCATCCCCCTGCGCCCGCGTGCCAGCGAACCTTCGCTTGGCCCGATCATGGCGCTGACCGCCCAGGGCATGAACGCCGTCAATGCCGTGATCCTTGACCGCATGCAGAGCGAGATCCCGCTGATCCCCGCGCTGGCCGGGCATCTGATCTCGGGCGGGGGCAAACGGATGCGCCCGATGCTGACGCTGGCGGGCGCGGCGCTGTGCGATTACCACGGCACGCGCCACCACAAGCTCGCCGCTGCGGTGGAATTCATCCACACCGCCACGCTGCTCCACGACGATGTGGTTGACGGATCGGAGCTGCGCCGGGGCAAGGCCGCCGCCAACCTGATCTTCGGCAACCCGGCCACCGTGCTGGTGGGCGATTTTCTCTTCACCCGCAGCTTCGAGCTGATGGTCGAGGACGGCAGCCTGAAAGTGCTCAAGATCCTCTCGAACGCCAGCTCGGTGATCTCCGAAGGCGAGGTCGATCAGCTCACCGCCGCGCGCCAGATCGAGACCAGCGAGGAACGCTACCTTTCGATCATCGGTTCCAAGACCGCCGCACTGTTTGCCGCTGCCACGCGGATCGCCGCCGTGGTCGCTGAAAGGAGCGAGGCGGAGGAGCGTGCGCTTGACGATTACGGGCGCAACCTGGGTATTGCCTTCCAGCTGGTCGACGATGCGATGGATTACGATTCCGAAGCATTCGAGATGGGCAAGGGCAAGGGCGACGATTTCCGCGAGGGCAAGATGACCCTGCCGGTGATCCTGGCCTATGCCCGCGGCAATGCCGAGGAGCGCGCCTTCTGGAAGGACGCGATTGGCGGCCATCGCACGTCAGATGCGGATCTGGCCCACGCGGTGCAGCTGATTGCCCGCCATGACGCGGTGAGCGCCACGCGTGACCGCGCGCGCCACTTTGCCCAGCGTGCGATCGACGCAATTGCCTGCTTCCCCGCCAGCGAGGCTCGCGCCGCCATGGCCGAAGCGGCCGAATTCGCGGTGGCGCGGCGGTTCTGAACCGCGTCGGCGCTTGACCGCGCCTTGCTCACCGGCCACCTTGGGTTGCACAGAACAACCCATAGGCCGGGAGAATCCGCAAGATGCAACGCCGCCGCCTCGGCAAGTCCGCGATCGTCGTTTCCGATATCTGCATGGGCACCATGACCTTCGGCAGCCAGGCCGATGAGGCCTTGGCGCACCGGGTGCTCGATCAGTGTTTTGAAGCTGGGATCGACTTTTACGATACCGCCGAGGGCTATCCGGTCCCGCCCGATGCCAAATGGGTCGGGCGCACCGAAGAGATCGTCGGCCGCTGGATGAAGACCAAGCCGCGCGATGCAATCGTGATGGCGACCAAGGTTTCCGGGCCAAGCCACGTCTGGTTTCGCAGCCCCAAGCGCGAAGGGATGACCGCACTTGACCGGCGCAACATCGTGATCGCGGTGGAAGACAGTCTGCGCAAACTCCAGACCGATTACATCGATCTCTACCAGACCCACTGGCCCGATCACGAGCTGGCCTATGACGAGACGATGGAGGTGCTCGACGAGCTCGTGCGCGCGGGCAAGGTGCGGGTGCTGGGCTGCTCGAACGAGACCAGCTGGGGGCTGATGAAATCGATCCAGACCGCCGAGCGGCTGGGAACCGCGCGCTACCACACGATCCAGAACAATTTCAGCCTCAACAACCGCCGTTTCGAGGACGAGCTGGCGCAAGTCTGCCGGATGGAGGGGGTCAGCCTGATCCCCTATTCTCCAATCGGCGGCGGGGTGCTTTCGACCAAATACAGCGGTGGGGCTCGGCCCGAGGGCGCGCGGTTTTCCCGCTATCTCGAGATCGGCGGGCGCCAGGCGGCGATGGCGATGCGCTTTGCCAACGATCGCGCAATCGAATCCGCGGACCGTTTCGCCGCACTGGCTGCCGAAGCGGGGATGAGCCCGGTGACCATGGCGGTTGCCTGGTCGAAGCAGCACGATTTCGTCGCCTCGACCATCGTGGGGGTGAGCCGGGAAGATCAGCTTCCCGAAATCCTCGCCGCTGCCGACATGGTCTTGCCCGACGATTTGATGAAGGCAATCGACAAGGTATCGAAGGAAATCCGCTACCCGATGGGGTGATCGGCGGGCTATGGCCGCGGCGATGAGCGACCTGCCGATCCACGCCGTGCTGCCCGATCTGCTTGCCGCTTTGCGCGCGGGCAGCAGCGCGGTGCTGATCGCGCCGCCGGGTGCGGGCAAGACCACCAGCGTCGCTACTACGCTGCTCGATCAAGGCTGGTGCACGGGCACTGTAATCCTGCTCTCGCCCCGCCGCGTTGCGGCGCGGGCGGCGGCGGAGCGAATGGCGGAGTTGCTGGGCGAAAAGGCCGGAGAAACCGTGGGCTATCTCACCCGGCTCGACAGCAAGCGTTCCGCGCGGACCCGCGTTCTGGTGATGACCGAGGCGATCTTCGTATCGACCATCCTTGCCGATCCCGAGCTTTCCGGCGTTTCGGCCGTCCTGTTCGACGAGGCGCACGAGCGGCATCTCGATTCCGACCTTGGTCTGGCCCTGGCGATCGAAAGCAGCCAGGTGCTGCGGCCCGACCTGCGGCTGGTGGTGATGAGCGCAACGATCGACGGTGCGCGCTTTGCCGCGCTGCTCGATTCCGCGCCGGTGATCGAAAGCGAGGGCAAGGCCCATCCGTTGACGATCCGCTGGCTGGGCGCGCGGCCCGAACTCAGGATCGAGGAGGCGATGACAAGCGCAATCCTCACTGCCTGGCGCGAGGAAAGCGGCGACATCCTGGCTTTTCTGCCGGGTGTCGGGGAGATCGAACGGGTGCGGGAGCGGCTGGCGGAACGGCTCCCCGCCGCGCCGATCCTGCCGCTGCACGGACAGTGCGAGCCCGGCGCCCAGCGGGCCGCGATCCGCCGCGATTCCGAAGGCCGCCGCAGGATCGTGCTGGCCACCGCGATTGCCGAAACCTCGCTCACGCTCGAGGGGGTGTCGGTGGTGGTCGATGCCGGGCTTTCGCGGCGGGCGGAATTCGATAAGGCCGCGGGCGTCACGCGGCTCGTCACCCACCGCGCCAGCCAGGCCGCCGCCGCTCAACGCGCGGGCCGTGCCGCACGCCAAGGACCGGGCACAGCCTACCGCCTGTGGGAGGAAGCTGCGCACAACGGGCGTGCAGCATTCGATCCTCCGGAAATGCTCACCAGCGATCTTGCGCCGCTGCTGCTCAGCCTGGCGCAGTGGGGCGCGAATGATCCGGCGACGCTGCCCTGGCTCGATCCGCCGCCAGGCGCGGCATTGGCTGCAGCAACCGTGCAATTGCAAGCACTTACCGCGCTCGATGCTGCGGGCCGGATCACGCAGCACGGGCGCAATATGGCCGCCCTGCCGATGGCTCCGCGAGAGGCGCATATGCTGCTCTATGCTGCGCAGCATGGCGCGGCACCGCTTGCAGCAAAACTGGCGTTGCTGCTTCAGGAGCGCGGTCTGGGCGGAGGCGGGGAAGACCTGGCCCTGCGGCTCGATCGCTGGAACGTGGACCGCTCGGCGCGGGCCGATGCGGCGCGCAAACTTGCCTCGGGCTGGGCCAGGCGCGCGGCCGGTGTGACCGGCGAAGAAGCGCACGGTGAAGTGCCACTGGGCATCCTGCTTGCCGAAGGCTTTCCGGAGATGATCGCGCGCCGCCGCGGTGCGAACGGGGAAGACTGGCTGACCGCTGGGGGCAGGGGTCTCCGTCTCGATCCGGCATCGCCGCTGGCACGGGCCGAATGGCTTGCGGTGGGAGCTGCCCAGGGCGAGGCGAAGGGCGCCCGGATTACCGCTGCGATTGCACTCGACGAGGGTGAGGTGCTGAGCTGGCTGGCTCATCGGATCGAGCGACGGCGGACGCTGCGCTGGATTGACGGCGATAGCCGGGTGGAGGCGCTGATCGAGGCGCGGCTTGGCGCCATCACGCTGTCGCGCGGCCCCGATCCTTCGCCTGATCCCGATGCAATCCGCGCCTTCCTGATCGAACGGGTGCGTTGCGAAGGGCTGGCGCTGGTGCCCTGGTCCAAAGCGAGCCAATCGCTGCTGCGCCGGGCGCGTTTTGCCGGGATCGAGTGTCTTGGCGAGGATGCGCTGTTGGCCGATCTGGAGCACTGGCTGGGTCCCATATTGGTCAGAAGGCTTGACGAGATCGATCCGGCGCGGCTGCACGATGCGATACGCTCGCGGCTCGATTGGGCCGCGCAACAACAGCTGGACCAGCTGGCTCCGGCCCAGTTCGCGTCACCGGCGGGCACCAGCCATGCGATCGACTATGACGATCCCGGTGGACCGAGCGTGGAACTGCGGGTTCAGGCGCTGTTCGGTCTCGACAGCCACCCCGGTTTCGGCTCGTCGCCGCAGCCCTTGCTGCTGAAGCTTACCGATCCGGGCGGGAAGCCGCTCCAGACAACGCGCGACCTGCCGGGGTTCTGGCGCGGATCGTGGAAGGACGTGCAGCGCGAGATGAAGGGCCGCTATCCCAAGCACCGCTGGCCCGACCAGCCCTGGACCGAGGCGCCGAGCCTCAAGACCCGCAACGCCTTTGAGCGCGGCCAGGGAAAGCCCGCAGGCGCGCGGTAATCATTTTCCCCGCCGGGCGCGCCCGTTTTGGGAATTCTGAAAGTATTTGGCCTTACGGACTGCCGCTGAAGCGGGGGAAAGCAAGCCGTGATCGAAGTCGAAATCCAGAACGAGACCTACCAGAGCCAGCAGCGCCTGCGCTTCAGCGCGGTGCCCCGGATCGGAGAGGGCATCCGCCTGCAGGAGCCGAGCGGCTTCTGGGCGTCCTATGACGTGCTCGACCTGTGGTATCAGAAGGCCGACTTCGGCGATGTCTGGGTGCCCTACCTGCACGTGCGCAAGACCTCCGGCGAACTGAGCGGCGAGCCCGCTCCGCTCGTCAGCTGACGGAGGCGGCGATGCGCGATCTTATCAAGCGGATCAATTCCCCGTCCGGCGCCGAAAGGATCGGCCGCGCCGCAATTCCCCAGCCTGAGCTTCCGGCTGCCCCGGAACCGGCTGCGACAGCGACTTTTCCGAGCAAGCGGCCGCCGCTTGCCGAAGCAGCCCCGGTGTCTGCCCCGCAGCCTGCGGTCGCCGCTGCCCCGGTCAGCCGCAATTGCCTGATCGTCGACGATTCGCGTGTGGTGCGCCGGATCTCGCGCCAGATCGTCGAAAGCCTCGGCTACACCGTGATCGAAGCAGAGAATGGCGAGGAAGCGCTGTCGCGCTGCAAGCTGGCCATGCCCGACCTGATCCTGCTCGATTGGGACATGCCGGTGATGACGGGAATCGAATTCATCACCCAGCTGCGCGCGCTGCCCACCCCGCGCCCGCCCAAGGCGGTATTCTGCACCAGCAAGAACGATACCCACGACATCTTTCGCGGGATCGGCGCCGGGGCGGATGAATATGTGGTCAAGCCCTTCACTGAGGCCGCGCTCAAGGCCAAGCTGGAAAAGATCGGCGCCGCGTAAGCTCGCACCAAGGGGACTTGATTCTCGCAGCGATTGGGGCCAATCGCGCCCCATGTCCGCACGCATCTTTCAGCGCCCGAAGAACGCCATGCAGTCTGGCAAGGCCCTGCTTGGCCAGTGGATCCTCGAATTCGCGCCGTCCGAGGCGCGCGCGGTCGATCCGGTGATGGGCTGGACCGGCTCGGGCGATACCCAGAGCCAGGTGCGCTTGACCTTCGCCTCGGCCGAGGAAGCGCTGGACTATGCCAAGCGCTACGGGATCGAAGCGGAAGTACACGCCGCTCCACCGCGCCGCCTCAAGATTCAGGCCTACGCCGACAATTTCCGCTGATTGGCTGAACCCCGAAGGGTAGGAGCGGGCTCACCGCCTGCCTGGGTCGCGCTGTGAAGCAACCGGCAAACCCGCTCCAGCCTTGCCCCGAAGGGAAAGGAAGAAAATGACCGTCCCCATCGGACGAGTCGGTTTCAGTTAGTCGCGCCGCGCCGAGTCGGGCTTGCGCAAACGCGACAAGGCCGCCATATGCCCGCCCGGGAGTCGGTCGGACGCTTGCGTCCGCCAACCTGGTCAGGTCCGGAAGGAAGCAGCCACAACGGGTTGCGGCGGGTCGGCCGGCTCCTTTTCCCCCTTCGACAATTCGGGCGCCAGCGCCTACCAAGGCCGTGATGGACGATTCACCCGACATTTTCGGAAGCGAGGACGAGGATCAGGGCCCCAGCGCGGCTGAGCTTGAGGCCGCCGGGCAGAATTCGATGTTCGGTGCGCCCGATCCGGCGCCGACGCCTGTGGCGGCCAGCGCGGCTCCGACGCAGCCCTATCGGGTGCTGGCGCGCAAGTATCGCCCGCAGACTTTCTCCGAACTGATCGGCCAGGATGCGATGGTCCAGACCCTGGCCAACGCGATCCGGCGCGAGCGGCTGGCCCATGCCTTTCTGATGACCGGGGTGCGCGGGGTGGGCAAGACCAGCACCGCGCGGCTGATCGCCAAGGCGCTCAATTGCATCGGTCCGGATGGGCAGGACGGGCCGACCATCGACCCGTGCGGCCAGTGCGAACCCTGCGTCGCGATTGCCGAGGGGCGCCATATCGACGTGATCGAGATGGACGCGGCGAGCCATACCGGGGTCGACGATGTGCGCGAGATCATCGAGGCGGTGCGCTATGCCGCCGTTTCGGCGCGCTACAAGATCTACATCATCGACGAAGTCCACATGCTCAGCCGCAATGCGTTCAACGCCCTGCTCAAGACGCTGGAAGAGCCGCCCGCCCACGTGAAATTCCTCTTCGCCACCACCGAGGTCGACAAATTACCGGTGACGGTGCTGAGCCGCTGCCAGCGCTTCGATCTCAAGCGGATCCCGACCGACCTGCTCGCCGCGCATTTCGCGCGGGTCTGCGAGGCCGAAAGCGTATCCGCCGAGGATGAGGCGCTGAACATGATCGCCGCCGCCGCCGAAGGTTCGGTGCGCGATGGACTGTCGATCCTCGACCAGGCGATCGCCCATGCCGATCTGGGCGGCGAGGGGCGGGTCAGCGCGGATCAGGTGCGCGACATGCTGGGGCTTGCCGACAAGAGCGCGCAGCGCCGCCTGTTTGCCGCGCTGCTAGGCGGGGACGGCGGCGAGCTGCTCGATCTGGTCGACCAGCAATTCGCGCTGGGGGTGGAGCCGCTGGCGCTGCTGCGTTCGGCGATGGAGATCACCCACCGCATCACCGTCGCCCAGCTTGGCAAAGGCGATGGCGAGGCGATCTCCGCCGAGGAGCGCGCCGCAGTGGAGGATTGGGCGGGTCGGCTTACCGCCGGGCAGCTGCACCGCCTGTGGCAGCTGCTGCTCAAGGGCTATGACGAGGTGCGCGCCGCGCCCGATCCGCTTATCGCGGCCAAGATGGCGTTGCTGCGGGTGCTTCACGCGCAGGATCTTCCCGATCCCGGCAAGCTCGCAAAGCGGATCGAAGAACTCGCGGCAAGCGGGGGAGCGGCTTTTACGGAACAGGCCGGCGCCCCCGCTACGGCGCCGGCTTCGCAAGCGGAAACGCTTTGGCCGGCATTGGTCGACCGGGTCGAGCATTCGGGGCAGCTGCGCGTCGCCCAGGTGATGCGTGACTGGGTGCGGGTGATCGCGCTCCAACCCGGCGAGCTGACCTGCGCGATTGCGCCGGGCTATCCGGGCGATCCCGGCGCCGAGCTGCGCGATGCGCTGCTGCGCGCAACCGGCGAGCGCTGGCAGGTTATCTTCGCCGAGGGCGAGGCGCAGCCGACCCTGCGCGAGCTGGCCGATGCGGCCAAGGCTGCCGGGCGCGAGGCGATGATGCGCCACCCGCTGGTCGAAACCGCCTTCGCTACGTTCCCGCGGGCCGAACTGATCGAAGACGAGGCCGAGGTCCGCGATGTTGCGCAGACCGGTCGCAAGTGGAGCAGAAGACTGTGAAATCGATGGAAGAGATGATCCGCGCCGCCCAGCAGGCCGCCGAGACCATCCAGAAGCAGATGACCGAAACCCAGGGCAAGCTCGATGCAATCGAGGTTGAAGGGATCGCGGGCGGCGGGCTGGTGAAGATCCGCTGCTCGGCCAAGGGCCGGGTGATCGGCGTCTCGCTTGATGACAGCCTGATGAGCCCCAGCGAAAAGGGCATCGCCGAAGATCTGATCGCCGCCGCCTACAACGATGCCCGCGCCAAGGCCGATGCCGTCGCGGGCGAGGAAATGGCCCGCATGCAGCAGGGCATGGGCCTGCCTCCGGGGTTCAAGCTGCCAGGGATGTAGCCGGAGCCACCATCCACAGCCGCGCGGCGGGCAGGCATTGCGGAGCGGGCAGGGCGCCCCCATATCCCGATCCAAGGCCGGGATTCACCCGGGCGGCGCCATGAAGGCGCCGGAATGAACGGATCGATATGAGCAAACTGCTTCCCCTTTTGCCGCTGCGGGACATTGTGGTGTTTCCCGGCATGGTCGTGCCCCTGTTCGTGGGGCGCGAGAAATCGGTTGCCGCGCTTGAGGCGGCGATGACCGGCGACAAGGACATCTTCCTGCTCGCCCAGCTCGACCCTGGCTGCGACGACCCTGACCGCGACGATCTCTACGATGTCGGCGTGGTTGCCACCGTGCTTCAGCTGCTCAAGCTGCCCGATGGGACCGTGCGGGTGTTGGTCGAGGCCAAGGAGCGCGCGGTGCTTGAGGCGCTGCGCAACGAGCAGGGCAGTGCGGGCGAAATGGTTGTCGCCGCGGTTGACGCGGTGGAGCCGGTCAGCGTCTCGGGCAACGAGGTTGCCGCAATGATGCGCTCGGTGGTCGAAACCTTTGGCGAATATGCCAAGCTCAACAAGAAGCTGCCGCAGGATGCGGGCGAGAATCTGGGCGAAATGGTCGATGCCGGACAGCTTGCGGATTCGGTGGCCCAGCATGTCCAGGCCAAGGTTTCGGACAAGCAGGCGCTGCTGACCGAGGCCGATCCGCTCAAGCGGCTGGAAATGGTCTATTCCTTCATGGAAGGCGAGCTGGGCGTGCTCCAGGTCGAGCGCAAGATCCGAGGCCGCGTCAAGCGGCAGATGGAGAAGACCCAGCGCGAATATTACCTCAACGAACAGCTCAAGGCGATCCAGAACGAGCTGGGCGGCGGCGATGGCGAGGAAGCCAACGAAATCCAGGAGCTGCAGGACAAGATCGACAAGCTCAAGCTCTCCAAGGAAGCGCGCGCCAAGGCCAATGCCGAGATCAAGAAGCTGCGCACCATGCAGCCGATGAGCGCCGAAGCCACGGTGATCCGCAACTATCTCGATGTACTGCTGGGTCTGCCGTGGGGCAAGAAGAGCAAGCTCAAGAAGGATATCCACGCCGCCCAGGCCGTGCTCGATGCCGATCACTACGCGCTCGACAAGGTCAAGGACCGGATCGTCGAATATCTGGCCGTGCAGGCCCGCACCAACAAGCTCAAGGGCCCGATTCTGTGCCTTGTTGGCCCGCCGGGCGTGGGCAAGACCAGTCTGGGCAAGTCGATCGCCAGGGCCACGGGGCGCGAATTAATCCGCCAGTCGCTGGGCGGGGTGCGCGATGAGGCCGAGATTCGCGGCCACCGTCGCACCTATATCGGCTCGCTGCCGGGCAAGATCGTCTCCAACCTCAAGAAGGCGGGAACCAGCAATCCGCTGTTCCTGCTCGACGAGATCGACAAGCTGGGCCAGGATTTCCGCGGCGATCCGGCTTCGGCGCTGCTTGAGGTGCTCGATCCGGAACAGAACAGCAAGTTCCAGGACCACTATCTGGAGCTGGACTACGACCTTTCGGACGTAATGTTCGTCTGCACCGCCAACAGCCTCAACCTGCCGCAGCCGCTGCTCGACCGGATGGAGATCATCCGCCTCGAAGGCTATACCGAGGATGAGAAGGTGGAAATCGCCGAACGCCACCTGATCGCCAAGCAGGTTGAGGCGCACGGGCTCAAGAAGGGTGAGTTCACGCTTGAGACGGCCGCGCTGCGCGACCTGATCCGTTTTTACACCCGCGAGGCCGGGGTGCGCACGCTGGAGCGCGAGATCGCCCGCCTGGCGCGCAAGAGCCTGCGCCAGATCCTTGAAGGCAAGGCCAAAGCGGTCACGGTGACGAGCGAAAACCTTGGGGACTTCGCCGGCGTGCGCAAGTATCGCTACGGCGTGGCCGAAGAGGCGCACCAGGTTGGCGCGGTGACGGGGCTGGCCTGGACCGAGGTTGGCGGGGAACTGCTGACGATCGAAAGCGTGACGGTGCCGGGCAAGGGTGCGGCCAAGACCACCGGCAAGCTGGGCGAGGTGATGAACGAGTCGGTCCAGGCCGCCTTCAGCTTCGTCAAAGCGCGCGCGCCGGCCTATGGCATCAAGCCTTCGATCTTCAACCGCAAGGACATCCATATCCACCTGCCCGAAGGCGCGGTGCCCAAGGATGGTCCGTCAGCGGGGATCGGGATGGTCACCTCGATCGTCTCGACCCTTACCGGGATCCCGGTGCGCAAGGACGTGGCGATGACCGGCGAGGTTACGCTGCGCGGGCGGGTGCTGGCGATCGGCGGGCTCAAGGAAAAGCTGCTTGCGGCGCTGCGCGGCGGGATCAAGATCGTGCTGATCCCCGAGGAGAACGAAAAGGACCTGGCCGAAATCCCGGCCAATGTCCGCGATGAGCTGGAGATCATCCCGGTCGCCCATGTCGATACCGTGCTCGAGCTGGCGTTGACCCAGCCTCTGGCACCGATCGAATGGAGCGAGGAAGACGATCTCGCGAGCCAGCCGGGCGCCGCGCCTGCCGCTACGGCAGCCTCGCAGACCGCGCACTGATGCGTGCTGCGGCGCAGCGATTTCGCATGCTGCGCCGCGGTATCGGGGGATGAGCGGCTCGGTTCGTCGAGAATGGCGGAAAAACGTGGATAATCCGCGCCCGCCGATGCGCTTTCGCTTTGACAGGCCGGGCTAAAACCGCTCAATTCCCGCCAGCTTTTCGAGGCGAATCAATTCACACCACCAGTTTCACGAAAAAGGTAGGGGGTACCCACATGAACAAGAACGATCTGATCGGCGCAGTTGCGGACTCGAGCGGCCTCACCAAGAGCGACGCGACCAAGGCTGTTGAAGGCGTTTTCGACGCCATCACCGGCGCGCTGAAGAAGGGCGACGAAGTGCGCCTGGTCGGCTTCGGCACCTTCTCGGTCGCCAAGCGCAAGGCTTCGACCGGTCGCAACCCGCGCACCGGCGAACCCATGAAGATCAAGGCTTCTGCCCAGCCGAAGTTCAAGGCCGGCAAGGGTCTCAAGGACGCCGTCAACTAAGACTGGCTCCAGGCAGGCCGCACGCCTCGCGGACCTGATAAGCTTTGCGCCGCGCTTGCCCCAGGGCAGGCGCGGCGTTTTGCTGGGTCAGGCCGGCTTCGCAAGGGTAGGCTTGCTGGCGAACGAGACCAGCCGCGAAAACACCCAGGACAGCACCAAGGCCGTTGCCACCGCGACGACCCGCGCGGTCTGGCCCAGGCCCATCAGTTCGCTGACCCAGACCAGCACGGTCAAGTGAACGCAGTAAAGCGGCAGCGAATAGTTGCCGAACCATTCGAGGACAGGGGCTACTGCGCGGGGCACCCGGCTTTGCGCCACCAGCCAGACGCTGAGCGGCAAGAAGGCCATCACGAACCACAGATCGCCCTCGGCACGGGGAAGGGTAACGTGTGGCAGCGCGACCAGTCCGGCCACGGGCAGGGCGAGGGTCAGGAACCAGGGCAGGACCGGGGTGCGCAGACCTTCGCGGTAGAGCCGCCCCAGCCAGACACCCATGCTATAGGACCATCCGGTGCGCACCAGCGCGGCAGTCCAGGCATGCGAATTGGGTCCGGCCGAATCCGCCCCGCGGCTCCGTACGGTCCAGACCAGCAAGGCGCCGAACACGGCCACAACCAGCGGCAGCCAGCGGGTCGGCACCTTGCGCAGCCACAGGGCGTGGAGGAAATTGGCGACCAGCTCGTAAAACAGCGTCCATTGCGGGCCGTTGAAACGGTAGAACGGGCCGACACCGGAAAAGTTGGGGATCATCGCCAGATCGAGCGCAACGGCCAGCACGAAAGTCAGCGGATCGTAGAGCCCGATCACCAGCGCGCGCACCACGGCAACGCCCACACCCACCGCGACCAGCGGCCACAGACGGACAAAGCGCGAGGCCGCGAATTCGAGCGCGCCGATCCCGCTGGCCAGCTTGCGCTCGGTCGATACGGCAAGGACGAAACCGCTGAGCAGGAAAAACAGGTCAACGAACAGATAGCCGCGCACGAACGGGCCCGAGGTGTGGAACACTGCGGCCAGGTGAAACAGCATGATCGCCAGTGCGGCGATCCCGCGCAAACCGTCGAGCTGTGAAAGCCGCGCGCCATGCGCCTGCACTGATGTGTTCTTCAACCTGCCCTCCAAGTCCCCCGCGCGCCGCGCATTTCAGCGATAGATCAGCAAGCGCGGACAAGATCAAGCGCCCCACTGGACGGCGGCGGTGCAACGCCCTATATCGGCCCGCGATGAACCGCATTTTCCTTGCCATTCTGGCCCTGTTCGCCGGATTTGCCGCGCAGGTTTCGCCTGCCTCGGCCAGGATCAGCGGTGTCGATACCGAAATCGGTGCGGTCGAATGCCGCCAGGGTGTGCGGTGCATCGCACCCAAGACCGATTCCGGCTCCAGCCCCGCGCCACGGCCCGAACGCCGCCCGCGCGAATGCGTGCAGAACCGTCTGCCGCGCTCGCCGGTCTATATTCCTTCGGTGCTGTTCGGGGTTGACCGCGCTTTCGAATAGCGCCGGCTTTCCAGACAGCCTTCCATGGCCGCGCGGGCGCGATCGCGCCTTGTCGCGGCCTTACGCCATATCCCCCGAATCCACAGGAATCCTGCCATGATCGGCAACATTGCCAAGGCCATTTTTGGCTCGTCCAACGATCGTTACGTCAAGTCGCTCGACAAGTTCGTCAAGCAGATCGCCGCATTTGAATCGACCATCTCCGCGCTCTCGGACGAGGAGCTGGCGGCCCAGACCGCCAAGTTCCGCAGCCAGCTTGAAGACGGCAAGAAGCTGGACGATCTGCTGCCCGAAGCCTTCGCTACGGTGCGCGAAGCCTCGGTGCGCGTGCTGGGCATGCGCCACTTCGATGTGCAGATGATCGGCGGGATCGTGCTTCATCGCGGCGAAATCGCCGAGATGCGCACCGGTGAGGGCAAGACCCTGGTTGCCACTCTGGCGGTCTATCTCAACGCGCTTGAGGGCAAGGGCGTCCACGTTGTGACGGTCAACGATTATCTGGCCCGGCGCGATGCCGAATGGATGGGGCAGATCTACAAGTTTCTTGGCCTGACTGTGGGGGTGATCGTCCCCAACCTGACCGACGAGGAGCGGCGCAGCGCCTACAATTCCGACATTACCTATGCCACCAACAACGAGCTGGGCTTCGACTATCTGCGCGACAACATGAAGCACGAGCGCGGCCAGATGGTGCAGCGCCCCTTCAACTTCGCGATCGTCGACGAGGTGGATTCGATCCTGATCGACGAGGCGCGTACTCCGCTGATCATCTCGGGCCCGACCGACGACAAGAGCGAGCTTTACGTTTCGGTCGATGCGATCGTGAAGCGGCTGAGCGAGGATCTTTACGAAAAGGACGAAAAGGCCCGCAACATCTCGCTGACCGAGGACGGGGTGGAATGGGCCGAGCGCCAGCTTGAGGCCGCCGGACTGCTGGTCGGCTCGAACCTCTACGATGTCGAGAACACCCAGGTGGTCCACCACCTCGACCAGGCACTCAAGGCCAATGTGATGTTCAAGCGCGACATCGATTACATCGTCAAGGAAGGCAAGGTCGTCATCATCGACGAGTTTACCGGGCGGATGATGGACGGGCGGCGCTGGTCGAACGGGCTGCACCAGGCGGTCGAGGCCAAGGAAGGCGTGCGGATCGAGCCGGAAAACCAGACCATGGCCTCGATCACCTTCCAGAACTATTTCCGCATGTATCCCAAACTTGGCGGGATGACCGGGACGGCGGCGACCGAAGCGGCCGAATTCTACGACATCTACAAGATGAATGTCGTCACCATCCCCACCAACGTCCCGGTCAAGCGGGTCGACGAGGAAGACGAGTTCTACAAGAACACCCAGGACAAGTTCCAGGCGATAGCCAAGCTGATCGCGGAAAAAAGCAAGGTCGGGCAGCCGGTGCTGGTTGGCACCGTCTCGATCGAGAAGAGCGAGCTGCTGTCGGACTATCTCAAGCAGGAAGGGGTCAAGCACGCGGTTCTCAACGCCCGTTTCCACGAGATGGAGGCCCATATCGTCGCCCAGGCAGGGCGACTTGGCGCGGTGACCATTGCCACTAACATGGCCGGTCGCGGTACCGACATCAAGCTGGGCGGCAATGCCGAGTTTCGCATCGAGGACGAGCTCAAGGACATGCCCGAAGGTCGCGAGCGCGAAGACAGGATCGCGCAGATCGTGTCCGAGGTCGAGGCCGAAAAGCAGCGCGTTCTGGAAGCCGGCGGGCTCTGTGTGATTGGCACCGAACGTCACGAAAGCCGCCGCATCGACAACCAACTGCGCGGCCGTTCGGGCCGCCAGGGTGATCCCGGGCTCTCCAAGTTCTACCTCTGCCTTGAGGACGATCTGCTGCGCATCTTCGGACCCGATACGCTGTTTGCGCGGATGATGAATTCCAACCTTGCCGATGGCGAGGCGATCGGCAGCCGCTGGCTCTCCAAGGCGATCGAGACCGCGCAGAAAAAGGTTGAGGCGCGCAATTACGACATCCGCAAACAGGTGGTCGAATACGACGACGTGATGAACGACCAGCGCAAGGTGATCTACGCCCAGCGCGAGGAGATCATGGATTCCGAAGCAGTTGACGACGTGGTGATCGACATGCGCCACGATACCGCCAACATGCTGGTCGGCGATGCCTGTCCGCCGGGTTCCTATCCCGAGCAGTGGAATATCGCCGGGCTCAAGGAGAAGGTGATCGAGGTGCTGGGAGTCGATGTGCCGGTCGAGAAATGGCTGGACGAGGACGGGATCGAACCCCACGACATCGAAGAGCGGATCGCCGCTGCCGCCGACGAGAAGATGGCCGCCAAGGTGGGCGAGGACGGGGCGATCTGGCGCCAGGTGGAAAAGCAGGTGCTGCTTGAGCGGCTCGACCACTACTGGAAGGAGCATCTGGCTACGCTCGATGCGCTGCGCCAGGTGGTGTTCCTGCGCGCCTATGCACAGAAGCAGCCGATCAACGAGTACAAGCAGGAAGCCTTCGGGCTGTTCGAGAAGATGCTCGAGGCGATCCGCACTGACGTGACCCGGATCCTGATGAACAGCGAGCTGCGCATGCCCGAGCCGGTTGCCCTGCCGGAGCTGCCCGAGTTCCTCACCAGCCACATCGACCCCTTCACCGGTGAGAACGACGCCGGGGGCGAGCGGATGGCCGGGGCCGATGCGATGCTGGGCATGCTGGGCGGCGCAAGCCCGGCGGCACTGGCGCACAGCGCCGATCCCTACGCCGGGCTGGGCCTGACCCGCAACGCGCTGTGCCCGTGCGGATCGGGGCAGAAGTACAAGCACTGCCACGGCGCGGCGCGCTAGGCTGACGGAACTGGGGGCGGGCTGAGCGATGGTCTGGCTGCCGTTTGGCTTCTTCGCCACTGCGCTGCTCTATGCCTCGGTCGGGTTCGGCGGGGGATCGACCTACAATGCGCTGCTGAGCCTGGCCGGGTTCGATTACCGGCTGCTGCCGATCGTCAGCCTGTGCTGCAACGTGGTGGTGGTCAGCGGAGGCACGCTGCGTTTTGCCCGGGCCAGGGTCGTGCCGTGGCGGCGCGCCCTGATGCTGGCGCTGATTGCCGCACCCTTGGCCTATCTGGGCGGACTGACCCCGATCAAGCAGGCGACCTTCATGCTGCTGCTGGGGCTGGCGCTGGTCGGCTCGGGCCTGGCGCTGTTCCTGCCGCGGGTTTCGGACCGGGCGGCACAACCGTCACCGCTTGCCCGGTTCATGCCGCTGGCGGTCGCTCCGCTGGGCTATCTCGCCGGGCTGGTCGGGATCGGCGGGGGGATATTCCTGGCCCCGCTGCTCCACCTGACGCGCTGGGCCACAGCGCGCCAGATCGCCGCCACTGCCAGTCTGTTCATTCTGATCAATTCGATTTCCGGGATAGCCGGTCAGCTTGCCAAGAACGGAGCCGAGCGCTTTGGCGAGGCATTGTCCGGCGCTCTGCCCCTACTGATCGCGGTGGTGCTGGGCGGGCAGCTCGGTTCGCTGCTGGCGCTGCGCTGGCTGCCCGAACGGGTGATCCGCTGGCTAACCGCCGGGCTTACCATCTGGGCCGGAACCCGGTTGCTGCTCGACCAGTTCGGCGGCTGAAGGCGCGCGCGCCGAAAACCACCTGCGCAGGCTGCGCAGCGGTGCGGGATCGAACCAGTAGGCCACAGCCAGAATGGCTGCGGCCACGACAGGGATTGCGGCCATCACGATCGTGATCCAGCGTGAAACGAACAGCCCACCGAGGATCGATACCGCGAGATAGGCAATCGCAACGCGTCGCAGCGCAACGAAACCGACCGCAGTCAGATCGAAGCCGGGTTCGAGCATGAACAAGAGCAGCAGTTGCGCAACAACCTGCGCCGCAACAAGCACCGCTGCAAAGTACTTCCACTGCATGGTACCGCCCCAGGCGCGCTTTCGGGCGCGCTACCCGTTCGGGCCTTCTCCCTCACGCCGCTATAGCGCGGGATCATGGTGAAGAAAGTGGAATTGGCTCCCCGAGTAGGATTCGAACCTACGACCAAGTGATTAACAGTCACCTACTCTACCGCTGAGCTATCGGGGAGCAGCCCGTCAGGCAGGGGTGCGCCTATAGCAGCGTCAAAACGTTTGGCAAGCCGCCGCAAGGCGAAAAATCACGATTGGAACTGTTCGGCGAAAATCCGGTCTTCCAGCGTCTTGCCGGGATCGAACAGCAAGGTCAGCTGAAGTTCGCGCGCAACCTTGACCTTGACCGCCAGAATGTCGCGCAGTTCCTTCTGATCGGCCACGGCCGCCACCGGGCGCTTGACCGGATCGAGCACGCGGAATTCGATTTCATAGTGATCGGGCAGGATCGCCCCGCGCCAGCGACGGGGACGGAACGGGCTGATCGGGGTGAGCGCCAGCATGTTGGAACCGAGCGGCAGGATCGGTCCGTTGGCGGAAAGGTTGTAGGCTGTCGATCCGGCCGGCGTAGCAACCAGTATGCCGTCGCAATAAAGCTCGGGAAGGCGCACCTTGCCGTTGACCGCAACCTCCAGCCGTGCGGTCTGGCGGGTTTCGCGCAGCAGCGAAACCTCGTTGATCGCGCAGAAGCTTTGCTGGTCGCCATTGCCGGTTGTGGCGATCATTTCCAGCGGGGTGACGGCCAGCGGCCGGGCCCGTGCCACCCGTTCGGCCAGCGCGCGGCTCGATTTGGGGCGGTTCATCAAAAAGCCCACCGTGCCCAGGTTGAGGCCATAGGCCGGGATCACCCGTCCGGCATCGAGCATGGTGTGGAGCACATGCAGCATGTGTCCATCGCCGCCCACCACCACGACCACATCGGCTTTTTCCAGCGGAACGAACCCGCCGTCGGCGCGCAAGGCTTCGGCGGCCTCACGGGCGCGGGGGCTGTCGGAAGGCAGCAGGGCCAGACGTGGTTGCTCGCTCATGGCCCGGGTCAATATGGCGCGCGGCGCGGATTTGCAACGCATTCGCCCGCCAACGCTTTGGTGACGAAGCTGTGATAATGCGGCCCCGATGAACACGATGCACCCCGATGAGTTCGAGACCGGGCGCGATGCGGTGACCGGATTGCCCGGGCGCGAGGCCGCGCGCGCGCGCCTGGGCGAGTGGCTCGCGGGGGGGCGGCAGGTGCATGCGCTGCTGCTCGGCTTCAAGCGCTTCGATGCGGTCAACATGGCCTATGGCCCGGCCACCGGCGATGCCGCGCTGGCCGAGGTGGCATCGCGGCTCAAGCATTTCGCCGCAGACGAGCTAGACGGCGCCTGGCTGGCGGCACGCGGCGGCGGCGGGCAGTTTCTGCTGCTCAGCGCCGAGCCTTGCAGCCGCGAGCGCTGGCAGGTGGTTGCGATGCAGTTGCTCGATGCCCTGGCCCGGCCGATCGCGGCCGCGGGCGGCACGCTCAGGCTCTCGCCGCGCGGCGCGGCGGTGCGCGGCCTTGCCGGGGAGAGCGCGGATTCGATCCTCGACCGGTTGGGCGAGGCGCTGGCTGCGAGCCTTTCCCAGGCGGGTAAACGGATCGCCTGGGCCGATGGTGGGGCCGCAAGCGGCGGTCGCAGCGCTGCCCAGCTGGAGACCGACCTGCTGCGCGCGCTCGATGCAGGCGAGATCGAGGTGGTCTATCAGCCGCAGTTCGCCTGCCTGGACGACCGGCTGTGCGGGGCGGAGGCTCTGGCGCGCTGGAACCATCCGCAGATGGGCCGGATCGGGGCGGGGACGCTGTTTTCGATTGCCGAACGCGCCGATCACGTGGCGCAGCTTTCGCGCCACATCGCGCGCCTCGCACTCGAAGGTGCGCAAGGTTGGCCGATGGATCTGCGCCTGTCGCTCAACGTCACGCCCAACGATCTCGCCGCGGGCGATTTCGCTGCCGAGTTCGCGCAGCTTGCTGCGGCCAGCGGATTTCCCGCCTGGCGGCTGACGCTGGAGGTGACCGAACAGGTGCTGCTGGCCGATATCGGCCACGCCGCGCAGGCGCTGGGGCAGCTAGCAGCGCGCGGGATGCGGATTGCGCTCGACGATTTCGGGGCTGGGTTCTGCAACTTCCGTTATCTCAAGTTGCTGCCGCTGCACTACCTCAAGCTCGACCGTTCGATGATCGACGGTGTGGTGGGCGATGTGCGCGATCTGGCGGTGCTGCGCGCGATCGTGGCGATGGCCGGGGCGCTCGATCTCAAGGTGATCGCCGAGGGAGTTGAAAGCGAAGCCCAGCGCGCGCTTGCCGCTGCCGAGGGCTGCGCATCCTACCAGGGCTTCCTGCGCGCACCGCCGATGAACGGCACCGAATTTCTTAAACTGGCGCGCGGTTAGCGCGCGGCCTTGCGGGCAATCGCGCTCAGCCCCTTGGTCAGCTGGAACAGCCCGTTGAGCCGCGCTTCGGCGCTGCCCCAGGCGCGGGTGACGGCGATCTTGCTGTCGGGGCGAAGCTTGATCGTGCCCTGCAGCCGGTCGGCATAGGCGATCAGGCCGGCGGGATCGGGGAACTGGTCCTGATGGAACGAAACCAGCGTTCCCTTGGCGCCAACGTCGATTTTTGCCACGTTGGCCTCGATCGCCTGGTGCTTGATCCGGATCAGCTTGACCAGATTGGCGGTGGGGCCGGGCAGGGGGCCGAAACGGTCGATCATTTCCGCGCTCAGCGCCTCGATCTCGTCCTGGCCCTCGGCATCGTTGAGGCGGCGGTAGAGCGCCATGCGCACGGCCAGATCGGGGACATAGTCTTCCGGGATCATGATCGGTGCATCGACGGTGATCTGCGGGCTGAGCGCGTGGCGCTCCTTCTCCAGCCCCAGCTCGCCCGCCTTGGCCGCCAGGATAGCGTCCTCAAGCATCGATTGGTAGAGCTCGAAGCCGACCTCGCGAATATGGCCCGATTGCTCGTCGCCCAGGAGGTTGCCAGCGCCGCGAATGTCGAGATCGTGGCTGGCGAGCTGGAAGCCCGCGCCGAGCGAATCGAGATCGCCCAGCACTTTCAGTCGCTTTTCCGCCACTTCGCTCAGCTGGGTGTTGGCAGGCGTGGTGAGATAGGCATAGGCGCGCAGCTTGGAGCGGCCCACCCGCCCGCGCAGCTGATACAGCTGGGCCAGGCCGAATCGGTCGGCGCGGTGGATGATGATGGTGTTGGCGCTGGGGATATCCAGCCCGTTTTCGACGATGGTGGTCGATAGCAGGACTTCGTACTTCTTCTCGTAGAAGGCGCTCATCCGCTCTTCCACCTCGCCCGCGGCCATCTGGCCGTGGGCGGAAATGTAGCGCACCTCGGGCACGGTCTTATGCAGCCAGTCCTCTATCTCGGCCATGTCGGAGATGCGCGGCACGACGATGAAGCTCTGCCCGCCGCGATGATGCTCGCGCAGCAGCGCCTCGCGCATCACCATGTCGTCCCATTCCATCACATAGGTGCGCACCGCCAGCCGGTCGACCGGGGCGGTCTGGATGGTCGACAGCTCGCGCAGGCCGCTCATCGCCATCTGCAAGGTGCGTGGAATCGGCGTGGCGGTGAGGGTCAGCACATGAACATTGCTGCGCAGCTGCTTGAGCGCTTCCTTGTGATTCACGCCAAAGCGCTGCTCCTCATCGACGATTACCAGCCCCAGTCGCTTGAAGCTGACGCTTTTCGCCAGCAGGGCATGGGTGCCGATCACCACATCGCAGGTGCCCTCGGCCAGTGCGGCGCGGGTTTCGCGTGCTTCCTTGTCTCCCACCAGGCGCGAGAGGCGCCCGATGTTGAGCGGGAACCCGGCGAAGCGTTCGCGGAAATTGGTGAAATGCTGGCGGGCGAGTAGCGTGGTCGGGGCAACCACCGCAACCTGATGGCCAGCCATTGCCGCCACGAAGGCCGCGCGCAGGGCGACCTCGGTCTTGCCGAAACCGACATCGCCGCAGACCAGCCGGTCCATCGGCTTGCCTTCGCCCAGATCGCCCAGCACGTCTTCGATCGCTGCTTCCTGATCGTCGGTTTCCTCCCAGGGAAAGCGTTCGACGAACTGGTCATAAGCTGAGGGTTCTGCGGCGAGCACCGGGGCCTGGCGCAGCGCGCGCAGCGCCGCGGTCTTGAGCAGCTCGTGCGCGATCTCGCGGATCCGCTCCTTCAGCCGCGCCTTGCGTTTCTGCCAGCCTTCGCCGCCCAGCCGGTCCAGCGCGACGAATTCCGCATCCGAGCCATAACGCGAGAGCACGTCGATGTTTTCGACCGGGACATAGAGCTTGTCGCCCCCGGCATATTCAAGCGCGACGCAATCGTGCGGGCTTTGGCCCACGGGGATCGATTGCAGCCCGGTGTAGCGGCCGATCCCGTGATCCATGTGGACCACCAGATCGCCGGGGGTGAGCGCGGCCAGCTCGGCCAGAAAGGCATCGGCGCCCTTGCGGCGCTTCTTGCGGCGCACCAGCCGATCACCTAGGATGTCCTGTTCGGTAACCAGCTCGATCTCTTCGCTGGCAAAGCCGGTCTCGAGCGGCAGGACCAGCGCCACCGGGGTGCCCTTGGCCGCCAGACCCATCGCTTCCTGCCAGCCATCGGCGAGGACCGGGGCGGGGCGGGCGGCCTCTCCCAGGATCGCGGCGATGCGCGCGCGGCTGCCGGTGGAATAGGCCGCAATCAGGGTCTTGCGGCCGCGCCGGGCCTGTCCGGTCAGGTAGTTCGCCGCGGCTTCGTAAACATTGTCGCCGCGTGCGCGCTCGGGGGCGAAATCGCGGCTGCCGGAAAAGCCGAAATCGACCGTGGCCGCGCTTTCGGGCTGGGCGAAGATATCGGCGCGGTGGATCGGGCGCTCGCGCAGCGCCGCGTCCAGCTCGGCGCGGGTCAGGTAAAGCGCATCGGGGCCAAGCGGGCGATAGGAACCCGCCGCCTTGCCCGAAGTTTCCGAACGCGCGGCGAAATAGTCGGCAATGTCGGCCAGGCGCTCGTCGGCCGCCCCCAGCGCTGCATTGTCGATCACCAGCAGGTCGGCGGCGCCCAGATGATCGAACAGCCCTTCCAGCCGCTCTTCCAGCAGCGGCAGCCAGTGTTCCATGCCCGCCAGCCGCCTCCCGTCGCTGACCGCCTGGTAGAGCGGATCGGAGGTGGCGGCGGCACCGAACAGCTCGCGGTAGCGGGTGCGAAAGCGCTTGACCGTCTCTTCGTCGAGCAGGGCCTCGCTGGCCGGAAGCAGCAGGTGCTGGGCCAGTTCGCCGGTGGAACGCTGGGTATTGGGATCGAACAGGCGCAGCGTTTCCAGCTCGTCGCCGAAGAAATCGAGCCGAAGACCGGCATCGAGCCCCGATGGGAAGATATCGAAGATCGAACCGCGCACCGCGAACTCACCCGCATCGGCAACGGTATCGGTACGGCTGTAGCCCTGGCGTTGGAGCAGCGCGATCAGGCTTTCGCGGCCCAGCATCATCCCGGGCTTGAGCAGACGCACTGATTCGCGGATCCGGAACGGGGTCAGCACCCGTTGCAGCGCGGCATTGATCGTCGTGACCAGCAATTGCGGCCCATCGGCCTTGCCCTGCAACCGGTGCAGCGCGGCCAGTCGCTGCGCGCTGACCGACAGCGCGGGGCTGGCACGGTCATAGGGCAGGCAATCCCACGAGGGGAAGGCGATCACATCGAGTTCGGGCGCGAAAAAGGCCGCCGTATCGGCAACGGCGCGCATTGCTGCCTCGTCAGGAGCGATGAACACGGCGCGGCCTTTGGCGGCGCGGGCCAGATCGGCGAGCACCATCGGCTGCGCTCCCCGGGGCAGGCCCGAAAGCGTCAGCGGCGTCTTGGCGGCAAGGATCTTGGCAAGGTCAGGCATGGTTTCCGCGCAATGGCAATTGCCCCGCGGGCCGATTCGGTGGCCAACGGGGAGCGTTTCGCGGTGCGCCTTAGCCGGTCAGGCGCGGCCTGTCAGCGCGGGATTTCGACGAAATCGAGCTTGCGAAAGGCATCCATCTGCGCCCCGGCATATTCGCTCGGGATCGCCAGCGAACCCAGGGCCCAGCCCATGATGTCTGCATCTTCCTCATCGAGCAGGCGCTCAAACCAAGCGATCTCGGCCTTGTCCCAGCTTTCGCCATAGCGATCGAAGAAGCACCCGATCATGTAATCGGCCTCGCGCGTGCCGCGATGCCAGGCACGAAATTTCAGGCGGCGGAGGCGGTGGGCGGGTTCCATGCCCGCGCGCTAGGCCCGCTCCGCGGCGATGGCAAGCGTCAGTGCCTTTCGCGCAAGGCCGCCAGGATCGCATCGGGCTGCCTGCCGACCAAATCCTTCGCCAGTTCCTTGCGCAGCACGCCGGCGGTCTGCTTGTGATAGTGCTTGCGCAGTTCGCCCAGCGTGCGCGGGGCGGCGATCACCACCAGATCGGCAATCCTGTGCCCCAGCACCTTGGCGTTGAGCCAGTGGATTGCGGCAATGGCGTGGGCGTCCTCGCCAACCAGACTGTCGGCGTGGTTGCCGGCGCTCGAATGGTGGCTGCCGCCCGAATGGTTGTGGCTGTCAAGTTTGGGCGCGGGCAGCGCGGCCAACTGCGGTTCGGCCTCGTCCCCGGCATTGCGGTAGAGCTCGAAGTTCCTGCCGTCGATCAGCGCGATAATGGTTCCGTGGGCCAGCAGCATCGGATTCTCCTCGTTTGCCTTGCGTCCGTTCATGGCAGCCATCGGCTGGCGGTCCATGCGCTGCATCAAGTTGTGGCGAAAACCCGCCGGTCCAGCTTACAAGGCGCCATGCGCCCCGATCGGCTCAACTCCCTGTTCGCATCCGCCGACAGCCTGAAAGGCGTCGGGCCGGGGCTGGCGCGCCCGCTCGAGAAGCTGGGGCTGACGCGGGTCAAGGACTTCGCCTATCACCTGCCCGACCGCTTCGTGGAACGCCGCGCGGTCGCCGATCTCGATGAGGCGAGCGTGGGTGAGAACATTGTCGTTGCACTCACCCCGCTGGAATACCGCAGCTCGGCGGGGCGCGGGCCGCTCCGGGTGATGGCCAGCGACGGCGCGGGCAACGTCTGCGCGATCACCTATTTCGGGCGAAACGGCGGCTGGGCGAAGAAGCAGCTGCCGCTGGGCGAAAAGCGTTGGATCGCGGGGCGGCTCGATCAGTTCGGGCAGCTGCTCCAGATCGTCCATCCCGATCACGTCAGCGAAGCCGGGGATACCGCCTTGGGCCAGCTGGTCGAGCCGGTCTATCCGCTGTCCGAAGGGCTGAGCCAGGGGCGGATCGCGGCGCTGGCGCAGCAGGCCCTGGCGCAAGCCGAACCCCTGCCCGAGTGGATCGAACCCGGCTTGCTCGACAAGATGCAGTGGCCCGCCTGGCGCGATGCGCTGGTGCTGGCGCATCGCGGCGAACACGCCGCCGCGCGCGGCCGGCTGGCCTATGACGAACTGCTCGCCAATGCCCTGGCGCTGCTGCTGGTCAAGCAATCGAACCGCAGCCGGGTGGGGACGCCCCTGCATGGCGACGGGCGGCTGCGCGGCAAGCTGAGCTTGCCCTTCGCGCTGACCGGCGCCCAGCGCCGTGCGATCGGCGAGATCGAGGGCGATATGGCCCAGACCGCGCCGATGCTGCGCCTGCTCCAGGGCGATGTCGGTTCGGGCAAGACGGTGGTGGCGCTTGAGGCGATGCTGCTTGCGGTTGAGGCTGGAGCCCAGGCCGCGCTGCTTGCGCCGACCGAAATTCTTGCCCGCCAGCATCACGAAACCCTGTCCCGCATGGCTGCGAGAACCGGCGTGACCATCGCCCTGTTCACCGGGCGCGACAAGGGCAAGGCGCGCGAATCGATCCTGATGGGCCTGCTCGACGGGTCGATCGACATGGTGGTGGGCACCCACGCGATCTTTCAGGACACGGTGACCTATCGCAACCTCGCGCTGGTGGTGATCGACGAGCAGCACCGCTTCGGGGTTGGCCAGCGCCTCATGCTGACCCAGAAGGGCAAGCGCATCCCCCATTGCCTGGCGATGACTGCCACTCCGATCCCGCGCACCCTGACCCTGGCGCAATACGGCGAAATGGACGTCAGTCGGCTCGACGAGATGCCCCCCGGGCGCCAGCCGATCGACACCCGCGTGGTTGCGATCGAGCGGCTGGGCGACGTGGTGGGTGCGTTGGCACGCCACCTTGAGGGTGGGCAACAGGCCTATTGGGTCTGCCCGATGGTGCGCGAGAACGAAAGCGCCGATCTGGCCGCCGCCGAGGCCCGCTTTGCCGAGCTCAAAGCCCGCTTTGGCGAGGCGGTGGTGCTGGTCCACGGCCAGCTTCGCCCCGAGGCCAAGGATGCGGCGATGGAGCGGTTCGTGCGCGGCGAGGCACGGCTGCTGGTCGCGACCACGGTGATCGAGGTTGGGGTCGACGTGCCCAATGCCACGCTGATGGTGATCGAACAGGCCGAACGCTTTGGCCTGGCTCAGCTTCACCAGCTGCGCGGGCGCGTCGGGCGCGGGGCGGGCAAGAGCACCTGTCTGCTGCTGCGGGGAGAAACCCTGTCGGAAACCGCGCGGCGGCGGCTGGCGCTGATGCGCGAAACCCTGGACGGTTTCCGCATCGCCGAGGAGGATTTGGAACTGCGCGGCGGGGGCGAGCTGCTCGGCACGCGCCAATCGGGAGACAGCGCCTTTCGCGTTGCCAGCCTCGAGCAGATCCAGCGCCTTTTGCCGATCGCCCACCAGGACGCCCATCTGCTGATCGAGCGTGACGGCGGGCTGACCGGCGAACGCGGCGAAGCGGCGCGGCTGCTGCTCTACCTGTTCGAACGCGATTGGGGCGTGCAGTTGTTGAGGGGTGGCTAACCCTCATCCTTGCAGGCGAAAAGCAGCCGCCCGCTGCCCAGCCGTGCCAGCAGCGGTTCGATATCGCCGCGCGAAACCGCGAAGCAGCCCTGGCTGCGCCCGACCCGGCCCTGCATCAGCGCCATCGGCTCGCTGACATAGTCGGCACCGTGGATCATGATCGCCCGGTAGAGCGCGGCGCTGTTTTGCGGCTCAAGCCCGATCAGCTTCCGTGAACGCCCGTGCTTGCCGTAATAGGTGTCGCCGGTAACGAAGGCCCCCAGTGACGAGGCGTTCGAGCCAGGTCGGTTGGAAAAACGTTCGGCATAGCCGCTGTTGGCCGGGTCCGATCCGCGCCCGTGCGAAACTAGCAGGCTTGAAATCACTTTCCCGCCCTCAAGGTCGACCAATTGAAAGCGCGGCACCCGTGAATGGGCGGAGAAATTGACGATCCCGATCGTATCGCGATGCACGATCGCGCCGCGATGGACATTGAGGGCGGCCATGGCCTGTGGAAGCAGGGCAGGGGATTCGCCGCACAAAGGTGCTGCAAAGGCGCGTGGTGCAGCCAGCCCGGCTCCGCCGACGGCCAGCGCGCCAAGGAAATGGCGCCGGTTGAATTTCATCAATGCGTATCCCGAAAGCTCGTTTTAGCGTTATCTGGAAATGGCCAGGATTGAATGCAATCCCAGCTGCTGGAGGACAGGATGAAGCGTTGTCTGCTTGCGTTGTGCGCGCTGCTGGTTGGGGCGGGAGAGCCTGCCGCGCCGCAATGGAGCGTGGCTGCGCTCGGTGAATTGCGGACCACGCTGGCGGCCATGCCTGGCGAAGGCCTGCCCGCGCCGGATACCGCGGAACTCGATGCCGCCTGGCGGGCGAGCGATCCCGTGCGGGTCGATCGCGCTGCGACGCGGCTGGCGCTGAAGGTTGCGCGGCTTGAACTGCTGGGCAGTGCGCCGGATTCGGCGCGTCAGGGTTGGAAGATCCTCGATACCGACAGGAACCGCGACCTTGAGGCAGATCTGGCGGCGGCGCTGGTTGAGAACCGCCTGGGCATCTGGCTTGGCGGCCTGTCCCCGCGCCACCCCGACTATGCGCTGCTGCGCGCTGCCTATGGCGCGGAAGCCGATCCCGTGCGCCGCGCCGCCTTGGCGCGCAACATGGAGCGCTGGCGTTGGTTGCCGCGAGATCCGGGCGACGATTTCCTGCTGGTCAACGCGGCGGGGTATGAAGTCTCGCGCTGGACCGGAGGCAAGCGCGCGGGCACCTGGCGCGTGATCGTCGGCAAGACCAGAAGCCCGACCCCGGTATTTTCCGCCACAGTTACCGGGGTGACGATCAACCCGTGGTGGGAAGTGCCGGCCAGCATCGTACGCGAAAGCGTCGGCGCGCTGATCCGGCACGACCCGGCGCTGGCGCGTTCACGAGGCTACATCTGGAGCGGGGGCAAGGTGCGCCAGAAGCCGGGCGAGAGCAATGCGCTGGGGCGAATGAAGCTGGTCATGCCCAATCCCTACAGCGTTTACCTCCACGATACCCCCAACCGCGATCTGTTTGCCGAGGAGCGGCGCGCCTTCAGCCACGGCTGCGTGCGCGTGGGCGATGCGCTCGATTTTGCCAGCGCGCTGCTGGCTCCGGCACGGTCGCGCGCCGATGTCGACGCGCTTGTCGCTGCGGGCGAGACGGTGACGCTCGATCTGCCGCGTCCTTTGCCGGTCTATGTCGCCTATTTCACCGTAGCGAGCGACGCCGATGGCCGCCTTATCTATTTTGACGATGTCTATGGCCGCGATAGCCGGGTCAAGCTTGCCAGGAGTGCTGGGGAGACTTGCGACGTCTAGCCCAAGCAAGTGTTGTCGGAACCTGTGGGTTTGGTCGGGAGGATGCCCCTCGCTTGCGCTCGCGAGTTTTCGGGGAAGATGTCCCCCGGACATCTTCCAAATCCCGAAAACTGGTCGGGGAAAGAGGATTCGAACCTCCGGCCCCTGCCTCCCGAAGACAGTGCTCTACCAGGCTGAGCTATTCCCCGACCGTTCGCGGGCACCCAAGGGGCGCCCAAGGCAGGAGCGCGCCTATAGTGAGCGATGCGAAGGGTGGCAAGCGGGCAATCGCATGTTTATCGTAGGCCCCATGGCAAGCACCGCGATTCCCGCCTCATCCCCCTCCGACCGGCATTGGGAATGGCAGTATCTCGACTTGATGCGCCGCATCTGGGAGCATGGCGACGAGCGGGTCGATCGCACCGGGGTGGGGACGCGTTCGGTGCTGGGGGCGCAGATTCGCTTCGATCTGGCGGGCGGGGCGATGCCGCTGCTCACCACCAAGCGGGTCTACTGGAAAACCGCGACCCGGGAATTCCTCTGGTTCCTGACCGGTGATACCAACATCCGCGAGCTGTGCCGCCAGGGGGTGCAGATCTGGACCGACTGGCCGCTCGATCACTATCGCAAAACCAGCGGCGAGAATCTGTCGCTGGAGGATTTTTCCGCCCGGATCGTGGCCGACGAAGCCTTTGCCGCGCGCTGGGGCGAGCTGGGGCCGGTCTATGGCAAGCAATGGACCGACTGGCCGGTTTATGAGCCGGCGGGCGATGGCCTCTATCGCAAACGCGAACATGGGGTGAACCAGGTGGCCGAGGTGGTGCAGAGCCTGCGCACCAACCCGGGCAGCCGCCGCCACATTGTCGAGGGCTGGAACGTTGCCGAGCTGGGGCAAATGGCGCTGCCACCCTGCCACAAGACCTATCAATTCCACGTCGGCGGAAACCGGCTCAACTGCGCGCTCTACCAGCGCAGCTGCGATGTCGCGCTCGGGCTGCCGTTCAACCTGTGGGGCGCGGCGCTGTTCACCCGGATGCTCGCCCAGCAGTGCGATCTGGAGCCGGGGGAACTGGTCTGGTTCGGGGGCGATACCCACCTCTATCTCAACCACGCCGATCTGGTGGAGGCACAGCTCGCGCGCACGCCGGAAGGCGGCGCGAGCATGGCGATCCTGCGCCGGCCCGAAAGCATGTTCGGATACCGGATCGAGGACTTCGAGGTGCGCGACTATGAGCCGCAAAAGCACATCGCCGCCCCGGTGGCGGTTTAGTTGACGTTGAAACCGGTTTGAAATAATATGTCGTGCATCTAAAATTTGCTTCCACGGCGCCCTGCGTCGCAATCGAAGCGGGAGAGCGCATCATGGCCAAGCGGCCCGCCAGTGCCGGAACCATCGGGGGCAATCTGCCGCCCCTTTCGCTGCACGTCCCCGAACCCCATTTCCGCCCCGGCGATCCGGTCGATTATTCCTGGCTGGAGATCCCTGCTGCCGGGGCTGCGGCCCGACCCGACGAGGCATGTTCACCGGCGGAAACCCAGGATCTGTGCTTCGGTCTGGTGCGAGTTCTGGACGAGGATCACCGCGCGGTGGGGCCGTGGGATCCCGCTCTCGATCCCGAAACGCTGCGCCGGATGCTGCGGGCGATGGCGCTTACCCGCGCTTTCGATGACCGGATGTATCGCGGCCAGCGCCAGGGCAAGACCAGCTTCTACATGAAATGCACCGGTGAGGAGGCGACCTCGGTGGCGGCGGCCTTCGCCCTGGCCGATGACGACATGGTTTTCCCCTCATACCGCCAGCAGGGCATCCTGATCGCGCGCGGCTATCCGATCGTCGAGATGATCAACCAGATCTACTCCAACCGGGCCGACAAGCTGAAGGGCCGCCAGCTGCCGATCATGTATTCCAGCCGCGCGCACAGCTTTTTCACCATCAGCGGCAACCTTGCGACCCAGTATCCCCAGGCTGCCGGTTGGGCCATGGCCAGCGCGATCAAGGGCGATACCCGGATCGCGGCGAGCTGGGTGGGTGAGGGTTCGTCGAGCGAGGGCGATTTCCACGCCGCGCTGACCTTCGCCGCAGTCTACAACGCCCCGGTGATCTACAACCTGGTCAACAACCAGTGGGCGATCAGCAGCTTTTCGGGCTTTGCCGGGGCCGAGCGTACCACCTTTGCCGCGCGCGCAGTGGGCTACGGCGTGGCCGGCCTCAGGGTCGATGGCAACGATCCGCTGGCGGTTTATGCCGCGGTGCGCTGGGCCGCCAACCGTGCGCGCAGCGGCGGCGGACCCACGCTGATCGAGCATTTCACCTACCGCGCAGAGGGGCATTCGACCTCCGACGATCCTGGCCAGTACCGCTCTGCACAAGAGCGCGAGGAATGGCCGCTGGGCGATCCGGTCAACCGGCTCAAGCAGCACCTGATCGCGCTGGGCGAATGGAGCGAGGAGCGCCACGCCGCGATGGACCTTGAGCTGGCCGAGGAGGTGAAAGCGGCGACCAAGGAGGCTGAGAAGAACGGCATCCTGGGTCACGGTCTGCACCATCCCTTCCACACCATGTTCGAAGACGTGTTCGAGGATCTGCCCTGGCACCTTCAGGAACAGGCCGATCAGGCGATCCGCGAGCGCCGGATCAAGTGGCCGAGCTGGAAGGAGTACGAATGATGAGCCAAGAGGAAGCGCCGCTTTCGCTGGCCAAGGCTCCGACCCGGCGGCTCAACATGATCGAAGCGATCAACGATGCGCTCGACATCATGATGGAGCGCGATCCGGATGTAGTGATCTTCGGTGAGGACGTCGGCTATTTCGGCGGGGTGTTCCGCGCCACCGCAGGGCTGCAGAAGAAGCACGGCAAGAACCGGGTGTTCGATACCCCGATCAACGAATGCGGGATCATCGGCGCGGCGGTGGGCATGGCAGCCTATGGCCTGCGCCCGGTGCCCGAGATCCAGTTCGCCGACTATATCTACCCCGGCTACGATCAGCTCGTCTCCGAAGCGGCGCGGCTACGTTATCGTTCGGCGGGGGAATTCATCGCTCCGATTACCGTGCGCTCGCCCTTCGGCGGGGGTATCTTCGGCGGGCAGACCCACAGCCAGAGCCCCGAGGCACTCTTCACCCACGTCGCCGGGCTCAAGACCGTGATTCCCAGCACGCCTCATGATGCCAAGGGCCTGTTGATCGCCGCGATCGAGGACAACGATCCGGTGATCTTCTTCGAGCCCAAGCGGATCTACAACGGCCCCTTCAACGGCTATTACGACAAGCCGGTGGAGCCCTGGGCCAGGCACGAAGGCTCAGCGGTTCCCGAGGGCTATTATTCGATCCCGCTGGGCAAGGCGCGGACCGTGCAGGAGGGCGAGGCGCTGACCGTGCTGGCCTATGGCACGATGATCCACGTCGCCGAGGCGGTGTGCCGCGAAAAGGGCGTCGATGCCGAGATCATCGATCTGCGCACCCTGGTCCCGATCGATATCGAGGCTGTTGAAAAGTCTGTGCAGAAAACCGGCAAATGCCTGATCGTCCATGAGGCGACACGCACCTGCGGGTTCGGCGCCGAATTGTCGGCTCTGGTGCAGGAACGCTGTTTCTACCACCTCGAAGCCCCGATCGAGCGGGTGACCGGGTTCGATACCCCCTATCCGCACAGCCTCGAATGGGCCTATTTCCCCGGTCCGGTCCGCATTGGCGAGGCCATTGACCGTCTGCTGAAAGCTTGAGCGCCATGGGTACCTATACCTTCAATCTCCCCGACATCGGCGAAGGCATCGCCGAGGCCGAGATCGTCGCCTGGCACGTCAAGGTGGGTGACCGGATCGAGGAAGATGGCAAGATCGCCGACGTCATGACCGACAAGGCCACGGTCGAGATGGAAAGCCCGGTAGCGGGCACCATCCTTTCCATCGCCGGGGCCGAAGGTGACATGGTGGCGATCGGCGCGCCGCTGGTGGTGATCGAAATCGAGGGAGAAGGGGAGGCGGAAGCAGAAATCGCGCCCGGTCCTTCGACAGGCTCAGGACGAACGGAGGTTGAGGCTGCACCGGTTGTCGAAACGGCACCGCTGCCCGCTTCCGAGCCTATTGCACCTCCGCCCGTTCGCCCTGAGCCTGTCGAAGGGGCTGCGCTCGCGGCCGCCAAGGTGCTCGCCAGCCCCGCCGTTCGCGCCCGGGCGCAGGAGCTGGGGATCGATCTTTCCGAGGTCCGCCCGGCCGAGGATGGGCGCGTGCGCCACGCCGATCTCGATGCCTTCCTGGCCTACAACGCGGCGGGCGGGTTCCGTCCGGCAGGCGCCAGGGGCAAGGACGAGGATGTCCGCGTGATCGGCATCCGCCGCCGCATCGCCGAGAACATGGCCGCGTCAAAGCGCAGCATCCCGCACTTCTCCTATGTCGAGGAATGCGATGTCACCGCGCTTGAGGAATTGCGCGGTCAGCTCAACTCCGCGCGTGGCAATCGCCCGAAGCTGACCATGCTGCCCCTGCTGATCACCGCGATCTGCCGGGCGCTGCCCGATTTTCCGATGATCAACGCGCGCTATGACGACGAGGCCGGGGTAGTCCACCGCTCGGGCGTGGTCCACCTGGGCATGGCGACCCAGACCCCGGCCGGATTGATGGTGCCGGTGATCCGCAACGCACAGGACAGGAACCTGTGGCAGCTTGCCAGCGAGATCGTGCGGCTGGCCGAAGCGGCGCGAAACGGCAGCGCCAAAAGCGAGGAGCTTTCCGGTTCGACTTTTACCATCACCTCGCTCGGGCCTTTGGGCGGAGTTGCGCATACCCCGGTTATCAACCGCCCCGAAGTGGCGATCATTGGCCCGAACCGGATCGTCGAACGGGCGATGTTCGTCCCCGACGGGATCGGCGGGGAACGGATCGCAAAGCGCAAATGCATGAACCTGTCGATCAGCTGCGATCACCGCGTGGTCGATGGCTGGGATGCGGCGAGTTTTGTCCAGGCGGTCAAGCGCCTGCTCGAAACTCCGGTGCTGTTGCTGGCGGACTGATCGTTCAGCGCACGATCGCGCTGTAGGCGATCCGCCCGGCGCCGGTAGCGGCGGCCTCGGGGGCGACGCGCCAGCGCACATGGGTAACGTCTTCAGGGGTGGCAAATCGCTCGCCGATGCGCAGCGCGCCAAGCTTGCCCCAGGTGCGCCCGCCATCGACGGAGACTTCCTCGTCACCGCGCGCGCTGCCCTGATAATAGACCGAGCGGGGCAGGGGATTGGTTACGGTAAAACCGCCCGCACCGCCCATCCGGTACCAGCTGACCACATAGACCAGACGGTCGCCGCGCTTCAGCGCGCTGGCCGGTTGCAGCATCCGCGACGCTCCGGGGCCTGCGCGCTCGACAAAAACCGCGCTGTCGAGCGAAACCGAGGGGCCGGCTTCGGCGATCAGCGGAACAGTAAGTGCAAGAACGCAGGCGAGTTTCGCGGCAGTGCGGATTTTGGTCACGATCGGGGCCCCCTTTGTGCCCCAGCGGGCACCACGGGCCAACCTTCGCAAATGCGGGCAAAGGAATGGTTAATGCGGCCTAGAGCATGCCCGGCGGCGCACATTTCGGGGTGCCGAAAAATTGCCGTCATCGCCCCGCGCGAAGGTGTTGACAGCCCCCGCGCGCTGGCCTAGTGGCGCCTCTCCCAAGTGGCTGCGCGGGTGTAGCTCAGTTGGTTAGAGTGTCGGCCTGTCACGCCGAAGGTCGCGGGTTCGAGCCCCGTCACTCGCGCCACTTGGGACAATCTTCTACCAGCCTTCGCTGAATTTCACCTGCTTGCCGCCAGCCGGCAGGCTGACGATCATCCCGTCGTGGCCCAGCCGCAGCGTACCGGAAAATTCCTTGGGCGCATCGCCCAGGAACAACGGCTCGATCAGCCGCGCCGGGACCGGGGGGACCAGGTGATAGAGCACCAGCGTGTTCACCCCAGCCTCACGCGCGGCGCGCGCGGCATCCTCGGGGCTGGCGTGGTAGTTCTGGATATCGGACATGATCTGCGCGTTGTTGGCCTGGCCGCGCTCGGCCAGTTTGGCACCCAGCGCGGCGACCATTTTCTTGTTGAGCGCCTCGTGGAACATCACATCCGCGCCCTTGGCGGCGGAAACGAACGAAGGCGAATAGACCGTATCGCCGCTCAGCGCGATCGAACGGCCCTTGTAATCGATCCGGTAGCCATAGGCCGGGCTGATCGGGGCGTGGTTGACCCGGATCGCGGTGATCCGCACACCCTCCTTTTCATAGACAACCTGGCTGTCGGTCCCCTCGGGCAGGGTGATGATCGATGCCGCACCGCCAAATCCAGATGGCTGGACCACCTTGGGGCCGTGGTGCGCGATGCGGTAGGTGCTGTCGATCGCATAGGCCTGGTTGAAACCCGCCACGACCTGATCGGTTCCCGGCGGGCCATAGACCGGCAGCGGCGCGGCACGGTGGCCCGCCACCCAGGCTTGCAGCAGCGCCTCGCCCAGCCCGTCGATATGATCGGAATGCAGGTGGGTGAGGAATTCGGCCCTGAGCTTGCCCATCGGAAAGCCCATCCGCCCGAGCTTGCGGATCGAGCCCGAGCCCGAATCGAAGATGAATGCTTGCTGCCCCGCCAGCACGGCGATGCACGGCCCGGCTCGATCGGCATCGGGCATCGGCGAGCCGCTGCCGCAGACATAGGCATGGAGGCCGTCGCCCAGTTTCGCCGACTGGTCGATGCCCACATTCCTGTCGAGCGCCCGGTCGAACAGACGCTGAGCAATGGTCTCGCGCCCGAATAGCAGCGTTAGTCCCGCCAGTACCAGCAATCCGCCAAGGAGCCACCTGATTGCACGCTTCATTCGCTCTCTCCGTCTGTTTTGCGGCGAGGCTAGACAATCGCGCCGCTTAGCGCCAGCGCCCGGTTTCCATCCAGATCAGGAAGCGTTTCAGCGGCAGAAGCCAGATCACGCCCAGCAGCACATAGACCGGTAGTTGCCCCAGCGCCGGCCAACCGGCCATCAGTGGTGCAAGGTAACGCGCGATCAGCCCTGCATAGGCGAACAGCACCGCCAGCAGCGCCAGGATGCCGAGCGGGATGCGGAGGGTAGGCTGCTTGCGCATCAAAAGGGTCCGTATAGCCGTGTGGGAGTGATGATCGCATCAAGCGCGGCGTCGTGTGGCTCAAGCGGCAGCTCATCGACCAACTGGCAATCCCAGGCAAGCCCGATCGCCAGGCGCGGCGGGTGCGCGGCAAGCCAGCGGTCGAAAAAGCCCGCGCCATAGCCGATCCTTCCGCCCGCGCTGGTAAATCCCAACAACGGGCAGAACATCACATCGGGGACGAGCAGGGCGGCATCGGCGGCCGGTTGCAGCGCGGAATAGGGATCGGGCACCAGCAGGCCATCGTCGAATGGATTGGCCCATTCGCGAAATGCCATCGGCGCGCCGCGCGCGGCAAACCACGGAAGGGCGATGCGATGCCCGCGTTCGTGAAACCAGCGGGCATAGTTCGATGCGGGAACCTCGTCCGCCATTTCATGGAACACCGAAACCACCGCGCCTTCGGGCACCAGATCGGCGATCGCGCCGGGGGGGCGGTTGAACAGCAAAGCGCGCACCCCGTCGGGGATCGCCGCTACAAAGTCCGCCCGGCGGCGCTTGAGTTCGGCGCGGAGGGTCTTCTTTTCTATCACGCGCCGCTCCGCTGCGGGGGAAGGTGGGTGGCGGGACCACCATGGGCCGTTGCCGGGGAAATCCTCTGACGCCTCAACGTCAGGTGGGGACCATATGTGCCGGACCAGGGTCCGACCAGGGACAGCCCCCAAGGATTGCTTATAGCCTCAGGGATATTCTGTCGGTTCGTACCGGGCAGTACCCGCCGCCGCCTGACTTAGGCGTTGCTACCCGCTTGCTCAAGTGCCGCCGCGCAGCTTTCGAGCCGGTCAGCGATGGTTTCGAGCATCTGGGGCGAGGGTCCGGCCGAACTCCGCACCTGGGCCTCGCTCAATTCGTCGGCCAGCAGCAGCGCGGCATAGAGCAATTGGCGTGGTTCGGAATGCGCTCCGCCGATCGAGCGGACCTTGTCGTCGATCAGCGCGCCGAGGCTGGCGACGCGGTCTTCCTCACCCTCGGCGCAGGCCACCACATAGTCGCGCCCACCGATCCTGAGTGTGACGTTGCTCATCCCTGGGCTCCTTCGATCAGCTGATCGAGCTGGGAAAGCGAATCCTGAACCGCATCGCGCAGACGCGAATGGCGTTCTTCAAGCTGGCGCAGCTGGCGGGCGCTGTCATCGCTCGCGGCAGACCGGCTGGCGGCTTCGATCCGCGCCAGTGCCTGCTCGATCCGCGCCAGCGCGCGGCTGCCTTGGTCCCCTGCCATGGAGCTTGGCTAGCGCATTATGAAGCCGCCGCAAAGTGTTGAACGCGGCATTTGCCACAACTTCGAGCACGCACCGGGGAGGGCGTGCTTGACGGGGGGCAATGCCTCCGCAAAGGAAACCCCGCGCGATTCGGCCCGCGCAATTCCTGCGCTTTTTCCGGGAGCACCCATATGCAGCTTGATCCGTCCCGCCTTGCGCCCATGGCCAACGCCATCCGCGCCTTGTCGATGGATGCGGTCCAGGCGGCCAACAGCGGGCATCCGGGAATGCCGATGGGCATGGCCGATGTTGCCACGGTGCTGTTTGCCGAGCAGCTCAAGTTCGATCCCCAGGCTCCCAGGTGGCCCGATCGCGACCGCTTCGTGCTTTCGGCCGGGCACGGTTCGATGCTGATCTACTCGCTGCTCTATCTCACTGGCTACGAAGCGCCGACCATCGACGACATCCGCAATTTCCGCCAGCTGCACAGCCCCTGTGCCGGGCATCCCGAAAATACCGAGCTGGCGGGTGTGGAATGCACCACCGGGCCGCTGGGCCAGGGTTTTGCCATGGCGGTGGGCATGGCGATGGCGGAGCGGCACCTCAATGCCGTGTTCGGCGGCGATCTGGTCGATCACCGCACCTGGGTGATCGCGGGCGACGGCTGCCTGATGGAAGGGATCAACCATGAGGCGGTGGGGCTTGCCGGAACGCTCAAACTAGGCCAGCTCAACGTGCTGTGGGACGATAACCACATCACCATCGATGGCGATACCGCGCTTTCCACATGCGAAGATATCCCCGCCCGCTATGCCGCCAGCGGCTGGCACGTCACCCGCTGCGACGGGCACGATTATGCCGATATCGCCCGCGCGCTGGCCGAAGCCGCCGCCGATCCGCGCCCTTCGCTGGTCGCCTGCAAGACCGTGATCGGGCAGGGCGCCCCCAACAAGGCGGGCAGCCATTCGGTCCATGGCAGCCCCTTGGGCGCGGACGAGGTTGCCGCCACCCGCGCGGCGCTGGGCTGGAGCGCGGCTCCGTTCGAAGTACCTGCCGAGATCCTGGCCGACTGGCGCTCGCTGGGCGCGCGCGGCGCGGCGGCGCGCAGTGCGTGGGAAGCACGGCTGGCGGCGGACCCCCAGGGCAGCGAGTTTTCGCGCCGGATGGCGGGCGAGCTTCCGGCGGACAAGGGCGCCGCGCGCGATTACCTTGCCTCTCTGGTCGCCAATCCGCCCAAGGTCGCGACCCGCAAGGCCAGCGAGATGGCGCTCGAGGCGCTGACAGTCGCGATCCCCGAGCTGGTGGGCGGCAGCGCCGATCTGACCGGATCGAACCTGACCAAGACCAAGGCCACGCCTTCGTTCAGCGCGGATAACTATGCCGGACGCCATGTCCACTATGGCATCCGCGAATTCGGCATGGCTGCGGCGATGAACGGGATGGCACTGCACGGCGGGGTGATCCCCTATGGCGGAACTTTCCTGGTCTTTGCCGACTATTGCCGCAACGCGATCCGCATGTCCGCGCTCCAGCACGCGCGAGTGGTCTATGTGCTGACCCACGATTCGATCGGCCTTGGCGAGGACGGGCCGACCCACCAGCCGGTCGAACATGTGATGAGCCTGCGCGCGATCCCCAATCTGCTGGTGTTCCGTCCGGCAGACGCGATCGAGACGGCGGAAAGCTGGGCCGTGGCGCTCAAGCAGAATGGGCGTCCATCGGCTCTGGCGCTTTCGCGGCAGAACCTGTCGCCGGTGCGCTTCGATGCCGAAATGAAAACCGCCAAAGGCGGCTACCGGCTCAAGGCCGCCGATGCCGCGCGTCAGGTGGTGCTGGTGGCGAGCGGATCGGAAGTCGAAATCGCGCTGGCCTGCGCCGCGCAGCTCGAAAGCGCAGGGATCGGCGCGGACGTCGTCTCGATGCCCTGCACCGAACTGTTCGACGAGCAGGATGCGGCCTACCGCGCCGATATTCTTCCCGCAGGAGTGCTCAAAATCTCGATCGAGGCCGGGATCACCTTCGGCTGGCAGAAATATGTCGGCGATGGGCTGACCATCGGGATCGACCGTTTCGGCGCTTCGGCCCCGGCCGAGCAGCTCTATGACTATTTCGGCCTTACGGCTGACAAAATTGTTCCCCAGATCAAGGCCCGGTTGGGCCAATAAGCAGGAGATTCTCACCATGGCGATCAAGGTTGCGATCAACGGTTTCGGGCGCATTGGGCGCAATGTGGCGCGCGCCATCCTTGAGCGTACCGACCACGATCTTGAGCTGGTGTCGATCAACGATCTGGCTTCGGCCAAGGCCAATGCCATGCTGTTTCAGCGTGACAGCGTTCACGGCGCGTTTTCCGGGACGGTCGAGGTTGACGGCAATGACCTGATCGTCAACGGCAAGCGCATTCACGTGACGGCTGAGCGCGATCCGGCCAACCTGCCGCATGGCGCCAACGGCGTCGACATCGCGCTCGAATGCACCGGGTTCTTCACCGACCGCGCGTCGTGCGAAAAGCACCTCGCCGCAGGAGCCAAGAAGGTGCTGATTTCGGCCCCTGGCAAGAACGTCGACCTGACCGTCGTTTTTGGTGTGAACCACGACAAGCTGACCGCCGATCATGTGATCGTATCGAACGCTTCGTGCACCACCAACTGCCTGGCGCCCTTCGCCAAGGTGCTCAACGATGCAATCGGGATCGAGCGCGGGCTGATGACCACCGTTCACGCTTATACCAACGATCAGAAGATCCTCGATCAGATCCACGACGATCCGCGCCGCGCCCGGGCCGCCGCGATGAGCATGATCCCCACCACCACCGGCGCCGCACGCGCGGTGGGCGAGGTGCTGCCCGAACTGAAGGGCAAGCTCGACGGCAGCGCGATCCGTGTGCCGACCCCCAACGTCTCAGTGGTCGATCTGACCTTCCAGCCCAGGCGCGACACCACCAAGGACGAGGTCAACGCGCTGCTCAAGGCCGCGGCGGAAGGTCCGCTCAAGGGCGTGCTGGGCTATTCCGACGAGCCGCTGGTCTCGATCGACTACAATCACTGCTCCAACAGCAGCACCATCGACAGCCTCGAAACCGCGGTGATCGACGGCAAGCTGGTTCGCGTGCTGAGCTGGTACGACAACGAATGGGGATTCTCCAACCGCATGGTCGATACCGCAGGGGCGATGGGCAAGTTGCTGTAATTATAGGATAACGCCAACCAAGTCCGTCATGCTGAACTTGTTTCAGCATCCATCGCGCCTCCGGGACCGGCGGTTGATGTGGTGAGATGGACCCTGAAACGAGTTCAGGGTGACGGATCTGGAATTGAGGCCGCCGAGCAATGCTGAGGCCCTTATGACCAAGTTCCGCACGCTCGACGATCTGGGTGATCTGACCGGCAAGGTCGCGCTGGTGCGCGTCGATCTCAACCTGCCGATGCAGGATGGGGCGGTCACCGACGATACCCGGGTGCGGGCCAGCGCGCCGACGATTCTCGAGCTGGCGGCCAAGGGCGCCAAGGTGCTGCTGCTCGCGCACTTCGGCCGCCCCAAGGGCGAGCGGGTCTCGACCATGTCGGTTTCGATGACACTCGATGCGGTCCAGGCGGTGCTGGGCAAGGAAGTGATGTTCGTGCCCGAGATTGCGGGGCCGGTGGTTGAACAGGCAGTGGGCATCCTGCGCCCCGGCGATATCGCCATGCTGGAGAACACCCGGTTCTGGAAGGGCGAGGAAAAGAACGATCCCGAGCTGGCCAAAGCCATCGCGGCGAACGGCGACATCTACGTCAACGATGCCTTTTCCGCCGCGCACCGCGCCCATGCCAGCACCGAGGGTCTGGCGCACCTCCTTCCGGCCTACGCCGGGCGCTCGATGGAAGCGGAGCTCAAGGCTCTTGAGGCCGCGCTCGGCAATCCGGTTCGCCCGGTGGCCGCGGTGGTCGGCGGAGCTAAGGTTTCCTCCAAGCTTGACGTGCTGACCCACCTGGTCACCCAGGTCGATCACCTCATCATCGGCGGAGGCATGGCCAACACCTTCCTCGCCGCGCGCGGGGTGAATGTGGGCAAGAGCCTGTGCGAACACGATCTGGCCGCGACCGCCGAAGCGATTCTGGATGCCGCCGACGGGGCAAGCTGCACGGTGCATCTGCCCTATGACGTGGTGGTATCGAAGGAGTTTGCCGCCAATCCGCCGAGCCTGCGCACCTGCAACGTCCACGAGGTGGCCGCCGACGAAATGATCCTCGATCTGGGCCCGCTGGCGGTCGAGGCACTGGCCGATGTGCTCAAGACTTGCCGCACGCTGGTCTGGAACGGCCCGCTCGGCGCCTTCGAGACCCAGCCTTTCGATGCCGCCACCGTCGCTTTGGCGCGCAGCGCCGCCGCGCTGACCAAGGAGGGCGCGCTCACCTCGGTAGCGGGCGGGGGCGATACCGTTGCCGCGCTCAACCATGCCGGGGTGGCGGACGATTTCACTTACATTTCAACCGCTGGCGGGGCTTTCCTCGAATGGATGGAAGGCAAGGAGCTGCCGGGAGTGAAAGCACTCGAACAGGCCTGAGGAAATCGGATTTGCGCGGTTGCTCCGGACGCGTCGCCCCGCTATGGGCCACGCGACACATACGTATGCAAAGACAAGGACCGCAGCCATGAACTTCGCTGACATGACCGCCAAGATGGCCGCCGGAAACGGCTTTATCGCAGCGCTGGACCAGTCGGGCGGGTCAACCCCCAAGGCGCTGGCGGGCTATGGCATCGGCGAAGACGCGTGGAGCGACGAAGCCGGAATGTTCGATCTGATCCACGCCATGCGCGAGCGGATCATCACCTCGAAGGCGTTCGACGGCAGCAAGGTGATCGGGGCGATCCTGTTTGAGCGGACGATGGACGGCACCGCCGCCGGAAAGCCCGTGCCCGCCGCGTTGATCGAAAAGGGCGTGGTGCCCTTCATCAAGATCGACAAGGGGCTTGAGGCAGAGGAAAACGGCGTCCAGCTGATGAAACCGATGCCTGACCTCGATGCCCTGCTGGTCCGCTCGAAGGCGCTCGGCGTCTATGGCACCAAGGAACGCTCGGTGATCAATTCGGCCAATGCCGAAGGGATCGCGGCGGTGGTGGCCCAGCAGTTCGCGGTCGGCAAGCAGGTGCTCGGTCACGGGATGATGCCGATCATCGAACCCGAAGTGAACATCAAGAGCGAAACCCGCGCCGAATGCGATGCGATCCTGCTGGCGGAAATCCTGAAGGCGCTCGATGCGCTGGGCGAGGGGGAGCAGGTGATGCTCAAGCTCAGTCTGCCGGTGGTGCCGGGCACCTTCGATCCGCTGGTCAGCCACCCCAAGGTGCTGCGCGTGGTGGCGCTGTCGGGTGGGTACAAGCGGCCGGAGGCCTGCACCGAACTGGCGAAGAACAAGGGCATCATCGCCAGCTTCAGCCGTGCGCTGCTGGAAGACCTGCGCGCGCAGATGAGCGACGATGAATTCGACGCCGCGCTCGCCAGCGCGATCGACGAGATCTACAAGGGCTCGACGCACAAACAGTGAGGGAGCGCCTTGCCGGGCTGGATCACCGTCGATGACCGGATGCAGCGCGGCTACCGCTATCGGCGGGAGGCTCCGGTCGGGTGCGAATTCGATCCCGGATTCGCGCCCGAGCTGACTCCAGGCGAAATGCTGGCCCTGGGTGTGTTCGGCGGCTGCTACATGACCGATTGCCGGGCCGAATTTCCCGCCGAATGGTTCGCCAAGGCCCGTCTTTCGCCGGGAAAGCCCGACAAGAGCTGCAACCATTTCGGCGTCATCGCCAGCCAGCCGCTGGCCGAATGGCGGCGCAAGGGCTGGATCCATCCCGACGATCCGCGCGGTTGGTTCCAGTGGTATTGCCGCTATTTCATGGGACGTCGGCACGCGGACGATGCCCGCCAGATCGCCCGCTGGAGAGCCTTTGCCCGCCACCGGGCGCAGGTGCGGCGCAATTGCGAACCGGGCAACCCCTTCTGCCGCCCGCGCCAGCGCCAGGCGCTGCTGCAATGGGCCTATGACAGCCGAGTGCTGTGACCAGGTCCTGATCCTAGAGCGGCAGGAAGGCGAAGCTGAAGCGATAATCCTGCGGCGCGGGTGCGGCTACATGGCGCTGCGGGTCGACCGCCTGTAGCACCAGCATTCCGCCCGAGACCGGCTGCGGAGCGCCCGCGGTCAGATGCACCACACGGGCCCTGCCCTCGGCCATCACCTCGGCTGCCAGCACCACCCGCCCGGCGGCGATGCAGCGCACCTCCATCGGGCAGCGGCTGTCCTCGATCACGGACTGGGGCTCGACCACAATCCCGTCGGCCACCTCGATCTTCTCGCCCAGCGCGGCGCGGGCCGTCACTTCATGCGATTGCGCCTTGCCGGCGGCAAGGGCTGCCGCGAGCGCGATGATCAGGGCCTGAGTCGCTTTCATGGGATAGAACCTGCCGCAGGCTGGCTTAACCGCGCCCGAACGCTTGGCGACAGGGCCGCGCCGCGATAGAGCGCATGCGATGACCCAGTGCCAGCTCTACCTGATTTCGCCGCTCGACGTCGGCGGTGCCTTTCCCGACCGGCTTGCCCGCGCGCTCGATGCGGGGCCGGTGGCGGCGTTCCAGTTCAGGGTCAAGGACATCGACGAACACCAGGCCGCGCGGCTGGCAGAACCCTTGCAGGCGCTCTGCGCGGCACGCGATGTGGCCTTCATCGTCAACGATTCCATATCGCTGGCCAAACGGATCGGCGCGGACGGCGTTCACCTGGGCCAAGACGACGGCACGGTTGCCGAAGCGCGCCAGCGCCTGGGGCGTGAGGCGCAGATCGGCGTGACTTGCCACAACAGCCGCCATCTGGCGATGGAAGCGGGCGAGGCCGGGGCCGACTATGTTGCCTTCGGCGCCTTCTTCCCCACGCAGACCAAGCAGACCGAATACCGCGCCGAACCCGACCTCCTGACCTGGTGGCAGGACCTGTTCGAGATCCCTTGTGTCGCGATCGGCGGGATCACACCCGGGAACTGCGCGCCGCTGGTGGCGGCCGGGGCCGATTTCCTTGCCGCAAGCCATGCGGTGTGGGGCGGGGACGAGGCCGCGGCGGTGCGCGCCTTCGCCGCCATGCTGGGCGGGTAGCGTTGCTCCGTCCCATTTCCTACCCCGCCAAAACCTGTCACAAGTCCACCAGCCATGCCGATGCCGAAGGGGGAAGACTTTCCTGGCATTGGACAGTGTCCATAGCGTCCACCCGTTCAGGGTGCGAACCTTTCGAGTGAACGGGAACCGGGCCATGACCACATCTGCCAGCCCCAGGGAACTGACCCTGCGCGGGATCGTGCTGGGGGCGCTGCTGACGGTGATCTTCACCGCCGCCAATGTCTATCTCGGGCTGCGGATCGGGCTGACCTTCGCCACCTCGATCCCGGCAGCGGTGATTTCGATGGCGGTGCTGCGCAACTTCGCAGGGGCGTCGATCCAGGAAAACAACATCGTCCAGACCATCGCCAGCTCTGCGGGCACGCTTTCGGCGATCGTTTTCGTGCTGCCCGCGCTGGTGATGATCGACTGGTGGAGCGGCTTTCCTTATTGGCAGTCGGTGGCGGTGATCGCGATCGGCGGCGTGCTGGGGGTGATGTATTCGGTGCCGCTTCGCCGCGCCCTGGTGACCGGATCGGATCTGCCCTATCCCGAGGGCGTTGCCGCGGCCGAGGTGCTCAAGGTTGGCGCGGGGGTTGGCGGCGCGGAGGAAAACCGCAAGGGCCTTGCCGCGGTGATGCTGGGTACGCTGCTATCCGCGCTCTACCCGCTGCTCGCCAAGATGAAGCTGGTGGTCGAGGCGATCGACAAGACGTTCCGGATCGGGGGAGGGGCGAGTTTTGCCTCGGTCACCTTCTCGCTCTCGCTGCTGGGGGTCGGGCATCTGGTCGGACTGGCGGTGGGGATCGCCATGCTGGTCGGGATCGTGCTGAGCTATGGCTTCATCCTGCCGTATCTGACCGCCCCGGAAATCAATCTCGATCCGGCGGTGGCGAGCTGGGCCGGAGTCGTCGACATCGGTGATTTGGCCCACACCGTTTTTCGCACCAAGGTGCGCCTGATCGGCGCCGGGGCGATCGGGGTGGCGGCGATCTGGACCTTGCTCAAGGTGATCGGCCCAATCGCGCGCGGGATTGCCGCCGCGCTTGCCGCGACCCAGGCGCGCAAGGCGGCGGGCAGCATCGAAGCGCTGGAGCTGTCCGAGCGCGATCTGCCGATCGGGATCGTCGGCGGAACGATCCTGGCGGCGATGGTCCCGGTGGCGCTGTTGCTGGCCGATTTCGCGGCGGGCGGACCGATAGCCGGCAAGCTCGGGCTCTCGCTGATGGCGTCGGTCGCCTTTGTGCTGGTCGCGGGGATCGTGATTGCTTCGGTCTGCGGCTACATGGCCGGGCTGATCGGGGCCTCGAACAGCCCGATCTCCGGGGTCGGGATCCTCTCTAGCCTGGGTATCGCGCTGGTCCTGCTGGCGCTGTTCGGGCGCGGCCTGGGGGCGGACGATACCAGGGCGCTGGTTGCCTTTGCGCTGTTCGTCACCGCGATCGTGTTCGGCGTGGCGACGATCTCCAACGACAACCTGCAAGACCTCAAGACCGGGCAACTGGTTGGCGCGACGCCGTGGCGCCAGCAGGTTGCGCTGATCCTGGGGGTTGGTTTCGGGGCGGTAGTGATCCCGCCGATCCTCTCGCTGCTCAATTCGACCTTCGGCTTCCAGGGCGCGCCGGGCGCTGGGCCCGATGCTCTGGCCGCCCCGCAGGCGGCGCTGATCTCAACCATCGTTCAGGGAGTGCTGGGCGGCGATCTTGATTGGAACCTGGTGGGTGCGGGCGCGCTGGTCGGCCTGATCGCGGTGGCAATCGACGAGGGGCTGCGCAAGACCGGGCGCGGTTCGCTGCCGCCGCTGGCGGTGGGCATGGGCATGTACCTGCCGACCGATTCCACGGCGCTGGTGGTGGTCGGCGCTGTGCTGGGCCATGTCTACAACCGCTGGGCGGCGCGCCAGCGCGATCCAGGCTTTGCCGAACGGATCGGGGTGCTGACCGCCACCGGCCTGATCGTCGGCGATGGGCTGTTCAACGTGGTCTATTCGTTCCTGGTCGGGGCGAGCAACAACCCGGATGTGCTGGCCGTGGTCGATGAGAACGGCTTTTCGGTTCCGGTCGGACTGGCGATCTTCACCGCGATGGTCGTCTGGGCCTATGCCCGGATGCGCAAGGCCAGCGCCTAACGGTTGTTGGTCACCCGCCGGATGCAGCGCAGGGTTGAATCGCTGCCATCAGGTGCAAGCTTGCGCAGGAAGTTGGCCGAAATCCGGTGATACTTCTCGCCCTGCTTGGGGCCGCTGGTCATCACCACCTGGGTGCCGGTCAGCAGATAGGAACCGCGCCCCTCGAAATTGGTGTAGGTGGTGGCGTTGACCACGGTGAAATCCTCTTCCGCCTGATGCACCCCGGCGGGTCCGGTGGCGTCGCCCGGCAGTTCGCAAACGAAATCGCCCATCGGCAGGGCGCCGATCTGTCCGCCGGGCGCGGCAAGGGCCAGTCCGGCGCTGAGCGCCAGGGCAGAGACAAGCAAGGGTTTCATCGTGCGGGTCATGGCGGCGGCGCGATTAGCAGGAAGTGAACCGATCCGCCAGCCGCGCACTTGCCGTGATCGGCGCGCCGCGCTAAGGGCGCGCCTTCCCCGCGCGGCGCGAACGGTTCGGGCTGGCGGTTCTTTCTCATCCTTGAAGGCAGGCACATGGCCAAGATCAGCGGCGTGGACATCCGTCCCGGCAACATTCTCGAATACGAAGGCGGCATCTGGAAGGTCGCCAAGACCCAGCACACCCAGCCCGGAAAGGGCGGCGCCTTCATGCAGGTCGAGATGAAGAACCTGATCGACGGCCGCAAGACCAACGTGCGTTTCCGCAGCGCAGACACGGTCGAGAAGGTCCGGCTCGATACCAAGGACTTCCAGTTCCTCTACGCCGAGGGCGACGATCTGGTGTTCATGGATGTCGAAACCTATGACCAGATCAACCTGCCCAAGGACCTGCTCGGCGGCGCCGACGCCTTCCTGCAGGATGGGATGACCGTGCTTCTGGAAATGTACGACGAACGCCCGATTTCGGTTGAGCTGCCCGAACAGGTCGAAGCCACCATTGTCGAGGCCGATGCGGTGGTGAAGGGGCAGACCGCCTCGTCGAGCTACAAGCCCGCGATCCTCGACAACGGCGTGCGCGTGATGGTGCCGCCGCACATCGAAAGCGGCACCCGGATCGTGGTTGACGTTTACGAGCGCACTTACGTCCGCAAGGCGGATTGAGAGACCGCCATGGCAGTTATTTCCGGCCTGATTCGCGTGATGGAAAAGGCCGCCCGCAAGGCGGGTGGCCGCCTGCGCCGCGATTTTGGCGAGGTCGAGCACCTGCAGGTCAGCCGCAAGGGCCCTGCGGACTTCGTCTCCAAGGCCGATCAGCGCGCCGAACGCACAATCTGGGACGAGCTGCGCGCCGCCCGGCCAGATTGGGGCTTCGTGATGGAAGAGGGCGGCACGATCGAAGGCGATCCGGGCAAGCCGCGCTTCATCATCGATCCGCTCGATGGGACAAGCAACTTCCTCCACGGCATTCCGCACTTCGCGATCTCGATCGCGGCGCAGGAGCCGAAGCTGGACGGGTCGGGATGGGGCGATGTGATCGCCGCGCTGGTCTATCAGCCGGTCACCGACGAAAGTTTCTGGGCCGAAAAGACCCGCGGCGCATGGCTGCACGACCGGCGTCTGCGCGTATCGGCGCGGCGGCATCTCGATGAAAGCCTGATCGCCACCGGGATCCCCTTTGCCGGGCGCGGCGATGCGGCGGAATGGAGCAAAATCTATGCCGCGCTGGCGCCGCAGGTGGCAGGCATCCGCCGATTTGGCGCCGCTTCACTCGATCTCGCCTGGGTCGCAGCAGGACGCTATGACGGGTTCTGGGAAAGTGGTCTGGCGCCGTGGGATACCGCCGCAGGCTGTCTGCTGGTGCGCGAGGCGGGCGGTTTCGTCAGCGATTTCAAGGGCCGCTCGCAACCGGTCTGCGATGCCGAGGTGCTCGCGGGCAACGATGCGCTGCATTCGCGGCTGCATAAAACTGTGGCCGGTGCGCTCAAGTAAAGCTAGAGCGCGCCAGCCGCGTGCCCCTGTGGCGGAATGGTAGACGCGAACGACTCAAAATCGTTTGTCGCAAGACGTGCCCGTTCGAGTCGGGCCAGGGGCACCATTGGCGCATTGCCGAGGCGGCAATCGCGCCCTAGGCTGGGCAGATGAAAGCCCGTCTCCTCAGCTTCGTCGCGCTTGCCGCGCTGTTCTCCAATCCCGCCCAGGCCGACCCGGTTCGCGATCGGATCGCTGCCGACATGCCCGGGCTGATGGAAATCTACCGCGATCTCCACCTCAATCCCGAGCTTTCGTTTCAGGAGCATCGCAGCGCGAAGATCATGGCCGACGCCGCGCGCAAGGCCGGGTTCGAAGTCAGTGAAGGCATCGGCGGAACCGGGGTGGTCGCGGTGCTGCGCAACGGCTCTGGCCCGGTGGTGTTGATCCGTGCCGACATGGACGCCTTGCCGGTGATCGAGCAGACCGGGCTGCCCTTCGCCTCGAAGGCGCGCGGCACTTCCACGGCCGGGGTTGAAAGCGGGATCATGCACGCCTGCGGACACGATACCCATATGACCGCCTGGATCGAGACCGCACGGGTGCTTGCCGCGAACCGGGACAAATGGTCGGGCACGCTGATGATGATCGGCCAGCCGGCCGAAGAGCGCGGGCTGGGTGCGCTGGCGATGCTGGAAGACCCGCGCTTCAAGGCCTTTCCCAAGCCCGACTATGCACTCGCCTTCCATGACAGCGCCGACCTGCCTTCTGGCGTGATCGGGGTGGCGCCGGGCTATGCCCTGGCCAATGTCGATTCGGTCGACATCACTGTCCACGGGGTTGGAGGGCATGGGGCCTATCCGGCACTGACCAAGGATCCGATCGTGATTGCCAGCGCGATCGTGATGCGCTTGCAAACGCTGGTCAGCCGCGAGCACGATCCGTTCGATCCGGCAGTGGTGACGGTCGGCAGTTTCCACGCCGGGGCCAAGCACAATATCATTTCCGACCGGGCCGAGATGCAGCTGACCGTGCGCTCCTATTCGGACGAATCGCGCAAGCAACTGCTAGACGGAATCCGCCGCATCGCCCGCGCCGAGGCTGAGGCTGCCGGGCTTCCAGACGATCTACTGCCCGAGGTCAAGGTGGAGGAACCCTTCACCCGCTCGACCTACAACACACCCGCCTTCAGCGCTGAAATGCTGGGCTTCTTCCAGCAGCACTTCGGTGAAGGCCGCGCGCAGCAGGTTGGCCCGGTGATGGCGGGCGAGGACTTCGGCGAATTCGCCCGCAGCGATCCGGCCCACATCAAGAGCCTGATCTTCTGGGTTGGCGGACGTCCGGCCGAGACAATCCAGGCCGCGAAGAAAGAAGGCAAGGTTCTGCCCGGCCTGCACAGCCCGTTCTGGGCGCCCGAGGCGGACAAGGTGATCGCCACAGCCAGCGAGGCGCTGATTGCCTCGACGATCCGGCTGATGCCAGCGCATTGATTCCCATATCGCCCCGAGGGGGCTTGGCTGCTAGGCTGCCCCGATGCTGACCGTGCCATCCCTGCATGCGTTTGGCGCCATCCTGGTCGCGACCGCGATGTTCGTGGCCTTTGCGCGGGGGCGCCTGCCGGTGGAGCTGGTTTCGCTCGGCACGATCGTGCTGATCGCATTGTGGCTATATGTCATGCCCTTGCCCGGGCAACGCAAGGAAGAAGGGCTGGCGCTCGCTTTCTCGGGCTTCGGGCACTACGCGCTGGTCACGATCTGCGCGCTGATGGTCATGGGCAGGGGACTGGTCGTCACCGGCGCGCTTGAACCAGTGGTGCGGGTGCTGGAACGGGTCTGGCGGATCAACACCCGGCTGGGCCTGCTGGTTACGCTGATCCTCGCCATGGTGCTATCAATGATGGTCAACGATACGCCGGTTCTGGTGCTGTTGCTTCCGGTGCTGGTCCAGCTCGCCTCACGCGGGGGGATGGCTTCTTCGCGTACGCTGATCCCGGTCAACGCCGCCGTGCTGATCGGCGGAATGGCGACCACCATCGGCACTTCGACCAATCTGCTGGTCGTTTCGCTCGCGCTAGACCTGGGCATGCCGCCGATGAGCGTGTTTCACTTTACCCCGCTGGTGCTGGCGGCGGCGCTGGTGGCCTTGCCCTATATCTGGCTGGTGATGCCGCGATTGCTGCCGGACAATAGTGACGAGGCAATCCGCGCCCCGCGGCGGTTCCAGGCTACGCTACGGATCGGTGGGGGAAGCGAATTCGTCGGAAGGGCGGTGGAGGACGTTGCCCGGGCCATGCCCGCGGATTTTGCCTTCCATGCGCCGGGGCACACAATCGTCACGGCCAATGTCCGCCTGGCGGTCAGCGGAACCCATGACGCGCTTGAAGAGGCGACGCGCAGGTTACAAGCGGCGCTGGCGCCCAAGTGGGCTCTCGAACAGACCCAGCGCGAAGCCGCCACTGCGCGTGAGGATCTTGTGGTCGTCGAGCTGGCGCTCACCGCCGACAGCCGCCTTGCCGGGCTGACCATTCCGACCAGCGGAATTGCCGATCTTTACCGCGTTGCGGTCCTTGGCATCAATTTCGTGCCGCGGCATCGCGGCGGAGCGACGACCGACCCGGCCAACGCGCCCTTGGGCGAAGGCGACGTGCTGCTTGTGATCGGAACCATGGAGCGAATCCGCGAGTTCGCCCAGGGAGACGGCCTGTTGATGCTGGAGGGGGCGATGGAAGTGCCACGCCGCGCCAAGGCATTGCTCGCTCTGGGGATCATGGGCGGCTCGATCGGCCTTGCCTCAGTCGGTTTGCTGCCAATAGCAATTGCCGCCTTGGCCGGAGCGATCGGCATGCTGGCGACGGGCTGCGTGCGCTTCGATCGGGTCGGTAGGGCGCTCTCAGCCAAGGTGATCGTGCTGGTGGCGGCAAGCATCGCGATCGGGCGGCTGGTGCTGGAAAGCGGCGCGGCCGAATGGTTGGGCCAGGTGCTGGCGCTGGTTCTGCAGGTTCTGCCGCCTGCGGGTGTGTTGGCCGCGATCATGCTGTTCGTAACCGTGCTGACCAATTTCGCCTCGAACTCGGCGGCGGCGACAGTGGGGACGCCGATTGCCTTCTCGATTGCGCGCCAGCTGGGCTTGCCGCCCGAACCTCTGGTGCTTGCGGTGCTGTTCGGCTGCAACCTGTGCTATGCCACTCCGATCGCCTACCAGACCAACATGCTGATCATGGCGGAAGGCAAATATGCCTTCCGTGACTATGTCCGCACCGGGGTGCCGCTGGTGCTGCTGATGGTGACGACACTCTCGATTTTGTTGGTTGTGCGTTATGGGCTTTGATCGTGATTGAGAATGATTCTCAAGAATTTGATCGATAAAGCCGATTACAAACTGCGGAAAAACGAAGTGGCCTTGGCCAGACTCCAAGCGCAATGAAGCATGGTCAGATTCCACCCCACAAGGAGAGTGAAAATGGGACTCAAGGGCTCCAAGACCGAAGAAAACCTCAAGGCCGCGTTCGCCGGTGAAAGCCAGGCCAACCGCCGCTACCTCTATTTCGCCCAGAAGGCCGACATTGAGGGTCACAACGATGTCGCCGCCGTGTTCCGCTCGACCGCCGAGGGTGAGACCGGCCACGCGCACGGCCACCTCGAATATCTCGAGGAATGCGGAGATCCTGCCACCGGTGAGCCGATTGGCGATACCGTGGCCAACCTCAAGGCCTCGATCGCGGGTGAAACCCACGAGTACACCGACATGTACCCGGGCATGGCCAAGACCGCGCGCGATGAAGGCTTCGATGAAATCGCCGACTGGTTCGAGACCCTGGCCAAGGCTGAAAAGAGCCACGCCGGCAAGTTCCAGAAGACCCTCGACGGTCTGCTCGCCGAGGCGTGATCCACCGATGAGCGGCCCGTCCATCGAGGCGGGCCGCCATTCCTCCATCCGTTGAAAACAGGGGGGAGCCCGATGGAAGGCAGCCTCGAAGCACCGACGCGCCACCCGATACCGTGGCAAGACGAAGCCTGGTATGATGAAGCCGCGCTCGAAAAGGAGCTGCGGCGGGTCTACGACATCTGCCACGGCTGCCGCCGCTGCTTCAACCTGTGCGATAGCTTCCCGATCCTGTTCGATGCGATCGACGAGGCGCCCAACGAAGAAGTCGACGATCTTTCGCCCGCGCAGCTCAAGGCGGTCGTCGATGCCTGCACGCTGTGTGACATGTGCTTCATGACGAAGTGCCCTTATGTCCCGCCGCACAGCTTCGATCTCGATTTTCCTCACCTGATGCTGCGTTTCCGCGCGGTAGAGAACCGCAAGGGCGAAACCCCGTTCATGGACCGCCAGCTGGCCGAGATGGACCGCAACGGGCGGCTCGGCTCGATGGCCGCGGGCCTGGCCAATTGGGCGACCGGTGAGGGCAATGGCCTGACCCGCCCGGTGATCGAAAAGGTGACCGGGATCGACCGGCGTGCGCACCTGCCGCCTTTCATGGAAATTCCGCTCACCAACCAGGCGGCGGGGATCGTTCCGGCACCCAATCCCGATGGTCCCGCTTTCGGCAAGAAGGTGGCGATCTATGCCGGCTGCCACGATCAGTTCAACGATGGCACCCCCGGCCTGGCCTTGATCAAGGTGCTGGCCCATAACGGCGTAAAGGTGCGGCTCGAGCACCCCGATTGCTGCGGCATGCCCAAGCTGGAAAACGGCGACCTTCCCGCCGTAGCCAGCGCCGCGCAGCGCATCTCGGCCCATTTCAAGCCCCTGATCGACGATGGCTGGGACGTGGTTCCGCTGACCACCTCTTGTGCGCTGATGCTCAAGTTCGAATGGCCGCTGATCGAGACCGAAAACGAAGCGGTGGCGCTGCTATCGCGGCACAGCTTTGACGTTTCGGAATATGTCGTCGCGCTTGCCAAGGAGACCGGGCTGGCGCCGATCGAGCCGATGGCGAAATCGATCGCGGTCCATTTCGCCTGCCACGCGCGGGCCCAGAACATGGGTCCCAAGGCGATGGAAATGCTCCGCCTGATCCCCGAGGCCAAGCCCGCGCTGACCGAGCGCTGCTCGGGCCACGGCGGCAAGTGGGGGACCTTCAAGAAGAACTTCGATCGCGCGGTGAAGGTGGGCAAGCCCGCCGCGCGCAATCTGGTCAAGGAGAATCCCGATCTGGTGGTCTCCGAATGCCCGCTGGCCGGCCCGCACCTGAAGCAGGTGATCGCGGCCAACGGCGCAACCCCGCCGGAACGGATCGGTCATCCGATCGAGGTTCTGGCCAAAGCCTACGGACTGTAAGCGCAATGCCCCGCGATACCCGCACCATCACCCCGGCCGACATCCTGCCGCTCGATCAGTACGAGCTGATCCGTGCCGACAAGAAAGCCGAAGCGCTTGCGCGCAAGCAGCTGACCCGCATCGCCGTTGGTCCGCATGCCACCGTGCTGTTCGAGAACTGGGATTCGATGTGGCTGCAGATCCAGGAGATGCTGCGGATCGAAAAAGGCGGGGCGGATCAGCTTGCCGATGAACTGGCAGCCTATGATCCGATGGTCCCCAAGGGGCGCGAGCTGACCTGCACCGTGCTGTTCGAGATTGCCGACCCCGAGCGCCGCGATGCCTTCCTGCGCACCATTGGCGGGGTGGAAAACCACATCGCGATCGAAGTGGGCGGGCGCCGGCTTCGCGCGCGCCCCGAAGGCGATACCGAGCGCACCCGCACGAGCGACAACAAGGCCAGCGCGGTGCACTTCATGCATTTCGATTTCACACCAGAAGCGATCGCGGCCTGGAAATCGAACGAAGGAACGGCGCTGCTTCTGATCGACCATCCAAACTATGGCCACGCGGCAATAATTTCGCCAGAGACCCGCGGCTTTCTGGCGGCGGAGTGCTTCTGATCAGTCGTTGCCGTTGGGGTTGCCGCTGCGCTGTTTGGAAACCTTTTGGATCTCCTCGATCGCCTTGGCATCGGGGCGATAGGGTTGCTTTTTCTTGGGCTTGTTCCCCGAGGTCACTTCGGGAAGCGCAAGCTCGTCGTATGGTCCGCTTCTGACGGTTACCGTTGCGCCGGGCTGCATTGGCAGACTGGGGGGCGGGACCAGCCCTGCTTCCTGGCTGCGTGGTCCTCGCGGCGCTTGCCGGCCGCCGCCGCCATAGCTGCCTGAACCTCCCGATGGTCCCGCTTCATCGCCACCAAACCCCGAATCGCCGCGATTGTCCTTGAGCCCACCTGCCAGCTTTCGCGGACCAAGTTTCTGCGCCTCGATAGCGCGGGCTTCGTTGTAATCCTGACGATCCTTGATCTCGCCTTCGATCGCCGAACGGCTGCCTTCGTCGGCAAACATGGCCAAAGCAGCCGTCAGCACGACCGTTACCACCGCGAAATGCTTCAGCAGTTTGGGTGAAACGGGAATGGTTGGGGCAGCGCGGCGCATGGCAGGTTTCCTAGCGCACGAAGGTTAACCGGGCTGAGACGGGGTATGGTTAGCAAACCCTTGCCATCGGGTTCCTTTCTCGGCGCGACAAGTCGAATCCAGGATTAGCCTTACGCTGTAAAATTTACCGACATTTCACCTCTCCGCTTTAGGTCCTGTGCATCGATTGCCAAGGGAAAGCCGGTGCGGGCATGATCCGTCTGTTCAAACATTATGTTCCCCATGCGGTGATCCTGCTCGGATTGCTCGATCTGGCGCTGCTCGCGCTGGCGGGCGAGCTTGCCTGGCAGGTCCGCGCCGGGCAGATCGGCATGCATCTTGGCCCGCTGGTGACGCGCAGCTGGCAGTTGGCCGGTTATAGCGCGATCATTCTCACCACTATGGTCGCAGTCGGGGTCTATGGCGCGGACGCCCTGCGCTCGATGCGCTTTGCCACTGCGCGGTTGCTGGTGGCGGTATCATTGGGAATAATCGCGCTCGCCTTCGTTGACTTTGCCCTCGGCGGGCACAATTTCTGGCGTTCGACCCTGGCCTACGCGATGGGTCTGTCGGTATTTCTGCTGGTGCTCAACCGCCTGGCCACCGGCGCTTTGCTGGGTGCGGCGGCCTTTCGTCGCAGAGTGCTTGTTCTGGGCGCGGGACAGCGTGCGGAGCGGTTGCGCAAGCTTTCAGAGCGGCCCGAAAGCGGGTTTTGCATCGTCGGCTACGTCGCAATGACCGATGCCATGCCCGAGGTGGCCGAGGCAATTCCGCGTGGGGCGATCCACAACCTGACCCGCCACGTCGAAAACCTGGGAGCGAGCGAAGTTGTTCTTGCTCTCGAGGAGCGCCGCAACTCATTGCCGCTGGCCGATCTTCTGCGGATCAAGACGACCGGGGTCTACGTCAACGATTTTTCGAGCTTTATCGAGCGCGAGACCGGCCGGGTCGATCTCGACACGGTCAATCCCAGCTGGCTGATCTTTTCCGACGGATTCTCTTCGGGACGTGCGATCTCGGGTGCGCTCAAGCGCGTGTTCGATATCTCCGCCTCACTGCTCTTGCTTGTCTTTACCGCTCCGCTGATCCTGGTCTTCGCGCTTCTGGTGAAGCTTGACAGCAAGGGGCCGGCCTTTTTCCGTCAGACCCGGGTGGGGCTCTATGGCGAAGACTTCGATCTGGTCAAACTGCGTTCGATGCGCACTGATGCCGAAGTTAACGGCGCGCAATGGGCGCAAAAGGACGATCCGCGTGTGACCCGGCTTGGCCGCTTCATCCGCAAGGTACGGATCGACGAGCTGCCGCAACTGTGGACCGTTCTGAAGGGCGAGATGAGCTTTGTCGGCCCGCGCCCCGAGCGCCCGGAATTCGTCTCGGACCTCGAACAGGACCTGCCGTTCTATGCCGAGCGGCACATGGTAAAACCGGGGATCACCGGCTGGGCGCAGATCAACTATCCCTACGGTGCCTCGATCGAGGATTCGCGTCACAAGCTTGAGTACGATCTCTATTACGCCAAGAACTACACGCCCTTCCTCGATCTGCTGATCCTGCTCCAGACACTGCGGGTGGTGCTGTGGCACGAGGGCGCGCGCTGAGATGATCGGCCTGGCTGCATTCTGGGCCGGTGCCGGTGTTCTCGCCTGGGGCGCGGGGGCGCTGGCCTGCGCCTTTGCCGCGCTGTGGCTGGCGGGAAGGCCCAAGCGTTATGGCACGGCGCAACGTGCAGTGCTGGTCGCGCTTGCACTGACCGCTTTCTGGGGGCTCGCCGGTCTGCGCAGTGCGGGCGCCGCGCAGCTTGCCATGCTGGCCGAATCCACCCGCAATCTTGCCTGGATCTTCGCGCTTTACCGTCTCTTTGCGGTCGACGGCAGGCATGCGGCGATGCGTCCGGTGCGGCCGATGCTTGCCGCGCTTGCCTTTGCCGAGCTGCTGCAAGTCGCCGCAGCTGGACTGATCGCGCTGGCACCGGGCGGAATGGTAGCCACGCCGGGGTTTCATGCCGTCACCATGCTGCACCTGCTGGTGGTGATCGGCGGACTGGTGCTGGTGCACAACCTTTACGGCGGCGCCTCGAGTCAGGCGCGGATGCTGCTGCGCTGGCCGGCTTTGGCGCTGGCGCTGCTGTGGGGCTACGATCTCAATTACTACACCATCGCCTACCTGTCCGATGGCAGTCTCGAGGTGCTTGGCGCGCTGCGCGGTGGGTTTTCGCTAATCGCTGGCGGGCTCCTGGCATTCGGGGCGAGCAGCGGCGCCAGGCAGGTTCGCTTCCGTCCCTCCCGTTCGATCGCCTTCCAGTCGGCATCGCTGCTGTTGATCGGGGGCTATCTTGTGGCGATGGTCGCCGCGGCGCAGTGGCTTGCCCTTGCAGGGGGAGATTTCGCCGCCCTGATGCAGCTCGGGTTCGTTGCCGGAGCCAGCGCAGCGGCGGTGATGCTGGTGCCTTCGCGGCGGATGCGGGGCTGGCTCAAGGTCATGCTGGCCAAGCATCTGTTCCAGCACCGCTACGATTACCGTGCCGAGTGGCTGCGCTTCAACCGTACTGTCTCGGCGGCCAGCGGCAGCGCCAGCTCGCTGGAAGAGCGGGTGATCCGGGCGGTCGCCGACATCGCCGACAGCCCGGCCGGGCTGTTGCTGACGCCTGGGGAACATGGCGGGCTTGATCTGGCCGCGCGGTGGCAATGGCCGACGGCCGAAGTGCCATCGCAGGCCCTGTCCGGTGCTGCTGCAAGCGCCCTTGAACGCAGTGGATATATCGCCGATCTGGATGATCTGCGGGCGGGGCAGCCGGTCAAGGATCCCGGCTTTGCCGTTCCGGCCTGGCTGATCGAAGATCCGCGCGCGTGGGCGCTGGTGCCGCTACTCCATTTCGATCGCCTGGTCGGTCTCGTTGTCCTCGCCCGTCCGGCACTGGCCAGAGCGCTGGACTGGGAGGATTTCGATCTGCTGCGCGTCGCCGGGCAGCAGCTTGCCAGCTATCTGGCCGAACATTCGGGTCAGGAGGCCCTGGCTGAAGCCGCGCGGTTTGACGATTTCCACCGCCGCATCGCTTTCGTGATGCACGACATCAAGAACCTCGCCAGCCAGCTGGGACTGCTCGCCCGCAACGCCGAATTGCATGCCGAAAACCCTGAGTTTCGCGCCGACATGCTGGTCACGCTGCGCAATTCAGCCGACAAGCTCAATGCCATGCTGGCGCGGCTTTCGCGCCATGGGATCGCCCCGATCGAAGGGCTTGCGCCGGTCAGCCTCGATGAGGTGGCGGCCGGGGTTGCCGGACAGTTCGCGCCGCTCCATCCGGTCAGCGTGATCACTAGCGGCAAATGTCAGGTTTCGGCCGATAGGGAATCGCTCGAGCAGGTGCTTTCACATCTGGTCCGCAATGCCATCGATGCCAGCCCGGAGCAGGTGCCGGTGTTCATCCGCGTTGCACACGAAGGCCTCTACGGTATTGCAGAGGTTACCGATTCCGGTTCGGGGATGAGTGTGGAATTCGTCCGCACCCGCCTGTTCCGGCCGTTCGATTCCACAAAGCCGGGCGGCTTCGGGATCGGCGCGTACGAAGCGCGCGAACTTGTCAAGGCGATGGGCGGACGGCTCGATGTCGAAAGCCGCGAAGGAGTCGGATCGCGCTTTGCCATTCGCCTGCCGCTGTCGGGAACGGCCGAACTCCTCAAATCGTTTTCCGGTTCCGACGGAAAGAAGGTTGCCTGATGAGCGATACCAAACCCACCCTGCTGATCGTCGAGGACGATGCCGGACTTCAGGCCCAGCTCAAATGGGCCTGGCCCGATTTCAACGTGGTGATTGCCGGAGACCGGGCCAGCGCCCTTTCCGCGCTGCGTGCCGAGGAGCCGCCGGTGGTCACTCTCGACCTTGGCCTGCCGCCCGATCCCGACGGCACCAGCGAGGGATTCGCCGTGCTTGACGAGATCATGGCGCTCAAGCCCGATACCAAGGTCATCGTCGCATCGGGACACGGCGCGCGCGAAAGCGCGTTGCAGGCGATCGCGCGCGGGGCCTATGATTTCTATCAGAAGCCAGTCGATATCGAAGCGCTCGGGCTGATTGTGCGCCGCGCGCTGCAATTGCACCGGATCGAGGCGGAAAACCGCCAGCTTGCCGCGCGTTCGGGCGAAGACAACCGGGTGCTCGGGCGGCTGATCACCGGCGCGCCGGAAATGGTCAAGGTTGCGCGCACGATCGAGCGCGTCGCCAACACCAACGTTTCGGTAATGCTGCTCGGAGCGAGCGGCACCGGCAAGGAACTGCTGGCGCGCGGGCTGCACGAGGCGAGCGAGCGCCGTGACGGCGCCTTTGTCGCGATCAACTGTGCGGCGATCCCCGAGAATCTGCTCGAAAGCGAGCTGTTCGGCCACGAAAAGGGCGCCTTTACCGGCGCGGTAAAGACCACCGAGGGCAAGATCGAGCAGGCCCAGGGCGGCACGCTGTTTCTCGACGAGGTTGGTGACATTCCCCTGCCGCTGCAGGTCAAGCTGCTGCGCTTCCTGCAGGAGCGGGTGATCGAGCGGGTCGGATCGCGCAAGTCGATCCCGGTCGATACCCGGATCGTCTGCGCAACCCACCAGGACCTTGAGGCGATGATCGCCGAGGGGCGGTTTCGAGAAGACCTGTTCTATCGCCTGGCCGAGATCGTAGTGAAGATCCCGAGCCTGGCTGAGCGCCCGGGCGATGCCGCGCTGTTGGCCAAAGCCTTCCTTGGCCGGTTCGCGCGCGAGATGAACCCGACGGTGAAGGGCTTTGCTCCAGATGCACTGGCGGCGATCGATGCCTGGCATTGGCCGGGCAACGTGCGCGAGCTGGAAAATCGGGTGAAGCGCGCAGTGATCATGACCGAAGGCAAGCTGGTGGGTGCGGGCGATCTCGATCTTGCCGAACCCGACGAGGACGAGGCGCAAGTGCTCAACCTCAAAGCCGCCCGCGAGGTCGCCGATCGCAAGGTGATCCGTCATGCACTGGCGCGCAGCGAAGGCAATATCTCCTCCACTGCCAAGCTGCTCGGGATCAGTCGGCCGACCCTCTACGATTTGCTCAAGCAGTATGATCTTCACGCCTGATCTGCGCTGGTTGGCATTGCTTGTGGCGCTGCTGCTGGCTGCGCCGCTGACGGCATTGCCCGATGCAGCCAAGCCGCCAATGCAGGCCGCGCATGCGGCGCTAGATCGCGGTGACGGGATTGCTGCAGAGGCCGAACTGGTTCGCGCGCGCGAAGCCGGTGCCGCACGCGACGAGCTTGCCGCGGCGATGGGCGAAGCGCTCTTGCAGCAGGGTGAGACAGTCCGTGCCCGCCAATGGCTCGCCGACGGGAAGTTCGCCAAGGGAACGGAGGGCTACGGGTTCCGCATGCTTGGCTGGCTGGAGCGGATCGATGGCAACCTGCCCGCCGCCGGCGGCGCGCTCGACCGGGCGCTGGCCTTTTCGCCCAGGGATCCGCTGCTGTGGGTCGAGATCGGACGGTTGCGCTACGCTGGGGGGGAGCAGCTCCAGGCAATTGAGGCAGCCGATCGGGCAATTGCGATTGGTCCGGACAATGTCCGTGCGATCGAGCTCCGGGCTCAACTGCTGCGCGATGCGCAGGGTTGGGAAGCTGCCTTGCCGCTATACGAGCGCGCGCTGGAAATTGCCCCGGACGATATTTCGCTGTTGGGGGGCTATGCCGCCTGTCTTGGCGAACTTGGCCGTGCGAGCGAGATGGTCGAGGTGACCCGGCGAATGATCGCGATCGCGCCGCGCCATCCCTATGCCTGGCATCTGCAGGCCGTGCTGGCCGCGCGGGCGGGCAAGAACGACCTGGCCCGCAGCCTGCTCGCCCGGACCGGATCGCGGCTTGAGGACATGCCGGCGGCGATGGAGCTGTCGGGCCTGCTCGAGCTGGAAGCGGGCAACGCCAACGTTGCACTGGGTCAGCTCTCACGGCTGGCCGAGCGCCAGGCCGCCAACCCCCGGGTGCAGCTGCTGATGGCTCGCGCCCTCTACGAGGCGGGAGAGTACGACCAACTATTGGCGCGTTTTGGTGGGGCCGCACAGCGGGCCGATGCTCCAGCCTACCTTCTTGTGCTGCTTGGCCGGGCCTATGAGGATCGTGGGAATCGCGCTGAGGCCGCCGTCTTGCTCGACCGTGCCGCTTCCGCAAGTGTGCCGGCGATGGTTCCCATCCCGGAGACCGACCCGCTTGGCGTGCTTTCGGTGCGCTTTTCCGCGGATCCCGGGAGTCCGGCAACGGCGGTTCCCTATGTGCGGGCCTTGCTTGGGCAACGCGACCTTGCCGGAGCCAGGAATGCCGCGAGCCGCTTTGTTTCGCTCCATCCCGGATCTGCCGATGCCCTGTCGCTGGCGGGCGATGCCGCGCTGGCAAGCGGCGATCCACGATCGGCGCTGAGCTATTACACCCGATCGGCTGCGGTTCGATTTCCGGACCATTTGCTGCTCCGGATAGGCGAGGCCTTCGACCGTGCCGGGCAGGGAGCGGCCGCGCAGCCGATCGCCGCGCGTTATCTTGCCGGGTGGCCGGGCAGCCGCCTGGCGGCGCGGATCGCCGCCGGGCACAGCGCGGAGCTGGGTGATTGGCACGGCGCCCGCTTGCTGCTGGAAAGTCTGCGCAGCCGCGGGGGCGGGCGCGATGCGCGGCTTCTCGCCGATCTTAGCCTTGCGCAGCTGCGCGATGGCGATGGGCAAGCGGCGCTCGATACGGCCAGGCAAGCCTATGCCTTGCAGCGAGCCAGCCCGGTTGCGACGCAGGCGCTGGGCATGGCCTATGCCGAATTGGGGGAGGAGCCCGCTCTTGCCAGGCAATTGCTCGAAAAGGCGAGGCGGATCGGCGGCGACAATGCCCTTTTGCGCCAAGCGCTGGGTAAGCTTCCCCGCGCTTGAACTTGCCTCTCGACAGCGGCGACGGGCGGCCTAAAGGCTATTTCATCGCGCGGTTAAATCGAAAGGCATGGCGATGGGCGGGGTTCTTCAAGGGGTGACGGTGATCGAGCTGGCCGGGATCGGGCCGGGGCCGTTCTGTGCGATGATGCTGGCCGATCATGGCGCGCGGGTGATCCGGGTCGAGCGTCCCGGAACTTCCGGCCGGTTTGGCGATGGTGGGAACCGAGACATCCTTAACCGCAACCGCGAACGGATCGAGCTCGATCTCAAGGATCCCGCTGCGATTGCACAGCTCAAGGATCTGGTCGGGCAGGCTGACGCACTGATCGAGGGCTATCGCCCGGGTGTGATCGAACGCATGGGGATCGGTCCCGATGTGCTGCTGGGGATCAATCCCAAGCTGGTGATCGGACGGATGACCGGCTGGGGACAAGATGGCCCCATGGCGCCGCTCGCCGGGCATGACATCAACTATATCGCACTTTCCGGCGCGCTGCACAGCTATGGACGCAAGGGGGAGAAGCCGACCTTCCCGGTCAACGCCGTTGGCGATTTCGGCGGCGGCGGGATGATGCTGGCCTTTGGGGTGGTCGCGGCAATCCTCCATGCGCGCGGTGGCGGACAGGGGCAGGTGGTCGATTGCGCGATGACCGATGGGGCGGCAATCCTCTCCGCGATGACCTATACCTTCCTTGGCAATGGCCAGTGGCGTGATGAGCGCGGGGTCAACCTGCTCGACAGCGGCACTCATTTCTATGACACCTATGAGACCAGCGATGGCAAGTGGATCTCGCTCGGCTCGATCGAACCCCAGTTCTACGCCTTGCTGATGGAAGCGACCGGGCTCAAGGATGACCCGGATTTCGCCCAGCAGATGAATCCGGCCAAATGGGACGATCTGAAGGAGCGGATGGCCGCGCTGATCCTGACCAGGACCCGTGACGAATGGTGCGCGATCATGGACGGTACCGATATCTGCTTCGCGCCAGTGCTGAGCCTGCATGAGGCACCGCACCATCCCCACAATGTGGCACGCGGCACCTTTGTGGAGGAAGGCGGGATGATCCAGCCAGCGCCGGCGCCGCGTTTTTCGGCTACGCCCGCTCCCGCGCCACGGCTTGCCGGACGCTGATGCTTTCGCGCATCGACCCGCTGGTGCGGCTGCTGGTCGCGGCAACCGTTCTGGCGTTGTTGCTGCCGGTGCGGGGCGAAGCGCGTGCGGTAGCACAGGTGGTTTCCAATGCCGCAGTGTTCCTGCTGTTTCTGCTCAACGGCCTGCGTCTGCCGCGTCATGAGGTGGTGGCGGGGATGGGCAATCACCGTCTGCTCTGGCCGCTGATCGGCTGGGTTTTCGGGATTATGCCCGCGCTAGGCTGGATGCTGTGGCGCGGTGGGCAAGGCACGATCGAACCGTTGATCGCGCTCGGCTTCCTCTATCTCGGTTGTCTGCCATCGACCGTGCAATCGGCAACCGCCTATTGTTCGCTGGCAGGAGGCAATGTCGCGAGCTCGGTTGTGGCCGCTGCGCTGCTCAATATCCTTGGGGTGTTCGTCTCGGCACCGCTGTTCTCATTGTTGGGCGGCGCTGGCGGTGGCGCATTCGATGCCGGGGCATTGGTCAAGGTGGTCGGGATTCTTCTGGTTCCGTTCGTGATCGGCCAGATCATGCAGGATCGTTTCGGCGATACAGTCAGGGCGCATCGGGCCCTTGCCACCTTGATGGATCGCACAACGATCGCGATCTCGGTCTATGTCGCTTTTTCGGGCGCAGTCATTCAGCGCTTCTGGACCCGGATCGAGCCGGAGGGCTGGATTGCGCTGGCGCTAGGGACGGCGGCGATGCTGCTGGTTGCGCACCTTGGCGCATGGTTGCTGGGCGGTGCCTTGCGGCTTGCCCGGGGGGACCGGATCGCCTTCCTGTTTGCTGGCGCGCAGAAAAGCGTCGCGATGGGCGCGCCCTTGGCCGCCGTACTGTTTGCGCCGGATCGGGCGGGAGTGATACTGTTGCCTCTACTGATCTATCACCTTGCGCAGCTGGTGCTGGCTGCGCCGCTGGCGGGCCGGCTCAATCGCCGTTGATCGTCTGGTTCGTTTCAGATTGCGGCTCGCGCCGGTTGTGGCGAACGGACCACCACAGCGAGAGCCCGATCAGCGCAGCGCCGATCAATCCCGTCACGGTTTCGCTGATATGGAACCGGGCCGATAGCAGCATGATCCCGCCCAGCGCGTTGATCGCCCAGAAAGCTCCGTGTTCGAGGTAGCGGTATTCGGCCAGCGTGCCCTTGCGCACCAGCATGATCGTCATCGAGCGCACAAACATCGCCCCGATCGAGAGACCCAGAGCGATCACCACCATGCTGTTGGAAAGCGCGAAGGCGCCGATCACTCCGTCGAAACTGAACGAGGCGTCTAGCACGTTGAGATAGAGAAATCCGCCCAGGCCCGATCGCACCAGCGCGCCCTGGACCTTGAGTGCTTCCTCGCGCATCTCGAGGATCGTTCCCAGCGCCTCCACCGCGATAAAGGTCACCAGACCAAGGCATCCCGATACCATGAAAGTCAGGGCCTCGGCCTGCGGCAGGAGCAAGGAGATCAGGTAGAGCGTGACAAGCAGCAGCGCGATTTCCGTCGCCTTGATGCTCGACGCCTTGCTCAGCCGGGATTCGAGCCATTCGATCCAGTGAATGTTCTTTTCGCCGTCGAGAAAGAACGACAGGCCAACCATCGCCAGGAAAGCCCCGCCAAAGCCCGCGATACCGACGTGGGCACCCGATACGATCTGTTCGTAGCGGGCTGGATCGCTCAGCGAGAGGTTCAGGGCTTCGATCGGGCCGATGCCCGCCGCGATCGCCACAATCGCCAGCGGAAACACGATCCGCATCCCGAACACCGCGATCACCATACCCCAGGTGAGGAAGCGTTGCTGCCAGACCTCGTCCATGTCCTCGAGCACCACCGCGTTGACCACGGCATTGTCGAAGCTGAGCGAAATCTCGAGCACGGCCAGCACCAGCACGATCCACACCAGCGAGGCCGTGCCCGCGATGCTGCCGGTCTGATGCCAGCCGTACCACGTCGCAATCGCCAGGCAGGCGAGAGTAAAGAGCACCGATCCCTTGTAGTGGCGCAGCACCGGCGGATTTCCTATTTGGGCTGGTAGGTCTGTTCGACGCCGGGGAAGGTTCGGGCGCGGACCTCGCTGGCATAGTGCGCTGCGGCCGAGGAGATTAGCCCGGCGACCTCGGCATAACGCTTTACGAAGCGCGGCACACGCTCGAACATGCCGAGCATGTCTTCGGTGACCAGCACCTGCCCATCGCACTTGGCCGAAGCACCGATGCCGATGGTCGGGCAGGACACCGCCTTGGTTACCGCGACCGCAATCGGCTCGACCACGCCTTCGACCACGATGGCAAAGGCTCCCGCTGCATCGAGCGCGCGGGCATCGGCAACGATCTTGTCGGCCTCGGCCTGGCTGCGTCCGCGCGCATTGTAGCCGCCCAGCACGTTGACCGCCTGGGGGGTCAGGCCGATGTGCCCCATCACCGGGATCCCGCGCTGGTTGAGGAAGGCGACCGTGTCGGCCATCACCGCGCCGCCCTCCAGCTTGACCGCACTGGCGCCGGTTTCCGCGAGCACCCGCGCTGCTGTGGCGAGGGCCTGTTCAGGGGAGCGCTCATAGGTGCCGAAGGGCAGATCGACCACTACCGCCGCGTGATAGGATCCGCGTACCACCGCCGCGCCGTGGGCGATCATCATCTCCAGCGTGACTTGTAGGCTGGTGGGCAGGCCGTAGATGACCTGGCCAAGCGAATCTCCGCACAGCAACAAGTCGCAGTGTTCGTCGAGCAACTGCGCCTGACGCGCGGTATAGGCGGTGAGCATCACCACCGGATCGGCGGTGACGCCATCCTGCTTGCGTTGGCGGATCGCCGGGATCGACAGGCGGCGCAGCGGGGCCGGGGTGGGATGGGCGCGGCTGGTTGCCGTATCGAGCTGATAGGTGGTCGACATGAGCGCCAGTCTAGCGCTTGTTGTGCGGCTGCGAAAGAAGTTGCTGATGCCGGATCGGCGGTTGGGGAATGTCCTGCACTTGGCGCTTGCCATCGCGGGGCATGCCGCTAGCTTCGCGGCCAGTGACAGACAGGGCGCGGCCAGGTGCCGTGCCACAGAAGGGTTTAGGGGAACTGCATGTTCGGACGGGTCAAATCGCTGGACGCCATTCTGGCGACCGCAGAAAAGAAATCGCTGCATCGCTCGCTTGGTCCAGTTCAGCTGACGCTGCTCGGGATCGGGGCGATTATCGGCACCGGAATTTTCGTGCTGACCGCCGCGGCCGCGCAAAAGGCCGGTCCGGGGATGATGTACAGCTTCATTATCGCCGGCTTTGTCTGCGCGGTGGCAGCGCTATGCTATTCCGAACTGGCTTCGATGGTCCCGGTTTCAGGGTCGGCCTATACCTACAGCTATGCCGTGGTGGGCGAGCTGTTGGCCTGGATGGTCGGTTGGGCGCTGATTCTGGAATATGCCGTGGCCGCTTCTGCTGTTTCGGTGGGCTGGTCGGGCTATTTCATGGGGCTGGTGAAGAGTTGGACCGGGTTTGAGCTGCCGTTGATGCTCCAGGCCGGACCGACCTGGACCATGAACGGCTTTCTGCCGCACGCTGATTTTTCGACCGGCTGGATCAATGTCCCCGCGATCTTCGTTGCCCTGGCGGTGACCTGGCTGCTGATGATTGGCACCAAGGAAAGCGCCAACGTCAATGCCGTGCTGGTGGCGATCAAGGTGACCGCGCTGACGCTGTTCATCGCATTGTCGCTGCCGGTGCTCAATGGCGAGCATTTCGCACCCTTTGCGCCCAATGGCTGGTTCGGTCCGGCGGGTACTTCGGGGATGGGGATCGTCGGGGCGGCCTCGTCGATCTTTTTTGCCTATGTCGGTTTCGATGCGGTCTCGACTGCGGCCGAGGAAACCAAGAATCCGCAGCGCAACGTGCCGATCGGGCTGATAGGCAGCCTTGCGATCTGTACCGTGTTCTACCTGCTGGTCGCTGCCGGGGCGATTGGTGCGATCGGCGCACAGCCGACCGAACTTGGTGTTGCTGCCGGTTCGGCTGAGTTCAAGGCCCAGTGCGCCGCGCTGCTCGCGCAGGGACAGGAGCCGCTGGTTTGCTCGAATGAAGCGCTGGCCCATGTGCTGCGCTCGATCAACTACAGCTGGGCGGGCGATCTTGTCGGGCTTGCCGCCAATCTGGCGTTGCCTTCGGTGATCCTGATGATGATGTTCGGCCAGACCCGCATCTTCTTCGTCATGGCGCGCGATGGACTGCTGCCAGAAAAGCTCGCTTCGGTGCATCCCAAGTGGAAGACACCCTACATTGTGACCATGGTGACCGGGGTGTTCGTAGCCTTCGGCGCTGCCTTGCTGCCGGTTGGCCAGCTGGCCGACATCTCGAATTCGGGTACGCTGTTCGCTTTCTTCATGGTGGCGCTGGCGGTGATGATCCTGCGGGTTCGGGATGCTGACCGGAGGCGTCCGTTCCGCACCCCTATGGTTTGGGTGGTCGGGCCGATCGCGGCGGCGGGCTGTGTCTTCCTCTATTTCAACCTGCCGCTGGAATCGATCCTGGTGTTGCCGGTCTGGGGTGTGATCGGACTGCTGTTCTATTTCCTTTATGGTTACCGCAAGAGCCATGTCGGGCTTGGACGGGTGGAGGTCCATGAGGACGATCCTGATGCGCCTCACGGTTCCGTTGCGCCACTGCCGGGGATTCCGGCGCCGGGCGATGCCGACGAATAGGCCGGATTTCCGGCTTGGGGCAGGGGCCGTCCGCGTTGCGGGCGGCCCTTTGCTTTTGCGCGAAAGGGGAATTGCGAATCGGAAAGAATGAGAACATACATAGAACATGAAGCTTCCGCGATGACTGTTCCCACGCCCCTTTCCGCCTTTGCGCGCCGCCCGGCCTCGCCGCCCTGGCGGACTCTGTCTTCCCCGGCCGACCTGGCGCAGTGGCGGCCCGGGCTGGTCGATGGCACGCCGCATGGTGAGATCTTCGCTGCCTCGCGCGATGGTGGCGGCGCAGGACTCGCGCTGGCTTTAGCGTTCGATCGCACGCGGGATGACGAACGCCCCTGGCTGTGGGTGCAGGACAGGGCCGCGCTGCGCCTTGCCGGGCGGCCCTATCACCCCGGTTTGCCGTCCGCACTGCGCCGCCGGTTGATCCACGTTTGCGCCGCAACCGCTCAGGACGCGCTGTTCGCGCTCGAAGAGGGGCTGCGCTGCCGCGACCTCGCCTTCGTTCTGGGCGAAGTGACGGGCAACCCGCGCGCGCTCGATTTCACCGCCTCGCGCCGGCTCAGCCTGACCGCAGAGCGCCACGGCGTGCCGCTATGGCTGGTGCGGCTCGATGCCGGGGTCGATCTTTCCTCGGCCCGGATGCGCTGGCACGCGCGTTCGGCTGCTTCGCTTCCGCCGCGCTGGAACGCAGCGGCTCCCGGCCATCCGGCCTGGCATGCCGAACTGTTCCGCGCCCGTAGCCACCCCCCTGGAGAATGGATTCTGCACGATGACGGACAGGTCCTCGCCGCCGGGCCGCCGGATCCTCGCGATCTGGCTGCCGGCTCTGGCGATCGATCGCTGGCGGCTGGGTGAGGGGCTGCGCCGGAGGGAGGGGGCCGACGCACAGCCTTTCGCACTGCTCGCCGAAACGGCTCATGGCCCGCGCGTCGCCGCGGCCAATCCCGCCGGGCATGAGGCGGGGGCACGGCCTGGCATGCTGCTGGCCGATGCCCGCGCCCTGTGCCCCGCGCTGGCGGTTGCCCCGGCCGATCCGGCGGGCGATCTTGCCCTGCTAGAGCGCCTTGCGCTGTGGGCGCAGCGCTGGGGGCCTTGGGTTGCGCTCGATCCGCCCGATGGGCTGCTGGTCGATACCACCGGCACGGCGCACCTGTTCGGGGGTGAGGACAGGCTGCTCGATGACACCGCGCGGCACCTGGTCGGGCGCGGGTTTGCCGCGCGCCTGGCGATCGCTCCCACTGCCGGGGCGGGATGGGCGCTGGCGCATTATGGGCCGGAGCGGGCAATTCTTTGCCCCGGAGACAGCCTCGATCAGCTTCCGGTCGCCGCGCTGCGGCTCGATCCCGCAGCCGAACTGGTGCTGCGCCGTCTTGGCCTCAAACGGGTGGGCGATCTTGGCGGGGTGGCGCGTGATGCGCTGGCGCGCCGGTTCCGCTCGGCCCGCGCTCCCGCCGCCAATCCGCTGGTTCGGCTCGATCAGCTGTTTGGACGGGTGCCCGAACCTGTCCTGCCGGTGCGTGCGGCGGAACTGCCGCTAGTCCAGCGCCGCCTGATCGAGCCGATCCGTCATCGCCCGCTGCTCGACCGGGTGCTGGCCGATCTTTGCGCCGATATGGCGCGTCTGCTTGAGGGCAAGGCGCGCGGCGGGCGGCGTTTCGATCTGATGCTGTGGAAGGTCGATGGCGAAGTGGTGCAGCGCCGGCTCGAGCTTTCCGCCGCCAGCCGCGATGCAGCGCATGTCGCGCGGCTTTTCGCCGCCAGGCTCGACGATATCGATGCCGGGTTCGGGATCGAACTGGCGCGGCTGGCCGTTCCGTGGAGCGAGCCGCTGCCGCTCAGCCAGCGCGATCTCGATGCTGCGGCCGAGGCGCATGGCACCTCGCTTTTCGCCTGTATCGATCGGCTGGCGACGCGGCTGGGCGAGCAGGCGGTGCGGCGCCCTGTGCCCCAGGCCAGCCATGTGCCGGAACGCGCTCAGCACTGGGTGCCCCCGCTTGTTCCCGGGATTCCGGGCCAGAAGCAGCCCGACTTCCAGACCCGCCCCTTGAAACTGCTCGACCGGGCAGAGCCGATCGCGGTGCTCCACGCCAGCCCCGATGGGTTGCCGCATCGTTTTCGCTGGCGCGGCGAGGTTCACGAGATCGCCCGCGCCGAAGGGCCCGAGCGGATCGCCCCCGAATGGTGGCGCGAGCGCTCGGGTACGCGGCTGCGCGACTATTACCGGGTCGAGGACAGGGCAGGGCGGCGCTACTGGATCTACCGTGCCGGGCTGGTGGACGACGGACGCGGCGGCATACCCGAATGGTTTCTCCAGGGGCTCTATGCCTGAAGCCCCGCTCACCCCGCCGCGCCGCCATGGCGGTGGCGCGCATCTGCAGCCGCCGCGGCCCGCGCCGTTCGTCGAGCTTGGGCTGGTGAGCTGCTTTTCCTTTCTGCGCGGGGCTTCGGATGCGGTGGATCTGGCCGCGCGTGCCAGGGCGCTGGGTTACGATGCGCTGGGGATCGCCGATGCCAACAGTCTGGCCGGGGTGGTGCGGCTCCACAGCGAGGCGCGGGCGCTGGGGCTGCGCCCGGTGATCGGTTGCCGGATCGAGACTGCCGAGGGGCTGGAATTCCTGGCCTATCCTGCCGACCGCGCCGCTTATGGCCGCCTCAGCCGCCTGATCTCGGCCGGGCGGATGGCGACGCTGGAGGGCGCGTGGCAGGACAAGGGCGTCTGCGACATCTCGCTCGCCATGCTGGCCGGGCACAGCGAGGGCGTGCACCTGGTGCTGGTGCCGCCGCGCGATCTGGAAGCGCAGTTCACCATCGCGGGGACGGGCAATGTTGTTGCGCTCGATGGCTCCCGGCGCGAGCAGGCTCTGCAAGCCCCGCTTTCCGGGCTTCTCCCGCATCTTGCCGCCCGGCTTCCCACGCTGCGCCACCTTGCCGCGAGCTATCTCTACAGCGGGGACGATCTGGCCCGGATCAACGCGCTCGATGCCCTGGCGCGACAGCATGGCCTGGCGATCCTTGCGACCAACCTGCCGCTCTATCATGCCCCCCAGCGCCGCCCCTTGCACGACGTGATGACGGCGATCCGCCACAAGACCACCGTTGCCGCAGCCGGGCATCTGCTTGAGGGCAATGCCGAGCGGCATCTCAAGGGGCCGGAGGAGATGGTGCGGCTGTTCGCGGCTTGGCCACACGCGCTGGAAGCGGCCCGGAATCTGGCGGATTCGTGCCATTTCAGCCTTGAGGAACTGCGCTACGAATATCCCCGCCAGACCTATCCCGACGGGCTCGATGCGCAGGGCTATCTTACCCGGCTGACCTGGGAAGGGGCCACAGGGCACTATCCGCACGGGGTGCCCGAAGAGGTTGCCGCGACGCTGCGCAAGGAACTGGCGTTGATCGGCCGGAAAAACCTCGCGCAGTACTTTCTGACTATCAAGGAAGTGGTTGATTTTGCGCGCGGTCGTGTGCCGCCGATCCTGTGTCAGGGGCGCGGCAGCGCGGCCAATTCGGCGGTCTGCTTTTGCCTTGGGATCACCTCGGTCAACCCGGTCGAGCATGCCCTGCTGTTCGAGCGGTTCATTTCCGAGGACCGCGACGAACCCCCTGATATCGATGTCGATTTCGAGCACGAGCGGCGCGAGGAGGTGATCCAGCACATCTATGAAAAGTATGGCCGCCACCGCGCCGGACTCTGCGCCACGGTGATTCACTACCGCCCGCGCATGGCGATCCGCGAGGTCGGCAAGGCGATGGGGCTGTCCGAGGACGTGACCGCAGCCCTGGCGAAAACTGTCTGGGGCGGGCACGGCAGGTCGATCAACGAGCACCACATAGGCACTGAAACGGGGCTCGATGCTACCCAACCGCACCTCAAACGCGTTCTAGTGCTGACTGAGCAGATGATCGGCATGCCCCGCCACCTTTCGCAGCACGTCGGCGGCTTCATCCTCACCGAAGGACCGTTGATCGAGACCGTCCCGATCGGCAACGGCGCCATGCCCGACCGCAGCTTCATCGAGTGGGACAAGGACGACATCGATGCGCTCGGCATCCTCAAGGTCGATGTCCTGGCGCTGGGTATGCTGACCTGCATCCGCAAGTGTCTTGACCTGCTGCGCCAGCACCACGGCCGCGATCTGGTGCTGGCCAGCGTCCCGCGCGAGGACCCGGCGGTTTATGACATGCTGTGCCGGGGGGATTCGCTGGGTGTGTTCCAGGTCGAAAGCCGGGCGCAGATGAACATGCTCCCCCGTCTGCGCCCGCGCTGCTTCTACGATCTGGTGATCGAGGTGGCGATCGTGCGGCCCGGGCCAATCCAGGGCGATATGGTTCACCCCTACCTCAAACGGCGGCGCGGAGCCGAGCGGGTGGAGATCCCCGCACCGGGTCCGGCCCACGGCCCGCCCGACGAGCTGACCAGCATCCTTGGCCGCACGCTGGGGGTGCCGATCTTTCAGGAACAGGCAATGAAGATCGCGCTCGACGCGGCGAAATTCTCGAGCGCCGAGGCCAACCGGCTGAGGAAGGCGATGGCGACCTTCCGCAGCCGCGGGAACCTTGAGGAACTGGAGGGTCTGATGGTCGGACGGATGGTTGCGCGCGGCTACGATCCGGAATTTTCCGCGCGCTGCTTCAACCAGATCAAGGGGTTCGGCGAATACGGTTTTCCTGAAAGCCATGCCGCCAGCTTCGCGCTGCTGGTCTATGTTTCATCGTGGCTGAAATGCCACTATCCGGCGGCCTTCGCTGCGGCCCTGCTCAATTCGCAGCCGATGGGCTTCTATGCCCCGGCCCAGATCGTGCGCGATGCGAGGGAGCATGGGGTGGCGGTGCTGCCGGTGGACGTGAACGCCAGCGGCTGGGACAATGGGCTGGAGGAGGGTGGCTCACGCGGAGACGCGGAGACGCGGAGAAAGGAAGAAGAAAAAGGATTCTCACGCAAAGGCGCAAAGACGCAAAGAGGCGGTGCTGCGCCGCAGGCATTTCTTTCACTTTCAAACGGGTCAGCTGGATCGCGGATGGAATCGAAAGCGGCTGCGCCGCAAATCGAACCTCTTTGCGTCTTTGCGTCTTTGCGTGAACCAAATCCTTCTTCCCTCCGCGCCTCCGCGCCTCCGCGCGAACCAGAGCTCGCCCTGCGCCTCGGCCTGCGCCAGGTCGATGGCTTCCCCGAGGCCGCTGCTGCCCGGATCGTCGCCGCGCGCGAGGCGGGCGGGCCGTTTCGCGATGTGCGCGAACTCAAGGAACGGGCCGGGCTTTCTCCGGCGCTGGTCGAGCGGCTGGCGAGCGCGGATTGCTTCAATTCGCTTGATCTCACCCGCAGGCAGGCGCTGTGGGATGCGCGCAGCCTGATCTCCGCGCCCGAGCTGCCGCTGTTCGCGGCGATGCGCCAGCGCGGTGAGGGGGCAGAGCCCACCGCCACCCGTCTTCCAGTCATGCCGCTGTCCGAGGAAGTGGTGGCCGATTACCAGACCCAGCGGCTGTCGCTGAGGGCCCATCCGCTCGCCTTCCTGCGCGCCGATCTGGCCGATCGCGGCTTTATCCGCGCGGCCGATCTGCGCCAGCGCAAGTATCGCTCAAGCGTGCAGGTCGCGGGCGTGGTACTGATCCGCCAGCGCCCGGGCAGCGCCAAGGGGGTGTGTTTCATCACGCTGGAGGACGAAAGCGGGGTGGTCAATCTGGTGGTCTGGCCCGACGTGATGGAGCGCCAGCGCAAGGTAATCATGGGCGCACGGCTGATCGAGGTGAGGGGCCGGGTGGAATACGACGACGAGGTGATCCACGTCATCGCCCAGCAGCTGACCGATGCGACGCCATCGCTGCGCGCCCTGTCAGACGACCTGCTCGCCCCGGCGGTGGACCGCGCCGACCACGTAGCTCGCGGTCATCCCCGCAGCACCCGCGTGATTCCGAAATCGCGGGATTTTCATTAGCCGAACATGGCACTAGGCTGGACAGCAACAGGGAGAAACCGATGCGCCGAATTGTCCCCGCGCTTGCACTGATCGCCGTTGCCGCCCCGCTTGCCGCCCCACTTGTCGCCAAACCCGCACCGATCCCGCCCGCGATTTTCACCGATCCCGCTCCCGATCCGGCCCACCCGGCGCGCAGCGAGGTATTGCACGTGCCGAGTGGCGGGGTGGAGATCAATGCGCTGGCCTATCTTGCCGCGGGGGCAGGGCCGCATCCCACGCTGGTGCTGTGCCACGGCTGGCCGGGGAACGAGAAGAACCTCGATCTTGCCCAGGCGGTGCGCCGCGCCGGGTGGAACGTGGTAACGTTCAACTATCGCGGCTCGTGGGGCAGCGGCGGCACCTTTCACTTCGCCCAGAACCCCGAGGATGCCGCAGCGGTGCTGGCCTTCCTCCGCGATCCGGCCAATGCCGCGCGGCTGGGGGTAGACACCGGCAAGATCGCGATGATCGGCCATTCGATGGGCGGCTGGGTTACCGCGATGACCGGGGGCAAGGACGCCGGCCTGATCGGTGCCGGGCTGATCTCCGCCGCCAACATGGGGGCATCGGGCGGGCGCGAACGCACCGAAGTGGTCAAACTCGCCGCCAGCAACGCCGAAACGCTCGCCGGAACCTCGCCCGAGCAGATGGCCGATGAACTGATCGCCAACCGGGAGGCGTTCGATTTTCTTCAAGCCGCGCCCGGCCTCGCGAAAATGCCGCTGCTGGTGTTGACCAGCGATGACGGCCTCGCCCTGCAGAGCCAGGCGTTGGTTACAGCGGTGCGCTGGCACGGCGGCCAGCGCATCACCGAAGTTCATGCGGCCACCGATCACAGCTGGTCGGATCGGCGCATCTTCCTCGAAGTGCAGGTGATCCGCTGGTTGCAGGGGCTGTTGAAGAAAAGCTAGATCGTGTGGAGAAATTCCAACGGCCGGAATCATGTCAGATTTTGGTTCTTTGGGATACAAGCTGTCGCTCCGGACACGAGGGCATAGCCGTCCCACGATCATCGTCGCCCCGTGCCTGACACGGGGCTTGGCTGCCTTTGCCGACCCTGCGGTTTGCCGAGAGCTTTGAGCAGAAAAGCCAAGCCCCGGATCAAGTCCGGGGCGACGGAAGAGCTGGCCGAGGATCCCCAACTTTCCAGTCGTTTGGCAGCTTGCTGGACCTAGCCGAAGGCAGTCGGTCACTCATTCAGGTTGGTGCCCACGCGGCCTGGGGCGTGAACCGGTATCCAGACCCTGAGCCGGTGACCTAGACCGCTTCGAGCGAATAGCCTGCCGAGCGCACCGTGCGCACCGGATCGGGCGCGCCGGGCACTTCGATCCCCTTGCGCAGACGGCGGATATGGACGTCCACTGTGCGCAGCTCGATATCGCTTTCGGTGCCCCAGACTGCATCGAGCAGCTGGCCGCGGCTGAACACCCGCCCGGGGTGCTCCATGAAGAACTTGAGTAGGCGGAACTCGGTCGGCCCGAGCGAGAGGATCTGGCCGCGCCGGGTGGCCTTGTGGGCCTTGGCATCGAGCGCAAGATCGCCCACGCTCAGCACCTCGCCGGCCAGCGCCGGGCGAATCCGGCGCATGATCGCATTAACCCGGGCAACCAGCTCGCGCGGCGAAAACGGCTTGGTGACATAATCGTCGGCGCCGGTATCGAGCCCGCGGATCCTGTCATCCTCGGCGCCGCGCGCGGTGAGCATGATAATCGGGACGTGGGCGGTTTCCTGCAACCGGCGCAAACGGCGGCAGACTTCGATCCCGCTAGTGCCCTCGATCATCCAGTCGAGCAGGACCAGATCGGGGGCTTCCTCCTGGGCCAGCAGCAGGGCTTCGTCGCCATCGGGGGTGGCGGTCACGGCATAGCCTTCGGCCTTGAAGCGGAACTCGATCAGTTCGGCGAGAGCCGGGTCATCCTCGACCAGCAACAGGCGCGGCACGGTCATTGCTGGCCCTTGTCTTCCTTGTCGGTGAGATAGGCGCCGGTGGCGGCGTAATAGACCATTTCCGCCACATTGGTGGCGTGATCGCCGATCCGCTCGATATTGCGGGCGACGAACAGCAACTGGGCGGCGCTGGAGATGGTCGAGGGATTTTCCATCATGTGGCTGACAAGATTGCGGAAGATGCTTTCGTAGAAGGCATCGACCTTGTCATCGCGCTCAACCACCTCGCGGGCCAGTTCGGCATCGCGGGCGGCATAGGCGGTCAGCACGTCGTGAACCATCTCGCTCGCCAATTCGGCCATCGCCGGAACCAGCGTGAGCGGCTCGAACTGGCGCCGGCCCTTGATCTTGTCGGCGCTCTTGGCGATGTTCTTGGCATAGTCGCCGATCCGCTCGATCACGCCCGCGATCTTGAGCGCGGCGATCACCTCGCGCAGGTCATCGGCCATCGGCGCGCGCAGCGCGATGATCCGCACCGCCAGCTTGTCGATCTCGGCTTCAAGCGAATCGATCCGTCTGTCGCGTTCGACCACGCTTTGGGCGAGTTCCTTGTTGCCCCTGACCAGGGCCTCCATCGCTTCGTTGATCGAGACTTCGGCCAGCCCGCCCATTTCGGCGATCATGCCGCGCAGGCGGGTGATGTCTTCGTCGAAGGCTTTGACAGTGTGTTCGGAAGCCATATCAAGTCCTAACCGTAACGTCCGGTAATATAGTCTTTTGTCTTTTCCTCACGCGGGTTGGTGAAGATGTCGGAAGTCTTGCCGTATTCGACCATCCGTCCAAGATGAAAGAAGGCCGTGCGCTGCGATACGCGCGCCGCCTGCTGCATCGAATGGGTGACGATGACGATGGCATATTTGCCGCGCAGTTCGTCGATCAGTTCCTCGATCCGCGCGGTGGCGATCGGATCGAGCGCCGAGCACGGCTCGTCCATCAGGATCACCTCGGGATCGACCGCGATGGCTCGGGCGATGCACAGGCGCTGCTGCTGGCCGCCCGACAAGGCGGTGCCGCTGTCCGACAGGCGGTCCTTGACCTCATCCCACAGCCCGGCGCGTCGCAGCGAGGTCTCGACGATTTCGTTCAGCTCCGTGCGGCTGGCCGCCAGCCCGTGGATGCGCGGGCCATAGGCAACGTTCTCGAAGATCGACTTGGGAAAGGGGTTGGGCTTCTGGAACACCATGCCCACCCGCGCACGCAGTTGCACCACGTCCATTCCCGAACGGTAGATGTCCTTGCCGTCGAGCAGGATCTCGCCTTCGACCCGCGCTCCCGGAATGGTGTCGTTCATCCGGTTGAGCGAGCGCAGGAAGGTCGATTTGCCGCAGCCCGAAGGGCCGATGAAGGCGGTGACATATTGCGCGCCGATGTCGATCGACACGTCGTCGATCGCGCGTTTGTCGCCGTAATAGACCGAAACATCGCGCGCGGCGATCTTGGCGTCGATCGGGTCAAGGTCGTGTTGGATGGTCACCAGCGTTTCTCAAAGCGGTTGCGAAGGTAGATGGCGAGGCCGTTCATCGCCAGCAGGAACAGCAGCAGGACGATGATCGCGGCCGATGTGCGCTCGACGAAACCGCGGTCGATCTCGTCCGACCACAGGAAGATCTGCACCGGCAGCACCGTGGCGGGCGAGGTCAGTCCCTCGGGCGGGGTGGCGACGAAGGCGCGCATCCCGATCATCAGCAGCGGCGCGGTTTCGCCCAGGGCGCGGGCCATGCCAATGATCGTGCCGGTGAGGATGCCCGGCATGGCCAGCGGCAACACATGGTGGAACACGGTCTGCACCCGGCTGGCGCCCACCGCCAGCGCCGCGTCGCGGATCGAAGGGGGAACAGCTTTGAGCGCGTTGCGCGCGGAAATCACGATTACCGGCATGGTCATCAAGGCCAGGGTCATCCCGCCGATCAGCGGGGCCGAGCGCCAGTTGGGAAACAGGCCAAGGAATACCGCCAGGCCGAGCAGGCCGAAGATGATCGAAGGGACGGCCGCCAGGTTGTTGATCGAAACCTCGATCATTTCTGCCCAGCGGTTGCGACCGGAAAACTCCTCGAGATAGACCGCCGCCAGCACCCCGACCGGGAACGCGAGCGCGAGCGTGACCGCCATGGTCAGGATCGAGCCCTTGAGCGCCCCCCAGATCCCTACATCCTGCGGGCCAGTCGCATCGCCGCGGCTCAGAAAGCCCCAGTCGAAGGCGCTTGCCAGTTTGCCTTCGTCGGCCAGCCTGCTGGCGAGAGGTTGCAATTCCTTGTGCGCATCACCGCGCAGGGCGGCGGCCAGATCGTCGCTGGCGGGAAGCGAGACGGTGAATTTTCCGGCCAGCAGCACCGGATCGCGCACGATCCGCGCGGCGACCTCGCGCCAGGCGCCGTCCTCGACCTCGGCGGCTCCGGCATCGCCCAGTTCCCGGGCCGCCGCGAAAGCCACGACATCGGGCAGACCAGCGCCCTTGAGCGCGTCTTGCGCATCGGGGCCCCGCAGCTGTGCAGGATCGACGGTAAGCACGCCCGAAGTAAGATCCAGCTCGAAACGCAGCTCGGCGCGCTTGAACCCGCCGATGGCATTGGCGGTCATGCTGAACAGCAGGAAGGCGAGTACCAGGCCCGAGAAAAGCACTGCGGCCATGCCCAGCACCTTGAAGCGGCGCTCGGCCGCATAGCGGCGCTTGAGGCGAAGGGCGGCGGGATCACTCATAGGCTTCGCGGAACCGCTTGACGACGCGCAGGGCGACGAAATTGAGGGTCAGGGTGACCAGGAACAGCACCATTCCCAGAGCAAAGGCAGAAAGCGTCGCGGGGTGGTCGAAGCTGCCCTCGCCGGTGAGCATGGCGACGATCTGGAAGGTTACGGTGGTCATCGATTCGAACGGATTGGCCGTCAGCCGGGCGGTGGCCCCGGCGGCCATCACCACGATCATCGTTTCGCCGATCGCGCGGCTGACCGCCAGCATGATCCCCGCGACAATTCCCGGTAGCGCCGCCGGGATCAGCACCCTGCGGATCGTTTCAGAGGTCGTGGCGCCCATCGCCAGGCTGCCGTCGCGCATCGCCTGGGGCACGGCGGCGATCGAATCGTCAGCCATCGAGGAAACGAAGGGGATAATCATGATTCCCATCACCACGCCGGCTGCGAGCGCGCTTTCGCTCGACGCGCTGGCGATGCCGATGGCATGGCCAAAATCACGGATCAGCGGCGCCACGGTCAGCGCGGCGAAATAGCCGTAGACCACGGTCGGCACCCCGGCGAGGATTTCGAGCAACGGTTTCATCCACTTGCGCAAGGTCGGCGTAGCGTATTGCGTGAGGTAGATTGCGCTCATCATGCCCAGCGGGATCGCCACCACCATGGCGATGATCGCGCCGATGAATACAGTGCCCCAGAACAGCGGGATTGCGCCGTAATTGTCCGGCCGGATCGCAGAGGGATCGACCATCGGGTCTGGTCCCCAATGGGTGCCCAGCAGGAAATCGGCCGGGCTGACCACCTGGAAGAAACGCAGCGTCTCGAACATCAGCGAGGCAAGGATGCCGAAGGTGGTGAAGATCGCCACCAGCGAGGCCAGCACCAACCCTCCCATGACCATCCGCTCAACCCGGCTGCGCGCGGTGAAATCGGCGCGCAACCGCAGGAAGGCAAATACCCCGCCCGCCAGACCCAGCAGCAAGGTTACAGCGATCCCGATGGTGGAGTAGAATCCGCTCGCCGCCCGGAACGGCTCGACCAGCGCGGCCGAAGCGGGGTTGAAGGCGGTGCCTCCGCCGCTCGCCAGCGATTGGGCTTCGGCCAGGATCGCATCGCGCTGGATCCCGAAGGCGGGAAGCGCGCTGGCCGCAGGGGCAGCCAGGACGCGTGCCAACACCAATGCCGGGCTTGCCGCCGCCCAGACGATAGCGAAGATCGTGGCCGGTGCGGCTGCCCACAGGGCAACGTACCAGCCATGATAGCCCGGCAAGGAGTGCAGATCGCTCTCCATGGCACGGGCCTCGCGGCGCAAGGCCCAGGCGCGCGCGCGTGCCGCCAGCCATCCGGTCAGGCCCAGTGCCAGAGCAAGCAGGATCGGAATGGCGGGCGACATTGCGCGGGGTGCTCCAGAGGAACTATTTCAGGTCCGCGGCATCAAGCAAGGTGAACTCGGAAGCCGTCTTCGCGCTCTTTGCCTGGACGGCATCGGGCGAGACCACCATGCCCTGCTTGGCGAGCAGACCATCCTTGCCCCACGACTTGGCCCATTCGGCAACGAATTCGCGCAGGCCCTTGATCGCGTCGAGATGCGCCGCCTTGACATAGATGAACAGCGGACGGGCACCCGGATAGCTGAAATCGGAGATCGAGGCATAGGTCGGGGTCACGCCGCCGATGGTCAGCCCCATCAGTTTGTCCGAGTTCTCTTCGAGGTAGGAAAAGCCGAAGATGCCCACAGCCTTGGGATTGGCCTCAAGCTTCTGGACGATCAGGTTGTCGTTCTCGCCCGAATCGACATAGGCGCCGTCGCTGCGCACTTCGGTACAGACCTTGTCGTGCTGTTCCTTGTCACTGTCCTTGAGCGCCTTCATCGCCGCATCGGCGTCGCAGCCCTTGGTCAGGATCAGTTCCTTGAGCGCATCGCGCGTCCCCGAAGTGCTGGGCGGGCCATAGACCAGGATCGGCTCGGCCGGGAACGCAGGATTGACGTCCTTCCAGGTCTTGGCGGAATTGGGCTTGCCATAGGGGTTGGCGGCAAGCGCCTTGTAGATGTCTTCGGGGGTGAGCTTGAGGCCCAGTCCGCCCTTGGCTTCGGCAAAGGCCACGCCATCGAGCCCGACCTGGATCTCGACGATCTTGTCGACCCCGTTCTTGGCGCAATCCTCGTATTCCGACTTCTTCATCCGCCGCGAGGCGTTTTCGATATCGGGGAACTGCACGCCGACCCCGGCGCAGAACAGCTTCATTCCCGCGCCGGTTCCCGTCGATTCGATAATCGGCGACTTGATCGCAGAGTTCGATTTGGCGAGCGAATCCGCCACCGCCTTGGCAAAGGGATAGACCGTGGATGAGCCAACCGCGCGAATCTGGTCGCGCGAGCCGCTCTGGGCGCCGCCGCAGGCGGAAAGCAGGGTTGTCGCGCAAAGCGACGCTGTCAGGAGGGCAAGTCTGGACTTCATGGCGAATCGCTCCGTTCGCATTATGATGCCGCCCGCTCTGATGCGGTTTGATGACAGGTTTGTGACAGATGGAGCGATGACGCTCTCTGTCGGACAAATGTCAGATCGAAGTCATGAAGAGTCATTTAAGTGTCACATAACTGACTTAACCGCCGCGACACAGCAACTGAACGGGATCCATGCGATGCGCATTCTTGCCACTGCTCTGGCCACCTTGATGGCTCTGGCGGCCACGCCGGTCCAGGCGAGCGAAGACACCCAATACTGGCAGACGCTGAGCGTGAATGTGGCGCTTGCGCCCAACCTCAAGCTTCAGAACGAAAACGTTGTCCGATCGGGCGAGGCCAAGGGGCTCTACGAAATCGAATCCGTGCTGCTGCTTGCCTACAAGCCCAGCAAGCAGGTGACGATCGCCGCAGGTTATCTTCACAACCCTACCTACCTGCACGGCAATTTCCGGGTGATGGAGCACCGCCTGCGCGAACAGGTCAGCGTCGACAATTTCGCCAGGCTTGGGCCGGTCAAGTTTTCCGCGCGGCTGCGGATGGAACAGCGCTTTCGCGAAGGCGTGTCGGGCACCGCATGGCGGCTGCGCCCCTATCTAAAGGCATCGATGCCACTGACCGGCAAGGCCTCGCTCAACCTCACCCACGAATCGTTCGTCAATCTCAACAACACCGCATTCCAACAGACCGACGGGCTTGACCGGATGCGCAATGCCGTTTCGATCAGTGTGCCGATCAGCAAGACGGTGGGGGTCGATTTCGGTTATCTCAACCAGCACGGATTCGTGCGCGGTGGCCCCGACAGCAGCGATCACGTGCTGACACTTGGTCTTTCGGCCAACTTCTGATCCTATTTGCCCCGCGCACTGGCGCTTAGGGAGTAACCGGGACCGGGGGCAGGGTGACTGAAACGGTCGTCCCTTCACCGAGGATGGATGCAATGTCGAGCCGACCGCCGTGGCGCTCGACAATGTGCTTGACGATCGCCAGCCCCAGCCCGGTCCCGCCCGAGGCACGGCTGCGGCCCGGATCGGTACGGTAGAAGCGCCGCGTCAGATGCGGCAAATGTTCCGGCGCGATCCCCGGACCTCGATCGGCGACCGTCAGGACCGCGCCCTTGCCGTTGTGGCATGACAGGCTCACCCGCACCGGCTGATCGGGGCTGCCGTATTTGAGCGCATTGTCGATCAGGTTGCGCAGCAGCTGTTCAAGCTGTGTGGCATCCCCGCGCACCGCGCATCCGGCATCGATGGCTGCCGCTTCGACCCTTTCCTTGCCGCGAAGCGACGCCACTTCGCCGATCACCCGCCGGGCAAGCTGTGACAGATCGAGTTCCTCGCTGGGCCGGTCGTGCTTTTCTGCTTCGACATGGCTGAGCGTCATCAGGTCCTCGACCAGCGAGAGCATTCGTTTCGCCTCGCGCTGGACGATGTCGAGAAACCGCCTGGAAGTGTCCGCGTCGATCGACGTGCCGCCGTCGGACAGTGTTTCGACATAGCCGATGATGGAGGCGAGCGGGGTTCGCAGTTCATGGCTGGCATTGGCGACGAAGTCGGTGTGGGCGCGTCCAACGTCTGCTTCGGCGGTGCGATCGGCCAATTCGATCACGGTGCGGCGATCATTGATGCGCCGCCTCGTGAGCTGCCACAGGCTGCGCGTGCCCGTGAAGCCGGGGATGGTCACGCTGTCGCCGTCGCCCATTTCGAGCAATCTCATGGCATCGGGATGACGCAGCGCGATCCGTGCGTCCTGCCCCTTGATATGGGCGCCCAGCGCCGCGCGCGCGGTCGCGTTAGCAATCATGATTCGGTTTTCTTCGAGTACCAGGATGGGCTTGCCGAGCGGCTCGAGCGCTTCGCTTGCCGCGTCGTTGGAAACCACGGCGATATCGATCCGCTCAGGCGCGATTTCGGGTTCGGGCGCGGCAAGCCAAAGACTTCCCAGCCAGAGCGCGAGGATGACCACAACTAGCCACAGGCTTGATCCGGCGGCAAGCAAGCCTACCGCTGCAATCAGGGCGACAATCGCACCCGGCCAGGAAAAGAGGCGCTTGGCGTTCATTCCGGAGACGGCTTCTAGGGAAGGGATTTTCATCTCGCCAGCAGCAAATGCGGACGGCGTGTGACGGTTTGGAGACAGTTGATACCGGCCACCGGAATCTGTCCGGCTGGTGACCCCTACGGGAATCGAACCCGTGTTTCAGCCGTGAGAGGGCCGCGTCCTGACCGCTAGACGAAGGGGCCTTGCAAAGGGCCTGGTCGAAAGCAAACAACCCCGGCGCGGCTGGTGGTGACCCCTACGGGAATCGAACCCGTGTTTCAGCCGTGAAAGGGCCGCGTCCTAGGCCTCTAGACGAAGGGGCCACACCGGCTGCGCCGGGGTAGGGCCGGGCCTTTAGGCAAGGGCGGGGGAAGGGTCAAGTCCCGAGCGAAAGATTGTTTCAGTCGGCGAAGGCGGCGTCCTCGAGATGCAGCTCCGCAGCGGGGCGGTTGCCCCAGTCGTCGATCTTCGCGCGCCCCGCCAGCCACAGGCGCCGCTGGGGCGCCGTGCGCAGCAGTGTCTGGCCCATTTCACTGTTGGCGGCGCGAAAGGCGATGGCCTTGAAGCTGGCGCCGTCTTGGCCGCGCACGATCAGTCGCAGATGGTCGGTTCCGACCACGTCGGCCTTGACAAGCCGCACCGGCCCCACCGCCACGCGCGGCGCGGGCCAGCCCACGCCGAACGGCCCGGCGCTCTCCATCGCCTCGACCAGTGAGGGCACCAGGCCGCCCGGGGCGATCGACAGATCGAGCAGCATCGCCTGGTTGGCAGCGGCCCGGGCGACCGCCGCGCCGAGCCGCTCATCGAGCCATTCGCCCAGCGCATCAACCGCGCCGGGGGCCACGGTCAGCCCCGCCGCCATCGCATGCCCGCCACCCGCCAGCAGCAGCCCGTGCTCGCGTGCAGCGATGATCGCGGCGCCAAGGTCAACACCCGAGATCGAGCGGCCCGAGCCCTTGCCGTTGCCCGCTTCGTCGGCGTCGAGCGCGATAACCAGCGCAGGCTTGCCGGTCTTTTCCTTGATCCGCCCGGCAACGATCCCGATCACTCCGGGGTGCCAACCGCGTCCCGCCAGGGTCAGAACCGCCCGGTTGTGCTGCGCGGCAAGCTGAGCCTCGGCGGCCTCCTGAACCTCGGCCTCGATCGCTCGGCGTTCCTCGTTGAGCGCGGAAAGCCGTGCGGCGATGTCGCGCGCTTCGTCGCTGTCGCCGGTGGTCAGCAGCCGCACCCCCAGGCTTGCTTCGCCCACGCGCCCTCCGGCATTGATCCGGGGGCCGAGCGCGAACCCAAGGTCGCTACATGTCGGCGCGCGGGTCAGGCGGCTGGCATCGATCAGCGCGGCAAGGCCGGTGTTCTCGCGCCGGGCCATGATCTTGAGACCCTGCGCCACCAGCGCCCGGTTGAGCCCGTGGAGCGAAGCGACATCGGCTACCGTGCCGAGCGCCACGAGATCGAGCAGAGCGAACAGGTCCGGCTCGCCCCGCGCGGCGAACAGCCCGCGCTGGCGCAGCACCCGCACTGTCGCCACCGCGAGCAGAAAGGCGACCCCGACCGCGGCAAGGTTGCCATGGGCCGCCGCCTCGTCGCTCTCGTCGAGCCGGTTGGGATTGACCAGCGCGAGGGCCGGGGGCAGCTCGGCCGCGCATTTGTGATGATCGACCACCACCACGTCGATCCCGGCATCGCGTGCCATGCCCAGCGCCTCGAAGGCCATTGCCCCGCAATCGACCGTGACGATCAGGCTCGATCCTTCGCGGCCCAGCCGCACCAGCGCCTCTCCCGAGGGGCCATAGCCCTCAAGCAGCCGGTCGGGGATGTAGGCGCGGGGATCGAGCCCGAGATCGCGCAGCAAACGGATCAGCAGCGCCGCGCTGGTCGCGCCGTCGACATCGTAATCGCCGTAGATGGTGACCTGTTCCCTGGCTAGCACCGCCTGGGCCAGCCGTTCGGCGGCTGCGTCCATGTCGCGCAGCAGGCTGGGATCGGGCAGGAACGCACGCAGCGAAGGGTTGCGGTGGCGATCGACGTCATCGGGAGCAACGCCGCGGGCGAGCAGAAGTTGGGTGACGAGATCGTGTTCAAGCCCAGTAACCGAACCGGAATCGAGCGCCATGTTGCCCGCCCGCCAGCGCCAGACGCGCCCGGAAAGCGATTTGTCGATACCAAGAACGGAGGGAAGGGCGGCGCTCACCCGGCGGGGTTAGCCGATTGGGCCGACGAACAAAAGAATCGCTCGAATTTTGATGTCGGCAAATGACAATGCTTCGTGGCAGGATTGGACTACACCGGTTGAGGTAATCCTGGATTGGAGTCGTTTCATGGTCAGCCATCGCTCGAAGATCGCATTGGCCGCGCTGGGAAGCGCGGCGCTGATTGCCGTTCCCGTCATCGCGCAGCGCAAGGCCGATAGCGGCCCGGTTGCCCGCTATGACATGCGCGCGGGCACGCTCTCCGGCTTTGCCGCGATGGGCGGCGGCATGGGCGGCGGGATGGGCATGATGTTCGGCGGCGGGGGCGGAGACAAGCTCCAGCACGAGCTCTACCTGCGGCTCGGCTCCTCGCAGGCCCCGGCCAAGGGCGGCCCCAAGGCCGACCATTTCATGCCGCCCAATGCCAAGCTGGGCAAATCGGTCGCGCTGGTCACCCCGCGCGAAGAACGCGAGCCCGAAGGATTTCCCGAAGGCCAGAAGCCCAAGGGGCGGCTGCTGGTGTTCTGGGGCTGCGGCGAACACGCGCCCAAGGGCCAGCCGGTAATCATCGATTTCGCCAAGATTGCCGCCGGTCAGGTTCCGCCGGGCCTATGGACCGCGCGGATCATCCGCGACTGGGGGCCAAGCCTGGCCAACAGCAAGACCTTCGGGCGCTGGCCGGCGGAGGACCACAAGTTCGTCAAGCCAGACAGTTCGTTGCCCGGTCCGCACCGCGTCGCGGGCACCTATTCGCCGGAGATGAACTTTACCCTGGTGAACGATTTCATGGCTCCGCTGCGTTCGAGCACAGGAACGCTGCCGAGCGGGGCGACCTTGCTCAAATGGGGGGCGATCACCAATGCCACTGGCTATCTGGCAACGCTGATCGGAGGCAAGATGGGGCCCGGCGGAGAAATGGGCGATATGGTGATGTGGACCAGCAGCGCGGCGCGCGAATTCGGCGGCGGGCTGGATGACTGGCTGAGCCCGGGCGACGTTGCGGCGCTGGTCAGGGATCGTACCGTGATGGCGCCCGCCACCACCAGCTGCACGATCCCGATCGAAGTCAACCGGGCTGCGGCGGAATTCAAGATGGGCACGCTGGTTGCCTATGGTCCGCAGGAAGACTTTGCCTATCCGCCCCGGCCCGCCGATCCCAAGGCGCGCTGGGATTTGCAGTGGACCGCACGGATTCGCCATCGTTCCATGACCTCGTGGATGGACATGCCCGGCATGGGTGAGATGATGAGCGCGCAGGGCGAGGCCGAGAGCAGCCAGCAGCAGTCCCAGAAGTGCAAGAAGCGTGGCGGGCTGGGCGGCCTTGGCGGGGTTGTCGGCGGGGTGCTGGGCGGCAACGGCTGCTGATGCTGGCGATCGTCTGGCACAGCCGGACGGGCGCGGCGCGGGCCATGGCCCGCGCCGCCCACGAAGCGGCAGCCGGGAGATCGCTACTTCTGTTGGCGGAGGAGGTCGATACGGCGGATCTGCTGGCCGCTGCGGGCTATCTGTTCGTCTGTCCCGAGAACCTCGGCGCGATGAGCGGGGCGATGAAGGAGCTGTTCGACCGCAGCTATTATCCGCTGCTGGGCCGGATCGAGGGGCGCCCCTATGCGACCATGATCGCTGCGGGATCCGACGGGCGGGGAGCACAGGCCCAGCTCGATCGGATCGTTACCGGCTGGCGTTTGCGACGGGTGGCGGACCCCCTGATCGTCAACCTAGGAGCGCAAACGGCTGAGGATATTCTTGCCGAAAAATCGGTTCCGCCACCCGAGCTCGATCGTTGCGGCGAACTTGGCGCGCTGATGAGCGAGGGGATTGCACTCGGCCTGTTCTAGGCGCAGGAAGACTTGATCCGCTTTGGAGCGGTCTTGCGCGTGGGGACTCGACTAAGGGCGCGCAATAGTGCCAGAGAATACAAGGCAATAATGCCTGTGATCGGGGGGTGCCATCGTCGGCAGGGATGACAGCGAGGCGCATGCCGGCGGTCCGGTCCTTTCGCTGCTCTTCGCGAAAGGTCATCGGCCCGATGCCGCTGCGATTGCGGGTCTGGCCGGGCTGGCCGATGCCGGCCTGGGATTCTCGATCAGCCACGATCCGGGCGGACAGGCAGGCTGGCTCGAACTGCTGGCGCTGGGGCTGACATTCGACTGTACCGGGCTTGCACCGGCTGCTGCGGCCACGCTGCCTCCGCCTGGCACCTTGCTGGGTTTGGACATCAAGCCGCAGGGCGAAGCAATCGCCTTGGCCCCGGGGCCGCACCTGGTCGAAGGTCGGGCGATGATGCCGGTGGTTCGGGCGCTGGCGGGGCTGGGTACGCGGCTGGCGGAATTGCCGGGGCTTCTCGCGGTATCCTGGCTGCCCGCGCGCAGCTGGATCGAACCGGGCTATTTCCGCAAGGTAGTGAGCGATTGGCTCAACGGCGGTGCCTTTCCCGCGCTGGGGCTGACAACGCTGCACCGCCAGAATGACGGAAAGATGGTCTCACTGGGCCTGCACTATTTTACAGGACAGGAATTGACCCTCGATGCCGGAGAGGCGCGCGATACCGCCGAGGCGGCGCGCATTGCCGTGCGCCTTATCAACGAGCTGGTTCTCTCCGGCCCGCTGCGCCAGCGTATCGACCTGCCTGGTCCGGCAGGTGCCCGCCTGATCGCCGAACCGCGCCCGGACGGGGCGATGGTCATGGCCCGGATCGGCTGAATGCGGCGGCGCGGGGAGAGGAAGCGGCATTGGCCTGCCTGACCCGCACCGGATCCGGTCTGCTCGCGGCGCAGCGCACCCGGCTGAGCTTTCGCGCGGTCAACCGCTGCGGCGATCCCGGCTACGATCCGGGCTTGCAACGCCATCATATCCTGCCGCGCCAGTTGCTCGGCCGGGCGTGCTTCGCGCCGCTGCTCGACGGCCTGGGGCGGGAGCGGCTGGGGTTCGACGACTTCCGCAGCAACGGTCTGTTGCTCCCCGCGAACGACAGTGCGGCGGTGCGGATCGGCCTGCCGCTCCACCGCGGGCCGCACCGCAACTATAACGAACTGGTGATCGAACGCGTCGGCCAGATCGAGGTAAACTGGTCCGTGGTACGGTTGAAGGCACCCGAGGTGGCGCTGAGCGAAGCGCTCGAACGGCTGCGCCTACTACAACGCGCCTTGCGGCGGCGTCTGCTCGACCAGCAACGACGGATGCGGCTCAACCGCCGCGATCCGCTCGGCACGGGCTTCGATTTCAGCGAACTCGATGCGATGGCCGATGCGCTGTGGCCGGTCACGGCTCCCGAAGGCGATTAGGCGAGGCTCATTCCGGCCTTGGCCGCCAATTCGGCGCGGGCCTGGTTGTATTCGGCCTCAAGCCGGTCGACCCGCTCGGCTACGCTTTCCACCGCCTTGACCGCACCGATCCCCTGACCCGAACCCCAGATGTCCTTCCAGGCCTTGGCTTCGGTATTCCCGCCTGATCCAAAGTTCATCTTGGTCGGATCGCTCTCGGGCAGATTGTCGGGATCGAGACCCGCCGCGACGATCGAGGGGCGCAGGTAATTGCCGTGAACCCCGGTGAAGAGGTTGGAATAGACAATGTCCTCGGCCCGTCCGGCGACCACGGCATCCTTGTAGCCCTCGACGGCATTGGCCTCGCGCGTGGCGATCCATGGCGAACCGACATAGGCGAAGTCCGCCCCCATCGCTTGCGCGGCCAGGATCGAATGGCCGCAGGCAATCGAGCCCGACAGTGCAATCAGCCCCTTATGCCATTCGCGGATCTCCGCCATCAGCGCGAAAGGGGAAAGCGTGCTGGCGTGTCCGCCGGCCCCGGCCGCAACCGGGATCAGCCCGTCAGCGCCCTTTTCGATCGCCTTGCGGGCAAAGCGGTCGTTGATGACATCGTGCATCACGATCGCGCCCCACTTGTGAGCCGCCTGATTGACGTCCTCGCGCGCGCCGAGCGAGGTGATGATCATCGGCACCTGCCACTTGGCGCAGACCTCCATGTCCTCCTCAAGCCGGTTGTTCGATTTGTGGACGATCTGGTTCACCGCGAAGGGCGCGGCGGGCCTATCGAGGTGGTCGCGATTGTGCGCGGCCAGCTCCTCGGTAATCCGGTGCAGCCACTCGTCCAGCATGCCCGAGGGGCGCGCGTTGAGCGCGGGAAAGCTGCCGATGATCCCTGCCTTGCACTGCGCGATCACCAGCTCGGGGCCGGAAATGATGAACAACGGCGAACCGATTACGGGCAGACGCAGGCGATCGAACGGGGTGGGAAGCGGCATGATCGAGCAAGTCCTCTCCAGGTGATTTCGGTTTTCCTATGAGGCCGATCGTCCTGTGTCGAGGGGGGAGCCTCCATTAGGATGTCGCCGCCATGACCGCGCCGGTCCGCTCAAGCTTGCCCCAACCGACAAGGCGACCGCGCGCGGCTGCCCAGATCGAACGGATCACGATGCCGTACATCAGCTGGCGATAGACAAAGCGCTGGCCCAGCATCAGCAATGCTGGAAAGCGCTGGCGGTTTGGTTCGAGGCGATAGGCGATCCAGCCGGCCAGCAAGTCCACAGTCACAAAGGCAGCCCAATAGGCCGCCATCCGCAACACGTCGCTCTGGGTCTGGGCCCAGCCATGTTGGTTGACCCGCACGATCGTTCCGACGATCGAGGCAATAAGTGCAAAATCGATCAAGGGTGAGATCGCGGCGAAAACAATCTGAAACAACCAGGCCTGGGGCATGCCGAACCAGGCCAACCCGCGCGGACGACCGCGCCGCTGAATGCCGCGATGCTTCCACAAGCATTGCAGAGTGCCGAAAGACCAGCGAAATCGTTGTTTGCCCAGCGCCCGAAAGGTTTCGGGTGCTTCGGTCAAGGCAATCGCTTCAACGTCGTAGGCAACACGCCATCCGCGTCGCTGGATCGCGATGGTCAGGTCCTGATCTTCGGCCAGGGTGTCCTCCGGGTAGCCGCCAACCGCATCGAGCGCGGTGCGTCGCCAGGCTCCAACGGCTCCGGGGACGACCGTGATTGCACCGAGCGCGTCGAGCGCGCGGCGTTCGACGTTCTGCGCTGTGACGTATTCGATCGCCTGCCAGCGCGTCACCAGATTGATACGGTTCCCGACCCGCGCATTGCCGGCGACTGCCCCGATCCCTGGCTCCGCGAACCACCGCACCAGCTTGGTGATCGTGTCGGGAAGAAACTGGGTGTCGGCGTCGAGCGCGATTACGATCTCACCCTGGGCCTGTTTCAAAGCCCTATTCAGCGCCGAAGCCTTTCCCCCGTTGCTCAGCGTCAGCAAGGTTACGCGCGTATCTGTGCCGAAGTGCTCGGTAACGAGGGCGCTGGTGCGATCCTTCGAACCGTCGTCGGCAACGATCAGTTCAAGGCCCGGATAGTCACTGGTCAGCACCCGTGCGACCGAGGCGACAATTACCATCTCCTCATTGTAGGCGGGAATGATCACCGAAACCCGGGGCTTCCAGGGGGTGTCCGCCCAGGGGGCCAGGCTGGCGCGATTGAGCAGAGCCAGGGTCGTCATCAGGACTGCCCTGGCGATCCCGAGCGCGATCGCGAAGAAGAACAGCCAGCGAAGGACATAACCCAGCGTCGCAAGAGCGATGAACATGCTGACATCGGCACCGACCGACAGCCGCTGATGACCGCTAACAATCGGCATTACAGTGTCGTGCGATAGGCCAGCGAGGCGCGAAACGGGCACCAGTTCGTATCCACGGGCGCGAAGCTGATCGATCAGTTGTGGGAGAGCGGCAACCGTCTGCTCGCGGTTCCCGCCTCCGTCGTGCAGGAGCACGATGTTGGCACTGCGATCGGGCGAGGCCCGCCCAATCTGCGCGAGCGTGCGAGCGATGATCGCGCTGGTGCCGGGGGTCTTCCAGTCACCGGGATCGACATGCAGCCCTACAATCGTATAGCCACGCTGTTGCGCGATCCTTGCCGGGACGAGTTCATCGGCGGTAGTTGGCTCGGCATCGCCAAAGTAGGGCGCACGAAAAAGTCTGGTCGAACGACCGGTATAGGCCTCGATCAACCGCTGGGTGGCATTGAGCTCAAGCTCGGTACCGAAATTCGAGCTTTCTGCCAGGTTGGGGTGAGTATAGCTGTGATTGCCGATTTCATCGCCATCTGCTGCGATGCGGCGCAGGATTTCCGGATGCTCCAGTCCGTTTTCGCCGATCACGAAAAATGTCGCCGGAGCGTGTTTGCGCTCAAGTACATCGAGAATTCGGGGGGTGAAGTCCGGATCGGGACCATCATCGAAGGTCAGCGCGATCAGCCTTGGATTTTCAGCGCCGCCGCGTTGCACCTCGACCGGCGTTGGCAATGCGGCATAGCTCTCGCCGGTTATGGCACCGTCACGCCCAAATGCGATTGAGCGGCGTCCGCCGGTCGGCCCGCCGCCGATCTTCAGAATCTCGCCATTTCCCTCGACGTCGGTTCCCTGAGCTGGTGCAATTGCATCGAGACGAGGGGGGCGGCTTCTTCTGCTGGCATCGATCGCTTCCCAAAAACTGGGATCCTCGCTGCCCAGTCGCCACAGTGCGATACCCTCGATACCCTTCAGCTGCCGGATCTGGTTCCAGCTGGTCGCCGCATCCATCATCCAGATGGTGTGGCGATGTTCGCCATCCGCCCCGCTTTCAACATAGGCAAATCCGGAATTGCCGCTGGCCGGATCGAAGCGCGGAACCGAACCGCTGTCATGCGCCGCCAGCCATGCTTCATTGAGGGTCAGTGCATCGGCATGGCCGTCATGCCAATCATAGCCGTAGCTTCCGACAGCGACGATCAGCTTGTTTGCGGGCACCTTGATCCGGGCCTTGGCGAGCTCTGTAGCAAACCATTCGGCATCGGCGATCGGGCCGGGCTGGCCGCCTTGCCAGTGCTGGTCATAGTCCATCAGGATCAGGCTATCGACCGCTCGTGCAAAGGCTGCTTCATCCCACGAAGGTTCCCCGGCCGGGATCGTCACCGCAAGGTGCAAGCGCGATGCGGCCATCAGGAGATGAAGTCGCCCGAGAAACCCGAGGTATGCGGGAAGCGCAGTTTCAGGCATGTTCTCGATGTCCATGACCACGCCGTTCCAACCACCCGCCCGAGCCGATGCGACGATTTCGTCCGCAATGCGCGATGCGGCTGGCCGATTGGCGAGCAAATGCGCCATTCCTTCGCCATCCCACCTTTCATTGTTCAGGTTTTGCACCATCAGCAGTCGGTCGGGATCGTGCAGACGGCCGTGAACAAGCGATGCTAGGGCGGGATCGATTTGGCTCCGGATGTGCCCGCCTGGCAGACCAATGGCCGCATCGGCCGCGATCACCCAGTCGAGCGCATCGTAATTGCGCCGCAATGAAGCGGCACTCTCCGGATCCCAGGGAACATAGAACCCGATCCGCAGCGGTGCGGCGCCTGACCGAAGCTGCAAGCGGGGGAAGCGATGCCGCAGGTGAGCAATCCCGGTGACGAAGGGCAGCGGCTGAATCCGCTCATGAATGAAGTCGAGTGGCTGATCGGACGGAACCTCGATCACGGTCGCGGCGAAGATCATCGCGGACAGCACGATCAGGAACAACAAAAGGGTAACGATTCGCCCGACCAGCTTGCGACGATGGCCCGAAGCGTCGAAAAACACCGGAGAACTCATGCGATCGCGCTCCCGGCGCAGGCAAGAACGCGGGAAGCGCTAGGCTCGCGCGAATTGCCCAGCGATGAACAAGGATCAGCTCCAGGCCTGTCCGTATAGCTCGACGATCTCATCGGCCTGGGGAACGCGTGGATTGTTACCGGGCGAGCCCGAGGCGAGGGCCTGTTCGGCCATCAACGGTAGCAGTTCGTCCCAGCGCGCCTTGTCGATGCCGTAGGCGGCCGGACTGGGAACCTTTAGTTCGGCATTGATCGCATGCAACGCCTCGACCAGACGGCCCACCGCCGTCTGATCGCTCTCGCTATCATGCGCGATCGCCATCGTCCGCGCGCATTCGGCGTAGCGATGCAGGGCACCGGGCGCGGACCACCGGGTGACCACCGGCATCAGCATCGCGTTGGACAGGCCATGACTGACATGGAAATGCGCGCCGATCGGGCGGCTCATCCCGTGAACCAGCGCGACCGAGGAATTGGAAAAGGCGATCCCGCCCTGCAAGGCCCCCAGCATCAGTGCCTCGCGCGCGGCGCGGTCGCCGGGATCGGCGCAGGCGCGCGGAAGGTTGGGCCAGATCAGGCGCATCGCGGAGAGCGCCATCGAATCCGCGAAGGGATTGGCGCGTTTCGAGACATAGGCCTCTATCGCGTGAACCAGGCTGTCGATCCCGGTATCGGCGGTGAGGCGCGCGGGCATGCTCAGCGTCAGCTCGAAATCGACGATCGCGATGCTTGGCAGATAAGCCAGGCCCGCGCAGAGCATTTTTTCATCGGTTGTCTGGTCGGTTATGATGGTGAAGCGCGTGGCTTCCGATCCTGTTCCGGCGGTGGTCGGGATCGCAACGATCGGCAGTCCCGGTTCGTCTTCCTGGTGAGGGGACTTGAGCTCGCGCATCGGGCGCGGACTGCGCACCAGCACCGCCACGGCCTTGGCGGTATCGATTGGACTGCCGCCGCCCAATCCGATCACGCAATCGTGATCGCCATCGCGGACGAAGGCGGTTGCCGCCTCGACCGAGGCCACGGTAGGATCGGGGATCACCTCGCAAAAGGCGCGGGCCGGCATCCCCGCCTCGGCAAGGATCGCCAGCACCTGATCGAGCACCCCGCACTGGGCGATCCACGCGTCGGTCACGATAGCCGGACGCGACAGCCCCGATTGCGCCAGTGCCTGTGGCAACTCGGCCAGCGTTCCGCCGCCGATGCGGATCGTGCGCGGGAGGTGGATCGCGGCCACTGCGTCAGGTCCGCGGGCCGTACCAGATCGGCGAGGTATAGGCGCGTTCCTGATCCTTCATCCGCACGCCTTCGGGGGCCTTGCTTTTGTAGCGGACCACATCGTAGGCCACCCAGCGCGGGGTCGGGATCTCAAGCACCCGTGCGTAATAGAAAGCATGCTCGCCGGGCTTGAAATCGGGATCGCGCCACACGGCGTGCAGCTCGCTCGCGCCAATCGTGTTGCGATAGGTTGCCGTTGCCAAGTCAACCGTATCGCCCACCGGAGTCAGATGGCCCTTGCGCAGCTTGCGCTTGCCTGGCTCGCTCCAGATGACATCGTAAACCCTCTCGTGGGTCTGGCCCCGGGCATCGACCCAGCCCTTGACGATCTGGACCCGGTCAAGGTTAGCTCCTTCGGGATCCTTGAGCGCAGATACCAGAAATACGGGCTTGCCCTTTCCGGGCTTCAGCTGTGCCCCCATCGGCACCCCGCGCGCATATCCGGCCTTGACCCAGTCACCCTTGAAATCCCGGGCCGAAAAATCCCATCCGCCGAACAGGCGCACAGTCATGCGCGGGCCGGTGGTGGCATAGACCTCGCGCCGTTCCATCGCATCGAAGATCGCCTCGCGGGTGTTGGCATTGGCCCAGACCGCGGCCATCCCGCCGGCCTGATATTGCCAGCCGATGCGCGATTCCTTGACCCCTGGATTGACCACGGCTTTGATGCGATCGCTGCCCGGGCCTTCATTGGAGAACTTGCCGTAGAAATTGTCCTCCTCGGCCGAAGACAGCGCGGTGTGGCTGTCGGTCGAGCCGATCATCCCGAACGCATAAGGGTTGATCCCGATCAGGTGTTCGATCGCCAGCCCGCGTTTGAGCGCTTCGCGGGCATATTCCCCGCCATACATCTCGGGCTTCTTGAGCGTGGTGAGCGGGGCATTGCCGTTTTCCCATCCCGCGTCGCCGAAATCGGCGAATTCGTCGTTGCGCGAGAGGAACGGATGGGCCTCGCTGTCACCCTTGTACTGGGTGACCTCTACCAGTGGTTCGTGCGCCGCGCGGCGCCGGGCGTAGGCAGCGCTCATCGGGCCACCCGAAGGGTCGGTGAGCATGAAGGCCAGGCCGTTGGACAGGTTGGAATTATGCGGGATCGCGAGGGTGCGCCCGCCGGTCTTGGCCTCATAACGGTCCATGTAATCCCACAGCGCCTCAGGTCCAGTCTGTCCGTCAGAGGGGAAGGGCAGAACCTGCCGGGCGCGATCCGCACCATCGCGGAATATCACGTTGCGGTGCAGGGTGTTGCCCTTGGGCTGGAGCGAATATTCAAAGCCCACCAGCGCGGTGAACTTGCCCGGCCGGTTGTAGCGCTCAACCGCGTCGAGCTGCCCGTCCCACACCCGTCGTGCGGTCTTGCGCATCTTTTCAACGTCGGCGAAATCGGCGGGCAAGGTTCCGTTGGACGCGGCGGTGACCATTTCACGAAACGCCTTGTAGGCCGCGTTTCCACCTTCGTGCATCATTGCGCGCCAGCGCTTGAGCGTGGGATCGGAAAGCTGATCCTCAGGGGTGTTGTAGAGGTCTGCGGTCACCCCGATCGCATCCGAATGGTCGGTCACCACCAGGAAATCGAGCGGGCGGTGCAGCTTGGCCTCGATCCCGCTGGCAGTCATCACCGCTTCGCCGCTGGCAAAGCGCAACGCCTCTTCCGGGCCGAGCCGTAGGCCGGCGGTGAAGGCATCGAACGAATTGGCGGTATGCAGGTGCGTATCGCCCCATAGCGGTCGCTGAGGGTAGGCGGTCTGCCCGGCGTTCAGCGAAGCTGCCACTGAGGCCCGTGCCGGGGCCTGTTCGCCGGAAATCAGCGACAGGCCTGCGGCAATCGTGATGGCTCCAAGGGCGGCAGATGCAAGCAGTCTCATGGCACTTTCCTTACCGGCGGCGGGGCGTAGCTTTGTTGCTGCATCGCTACATCAGGCAAATAGGCGCGCAGGAAAAGGTTGAATTGCGCCTTTGGCACCGGAAGCCAGTTTGGCATCAGCTTCTTTGCCGGGGGATCGGCCTGAATATAGAGAGTTAGACTACCGTCCTTGTTGCGCTTCATCGCGGTGTCGTGGCTTCCCAGGGCAAAGCGCGAAAGCGGGTTTTCGACTAGATCGTATTCGCCATTGTATACCGTGACGGACCAGAATGCGCGGGCCACCGGAATTTCGGAGGGCTGGAAGGTCAGGGTATAGGTGTGCTTCGATCCGTCGAGCAGTTCGCCATCGCCATCGTGGTGGGCACGCAGTTTGACGACTTCCTCGATCCAATGTTCCTGCATTCCCGAAAAGCTCTGGTTGGCGCTACGGGTCAGGAAGTCGTTGCTCGATGCGGTTCTACCCCAGTCGGCCTGGCCATAGGCCCAGCCGTTGATCTTCTTGGCATTGCCGCCAGCAATCGAAACCTGGCGCAGAAAAGCAAGACCGTCCCCCATGGCCCGGGCCAGTCCCTTGCGGGTGGCAGGATCGAGCGCGGCGAAATCGTCGGGCATTCCGGCTCCGATCCCGACGCTGCGGAACTGGGCGATCAGGGCCGCGTCCTTGGCCGGGGGCGGGTTTTCGGTCATCCCGCGATTGAGCATGGCAAAGAACGGCAGCGGCGAGGTGCCCGGAGCAACCGGATCGAGCACGTCGCGGCCATGATCAAGCGCGGCGCCACCGATTCCTTCGACCGTGACTTTGTCCTGTAGCGCATGGGCCAGTTCGAGCCGCGTGCGATCGGCAAATCCCACCCGCAGCAGGATCAGCCCGGTGGGTGAGGGCGAATGCAGCACGCCGGCGATTCCATCCGGAATCTCGCCCTTCCAGTCCTGCTCGGCGAGCAGGTATTTTCCCGCTTTGCCGCCGGTCGCACGACTGCCGAGATAGGCGAAGATGTCGGAATACATCTCCATGAATTGCAGGCTGTAATAGGTGCCGCCACCGTCGGGTACGGAAATCACGATCGGCCCCTTGCGCAGATCGAACCACAGAGCGGAATAGAGCAGGTCCGGGGTGACCGAGGAATGTACCTTGTCGGTGTGATCGCTTGCCCGGCGCGAATGGAACCAGGTGTTCAACGGCATGTCGGCCTGGCCGGTGGAGCGCTCAATCATGCCATGGCGGACGGTCAGGTTCTTCACCACCGGATAGCCATAGACCACGGCCTGCATGCCAACCTGATAGGCCCAGGTCTCGCGCCAGTCCGACTGGGTCTGCTGCTCTGCCGGTGCAGGCGCTGCGGGCGACGAAGCTGCTGATGCCGTCTGGGCTGCCAGCGGCGCGGCCAAGGCAAGGGCGGAAAGGACGATGGGTGTGTGTAGGCGCAACATCGGCAAGGCTCCCATTCGTATTGTCGAACCGTTCTTAGCGTGGCATCCAGCGAAAGATTGTCATCTGGACGACAAATTAGCATGCACGAGAACTGGATCGACCGCCTTTCGGAGGCACCCCGGGCTGCCTTGCGTGCGGCGATGGTTCTGCGCCGGTTCGATCGCGGGGCCCTGATCTATGGCCGAACCGAAGCGCCGCAGGGTCTCTATGTGATCCGCGCCGGCTCGGCGCTGTTCTGTCTCGATGGCGTCGGCGGACGCCGCCTGCTGCTCAAGATTCTTCGGGAGAACGAGCTGTTTGGTGAAACCGTGGCCTTCGACGGTCGGCCCGCACCTGTTTCGATCGAGGCCCGCAGCGAGCTGTTTGCCGAAATGATCCCGGCTTCGCGGCTGGGAGCGCTGCGCGCCGCCTATCCTGAAATCGACCAGGCGCTGGCCCGGGTGGCCATGGCCAACCTGCGCGCAGTACTCGACATTCTGGAGGAGCAGGCGCTTCTTTCCCTCGCCGAACGGACGATCCAGCGGCTGGCGATCCTGTGCCGAGAAGACCAGGAGGTGGGAAAGGGCGAGCGTACGGGCTACGTGAGGCTACACATCAGCCAGTCCGACCTGGCTGCGGCGCTGGGAGCATCGCGCCAGGCGGTCAATTCCGTTCTCGCCGAGCTTGAAGCCTCCGCTCTCGTTCAGCGCGGATTCCGCTGGATCGACTGCAATCTCACACGGCTAGGTCAGTCGAGCAGATATTCGATCCCATAAAACCGCGCCGCATTGCTGGCATAGAGCGCGCGCTTTTCGTCGGCCGAGGCGCCCAGGGTCAGGTGCTTGAAGGCGTTCCACAGCACCGCATAGCTCGCTCCCCATTTGTCGACCGGAAAGTTGCTTTCGAACATCGCCCGCGCGGGGCCGAAGGCTTCGATGCAGGTTTCGATATAGGGGCGCCACATTGCGGCGAGCACCTCGCTGGAAAGCCCGGCTTCTGGCCCGTGATCGGGCATGCCCGCAAACGACATCGCCAGCCCGCCCAGCTTGACCATCACGTTGGGACAGCGCGCTATCTCGTGGATATTGCTGCGCCAGGTGTCGAAGCGTTCGTGCAGCTTGCCGTGGTAACTCGCCATGCCCAGCGGGGTGCCGCAATGATCGAGAACGATCGGCTGGTCGGGAAAGGCCCGCGCCAGATCGATCACGTCGCCAAGCTGCGGTTCGAGCAGCCAGGCATCGAAAGTCAGCCCGCGCTTGCCCAGCTCGGCAAAGCCCTCGCGGAAGGCCGCGTCGCGATAGAGCCCTGCGGGGTGGTGGAAGGGCGGGCCGAGCACCTCGGGGTCGGCATCCCAGGCAGCGGCGTGGCGGATGCCCTTGAAGCGCGGGCTGGCTGAGGCCAGGGCATCGAGCACGGCCCCGGCCCTGCTGCCCAGGGTGAGATCGGCGTGGCCGATGATCGCCTCGCACAGGCGGATGCTGCCGTAGAGCCCGCTCGCGCTCTGCGCGGCGACGCCGTTGACGTATTCGACCTCACCCACGACCTTGAGTGCGTCGCTGGCCCCGGCGCGGTAGAAGGCGCCGCATTCCATGAATACCGTGCCAATCACGTTGTGCCCGCTGGTGGCATCGGCGTGCAGCCCGTCGAAGGTGTAATAGGGGGTGCGCGCGATTGCTTCGATGAAGGGGTGGCGCGGTTCGGGAAAGGCCGCCATCAGCGGGCGCAGATCCCACAAGTGATGGTGCGGATCGATGATCGGCAGGTCGGGTTCGAGGATCGCTTCGCTCATGCTCGCATCTCCATTCGCCGGGTTTGACAGCGCGGCCGCGCCCCGCATTAACCGAACGATTAAGCCCACAGGAGGCTCGCATGCAAGACGATACCGATTTCACCGGCAAGAATGTTGTGGTCGTCGGCGGATCGAGCGGGATCGGCAACGGCATTGCCCAGGCCTTTCGTCTGCGCGGGGCGCGGGTCCATGTATGGGGTACGCGCGCCGCCGCGGCGGACTACGATCCGGCCGAGGGTTCGGACCTTGCCGGGCTGGGCTATAGCTGCGTCGACGTGGGCGACGCCGGGGCGATCGAGGATGCGGCGGTTCCCTTCGCCAGCCTCGACGTGCTGGTATTGTGCCAGGGAACGGTGATCTACAAGCGCGGGGAGTTCGAGCGGCCAGGCTGGGGCCGGGTGATGGCGGTCAACCTCGACAGCGTGATGAACTGCGCGCGCAGGTTCCATGCCGCACTTGGCGCCGCCCGGGGCAGCGTGATCGTGGTCTCCTCGATCGCCGGGTTCAAGGCTAACATCGGCAATCCGGCCTATGCTGCGTCAAAGGCCGGGGCGATCAGCCTGACCAAGTCACTCGCCCAGGCCTGGGCGGGCGAGGGCATTCGGGTCAACGGGATCGCGCCGGGTCTGGTCGATACCAAGCTGACCAAGGTGACCACCGGGAATCCGCAGCGGCTGGCCGGATCGCTGGCACGGATTCCGCAAGGACGGCTGGGCACTCCGGCCGACATGGCGGGGGCCGCGCTGTTCCTGGCCAGCCCGCTCGCCGCCTATGTCACCGGCCATACCGTCATCGTCGACGGCGGGCTTTCGCTCTAGCCCCGGGCCGCCTCGTTGGCGGCGCTGAGCACGGCGCGGACCGAGGCTGTCGCAACGTCCTCGTCAATTCCCACGCCCCAGACCGTCTTGCCGTTGGCGCCGACGCATTCGACGTAGGCGGCCGCGCGGGCATCGGTGCCACCGGTCATGGCGTGTTCGGAATAGTCGCTGATTTCCAGCTTCACCCCGAAGGTCTCGCCGATTGTCGCCACCACCGAGCTGATTAGTCCGTTGCCGCGCCCTGAGACCGACTGCTCCTTGTCATCCACCGCGATCTTGCCCGCGAACAGGCGAGTGCCATCGGGCGTCTTGCTCTCTTCGTAGTCGAGCAACTGGAAATGCTGCGGGGTGTTGAGGTGATAGACCCGCTGAAAAACCTCCCAGATGTCTTCGGCAAACAGCTCGCGGCCCAGCTGGTCGGCCAGTTCCTGAACGTGTTTGGAGAAGTGGGCCTGCATCTTCTTGGGCAGCTTGAGGCCCTGATCCTGCTCGATCACCCAGGCGAAGCCGCCCTTGCCGCTTTGCGAGTTGACCCGGATCACCGCTTCGTAGTCGCGGCCCAGATCGGCCGGATCGATCGGCAGATAGGGCATTTCCCAGAGCGGATCGTTCTTCGCCTCCATCGCGGCGAAGCCCTTCTTGATCGCGTCCTGATGGCTGCCCGAGAACGAGGTATAGACCAGCTCGCCCACATAGGGATGGCGCGGGTGGATCGGCAGCTGGTTGCAGTATTCCACAGTCTGCGCGATCTCATCGATGTTCGAGAAATCGAGCCCGGGGTTGACCCCTTGCGTGTACATGTTGAGAGCAACGGTCACCAGATCGCAGTTGCCGGTACGCTCACCATTGCCGAACAGGCAGCCTTCGACGCGGTCGGCCCCGGCCATCAGCCCCAGCTCGGCCGCGGCCACGCCGGTGCCACGATCGTTGTGGGTGTGCAGACAGATCACCACGCTTTCGCGATGGGGGATCATTTGCCCGAACAGCTCAATCTGGTCGGCATAGACATTGGGCGTCGCGCATTCGACCGTGGCGGGCAGGTTGAAGATGATCGGGTGATCCTTGCTCGGCTGGAGCACGTCCATCACCGCAGCGCAGACCTCGACCGAGAAATCGACCTCGGCGGTGGAGAAGGTTTCGGGGCTGTACTGGAAATGCCAGTCGGTGTCGGGATATTTCGCGGCCTGATCGCGCAGCACCTTGGCGCCCTCGATCGCGATCTGGCGGATCTCATCCTTGCCCATGCCGAACACGACCTTGCGCCAGACTGGCGAAACCGCGTTGTAGAGATGAACGATCGCCTGTTTCGCCCCCGCCAGGCTGGCGAAGGTGGTTTCGATCAGGTCGCGGCGCGATTGGGTCAGCACCTGAACGATCACGTCGTCGGGGATGCGCCCGTCCTTGACCAGGCCCGAGATGAAATCGAAGTCGGTCGCGCCCGAAGCTGGAAAACCGACCTCGATTTCCTTGACCCCCACCTTCAGCAGCAGGTCGAAGAAACGGCTCTTCTTTTCCGCGCCCATCGGATCGATCAACGCCTGATTGCCGTCGCGCAGGTCGGTGGAAAGCCAGCGCGGGGCCTTTTCGATCACCCGCGAAGGCCAGGTGCGGTCGGGCAGGTTGATCGGCGGGAAGGGGCGATACTTGACGCCCGGGTTGTTCAGCATGGTCATATCGGTATCTCGGATTGGCAGTGCGACGATTTGGCGATTGCGGTTCCCTTGAGCGGCGCTGCGTGCCGCCCAGGTGCACGCCAGCTCACGCCCAAGGGCGGATAAGTCGCAGGGTAAGAGCCAGAGGCGAGATCATGGGCAAAGCCTATGGCGAGGCGGGGAGGGGTTGTAAAGGGGAGAAGCTGCAGCCGCACGCGCCGCCTGCTTTGCCCAGCGGCCGGCCGCAGTCCTTGCAGGTGGTGAACCGCCCCGGGACCAGCCCGTGCCCGACGCTGACCCGCTCGTCGAAGACATAGCATTCGCCTTGCCACAGGCTCAGCTCAGGCGGGGTCTCCTCCAGATATTGCAGGATTCCGCCCCTGAGGTGATAGACCTCGTCAATCCCTTCGGATTTGAGGAATGCGGTCGATTTCTCGCAGCGGATCCCGCCGGTGCAGAACATCGCGACCTTGGGCGGCTTGCCGTTGCCGAGTAGCTCATCGCGCCGCTGCCGGAACCATTCGGGAAACTCCCTGAAAGAGGCCGTGCCGGGGTCGATCGCGCCGCGAAAAGTCCCGATCGCCACTTCATAATCGTTGCGGGTGTCGATCACGATCGTGTCGGGATCGGAAATCAGCGCGTTCCAGTCCAGCGCGGAAACATACTTGCCGGTTGCTTGCGGATCGACCTGCGGCTGGCCGAGGGTGACGATCTCACGCTTGATCTTCACCTTCATCCGTCCGAACGGCAAGCTTCCCGCGCGCGAGAACTTGACGTCGAGATCGTCGCAGCCGGGCAACTGGCGCAGCGCGGCGATCGCGGCCTCGATCGCCTCATCGCTGCCGGCGATCGTCCCGTTGATCCCTTCTTCCGCAATCAGCAGCGTGCCCCGGATCCCCAGCGGTCGGCACAGCGCCAGCAGCTGCTCGCGCAATGCGGGCAGATCGGCCAGGGGCGCAAAGCGGTAGAGCGCGGCAACAAGGATCGGCAGCTCGGCTTGGGTCATTCCCGCCCCCTAATCGAACGTGTGCAGCATTGACCAGCCTTGTCGCACCAGCAATAGTCGGTGCGAAACTGCAACTGAACGAGGCCCTGCCCTGTATGACGCCAGCGACCGGACGCTTCGACCCCCAGCGCCTTGCCCGGATCGATGCCTTCCTCAAGGAACGCTATCTCGACACCGGCAAGCTGGCCAACGCCCAGGTGCTGGTCGCGCACCAGGGTGAGATCGCCCATTTCTCGTCGCAGGGACCTGCGCGTGAGGGATCGGCCAAGACGATCGACGAGGGTTCGCTGTTCCGCATCGCCTCGATGACCAAGCCGGTCACCTCGATCGCCTTCATGATGCTTGTGGAGGAAGGCAAGGTCGCGCTCGACACGCCGGTCCACCATGTCCTGCCCGAATTCGTCGACCTGGGGGTGTACAACGGCGGCGGGGCCGGGGTGCCGTTCCTGACCAAACCGCTCGCCCGGCCGATGCTGATGGTCGATCTGCTGCGTCACACCTCGGGGCTGACCTATTCGTTCCAGAACCGCTCCAACATCGATCTGGCGATGCGCGAGAAGAAGATGGAGAACTGGCACAGCAATCTCGATCTCGATGAATTCGTTGCCGCGCTGGGCAAGCTGCCGCTGGAATTCTCGCCGGGCGAGGCGTGGAACTATTCGGTTTCGACCGACGTGCTCGGTGCGGTGGTGCAGCGCGTTTCGGGCCAGCCGCTATACGAATTCTTCCATGACCGGATCTTCGTGCCGCTGGGCATGCACGATACCTTCTTTGCCGTGCCCGAGGGCAAGATCGACCGCCTTACCGATTGCTTCACCATGGCGCCGGGCAAGGGCCGGGTGATCTACGATCGCGGCGCGGAAAGCGCCTGGAGCCGGATGCCGCGCCAGCTTTCGGGCGGGGGCGGGCTGGTTTCGACCGCGCTTGACTATCACCGCTTCTGCACCATGCTGCTGAACGGCGGCGAGCTGGACGGCGCGCGGATCGTTTCGCGCAAGACGATCGAGCTGATGACGCTCAACCACCTGCCGGATAACGGCGATCTTGCTTCGTGGTCGAAATCTCTGTTCAGCGAGGCGACCAATGCCGGGGTCGGTTTCGGGCTGGGCTTTGCGGTCAACATCGATCCGGCGGCCAACCTGATCCCAGGGTCGGTGGGCGAATATTACTGGGGCGGCCTGTTCTCTACCGCGTTCTTCGTAGATCCGGTGGAGCAGGTGCACATGGTGTTCATGACCCAGCTCAGCCCGTCGAGCACCTGGCCGGTCAGGCGCGAGCTCAAGACCCTGATCTATTCGGCGCTGCTGTGATGAAGGGCGACAATCTTTACGAGACGATGGGGCTGGTGCGCATCGCCGAGATGAGCGCGGACAAGGGCGCGGTGCTCGAATATGAAGCCCGACCCGAGCAGTGCCATTCGGGCGGGGTGGTGCAGGGAGGCTTCGTTACCGGTTGGATCGATGCGGCAATGGCCCACGCCGCCATGGCGGTGGCGGGCAAGGATGTTGTGCCGATGACGCTGGAGCTCAAGGTCAGCTTCCTTGCCCCGGTCCGCCCTGGACGGGTACTGGCCGAAGGCTGGGCGGTGAGACACGGCCGCAAGACCTGCTTTTACGAAGGGGCGCTCAAGGACGGGGCGGGCAACCTGCTCGCCAAGGCCAGCTGCACCATGCTGCTGGCCGATCGCGCCAAGGTTGAAGCGGCCTCGGCCACGGCGTTGGGGGGATGACCGTGGAAGCGATCCGGCCCTTCACCCTGGCAGTGCCCCAGACGCAGCTTGACGATCTCAAGGCCCGGATTGCCCTGACCCGCTGGCCGGAGCGGGAGACCGTATCCGATTGGTCGCAGGGCGCGCCGCTGACTGCAGTGCAGGATCTGGTGACCTATTGGGGTGAGGGCTATGACTGGCGCCGGTGCGAGGCGCGGCTCAACGCGCTGGGCCAGTTCAAGACTGAAATTCAGGGTCTCGAAATCCATTTTCTTCACGTGCGCTCGCCGCGCGCCGATGCGCTGCCGCTGGTCATCACCCACGGCTGGCCGGGATCGGTGGTTGAATTCCTCGGGGTTATCGATGCTTTGACCAATCCGCCCAAGGGTGAGCTGGCATTCGATGTGGTCGCGCCCTCACTGCCGGGGTTCGGTTTTTCGGGCAAGCCGGTGGAAACCGGATGGGGTGTGCCCCGAATCGCCTTCGCCTGGGCCGAGCTGATGGGGCGGCTGGGCTATTCGCGCTGGGTAGCGCAGGGCGGGGACTGGGGCAGCGCGGTCACCACCGCGATCGGTGCGATCAGGCCTGCGGGATGCCAGGGTATCCACCTCAACATGCCGATCGGGCGCCCCTTGACCGAAGATCTGGAAAACCCAGCCCCGGACGAGGCGCGGGCGCTCAAGGCGCTGCAATTCTATCAGGATTGGGATTCGGGCTATTCCAAGCAGCAAAGCACCCGCCCGCAGAGTCTGGGTTATGGGCTGGTCGATAGTCCGGCGGGGCTGGCGGGGTGGATTCTTGAGAAGATCCGGGCCTGGACCGACAATTCCGGCTCGCCCTACGATGCGCTCAGCCGCGATGCGGTGCTGGATAACCTGATGCTCTACTGGCTTCCGGGCACCGGGGCATCTTCGGCGCGGCTCTATTGGGAAAGCTTCAACAGCTTTGCCCCGGTGGAGATCGATCTGCCCGTGGCGGTCAGCGCCTTTCCGAAGGAGATCCTTCCCACCCCGCGCAAATGGGCCGAGCGCAGTTTCCGCAACCTCGTCCACTGGGGTGAGATGGACCGGGGCGGGCACTTCGCAGCCTGGGAGCAGCCCGAAGCCTTCGTGCGCGAGCTGCGGAGCGCTTTTGCGAAGATGATCTGACCAACCCCTTGCCCTCCTTTCGCCACCCGCTAAGCCTTGGGGCAAAGGGGAGGGACATGAACGACCAGATTCCAGCCGAGGATATCGCTACCGGTGCCTATGGCGCTCCCGCGCTTAGCAAATCGCTGGAGAACCGGCACATCTCGATGATCGCGATAGGCGGGATTATCGGCGCGGGGTTGTTCGTAGGTTCTTCGACCACGATCAGCCAGGTTGGCCCGGCGGCAGTGGTTTCCTATGGCGTGGCGGGGCTCATCATCATGCTGGTGATGCGGATGATCTCGGAAATGGCCGCCGCGCTCAGCGGAGTGCAGGCGTTTCCCGATTTCGCTCGCGCCGGGATCGGCCACTGGGCCGGGTTCCTTTCGGGCTGGCTCTATTGGTATTTCTGGGTGGTGGTGGTCGCGATCGAGGCGATCGCGGGTGCCAAGATTCTCAGCCATTGGTACCCGCAGTTTGCCACCTGGGAGATCGGGGTAGGGCTGATGGCGCTTCTCACCGCAGTCAACCTGATGTCGACCCGTTCCTACGGCGAGTTCGAGTTCTGGTTTTCGCTGACCAAGGTGGTGGCAATCGTGGTGTTCATCGCGGTGGCGGGCGCCTGGGCCACAGGCATGACCAGCCCGGAGGGATCGACCTTCGGCAACCTTACCGCGCACGGCGGCTTTGCGCCCAACGGCTGGGGCGGGGTGATGGCGGCGGTCGCATCGACCATCTTCGCGCTGTGCGGGGCGGAGATTTCGACCATCGCCGCGGCCGAAAGCGCCGAACCGGCGAGGGCGGTGGCGCGGCTTTCGGTATCGGTGACGGTCCGGATCGTGGTGTTCTACATCCTCTCGCTGCTGATGATCGTGGCCGTGGTGCCCTGGCAGCAGATCGTCCCGGGCTATTCGCCCTTTGCCACCACTCTGGCGGCGATGCAGGTGCCGGGCGGTGAAACGATCATGAACCTGGTGGTTCTGGTGGCGGTGCTTTCGTGCCTCAATTCGGGTCTTTATGTGACCAGCCGCACGCTGTTCAACCTCGCAGGTCATGGCGATGCGCCGCAGTGGCTGGTGGCGGTTAACCGGCGGCAGGTGCCGGCGCGCGCGATCCTGGTTGCCAGCCTGTTTTCATATGGCGCGCTGGCGGCGGAGCGACTCTCGCCCGACAAGGTGTTCAGCTTCCTGCTCAATTCCTCGGGGGTGACGATGCTGCTGCTCTACCTGATGGTGGCCGCAGCGCAGCTGCGCCTACGGGCGCGTTTTGCGGCCGAGGGACGGCAACTGCAGCTCAGGATGTGGTTCCACCCGTTCGGCACGCTGTTTGCCGTTGCGGCGATGCTGTCGGTGATCCTGTTCATGGCCGCGACGCCCGATCTCGCCAGCCAGTTCTGGATGAGCCTGGCGGTGGCGACGGCATTCCTGCTGGGGTTCGGGGCTATGAAGGCTGCGCGGGGCTGACGCTAGTCGAGCGCCCGACGTTCTTCCCGGCTGAGGCGATAGGGAGCCACGATCGGCGCAAGCGTATCGTGATCGAACAGCGGGCATCGGCGCCTGTCGCCCGAGAGAGTATCTTTCGCCGCCCGTTTGAGGAAACCCCAGGTCAGGCCCATGAAGGTCAATTCGTGCAACCCGCCCGTGTCACCCAAGGCTTCGCGCAAAAACAGATGGCCTTTCGGTGGTCCAAGCACCGCATTTACTTGATCGGGGTTACAGGCGCTGAGATGCGTGGTGACAAAGGGCACGCGCCCATTTGCCCAGGTGTTGAACAGCGGCGAGCGACAACAGGCCGCGTACCAGCGCATCAGCGGCTTGTCGGTCAGGTGCAGGGTGGCGAGATGGTCCAGGCCGGAGGCGATCCGCAAACGTGCGCAGCGCGACTGGTAGAGCTCGGTCCCGCCATTTCGGTCGAGTACCCGCTCGGAATGCCCGAGATAGCGGGTCAGGGCGCGGCAGTCGGTGCAATGGCAGACAACATGATCGCCGTCTGCCGGGCTGGCTTCATTCACCACGCCGGTCACCGCGCCGCACTGGCAGGAAAAAGGAAGGTCGAACCCCATGGCCCGACCTTACCCTTGTTCTTCGCTTTTGGAACCCTTGGCGGCGCTCAGTTCTTGTCCTGATCGACCAGCTTGTTGGCACTGATCCAGGGCATCATCGCGCGCAGGCGGGCGCCGGTCTGTTCGATCGGGTGGGCCGCGGCGGCCTTGCGGCTGGCCTTGAGCTCGGGCTGGCCGGCGCGGTTATCGAGCACGAAGTCCTTGACGAAGCGGCCGCTGGTAATGTCGGCCAGAACGCGCTTCATCTCGGCCTTGGTCTCATCGGTAATGATCCGCGGGCCGGTCTTGATATCGCCGTATTCGGCAGTGTTGCTGATCGAATAGCGCATGTTCGCGATCCCGCCTTCATAGAGCAGGTCGACGATCAGCTTGGTTTCATGGAGGCATTCGAAATAGGCCATTTCGGGGGCATAGCCGGCCTCGACCAGGGTCTCGAACCCGGCCTGGATCAGGTGGGTGATCCCGCCGCACAGCACGGCCTGCTCACCGAACAGGTCGGTTTCGCATTCTTCCTTGAAATTGGTCTCGATGATGCCCGAGCGCCCGCCGCCCACGCCCGAGGCATAGGCCAGCGCCACGTCATGGGCATTGCCCGAGGCGTCCTGATGCACCGCAATCAGGCACGGCACGCCGCCGCCCTTGAGGTATTCGCCGCGCACGGTGTGGCCGGGGCCCTTGGGGGCGATCATGATCACGTCGATATCGGCCGGGGCCTCGATCAGGCCGAAGTGGATATTGAGCCCGTGGGCAAAGGCCAGGGCCGAGCCGGGGCGCATGTTGCCTTTGAGATCGTTCTCCCAGATCGCTGCCTGGTGCTCGTCGGGGGCGAGGATCATCAGCACGTCGGCCCATGCCGCCGCTTCGCTGTTGCTCATTACCTTGAAACCGGCGGCTTCGGCCTTGCGTGCGCTGGCGGAGCCGGGGCGCAGCGCGATCGCCACTTCCTTGACCCCGCTGTCGCGCAGGTTCTGGGCGTGGGCGTGGCCCTGCGAACCATAGCCCAACACCGCGATCTTCTTGCCCGTGACCAGGTTGAGGTCGCAATCGGCGTCGTAAAAAACCTTCATCTCAAGTCCTTACTTCATTCGTCATGCTGAACTCGTTTCAGCATCCATTGTGCCATGATCACCGACCAGTGCCTTGAGGCACGATGGACCCTGAAACAAGATCAGGGCGACGGTGAAAGTGAAAATTCGAATCTATGCCCCTGCAGCTCCGCGCATCATGCCGACCACCCCGGTGCGGCCCACCTCGACCAGCCCCAGCTCGCGCATCAGCGCGACGAAGCGGTCGATCTTCTCGGGCGCGCCGGTCAGCTCGAAGATGAAGCTGCTGGTGGTGGTGTCGATCACGCTGGCGCGGAACACATCGGCGAGGCGCAGGGCCTCGACCCGGGCGTCGCCGGTGCCCGCCACCTTGACCAGCGCCAGCTCCCGCTCGACGTGCGGGCCAGCCTCGGTCAGATCGATCACCCGATGAACCGGCACCAGCCGGTCGAGCTGGGCGTGGATCTGGTCGATCACCGCAGGTGGTCCGTGGGTGACGATGGTGATCCGGCTGACCGAATGGTTCTCGGTGATGTCGGCCACGGTCAGGCTGTCGATGTTATAGCCGCGCGCGGTGAACAGCCCGGCGATCTTGGCCAGAATCCCGGCTTCGTTATCGACCGTGATGGTCAGGACATGGCGTTCTGACGCCTCTTGCTTGATCTTCATCATCACAGGTGTCCTCACACCAGCGCCTTGGCGGCATCGTCCATGGTGCCCGCCACCGCATCGCCGTAGAGGATCATCTCGGTATGCGCCGCGCCCGAGGGGATCATCGGGAAGCAATTGGCCTCCTTGGCGACCAGGCAATCGACGAAGACCGGGCCGGGATGATCGATCATCGCCTGGATGCCCGCGTCTAGCTGGCTTTCGTTCTCGATGCGGATGCCCTTCCACCCGTAGGCTTCAGCCAGCTTCACGAAATCGGGCAGACTGTCGGAATAGCTTTCCGAATAGCGGCTTTCATAGGTCAGTTCCTGCCATTGGCGGACCATGCCCATCCATTCGTTGTTGAGTACGAAAACCTTGACCGGGAGGCGGAACTGGGTGGCAGTACCCATTTCCTGCACGTTCATCTGGATCGAGGCGTCGCCGGCGATGTCGATCACCAGGCGGCCCGGATTGCCCAGCTGCGCGCCAATCGCGGCGGGCAGGCCATAGCCCATCGTGCCCAGCCCGCCCGAGGTGAGCCAGCGGTTGGGGGCGAACTGCGGGAAATACTGCGCAGCCCACATCTGGTGCTGGCCGACTTCGGTGGCGATCACCGGGTCCTTGTCGCGGGTCAGCGCGAACAGACGTTCGATCGCCAGCTGCGGCATGATCGCCTGAGCATTTTTGGGGTAGGCCAGGCTGTTGCGCGCACGCCAGCCGTCGATCCGGGCCTTCCATTCGCTGAGATCCTGCGGCTTGCGGGTCCCCCAGGCCTCGATCAGCTGTTCCAGCACCTCGGCACAATCACCGATTATCGGCAGGTCGACCCGCACGGTCTTATTGATCGAGGCGCGGTCGATATCGACGTGGATCTTGGTGGAATGGGGCGAAAAGGCATCAAGCCGCCCGGTCACCCGGTCATCGAAGCGCGCGCCCAGGCACAGGATCAAGTCGGCCCGGTTCATCGCCATGTTGGATTCGAAGGTGCCGTGCATGCCCAGCATGCCCAGCCAGTCCGGGTGATCGGCGGGAAAGGCGCCAAGACCCATCAGGGTCGAAGTGGTCGGCGCGCCGGTCAGTTCCTGGAGTCGGCGCAGCAGCGCGGCGGCATGGGGGCCGGAATTGATGACACCGCCGCCAGTATAGAACACAGGGGCTTTGGCATTGGCGAGCAGCTCGATCGCGCGGGCAATGTCGCGGTCGGCCGCGCGGGTCTGCGGATTGTAGCGCACCTCGCGCTGCGGAGCGGCTTCGCTCCACGCGGCGGACGCAATCTGCACATCCTTGGGAATGTCGATTACCACCGGGCCGGGGCGGCCGGTGGTGGCGATGCGAAACGCTTCCTCGACAATCCCCGCCAGTTCGGAAGGGTCCTTCACCAGATAGTTGTGCTTGGTGCAGTGGCGGGTGATGCCGACGGTATCGGCTTCCTGAAAGGCATCCGATCCGATCAGCGCAGTGGGAACCTGGCCGGTAATCACCACCAGCGGGATCGAATCCAGAAAGGCATCGGCAATGCCGGTAACGGCATTGGTGGCGCCCGGTCCCGAGGTGACCAGCACCACGCCGGGCTTGCCGGTGGAGCGGGCATAGCCTTCCGCGGCATGGGCCGCGCCGGCCTCGTGCCGGACCAGGATGTGGCGGATCCGGGCATCGCCGAACAGGGCGTCATAGATCGGCAGGACCGCTCCGCCGGGATAGCCGAACACGAATTCGACCCCCTGCTTAACCAGGCTTTCGACCAGGATGCTTGCGCCGCTGCGCTCCTCGCTCACCGAACCAGACCTTTCATTTCATTGCGCGGGCCGCCTGAAAGGACCGACCCGGCACAGTTGCCTGTGCCGGGTCTCCCTCTCCAACTCGCGCAAGAACCGCAAGAGCGGTTGTGAGGTGCGCCTCTATTTGACGCAAAATATCATGTCAAGCATCAATCACGCAATAAAGATACAAATTGACTATCTACGTCGAAAGTTTTGCTCTCGACTCTAGGCCAATCGCGCGGCGGCTGGCGGCGGAACCAGGTGAATTGCCGCTTGGCATAGTTGCGGGTGGCCTGGGCACCGCGTCCGCGGGCCTGTTCCAGGGTCATCTCACCGCGCAGCATGGCAGCAAGTTCGGGCACTCCGATCGCCCGCATGACAGGTAGCGCTGGATCGAGCTTGCGGGCGAGAAGCTGTCGCACCTCGTCGGTTGCGCCGCGTTCGAGCATCTGCGCGAAGCGCAGGTCGCAGCGCGCATAGAGCCAGTCGCGCGGAGGCAGCAGCACCAGCGGGTGCAGGGCTACTGCAGTGCCGATCCCGCCGGTCAGTTCGGCTTGCCATGCCGCCAGCGGCTTGCCGGTGGAACGAACAACCTCGAGCGCGCGGGCGATCCGCGCCGCATCGTTGGGCGCAAGTGCAGCGGCTCGCGCGGGATCTTCGCGCGAGAGCGCGGAAAAGGCTTCGGCCGCCGGAAGCGCGCGCACTGCCTCGCGCACAGCCGGATCGATTGGCGGAACCGGGGCGATTCCCTCAAGCAAGGTGCGCAGGTACAGACCGGTGCCGCCAACCAGGATCGGCACTCTGCCCGCGCCGTGCACTTCGGCGATTACGCCGCGCGCGCGCTCGGCCCAGTCGGCTGCGGAACAGGCCTCGGCCCCGTCCCATTCCCCGAACAGCCGATGCGCCACACCCTGCATTTCATCGGGCGTGGGGCGGGCGGAAAGCACGGCAAGATCGGCATAGACCTGCGCGCTGTCGGCATTGATGATCGTGGCCGGGCGTCCCTGCGCGATCAGCGCCAGTGCGAGGCGCACCGCCAGATCGCTCTTGCCGCTGGCGGTCGGCCCTGCGATGAGCGCCAGCGGCGGCGCCTGGCCGTCCGATTCAGGGGATTGCGACGTGCTCATTGCCCGGGTGATAGCACAGGCCGAAGCGCTGTCTGCCAATTGCGATGCAGCTGTCCACGCGCTTGAGACGGCGGGGCTGGCGGTGCGCGTGGCGGAACCGCTGCGCGGCGATGCGGGCGTACTGGAGATCGAGACCGGGGCAGGGGATTCTGCGGTGTTACGCGCAGTGATCGATGCACACTTCCATCCGGCGGATCTGCTGGTCAGCGATCACCGTCCCACCGTGCCTTCGGTTTTCGTTTCGGACATGGATTCGACCATGATCGGGCAGGAATGCATCGACGAGCTGGCCGATTTTGCCGGGATCAAGGACCAGATCGCCGCGATCACCGAACGCGCGATGCAGGGTGAGCTGGACTTTGCCGAGGCACTGACCGAACGGGTGCGGCTGCTGGGCGGGCTGGGCGAGGACGCGATTGTGCAATGCCTGGACGAGCGCATTCGTGACATGCCCGGAGCCGTCACCCTGGTCGCGACGCTGAAGGCACACGGTTGCCGCACCGTGCTGGTAACGGGCGGATTTCACCAGTTTGCCGATCCCGTGGCCGAGCGGCTGGGTTTCGAGCAGGTGGTGGGCAATCGGCTGGCGACGGCGCATGGTCGGCTGACCGGGGGTCTGGTGGGCGACATCGTTGACAGTTCGGTCAAGCAGCGGGTGCTGCGCGAGGAAATGGCGCGCCACGGCGGCACCAGTCTGGCTACCGGTGACGGCGCCAACGACATCCCGATGCTGGTCGCTGCGCATTATGGCCTGGCCTATCACGCCAAGCCCAAGGCACGCCTTGCCGCCAACGGCGCGATCGATCGCGGCGATCTGACCTCGGTGCTGCGCTTGCTGGGCGTGGCAGAAGGAGAGTGGGCCTAGGCGCCCTTGCGCCCCCTGACCCAGACCGCGATCCGCAGCCCCAGCGCACCGAGTGAAACCGCCAGCGCCAACACGGCAAAAGGCATCTCTCGCCCCTGGATGACCCGGCCCAGATAGGAAAAGGTGAAGACGAACCACAACCAGTGGATCCCCAGCGTGTGCAGCCGCTTCCAGTTGCGGCCTAGCTTGCGCATTGCCGCGTCGTTCGATGTCAGGGCCATCAGATAGAGCAGGACATAGGCACCCCCGCCGCCGATCAGCGTCTGCGCCGTCAGTGCCTTGCCCGCCATGCTGTTGTAGGTTGCCAGCGCATAGAGGTGGACCGTGTGACTGCCAGCAAAACCCAGACCCCACCAACGCCGGTCGCGCCACAACGCACGGGTGAGAGGGGAGTGCCAGAGCCTCCCGAGCGAGGATGCGGCATAGGTCAGGATGAATAGCGGGAAGCCGGCCCTTGCGGTCCAGCGCGCGGCATGGAGCCAGCCATCGATCGGATCGACACCCGATCTGAGCCCCAGCATCAGCGCAGAAAGGCTCAGCACCAAGCCCAGAGCGATCGGCCAGCGACGTGCGATCATATCCCTCTCCCAACTCTCTTATGGGCCAGATGGGTAGGCAATTTGCAACTTGATTGCCATCGGATTCAGCTGTATTGACACTTCTGTAAGTAAGTCGCAGTAACAGGTCCTGCCATGAACATGATGACTTCACCGCCCGAAATCCTGCCCTCGCAGCGCCAGACCCATGTCGACTTTGCCGCACCGGACCTGCCGATGATGCTGCCCGGCCGCCCGGAGATGCGCTATGACCTGCCCAAGGCCTGGCGCAATTTCCGCGAGTTGGTAAAGAACAAGGAAGATACTTCCAAGGTCACTCCGATTTTCGAAGCCTTGCCCTGGCGTGGGATTTACGACGCGGCACTGAGCTTCCTTAAGACCGAACGCGCGCAGGAAATCCGCCGCAAGGAACCCTCGCTGGTGCCGATCCTCGACAACCACGAGGAGCTGCGCAAGATGCCCGCGGGCAGCCTCGCCGAGATTTATTGCGATTTCATGGAGCGCGAAGGGCTCTCGGCGCACGGCCTGGTCGACGAGCTCGACAAGAACCGCCCGCCCGAGATGTACTGGGACGATCAGGTTACCTGGTACTTCAACCGCATGCGCGACACCCACGATCTGATGCACATCCTTTCCGGGTTCGGCCGCGATGCGCTGGGCGAACAGTGCGTGCTGGCCTTCACCTACAGCCAGCAGCCGTCGCCTGCGCACCTGTTCCTGGGATACGCCGGGGCGATCGAAATCGCCAAGCGCGCGACGGTCAAGGTTCCGGTGTTCCGTGCAGTGCGCGAAGGCCAGAAAATGGGCAAGGCCTGCCCGCGGCTGGTCGAGATGGCGATCACCGAGCTGCTGCCACTGCCGATCGAGGAAGTGCGCCGCCGCCTCAACATCAAGGCGCCGACCTATTACAACCAGGCCCATGCGATGTGGCGCGCGGCGGGGATCGATCCCTACGATTTGATGGCACCGGCCCAGGCTGCGGCCTGACCGGCTAGATCCAGCTGGAGATAGCGCCGATCGGCTTGCGCTGCACGGCATGGGCCGGAACCGTGGCGTCTGGCGCGGGGTGACCGACCACTACCAGCATCATCGGCTTTTCATCGCTGGGCCGCTGGCAGATCGCGTTGAGGAATTTCATCGGCGCGGGCGTGTGGGTCAGCGTGGCAAGCCCCGCCTCGTGCAAGGTCGCGAGCAGCAATCCCACTGCTATCCCGACGCTTTCGGTGACATAATAGTTCTGCCGATTGTCGCCGGGATTGGGGCCGCCCCGGCGCTGCCCGAACACCGCGATCAGCCAGGGTGCGGTCTCGAGATAAGGTTTGACATCGTCGGTGCCGAGTGGAGCCAGGGCTTCGAGCCACTCGTCGCTCGCCTTGCCGGCATAGAATTCGCGTTCCTCTTCCTCCGCCAGTCGGCGTACTTCGCGCTTGGCCTCGAGCGAGGAGATTGCCGCGAAGTGCCACGGCTGATGATTGGCCCCCGATGGCGCAGTGCCCGCCGCAAGGATTGCCTGCTCAATCACCCGGCGCGGAACCGGGGCATCGGTGAAAAAGCGGCACGTACGCCGGGTGCGCAGGCGCTCATAGCTGGCCCTCGCCCGCGCAAGCCGCTCCGCATCGGTGAGCACCGGCAGGGCGGGATAGGGCAGCTGGGGATAGTCTCTCATCGCAGCTCCTTGCGGATCACCAGTTTCAGCCCGGACCAGACATCGTCCAGCGCGCAGACCTTGGTATCGACCAGGCCGAGCGGCAAGCACAGCTCGCGGATGGTGTCCTCGGTAATGTCGGTCGGCACTTTCGCGGCCTTCTTGGGCCACGAAACCCAGATCTGCCCATCGGGCGCGATCTGATGGCGCAGCGCCTGAAGGCGGGCTGCTAACGCCCCGCGCTCGGTTACGAAAACATGCGCAGCGTCGATCCCCTGCGCAGGATCGGCTACGAATGTCAGCTCCAGGGCATATTCGTCGATTTCGTCAGCCACGCTTTCGGGCATGGCATCGAACCACACCCGCATCCCGTCGCGCAGCGAGAGCTTCTTGGCGAGCGGAGTACCGGAATAGCCAGTGGTCATGTGAGCCACCTAGCTTACCCCCTTATCCTCGTCACCCTGAACTTGTTTCAGAGTAACGAGAGGGGGTTGGGAGCTCTCAGCTTTCCATCCAGTCGCGGAAAAAGCTGTCGCTGGCTTTGCGCAGGGTGGCGAGGGGGATCGGCTTGCCGTTCACTTCGAGCACGTTCCCGCCGGTCTTGCCGATCCGCATCAAGGGCAGATCCAATCCTTCGAGTGCGTCGGCATCGGGCAGCGTCACCACATAGCGCGATTGCGCTTCGCCGAAGGCGAGGCCCGCGTTCATGCCATCCAGCTCGGCGCCGATGTTTCCGCCCAGCGCCATCTCGGCAATCGCCACCAGCAGGCCACCGTCGCTGACATCGTGGACCGCGCTGACCGTGCCGTTTGCGACCAGGCTACGCACAGCCTCACCCAGCTTGCGCTCAAGTTCGAGATCGACCACTGGCGCGTCGCCGTCTTCGCGGCCATGGATTTCGCGCAGGTAGAGCGATTGGCCAAGCTGGTCGTAATTGTAGCCGATAACCACGATGTCCTCGCCCGCGGCCTTGAAGGCGATCGTCGCCATTGCCGCATGGTCGTCCATCAGTCCGACGCCGCCGATCGCGGGGGTAGGGAGGATGGCGGAGCCACCGCCGGTCGCTTTGCTCTCGTTGTAAAGGCTGACATTTCCCGAGACGATCGGATAATCCAGCGCCCGGCAGGCATCGCCCATTCCGCGCAGGCACTCGACGATCTGGGCCATGATTTCGGGCCGCTGGGGGTTTGCGAAGTTGAGGCAGTTGGTGATCGCCAGCGGCCGCGCGCCCACCGCCGAGATATTGCGCCAGGTTTCCGCCACCGCCTGCTTGCCGCCCTCATAGGGATCGGCATAGCAATAGCGCGGTGTGCAATCGGTGCTCATCGCCAGCGCCTTACGGGTGCCGTGAATCCGCACCACCGCCGCGTCGCCGCCGCTCTTCTGGAGCGTATCGGCACCTACCTGGCTGTCATACTGCTCCCAGATCCAGCGCCGGCTGGCGAGATCGGGGCAGGCCATCAGCTTGAGCAGATCGGCGGCAAGGTCGGTGCTTTCGGGCACATCGCCCAGCGGCTTGACCCTGGCCCAGGCCTTGTATTCCTCTAGGCTGAGGTGCGGGCGGTCGTAGAGCGGCGCCTCATCCGCCAGCGGACCCAGCGGAATGTCGCAGACAACATCGCCGCCCCATTCCAGCACCATGTGCCCGGTGTCGGTCACCTCGCCGATCACCGCGAAATCGAGTTCCCACTTTCGGAATATCGCCTCGGCCATGGCCTCCTTGCCGGGCTTGAGCACCATGAGCATCCGCTCCTGGCTCTCGCTCAGCATCATCTCATACGGCGTCATGCCCTCTTCGCGGCAAGGCACCGCGTCCATGTTGAGGCGGATGCCCGCGCCGCCCTTGCTGGCCATTTCAACCGACGAGCTGGTCAGCCCGGCCGCACCCATGTCCTGGATCGCCACGATCGCATCGGTTGCCATCAGTTCGAGACAGGCCTCGATCAGCAGCTTTTCGGTGAAGGGATCGCCGACCTGCACGGTCGGGCGCTTTTCTTCCGAATCTTCGCCGAAATCAGCGCTTGCCATGGTCGCACCGTGGATTCCGTCGCGCCCGGTCTTGGAGCCGACATAGACGATCGGATTGCCCAGCCCGGTGGCGGCGCAATAGAAGATCTTGTCGGTATCGGCGACGCCCACGGTCATCGCGTTGACCAGGATGTTGCCGTCATAGGCGGAGTGGAAGTTGGTCTCGCCGCCCACGGTAGGTACGCCCACGCAGTTGCCGTAGCCGCCAATCCCGGCAACCACACCCTTGACCAGGCTCTTCATCTTGGGATGGTCGGGGCGACCGAACCGCAGCGCGTTCATGTTGGCGACCGGGCGGGCGCCCATAGTGAACACGTCGCGCAGGATCCCGCCCACCCCGGTTGCCGCGCCCTGGTAGGGTTCGATGTAGCTGGGGTGGTTGTGGCTCTCCATCTTGAAGATCGCCGCCTGGCCATCGCCGATGTCGATCACGCCCGCGTTCTCGCCCGGACCGCAGATCACCCAGGGGGCCTCGGTCGGGAGCTTCTTGAGGTGGAGGCGGCTCGATTTGTAGCTGCAATGCTCGGACCACATCACCGAGAAGATGCCCAGCTCGACCAGATTGGGCTCGCGCCCCAGTGCGTGGAGCACATGGGCGTATTCTTCCTCGGAAAGCCCGTGCTGGGCGACGACATCGGGGGTGATTTCGGCCATGCGCGGCCCTTAGCGTCGCGCCCCGCTTCCCGCTAGCCCATTCCGGGCTGGCGGGTCTCGCTTTTCCCCATCCACCACGCCGCGAGCGTCGCCACGCCATAGGCGAAGAAGGCGAGGTAGCTGGTGCCGGCGGTTACCTCGGGCTCGACCGGTCCGAACCAGTTGATCGCCTGAAGCAGCAACAGCACCGCCGCGAGCACGATCACGCGGCCGATGGCGGGTCTGCGCATGCGCACATACCACCACAGCGCGCCGAAAGTGATGCCCAGTTCCAGCGGCATTTCGATCGCCGGATGGTTCCATAGCCCCAGGCCCAGCTTGGGCGGCGAACCGGCGAGGGTCAGGTCGGGAACATGGACCAGCAGGTCAAGAAACCAGTGGCTCAGCACCACCGCGCCGCCGATCAGGCCGCCCACCGCATCGCGCAGCACCAGCGAGCGCCCCAGCCAGACCGCTCCGGCAAAGGCCGCCGCGCCCAGCAGGCTGTGGGTATAGGGCATGAAATAGAGGTCCATCGGGTTCATCGCGCTGATCCCCGGGGTGACGCGCATGTGCTCCACCCCCAGCAGCAGCAGTGCAAAAAAGGCCCAATCGACCAACTGCGCGCCGATGAACAGCAGCACCAGCGGCGGGGCCTTGCGGCTTGCGGCCGAGGCGGCGAGTGCCGGTGCCCAATGGCCGATGAACATGCCTCAGGCTCCGGGAAAACGCAGCGCGGCCAGACTGGCAAGACCGCTGGCCAATGCAGTTGCCGCCGCGCCCCAGGCGATGTCTATGACGGTAATCTGCAGATTCCAGACCTTGAGCGTGGCCTGGTTGGTGAGGTCATAGGTGGCATAGGCCAGCGCGCCGAGCAGCGCGCCGCTCAGCACCCCGAGCGGCACTCCGCCAAGTATCGCGAGCGGATCGGCAGGAGCCAGCGCCGGGCGCACTGCGAACCAGACGATCCCGGCGATATAGATCAGGTAGAACGCGATCGCCGGAACCGGGCGAAACGCCGGGGCGAGTACCTCTCCCAATGCCGGGCGATAAAGGCTCGGCGCGGCCCAGCGCAGCCACAGGAAATCGAGCAATCCGAAAGCCGCCGCGGCGACGGCATAGGCAATAATCCACTTCAAGTGAGGTCTCCCCTTTTGTCGCAGCTTGACCCTTGTGCCGCGCGCGGTCAATGCTTCGGCGTATGGAAAACGCTTCACCCGATCTTGCCGCGATGAGCTTCGAGGACGCGCTGCGCGCGCTTGAGGACATGGTGCGCAAGCTTGAAAGCGGCGAAGTGCCGCTCGATCAGTCGATCATGCTCTACGAACGGGGCGAGGCGCTGCGCAAGCATTGCCAGACCCGGCTCGATGCCGCCTCGGCCCGGATCGAGAAAATCGTCACCGGCACCGGGGGCGAAGCCGCTGGAACCCAGCCGTTCGATCCCGAATCCGGGCGCTGAGCGTGGGCAACCTGCTCGCTCCGGCGCTGGCACAAATCGCCCGCGAGGTCGATGCCGGGTTCGATGCCCTGCTTCCCGTGCCTCAAGACGCGCGTGCGAGCCTGGTCGAGGCGATGCGCCATGCCACGGTCGGCGGGGGCAAGCGGCTGCGCCCGCTGCTGCTGGTCGCCACCGCGCAGCTTTATGGTGCCGATCGTGGGCAAGCCCTTCGCGCCGGGCTGGCGATCGAGGCGGTCCATGCCTATTCGCTGGTCCACGACGATCTGCCGTGCATGGACGACGATGCCATGCGCCACGGCAAGCCAAGCGTGCACAAGGCCTTTGGCGAGGCGGTTGCCGTGCTGGTCGGCGATGCCCTGCAGGCGCTTGCTTTCGAGATCGTGACCGATCCGGCAACCAGCGGCGATCCCTTCGTGCGGGCCGAGCTGGCCCATGCCCTGGCAATGGCGGCGGGCGGCACGGGGATGGTTGGCGGGCAAGCGATGGATATTGCCGCCGTCGATACGGTTTTTGACCTTCCCGCGATCACCCGGCTGCAACAGCTAAAGACCGGGGCTTTGCTGGGCGCGGCAGTCGAGATGGGTGCAATTCTGGCCCATGTTCCGCACGAAGGCCGCCGCCACCTGCGCGGCTATGCCCACGATATCGGCCTGGCCTTTCAGATTACCGATGATCTGATCGACCACGAAGGCGACGCCGATCGCGCCGGAAAGGCCGTTGGCAAGGATGCGGCCGCTGGCAAGGCCACCTTCGTTTCCCTGCTCGGGCCCGAGCGAGCGCGGGAGCAGGCACGGATGCTGGTGGATCAGGCCATTGCACATCTGGCCTCGCATGGGGCAGAAGCCGACCTGTTGCGCGAGGTGGCGCGATTCATCGTCGAGAGGGACCGTTGAATGACCACACGCATCGGCGTCTATCCTGGGACTTTCGATCCGATCACGCTGGGCCATGCCGATATCATCCGGCGTGGGGCCAAGCTGGTTGACCGGCTGATTATCGGGGTGACCACCAATCCCTCGAAAGATCCGCTGTTCACGCCCGACGAGCGTATCGCGATGGTCACGCGCGAGGCGGCGGCGCTGGGGCTCGACAATGTCGAGGTCGTGGGGTTCAACGCCCTGCTGATGAAGTTCGCCGAAAAGCAGGGGGCGACAGTGATTGTGCGTGGGCTGCGCGCGGTGGCCGATTTCGAATACGAGTTCCAGATGGCCGGCATGAACCAGCAGCTCAACGCCGGGATCGAAACCCTGTTCCTGATGGCGGACGTCTCCTTGCAACCGATCGCCTCCAAGCTGGTCAAGGAAATCGCGCTGTTCGGCGGCGATATCTCCAAATTCGTCAGTCCCGCCGTGCGCGAGGACGTGATGGCGCGAATTGCCAAGACCGGAACGCTGGGGGACTATTAGAACCCATTCATTGCCACTTCAGCCAGCGGCGGCTATCCCGCTGCCCAACCTGACCATTCAGTTTCGAGATTGCCCAGCATGATCCGTCGTTTCCTTGCCCTTTTCGCCATCTTCCTGGGCCTTGCCGCCACCCCCGCGCTGGCCAAGGACAAGAAGCCGATCACCCCGCCGCCCGTGGCGATGAGCGCCTATGTCGATCCCGATCCGACCCATGACCCTGACAATATTCTGGTGCTTGACCTGTCAAACGGCGGGCGCGTGCTGATCCGGATGATGCCGAGCTGGGCACCCAACCATGTCGAGCGGGTCAAGACCTTGGCCAAGCAGGGCTTTTACGACGGGATCATTTTTCACCGCGTGATCGAAGGGTTCATGGCCCAGACCGGCGATCCCACCGGCACCGGCGCGGGCGGATCGCCGCTGCCCGATCTCAAGGCCGAGTTCAACTATATGCCGCACGTGCGCGGCACGGTTTCGATGGCGCGGACCGATCAGCCCGATACCGCCAACAGCCAGTTCTTCATCGTCTTTTTCCCACGCTTCTCGCTCGATCACCGTTACACCAATTTTGGCCGGGTGATTTCCGGCATGGAAGCGGTTGACGCGATTGCCCGGGGCGAACCGCCCGCCAACCCGACCCGTATCCTCCAGGCTTCGATCCTGTCGGACAACCGCCCGCAGCCCGCCGGGCAGGTTCCGATCGCGCCGACCGTGATCACCGCCGACATGCTCAACAATTCGAGCTCGGATAGTCCGCCGCCATCCGATCCGCCCTCGAATTGAGGCGCGGATGCGGCTAGGGCCGCGGCGATGAAGGTTGATCTGTTCGATTTCGAGCTTCCGCCCGAGCGGATCGCGCTGCGCCCGGCCCGGCCGCGCGATGCGGCACGGATGCTCTTCGTGCCGGGGGAAGGGGCGCTCGCCGACCTGACCGTGCGCGATCTGCCCGGCCTGCTGCGCCAGGGCGATGTGCTGGTCTTCAACGACACCCGCGTAATTCCCGCCCAGCTTGAAGGGCGCCGCGGCGAGGCGCGGATCGGCGCCACGCTGCACAAACGGATCGATCTGCGGCGCTGGCAGGCCTTCGTGCGCAATGCCAAGCGATTGCATCCTGGCGATACGATTGATTTCGCCGCAGGGGTTCAGGCCCAAGCGGAGGAACGCCACAGCGACGGCAGCTGGAGCCTGGCCTTTCTGGGCGAGGAACCGGTCGAGGTCTTGCTCGATCGGGCCGGGCAGATGCCGCTGCCCCCTTACATCGCCGGCAAGCGCCCGACCGACGCGGATGACCGCTTGGACTATCAGACGATGTTCGCGGACAAGGACGGCGCCGTTGCCGCGCCCACGGCCGCGCTGCACTTCACGCCCGCGCTGATGGCCGCGCTGGACACGGCGGGGGTGGGCAAGGAAGTTTTGACGCTCCATGTGGGTGCGGGCACTTTCCTCCCGGTCAAGGCCGAGGATACAGCCGAACACCGGATGCACGCCGAATGGGGCACGATTTCCGCCGCCAGCGCCCAACGCCTCAACCAGGTGCGCCAATCCGGGGGCAGGGTGATCGCGGTTGGCACCACCAGCCTACGTCTGCTGGAGAGCGCGGCGGATGAGCAGGGCACGATCCACCCCTTCGCAGGCGACACCGCCATCTTTATCACCCCGGGTTACCGCTTCCGCGCGGTCGACGGGCTGATGACCAACTTCCATCTGCCGCGCAGCACGTTGTTCATGCTGGTTTCCGCGCTGATGGGACTTGAAAAAATGCATGCTGCTTATGCTCACGCGATTGGCGAAGGCTACCGGTTCTACAGTTACGGGGATTCGAGCCTGTTGCTGCCCTAGGCGCGGAACAAGGTGCCCGCGTCGATCACCCGGTCGATCAGTGCTTCGTCCTTGGGCAGTTGCCCGTCGAGCATTAGCATGGCGAGGCCGTGAACCACGGCCCAGGCCTGGAGCATGAAGCGCTGGGTGCCGGCCTCGGTTCCGGTGAAGTTTTCGGCATAGGAGCGCAGCATCTGCGCGGCGGCATTGTCACCAAAGACCGATTCGCCCACTGTTTCGCACTTGCCGAACACCAGCCGGAACAGCGCCGGGTGGGCCAGAGCCCAGCGGACATAGGCGCGGCCGGTGGCGGCGAAGGCATCGTCCGCGCCGCTCGCTTCGGCAGCGGCTTTTTGCCAGGCGGCCATCTGCTCGATCCCGGTCTGGGCGAGAGCGGCGAGCAGCGCGTCCTTGTCGGGAAAGTGGCGATAGACCGCGGTTGGCGATACACCGACCTCACGGGCCAACTTGCGCAGCGAAAGGTCCCCTGCGTCCTGCACTTCGAGCGCGCTCAAGCCCGCTTCGATCAGGGCTGCGTGAAGATCGCCGTGGTGATAGGATTTCGATGTTGACACTGTTACCTTCGCGGTTATGTTTACGGCATAAACATTAGAGGGAGATTCGCAACATGGCAAGCGCAGTCGAAAGTGCGATCCGCGGCGTGGTGACCAAGGGGATCGTGGGCGTGGCCAAATTCAACCGGGCGCTGATGAACAAGGACCGGGCGCACCCGTTCCTGACAGGAATTCACGCGCCGCTTCACGATGAACGCACGATCAGCGATCTCAAGGTAACCGGCACCATCCCGCCCGAACTCAACGGGCGCTATGTCCGCAACGGACCCAATCCCTTTGCGCCCGATCCGCGCGGGCACCACTGGTTCCTGGGCGACGGCATGGTCCACGGGGTCTGCCTCAAGAACGGTAAGGCGATGTGGTATCGCAACCGCTATATCCGTACCACCATGCTCGAAGCCCAGGGCGGGCCCAAGGCCGCGCCCGGACCCCGCCGGGGTGAGCGCGAGGTGATCAACACCAACGTGATCCAGCACGCCGGCAAGACCCTGGCGATCGTCGAGGCCAACGCCTTTCCGCAGGAACTGACCTATGAACTCGACGCGGTCTCAACCCATGATTTCGAAGGCACCCTCAAGGGACCGTTCAGCGCCCACCCGCATCTCGATCCGCTGACCGGCGAACTCCACGTCGTCACCTATGACGCGATGGTGCAGGACACTGTCTGGCACGTGGTGGTCAGCCCCGAGGGCAAGGTAACCCGCGAGGAACCGATCCCGGTGCGCGACGGGCCCTCGATCCACGAATGCACCATTACCAAGAACTACGTGGTGATCTTCGACCTGCCGGTGACCTTCTCGATGAAGGCGCTGATCGCGGGTGAGCAGTTTCCCTACAAGTGGAACCCGGAACACCCGGCGCGGGTCGGGCTGATGCCGCGCAAGGGCACCGCCGATGAGATCATCTGGTGCGATGTCGATCCCTGCTACGTGTTCCACGTCGCCAATTCCTATGAGCGCGAGGACGGGGTGGTGATCATCGACAGCTCTGTGCATGAGACCATGTTTGCCGGCGGGCCGGACGGCCCCAATGGCAAGCAGCTCGGGATGGAGCGCTGGGAAGTCGATCCGGTGACGCGCAAGGTCAAGCGGACCACCGTCGATACCGCGCCGCAGGAATTCCATCGCCCCGACGAGCGCTATTTCGGCCAGCCTTACAGCCTGTCCTGGTCGCTCGGTCTGCCTGGCGATGACAGCGCCTTTGTCGGGTCGGCGCCGATCTATCGCTACGATATGGCTGGTGGTCCCCGCCAGGCGCACGATTTCGGCCCTGGGCGGGTTCCGGGTGAATTCGTCTTCGTGCCGCGCAGCGCCGATGCGCCCGAGGGCGATGGCTGGGTGATGGGCTATGTGATCGATCAGGCTACCGATACCACCGATCTGGTGATCCTCGACGCCTCCGACATGTCCAGGCCTCCGGTCGCCTCGGTGCACATCCCGCACCGCATCCCGCCCGGCTTCCACGGTAACTGGCTGGCGGACGCATAGGGCGATGCGCTGCCTGGTTATCGACGGGTACCCGGACAGCGGGCGGCTCGTCACCGCGTTGCTCGACGGCTATGTCGCGGCCCTGCCAGGGGGGACCGAGATCGATCGCTTTGCGGTGCGCGATCTGGCCTTCGATCCGGTGCTGCACCGCGGCTATGCCGAAGACCAGCCTCTGGAACCCGACCTGAGGCGGCTCGCCGATGCGGTGCTGGCCTGTGACCATCTGGTTGTGGCCTTTCCGATGTGGTGGGGGGCGGAACCTGCGCCCCTCAAGGGTCTGCTCGACCGGCTGCTGCTGCCCGGATGGGCCTTTCGCTATCACCGCGACGATCCGATGTGGGACCGGCTGCTGGCGGGGCGTTCGGCCGATCTGATCGTCACCATGGATACCCCGCCGTGGTATCTGCGTCTGGCCTATGGCGATGCCGTGATCAAACGCTGGAAGCGCCAGGTTCTGGGCTTCACCGGGTTCAAGCCGGTGCGGGTGTTCCGTTTCGGTCCGACCCGTCAGGGCGGGACGGAAAAGGGGCTGGTACGCTGGAACGCCAGCCTGGCCCGGGCGGCGGCCAGCGCGGGTGCTCTCAAGCGGGGAATTAAACAGAGCGGGGCTTGATATTGCGCAAAGCCCGATGCCATCCTGGCTGCAAGCATAGCCCAAGGGAGGATGGGGCATGGATGAGGTTCGGCTGCGGCTGATCGAGCAGGGACTGGAGCGCGCGGCCGAAGCGCTGGGCGATATCACCCAACCGGTGATGGCCGAGTTCTATGCCCGCTACCCCGATGCCCGCGCCAGCTTCGTGCATCATTCTCCGCTCAAGCCCGCCAGCCTTGAGGCCGAGATGGTTGGCAACACGCTTTACTACGTGATGAGCTGGTTCGAGAATCCGGTCGAGGCGCGGATCGCCTTTGACAGCTCGGTGCCGCATCACCGCGTCGCGCTCGATGTGCCGCCGGATTGGTATCGCGGGATGATCGAGGCGTTCCTGGCGGTGGTCGAACCTGCGGCGATTGCCGACGAAGCCGATCGCGAGGCGTGGCAGGAGCTCCGCGAAGGGCTGGTGGGGCTGGTCGAACGCAACCGTTTCCTCTAGCGGGCGGGGGATGACCGCCCCGCGCTTTGCATTCACTCTTCACGCCACCGATGGAAAGGCCCGCACCGGCACGATCCGAATGATGCGCGGGGAAATCCGCACACCCGCCTTCATGCCGGTGGGGACGGCGGCCACGGTCAAGGCGATGAAGCCCGAAGGCGTCCGCGCCACCGGGGCCGACATCCTGTTGGGAAATACCTACCACCTGATGCTGCGCCCCGGGGCGGAACGGGTGGCGCGGCTGGGCGGGCTGCACAAGTTCATGAACTGGGATCGCCCGATCCTGACCGACAGCGGCGGCTACCAGGTGATGAGCCTCAGCGATCTGCGCAAGATCACAGAGGAAGGGGTGACCTTTGCCAGCCACCTCGATGGATCGCGGCATTTGCTCACCCCGGAACGCTCGATGGAGATCCAGCGCCTGCTTGGGTCTGACATCGTCATGGCCTTCGATGAGTGCCCGCGCGCAGACGCGCCGCGGGAAGTGATCGCAGCGTCCATGCGGATGAGCATGCGCTGGGCCGCGCGCAGCCGCGCCGGGTTCGATGCCGGCGAGGATCATGCCGCGCGCGCCGCTTTGTTCGGGATTCAGCAAGGCGCGCTCGATGAAAGCCTGCGCCGCGAAAGCGCCGATGCCCTGCGCGAAATCGGCTTCGACGGCTATGCCATCGGCGGGCTGGCGGTGGGCGAGGGGCAGGAGGCAATGTTCGCCACGCTTGATTTCGCGCCTGGCATGCTGCCCGAGGACAGGCCTCGCTACCTGATGGGGGTGGGCAAGCCCGACGATCTGGTCGGCGCGGTTGAGCGCGGGGTCGACATGTTCGATTGCGTTTTGCCGACGCGCTCAGGCCGCAACGGGCAGGCTTTCACCTGGAACGGCCCGGTCAATCTGCGCAACGCCCGCCACGCCGAGGATCCTGCGCCGCTTGAGGAGCGCTGTCCCTGCGATGCCTGCACCAAGTATGGCCGCGCCTATCTGCACCATCTGATCAAAAGCGGCGAAATCCTCGGCGCGATGCTGCTGACCGAGCACAATCTGACCTTCTACCAGCAATTGATGGCCGGAATGCGCGATGCAATCGCCGGGGGGCGTTTTGCGGCCTTTGCGACGGATTTCCGACGAGGCTATTTGGGTTAGCCGTCAAACCCGACGAACCGCGCAGCCTCGGCCACGCTTTTGCGTTCGGAAACCACCGCGTTGGCAGGAAAGCCTTCGTCCGGCCAGCCTAGCGCCACGGCCTTCATAATCACCTGATCCTCGGGAATGCCTGCGTGTTCGCGCACCACCGGGCTTTGCATGATCCCTTGGCTGTTGATCACGCAGCCAAGCCCGCGCGACCAGGCGGCGTTGACCAGCGCCGTCGTCACCGCGCCGCAATCGAAGGCGGTATCGTCGCTGTCGGCCAGCTCCCGGTCGTAGCTGACGATCACGCAGACCGGGGCATCGAACTGGCGAAAGCCGCGCAGCACCCAGTCGAGCCGGGCCTCCTTGTCGTCGCGGGCGATGCCCATGGCAGCGAACAGCTGCTTGGCAACGCCGATCTGGCGCTCGCGATGCACGCCTTCAAAGGCATGGCCGGTGCGGAATTCGCGGCTGTGCGGCACGCCCGCCAGGTTGCGCTCGGTGTTGCCGGCACGGATCCGGTCAAGCGGTTCGCCGGTCAGAACGTGAAAGTGCCAGGGCTGGGTGTTCATCGAACTGGGCGCGCGTATCGCCAGTGCCAGCACTTCTTCGATCAGGGCGCGGGGAACCGGCTTGTCCAGATAGCCCCGGATCGAGCGGCGACCGAGGACGACTTGATCGTATTCCATGCATTCCCCCAAAAGCTTTGGCGGGCATGTTAACCGCTCGCTTAAGAGGTGCAAACGAAAAGGGCGGCCGCTTAGGACCGCCCTTTCGCAATTTCTTGGCGCCGGATCAGCGCGAGTAGAATTCGACCACCAGGTTCGGTTCCATCTTCACCGGATAGGGCACTTCGTCGAGCGAGGGAACGCGCACGAAGGTAGCCTTGTCGGTGCCGTCGGTGGCGACGTATTCGGGCACTTCACGCTCGGGCAGGCTTTGCGCTTCGGCGATCAGGGCCATGTCCTTGGCCTTCTTGCCCAGGCTGATCACGTCACCGGGGCGCACGCGGCGGCTGGCGATGTTGCACTTCACGCCGTTGACCCAGATGTGGCCGTGGCTGACGATCTGGCGGGCCGAGAAGATGGTTGGCGCGAACTTGGCGCGATAGACCACCATGTCGAGCCGCTGCTCGAGCAGGCCGATCAGGTTCTGACCGGTGTCGCCCTTCATGCGGCTGGCTTCCTGATAGGTACGCTTGAACTGCTTTTCGGTGACGTCGCCGTAATAGCCCTTGAGCTTCTGCTTGGCGCGCAGCTGGATGCCGTAGTCCGAGAGCTTGCCCTTGCGGCGCTGGCCGTGCTGGCCGGGGCCGTAGGAGCGGCGGTTGACCGAGCTCTTGGGACGACCCCAGATGTTCTCGCCCATCCGGCGATCGATCTTGTACTTCGACGAATTGCGCTTCGACATGGCGCGTCTGGTCCTTCAATTTGCGTGCCAGGCACTGTGCCCCGCTTCTGGTCCGGAACCGCACCGCCCGACCTGCTGCCGGACGCGACCAAGGCTTCACCGGAGTGCCTGGTCAATTGCGAAGGCGCGCCTATTGCTGCACCGCCGCGAAAAGTCAAGGCTTGCGTAGCCCTTTGCCGAGCGAGGACAGCACCCCGCGCATGGTCCGCACCTCAAGGTGGTTCCAGCCGGGCTTGGTCAGCATGTTGCGCAGGGTGCGGCGGGTGGCGGCGGCGCGGCTGGGGGGGCGGAAATAGCCGGTCGGTTCCAACAGCGCCTCGAACTGGGCAATCATTCCTTCAAGCTCGTCCTGAGGGGCAGGGGGAAGCAGCTCTTCGATGGTCGGCTGCTCCAGCTCCGCCTGTTTGGACCATTCATAGGCCAGCAGAATAACCGCCTGGGCGAGGTTGAGCGAACCGAACTCGGGATTGATCGGCACGGTCACAATCGCGCGGGCCAGTGCCACGTCGTCGGTTTCCAGGCCCGAACGCTCTGGGCCGAAGACGTAGGCCGAGCGGCCCGGCTCGGAATGCACCAGCAACGCCGCCTGCTCGGGCGTCAGCACCGGCTTGGTCACCCCGCGCTTGCGCACGGTGGTGGCATAGACGTGAGCGCAGTCCGCCACGGCGTCGGCCAGGGTTTCAAACACTTCGGCCTGTTCCAGCACCACATCCGCGCCAGCCGCCGCCGGCCCCGCACTGGGATTGGGCCAGCCGTCACGCGGGGAAACCAGCCGCATCTCGGCCAGTCCGAAGTTGAGCATCGCCCGCGCTGCCTTGCCGATATTCTCGCCTAGCTGAGGACGGACGAGAACGATGACGGGTTTGCGATCAGTTCTTGCCGGCATCGCGAACCGTACTGGCGAATTCCTCGAAGTCCCTCGCTTCGGTGAAATCGCGGTAGACGCTGGCGAAGCGTATGTAGGCGACCGAATCAAGCTTGCGCAGCCCTTCCATGACCATTTCGCCGATCGCCTTGGATGCGATTTCGTTTTCGCCCAGTGTTTCGATCTGGCGCTGTACCCCGGTGACCAGCTGATCGAGCCGCTCTTGCGCCAGGCCGCGCTTGCGGCAGGCGAGCGCGACCGATTGTTCGATCTTGGCGCGGTCGAATGTCTCGCGCTTGTCGTCGCTCTTGACCACGGTGATCTCGCGCAGCTGCACCCTCTCGAAGGTGGTGAAGCGTGCGCCGCAGCTATCGCACTGGCGGCGGCGGCGGATCGCGGTGTTGTCCTCGGTGGGGCGCGAATCCTTTACCTGGCTGTCATCGTGGGCGCAGAACGGGCAACGCACTTACGGGCGCAACCGTTTGTAGAGCGTGAAGCCCGCGCCGATCAGCAAACCCACCGGCCAGGTCACCACCGGAAGCACCGCCCCGGCAACCGCGCCAATCGCCGCGCCGGTCAGCACCGGGCCGGTCGAGGGATGCTTCATCCCCTGTTTGGCCATTCCAACCACTTCGTCCTTGGCATCGCCGATCAGATCGTCGCTCATCGCATCAAACCTCCGGATAGATCGGGAAGCGGCTGCACAGCTCCTCAACCCGGGCGCGAACCCGGGCTTCGACCTGGCCGTCGCCTTCCTCGCCGTTGCGGGAAAGGCCTTCTACCACTTCGGCGATCAGAGCGCCAACCTGACGGAATTCCTCCTCGCCAAAACCGCGAGTAGTGCCGGCCGGAGTGCCGAGGCGAACCCCCGAGGTGACGAAGGGCGAGCGGGTGTCATAGGGGATCCCGTTCTTGTTGCAGGTCAGCCAGGCGCGATCGAGGCCCTTTTCGGCGGCCTTTCCGGTGACGTTCTTGGCGGTCAGGTCAACCAGCATCAGATGGTTGTCGGTCCCGCCCGAAACGATCCTCAGGCCGTTGTCGGCCAGGCTCGCCGCGAGGGCGCGGGCATTGGCCACGATCTGCCGGGCATAGGCCTTGAACTCGGGCTGGAGCGCCTCGCCAAAGGCCACCGCCTTGGCCGCGATCACGTGCACCAGCGGCCCACCCTGAAGCCCTGGGAACACCGCCGAGTTGAACTTCTTGGCCAGATCCTCGTCATTGGTCAGGATCACGCCCGAGCGCGGACCGCGCAGGCTTTTATGGGTGGTGGTGGTGACCACATGGGCATGGGGAAAGGGCGAAGGATGCGCGCCGCCCGCGACCAGGCCCGAGAAGTGCGACATGTCGGCAAGCAGCCAGGCCCCCACCTCGTCGGCAATCTCGCGGAAGCGCTGGAAATCCCACACCCGCGAATAGGCGGTGCCGCCGCAGATGATCAGTTTGGGCTGATGCTCACGCGCCAGCGCGGCGACCTCGTCCATGTCGATCAGCTCGTCGTCCGCCCGCACGCCATAGGGCACCGGATGGAACCATTTGCCGCTCATGTTTACCGGCGAACCGTGGGTAAGATGCCCACCGGCGTTGAGGTTGAGCCCCATGAACTTGTCGCCCGGATTGAGCAGGGCGAGGAATACAGCCTGGTTCATCTGGCTGCCCGAATTGGGCTGGACGTTGGCGAAGTGGCAGCCGAACAGCTTCTTGGCGCGCTCGATCGCCAGCGTTTCGACCACGTCGGCAAATTCGCAGCCACCGTAATAGCGCTTGCCCGGATAACCCTCGGCATACTTGTTGGTGAAGACCGATCCGGTCGCCTCGAGCACCGCGCGGCTGGTGATGTTCTCGCTCGCGATCAGCTCGATCTTGGTCTGCTGGCGGTGCAGCTCGCTGGCGATGGCATCGGCCACTTCGGGGTCGGTTTCGGCCAGGCGGGCGGTGAAGAAGCCGGGGGAACGGATCGCAGAGGTCATCGGTGGGCAGGCCTTCAAATGCTGGGGGACGAGAGCTTGTCGACGCGCGGGCCGTGACGACCGCCGCCGAAAGGAGTGGCAAGGAAGGCGTCGAGGCAGGCCTTGGCCATGTCGACTCCGGTCAGCCGCGCGCCGATTGCGATCACGTTGGCATCGTTATGCTCGCGCGCAAGGGCGGCAGAGAGCGGCTCGGAAACCAGCGCGCAGCGGCAAGCCGGATTGCGGTTGACCGCGATCGAAATGCCGATTCCCGATCCACACAGCGCCACCCCGCGCTCCGCCGTGCCATCGGCGACGACTGCCGCAAGCTTGTAGCCATAGTCGGGATAATCGACCCGTTCGGTGGTCTCGGGGCCGAGATCGGCCACCTCATGGCCCAGGCCGATCAGATATTCGCGCAGTTCGGCCTTGAGCTCGACGGCGGCGTGATCGGAAGCGATGGCGATGCGCATGGGCGGCCCTGAACTGGCTGGGGAATCGGTGCGCCCCCCTTAGTCGCGAGCGGCTTGCAATTCCAGTGCGCGCTTGGGCGGGTTCCACAAGCCCGGGTTTGACATTGCCCGCGCCCGATCCCAGCCTGCGTTCCTGGGCAAGGGTGGAGAAGCGGAATGAGGGCTTGGCTGGGACTGGTCGCGGCATTGGTAATGGGCGTCATCCTGGCGATCTTGGCCACCACGCCGCCCGCGCCGCGCGATCCCAAACTGACCCAGGGCCTGTTCGATCTGCCCCGCGCCGAAGCCGATCTGCGCCGCATCGCCCGCGCGCCGCATCCTACCGGATCGGCGGAAAGCGCCCTGGTCCGAGGGTTCCTTGCCGGGGAAATGGCCCGGATCGGCATGGAAGTGAGCACGCGCGAGGGCGTTCTTGACGCGAAATCGACGCAGCGCCTCAACAAGTGGAGTGGACGCAGCGATCCTCCGGCGGCGACGGTCAACCTGGTCGGCGTGCTGCCGGGCCGCGATCGCGCGGCGCCTGCGGTGCTGCTGATGGCGCACCACGATTCGGTCTGGGGCTCACCCGGCGCGAGCGATGACGGGGCAGGGGTAGTCACCGCGCTCGAGGTAGCCCGGCAGGTCGCCGCCAAGGGACCACCGCCGCGGGATCTAATCGTGCTGCTGACCGATGGTGAGGAGCTGGGCCTGCAAGGTGCAGCGCAGTTCTTTGCCGGTGATCCGCTGCTTGGACATGTCGGCGCGGTGATCAATATGGAGGCACGCGGAGGTGGTGGGCGGACCACCCTATTCCAAACCTCAGCGAACAACGGCGAGGCGGTAGCAGCCTATGCCCGCGCGGTACATCACCCCGGCGGATCCTCGCTTGCGGCCTACATCTACTCTGTTCTGCCCAACGATACCGACCTGACCCCGGCGCTCAAGGGCGACTGGGCGGCATGGAATTTTGCCTTCATCGGCCGTCCGGGACTCTACCATTCGCCCAAGGCCACCCCCGAAGCGCTCGATCTGGGCGCGTTGCAGGATATGGGCTGGCAGGTATCCGAATTGACCCAGGCGCTGCTCGCCGCGCCGGAGCTGCCCGGCAAGGCCCCCGATGTGGTGTTTTTCGACCTGTTCGGAATGCTGCTGCTGTCATGGCCGGCCTGGCTTGGCTGGGCGATGCTGGGTCTGGCGGCGGGCGGCCTGGTGCTGGCAGCGAACCGCGAAGGCAATCTGCGCGCACTCGGCAGCGGAGCGGGGCGGATGGTGAGCCTGATCGCGCTGGCGGCGGCAGCGCTCTACACGCTCAATCTGGCTTCGGGCGCGGGCCAGGGGGCTAATTACTACGACCGGCTGGCGGCAATTCCCTTGCTTGAGGTGATGGTGCTGCTCGCCGCGCTCGGCTGCTTCATGGTGGTTCTGGGCAAGGGCTTCGCCGGAGCGGCCCGCCAGGCCGGAGCCGCGCTGCCTCTGCTGGTGATTGCCGCAGCGATGCAGGGGATCGCGCCCACCGCAGCCTATGTCGCGGTGGTGCCGGTCATGGTCGGTGCTGTGGCGCTGGTCCTCGGGGAGGTGCTTGCCAAGCCCGCTGCAACCCTGGCTTGCGCCGCGCTGGCAGGGCCGATCGTGGGCTACCAGCTCGCGCTGGGCCACCAGCTGATGCAGGGGGTGGGGCCAACATTGCCCTCGGCAGCTGCGCTTCCGCTCGCGCTTGGTGCGTTGGTTATCTTGCCGCTGTGGCCGGGAACCAGCACCCGTACCGCAACCCTCACCGGACTGGCGCTGCTTGGTGCCGCGCTGGCGGTTGCCCTTTGGGTGCGGCTCGATCCCATGGCCGATACGGTGGCGATCTATTCGCTCGCCAGCCGGTGATATGAATAGGCCCCGCCGAAGCAGGGCCTTGCCGAATTACTGATCGAGGAAAGAGCGCATCTTCCTTGACCGGCTCGGGTGCTTGAGCTTCCTCAGCGCCTTAGCTTCGATCTGGCGGATACGTTCGCGGGTAACCGAGAACTGCTGACCGACTTCTTCGAGCGTGTGATCGGTGTTCATCCCGATCCCGAAGCGCATGCGCAGCACGCGTTCCTCGCGCGGGGTGAGCGAAGCCAAGACCCGGGTGACAGTCTCCTTGAGGTTGGCCTGAATCGCGGCATCGACCGGGATCACCGCGTTCTTGTCCTCGATGAAATCGCCCAGGTGGCTGTCCTCCTCATCCCCGATCGGGGTTTCGAGGCTGATCGGCTCCTTGGCGATCTTCATCACCTTGCGGACCTTTTCGAGCGGCATCGACAGGCGCTCGGCCATCTCCTCGGGCGTGGGCTCGCGGCCCTGTTCGTGGAGGAACTGGCGACTGGTGCGCACCAGCTTGTTGATCGTTTCGATCATGTGCACCGGAATGCGGATCGTGCGCGCCTGATCGGCGATCGAACGGGTAATCGCCTGGCGGATCCACCAGGTGGCATAGGTGCTGAACTTGTAGCCGCGGCGGTACTCGAACTTATCGACCGCCTTCATCAGCCCGATGTTGCCTTCCTGAATGAGATCAAGGAATTGCAGGCCGCGGTTGGTGTATTTCTTGGCGATCGAGATCACCAGACGCAGGTTGGCCTCAACCATTTCCTTCTTGGCGATGCGCGCCTCGCGCTCGCCCTTCTGGACCATGTTGACGATCCGGCGGAATTCGCCGAGCGCCATGCCGGTGGCCGAAGCAATGTCCGCGATTTCCGCACGAATCCGCTCTACCGCGTCGGCTTCCTGATCGGCGAAGGCGGCCCACTTCTTGTCCTTGGCCGATTGCGCTGCCAGCCAGCCATCGTCGAGCTCGTGCCCGACATAGCTGTCAAGGAAGTCCTTGCGGTTGACCTTGTGTCGCTCGGCCAGACGCAGCATCTGCCCGCCCAGAGCGGTCAGACGGCGGTTGAAGGCATAGAGATTGTCGACCAGGTATTCGATCTTGGTAGCGTGGAACTGCACACTCTCAACCTGCGCGGTCAGATCCTCGCGCAGCTGGTGATAGCTCTTCTCCTTGGCGGGCGAAAAGCTGCCGCCCACGCCCATCACGTCGAGCCGCTCGGCCTGGATCTTCTCGAACTTCTTGAACAGCGAGGTGATCTCGGCGAACTTTTCCAGCGCGCCGGGCTTGAGCGCGGCTTCCATCTGGGCGAGGCTGAGGGTGTTGTCTTCCTCGTCGTCCTCGGCCGGACGGCGGGCGCGGCGCTCGACGCCGTCCTCATCCTCGTCCTCGTCGGCCGATTCCTCTTCCTCGATGTCTTCCTCTTCCTTGTAGGAAGGGCCGGCGGTGGCCTCGCTGATTTCCGCCTCGCCGTCTTCCTCGCCGTCCTCGGTCAGGTTTTCGGGTGCGGGTTCCTTGGAGAGCATCGCATCGAGATCGAGGATCTCGCGCAGCTGCATCTCGCCGGCGTTGAGCGCCTCGGACCACTGGATGATCGCGTGGAAGGTGATCGGGCTTTCGCACAGCCCCATGATCATGGTGTCGCGTCCGGCCTCGATCCGCTTGGCAATGGCGATTTCGCCCTCGCGGCTGAGCAGCTCGACCGCGCCCATCTCACGCAGGTACATCCGCACCGGATCGTCCGTGCGCTCGATGGTTTCCTTCTTCTTCTCGACCACCGGGCGATCGCCGATCGGATCGGGCTCGTCGACTTCGTCGACCTCCTTTTCCTCGGGATCGATCGCATCCTCGTCGCTTTCGACGATGTTCACGCCCATCTCGCTGATCGCGGACATGATGTCCTCGATCTGGTCGGTGGTCATCTGATCTTGCGGCAGGGCCTCGTTGAGCTCGTCCATGGTGATCACCCCGCGGCGCTTGGCGCGGGCGATCAGCTTCTTGATCGAGGCTTCGTTGAGATCGATCAGCGGCGCATCGCCGCCTTCCTTTTCACCGCCGTTGAGTTCGTCGTCTTCCATCATTCCGCCGTTGTTGAGGGCGCCGCCCCGGAAGGGCCGCCGCTACGCGCCGAGGCCATTTGCCGCAAGCGCGCATCGAATTCCAGTTTTCTCTTCAGCAGCCGCTGCTGCTCGGCATAGGCCCCTTCCGAAAGGTCGCGCTCGAAGCGTGCCGTTGCCTCGGCCAGCGCCGCATCGAGTGCGGGGCGTTCGACCAGCAGACCCACCGCCTGGGCCAGATCGGCACGGGCCTGGTCTTCGGACACACCATCGGCCAGAAAGCCGAAACGCAGTGCGGCATATTCTTCGGGACCCGGGGCTGCCAGACCCCGAGCGGCCAATATGGTACCAAGTGCCTCGGTTTCAAGCACCGCGCCGCCGTCTTGCGCATCGATCAGCACGGAAAAGCGCGGATCGGCAAGCCCGGCGCGGATCAGCGCATCGCCGTGGCGGGCGATTTCCGAGGGATAACGCAGCAATCCGGCAACAATTGCCGCCGAAAGCGCATCGCGATTACCGGTGCGGCGGCGCAGCCGGGCCAGGTTTGCGGGATTGCCGCGTGGCGCAGCCAAGCCGCCGCGCCCACCGGGCCGCCATTCGCGCGGCTCGCGGGGCGGAAAGGCGAAAGCCGAGAACCGTTCCATCAGCTCGCGCCGGTAAAGCGCCTTGATATCGCCATCGGCGATGGTTTCGATGTGCGCCATCAGCCTGGCCTTGAGCCCCGCCTTGTCCTCTGGCGTGGCGAGGGGGAGGGCGTCGCGCTCATGCTCCCACAGCACCTCGATGAGCGGGCGCGCTGCGCCCAGCAGCGCCTCCATCGCCTGGGCCCCATCGCGTTTGAGCAGATCGTCAGGGTCCATTCCGGCGGGCAGGCGCACGATTCGCAGCGAATGCGCCGGGCGCAGCATTGGCAGCGCCCGGGCGATAGCGCGCATCGCGGCGCGCTGGCCGGCAGCATCGCCGTCGAAGCAGAGGATCGGGGTCTCGACCAGCCGCCAGAGCATCTCGAGCTGGCGCTCGGTCAGCGCGGTGCCCATCGGCGCCACCGCATCGGCGATCCCGGCGGCGGCAAGCGCGACCACATCCATTTGCCCTTCGACCACTACGATCCGCCCGCTCTGGCGCGATGCCGGGCCGGCGCGATGGAGGTTGAACAAGGTACGCCCCTTGTCGAACAGCGGGGTATCGGGCGAATTGATATATTTGGGCGCGTCCTTCTTCTCGGGATCGAGAATTCGCGCCGCAAAGCCGATCACCCGCCCGCGCGCATCGTGGATCGGGATCGTCAGCCGGTCGCGGAAGCGATCGTAGGGTTCCTTGTCATCGACCGCGATGCGCAGCCCGGCCTCGATCAGCATGGCCTCTGGAAATTTCGCCAGCGCCGATTTGAGCGCCTGCCGAGCGCCCGGCGCATAGCCAAAGCCGAAGCGTTCAAGCGTGTGCGCATCGAACCGGCGCGAGCCGAGATAGGCGCGCGCCTTTGCGCCTTCGCCCGCATCGAGCTGCGCGCGGTAGAAATCCTGCGCCGCGCTCAGCACATCGTGCAGGCCCGCCTGCTGCTCGGCCCGCTGCGCCGCGCGCGGATCGGGAGCGGGGACTTCCATCCCGGCCTCGGCAGCCAGTTCCTTGACCGCATCCATGAACGAAAGTCCGCGCTGGTCGGTCATCCAGCGGATCGCATCGCCGTGCGCCCCGCAGCCGAAGCAATGGTAAAAGCCCTTCTGGTCGTTGACCGTGAAGCTGGGGCTCTTTTCATTGTGGAACGGGCAGCAGGCCTTGAACTCATGCCCCGCCTTGGTCAGCCGCGTGGTCCGGCCGATCACGCTGGACAGCGTGATGCGCGCGCGCAGTTCATCAAGCCATTGCGGGGAAAGTGCCACGGCCCTTTCTAGCCGCTGCGCAGCCAAGGCTCAACCGGGAGCGGGGCGATATGCGCAGGCTCTGTCTCAGGCCCCGATTCCGTAGCGTCGAATTATGCTTTGCAATTCGTGAAAAACGGCTAGTTTCCGCTCCGGGTCGCAGGGGGGCGGCCGGGAACACAACACCTGAACCAAGCAACAACCTGAAAAACAAAGGCACGCCCCCGTAAGCAGGAGGGAATAAGATGCTGAACAAGGTTAGCTCGCTGGCGCGGGCGCTTTCGGTGCTGGTGGCGGTTGTCGCCGGTTTCATGCCCGGGCTTGGCTTCGATGCTGCTCTGGTCATTGTCGTGCTCAGTCTGGTTTCAGGCATTTCGATGCCGACCGAGCGGATGACCGGATCGGGCGTTGCCGCATTGGCGCTGCCGGTGGTCGGCGGCGCGCTGGGCCACCTTCCCGCCGTTGGCGAACAGCTGAACGCGGTGGCCGGAAACCTGGCGCTGGGCGTGGCGAGCGCGCTGGGTAGCGCGATCGCGATCTACCTTTTCAACATGGTCAAGGACGATCTGATGGGCCTCGGCAAGTAAGCCGCAGCCGATCGCACTGGAAGCCCGCCGGGGTAACCCGGCGGGTTTCGCATTCAGGCCAGCGCCGCTTTGACCAAGCCCGATGCCTTGCCCATGTCGAGCTGGCTGCCGTGGCGCGCCTTGAGCTCGGCGATCACCCGGCCCATGTCCTTCATCGAAGATGCGCCCAGCTCGGCCTTGATCGCCTCGATCGCGGCGCGGGTCTCATCCTCGCCCATCTGCTGGGGCATGAAGGCCTCGATCACTGCCAGCTCGGCCTTTTCGACATCGGCCAGTTCCTGACGCCCGCCCTGCTCATAGAGGGCAATCGATTCGCGGCGCTGCTTGGCCATTTTTTGCAGCACGTCGACCACCACCACATCGTCATCGGGCACGCTCGATGCGGTGCGCAGTTCGATGTCCTTGTCCTTGAGCTTGGCCAGGATCAGGCGGACGGCGACAAGACGCGGCTTGTCGCCCGCCTTCATCGCCTCGATCTGGGCGGCCTTGATGGTATCGCGAAGCATGGTTTCTCTCTGTATTGGGGATAGAACCCGCCTAGACGGAAATTTCGCCTTTTCAAAGGTTGACCTTGCGGGGCGGGGTCTCTAGCGGCGGTGCCTTAGCGACATTGCTGGAAACCTGCTAAACGGAGCGCCCCACATGGCCGACGCCGCCCCTTCGCTTGCGCCGCAACCCGCGGGCGCAACCGGAGTCCTCGTGCTTGCCGATGGCCATGTGGCCTGGGGCCGCGGCTTTGGCGCGGTGGGCGAAGCGGTGGGCGAGGTCTGCTTCAACACCGCGATGACCGGCTATGAAGAAGTGATGACCGATCCGAGCTATGCCGCGCAGATCGTCACCTTCACCTTTCCCCATATCGGCAATGTCGGGGTCAACACCGAAGACCTTGAAAGCCATGTCGAAGGTGCGGTTGGCTGCGTGGTGCGCGAAGAGGTGACCGCGCCGAGCAATTTCCGCGCCGAAGGCGATTTCTCGGAATGGCTGACAAAGCTGGGCAAGATCGGGCTGGCGGGCATCGACACCCGCGCGCTGACCCGCCGCATCCGCCTGTCGGGCGCGCCCAACGCGGTAATCGCCCACCATCCCGGAGGCAAGTTCGACATTCCCGCGCTGGTCAAGCGCGCGCGCGACTGGCCGGGGCTGGAAGGGATGGACCTCGCCAAGGTCGTCACCCGCCGCGAAGTCGAGGAATGGCAGGGCGGCACCTGGACGCTGGGCACGGGCTATGCCCGCTCGCCCCGCAGCCCCAGGCCGCACGTGGTGGCGATGGATTTCGGCGCCAAGGACAACATCTTCCGCAATCTCGTGCGCGCCGGCGCACAGGTGACGGTGGTTCCCGGCACCACCCCGCTTGATGGCGTGCTGGCGCTTGAGCCGGACGGCGTGTTCCTTTCCAACGGCCCCGGCGATCCCGCCGCGACCGGGGACTATGCCGTGCCGGTGATTCAGGGCCTGCTGGAACGCGACATTCCGGTGTTCGGGATCTGCCTCGGCCACCAGATGCTGGCCTTGGCTGCGGGGGCCAGAACCACCAAGATGCACCAGGGCCACCGCGGCGCGAACCACCCGGTCAAGCGGCTGGGAGACGGCGTGGTGGAGATCACCTCGATGAACCACGGCTTCGCGGTCGATAACACCGCGCTGCCCGATAGCGTGGAGGAAACCCACGTTTCGCTGTTCGACGGCTCGAACTGCGGGATTTCGATCAAGGGCAAGAAGGCCTTCGGGGTGCAGTATCACCCGGAGGCGTCGCCGGGGCCGATGGACAGTTTCTATCTGTTCGAGCGGTTTGTGGGGATGTTGGGGTGAGCGTACTCCTCCTTCTGGCTATGGCATCAGATGATGTGTCGGGAACCGGTCCAAGGCCCCCGAAGAACCTTGGTGCGATTGTGGCTGGAGCCGTCAGTGCGTGCCCCAGCAAACACGACAGCGTGAGTTGGAGACTGATCGACAAGGAAGTTGTCATGCTTGAACCAGGCCACCTAGTCGAGAAGGGCGTGATTCAGTGCATTGTCGGTCGCCTGAAGCAAGCTGGCGTTCGTTATACATTCGAAGATAACAGAAGAAGATAAATGCCCAAACGCACTGACATCTCCTCGATCCTCGTCATTGGCGCCGGTCCGATCGTTATCGGACAGGCCTGCGAGTTCGACTATTCCGGAACCCAGGCGATCAAGGCGCTGAAGGAGGAGGGGTACCGGGTGGTCCTGGTCAACTCCAACCCCGCCACGATCATGACCGATCCGGACATGGCCGACGCGACCTATGTCGAGCCGATCACGCCCGAAGTGGTCGCACGGATCATCGAGAAGGAGCGGCCCGATGCCGTCCTACCGACGATGGGCGGGCAGACTGCGCTGAACACCGCGCTGGCGCTGTTCAACGATGGCACGCTGGAAAAGTACGGCGTGAAGATGATCGGCGCCGATGCCGATGCGATTGACAAGGCCGAGGACCGCCAGCGTTTCCGCGAGGCGATGGACAAGATCGGCCTAGAAAGCGCGCGTAGCGGCGTGGCGCATACGGTGGACGAGGCCTTTGCCGTGCTCGAACGCACCGGGCTGCCCTCGATCATCCGCCCCAGCTTCACTCTGGGCGGCACCGGGGGCGGAGTGGCCTATAACAAGGCGGAGTTCGAGCAGATTGTCAGGTCTGGCCTTGATGCCTCTCCGACCACCGAGGTTTTGATCGAGGAAAGCCTGCTCGGCTGGAAGGAATACGAGATGGAAGTCGTGCGCGACCGCGCCGACAACGCCATCATCATCTGCTCGATCGAAAACGTCGATCCGATGGGGGTGCACACCGGCGATTCGATCACCGTCGCCCCCGCGCTGACGCTGACCGACAAGGAATACCAGATCATGCGCAGCGCCAGCATTGCGGTGCTGCGCGAGATCGGGGTGGAAACCGGCGGGTCGAACGTGCAGTTCGCGGTCAATCCCAAGGACGGGCGGCTGATCGTGATCGAGATGAACCCGCGCGTCTCGCGTTCGTCCGCGCTCGCCTCCAAGGCCACCGGCTTTCCGATCGCCCGCGTCGCGGCCAAGCTGGCGGTGGGCTATACGCTCGACGAGCTGACCAACGAGATCACCGGGGCGACCCCGGCGAGCTTCGAGCCCAGCATCGACTACGTCGTCACCAAGATTCCCCGTTTCGCTTTCGAGAAGTTCAAGGGCGCCGAGCCGCTGCTCTCCACCGCGATGAAATCGGTGGGCGAGGTGATGGCGATCGGCCGCAATTTCAAGGAATCGATGCAAAAAGCGCTGCGGGGCCTCGAAACCGGGCTTGACGGGTTCAACCGCGTGGTCTGGCTGGAAGGGGCGGGGCGCGATGAGATCACCGCCGCGCTCTCGCGCCAGACGCCGGATCGTCTGCTGGTGGTCGGCCAGGCCTTTCGCGAAGGGTTCAGCGTGGACGAAGTTCACGCCGTTACCCATTACGACAAGTGGTTCCTGCGCCACATCGCCGAAATCATCGCCGAGGAAGCGGCGATCATGGAAAACGGCCTGCCCAACGATGCGGCGGGGCTGCGGCGGCTGAAGGCGATGGGCTTTTCCGACAAGCGGCTTGCCGTCCTGGCGGTGCGCGGGGTCCATGTCGCGGGCGGCCTCGGGGAAACCCAGGCGCGCGGGGCCGGGCTGCTCCACGATGTGCTGGCGGCGATGGCCGGGGCGACCAGCGAGGACGAGGTCCGCGCGCTGCGCCGCAAGCTGGGCGTGCACCCGGTGTTCAAGCGGATCGACAGCTGCGCCGCCGAGTTCGAGGCGATCACGCCCTATATGTATTCGACCTATGAGGCGCCGCTGTTCGGCGCGCCGGAGGACGAGGCCTGGCCTTCGGAGCGCCGCAAGATCGTGATCCTGGGCGGCGGGCCGAACCGGATCGGGCAGGGGATCGAGTTCGATTACTGCTGCTGCCACGCCTGCTTCGCGCTCGACGAGGCCGGGTTCGAGACGATCATGGTCAACTGCAACCCGGAAACGGTTTCGACCGACTATGACACCTCGGACCGGCTCTATTTCGAGCCGCTGACCGCCGAGGACGTGCTCGAGATTCTGCGGGTCGAACAGCAGAAGGGCGAGCTGGTCGGGGTGATCGTACAGTTCGGAGGGCAGACCCCGCTCAAGCTGGCCCAAGCGCTGGAGGATGAGGGGATTCCGATCCTCGGCACCTCGCCCGATGCGATCGACCTGGCCGAAGACCGCGAACGGTTTGCCGCGCTGGTCGAGAAGCTGGGCCTCAAACAGCCCGCCAACGGCATCGCCCGCAGCCGCGACGAGGCGGTCGCGGTGGCCAACCGGATCGGCTATCCGGTGCTGATGCGGCCTTCCTATGTGTTGGGCGGGCGGGCGATGGAAATCGTCGACAGCGAGGCCCAGCTCGACGACTACATCGCCACTGCGGTGCAGGTTTCGGGCGACAGCCCCGTGCTGATCGACCAGTACCTGCGCGATGCGATCGAGTGCGATGTCGATGCGCTGTGCGATGGCGAGAGGGTGGTGGTCGCGGGGGTGATGCAGCACATCGAAGAGGCCGGGATCCATTCGGGCGACAGCGCCTGCACCCTGCCGCCCTACAGCCTTTCGACGGAGATCGTTGCCGAGATGGAGCGCCAGGCCGACGCCCTGGCGCTGGCGCTCAAGGTTCGCGGGCTGATGAACGTGCAGTTCGCGGTGAAGGATGGCGAGGTTTACCTGATCGAGGTAAACCCCCGTGCCAGCCGTACCGTGCCCTTCGTCGCCAAGGCGATCGGTCAGCCGGTCGCCAAGATCGCGGCGCGGGTGATGGCGGGCGAAAAGCTGGCCAGCTTCCCGCCATTCAAGCGCGATCTTGCCTACATGGCGGTGAAGGAAGCCGTGTTCCCCTTTGCCCGCTTCCCCGGCGTCGACCCGGTGCTCTCGCCGGAAATGAAATCGACTGGAGAGGTGATGGGGATCGACGATGCCTTCCCTGCCGCCTTTGCCAAGGCCCAGCTTGGCGCGGGAACGCGCTTGCCCGAAGGCGGGGTGGTATTCGTGTCGGTCAAGGACAGCGACAAGCCGGTGATCCTGCCGGCGGTGCGTCAGCTGGCGGACCTGGGCTTTTCCATCATCGCCACCGGCGGCACCCAGCGCTATCTGGCCGAAGCCGGGGTGCCGGTCGAACCGGTCAACAAGGTGGCCGAAGGGCGCCCGCATATCGTTGACCGCATCATCGACGGCGAAGTGGCGCTGATCCTCAACACCACCGAGGGCTGGCAGAGCCTGAAGGATTCGCAATCGATCCGCGCTTCGGCGCTAAGCGGGCGGGTGCCCTATTTCACCACGGCGGCGGCTTCGGTGGCGGCAGCGCAGGCGATTGCTGCACTGCGGCAAAGAAGGCTTGAAGTGCGTTCGTTGCAGGATTATTATAGCATCTGAACAATCGCGCTCTCCCCACATCGCGACTGGCCGGCCCGTTCCCGCAAAGAGGAACGGGACAGCGGACTAGTCCCGCGAGCGGAGAGCGGCAGGAGGGCGAGTGCAATGGCGAGTGTCGAAAAGCTGCCGATGCTGGCGGAAGGCTACGAGCGTCTGATTTCCGAGCTCAAGGCGCTGCGCGAGGAGCGGCCCCGGATCGTCGATGCGATCGAGGAAGCGCGCGCGCACGGCGATCTTTCGGAAAACGCTGAATACCACGCCGCCAAGGAGCGCCAGGGCCAGGTCGAGGCGTCGATCGCCGATCTGGAAGACAAGGTCAGCCGCGCCAGCATCATCGATCCGGCAACGCTTTCGGGCGATCGGATCATCTTCGGCGCGACCGTCACCCTGCTCGACGATGACGACAAGCCGGTGCGCTATCAGATCGTCGGCCCATATGAGGCCGACGCCAAGGCTGGGCGGATCAGCTACAACTCGCCGCTCGGCAAGGCGCTGATCGGTCGCCATGTGGGCGACGAGATCGAGGTTACGGTGCCCTCGGGCGACCGTTTTTACGCGGTCGAGAAGATCGAATTCATCTGATCGACCGTGCGCCCTGCGGGTTTCAGCGCTTGAGCATGTCCGGCTGGAGCAGGCGGTGCAGGTGCACCACCACATATTTCATCGCCGCATCGTCAACCGTGCGCTGGGCGGCCGAGCGCCACGCTTCCTCGGCGCTGGCATAGTCGGGAAACACGCCGACGAAATCGACCTTTGACAGATCCTCGAACTCGAGGTGCTGCGGGTCCTTGACCCGTCCGCCGATGACGAGGTGAAGATTCTGCGTGCTCATGATTGCTCCCGGGGATTGGAAGCGCGCGCCTTAGCAATTCCTGCGCGGCGCGCAAGCTGCTGCTGCGGTCATTTCCTCGTCGTGCGAACCCTGGAGGCGGCGCGAATGGCGCCGCGTGCCAGGCTGGCGGCTGCATTTCGCGTGGCCGTCGCCTTGCGTCCGGCGCTGTCACGCAGCTCGGCAGTACTCTCACCCGCCTTGTCGCGCGCCTGGGCGGCGAGCGACAGCCCAAGCTCTCCGGCCATTGCGGCCAGACCCAGGGCCTTGCCGCCCAGTTTGCTCCCGGCCTTCCTGGGCAGCAACGCACCGGCAAGCAGGCCCAGTCCGGCTCCGGCTGCAAGCACCAGCCAGGGGTATTCGGCGGCGAGCGAGCGATAGTCCTCGGGCGGATAGGCATCGGGCAGCTGCGCGCGGCGCGGAACCGGCGGCAGGGCGCCGCTTTCCCGGGTCAGGCGTTCTTGCGAGGCGGCGATCTTTTCCTCGATCCGTTCGCTGCGCGGGTCGGTCTGGGTCACGTCTGGGAACTCCTTGGGGGCTGCTTGCCCCCATTTGTCAATCTTCCTGAACCGGGGCTGGATCGGCGGCCTTGAATAGGTGGCGGCGCACCATTGTGATTAGCGGCACCCGGAAGAACCACAGGCCGAGCGCGGCGAGCGTGGCGGCGATGATGCCCTTGCTTTCCCGGGCTACTGCGAGCCCTTCCTTCACCGCACCGCGGACCTCGGCCCCGGCCTGATCGGCAATCCGCCCACCGACCCCGCGCGCGGCCAGGTCGGTCTTGATCTGCGCGAGGTTGGCATCGAAGGCCCCGCGCGCCTGGTTGCGCCGGGCACGCTCGGCGGCAAGACGATCGCCGGGATCGCTCATGGCACCGCCCCTTCCTTCGCCTCATCTTCGGCGAGGGCCCGCGATACGCCATCCCAGCGCCGCTTGGCGGCCCAGGCAGAAAGACCGGCCGCAAGCAGCAGACCCAGCACCGTCACCAAAGTGGCACCAAGCCCCCCGATGAGCGGGGCCAGCACCAGCATCAGCCCCAGCACCAGTGCCATCAGCGCGAAGAACACCAGCGCCAGCGCCAGCGCCAGCCATCCGGCGATCCCTTTCGCCCCCTGACCGGCCACCACCGCGCGCGATTTCTGATAGGCCAGTTCGGCCTCAAGCAGCACGCGTCCATCGTTGGCAAGCTGGCGCAGATCATCCACCAGCGAACGGTCGCGCGCGTCCTCACCCTCAGGGGCGATCGGCGGGGGCTGTTCATCATCCATTGCCGGTCAGACAAGCCCGCTGCGCGCGCGCTTGTCAATCTTCGGACGATCCACCCTTGAACAAACGCGAGATCAGGAAGCCGAACGCGGCGGCAATACCGATCGCCACACCGGGCTTGCGGCGCACGAAATCCTTGGCGTCCTCGCCCAGCTCGGTCAGGTCCTTGGCCTCGATCCTGGCGGCGGTTTCCTGCATCGAACGCGCGGCGGTGCGGGCATAGTCGCCATAGCGAGTGCCCAGCTTCTCGTCGATCGAGGGGGCGCTGTCGGCCACGATCTTGCCCAGGCTGGCGATCGCGTCGCTGGTCTTGGCCTTGCCTTCGACCGCGAGTTCGCCCGCGCGGTCCTTGGCCTGCCCGGCCAGATCCTTGGCTTCCTCAACCCAGTCGCCGCTCTTGGCCGCCAGTTGCTCCTTATAGGCGCCGGCCTTGGCTCCGGCTTCGCTGGTCAGCGCCTTGGCCCCGGCGCGCGCTTCCTCGATCGCCTTGGCGAACTTGGCCTTGGCTTCGCCCGTGGCGGGAGCCGCCGCCTTGGCAGGCGCAGCCTTCTTCGCGGCGGGCTTCTTGGCGGGAGCGGTCTTGGAGGTTGTGGCGGGAGTCTTGGCCATGGCTTGCCCTTTCAACTGCGCCCCGGCGCGGGGCTTGCTTTGGATGTGGTAACGTATTCGCTTGAGCGCAAGGGCTTTGCAACTTGCCTGTTGCCCCCGCGCTGCCTAGGGAGCCGGGAAAATGCCCCAAAGGAGTTGAACCTGCCATGACCGCGATCATCGACATCCACGCTCGCGAGATCCTCGACAGCCGTGGCAATCCCACGGTCGAGGTTGACGTTCTTCTCGATGATGGCAGCTTCGGCCGCGCCGCCGTGCCTTCGGGCGCATCGACCGGCGCGCATGAGGCAGTCGAGCTGCGCGATGGCGACAAGGCGCGCTACCTCGGCAAAGGCGTGCTCGGGGCGGTGAACGCGGTCAACACCGAGATCAGCGACGCGCTGCTGGGCCTCGATGCCGAGGACCAGCGCGACATCGACGCCACGATGATCGCGCTCGACGGAACCGAGAACAAGGGCCGCCTGGGTGCCAACGCGATCCTGGGAACGTCGCTCGCCGTCGCCAAGGCCGCAGCCAATGCGCGCGGGCTGCCGCTCTACAGCTATATCGGCGGGGTTTCCGCGCATGTCCTGCCGGTGCCGATGATGAACATCATCAACGGCGGCGAGCATGCCGACAATCCGATCGACTTTCAGGAATTCATGATCATGCCGGTCGGCGCCGATTGCCTGGCCGAGGCGGTCCGCTGGGGCGCCGAGGTGTTCCACACCCTCAAGAAGGGGCTGCATGACAAGGGGCTGGCGACGGCGGTTGGCGATGAGGGCGGCTTTGCTCCGAACCTTTCCAGCACCCGCGCCGCGCTCGATTTCATCATGGAATCGATCGGCAAGGCCGGTTTCAAGGCAGGCAGCGATATCAAGCTGGCGCTCGATTGCGCGGCGACCGAATTCTTCCGCAACGGCAAGTACGAGATCAGCGGCGAAGGGCTTTCGCTGAGCCCGGTGGAAATGGCCGACTACCTTGCCGCGCTGTGCGCGGACTATCCGATCGTCTCGATCGAGGATGGCATGAGCGAAGACGATTTCGAGGGCTGGAAGGCCGTGACCGACAAGATCGGCGGCAAGGTTCAGCTGGTGGGCGACGATCTGTTCGTGACCAACCCCAAGCGCCTGACCATGGGGATCGACAAGGGCCTGGCCAATTCACTGCTGGTCAAGGTCAACCAGATCGGCTCGCTGTCGGAAACGCTCGATGCGGTGAGCATTGCTCAGCGCGCGGGCTATACTGCGGTGATGAGCCACCGTTCGGGCGAGACCGAAGACGCGACCATCGCCGATCTGGCGGTGGCGACCAACTGCGGCCAGATCAAGACCGGCAGCCTCGCCCGCTCCGATCGGCTTGCCAAATACAACCAGCTGATCCGCATCGAGGAAGAGCTGGGCGATGCCGCGCGCTATGCCGGGGCAGGGGCGTTCGGACGCCTGTCCTGATCCAGTTGCCAGTTCCTCGACACTCGTTTAATCGTTCGCTTAAACAAGTGCCGAGAGGTTCTGGATGAGCGCGTTTCCGACGCATCCCGATGCGGTCACGCCCAGTTGGCTGGGCGAAAAGCTTGGCGCCGAAGTCACCGGGCTGCGCTGGGAGCCGATCGGCACCGGGCAGGTCGGGGATTCCGCGCGCTTTCACCTGAATTACGCGCAAGAAGGAGCCGGTCCGCCAACGGTTGCCGGCAAATTCCCTGCCGCCGACGCCACCAGCCGCGCCACCGCCGCCGCCTTTGGTCTCTATGCCAAGGAGGTCGGTTTCTATCGCGCGGTCGCGCCGCAATTGGGCGTGAGGACGCCGGGCGTGATCGCGGCTGAGATTGCCGACGACGGGGTCGATTTCGTGCTGATCTTCGAGGATCTGGGCCCGGCGCGCGGGGGCAACCAGTTGGCGAGCTGCTCTTCCGGCGATGCCCGCGCCGCGATCCGCCAGGCCGCCGCGATCCATGCACCAAGCTGGAACAATACCGCGCTGACCGGTCTGGACTGGCTTCAGCCGAGGCCGGGCGTGGCCGATCAGGTCAAGGCGCTATACGGCAATGCCCAGGCGATCTTTCGCGAGCGATATGCAGATAGCCTCGAGCCGGAATTCATGGCGCTGTGCGAAGAACTCAACGAAGCGCGCGACCACTGGTTCAGCCGCGAGGCCGGCCCGCAATGCATCATCCACGGCGATTTCCGGCTCGATAACATGCTGTTCGCTATCAAAGGCGGGGCCGAGCCGATCGCGGTGCTCGATTGGCAGACCGTTGCGGTGGGCAATGGGCTGACCGACATCGGCTATTTCCTGGGTACCGGGATCGGCGATGCGCTGCGCAGCGCGCACGAGGGCGAACTGCTCGATCTCTACTGCGCCGAGATGACCGCGCGCGGGGTGCCGCTGAGCCGCGATCGGGTGTGGGACGATTACGTGGTCGGGGCGATCCACGGCATTTCCACCGCGGTGTTCAGCGCCGCCTATGTCGAGCGCACGCCGCGCGGGGATGAGAATTTCCTGTCGATGGCCCGGGGCGGTTGCGCGCTGGCCTTGCAGCACGGCAGTCTGAAAAAGCTCACCGCATGAGCAAGGCCGAAATGCCACCTGCCGAGCTCTTGGCCTATGGCCGAAAGGTGCTTGCCGCGCAGCCGTTCAGCGTGCTGCTCGGCACCGAAATGGCGGCGCTATCGCCCGACATGACAGAACTTCGTCTGGCGCTGCGTCCCGAACTGCTCCAGCAGCACGGCTTCGCCCATGGCGGGCTGGTGAGCTATCTGGCCGATAATGCCCTGACCATTGCCGGCGGAATCACGCTGAGCGGGCAGATCGTCACCGCCGAGATGAAGATCAACTACGTCCGCCCAGCCGTGGGTGAGGCGCTGGTTGCGCGGGCCAGCGTCGTGGCGGCGTGGCGCACCCAGGCGGTGGTGCGGTGCGACGTCTTTGCCATCGCGGACGGGAGCGAACGGCTCTGCGCCGCAGCGCAGGGAACCATTGCCGCGGTGCCCCCGCGCGAAACGGGCAAGGAGTAGCAGAAATGGTACTGACCAAAGGCGATGATTACCCACTGCATCAGACCCCCGAGCCGGTGGCCTATGCCGGGACCGATCGCAATTTCTACGATCGCTATTTCTTCAACGGCTATGCCCCGGACGGTTCGGGGTTCTTTGCCGTGGCGTTCGGCATCTATCCGCACCTGAACGTGGCCGACGCGCACTTCTCCGCGATCCGCGACGGGGTGCAATACAATGTCCACGCCAGCCGCGAGCTGGGAATGGAGCGGATGGACCTGCACTGTGGGCCGATCCGGATCGAGGTGATCGAACCGCTCCACAAGCTGCGCGTGACAGTAGATGGAGAGGGGATCAGGGCCGATCTGATTTTCACCGGCCGCGCCTTTCCGATCGAGGAACCGCGATTCATCCACCGGATCGGCCCGCGCACCTTAATGGACTATACCCGGCTGACCCAGAACGGGCACTATTCCGGGTGGATCGAGATCGACGGGGTTCGGCAGCACTGCGCGCCGGGCACGGCGGGCACGCGCGACCGCAGCTGGGGTGTGCGCCCGGTGGGCGCGCGCGACGAACAGCCCCATGGGGCCGGGGTGATCCCGGGCTTCTTCTGGCAGTGGACCCCGGTGAACTTCGCGGATTCGAGCCTGTTCTTCCACGTCAACGCCGATGCCAAGGGCAACAAGTGGAACACCCGTGCGGTGATCGCTCCCGACGGCGCCGATGCCGCAGCACTGTTTGACAGCGACGGCGAAATGGCCTCGCCGCTTGAGCAGGGTACCCGCTGGCCCGAGCGCGGCACGCTGACGGTCGAAGGGCCCGATGGCCCCGAAACGCTGACCTTCGAGCCTGTTGGCCGCTTCCAGATGCGCGGGATCGGCTATACCTCGCCCAAATGGGGCCACGGGCTGTATCACGGGGTGCTGGAAGTTGAGCGCGAGGATTTCGGGCTGGCGCAGTGCAATCCCGGCCAGCTCGACAATTTCCACGTCCAGCTGCCCTGCCGCGTCGTCAGCGACAAACGCGGCGAGGGCTTCGGCGTGTTCGAGCAGCTGATCCTCGGCCCCTACCGGCCTTACGGCCTCGAAGGGTTCATGGACCTGGGCTAAGGCCGAGTCAGCAGCACAACGGTTCCCGCCGCGATCGCGCAGGCGCCGAGCATCCGGGCCTTGCCGACCCGTTCCTTGAGCACAAACAGGGCAATCGCCACCCCGAACAGGATCGAGCTTTCACGGATTGCCGCCAGACGCGGGACATCGCCCAGCCGATAGGCGGCAAGTGCCAGGCCATAGGTTCCGAGCGAAAGGGCACCTGCGATCAATCCCGGTTTCCACTGTTCGCGCGCGGTAAGCAGAAACACCGGGCCGCGCCACACGGCAAAGAGCAGGCCGATTGTCCCGCCAAGGGTTAGGAAGAACCACACGATGTAATCGAACGCGGAACCCGCCGCGCGCGATCCCTGCGCGTCGAGCACCGTATAGAGTGCGGTCATCGCTCCGGTCGCCAGCGCCCAGGCGAGCGCCTTGCTGCCGGGCGTGTTCCACCAGGCCACGGCGAGGGTGCCCGCAGTAACCAGGGAAATCCCGGCCACCACCGTCCACGAGATCGGATCGCCCAGGAACAGCACCGCGACAGCCGCCGCTAGGGCCGGGGCGCTGCCACGCATTACCGGATAGACCGCGCTCATGTCGGCGGTCTCAAAGGCCTTGATCAGGCAGACCAGGTAGATCACGTGGACCAGCATCGATCCCGCCAGCCAGGGTAGCGAGGCCCAGGGGAAGCGCATCCACAGCGCGAAAGGCAGCACGAGCAGCGCGCTCGATCCATCGATCAGCGCGCGGCTCGACATCTTGTCTCCGCCCGATTTGAGGATGGCGTTGACCACCGCGTGAAGCGCCCCCGATGCCAGCATCAGCAGCGGGGCAATCGGCATCATCCCTGAAGCTTGGCGACGACCGCGTCGAGCCGTTCGATCTGATCGGGCATCAGCTCGATCTCGAGCGCCTCGATCAGTTCGTCGAGCTGGTCCGGGGTGGTGGCGCTGGCGATCGGCGCGGCGATACCGGGCTGATCGAGCAGCCAGGCCAACGCGACCTGCGCCAGGGTTGCTTCGCATTCGGCGGCGATGCGGTCCATCACCGCAAGCAGCGCGGGACCATTGGCCTCATACTTGCGCAGGGTCGCACCGCGCGGATAGCGGTCGAAATCGGCCGGCTTGCGGTACTTTCCGGTCAGGTATCCGCTGGCGAGGCCATAGTACGGCAACATGACAATATCGTTGGCGACGCAGAAGTTCTGGAAATCGGGATCGAAGTCCGCACGCTCGAGCAGGTTGTACTGGTTCTGGAGCACGCCATAGCCCCTCACCCCGCGCGCCTTGGCTGCGGCGAGGGCGCCGCGCAGGCGTTCCTCGGTGAAGTTCGAGGCACCGGCCTCACGGATCAGGCCCTCGGCCATCAGCGCCGCAAAGCCATCGGCAACTTCGTCCTGCGGGGTCTCGGGATCGTCGCGGTGGGCGTAGTAGAGATCGACATAGTCGGTTTGCAGCCGCTCAAGCGATCCGGCGAGCCGCTCGCGCAGGTTCTCGGGCTTGAGATCGCCCGGCCGCGCCATCACGCCGGTCTTGGTGGCGATGCGCATGTCCTTGCGCACCCCGCGGTCCTTCATCCAGGCGCCGATCACGGTCTCGCTTTCGCCGCCCTTGTGGCCCGGAACCCAGGCCGAATAGACTTCGGCCGTATCGACCATTCGCCCGCCTGCCTCATAGAAGGCGTCGAGCACCTCGAAGCTGGTATCGCGGTCTGCCGTCCAGCCGAAGACATTGCCGCCAAGCACCAGCTTGAGCCCGGCGAGGGAAGGGTGGCGGCTCATGCGAACTTCTCCTTGAGGGCGAGCAATGCGATCGCGGCCTTGGCAGCCTCACCGCCCTTGTCCTTCTGTGCCGGATCGGCGCGGATCAGCGCCTGCTCCTCATTCTCCACGGTCAGGATGCCGTTGCCGATCGCCATGCCGTCCATGGTCAGCGCCATGATCCCGCGCGCGCTTTCTCCCGCGACGATCTCGAAGTGATAGGTTTCGCCCCGGATCACCACGCCGATGCCGACAAAGCCGTCATAGATCTGGGCCTGGTCGGCCAGCACGATCGCGCCGGGGATTTCGAGCGCGCCGGGGACGGTGATGACATCGGCCTGATGCCCGGCCGCCTCGATCGCGGCCTTGGCGCCAGCGATCAGCATATCGTTGAGGTGATCGTAGAAGCGGGCTTCGACGATAAGAAAACGGGCCATGTCTGTCAGTCTCCCGGGATGGCTTGTTCGCCAACGATGTTGAGGCCGTAGCCATCCAGCGCGATGATGTTGCGGTGGGCATTGGTCAACAGGATCATGTCGCCAATGCCCAGATCGGCAAGAATCTGTGCCCCGATCCCATAGGCGCGCAAATCCATGTCGGCCAGCTTGATCCCGCCAACCTCGGCCGAGAGCTGATCGGAGCTGCTTGGCATCAGCAGCACGATCACACCGCTGCCGTGCTGGCCGATCTGCGCCATCGCGCGCTGCAGGATGCGTTTGCGCGGTCCTGGCTGACCCAGCACATCGGAATAGATCGAGATTGCGTGCATCCGCACAAGGGTTGGCTCGCCGGGCGCGACCGTCCCCTTTTGCAGCACGATATGCACCGCACCGTCGACCTTGTTGCGAAAGGATTTTGCAGTCCAGTCTCCACCATAGTCGGAGGTGAACGGGGCTTCGCTGACGCATTCGACCAGATGATCGTGCTTGCGGCGGTATTCGATCAGGTCGCGGATCGTTCCGATCTTGAGGCCGTGGCGGCGGGCAAAGGGGATCAGATCGTCGAGCCGGGCCATGGACCCGTCCTCGTTCATGATCTCGCAAATCACGCCCGAGGGGTTGAGGCCGGCAAGCCGGGCGATATCGACCGATGCCTCGGTATGCCCGGCGCGAACCAAAACTCCGCCGTCGCGTGCGATCAGCGGGAAGACATGGCCGGGGGTGACGATGTCCTGGCGGCCCTTGGCGGCGTCGATCGCTACCGCCACCGTGCGGGCGCGGTCTCCGGCGGAAATTCCCGTGGTCACGCCCTCGCGCGCCTCGATCGAGACGGTGAAGGCGGTTTCGTGGCGGGTACCGTTGTTGCGGCTCATCAGCTCAAGGCCGAGATGCTCGGTGCGTTCGCGGGTCAGGGTGAGGCAGATCAGCCCGCGCCCATGGGTGGCCATGAAATTGACCGCGTCGGGGGTGGCCATCTGCGCCGGGATCACCAGATCGCCCTCGTTTTCTCGGTCTTCGTCATCGACCAGGATGAACATCCGCCCGTTGCGCGCTTCCTCGATGATCTCCTCGATCCCAACCAGCACCGGGGCATCGTCGCTGTCCCACAGGAAGGCTTCGAGCTTGCGCAGGGTTTCGCTGGTGGGGTTCCAGTCCGGCTCGGTGCAATCGCGCAGGGTGTTGGCGTGAAGCCCGGCCGCGCGGGCCAGGCCGGAGCGAGACATGCCGCCATCGGCAACCAGCCGACGGACGCGATCGATGATGTTCGTAGCCATGATTCGCGGGTTATCACATCAGAATGTGATAACCAAACCTTCAAATCACATTCCGAACCATCAATCGCCCTTGAATGTCGGAGTGCGCTTTTCGATAAAGGCGTTGACCGCCTCTTCATGGTCGCCGGTCGAATGGGCTACGGCCTGCATCGCCGCAGACATTTCCAGCACCGTCGCCAGATCCGCCCGACGCGCCTCCCACAGCAGCCGCTTGGTCATGCGCACGGCGAAGGGCGGATTGGCGGCGATCTTGCCGGCCAGCGCGCGGGCCGCGTCCATCAGATCGGCGTCGGGCACGACCCGAGAGACCAGACCGCAAGCCAGTGCCTCGGCGGCATCGAGCATGTCGCCGGTCAGCGACATTTCCGCAGCCTTGGAAAACCCCACCACGCGCTGCAACAGCCAGGCACCGCCATCGCCGGGGATGATCCCCAGTTTGACGAAACTCTCGGCGAACTTGGCGCTTTCGCCCGCGATGCGCAGATCGCACATACAGGCCAGATCGAGCCCGGCACCGATCGCCGGGCCGTTCACCGCCGCGATCACCGGCACTTCCAGCGCGGCGAAGGCCAGCGGAAGGCGCTGGATGCCGCGCTTGTAGTTGCCCCGGGTGCGCGCCGGAAGCCCGGCGTTAAGCCCGGAGCCCGGCTTCATCGCGTTGATGTTTCCGCCAGAGGAAAAGCCCTTGCCCGCGCCGGTCAGGATCGCGACGCGGACCGCAGGATCGCCCTCGATCCTCTCGAGCGTGTCCAGCAGCCCTTCGATCACATCGGCTTCGGAGATCGGATTGCGCAGCTCCGGGCGGTTGAGCGTGATCGTGGCAATGCCCTGGCTGTCCAGCTCATAGAGAACGGCGGCGTCCATCGAAGATCTCCTCAAATTGTGGGGCTTGCCATGCTGCGCCGAGGGCGATTTGTCCACCATGCGATTGCTCCCGCGCTCAGCAGTGCGGCGCAAAGCGCGGCCGGCCAAACAAAGCCAAGCTCGCGCATGGCCTCGAGTACCGGCAAATGCACCGCGAAGAGGGGAAACGAAGCCACGCCGCCTGCCCGGATCAGAGGGCCGTCATGCCGCCAATCGAGCGCGCCGATCAGCGCAATGGGGCAGGCCAGCAGAACAAAGGCCAGATCGAAGCCCGCGCCGGTCCATTCGATCACCCGGCTCCCGATTGCGGCAAAGGGGAGGGCGGCGAGGCCCAGAGCGCCGGGGATCCGCGGCAGGGTCATGCGTGCGGCAAGCATGCCAAGCGTAAAGGCCAGGAAGATGCGCGGGAAAGCAGGCAGGAACGTCTCCGGCCTGGCTCCGAGATCGAGTGTATCGAAGTCCAGCGCAACCCGCACCGTCGCGGCAAGCAGAGCCGCCGCCAGCAGCGCCAGCCACATGGTCGGCAGGCGAAACAGTACCAGCGCGAACACCGCATTGGCGACCAGTTCAAAGAACACGTACCAGGCGGGAATATTGAGCGCGAACAGCACACCGTCGAACGGGAAGGGCAGCAGCGCCAGGTTGGCGGCGAAGGGCGGCAGGAAGGCGTCAAGACTTCCCGCGCGGCTCCACAGAAACGGTGCCCCGATCAGTCCGCCCAGCGCCATTACCCCCCACAACCGGCGATAGCGCGCGGCAAGGAAGGCCAGCGGCGAAAGCCCGGCAGTCAGCTTTGGTCCCGTATGGCGCATCATCAGGAAGCCCGAAAGCATCAGGAAGAAATCGACCGCGAGGTAGCCCTTGGAAAACCAGCCCGGCAGCCAGATCCCGAACACCGCCTGAACGTGCAGCCCCACCACCAGCAGGGCCGCGATCGCGCGCTGGGCTTCAAGCCCGGGCAGGCGCGCCGGTGCGGTCACAGCAGCCGCTGCAGGAACCAGAAGCTCGCCGTGATTCCGATTGCGTAGGTTGCGGCTATGGTCGCGGGGCGCTGGGCGGGTGGAGCGAAGCGCCGCACCAGCGCGATCAGCGCCAGCACGCCCCCGATGATAACCAGTTGCCCGAGCTCGACCCCGACATTGAAGGTCAAGAGCGCCATCGGCACGTCGGTTTCGGGCAGACCGATCTCGCGCAGGGCTCCGGCAAAGCCGAACCCGTGCAGCAACCCGAACAGGAAAGCGACCACCCAGGGGATACGCTCCGACAGGCGCGGCGCACCTTCCTCCTGCTTGACGATCTCCACCGCCAGAAACACGATCGACAGGGCAATCAGCGCCTCGACCGGAGCCTGAGCAAGCCCGAACAAGCCCAGTGTCGTTCCCGCCAGGGTAATCGAATGGGCCACGGTAAAGGCGGTCGCCGCACGCACCACCTCCCACGGCCGCCCGAGCAACAGCACCAGAGCGATCACGAACAGCAGGTGATCGTACCCCGTCAGGATGTGCTCGATCCCCAGCACCAGATAGGTCCGGGCAACTTCCCAGCGATCGGGAACCGCGGCGACGATCATGCTGGGCTGCTCGGGCGTGATCCGGGCCGCCTGAACCGGACGGCCGAGCGGCGCGACCCGCACAAGCGCGTCGGTAAAAGCTGCCTCCATCCCGTCGAGGCCCACCTTCAGGCCATCGAGCGGGCGGGTGCAGGTCGCTTCGGCGGCAACCACCACCGATCCGCCGGACAGGTCGGACTTGCCTTGGCTGAGGGTGCAGAAACCGGGTAGTAGCGGGTGCGAACGGGTGGCGAGGCCGCCCAGGATCGGCGCCTTCCACAGCACTTTCCAGTGCGTCGCATCGCGCTGGGTCAGCTCCAGATAGCCCGGACGCAGCTCATCCGCGTGGGCGGGCATGGCAAACCCGGCCAGCGCGACGAGCAGCAACAGGATCGCGCGGCGGATCATTTTCCGGGCAGCTCGATCACCACGTCATAACCCGAAACGATCTTGCGATAGGCCTCGTCCTCGGCCTTGCGGGTCGCAGCGTTGCGCCAATCGTTGGCGAGTTGCTGGCGGGCCTCGGCCACGCTCGGCGGAGCGGGGGAGTCGAGTGCCTCCAAGCGGACCAGATGCAACCCCAGGCCCGAAGTCATCACCACCCATTTCCCGCGCGGCTGCCTGGTAATGGCACCCGCAAATTCATCGCCGAAAACCGCCGCGACATCGCTGCCGGGGGATTTGGCATAGTGATCCTGGATCGGCGCGGGCTGGGTCAGGCGCGAGGCATCCTCTCCCTTGGCCGCCAGGGCCAGCGCTTCGTTCGCTGCTGCGCGCGCCGCCGGACTGTCGGCACCGAAATAGAGCTGACTGAAGGTGATCTGCGGCTCGCGCGCGTAGCGCCCGGGATCCTTGTCGAGCAGCTTTTGCAGCTCGGCGTCGCCCGGCTCGGCGGCCTCGGCATCGCTGGTGGCGATCGAGACCATCTTGTTGCGCATCCGGCGCATCACAACTTCATCGTCCTTGTCGAGTCCGAGCCGCAATGCCTCGCGGTAATAGACCTGATCGTGAACATAATCGCTGATCAGGCCATCAAGCTCGTCGGGAGTGGGAGCGCGGCGAAAAGTCAATGCGAAGCGGTCCGCGATACGCGAAACGACTTCCTCGTTGACCACGATCCGCCGCTCCCCGATGTCGGGAGCACGGCCCGCAAGCAGGGCATAGACCAATGCGCCGGCGATCAGGAAATGCGCCAGTGGTTCGCGCAGCACGGTGGCTGCGCGGCTTCGCCAGGTCATAAAAGTCTCCCGTCAGGCGGCTGGCGAATACCAGATCGCCGAAGCATAGGCGCGTTCCTGTCCCTTGAGCGGGATTTCCGGCGGCAGGGTCAGCTTGAAACGGACCTTGTCGAAATCGACCCAGGTCGGGGTGGGGATTTCGAGCACGCGCACATAATAGAACGCGCGCTGGCCCGGATCGAATTCGGGATCGGACCACACTGTCGCCAGTGTGGGCGCACCGATGGTGTTCTGATAGGTTGCGGTGTTCACATCGACCGTATCGCCCACGGTAGGCACCTTGCCGCCGCTGACCTTGCGGGTCTCGGGGTTCGACCAGACAACGTCGAACACCTTCTCGTGGCTGTTTCCGGCCTTGTCGACCCAGCCCTTGACCACCTGGACCCGGTCAAGATTGGCCCCGATCGGGTCCTTGAGCGCGGAAATGATGAAGCTGGGCTTGCCTTTGCCGGCCTTCATCTCGCCGCCCATCGGCACCCCGCGAGCGTAACCCGCCTTGACCCAGTCGCCCTTGAGATCGGCGGCGGTGAAGTCCCAGCCGCCGAACACCCGCACCACCATGCGCGGACCGGTGGTGGCATAGACCTCGCGCCGCATCATCGCATCGAAGATCGCCGCGCGGGTGTTGCTGGTCGCCCAGACCGCGGCATAACCGCTGGCGAGATAGTTCCAGCCGAAGCGCCCCTGCCGCGAGCCCAGGTTCTGGGCTTCGAGCGCGCGCTGATGATTGCTCGGCTCGACCACCGGGAACTTGCCGAAATAGTTGTTTTCATCCGCGGTGGAGAGCGCGGTGTGGCTGTCGGTCGATCCGATCACCCCGAACTTGTAGGGGTTGGCGCCGGTGCGCTGTTCGATCTGCATCCCGCGCTTGAGCGCTTCGCGCACGTAGGAACCGGGCTGCATTTCGGGCGTGGTGCGCTCAACCATCATCAGATCGCCCAGTTCCCACCCGGCGGTGCCATAACCGGCGAACTCATCGTTGGGGGACATGAAGGGATGGGCTTCGCTGTCACCCTTGATCTGGGTGATTTCCACCACCGGCTCATGCGCCGCGCGGCGGCGGGCATAGGCCGCGCTCATCGGGCCGCCCGAAGGATCGGTCAGCATGAACATCTTGCCGTTCGACATGTTGGAATTGTGCGGAATCGCCAGCACCTTGCCCCCGGTGCTCTTCTCATAGGCGTCCATGTAATCCCACAGCTGATCGGGAACGGTGGTTCCAAACGACATCAGCGGCAGAACGCTGCGCGCTTTGTCGGGCCCGTCGCGGAACACCACGTTGCGGTGCAGGTTCCTGCCGCCATCCATCAAGGTATATTCAAACCCGAAGAAGGCGGTGAACTTGCCTGGCTGGTTATAGTCCTCCACCGCGTCGATGTTCTTTTCCCAGGTCGAGCGCATGCGCTTTTCAGAACCTTCGGGATTGACCAATTCGGGCGGCAGGGTGTTGTTGGCCTTGGCATCGATGATTTCGGCAGCGGCCCTGCTGGCGCCTTCCTGGCCCGAATGCATCATGTCGTACCAGCGCAGCATGTGCGGTTCGGTAATCATGATCCGCGGCGCGTTGTACAGGTCCATCATCGAGCCGAGGCCATCCGAGTGGTCCGAGATCACCAGGAAATCGAGCGGCCGGTCAAGCTTGGCCTTGACCCCCGAGGAACTGGTCACTTCCTCGCCTCTGGCAAAGCGCAGCGCATCTTCGGGGAGCAGGCGGTTGCCAAAGGCGAAGGCATCGGGCGAGTTGGCGGTGTGCAGGTGGGTATCGCCCCAGAATACGCGCTCGGGATAGGCGGTGTCCTTTACCTCGGCACCACCGCTCACGGCTTGTTTGACCTTGTCACAGCCAGAGACCAGCGCGGTGGAGGCCAGCAGGATCGCGGCGGCGATAATCGGCTTGCGCATGTTTTCAAATCCTCTCGTTATTCTGTCGCTTACCCGGCCGGATTGTACCAGATCGCCGAGGTATAGGCCCGCTCCTGGTGCTTGCGCAGGATTTCGGGCGGCAGGGTGAGCTTGTAGCGCACCGCGTCATAGCTCACCCAGGTCGGGGTGGGGATTTCGAGCACGCGCACATAATAGAACGCGCGCTGGCCCGGATCGAATTCGGGATCGGACCACACCGTCGCCAGCGTGGGGGCACCGATCGAGTTCTTGTAGGTCGCGGTGGCAAGATCGACCGTATCGCCCACGGCAGGGACCTTGCCGCCGTTGATCTTGCGGGTTTCCGGGCTCGACCAGACCACGTCGAACACCTTCTCGTGGGCATTGCCGGCCTTGTCGACCCAGCCCTTGACCACCTGGACCCGGTCAAGATTGGCGCCGATCGGATCCTTGAGCGCGGAAATGATGAAGCTGGGCTTGCCCTTGCCGGCCTTCATCTCGCCGCCCATCGGCACCCCTCGTGCGTAACCGGCCTTGACCCAGTCGCCCTTGAGGTCGGCGGCGGTGAAATCCCAGCCGCCGAACACCCGCACAACCATGCGCGGCCCGGTGGTGGCATAGACCTCGCGCCGCATCATCGCATCGAAGATCGCGTGGCGGGTGTTGCTGGTCGCCCAGACCGCAGCATAGCCGCTGGCGAGCGATTGCCAATTCATCCGCCCGACCCGTTCGATCGGCACACCGGGCACAAAGGTATCGGTGGCGCGGTGCGGATTGGGCTCGACCCCGGCGTGCTTGCCGAAGAAATTGTTCTCGTCCGCTGTCGAGAGTGCGGTGTGGCTGTCGGTCGATCCGATTACCCCGAACTTGTAGGGGTTGGCGCCGGTGCGCTGTTCGATCTGCATCCCGCGCTTGAGCGCCTCGCGCACGTAGGAGCCGGGCAAGTCGCCGGGCTTGGTCGGCTGCGAGCCGAGCAGGTTGTTGGTATCCCACCCGGCGGTGCCGTAACCGGCAAACTCGTCGTTGGGGGACATGAAGGGATGGGCTTCGCTGTCGCCCTTGATCTGGGTGATTTCCACCACCGGCTCATGCGCGGCGCGGCGCCGGGCATAGGCCGCGCTCATCGGACCGCCCGAAGGATCGGTCATCATGAACATCAGGCCGTTGGAAACGTTCGAGTTGTGCGGGATCGCCAGCACCTTGCCCCCGGTGCTCTTCTCATAGGCATCCATGTAATCCCACAGCTTGTCGGGCACCACCAGGCTCTCGGGAGAGGCAGGCAGGACGGTCTTCACCTTGTCGCCGCTGTCACGGAAGATGACGTTGCGGTGCAGGTTGTTGCCGCCGTCCATCAGGGTATATTCGAACCCGAGGAAGGCAGTGAACCGCCCCGGCTCGTTGTAGCTGTCAACCGTCTTGATATGCGCGTTCCAGATCGAGCGGGTACGCTCTTCGGCCTTGCCATCCTGATTGAGCGAGAGCGGCAGCTTGTTGTGCGCGCGCGCGTCAAGCAGCTCGGCGGTGGCCTGAAGCGATCCCTGCGGACCCTGGTGCATCAGATCGTGCCAGCGCCGCAGCTGCGGATCGGAAATCATCATTCGCGGCGCATCGTAGAGCGCCTTGGTCGAGCCAAGGCCTTCCGAGTGATCGGTGATGACCAGGAAATCGAGCGGACGGGCGAGCTTGGCCTTGACCCCGGTGCTCGAGGTGACTTCTTCACCACGCGCAAAGCGCAGGGCATCCTCGGGCATCAGGCGGTTGCCGAAACCGAAGGCATCGACCGAGTTGGCGGTATGCAGGTGGGTATCGCCCCAGAACACGCGCTCGGGATAGGGGGTGTCCTTTACCTCTTCGGCGCCGAATACGACCTGCCGCGCATTGTCGCACCCTGTCATCAACGAAGTCCCGGCAAGCAAAGCCGCCGCAAGCACCAATTTGCCCCGCATGGTTCCTCCTCGTCCCGAAGTGCATCTCTTTTGTATTTGCCTGCACCATCGCGCGCGTCGCCGCCGCAGTCAACCGCTCGGTTAAATTGATCCCGTCGGCTGCCCGGCAAAGCCCGGGACAGGAATGGCAACGGCAAAGGGGGGAGGTGGTGGACGCACTAGGGCTCGAACCTAGGACCCGCTGATTAAGAGCTGAAATCAGAGGGTCCTTATGCTTCCGCATGCGTCCAAAAACGGCAGAACTCTGCGAATCATCGTCCGTATTGTTCTTGATATGTTCGCCAGTATCCACTACAAAAAGCTACCTAAGGTAGCAGGAACATATGGCGAACAAAGTTGGTTTGACAGATGCTCGGATCGCAGGTTTGAAAGCGCCTGCAAGCGGGCAAATTGAGGTCGCTGATGGCATCGTGACCGGTCTGCGGCTCCGAATGGGAGCGAGTGGCACCAAAACTTACATCTTGCGTAAGCGCGTTCAAGGTAAATGGTTGAACGTGACTATCGGGCGGCACGGCCCGAATTTCACTCTTGCCCACGCCCGTCGCAAGGCGCGGGATCTACTCGTCGACGTTGAGCAAGGCAAAAGCATCGCCAGAAAGCCGGGAGCGAAGAGGAAGGGATCGAAGGGTGTCGGCACTGTCGCTGAGCTATACGAGACATATCTGGCTCAACAGATCGTCGGCAAAAAGCGGAGCGCGAAAGAGTTCGATCGGGTTTTCCGCAAGTACATTGAACCTGAGCTAGGCGACCGCCTTGCCGATTCGATCACCCGAAGCGACGTCAGCCGCTTTGTCGAAAAGATTGCATTCGAGCGGGGCAAGGAGACCCTCACGATGGCGCGCATCGTTTATCGCCATCTCTCGACTTTCTACACTTGGGCACTCACCAGATTAGAGCATTTGCCAGCCAATCCGTGCCGGGACGCCTGGCGCCCAAAAAGGAGCGAGCCTCGCGACCGGGTGCTCAGCGATCGAGAGGTCGCTGCACTGTGGCAAGCCGCCGTCGAGGATGGCTATCCGTTTGGTCATCTTGTGCAGATGTTGATTCTCACAGCCCAGCGCCGGGGAGAGGTGCTCGACGCCACTAGCGACGAGTTCGACTTCAAGGGGAAAGTTTGGACAGTACCAGGAGACAGGGCGAAAAACGGCAAGGCAAACGTGGTGCCTTTATCCGCACAGTCCCTCGAGGTCGTCACGGACATCTTCGCGGCCGCCGGGATCGCGCCTGAAGACGCTCACAAGCAATCCCAAATTCTACTGGCATCAAAGGTCACCAGCACAAACAGTGTCAGTGGTCTGTCAAAGGCCTGGAAGCGGATAAGGGCAAGCGTGGACGAGAAACTCGGCTATGAAGCCGCTCATTTCACCATGCATGACATTCGCCGGACGGTGGCGACGGGACTGCAGAGGATTGGAATACCGCTGGTCGTTTCAGAGGCCGTTCTCAATCATCAGTCCGGCTCGGCAATGGCTGGTGTCGCCGGGGTCTATCATCGGCATCAGTACACGAATGAAAAACGCGAAGCTCTCGCGCTGTGGGGCAGGGAGGTTCTACTGCTCGTCGCTAAATATTCGCCGCAGGACAGTCAGGAAGAATGACTCTCCACCCCGAGCCAGTCGGCGCGTATCCGATCCATGCCCGCGACAAGGCCATCAACGGTCACTGTAGATCCGATGAAGTCCTCACCGACATCTTCTCCTTCGATAATCCAGACATCGTCAGCAACAGTAGTCAGAATCATTCCGCGCCTGCCACGGCTTAATGTCCCCGAGATGCGTATTCGACCCGCGCTCACAACGCCCCCCGTTCAAAAACGCCAATGGCGCAGCACTTCGCGCACATAGGCCGGCGTCTCGCCATTGCGAGGAATACCGCCGGCGCGCTCGACGGCACCTGGACCTGCGTTGTAGGCAGCGAGGGCCAGATGAACCACCCCGAACTTGTCCAGCATCTGGCGTAGGTATCGGGCCGCACCCAAGATGTTCGCCTTGGGGTCGAAGCGATTTGAAACGCCAAGGTCGCGCGCTGTCCCTGGCATCAATTGCCCCAAGCCTGCGGCCCCGGCCTTGCTGATGGCCAAGGGATTATATCGTGATTCCGTCCATACAAGAGCGTCGAGAAGGCCGCTTGGTAGCGAGTATTGAGCCTCAGCAGCGTAAACATGAGGAAGGTAGCTGGCCCGACGAAAGCCCGATGGCGCGCTGCTCGGGGGCTTTGGATATCGGTAGGGCAGATAGTTTCGACCTGCATCGGTAGCCGGCGGCTCGGACGAGCCCGCTGGAGGCATTCTCCAAATGCCGTGTTCGACGAGAAGAAAGCCATCGGTCCCTTCTGCGACGCGGAAGCCATCGGTCCTCGACTCCGATGCAACGGTCATCTGAGGGGACTCCAGTTCCTGCGCTTGAGCGGGGAGGGCGAACCCAAATCCTGCCGTTGCCACTGCGGCAACTGCCCATTTCAGTCTCATTCCCGAATCCTTTGTTGGTCGAATCGAGAAAGAACATATATAGAACATATCATGTAGGAAAATGAAACGTCAGCGACGCAGAGCGGAGGCTGCGCGGGTGGAGGCACGTTACGATGGAGATGCCCCCCATGAACCAACACCGATCATCCCAATTCCAAGGCATGCAGATGGAAACCCGCGCACGCAAGATAGTCGAGCAGCTGGGCGGCACCTGGTCGCGTTCGCGCGGGATGTGCTGCTGCCCGGCCCACGACGACCGCACTCCTTCGCTAAGCATCACGCTCGGGAAGCGTGCAATTCTTGTTCATTGCTTTGCCGGCTGCACGAACGAGGCGGTGATAGAAGCCATGGCCGGGCTCGGGATACGAATTGCGGACTTGTTCGATGGCACGAGTGGTCCGATCGTGGCCGAACCGCGCGAGGAAGTCGCCAATCGGAATGCGCTGAGGCTCTGGCGTGAGGCGTCGACCATCGCTGGCAGCCCCGCCGAGAAGTACCTCGTGTCCAGAGGCATCACGATTTCTTCGCCGGAGCTGCGTTTCCACCCGCGTATGCCGCTTGGGCCAAAGGGTGCTGTCCGGTTTCTACCCGCGATGGTCGCGGCCGTGCGCAGTGATGCCGGGATTCTGGCGCTGCACCGCTCCTTCCTCAATCTGGAAAAAAGCAGCTTGGCTTCATTTGATCAGCCCAGGCGTGCGTTAGGCAGTCCCGGTTCTGGCGCGGTGCGTTTCGCATACCCGGATGAGGGACGCCTTGGACTCGCAGAAGGAAACGAAACGGCCCTCTCAACGATGCAAATGTTCAATGTTCCCTGCTGGGCGACGCTGGGAAACGAACGCTTCGGCCAGGTCACAATCCCGGAATCGGTGCGCGAGCTGTATCTCTTTGTCGACAATGATGCGGGTGGGCGCCTTGCTGAAGAGCGCGCGCGAAATGCTTACGCTTGCGAAGGGCGGCTGATTGTCACCAGGCGTCCGCAGCAGACCGGCGATGATTGGAATGATGTGCTCATGCGCTCAGTCCGAGCTGCGGTCTGAATGTCGGTGAGAGGAAAGCGGGCTTGGGGCCTTGTGAGGCCCCCGGACGGATCCATCTGAACGGACACCCGGACAAACCCAGGGCCTCTTCAGGAGGTCTCTCATGTCACATGCAAATACCGCTTTCGCATTCTCCGATCCAGCCGAGCCGCAAGTGTTGGCAGCGGCGAGGGCGCTGGCCGCGCGGCTCGTTGCAGATCAAGCAATCTCACGGCTCACTGTGAATGCAACAATGGCCGATCACTTCGGCGGTAGCGACGCCGAAGGACGCTGGTCCGTACGCGATGCCCATGCCGCACTTGAATTGGCGCAGGTGCTTTTCCTGGCGCAGGCAACTGAATTTTCACCTGCGATGTCATCCAGCTTCGCCGCTGAGGCATTCACGCACCTCGAACGTCTGGTTCCGACCCAGTCCAACCGGAGCGATGAGCAGATCGAGTGGCAACAATTCGCAACGCCGCCCCGCCTGGCCTGGATGGCTGCAAAGGCATGCGCGATTTCTGCCGCTGAACTGGTTCTCGAACCGTCCGCCGGGACCGGGATGCTGGGCGTATGGGCAGCGAAGGCAGCTGCGCGTCTTGCTCTCAACGAGATTTCGCCGCTTCGCCGCGAATGCTTGGGCGCCGTGTTTCCGGAGGCGACAGTGACGGGATTTGACGGGGAACTGATCGACGAACTTCTCACGCCCGACGTGGGTCCTAGCGTGGTGCTGATGAACCCGCCCTATTCGCACGGTATCGAGAGGGGCCACGATAGTCGCACTGGCGATCGACACTTGCGTTCTGCCTGGAAGCGCCTTCTGCCCGGTGGCCGCCTGGTGGCAGTGATGCCCGAATGGTTCGAGCTTCCGAAGTTCCTTGCTGGGATTGCCGGTCCCCTCTCGTTGCGCCTCAACGCGACGATCGAGCGCGGTTTCGTCAAGCAGGGCACATCAATCTCTACCCGGCTCCTGGTTCTCGACAAGGCTGATGATGGTACCAGCCCGATCATCGCCCAGCCTGGAAACTTTGCCGAGCTTCATCTGCTGATCGATATGCTGCCTGACCGGGTAAGCCTGCCCGCCGAGCCCAGCATCGGCATCAAGCCAGCCTTGCCGCTTCGACTGGTGGCGAACAGGACAAAACCGGCTCCACTTAAGGTCCATCCAGCCGCTGCGGCGCCGTCGATACTGCCGCTTGAATTTACTCCGCTCGAAGCACCTGCGCCGATCGAAAGCCAGGTTGGGCATTATTTGCCTTACCGACCGAGCCGGATCTCAATTGCAAATGCGGTCTCCCACCCGACACCGCTGGTAGAATCCGTCGCGATGGGTTCGATAACCGCACCCGTGCCCGAAGTGGTGCCTCAGCTTCCCTCGAGTATCATTGCTGAAGGCATCTTATCCGCAGCGCAAGCCGAGACCCTGATCTATGCCGCAAGCGCCCATGCCCGCGATCTGCCGGGCCGGTTCGAGCCCGACGACAAGGGCTGCGCCCTCAAGGCGAGCGCCGAGGGGCGCGCCTACCGCATGGGCTACTTTCTTGGGGACGGAACTGGTGCAGGCAAAGGCCGGCAAGTCGCATCTGTCATCCTCGACCGGTGGGTGAGGGGTGAACGGCGCCACATATGGATTTCCAAGAACGAAGCTTTGCTCGAAGACGCCCGCCGCGACTGGAGCGCGCTCGGTGGCCTTCCCATCGACATCCAGCCGCTCGGCCAGTGGAAGCTCGGTGTCCCGATCGGGATGCGCGAGGGCATACTCTTCGTTACTTATCCGACACTGCGCTCGGGCCGCAGCGACGCGACCCGGCTCGAGCAGATCCTCGAATGGGCAGGGGAGGACTTCGACGGGCTCATCGTCTTTGACGAGGCCCATGCGATGGCCAACGCCGCTGGCGGGGAGGGCACACGTGGCAAGGTCAAGGGATCGGAGCAGGGCATCGCCGGTGTTCGTATCCAGAATCTGCTGCCACGCGCCCGCGTGCTCTACGCATCGGCGACCGGGGCATCCGACGTCAATAATCTCGCCTATGCGACCCGTCTTGGCCTGTGGGGTCCCGAGACGGCTTTTGCCAATCGCGAAGCCTTCGTCGCGGACATCCGCGATGGCGGTATCGCTGCAATGGAACTGGTCGCCCGTGATCTGAAGTCACTCGGACTGTATGCGGCGAGGGCACTTTCATTCGCCGGAGTCGAGTACGAGATTCTCGAGCATTGCCTGACCCCCGACCAGGTAGCGGTTTATGACGCCTATGCAGACGCCTGGGCAATCATTCATTCCAACCTGCGCGAGGCACTCGAGGCAACCCGGATCGTCGACACTGACAGTGGCGATACCCTGAATTCAGGCGCCAAATCGGCTGCGCTTTCGGTGTTTGAAGGCACCAAGCAGCGCTTCTTCGCGCAGCTCCTTCTATCGATGAAGCTGCCGAGCCTGCTGCCTGCGATTGATACGGCACTTGCCGACGGCAACGCTGTTGTAGTTCAACTCGTCTCGACCGCCGAAGCCATGCTCAACCGCCGCCTCGCTGATCTCTCCGATGCGGAACGTGAAGCACTCGAAATCGATCTCTCCCCCCGCGAATATGTGTAATGTTGAGCTCAACATTAGAT
>JACKKX010000003.1 GCA_024236215.1 Novosphingobium sp.
GTCAATGACTAACTCAAAATGTGATCTGGCTGCACAACACCGTGTGCCTTGGAGCTTCGGGCCCAAGATAGGTCTCATATACCCATTCAATGAGGAATAGCTAAGAGCGATCCAGATCTTGCTCGATCATTCCAAGATCGAAACACACTGCGTTATCTTGGCGTCGACTTAGAGGACGCTCTCTCACTCGCTGGGGAAATTGAGATCTGAATGCTCGCAGGCGCGGGATCGAGAAGAGATGGAGTCTGCTCTTGCCGGTGGATTTACGGTCCGAATTGTAAACTCTTGTATCTGGATGAGTGCAACTTTCGCCATACGCATTTGTATCATTTCGCAGCGCATCCGCCACAATCCTTTCGCGCGCACTCAGCGATGGTAGCGCGGCTGGCTTTAGCAGGCAGCTAGAGAATAAAATTGTTGTATATCAATTACATAACTCATGAATTGTTCCATCAGATGCCTGTAGGTGGGGGCCCAGTCTCCAGGTCTGGCTGGTCCGGGGAACGGACACAAAAATTCCCAATTTGTAGAGTTTTGCCTATGCGTAACAGGGGAAATCTTACCGTCGCGTTTACCAATTAAAGCATTATAAAACAGATGCTTAGTTAACTACTAACTGGTCAGAACGACGCTGCCCTTTTTAGAACTTGTTAACTATCAACATTTATTCCCCCGATCCACAGCGCCCGGATGCACCGGACGCTCAAAACAAGTGGACGGAAAAACACATGTTCGGCTTTCATGCTTCGAATGCGACGATAGCAAGGCTACGATTGATCCTGTTCGGGATTGTCGCTTTGATCACATGCACGGCTGCGGCAGCGGCGGATTTGCAGGTCAGCGACTATTCGGTCGACCCTGATCCGATCGCCGATACGGCAGAGGCGACTTTCACAGTCACTGTGGCCAACAACAGCGCGCAGCCTGTCGATGACCCTGTGGTCACGATTGCCATCCCTGCCAATTTCGATGTCATCAACGCTCCGGGCAACTTTCCGTCCTTCTGTGCTTTGAGCGGTGCATCCGGCAACCAGACTTTGACATGCACCTTGCCGCAGCTGGTTCGTGACAACCCCCAGTCATTTGACTTCACCGCTGTCGCATCCAATCCCGGCGCAGCCAATTCAACCGCCAGCATCGCGGCGGCAGGCAACACGGATAACAATTCCGGCAACGATTCGATCACGATCACACCCACCGTTCGCGGTGGCGCCGATCTGCGCCTTAGCAAGTCAGGTTCTGCGCCAAGCGTTATTGCAGGGGGCCAGCTGACTTACACGCTGACGCTTACCAACGACGGACCTTCAACCACATCCGCGGTACGGGTGATCGACAATCTTCCCGCCGCATCAGATTTTGTCTTTCAAAGCGCCAATGGGTCAGGCTGGAACTGCGGCCGGACAGGACGAGTGGTCACTTGTAACTACTCCGGTGCAGCGCCAGCGATCGGCGCGCCCTATCCGCCAATCAACATCACCGGCGAGATCGCTTCGGCAAGCGCCGGGACAATCACCAACATCGCGACGGCTGAATTGACCGATGCACTGCTGCTCGATCCTGACGGCAACAACAACAACTCCAATACAGTAGTTACAAACATCGAAGCGGGTAGCGATCTGCAGGCGGTCAAGTCGATGCCGTCGACGATCACTGTTGGCAGCAACGCCACAATTGTCCTCACCATCCGCAACACCGGACCGCAGAACGTGCCAGCCGGCGCGACAATCGTCGATGTGATCGATAGCTCATTGCAGATCGACAGCGTTCCTGCGGGATGCTCGGTTTCAGGCCAGACAGTAACATGTACGGGAGGATCGCTAAACTCGACTGCTCAGACGAATTTCAACGTCCAGGTTACGGCGGTTTCGCCCACATCGGGCACGATCAACAACACCGCCGACGTGACGCCGCCAGCCGGATTTGCTGATCCAGATCTTGGCAACAACACGGTGAACGCACCCTTCGAGGTTGTCGCCCCGAACGCTGATCTTAAGCTTCGCAGCAAGTCGAAAACCCCCAACCCTGTTGCACCGGGCGATAATGTCAATTCGCGCATCACCATCCGCAACCTTGGGCCATCAGTCGCAAGCTATACGCCTGCAACGCCTATTCGCTTCACCGACACCCTGAGCGCTGACGAGACCTTCGTAGGCGTCGTTGAGTCAGGCATCTGGAGCTGTTCGGCGGTTGGCAATGTCGTGACCTGTGCGACCACGGGCACAGGCACACTGAATGTCGGCAGTCAGCTGGTCGTGAACCTTACCACCACCGCAGGCGCTGGCACGGATACAACCATCACCAACACAGCCTGTACCGATCGCACCGGCGGTTCGGGCCACACGCCCTCCTCTGCGATCAGCCCGACCGGAAACGATTGCCGTTCGGCCGGGACGCGTGCTTCGACAGCGTTTGCTGATCTGACGGTTGCAAAGGACGTTAGCCTTTCGCCAACGTCGGGCTTTGCGGAGAACATCACGATCTCCGACACCGATCAGGTGTTCTACGTTCGCCTGCAAGTCTCAAACGCTGCAGGCGGTGACACCGCTCGTACGGTTCGCGTTACAGACGCACTGCCTAACTTCATCAACGGCAATGGTTTCACGACCAGCGTCACGCAAGAAAGCGCGACCGCCGGTTCGCTCAGTTACAACTCGAACAATGGCCTTGCCACCTGGACGGTGAGCAATCTGGCCGGCGGCGCGACGGAGACCATCGTGCTTCGCGTTGAACGTCCCTTTGAAAGCGGATCGTTTACCAATTTCGCGTCGGTTTTCTCTCCCGATACGAATGAGCTGGATACAAACAACAACACCGATTCCGCGCAATATTCGACCGTTGGTATCGCCGATATGACGATCAATTCGAAGTCGGTGACGCCGAACCCTGCGCGCGTTGGTGTTCAATCCACCTATATCATCAGCGTGCGCAACGATGGCGCCAACCCAGCTGAGAACGTCGTGGTCACCGATGTCATTGATCCAACGCGTTATCTGATCGTTGGCAACGCCACGACCACGAAGCCCGGCGGTACCTGCACCACCAATGTCGGCTCGGGCACCGTGGAATGTAGCCTTGGCACGTTCATCCGGACTGAGACACGTCAGGTGCGAGTGGATGTCATGCCGCTGTTCCCGTTTGGCGGGAATGATCTCTCGACCCTCCCGGTTCAGCACGTCAACCAGGCGACTGTGACCACCACCACGCGCGATGCGAATGGCGGGACCGATCCGCAGGCGGGCAACAACTTCTTCAATCTCGATCACACGGTCAACGCGCCGACTTTCGATCTGTCTGTTTCCAAGCAGGAATCGAACCCTGCAACCGATGATCCCGTGCGCTTTGACGAAACGCTGAATTACGACATTCGCGTGTCGAACTTCGGCCCTTCGCGCGCAACCGATGTGGTGATGACCGACATCCCGAATCCGCCAGCGGGCCTCACCATGACGCTTGATACGGTGACAGTGAACCCTGTTGCGGCGAACGGCGGCCTTGCGCTGCAAGCTGCGCCAAACGCTGGCTGTAATGACCTTGGTGGCACCATCGAATGCCGGATCGACAATACAGATCCGTCTTTGAACAACCTTGCCGCAGGCAGCCAGGTTATCTTCCGGCTGACTTTCACCATGGGTGGCACGCCACCATCGGGTATTGTGACCTTCACCAATGGTGTTGAGGTGACTTCGGCTGAACAGCCAACGTCAACCGGCCCCGGTGCAGACGTTCAAACCGTCAACAACTCCGCCAGCCAGAACACCACGGTTTTGCCTTCGACCGATCTTGAAGTGGTCAGCAAGACCCGTCAGGGCGCACTTGAGCGCAGCGTGAACGAGCCGGTTGAGTTCGTTATCCGCTTCCGCAACAACGGCCCTTCAACAGCGACCTCGGTCACTATCACCGACGTCTTGCCAGCCGGTTTTGAATACACTGCAACCCCTGCACCCAGCACCGCGATCCCCGGCGGCAGCGCCGCAAGTGTCAGCGCACTCAATTGTTCGGGTACGAGCACGATCGCCTGCGATGTGACCGGAACTTTCCCGGCGGGTGCTGCCAATACGGTTGACCTTTCGGTTTATGCCCGTGCTGTTGCGCCATATTCAGGCCCGGTCGCACCGACTGATCTGCAAGACACAGCCACCATTGCGCCCGGCGTCGATGCCTTTGGTGATCCGCTGAGCGAAGACCCAGTGGATGGCAACAACTCCGACACCGAAGTTGTCCAGATCACGCCTTCGTCGATCTCGGGCTCGGTCTATGCCGATGATAACGACAACAACGTCTTTGAAGGCGGCGAAGGCATGGGCGGTGTTACGCTCACCCTGGCCGGCACCGATGCGTTCGGCAATGCGGTGAGCTTCACCACGACGACCGATGCGTCTGGAAACTTTACCTTCGACAATGTGCCGCCTTCGGATGGCAATGGATACACTTTGGTCGAGACACAGGTCCTGACCCACTACGACCTCAATGAAACCGCCGGTACTTCGGGTGGTACAGTCGACAACTCTGCCTTCGGCGATGACGCCGCGCAGAACACGATTGCGGGCATCGTGCTCGCGCCGTCGACCGTGGCAACTGGCTATCTGTTCCAGAACCATACCAATGCTGTGATCAATGCGGTGAACGACAACGTTGCAACCGTAAACAGCGCTGATGGTAGGGACGATGCCATCAACGCGTTCGACAACGACACCTTCAACGGCGCGCCTGTTGACCCAGCTGATATCGTTGCGACGATCACAGCGCCTGCATCAAACCCCGGTGTAACGATGGACCCGGTCACCGGCCTTGTCGATATTGCCCCCGGCACACCGGCTGACACTTATACGATCGATTACGAGATCTGCGACGCGGTTGACCCGACCAATTGTGCCTCTGCAACAGTCACAGTGGAAGTGGTCGCCCCTCCAATCGCTGCGGTCAACGACACGGCCAACGGCATCAACGGATTGCCCGGTCAGGCTGATGTGCTCAATGTCCTTGATGGCGATACACTCAATGGTGTTGCAGTAGACATCGCGGACGTCACCATCACGGTTGCAAGTGGCTCTAGCGTTCCTGCCGGCCTTAGCTTCGACCCTGCCACCGGCCTTGTTTCGGTTGATCCGGGCACGCCTGCTGGAACGTACAGTTTCGACTACACGATCTGCGAAGACCTCAACCCGACAAACTGCGCGACAGCAACCGCGACCGTCACAGTCATCGCGGCGCCTATTCAGGCGGTTGATGACAGCGCGACCGGCATCAATGGCCTTACCGGCCAGACCGATGTCCTGAACGTGCTGGATGGAGACACCCTCAATGGGTCTCCTGCCGACATTGCCGATGTGACCATCACGGTTGCAACCGGCTCCAGCGTTCCTGCTGGCCTCACGTTTGACCCTGCAACGGGTAGCGTCTCGGTTGATCCGGGCACCCCTGCTGGCACGTACAGCTTCGACTATACGATCTGTGAGGACCTTAATCCCACCAACTGCTCGACCGCGACTGCGACTGTCACTGTTGAACCGGCGGTTATCGATGCGGTTGATGACAGCGTTGGCGGCATCAATGGCTCTGATGGAGCAACCGATGTTCTCAATGCGCTTGACGGCGACACGCTGAATGGTGTGGCTGTCACGACTGCCGAGGTTACAATCTCGCTGGCACCGGGCGCCACCGTCCCTGCTGGCCTTACCTTTGATCCGGCCACTGGCAATACGTCGGTTCAACCCGGTACACCCGCTGGCACGTACAGCTTTGACTACCAGATCTGTGAAATCCTGAATCCGGCGAACTGCGCAATTGCCACAGAAACGGTGACAGTTGTGGCCGCGCCCATCGTGGCAGTCGACGACACCGAGACGGGCATTAACGGCCTCACCGGCCAAGCCAATGTGCTGAGCGTCCTTGGCGACGATACCCTCAATGGCGCGCCTGCTGGTACGAGCAACGTGACCATCACGGTTGCAAGCGGTTCAAGTGTTCCTGCCGGCCTCAGCTTTGACCCTGCCACCGGCAATGTGTCGGTCGACCCGAACACGCCAGCTGGCACCTACAGCTTCGACTACACGATCTGTGAGAACCTGAACCCGGCGAACTGCGCGACTGCAACGGCCACCGTCACTGTCATTGCAGCGCCCATTCAGGCGGTCGATGACAGTGCAAGCGGCATCAACGGTGCGAGCGGGGCCGCCGACGTTCTCAATGTGCTTGGCGACGACACCCTCAATGGGTCTCCCGTCAACGGCGCAGATGTCACGATCTCTGTGGCGACCGGCTCTTCGGTTCCTGCTGGCCTCAGCTTTGACCCTGCCACCGGTTCTGTATCGGTCGATCCGGGCACCGCTGCTGGTACTTACAGCTTCGACTATACGATCTGTGAGAACCTCAACCCCACCAATTGCTCTACAGCGACGGCGACCGTGACGGTAATTGCAGCTCCGATTGACGCGGCTGACGATAGCGTTGCGGGGATCAACGGCTTCTCTGGCCAGACGAATGTCCTTAACGCCCTTGATGGCGACACGCTGAACGGCGCGCCTGCGACTACCGCCACTGTCACCATTTCGCTGGCTCCGGGTGCGACAGTTCCGACTGGCCTCACCTTTGACCCGGCCACCGGCAACACGTCGGTTCAGCCCGGCACGCCCGCTGGCACGTACAGCTTTGACTACCAGATCTGTGAAATCCTGAACCCGGCAAACTGTGCAATTGCCACGGAAACCGTCACTGTGGTCGCAGCACCTATTCAGGCGATTGATGACAGCGCTAGCGGCATCAACGGCGCAAGCGGTGCCGCTGACGTTCTCAATGTGCTTGGAGACGACACCCTCAATGGGTCTGCCGTCAACGGTGCAGACGTTACCATCACCGTTGCCAGCGGTTCGTCGGTCCCTGCTGGTCTCAGCTTTGACCCTGCAACAGGCAATGTCTCGGTTGATCCGGGCACCCCTGCTGGCACGTACAGCTTCGATTACACGATCTGCGAGAACCTGAACCCCGCCAACTGTTCGACCGCTACCGCGACTGTGACTGTTGACGCGGCCCCGATCGTGGCGGTGGATGACACACGCGGCAATGTGAATGGTCTGACGGGCGAAGCCAATGTCTTGAATGCTCTCTCGGACGATACGCTGAACGGCTCGGCTGCGACCACCAGCACCGTGACCATTTCGCTGGCACCTGGCGCTTCGGTTCCTGCTGGTCTCACTTTTGACCCCGCGACGGGCAACGTCTCGGTTGAGCCGAACACGCCTGCTGGAACGTACAGCTTTGATTATCAAATCTGTGAAATCCTGAACCCGGCAAACTGCGCAATTGCCACGGAAACCGTAACCGTTGTTGCTGCGCCGATCCTCGCTGTTGATGACAGCGTCAGCGGCATTAACGGTTCAATCGGAGCCGCCAATGTCCTGAACGTGCTTGGCGACGACACCCTCAATGGGTCTCCCGTTGATGGCACCGAGGTGACGATTACGGTTGCAGCCGGCTCCAGTGTTCCTGCTGGACTTAGCTTTGACCCTGCAACAGGCAACATCTCGGTTGATCCGGGCACCCCGGCTGGCACTTACAGCTTCGACTACACGATCTGTGAGGACCTGAACCCGGCCAACTGCTCGACCGCTACCGCAACGGTAACGGTGGTCGCTGGCCCGATCACAGCCGATGATGACAATGCAGCGCCTGTGAACGGTGCGAGCGGCGCCACCGGTGTGATCGATGCGGTTGAAGGCGATGCGCTGAACAACACGCAAACCGACCTCACCGAAGTCACTCTGACCGTGCTCGCCCCTGCAACGCCTATCAATGGTGCTCCGGTTCCTGTGCTGAACCCGACAACGGGTCTGGTTGATGTACCTGCTGGCACCCCTGCTGGCACTTACGCAATCGACTATCAGATTTGTGAGAACCTGAACCCGACCAACTGCGCCACTGCGACTGTAACGGTTCCGGTGGAAGCCGCTCCGATCGTGGCCGTGGATGACAGCGTTGCTGACGTGAACGGTGCAAGCGGTGCAAATGACGTTCTCAATGCTCTGGCTGACGACACGCTCAATGGCGCTCCTGCTACCCTTGCCAACGTGACCATCGCTCTGGCTCCGGGGGCAACTGTGCCTGCTGGCCTCAGCTTTGACCCGGCAACTGGCAACACCTCCGTACTGCCCGGTACGCCTGCTGGAACCTACAGCTTTGACTATCAGATCTGTGAAATCCTGAACCCGACCAACTGCGCGATTGCCACCGAAACGGTGACCGTTGTGGCAGCGCCTATCGTGGCGATTGATGACAGCGCGAGCGATATCAACGGTGCAAGCGGTGCCGCTGACGTCCTCAACGTGCTTGGCGACGACACCCTCAATGGGTCTCCTGCCGACACTGCGAATGTCACCATCGCGGTTGCGACCGGTTCGTCGGTCCCTGCTGGCCTTACCTTTAACCCTGCCACCGGCAGCGTCTCGGTTGACCTAGGCACACCGGCTGGCACTTACAGCTTCGATTATACGATCTGCGAGAACCTGAACCCGGCAAACTGCTCGACAGCCACGGCCACTGTGACAGTTGTCGCAGCGCCTATCTCCGCCATCGATGACAGCGTTGCTGACGTGAACGGTGCAAGCGGTGCAAATGACGTTCTCAATGCTCTGGCTGACGACACGCTCAATGGCGCTCCTGCTACCCTTGCCAACGTGACCATCGCTTTGGCTCCGGGGGCAACTGTGCCTGCTGGCCTCAGCTTTGACCCGGCAACTGGCAACACCTCCGTACTGCCCGGTACGCCTGCTGGAACTTACAGCTTTGACTATCAGATCTGTGAAATCCTGAACCCGACCAACTGCGCGATTGCCACCGAAACGGTGACCGTTGTGGCAGCGCCTATCGTGGCGATTGATGACAGCGCGAGCGATATCAACGGTGCAAGCGGTGCCGCTGACGTCCTCAACGTGCTTGGCGACGACACCCTCAATGGGTCTCCTGCCGACACTGCGAATGTCACCATCGCGGTTGCGACCGGTTCGTCGGTCCCTGCTGGCCTTACCTTTAACCCTGCCACCGGCAGCGTCTCGGTTGACCCAGGCACACCGGCTGGCACTTACAGCTTCGATTATACGATCTGTGAGAACCTGAACCCAGGCAACTGCTCCATCGCGACAGCCACTGTGACAGTTGTTGCCGCTCCAATTGAAGCAGTGGATGACAGTGCGGATGGCATCAATGGCCTCGACGGCGCGGCTGATGTTCTGAATGTCCTTGATGGCGACACGCTGAATGGCGCACCTGCCACCACGGCCACTGTCACTGCCGCTGTAGCACCCGGCTCGAGTGTTCCGTCCGGCCTCACCTTTGACCCTGCCACAGGCTCGGTCTCGGTCGACCCGAACACGCCTGCTGGTACCTATAGCTTCGAGTACCAGATCTGCGAGATTCTGAACCCTGCCAACTGCACCACCGCAACGGCCACAGTGACGGTTGAAGCGGCACCAATCGAAGCCAATCCTGACGTGGCGCCTCCAACCAATGGCAGCACGGGCGGGAACGGTGTCGTGGATGTTCTTCCAAACGATACGCTCAATGGCGATCCTGTGGACCTGACCACCGTGGACATCACCGTCGTGACCCCTGCTACCCCTGTGGGCGGCGCACCGGTCCCTGTGCTTGACCCTGCGACTGGCCTTGTCGATGTGCCCGCTGGCACCCCGGCAGGTGACTATGTGATCGAGTATCAGATTTGCGAAGAGCTTAACCCGTCGAACTGCGCGACCAGCACAGTCACCGTGCCCGTCACCGCCGCTCCTATCGAAGCGGTTGATGACAGCGCGGATGGTATCAATGGCCTCAACGGTGCGGCTGATGTTCTGAACGTTCTTGATGGAGACACATTGAATGGCGTGCCCTCTACCATCGACACTGTTACGATCACAGTTGCGCCTGGTTCGAATGTGCCAGCTGGCCTCACCTTTGACCCGGCCACCGGCAATGTCTCGGTTGATCCGAACACGCCTGCTGGAAGCTACAGCTTTGAATATCAAATCTGTGAGAACCTGAACCCTACCAACTGCGCCACTGCGACCGCGACGGTCACTGTTGATGCTGCGCCGATTGAGGCGACCCCTGATGTGTCTGAGCCTGTCAATGGCGGCTCTGGCGGCAATGGTGTGGTCGATGTCCTGCCAAATGACACGCTGAACGGCACGCCCGTTACGCTGGACTCGGTTGATGTGAGCGTTGTGACCCCTGCCACCCCTGTGGGCGGCGCACCGGTCCCTGTGCTCGACTCTGCAACGGGCCTCGTCGATGTGCCTGCCGGCACCCCTGCTGGTGACTACGTGATCGAGTATCAGATCTGCGAAGAGCTGAACCCGGCCAACTGCGCCACCAGCACGGTCACGATTGCCGTCACAGCTGGCCCAATCGAAGCGGTTGAAGATATTGCGACCGATATCAACGGCGCTGATGGTCAGGACAATGTGCTCAATGTTCTGGATGGCGACACGCTGAATGGCGCGCCTGCCACCATCGACACTGTCACGATCACAGTTGCGCCAGGATCGGATGTGCCTGCTGGACTGACCTTTGACCCTGCCACTGGCAATGTCTCGGTCGATCCGAACACGCCCGCTGGTGATTACAGCTTTGACTATCAGATTTGCGAGCAACTGAACCCGACCAACTGCACGGTTTCGACGGTCACCGTTACGGTAGTTCCGTCGCCTATCGAGGCATCGGATGACACCGCAATCGACATCGACAGCGCTTCTGGCCAGGATAACGTGGTCAATGCGTTTGATGGCGACACCATCAACGGTGAGCCTGCTGGACCGGACAATGCAATCCTCTCGGTTGCGCCAGATTCAAGCTTGCCGCCTGGAATCCTGTTCGACACCGCAACCGGTCTGGTCAGCGTTGCTCCGGGCACTCCCGATGGCGTCTACAGCTTCGATTACCAACTGTGTGAGGCTCTGAACCCCACCAACTGCACCACTGCAACCATCACGCTGACGGTTGAGCCTTCGCTGAGCGCGGTCAACGGTATCGTCTATCTGGATGAAAACCTGAACCGTCTGTTCGAAGGCGACGAGGAATTGCAGAATGGTTGGCTGGTAGAAGTCGTCCTGAATGACGAAGTGGTTGCTACCACTCGGACAGACGCCGACGGTTTCTACTCGGTTGAAGAGCTGCTCGCCGGTGACGGGTATGAAATCCGCTTCCGTCATCCCACCAGCAACGTGCTGTTCGGTGTGATCGAAGCTGATGAGCTGCCTGCTGGTGGTTCGCTCGACAACCAGAACCTGCCCATCGATCCTTCGGGTGTAATCTATGACGCCATCTCGCGTCAGCCGGTTGCAGGGGCAGTGGTCAACTTGACTGACGCCAATGGCAATCCGCTGCCAGAGGTCTGCTACGTGGATGCAGCCCAGTTGGGTCAGATCACCGGGAACGATGGCTATTACCGCTTCGACATCGTGGCTGGCGCTGACGCTGCCTGCCCGGTCGGTCGGACGCAGTACAACATCGCTGTGACAGCTCCCAATGGGTACGCCAATCCAGAATCGACTGTTATCGCTGCACAGGACAGCCCGCTCAATGTGGCTGGTCTGTCTGACCCGGCTGCGGTTGTTCCGAATGCTGATGCTCCGCAAATGGGTCAGCCGACGACATACTACCTCGAACTGCTGATCGGTGCAGGCGATGCAAATGTGGTCAACAACCACATCCCGCTGGACCCCTTCACCTCGCGTGAGCCGTTGCTTGTCACCAAGACCAGCACAATGCGCACCGCCAATGTGGGCGACCTTGTCCCCTACACCATCACGGTGAACAACACCGAGAGCGCAGACCGGGCATCGGTTGACGTGGTCGACATCCTGCCACCGGGCTTCCGTTATGTGCCTGGCTCTGCACGGGTGAATGACGTGCCCGCCGAACCGGTCGCTGACAATCGTGAGCTGCGCTGGGAAGACCAGTTCCTCCGCGGCAACGGCACTTCGGTTTACTCCATTATCGCCGTCATCGGCGCAGGTGTGACCGAAGGCGACCGGATCAACACGGCCTTGGCCCGCAACGGCAATACCAATGCGGAAATTTCCAACCGTGGTCAGGCTGTGGTCTCAATCGTTCCGAGCGCCATCTTCGATTGCGCGGAAATCATCGGCAAGGTCTATGATGACTTTAATGGTGACGGAAATCAGGATGAGGGTGAACCCGGCATTCCGGGAGCCCGCGTGGCAACTGTCAATGGTCAGCTGATTACAACTGACGAGTTTGGCCGCTACCACATCACTTGTGCCGCAGTGCCAAACGCCCAGATCGGTTCAAACTTCGTCCTGAAGCTTGACGAGCGTTCTATCCCGGCTGGCTATGCGCCGACCACGGATAACCCGCAGTCTATCCGCCTTACCCGCGGTAAGATCGTCGAATTGAACTTTGGCATCCAGAAGCACCGCGTGATCACGGTCAAGCTTGACGCCAATGCCTTTGTCCCGGGCGCCCCGGCACTCAAGGCCGAGCATGCTCGGAGCCTGCGCAATCTCGCCAGCCTCGAAGAGCAGCGTCTCGTGATCCAGGTCACGTATTCGCACGGCAATGGCGAAAGCGAGGCCATGGTTCGCAGCCGCCTTGCAAGCGTCCGCGAGCAGCTGATGGCGACCTTTAGAACAGAGGAGTGGGACGGGCCCGAACCGACCATTGAAACCAACATGGTGCGCGCCGCCGCACCCACGATGGGAGGGGAGTAAGGGCCATGAAAAGCACAACGAAAACTCCAAACAAAGCAAACGCCATGAAAGCCGCTAATCCCATGCTTACCCGTGCAGGTCGCTCCGCCATGCTCGCCGGTGTTTCAACCATCGCTTGCATTGGTCTGGCATCCCCGGCTCTCGCCGCGCCCGCTTCGTCTGCTGAGACGCCTTTCGAGGCGATCACTCAAGCGGTGGGTGAAAGCGGTGGCCAGAAACACCTTCGGCATGGCCTTGCAAAAGCAGCGCAATCTCAGACTGCTCAGGTCAGCGCGAGTGTTACGCAGTCGATGCAAGGGACGGTGACACCGGTCCTGTCTGTTGGGCTGGTTGATGCGGTGAACGAAGTCCGCCGGGGTGTTCCTGCCCGCTTCATTGCCTACACCAACTATACCGCTTTCGTAGAGCGCATGGAATTGCGCATCTATGATAAGGGTACGCGCGGCAAAGGCACTCCGCACGCCATTATCACGTCTGACAAGGATGGCGTGTTTGATTGGACCCCGACCAATTATGCGTCGGCCTATGTCGAATATGTGGTCCGCGTCTATGATGCCGATGGCAATTATGATGAAACGGTCGCACAAGATCTGACTCTTCTGAGTGCAGTCCATGACGTGCCAAAGCAAACGGTCTCTCGCCCCGATTTCGGGACGGTCGACGGCGCCGCCTCGCGCAGCATTCCACTGCAAGCAGCCATGCCGGTGACCGTGTCTGGCCAAGCGCCAAGTGATACTCTGGTCCGCGTGGAAGGACAGATTGTACCTGCCAACACCGCAGGGCAGTTTTCTGCCCAGCAATTGGTGCCCGCCGGGTGCCTTGGCCTGACGCTTTCGACCCAGCAAAACTGCGGTCCAGAACAACAGTTGACCGTGAAACGCACCGATTGGCAGACAGCTCAGGATGAGCTCGATATGGGCAATCGCGCGAACGTTTTCGTGGCGCCCGATAATGCTGAACCCGCGCAGGTTCTGGCGCAGGATGACGATTTTCAGATCAGCTTTGATGATGAGGAAGAGCGTTCAGCCGAAAATCCGTACTCGGTGAAAATCCGCACTGATGAAACGCATGTAGACCCGGTTCTGGCAGTCGGCCTTGTCGAAGCAGAGCGTACCGTGGTTAGAGGTGAGACAGCGACTTTTGTCAGCTACACCAACTACCCCACTTTTATCGAGAGGGGCGAACTGCGCATTTTCCGCCAAGGCGTAACCGCAGATTCGCAACCCTTGGTCATCGTTCCCGCCGATGCCTCTGGCGTTGTGCGCTGGACCGCACAAGGGTTCGAGGAAAACGACCTTTATTATGTATATCGGGTCTATGATCAAAAGGGCGAGTTTGACCAGACGCACCTGCACGAACTGACCATCCTTGACGAGCCCTTCAGCGATGAAGAGCCGCCTGTGCGCCCTCTTTTCGGGAGCCAAGACGAGGCGATGATCCGCAATATCAACTTCAATCGCGGCGCAACGGTGACGGTTACCGGCAGTGCCACGCCCGAAGATGATATTGTCCAGGTCGCAGGGCAAGTCGTGCCAATTGACGAGGATGGCTTCTTTGTGAGCCAGCAAATCCTTGATCGCGGCACTACGCAGGTCGAAGTCAAAATTGGCACCCAGGACAAGATCAACTTCACCGCGATGCGCGATGTTGAGGCTGGCGGCGATGACTGGTTCTTCGTTGGCCAGGGCGATCTGACCTTCGTTTCAAACAATGGTTCGCTTGCAGCGGTCGAAGTGAGTGGTGACCCGCTGACCGATGGCGATTACCTCACTTCGCGCGCGGCCTTTTATGCGAAGGGCCGCCTCGAAAGCGGAGTTACGATCACCAGCGCTCTGGACACCGGAGAGACCCTGCTCGAAGACATCTTTAGCAACCTTGACCGCAAAGACCCGCGTCAGTTGCTGCGCCGCTTGGACAGCGACCAGTTCTACACGACATATGGTGACGGATCGACGCTGGTCGAGGACGCCCCCACCCAAGGCCGGTTTTACCTGCGCGTTGAGAAGAACGATTCAAGCTTCCTCGTCGGGAACTTCATTGCCGATATCGAAGCGGCAGAACTTGCCCAGCTTAATCGCGGCACATTCGGCGCAATCGTTGACCACAATTCGATGGCGACCACCGATTTTGGCGAACGCAAGTTTCAGGTAACCGCCTTTGCTTCTGACCCCGGCACCATTCCGGGTCGCGATGAATTTCGCGGGACCGGCGGATCGCTCTATTTCCTCAACCGGCGCGATATCACGATCGGATCGGAACGCCTGACCGTTGAGGTGCGCGATCTGGATACCGGCCTGGTAATCTCGCGGCGCGATCTGCGTCCGCAAGAAGACTATGACATCGACTATTTCCAAGGCCGGATTGTGCTTTTGCAGCCGCTTTCGACCTTCGTTTCGGATGGCAGTCTGGTGCGTCAGGGTTCAGGCCCAGGCAACACGCCGGTTCTGGTTGCGCGGTACGAATTCACGCCAGCCGTTGGCGGTGTCGATGGCTACACTTTGGGTGGCCGCGTCTCTGGCTGGATTGGTGATACCGTTCGCCTTGGCGCGACCGCCCAGCGCGAGACCACCGATGCGGCTGACCAAACGCTGCTCGCAGCTGACGCGACAGTGCGCCTCCACGCCGGAACCTATGTGAAGGCCGAATTTGCGCAGAGCGATGGCCCCGGCTTCGGACAACAAAACTCGATCGACGGTGGTCTTACCTTCAACCAGCTCGCAGGCGTTGGCGTGCGCGATATCACGGCCAACGCAATGCGCGCTGAATTCGCGGTCAATCTGGCTGAACTACAGGGCTCTAACTCGGACCTTGGCAATATCAGCGCCTTTTACGAGGATTTCGAAGCTGGCTTTAGCGGCAATGGTCAACTTGCTCAGGCGGATACCACTCGCTGGGGTGCGGCTGCCAATGTAAAAATTGGTGAGTCCACTCGACTTGATGGCCAGCTTGAGCGGCTTGAAACCGATGGCATCGGCAATCGCACGGTTGCCTCCGGCGACATTACGCAACAGCTTGGCAACGAGTTCTCTATCTCTGCGGGCGTGCGTCACGACGACCAGACTGCGGGGCTGTTGAACAACAGCGCGCAAAACGGCCAACGTACCGATGCGGCGCTGCAGCTCAATTTTGATCCAAATGATGCGAACTGGTCACTTTACGGCTTTGGTCAGCTTACGCTTGACCGCGACGATACCCGTCAACGCAACAATCGCGCCGGACTTGGCGGAAGAGCCGAAGTCAGTGACCGGGTTTCGCTCTCTGGCGAGGTATCAGGCGGCGATGGCGGTCTTGGTGCCAATGCCGAGCTTGCTTATCGCTATGGCAATGGGTCTGAGGCCTATCTCGGCTACGGGCTCCTGACTGACCGAACCGATCTTGGGCTGCAACCTCTGGGTTCGCTGGCACAAGCCAATCGCGGCACGCTTACCCTTGGTGCGCGGCACCGGTTCAACACTGCACTTAGCATCTTTGGTGAAAACCGCATCGAGCACGCTGGCCCAGCGCCGACTGTCATGCGCAGCTTTGGCCTGAATTGGGACCCGAGCGAGCGATGGTCGTTTGCGGGCACGTTTGAGAACGGCCGCGTTGATGATGGCCTGACAGGCGCGTTTCGTCGGACAGCTGCAACCGCAGGGGTTGGTTATAACAGCGAGACATTCAACTTTGCGACCAATGTCGAGGCGCGGTTTGAAAACGGCGCTGGTCGTGATCAAGAGGTCTGGCTTGTGCGCAACACCGCCGGCTTGCAGCTCAATCCCGACTGGCGCGCTTTGGGTCGGTTGAACTTCGCTTTCGCCGATACCGAGACACAGGATGTTCGTTTGGCGGATTTTGTCGAGGGAAGCATCGGCTTTGCGTATCGTCCGATCCTGAATGACCGATTGAACCTGCTCGCTCGCTACACCTTCCTGCAAGACCTGGGCCCTGTGGGTCAGGTGACCGCAGGCGGCGAGACAGCAGCGCCCAAGCAGCGCAGCCATATCCTGTCGATCGACGGTAACTTCGACCTTACGGACACGCTGACACTCGGCGCGAAATATGCCTATCGTGAAGGCAGTGTGTCACTGGGCCGTGAGAGTGATGAGTTTGTTTCCAGCACGACCCAATTGGGCGTCCTGCGACTTGATTGGCGGCTTGCAAAGAAATGGGACGCTTTGGGCGAAATCCACTTGTTAACCAATGATATAGGCGGCGATGAACGCCTCGGCGGGTTAGTTGCACTCTATCGTCACTTGGGCAACAATGTGAAAGTTGGCGTAGGCTACAGCTTCTCCGATTTCTCCACCGATCTCGCCGATCAAAGCTACACCAGCGATGGGTTCTTCGTGAACCTCTTGGGCAAATTCTGAGACCACTTGGAGGATCAAATGCGTTTCACCAACACTTTGCGCGCGGCATTGGGTTTCACTTTCGGAACCTTGCTCCCAGTAACTGCAGCGCATGCCAACGCGCCAGCCGACTTATTGTGCATTGATGACAGGCTCGAACTTAGCCAGCGTGCAGCGATCGGTGAACTCTTCGCTGAGCCTGTCAGGACTATCGAGCTAAATGAGGATGAGGACGAAGAGGCAAGGCGCCGGCTGGGCGCAGGGACCGCTCAAGCATCGGCAGATTTTGCCAATGTCATCGGCTCTTGCGCTGAACGCTTTAGGTGGAATGAAACACAGCGACAAATGGCGGAAGACTACCTGATAAAGCTCGGAAATCTGAGCATTATCGCTTTCAGTCATGACACGCAATGGAGTGAAGCGATGGAGCGTTATGCCCGCTTTGGCGTCACACTGCTCCCTGCCGAAGGGGAACCCGACAACCATTTGCGCGCAGTTCTGGCCGCTGGTGCGCATGCGAACGGAGTTCCGCCAAAAGCAAACGACGAGGAGGAAGACTCCGACATTGTCGCTTACCTCAAAGCCTATCGAACATTGCAGATTTCAACTGAGTCTTTTCCTTCTTAGGCTGATTTCCCCACCCTCATTATGGAGACATGAACGATGCACTCGCTGCTCTGATGTCTTCGAAACAGCCAGATATTTGCAACCACTTCTATATTCAGGCCAAGGGGTGGATGGCGGCTTTGGCTGATCCAGGTTCGTAAGCGGACTTTCCGTTTACGGCCCAGAAATTGCCATCCGAAGCCAAGCTGATGGATGAGCCCGTAACGACCGATACTGGGTCGTTTGCCGAAGATCTGCGAGTCATCGTACAGAGCAAAGAAAAGCCGATCCGTACAAATTTGGACAGTTGCAAACCATTATGGACGCCCGAACTCGCAAAAACTGCTGATTTTCCGGGGAAAAATCACGGTTTGCACTTATATTTCACTTACGGGCCTCCCCGGCGAAATTGTGCAGCGCGGCAAGTGCTTGAAAAAGCTGGCGCACCCGACAGGATTCGAACCTGTGACCTCTGCCTTCGGAGGGCAGCGCTCTATCCAGCTGAGCTACGGGTGCGTGGCAGCGGCGGTTAGCAGCGCTGGGTCTGCGGCGCCAGTGTCTTTTGCTGTCGCTGCGGATTAGCGATTTGGCAAGCAGGTCCGGGTTAAGTCTGCGCACATGAACATGCATTCCTCCTTCACTTCGGGCGCGACCCCGCTGGGTGGTGTATTGCCGTCATCGGGCAGACCCGAGTTCGGCCAGGCTTCGGCCAGTGCGATGAGCATGAAGTGGTCGGCGCTGCACGACGCCGCCGGTGTGGTGGCGATGCTGGCGGGCCTGGCCGCCGAAACGATGCGGCCCGAGGTGCGCAACTTTCCCGCGGTGATGCGCGATGCAGGCGGCTGGCGGCGCGAGCTGGCCGAACAGGGGATCGAGGATCTTCACGCGATCATGGAGCCCGGCCTGGCCGCGCTGCTGGCGGTCAATGCCCGCGGGATCAGCCCAGCGCCCGCCGCACTGGCGCTGTGGCAGGAATTCCACGCCTCGCGCGCGGCGCTGCTGGCTTTGGCTCCGCCTCCCGAAACGACCGGACCGCGCCGCTTCGCCTGAAAGCCAGCTTGATCGAGGGCTTGCGCAGTTCTCGATCTGTTCCTAGGCTGCAGCGATGCCATTGCCGCCAGCGAATCATCTGGAAGCCGACCTCAGCGCCGCACGAGCAGTAGCGCGCGGGATCGGGCGGCTGTTTGCCCGCAACGATATCTGGTGCCTGCCGGAAATGCCGCTGCGGGGCGGGCGCCGTGCTGACCTTATGGGGATCGACGCCAAGGGCATGCTGATCATCGTCGAAATCAAGGTCGCGCGCGGCGATCTGCTGGGCGATGCCAAGTGGACCGATTATCTCGATCATTGCGACCGCTTCTACTGGGGGCTCGCCCCGCACCTCGATCGGGCCTGCATGGACCAGGCGAACTTTCTGCCCGAACGCTGCGGACTGATCGTTGCCGACGGCTATGACGCGGAGATCCTGCGCCCGGCGGCCACGGTGCCGCTCGCTGCGGCCCGGCGCAAGGCGGAGACCGAGCGCCTTGCCCGCGCCGCGCTGCGCCGCCACGGCGCGCTGATCGATCCCCGGCTTGGCGGATGAAGCCGGAGGGTCCATAGCGTGCGGCGATGTCCGCCTCGCTGACTGCCCCTGGCCAGGTCCTCGCGCCCTTCCGCTATCCCGCGTTCCGGGCGATCTGGATCGCCAACCTGGTTTCCAACATCGGCTCGATGATCCAGTCGACCGGCGCGGCCTGGCTGATGACCGACCTGTCGCGATCGCATCAGCTGGTGGCGCTGGTCCAGGCTTCGGTGACGATCCCGGTCCTGCTGCTGGGGGTGTTTGCCGGTGCGATCGCCGACAATTTTGACCGCCGCAAGGTGATGCTGGTCGCCCAGGCAGGCATGCTGGCGGCCTCCGCCCTGCTGGCATTGCTGACCTGGGCGGGCGCGATCGGGCCGCTGCAATTGCTGGGGCTGACCTTTCTGGTGGGGGCCGGCACCGCGCTCAACGGGCCGGCCTGGCAGGCATCGGTGCGGATGCAGGTCGGGCCGGGCGATCTTTCCCAGGCGATCTCGATCAACACCATTGCCTTCAACCTGGCGCGCAGCGTCGGCCCGGCGCTGGGCGGCCTCTTGATCTCGCTGACCAGCCCGGCGCTGGCTTTTGCGCTTAACGCGCTGAGCTTTGTCGCGCTGATCGTGGTGCTGCTGCGCTGGCGGCCGGAGACGCCCCCGCCACGGCGCCAGCCGATGCTGGCATCGATCGGCGCCGGACTCGCCTTTTGCGCAAGCTCGCACCCGGTGCGCCGGGTACTGCTGCGCGGGCTGGTGTTCGGCTTTGGCGCCGCCGCGGTCCAGGCGCTATTGCCGCTGGTGGTACGCGAACGGCTTGGGGGAAGCGAGGTTGACTTCGGACTGGTGCTCGGCGCTTTCGGGCTGGGTTCGATCGTCACCGCCTTGTGGGTGGCCCCGGCGCGGCGACGCTGGGGCAGCGAGGCGGTAGTTGGCGCCGCGACGCTGATCTTCGGACTCTCATCGCTGCCGCTGGCCTTTGCCCAGTCGCTTGATCTGGCCCTGGCCTGCACCTTTGTTGCGGGGGGAGGATGGGTCGCCACGCTAACCAGCCTCAACGTGGCGATGCAACTGCGCTCGCCCGAGGACATTCTCGGCCGCTGCCTTTCGATCTATCAGGCGGTGACCTTCGGCGGCATGGCGCTGGGTGCCTGGTGCGGCGGGCTGGTTTCGGACCTGGCCGGACTGCCTGCTGCAATCCTTGGCGCCACGGCGCTTTTGCTGCTGTCCCTGCCCTTGCTGCGCCGCTTTGCGCCGATGCCCCGACGCGACGAGGGCCGCCTGTCCTGAGCCCGTCGGGGCCGTCTTGACGTCACACCGGCAAGGTCATGCGAATTCCGGCGCAACTTAACAGTTAATTTACCATGTTGCGCCAAAACCACTTGTGACAGGGACTTGGTGGGGTAGCCACATGGATACGTTGCGCGGAAATTTCAGCGATCACGCCGGTTACGGCGAGGATTTGCCCGATTACGAACTGAGCGAGGACGAGGCGGTTCGCGAAGCGCCTCCCGGCCCGGTCGGACAGGACGAGCGGCGCATGCAGGTGCGCGCCTACAACCATTGGGCCAGCCTGCTCGACGGGCGCGTGTTCCCCTCGATCGAGGATCTCGAACCCGATGCGCTGCCCGATTTCGGCCCCTACAGCGTGCTGCTCGATTTCTCGCAGGGGATCGAGAACCCTTCGATCCAGTTCCTTGGCGACAAGCTGGCCGAGGAATGCGGCGCCGAAAGCGCGATCGAATCGCTCTCCGATGTGCCCAGCCGCTCGCTGCTTTCGCGCATTACCGACCATTACATGCAAATTCTCGCCAACCAGGCGCCGATCGGCTTCGAGGCCGAATTCGTCAACCAGCGCGAGAAGACCATTCTCTATCGCGGCATCCTGCTGCCGTTTTCAAGCGACGATGACACGATCGACTTCATCTATGGTGTGATCAACTGGAAGGAACTGGCCGACCAGAAGACCACCGACGCGCTGCTGCTCGAAATCGACCAGGCGCTCGAAACTGCCCCGGCGGGCGATCCGCGGCGCGAAGACGAGATGACCGACTGGGCGGACGGTCCGGCCGAGATCCACGACGCGGATGACGACGTCCTCGAACTGGGCGATCTGGCCGAACCGGCGCAGAGCGACTTCGATCTGCCGACCCCCAGCTTTGGCGGCTTCGCCGCCCCCGAGGCCGAGGAAGAATTCGTTGCCGAAGTGCAATTGCCCGACAGTTATGGGGGGATCGATGCCGAGGCGATGGGCCTTGCCGACTGGCTGGCCGCCGCCCGCGAGATGGCGGAAGCGGCCCGGGGCTCCGAAGACCGTACCCGCCAGGCGCTCTATGCGGCGATCGGCCGGGCCTACGATTTCTCGCTCGCGGCCGCCGAGGCGCCCGAGGAATTCGCCGAACTGGTGAACGATGCCGGGCTGACTGTGCAGGACCGCGCACCGATGACCCCGGTGGTCAAGCTGGTGTTCGGCGCCGAATACGACAAGACCCGCCTGACCGAATATGCCACCGCGCTTGGCCATGCCCAGCGCATCGGCCTCGCCCGCGGCGAGCTTGCCCGCTATCTTGGCGCGGCCCCCGGCGGTCTCAAGGGCATTGTCAGCGAAGAGCGCCGCCACAAGCGTGGCGATGGGCCGGAAGCCGTGGCTCCGCGCGATACCCCGCGCGAAGCACTGGCTCGCAAGCTGCGCAAGCTCGAATGTTTCCCGATGGACGCGGTCCCGGCCGAAGGCGCGGAATTCTCGCTACTGGTAGCCCGGCGCCTGCCCAATGGCGAAGTGGTTCTGCTCGGCGAGGTTGCCGATGACGTGCCGCTGCTCGAGCGCGCCGCGCGCCGTCTGCTCGGCTGATCCCGAAATCCTTTACAGCGGGGGGCGGGGCGCCATTGCTTCGGCAGTGGCGCCCCTTCTCTTTGCCCGCTAGGCTGGTGCCATGGCGCGCGGCAAGGCAGCAAGACGGATGGGCTGGACAATCGCGATTCTGGCGCTGCTTGGCGCGGCCCTGTTCGGGGCCTGGCGCTATGCGCTCGAAAACAACGCCGTGGCGCTGCTCGATGGGGCCGATCGGCTGATCGGCGGCACCGCAGGTGCCCGCGTTGCGCTGGCCGATGGTTCCTATGGCCCCATTCCCGCCCAAAAGATCGCGGTGATGGTGCCCGATCCGCCGTTTGCCGCCCCGCGCCCGGTGATCGTGTTCATCCATGGCGGCGGCTGGCACAGCGGCGCGCCAGGTGACTACCGGTTTATCGGTCGCACCTTCGCGCGGCAGGGCTATGTCGTTGTGCTGGTGGGCTACCGAAAGGTGCCCGAAGGAGCCTGGCCGCACATGCTGGAGGACAGCGCGCGGGCGGTCGCCTGGGTTCGCGATCATGTGGCGGACTATGGCGGCGACCCCGCCCGGGTGTTCCTGATGGGACATTCGGCGGGAGCCTACAACGCCGCCATGCTGACGCTCGAGCGGCAGTGGCTGGGCCGCGAAGGCGTGCCGGAAGGGTTCGTAAAGGGCACGATCGGGCTATCCGGACCCTACGATTTCTACCCCTTTACTTCGGATTCGGCGTGCGCCGCCTTCGGCCATGTCGCCGATCCTGCGCTGACCCAGCCGATCCGTTACGTGCGCGGCGACGCACCGCCGATGCTACTCTTGACCGGCGACGCAGATACCACGGTCAAGCCGCGCAACAGCCGCGCCCTCGCCATGGCCTTGAGCAACGCCGGGCTGCCAACCGAACCGCTGGTGCTCGCCGGGGTCGACCATGCCGGAACGGTGATGAAGCTTGCACATCCCTTTCTGCGTGACCGGCGTGTGATCGATCCGATCCTTGCCTTTCTGGCCGCGCGCGGCGCCCCGCCTTCAGCGCCGGTTCAGGCGCAGGCGCGCTAGGAGCCAAGCCATGCGCAAACCCGGTTTTCTTCGCCTGATCGCCCGGCTGCTGGCGATGCTCGCCGCTCTGGGTATCGCCGTCCAGCCGGCCATGGCGCAATCGGTGCTGCGCGACACGGAAACCGAGATCCTGCTGCGCGAAATGGCCGCCCCGCTGGTGGCAGCGGCTGGGCTCGATCCGCGCAATGTTGATATCGTCCTGATCAACGATCCCAGCGTCAACGCCTTCGTTGCCGGCGGTCAGGCGGTCTACATCCATTCCGGGCTGATCGACATGGCCACCAGCGCCAACGAGGTGCAAGGCGTGATCGCGCACGAACTGGGCCACATCACCGGCGGCCATGCGATCAACGACGGCGGCGGCAAGGCGGCGACCGGGATCACCCTGCTTTCGCTTTTGCTCGGCGCGGCGGCGGCGGCAGCGGGATCAGGCGATGCGGCAATGGGCGTTCTGATGGCCGGCCAACAGGCAGCCTTGGGCAAGTATCTGGCCTTTTCGCGCACCCAGGAATCGAGCGCCGATGCCGCCGGTGCAACCTATCTATCCAAGGCGGGAATCTCGGGGCGCGGCTCGATCGCGTTCTTCCTCAAGCTCCAGAACCTGCAATACCGCCACGGCTTCAGCCGCAACTACGACAGCGAGTTCTATTCGACCCACCCGATGACCGCCGACCGGATTACGACCCTGGAAGACAGCTACAAACAGGATCCGGCCTGGGACAAGCCCAGCGATGCGGCTCTGGAGGCCCGTTTCACCCGGGTAAAGGCCAAGTTGTTCGGCTACCTCGCCGAGCCCGCGCTGACCCTGCAGACCTATCCGATGAGCGACCAGAGCATTCCCGCGCACTATGCCCGGGCCTATGCCTTCCACAAGCAGGCGTTCCTCGACAAGGCGCTGGCCGAAACCGGCGCCCTGCTCGCCCAGTCGCCGAACGACCCCTATTTCCTCGAGCTCGAGGGCCAGATCCTGCATGAGGCGGGCCGCCCGGCCGATGCGCTGGCCTCGCTCAGGCGGGCGACCCAGCTGACCAACAACTCACCGCTGATCGCAACCCTGTTCGGCCATGCGCTGATCGCCACCGAGGATCCGGCCAATCTGGCCGAGGCCGAGCGCGTGCTCAAGGCTTCGGTCGCGCGCGATCGCGACAATCCGACCGCCTGGTACCTTTTGGGCGTGGTCTATGGCGGCAAGGGCGATATGGCGCGGGCCCGGCTGGCGAGCGCGGAACAGCAGGCGCTGCAATGGAATTTCCCGGCCGCGCTGCAAAGCGCCGAGGCGGCGGAGGCCACGCTTCCCGAAGGCTCTGCGGACTGGTTGCGGGCCCAGGACATCGCCTTTCAGGCACGGGCGATGATTGAACGGACGAAGAAACGACGCTAGGCGCCGCAGCGATGACCCAATCACCGAAGAAATCGTCGCTGGCGCTGACCCTGGGCGGAATTGCCCTGATGCTCGCGGGCGCAGTGGCAGGCTGGCAATTCGAACGGATGCGCGGCGCCGGGGGCGATATCGGCCCCAAGGTGCGCGAATACCTGCTCGAAAACCCCGAAGTTCTGCCCGAAGCAATGGAGCGCCTGCGCCAGAAGGAAACCGGCAAGCAGCTGGCGGCGGTGGGAGACAAGCTCTTCGTGGAGTTTCCCGGTGCGGTGCTGGGCAACCCGCAGGGCAAGGTAACCCTGGTCGAATTCACCGATTTCGCCTGCACCTTTTGCCGTGCAAGCGTGGGCGAGGTTGAGGCGCTGATCCGCGACAACCCCGATCTCAAGGTCGTGGTGCGCGAATTGCCGATTCTGTCGCCCAAGAGCGCCGATGCCGCGCGCTGGGCACTGGCCGCCGCAGAACAGGGCAAGTATCCAGATTTTCACAAGGCCATGTTCGCCGCCGGCAAGCCCGACGACGCGACGATCGAGGCCGCCGCACGGGTGGCGGGGCTCGATCTTGACCGCGCGCGGCGCTTCATCGCCAATCCCAGGGTCGATGGCGAGCTGCGCGCCAATGTCGGCCTTGCCCAGCAGCTCGGTTTCGATGGCACTCCGGCCTGGGTCGTGGGCGATCAGGCTCTGTCCGGCGCCGTCGGGCGCGAGGCGCTGGCCAAGGCAATCGCCAAGGCGCGCGAATCCTAGGATTTCGCAGCGTCGCGCTTTTCTGCTAGGTTCCAGTCATGGCCGTGCTGCCCTTTCGTCCGACCCCGTTCTTCGCCAACAAGAACCGCGCGTTCTGGCGGCTTCAGGCCTTGGGCTGGGGCGGGGCCTTGCTGCTTCGCGCGATGTCGGGGCTGGCCAACGGGCTGCCGCTTTCGTTCTTGGTGCTGGTGCTGCTGGCAACGATCACGGGTTTTTCGATCACGCTGATCCTGGCGGTGATCTATCGCCAGCTGATTGCCCGGCGCCCGATCATCACCTGGGGCGTCACAGCCGTGGTGCTGCCCTTCGCGGTGGCACTGTATGCCTTCGTCGATGCCTGGGTAAACGGGCTCTACGCGGGCGATGCCAGCGCTGGTTTCGCCCAGCGCTTCATCGGGCTGTTCTATCTTGATCTGACCCTGCTGGGGGCCTGGTCGGCGCTCTATTATGCGATCAACTTCTTCCTCCAGATCGAGGAGCAGAACGATCAGCTGATGCGGCTGGAAAGCCAGGCCACCCAGGCCCAGCTCGCGATGCTGCGCTATCAGCTCAACCCGCACTTTCTGTTCAATACCCTCAACTCCATCTCCACTCTGGTGCTGCTCAAGCAGACCGAACCGGCCAATGCCATGCTCAGTCGGCTGTCCTCGTTCCTGCGCTACACCCTGGTCAACGAGCCGACCGGCCGCGTGACCGTGGCCCAGGAGATCGAGACGCTCAAACTCTACCTCGATATCGAACGGATGCGCTTCGAGGAGCGGCTGCGCACCGCGTTCCGGATCGATCCCGCCACCGAACAGGCGCTGCTGCCCTCGCTGCTGCTCCAGCCGCTGGTCGAAAACGCGATCAAATATGCGGTCAGCCCGCAAGAGGCCGGGGCCGAGATCACCATCGCCGCGCAGCTCGTCGGCCCCAACCTTCGCATCACCGTCTCCGATACCGGGCCGGGATTGCAAACCGCCTCGGCCAGCAACAGACTGAGCGGCGTGACCTTCGATGGCGGTGAACAGGTTTCGACGGGCGTCGGCCTCGCGAATATCCGCGACCGGCTGGCCCAGGCCTATGGCGAAAACCACCGCTTCGAGACGATGGACCCCCCCGAGGGCGGGTTCGCCGTGCTGATCGAACTGCCTTTCGAGCGCCGCGAAGCGGTGCCCTTCCCCACTCCTGCCGAGCGGCGCCCCGCGCTGGCCGGCTGACCGAGAGAGCTGCCCATGTCCATCCGAACGATCATCGTCGACGACGAAAAGCTCGCCATCCAGGGTCTGCAGCTGCGGCTTGAGCGGTTTCCCGATGTCGAGGTAATCGATACCTGCGCCAATGGGCGCGAGGCGATCCGCAAGATCAAGACCGAAAAGCCCGATCTGGTGTTCCTCGATATTCAGATGCCCGGCTTTGACGGCTTTTCGGTGGTCAAGGGGATCATGGAGATCGAGCCGCCGCTGATCGTCTTCGTCACCGCCTATCAGGAGCACGCCGTGCGTGCATTCGAGGCCAATGCAGTCAACTACCTGATGAAGCCGGTCGACGACGACAAGCTGGCCGACACGATGGAGCGGGTGCGCACCCGCCTGGCCGAAAAGCACGCCGCCGAAGAGGCCGAAAAGCTCAAGCACGTGCTGGCCGAGGTGGCCCCCGACGCGATCGAGGCCATGCCCGACGAAGGCGAGGCGACCGGGCGCTACGAAAAGCTCATCAACATCAAGGATCGCGGGCAGATCTTCCGGGTCGATGTCGATTCGATCGAACGGATCGAGGCGGCAGGCGATTACATGTGCATCTACACCGCCGACAACAGCCTGATCCTGCGCGAAACGATGAAGGATCTGGAAAGACGGCTCGATCCGCGGGTGTTCCAGCGGGTGCACCGCAGCTGGATCGTCAATCTCAACCAGGTCCGCCAGGTCAAGCCGCACACCAACGGGGAATGCTTCCTGGTGCTGGAAAGCGGCGCCGACGTGAAGGTCAGCCGCTCGTACCGCGACGTCGTTGCGCGCTTTGTGCACTGAGGTGGCAATGGCGGATTGGGGAATCGAGGGATTCGACCTCGCGCGGTTCGTGCGCGCCACGCTCGATGAGGATCTGGGCGCCGGGCTGCCCGGCGGCGGACACGATGTCACCAGCGAAAGCGTGATTCCCGCCGACGCGCGCTTTTCCGGGGCGATGGACACCCGCGACGCGATCGTGGTGGCCGGACTGCCGATTGCCGAAGCCTTCTTCCGCGCGCTCGACCCCGCGATGGAGATCGAGGTGCTGGCCGAGGAAGGGGCAAGGGTGCCCGCAGGGACCGACCTGATGCGGCTGACGGGCAACGCCCGGGCCATGCTCACCGCCGAACGCTCGGCGCTCAACACCGTGCAGCATCTTTCCGGCATCGCCACGATGACCCGCGCCTATGTCGATGCAATGCAGGGCCGGGCCATCCTGCTCGACACCCGCAAGACCATCCCGGGGCTGCGCCACCTTGAGAAATACGCCACGCGCATGGGCGGCGCGCAGAACCACCGCATGGGGCTGTGGGATGCGGCGATGATCAAGGACAACCACGTGCTGGTGGCCGGGGATGTCGGCGAAGCCGTGCGCCGCGCCCGCGATGCCGGGGTGAAAAGCATCATCTGCGAGGTGGACCGGATCGGGCAGATCGAACCCGCACTGGCAGCGGGCGCCAGCCACCTGCTGCTTGACAATATGGACGTGCCGACCTTGCGAGAAGCCGTAGCGCTGGTCGGCGGACGGGTTCCAACCGAGGCTTCGGGGGGTGTGCGATTGGATACGATCGGCGCGATTGCCGCGACGGGAGTTACCTATGTCTCGGTCGGCCGCCTCACCCAGAGCGCGCCCGCCGCAGACATCGGACTGGATTTCACCCCGCTATGATCCGCTTTGGCCTGGCTCTTGCCATACTCGCCCTCCCCGCACCCGCACTCGCCCAGGCCTATCAGTGCCGGGTGCCCGAGCAGATCGCGCTGCCCGCGCCGGTCCAGCCCGACGGCCCAACGGTTCGCGGGGCGATCACCGGTTATACCCTGGCGCTGTCCTGGTCCCCCGAATACTGCCGAGGCAAGGCGGGACAGACCAACGACTACCAGTGCGGCGGCGGGATCGGACGGTTCGGCTTCGTGCTCCACGGCCTCTGGCCCGATGCGCGGGGGCGGGCGCCGCAGTGGTGCGCACTTGCTCCCCGCCCAGGCGCCGAGGAAATCAAGGCCAACCTGTGCATGACCCCGGTCCCCTGGCTGCTCGAGCACGAGTGGGCCAAGCACGGCAGCTGCATGGCCAAGACCCCGCGCGACTATTTTGCCGCCGAGCAGCGCCTGTGGCAGGGCCTGACCATGCCAGACGCCGATCGGCTTTCGCGCAGGAAGGGGCTCACCGCGGGCGATCTGCGCGCGGCCTTTGCCCAGCTCAACCCAGGGATTCCCGCTTCATCGATCGGTCTTCTGGTCAGCAACGGCGGCTGGCTGCGGGAAGTGCGGGTCTGCTATTCGGCGGCGATGAGGCCCGCGGCCTGCAGCAAGCGCACCTTTGGGCCAAAGAACGCCGTTCCGCTAAAAATCTGGCGCGGACTCTAGCGTTTCTCGCCCTTGCCCGCCCGCATCGGCGCGAATGGGCCATACTTGTGCTGCTGCGCGCTGAAACTGTCGGCATAGGGGCCAAAGGGCGCATCAAGCGGCTTTTCGCTGCGAACCGGGTAGTCGGCCTCCAGCCCCTGCATCTGCGGGCGCGACTGCGAATTGATGAAGGCGGCAACATCCCACGCATCTTCAAGCGAAAGCATCGGGGCTTTCCAGGTGGTGCCGTGAGGCATGTTGGCGCGGATGAAATTGGCCGCGGTAATCAGCCGGGCCATGCCCGCCCCGCTGTTGAAGCTGTCTGGCCCCCACAACGGCGGATAGACATAGCCGGGCGCCTGATCGCCCGCCTGCGCGCGTAGGCCTTGCCCGTCGAGCCCGTGGCATCCGGCGCAGCTCTGCGTGAAAACCCGGCCCCCGCGCACCGGATCGGCGGCGCGGGTCAGCTCGTCCATCTTTCCCGCCCCGCGCCCGAATGTCTTGGCGCCGCGCGCGGTGCCCGAGGACAGAAACCGCAGATAGGCGACGATCGCCGTCATTTCCGGACTGTCCGACGGCAGTGCGCGACCGTTCATCGAACGCGCCATGCAGCCGTTGACCCGCTCCTCGATCGTGCCGATCCGTCCCTCGCGCGCACGGTAGTTGGGGAAGTCTGCATAGGCCCCGACCAGCGGCAGTCCGAACTGCTTGGTTCCGGCGGCAATGTGGCAGGACTGGCAGTTGAGATTGTTTCCGGCAAAGCGCCGCGCCGGGTCTGCCGCCTGCGGTCCGATCAGCCGCGCGGTATGGATCACCAGCTCCCGCCCCTGCCGAACGCTTCGCCCCACCGGACTGTCGGGCAGGGTATCGACATCGGGGACGGTCCAGGCCTTGCCGGATGCCGGGTCCACTCCGCTGCCAGCAGAACGAAGGCTCCAACCGAGCATCCCCGCGCTAAGGGCAATCGCAAGCCCAAGCACGGCCAGGATCGCGCGCCGGTTCACCCCCTGCCCTCCTTGCCGGGTCGCCGCGCGGCGAAGAACTCGCGCAGAATCCCGCCCGCATCCTCTTTCCCGATCCCGGGATAGACCTCGGGCTTGTGAAGCGACTGTTCGTGCTCGAACACCCGCGCGCCGTGCTCGACCGCGCCCCCCTTGGGATCGCTGGCCGCGTAATAGAGCCGCGCGATCCGGGCGTGGGCGATCGCCCCGGCACACATCGCGCAGGGTTCCAGCGTGACCCATAGCTCGCAGCCATCGAGTCGCTCGTTACCCAACGCTGCTGCGGCCGCGCGAATCGCCAGCACCTCGGCATGGGCGGTCGGGTCGTTGAGGGCGCGCGGCGCATTGTGGGCGCTTGCGACAATCTTGCCGTCCCTGACCACGACCGCGCCGATCGGCACTTCCCCTGCGGATTCGCCCAGCCGCGCCTGTGCAATCGCCTCGCGCATCGGTTCGGGAAGGGGCCAGCGCTTCATCTTGGCGGGAGTGGCCTTCAATCCTTGACCTTTCAAGGGTGAATCGGTATGCGCGCGCCTTCTCCCGCATGGGTAGCCATTTTCGAAGCGAGTTTTGACATGTCCCGGATTTGCGAACTGACCGGCAAGGGCCGCCAGGTTGGCCACAACGTCAGCCACGCCAACAACAAGACCAAGCGCGTGTTTCTGCCCAACCTGCAGAACGTCACGCTGCTGTCCGAATCGCTCGATCGCAGCTTCAAGTTCCGCGTTTCGACCCAGGCGCTGCGCTCGGTCGAGCACGTCGGCGGGCTCGATGCCTGGCTGCTCAAGACTGCGGACGGCAAGCTGTCGACCGGCGCGCTCAAGGTGAAGCGCGAGCTGCTCAAGAAGCAGGCCGCCTGATTCGCATTCGGCCCGAAAGGGTCGTGCGGCAGGGCACTCAAGGGCGCGGGGGAAGCATTTCCCCGCGCCCTTTGCTTTGCCGGGGCGGCAGGTCGGCCAGGCGCAGATCGAGCTTCCAGAGCAGCGTGCGCTGGGTTGCGGCGGCATTATCGTCGCTCATCAGCCAGACGGTGACCGATCCCGGCCCGTCCGGTTCGATTGCCAGGGCCTCGAAGTTGTCGACCGGGAGCGGCGCGGAAAGATCGGCCAGCTCGATCGAGCGCCACGGCCTGCCGGGTTCGAGCAGCGCCGGATCGGCCAGCACAATCTTGGCCGCAAAGCGCGCCGGGAAGGGCCACAAGAGCCGCCGCATCAGCACCAGCACGCGCCCGTCGGGCAATTGCGCCAAATCGGTCGGGCGATAGCCGATCGGTCCGGTGAAGATGAAGCGTGGGGCCGCGCCCGAACCGGTCGGGTCACCCGTGAACAACAGCCCGGGATGCCGCACCGCCTCGCTCCACGAGGTGAAGGCCTCGGACAGGACAAGGAAGCGCCCGTCCGCCAGGCGGACCATCGCCTCGGGCCCGGTATTGGAACCCCAGCCTTGCATTTCAGGGATCTGGCGTGCGGCTTGTTCCTGCCGATCCGGCCCCAATCGAATAATCGCGTTGCGGCCTTCAAGCGCGACCCAGAAGGTGCCCGTCCGCGGATCGCGGGTTGCGGCTTCGACATCGCGGTAATGTTTGAGCACGCCTTGCGTGGCAAGCAATGCGCCAATCTCAACCGGCCCCGATGCCCCCGGGCGGGGATAGCGCAGGTATTGGCCCCCATCACTGAGCGCGAGGAACTCATCGCCCGAAACGGCCAGAATGGCCGAATAGCCGCCAAAATCGGCATTGCGGCTGGTCACCTGCCAGGCCCCCTCCAGACGAAATGGGCCGAGGCCCTTCCAGTCAGGGTCGCGTGGCAGTGGCGTCAGTACGATTTCCTGCCGATGATCGGGGGCAGCGTTGGGCACGCGCCACCACGACAGCGCGAGAAGCGCGAAAGCAAGTGTCAGGAGAAGCGGTTGGCGCCGAGCGATCAGCAGTTGGCGCCAGGCATACAGGCCGAATTCTGGCCCTTTTCGATCGCTTCACGCTGTTGTCGCCGCAGTTCGGCCCATTCGGCCCTGCTCATGCAAACCCGCCTCGACTTAAGGCGCGAACCGGTTTCCGCCATCGAGCGGCATACGATCTCGTTTTGATCACCGGCCGAACCAGTCTTGGCATCATTGGCCGGTGCGGCAATCGCCGAGGTTCCGAGCGAAATTGCAGCAAGCAACAAGCCAGTACGCATGGTCCGATCATCCCTCGTTACCTGTCGGCACCATGCGGAATCAGGATATGACTGTAAATTCCCGACATCGTACCGGTACCTTTTCGCCCAGAGACCATCATCACTGTGGCCATCGGATCTGGCCCCGGCCACCAGGAGCCGCGCGATCCGGCTGGTCAGCAAGGCACGCTTTCGGTCCGCACACAGGCCGAATTCTGGCCCTTTTCGATCGATTCGCGCTGCTGGCGGCGCACCTCGGCCCATTCGGCCTTGGTCATGCAGACCTTCCTCGATTTGAGGCGCGAACCGGTTTCCGCCATCGAGCGGCAGATCATCTGGTTCGGATCGCTGGCGCCTGTTTGCGAGGCGGAATCGGCAAGCGCAGCAGCACCGAAGCCAATGGTGAATAGGGCCAGGGCGCCAAATTTCAGTCGATTGCTCTTCATCGCACTATCCCGTGGCGCAGATCGCGGGGCGCCCGCATCTGCTTGATCCGCATCTTGTATATTCAGACTTGCCGGTCAGCAAGGCCGCGCGATATCGAACGCGATCGTCATCCTTTCGCCCGCACCGAAGGGCCGCGTGCCGTGCCACATGTACGATGGGAACAGCGCGATCCGTCCCGGACGCGGGTTCACCATTGCATGGGGCGGCAGGTTCAGGCCCAGATCCGCCGGAGATTCGCCGAGCGCCAGCTGGCCAGCCTCTCCTTGCAGGCCTTCGGGAACGGCAAGGTACAGCGCGGCGCTGATCCAGCCCTGGGGATGGTGGTGACTGGCGTGGAATCCTGCTCCGTCAAGCCTGACCGACCAGCTTCCAGCGAAACGGGGAGTCCGGTCGCGACGCTGGGCCAGAAGGGGGTGCCGCGGGTCGGGCGGCGGCAAGCGGGAAACGTGGCTTTCGACTGCCGCGACAAGGCAGCGACGGACCCTGCGGATCGCCGGATCGATCAGCGCCATAAGGGGGCCATCGGTCTGGCTGCCGCCACGGACCGACTGATCGAGAAACCGGCCCGACACCGCATGCCTGTTTCTAAGATAAGCGCACAGCGCATCGAGCCCCAGATCGTTGGGCGAAAGGTCGATCACGCTGACCATGCCCGGCTGCGCTTCGAGCCAGTCCGCGCGCTCATCCCCGGTCAGCCGCCAGGCCAGTGCGGCCAGGGGCCAGAAGTTTTCCGCGCCGGGCCGGGTCAGCCAGGGCTCAAGTTCAGCGGCGGCGCCTTGCGGCTGGCCCGTGCGCAGGAGATGGCGAATCACACGAATGGCGTGGCCCGGGCTCCTTGCCGGACCGAGACCCGAATAGATCGCGCCAGCCTCGGCGCTGCGCCCGATCTCATCGAGTGCAATCGCCCGGTAGAAAAGCAGATCGGGCGAATCCCCGAGCGCCGTGCCTGCGCAGCCCGCCAGCTCGAGCGCATCGGCAAAGCGCTCCGCGCCAATCATCAGATCGATCGCGGTCGTATGCAGAACAGCGGCCGAAGCGTGGATCTTCAACGCGCGCTCGATCGTATCGAGCGCCTCGTCCCCCAGGCCCAGCATGGCCGAAAGCTGTGCATATTGGCGGTGCCCGGCCTCCCAGGCCGGGCTGGCCGCAAGAACCCGGGCAAGTTCGGATCGTGCCTGCGCGCCATCGCCCGCAGCAAACATCGCTGAATAGAGCCCCAGGCGGGCATCGGAATCCGCAGGCGCCAGCGCAACGGCACGCTCGAACAGCCCGACGGCCGGCAACCCCGCCTCGAGCGCGATCCTTGCGGCAAGATGGGCCAGGCCGGGGTTGCCGGTCGTTTCGGCCCCGCCGCGGCGCAAAGCCGCCCCGGCCTGCTCGTGCTCGTCAAGGGCGCGGCAGAGCAGGGCATACCAGTGCAGGATCAGCTCATCAGCAGGATCGGTTTCCAGCCAGGTTGCTAGCTGATCGAGGACCGCGCGCTCCTCGCCGCGTTCGAGCGCGGCGCGCGCAGCATCCGCCAGTACATTGCGCGCGCTGGCATCATGCCGTGTCACAAAGGGGTGCCGGTCTGCCCGGTGCATTCGCGCCCAACCAGCGCCGAGATCGCATCACGTTCGACCGGAACCAGATCTGGGTGCCAGAGGTCGAAGATCATCACCACGCGCAACTGGTCAGAAGGATTGGCGGCTTCATGTTCCATCGTATCGTCGAACACAAAGGCCTCTCCCTCGCGCCAGAAGCGGGTTTCGGCGCCGACCCGGAACCAGCACCCCTCGGGCACGACCAGCGGCAGGTGGCAAAGTAGGCGGGCATTGTTGACCCCGACATGCGGCGGGATCGCGGTGTTGGGAGCGAGCAGAGAGAACAGTGCGGTTGGCGATGCGCCCGGGATCGCGGGCTGAGGCACTTTTTCGAGCAGCTTCATCGTTACCGGGCACTGTGCGGCATTGGCCTCGATCCGCTCGCCGTCCTTGAGCAGGTGAATCGCGGTCCAGTCCGGATTGCGGTTGAGGTCGCGCCACTGTGCCAGCGGTTCATGCGCCTGATACTGGAGGTAGGGGACCAGCTCGGCACGTTCGGACTTCATCACCCCAAGCATCTCATCGCGTATTGCGGCCGTGGCCGCTTCGAAATCGGCGAGCCAGGGATGTGCTGTGCGCGGATGGAATTCGCGCTGGGTCAGGCCGGGGAAATGAAAATGGGTCGGCTCGCTGTAATAGACCTTGGTCCTGCGCAGGGCATTGTCGCGAAAGCGGGCTATCCGCCAGGCCGCGTCGCCATCGGCCCGGGCCTCGAAAGGGGCGGTTATCGCCGCGAATTCTCCTTCGCGCTGGTTCTTCCATGCGGCATAGTAACGCTCACCGGCAGAGACCGCATTGGCAAGCGGGCCAGACAGATCCCCCGGCGGACGCTGGGCCAGGGCATGTTCCCATGCAGTCCCGGCTTCGCCGTCGCCCAGTCTCTCGAGCAGCCCGGCGCGCATGACGAGCGCGAGAAAGTCGTTGGGACCAAGGACCAGCGCCGCATGGACAGCATCGAGCGCGCGGCGCGGCTGCTTCAAGGCGCGGCGCAGACCGGCCAGTTGCAACCAATGTCCTGGCGTCGCCTGATCGCTGGCGGCAAGCGCCGGTTCAAGCAACTGCGCCGCTGCGGCAAGGTTGCCCGAGCCGACCAGCCGGTCAACCTCGGCGAGTTGGGCGGGATCGACCGGCCCGCTCATCGCGATGGCTCCGGCCAATCGGGAATCCGCCCGTCGTCAAGCGAATAGCCATAGCGCTCAACCCAGGGCTGAAGGCATTTGAACACGGGCTCGAGGTGGTCGGCGTAACGGTGCCAGCGGCCAGCGGCGCGCTTGTAGAGCGGCTCGGTCACCTGCGAATAGCTGGCTGTGCTCACCGTTCCCCGGGCCCGCGCGGCATCGCGATGATCGAATTCTTCGCCCGGCCAGGCCAGTTCCAGCCAATCGAACAGCGGCCTCAGTTCTCGGGCAGAGTCTTCCACCAAGCGTTCGTAGACCACCGTGCCGACCGGAAGGTTCATGATCTCGCGGCTCTTCTCCCAGTGGGCGAAACTGATGTCGTAAAGCTCGGCCGCATCGCCGAGGTCGAGGAAGTTGGCCATGGCGTTGTTGATGCGGAAATTGGTCAGGAAGCAGCTCAGCACCACATCGCAGGGGTGCCGCAGCGCCAGGACGAACCGGGCATCCGGAAACAGCCGCCGGATCATCGCCGCCTTGTTGAGATGGAGCGGGTGCTTATCGACCACCTGGACTCCGTCCAGCGGGCCAGCCTTTTCCGCAACCCGCGCGAAATAGGCCTCGCGCGCCTCGATCAACTGGGCCTGGCTCAGCCCAGCAAGCGCCTCGATACCGCCCAGTTCGTGCTCTGCCTGGCCGATGAACGGCTCTTCTTCAAGCACCCGCACGCTGGGATCGGCCATCAGCATGGTATCGAGCAGGGTAGTGCCTGAGCGGGGGAAGCCAAGCAGGAAGATCGGGCTTGGCCGATCGTCTGGCGGCGGCGGCGGGCTCCACCCCGCGATCCATTCCGGCGAGAGCAGGTCTGCGGCGTGGCTGCACATTTCACGATACAGGCGCGCGCGCTCGATCGGCTGCGAGGGATCCGCCTTCCAGTGATCGTTCATCGCCACGAACTCGGCGAAGGCTTCATCGTGGCGACCGAGCCGGTCAAGCATGATCCCGCGCAGGTGATGTTTGCGTCCGGGCACGATCACATCGCCAGCATCTTCCAGAGCCGCAAAGGCCGCCTCGATCTGGTTGCCGCGTTTGAAGCGCAGCGCCTCGATATAGGACAGGGATTGCGCGTCGGCCGCATTGGCAAGGGCGCGATCGCGCAGCGGATCGAGCTCCTCCTCGCGGTTCATCCGTTCATAGACCGAAGCCAGCCCGACAAAGGCCGGCCCAAGCGATGCGTCCAGCGCCAGGGCCGCTTCAAACGCCGCCTCGGCGATCGCATAATCGTTGCGGCGGGCGGCTTCCTGGCCGTGATCGGACTGGATCGGCGCCGAATCCGGGGCGCGGCGCGCGGCTTCGGCAATCGCGGCATAGGCCTCGTCTTCGCGGCCCAGCGCGCGATAGGCTGAGAACAGTGCAAGATGGGGATTTGCATCGCCAGGAAAGGCCGCAGCCGCCCCGTTGAGGCAATCGAGCGCCTCGTCGATCCGTCCGGCCTCGAGCAGGGCATTGCCGAGGTTGAGCTGGATCGGTGCCGAGCCCGGAGCGAGCCGTGCGGCACGGCCCAGCACCTGGGCGGCTTCCTCGTGACGCCCCGCCCCGCTGAGGGCGTTGCCGAGGTTGTTGAGGATCGAGAAATCGTCTGGCCTGGCTTTCTCCACGATCCGGTAGAGTTCGATCGCACGGTCGAAATCACCGGCTTCCTGGGCCAGGTGGGCCCCGACCCCGGCAATCCGCAGACCGGTATCGCGCTGCGCGCTGGCGGGATCGCAAAGAGCAAGCGCCTCTGCATTCTCGCCAAGACGCAGCAGCGATTCGGCGAGGTTGGCACGAATTGTGAGATCGAAAGGAAATGCGGCGAGCGCTTCGCGCAGCAGGGGCGCCGCCCGGGCGAATTGCCCGCGGTGGAATTCGATCGCACCACCAAGCGCCGCAATTCGCGGATCGGCCATTCCGCCCAGCCGTACCCGTTCGACTTGCAAGGCGGCCTGATCGAGCCGCCCCGCGCGCGCCGCCGAGGCAATCTGCTGGAGCTGTTGGGCGGTATCGGCTTCGGTCATTTCGGCAATCCCGGGTGGCTGCGCTGGCCCAGAAAAAGAAGAGGCGGCGGCCTCCCGGGGGAAGCCGCCGCCATTCTAGTGGGCAAATTGCCGGATTAGAAGTCCAGCGTGATGCCCGTGTAGATGTACCGGCCGAGCGAATCGTAGGTGCCCGGATAGGTATTGCCGTTGCACAGCGTGCTGGCGCAACCGCTCTGGCCGAAGTTGCCGCTGCCCGAGTGGACCAGCGGGGGCTCACGATCGAAGATGTTGTTCACACCCAGCTGCCACGAGAAGTGGCCAGCCAGCTTCGCCGTCAGGTTGAGGTCGAAGTAGTTCTGGGCGGGCAGCTTCGCGGCAAAGTCATAGACATTGCCGTTGAGCGTCGCGCTCGGGTTGCTGAACTCGGCCTTGACCGAACCGATGTGGCGCCATGCCAGCGACAGACCCAGGCCATTCTTCATGTTGAAGGTGGCGCGGGCCTTGTGGCGCCACTTGGGAGCCGGAGTGCCGCAGGTCGAGCCATAGTAGCCCGCGCAATCGTAGATCGCGGTGAGGCCATTGTCGGTTTCGAACTTGCTGAGGTAGGTCCCCATCATGCTGAGGTTCAGCTTGCCGAGGTTTCCGATCTCGTGCGAGTACGAAGCGCTGACTTCGATACCGCGGGTCTGCACGCCACCAACATTGTGCTGGATGTCCGTCACATAACCGTTCGAGGTCAGCCACAGCGAGCCGGCCGGGTCGCGATGGACCAGGCCGCATGCGGCGGTGTTGCCACCGACGCAGGCGCTGAGGATCGCGTCGGCGCCATAGCGCTGGATCGCATCGGTGATCTTGATGTCGAACCAGTCAACCGAAAGCGAGAGGCTGGGCACCATCGAGGGCTGGATCACAACACCAATCGTCTTGGTGTTGGCCTTTTCCGGCAGCAGGTTGGGGTTGCCGCCCAGCAGACCGTTGTACTGCGCCGCCGGGTTGGCGGTCACACCCTGGTTCACACCGAGACCCTGCGCAACGCAGCCCGCGGGCTGGGTTGTGTTGCCGGCGCAGGGATCGCTGCCACCGTCGAGGCCGACGAACTGCGGCGAGAACAGCTCCTGGATGTTCGGCACGCGAACCGCATGGTTGTAGGTCGCGCGCAGACGGATGTCGCGGATCGGAGCGAACTCGATTTCCGCCTTCCAGGTGTCGGTGTTGACGTTGCGGCCGTTCGAAATCGCATAGTGCGAATAGCGATAGGCGCCGTTGAGCGACAGATCGTAGACCGGGCCATCCTGAATGATCGGGATGTTGATTTCGCCCAGCGCTTCGGTGACCTTGTAGCTACCCGAAACATCGAGCGTCGGGGCGCCCTGACCTGCCAGATCGCCGGTCTGGAAGGCGTTGTCCGCCTCAAGCTGCAGCGAATCCTGACGGTATTCGAAGCCCAGCGCGATGCTGACGCCATCGCTCGCCGAAGGGAACTTCAGGCCATACTCACCGAGCAGACCGGTGAGGCTGGCGCTGATCACCTGCTGCGAGGTGCGCCCCTTGAGGAAGCCCCTGCCATCGACATAGGCGAGAGCCGCTGCCGAAGGCGTGCCGCCGAACAGGTCATAAGGTACGCAGTTGGGATCCTGACCGGTCGCCGTTACGCGGCAGACCACCTTCTTGCCCGCCGAATTGGTGATGAAGTTCGCGCCGGTATAGGTGCTCGGCGCGAGGACCGCGTCGAGGGCATTGGTCAGACGCGAAACCGAGAACTCGTTGGAATAGACCTGCGAGTAATTGGTCCGGCCATACTGATAGTAAGCGTCGTACGACCAGGCCTTGCCCAGCTCGCCGCGCGAACCGATCACGGTGCGGAACGCGGTGTGCTGCAGGTCGTTGATACGCGGACCGCCCTCGACGTTGCGGCGCAGGACCTGGAAGAAGGCCTTGTTGTAGGTGCCGCCGGTAACCGGGTCGAGGAAATTGATGGCCGGCGCGCCCGGGGTCGGGTTGTAACCGGCGTTCTGCGCGGTCGGGAAGGTGCCGATGAAGCCGTTGATGTAGTTCGACGACTGGCAGATCTGCGCCTTCTGCGAAACCGACATCAGCGGGTTGTCGCAGTTGATGGTCAGCGTGTTGCCAAAGTCACCCGAAGGGGCGATCTGGGCGATCGTCTGATCGTCCATGAACATGAATTCCATGTACGGATGGATCGCCGGGCTGATTTCGTAGTCGGCAAAGACGCCGCCGGTGTAACGCTCATCGGGACGCTGGAAATAGTTCAGCGGCGCGAAGTTGTAGCGGTTGAGCGTGCCCTGGGTCAGCGTGCCCGGGCCAAGCGCCCCGACGGTCGACGAGGTCGTGCTCGAAACGAAGTAGAACGCGGTGCCGGTGGCCGAAGTGGCCGAACCGCCGCACTGCAGCGGCGAATTGGGCGTGAAGCCATTCGCGCGGCCATCGTTCACCTGGATGGTGCAGTCCGAATAGTCGCGGTTGCTCTGCAGCACCGGGTTGACCTTGCGATAGCCGACATAGGCCATGAAGTGGCCGTTGCCATCATCGAAGTTCGATCCGAACGAGATCGTCGTGTCGAAATCGCCGCCATCAGCCACGCTGCCCTTGGGATAGTTGTAACCCTTGAAGCCGGCCGCCGCGCGCGCATCGAGCAGCGGGGTGATCACCTTGTTGCGGTTGTTGTGCTGATAGAACGAATAGTTCGTATCGATCCGGAAACCGCTGAAATCGTTGTCCATGATGAAGTTGACAACGCCCGAGACCGCGTCGGCGCCGTAGGTCGCCGAAGCGCCACCGGTCAGCACGTCGACGCGCTTGACCAGCGAGGCCGGGATGAAGTTCAAGTCAGCAGCAGACGAGGTGCTGTTGGGATCGCCGGTCATCAGGCGGCGACCGTTGATCAGCACCAGGGTGCGCGACGAACCAAGCCCGCGAAGGTCAACCGTGGCGGTACCCGTGGCACCGTTCGACAGGGTCGAAGATTGCGCGGCGAAAACCGAAGGCAGCGAGTTGAGCAGGTCTTCGGTCTTGGTCGTGCCGGTTAGCTTGATTTCTTCCTGCGACACGGCCGTGACCGGCGCTGCCGCCGTCAGGTTCGGATTATTGATGCGCGTGCCGGTAACGACGATGACCGCGCCGCTGTCGGCAGCTTCATCGGCATCCTGCGCGAACGCGGGCGTGGCGAGCAGCGAAACACCTATCGCGATCGGCGCTACGCTGGACTTGAGCTTGTTGAAGTGAGTCACGGATGTCAGTCCCTCATTCATGTGGTCGACAGCATGCCGACCATAAGATTGTGCGCAAACACCAAATGTGCGCCCGAAGCGCACGGTTTCCGCATGGGTGCGGCGATGGTCGCTCCATGCCAAGCTGTAAAGCGTGGTGCACGTCGCTTGCGCCTTTTGGCCGGGCACTGTAGCCAATATGCAACGCAACTTTGACACAGCCTGTCAGACTCGAAAACAGGCCGCGAGGCAGCAAAGTTGCTTCTTGATGTTAACGAAAGGCATCAAACGTCATGCGTGCGCAATTTTGTGTCAAAAAATTTGCCGTCCTGGCAATTTTGGTCCTTTTGGCCGGACCCGCGATCGCCCGGAAATCCGCCGAGACCGTGCCGGAACAACCCGAGGCCTTTCGCCAACTGCTCGAGTGCCGCTCGCTGACCGATGCTGCGCAGCGGCTCGTCTGCTACGATGCGAAGGCTGCGACGCTCGATGCGGCCACCCAATCGCGCGAAATCGTGATTACCGATCGGGCGCACATGCAGGAGGCGCGTCGCGGACTGTTTGGCTTCGCCGCGCCGCTTGGGCGGATGTTCGGGATCGGCGGCGATGACGATGCCAACGAGATCAAGCAGATCGACACCACCGTTACCGAGGTTCGCGCAATCGCCGATGGCCGCTGGCGGATCACTTTTGCCGAGGGCGGAACCTGGGAGCAGACCGACACCAAGAACTTCCCGATGTCGCCCAAGGTGGGGCGCAAGGCCAGGATTTCGCGCGGGGTATTGGGCAGCTACTTCGTCAGCGTCGATGGCATGCCGGGGATCAAGTTTCGCCGGGTCGAATAGGGCCGTCCGCGACTATTTCCCGGGCATGGCCCCGGCGAACAGCGACGGATCGAGCCGCGCGTCGCGCCATTTGATCGACCAGTGCAGGTGCGGGCCGGTCGCGCGCCCGGTCATCCCGATGTTGCCGATGTACTGCCCCTGGCGCACCACATCGCCCACCTTCACGGCCAGCTTCGAGCAGTGCAGGAAGGCCGAGTTGAGCCCCATCCCGTGATCGATCATCAGCAGCCGTCCTTCGAGCGAAAAGGGGCTTTCGGCGGCCAGGATCACCACCCCGTCGGCCGGGGCGACGAAGGGCGTGCCGCTGGCGCCGGTGGCGATGTCCATGCCCGAATGGTAGCTGCCCGGGGTGCCATTGTAGATCCGCTGTGATCCGAAGCGCCCCGAAAGTCTTCCGTGCACCGGCCAGATGAATTTCTGGCGCCAACCCTCGACCGGATGATCGGTGCGCCGGGCGGCGTTGATCTGGGCCAGCTCGCCCTCGCGCCGCTTCTGATATTCGGGGTTTGGCGGGGTGCCCGGCTTGGGCCCGATCGGGATATGTTCGATCTGCCAGGCGCGCGGGGCAATCGTCAGTTCGCGCTCCACTACGCGGCCCCCGGCCAGCGTGGCGGAAAGCACCGGTTTGCCCGGCGCGTCGCGATCGAAGGCGATGAAGAAGCGGCCATCGGGCGCCACCGGCACGTCCTTGCCCGCAAAACTGATCCGGGTTCCGGCAGGAGCCGATCCACGCGCCCAGCCGCCCTGGGTCAATTCGCCGGCCAGCGCGAAATCCGGCGCGGACGAAGCGCCCAGTGCCTCGGCCGCACGGGCGGCGATTCCGCTTGCCCACAGGCCGCCACAGGCGAGCCCGGCAACACCCGCTGCAATCAGAACCCGGCGCATCATGCGCCGCCGGTCAGGCGCTTCGTCGCCTCGGCCGGACCGGCATAGGCCTCCTGCCGCTCAACGCTCCAGTAGCGCAGTGCCTCAAGCGGGATTTCCGCCGCGCTGACTGCGCAGACCACATGGTTGCCCGGTTTGAGCACGCGAAAGCCGTTGGGCTGGTAAAGCAGGGTAGCGGCGCGGTCGGCGGAGTTCATCAACATGGCCCCGTCTTAGCCCAGGCTGGCTTTCAGAGCAATTTGCCCTGCTCGGGCGATGGCGGCTTGGCCCTGGGCGAAGCACGCCTGGGCGTGTCCCCGGCTGGCACCGCCGCCAGATCGCCATCGCGGAAGTGGAGCAGCAGCGCGGTCTCCCCGGCGGCGGCGGCGCGGCTGACCAGGGTTCTCCCGTCGCTACCGGTGACCCGCACATAGCCGCGCTGTAGCACCCGGTCGGGATCGAGCGAGAGGGCAAGGCGCGCCAGCGCTTCGAGCCGGTCGCGCGCTCTTGCCAGCCGCACGGAAAGCAGCGGCAGCGAAAGCCGCCCCGCCACCTTCTGCAACTCGGCCCGCGCGACATGGGTGCGCTCGCCCAGGGCGCGCCGCAACCGCTCGGCCAGCTCGTCGAGCCGCTGCGCGTGCGGCGCGATCAGCTCCTGCGGGGCGGGCAGCCGCTCGGCGCGCACCGCCAGCCGCTCGCGCCCGAGCTGCAAGGGCCGGGTGGCGGCGCGGCGCTGGCGCAGGCCCAGTTCGCTCAGCTGCGCGTGCAGCTCCTCGCGCACCGGCACGGCCAGCTCGGCGGCGGCGGTCGGGGTCGGCGCGCGCAGGTCGGCGGCGAAATCGGCCAGGGTAGTATCGGTTTCGTGCCCCACCGCCGAGATCACCGGGATCGTGCTGGCGGCGATCGCGCGCACCACGGCCTCCTCGTTGAAGGCCCACAGATCCTCGATCGAGCCGCCCCCGCGCGCGACGATCACCACATCGGGGCGCGGCACCGGCCCGCCCGGGGGCAGGGCGGAAAACCCGCGCAGCGCTGCGGCGACCTGCTCGGCCGCGCCCTGGCCCTGGACCAGCACCGGCCAGACCAGCACATGGCTGGGAAAGCGATCGGCCAGACGGTGGAGAATATCGCGAATCACCGCTCCGGTGGGGGAAGTGACCACCCCGATCACGCCCGGAAGGAACGGCAGACGCCGCTTGTGCGCGGGATCGAACAGCCCCTCGGCCTCTAGCCGGGCCTTGGTCTTTGCGAGCAGAGCGAGCAGCGCGCCCTCGCCCGCGACTTCCATCCGCTCGACCACCATCTGGTAATTCGAGCGCCCCGGATAGGTGGTGAGCTTGCCGGTGGCGATCACCTCAAACCCGTCTTCCGGTTGGAAGGCGAGGCGCTGGGTGGTTCCCCGCCACATCACCGCATCGAGCCGCGCGTTCTCGTCCTTGAGCGCCATATAGATATGGCCCGAGGCCGCGCGCTTGACCCCCGAAAGCTCGCCCCGCACCCGCACGAAGCCGAAACGGTCCTCAACCGTGCGCTTGAGCAGCGCGGAAATCTCGCTGACGGAGAGCGCTGCGGCGTTGTCCCCGGCGGAGTCCTTCGCTACCAGCCCGGCGGGTCGATCATCGGAATAGGGCGGCGAGGGCATGAATATCCTGCTTCTGGGTTCGGGCGGACGCGAACATGCGCTGGCATGGAAGCTGGCGCAATCCCGGCTGTGCGACAAGCTCTACGCTGCCCCCGGAAATCCCGGGATTGCCGCCCATGCCGAATGCGTCGCGCTCGATCCGGCGGATCACAGCGCGGTGCTCGATTTCTGCGAGGCGCACCGCATCGCCCTGGTGGTGATTGGCCCCGAGGCGCCGCTGGTTGACGGGCTGGCGGATTCGCTGCGCGGCGTGGGCGTGCCGGTATTCGGCCCCGGCAAGGCGGCGGCCCAGCTGGAAGGCAGCAAGGCCTTCACCAAGGAACTGTGCGCGCGCCATGCCATCCCCACCGGCGCTTTCGCGCGGGTGGCAAGCGAAGCCGAAGGGCTGGCCGCGCTGGCCCGCTTTGGCGCCCCGGTGGTGGTCAAGGCCGATGGCCTCGCCGCAGGCAAGGGCGTGACCGTGGCCATGACCATGGCCGAAGCAGAGGAAGCCGTGCGCGAGATTTTTTCCGGTCGGTTTGGCGAAGCCGGGGCCGAGGCGGTGATCGAGGAATTCCTCGAGGGCGAGGAGGCGAGCTTCTTCGCGATCACCGACGGGCACACCGTGGTCCCCTTCGGCTCGGCGCAGGATCACAAGCGGGTCGGCGATGGCGATACCGGCCCCAATACCGGCGGGATGGGCGCCTACAGCCCCGCCCCGGTGCTGACGGCGCTGCTCGAAGGCGAGGCGCTGGAGCGGATCGTGGTGCCCACGGTGCGGGCCATGGCGGAGGAAGGCATGCCCTATTCGGGCGTGCTCTACGCCGGGCTGATGCTGACGAAGAAGGGCGTCCAGCTGATCGAATACAATTGCCGCTTCGGCGATCCCGAATGCCAGGTGCTGATGATGCGGCTGGAGAGCGATCTCGCCGAACTGCTGCTGGCGGCGGCGGAAAACCGGCTCGCCACGCTCCAGCCCCCGCGCTTTTCGCCCGACACCGCGCTGACCGTGGTGATGGCGGCGCAGGGCTATCCCGGCACCCCGAAGAAGGGCGGCACGATTTCCGGGATCGATGCCGCCGAAGGAGCCGGGGCCAAGATATTCCACGCCGGAACCGCCGTGGTGAAGGGCCAGCTTGTCGCCAACGGCGGCCGGGTGCTCAACGTCACCGCAAAGGGCGCCAGCGTGACCGAAGCCCAGACGCAGGCCTATGCCGCCATCGATGCGGTCCAGTTCGCCGAAGGCTTCTGCCGTCGCGACATCGGCTGGCGCGAAGTGGCGCGCGAGGCGAAGGGGTAAGGAGTCGATTCGGGCTCCGGTGGTCGTCCATTATTGGAAGCCAGATGCGACAGGCGGAATGGCGGGAAAGTTGGGGTTAGCGGTCGCTGCGCCGCTTCTTCAAGAACCAATTGATGGCCGCTCGGGAGCCCAATCCCACCCCGCCAGCGATAAGTATCGAGGGCAGAAATAGCTGCCAGATCAAGCCATGCTTGCAGGGTACGTCAGGAAGGCAATCACCAAGCGCGCTGATTATGAACGAGAAAAATATTAGCGGCACACCGACAATCGCCGACAGGGCGCAGCCCCATTTTCCACCTGTTGTTGGCCCGCCCCGTTAACCGCCGTTATGCATCCCGTAATGATATACCGGCCTGGACTGGTTGCAATCTTGTCGTCTCCGAAACGTCGGATTCAGCAACTTCGGCGGGATCGGTGGACATTCTCAATCCTGCGCCGCCCATGGGCGAGCGCGGGAAGAAATCGGATCGCGCGGTTAGCCCATCCAGTCCTTCACCGCCCACAGCGGCAGGTAGGGGCGCCCCAGCGCCTTGTCGATCGCGTAGGGCCACCAGCCCGGGCCGAAGGGGCAATAGATCCGCACCGGCACCTCGAGCCGCCGGGCCACGGCGAGGGTGCGTTTGCGGGGTAGGCCGCGCAGTTGCTCGAGCTCGCCCGGGGTTCCCGCAGCCTTGAGCAGGGTCAGCGCGGCTTCGGCCAGATCGGGATCGTGGGTGGCAACTGCCACCGGCGCCTTGCGCCCCGCCAGCCGTGCTGCGAGGGCCAGATAATTGGCCGCGACATCGACCACATCGCCCGCCGGATCGGCCCATTCGCCCTTGACCAGCCGGATCCGCCCCGGCCCGTCGCACAGCGCGGCGGCATCGGCTGCCGAACGGCGCCAGCGCGCGGGAAGCGCCATGCCGGTTTCCGGCATGGCCAGGGCCAGCGCCAGGGTTTGCTGCGCCTGCTCTTCCTTTTGCGCATCGAACAGCAGCGGCAGCCCGGCGGCGGCGATTGCGCCGAGGTGGCCGGGATCGAAGCCCAGCGGCGGCGCCTTGACCGAAAGGTAGGCCTCGCAGTCAGCCGCAGCCAACAGCGCGGCAACCTCGCGATAGGCCGCAACGATGGTTTCGGGTGCGGCGTCGTCGGCCTGGAAATAGCCCACCACGCTCGCCATTCCCCGCGCGGCAAGTCCAGCGCAGAGCCGCGCCGCCTCTGCCGGGCCGGGGGACGGCAAGGCTCGGCCAGCCAGTCCCGGCAGGGCGTAGCGGGCATCGCGCAGCAGGCTGACGGGCGTGTGCTTCATCGCCCCGCCCGCCCCATGCGCCGACCGATCCAGGCCAGGGCGTCAGCGATCACGGCGACCGCGCCGCGAAGATTGAAAGGGTAGGTCCGCAGCCTCAGGCATTGCCCTTCGTCGCGCGTCCACAGTTCGGCGATCCACGGTTCGGCCTCGCCGAGCAGCTCGTAGCCGCGAAGGCCGCGCCGCGCTGCCGCGCCAAGGGTATGGAGCATCAGCAAGGTGCCCGGCGAACAGCGGGCATAGGCCTCGTCATAGCCGATCTTGTAAAGCCAGTAGCGGCCCGCCCATTCGACCGCGAGCTGCATCGCGACCGCCTTGCCAGCGATCCGCAGGAAGGCAATCCGCAGGGTTCCGGCCTCGGCGGCCGATCGCAGGTAGGCACGGAAAAACGCCTCCTTGCCCGGATCGCTGGCAATCGCGGTTCCGGCCTGGCGCTTCCAGCCCTGCAGCTCAACGCCGATCGCTTCGTCGAACAGGGCGTCAAACCGGTCGGGCGTGGGCGTGACGAGCTCGAAGCTGACCTCGCCAAATTCGGCCGCCCGGCGCGCCGCCCGGCGGAAATCAGAGCGGCGCCCCGCGTTGAAGTGGCTTTCGGGTTCGCCCCAGGTTGGGTCGAGTTCGATCCGGGGGCACGGCGCCGCAGGGCGCAGCCGCAGCCATCCGTGCCCCTTCATCGCCTCGCGCAGCGCCGGTATCAGGGGAGAGGCGGCGGGCAAGCGGTCAAGATCGAGCGGTCGCCCCTGGGCAACGATCTGCCGGGCCAGCACACCGGCCGTCTCCTCGTCGCGGCAAAGCGCGTCGCCGGGCTCGTAGATTTCGCGGGCGCCGGGCAGCCTCCAGCGAGCCAGCACACCGGCGGAGCGGCACAAGGCCAGCATCGCTGCGGGGCGGCCTGGCAAGCCGGCCTGGAAAAGCACGATCGGCGAATGCTCCAGCAAGGTCTGCCCCAGCGCAAGCACGAAGCGGGCGTCCTGTGTCGGCAGGCTGGCCCGCGATTCGAGCCGAGCCCAGCCGAGCAGCAGCGCCCCCGCCCCCTCGGGGCGATCGAGCGAGACCGGATCGAGCGGAATCGCGGGCGGGGTGCAGCTCAGCATCGATGCGCTCATAGCGCACGATTGCTAACGCTTTGCTGCCCGCGCGCGGGGTTTCAAACGCAAACGGCGCCCACCCCGGGGGGTAGGCGCCGCTGCTGCCAGGCCGTTACCGGCCGGGCGAAAATTACATCTTGGCAGCGTCGGTCGCGGCGTCGGTAGCAGCGTCGGTCGCGGCAGCAGCATCGGTGGCGGCGGCGGCGTCGGTCGCGGCGTCGGTCGGCGCGGCTTCTTCGGTGGCGGCCGGAGCGGCTTCTTCACCCTTGCTGCAGGCAGCGAGCGCCAGCGAGCTGGCAACGGTAGCGAGTACGAGAACGGTCTTGCGCATGGTCATGCCCCCTATGGTTTAAGGCGGCGCAACCCTAATCGAATCTCCCCGCTCCTAGCAAATGGGAAATTGCATTTGTCGCCAGAAATTTAGGAGAATCGTGCCGCGACCAGCGCGGGAAGATCTGCTTCGGGCCGGGCGCCGTAGTGCGAGATCACCTCGGCTGCGCAGACCGCGCCCAGCGTCAGGCAATCCTGCACCGCGCGGCCGCGTACATGACCGAACAGGAATCCGGCCGCGAAAAGGTCGCCCGCTCCGGTGGTGTCGACCACCTGCTCAACCGGCTCGGCAGGCACGGCGAAGCGTTCGCCCCCGGCCATGGCGACCGCGCCCTTCTCGCTTCGGGTTACCACCAGCAGCGGCACCTTGGGGGCCAGCTCGGCCAGCCCGCGGTCGAAATCGTCATGCCCGGTGAGCGCCGCCAGTTCGACATGGTTGGCAAACAGGATGTCGATTTCGCCGGTCTCGATCATCGCGCGGAAATCGGCGCCGTGGCGCTCGATCACAAAGGCATCCGAGAGGGTGAAGGCAACCTTGCGCCCGGCCTCCTTGGCCGCCGCGATCGCACGGCGCATCGCCGCTCGCGGCTCTTCGGGGTCCCACAGGTAACCTTCGAGATAGAGGATCTTGGCATCGCGGATCGCCGCCTCGTCGAGGGCCTCAGGGGGAAGGAACTGCGAGGCACCAAGAAAGGTGTTCATGGTCCGCTGCCCATCCGAAGTGACGAAGATCAGGCAGCGCGCGGTGGGTGGGTCGCCGGGGCGGGCGGGAGTTGCAAACTCGATTCCACCGGCGCGGATATCATGCGCGAAAACCTCGCCCAGCTGATCCTCGGCGACTTGGCCGATGAAGGCGCAGCGCGCGCCCAGCGCCGCCAGCCCGGCGAGCGTGTTGGCCGCCGATCCCCCCGAAATCTCGCGCGCGGGGCCCATGGCGTCATAGAGCGCATGGGCGCGCTCGGTATCGATCAGGGTCATTCCCCCGCGCACCAGCCCAAGCGCATCGATCAGGCCATCTTCGCACGGGGCCATGACATCGACGATCGCGTTGCCAATGGCGATCACGTCGGTTCGGGGTGCGGACATGGCAATTCCTTGGCGCTGAAAGGCTTGGTTCCGGCGCGCCTAGCGGGCATGTCGGCGCAGGGCAAGGTGCTGGCGCGTTGACAGCGCGGCGCAACGCGGCAAAGCCGCGCGGGATGAACAGATGCGCGCTCATTGTCCCTGCCCTTGCCTTGTCCCTTGCCGGCTGCGGCGGCGCCGAGGGAGTCAAGACCGCGGCGTCCCGGCCCGCTCCGCAGCCGCCCGGCGCGCAAGGCGCCAATCCGCAGGTTGTGGTCCGCCCGCCCCTGCGCACCCCGCCGCCCGCCGCAAAACGCCAGGTCGCGCCCGGACTCGAAGGGGTGATCGGGGCCACGGTCAATGAACTGACAGGCCAGTTCGGCACGGCGCGGCTCGACGTTTACGAAGGCGATGCCCGCAAGCTGCAGTTCGTCGGCAGTGCCTGCGTGCTCGACGTGTTTCTCTATCCCCCGGCCCCGGGACGCGAACCCGAGGCGACCTATGTCGAGGCGCGCCGAGCCAGCGACGCGCAGGATGTCAGCGATGCCGCCTGCATCGCGGCGCTGCGGCGGCGCTAACCGGGATTTAAGGTTACTGCGGCACAAGGCGGGCAAAGGAAACCTGGGGACCTTTGCCCGATGAGCATGCATTTTCGTGAAATCGCCATCCAGGCGGCAGCCGACGGCGCGATTAGCGCCGAGGAGATCCTGTCGCTGCGCCAGGCCGGCTGGGCCGACGGCAAGATGGATCCCGAAGAAGCCGAGGCGCTGTTCAGCGCCAACGAACACCTCGTCGATCCTTCGCCCGAATGGAGCGACTTCTTCGTCGAGGCGCTGACCGAATTCATCGTCAACACCGTCCACCCCAAGGGCTATGTCGACGAGATCATGGCCGAGGAGCTGGTCGCCCGGATCGACCGCGACGGCCGCGTCGCGACCATGACCGAGCTCGAACTGCTGGTGAAGGTGCTCGAAAAGGCCACCAGCACGCCCGCCAGCCTCAAGGCCTATGCGCTGCGCCAGATCGAGGAGGCGGTGATCTCGGGCGAGGGGCCGACCCGCAATGGTCAGCTCGATCCGGGCGGCGTCAATGGCACCGAATGCGCCTTGCTGCGCCGCATGATCTTCGCGGCAGGCGGCGATCGCCCCGCAAGCGTGAGCAAGGCCGAGGCCGAGATGCTGTTCCGCATCAAGGACGCGACGCTCTACGACAACAACGCCGATGAGTGGGAGAAGCTGTTCGTTCAGGGCGTGGCCAATTTCCTGCTCGGGTTTGGCGGCCACGAGCCGCTCGACAAGCAGCGCGCGGTTGAGCTGGAAGCCTTCATGAACGCCGAGGGAGCCGGGATCGGCGCTTTCCTCGGCCGCATGCTGCGCAGCGAGGTCGATGACAACGTCGGCTCGGCGTTTGGCAGCCTGCTCGACCTGGGCACACATGGATCGGAGCTTGAGGCCGAGGTAGAGGAAGCCGCACAGCTGACCGATGCGGAAGAGCTGTGGCTGCTCGACCATGTCGATGCCGATGAGGAGCTTGATCCGCTGGAAAAGGCGCTGCTTCAGTTCATCGCCGAGGAAACCGGCGAGAATCCGCTGATCTGACGGGGACTCCCCAAATCAGACCGTAAAGCTTTCTCCGCAGCCGCAACTGCCCTTGGCGTTCGGGTTCTGGAACACGAACCCGGCGGTGAAATCGTCTTCCTGCCAGTCCATCGTGCTGCCGATCAGGTAGAGCACCGATGCTCCGTCGATGAAGAACAGCCCGCCCGGGGTCTCGATCCGCTCGTCGATCGGATCGGCCGCGCTGACATAGTCGACCGAATAGGCCAGCCCCGAACAGCCCCGGCGCGGGGTTGAAAGCTTGACCCCGATCGCGCCTTCGGGGGCCTGGGCCATCAGCCGGGCGATCCGCGCCTCGGCGGCGGGGGTGAGGATCACGGCGGCGGGGCGCTGGCGGGTGGTTGCAGACATCATAGCATCCCCAGTTCGAGCCGCGCTTCGTCGCTCATCTTGGCCGGATCCCACGGCGGATCCCAGACCAGATGCACTTCGGCATCGCGCACGCCGGGCACCGCGCCAACCCGCAGCTCGACCTCGCCGGGCATCGATTCGGCTACCGGACAATGCGGGGTGGTCAGCGTCATGGTCACGATCACCGACCCTTCGGCGGTCACGTCCACCCCGTAGATCAGGCCAAGATCGTAGATGTTGACCGGAATTTCGGGATCGAAGATGTCCTTGAGCGCCGCAATCACCGCTTCGTAGAGCTCGCCCCCCGGTTCGCCGGGCGCCACCCCCGAAGGTGCGGCCTTGAGGAAGCCTTCGAGATAGTCGCGCTTGCGCTCAAGCTTTTCGGACGGCGCCTCGGCATCGTCGACCCGCGCCCGCGGCGGCGGGGCGACGCTTTCGACCCGCTCGATGGAGAATTTGGATTCGCCGATTTCTTCAGAGCCAGTCACCCGAAGATCCTCCGTGTCCTTTCGATCCCGCGCAGCAGCGCGGCGATATCGCTTTCGTCCGAATAGAGCCCGAAGCTGGCCCGCGCCGTGGCCGGAACGCCAAGATGGTCCATCAACGGCTGGGCGCAGTGATGCCCGGCGCGGATCGCCACGCCTTCCTCGTCCAATATGGTGCCCAGATCGTGCGGATGAACCCCATCCATCACAAAGCTGACGATCCCCGCGCTTTGCTCCGGCCCGAACAGGGTTACATCGTTGCGCTGGCGCAGCGCGTGGCGCAGCGCGGCGACCAGCCCCGCCTCGTGGGCGTGGATCGAGTCGAGCCCGATCGCGCCGACATAGTCCGCCGCCGCGCCAAATCCGATCGCCTCGACGATCGCCGGGGTGCCGGCCTCGAAGCGCTGCGGGCTTGGCGCATAGGTGGTCTTCGCAAAGGTCACCCGGTCAATCATCGCCCCGCCCCCCTGCCAGGGCGGCATGGCATCGAGCAGCTCCGCCCTGCCCCACAGCGCCCCGATCCCGGTCGGGCCGTAAAGCTTGTGCGCGGAAAAGGCGTAGAAATCGCAGCCCAGCGCCGCAACATCGACCGGCAGCCGCGCCGCCGCCTGGCACCCGTCGAGCAGCAACATGGCCCCGACCCGGTGCGCCAGATCCGCCGCGCGGGGCACATCGAGCACCGAACCGAGCACATTGGAAACATGCGCGAAGGCAACCATCGTGTGCTCGCGCGTGAGCATGGCCTCGGCCGCGTCGAGATCGATCCGCCCATCCGCAGTGAGCGGGCAGACATCGACCTGCCAACCGGCCAGTTGCCAAGGGACAATATTGGAATGGTGCTCGAGCTGACTCAGCAGCACCCGGCCCTTGCGGGGCCAGGAATAGGCCAGCAGATTGATCGCCTCGGTCGCGCCGCGGGTAAAGACGATCTCGTCGGCGCGGCCGCCGATCAGCGCCGCGACCTTTCCGCGCGCCGCCTCGAAGGCCAGCGTCATTTCCGCCGAGCGGGCGTAGACCCCGCGGTGGACCGTGGCATAGTCGCGCCCCAGGGCTGCAGTGCAGGCGTCGATCACTGACTGCGGCTTCTGCGCAGTGGCCGCCGAATCGAGGTAGTGCCAACCGCCCGCCAGGCCCGGAAATTCTTCGCGGCGAAGGTTCACAGGATCGCCTCCAGCGCGGCGGTGGCCTGTTCGAGCAGTGCGTGCTCGTCAGCCGCGCCGACGAATGCCTCCGCAACGAATGCCTGAAGCATCAGCTTCTTGGCCTCTTCAGGCGGCAGCCCGCGCTGGGCCATGTAGAACAGGGCATTGGCATCGAGCTCACCCACGGCGCAGCCATGCGCGCACTTCACGTCGTCGGCATGGATTTCCAGCTCGGGGCGGTTGTTGGCAGTGGCGGTGCGGGTCAGCAGCATGGAGCGGACCGACTGTTCGCCATCGGTGCCGTCGGCGCCCTTGGCCACCAGCACCTTGCCCAGGTAGTTCACCGTGGCCCGCCCGCCCGCGACCGAGCGCACAACCTGGCGGCTGACCGCATCGGGGGCGGCGTGGGTTACTTCGCTCACCACTTCCAGAACCTGGCCCGCGCCTCCCAGCTGTGCCGCGCCAAGCGTGAACTCGGCCCCCGCGCCCAGCCGCGCCTTGATCACGAACCGGCCATAGGCCGGCCCGGCGTTGAGCAGGTGCAGCGCGAGCTTCGCGCCCGCCGCCAGGTCCAGCTCGATTTCGCGCACCATGGGATCGGCGCCGGTATGGACGATCGCAAGCCCGGCCTCTTCATCCGCTTCCAGCACGAAACGCTCGGGCTCGACCGGCCAGAGCGGCGCCAGCGCTGCCAGATCCGCATAGCGGAAGTCTTCATCCCGGCGGGTGGGAAGGGCAAGGGCGGTCATGACCGCACCCTTTCTCCGCGCCTCCGCGTCTCCGCGTGATTCAATTCCATTTCACGCGGAGGCGCGGAGGCGCGGAGAACTGAGGGAAAGCATCCGGGGCTCATGCCGCCGCCTCATAGCCGCGCTCTTCCAGCTCGAGCGCGAGTTCCGGCCCGCCGGTGCGGACGATCCGCCCGTCGGCCAGCACGTGGACGAAATCGGGCCGGACATAGTCGAGCAGGCGCTGGTAATGGGTAATCAGCAGCACTGCCTTGTCGGGCTTGCGCATCACCGCGTTGATCCCTTCACCCACGATCCGCAGCGCATCGATATCAAGGCCCGAATCGGTCTCATCAAGGATCGCCAGTTTGGGATCGAGAATGCCCATCTGCACCATCTCGGCGCGCTTCTTCTCGCCGCCCGAAAAGCCCAGGTTGACCGGGCGTTTGAGCATTTCGATGTCCATCTTGAGCAGCGCGGCCTTTTCCCGCGCGAGCTTGAGGAACTCCCCGCCCGAAAGCGGCTCCTCGCCGCGCGCCGTGCGCTGGGCATTAAGGCTTTCGCGCAGGAACTGGACGAAGGAAACGCCCGGAATCTCAACCGGATACTGAAAGCCCAGAAACAGTCCCGCCGCTGCGCGTTCGTGCGGTTCCAGCGCCAGCAGGTCCTGCCCGTCGAAGACCACGTTTCCGCTGCTCACCTCATAACCCGGCCGGCCGCCCAGCGTGTAACCCAGGGTCGATTTGCCCGCGCCGTTCGGCCCCATGATCGCATGGACTTCGCCCGCGTTGATCATCAGCGACAGGCCCTTGAGGATCGGCTTGTCGGCAACGGAGGCATGGAGATTGTCGATGGTAAGCAAGGTCACTGGGAAAGTCCGGTAAAGTTGGCAACCGCCTCGGCGATTTCCTGATTGAGAGCGCGGATGGCGCGGTCTTCGGCTTCGCGGGCGTCAGCGTCTTTGAGGCCCTGTTTCGCGGCGGCAACTCGCAAATCGCGAACCCGATTGATCTGTGCGCCGCAAAAGGCCCGCACCTGGATCACCGCGCCTTGCAGGTCGGGCCTGCTCACCGCGCTCGATCCCGCCAGCAGGCAGCCGCGCAGCCGCGATTCGGCGAGGTCGGGGCCAAGCGGCTGGTCAGCCTGGGCCGGAGCGGCCATGACCAGCATGGCCGAGGCAAAAGTGACAGGGCGGATCATGGCTGGCTCCTGCGTTGGGTGTGAGCGGTGCGGGCGTGCTGCCGCCGCGCCGCGCCGCGCGCGTCGTAACTCTCCTTCATCGCGGCAACGATCTGCGCCGTGACCGCATCGGGATCGGCCAGCACATCGGCGGCGGCAAAGCGCAGCAGCCTGACCCCCACCGCCTCAAGGCTCTTGTCGCGCCGCGCAGTCAGCACCGGATCGCCGCCCTCGTCGATCGACACCGCGATCTTGAGCGGATTGCAGGCGAAATCGACGATCGCCGATCCGATCACCTGCTGGCGGGTCAGCTTGAACTTGCCGAGATTGGCCTCGATCAGCTTGGCCCCCAGCACCTTCTGCGCCTCGGTCGGCTCCATCTTGTTACGGCGGGCCTGATCGTGGATCGCATCGAGCCGCTTGTCCGAGATCGCCCAGCCGCGCCCGCGCTTCTGCAGCGCGGGGGCATCGGTGCGCTCGTCGAGCGGGCGAACGGTAAGGGTTTTCTTGGTCATTGGACTTTCCCGCCCTTGGTCTGGGCGCAATTTGCAAGGTAATCCGCGCGCATCTCGTCGAACATCGCGCGCCAACTGGATTCAACCGCGTGGGCATCGTCGAGCTGCCTTTGCCGCACATCGAGCTGCGCGAGCGCAAGATCGAGCGAGGCCTTCCCCGCCGGCGTCGCTTCGCTGACCTGCTGGGCGAGCAAAGCCGCCCGCTCACGCGCGATTGCCTGCTGTTCGGCATAGGCGGCAGCGGCGAATTCCGTGCGGCGATGAGGTTCAGCCTTGGCCAGATCGGTCATGGCGGCGCGGTTGCAGGTTTTCACCGCATCCAGCGCCGGGGCAGAATCGGGGCCGTTGAACGCGGCAGCCATCAGGGCGGCAAGCACAATCACCCCACAGACCCCTCTAGCGAAATGCCCAGCAGCTTCTGCGCCTCGACAGCGAATTCCATCGGCAGCTGCTGGAGCACTTCCTTCGCAAAGCCGTTGACGATCAGCGCCACCGCCGCCTCCTGATCCAGCCCGCGCTGCATCGCGTAGAACAGCTGGTCGTCGGAAATCTTGCTGGTGGTCGCCTCGTGCTCGATCTGGGCCGAGGGGTTCTTCACCTCGATATAGGGCACGGTATGCGCGCCGCAGTCCTTGCCCAGCAGCAGCGAATCGCACTGGGTGAAATTGCGCACGCCCTCCGCGCCCGGCGCCACGCGGACCAGGCCGCGATAGGTGTTCTGGCTGCGCCCGGCGCTGATCCCCTTTGAGACGATCGTGGAGCGGCTTCGGGCACCGTTGTGTATCATCTTGGTGCCCGTGTCGGCCTGCTGGAAATTGTTGGTGACGGCCACCGAATAGAACTCGCCCACGCTCTCTTCACCGTTGAGCACGCAGGAGGGATACTTCCAGGTCACCGCCGATCCGGTTTCGACCTGGGTCCAGCTGACCTTGCTGCGCTTGCCTTGGCAAAGCGCTCTTTTCGTTACGAAATTGTAGATCCCGCCCTTGCCATCGGCATCGCCCGGATACCAGTTCTGGACGGTCGAATACTTGATCTCGGCATCGTCGAGTGCGACCAGCTCGACCACCGCTGCATGGAGCTGGTTCTCGTCGCGCTGCGGCGCGGTGCAACCCTCCAGGTAACTGACATAACTGCCTTTTTCGGCCACAATCAGCGTCCGTTCGAACTGCCCGGTATTCTCGGCATTGATGCGGAAATAGGTGGAGAGTTCCATCGGGCAGCGCACCCCTTCGGGGATGTAGACGAAGGTCCCGTCGGAAAAGACCGCGCAGTTGAGCGCCGCGAAGAAATTGTCGTGCATCGGCACGACCTTGCCCAGCCAGCGCTTCACCAGATCGGGATATTCGCGGATCGCCTCGGAGATCGAGAGGAAGATCACCCCGGCCTTTTTCAGCTCTGCGCGAAAGGTGGTGGCGACGCTGACGCTGTCAAACACAGCGTCGACCGCAACCTTGCGCGCACCCTCCACACCGGCCAGAACCTTCTGTTCTTCCAGCGGAATTCCCAGCTTTTCATAAACCCGCAGGATCTCTGGATCGACCTCGTTCAGACTGGCGAGCTTCTTCTTCGCCTTGGGCGCAGCGTAGTAATAGGCATCCTGGTAATCGATCGGCGGAATGGTCAGCTTGGCCCAGTCCGGCATCGGCATGGTCAGCCAGTGACGATAGGCCTTGAGCCGCCACTCGAGCATCCATTCGGGCTCGTTCTTCTTGGCGCTGATGAAACGAACGGTGCCCTCATCCAGCCCCTTGGGTGCGAACTCCTGTTCGATATCGGCCGCCCAGCCGTGCTCGTAGTCCGCCACCTTGGCGGCGGCATCGCGCGCGGCCTGATCCTTGACGGCATCGCTCATGGCCGCGCCTCCGCCAGGCGGGTAAGCGAGACATCCGCGAGCGCACCGCGCACCGCCGCGCTTACCAGCGACCAGTGCGGCTTGACCGTGCAACAAGTTTCGAGCGAGCAATCCGCGCGGCCGCCCTCGTGGCAGGGCGCGAGCGCGATCGGACCTTCCACCGCCTCGACGATATCGGCAAGGGTGATCGCCGCCGCCGGGCGGGCGAGCTTGAGGCCCCCGCCAACCCCGCGCGTGCTGCGCAGCAGGCCGGCGGCGGTCAGGCGGCTGACCAGTTTCTGCACGGTCGGTGCGGGCAAGCCGGTCTCCTCGGCCAGCCGCGCTGCCGAAACGCGAATCCCGCCACAATGGCGCGCGGCGGCGCTCATCGTGATCACGGCATAGTCAGCCATGCTGGAAAGGCGCACGAAAGTCTGGCTCCGCACAAATCGGAATGATTCGCTCCGGTTTGCGCTAGGCCGGTCGGAAGGGTTTGGCAATCCACTGCGATCGCGATCAAAAAAAACGGCCCCCCAGCCACGCCGGGGAGCCGTGCTTGAAGTTAAGAACTCTACGGCGAATCGCCGCGAGCCCTTCGGGTCGCAACCGGGCAATAGGCCAGGGAGGGAGCGTCAGGATTGTAAGAAATCGACAGCCAACCAAGACAAATTGCCTCCGCTTTGGTGCAATCGCCGCCGCCATCGCGCGAGGCATCGACTCGGTCCATCCCCGCTGCCATAGGCACCGGCAATGCTTTACAACCTGATCCGTCCGGCGCTGTTCGCGCTCGATGCCGAGACCGCGCACAGCCTGTCGCTGGCCGCGCTCAAGACTATGCCCGCGCTTGGCAGGGCGCGCGGCGATGGCCCGCTGGCATGCGAGGTGGCGGGGCTGCGCTTTCCCAATCCGCTTGGCATGGCCGCCGGCTACGACAAGGATGCGGAGGTTCCCGACGCCCTGCTGGGCCTTGGCTTCGGCTTTGTCGAGGTCGGCTCGATCACCCCGCTGCCCCAGGGCGGCAACCCCCGCCCGCGGCTGTTCCGCCTCGCCGAGGACCGCGCGGTGATCAACCGGATGGGCTTCAACAACCATGGCGCCGAAGCCGCGGTGACGCGCCTTGCCCGGCGGCTGGGGCGCGGCGGAATTGTGGGAATCAACATCGGCGCCAACAAGGATTCGGCCGACCGCATCGCCGACTATGCCACCATGGCCCGGCTGATGGCGCCTCTGGCCAGCTACCTTGCGGTCAATGTGTCGAGCCCCAACACCCCCGGTCTGCGCGCACTGCAGGATGAAACCGCGCTTGGCGAATTGCTCGATGCCGTGATCGCGGCCCGTGGCGCAGCAGGACCGCCGGTGTTCCTCAAGGTCGCGCCCGATCTTGAGCCTGCTGACATAGACGCGATTGCCCGGATCGCGCTCGACCGGAAGCTGGGGGCGCTGATCGTATCGAACACCACCATTTCACGCCCGGCGCTGCGATCGCGCCACGCGCAGGAGGCCGGCGGTCTTTCGGGTGCGCCCCTGCGCGAACTTGCGCAGCAGCGCTTGCGCGATTTCCGCAAGGCCACCGGCGGAGCGCTGCCGTTGATCGGAGTTGGCGGGATCGCCAGCGCCGAACACGCCTGGGAACGGATTCGCGCGGGCGCCAGCCTGGTTCAGCTCTATTCGGCCATGGCCTATGAAGGCCCTGGGTTGGCAGCGCGGATCGTTCGGGGTCTCGAGCGGCTGATGCGCCGCGATGGTTTTGCCACCATTGCCGAAGCGGTCGGAAGCGAATAGCACTGGCGGGCATGAAGCTACGCCTGATCGCCGCCTTCGCTGCCCCGCTGCTTGCCGGGGCCTGCGCAAACACCCCCGCTCCGCTCGCCAGCGCGCCTGCGCGAACCGAGCAAGCCTATGGCGCGGGCATGGTCAGCGCGGCCGATCCGCGCGCCGCCGATGCGGGGGTGCAGATGCTGCGCCAGGGTGGCAACGCCACCGACGCGGCGATCGCAGTGATGCTGGCGCTGACCGTGGTCGAGCCGCAAAGCTCGGGGATCGGCGGCGGCGGGCTTTACGTCGAAACCAGCCCCGACGGCCAGGTAATGACCATCGACGGGCGCGAAAAGGCCCCGGCTGCGGCGCATCCGCAATGGTTTTTCAAGGACGGCAAGCTGCTGTCCTACTCCGAAGCAGTTCCGGGCGGGACCAGCGTGGGCGTTCCGGGCAATATCGCGCTGGCGGCCAAGGCCCACAAGCAACACGGCAAGCTGCCCTGGGCGGCACTGTTCCAGCCGGCGATCAGACTGGCCAGCGACGGCTTCGTCATCACCCCGCGGCTCAACGGCATGCTCAAGAGCAGCGCGCATGTCGCCGGGTTCACCCCCGACGGTCAGGCCCTGTTCTACGACGGCGCGGGCCAGCCACTCGCGGTCGGCACCACGGTCAGGAATCCGGCGCTCGCGGCGACCCTTCAGGCCGTGGCCGATCAGGGCCCCAAGGCATTCTATTCCGGAGCCAATCCGCGCGCGATTGTCGCCAGGGTGACCACCGCGCCGCGCAATCCCGAACCGATGACCGAGGCCGATGTCGCCGCCTACGAGGCCAGGGATCGTGCGCCGGTCTGCGGGACCTACAGGCAATACAGGATTTGCGGGATGGGCCCGCCCAGCTCGGGCGGAACCACGGTGATCGCCACGCTCAAGATGCTCGAACGCTTCGATCTGCACGGCTTGGGCAAGGATTCGCCCACTGCCTGGCACCTGATCGCCGAATCGATGCGCCTCGCCTATGCCGATCGGGCGCGCTACACCGCCGATGCCGATTTTGTGCCCGTTCCGGTCGCGGGACTGGTCGATCCTGGCTATCTTGCCGCGCGCGGCGCCGCGATCGATCCGGGCAAGACCATTCCCACGGTCATCGCCGGCACGCCGCCCGGCGCGGAGAAGCTCAGCCTTGCCGATCCCGCCCTGGCCGAGGAATACGGCACCTCGCATTTCGTCGCGATCGACCGCAGCGGCCATGCCGTGTCCTATACCTCGACGATCGAGAGCCCATTCGGATCGGGGCTGATGGTTGGCGGCTATTTCCTCAACAACGAACTGACCGATTTCGACATGAACCCCGAGCTTGACGGCAAGCTGGTTGCCAACCGGGTCGAGGGAGGCAAGCGGCCGCGCTCCTCGATGAGCCCGACGCTGGTGTTCGGACCCGACGGCAAGTTGCGCCTGGCGGTCGGCGCGGCGGGCGGGGCGACGATCCCGGCGCAGGTGATCCGGGCGATCATCGGTGTGCTCGATTGGGACATGGGCGCGCAGGATGCGCTGGGTCTGCCGGTAATCTTCGCGCCTGGGATCGATGTGGTGTTCGTCGAGCAGGGTTCCTCGCTCGAGGCGATGATTCCGGCGTTGAAGGCGTTGGGCCACGATCAGGTTGTGCCCCGCGGATTGCCGCTCAAGGCGAATGCGATCGAAGTGGTCGGCGGAGAATTGCGCGGCGCGGCCGATCCCCGCAGCGAAGGGCGCGCGCTGGGTGAATAGGCCGCTTGCCGCTCCGGCCAAGGCGTCCTAGCAAGGCCACAACGACAAGGGTGGCACACCGCCCGGTGGAAGGGGACGCTGGAAGGGGCCGAGCGACGTGGTGGACATTTCCGATATTCCAATCGCCAGGAATCTGGTCGAATTGCTGTTTGCCCGCGCCGATGCGCGCGGTGAGGCGCCGTTCCTGTGGGCCAAGCGCGAGGGCGCGTGGCATCCGATTTCCTGGGCCGAGGCCGTGCGGCAGATCTGCGCCCTGGCCGAATCGCTGCGGCGGATCGGCCTGAAGGATGGCGACCGGGTGATGCTGGTGTCCGAAAACCGGCCAGAATGGTGCATTGCCGATTTCGCGATCATGGCCGCCGGCTGCGTTACGGTTCCCACCTACACCACCAATACCGAGCGCGATCACCTGCACATTCTCGACAATTCGGGAGCGCGGGCGGTGATCGTTTCCAACGACAAGCTGGCCAAATCCCTGCTTCCGGCGGTGCTGCGTTCGGGCCAGGCCCAGTTCGTGATCGGGATCGAGCCTCTGCGCATCGCCCAGACCAGCGGATTCGAATACCGCGAATGGGCCGCGATGCTGGCCGGTGACGCCGCGACCGCGCGTGGCAAGGTCGATAAGCGCATCGCGAAGATCAAGCGCGCGGACATGGCTTGCATCATCTACACCAGCGGCACCGGCGGGGCGCCGCGCGGGGTGATGCTTCCGCACGGATCGATGCTGTGCAACGTCGATGGCGCGGCGCGGGTGCTTAACGAAGATTTCGGGCTGGATGAGGACGAGGCATTCCTCTCGTTCCTGCCGCTGTCGCATTCCTACGAACATTCCGGCGGACAGATGTTGCCGATCGGGGTCGGCGCGCAGATCTACTATTCCGAGGGCCTCGAAAAGCTCGCCTCCAACATCGAGGAAGTGCGCCCCACGGTGATGGTGGTGGTCCCGCGCCTTTTCGAGGTGCTGCGCGCGCGGATCATGAAGCAGATCGAAAAACAGGGCAAACTCGCCAACTACATGATGACCCGGGCGATGGGGATCGGATCGCTCAAGGCCCAGGGGCGCAAACGGCTGCGCGACAAGCCGATGAACCTGCTGATCGACAAGGCATTGCGCCCCAAGATTCGCGCCAAATTCGGCGGGCGGATGAAGGCGATGGTTTCGGGCGGGGCACCGCTGAACCCCGATATCGGCGTATTCTTCGATGCGATGGGGCTGACCCTGCTGCAAGGCTATGGCCAGACCGAGGCCGGGCCGGTGGTGGCCTGCAACCGCCCCGCCGCCGGGCTCAAGATGGACACGGTCGGCCCGCCGCTCCACGGGGTCGAGGTAAAGATCGCCGAAGATGGCGAAATCCTGGTGCGCGGCGAACTGGTGATGCTGGGCTACTGGCGCAACGAGGCCGAAACCGCGCGCGCGCTGGTGGATGGGTGGCTTCACACCGGCGACATCGGCCATATCGACGAGGCCGGGCGGCTGGTGATAACCGACCGCAAGAAGGACATGATCGTCAACGACAAGGGCGACAATATCTCGCCCCAGAAGATCGAGGGCATGCTGACCCTGCAAACCGAAATTGCCCAGGCGATGGTGGTGGGCGACCGGCGCCCCTACGTGGTCGGCCTGATCGTCCCCGATGCCGAATGGGCGCTCGAATGGGCCCAGGCCAACGACGAGAAGTTCGATCTCGCCGCGCTGCAGGACCTGCCCGCCTTCCGCAGCGCGGTGCGCGCGGCGATCGACCGGGTCAACCAGGACCTCTCGGTGATCGAGAAGGTCCGCCAGTTCACCTTCGCCGACGAGGCCTTCGGGATCGAGAATGAGGAAATGACCCCCAGCCTCAAGATCCGCCGCCACAAGCTCAAGGAGCGTTACGGCGAGCGGCTCGACGGGCTGTACAAGGGCTAGCCCGATCTAGGCCGCTTCCTTCTCCACCCATTCGGGATAGAAACTGGGCGCACGGGCCGACCAGCCCGGCGCGGTGGCTGCGGCTTCGCTGATCGACTGGAGCAGGTGCTTGCGCCGTTCGGGGCGGATTTGCGGCAGGGCGGCGGCGGCGCAAAAGGCGCTGGGCAGGAACGGGCGCGCCGCGGGGCCGAGCAGCCGTTCATAGAGAAAGCGGAAGGCAGAGAAGCATTCGATCCGCTCCTGCGCGAGGTCGAAGGCGGCAAGGCGCACCAGCTTGCCGATGAAGCTTTCGATCCCTTCGAGCCCGCTGTCCGAAGGGACCGCGCCGCGCAGCGTCTTCAATTCCTGATAGACCACGTACTGGCTGCGGATCGAGGCGTTTTCCGACGCATCGCGCGCCCACAGCTTGAATGCGTCCTGCCGCCCCAGGCCGATATCGAGGCTGCGCTTGATATAGCGCTGTTCGGCGGCAGAGAAGCTGGCAAACTCGCGCAGTTCGGCGATGGTCAGCGAAGCGGTGCCGGTATTGCCCATGATCGTATCCCCAGTTGCACTGGAGGCAGATCACCAGAATATGGTTATGATCCCGTTAACCATAGAGACTGAAAGCCGGTTGCCATCGCCCCTGGGAATTGGCCGGAGCACGAAGGAAGGATTGCCATGGCTGAATTCGATGCCGCGACACTGGCCTTCTATGCAGGCGAGGCGCCTGACTATGCGGCGAGCGGCCCCAGAGGCATCGGGCGCCACCTCGATCCGTTCCTCGAACGGCTGGCTCCCGGTGCGCAGGTGCTTGAGCTGGGCTGCGGTTCAGGGCGGGATGCGGCGCACATGGAAGCGCTTGGCTTCCGGGTCGAGCCGACCGACGGCGTTCCCGAAATGGCCACCCATGCCGAAGCGCGGCTGGGTCGGCCGGTGCGGGTGATGCGCTTCAACGAGCTTGAAGCGGTGGAAACCTATGACGGCATTGTCGCGGCCTATTCGCTACTTCACGTCCCGCGCAGCGGACTGGTCGGGGTTCTGGCCCGTGTCTGGCGGGCGCTGAAACCGGGTGGTTGGCATGTCGCGACCTACAAAACCGCCGAGGCGGAAGGACGCGACCGTTTGGGGCGCTACTACAACTATCTGAGCGAAGCAGAGCTGCGCGACTACTATGCCGAAGCTGGCCACTGGTCACAGGTCGAAACCCAGACCGGCGAAGGGCGGGGCTATGAGGGCGGCGAATCGCGCTTCGTCATCATCACCCTGCGCAAGGCCAGCTAAATCAGCCCGGCGAGCGGGCTGGAGGGATCGGCGTATTTGCGCGTTGCCATGCGGCCCGAAAGATAGGCGTGGCGACCGGCCTCGACCGCGAGCTTCATCGCCCGCGCCATCCGCAGCGGGTCCTTGGCTTCGGCGATCGCGGTGTTCATCAGCACTCCGTCGCAGCCCAGCTCCATCGCCACTGCGGCATCGCTGGCGGTGCCGACCCCGGCATCGACCAGCACCGGCACCGAAGCGCCCTCGACGATCAGCCGGATCGTCACCCGGTTCTGGATCCCCAGCCCCGATCCGATCGGCGCACCCAACGGCATCACCGCCACCGCGCCCGCGCTTTCGAGCTGCTTGGCCGCGATCGGATCGTCGACGCAGTAGACCATCGGCGCAAAGCCTTCACCCGCCAGCACTTCGCAAGCCTTCAGCGTCTCGCGCATGTCGGGATAGAGCGTGCGCGCCTCGCCCAGCACTTCCAGCTTGACCAGATCCCAGCCGCCCGCCTCGCGCGCAAGGCGCAGGGTGCGGATCGCTTCCTCGGCGGTGAAGCAGCCGGCGGTATTGGGCAGGTAGGTGATCTTTTTGGGATCGATGAAGTCGGTCAGCATCGGCGCCTTGGGATCGCTGACGTTGACCCGGCGCACCGCCACGGTGACGATTTCCGCCCCGCTTGCTTCCACCGCCGCCGCATTCTGGGCGAAATCCTTGTACTTGCCAGTGCCGACGATCAGCCTTGAGGTGAAGGTGCGCCCGGCAACGGTCCACGAATCGCCCGTGCCCTGCCCGCCGCCGACGAAGTGGACGATCTCGAGCGCGTCCCCCTCGGCCAGCAAGGCGTCAGCCAGGGTCGAGCGGGGCACGATATCCCCGTTGCGCTCAACCGCAATTTTGGCCGGATCCAGCTCCAGCGCGCGGACCAGATCGGCGATTGAACCCGGCGCCGCGCGCCGGGGTTCGCCGTTGACGATGAGATTGAGCAAGGCAGTCATGCCCCGCAGATAGCGTTCAGTTCGTCTGACGCAAGTTGCGGATATGCGCCCAGCCCAGCAGCGTCACCCCTCCGATGGTCAGAACAGCCTCTGCCGAACCGTGGCCGACGAACAGCGCCAGCGCCATCAGCGCTATGCCGATCAGGCCGACCTGCAACGGACGCGGATCGCCATGACGCGCCACGCCGATCGCCAGAGTGGCCGCGCCGACCAGAACCGCAAGCGCGAGTCCAACCCGGTGGATCGCGGGGGCTAGCAGCACCTCGCCGCCGAGCCCCAGCCCGGTGACCAGCAGCAGCCCGGCAAGGCAATGCAGGGCGCAAAGCCCGGAAAGGACCACGCCGAGCCGGTCAAGCCGGTTGCGAATCAGGACGAAAGCACTGCGCATTGCGTGGGCCATGTATGTGACGATGTAACATTCTGCAAGAGGAGGGGATGAATCTTGCGCAACACGCTTGCGCTTTGCGCGGGGCCGCAGCAGGGAAAGCCGATGAGCAGCCGCCGCATCTCCGCCCCCCGCCCCCTTGCCATGGCCCGCTGGTTATGGGTGATGGTGGCCTTGCTGATCGCGATCGTGGTGGTCGGCGGGATTACCCGGCTGACCGAATCGGGGGTTTCGATCACCGAATGGAAGGTGGTCAGCGGAATTCTGCCTCCACTTGGCGAGGCGCAGTGGCAGGCCGAATTCGCCAAGTACCGGCAAACCCCCCAGTTCATCGAGATCAACGGTCCGGCCGGAATGGGGCTGGCCGAATACAAGCAGATCTTCTTCTGGGAATGGCTCCACCGCCTGCTCGCGCGGTTCGTGGTCGGGATCGCCTTTGCCGCGCCGCTCGCCTGGTTCTGGATGAGAGGGCAGATTCCCGCGGGCTACAAGGGGCGCTTCGTGGCACTGCTGGCGCTGGGCGGCATTCAGGGCGCGATCGGCTGGTGGATGGTCAAGTCGGGCATCGCCACCGATGTGCGGGTCAGCCACTTGCGCCTGGCGGTTCATCTGCTGCTGCCGTTGATGATCCTGGCCGGCTGCGTGTGGACCGCGCTTGATCTCAAGGCGCTGGCCCGGAACGAGACGGCGGCGCGGCTTACCCCGCTTGGCCTTCTGGCCCTGGCCGTGCTGTTCGTTCAGCTCGGGCTGGGCGCGATGGTGGCCGGACTGCGCGCGGGCTATGTGGCGAGCGATTGGCCGCTGATGACCGGTCGATTTTTCCCCGATGGGATCGATTGGTCCGATGGACCGGTTCATGCGCTGTTCTATGATCCCTTTCTGATTCATTTTCTCCATCGCTGGTGGGCCTGGGCGGTAGTACTGATCCTGGTCGTCCTGGCGCGCAAAATTCGACGCGCGCACCGACCAGCCTCGATCGCGATCCATTCGGCCTTTGGCACCCAGGTACTTCTGGGCATTGCCACGGTGATGAGCGGCATGGCCTTGCCGCTGGCGGCAGCCCACCAATTGGTCGGCGCGCTGACCCTCGCCGCCGCTGCCTGGGGCGCGCATGCGCTGGGGCGGCGAAGTCCGTAAGACGAGGCCGGTCAGGTCCGCCGCCACACAAATGCTTGACGAGGGGCCGGTTGCCTGTGCCAATATCCCTTCGTGCAATGCGTCTGCCGCTGCCAAGGCAGCGCAGGGGCGGGGAGGCAGAGGAGGCCGGGGTGCCGTTCAAGACCGACGCAGCCCTGATCGAACGCGCGCTTTCGCGCCTTGCCGCCCCGCATCTCCGCACCCCGACCGCTGACTGGATGGCGAGTCTGGCACGATGAGGCTCCGCGCCATTCTGATGGTCGGTGTCGCCGCCTTGCTGCCTTCGCTGGCCGGCCCGGCGCTGGTTGGTGCCGCCCCGCCGCTGCGGCACCAGCAATTCACCCCGCCGCAGGGGCCGCTGGTGCTGACCCGCACCTTGGTGCGCGGGCTGCGCGATGGTAGGCAGATCGTGGTGCGCCGAAGTTACGCGGTGGAATTCGTAGCCGAAGACGACGGCTACCGGGTCAACGGTCAACTGCTCGAGACCACGGTCGAGGCGCCGCCGCGACTGGCCGCATTGGCCGAGATCGAGCGCAAGCGGCCCGATGAAGGCACCTTCCCCATCGAACTCGATCGCAGCGGGCGGATCCGCTCCGGCCCGCATCGCACTCCGGCCGACGCGCCGGTGGCCGAGGCCGCATTGGTTCGGACCCGGGCGATGATTGCCACTAGCGGTCTGGCCGGAGCCGATCAGCGCGAGGCAGACCGCCAGCTGGGGCAGCTCGCTGCGGCGGCAGGCGCGGGCGGGCAATGGCCGGTCGACCTGTTCACTTGTGCCAGCGGCGAGCGACAGGAGCGCCGCGCCATCGCCCTGCCTGACGGCGAACAGGGTGAAATTACTGTATCGATCCGGGCGGAAGGCCCGATCGAAGGCGGGCTCAATTCCTCGGTGGTGCGCACCGTGACCACGGTGATGGCCGGATCGACCCGGGTTTCCAGCGAAGCCTGGAACATAACCCGCCGATAACACCATCCAAACGGAACGGTATTATTTTACCTCTCTGTAAACCCGCCGATTCGCTTGACTTTGCCGCTCCATTCCACGAAAGGGCCGCCTTCGCGCGCGCCCGGCCTGGCTGGAGTGCGGGATTCGCTTAACTAGGGATTTGACCAGCCATGAAGGCGCTCAGCAAGGTCACCCGGTCGATCAAGCCGGCCGAGGTGGAAAAGAACTGGCATCTGATCGATGCCGATGGACTGGTGGTCGGGCGGCTAGCCGTGATCATCGCCAATCATCTGCGCGGCAAGCACAAGCCGAGCTTCACCCCCCACGTCGATTGCGGCGATCACGTCGTGGTGATCAACGCCGACAAGGTGCGGCTGACGGGCAACAAGCTCAAGCAGAAGACCTATTACAAGCACACTGGCTATGCCGGCGGGATCAAGGAAGTGACCGCCGACAAGGTGCTGGATGGCCGTTTTCCCGAGCGCGTGCTCGAAAAGGCCGTTGAGCGCATGATTCCGCGCGGCCCGCTGGGCCGGGCGCAGATGCGCGCCCTTCACCTCTACGCCGGCGCCGAGCATCCGCATGCGGGCACCCAGCCCCAGCCGCTCGACGTTGCTGCCATGAACCGCAAGAACAAGGTGGGCGCCTGATGTCCGATAACACCCTCACCGATCTGGCCGATCTCGGCGCTGCCGCCGATGTCGCCACCCCCGCCGCTCCGGCCGCGCCGCTGCGCGAAAAGGAAGTCGACGCACAGGGCCGTTCCTATGCCACCGGTCGCCGCAAGGACGCGGTTGCCCGCGTCTGGATCAAGCCCGGCTCTGGCAAGGTCGTGGTCAATGGCCGCGATCAGGAAGTCTACTTTGCGCGTCCGACGCTGCGCCTTGTGATCGATCAGCCGTTCCAGGTTGCCGATCGCGCAGGTCAGTACGATGTGATCGCCACCGTCAAGGGCGGCGGGCTTTCGGGCCAGGCCGGCGCGGTCAAGCACGGCATCGCCCAGGCGCTGGCCAAGTTCGAGCCCGCGCTGCGCGGTGCGGTCAAGGCCGCCGGGTTCCTGACCCGCGACAGCCGCGTGGTCGAGCGCAAGAAGTATGGCCGGGCCAAGGCTCGCCGCAGCTTCCAGTTTTCGAAGCGCTGATCCGCACGAAGGCGGTATCGCGAAGAAGGCGGGGCTTCGGCTCCGCCTTTTTTGCGTTCAGCCCTTGCGACCGCGCGAAAGCGCAAAGCCGTGCGAAAGCGCGTGGTAGAGCTTTTCCGGGCAAACCCTTGCGCTGACAAAGTCGGCGATCAGTGCCGTGGCGAAGAGGGGCACAATCATCGAGCGGCTTGCGGTCGTTTCCATCAGGATGATCACTGCGGTCAGCGGCGCCCGCACCACCCCCACGAAATAGCCCGCCATGCCAAGCAGCACGATCGCACCCGAAGGCTGATCGGGAAACAGCGCGGCCAGCATTTGCCCCAGCCCGGCGCCGGTGCTGAGCGAGGGTGCGAAGATCCCGCCCGGCGCGCCGCTTATCGCGGTCGCGGCGGTGGTGACGAACTTCGCCAGCCCGAACAGCGGCGGCGCCTCGCTCCCTCTCCCCTCGATCATTTCGCGGGTCACTTCGTAGCCCGTGCCCCATGTCGCATCGTGGGTCAGCAGGCCCATCAGCACCACAACCGCGCCGCATCCCCCGGCAAAAAACACCGGACGCGAGCGCAAGGCGCGTATCAGCGGCGAATCCTGCCGCGCGAAGGCAACCAGCAGCAGCGCGAAGCCGCCACCCACCAGCCCCCCCAGAATCCCGGCCAACGGCGCAATCAGAAGCACTCCCTTCACCGGAAGGGCCTGCTGCATCGCGCCAAAATAGACGTAGTCCCCGGAAACCCCGAGTGTCACCATTCCCGCGACCATCACCGCGCCCATGACCAGCATCGTCACGCGCTGCTCATAGGCCGAAGCGAGTTCCTCGATCGCGAAAGCCACTCCGGCAAGCGGCGTATTGAAGGCGGCGGCAACCCCCGCTGCGCCCCCCGCGATCAGGACTCCGGCGGTGATCGGCACCCGCAGCAGCCGGTGCACCGCGACCATGATCGCGGCACCGATCTGCACTGTCGGCCCTTCGCGCCCGACCGAGCCACCGACCAGCAGCATGCCAAGCGTAAGCCAGAACTTGGCCAGCGCGGTGCGCAGCGAGACAAGCGGACCGCGTGCGGAACGGGCGGGGGTCTGCGCCGCAGCGATGATCTGCGGGATCCCCGACCCGCGCGATGCCGGCCAATACCGGGCAGTGCCCCAGGCGAACAGCGCAAAGCCCAGGGGCGTCAGCACGGCCGGAACCCAGGGCAAGGCCGTACGAAGCTGGGTGAACAGGGTCTGGGCAAGGTCACCAAGCCTGGCAAACACGATGGCCACCAGGGCCAGCAATACTGCTCCAACCATCGTCGCAATCCGGCGGCGCAGGTCCTTCATGTCCGGCCTGGGATCAAGCAAAGTCTGTGCCCTCAGCCACAGCCCTGCTGGCCCGCCAGAATCCTCTCGCTGGCTCATGCGTCCCCGCCCATTGAGCACTTGGAGACTTTCAGCCCTCCCTGCTCGCTCCATTCGAGCCGGTTGTAGCCAGCCGGGCTGGCGCGCAGGCGTCTGGACAGGGTCCCAGCACCGATCAGGCGGACAGGAAGGCCATCGGCTTCTGCTGTCAGATCGAAGGCATCGTGGACGTGCCCCGACAGGACCGCGTCAACCCCGGCGCGGGCCAAAGCCGCAAGCGCGCGCTTCCCCCCACGGGTTGAGCCCGATCCTTCGGTTCCGGCATCGATTAGCGGATGATGGCCCAGAACCAGCTTGAGCGGCTTGCCGGATTGCGCCGCCAGTCCCCGAAGTGCAGCGTCGAGGTCGCGCGCAGCCACCCGGCCTTTAGACCAGTTGAGCCGCCACTGCGCCCGGGCGATGGTCTTGAGCGGGATCAGCGCGATCTGCGCCAGATCGGGAGGCGGAGGCAGGCTGGCGACCAGGTCCCGAAAAAGGGCGTAGGGCTGGATCAGGCGCCGCGCCATGTGGTGGTAATAGGGAACATCATGATTGCCCGGCACCAGCGCGATCGGGGCTGGCAGGCCCGCCAGCCATTCGCGCGCCTGCGCAAATTCGCGCTCCGAGCCGCGCATAGTAAGATCGCCCGTGCACAGGATCGCGGCGGGGCGCTCCAGTTCCGCCTCGCGGACGAACCAGTCGAGCGCGGCGCGGTCCTCCTGCCCGAAATGCAGATCGCTGACGTGAAATAGTGTGGTCGATGTGGGCGGCACGGACCCCGGCAAACACCCTGCGGCGCCCTGGGGCAAGCAAAATATGGGGGTCAGCGCCCCGCCATCGCCTTCGCCCGGCCCAGATAGGTTCGCCCGATCCGCACCGCCGTGCCATCGACCAGCTCGGCCGACCATACCCCCAGGCCATCATGCCGCAGCCCCGCAATCGAATCGCGCCGGAGAATGGTCGAGCGATGAACCCGAATGAACTGTTCGGGATCGAGCCGGGCCTCGAGCCCGGTGACTGTCTGCAGCAGCAGATAGGATCGCGAAGTGCCATCCTGCTGGGCAACATGCAGCCGCACATAGTCACGCTCGGCATCGATCCGCTGGACGTCGGCGGCGGCCACACGCAGCAGCTCGCTGCGATAGGGAACCCAGAATTCGCTCAGCCAGTCGCCGCCGCCATCGGCCTTTTCGCCGCGCCGCGCCAGCACCCGGCTGACCGCACGCCCCAGCCGTTCGGGCGTGACGGGCTTGAGGACATAGTCGACCGCCTCGAGATCGAAGGCTTCAACCGCGAAGTTATCGTGCGCGGTCACGAAAATGACCGCAGGCGGATTGGCCGCTCTCGCCAGGGCCCGCGCGACCGACAGGCCGTCAAGTTCGGGCATGGTCATGTCGAGCAGCACCAGATCGGGCTCAAGCGAACCGGCCAGGTGGAGCGCGCTGGCCCCGTCCTGCGCGGTTCCGGCAACCGACAGCCCTTCGATCCCGGCGCAGATCACCTGCATCCGCTCGACCGCCAGCGGCTCGTCATCGACGATCAATGCGCGCAGCTGCTGGGGAGGGGCGGCGCAATCAGCCATGACGGTTCAGCGGCATGCGGATCACGCTGCGCCAGCCGCCATCGCCCGACGGGCCTGAAACCAGCGAGGCATCTTCGCCATAGCTTGCCGCAAGCCGGTCGCGAACATTGGCGAGCCCGATCCCGAACCCGCCCCCGCTTCCCGAGCCACCGGGGCCGTCGTCGCTCACTTCGATCACCAGGCGGCCATATTCCTCGCGCGCAGTAAGGCTCACGGTAACTGCCCGGGTCACCGGCGCGACGCCATAGCGGACCGAGTTTTCGACCAGAGGCTGCAGGATCATCCCCGGCACACTGGCTTCGCCCAGCGCATCGGGAAGATCGCATCTGACCTTGAGCCGTTCGGGGAAGCGCACCGCCTCGATCTGGAGATAGAGCTGCTGGAGCGCGAATTCCTGCTCAAGCGCGACGTCGCCGGTGGGATCCCCCGCCAGGCTGCGGCGATAGAAGTTCGACAGCGTCTGGATCATCGTCTCCGCCGCCTCGGCCTTGCCGGTCATCACCAGCGCCGACAGCGAATTGAGCGTGTTGAACAGGAAGTGCGGGTTGACCTGATAGCGCAGGCTGCGCAGTTCGGCCGCCTTGGCGGCGCGGCGGTATTCGCCCTCGCGCCGCTCCGCCGCGCGCGCCTGTTCGGCGCTGACCAGAGCATAGTAGAGCGCGGCCCAGGCGAGCAGGACGAAGTAGCGGTTGAGCGCCAAGTCGACCAGCTGCCGCCAGCGATTGTCATCGTCGGTCGCCTTGTCGATCATGACCGCCGCCCCGGCCGATTCGGCCCGGTCGACCGGATCGACCAGCAGATTGCCGCTTTCATCGCGCCGCACGCGCAGCCCTTCGCGTTCGGCAATCTTTGAAACCACCTGGGCCTCGACCGGCGCGAAAACCCGTTGGTTGATGGTCCCGAGCAGAAGCGAGGCGGGAAGCGAGATCGCCAAAACCGCAAAGGCCTTTTGCCACACCGGGCGCGAATCGAGCAGGCGAAGGATCGGCCACAGCGCCATGGTGACCGCCATCGAGGCCAGGGTCACCACCGCGCGTCGCCAAAGCAGCGAATCGAGCAGCTCCAGCCCGACCAGCCAGCCGCGCAGCGAGGCCAGAACGAAGAAAGCCAGCCACACCCCGATTATCGAGGCAAGCACAAGGCGCGCGGGCACGCGCTGAAGCGAGGCCGAATCCTGGTTCATCCGCCGCCTGCAATAGTCTCCGCCGCCGTCACGAGGCCAGATACTTCGTCGAGGCGGAACGGGCGTTGGTCGAACGCGCGCAGAGCGATCAGCCGAGCAGGTGCTCGCGCGCGATCTTTTCCCGCCAGACCGGCGGAGCCAGCTGGTGGACGTTGTTGCCCTCGCTGTCGACCGCGACGGTTACCGGCATATCCTCGACGGTGAACTCGTAGATCGCCTCCATGCCCAGATCCTCGAAGGCCACGACCCTGGCCTCGCGGATTGCGCGGGAAACGAGGTAGGCGGCCCCGCCAACCGCCATCAGATAGGCAGTCTTGCTCTGGGCGATGACCTCGGTCGCGCCCTGTCCGCGTTCGGCCTTGCCGATCATCGCCAGCAGGCCGAGCTCGCACATCATCTGGGTGAATTTGTCCATCCGCGTTGCCGTGGTCGGTCCGGCCGGGCCGACCACCTCGCCGACGATCGGATCGACCGGACCGACGTAGTAGATCGCGCGGCCCCTGAAATCGACTGGCGGCGGCTCTCCCTTGGCCAGCATTTCCTGAATGCGTTTGTGTGCGGCATCGCGCCCGGTCAGCATCTTGCCGTTCAGAAGCAGCCGGTCGCCTTGCTTCCAGCTACGGACTTCCTCCGCCGTCAGGCTGTCGAGATCGACCTTGCGGGCGGCCTTGTCGGGCGTCCAGTGGACGTCGGGCCATTCGTCGAGCTTCGGGGCTTCAAGGAAACTCGGACCCGATCCGTCGAGCGTGAAATGGGCGTGGCGGGTCGCCGCGCAATTGGGGATCATCGCCACCGGTTTGCCCGCGGCATGGCACGGCGCATCGAGGATCTTGACGTCGAGAATGGTCGAAAGCCCACCCAGTCCCTGAGCGCCGATCCCCAGCGCGTTGACCTTGTCGAAAATCTCGATCCGCAGCGCCTCAATATCGTTTTGCGCACCCCGCGCCTTGAGCTGGCCCATGTCGATCGGCTCCATCAGCGCCTGCTTGGCCAGCAACACGCAATGTTCGGCCGTTCCGCCGATCCCGATCCCCAGCATCCCCGGCGGGCACCAGCCCGCACCCATCTGCGGCAGCATTTCCAGCACCCATTCGACGATATTGTCGCTGGGGTTCATCATCTTGAACTTGGACTTGTTCTCGCTCCCGCCGCCTTTGGCCGCGACATCGACCGAGACGGTATTGCCCTTGACCATGGTGACGTGGAGTACGCAGGGGGTATTGTCGCGGGTGTTGCGGCGGGTGAAGGCCGGATCGGCCAGAACCGAGGCGCGCAGCTTGTTTTCGGGGTTGAGATAGGCCCGGCGCACCCCTTCATCGACCACGTCCTGCAACGAGCGATCGGATTCGAGCCGACAATCCTGGCCCCATTCGACGAACACGTTGACGATCCCGGTATCCTGGCAGATCGGGCGGTGCCCCTCGGCGCACATCCGGCTGTTGGTCAGGATCTGGGCGATCGCATCCTTTGCGGCCGGGCCCTGCTCGGCCTCATAGGCTTCACCCAGCGCGCGGATGTAATCCATCGGGTGAAAGTAGCTGATGAACTGAAGCGCGTCGGCGACGCTTTCGATCAGGTCTTCCTCGCGGATCGTCACCATGGCGGACATTGTCGGACTCCATCGCTGCGGCTTGTTTTCCGCCAGCCCCTTAGGCGCGCACGGCGGCACCGTCAAAGCGCTTGGCGCGGACAAAGCCTTGGCCTAGAAGGCGACGGGATTGCGCCACTGTATTATTTGTGCAATACAGCGGCATCAAGAGGTTTCCAGATGACCGTTGCCGCTGAACGTATTGCCGCCGACCCAGTGATTGCCCGCAGGTCCATGATCGACAGCCAGCTGCGAGTCAGCGGGATCAACGAGGACTGGCTGATCGCCGCCTTCGCCCGCATCGCGCGGGAGGATTTCGTTCCCGCGGCGGCGCGCGGCCATGCCTATATCGATCGTGCGATCCCGCTGGATGGCGGGCATGCCCTGCCCGCGCCGCTGGTTCAGGCCCTGATGCTTCAGGCCGCCGCACCCCGCGCCGAAGACAAGGCGCTGGTGGTCGGCTGCGGCAGCGAATATCTTGCCACACTGCTGCGCCCGATGGTCGCCACGCTCGACACGGTGAGCGCCGCCGAAGCCGCGGCCCAGGCCAGCGGCATGGGCCAGCACAGCCTGATCCTGATCGACGGCGCGATCGAGGCGCTGCCCGCAGGGCTTGCCGCCGAACTGGCCGAGGGCGGACGGATCGTTGCCGGACTGGTTGAGGGCTCGCTGACCCGGCTGGTGCTTGGCCGCAAGACCGCCGGCGCGATCGCGCTGCAGACCATTGCCGAAATCGGCATCCCGGTGCTCGGCGAATTTGCCAGGCCGAAAAGCTGGAGCTTCTGACCATGGCACTGGGCAAGCTGCGCGCCGGATTGGCCGCGGGAATCGCGCTGACCGCAGCGCCGCTTCTGGCCGACGACCTGCGCGAGGCGCTGGTTCTGGCCTACAACACCAATCCCACCTTGCAGGCAGCGCGCGCGGCGCAGCGCGCGGTCGATGAAAGCGTGCCGATCGCACGCTCATCGGGCTTGCCTTCGGTCAGCGGCACCGCGACCTACAGCGAATACCTCAAATCGAGTTCATCGAACCCGCTGTCGCCCGATCGCAACCTAGATGCCCAGGCCAACCTGTCGATGCCGATCTATGCCGGGGGCGGAATCAGGAACTCGGTGCGCGGCGCCGAAACCCGGGTTCAAGCCGGTCAGGCCGATCTGCGCGGGGTGGAAAGCGGCGTATTCAGCCAGGTGGTCGCGGCCTATATGGACGTGATCCTGAACGAAGCGGTCGTGGGCCTCAATCGTCAGAATGTGGGCCGCCTCGAAGTCAACCTCCAGGCCACGCGCGATCGCTTCGAGATCGGCGATCTGACCCGCACCGATGTCGCCCAGTCCGAATCGCGGCTCGCCTTGGCGCGCGGCCAGACCCGCTCCGCCGAAGCCAGCCTTACCGCCTCGCGCGAACGCTATATCCAGGTGGTGGGCAAGGCCCCCGAAAATCTTGCCTCGCCGCCCGCACTGACCGGTCTGCCCGGCAGCGCCGATGAGGCCGTGGACTATGCGCTCGATCACAACCCCGATCTGCTTGCCGCGCAGGATCGCGCGCGGGCGGCCGGGTTCGACACCGCGGCTGCGGGCGCCGGACGTCTGCCGCGAGTTTCGGTCTTCGCGGGAGCAGACTATTCCGATTACCTTGGCAGCAACAAGTTCCCCGGAACCGTGCAAAGCACCTCGAGCGCGACCGCCGGGGTCCGGGCTTCGATCCCGATCTTCCAGGGCGGACTGCCCGCCGCGCAGCGCCGCCAGGCCCAGGCCCGCGAAGGCGCCGCGATGGAGCAGGAAATCGGCACCGAACGCGCGGTGATCGCCAGTGTGCGCTCCGCCTATGCCCAGTGGCAGGCCGCGGGCGAGCTGATTACCTCGTCGCAGGCCGCGGTCGATGCTGCCGAGCTCAGCCTCGAAGGGGTGCGGGCGGAAAACACCGTGGGCAACCGCACGATCCTCGACATCCTCAACGCCGAGAACGAGCTGCTCAACGCCCAGGTCCAGCTGGTGACCGCCCGGCGCAACGCCTATGTCGCAGGGTTCAACCTGCTTGCGGCGATGGGCAAGGCCGAAGCACGCGATCTCGGTCTGGATGGCGGAGCGCTTTACGATCCGCAGACCAATTACGACCGGGTCAAGGGCGCGATCTTTGACTGGAGCAGCGATCCCGCCCCGACTGCGCGGGCCACCCGCACCGTTGACACCAAGGCCCAGGACGGTTCAGTTAAGGACAAGTGAATCGGGCTCCCTTGGGGCCATGCGCGGGGTATTTGGGCGATGCGCCAGACGGGTGAACCTTCGGTCGAGGAAATCCTCGAATCGATCAAGAAAGTGATCGCGCGCGACAATCGCGCTGTCGCTGCGGACGAACGCCGCGAGCGTGAGGAGCGCGGACGCGGGGCCGCGAGCAAGGCTGCTGGCGAGGATGACGACGTACTCGATCTGGCTGCAATCGGTGCCTACGCCGATGACGAAGATGAAGAGAACGGCGGCGAATCCCCTCTGATCAAGCCCGGCACCGCGAGCTCGATCAGCGAATCGCTGGCGGCGCTGGCCGTGCTGGCCGAGCCGGGTGCTGCTCCGCAAATCGTGCGCTCGGGCGAAACCTCGCTCGAAGGACTGGTGCGCGAGCTGCTGCGCCCGGCGCTGGCAGAGTGGCTCGACAAGAACCTGCCGCCTCTGGTCGAACACATGGTGGCGGTGGAAATCGCGCGCATCGTCGGCAAGAAGGGCTGATGCCGCGTCCCGAGGCCGCGCTGCTCGATCCGGCTCGCTATCCCTTCACCACCCGGACCACGACTCGCTTTGCCGATGTCGATCCCAACCGCCACCTCAACAATGTGGCGCTGGCGGCGATGATGGAGGACGCGCGGGTGCGCTTCAATGTCGGCCTCGGCCTGCGTGAGGCGATCCAACCCAACCGGCCGATGGTGGCAAGTTTCGGGATCGAATACCTTTCGCAAGGGTATTTCCCCGACCCGGTCGAAGTCCATGTCGCGGTGGCGGAAACCGGGCGCAGCAGCGTGACGATGATCCAGTTGCTGACCCAGAACGGGCGGGCGGTAGCCTTTGCCCGTTCGGTGATCGTCTGCACCGACGGAGAACGTTCCGCGCCGCTGCCCGAAGGCTTTGCGGCACGGGCGATCGCGTCGTGGGGTCTGCGGGGATGAGCGCCGACGCCGCCGAACTGGCCCGGGCCCGCGCCGCGCTCGCGCTCAACGGTGGCAAGGGCATCCGCCAGCATATCTTCCTCTGCGCCGAAGCGGAAAAGGGTGAGTGCTGTTCGCGCGCGGTGGGCTCGCCCGCCTGGAAATACCTCAAGCGCAGACTCAAGGAGCTGGGGCTTGACCGCGACGGCGGGATCGCGCGGAGCAAGGCCGATTGCCTCAAGATCTGCGCTGCCGGGCCGGTCGCGGTGATCTGGCCCGAGGGGGTCTGGTACCATTCCTGCACTCCGCCGGTGCTCGAACGGATCATCCAGGAACACCTCGTCGGCGGCCGGCCGGTCGAGGAATTTCGCCTCTATCCGGCGGATTCTCCCCCGCAACTGCCCTGACTCGCCAAGCCGCACGCTTCGTGGCATCATCCCCGCCAAAGCAAGAGCCGGGAGAGTGGCCATGACCGTAGCACGCCTGATCGAAGGACGGAGTGCCGAGGCGATTGTCGCCTGCGATGCGGCAATGAGCGTCGGAGACGCGGTGAAGCTGTTGGCAGAGAAGCGGATCGGTGCGCTTCCAGTGGTTTCCGGCGGTATGGTTGCGGGGATCTTCTCCGAGCGCGATGTGGTCTATCAGCTCGCCGCGCATGGCCCTGCCATGCTCGACAAGACCGTGGGTGAGGTCATGACCTCCCCGGCGATAACCGTTGAACCGGGCACCGAGGCGCTGGGCGCGCTGGCGCTTATGACCCGGCGGCGGATTCGCCATCTGCCGGTTGTCGATGGCGAAGCGATTGCCGGGTTCGTTTCGATCGGCGATCTGGTCAAATACCGGATCGAACGGATCGAATCCGAAGCCGAGGCGATGCGCAGCTACATCCAGAGCGCCTGACCAGCGCCTTGCGGGCGCGCCCGCAAGCGCCTAGATCGGGGCAATGGACGCACCCACCATGAAACTCAGCCCGGCGGCGGCGGCGCGAGTTGCCGCGATCGCGGCAAAGCAGGGCAAGCCCGCGATCCTGCGCCTCGCGGTCGATGGCGGGGGCTGTTCGGGGTTTCAATACCGCTTCGAACTGGCCGAACTGGCCGAGGCCGACGATCTTGCCGTCGAAACCGATGGCGTCACCCTGGTGGTCGATCCGGTCAGTCTCGATCTGGTCGCCGGAAGCACGGTCGATTTCGTCGAATCGCTTGGCGGTGCGGCGTTCCGGGTGGAAAATCCCCTGGCCAGCGCGGGCTGCGGCTGCGGCTCTTCGTTTGCCGTTTGATGAAGATTGCCAGCTTCAACATCAACGGGATCAAGGCGCGGATGCCGCGCCTGCTCGAATGGCTGGAGGAAACCCGCCCGGCGGTCGCCTGCCTCCAGGAAATCAAGACCCAGGACGAGGGCTTTCCCGCCGATGAGTTCCACAAGCTGGGCTACCATGCGATCTGGCACGGGCAGAAGGGTTTCAATGGGGTTGCGATCCTGGCCGACGGTTCCACCCCGGTCGAGATTCGGCGCGGGCTGGAGGGCGAGCCCGAGGACGAGCACGCGCGCTATCTCGAGGCCGACATATTCGGGGTGCGGATCGCCTGCATCTATCTGCCCAACGGCAATCCCGTGCCAGGGCCGAAATTCGACTACAAGCTGCGCTGGATGGAGCGGTTACGGACGCGGATGCGCGAAATCGCGGCCGAGGAAGTGCCCGCTCTGGTGATCGGCGATTTCAACGTCATCCCCTTTGATCACGATGTCTGGTCACCCGCGGCAATGGCCGACGATGCGCTGATGCAGCCGCAATCGCGCGATGCCTATGCCCGGCTGCTGGGCGATGGCTGGAGCGACGCACTCGCCTTGCACAACCCCAATGGCGGGGTCTGGACCTTCTGGGACTATCAGGCCGGAGCCTGGCAGCGCGACCACGGCTTTCGCATCGATCACGCGCTGCTTTCACCCGAACTGGCCGATCGGCTGGTGGCCTGCGGGGTCGACAAGGCCTATCGCGGCCGCGAAAAGGCCAGCGACCACGCCCCGGTGTGGGTGCAATTGCGCCGGGATTGAACGAAGGAGCGGGCAGGCGCCGGGCCCGCCCGCTCAACGATCAGCGATAGAAGATGTGGTTGCCGACGCGCGCGATCCGCGCCGCGCCGCGCCAATTGGGCGAAACCCGTGCTGCGTGGAAAAACAGCGCGCCTTCGACCGGGCTGTCCCAGCTGCCGGCATGGGCGATCTGCGCGATCGCAACCGCGTTCTTCCACTGGCGCGACGCCTTGGGAATCGCCGGCATTGCGTTGCCCCGCACGAAGGAGAACTGCGAGCGCTGGAACACCACGCCGCAGTAGGAATTGGGAAACCGCCCCGACTTCGAACGCTCGACAACCACACGGCCGACGGCGAGCTGGCCTTCGAGCGACTCGCTCTTGGCTTCGAAATAGATCGCGCCGGCAAGGCAGTTGAGTTCGCGCGAAAGCTCACCCGGCTGCGGCTGGGCGGCGACGAGCTGGCCCAGCGACTGCGCCTTGGGCTGTTCTATCGCGACTGTGTTCTGAAGCTGATCCGTGGCGCTCGCGTCGGCCGGGAGCGGCTGCACGACCGGCTGGGAAACCATCTGTGTGACCGGTTCCTGATTGATCGCCGCAGCCATGGTGGCCTGTGCGGCTGCGCCCGAACCGTCGGCGCTGACAGCAATGGTAACGACCATGGCAGCTACTGCGACTGCGCTGGCCCGGTTGAGCTTGTTGCTCATTCTGGCTTCTTACTGTGCGGTGGACGAGCCCGGCGCAGGACAGGTCGGAGTGGCAGGCCAGGCCTGTTTAAACCTCCGAGCCGGAAATCCTGCCGGCTGCCCCCCGTCTGCGTGCTAGCGAAGTGGACAGTATCGCCCCCGCGCCGCCTACGCTCCAACAAAGGTGGCGGGCCTATGATTTTGCACTGCAACAATGTCAACTTATCGAGTCGAGTAATCGGACGAGCCGTTCACCATTCGCGATATCCAGTTCGATAATCCACAGATCGGGATCTCGCGATACTCTCTGCTCCAGATACGCATCTATTTTCTGTTTTATATCAATATCTTGAAACGAAACATTGTGCCACACACGGTGCCCGGAGGAGCTAGGCATACGCTCAAAAACCCGCGGGTTTGTGCCATTTTCGGTCGCGAGAACAAGAATCGTCCCCGCATCGGCCTCGCCCTTGTTAAGCACCGCAGCGAACCCGCCAGCCTGGGCAGCTCCGCGCACCAGAGCGGTAATTTCAAGATGGGCGGGAAGGCGCGCGGTCAAGACCGGGCCGCCAGGATCATGCTGCGTCGCGATCGATCGAGTTGGCCAGCAAGGCGTAGAGCGCTTCGGCCCCGGGGGCTTCCGAAATCGCCGCATGGGTTGCCTCGTCGCGCATCATCCGGCTGATCGCGGCCAAGGCATGGAGATGCGCGGCGCCCGCCTGCTCGGGCGAGAGAAGACCGAAAATCAGATCGACCGGCATGCCGTCGGCGGCATCGAAGGCGACCGGGGATTCGAGGCGAAAGAACACCGCGATCGGCCTCGAAATCCCGGGAATACGGGCATGGGGGATCGCGACGCCACGTCCAAATCCGGTCGATCCGAGCTTTTCGCGCTCTTCGATCCGTTCCAGCACCAGCACCTTGTCGAGCCCGTAGACCGCTGCGAATCGCTCGGCGAGATGGTCGAGAATCGCCTGCTTGGAATCGGCGTCGACAATCTCGACGGCTTCGGGCTGAAGGTTGAAAAGTGTCGTCATGGCAAGGCCTGGGTCCCCATAGCGGAGGAATCTGTTCCATGGAAAGGCACGCGGGAATGTCCGCAGCCTCTCCCTCCTCCCTAGTTGGAAAGCGCGCGCGCCTTTAGCCTGCGCATCATTTTGGTTCAACCCAGCCGATCGAACCGTCACCCCGCCGGTAGACCATATTGTAGGTGCCGGTGCCAGCGTTTTTGAACAGCAGCGCATTGGTGTTGCGCAGATCAAGCATCATTACCGCATCCGAAACGCTCGCTTCGGGAACGTCGACCCGGGTTTCGGCGATCACCACCGGCGCCTCGCTGGTTACTTCCTCGGCTTCTTCGTCGGGCTCGACGAAGACCGTGTAAGCCGCCTCCTCGATGCGCTGCGCATGGTTGACCTGATCGTGGCGATCCTTGATCCGCCGCTTGTAACGGCGCACCTGCTTCTCGATTTTGCCCGCCGCCTGTTCGAGCGCGCCGTGCGCCTCGTTGGCACTGCCCGCACCTTTGAGGATCATACCCTGGGTGACATGGGTGACGATATCGCAGCGGAACGCCCCGGCCGGGGCGCGGTTGAAGGTGACTTGCGAGGAAATCGCGCCGGGAAAATACTTGTCGGCGATTGCCGCCAGGCGCTCGTGCGCATGGGCCTGCAAGGCTTCGCCGGTTTCGATCTGATGGCCGGAAACGCGAATATCCATGGTCTGCATTCTCCTTTTCAATCAGGCCCGAAACGCCTTCAGTCGTCCCACAGCGGCGCGGAAACCGTTTCGAGGAAGGCGGCATGAGCCGCCAGTTCCGCCTCGCTGGCCGCGTGCGGCCGGGGAGGACGGAATTCACGTTCGCGCACCGCCACCGCGACCGGCTGGGCCGCGATCTCACTGCGCTCCGCAACCAGCGAAAGCCCGATCTGGCGCCCGCCGGTCAATTCCACATAAACCTGGGCGAGCAGCTCGGCGTCGAGCAGCGCGCCGTGTTTGGTTCGGTGGCTGCGATCGATCCCATAGCGGGTGCACAGCGCATCGAGGCTGAGCTTGGCGCCAGGATGGCGAACCTTGGCCAGCGCCACCGTGTCGATCATCCGGGTACGGCAGACCGGTTCGAGCCCGCACATCTCCAGCTCGGCATTGATGAAGCCGAAATCGAATCCGGCATTGTGCGCGACCAGCATCGAATCGCCGATGAAATCGAGGAATTCGCCCGCCCGTTCGTGAAACCGGGGCTTGTCGGACAGGAAGGTGATGGAAAGACCGTGCACCGCCTCGGCGGCGGCCGGCATGTCGCGATCGGGGTTGAAATAGGCGTGGAAGGTCTGCCCGGTGGGCACACGGTTGACCATTTCGATGCAGCCAAGTTCAACCAGCCGGTCACCGGACTTGGGATCGAGCCCGGTGGTTTCGGTGTCGAAGATGATCTCGCGCATTGTCCCTTCGATATCGGCCCGCCAGCGGCGGCTGGCAAGGGGCGGAGGGACTATTTTTCGCCCGGTCGCTCTTCCAGCAGGGTCAGGGCGTGGACCAGCCGCTGAACCGCGTGGCGGGTATCGGCAAGCGAAGTGCCGGTATCGATCACGTGATCGGCGCGGTCGCGCTTTTCGGCGTCTGGCACCTGGAGCGCGAGGATCCGCTCGAACTTCTCCACGCTCATCCCAGGGCGCGCCAGCACCCGTTGGCGCTGGATTTCGGCCGGGGCCGAAACCACCACCACCGCGTCGAGCCCGTGGCGCCCGGTCTTCTCGAACAGCAGCGGGATGTCGAACACGATCAGGGGTGCATCGGCATTGTCGGCGAGGAAGGCGCGGCGCATTTCGGCCACTTCGGGATGGACGATCGCCTCAAGCCGCCGCAGCGCCTCGGGATCGCCGAACACCGCCGCGCCGAGCTTTTGCCGGTCCACCCCCTGCGGCCCGGTGGTGCCGGGAAAGGCGCGCTCGATCGGCGCGACGCAGGCCCCGCCCGGCCCCTGCAATTCGTGCACCGCACCGTCGGCATCGAACACCGGCACCCCCAGCCCCTGGAACATCGCCGCGACGGCGCTCTTGCCCATCCCGATCGAGCCGGTGAGGCCAAGGATCAGCGGCCGGTTCATGAGGTGAGCCGCGCACGCAGCTCGGCATCATGCCCACGCGGAGCGGGCTGGCCGAAGAACTTCTCGAACGCCACCGCAGCCTGGCCGATCAGCATCGCCAGGCCGTCAATGGTGCGCAGCCCGCGGCCGCGCGCGCGCCGAAGCAGCTCGGTGTCGAGCGGATGGGTTACGATGTCATAGACGATGCCGCCATCCATCACGAAGCGTTCGACCGGGGGCATCGGCGGATAACCCGCCATGCCGAGCGAGGAGGTATTGACCAGCAGTTCGGCCGTCTGAATTTCCTCGCCCGGCGCAACCACACAGCCATCGAGACCGAATTCGGCCAAGAGCGCTTCTCCCTTGTCGATGCTGCGGTTCTGAAGCGAGATCCACCGCACTCCCCGATCGGCCAACGCGGCAAGGATCGCCCGTGCCGCACCGCCCGCGCCAACCACACTGACCACGTCGAACCGCTGTTCGCCCAGCGGCTCGAGGAAACCCGGCAGATCGGTGTTGTAGCCGGCGAGCCCGCCATTCTCGGGCACCACGGTATTGACCGCCCCGATCCGCGCTGCCGCCGGATCGATGGCATCAAGCAGCGGTATCACTGCCTGCTTGTGGGGCATGGTAATATTGCAGCCCCGCCACTCCGCGTCTCCGCGTCTCTGCGAGAAGTAATCCACCAGCTCCCCGGGCCGCACATGGCAAGCCCGGTACTCCGCATCGATCCCCAGCTTCTCCAGCCAGAAATTGTGAATCAGCGGGCTTTTCGATTGCGCGATCGGATCGCCGATCACTTCGGCGTAGGGTCTGCTCATGCCTCCAGCTCCCCCGCCTCGCGCAGTGCGCCCAGCACCGACAGCAGCGGCATGCCGAGTACCGTGAAGTGATCGCCGTCGATCGCCTCAAACAGCTGCACCCCGCGTGCTTCGATCCGGAACACCCCGACACATGCGGCCACCGCGGGCCATTCGTGATCGAGGTAGGAGGCGATGAAGCGCCCCGACAGGGCACGCACCCGAAGCACCGCCAGCGCGGCATGACGCCAGACAATGCGCCCATCGCGGGCCAGCGCGGCGGCGCTGTGCAGGCGCATCGCCTTGCCGGAAAAGAACCGCAGGTGATCAGCCGCTTCCTCATGGCTGCGGGGCTTGTCGAACCGCCGCCCTTCGACCTCGACCAGCGAGTCGCTGCCCAGCACCAATGCGCCGGGATGCCGCGACGAAACCGCCATCGCCTTGGCTTCGGCCAGGGCCAGCGCGATAGTGTCTGCACCGGCCTCAGCCAGTTCAGCTTCGAGCGCGCGTTCGTCGATATCGGCGGGAACCGCGCGGAACGGCACCCCCGCCGCCTCGAGCATCGCCCGTCGCGAGTGGCTTTGCGAAGCCAGCACCAGCATCAGGCGGCGCTCCCGTCTTTTGGGGTGCGGAATTCGTTGTAGATATTGATGATCGCCGCTGCAGCCTCTTCGATCGAACGGCGGGTGACGTCGATCACCGGCCAGCCGTTGTCGGCGAACATACGCCGGGCATATTGCACCTCGCGCGCGACCCGGTCCTGATCGACATAGGCGGTCTCGGGCGCCTGGTTGAGCGAGAGCAGGCGGTTGCGCCGCACCTGGATCAGCCGGTCGGGCGCGGTGGTCAGCCCCACCACCAGCGGATGCTTGAGCCCGAACAGCGCCGGGGGCGGCGGGCTTTCGACCACGATCGGAATATTGGCGACCTTGTAGCCGCGCTGGGCGAGATAGATCGAGGTGGGGGTTTTCGAGGTGCGCGAGACCCCGGCGAGCACGATATCGGCCTCTTCCCAGTTTTCCCAGGCGACTCCGTCATCATGGGCGATGGTATAGTGGATTGCATCGACCCGCGCGAAATAGGCTTCGTTCAGCGCATGCTGTCCGCCCGGGCGGGCCTTGGGATTCTGCCCCAGCGCGGCGCGCAGGGCCTCGATCGCGGTATCGAGCACCGCCACCGCGGGCAGGCCGATCGCCCGGCAGCGCTCCTCGAGCCGGGCGCCGGTTTCGGTGTTGGCCATGGTATAGAACACCAGCCCCGGATTGGCGGCGATTTCGCCCATGATCCGGTCGAGGTGCTGCTGCGAGCGGACCATCGGCCAGAAATGCCGGATCACCTCGGCCCCTTCGAACTGCGCGAGCGCCGCCTTGGCGATCATCTCGAGCGTTTCGCCGGTCGAATCCGACATCAGGTGAAGGTGGAGCCGGGACATGGAAGGTGCGCGGATGCCCTGTGGAAGATTTCCCGCATAAACCACGGGAGAGCGGGGCGGACAAGTTCGGCATGGGATTCGCTCCCCGCTGGGCGCCACCTTGGGCACGGCTTATGGACAGGTGGAAAGCCTTACCCACAGGCTGGGGATAGCATGGATAATCGCTGCTTGACCGCTCACGGGCACGAGTCGGCGATGGCTTGGCCCTGTTCAAACCGGGACAATTCGGGCAAGGCGCCGGTGTCCGCGCTATCCACAGCCCAACAACCTACAAAATCCTTTTAAGAATCTTATTTGTATTGGATTGGAATCTCCCGCGATGCCCGGTTTGCTCCTTCGTACCCTGCTTGGCGAGAACCTGCGTCCACGCCCAGTCTGGCTGATGCGCCAGGCCGGGCGCTATCTGCCCGAATACCGTGCCCTGCGCGAACAGAAGGGCGGGTTCCTGGCGCTGGTCTATGACAGCGCGGCGGCGGCCGAGATCACTCTGCAGCCGATCCGGCGCTATGGCTTCGACGGCGCGATCCTGTTTTCCGACATCCTGATCGTGCCCTATGCGATGGGCCAGGATCTGGAATTCCTTGCCGGGGAAGGCCCGCACCTTTCGCCCCGACTGGTCGATGCCGGACTTGGCGCGCTCCATGCGGTCCCCGAGCGGCTGACCCCGATCTACGAGACAGTGCGGCTGGTCAGGGCCCAGCTCCCTGCTGACAAGACCATGCTGGGCTTTGCCGGCAGCCCGTGGACGGTGGCGACCTATATGGTCAATGGCGAGGGCAGCCGCGACCAGCATGTCACTCGCGAGCTTGCCTACCGCGACCGCGCTGCCTTTCAGGCGATCGTCGATGCGATCGTGGGTGTGACGGTGGACTATCTCGCCGGACAGATCCGGGCCGGGGCGGAAGCCGTGCAACTGTTCGATTCGTGGGCGGGAAGCCTCGCCCCAGCCGAATTCGAGCGCTGGGTGATCGCCCCCAATGCCGCCATCGTTTCCGGGATCAAGGCGCTCTTCCCCGGGGTTCCGGTGATCGGCTTTCCCAAGGGTGCGGGCGAAAAGCTTCCCGCCTATGCCCGCGAAACCGGTGTCGACGCGGTTGGCATCGATGAGACGATCGATCCGCTCTGGGCGGCCAAAGCCCTGCCTGCGGGATTGCCGGTCCAGGGCAATCTCGATCCGTTACTGCTGCTGTCGGGCGGGGCGGAAATGGAAACCCAGGCGCTGCGCGTACTCGATGCCTTTGCCGAGCGCCCGCATGTTTTCAACCTTGGCCACGGGATTGGCCAGACCACCCCGCTCGAACATGTCGGCGCGTTGCTGGCACTGGTGCGCGGCGCGCGGGGTTAGGCTATGACCGCGCGATGCAATGGGTGCTAGCGATGACCTATCTGTGGCTTAAGGCCGGACACGTGATCTTCGTGATCTTCTGGATGGCCGGACTGTTCATGTTGCCGCGCTATTTCGTCTACCATCAGGAGGCGGCAGAAGGGTCGCCCGAAAACGCATTGTGGGTTGAGCGCGAGCGGCGTCTGCTCAGGATCATCCTCTGGCCCTCGATGGCGGTCAGCTGGATTCTCGGCCTGGCGCTAGCCCTGACCATCGGTGCGTTCAGCCAGCCCTGGTTTCACGTCAAACTGGCCTTTGTGCTGGCCTTGAGTGCTTACCATGTGTGGCTGGCCGGCTATCATCAGGCGCTGGCCCGCGGCGAACGCCGGCTCAGCGGCAAGCGCCTGCGGCTCCTCAACGAGGTGCCGGGCATGGCCGCCGCGATGATCGTGATCATGGTGGTGCTCAAGCCCTTTGCTTGATAGAACCGTTCGGGGCGATCGTTCGCAAAGGAATTTTCGCATGTTCTTTCCTGTCCTGCTCGCGGCATCGGGAGTTGCTCCCGCCACCATCGAGGATGACCTGCACTGCGCCGCACTGTTCGCCCTGGTTGCCGGGATGAGCGAGGACGAGGCCAAGAAGCGCGATGTGGTCAGCGGGTTTCTCTACTATGTCGGCAAGCTCGACGGTCGTTCGCCGGGCTACGATCTGGAATCCGGTCTGGCTGCGCTGCTTACCCAGCCGGGCTATATGACCGAAGTGTTGCCCAAGGACGCCGATCGCTGCGCTGCGGAACTGACTTCGCGGGGTTCGGACCTCGAAAAGATCGGTGAAGCGCTCAAGGGCCGCGCCAAGGGCTAATCCGCCTGCAGGCAGGTTTTGAACTTGCCCAGGGCCCGGGCAGGGCCTATGTGCGCGGGTGCAAACCGGCACTTGCTGCGGGAACCGATCCCGCCTGCCTATTCGGTCCGCTTTCTCCAAGCCCCATGACCGACCGGCCAGCGCACGCATCACCCAATGGAATTTCAGGACAATGCATCTCAAGGAACTCAAGAAGAAAACCTCCGCCGAGCTGGTCGAAATGGCCGAAGAGCTGGGGGTTGAAGGCGCATCGACCATGCGCCGCCAGGACATCATGTTTGGTATCCTCAAGGAAGTGGCCGAGGACGGCGAGGAAATCATCGGCCAGGGCACGATCGAGGTTCTCGCCGACGGTTTCGGCTTTCTGCGCAACGCGGAGGCCAACTATCTCGCCGGGCCCGACGATATCTACGTCTCACCCAACCAGGTCCGCAAATGGGGTCTGCGCACCGGTGACACGGTTGAAGGCGAGATTCGCGCGCCCAAGGACGGCGAGCGCTATTTCGCAATCACGAAGCTGATCAGCGTCAATTTCGACGATCCCGAAGTGGTCCGCCACCGGGTCAATTTCGATAACCTCACCCCGCTCTATCCGGACGAAAAGCTGAGCCTCGACACGCTCGATCCGACGGTCAAGGACAAGTCGGCGCGGGTGATCGATATCATTTCGCCGCAGGGCAAGGGCCAGCGCGCACTGATCGTCGCCCCGCCGCGCACCGGCAAGACCGTGCTGCTGCAGAACATCGCCAAGGCGATCACCGACAACCACCCGGAAGTGTTCCTGCTGGTGCTGCTGGTCGACGAACGGCCCGAGGAAGTCACCGACATGCAGCGCAGCGTGAAGGGCGAGGTGATCTCCTCGACCTTCGACGAGCCCGCCAGCCGCCACGTCCAGGTCGCCGAAATGGTGATCGAAAAGGCCAAGCGCCTGGTCGAGCACAAGCGCGACGTGGTGATCCTGCTCGATTCGATCACCCGCCTGGGCCGCGCCTACAACACCGTGGTCCCGAGCTCGGGCAAGGTGCTGACCGGCGGTGTCGACGCCAATGCCTTGCAGCGGCCCAAGCGCTTCTTCGGTGCGGCGCGCAACATCGAGGAAGGCGGCAGCCTCTCGATCATCGCCACAGCGCTGATCGATACCGGCAGCCGTATGGACGAGGTGATCTTCGAAGAGTTCAAGGGCACCGGCAACAGCGAAATCGTGCTCGATCGCAAGGTCGCCGACAAGCGCATCTTCCCCGCGCTCGACGTGGGCAAGAGCGGCACCCGCAAGGAAGAGCTGCTGGTCCAGAAGGACAAGCTTTCCAAGATGTGGGTGCTGCGCCGGATCCTGATGCAGATGGGCACGGTCGATGCGATGGAATTCCTGCTCGACAAGATGAAGGATTCCAAGACCAACGAGGATTTCTTCGCGACGATGAACCAGTAGGGTGTCCTTGCGCGTTCCCCGCCGCGCGGTGCTCACCGGCGCACCGGGGGCGGGGAAGACCACCCTGCTCGATGCCGCCGCGGCGGCTGGAATGGCGACCTCGCCCGAAGTTGCGCGCCGGATTCTCAAGGCACCCGGCGGGATGGAGCTGCGCGCTACCGACCCGCTGGGTTTCGCCCAGGCCATGGCCGAAGCCCATGCCCATGAGTTTGAACGTCATGCTGGCCATCCTGGCCCGGTGCTGTTCGATCGCGGCCTTCCCGACGTGGTGGGGTTCCTCGACGTTTCGGGGTTGGCTGTGCCCAGTGCGGTTGACCGCGTTTGCCGGAACCTACGCTACACCGGCCCGATCCTGCGCGCGCCGGCCTGGGCGGCAATTTATGCCCAGGATGCCGAGCGGATCCAGAACTGGGAACAGGCCGTGGCCAGCGACGATGCGGTTACCGCCGCGTGGAAGCGCTATGGCTACGATGTGGTGGATCTGCCGCTCGCTGCGGTGGCGGAGCGGCTGGAATTTCTCGGATCAAGGCTTCAGCCCGCAGCCTGAAGCTGCGCTGCCATCAATTCCCAGAGTTTGTTGACCGCCTTGATCGGGCGGACCATTACCTTGAAATCCCTGATCTTTCCGTCGTCACCGAACTGGATCAGATCGATCCCGTTGATCGTGATCCCGTCGATCTCGGCGGTGAATTCAAGGCAGACGTTGGCGCCGTCGATCACTTCGCGGACATAGCGGAACGATTGGTTGCCGAGCACCTGTCCGGCGGCGGTCAGGTACATCATCACCTTGGCTTTGCCAGCCTGGGGGCTGTGCACCACCGGTGAGTGGAATACCGCATCATCGGCCAACAGGTTCACAAGAACCGCCGGATCACTGCCGCCAGCCATGAAGGCATGCCAGGCCGCCACACCTTTTGCCGCGCCGCTCATGCCAGATACTGCGCCAAGAAGGCCTCGGTGCGGCTGTCGGCGAGTTGCGCCTCGGCCTCGTGACGACGGTCGCCCATTTCCGCGGCGAAGCCGTGCGGCATGCCGGGATAGTCGTGGAGCGTCACCCTGGGGTGGCCATCCAGCCCGGCGTGGATCGCAGCCTGAGCTTCGGGCGAGACGAACTGGTCGTCCCCGGCGATGTGCAGCATCAGCGGGTTGGCGATGGCGTGGCTTTCGCCAAGCATGGTATCGATCATCACCCCGTAATAGCCGACCGAGGCATCGATATCGGTCCGCGCGGCAGCCATGTAGGCCAGCCGCCCGCCCAGGCAATAACCCGCGCAGCCGACCCTGGCGATTCCGGCCTCGCGCCGGATCCAGCGGATCGACGCCTCGATATCCTTGACCCCGTCGGCCGGATCGTAGCGCTGGAAATAGCCGAAGGCTTCCTGTAGCTGCTCGGGAACATCGGGATCGAGTTCCACCCCCGGGGCGAACCGCCAGAACAGGTCTGGCGCGACGGCGAGATAGCCCTTCTGCGCCCACTTGGCGCATTTCTGGCGGATCCCGGGATTGACCCCGAAAATCTCGGGAATGACGATGATCGCGGCCCTTGCAGTCCCGGCCGGCTCGGCGACAAAGGCAGGAAAAGCGGCGGCTTCGCCAAGGGCGGGAATCTGGACAGTTCGGGACATGACAGCGGCTCCGCCGTTAGGGGTGTTTGCAGCCACCCTGACGCTTAGCGTGGACTTTGCCAAGGGGCTATGCCAGCTTCGCGCATGGGGAACCGGAAGCCGCGCCGAGGAGAGTAAAATGAAGGTCACGATCGAAATCGATTGCTCGCCCGAAGAGGCGCGCCAGTTCCTTGGCTTGCCCGATGTGTCCAAGGCCAACCAGTTCTATGTCGAAGCCATTGCCAAAGGGATGAAGGGCGCGGCCAATATCGACCAGCTGCAGGATTTCGCCAAGGGCCTCGCGCCGATGGGCCAGCTGGGGATGAAGTTGTTCCAGCAGGTGATGGAAAGCGGCAGTGCCTTTGCCCAGGGCGCCGCGAAGAAGAAGCGCGAGGACGACTGAGCCTGCGCGCGGGTGCCTGACACGATCTTTGCCTTGTCGAGCGGGGCACCGCCCGCTGCGATCGCGGTGGTGCGGGTCAGCGGGTCGCAATCCGCCCAGGCGATGCGCGCCCTGCTGGGCCGCGGGCTGCCGCCGCGCCGTGCGGTCGCTGCAACAGTGCGCGGTCCTTCGGGTGAAGTGATTGATCGCGTCCTGGCGCTGTGGCTGCCCGGTCCGAACAGCGCCACCGGCGAAGACACGCTCGAGCTGCATTGCCATGGCGGGCGGGCGGTGGTGCAGGCCGTGGAGCAGGTCCTGACGGCACTGCCGGGTTTGCGCGCAGCCCAGCCAGGGGAATTTACCCGCCGCGCTTTTGCCAACGGACGGATCGACCTTGCCGAGGCCGAAGGACTGGCCGACCTGCTTTCCGCCGAGACCGAGCTGCAGCGCCGCGCGGCCCTGGCAATGGCGGGGGGAGATTTCTCGCGCCGGGTCGAGAGCTGGCGGCAAGAGCTGCTGCGCCTGTCGGCGCGGGTCGAAGCCGAGCTCGATTTTGGCGACGAGGACGATGTTGGCAGCCTGCCGGAAAACTTTGCCGCCGATCTCGCTGTGCTTGAGCGCGCGCTTGCCGGCTGGCTGGTGCGGCCGCGCGCGGAAGCACTGCGGGAGGGGTTCCGGGTTGTCCTCGCGGGTCCGCCGAATGCAGGAAAAAGCACTCTATTCAATGCGTTGGTTGAAAGCGAGGCAGCCATAACCGCTCCCGTCGCCGGGACCACGCGCGATCTGCTGACCCATCCGGTGGCGCTTTGCGGGATCCCGTTCCGGTTTGTCGATACTGCCGGTCTGGCCGATACACCGGGCGATGCGATCGAGGCGATCGGGATCGAACGCGCGCGCGGCGCGGTTGAAAGTGCGGATCTGGTGCTGTGGCTCGGGCCGGAAGGGGCGGGTCCGGTGGCCGCGTGGGAAATCGAGGCGCAGACCGATCGTTCCGATCATTATCGCAAGACCGCGCCGCGCCACCGCCTTTCCGCGCTGACCGGGGAAGGAATGGATGGGCTGCGCGGCGATCTGGTCGCGGCAGCCCGGGTGGCACTGCCGCTTCCGGGCGAGGCTGCGCTGAGCCAGCGCCAACACCGGCTGCTGGGCGAGGCGGTACAGGCGCTCGATTCGGCGGCAATCCTCGGCGATCCATTGCTGGTGGCCGAAAACTTGCGCCTGGCGCGGCTGGCCTTTGACTCGCTGCTGGGCCGGACCACCACCGAGGACATGCTCGATGCGCTGTTTGGACGGTTCTGCATCGGCAAATAGTGTTCCACGTGAAACATTGCTCGGCTAAGGGCGGGTGATGCGGAGTTTCGACATCATCGTTGTTGGCGGCGGGCACGCGGGCGTTGAGGCGGCGGCGGTTGCCGCTCGGATGGGCGCGCGCGTGGCCTTGGTCAGCTTCGATCTGGGTGCGATCGGGGCGATGAGCTGCAATCCGGCGATCGGCGGGCTGGGCAAGGGCCATCTCGTGCGCGAGGTCGATGCCTTTGACGGGATTATTGCCCGTGCCGCCGATGCCGGGGCAATCCACTACCGGATGCTCAACCGCTCCAAGGGGTCGGCGGTGCAGGGACCGCGGGTCCAGGCCGATCGCAAACGCTTCAAGGCCGAGGTCCAGCGCCTTCTCTGCGTTCAGGGCGACCTTGAGCGAATCGAAGGTGAGGCGGCGGCGCTGCGGTTCGCGGGCGGCGCAGTGGCGGGTCTGGAACTGTCCGATGGAACGGCGCTTGCCGCGCCGACGGTTGTGCTGTGTACCGGAACCTTTCTGGGCGGGGTGCTGTTCCGGGGTGAGGAGCGGATGGCGGGAGGGCGGATCGGCGAGGCTTCGGCGCAGCGGCTCGCCGCGCAGCTGCGCGAGGCAGACTTGCCGATGGGCCGGCTCAAGACCGGAACTCCGCCCCGCCTCGATGGCCGCTCGATCGATTGGGCTGTGCTGGAAGAGCAATCCTCGGATTGCGAGCCATGGACCATGTCGCCGCTTGGGGGCGGGCGTGTCTTGCCGCAGCTGTTCTGCGCCATTACCCGCACCAATCCGCGTAGCCACGATGTGATCCGTGCCAATCTGCATCGCTCACCGCTGTTTTCGGGAGCTATCGGGGCTTCGGGGCCGCGCTATTGCCCCTCGATCGAGGACAAGATCCATCGCTTCGCCGACCGTGACGGGCACCAGGTGTTCCTTGAACCCGAAGGGCTCGACAGCCCTCTGGTCTATCCCAACGGTATTTCAACCTCGCTTCCCGCCGACGTGCAGCTCGCCATGTTGCGGACGATGAAGGGGCTTGAAAGCGTGGAAATGGCGGTTCCCGGCTATGCCGTGGAATACGATCACATCGATCCGCGCGCCCTGCGCCAGAGCCTTGAGGTGCGCGCGATCCCGGGGCTCTACTGTGCCGGACAGATTAATGGCACCACTGGCTATGAAGAAGCTGCGGCGCAAGGGCTGGTGGCGGGTATGAATGCCGCCGCAGCCGTACTCGGCCGCCAGCCGGCACCGCTCGACCGGGCCAACAGCTATATCGCGGTGATGATCGACGATCTTACCCTGCACGGCGTGTCCGAGCCCTACCGCATGCTGACTGCCCGGGCCGAATACCGCCTGCGGCTCCGCGCCAACAACGCTTCCTCACGCTTGACCCCACTGGCTCTGGCGCTGGGCTGCGTGGGCGCGGAGCGGCGCGATTGGTTTGCGGACAGGCTCGACGCCCGCGCTCGCATCGAAGGCGCGCTGGATCGCGAAGTGACCTCCAACGCGCTGGCGGTGGCGGGCCTTCCGGTGCGAGCCGATGCCGGGCGCTTGCCGCTGCGCGAATGGCTGCGTTTCAGCGGGGTCGACTTGGCCTCCTTGGCGCCGTGGCTCGATGGCGAGTCGATCGCAACCAATCTGGGTGAGGAAGTGGCCGAAGATGCGGCCTATGCCCCCTATCTAGTGCGGCAGGAGGCTGAGCTGCGGGATCTGCGTGCGGGTGAGGCGCTGCCTCTGGGGGATGACTTTCCCTATGCCGCGATTCCCGGCCTGTCGCGCGAAATGGTCGAAAGACTGTCCGGCGCTCGCCCGCAAACTCTTGCCGCGGCTGGCCGAATTCCAGGGATCACGCCAGCGGCACTGGCTGCACTGCTGGTCCATGCCCGCAGGCGCGCGGCATGATCCTGACCGACGAAATCGAGGCGCGAAGCTGGCTCGAAGCTCTGCCCGAATGGGACGCAACTGCGCGCGACCGGCTTGAGTGCCTTGTCGCAATGCTGGGCGAGGAGAACCGGGTGCAAAACCTGGTCTCGGCTGCGAGCCTTGAGGCCGTGTGGCTGCGCCACATCGCGGATTCGGCGCAATTGCTCCTGCATGTTCCACGTGAAACATCCGGTCCCTGGCTTGATCTTGGAACTGGGGCGGGATTTCCCGGCCTGGCCATCGCGGCATTGCGACCGGAAACCGAGGTAGTGATGGTCGAATCCCGGGCGCGGCGCATTGATTGGCTCGAACGCGCGCGAATCGCCCTGGGGCTTGAGCGCGCCAGTGTGGAGGGGATGCGGGTGGAGCAACTATCCGCGCGGCCCTTCTGCGTCATTTCGGCACGGGCCTTTGCCCCGCTCCCCAGACTTCTCGAGCTATCCGCACGTTTTTCCACAAGGGCCACCACCTGGTTGTTGCCCAAGGGGCGTTCGGCCCGCCAAGAACTGGAGCAACTCCGGGGGTGGCGGCATATGTTTCACGTGGAACAATCGCTCAGCGATGCCGAAGCCGGGGTGATTGTCGGCCACCTGGATGGAAAAAAGGGGAAAAAACCGTGATTTGCGTTGCGATCGCCAACCAGAAGGGCGGGGTGGGCAAGACCACCACGGCGATCAACATCGCCACGGCGATGGCCGCAACCGGATGGAAGGTGCTGCTAATCGACCTCGATCCCCAAGGAAATGCCTCGACCGGTATCGGGATCGGCGCCAACGAGCGCGAACGGTCGTCCTACGATTTGCTGGTGGACGAGGCGCCGCTGCTTGAATGCATTATTCCGACCCGAATCCCCGGTCTCGATGTGATCCCGGCGACGGTCGATCTTTCCGGTGCCGAGGTTGAGCTGGTCGCGGTCGAAAATCGTACCGACCGTCTGCGTCGGGCGCTGGCGGGACAGGTGGGTTACGATATCTGCTTTATCGATTGCCCCCCGTCGCTCGGCCTGCTCACTCTCAACGCGCTCGCGGCCGCCGATACCTTGCTAGTGCCCCTGCAGTGCGAGTTCTTCGCGCTCGAGGGCCTGTCGCAGCTTCTCCAGACGGTTGAACGCGTTCAGCAGCGTTTCAACCCCGATCTGGGCATCGTCGGGGTCGCTCTGACGATGTACGACCGGCGTAACCGGCTGACCGATCAGGTGGCCGACGATGTCCGCTCGTGCTTGGGCAATCTGGTGTTCGAGGCGGTAATCCCGCGCAACGTGCGCCTTTCCGAAGCGCCCAGCCACGGACTCCCCGCACTGGTCTATGACCATTCCTGCGCCGGCAGCCGCGCCTATATGGCGCTGGCGCGCGAACTTATTTCCCGCCTACCCGAAAGAAGGAAGGCCGCATGAGCGACGATCAGATCATCCGAATTTCCGCCGCCAAGAGCGAAGGCGCGCCCAAGCGGCTTGGCCGCGGGCTGGGCGCACTGCTGGGCGAAACCCGCCGGGAAGAGCCGTTGGTCGCGCGCAGTGCTACCTCCCCGACCGAAGGTGGCACGATCCGGTCGGCGCCGGGGACCGGCATGGCGATGCTGGCGGTGGCCGAGATCGTGCCTCATCCCGGCCAGCCGCGCCGTCATTTCGACGAGGCCGCGCTCGAGGAGCTTGCCGCATCGATCGCGGCGCGCGGGGTGATCCAGCCGGTGATCGTCACTCCGCATGGACCTGGGCAATGGCGACTGGTGGCCGGCGAACGTCGCTGGCGCGCCGCGCAGCGCGCGCAACTGCATGAAATTCCAGCAATAATACGTAATCTGGATGAGCGTGAGATCACCGCGCTGGCGCTGATCGAGAACCTCCAGCGCGAAGACCTCAACCCAATTGAAGAGGCGCGGGCCTATCACCGTTTGGCCGAGGGAGACGGGCTGACACAGGCCGAGATTGCCAAGCTGGTTGACAAGAGCCGCAGCCACGTCGCCAATCTCCAGCGGCTGCTTTCCCTGCCCGATACGGTGATCGCGATGGTTGAGGACGGGCGCCTGTCGATGGGCCACGCCCGGGCGCTGGTCGGTTGTGACGATGCCCGCGCAATTGCCGAGCAGGCCGTGACGCGCCATCTTTCGGTCCGTGAGCTAGAGCGCTTGGTGCGGCGCAAGGCTGGAACCGCTCCGGTCCAGCGACGGGCACGCGGCGAGCGCGATTCGGCCGATGCGGCGGATATTGCCGCGGTGCAGAGCCATTTGGAGGAGTTCCTGGGCCTCTCGGTGCGAATCAACACCGATGCCGATCCGCGATCGGGTTCGGTTACGATCCGTTATCGCACGCTCGACCAGCTCGATCTGATCTGTCAAAGGCTCACCGGCGGCGGAATTTAGCGCTTTTTGGGTATTTGCACCTGGTCAGCGATTAACAAACAGCCCCTTCGCGTTAACCATAGCCGCAAGGGAAACCGCCAGTCTTGGTAACTATCAAGCATTTCACGGATGGGGGCATGCCAGCCATTCGACAGTGCCGAAAGGCGCCTGTTTTCGTGATTTGCTTGGAAGGGACCAGGTTCATGCGTAATTCGCTTCGTATCGCCACTGTGGGCGCCGCGCTCGCCGCCGCTTCGTTCGCCACTTCGGCCAATGCCGCCGCCACGGCGACCGCTACCGCCACTGCGGAAGTTCTTCAGACACTGACGCTGACCGCCGATTCGGCGCTCGATTTCGGCCAGATCGCTGCCAACACTGGCGGCACCGTCACCGTCAACGCCAACTCGACCGTTTCCTCGACCGGCACGCTGATCTCGACCGGCACCCGCGCTCCGGCTGGCTTCACCGTCACCGGCACGCCCGATGCGATGGTGGGCGTGACCCTGCCGAGCAGCGCCGCGACGCTTAGCGATGGCGCTGGCCACAGCATGACCGTAGATACCTGGAACTCGAACCCCAACGGGGCCTTCCAGCTCAATGCGACCACTGGTGCGAGCACCTTTGAGGTTGGCGGCACGCTGCATGTCGCTTCGGGCCAGACCCCCGGCACCTACAGCGGGACCTTCGACGTTTCGGTCGAATACCAGTAAGCGCTTTTCCGCCCACGGGCGGGCCAAGCAAACAAAGGCCGCATCCGCAATGGCGGGTGCGGCCTTTTGCTTGCCTTGAATAGGGTGTGGTTAGCCGAAAATTAACCCTGATTTCCTAGACCTTAGGGGTAATCCCGCGGGACCTTTGTAACCCCGCGGCAAGGTTTTGCCCTGGGGGTTGTAAATGCCTGATCTGTATACTTTTCGTCGCTTCATGACCGGTGCCGCTGCGCTTGCCGCTCTGGCCTTTGCTGTCCCGGCACAGGCCCAGGGCGACCTGCTGGTTGCACCGACCCGGGTGGTAGTCTCGGGCGGTGGCGGCGCCGAGGTGATCCTCTCCAACATCGGCAGCGAGGCCGCGACCTATCGCATTGCTCTCGAACTTCGCCGGATGGACGAGGATGGGGATATCAATGACGTCCCCGAAGCCGAGGCCAATGCCACCGAGCAAGCCGGGCTCGGCATGGTCCGCTATGCCCCGCGCCGGATCACCCTGCTGCCAGGGCAGCCGCAGTCGGTACGGATCTCGATCCGGCCGCCAGAAGGCCTGGCCGATGGCGAATACCGCGTGCACATGAGCTTCCGCGCCGTGCCTCCGGCGATCCCGGCCGAGCAGGCTGGCGATGCGCCTGCTACTGGCGTCTCGATCAAGCTGATCCCGGTCTACGGGATCACCATCCCGGTGATCTTTCGCAAGGGTCGCCTCGAGGCAACGGCCACGCTCGCCAATCCGCATCTGGTCACAGGCGATCGCGGAACCTTCCTCGAGCTCGACATGACCCGATCGGGATCCCGCTCGGTCTATGGCGAGCTGATCGGCAAGAACGCCAAGGGTGACACGGTTTTCGATCTCAAGGGCGTGGCCGTCTATCCCGAGATCAATCGCCGTGTCGCGCGGGTGCCACTCAGCCCGGAACAGGTCGTCCAGCTCAAGGGGCCAGTGCGGATTGAGTACCGCGAACTACCCGAAAACGGCGGACAACTCATCGCCGATGTCGCCACGAACATCAATTAACATGCTGAAATTGCATAGGAACGCCAGAAGCTGACGCCATGGTGCAATACCGCTCACACCTGAGGCAGGCCGTCGCGACGATCGCGGCGGCCATTGCCTTTTGTGCGGGCGGAGGCATTGCCCAGGGCGAAGCCTGGCAGCCCACCGAGGATGACCAGCTGCTGCTTGAACTGCGTTCGGGCCAGTACCGGCTCGGAGAGGCCATGCGTGGCTACCAGACGCCTGGCGGGGTGTGCGTCGATTTCGCCGATCTGATCCAGGCGCTCGACCTGCCAGTGCGGCTCGACAAGAAGTCGCGCCGCGCAACCGGTTGGTTTTTTGCGGAGGATCAGCGCTTCGTTCTCGACCGGGAAGCCAATACGGTACAAACCGTGAACGGAATGCGTGCCCTGGCGCCCGGCGCGGTGTCCGATACGCCCGAGGGCTGGTGCATGAGTCTGCCTGCGCTTTCGGCTTGGATGGGGGTCACTTTCGAGGCCGATCTTTCCAACCTTGCGGTGGTGCTGAAGTCGGACCGCAAGCTGCCATTCCTCGAGGCGATCGAGCGGAAAAGTCGCGCCGCGCGACTTCGCCAGCCCAGCCTGGCGGAATTTGACCTCGCCAGGATGCCGCAGGCTCCCTTGCCCTATCGTGACTGGCGCTCGCCATCGGTCGATGTTCAGGTCCAGGGCCAATGGAACAGTCGCGGCGGAGCGCAATTCTCCTACGAGGCACTGGCGGCCGGCGAGTTCATGGGGCTGAGCTATACCGCGCGACTCTCAGGCTCGCAGTTCGGCGCTCCCGACAGCCTGCGGCTGCGCGCCTATCGCTATGATCCCGAGGGCGGGATGCTCGGGCCGCTTGGTGCGACCCAGGTTGCGGCCGGTGACGTCGAGACGTTGCGCGGCGGGCTGACCGGCCAGGCCGGTTTCGGCCGCGGGGCTTTCATTTCCAACCGTCCGATCAATCTTCCGGGCCGTTTTGGTCTGACGACCCTGCGCGGCACTTTGCCTGCGGGGTGGGACGCGGAGCTCTACCGCAACGGTGAATTGCGCGCCTGGCAGGCCGATCGCGGCGATGGGCGCTACGAATTCAAGGATATCGAGCTTCTGTTCGGTCAGAACGACTTCGATGTCGTGCTCTACGGGCCGCAGGGGCAAATTCGCCACGAACGATCCAATGTTCCAGTTGGGGTCGAGGCGATTCCCACCGGCAAGACCTGGTATTGGGCCGGAATCGTCGATGACGGGCATGACCTGATCGATTTCACCGGCAAATTCGCCGATCCGCTGACCGGATGGCGCTGGGGGGTGGGTGTCGAACACGGGTTCGACAAACGAACCTCGGCTGGTCTCGAGTATCAGAGCCTGATGCTGACCGGCCGCCGCCGAGACTATCTCGAAGCCACCGTGCGCCGTTCGCTCGGCTCGATGCTGCTTGAGCTATCGGGCGCGCAGGAGCTTGGCGCGGGCCGTGCCTGGCGCGGCGAGGCGCTGGGCAAACTGGGTCCGGTACGCTTCGATGCGCAGGTTTTGTGGGTTGAAGGCGATTTCGAGAGCGAATTGGTCGAGAAACAGCAGCGCAGCGACTACAGCTTGCGGCTGAACACCACCGTGCGCCTTGGAAACTGGAGTTTGCCGATCGAGGGATCGGTGCGCCAGACCCGGTCGCGCACCGGTCAAATAGTTAACGAATGGTTAATGCGCGGATCGCTGCACATTCACCGCATTTCGCTTGCCGCAGAACTGGTCCATCGGGCGTTATCAGGGCCGCCGGCCACGTCATCGAACGAATCCGCCGGAACCACGCTGACCCTGATCGGCAATGCCTCGGCAGGAACGGTTCGGCTGCGCGGTTCGGCGCGGTTCCGGCTGGCGGACGGCGGCGATCCACTGGTCCGCCGCGGGTTCGAGCAGGCCCAGGTGCTGGTCGAGGCCCCGCTCGACAAGCGCTCAACCCTGCGCGCAGGCTACGAATACGAGGCACCGAGTGCGCGTCACCAGTTCACCCTGGGCTATGTGCGCCAGTTTGACCGTTTCGCGCTGCGCGCCGAAGGCCGGGCGGACAACCATGGCCGCGTCAGCGGCGGGCTGACCCTGGCCTTCAGCCTCGGACCCGATCCGGTCGACGGGGGCTGGCGCGCGTCGCGCGAGCGACTGGCCGAAACCGGCCAGGCCAGCGTCGAGGTGTTCCGCGACGAAAACGGCGACGGCTATCGCCAGGCCGGCGAAGAAGCGGTCGAAGGGGTCACCATCGAGGCTGGGTTCCGTCACTCCCAGGCGCCCACGGCCAAAAACGGCCGCGCGGTGATCGATGGCCTGCAGCCCTATGTCCCGGTGCTGGTCTCGATCGATACCGGCACCTTGCCCGATCCGCTGCTCCAACCCAAGAACCGGGGCATGGTGGTGGTGCCGCGTCCTGGCGTCCAGGCCAGCCTTGCACTGCCGCTGGCGCCGACCGGAGAGGTTGAGGCCTACCTGCTCGGCCCCGATGGCGAAGCGCGCGGCGGAGCGACGATCGAGCTGACCGACCTCGCCGGGCGGGTAATCCTGCGCGGCGTTTCGGATTTCGATGGCTATGTGCTGTTCGATTCGGTGCCCTATGGCGACTACCGCCTGCAACTGGGCGAGGCGAGCGCCAGGGTGCTGGGGCTTGAAGCGAGGGTTTCGGGGGCGCTGCGGATCGACCGGACCCATTCCTCGCTGCAACTCGGACGGTTGCGGCTGGCTCCGGCCGCCGCCGCGTCGCAGATCGCCGCGAGCGCCCCTTAACCGCACGGTTAAATCCGCTTGACCCCCGCAGCGGCAGGCCTATCGCTCTTGTCCTGCAATTGAGGAGGGGAATGGCCCATGTCGCTCGATCGGCTCAGCCGCACTTGTTACACCGAAGATCACGAAGCATTCCGCGATACGGTGCGCCGTTTCGTCGCCGCCGAGCTCGAACCCAATGCCGCACGGTGGGACGAGGAAGGGATCGTCCCGCGCGAGGCCTGGCCCAAGGCCGGGGAGCTGGGGCTGCTGTGCCCCACGGTGCCCGAGACCTACGGCGGCCTGGGGCTCGATTTTGGCTACAACGCGGTGATCGACGAGGAGATCGGCTACGGCACCGACGTGGCGACCGGATTCTCGCTCCAGTCGGACATCGTCGCCAACTACATCATCCAGTACGGCTCGGAAGAGCAGAAGCAGACCTGGCTCCCCAAGATGGTCTCGGGCGAGGTGATTACCGCGATCGCGATGACCGAGCCGGGAACCGGATCGGATCTTCAGGGGCTGCGCACAACAGCCCGCAAGGACGGCAACCACTACGTCATCAACGGCAGCAAGACCTATATCACCAACGGGCAGAACGCCGATCTGGTGCTGGTTTGCTGCAAGACCGATACCGAGGTCCAGCCGGCCTGGAAGGGCGTGTCGATCGTGCTGGTCGAGGCTGATCGGGCAGGGTTCAAGCGCGGACGCAATCTCGACAAGGTCGGGCTCGATGCCGCCGATACCTCGGAGCTGTTCTTCGAGGATGTGCGGGTGCCGATCACCAACTGCCTGGGCGAGGAGGGCAAGGGCTTCATCTATCTGATGAGCGAGCTGCCGCAGGAACGGCTCTCGATCGCGGTCGGCGCCCAGGCCGCGGCCCAGCGCGCGTTCGATCAGACGGTCGAGTTTTGCCGCGAGCGCAAGGCCTTCGGGCAGGCGGTACTCGATTTCCAGAACACCCGCTTCGTGCTGGCGGATCTCAAGACCAAGCTCCAGGTCGGCTGGGCCCATCTCGACTGGGCAATCGCCCGCCACAACGCCAAGGAGCTGACCCCGCAGGAAGCATCCGGCGCCAAGCTGTGGCACACCGAGCTTCAGGGCGAAGTGGTCGACAAGTGTCTACAGCTGCACGGCGGGGCGGGCTATATGAACGAATACCCCATTGCCAAGCAGTGGCGCGGCGCGCGGGTTACCCGTATCTTCGGCGGGACCAACGAAATCATGAAAGAACTGATCGGGCGCTCGCTCTAGGAAGAACCCGCCTGGTGAAAGAAAGGGGGGCAAAAGCCCCCCTTTTCATGACGTCAGCATCAGCTTCCGCGCACCCGCTTGTCGGGTACGATCTTGACCCGCTTGTCAGGCACCCGCTTGGGCACATAGCGATACTTGGGCTTGGTGGTGACGTAGGTGACATATTCGGTGGTGGTGACCACCTCCTTGCATTCGCGCGCGCGCGGCGCGGGCATGGCCGCCATCGCCACCGGCACCATCATCACCGGCTGATAGGCATAGCCATAGCCGGCATAACCCTGCGCATAATGGCCCGGGTAATAGCCCTGGTAACCGCCGTAATTGGTGTAGCGATCGAGATAGCTCTCGCACCAGTCGCGTGCGCGGTGCCGGTCCGATGCCGCGCCGATTGCCCCGCCCGCAACCGCGCCCACGGCCGCCCCTGCGATGGTTCCCACGGTGCGGTCGCCGCGTCCGGCCACCCGGTTGCCGATCACCCCGCCGACCACACCGCCGATCACCGCGCCTGTGGCGGTGCCGCTGCCGCGGTGATTGTGGCGGCATTCGGCAAGCCAATCCTCGCGCGCGCGCTGCCATGCCGCCTCGTCATGGCCGGGGCGGTCATAACCCATCGGCGCACTTGCGGCAGGCTGGGGGGGCATCGGCGGCATGGCCGAAGGTGGCGGCGGCGCCCAATCAGGGCGCGGATCGACCGGCATTTCGCCATAGACGCGGCCCTCGGCGTCGACAGTTCCCGGTGGCGGCGGCGGATTCTGGGCGAAAGCGGGCGCGGCAAGGGCCAGCGCGGCAATTCCGATGAGCGGCAAACGAATATGACGAGACGGCATGGGAAACCCCCTGGCTCGGCCGGGCGATTCCCGGCGTTAACCCGGAATTTAGCATCGTAGGACGCACGGAACCAAGCGTCTAAGACGCCTAACTACGATACTGTCCCGAATCGGAGCAGGAATGGCCGGTTCAGATGGCGTGCGCGATCGCCGCGGCCAGGTTCTCCATCCCGGCAGCGTCCTCGGCATCGAAACGCGCCGGGTCGGGACTGTCGAGATCGATTACCGCGATCACCTGTCCATCGCGCAGCACCGGCACCACCAGCTCCGAACGGCTCACCGCGTCGCAGGCGATGTGACCGGGGAAAGCGTGGACATCGGGAACCAGCTGGGTCTGGCCGCTTGCGGCGCAGGTACCGCAAACTCCGCTCCCCACGGGAATGCGGATGCAGGCCGGCTTGCCCTGGAACGGGCCCAGCACCAGTTCATCGCCGATCAGGCGATAGAACCCGGCCCAGTTGAGCCGTGGCACGAATTGCCAGATTAGCGCCGCCACATTGGCCATGTTCGCAACCGGATCGGGTTCTCCCGCCACCAGAGCGGCGGCGGCCTGCGCCAAGTCATCGTAGAGTGCAGCCTTGGGCTGCTGCGGATCGGGTTCAAAGGCATACATCGCGCGGGTGTCTAGCCCGATCGCGGCTTGCCGCCTAGCGCCCTTACGCCTAAGTTTCCCGGTATGACCACCAAACGCAAACTGCTTGTCGCCCTTGCCGTGTTCCTTGTGGTGTTCGGTATCCTCGCCGCGTGGATCTGGCGCGGGACCCCGGCCGAACACAGCCTGGATGAGCTATCGGGCCGCGATCCGGTGATTTCGAAGCCGAAGCCCGAGGAAATTCCCTCGGTCGCGATCGCCCGTCCGATCGGCTGGGCTCCCGGGGAAGCGCCGAAGGCGGCCCAGGGGCTCGAAGTGGCGCGCTACGCCGAGGGACTGGAGCATCCCCGGGTGATCTATGTCCTGCCCAATGGTGACGTCTTGGTAGCCGAAGCCGATGCGCCGGGCGGCAGCATGGGCGGTGGCCTGACCGCGAAGATCGGTGAAACACTGATGAAGCGTGCCGGATCGCACGGCACTTCGCCCGACAAGCTGATCCTGCTGCGCGATGCCAACGGCGACGGCAAGGCCGAAGTCCGCGAAACCCTGCTTGAGGGAGACTTGCTTGCCTCGCCCTCCGGCCTCGCCTGGAATGACGATACGCTCTACGTTGCCAACCACGACGCGGTGCTCGCCTTTACCTACAAGCTGGGCGAAACCCGCCTGACCGGCGAGCCGCGCAAGGTGATGGACCTGCCGGGCGCCGGCAATCACTGGATGCGCAATATCGTGCTCAGCCCCGATGGGCACAGGCTCTATGCCGCAGTCGGCTCGGCCTCGAACATCGGCGAAAAGGGGATGGAGCTGGAAAAGGGTCGCGCCGCGATTTGGGAAAAGGATCTCTACAAGGACGGCTATCCGCGCCAATACGCACAAGGGCTGCGCAATCCCAACGGCATGGGCTGGAATCCTTCGACTGGCGAACTGTGGGTGGTGGTCAACGAGCGCGATCAGCTCGGCCCCGATCTGGTGCCCGACTATCTGACCAATGTGCCGGTCGGCGCGCACTATGGCTGGCCTTGGATCTACTGGAAGAAGTACACCGACGAACGGGTGAACAACTGGGCGCCGCCGGAATATATCGACGATTACGTGCGCAAGCCGGAATTCGCGCTGGGCGCGCATGTGGCGCCGCTGGGGCTGGCCTTTGTGAACGGAGGCGAGCGGCTGGGGCCGGACTATGCCAACGGCGCCTTCATCGCCCGGCACGGATCGTGGAACCGCAAGCCGCTTTCGGGCTACGATGTGGTCTTTGTCCGGTTCGATGAATTCGGCAATCCGCGGGGCAAGCCGCTACCCGTGCTGAGCGGGTTCCTGAACGGCAAGGGCCAGACCCACGGTCGACCCACCTGGGTCATCCTGGCCCGCGACGGTGCGCTGCTGGTTAGCGATGATACTGCCGGGATCATCTGGCGGGTGATTGCGCCGGGTGCGGCGCCTTCGGCGCCGATCAAGCCGGTCGTTACCGCCCGGATGCCAGTGAAGCGCGACCTGGGCGGCGATCCTTCAGCCCAGTTCAAGGCGGGAATCCGGGCCGATCCGGAGGACGGCCAGCAGTAGGATCAGATCGTTCGTCCTGCGCGGCCAGCCAGTTCGGTGACATAGTGCCAGGCGACGCGGCCCGAACGGGCGCCGCGCCGCTTGGCCCATTCCAGCGCGTCGGCTTCCGCGAAAGCCAGCCCCAGATTTCCGCAATAGCCCGCGATGATCGCCAGGTAATCGTCCTGGGTGCAGTTGTGGAACCCGATCGACAGCCCGAAGCGATCGGCCAGCGCCAGCCGGTCGTCAACCGCATCGCGCGGGTTGAGCGGATCGTCCTGCTCACCGGCGTGCCGCGCCACGATCGCGCGGCGGTTGGAGGTCACGGCCAGGCGAACATTTCCCGGGCGCGCTTCTACCCCGCCCTCAAGCCACGAGCGTAGCGCCCGCGGCCCGGCCCCATCGCCATCCTCGAAACCGAGATCGTCGATGAAGACCAGAAAATGGCGATCCACCTGCCCCAGCGCGGCGAACAGCGCGGCCAGCGTCGGCAAGGCATCGCCCGATACCTGGACCAGCGCAATCCGGGCGCCGTGCTCGGCCTGGGCGGCGATGACGCTGGCGCGCAGCAGCGCAGACTTGCCCATCCCGCGCGCACCCCACAGCAGCATGTCGTGCGCGGCGTGGCCCTGGGCCAGTCGGGTGACATTGGTGGTAACGGCCTGCTTCTGCGCGTCGATGCCCTTGAGCAGAGCGAGCGCGGGGGCCACGATCTGCCCGACCGCGTGGGCGCCTCCATCCCAGACATAGGCCGGGGAGCCAAGCCAGTCGGCCGGGGCCGAAGCTGGCGGCGAAATGCGCTCAAGCGCTTGCGCGATGCGGTTCAGCAGGTCGGATTGATCGCTCATCCAGCCAGCGCCTCGGTGTCGAGGGCGTAGAGCAGACCTGCGCCCGCCGTTGCCTGGGCCTTGAGCCCGCGGGCCTCGGGGGCGATGTGCTCGGCAAAGTAGCGCGCAACCACCCGCTTGGCTTCGCCGCCCGCCCCATCGCGAGCCTGGAGCAGCAGCTGCCATCCGGCCACCGCGACCGCGCACATGGTACAGAACGGAACCGATCCGGCGAGGCGATCGTCAAGGCTGGCCTCGCGCGCCATCCATCCGGCAATCGCAACGCAGTCCTCGGCCAGTCCTGACAATTCGGGCACGTCCCCGGTTTCGGTGGCGGCCTGCGTCAGCAGCGACGTCAAAACGCCGCCGCTTTCATAGCCCAGCTTGCGGGTGACGAGGTCGGCGGCCTGGATCCCGTTGGTGCCTTCGTAGATCGGGGCGATGCGGGCATCGCGATAGTGCTGGGCGGCGCCGGTTTCCTCGATGAAGCCCATCCCGCCGTGGACCTGCACCCCCAGGCTGGCCACTTCGCAGCCTACGTCGGTGCCCCAGGCCTTTAGCAACGGCACCAGGCAATCGGCGCGGGGCTGGGCGCCCTCGATACCGAGCGCGCCGCGATCGATCATCCCGGCGGTGTAATAGAGCAGCGCGCGCGCACCTTCTGTCAGCGCCCGCATCCTGAGCAGCATGCGCCGCACATCGGGGTGCTCGGCAATCGCCACCGGATTCTTGTCGGGCGAGCCGGCACGGGCCGACTGCACCCGATCGCGGGCATAGGTCTTGGCCTGTTGCAGTGCGCGTTCGGCGATCTGCACTCCCTGGTTGCCGACATTGATCCGCGCACTGTTCATCATCGTGAACATGCATTTGAGGCCCTCGTTCTCTGCCCCGATCAGCTCGCCGATGCATTCGTCGTTATCGCCAAAGCTCATCACGCAGGTCGGGCTGGCCATGATCCCCAGCTTGTGCTCAAGGCTGACGCAGCGCAGGTCGTTACGCCCGCCCAGGCTTCCATCGGCGCCGATGTGGAACTTGGGGACGATGAACAGGCTGATCCCGCGGCTGCCCGCTGGGGCGCCGGGCGTGCGCGCCAGCACCAGATGGACGATATTGCCCGAAAGATCGTGCTCGCCCCAGGTGATGAAGATCTTGGTGCCCTTGATCGCCCAGGTGCCGTCGCCGCGCGGAGTGGCGGTGGTGCGCAGGGCGCCCACGTCGCTCCCGGCCTGCGGCTCGGTGAGGTTCATCGTGCCCGACCATTCGCCGGAAATCAGCCGGGAAAGATAGGCTGCCTTCTGCGCCGCACTGCCGTGGTGGCTGATCGCCTCGATCGCGCCGACAGTGAGCAGCGGAAGCAGAGTGAAGGCCATGTTGGCGCTGCCCAGGTTCTCGATCACGTTGGAGGCCAGCGTGAAGGGCAGACCCTGGCCGCCAAAGCCCTCATCCCCCGAAATCGCGTTCCAGCCTTGCTCGACATAGGCCTGATAGGCCTCGGCATAGCCGGCCGGCAGGCTGACCGTGCCGTTCGCCAGCCTGGCCCCCTCCAGATCGCCGATCCGGTTGAGCGGGGCAAATTCCCCCGCCGCGAACTGGCCGATCCCCTCGACGATGGCCTCGACCACATCGGCGCTGGCAGCGCTGAAGCGGGGGTGCGCGGCAAGCTCCTCGATCCCGGCGTTGACCCGGATCGCAAGAACCTGTTCGGCGGTTGGGGCGGTAAAGGTCATGGCGCTTTTCCTTGGCTTTATCGAACTGCGCCTATAGCGGGAGGGCATGATGGGCAAGCATCAGCATCCGCCAATCGTGCCGGCCGATTCCGCCGGGATTGCCCGGGCAGCTGAACGGCTGCGCGGCGGGGCGCTCGTCGCGGTGCCGACCGAAACAGTCTATGGTCTTGCGGCGCGGGCCGACAGCGCCGATGCCGTAGCGGCAATCTATCGCGCCAAGGGACGGCCCGATTTCAACCCGCTGATCGTCCATGTCGCCTCGCTCGAACAGGCCGGGGAACTGGCCGAAATCGGCGCAGATGCGCGCAAGCTAGCGGATGCGTTCTGGCCCGGCGCGCTGACCTTGGTCGTGCCGCTCAGGGCAGGCGCGCGAATCGCTCCGGCGGTGACCGCAGGGCTCGAAACCATCGCGCTGCGCTGTCCGGAGCACCCAGTGATGCGCGCCGTGCTCAGCGAAAGCGGTCTGCCGCTTGCCGCACCCTCGGCCAACCGCTCGGGCGGGGTCAGCCCGACCCGGGCGGACCACGTCGCCGCCTCGCTGGGTGAGGCCGCGGGGCTGATTCTCGATGGCGGCGCCTGCGCGGCGGGGATCGAGAGCACCATCGTTGCCCTGCGGCGCGATGGCTCGTGGCAGGTTCTGCGCCCCGGTCCGGTCACAAAAACGCAGATTTCCGGCATTCTCGGCCCGGAGAGTGACGCCGCGACGCCGCGGATCGAAGCACCGGGGCAGCTCGCCAGCCACTATGCACCCGGCAAGCCGGTGCGGCTCAACGCGCGCGAGGCGGCAGCGGACGAATTCTGGATCGGCTTCGGCGATCGGCAGGGAGATGCCAACCTGTCTGCTTCGGGCGATCTGGCCGAAGCGGCGGCGCACCTCTACGCGTGTCTGCACCTGGCGGCAGCAGCCCCGCAGCCGCGGATCGCGGTGGCGCCGGTGCCGGACGAAGGCATCGGCGCGGCGATCAACGATCGGTTGCGCCGCGCCGCTGCCTGATCCGGGGCTATTCCGGGTCCTTGGCCTCGGGCGCGGTCTCGCAATAGAGCTTGCCCGAACCCATCGCGCTGACGGTGCATTTTGCGCGGCCCTTCACCTTGACCGAGCCCGATCCCATGATCGAGGCATCGACTTCGCCATCGGACATGAAACTGGCATTGCCCGAACCGGCGATCGAGATCTTGGCCTTGTCGACCCGCAGAGCATCGGCCTCGGCCGAGCCCGATCCGGCCACGGTCATATCGAGCGAGCCGACATTGCCCGCTGCGCGGTAGGAACCCGATCCTGCGATCGTCAGGTCAAGCGATTCGCCCGAAACGCTTGGGGTCTCGATCAGGCCCGATCCGGCGATCGTTACCTTGGCCTTGGGGGCAAGTGCCGCCGCGGTGATCTTGCCCGATCCGGCCATGGTTACTTCCCGGGGAGCGGGCATGGTCACGTGGACCACGGCGACCTTGTTGCCGCCCGACCAGTCCTTGTCCTTGCGCAGGATCCCCAGCGTGCCGTCCTTGAGCGTGAAGCGCACCCGTTCGGCCGCCTCGGGATCGCCATCGACGCTGATCGCCAGCTTGTCACCGGCGGTTACCTCAACCGTATCCGGCCCGAGCAGCACCAGCTCCTCGGGCGGAGCGCCGCTCATGTCGAGTTCGGACAGCTTCTTGCCATCTTCGCCATCGATCGAGATGTTCATGCCATCGCAACCGGCGGCACCCGTGGCCATGACCACCGCGATCACCGGGGCCAGGGCATTGAAAATCTTGCCAAGCTTCATCAGCCATCTCCTCCGTTTCCGCACAAGGCGGCAATGCGTATTATTGATATAATACACTAGAGCGGTGCTGGCAAGGCACGGACAAGAAAAAGGGGCCGCCGCGCCTGCGACGACCCCTCTCAATCCCGGGATCGGGAGCGAATCAGGCGGTGGCCTGTTCCGCGTAATACTTGGGCGCGTGTTCGTTGAGGATCGCGAGGATCTTCTTGAGCGCTGCGGGCTCGTCGGTCTTCTCCATCGCCGCAAGCTCCCGCGCCAGGCGCGAGGAGGCGGCTTCGAAGATCTGCCGTTCGGAATAGGACTGTTCGGGCTGGTCGTCGGCGCGGAACAGGTCGCGGGTCACTTCCGCGATCGAGACCAGATCGCCCGAGTTGATCTTGGCTTCGTATTCCTGGGCGCGGCGCGACCACATGGTGCGCTTGACCTTGGGCTTGCCCTTGAGGGTGTCGAGCGCCTCGCGCAGGGTCTTGTCCGAGGACAGCTTGCGCATCCCGATCGCCTCAACCTTGTTGGTCGGCACCCGCAGGGTCATGCGTTCCTTTTCAAAGCGCAGCACATAAAGCTCAAGCTTCATTCCCGCGATCTCCTGCTCCTGCAGTTCGATCACCCGGCCGACGCCGTGCTTGGGATAGACTACGTAATCGCCAACATCGAAGGCATGTGCCTTGGCTACCATGAAACGTCCTTTCGCTCGCCAGGAAGGGCCGGCGCCGTGCGCCACCGGTTCAGGAGCCGTGCCTGCCGGGGCGGGAGAATACCGCGCCGGGCCGGCCCGATGTGCCCCATCAACCGATCTGTCCGTCCTGCCTTTCAGAAGAATGCACGCGCGGAGCGGAAAGCGATTCCCGCCCGAGTTGGACCATTATATAACATGTTCGCAACAAAATTGCCAGCGGCGAGAATCCCGCCGCTGTCGCGCATCGATATTCCGGCTTTGGACTGCTCGGCGGAGCCGTTCCGCGCGCGTTCAGTCGCCCTCGCCAGGCTCGGCAGAAAAGAACTTGTCGAACTTGCCCTCGACCCCCTTGAAGTCGTCCGCGTCGGCGGGCGTGTCCTTCTTGGTGGTGATGTTGGGCCATTCGGCGGAATACTTGGCGTTAAGCTCAAGCCATTGTTCCAGGCCGCTTTCGGTATCGGGCAGGATCGCCTCGGCCGGGCATTCGGGTTCGCACACCCCGCAATCGATGCATTCGCTGGGGTTGATCACCAGCATGTTCTCACCCTCATAGAAGCAATCCACCGGGCAGACCTCGACGCAGTCCATGTACTTGCAGCGGATGCAGGCATCGGTAACGACGTAGGTCATGGCAGGATTGTCCCCTCAGGCGATTGGCTTGCCTGTGCTGCTATGGGATTTTCGCCGCTCGCGTCAAGCTCGCGATAGCATAGCCGCGCTTCTTGTGCCGGACCGCGCCGCGCCGGCAACGCCACAACCTCGATCACCCGGACACCCTGGGGCAGCGGCAGAACCAGGGTGTCGCCGGGCCCGACCGTGGCGCCAGGCTTTTCCACCCGCCGCCCGTTGAGCCGGATGTGCCCTTCCAGCACCCAATGCTGGGCCAGCGCGCGGGTCCTGGCGAAGCGCAGGAACCACAGCAGCTTGTCGATCCGCATCAGCGCACCAGCTTGGCCAGCGCGGCGAAGGGGCTGGACGGATCCGCTTCGGCGGGCTTTGTGCCGTGTGCCGGCTTGCCCGCCCGCAGACGCGGGGCAAGCCAGCGCCAGCGCTGCGGCTGGGGCGGACCGAACATCCCTTCGGCAAGCGGCGGCGGGTTCGAACCGGTGAAACCGGCCAGCCGCAGCAACTGCGCCCGGCTCGGCTGGGTCAAGCCCAACGAGACTGCGAAGGCCGGATTGATCGCGAAACCGCGCGTTTTTGAGCGTGCGCGGGCCTCGTGGGCCTCGCTCAGCACGCGTTCGGCCATGTCGATCCGCAGTGCCTGCACTCCGAGGCGGCGATAGGATGGCGGGCAGGGCGTCTGGCCGGAGAGCGCCAGGATCACCGGCATCCCGCTGGGCGATTCGGGCAGGTTCTGCCCCCGCACCGCCTGGACAAGCCGCCATGCGGCCAGCGCGCGCGCCTTGAGCATGGCGGGGTGGAACAGGTCGAGCGCGCCGATCCACAGGCCCAGCTTGCGCATCCCGGCGCGTTGCTCGGGGTTGAGCCGCTCAAGGCCCGAACCGGCACGGACCAACAATCCTCCGCCGTCGACCAGCCGGATCAGCAAGGCGCGCAATTCCGGCCCAGCCTCGGCGTCGAGGCTTGCCGCCTCGAACCGGCGCAGGGGCTCCAGCGCTTCGAGCTGGAGCCCCAGCCATACTTCGAGTGCATCGAGCAAGGCCTGGCGCGGTTCCGACGGGATGGCCTCCAGCGAAGGATCGGGTTCGATTCGGGGAGTGAGCACCGAGCGTCCCGGTACCAATCGGGCAAGCGGGGCTCCGTGCCAGACCAGACTGGTCGCGTCCAAGGCGATTCCCGATTCGCCGCTCGCCATGCTTTCGGCAAGCGCCTGGGCGCGCGTCCCTAACATGCCGGGCAAGTGCCTTTCGGCGGCGGCGAGGAGCAGTTTGCGATCGGCAAGCCTGGCGAGCGGATCGACCGTGAAGCGAAACCCCTCGAGTTTGCCGATATGCTCGCCATCGACCAGAATTTCGTCATTCTCACATGCAACAGGCAACAAGGCTGTATCCGTTCCCAATTTCTTCATCAGCACCGAGGTGCGGCGATTGACAAACCGCTCGGTCAGGCGCGCGTGGAGCGCGTCAGACAGGCGGGCTTCGACCGCGCGGGCGCGCGCGGACATTTCTTCGCGGGCAAGAACCCAGTCGGGACGCTGGGCGATGTAGGCCCACGAACGGATCGCGGCGATGCGCATCTGCAAGGTGTCGATATCGCCCGTGACATTGTCGAGATCGGCGATCGACCGGGCGACGAAATCGCCGCCCAGCTGCCCGCCGCGCAGATCCTCCCACAGCCGGGCCACGAAGCGGGCATGGTTATCGGTGCCGTAGCCGCGAAAGTCGGGCAATCGGCAAACCTCCCAAAAGCGCCGGACCAGCGCTTCGCTGCGCACCGTGGCGGCGAGCTGAGGATCGGCCGAGAGGTATTTCAATACCGCAAGATCGATAGCCTCGGGCGCCGGTGCCAGTTCCGGGCGCGGGGGAAGACACTCGAGATCCATAATCAAGGCATCGAGCGAGCCGAAACGCGGTTCGGATTCGCGCCAGAACAGCCGGGTCAGTGGCGGGAAGCGGTGCTCCTCGATCGCGAACACCTCCTCCTCGCGAAACTCGGCGTCGTGGCTGCCTGTTCCCGCGAGCGTCCCGAAGGTGCCGTCCCGTTGATGCCGCCCCGCGCGCCCGGCGATCTGCGCCATCTCGGCGCTGGTCAGGCGGCGCTGGCGCTGGCCGTCGAATTTGGAAAGCCCGGCAAAGGCGACATGGCCGAGATCGAGATTGAGCCCCATCCCGATCGCATCGGTCGCGACGAGGTAATCGACCTCACCCGACTGGAACAGCGCCACCTGCTTGTTGCGCGTTTCGGGGCTGAGCGCCCCCATCACCACCGCCGCCCCGCCGCGAAACCGCCGGAGCATTTCCGCGACGGCATAGACCTGCTCGGCCGAAAAGGCGACGATCGCGCTGCGCGGCGGTACGCGCGAAAGCTTTCTCGCACCGGCGTGGCTGAGTGTTGAAAAACGCGGACGCCCGATGATTTCAGCCTCGGGCAGCAGGGCCTCGACCATCGGCGCGAGCGTGGCCGACCCCAGCAGCAAGGTCTCTTCCCGGCCCCGGGCATGGAGCAACCGGTCGGTGAAGACGTGGCCGCGTTCGCGGTCAGCGCAGAGCTGGGCCTCGTCGAGCGCGACAAAGGCCAGGTCGGCATCGCCGGGCATGGCCTCGACCGTGCACAGCAGCCAGCGCGCGCCGGGCGGCTCGATCCTTTCCTCGCCAGTGATCAGCGCGACCTTGTCGGCGCCCTTGATCGCCACCACCCGGTCATAGACCTCCCGCGCCAACAGGCGCAGCGGAAAGCCGATCGCGCCCGAGGAATGGGCGCACAGCCGCTCGATCGCATAGTGGGTCTTGCCGGTGTTGGTGGGGCCCAACACGGCTTTGACGCGGCTGTCCGAAACGCGGTGATTGGCGGGCGACCGGGGAGGCATTTCGGGGAATGTGGCATCGCCTTGATGCGGCTTGCAAGGCACGGTTTGGTTAATTCCCGCAAGCAACTGTCCCGAAACAGGAATGGCTGTTTCCATCCGGGGCTTAGGCGAAGATTAACCACGCCGGGTGCATGGGGGAGCATCAAGCCACGGTACCGGGAACTTTCCTTGTTCAAGCCGCGTGAAGTGCTGGAAGCGGGACACGGCGGCCTTGCCACGGGCGCGGCGGCCTTGTCGCGCGCACAGGCGATCGCGGCTCCATCCCGGCCCTGGCGGCTGGCACAATTGCGCGAAAGGCTCGCCGCGCTCGAGCAGGCGCCCGATCTCGCCGAGGACATCGGCAGCGCGCAATGGTTTCGCGCTCTGGGAACGATGCTTGCCCTGATCGTTCTGGCCCTGGCTTTCACGCCCGATTTCTCGTCCGTTACCGCTCCGCCGGCGATGCGAATCGACGATGCCGCGCGTGACGAATTTCGCAGCCAGATGATCCTCCCGCTCGCGCTGGGTGCGGACAGCGGACGGCGCATGGCACCGGGCGCGGCAGTGGTACCGATTGCCCAGGCGCCCGAACGCGCACAGATCCAGCTTGCCGCCAGCTTCGGGCAGGGCGATTCGATTGCCGCGATGCTGACACGCGCCGGGGTTTCTTCCGGAGACGCGCGGCGCGCCGAGATGCTGCTCGCGGGCGTGGTTCCGCCCGGCCAGATTGCACCGGGAACCCAGGTCGATCTGACCCTGGGGCAGCACGATCCGGCCAGCGGTGCCCGTCCGCTCGAACGGCTGGCGATGCGGGCGCGTTTCGATCTCGATCTCAGCCTAGTCCGGGTCGGCGGGGTTCTGACGCTGCAGCGCCATGCGCTTGCGGTCGATACCACGCCGCTGAGGATTCGCGGTACGGTCGGCACCAGCCTCTATCTTTCGGCCCGCGCCACGGGGGCGCCGATCGAGGCGATCCAGCAGTATCTTCAGGCGATCGATCAGCACCTCAGCCTCGACAGCGCGATCGAGCCGGGCGACACCTTCGATATCGTGGTCGCCTACAAGCGCTCGGCCGGCGGAGAAACGCAGGTGGGCGATCTGCTGTTCGCCGGGCTGGAACATGACGGCAAGGCCAAGGCGCAGCTGCTGCGCTGGGGCAGCGAGGGCCAGTTCTTCGAGGCATCGGGGATGGGCCAGCAGCGCACGGGCATGTTCATGCCGGTGGTCGGCCGGGTCACCTCGACCTTCGGCGCGCGGCGCCATCCGATCCTGGGCTATACCCGCATGCATGCCGGAGTCGATTTCGGCGCGGCCTACGGTTCGCCGATCTATGCGGTGGGCGACGGCGTGGTGAGCTTTGCCGGGTGGCACGGCGGGCACGGCAATTACGTGCGGCTCGATCACGGCGGCGGTTTCGGCACCGGTTATGGCCATATGAGCCGGATCGCGGTGGCCGCGGGCACGCGGGTGCGCGGCGGGCAGGTAATCGGCTATGTCGGCTCGACCGGGCTTTCGACCGGGCCGCACCTGCATTACGAGGTCTATCGCAATGGAACTCCGGTCAATCCGTTGACCGTGGCCTTCACCATCACTCAGCAGGTCGACGCACATGAGCTGGCCGCCTTCCGGGCCCGGCTGGCCCAGCTCAAGGCGGTGACGCCGGGCGCGGCGATGGCCAGTCTTGCCCCGCGCCAGGCCGCGCCGGGGATGACCCCCCAGCGTGAGATCGACCGTCTGGGGAATTGATGGAATGGATTTGCGCGCCTAAGACCCGCGCATGACCGGACCCTTCCCCGCCGCCCGCCTGCGCCGCACCCGCGCCAGCGCCTGGAGCCGCGCCCTGCACCGCGAGACGCTGCTCACTCCCGCCGACCTGATCTGGCCGCTGTTCGTCACCGAAGGGCAGGGCGTGGAAGAGCCGGTCGCTTCGCTACCGGGCGTCTCGCGCTGGTCGGTTGACCGGATCGCCGAGCGCGCCAGGGAAGCGGTGGCTCTGGGCATCCCGTGTCTGGCGCTGTTTCCCAACACCCAGGCCGAACGGCGCAGCGAGGACGGGGCCGAAGCGCTCAATCCCGATAACCTGATGTGCCGGGCAATCCGCGAGATCAGGCAGGCTTGCGGCGGCGACATCGGGGTGCTGACCGACGTCGCGCTCGATCCATATACCAGCCACGGGCAGGACGGACTGATCGACGGCGCGGGCTATGTGCTCAACGATGCCACGGTCGAAGTGCTGGTCGGGCAAAGTCTCAACCAGGCCGCCGCCGGGGCCGACGTCATTGCCCCTTCCGACATGATGGACGGGCGGATCGGCGCGATCCGCGACGCGCTCGAGGGGGCGGGCTACGTCAATGTCCAGATCATGTCCTACGCCGCCAAATATGCCTCGGCCTTCTATGGCCCGTTCCGCGACGCGGTTGGCAGCCGGGGGCTGCTCAAGGGCGACAAGAAGACCTACCAGATGGATCCCGCCAACGCCGAAGAAGCGCTGCGCGAGGTCGAGCTCGATCTTGTCGAGGGTGCCGATTCGGTGATGGTCAAACCCGGCCTACCCTATCTCGATATCGTGCGGCGGGTGAAGGAGGCGTTCGAGGTGCCGGTCTTCGCCTATCAGGTGAGCGGCGAATACGCGATGATCGAACATGCCGCCGCAGCTGGGGCGGGCGAGCGCGACGCGCTGGTGCTCGAAACGCTGCTGGCCTTCAAGCGCGCGGGCTGTTCGGGGGTGCTGACCTACCACGCCGCCCACGCCGCGCGGCTGCTGGGCGCGTGATCGAGACCGAACGGCTGATCCTGCGCCACTGGCGCGACGAAGATCGTGCGCCTTTTGCGGCGATGAGCGCCGATCCGCAGGTGATGCTTCACCTCGATGGGCCGATCGGGCGCGAGGCCAGCGACGCGGTGATCGACCGACTTGCCGCCGAAGGCCGTGAAAGAGGCCACACCTTCTGGGCGATCGAACGCAAGGAGGATGGCGCCATGCTGGGTTTTTGCGGGCTGCGCCGGGGTGGCCATGCCGGAACGGCAGTACCCGACGAGCTTGAGATCGGCTGGCGGCTGCGCCGCGAGGCCTGGGGGCAGGGCTATGCGCGCGAAGCGGCGCTGGCCTCACTGGATTGGGGCTGGGCAAACCGCGATGCGTCGCGCATCGCCGCCTGGACCGTGGCGGCCAACACCGCCTCGTGGGGGCTGATGGAGCGGATCGGAATGGTCCGCCGGCCGGAACTCGATTTCGATCACCCCCGCTTTCCCGCTGGCCATCCGCTGTGCCGGCACATCGTCTACGCCATCGGGCGCCCGGCTTGAGCTCTCGCTCCCGCCCGGCGCGCGTGCTGTTCGCCGTCACGATCCTGACCGGCTCGTTCCTGCTGTTCCTGATCCAGCCGATGGTCGCGCGCATGGCCCTGCCCCGGCTGGGCGGGGCGCCCAACGTCTGGAACAGCGCGATGCTCGTCTATCAGGCGTTGCTGCTGGGCGGCTATGGCTATGCCCACTGGCTGGGCCGCTTTGCGATCCGGCGCCAGGCCGCGATCCACCTTGCCCTGCTGCTGCTGGCGCTGCTCAGCCTGCCGGTGGGGCTTGCCGCCCTGCCGCCGCCCGCGCCGGGCTGGGAGGCACTCTGGGTTCCCGCGCTGCTGGCGCTGTCGATCGGGCCGGTGTTCTTTCTGGTTTCGGCCCAGGCACCGCTGATGCAGCGCTGGTATTTCGCCGCGCCCGGCGCCGGCCAGCCCTGGGCGCTCTACGCCGCCTCGAACCTGGGTAGCTTTGGCGGGCTTCTGGCCTATCCGCTGCTGGCCGAGCCCCTGCTGGCCCTGCCGCAGCAGGCCTGGGCGTGGAGCGCGGGCTTCGCCGTGCTGATCCTGCTGACGGCGGCCAGCGCGGCCATGCGCCGGCCACATACGGCGGCGATCCCAGGCACTACTGCCGGGCTTGCCGCGATCCCGCGCGGCACACTGGCGCTGTGGCTGGCACTGGCGGCGGTGCCCTCGGGGCTGATGCTCTCGACCACCACCCACCTTACAACCGACATCTTCGCCATGCCGCTGCTCTGGGTGATCCCGCTGGGGCTCTACCTGGCCTCGATGTCGCTCGCCTTCGCGGACCGGCGCGGACCGGCGCGGATCGTTTCGGCGCTGGCCTGGCCGGTGATGCTGTTCGGCGGCGGTTTGGCGATGATCTCGCGCGGCGATCACGGCCTGATCCCGGTGCTTGTCAGCGTGGTCCTGCTGTTCGTGGTCTGTGTGGCACTTCATTCGCGCCTTTACGATCTGCGCCCCGCGCCGGAACGGCTCACCGCGTTCTATCTGGCGATGGCGGCGGGCGGAGCGCTGGGCGGCCTGTTCACCGCGCTGATCGCTCCGCTGGTGTTCGATTGGGCGTGGGAGCACCCGCTGCTGGTGCTGGCCGCCGCAGCGCTGCTGCCGCAGGGCAGTCTGCCCGACTGGACCCGTCGCCCCGGAATGGACCGCACCTTGACCGGCACTATCATCGCCATGGCCGTGGTGATCGCGGGGATTCTACTCTGGCGGCTCTATGACGTCAGCCAATTGGCCGAGCCCGGCCCCGAGCGCTGGTTGCCTGGGGCGGCGCTGGCTGCGGTCGGCCTGGCGCTCGTTCGCTGGCGGGGCGCGGTGCTGGCGTTGCTGCTTGCTACGATGATCGCCCAGGGCGGGCACGAAACCATCGCGGCAAGCCGCGAGGGGATCCGGCATCGCTCCTACTTCGGGATCCATACTGTGCGGACCTATCCCGAGCTTCAGCTGCGCTTGCTTGCCCACGGCACCACCGTTCACGGCGAGCAGTATACCGATCACGCGCGCCGCCGCCTGCCGCTGACCTATTATGCGCCGCAATCGGGCGCGGCGCAGGTCTTCACGCGCGCCGACAGGCTGTTCGGGCCAAAGGCGCGGATCGGGGTGCTGGGGCTGGGCGCGGGAACCCTGGCCTGTTTCGCCCGGCCCGGCCAATCGTGGCGCTTTTTCGAGATCGATCCGGTGGTGGTCCGTCTCTCGCGCGGAGGGACCTTCACCTACTACAACGATTGCACCCCCGGCGCGCCGATCGTGCTGGGCGATGCCCGCCTGCAACTGGCCAAGGCGCCCAAAGGCAGCTTCGACCTGCTGGCGATCGACGCCTTCTCATCGGATTCGGTGCCGCTGCACCTCTTCACCCACGAGGCGTTCGGGATCTACCTCGATGCGCTGACCGCCAAGGGGGTGATGATGGTCAACATCTCCAACCGCTTCATCGATCTCGAACCGGCGCTTTCGGCCGAGATTGCCGCGCGCGGTCTCCACGCGCTGGTCCGCGACGACAATCCCGAGGGCAACGATGAATGGTATCCCTCCAGCTGGGTGATGGTCAGCCGCCATGCCGGCCAGCTGAAAAGGGTGGCGCAAACATCCGACAGCGTGGCATGGCGCGAACTTGTCAACCCCGCGCCGCGGGTGTGGAGCGATGCCCACGCCTCGGTGCTGCCCTATGTGATCTGGTCAAATCTGGTGAAGCAATGAGCCTTTCCCGTCCCGATACCACCATCGTCGCGATCCACGGCCGCGCGCCGCGCATTCACGACAGCGCCTTCATCGCTCCGGGCTGCCGGATCATCGGCGATGTTGAGATCGGGCCCGATGCCTCGATCTGGTACAATTGCGTGCTGCGCGGCGATGTCAGCCGGATCGTGATCGGCGCGCGCACCAATGTGCAGGATGGCAGCGTGATCCACTGCGACGCGGCGATGCCCGGCGCGCCGGACGGCTTCCCGACCCTGATCGGCGACGATGTGCTGATCGGCCACATGGCGATGATCCACGGGACCGTGATCGAGGATCGCGGTTTCGTTGGCTTTTCCGCCCAGACCATGAACGGCTGCGTGATCGAGGCCGATGGCATGCTCGCCGCCGGGGCACTGCTTGCGCCGGGCAAGCGGATTCCCTCGCGCCAGCTGTGGAGCGGTCGCCCCGCCCAGTTCATGCGCGATCTTGATGATCGCATGCTCGCCGGATTGCAGATGGGCGTGAAGCACTACGTCGAGAATTCCAGGCACCACGCCGCGTTGTTCGATGGCACGGCCCAAAGCTGACTTTCCGCCCGCCGAAGCGATTCTGGCGCTTGCCGACGGCGAAGGGCGGCTGGCGCTGCGGGTTACTCCGGGGGCGCGGAGCGAAGCGGTCGAAATCGGCCAGGGCAAGGTGCTGGTGAAGGTCCGGGTCAAGCCGGAGGACGGCAAGGCCAACCAGGCCGTGCTTGAATTGCTGGCCCGGGCACTGGGGATCGCGACGTCACGGCTTCGCATGTTGCGCGGCGCAACCGGGCGCGAAAAGCTGGTCCAGATCGAGAGTTGATCGGCGTTAGCGGTCGGGCGTGCGCCATTCCTCGGCCTGAAAGCGGCTGTCGCGCAGACGCAGAGCCAGCCCAAGGCCGACGCCAACGCCAATCGCAACGGTCAGATCGGCCATAACGGTAAGCACCAGGGTTAGCGCCAGCAGCACCCGGTCGCTGATTGGGGCAGACCAATAGCCGCGCCATTTGTGCGGCTCGCTCATGTTCCAGGCCGTGGTCAGCAGTAGCGCGGCCATCGCCGGCATTGCAAGATATCCGGCCAGGGGCGCGGCAACCATCATCACGATCAGGATCGTCACGGTATGAACGATTCCGGCAATCGGCGTCGTGCCGCCCGCGCGGATATTGGTGGCGGTCCGCGCGATCGCCCCGGTTGCGGGCAGCCCACCGAACAGCGCGGAGCCAACATTGGCCCAGCCCTGCGCCAGCACTTCGGCATTGGGGCGGTGGCTGCCCTCGATCATCCGGTCGGCAACCATGGCCGAAAGCAGCGATTCGATCGCCGCGAGGAACGCGATCACCAGGGCCGATGGGAGAAGCTCGGTCACCCGGGCCAGCGTGATCTGCGGCAACTGCGGGGCGGGCAAAGTGGCGGGCAGCGCGCCATAGCGTGATGCGATGGTCTCGACCGGCAGGTGCAGCATCGCGATCGCCGCCGAAACTGCGGCCATGACCAGGATCAACCCCGGGAAACGCGGAAACAACCGGCGCAGCAGCACGATCAGGATCAGCGCGGCAAGGCCCATGCCCAGCGCCGACAGGTTTAGGCTGCCGCGTGCCGCCCACAAAGCCTCAAGCTTGCCGACGAATTCGGTCGGCACTGTGCCCGCCGTTAGCCCGAAGAAGTCCTTGAGCTGGCTGCTGGCGATGATGATCGCGATCCCGATGGTGAATCCATTGACCACGGCCTCGGGCACGAAAGCGATCAGGTTCCCGGCGCGCAGCAGCCCCGCCAGGATCAGGATCGCTCCGGCCATCAGGGTCGCCAGCACCAGCCCGTCATAACCGTGCTGTGCGATAACGCCGTAGACCACGACGATAAACGCACCCGTCGGCCCGCCGATCTGGACCCGGCTGCCGCCCAGCAGGGAAATCAGGAAGCCCGCGACAATTGCCGTGACAAGGCCCTTCGCCGGGTCCGCGCCAGAGGCGATCGCTATCGCGATGCTAAGCGGCAGGGCGACCATGGCAACGGTCACGCCCGCGAAGGCATCGGCGACAAACTGCGCGGCAGAATAGCCGGGCAGCGTGGTCAGCAGTTTTGGCTTCATAGCCCGCAAGCTTATTCAGCGCTTGCGTAATTTGCAATCAGGCGCGTGCCATACTGGTGGCCATGCGCTCGAGCACGTCGGCCATGGCATTGGCAATTTCACGGTCGGCGACTTCGCTTGCGTCGATCGCGCGGCGCATCGCTTCGCCCCATTGCCCCGCGGCTCTCTTGTTGATCGCGAAGCCGCCGTGGGCGCTCATCATGCATTTGCCGGGATTGGCCTCGAACCAGTCACGCGGGCCTCCGGCCCACCCGGCCAGGAATAGCGGCAACGAAGCGCGCATTTCCGTCAGGTCCTGCGCGTGCATCGCGCGCAGCTCGGCATAGGCCGGATCCTGTTCCATCAGATCGTAGAAGCGCTGGGTGATCGTTTGCAGCGCCGGGTGGCCTCCGATTCGCTCAAACGGCGATTTGGCCGGAGTTGTGGCGGTAACGGCTTCGCTCAAGGCAGGACTCCCGGTGGCATGGCTTTGCTGCCTTGCCTCTAGGGGCGTTGCGGACAAGCCGCCTTGATCGCGGTCAATCGCTTTCGCCGCTCGGCTCGCTCGCGGCCTTGGGCTTGCGCCCAGGCGGCGGCGCCTTCTTGGCGGGGGCCTTCTTGACCAGCTTGGGCGGGGCAGGAGTCAGCTCGAAGCCGAGCGATCCGTCTTTGACCGAAACGTGGACCTCGCCGCCGTGCGCCAGCTTGCCGAACAGCAGCTCTTCGGCCAGCGGCTGCTTGACCTTGTCCTGGATCAGCCGGGCCATCGGCCGCGCGCCATAGAGCTTGTCGTATCCGCGCGCGCCCAGCCATTCGCGGGCATCCGAATCGAACTGGATATGGACGTTCTGTTCGGCCAGCTGGAGCTCGAGCTGGAGCACGAACTTGTCGACCACCCGCGCGATCACCTCCTTGCCCAGATAGGCGAAGGGCACCACCGCATCGAGCCGGTTGCGGAATTCGGGGCTGAACATCCGCTTGACCGCTTCGTCGCCCGCATCCTCGCGGCTGACGTCGCCAAAGCCGATCCCCTGCCTGGCCATGTCGCTGGCCCCGGCATTGGTGGTCATGATCAGCACCACGTTGCGGAAATCGACCGTCTTGCCGTGGTGATCGGTGAGCCGCCCGTTATCCATCACCTGCAGCAGGATGTTGAACAGGTCGGGGTGGGCCTTCTCGATCTCGTCCAGAAGCAGCACGCAGTGCGGCTGCTGGTCGACCGCGTCGGTGAGGAGGCCGCCCTGATCGTAGCCGACATAGCCCGGCGGTGCGCCGATCAGGCGGCTGACCGAATGGCGCTCCATGTATTCGGACATGTCGAAACGCTGGATCGGGATCCCCAGGATCGCGGCGAGCTGCTTGGAAACCTCGGTCTTGCCGACCCCGGTCGGGCCGGAGAACAGGAAGCTGCCGATCGGCTTGTCGGGATCGCGCAGCCCCGCGCGGCTGAGCTTCATCGCGCTCGCCAGCACCTCGATCGCCTTGTCCTGGCCGAAGACCACACGCTTGAGGTCCTTCTCGAGGTGTTCGAGCGCCTGGCGGTCGTCCGAGGAGACCGACTTGGGCGGGATCCGCGCCATGGTCGCGATCACTGCCTCGATCTCGCGCGCGGTGATGGTCTTCTTGCGCTTGCTCGGCGGAACCAGCATCTGCATCGCGCCGACCTCGTCGATCACATCGATCGCCTTGTCGGGCAATTTGCGGTCATTGATGTAGCGCGCCGAGAGTTCGACCGCGGTCTTGATCGCCTCGGGGGTGTAGCGCACCTTGTGATGCTCCTCGAAGGCGCTGCGCAGGCCCTTGAGGATCTTGATGGTATCCTCGACCGTCGGTTCGTTGACGTCGATCTTCTGGAACCGGCGCAGCAGCGCGCGATCCTTTTCGAAGTGGTTGCGGAATTCCTTGTAGGTGGTCGAGCCGATGCAGCGGATCGTGCCACCCGACAGCGCCGGCTTGAGCAGGTTGGAGGCATCCATCGCCCCGCCGCTGGTCGCTCCCGCGCCGATCACCGTGTGTATTTCATCAATGAAAAGAATAGCATGCGGCATTTTCTCGAGTTCATTCACGACCTGCTTGAGCCGCTCCTCGAAATCGCCGCGATAGCGCGTTCCGGCCAGCAGCGCGCCCATGTCGAGTGAATAGATTACCGCTTCGGACAGCACCTCGGGCACCTCGCCCTCGATGATCTTGCGCGCCAGACCCTCGGCGATCGCGGTCTTGCCCACGCCGGGATCGCCGACATAGAGCGGGTTGTTCTTCGAGCGGCGGCACAGGATCTGGATCGTGCGGTCAACCTCGGGCCCGCGCCCGATCAGCGGATCGACCTTTCCGGCCAGGGCCTTTTCATTGAGGTTGACCGTGAACTGGTCGAGCGCCGAATCCTTCTTGCCGTCCTTGGCCTCGCGCTTTTCCTCGGCCTGGGGGGCTTCCGGCTCGGCGCCCTTGGGGGTGCGATCCTCGATCCGCTTGCCGCCCTTGCCGATCCCGTGGCTGATATAGCTCACCGCGTCGAGCCGGCTCATGTCCTGCTGCTGAAGGAAATAGACCGCGTAGCTGTCGCGCTCGGAAAACAGCGCGACCAGCACATTGGCGCCGGTGACGGTATCCTTGCCCGATGACTGGACGTGGAGGATCGCGCGCTGGATCACCCGCTGAAAACCGGCGGTAGGGGCGGGATCGCCCTTTTCCTGGGTCTTGAGCGACTGGTATTCCTGATCGAGGTATTGCTTCACCACCTCGCCCAGCTCGCCCAGATCGACCCCGCAGGCCTGCATCACCTGCTGGGCATCGGGATCGTCGATCAGCGCGAGCAGCAGATGCTCGAGCGTCGCATACTCGTGGCTGCGCTCCGACGCGTTGGCGAGCGCGGCGTGCAGCGTCTTTTCGAGGCTTTGGGCGAAACTGGGCATCTATCGGTCTCTCAAGGCGAGGGTGTGGCTCCGGATTGGCTTCGTTGGGCTTGCCGGAGAGTATGAGCAGGTATGGTTAACCAAACCTATATGGGGCGCCGCCGGGCGGGTGAAAAGGCCGCCCCGCACAATCATTGGCCGCCCGACCGGAACAGCGCCTCGGCGGCGAGTCGGTGGGCGCTGGCCTTGTCGCGGTGCGCCCTGACCCGTGCGATCTCTGCTTCGAGCAGCGCGATACGGGCTGCCAGTTCGTCCTGCGAATAGGAATCGAGCGCTTCCTTCGCCAGCGCGGAAGCGGCATCGCCTTTGGGCCGAGGCAGGTCTTCGTCCATTGTCCGGGCAGAATCGACCCGCCAGCGCTTGCTGTCAACCGAGTGAGCGGTTAGCACCGCTGGCGTTGCTTTCCTGCCACAGGAACCGGGGCAAATGGCTGAAACGATACCCGAAACCATGACGGCAATGGGCTTCGACGCCCCCGGCGGACCCGAGGTTTTCCGCGCCGAGGCGCTGCCGGTGCCGCACCCCGGCGCTGGCGAGGTGCTGGTGCGGGTGGCCTTTGCCGGGGTCAACCGGCCCGATGTGATCCAGCGCCAGGGCTTCTATCCCCCGCCGCCCGGCGCCTCGCCGATACCGGGGCTTGAGGTTTCCGGCACAGTCGTGGCGCTGGGCGAAGGAGCCGACCCCGCCCTGCTGGGCCAGCCGGTCTGCGCGCTGGTTTCGGGTGGGGGATATGCCCAATACTGCCTCGCCCAGGCGGAACACTGCATGCCGGTGCCACCCGATTTGCCGCTCGATCAGGCGGCGGCGTTGCCCGAAACGCTGTTCACCGTGTGGCACAACGTGTTCGAACGCGGCTGGGCCAGCGAGGGTGAGACACTGCTGGTCCACGGCGGCACCAGCGGGATCGGCTCGATGGCGATTATGCTGGGCAAGCTGTTCGGGCTGACGGTGATCGTCACCTGCGGCGGGGCGGAAAAATGCCGCGCCGCGCTGGCGATCGGCGCCGACCACGCGATCGATTACAAGACGCAGGACTTCGTCGAGGAAGTGGCGCGGTTCACCGGCGGCAAGGGGGTAGAGCTGGTGCTCGACATGGTCGCGGGCGACTATGTGATGCGCAATCTCAAGTGCCTTGCCGACGATGGCCGCCATGTGACCATCGCGGTGCAGGGGGGGCTGCAGGCGACGATCAACATGGCCGAGGTGATGCGCCGCCGCCTGACGCTGACCGGATCGACCCTGCGTCCGCGCTCCAACCAGTTCAAGGCGCTGCTCGCCCAGGAAATAGCGCAGCTTGTCTGGCCGCTGGTCGAAGGCGGCAAACTTCGCCCGGTGATGGACCAAGCCTTTCCGCTTGCCGAGGCCGGCGCCGCCCATGCCCGGATGGAAGCGGGCGGGCATGTCGGCAAGATCGTGCTCGAAGTCGGTTGAATCTTGCCCCCGGCGGCGAATCCGCCTAGAGGCACAGGCGAACGGCCGCTCCGCAAGGGGCGGCCCTATCTATTTCCGACGGAGAAAACCGTGACCCAACCCACCCCGCTGATGCCGCATGCGACCGCCTCCTGGCTGGTTGACAACACCGCGCTGAGCTTTGAGCAGATCGCCGAATTCTGCGGTCTGCACATCCTCGAGGTTCAGGCGATGGCGGACGATCTTGCCAGCTCCAAGTACACCGGACGCGATCCGGTGCGCGCGGGCGAGCTGACCATGGCCGAAATCGAGAAGGGCCAGGACGATCCGGGCTATGCGCTCAAGATGCAGAAGGCGCCCGTTACCGTCAGCCGCACCAAGGGGCCGCGCTACACCCCGGTGTCCAAGCGCCAGGACAAGCCCGATGGCATTGCCTGGATCCTGCGCAACCACCCCGAAATCTCGGATGCGCAGATCGGCAAGCTGATCGGCACCACCCGCAACACCATCGCCGCGATCCGCGATCGCAGCCACTGGAACATTTCCAACATCCAGCCCAAGGATCCGGTCACACTGGGCCTGTGCAGCCAGCGCGAGCTCGATGCGATCGTGGCCAAAGCGGCCAAGAAGGCCGGGCTGATCGACGAAGCGGGCGACGATGCGCGTCTGGGCGATGATCGCGAGGCGCTGCTCGAAGAGCTGCGCGCCGAACGCGAGGCCCAGGCCAAGGCCGCCGGTGAGGCCGCCCAGGAAGCCGAGGCGGCGGCCTGGCTCGAAGCCAAGCGCGCGGCGGAAGCGGCCGGCGAAGAATAGGCTGGCCAGCCGAATCGAAAAGGGCGGCCCTCCGGTTGGGAGGCGCCGCCCTTTTTCGTGTCCACGCTGCCTAGGCCTTTTGGCCAGGCCGGTCAGTTCGCTTCGGAACCGCCTGCCAGGGTCAGACGCGGTTCGCCTTCGGTGGCGGCGCGGGGCGCGAAACGCCCATCCACCTGCGCGCCCTGTTCGATGGTCAGCGCGTCATAGTGCACGTCGCCGTGGATCCGCGCCGACTTGAGCACCACCAGTTCGCGCACCGCGATGGTCCCGCGCACAAGACCTGAAAGACGCGCGCTTTCGGCCTTGATCGCGCCGACGATCTCGCTCGCTTCGCCCTGGACCAGCGAGGTGCAGGAAACGTCGCCCTCGACCTTGCCGTCGATATGCAGGTCGGCGGTGGCGGAAACGTCACCCTTGATGCGGGTATCGGCGCCGAACACGGAAAAGGTCGAACCGGCCATGGTGGAGCTCCTGACGGGCGCGCTAGGCGCCGGATTGGGTTTCTTGCTGAACATGGGTCACTGCCTCAAGGAAGGGGCGGGGATTGACCGGCCGGTCGTTGACCCGCACCTCGAAATGCAGGTGCGGCCCGGTCGAGCGTCCGGTCGATCCGATAACTCCGATCAGTTCGCCCGGCATTACCAGCTTGCCCGGCTGGGTGCGGAAACCCGACATGTGGGCATAGCGCGTGACCAGCCCGTTGCCGTGATCGATCTCGACACAATTGCCATAGCCCGAGCGCTGCCCCACGAAGCTCACCCGGCCTTGCGCCGCGGCATAGATCGGTGCGCCGTAGGGGCCCTTGAAATCGAGCCCGGGGTGGAATTCGCCGCCGCCGCCGGTGAAGGGGTTGGCGCGGAAGCCGAAGCCCGACGAGATATATTCGAGATTGGCCGGCATCGCCTGCGGCAGCCGCGCGACCGATCGTTCGAGCGCGTCCATCCGCGCCATGCTCAGCGCGAAACGCTCAAAGCGCGGGTCGATCGAACCGTCGGACGAGGTTGCCATCGAGAGCAGTGGACCGCCCTGGGCGCTGCGATCGTCGAGCGAAGCAAGCATCGACTGCGGATTGAGGCCGAGCCGGGCCAGCTTGGCCTCGGCAGCGGCGGCGCGGCGATCGGCCAGGCGGGTGAGCCCTTCGATCAGCGCCAGCTGGCGGGCTTCGATCTGCACCAGTCCGGCGGCCTGGGGCACCGCGAGCGAGACTTTCTTGACGGTCTGCGCGGTTTCGCTCGAACTGTCGGAAACGGTTTCCCCGGCCTGGGCATCCTTGGGCAGATCGCCCAGCACCGATTGGGTGGTCTTCTCGATAAAATCCTGCCGCCGCTTGAGGTCGTCGGCGACCTTGCCGATATCCTCGCCATAGGCATTGAGGCGGCTTTCCGAGGTCGCCACTTTGGCCTCACGATCAAGCAGCGAAAGCCGGTCGCGGTTGGCGATGTAGCTCGATACCGCCATCACCGCCATGCTGGTCAGCCAGAACAGCGCCAGCGCGGCCACGGCGCCGGCGGCAATCATCTGGACCTTTGCGGTCACCTTGATGAAACGGACCTGCCCTTCGGATCGCATGAAGAATTCGCGATCCGGAAACCAGTTCCGCAGGCGCTCCCTGAGCGCGCTGGCGGCTAGCAGTTGCAAGACGACCCCTTCAGTCCCGACCCTTCGTTCGCGCGGGGCGCTAGCAGCTTGAATCGCGTGTGGCGAATCCGCTGCGGGGGAGAGTCGTTGAATCGAATGACTCGCGCGATGAGTCGTTTCGGCTGCAACGATTCTGCGGCGGTGACAGTGCCTCGGAGCAGTGCTAGGCGCTGCCGGGCCATGACCGCCCAGACCGCCGCCCTTGCCCCTTCCGAAACCCCCGAAGCGCTGGTGGCGCGGCTGGCGGGCGCTGCACGCGCTGCGCAAGCAGTGCTGGCACGGCTCGATCCAGCAGCCAAGGCGCGCGCGCTGCACGCCGCCGCCCAGGCGCTGCGCGACGATGCCGGGCAGGTGCTTGCCGCCAATGCCGAGGATCTGGCCCGGGGCGAGGCGGCCGGGCTGACCGGCGCCATGCTCGACCGGCTGCGGCTCGATCCCGCGCGGCTGGCGGCGATCGCCGATGCAGTCGATCAGGTTGCCGATCTGCCCGATCCGGTGGGCGAGGTGATATCCACCGACACCCGCCCCAACGGGCTGGTGCTCAGCCGGGTGCGCATCCCGATCGGGCTGATCGGGATCATCTACGAGAGCCGCCCCAACGTCACCGCCGATGCTGCAGCGCTGTGCCTGCGTTCGGGCAACGCGGTGTTGCTGCGCGGCGGGAGCGAGGCGGTGCAGTCCAACCGGGCAATCCATGCCGCGCTCGTCAAAGGGCTGGTTTCGGAAGGAATTCCTGCCGAAGCCGTGCAGCTGATGCCAACCCAGGACCGCGCTGCGGTGGGGGCGATGCTGACCGCGGCGGGACTGATCGACATGATCGTGCCGCGCGGGGGCAAGAGCCTGGTCGCGCGGGTCCAGGCCGATGCGCGGGTGCCGGTGCTCGCCCATCTCGACGGGATCTGCCACACCTATATCCATTCCGCCGCCGATCCCGAAATGGCCCGGGCGATCGCGCTCAATGCCAAGATGCGCCGCACCGGGATCTGCGGGGCGATGGAGACCTTGCTGCTCGATGCGCGCTTCCCCGCATCGCAGCAGGTGGTTGCCGATCTGCTGGGCGCCGGGTGCGAGCTGCGCGGCGATGCCCGCGCGCGGGCACTCGATTCGCGCATCGTTCCGGCCCAGGCCGAGGATTGGGACACCGAGTACCTCGATGCGGTGCTTTCGGTGGCTGTCGTCGATGGTTTGAGTGACGCTTTGGGGCATATTGCCCGGCACTCCTCGCACCATACCGATGCGATCGTTTCCGGCGATCCGGCGGCTCTGGAGCAGTTCCTCGCCGAGGTCGATTCGGCGATTGTCATGGCCAATGCCAGCACCCAGTTTGCCGACGGAGGCGAATTCGGCCTGGGCGCCGAAATCGGCATCGCAACCGGGCGTCTCCATGCGCGCGGCCCGGTCGCGCTCGAAGGGCTCACCACCTACAAATGGGTGGTGCGCGGCACCGGGCAAGCGCGGCCTTGAACAGGGTTGGCCTGCTTGGAGGGTCGTTCAATCCCGCGCACGGCGGGCACCGCCGGATCAGCCTGTTCGCGCGAAAAGCATTGGGCCTGGACGAGGTCTGGTGGCTGGTTTCGCCGGGCAATCCGCTCAAGCCGGCCAAGGGCATGGCCCCGCTCGAGGCAAGGCTTGCCTCGGCCCGGCTGCTGGCACGGCGCGCACCGATCCGCCCGACCGCAATCGAGCGCGAGCTGGGCACGCGCTATACCATCGATACCCTGCGCGCGCTGATCCGCCGCTATCCGCGCACGCGGTTCGTCTGGCTGATGGGGGGCGACAATCTGGCCCAGTTCCATCGCTGGAAAAGCTGGCGCGCGATCGCCCGCATGGTCCCGATTGCGGTTATCGCCCGTCCCGGTTATGATGGCGCTGCCCAGGCGAGCCCCGCCGGGGTCTGGCTCGGCCGATACCGGCGGTCCGCGGCCAGAGTGAAGCACCGGGCAGGATGGAGCGCACCCGCGCTGATACACTTGCGTTTCGATCCCGATTCGCGCTCGGCGACAGCGATTCGCCGCGCCGATCCAGACTGGGCCAGCCGCTATTCGGGCCGGGCCATGCGCGATCCGCTGACGCACCATCCCGTCGATCCCGACAGCACCAAGGGCCCCGCCGCGTGAGCGCTCCGGCCCGCCGTGCCGCCCGCACACAGGAGCCGTTTCCGCTTACATGACGCAAGTCCAGGCCATGCCGGCCACGCCCGGCGTTCCCACCCCGCTCCCCCGTTCGGAGCCAGGCTCGCTCCACGAGCTGATCCTGAAGTCGCTCGACGACGACCAGGCGCAGGAGCTGGTTTCCATCCCGCTTGAGGGCAAGAGCTCGATCGCCGATCATATGGTGATCGCCTCGGGCCGCTCGACCCGCCAGGTCGCGGCCATGGCGCAGAAGCTGGCCGAGCGAATCAAGCAGGGCGGATTCGGCCATGCCCGGATCGAGGGGCTGCCCGCTGCCGACTGGGTGCTGATCGACGCCGGTGACGTGATTGTTCACCTGTTCCGCCCCGAAGTGCGCAGCTTCTACAACCTTGAGCGGATGTGGGGTTTCGGAGACAGCGCCGGGACGGCCTGAACCCGATCCGATGCGCCTGCACATCATTGCCCGGGGCAAGATCGGCCGATCGAGCGAGGCCGAGCTGGTCGATCGCTATGCCAAGCGCATCGCCTGGCCGTTCCGGCTGACCGAATTGCCCGATGCCGGCGGCACCCTGCCTGCACCGCTCGCCCCCTATCGCGATGTTCTGCTCGACGAGCGCGGCAAGCAGCTTTCCTCTGAAGAATTCGCTGCCCTGCTGGGCAAGTGGCGCGATGAGGGTGTGCGTGAAACGCGCTTTCTGATCGGAGCCGCCGACGGTCACGGCTCTGCCGCGCGCGAAAAGGCCGATCTTCTGCTGGCCTTTGGCGCGATGACCTGGCCGCATCTGCTGGCCCGTGCCATGCTCGCCGAGCAATTGTGGCGCGCGACCAGCATTTTGGCTGGCCATCCCTACCATCGTTCGGGATAAGGCCCCGGCCATGAAGCTTCGCCATGCCCTGTTCCTCGTGCCCCTCGGTCTGATCACGGGATTGGGGGCTGTGGCGGCGCAGGATCAGCTGCAGCAGCCTTATGAAACGGTGGAGGAAACCCGCCAGGCGCTGGCCAACGCGCGCAGCCAGGGCGAGGCCGCGCGCCAGCGCGCCGAGGCCCTCGAGGCCAATGCCCGTACCGCCGTCGCGGCCGCAGACCGCACTGCCGAGGAGGGCGCCGCGCTGGCCGCGCGAATCCAGCAGTCGGAAGCCGAAATCGGGGCAAACGAAGCGCGCATCCGCCTACTTGAGCGGGACCGGATTGCCTTGCGCGGCGAGCTAGCCCAGGGGCAACGCCCGCTGGTTCGCCTGACTGGCGCCTTGCAGCGGCTGGCGCGGCGCCCGCCGATCCTTTCGTTGCTGCGCCCGGGATCGCTGCGCGAGGCGGTCTATCTTCGCGCCACGCTCGAATCGATGATGCCCGAGGTCGAACGCCGCACCGCCGGAGTGCGTTCGCGCCTGGCCCGCGCGCGCGACTTGGAACGCCAGACGCGCGAGGCACAGATCGGTCTGCGAACCTCCATCGGCCAGCTTGCAGAACGGCGCGAACAGCTCAATGCCCTCGAATCGCGGCAACGATTGGCCTCGCGTGCCGCCGGGGTGGTCGCCGATCGCGAGGCCGAACGCGCGCGGGCGCTGGGCGAGCAGGCGCGGGATCTTTCACAGCTGGTGGGCGATCTGGGCAAGGCCAGTGCGCTGCGCGAGGAGCTTGCCGCGCTGCCTGGGCCGGTGCTCCGCCCGCCCTTGCCGCAGCAGGCGCAGGTTGGCGCGGCGGCCCCGTCCCCGCCATCCCCGCCAACAGGGGCCCCGGCTCGGTACCTCCTGCCGGCGGCAGGACGCGTGGTGGCGGGATTTGGCGACGAAGCTGCGGGACGGCCCCGCTCGCGCGGGGTTTCGATCATGGCCCGCAGCGGGGCGCAGGCCGTCGCCCCTGCAGCGGGGCGGGTGGTCTTTTCCGGAACCTACCAGGGCTATGGCAACATCGTCATCATCGAGCACGGCGGGGGCTGGACTTCGCTGGTTACCGGGCTTGCTGCGCTCGATACCCGGGTTGGCAGCGAGCTGGTCGCCGGAGCTCCGCTTGGCACAGCCGGGCCCGGACGTCCGGTGCTGACGCTCGAGCTCCGGCATAATGGTGAGCCGGTCAACCCGCTCGACTTCCTCAAGGGCTGAAGTCCCTTGTCGAGCGCCATCTGGCGTTAAGTTCTGTCCCGCTATAGAGAGGCGCGATCACGCGAAAGGCCCGATCCGAATGAAGCTTGCTCCCCTGTTCCGTTCCATTCTGCTGGTCAGTGCCGTCGCGTTGATCCCCGCGACCACTGCGGGGCTGGCTGCTGTGGATGGCCGCGCGGGTCCGCAATTCGGGCGGCTACTGACGGTCTATCAGCTGATCAAGGCGCAATATGTCGAACCGGTCGAGGACGACAAGCTGGTCGACGGGGCGATCGACGGGATGCTCGCCGCGCTCGACCCGCACAGCGACTATCTCCAGGGACAGACGCTCGAACGGCTCAACAACCTGATCGACGGCAACTATTCGGGGCTGGGCCTGTCGGTCGGCATGGACGATGGCGCGGTCAAGGTAATCGCCCCGCTCAAGGGCAGTCCGGCCGCTGCTGCCGGGGTCAAGGCCGGGGACTATATCACCCACCTCGATGGCAAGCTGATCTACGGAATGGAGCTTGACGACGCGGTGGCGCAGATGCGCGGCGAAGCCGGGACCAAGATTCGCCTCACCGTGTTCCGCCCGGGGCGGGACCAGCCTTTCGATGTCACCGTGACCCGCGGGGTGATCACGCTTGAGCCGGTGACCTGGGAGCTCAAGGACAGTGTCGGGGTGATCTCGGTCAACGAGTTCAGCCGCGATGTCGGCAAGCAGGTGAGCGAGGCGATCGCCGACCTCAAGGCGAAATCGGGCGGCAAGCTCAGCGGCTTCGTACTCGATCTGCGTCAAAATCCAGGCGGTTCGCTTGACGAGGCCGTAGCCCTGTCGGACCTGTTCCTGACAAAGGGCGACATCGTTTCGCAGCGCGGCCGCAATCCCGAGGACAACGAATTCTACAAGGCGGAGAGCATGTTTCCGGGCGATGCCGCCAAGGGGCTGCCGGTGATCGTGCTGATCGATGCCGGCTCGGCCTCTGCCTCCGAAATCGTTGCCGGGGCGCTGCAGGACCAGCACCGCGCCGTGATCATGGGCGAACGCAGCTTCGGCAAAGGCTCGGTCCAATCACTGTTCCAGCTCGACAAGAAGCACGCAGTCAAGCTGACTACCGCGCGCTATTATACCCCTTCGGGCCGTTCGGTGCAGGAAGGCGGGATCGAGCCGGATATCCGCGTGCCCCAGCTGTCCGACCCCGATGCGGCCAAGCGCCAGCAGTTCGCGCTGCGCGAAAGCGACTTGCGGCGGCATCTGGTCAACGAGGTAGGGATCGACGACAAGAAGCTTGAGGCAGATGCCCAGGCCGACCCGCGCTTCAAGGCCACGCCGGAGGAGCTCAAGGCCAGGGGCGTCACCGATTTCCAGCTCTCTTATGCGATCCAGACTCTCAATCGCACGGTCGGGGCTGGAAAGCACAAGTGATACCCGCTGCCAAACTCCGTTACGCCCGCCTGCTCGCGCTGGCCGTGCCCGCTGCGTTGCTGGGCGGGGCCTATCTCGGCCAATACGGCTTCGGACTCTACCCGTGCGAGATGTGCTGGTGGCAGCGCTATCCCCATTTCGCCGCGCTGGGTTTCGCCGCCTTGGCCTATGTGGTGCCTGCGCGGTCGCGAAACCTTGTTGCACTGGCCGCAATGAGCATCATCGCTTCCGGGCTGATCGGAGCCTACCACGCCGGGGTTGAATACCACTGGTGGCAGGGGCTGACTGCCTGCACTGCGCCGGCCGCGCCAGACGCGGGAGGCAGTGCTCTCGATGCAATTCTCAATGCTCCGCTTGTGCGCTGCGATCAGGTGCAGTGGCAATTGTTCGGCATAAGCCTGGCGGGATACAATTTCCTCATTTCGCTCGGGGCGGGGCTGGTGATATTCCGGTTGCTTGCCGATGGCGAAAGGGCAGGGGGATGAGCGAGCAGCGCACCCGGCGCATGCTGCGGGTCGATCAGGCCGGTGAGTATGGCGCGACCCGGATCTACGCCGGGCAACTGGCGGTGATGGGCAACCGGTCCGAACTGGCGGGCGAGATTCGCCATATGGCCGATCAGGAGGCGGACCACCTTGCCCGGTTCGATGCCTTGGTTTCCGCGCGCGGTGTGCGCCCAACCGCGCTGCAACCCTTGTGGCACGTTGCCGGATTCGCCCTTGGCGCGGCCACCGCGCTGATCGGTCCGAAAGCGGCGATGGCCTGTACCGCCGCGGTAGAGGAGGAGATCGACCGTCACTATTCCGCCCAGCTCGATGAACTGGGCAACGACGATCCCGAACTCGCCGCGACGATTCGCGAATTCCGCGAGGATGAGCGCGATCACCGTGACACTGCACTGGCGCACGGCGCGGAGCAGGCTCCGGCCTATCCCGTGCTCGCCGGGGCGATCCGGCTGGGTTGCCGACTGGCCATCCGCCTGGCGGAGCGAATTTGATCCGCGCCAAGGCGGAACCATACTTCAGCTGTCATTCAGGCGCCGAGCGGCCTATACTGGTGCCGAACCTTGGAGTTTACGATGCGTAACAGCTGCCTTGCCTTCGCCGCGCTTGCCGCCACCCTTGCTCTTGCCAGTCCAGCGGCGGCGCAGGACGCGCCCGCCGCGCCCGAGCCCAAGGTCAACATGCTGATTATCTTCGGCGATGACAAATGCCCCGAATCGACCGACGACGTGATCAACGTCTGCGCGATCAAGGTTGAGGCAGAGCGCTATCGCATTCCCAAGGAGCTGCGCGAAAGCTCCTCACCCGCGAACGAAGCCTGGAACAACAAGGTGCTGGCCTATCAGACGGTTGGCGCCAGCGGTACCAATTCGTGCTCGCCCACCGGCGCGGGCGGCTGGACCGGTTGTTCGGCGCAGCTGATCAATGCTGCCTATGCGGAAAAGAAGAATTCCTCGGACGTCAAATTCGGCGAACTGATTGCCGCCGAACGCGAAAAGCGGCTCTCGACAATCGATGCCGATGCCGCGGCCACCCAGGCCCGGGTCGAGCAGGCCGAAAAGGAACATGAAGCCCGCCAGCGCGCGCTTGAGGAAGAGCAGCAAAAGGCCGAAGCCGATGCAGTGGTGCCGGCCGAGCTCAACGCCGCGCCGCCCAAGAACTGATTGGCGTCAGGGGAGCGGTTGGCGCGCCGCCCAGGGCGAAGCCGGGGCTGCACCCTTCACTGTGGCACGATTGCAACCATGGCCAAGTAGCGCAACTCCCTTGCGCATCTGGCGGATTTGCTCTTTTCTTTCCTGTCTGAACGTGTATGCAGTGGCACCAATGTGGAAACCGGATGTTAAACAACGGGCGCGCATTCGCCACCTTTGAGTTCAAACCACTTTGTTGATGAGGGGTACCTATGACTACCAAGCACAAGCTGACACTGCTCGCCGGCACGGCGATCGCGCTCGCCGCGACTCCGGTCCTTGCCCAAACCGTGACCACCGCCCAGCCTGACGGCGGTATTTATACCGAAAGCGGGTTCATTTCGGACGGCTCGACGCCGACGATCACCAACAGCAACGTTGTCCCGGGCGTCAGCTATGATTCGACCAACGTCCAGACCGGCAGCGAAACCTTTTCGGATTGGTTGAACACCGATGTCGCCGGCGGCGTGCAGGTTTGGGGCACGGCCAGCGGCTATTACGATTCGACCGAAACCACCGTTACCCATGTTGACCTGGTGGTTCCGGCCAACACCGTCACCGATCCGTCGACCTACAACAACACCGGCGGCACCGCCGGCTACATCAACGTGCACGGCAGCAACTCGACCGGCACCGCGATCACCAGCACCAACATTTCGACCGACAGCACCTCGGCAGTTGGCAATATGGTCAACCTGACCCAGACCGTGTCGTCGATCGACACCACCGGGATCACCTACGCCACCTATGCCGGCACCGCCGAGTATGTGGTTGTCGATCCCAACAATGGTGCGAACAACTATTTCGACGTCAACTTCGACACCACCCCGACTTCGGGCACGACGCTCAACCAGAGCGGCCTGACCACCACCGGCGTGGTTGACACCCCGGTCGTCCAGAACAGCAACGGTTCGCTGCTGCTGCAGGGCAATGGTCCGAGCTACGTGCAGGTCAACAGCGACAGCGTCGTGATCCACGGCGGCACCAGCTCGACCACCGGCACCTATGACAATGCCGGTTTCCACGTGGTTGACACCACCAACGGCCTGACCTTCGATGTCGACAATGCCGGCAATGGATATTTCCAGGGCAACGTCAACGCGGTTGACGGCAACTTCTCGGGCAATGTCAACGCGGTTGACGGCAACTTCTCGGGCAACGTCAGCGTCGTTGGTAACCTCGGCGTCAACGGCTATACGAGCCTGAATGGCGGCGCGACCATCAACAACGGCCTGATCGTCAACGGTGGTTCGGTGCTGAATGGTGGAACGACCATGAACGGCGGCGCCACCGTCAACGGCCTGCTGACCGCCAACAACGGTCTGGCTGTTACCGGCGGTACCACCACCGACACGCTGAACGTCACCGGCGCGGCCACCGTCGGCGGTCTGCTCACCACCAATGGCATCAGCAACACCGGCAACATCACGAACTCGGGCAACATCACCACCGGTTCGCTGAACGTTACCGGCGCCACCGTGACCAATGGCATCACCAACACCGGCAACATCGCCACCACCACGCTGACCACCACCGGCAATGCCACCGTGGGCGGCAACCTGGGCGTTACCGGCACCACCACGCTGACCGGTCTGCTCACTGCCAACGGCGGAATTGTCACCAACGGTGCCAATATCAACGCTGGTGCTGGCTCGGTTACGGCGGCGACGGGTAACCTCACCACCGTCAACTCGACCACCATCAACAACGCTGGCGGCCTCACCACCAACACCCTCGCGGTGAATGCTGGTGCAACCGTTGGTGGCAATCTGGCGGTGACCGGCACCACCACGATGACTGGTCTTCTCACCGCCAATGGCGGCGTGAACACCACCACCGTGAATGCCACCACCGGCAATATCACAACGGTGAACTCGACCACGCTCAACAACACCGGCAATGCTACCATCGGTGGCAACACCTCGGTTGGCGGTAACCTCGCGGTGACCGGCGCAACCACGCTGACCGGCGCTCTCACTGCCAACGGCGGTGTCAGCACCACCAACCTCGTCACCTCGGGTACCGCCACTGTCGGCACCAACCTGACCGTGATGGGCACCACCGATGTGCGTGGCGCCATCTTCAACGGCGGCACTGCCAACGGCGGCGCGGTCTACGTGAACGATGCGCTCACCGTCACCGGCAACGTTGGGGTCGGCACGGTCGTGATCAACAGCAGCACCAACAAGATCTCCGGTCTTGCCAATGCCACGCTGTCCTCGTCCTCGACCGAAGCGGTTACCGGGCAGCAGCTGTTCGCCACCAACACCGCCCTTGCCACGCTCGATGCGCGTGAGGCTGCTCACTACAGCCTGCTCAACCATCGCGCCGACAAGGCCTATCAGGGTGTTGCGATGGGCTTCGCGATGAACGCGGCTCCGCTCAACCTCGATGACGGCGAAGGCGGCATCTCGGCTGGCGTCGGCGTGTTCGAAGGCCAGTGGGGCGGCGCGATCAAGGCGCAGTTCGTCACCGAAAGCGGCTTCGGCATCGGTGCCAACCTCGGCTTCTCTGAAGACGCGGTCGGCGGCGGCGTGGGCGCCAGCATCAAGTTCTGATCCAGAACTCGATCGAACCAAAAAGAATCGGGCCGCAGCAATGCGGCCCGATTTCTTATTGCGCTGCGAAGGGAGCACCCGTCGAACGCGGTACAGGCGCCCGGATATGGCAAACCCTATCGACAGGCTTGACGCGCCTGGTCCGGGATGAAACCCTGTTTTGCGCTCAGCTTCGGTTCAGCACGCGCAGCAGATAGGCCGATCCAATCGATGTCGTGGTCCGCGCATCGCGAGAAATGAAGACAGGAACCCGATAACCAATGAAGCGCATCACACTTCGCAGTCGTCTGGCCATGTCCGCATTGGCCGCGTGCCTGCTTGTCCAGCCAGCCCATTCCGCCGGCTACGTGAACAATCGGGCGAACTGGCAGAGCCTCTCCGGCGAGGCCAAGATCGGCTATGCCCAGGCGATCAACGACAGCCTCAACTATGTTTTCGCCGATGACAGTCTTGCCGAGGCACTCGGCAAGCAAGGCCGGATCACCTGCCTTATCGCCAACAAGATCACCGCCGCACAGCTCGCCGACCGTATCAGCGACACCTACAAGGACGATCGTTACGAAGCGCTAGCTCCATCAGCGGTATACATTATCCGCATGACCCAGGAGTGCCGCCAGTTTATCAACAAGGCGCGCATGGACTTCGGTCTTGCACCCCAATAATCGATTGTCCCACAAATCCGGGCCACCAACGATCGCGCAATGCGATAAACGAAGTCCGCCATCACGAAGGTACCCTATTCCATGACCAAAACGATAGCGACCCTGCTTGTTGCCATTGCAATCGTCGCCCCGGCCGCCGCACAAGCCCAGAACCAGAACGCACAGCGCCCCGCTGCGACTCAGAACGCGCAGCGCCCTGCCGGGCAGGTTCAGCAGCAAATCACCACAATTCCGCAGGTATGCCGAATCCGTGAGCGCGATATCATCGCCCTCAACGGCGTAATCGCAGAGCGCCGCAACGCGATGCAGCAGCAAACTGACCAGGCCAACCGGCAAGCGATCGTCCAGCAGCTCCAGGGCTACGTCAACGCGCTGACCGAGGTCGAAAATTCCTGGGCCCGGATGGGCTGTGGGCCGATGCTTTACCCGCCCGCCAAGTGATCCCGAAGCACCCGATATGCCAGGACTGAGCTAGCTCAGTGCAATATCGGGTGCGTCCTCCTGCTTCATCCCGATCAGATGATAACCCGCATCGACATGGTGCACCTCGCCCGTGACACCCGAACTCAGGGATGAAAGGAAGTAGAGGGCAGACCCGCCGACATCCTCGATTGTCACGTTGCGGCGAAGCGGCGAATTCAACTCGTTCCACTTGAGAATATAGCGGAAATCACCAATTCCGCTCGCCGCCAGGGTACGGATCGGCCCCGCCGAAATGGCATTGACCCGGATATTCGACGGACCGAGATCGTTGGCCAGATACTTGACGCTGGTTTCCAGAGCCGCCTTGGCTACGCCCATCACGTTATAGTGCGGAACAACCTTCTCCGCACCGTAATAGGACAGGGTCAGGATCGAGCCGCCATCAGGCATCAAGGCCATGGCCCGCTTGGTAACGGCGACCAGCGAATAGGCCGAGATGTTCATCGTCATCAGGAAATTGTCGAGACTGGTATCGTAATAGCGGCCGCGCAGTTCACTCTTGTCGGAAAAGCCGATTGCGTGGACCACGAAATCGATCGAAGGCCACCGCTCCGCCAGGACGGAGAAGGCAGCGTCGAGCGCCGCCATATCGCTCACGTCGCAATCGATCAGGAAATCGCTCCCCAGGCTCGCCGCGAGCGGCCTAACCCGCTTCTCCAGCGCTTCCCCCTGATAGGAAAAGGCAAGCTCGGCCCCCCCCTCGCGCAGCTTTTGGGCAATCCCCCAGGCCAGCGACTTGTCATTGGCGAGACCCATGATCAGCCCGCGCTTGCCTTGCATCAATTGATTCATCTTGATCCCGTCGTCCCTTTACCGCCGGCTCGATCCGGTACCTGCCTTGCCGATCCGGCCTTCAGCCTCGCGTTCCTCGGGGCTCTCGGCCAAGGCGGCATTGAGCTCGGCACCGATTACCATTCCTAAGCCCACCAGCCAGAAAAAGAAAAGCGAGATCATCACGCCCGCCAGGCTCCCGTAAGTGAGATCGTAGGTGAAAAAGCGCCGCAGCACCCCGGGAAGGGCGACGCTGACCGCCACCCACCACCCGGTCACCAGGAGCGCCCCGGGCCATTTCGGATAGGGATGGGCCCTGTAAGCCGTTGGAGTAAGCGTGAAAAAGAGCACGTACAGAGCCATGTAGATCACAGCGGCGGGGACAAAGCTCGACGTGAAAAGGGCACCGGCAAGAGAATCGAGCCGCGGGAACCAGGCCGCCACTACCTCCTGGGCAGCGCCAAGCGCCACCTGCGCCAGAAGTGCGAAAAGCAATGCCACCACGGCCCCGACCGTCACTCCCGAAGAAATCAGCCGATAGCGCCAGAACGCATAGGCCTCGCGCGTGCCATAGGCGCGGCGCAGGATGTCGCGGATCGTCTCGATCAGACTGCCCGCGGTCCAGAGTCCGACCAACCCGCCAGCCCAGAGAAGCCAGCCGCTGCGGGCAACGATCACATCCCGCGCTACCGGCTCCAAGGCATGCGCCGCAACCGGCGGCAGCGCGGCCAGAAAGGTATGGACGGATCCTTCCCGCTGGGCCTGCTCGCCCACCAAGCTGAACACCGCGCCAACGGTGACGAAAAAGGGAAACAGCGCAAGAATCGCCATGTAGGCCAGATTGCCAGCATGGATGAAACCGTCATGGTAAGCACCGGCCCAGATCCGCGCCAGCACCCGGAAGGGGCGCGAGCGCCAGAAACGTCCGACCTTGCCGATATCGTGATCGTCGATCGCAGCTCCCCGCCCTTCGAGCCGGTGCAAGGCCCGCTTGCGCCGCGCCTCGGGCGAAAGATCGCGCAACGTCAGTGGCGGCAGCGGACCATCGCTCTCCAGATCGCGCTCCAGCACCCCGGCGTCCTGCCCCTAGACGCCCATGCGCGAGCGCAGGTTGCGCGGATCGCGCCAGCCATCGAGGCGCCTCGTCAATTCCTCATCGCCTTCCGGAATCTGAACCTCGATCGTCACCAGCTGATCGCCCCGGCTCCCGTCCTTGCGGGAAAAACCCTTCCCCTTGAGCCGCAGCGTCTTGCCCGAGCTTGTCCCCGGGGCCACGGTCAGCATCACTGCGCCTTCCGCAGTGGGGACCTTGACCTTGGCTCCGCCCACCGCCTCATCGAGGCTGATCGGCAGATCCAGCCGCAAGTTGTCACCATCGCGGCGGAAAAACGCGTGTGGCTGGAACTGAATCGTCACCAGGGCATCGCCCGCACCGCCCGGACCGGCCTCCCCCTTGCCCGAGAGGCGCATCTGAGTACCATCTTCCACGCCGACAGGCAGCTTGAGGTCGATCGTCTTGCCGTCAGCCAGGGTAATCCGCTGGGTTGCCAGCAAGGCGGCATCGGGAAGCGAGACCCCCAGCTTGTAGTGGACATTGCCGCCCTTGGGCGCGGCGCGCTGGCGCGTGGTTCCGCCGCCGAAACCACCTCGACCGCCGAACAGGCCTTCGAAGATATCGCCCAGGTCGATCCCTTCTCCGCCGCCGAAGCCCTCGAATCCGTCGGCACGAAACCCGCGCTGGTTGCCACCGCCGAAGCCGCCCGGCCCCCCGCCACCGAACCCCATCGTCGGGTTGCCGTCGATGTCGATCTCGCCGCGATCAAAACGGGCGCGCTTGTCCTTGTCCGAGAGCAGATCGTAGGCCCGCGTCACTTCCGAAAACCGCTCGGCGGCCTTGGGATTGTCGGCATTGCGATCTGGGTGCAGCTCCTTGGCCAGCTTGCGATAGGCGGACTTGATGTCCTTCTCACTCGCGCCGCGCGCCACGCCAAGGATCGAATAGGGATCGGCCATGCAGGATAGCTAGGTGCGATGAACGCCCGCGGCAAGGTTTTGAAGCAATTTGCGCCCACCTGCCGCTTCCTAATCGCGCCAGCCGAGGCTATGCGGGTGTCGAGATGGATCAGCAGCAAGCCCAAAACGCCATTCTCGATGCCGCGCCTTTCGCGCTGTTCGATGAATGGTTTGCCGAGGCCAGGCGTCACGAGATCAACGATCCCGAAGCCGTTGCGCTTGCCACCGCAACAAAAGATGCAGCCCCGTCGCTGCGGATGGTTTTGATGAAGGATCATGGCGCCGATCTGCTCGGGCCGAAGGGGGGCTTCGTTTTCTACACCAACAGCCACAGCCGCAAAGGGGGCGAGCTGTTGGCCAATCCGCAAGCGGCGATGTTGTTCCACTGGAAATCGCTGCGCCGCCAGGTGCGGATCGAAGGCCAGATCGTTCAGGTTCCCGATCACATGGCCGATACCTATTTCGCTAGTCGCAGCCGGGATTCGCAGCTCGGCGCCCATGCGTCGGACCAGTCCGCCCCACTGGCTTCGCGGGGCGAATTTCTTGCCCGGATCGCCAAGGTCACCGCGCAGCACCTGATTGGCGCGGTGCCGCGCCCGCCCCACTGGACCGGCTTTTGCCTTGTTCCTGATGCTTTCGAATTCTGGATGGACCGTCCGTTCCGGCTCCACGAACGCCGCCGGTTTGAACGCAATTCCGCAGGGGGGTGGATCAGCACCCTGCTCTACCCATGAACAAGCACCACGAACTCAATCGCAGCGCCGCGTTGGCCAGCATTGCGGTCGCCCTGTTGCTGGTTGCGCTCAAGGTCTGGGCGGTGATCTCGACCGGTTCGACCGCCATGCTTGGCAGTCTTGCCGATACCACGCTTGACCTCATCGCCAGCATCGCGACGCTGGCGGGGGTGTGGGTCGCCGCCCAGCCGGCGGATGACAAGCACCGCTTTGGCCACGGCAAGGCCGAGGCGCTGGCGGCGATGTTCCAGGTGGTGTTGATCTCGATTTCAGCGCTGACGCTGGCCTTCCGTGCGGTGGACCAGTGGATAGCCGGGGCCCGGCCCGAAGGAGCGGAGGGCGGAATCGCGGTTTCAATGCTCGCGATCAGCGCCACCTTCGCGCTTTTGGCCTGGCAGCGCCACGTCATTGCCAGAACCGGCAGCATCGCAATCGCAACCGACCACGTCCATTACAAGTCCGACCTGCTGCTCAACCTGGCGGTTATCGCGGCATTGGCGCTTGACCAGTACGCCGGGATCGCCGGGGCCGACGCGGTGTTCGGGCTGGGCATCGCGCTGTGGCTGGGCTGGGGCGCTTGGGGCGCGTCGCAGGCTGCGATCGAGCAGCTGATGGACCACGAATGGCCCGAGGAGAAGAAGGCCCGCTTTCTGGAGGTGGTCGCGCGCCATCCGGAGCTTCGCGGGCTGCATGACTTGCGCACCCGCACCTCGGGAAATCGCGACTTCGTGCAGTTCCACGTTGCGGTCGACCCGCAAATGACCATTGCCGCCGCCCATGACGTGATGGACGAGATTGAGGCCAAGCTTTGCGCTGAATTTCCCGGGGTGGAAATCCTGATCCACCCCGACCCGGAAGGGCTGGTCAACGAAACTGGGCTGGCCGCGGTCGATCTTCTGGCCGATCGCGAAAGCGCCCACGGCCGGGCGGGTTGATCCGGCCTAAAGGTTGCGGCCTTCACCTGCCAGGAATGCGGCATAGCTGCGGCGAATGCCCTCGGCGAGATCGACAGTGGGTTTCCAGCCCATCGCGGCAAGGCGGGAATTGTCCATCAGCTTGCGCGGAGTGCCGTCGGGCTTGGACGGATCGGTCAGCACCTCGCCATCATGGCCCAGCACCTCCATCACCAGCCGGGCCAAATCGGCGATCGCGATGTCGCTGCCCGAGCCGACGTTGACATGCAGCGCATCGGAATAATTGCGCATCAGGAACAGGCAGGCATCGGCGCAATCGTCGACATAGAGGAATTCGCGCCGCGGGGTGCCGGTGCCCCAGATCGCGACCGGCCCGCCGTGGACCTTGGCCTCGTGTACCTTGCGGATCAGCGCAGGCAGGACATGGCTGGCCTGGGGATCGAAATTGTCGCCCGGACCATAGAGGTTGGTGGGCATGGCGCTGATGAAATCGCAGCCATATTGCTGGCGATAGGCATGGGCGAGCTTGATCCCGGCGATCTTGGCGATCGCATACCATTCGTTGGTCGGCTCGAGCGGGCCGGTCAGCAGCGCTTCCTCGCGGATCGGCTGCTGGGCGAATTTGGGATAGATGCACGACGAACCCAGGAACAGCAGCTTTTCCACTCCTGCCGATTCGGCGCCCGCAAGGATTGCGGTTTCGATCAGCAGGTTATCGCGCAGGAAATCGACCGGATGGGTGCTGTTGGCAAGGATTCCGCCAACCCGTGCTGCGGCGAGAAACACCGCCTGGGGGCGGTGGTTGTGCATCCAGCCCAGCACCGCGCGCTGGTCGGTCAGATCGAGCGCTTCGCGATCAACGGTCAGCACTTGGCAATCCTCGCCCGCCAGCCGTCGCACGATCGCGCTGCCGACCATGCCGCGATGCCCCGCGACCCAGACGCGCTTGCCTGCCAGGGAATAGGGTGTCTGCATCAGCTCCCGCGGCCGATCTGGGCGGTTTTCATCGTTTCGAGATCGGCTGCGACCATCTCGCGCACCAGATCGCGCACCGAAGTTTCATGGCGCCAGCCAAGTTTCTGGTGGGCCTTTGCGGGATCGCCGATCAGCAGATCGACCTCGGTTGGGCGGAAATAGCGCGGATCGACCGCGACGCGCAGCGCACCGGAGGCGGTGCAAAAGCCCTGTTCGTCGACGCCTGTGCCGCGCCATTCCAGGGCGATCCCGGCATCCGCGAAAGCCCAGTCGACGAATTGACGGACCGAGTTGGTTTCACCGGTGGCGAGCACGAAATCGTCTGGCTCGTCTTGCTGGAGCATCATCCACATGCCCCGGGCATATTCGCGCGCATGGCCCCAATCGCGCCGGGCATCGAGGTTGCCGAGATAGAGTACGTCCTGGCGCCCCAGCGCGATCGCGGCGGCCGCCCGCGTGATCTTGCGGGTCACAAAGGTTTCGCCGCGCAGTGGGCTTTCATGGTTGAACAGGATCCCGTTGGAGGCATGGATGCCATAGGCCTCGCGGTAATTGACCACGATCCAGTAGGCATAGAGCTTGGCTGCGGCATAGGGGCTGCGCGGATAGAACGGGGTGGTCTCACGCTGGGGCACCTGCTGGACCAGCCCGTAAAGCTCGCTGGTCGATGCCTGATAAAAGCGCGTCTTCTTTTCCAGCCCGAGAATGCGGATCGCCTCAAGCAGCCGCAAGGTGCCCAGCGCATCGGAGTTGGCGGTATATTCGGGGGTCTCGAAGCTGACTTGGACGTGGCTCTGCGCGGCGAGGTTGTAGATCTCGTCAGGTTGGGTTTCCTGGACGATGCGGATCAGGTTGGTGGCGTCGGTCATGTCGCCATAGTGCAGCGTCAGCTGGGGCGCGGGGACGTGCGGGTCCTCGTAGATCTCGTCAATCCGCGACGTGTTGAACGAGGACGAGCGGCGCTTGATCCCGTGGACCCGGTAACCCTTTTCCAGCAGCAGCCGCGCCAGATAAGCGCCGTCCTGGCCGGTCACTCCGGTAATCAAGGCTGTCTTGGCGCTCACGTGGCAGGCTCCTTGGGGAAAAGCTGCGCAATCCGGGCGATTGCGGTGCGTACCGGAACATGGCGTCCTTCGCCGTCCTGGGTCTTGCCGAGACGGACGATCGTGACCCCGTGATCGGGGACCACCAGTACGTATTGTGCCAGGTGGCCGTTCATCGAAAAGGCGCTGGCGGGCAAACCCGGCCATTCGATCCGGCCATCGTCGGCCTGGGGCCGATTGAGCCAGGTTTGCGCGCCATAGCCGGGATTGCGCGGATTGGGGCTGGTCATGAAAGCGATCCAGGCGGTCGGGACCAGCTGGATGCCCTTGACCGCGCCCTTGTTGCGGAGGAATTCCCCAAACCGGCCCCAGTCGCGCGCGGTGCCGTGGATCAGGCTGCCCCCGATCAGGGTTCCGGCGGTGTCGAATTCGGGCACCATGCTCTTCATTCCCAGCGGGTCGAAGATCCGGGTGCGCAGATAGTCGCCAACCACCCGGCGGCGCTCTGCGGGATCGGTGCTGGAAGTGAGCGCCCGGGCGGCGAGGTCGGCGAGGATTACCGTAGTGGCAGAGGAATACTCCCACTTGCGCCCCGGTTCCGCCTCAAGCGGCTGGGCTTCAGCATAGGCGGCCATGTCGTCGCGCCCGTCGAGGAACAGCATCCGCACCTCGTCGCTTTCATAGGGCGGGTCTCCAGCCTCGGTGTGGCGCAGGCCCGAGCGCATCTGCAGCAATTGCCGCAGGGTGATTTCGCCGCGCGGATCGCCCGGACGCTGCCAGGCCGGGATCGGCACGCTTTCATCGAGCCGCAACCGTCCGTCGGCCACCAGCATGCCGATCATCACGCCGGTTACGGTTTTTGCCATCGACCAGGAAACGAAGCTGGTGTTCTCGTGGTAGCCAGGGGCATAGCGTTCGGCGACGATCCGACCATCGCGCAGCACCAGCAACGCGCGGGTTTCCGAGGTCTCTTCGCCGGAAAAAAGCGCATCGACCGCGCGGGCCAGCTTTTCGCGGGCAATTCCGGGCTTTTCGACCACCGCGGCAAGGGCTGCCTCGCCCAGCGGCGGAGGCGGCGGCTCGGCCTGTTGTTTGACCGAGCAACCGATCAGGGCTGGCAGCGCAAGCAGCGGCAGGATAAGGGGCAAACGGTGCACACGCATCATCTCTCACTTGCCCAAAGGCTTGCCGATGGCAACAGCTAACCCTGCAAGACCGGCGCGGCGCGGTTCGATCCGTCGTTGGCTTTTGCTGCTGCTGGTCGTGCTGGGCCTTGCCCTGGCCTGGTTCTGGCAGCCGCTGAATGGTTATGCCCGCACCGGCGCCGCCTATGGCGCGCGGGTTGCCTGCTCGTGCCGCTTTGTCGGGGGGCGCAGTTTGGGTGACTGCAAGAAGGATTTCGAGCCGGGAATGGAGCTGATCGTGCTTTCCGAAGATTCGCAGCAAAAGAGCGTGACTGCGCGCTTCCCGCTGCTTGCGAGCGAAACTGCACGGCTTCGCCCCGGCGAAGGTTGCCGGCTCGATCCGTGGCGCGAATGATCCGGTAACCCGATGGCTAGAGATAGTTGGTAGAACCAGTTTCGAGATGAACACGCCCTTGATCACCCCGGTCATTCTCTGCGGCGGCAGTGGCACGCGCCTGTGGCCCCGCAGCCGCGCGGCCAAGCCCAAGCCGTTCCTGCCGCTGGTGGGCGATGCAACCCTGTTCGAGGCTACTCTGGCGCGGTGCCCGGCTGCGGCGGGCTTTGCCGCGCCGGTGGTGGTGACAGGTGCGGCGCATCTTGCCCATGTCGAGCAGCAGCTTGCCGATCCCGGCGCGCGAGTGATCGTCGAGCCGGTCCAGCGCAACACTGCTGCCGCGATCGCGCTTGCCGCGCTGCGTCTGCCCGACGACGCTGTGATGCTGGTCTGCCCCAGCGACCACCACATCGCCGATGTGGATGCTTTTCGGGCTGCAGCACGGGCAGCGGCAAGCCTTGCTGCCGAGGATTGGCTGGTTTCCTTCGGCATCGCGCCGACCGCGCCCGAAACCGGGTTCGGCTATCTCAAGCGCGGCGCGCCGATCGTCGATCTGGGCTTTCGCACCGCGCAATTCGTCGAAAAGCCCGATCTTGCCAGCGCCGAAGCCTTTCTGGCGGATGGTACCTATGCCTGGAACGGGGGGATTTTCGCATTTCGCGCCGGGGCGTTCCTGGCCGAGCTTGAAGCGCATCGACCGGCGATTGCCAAGGCTGCCCGGGCGGCGGTGGCAGCGGGGCATGCGGAGGGACATTGCTTCCATCCCGGCGCGGCACAGTTCGCCGCGATCGTCAGCGAATCGGTCGACTATGCGGTGATGGAAAACACCGCGCACGCGGCCATGGTTCCTGCGGCGATGGGCTGGTCCGACATCGGCAACTGGGATGCACTCCACGCTGCGCGCGAACACGACGCTGCTGGCAACAGCCTGCGCGGGACCGCCGAGCTGGTGGGCTGCCGCAACGTTCTTGTAGATACGGATGGGCCGCGCGTTTCCGCGATCGGGCTGGAAGACGTGATGATCGTGGTCGACGGCAACGAAGTGCTGGTCACGACCCGTGCCGGGGCGCAACAGGTCGGCAAGTTGCGGGGCGCGGCCGAGCAGTGAACCGGTGCCTTGCCCCGCACATGGTCGAACGCCCCTGGGGTCGGGATCGTCTGCCCGCACCGTTCGCGACGCCCTCTGGGCAGCGGATCGGGGAAATCTGGTTTGAGACTCCGCCGCAGATGGATGCGCTGTTGGTCAAATATATCTTCACCTCGCAGGCGCTGTCGGTGCAGGTCCACCCTGACGACCACCAGGCCCGCGCCGCCGGATCGGGTCTGCGCGGCAAGGAGGAATGCTGGCTGGTGATCGAGGCCCAGCCCGGCGCGCAGCTGGGGATCGGTTTTCGCGAGCCGCTCGATCCCGCCGCGATGCGCGCGGCCGCGCTCGATGGCTCGATCGAGGATCTGCTCGCGTGGCATCCGGTAGTGGCAGGCGATTTCTTTCGCATTCCGCCCGGAACGGTTCATGCCATCGGGGCCGGGATCGGGCTGATAGAGATCCAGCAGAACAGCGATATCACCTACCGGCTATATGACTACGGGCGCCCGCGCGAACTGCACCTCGATGCCGGCATGGCCGTTGCGCGTGGCGAGCGCTATCCCGATGTGTTGCACTGCCGGGTGGCGGCAAGCGGCTGCCAGGCGCTGGTCGATGGCCCCAATTTCCGGGTCGACCGGATCGACGGCGCGCCCGAAGTCGGGGTGCAGACACGATACCGGGGCGCGGTGCTGGTTCTGCCACTCGATGGCGAGGCGGAGGTAGGCTGCTCGGTGGTGAGGCCGGGCCAATGTGCCCTGGCCGCCTCGCTCGATGACCTTGCCGCCGCGGGGCGCTGCCTGATCGCGCAGCCCTGCGCCTGATCAGGCAGGCTCGGTTTCCGCGATCCAACCCCCGCCGATCACGCGATCCCCGGCATAGAGCACTGCCGCCTGCCCCGGGGCGACGCCATATTCCGGCTGGTCAAAACGGATCGTCGCCGCCGCGCCATCGCCGAGCGGTCCATCGAGCCTGACCGGCACAGGCTTTGCGAGCGAGCGCACCTTGGCCGTCAGCGGCATATCGGGCAGCGGGCCGATCCGGTTGGTTTCGATCAGTTGGGCGGCGCCCACCGCCAGAAGGCGGCGGGGACCAGCCAAGACGCGGCGGTTTGCGGCATCGATCCCGGTGACATAGAGCGGCTCAGCCTGCCCGCCGATTTCCAGCCCGCGGCGCTGGCCGACGGTGAAGTGCACGATCCCCCGGTGCCGACCCAGCACCTCCCCGGTTTCAGCGTGGATGATCTCGCCGCCCTCACCCGCCTCGGGCCGCAGCGCTTCGACCACTCGGGCGTAGTCACCATCGGGGACGAAGCAGATGTCCTGGCTGTCGGGCTTGGCCGCGTTTCTGAGCCCTGCCGCTTCGGCCAGGGCGCGCACTTCGTTCTTGGGCAGCCCGCCAAGCGGAAAGCGCAGGAAATCGAGCTGGGCTTCGCTGGTCGCGTAAAGGAAATAGGACTGGTCGCGCGCTGGATCGAACGCGCGGTGGAGCTCGGGCCCCTGCGCGGTTTCGACCCGCCGCACATAATGGCCGGTGGCAAGGCAATCTGCCCCCAGCTCGCGCGCCACGCGCAGCAGGTCGGTGAACTTCGGCCCCATGTTGCAGCGAATGCATGGGATCGGCGTGCGCCCGGAAAGGTAATCGTCGGCAAAGCGCTCGACAACTTCCTCGCGGAAGGCGCTTTCATGGTCGATCACGTGATGGGTAATGCCCAGCCGGTCGGCGACGGCGCGGGCATCGCGGATATCGTCGCCCGCGCAGCAAGCGCCCTTGCGCTTGGCCGCCGCGCCCTGATCGTAAAGCTGGAGCGTCATCCCGATAACCTCGGCGCCGCTGCGCGCGGCCAGCGCCGCCACTACCGAGCTATCGACCCCGCCCGACATCGCAACCACGATCCGTCTGGCCGCGGTGGGACCGACAAGACCGAACAGGCTGGCGGAATCTTCGGAAGAGGGCAGCGCGGTATTCATCGCCGCGGCCCTTACACCCTGCCCGCTCGCCGCGAAAGGCGCAGCAATCCGGTAAGCTGTGTCAACACAAGGTAAAGCCCGGCTTTACCTGATTTTGACCTTGTCAGGGTTATGCAGCGGGCCATGGAACTAGGAATCGACCTGATCGCCAACCTGCGAGACCGGATCGGCAGCCCGTCTGCCTGGGTGGACGCGCCGGTTTTCGATTGGCAGGGGCTGCATTCGCGGCTGACGGCTGCCTACGCGGCTCGCCGGGTGCTGGCTGATGGCGATTCGCGTGGTGCGACGCCTACGGGCGGTTTCGCCGAGTGGAAGGTGCAGCACGCCGAAGCGAAAACCTCACGTGGCGTTAACCGAAGTGATTCAACAGATCGCAAAGCAGCTGCTGGCATCAGGGATGGCGACGCCGGGCAGGTCAATTCCGGCGGCCGAGGACAATGATGATCGAGAACCAGAAAATCCGCCCCGCGATGGTAATCGGCCCGCTTGGCGAGCCCTTGACGATCGATTCACTGCCGTCGCCCGATACCACCCGCTGGGTCGTGCGGCGCAAGGCAGAGGTCGTGGCTGCGGTCAACGGCGGTCTGCTGACGATCGACGAGGTCTGCGAACGCTATAGTCTGACGCTCGAGGAATTCGCTTCCTGGCAGCGCGCAGTCGATCGCTCGGGAATGCAGGGGCTGCGGGTTACGCGCCTCCAGCACTACCGTGATCTCTACGAGCGCCAGCTCAAGTACTGACAACTGTCCAGCGAAACCGAAGGGCCGGCGCGATCGAGGGTTCGCGTCGGCCCTTCCGCGTTTGTGCGGCACCAGACGGGGTTGCCACCGCGTCACAGTACAAAGCTGTTCGCAGGATCGTCGGCGCCATTCACCGAGAGCGCAATTGCCTTGCGTTCAGACCAGGCCTATTGCGCGGGCAACGGCAAGGTGCTGTCGCAAGGAAGATTTTCCCACCCTTGCAGACGGTGATATAGTGCTATAATACAGTTCGGGCGCAAGCACAGGGCCGCAATGTCGGCCAAGGGGGCGACAAGCCCAGGATGAAGGCGGTTCCGGCAATGAATTTCGATGCAAGGATAGATCAGTCCATGGCGATGGAAAAACCCGATGGCGCCAATCCGCTGTTCGGCGCGGATTCGGACGATTCGCTTTCGCGCCGCCGCATGGCGATTGGCGCGGTGGCGGTGCTGCTGGTCCTCATCGCGATCTGGTTCTGGAGTCACCGCGACACATTGAGCAAGGATGCGGCTGCCACTAAGGATCAGGCTCCCCTGGTCTCGGTAATCGTGCCGGGAAGGACCACCATCGCAGGCGAAATCAGCGTCAACGGCTCACTGGCCGCCCGGCGCGAGATGCCGGTGGGCATTGCCGGAGAAGGTGGCCAGGTCGTCTCGGTGCTGGTTGAGCCGGGCCAGTGGGTCGGCGCTGGCCAGGTGCTGGCAGTGATCGATCGCTCGGTCCAGACAGAGCAGCAGGCCAGCCAGGCCGCTCAGATCGAGGTCGCGCGGGCCAACGCCCAGCTGGCGCAGTCCAACCTCGACCGTGCGCTCAAGCTGGTGGACCGCGGCTTCGTTTCCAAGGCCGATATCGATCGCCTCACCGCGACCCGCGATGCGGCGGCCGCTCAGGTGCGGGTGGCCGGTGCCCAGCTCGGCGTTCTCAAGGCGCAGACCCGGCGGCTCAACGTCGTTGCACCGGCTGCTGGCCTGGTGCTTGAGCGGCGGATTGAGCCTGGTCAGGTAGTATCAGCCGGTTCGGGCGTACTGTTCCGGCTGGCCAAGGGCGGCGAGATGGAATTGCGCGCCATGCTGGGCGAATCCGATCTTGCGCAGGTGTCAAGTGGGGTCAGCGCCGAAGTAACGCCGGTAGGATCGGATCGATCGTTTGCCGGGCAGATCTGGCAGGTTGCCCCGGTTATCGATCCGGTGTCGCGCCAGGGGGTTGCCCGGATCGCGCTCGCCTATTCGCCAGAAATTCGCCCTGGCGGCTTTGCCAGCGCCGTTATCAAGGCCGGCACCGTGGTGGCGCCGATGCTGCCCGAATCCGCGATCCAGTCTGACAACAAGGGCAGCTATGTCTACGTGGTCGACAAGGACAACAAAGTTGAGCGGCGCGACATCAAGCTTGGCGTGGTGACCAGCAAGGGCATCGCCATCGTCCAGGGATTGGCCGGGACCGAGCGGGTGGTGTTGCGGGCAGGCGGATTCCTTTCGCCAGGCGAGACCGTGAAGCCTTCAGCGGCGCGCCAATAGACGGCCCGGCAGGAACCTGAGCGATGAACTTCCGCAACATTTCGGCCTGGTCGATCCGCAACCCGGTCGTTCCGATCATCATCTTTATCGGGCTGATGCTTGCGGGAATCCTCTCGTTCAGTTCGATGAAGGTGCAGAACGATCCGAACATCGAATTTCCGATGGTGATCGTGGTAATCTCGCAGCCGGGCGCCGCCCCGACCGAGATCGAAACCCAGATAACGCAGAAGGTCGAGGCTGCTGTCCGGACTATCAGCGGGGTCGAATCGATCAGCTCGACCGCTTCGGAAAGCTCCAACCAGACGCTGGTACAATTCCAGATCGGCGAGGACATCAACGAGGCAGTCAACGAGGTCAAGAACGCGGTCGATCAGGCCCGCGGCGAACTGCCCGACGGCATTCTTGAGCCGCAGGTTTTCAAGGCCGAAACATCTTCGGATCCGATCGCCTATTTCGCCGTGTCCGCCGATGACATGACGCTTGAGCAGCTGTCGTGGTTCATCGACGATACGGTTGCCAAGCGGCTGCTCTCGATCACCGGCATGGCATCGGTCGAGCGCGGCGGCGGGGTCAACCGTGAAATCCGCGTGACGCTCGATCCGGCCAAGATGCAGTCGCTTGGCGTGACCGCCAGCCAGGTCAACGGCGTACTGCGCCAGCTCAATGTCAATGCCGCAGGCGGCAAAGCGGAGATCGCGGGATCGCGCCAGTCGGTGCGCGTGCTGGGCAACGCCAAGACGGCCTTTGAGCTCTCGCAAACCGATGTTCCGCTGGGCGGTGGACGCACGGTCAAGCTGTCCGATTTCGCCAAGGTGACTGACAGTTACGGTGAGGTCACCACGATCGGCAAGGTCAACGGCAAGCCGGTCGTAACGTTTGGCATTTCGCGCGCGCGCGGCGCTTCGGACGTCTCGGTTTACGACGGAGCTCTCGAAGAGATCCACAAGATCGAGAAAGAGCATGCCGGGATCCGCTTTACCCGCCTGTTCACCTCGGTCGACTATACCAAGCAGCAGTACGAAAGCTCGATTTCCTCGATGGTTGAGGGCGCGATCCTCGCCGTGATCGTGGTGTTCTTCTTCCTGCGTGACTGGCGCGCGACGGTGATCTCGGCGATCGCGATCCCGCTTTCGGCGATCCCGACCTTCTGGATCATGGATGCCTGGTTCGGTTTCACGCTCAACAGCCTTTCGCTGCTCGCGCTTGGCCTGGTTGCGGGCGTTCTGGTCGACGATGCGATTGTCGAGATCGAGAATATCGTTCGGCACATGCGCATGGGCAAGAGCGCCTATCAAGCCTCGATCGACGCGGCCGACGAGATCGGGCTTGCGGTTGTCGCCACCACTTTCTCGATCGTCGCGGTGTTCCTGCCGGTGGGCCTGATGCCGGGCGTTTCGGGGCAGTTCTTCAAGAATTTCGGGATCACCGTGGTGATCTCCGTGCTGCTCAGCCTGGCGGTGGCGCGAATGATCACGCCGATGATCGCGGCCTATTTCCTCAAGGCGCACGGCCATGCCGAACATGCCAGCGGCCCCTGGATGGATCGCTATCTCAAGGTGCTGCACTGGACTCTCGATACCAGCAAGGCCAAGGCGCTGCGCGCGCAGATTGCGCCTGTGCGCGCAAACGCCATCTATCGACTGATCGCCGTGATCCTCGTGCTGCTGGTTGGTGCGGCCTGGCTCGCGCCGCTGGGTGGTGTGCTGGTCGGCGCCGCGAAACTCAAGCAGACGATTGCCGAGCTTCCGGCGATCGATTCCTTCGTCAGCTCCGGTTTTCTGGCTGCAGCGGCGTGGACGATCGTGGGCTGGGCCTACTGGCTCGCCGCGATAGGCCTGGCATTCTTCCTGGCCTGGTGGATCATGCGCGCCATGGCCTGGCTGACCCGTCGGATCGGCCGCGTGTTCGGTCAAGGGTTCAATGCCTATTACGGCACCGTTCTCGATCGTCTTGCGGCCCGGGGGCAGGACCACCGGATCTGGATGGTGGGGGTTGGGGCGGGTTCGCTTGCCCTGACCGTGATCTTGTTCGGAACGATCCCGAGCCAGTTCTTCCCTGATGTCAATTCGGATTTCAGCATGATCGGGGTGGAGATGGTTCCCGGAACCACGCTTGCCCAGACCGAAGCCGTTGCCGACCGGATCGCCGCGCTGGTTTCCGAACGTCCCGAGGTCGATGCTGCGCTTGAGCGCATTCGCGAAGGCAACGCCCGGCTGTTCATCACTCTCAAGGCCGATCGCGAAAAGAGCAGCCTTGATTTCGAGCGCGAGCTGACCCCGGAACTGCAGAACATTCCCGATGCGCGGGTTGCCTTTCAGAGCCTGAACGGCGGCGGCGGCGGGACCGGACGGCCAATCTCGATCATGCTCTCCGGTTCGGACTCGGTCCTGCTCGATCAGACAGCCGCAACCCTGGTCGAACAGATGAAAGGCCTCAAGGAAGTGGTTGCGCCGCGCGTCGCTGCCGACATGCGCCGCCCCGAGGTGATCATCAAGCCGCGGCTCGATCTGGCCGCGACCATGGGGGTAACAACTGCCGCACTCAGCCAGACGATCCGCATCGCCACGATCGGGGATATCGACCAGAATGCTGCCAAATTTTCACTCAACGATCGCCAGGTGCCGATCCGGGTACGCCTTTCCGAAGAGGCCCGGCGCGACCTGACAACGCTCAAGAACCTGCCGGTTGCCACGACCAGCGGTGGCTCGGTGCCGCTATCGGCGGTGGCGGAGATCGGCTTTGGCTCGGGTCCGGTCAGCATCCAGCGCTACAACCAGAATCGCCGTGTGTTCATCGGCGCCGATCTGCCCAAGGGCGTGGTCCAGGGCACGGCGATGGCAGCGATCCAGAAACTGCCGGTCATGCAGAAGCTTCCGCGCGGGGTCTCCAAGGAGCCGTTCGGGCAGGACAAGTGGCAGGAGGAAATGGTCAGCAGCTTCCTCAAGGCGCTGCTCGCCGGGGTTCTGCTGGTTTTTTCAGTGCTGGTCCTTTTGTATCACCGCTTCGTTTCGCCGCTGGTCAATATGAGCTCGCTGTTCCTTGCGCCACTGGGCGGGTTGCTGGCGCTTCTGGTCGTCGGCCAGCCGATCTCGATGCCGGTGTTCATCGGCATCCTGATGCTGTTCGGGATCGTCGCCAAGAATTCGATCCTGCTGATTGACTTTGCGATCGAGGAAATGGCCCACGGTGCCAACCAGTTCGATGCGATCGTCGAGGCCGGGCACAAGCGTGCCCAGCCGATCGTGATGACCACCGTGGCGATGACCGCCGGGATGATCCCCACCGCCGTCTCGCTTTCGGGCGACGGGGCCTGGCGCGCGCCGATGGGCACGGTGGTGATCGGCGGCCTGATTCTCTCCACGCTGCTCACCCTGCTGATTGTCCCGGCCGGTTTCAGCCTCGCCGACGGGTTCGAAAAGCGGATCGGGCCCTGGCTGCGACGCAAGTTCCTGACCTTTGAGCCGGGCCATGGTCATCGTGTTCCGCGCAGCGGTCCAGACGCCGAGGCCGTGCCGGCCGAGTGAGCGCGCGCGGACAAGTCCTGCGTCTGGCAGCCCTCCCGGTAACGATCGATCGGGCGCGGCGGATGCGCCGCGCGGCGACCGGGCTGCTGGTCGCCATGGGCGCGCTCTACCTCATCGCCCGGCACTTCGCCGGACTTCATCCCGCGATGGGCTATGTCCTGGCCTTCGCCGAGGCCGGGATGGTTGGCGGCATGGCAGACTGGTTCGCGGTGACCGCGCTGTTCCGCCATCCGCTTGGTCTGCCGATCCCGCACACCGCGATCATCCCCGAGAACAAGGACCGCATCGCCGAAACAATGGCGGCGTTCCTGCGCGAGAATTTCCTTACGCCCCAGGTCGTTGCCCGGCGAATGACCGGTCTGAACATCGCCGGGGCTGCGGGTGACTGGCTTGCCGATCCGGCCAAGGGCGGCAGCACCCGTCTGCGTGACGGGGCGGCGGAGCTGGCCGCACAGGTGCTCGAATCGCTCGATCCCGAGCGGCTGGGCAATCAGGTGCGCGGCGGGCTGTTCCGCCAGATCGACAGGCTCGAAGTGTCGCCGCTGCTTGGGCAGATGCTGTCCACCACCATTGCCGATCGCCGCCACATGCCGGTGATCGATTCGCTGGTGCGCTGGGCGGGGCTGACGCTGGAAGACAATGAGGAACTGATCCGCGATCTGATCCACCAGCGCGCCAACGCGGTGCTGCGCTGGACCGGGCTCGACGAAAAGCTCGCCAATTCGGTGCTCGACGGGCTCTACAAGCTTTTCGCCGAAGTCATCGTCGATCCCGATCATCCCTTGCGCGGCAAGGTTGAGGAAGGTCTCGCCAAGCTCGCCCAGGATCTGCAGGACGATGCCGAGCTGCGCGCGCGGGTCGAGCGGCTCAAGGGCGAAATGCTTGCCAATCCCGCTGTCTCGGCCTGGTGGCAAGGGGTGTGGGAGCGGCTGCGCACCGGCATGCTCGCGCGGCTGCGGCGCCCGGCGGGCGAGGGGAACGGGCAGTTCGCCGAAGCCCTGACCGAGCTTGGTCGGCACCTGCGCGACGATCCTGCCCTCCAAGTCCAGATCAACCGTTTTGCGCGGCGTACCGTGGTCGGCATCGCCAGCCGCTATGGCGATCAGATCGTCCGGCTGGTGTCCGAAACGGTCAAGCGCTGGGACGCCGAGACCGTCACCGCGCGGATCGAGGGCGCGGTGGGCCGCGACCTGCAATTCATCCGCATCAACGGTACCTTGGTTGGAGGGCTTGTCGGGGTTGCGATCCACGCGCTAGACGCCTTGCTGTGAATCGGCCCCTTCTTACCACCGACCGCCTTGAGCTCTGGCAGCCCGCGCTTCGCGACCTTGCCGATCTCTATCACCTGACCCTCGATGACGAGACCCGCCGGTTTCTGGGCGGCTTTACCCCGAGCGAAGCCGATGCCTTTGCCCGCCTTCACCGCAATGCGGGATCGTGGGCGCTCCACGGCTACGGCACCTTCATGGTGCGGCTGCGGGACGACGAACGGATCATCGCCAACTGCGGCATATTCCGCAGTCACCGCGGCTTCGGGAGCGACAAGGGTTTCGACGATGTGCCCGAAGCCGGCTGGATCGTCCACAAGGACCACTGGGGGCAGGGCGTGGCCCGCGAGGCGATGGAAGCCAGCCTCGCCTGGTTCGACAGCCTCCATGGCCGCCAGCGGATCGCCTGCATGATCGAGGAAGGCCATACCGCCTCGGATGCACTGGCAGTCAAGCTGGGGTTCGAACGCTATGGGCGGCGCGAGGTTGAGGATGGGGCGGCTCTGGTGCTATACGAACGCCAATAAGCAAAAGGCCCCGCCGATGTGGGGCCTTTCCGGTGCACGGCAGAGAAATGCCTGTCAAAGCTTGCCGGTCAGCTCCGGCACGGCGTTGAACAGATCCGCGACCAGACCGATGTCGGCGACCTGGAAGATCGGCGCATCTTCGTCCTTGTTGATCGCGATGATGGTCTTGGAGTCCTTCATCCCCGCGAGGTGCTGGATCGCGCCCGAGATGCCGATCGCGATGTAGACTTCGGGCGCCACAATTTTGCCGGTCTGGCCGACCTGGAAGTCGTTGGGGACGTAACCGGCGTCGACCGCGGCGCGGCTGGCGCCAACTGCGGCGCCAAGCTTGTCGGCGAGCGGGAAGATGGTGGCCTGGAAGGTATCGGCATCCTTGAGCGCGCGGCCGCCCGAAACGATGATCTTTGCCGATGTCAGCTCGGGCCGCTCGCTCTTGGCGATTTCGCTGCCGACGAAGCTGCTGGTCCCGGCATCGCCCGGGCCGGAAACGGTCTCGACGCTGCCCGAGCCGCCGCTGGTCGCCGCCTTGGCAAAGGCCGTGCCGCGCACGGTGATCACCAGCTTGGCATCGCCCGATTCAACCGTGGCGATGGCATTGCCGGCATAGATTGGACGGGTGAACGTCTTGGGGCCTTCGACCGAGAGGATATCGCTGATCTGCATCACGTCGAGCAGTGCGGCAACGCGCGGGGCCACGTTCTTGCCGGTGGTGGTCGCGGGTGCGACGAAGGCATCGTGGTGCCCCATCAGGTCGGCCACCAGCGGCGCGACGTTTTCAGCCAGCGCATTGGCATAGGCCGCGTCGTCGGCCAGGTGAACCTTGCCCACTCCGGCGATCTGCGCGGCCTGATCGGCCACCGCCTTGCAGCCCGATCCCGCGACCAGCAGATGAACTTCGCCAAGCTGCGAGGCGGCGGTGACGGCGGCCAGGGTAGCGTCCTTGACCGAGGCGTTGTCGTGTTCGACCCAAACGAGAGTTTTCATCTCAAGCTACTCCCATTTCCTTGAGCTTGGCCACGAGACCGTCGACGTCGGCCACCTTGATCCCGGCGCTGCGCACCGGCGGTTCGCTGACCTTGAGGGTCTTGAGGCGCGGGGCAATATCCACGCCGTAGTCCCCCGGCGCCTTGGTCGCGAGCGGCTTGGACTTGGCCTTCATGATGTTGGGCAGCGAGGCATAGCGCGGCTCGTTGAGGCGCAGGTCAGTGGTGACAATCGCGGGCAACGCCAGCTTGACAGTTTCCAGACCACCGTCGACTTCGCGCTTCACGACGACCGAATCGCCTTCCACCGTGACTTCGTTGGCGAAAGTGCCCTGTGGGCGGCCCATCAGCGCGGCGACCATCTGGCCGACCTGGTTGCTGTCATCGTCGATCGCCTGCTTGCCAGTGATGATCAACCCGGGGGCTTCCTCATCGGCGACACCCTTGACGATCTTGGCGACCGCCAGCGGCTCAACCTCGACGCCGTCGTCAACTTGGACCAGCACCGCCCGGTCCGCGCCCATCGCCAGCGCCGTGCGCAGCGTTTCCTGCGCCTTGGCCGGACCGACTGACAGCGCGACGATCTCCGAAACCACGCCCTTTTCCTTCAGGCGGATCGCTTCTTCGACCGCGATCTCGTCGAAGGGGTTCATGCTCATCTTGACGTTGGCGAGATCGACCCCGGTGCCGTCGGACTTGACCCGCGGCTTCACGTTGTAGTCGATCACGCGTTTTACGCAGACCAGGGCTTTCATGTGCTTCAAGCCTTTCCCAGTGATTTGACGCCTTCGCGCCTAGTTTACGTTTACGGAAACGTCAACCTCTGACTTTCCGCTCAGGCTGCCTTGCGCACCTCCGCGACGATCTTCTTCGCCGCATCGCCCAGGTCACTGGCCGAAACGATCGGCAGGCCCGATCCTTCGAGGATCTGCTTGCCAAGCTCGACATTGGTGCCTTCGAGGCGGACCACCAGCGGAACAGAGAGGTTCACTTCCTTGGCTGCGGCGACGATCCCTTCGGCGATGATGTCGCACTTCATGATCCCGCCGAAGATGTTGACGAGGATGCCCTTAACCGCCGGGTCCTGAAGGATGATCTTGAAAGCCGCAGTGACCTTTTCCTTGTTGGCGCCGCCGCCCACGTCGAGGAAGTTGGCGGGGAATTCGCCGTTGAGCTTGATGATGTCCATCGTCGCCATGGCGAGACCCGCGCCGTTGACCATGCAGCCGATGTTGCCGTCGAGCTTGATGTAGGCAAGGTCGTACTTGCTGGCCTCGATCTCGGCCGGGTCTTCCTCGGTCTCGTCGCGTAGCGCCATCACGTCGGGGTGACGGTAGAGCGCGTTCGAATCGAAGCTCATCTTGGTGTCTAGCACCAGCAGCTTGCCATCGCATTCGGCCAGCGGGTTGATCTCGATCATCGAGCAATCGAGCGCAAGGAAGGCGTCGTAAAGCTGCTTGCCCAGCACCTGGGCCTGTTTGTTGAGATCACCCTTGAGCTTGAGCCCGAAGGCGAGGGCCCGGCCATGGTGGGGCATGAAGCCCTGAGCGGGATCGATCGTGATCGTGACGATCTTTTCGGGCGTTTCGTGGGCGACGTCCTCGATGCTCATTCCGCCTTCGGTGCTGGCGATCATCGCGATCCGCCCGGTGGCGCGATCTACCAGCATCGAGAGGTAGTATTCCTTGCCAATATCGACCCCGTCGGTGACGTAGAGGCGGTTGACCTGCTTGCCCATATCGCCGGTTTGAATCGTCACCAGCGTGTTGCCCAGCATGTCCCTGGCGTGGGCTTCGACCTCTTCGATCGACTTGGCCAGACGCACACCGCCCTTGGCATCGGGGCCCAGCTCCTTGAACTTGCCCTTGCCGCGCCCGCCGGCGTGGATCTGGCTCTTCACGACATAAAGCGGCCCGGGCAGCTGCTTCGCGGCTTCCACCGCCTCGGCAACGGACATCGCTGGAATGCCCTTGGGGATAGCGATGCCGAACTTGGCGAGCAGTTCCTTGCCTTGGTATTCGTGAATGTTCATCTTCTGACGACTCCGGGGAGGGGACAAAGCCAATTGCGCGCCGCCGCATAAGCACAGCGAGGCAGCCTTGAAAAGGCCTCCGGGGCCCGTCAGGACAAGAAATATGAACGCCAGTTGCGAGTCGTTATCAATAATGCGGAAATATGCCCAATGATCGACCGTGACCGACTGGAACGCGTGGTGCGGGAGGCCGGGCGGATCGCACTTGGCCACTGGCCAGGGCACGGCCATGCGCTTGAATCGTGGGAAAAGGACCCGGGTAGCCCGGTGAGCGAGGCCGATCTCGCGGTCGATGCGTTCCTCAAGCACGAGCTTGCGGGGCTGTTGCCCGCCGCGGGGTGGCTGTCGGAAGAAACCGCCGATGATCCCGGACGGCTCGATGGGGGACTGATCTGGCTGGTTGACCCCATCGACGGCACCCGCGACTTCATTCGCGGCCGTTCAGGCTGGGCGGTATCGGTTGCGCTGATCAGCGCGGGCCGACCGCTGATCGGCATGCTAGATGCGCCCGCGAGGGGCGAGTTCTGGCACGGCGAGGCCGGGCGGGGCGCCTGGCGCAATGGCAAGCGCTTGGCGGCAAGCCAGCGCAATGAGTTGACCGGTGCGCGGGTGCCCGCCCATGTGCTGCCAAGGATCGATGCCGATCTGACCAGTGTCGACCAGCCCAATTCGATCGCGCTCAGGATCGCGATGGTCGCAGCCGACGAGGCCGATCTCGTCGCCACGCTGCGCTGGGGCTACGAGTGGGACATCGGCGCCGCCGCGCTGATTGCGCGCGAAGCCGGCGCCGCGGCGAGCGATGCCTTTGGGGCGCCGATCGGCTATAACAAGCGCGATCCACGCGCCTTCGGGGTGCTGGTCAGCGCGCCTGCGATCCATTCAGCAGCGGTCGAGCGCCTGGCGGGCCGGGCGCGCGAACTCAGCGGTTCCTAGGCGCTATTGCGCGGCTCTGGCGGCGGCAACATCTTCCTGGGTCACGGGCACGATCTTGATCTCGACCCGGCGGTTCTTGGAGCGGCCTTCATCGGTGTCGTTGCTCGCCACCGGCATGGTCTCGCCAAAGCCCTGGCTACGAATGCGGGCGGCAGAGACCCCGCGCGAGATCAGGTAGTTCGCGACGGTGCGGGCCCGGTTTTCCGACAGGGTCTGGTTGTAGGCGTCCGATCCGGTCGAATCGGTGTGGCCGTAAACGTCAACCAGGCTGTTGGGATATTCCTGCAGGCTCTGCGCGACCTGATCCAGCGTAGCGCGAAATTCTGGCTTGAGGGTGTAGGAGGCGACATCGAAGGTTACCCCATCGGGCAGATTGACCAGGATCGCGCTGCCGTTGTCGGTGGTGGTCACGTCCACCCCGGTCCCAGCGGTCTTTTCCTTGAGCTCCTTGATCTGCTTGTCCATCGTATAGCCGACCGCCGCGCCGGCCACGCCGCCCAGCCCGGCGCCGACGATCCGCCCGGTCTTGCCGCCGATCAACCCGCCCAGCAGTCCGCCGACCACAACCCCGCCAACCCCGCCGATCGCGGTGCGCGAGACCTTCTTCTCCCCGGTGTTGGGATCGGTGACACAGGCCGAGACGGTCAGCAACGAAACCGAAGCGAGACACGATACAATCAGACGGCGTTTCAACATGGCATATCCCTTCCCTGCGATCAGAAGCTGGCGATGACCTTGCACGGGTTAACCTGAATGGCGTCTGTCCACCTCTATTGTCAATGAATTGCGGTACTTGCTGGACCGCGCCTCCCACCCCCTTCGCCTTGGCGCGCATTTCTGCTAGCCAGCCAGGGTGAGTGCGTTTCCCTGGTCCGATGTCGCGGTGATTGCCGCGCTGATCCTGCTTAACGGCCTGTTCGCGATGACCGAGCTGGCGATCGTCTCGGCGCGCCCGGCCCGGCTGAAGGTGCTGGCCGAGCAGGGCCATGCCGGAGCCGAGGCGGCGCTGCGGCTGGCGCGCGATCCGGGCCGGCTGCTGTCAACGGCGCAGACCGGCATAACCCTGGTCGGGATCATCGCCGGAGCCTATTCGGGGGCCAGCCTTGGCGGGCCGCTGGGCGAGCGGCTGGTGGCGCTGGGTGCGCCGCCACGCTGGGCGCCCGAGGCCGGGTTCGCCATCGCCATCGCGCTGACCACCTATTTCAGCCTGGTGGTGGGCGAACTGGTGCCCAAACAGATCGCGCTGCGCGCTGCGGAACCGATCGCGATGATTGCGGCGAGGCCGATGGACGTGCTTTCCCGGGCCACCGCGCCAATGGTCTGGCTGCTCGACCGCTCCTCGGCCCTGCTGTTGCGGCTCATCGGGGTGCGGCACAAGGGCGAACACGCGCTCACCGCCGAGGAATTGCAGATGGTCTTCACCGAGGCCACGCGATCGGGGGTGATCGAGGAGGAAGAACGCGCGATCATGACCGGGATCATGCGCCTGGCCGACCGGCCGGTGCGCGAATTGATGACCCCCCGGACCGAGCTCGACACCATCGACCGCCGTGCTAGCGAGGACGAGCTGCGCGCCGCGATCAAGGCTTCGCCGCATTCGCTGCTCCCGGTCGCCGATGGCAGTCCCGACAACATCGTCGGGGTGATCAAGGTCAAGGACGTGCTCAAGGTGCTGCTCGCCGGGCGCAAGCCGCAGGTTGGCCGCCTGATGCGCCGGGCCGAGGTGATCCCCGATCAGCTCGATGCGATGGACGCGCTGCGCCTGCTCCAGCAATCGGACGTGGCCATGGCGCTGGTCCATGACGAATACGGCCATCTCGAAGGGGTGGTAACCCCGGCCGATCTGCTTTCGGCGATCGTCGGCCAGTTCGCCAGCCACCAGGATGAGGGCGACGATCCGCTGGTGGTCGAGCGCGAGGACGGGTCGCTGCTGCTCGCCGGTGCGCTTCCTGCCGACGCCATGGCGGATCTGCTCGGGATCGATCTGCCCGAGACGCGGGACTTTGCCACTGCCGCCGGATTTGCCCTCTCGGTACTCAAGAAGCTGCCGCACGAGGGCGAGCATTTCCACGATCAGGGCTGGCGCTTCGAGGTGATCGACATGGATGGGCGCAAGATCGACAAGCTGCTCGCCGCCCGCGATCCCGATCAGTCGGTCGAGTACCAATGAAAAGGGCCCGCCACCGGCGAGCCCCATTCCAATTGCAAATCCGAAGCCGGATCTAGTTTCCGGCGCCGGCCTGCGCCTCACGCCCGTCACCCTCGGGAGCGGCGATGATGTCGCGAGTCACTGCGCCTTCGGCAACGGTGTTGGTGGCCGGATCGCCCACGGTCGAGCGGATCGAAGGCGCGGCCTGTCCGGCGCGCGAATCGAGCGCGCCCTCAACCCCGCTGCGGGCCTGCGGCGGGCCGAACAGGGCATCCTGCGCCTGCGCGGCGGCATTGGATTCAGCGGGACGCGGCGCGCCCGGGGCCGGCGGCACCAGAGCAAAATCGGGGGGCACGACCAGCGGGGCCTGGCGCTGCACGGCAAATTCGTCGGGCCGCTTGCGGTTGAACAGACCGCCGCCGCCGCAGCCGGCAAGCACGGTCGATCCGGCGACAACAACGATCAGGGCAGCAGACTTACGCATGGTATCAATTCTCCGTCGCGGGTTCGCCCGCGTGGCTGTCGTGGCGCTTTTCGCGCGAAAGGAAGGATCGGGCAAGGATAATCAGGACACCCACGGTAATCGCCGCGTCGGCCAGGTTGAAGACCAGGAACGGGCGCCATTCCCCGAAATGGAGATCGGCATAGTCGATCACATGGCCGAATAGCCAGCGATCGCGGATATTGCCCAGCGCCCCGCCCAGCACCAGACCCAGCGGCAGGATGTCGGCCAGCTTCTCCTCGCGCAGCAGCCAGACCAGCACCGCCGCGGCAATCCCGGCGGTCATCCCGATCAGTCCCCAGCGCATCTCCATCGAATGGGCGGTGAACATCCCCAGCGAGACCCCGAAGTTCGAAGTGCGGGTAAGGTCGAAGAACGGCAGTAGCTTGATCTGCTCGCCATCGAGATCGAGCCCCAGCGTGCGGGTGACATAGTGCTTGAGCCACTGATCCGCGATCAGGATCAGCGCGGCCAGGGCCAGGCCCTTGGCGCGGTTGGCGGCGGCAGGGGCCATCACGCGCCGACCACGCCTTCGCAGCGGGAACACAGCGCGCCATCCTCTGCCACTTCGGGCAGATGGCGCCAGCAACGGCCGCATTTGTGGTGGGAGGTCTTGCTCACGGTGATGCCTTGCCCGCGCGTGACTGTCGCGGTGATGAACAGCTCGGCCAGATCGGCTTCGGGCGCATCGGCAAATACGGTCACTTCGGCCTCAAGCCCGGAGCCCAGCATTTTCTCGCGGCGCAGCGGCTCGATCGCCTCAAGCACCTGGCCGCGCAGCGCGTGCAGTTCTTCCCAGCGCGCCAAGTCAACCTCGACCACGGGCACCTCCGGCCATTCCAGCAGGTGCACCGATCCCGCTTCGGGATAGCGCGTGCCCCACACTTCCTCGGCCGTGAACACCAGCACCGGCGCGGCCCAGCGGACCAGCGCGTGGAACAGCATGTCGAGCGTGGTGCGATAGGCCATCCGCTTGGGATCGCCGGGCGCGTCGCAATAGAGGCAGTCCTTGCGGATATCGAAGAAGAAGGCCGAGAGGTCTTCGTTGCAGAAATCGCTCAGCGCGCGGACATAGGTGTTGAAATCGAAGGTCTCGACCGCTTCACGCAACGTCGCATCCATTTTCGCCAGCAACGCGAGGATGTAGCGTTCCAGCTCGGGCATGGCATCGACCGGAACCCGCTCGGCCTCGCTGAACCCGTCGAGCGCGCCCAGCATGTAGCGGAAGGTGTTCCTGAGCTTGCGGTACTGGTCGGAAACGCCCTTGAGGATTTCGTCGCCGATCCGGTGATCCTCGGTGAAATCGACCGAGAGCGCCCACAGCCGGATGATATCCGCGCCATAGGTTTCCATCACCTTGTTGGGATCGACAGTGTTGCCCAGGCTCTTGGACATTTTCATGCCCTTGGAATCCATGGTGAAGCCGTGGGTCAGGATCCGGTCGTAGGGCGCGCGGCCGCGGGTGGCGCAGCTTTCCAGCAGACTTGACTGGAACCAGCCGCGATGCTGGTCGGAGCCTTCGACATAGATATCGGCGGGCCATGACAAATCAGGCCAGCGATCCGATTCCAGCACATAGGCGTGGCTGGTGCCCGAATCGAACCAGACGTCGAGGATGTCGCTGACTGCTTCCCACTCGTCGGGGTTGTACTTGTCGCCCAGGAAGCCATGCGCGGTGTCCGGCGTCCAGGCGTCGATCCCCTGTTCGCGCACGGCGGCAACGATCCGTCCGTTGACCGCCGCGTCGACCAGATATTCGCCGCTCTTGCGGTTCACGAACAGCGTGATCGGCACCCCCCAGGCGCGCTGGCGGCTGAGCACCCAGTCGGGACGACCCGCGACCATCGAACCGATCCGGTTACGGCCCTTATCCGGGGTGAACTGGACGCGCTCGATCTCGGCCATCGCGGTTTCGCGCAGGGTCCGGCCATCGGCCAACTGCTTGTCCATCGGCACAAACCACTGCGGCGTGCAGCGGTAGATCACCTTGGCTTTCGAACGCCACGAATGCGGGTAGCTATGCTGGTAATCGGCGCTCGCCGCCAGCAGCCCGCCGGCTTCGCGCAGATCCGAACAGATCGGCCCGTCGGGCGCGTTGAACTTGGGGTTGATGACCGAGCCTTGTCCGCCCAGCCATGCCCAGTCTTCACGGTATTTGCCATCGCCTTCGACCGCGAACTTGGGGTTGATCCCATGCGCCTTGCACAGCTCGAAATCGTCCTCGCCGTGATCGGGCGCCATGTGGACGAGGCCCGTGCCGCTGTCGGTGGTGACGAAGTCGCCCGGCAGCAACGGCCGCGGTTCGGCAAAGAACCCGCCGAGATGGTGCATTGGGTGGCGGGCGATGGTTCCGGTAAGATCACAATTAAAGCCGTGAACTAGCTCCCGCAACAATTGGTAGCCTCCGATTTCGACGGCCCCCCCCTGTTTGAGGATGTTCAGCTGCTCGCGGGTGATCTTGCCCATTCTGAAGAGTAGATCGGCGGACAGGTCTTTCTGGGCGAAAAATTTGCGCCCATCCAGTTCAAACAATTCGTAGATGAAGCCGGAACCAAAGGCGATCGCCTGGTTGACCGGGATCGTCCACGGTGTGGTGGTCCAGATCACCGCATAGGCGCCCTTCAGCTCCTCGACCTGTGAATCGACAATCTCGAACGCCACGTCGATCTGGGTCGAGACGATGTCCTCGTACTCGACCTCGGCTTCGGCCAACGCGGTCTTTTCGACCGGGGACCACATCACCGGCTTGGCCCCGCGATAGAGCTGGCCAGAGGTCGCGAACTTGAGCAGTTCGGCAACGATCGTCGCCTCGCTCTCCGCCTGCATGGTGAGGTAGGGGTTTTCCCAGTCGGCCATCACCCCCAGCCGCTTCAACTGCCCGCGCTGCACGTCGACCCAGTGCTGGGCATAGGCGCGGCATTCGGCGCGGAATTCGAGGAGGGGAACCTCGTCCTTGTTCTTCTTGGCCTTGCGGTACTGTTCCTCAACCTTCCATTCGATCGGCAGGCCGTGGCAATCCCAGCCCGGAACGTAGGGTGCGTTCTTGCCCAGCAGGTTCTGCGTGCGGCAGACCATGTCCTTGATCGTGTGGTTGAGCGCATGGCCGATGTGCATGTCGCCGTTCGCATAGGGCGGACCGTCATGGTACATGAAGGTCTCGCGCCCGCGGCGGGCATCGCGCAGCTGCTCGTACAGCTTTTCCGCTTCCCAGCGCGCGGCAATCACCGGCTCCTTCTGGTGGAGGCCGGCCTTCATGGGAAAATCGGTCTTCGGCAAGAAGACGGTGTCTCTGTAATCGCGCTGTTCGGTCATGACGCGCCGCCGTTAGAGCAAAGCCGGAGGCCGCGCCAGTCCCCCACGGTCAATCCCGGGCGGCCCGGCGCGCGGCGATGGCGGCGGCGGTCTCGGCTTCCTCGACCGGGTTGCGCTTGTTGAGCGCGGGGCGAAGCGCCGGGCCGAGCGTCCAGATATCCTCGATCCAGACATAGCCGGTGAAGCTGGCCGGAACCTCGCGCAGCTGTTCGGGCAGATCGAGCCCGGTGCCGCCCGCTCCGCCAAGCGGCGCAATCACGATCACCCGTCCGCCTACCGCGGCCAGGCGCTGCTGCAGCCGGTTGGGCCAGCCGGCGAAGGCCCACTGGCGGTTCAGCGGGACCATCAGCGTGCCGCCTCGGCACTCATCAGGCGTAATCGTCAACCAGCCTTGCAGCGCATAGGCCCTGGTGCAGGCCGCTGCGCTATCCTTGCTGAACACCCAGGCTCCGGGCATGAGTTTGCGCATCCGTGCCACCGGCCCGGCCTCACCGCCGCCGTAGAACCCATCGCCCAACTTCACCGAATCGCGCCCGGCGGCCTTCAGCGCGGCAAACAGCAGGTCGGCCTCGGCAGGATCCTTGCCTTTGAAGTTGAACAGCAACGGCTTGTCGCCCGCCAGTTGCAAGGCTTCCTCAAGGCTGGGGATCAGCCCCACGCCCTTGTCGCGAAAGGGAAAGGTCTTGCCGCCATCGGCGCTGTAGCCATAGCCGGCGTCGAGCGCCTTGAGCTGGGCGAGGGTCTTGCTTCGCACCTCGCCCGAACCGTTGGTGCGGCAATCGAGCGTCCAGTCATGGAACAGCGCGATCCGGCCATCGGCGGTCGGGGCGATGTCCACCTCGATCATCTGCGCGCCCAGTCGCTTGGCCTGGTCGATCGAGGCCAGCGTGTTTTCGAGATAGAGGTGATAGGGCTTTTCGATCCGGCTGGCGGTGCAGGTGTCGCGGCCGAGGTCCTTGTGATCGAACAGCTGATGGGCGCCGCGGTGGGCGATCAGCTTGACATAGCCCGGCGGTGCATCGGCCAGCCACCAGAGGTTGACCACCATGATCGTGAAGATCGCGGCGACGAAGACCATCGCCAGCCGCAGAAGCCATTTGCGCAGCGACGTGCGGTTCATGCGAGCAAGGCCCGGGCGGCGTGGCAATCGGCTTCGATCTGGGCGGTCAGCGCCTCGATACTCTCGAACTTGGCCTCGCCGCGCAAGAAGTGGTGGAAGGCCACCTCGATTTCCTGCCCGTAGAGATCGCCCGCAAAATCGAAGAAGTGCGGTTCGAGCAGCTCCTTGGGCGGATCGAAATGGGGGCGCACGCCAAGGTTGGCCGCGCCGTGGAGCACCCGCCCGTCGGCCAGCGTGCCGGTGACGGCATAAATGCCGTAGCGCGGGCGCAGGTAGCTGCCCAGCGCGAGGTTGGCTGTGGGATAGCCGATGCTGCGCCCCACCTTGTCACCATGCTGGACCGTACCCCGGATCGCGAAAGGACGGGTCAGCAGGTGGGTGGCGGCGGCGCAGTCTCCGGCCTTCAGGGCATCGCGGATTCGGCTGGATGAGACCACCTCGCCACCATCGCTGACCGGGGTGATCGCACGCGCAGCCAGCCCGCATTCCCGCCCGAGATCGGTCAGCAGGCCGACATTGCCCCTGCGGCCCTTGCCAAAGGTAAAATCCTCGCCGGTAACCACCGCCCCGGCGGCAAGGTGGCGGGCGAGCAGAACCTGGATGAAATCCTCCGCCGTGGTTGCCGCCAAGGCCGCGTCAAAGGCGAAGACCAGCATCGCATCGGCCCCGGCTGCGGCGAACAGCTCCTCGCGCTGATCGAGCGTGGTGAGGCGAAAGGGCGCGGCATCGGGCGCGAAAAAGCGCACCGGGTGCGGATCGAAGGTGGCGACGATCGCCGGGCGGCCTTCGGCCCGCGCCCAGTCCACCGCCGCGCCGACCACGTGCTGATGGCCGCGGTGGAAGCCGTCGAAATTGCCCAGCGCAATCACCGCCCCGGCCAGCGAGGCAGGCATCGGCTGAGAGGCATCGAGCCGCACGATGGTCATTGCGCCGGGGCCGCTCCTGCCTGCGCCAGCGGCACGATCCCGGCGCGGATCACGCGCAGGGCATTGCCGCCCATTACCTTGCGGATTTCCTCGGGACTGAACCCTTCGTCGAGCAGGGCCTGGGTCACCTGGACGAGGCCCGAGGTGTCAAACCGCACCGTGGTCGCCCCGTCATAGTCGCTGCCCAGCGCGACATAGTCGATCCCGACCAGATCGCGCACGTGCCTGATCGCTTTTGCGGTCGCGCGCGGGGAAGTGTCGCAGACCGCGCCGTCCCAGTATCCGATCCCCACCACACCCCCGGTCCGTGCCAGGCCGACGATCTCGGGGTCGGTGAGGTTGCGGTTGACCTTGCAGGTCGCCTGGACCCCGCCGTGGCTGAACACCACCGGGCGGCGGGCCATGGCCAGAACCTCAGCAACGCACTGGTGGCTGCAATGGGCGATATCGACGATCATCCCCAGCTCTTCCATCCGCGGCACCACCTGGCGGCCGAACGGGGTCAATCCGCCCTTGTTGATCCCGTGCATCGATCCGGCGACGTCGTTGTCGAAGAAATGCGCCAGGCCCGCCATGCGGAAGCCCGCGGCATGGAGCCGGTCGAGATTGCGGATATCGCCTTCGAGGTCTTGCAGCCCTTCGATCGAGAGCATGGCGCCGACCGGCCCCTTACCCCCGGAGCGCGCCGCCAGCAGGGCATCGAGCCCGTCCGGATCGGCTACCTTGACCAGTTTTCCACCGGAGCCCGCCGCCGCGCGATCGAGCTTGATTCCATGCCACAGCGAGCGTTCGAGCAGCGAGTTCCAGGTGCGCAGCGGCTGGAGCTGGGCGATCACCAGCGGGGTGATGTTGTCGCTATCGCCGCCGTTTCCATCGTAGTTCTGCCCGCGCGGGGTCTTGGTCACGCTTGAGAATACCTGCAAGGCGACATTGCCGGCCTCGAGCCGGGGCAGGTCCTCATGGCCCCGATTCGATGCCTTCAGCAGGTCGCGCTGCCACATCAGGGTGTCGGAATGGAGATCGACGATCTGCAGGGTCTTGTGCAGGGCCAAAGCCTCGGCGCTGACCGGGATCGATTCCTTGCCGTCGATCTTGTTCATGCTGTTTTCGAGATAGCCCGGCCCGAAGCCGAACAGGCCAACGGCGGCCAGGCCCAGCACGGCCAGCGGTATCCAGAATCGCTTGCGCATCACCCCTCCTGCGTTGAGGCTTTCTTACGCAGCAAAGTGACGAAATCAAAGGCCGGGATCGCGCCCGCCGCGCCGTGGTGCTCGCGAAAGCTCTCGTCCCATTCGGCGCGGTCGTGCGGCGGGAAATGGGTGTCGCCGGGCGGGGCAAGATCGACCTCGGTCAGCTCGATCCGGTCGGCCAGCGGCAGTAACAGCTCATAGGCAAGCGCTCCGCCGATCACCGCGACGTGCGGCGCGTTGGCCCGCTGCAAGGCTTCGCCGACCGAACGGACCACTTCCGCGCCTTCCTCGGCCCAGCCCGCATCCCGGCTGAGTACGATATGGCGGCGGCCCGGCAGCAGACCGGGCAGCGATTCGAAGGTCTTGCGGCCCATCACCATCGGAAGCCCCATGGTCAGCGCCTTGAACCGGCGCAGATCGACCGGGATGTGCCAGGGCAGCCGCCCCTCACTGCCGATCACCCCGTTGCGCGCCACCGCCGCAATCAGGAAGATTTCGGGCTTCATGCCAGGGTCAGCCGGGTAACGTGGCCCATCTTGCGCCCGGGCCGCGCCGCAGCCTTGCCATAGAGGTGCAGGTGATTGGCAGGATCGGCCAGGATCTTGTCCCAATCGTGGGCTTCGTCGCCAATCAGGTTGCGCATTTCCACGCGCGGCGCGGTCAGCCGGGTGTGGCCCAGCGGCAGGCCACAGATTGCGCGCACATGGTTCTCGAACTGGCTGGTCAGCGCCCCCTCGATCGACCAGTGTCCCGAATTGTGCACTCGGGGGGCCATTTCGTTGAATACCGGGCCTTCGGCGGTGGCAAAGAATTCCAGCGCCAGCACTCCAACATAACCAAGCGACATTGCGACCCTTGCCGCCAGTTCACGCGCGGCGGGCACCTGGGCTAGCACTTGCGGCGGGGCGGGCAGGCACGAAGTATCGAGAATCCCGCCCTTGTGTATGTTTTCCGCGCTGTCCCAGAACACCACCGTGCCATCGTGGCCGCGGCACAGGATCACGCTGAATTCATGCGCGAAATGCACGAAGCCTTCGTAGAGCAGCGGCTGGCCTGAAAGGCTGATCGCATCGGCATCGTGATCGGCCATGATCCGCCACTGGCCCTTGCCGTCATAGCCTTCGCGCCGGGTCTTGAGGATTCCGGGTGCGCCGATCCGGATCAGCGCCTGGTCCAGATCCTCGCGCGTGTCGATCGCCATGAAGGGCGCTGTCTTGCCGCCCAGCCCCTCGACGAAGCGCTTTTCGCTGAGCCGGTCCTGCGCCACTTCCAGTGCGCGCAGACCGGGCTGCAATTGCGCCGGGTCCAGCGCCTTCAATGGAGCGACGGGCACATTCTCGAACTCATAGGTCACCACGGCGCAATCGGCGGCGAATTCGGCCAGCGCGGGGGCATCATCCCAGCGGGCATGGGTAAAGCGCGCGCAGACATCGGCGGCGATCGCATCCTGCTCGGGGGCGAAAATGTGAACCCGGTAGCCCAACTGCGCCGCCGCCAGCGCCAGCATCCGGCCCAGCTGGCCGCCGCCAAGAATGCCGATGGTCTCTCCGGGCGGGACGATCATCGCGCGCCCGTCAGCTCGGCCGCTCGGCGACCGAATCGGCCTGCGCGGCGCGGAATGCCTTGATCCGCTCGGCCAGCGCCGGATCGTTCAGGGCCAGGATCGAGGCGGCGAGCAGACCGGCGTTGGTCGCCCCGGCCTCGCCGATCGCCAGGGTGCCGACCGGCACTCCGGCCGGCATCTGCACGATCGAGAGCAGGCTGTCCTGCCCCGAAAGCGCCTTGGACTGCACCGGTACGCCCAGCACCGGCAGGTGGGTCATCGAGGCGACCATCCCCGGCAGGTGCGCCGCACCGCCTGCGCCAGCGATGATTACCTGAAAGCCTTCGTCGGCCGCGCCTTGCGCGAACTTCACCAGCCGCTGCGGCGTGCGGTGGGCGGAGACGATCCGCGCGTCGTGGGCCACCCCCAGCTTGTCGAGCGCCTCGGCGGCGCGGCTCATCGTCGCCCAGTCCGACTGGCTGCCCATGACGATCGCGACGGGTGCAGTCATTTCAACGCTCCGACAGGTAGTAGCGCTCCAGCGCGTTGAGATCGGCATCGAGTTCGAAGACGATCGGCTGGCCGGTGGGAATTTCCAGCCCGGTGATCTCGGCATCGGAAATGCCCGAAAGGTGCTTGACCAGCGCACGCAGGCTGTTGCCGTGCGCGGCGACCAGCACCGTTTCGCCAGCCTGCAATGCCGGAGCGATCGCCGCCTGGTAATAAGGCAGCACGCGGGCGATGGTGTCCTTGAGGCTCTCGGTCGATGGGATCGCGATTCCCGCATAGCGCGGATCGGCTTTGAGATCGAACTGACTGCCATCTTCCAGCACCGGCGGGGGCGTATCGAAGCTGCGGCGCCAGATCCTGACCTGCTCGTCACCGTGCCGGGCTGCGGTCTCGGCCTTGTCTAGCCCGGTCAGCCCACCATAGTGGCGCTCATTGAGCCGCCAGTCCTTGGTTTCGGGGATCCATAGCCGTCCCGCAGCCTCCAGCGCGAAATGCAGGGTGCGAATCGCGCGGGTCTGAAAACTGGTGAAAGCCACCGTGGGAAGCATGCCCCGCTCCTTGAGCAAGGCGCCCGCGGCGCGCGCCTCGTCCTCGCCCTTGGCGGTGAGGTCGACATCCCACCAGCCGGTGAAGCGGTTTTCCAGGTTCCACTGGCTCTGGCCGTGGCGGACTAGAATCAGGCGCGGCACTTGCAACTCCGTGGCTTTCGGTGCCGCTGACGATCCCCGGCGGGGCGGCACGAGACTGGCCCGCCCTAGCCATCCGCCTCGGATTTGGAAAGCCTTGCGTCACCCTCGCGCGCGATTTCCCGCGCCTGCACCTTGCGGCGGCGCAAGTTCTCGCGCAGCCTGGCAGCCAATCGCTGTTCGCGCGTTTGTTGCTCGGGGTTCTGGCTCATCTGCTGAATCTTGGCGACCTGCCGCGCAAACCTCAAGCCCCGCTTGACATTGCCCGGCGGCCAGACCAATAGCGCGCCCTCGCCGTCAGGCACAAACGCTGCTGTAGCTCAGTGGTAGAGCGCACCCTTGGTAAGGGTGAGGTCGGGAGTTCAATCCTCCCCAGCAGCACCATTCCCACGTAAAATCAAAACCTTACCATGCTTGGGCCGGCAAGCGGACAGGCTTGCCTGGCGCTTTGCGGAGCGCGGCTTCGGATCGGCTTTTCGGGGGGATGCGGCTGGAGCGGGTAGCGGGAATCGAACCCGCATAGCCAGCTTGGAAGGCTGGAGCTTTACCACTAAGCTATACCCGCGCGCCAACGGCGTAACCGGCGCGCCCTATGCTCCAGCGCTCGCCTTCGGTCAACGCTTTCATAATAATGACGACAAATTAGAGCTTTACCTTCCGATCGGTGTGCCGCAGCCTGCGCGGGTTGCATCAAGGCGACACGATGGAGGGGAATATGAAGGACACAAAAAGCCTTCTTGCGGAGGCCTTCGGGACATTCTGGTTGGTGCTCGGTGGTTGCGGAACCGCGGTACTCGCCGGCGCCGGCGTGGGGACCCTTGGGATAAGCCTGGCCTTCGGCCTGACTGTTCTGACCATGGCCTATGCCGTCGGGCATGTTTCGGGCGGGCATTTCAATCCCGCGGTGACAGTGGGGCTATGGGCTGGAGGGCGCTTTCCGTCGGGAAATGTCGCGCCATATGTCGTCGCCCAGGTGATCGGTGCGATTGCGGCATCGTTCCTGCTTTACTGGATCGCTTGCGGGATGCCCGGCTGGGAGCTGGCCCCTGGCAAGTTGGCCAGCAACGGGTTTGGCGATCATTCGCCCGGCAAGTACGCGCTGGCTGCGGGATTCGTTACCGAGGTGGTGATGACCGCCTTCTTCCTGATCGTGATCATGGGCTCTACCCACGGCAAGGCACCTGGCGGCTTTGCCCCGATTGCGATCGGGCTGGCGCTGACGCTGATCCACCTGATCTCGATCCCCGTAACCAACACCTCGGTCAATCCGGCGCGCAGCACCGGGCCGGCGCTGGTTGAGGGCGGCATCGCGCTTGAACAGCTGTGGGTGTTCTGGGTGGCGCCGCTGATTGGCGGGACGCTGGGCGGCTGGGCCTATCGCTCCCTGATCGCAGGCAACGACTGACGTTTGCCCATAGCGGAAAAACGAGAACGGGGCGCCCCCGGCTTGAGGGCGCCCCGTTTTCATTTTACGCGCAAGGGCCCTTGAGGGGCGCCGCCGCCCCCGCTCAGTGGCCCTTCTTTTCGGCCCAGACGTTGCGATAGCTCATATAGGCCAGCACCGTGACGAAGAGCAGGAAGCCGAGCCACCACACGCCCGTCTGATGGCGCTTTTCCAGCTCGGGCTCAGCAGTCCAGACGAGGAAGGCGGAGACGTCCTTGGCCATTTGATCGACCGTTGCCGGGGTGCCGTCGGAATAGGTCACCTGGCCGTCGGCGGTCAGCGGCGGAGTCATCGCGATGTTGAGATTGGCGAAGTAGGGGTTGTAGAACATGCCCTCGGGCGTTTTCGCGTCGGGGAAATGCTCGACCAGCTTGGCCGGTTGGCTGTCCTTGTAACCGGTCAGCAGCGAATAGACATAGGCTGCACCGCCGTGCCGCGCCTTGGTGATCAGCGACAGATCGGGCGGAGTTCCGGTTCCGGCATAGAGCACCGGCGGGAACTTGTCGGCCGGCAGGCCGGGGCGATCCTTCATCTCGCCGGTCAGCGGATCCTTGGCGTTGATCGTCGCCGCGGCGGCGATCGCCTTGACCTCAACCTCGTTGTAGCCGAGCGCGGTGAGGCTGCGATAGGATACCTGCTTGATCGAATGGCAGGCCGAGCAGACATTCTGATAGACCGCGAAGCCGCGCTGCAACTGGGCCTTGTCGAATTTGCCGAAGGCACCGTCGCTGGCCAGCTTGAGCGGCTTGAGCTTGTGTTCACCAAAGGCATGCGCCGCGGTGTGCGGCAGCCCGTCCTTGCTGAGCTGGATCGAATCGAGCGCCAGCGACCAGAGCAGGGCGACCGTGAAGAACAGGCCGGTGAGGATGGAGATGATGCGGATCATGTTTCGCTCTTTCCGTCTGTCCTGTGGTCAGCCCTGGGCGTCCGACGCGGCCGCGCGATCGTGGCCGAGAACGGCCTCTGTGATCGAGAAGGGCAGCGGATCGGGCCGCTCGATCGACGAAACGATCGGCACGATGACCAGGAAGTGAAGGAAGTAGTACATCGTCGCCAGCTGCGAGATCAGCACATAGGGCTGCTCCGCCGGGGCGCCGCCCAGGTAGCCCAGGATCAGAACGTCGATCACCAGCACCCAGAAGAACTTGCGGTAAAGCGGGCGGTAGGTGGCCGAGCGCACCGGCGACTTGTCGAGCCAGGGCAGGAAGAACCACACCAGGATCGCGGCGAACATCGCCATCACGCCCAGCAGCTTGGCATCGAAGATCAGGAAATTCTGGGTGAAGCTGCGCAGGATCGCGTAGAACGGCCAGAAATACCATTCGGGCACGATGTGCGCCGGGGTCTGCATCGGGTTGGCCGGGATGTAGTTGTCCGGGTGGCCCAGCGCGTTGGGCATGAAGAACACGAACATGCCATAGACGATCATGAAAACGCCGATCGTCCACCCGTCCTTGGCGACGAAGTAGGGATAGAACGGCACGGTATCGCTCTCGGTCTTCACTTCGACCCCGGTCGGGTTCGACGAACCAGGGATGTGCAGCGACCAGACATGCAGGATCACCACGCCCAGGATCACGAAGGGCAGCAGGAAGTGGAGCGAGAAGAAGCGGTTAAGCGTCGCATTATCGGGTGCAAAGCCGCCCAGCAGCCATTCCTTGAGCGGATCGCCGATCAGCGGGATCGCGCTGAACAGTCCGGTGATGACCTGCGCGGCCCAATAGCTCATCTGCCCCCAGGGAAGCACATAGCCCATGAAGGCCGTGGCCATCATCAGCAGGAAGATCACCACGCCGAGCAGCCAGATCATCTCGCGCGGGGCCTTGTACGAGCCGTAGTAGAAGCCGCGGAAGATGTGCATGTAGATCACCGCGAAAAAGGCCGCCGCGCCGTTGGCGTGGCCATAACGCAGCATCCAGCCCCAGTTGACGTCGCGCATGATGTGCTCGGTCGAATCGAAGGCAACGCGGGTGTCGCCGCCGAAATGCATCGCCAGCACCACCCCGGTGACGATCTGGATGACCAGGCACAGCCCCGCAAGAAACCCGAAGTTCCACAGGTAGTTGATGTTGCGCGGCACTTCATAACCGCCGCCCACCGCGTTGTAGACCAGCCGGGGAAGCGGCAGCTTTTCGTCCATCCACACCATGAAGGGGTGGCTCGGCTTGTATTCCTTTGCCCAGGGAAAGCTCATGATGGTCTACCTCAGCCGATCTTCACGACAGTGCCGTTGATCTCGTAGTCAGGCACATGCAGGTTCTTGGGAGCCGGGCCCTTGCGGATGCGCGCGGCGGTATCGTAGTGCGAGCCGTGGCAGGGGCAGAAATAGCCGCCAAACTCGCCCTTCGACTCGCCCTCGCCTGTGCCCAGCGGCACGCAGCCCAGGTGGGTGCAAACGCCCATGGTGATCAGCCAGTTTTCATGGCCTTCCTTGGTCCGCTCAGCCAGGGTCTGCGGATCGCGCAGCGTGGCGACGTCAACCTTGTTGGCGGCCTCGATCTCTTCGGGCTTGAGGTTGCGGATGAACACTGGCTGCTTGCGGAACACTGCCTTGATCGCCTGGCCGGGCTGGATCGCGCCGATATCGACCTCGGTCGAGCTTTCTGCCAGCACGTCAGCAGATGGCCACATCTGGGCCACCAGCGGCACGACGACGGCGACGCCGCCCACGCCCGCCGCGCTTACCGCAGCGATATTGATGAAATCGCGCCGCCGTACGCCTTCGCCGTCAACGGCGGGAGCGTCGGTGCCAGCCTCATTTGCCATGGTCGAACTTGTCCCGTTCCATATGGTTTCACCGCTTGTGCCCGATACCCGAAGGCTGGCCAAGGCGGGGAAGCCGTCCCAAATCCTGCGCCCAGGAAACCCCTGCAAGAACCGTTACAAGCCCGGCATGGCGCCGGTCAAGCCAACGATTTGGCGCGCCTGATAGACGCGATGGCCGCCTGTGCCAACAGCCAATTTTTCACCCCCGATTGCACCGCGCGCAAGGGGTTCAGCCCAGCCCGATCAGCGACATCTGGCGGCCATAGTTCGGTTCCTTGCGGTGCGTCGCGCGGCGGTAGGAAAAAAACCGGGCCGGATCGGGGTAGGTATCGAGCCGCATCCGCTCGACCGTGACGATCCGCGCCGCCTCAAGCCGGTGGGCGACATAGCCTTCGAGATCGAAATGGCGGTGTCCCGGCTTGCCCTCGATGAAGAAGCGCGCATTGGCCGGATCGCTGGCGATGAAATTCGCGGCAAAGGCCTCGTCCACCTCATAGCTTGGCTGGGCGATGCACGGACCGATCGCAGCCCGGATCCGCTCGCGCCGGGCGCCCAACGCCTCCATCGCTTCGATCGCGGCGTCGGTGACCCCGCCGATCGCGCCCTTCCATCCGGCATGGGCGGCTCCGACCACCCCGGCTTCGCAGTCGGCCAGCAGAACCGGGGCGCAGTCGGCAGTAACCACCCCCAGCAGGAGCCCGGGCCGGTCGGTAACAAGAGCATCGGCGTGGGGCCGCGCGGCATCGGGCCACGGTCCATTGGCCACCACGCAATTGGCCGAATGGACCTGATAGACCGTGGCGAGATCGGCGCCGGGCAGGATTGCGGCAATCGCCAGGGTGCGGTTGACCTGAACCGCGGCCTCGTCGTCGCCCGCGCCAAGACCGAGGTTGAGTCCGGCGACCAGCCCGGTCGAAATCCCGCCGCGGCGGCCCAGAAAGCCATGCGGCACCCCGGTCAGCGCTTCGGCGCGAAAGACCTCGACCGGCTCAGGCAAGGCTCTTGCTCACCTGCTCGAAGGTATCCCTGGAAAGATCACCCGCAGCCGCGATCCGTTCCAGCTCGGCGCGCATCAGCGCCGCGCGATGCGGCTCGATCCGCCGCCAGCGCCCAAGCGGCGCCACGAAGCGTGCCGCCGTCTGCGGATTGAGCGGATCGAGCGCCAGGATCAGGTCGGCGATCCGGCGATAACCCTCGCCGGATCCGTGATGGAACGCCCCCGGATTGGCCGCCATCGCCATATAGAGCGAACGCACCCGGTTGGGATTGGTGAGCGTGAAATCGCCATGCGAGGCGAGCGCCGCGACATGGTCGAGTACCTGCGGATGCAGCGATCCCGCCTGGAGCGAGAACCACTTGTCGATCACCAGCGCATTGCCGGCGAAGCGGGCGTGGAAGGCATCGAGCCGCTCCTGCCGCAGCGGCGTATCCAGCCCGCACAACACCATCAGCGCGCCTTGCCGGTCGGTCATGTTGTCAGCTGCGTCGAACTGCGCGGCGGCAAGCTGCACGGCCACTTCGGGCATCCCCGCCGCGAGCAGGACCAGCGCCTGGGTCTTGACCTTGCGCGCGCCCCGCGCCTCGCGCGAGAGGCTATAGGGTAGCGCGCTGGCGCGGGCATGCAGCGCTAGTAGTTCGTCGCCAAGCGCGGCGCCCAGATAGGTCTTGAGCCCTTCGCGCTCGGTGCGGATTGCGCCCGGATCGGCCACCAGGAACTGTTCGGCCAGATAGGCCTCGCCGGGCAGCGCCATCAGTTCGCCGCGCATCAGATCGTCGAGCGCCTCGTCGGCAAGGATCCGCGCCAGCGCACCCCGGATCGCCTCGCGCCCGGCGTCGCGTTCGCCCTCGCACAGGGTGCCGCCGCCGATCAGCGTTACCAGATGCTGCACCACCAGCTGCTGCATCGCCTCGTAGCGGGCAAAGGGATCGTCATCATGCGCGGCCAGGAAGAGCAGATCGGCGCTGGTCAGATCGGCATCGATCGCCACCGGCGCCGAGAAGCCCCGGTTGAGCGACAGCACCGGGCGCTCGGCGAATCCATCAAAGCTCAAGTCAAGTTGAGGTTGATCGAGTGCAACCAGTTGTTCACCATGATGTTTCCCGGTTTTCCGGTCGAATAGCGCCAGCCGCAGGGGGATCACCATCGGCTGCTTGGCCGTCTGACCGGGGGTGGGCGGAATTTCCTGGGCCAGGCTCAGCCGTGCCGTTCCGTCCCGGTGCGAAAGCCGCGCGGTGACCTTGGGAGTGCCCGCTTGCGAGTACCACAGGCGGAACTGGCCCAGATCGACCCCGGCCCCGTCTTCGATCGCCTTGATGAATTGCTCGCATGTCGCCGCTTCGCCGTCATGGCGATCAAAATAGAGATCGGTCCCGGCGCGGAACCGCTCGGTCCCGACCAGGGTGCGCATCATGCGGATCACCTCGGCGCCCTTGTTATAGACCGTGGCGGTGTAGAAGTTAGAGATCTCCTGGTAGGAATCGGGCCGGATCGGATGGGCCAGCGGACCCGAGTCCTCGGGGAACTGGGCGGCACGCAGCACCCGCACATCCTCGATCCGCTTGACCGGCGCCGATCCCATGTCGGCGCTGAACAGCTGGTCGCGCAGCACGGTGAAGCCTTCCTTGAGGCTGAGCTGGAACCAGTCGCGGCAGGTCACGCGGTTGCCCGACCAGTTGTGGAAGTATTCGTGCGCGACCACCCCTTCGATCCCATCGTAATCCATGTCGGTAGCGGTTTCGGGATCGGCAAGGATGTAGCGGGTGTTGAAGACATTAAGCCCCTTGTTCTCCATCGCCCCCATGTTGAAATCGGAAACCGCGACGATGTTGAACAGATCCAGGTCGTATTCGCGCCCGAACGCCTCCTCGTCCCACTTCATCGAATCCTTGAGCGCTTGCATGGCGTGGTGGGTGCGGTCCTGATCGCCCTCGCGCACCCAGATGTTCAGATCGACCCTGCGCCCGCTCATGGTGATGAAGCTGTCATGGTTGGCGACCAGATCGCCCGCCACCAGCGCGAAAAGATAGCTCGGTTTGGGCCAGGGATCGTGCCATTCGGCCCAGTGGGCGCCGCCCTCGCCCTCGCCGCTGGCTACGCAATTGCCGTTGGAGAGCAACACCGGGAACGCGGCCCTGTCTCCTTCCATACGCACCCGGTAGACCGAGAGCACGTCGGGCCGGTCGGGGAAAAAGGTGATGCGGCGAAAGCCCTCGGCCTCGCACTGGGTGCAAAGCATCCCGTTCGAGGCATAGAGCCCCATCAGCTGGCTGTTGGCCGAAGGGTCGATCGCGGTTTCGACCGCCACCTCATGCCCATCGCCCGGCAGGTCGATCACCAGATCGTCGCCGTCCATGTGCCAGGCATTGCTTGCCGCGCCATCGACCAGCACCGCGCGCGCGGCGATGCCATCGCCCCTGAGCCGCAGCGGCTCGCCAGCCGCATTGCGGCGCACCCGCAGGCGCGAGCGCACCGTGGTCGCGCCAAGCCCCAGCGCGAAATCGAGCTCCACTTCGGGAACCAGCCATTCCGGCGGGCGATAGTCCTCGCGGCGGATCACGGGCGGGGCGGCGGGGGGTGCGTGAAGAGCGTCCATCTTTTTCAGATAGGGCGCCATGCCCCCCGCGGCCAAGGGCAAACTTGGCCTTGACTTGGCAAAGGTGGCAGTCACAACCCGCCAGCATGCAACCGATGGGGGAGAAACTTCGGTGAAGACAGCCACTCGCATCCTTGCAGGCGCGGCAATCGCCCTGCTGCTTGTCCATCCCGTCCTGGCCCAGACCGGCCCGAGCGGCGCCTTCGATGTCGAGACGGCGACCCGGGCCTATCTCGATACCCTGCAAGGCCCGGCGCGGGCCAAGTCGGATGCCTATTTCGAGGGTGGCTACTGGCTGATCCTGTGGGGCGCGCTTGTTTCGGTGCTGGTGGACGGCTTGCTGCTGCGCTTCGGTCTTGCCAGCCGGTTTCGCACGGCGGCGGAACGGGTATTCAAGCGGCCAAGCGGGATTACCTGGCTCACGGCCCTGCTCTATTCGCTGGTCGGGGCGACGATTGCCTTGCCCTGGACGGTCTACACTGCCTTCTTCCGTGAGCGCCAATATGGGTTGATGAACCAGGATTTTGCGGGATGGTTTGCCGATTATGGCAAGAGTCTGGCCATTTCGCTGGTGATCTTCCCGCTCCTGGCCATGGCGGTCTATGCCGCGATCCGCCGCTTTCCGAGGAACTGGTGGCTGCTGGGGACCGGCATCGTGGCCGCCTTTCTGGCGGTCGGGATGCTCGCCGCGCCGGTCTACATCGCGCCGCTGTTCAACAAGTATACCGAGCTTCCCGCCGGGCCGGTGCGCGATCGTATCGTTGCCATGGCTGCGGCCAACCATGTTCCCGCCGAGCATATCTATCTGTTCGATGCCTCGAAGCAGACCGACCGGATTTCGGCCAATGTCTCGGGTATCGGCCCGACCATCCGGATCAGCCTCAACGACAATCTGCTCAAGCGCACCAGCGAGGCCGAGACTGCCGCGGTAATGGGGCATGAACTGGGGCACTATGTGCTCAACCACGTGTGGATCGGTCTGGCGGCCTTTTCGGCGCTGGCCGGCCTGGCGCTGTTCCTCGTCTCGCGGATCGCCCCGGCGTTGATCGCGCGCCACGGTGCGCGCTGGGGCGTGCACGGGATCGCCGATCCGGCCTCGATGCCGGTGCTTTCGATCTGCTTCACGGTGTTCGGGCTGCTGGCGACCCCGGTTACCAACTCGATCATCCGGATCGACGAGAGCCAGGCCGATGCCTTCGGGCTCGATGCCGCCAAGGAACCCGACGGCTTTGCCTCGGTGGCCATGAAGCTGGCACAATACCGCAAGATCGAACCCGGCGCACTCGAGGAGTTCCTGTTTTTCGACCATCCCTCGGGCGCGACGCGGGTGCGGATGAGCATGCAGTGGAAGAAGGATCACGTCCCCGGCGCACAAATGATTACGCCTCCACATATGCCGCAGTCCGGCCCCGGCAAAGAGTGAGGCCGCGCTTTTTCATCTTCGGCCTCGGCTATGTGGCATCGCACCTTGCCTGGATGCTTGAAGCGAAGGGCTGGGAGGTAATCTCGACCGGAAGCGCGGGAACGCTGACGTTCGATGACCATGCCAATGTCCGTCTTGCACTGGCCGATGCAAGCCATGTGCTCTCCTCGGTCCCCCCCGGGGGCGATGGCGATCCGGTGCTCGATACCTATGGCGATGCGCTGGGCGGCAAGTGGCTGGGCTATTTTTCCTCGACCGGGGTCTATGGTGACCGCGGCGGGGCCTGGGTCGATGAAAGCGCATCTACCGGCACCGGGCGCCGCACCGCCAGGGCCCATGCCGATGCGCGGTGGCTGGCGCGGGGCGCACGGGTGCTGCGTCTGCCCGGGATCTACGGCCCCGGGCGCAGCGTGTTCGACCGGCTCGAGGCGGGCAAAGCCCACCGCATCGACCTGCCCGGGCAAGTGTTCAGCCGGGTGCACGTCGAGGATGTGGTCAGCGCTACACAAAGTGCACTCAACGCCTCCCAGGGGGCCTATAACGTGGCCGACAACGAGCCCGCCAGCCAGAACGCGGTGATCGAGCACGCCTGCCGCCTGCTCGGCCGCGATCCGCCGCCCCTGACCGGGCTGGACGAGGCCGGCCTGACCCCCGCCGCGCGCGCTTTCTATGCCGAGAACCGCCGCATCGCCAACGGCAAGGCCAGGCGTCTGCTTGGCTGGCGCCCGCGTTATTCCAGCTACCGTGAGGGGCTGGCCGCGCTAGTCGCGTCCGCTCAGGGCAACCGCGAGCCCGGCGATCGCTAGCATGGCGCCGGCGGCGGCCAGCATGGTCCAGGCATAGCCTTCGAACAGGGTCGAAAGCGCCATCGCCACCACCGGGATCAGCACCCCGTTGTAGGCCGCCTTGCCCGGCCCCCATTCGCGCAGCAGCACAGCATAGAGCGGAAAAGTCAGCACCGAGCCGACCAGCGCGAGATAGGCCAGCCCGCCGGCATAAGGCAGGCTCCAGCCGAACTGCGGCGGGCCAACGCTGATCCAGGCCCACAGGCCGTCGGCGAGAGTTCCCGCCAGCATCGCCCAGGCCAGCAGCACGACAACCGGCTGGCGCCGCGCGCCATCGCTCGCCTGAAGGACATTGGCGAAAGAGGCGGAAAGAATCGCCCCCGTGCTGAACGTCAGCCCGACCAGCACCGATCCGCCGCCTGCCGCATCGCGGTATTCGTGCAGCATCAGCAGCGCGATTCCCGCTCCGGCGATCACCGATCCGGCGATGAAGCGCCGGCTCACCGCGCGGCCAAGCATGATCCGTCCCAGCACGGCATTGGGCACCACCAGCAGCGCGAAAATCACCGCGACCACGCCCGAGGGAAGGTAGCGCTCGGCCTGGTAGACCATCTGGAAATTGGCGAAAAACTGGAAGAAGCCGATGGTTGCCGCCAGCGGCCAGGCGGACCGTTCAAGCTTCAGCCGCTCACGCCGTGCCAGGGCAAGCGCGAACATCCCCGCAGCCGCCAGGGCAAAACGCCAGGTAACCGACCAGGCCGGCGGCTCGCTGCCGATCTGGTGTTTGATCGCCAGCCAGGTCGAACCCCAGACAAGCGTGGTCACCGCAAAGGCGATCGCCCCGCGCGCGCGTGATCCCGAAGCGCCGCTCACAGCTTGCCGATCGCCTCCGCCAGAGAATGGACATGGCCGGGATCGGCGTTCCACGCGGTCACCAGACGGGCCGCATCCTCGCCCCAGTCATAGAATGCGAAACCTTGGGCGCGCAGCGCAGCGCGCTCGTCCGCAGACAGCGCCAGAAACACCTCGTTCGCCTCGACCGGGTGGAGCAGCCGTCCGGCGGCGGCCCTCGCCAGTTCGCGCGCGGCGGCGTTGGCGGCGCGGGCATTGTCGAGCCACAGCCCGTCCTCGACCAGTGCCAGCAGCTGCGCTGCCAGAAACCGGCCCTTCGATTGCAGGTGCCCCGCGCGCTTGCGCCGCAACCGGGCGAGATCGGCCAGTTCCGGGTCGAACAGCACCAGCGCCTCGGCGCTCATCCCGCCGTTCTTGATGCAACCGAAGGCCAGCGTATCCGCACCCTGACAGGCCTCCCACGGGGTGCATTCCAGAAAGGCCACGGCATTGGCGAACCGCGCGCCATCGACGTGCAGTTTCAAGCCGTGCTCGCGGGCCACTCCGCCCAGTTCGGCCATTTCGCCGGGCCGATAGACCCGGCCATATTCGCTCGCCTGGGTGAGCGAGAGCGCATGCGGCTGGACCTGGTGTACATCTCTGCGAATCGCACCGATCGCCGCTGTGACCGCCGCCGGCGCAAGCAGGGCGCCCTCGCCCTCGGCCAGGATCAGCTTGGCCCCATGGGTATAGAAACCGGGGGCGCCGCACTCATCGGTTTCGATATGCGCCTCGCGGTGGCAGATCACCCCGCCGTGCGGGGGCACCAGCGTCGCCAGCGCCAGACAATTGGCCGCGGTTCCGGTCGCCGCCCACAGCACCGCGCAGGGTCGCTCGAACAGCTCCGAAAACGCCGCGTCGAGCCCATGGCTCAGCGCATCGTTGTCATAGGGCGGCTGGGGCGCGTCGGCATTGCGCATGGCCTGCCAAACCCGGGGGTGGACGGCGGCGGCATTGTCGGACAGGAATTGCATGGCGCGCGGGTGAATGGGGCGGCGCGATGCAAGCGTCAAGCAGCGAGGAGCGGTATGGACGAGGTTACCATCACCCGGCACGATGCGGGCAATCGCGGCGAATACCGCGCCCATGTCAAGGACAGCCGCCACATCGGCCGCCTCACCTGGGTGCTGCGCCAGGGTGTGCGGGTGGCCGATCACACGCTGGTTCCGCCCGCGATCGGCGGGCGCGGTATCGCCGCGCTACTGGTTGAGGCTCTGGTCGAGGACGCGCGCGAGCAGGGCTTCCGCATCGAACCCCAGTGCAGCTATGTCGCGGTAGCCTTCGATCGCCACCCCGAATGGGCCGACCTGCGTGACTAAACGGGAACGTTAATCCGCAAGCCAGAGCTGTTGGCGATGTCTCGATACGCGGGATTCATCCCGCCGGGCCAATCTGACCGCGACCAGGGACACCATGCAGCGGAGCAATGCCCATGCGCCATGTCTTTCTGGCACTCGCCGCCCTTGTCGCCGCGCTGACCTGGGCCAACAATTCAAGCGATGGCAAGCGCATCAAGCGCCAGATGCTCGAGCATCCCGACCAGCCCACCCGGCTCTACTGAAATCCGGTAGCCTGCGGCATGGCGGTGAAGGGTGGGCTGGAGCGGTGAAGGGAACCTCATAAGTGACCATTACCCTTAGAGTTTCGTCATTCTTGAACTAGTCCGCATTGAGATACCCCCAATCATACCCCCAAAAGTCGCGGATAGAGGCGAACGTAGCCGCACAATTTCAAGCTTGGCAGCATTACCCCCCTCTCGTGGGTCCTTCCCCGATCATCGAGCTCGAAGGAGCGGTGGGGGACCGCCTAAAGGTCGAGGCTTCAGCGAAATCTCGGCGGCCTTAACAGCAACGAAGCTCAGGTAAGTGCTGAGGACGAGCATAGGATGATACCCAGGCTCTCAAACCCCGCCTTCGATCCCGTAGAAGACGCGCAACCATTTCCGGTGGAGTTTGTTGAACTCGCTTCTGCTTGCCAGTCCGTCCGTCCAACCGGACGGGAAGTGTGCGCTCAGATGGCCGCCAATCTGCACAGCCAGTCGCCCCATTTCTGAAATGACGGCTCGCAACGTCGTCGCTTCCATAAACGGCCCGTTGACCGCGTCGCCACCTCGCACTGGCTGCAACATCAGTTGGGATTTCATGGTCGGATGTCCTGCAAGCTCTGAGAACATCTCATACATTTCAAAGCGCTTCTTCGACGTGAATCCATCGCGCGCATCAAGTGCTTCCCGAATCTTGACTGGTGAGAAGGACTTCATGCGCGATCGCTTGTCTGCTGTGCGCCAATCCCCGATTTTGTCACGATCGCCAGAAAATAGATCGAGGAGAAAGGCTGTTTCTAGGATGTCGCGGAGAAGCAGTGCGCTATTTTGATGGTAGCCCGAGAGGGCTAGTTTCAAACTCGCGCCAAAGGCATTGAAGCACCTCATACCGAGCAACTGAACGACTTTGAGGTCGTCATCGTCGGTTTCTAGCTGCCGGAACAGGTCCGTGAGATCCATTGCAGCTTCGACGATGGCAATGTGAAGCTGTAGTTGCGTTGGTCTGAGCCCCTAGATTTCCTCCAGTGATAAGTAGAGTCCGGCCCTGACAAGGAGACGGACGAATGAAGCGGAGCAGGTTCAGCGAGGAGCAGATCATCGCTGTTTTGAAGGAGCAGGAAGCGGGGATGGCGACGGCGGATGTTTGCCGCCGTCACGGGATCAGCTCGGCGACCTTCTACAAGTGGAAGTCGAAGTACGGCGGGCTGGAGGTGTCGGACGCCCGGCGGCTGCGCCAGCTGGAGCAGGAGAACGAGCGGCTGAAGAAGCTGCTGGCGGACTCGATGCTCGACAACGCCATGCTCAAGGAGATCAGCGCAAAAAAATTCTAGCGCCCGGTGCCAGGCGGCAGGCGGTGGCTCATCTCCAGGAGGTCTTCGAGGTGAGCCAACGCCGGGCCTGTGCGGTGCTGGGCGCTGACCGGACCATGGTGCGCTATGTCAGTCGTCGGCCCGACGATGGGAAGGCGCGCGAGCGCATCCGTGAACTGGCCAGCCAGCGCCGCCGGTTCGGCTATCGGCGGCTGCACTGGCTGCTGTGCCGGGAGGGATGGACAATGAACCACAAGAAGTTCCGACGGCTCTATCGCGAGGAACGGCTGCAGGTGCGCCGCCGCGGCGGTCGCAAGCGGGCCTTGGGCACAAGGGCGCCGATGGCGATACCGCAAGGCCCCAACCAACGCTGGAGCCTCGACTTCGTGTCCGATGCCTTTGCTTGCGGACGCAGGTTCCGGATCTTCGTCGTGGTCGATGACTACAGCCGGGAGTGTGTGCGCCTGATCGCCGATACGTCGATCTCCGGCGCGCGGGTCGGGCGCGAACTCGATGCAGCGGTCTTCGAGCGGATGGCGCGGCCCCACACCATCGTCAGCGACAACGGCACCGAGCTGACAAGCATGGCGATCCTGCGCTGGAGCAAGGAGCACAATGTCGAGTGGCACTATATAGCGCCGGGCAAGCCCTATCAGAACGGGTTCATCGAGAGCTTCAATGCGCGGCTGCGGGACGAGTTCCTGAACGAGACGATCTTCACCAGCCTCGCACATGCCCGCCAGGAGCTGGAGGCATGGCGGCACGACTACAACCACTTCCGGCCCCACTCGAGCCTCGGGAACAGGACCCCGGCCGAGATAGGGGCAGGATCAACCGGCAAACCGTATTGGGGGCATGCCCCCAATACGGTTGTTGCCATCACGCCCAGCGAAGGGCATCAAAACGGCCCAAGGCTCTACTCGTAGTTGGTAGAAACTGCGGGCTCAGACCACTTGGCGCAATACTCGTCGCAGATTGCCTTGAAGGTATCGGCAGCTTGGATGCGGGCACGCACCTTTTCGCGCTGCTTCTCGCGAGAGGGATCTTTGCCAAGGGCGATCTGTTCCCGAGCTTCCTCACGGCGCCTACGAGCCTCGCCCAGGCCAATTTCGGGGTAGGGTCCGATCGCCAATGACTTCTCGTGCCCGTCGATGCGGAACTTGAGGCGCCACAGTTTGCCTCCGGCTGGGGTCACCAGAAGAAACATGCCGCCGCCGTCGGCCATTTTGAACGCCTTTGCGCCGGGCTTCGCATTGCGAATTGCCATGTCGGTCAATGCCATCGGACAGCCAGCCTTTCCGGGGCTCTACCCCTCTGGATACCCCCAAAATACCCCCAGCATTGGGGGTATCGGGTTGACCGTTTTGCAAATACCCCCCAATCATACCCCCAGCGATTTGCGGCTGGTGCTGAATGCGGCTGAACGCTTACGGCCTATTGGCAAGCAAATACGTTAGATTTTGGAGGTTTGTCCAGACGGATATGAACAGCGGCGGACGGGGAAGTGGAGCGGGTGAAGGGAATCGAACCCTCGTCGTAAGCTTGGGAAGCTTCTGCTCTACCATTGAGCTACACCCGCCCGGGCGCGGGCGGCGCATTGCCACAGGCTTGGGGGGCGGTCAACCGCGTGGATCGGTCAGAGCCGCACCCGCGCGCTCTGTCCGTCGTCGATCCGGATCGTCGCGCCGGTCACGCACTCGCTGGCCGGGGAGACGAGGTAGAGCAGGGTTGAATCCATCTGTTCGGGCACGGGCACGCGCTTGCGCGGCAGATGCTGGGCGGGATTGCCGCCCATCCGCTCGAACATCCCGTCGGTCATTTCCGAAACGAACATTCCAGGCGCGACCGCGTTGACGTTGATGCCATAGTGCGCCCATTCGACTGCCAGCGCCTCGGCCATCCGGGCGATCGCGGTCTTGGTCACGGCATAGAGCGCCGCGCCGCCGCCGTCGTAGCGGAAATGGGCCACCGAGCTGATGTTGACGATCCGGCCCGTTTTTCCCGCAGCGATCAGCCGCCGCGCAACCTCGCAGGCAAGGACCCACGGGCCGCGCAGGTTGACCGCGATGACCTGGTCGATCAGCTCGAGGCTCATCTTGTGGGCGCGCTGGGCATCGGGCATCCCGGCGTTGTTGACGAGGATATCGACCGTGCCGAAGGCGGCCTCGGCGCTCGCCACCGCATCGATCAGCGATGCCGCGTCGGTCGCGTCCATCCGCACCGCCAGGGCCTTGCCGCCGGCGGCGCGGATTTCAGCGGCCAGCGCCTCGAGGCGGTCGAGCCGCCGCGCGCACAGCGCCACCGCCGCGCCCCGGGCCGCCAGCACCCGGGCAAAACGCGCGCCGAGGCCGGAGGAGGCTCCGGTGACCAGCGCAACCCGGCTGGTAAGATCGCAGCCGTCGTTGGGAAGGGGGAATGCGTCCACGGCAGGCTCCTTGGCAGGTTCTTGGTCGATCAGGCGGCGGCGAAGGCGCTCACTTGCGCTCCAGCGGGATCACCGCAACCGTAAGGCGCGATATGCACACCAGCTTTCCGGCCTCGTTCTCGATCCGGATCGACCAGACCTGGGTCGTGCGGCCCAGCGCTTCGGGCCGGGCCGTGGCATAGACGAAGCCATCGTAGGCCGGGCGGATGTGGTTGGCGTTGATCTCCATCCCCACCGCGACGTGCTTGCCGCGATCGATGCAATAACTTGCCGCGACCGAGCCGATCGTTTCGGCCAGCGCCACCGATGCGCCGCCGTGTAGCCTTTGAAACGGCTGGCGGGTGCGGTGATCGACCGGCATCCGCGCCCGGATCCAGTCATCGCCGCATGCGACGAATTCGATGCCGAGATGGCCGGGCATGGCGCCATCGCCAAGGCCGGTCATCGGTTCAAGCGGAGGGCGCTCTCCACCCCACCAGATCGATGCGCTTTCCATCGCTTCGCTCTGGCGCAAGGCGCGGGCCTTGTAAACGAGGTGGATACGCGGCTCAGGCCGGTTCGGGCTGGCGCTGCCCGGCGCGGACCCCGTCGTAGAGGAATTCGCTGCCTTCCAGATTGGTTGCCGGAATTTCGTCGCGCTCCGCCCAATAGTCCTGATTGTGGCGCCACTCGGGCTTGTCGCCGCGCTGCGGCAGTTTCTTGAGCCCACGCATCAGGTAGCCGGGGTTGAAATTCTCGGCCTCGATCCAGTCGGAAAGCGCCATGCCCTTGTCTTCGTCGCGCAGGGCTACCTCGACCCGTTTGGCCCCCTTCGCGTCCATGTGGTTGAGCAGGTTGCAGACGAAATCGCCCAGCATGTCGACCCGAAGGGTCCAGCTGGCGCGGAAATAACCCATCACCCAGACCATGTTGGGAACCCCGGTGAACATCATGCCCCGGTAGTTGACGGTCTCGTGCCAGTCGATCTCCTTGCCGTCGACATAGAACGGGATGCCGCCCATCATCAGCAGGTTGAACCCGGTCGCGGCGACGATGATGTCAGCCTCGATCTCGACCCCGCCCTTGGTGCGCACCCCGGTTTCGGTGAAAGTCTCAAGCTCGTCGGTCACGGCGGAAAGCTTGCCATCGACCACTGCCTTGAACACGTCGCCTTCGGGGCAGAACGCCAGACGCTGCTGCCAGACGCGGTATTTGGGGGTGAAATGCGGTTCGAAGGGGAAATCTTCCTTGCCGGTGAAGGCGCGGACCAGCATCTTGAGCTCTTCGAACACCACATCGGGTTCGCTCTGGCAGCGCTTGGTCATCAGATCCTGATCGTGCATGATCTGGGCGCGGACCACGCGGTGCACGGTCGGCTCGTCGATCCCGACTTCGCGCAGACGGTCGGCCAGTTCGTTCTTGTTTTCGCTGCAATAGAAATAGGTCGGCGAGCGCTGGAGCATGGTGACGTGCGCCGCTTCCTTGGCGAATTCGGGGATCACGGTCGCGGCGGTCGCGCCCGAACCGATCACCAGGATCCGCTTGCCCTTGTAGTCGATCTTGGGATCCCACAGCTGGGCGTGGATCAGCTTGCCCTTGTAGCGGTCCATTCCGGGCCAGTCGGGCATGTAGGGGGTCTCGTGGTCGTAATAGCCCTGGCACATCCACAGGAAGTTCGCGGTGAAGACCGCGCGGGCGCCATCGGAATTGCGGGTTGCCTCGATGGTCCACAGGTTGGCCTTGCTGTCCCAGCTGGCGCGGGTGATGCGGTGGCCATAGCGGATGTGCTGGCCGATCCCGTTTTCCTCGATCACCTCGCCCATATAGTCGAGGATCGCCTGGGCCGAGGCGATCGGCGTGCCGACCCAGGGCTTGAAGCGATAGCCGAAGGTATAGAGGTCGCTGTCCGAGCGCACGCCGGGGTACTTGTGGGTTTCCCAGGTGCCGCCGAAGGTGTCCTTCATCTCAAGGATGACATAGCTCTTGCCCGGGCATTGTTCCTGCAGGTGATAGGCCGATCCGATCCCCGAAATCCCCGCACCCACGATCAGCACGTCGACATGGGTCGCCGCCGTATCGGAATTGCGCGTGTCCTGCACTGCTGCCGTAGCCATCCGCTCTCTCCATTTGCTTCACCTGGCGTGCTCGCGCGCCATGGCAACGCGTTTCGACTCGAAACGCACCGCCAGCATTGACCGGAATCAAGGTCCGATCAAGCGAAAATTAGGGTGAATACCCTAAGAGCGTCGATTTGCTCAGTCCGGCTCCACCGGCGGCGGGGTTCCGCACCCCTCGCCAAGCGCGCGCTGCATATAGACCGTATCGAGCCAGCGGCCCTGCTTGCGCCCGATCGCACGCATGGTTCCGGCGTGGGTGAATCCCGCAGCGGTGTGCAGCGCGACCGAGGCCGGTTCGGCTCCGCCGATCACCGCGATCATCTGGCGAAAGCCCTGCGCCGCGCAGACATCAAGCAATGCTGCGAGCAGCGCCTTGCCGATCCCCTGTCCGCGCCGGTCATGGCGGATATAGATCGAATTCTCGCAGACATAGCGATAGGCCGGGCGATCGCGGAACTGGCTGGCATAGGCATAGCCGAGCAGCTCGCCCCCGGCGCTGCGCGTCACCAGCCAGGGCCAGCCGCTGCCCAGCACCTTGTCCATCCGCTGTGCCATCTCATCCGTGCCGGGCGGCTCGATCTCATAGCTGGCGGTGCCATGAAGCACATGGTGGGCATAGATCGCGGCGATGGCCGCGGCGTCGGCGGGGATGGCGGGTTCGATCTGCACGCGAGGCATATTGCCGCAAGCGGGTCCGCGCGCCAAGCCGCGCCGGGTTGCGCTGACTGGCGCTTTGCCCGAAAGGTGGCGCCATGACCGGCCTGCAAACCGATCCCCAGCCCTCACTCCCGGTGTTCCCCGGTCGGCGCGCCTGCGTGATCGGCGCAGGGCTGGGCGGACTGGCGCTGGCGGTGCGGCTGCAGGCAGCGGGGATCGAAACCGTGCTGGTCGAGGCGGGCGGGCGCCCCGGCGGCCATGCCCGCGGCGAGGACCGCGACGGCTTCGTGTTCGATAGCGGGCCGGGCGCACTGGCCGACCCCGCCGCGCTGGGCGAGCTCTGGGCGCTGGGCGGCGAGGAGCTGGCGGACCACGTCGATCTGCTCGCGGTGCAGCCGCTACGGCGCTTTTCCTGGCCCGATGGAACCACCTTCGATCTTGCCGCCGACGAAGCAGCGCTGATCCGCGAGATCGCCCGTTTCGCGCCGGAGGATCTGGGCGGCTACGAGGACTATGCGCGCTATGCCGCATCGGCCCACGATGAAGTCCGGGCGCGGTTCGGCCAGCAGCCGATGGGCGATCCGCTGGCCATGGTGCGGGCGCTGCCCGCGCTGGCGCGGCACCAGGCCTGGCGTGGACTCGATTCGCTGATCGCCGCGCACATCGCCAGCCCGCACCTGCGCGAAGCTTTGGCCTTTGAGGCGCTGCTGACGGGCGGAAATCCGATGCGGATCAGCGCGGTCCACGCGGCGGCCCATCGCACCGAACGCGCGGGCGGACTGTGGTGGCCAAAGGGCGGGATGGGTGCGCTGGCCGGGGCGCTGGCCGCGCTGTTCGAGCGGCTGGGGGGCGCGCTGCGTCTGCACGATCCGGCCCTGCACATCCATATGCTCGGCAATCGCGCCAGCGAGGTCGAAACCCAGAGCGGGTGGAAGGAGCGCTTCGACGCGGTCGCCAGCAATGCCGACGTGGTTCACACCTACCGCGATCTGCTGGGCGAGAGCGCCTATGGAGCGGAAACCGCGCGCAAGCTGGCGCGGATGGACTTTTCGCCCGGCAGCTTCACGGTGCACTTTGCGCTGGAGGGTTCGTGGCCGGGCATTCCCCACTCGATGGTGCTGATGAACGCGCGTTTTGCCGGGCTGATGGAGGATATCTTCGAGCACGGGGTGCTGCCGCAGGACCAGCTGATCGTTCTGACCCACCCCAGCGTCACCGATCCCTCGCTCGCGCCCGAAGGCAAGAGCGTGTTCAGCGCCTCGATCCCGGTCGCCCACCAGGGCAAACTGCCGCTCGACTGGGAGCAGATCGGCCCGCTGGTCGAAAAGCGCATCCTTGACGAGATCGGCCGCCGCCTGGTGCCCGATATCCATGACCGGATCGTCACGCGCTTCCACGTCACCCCGCGCGATCTCGCGCTTGAGTTCAACGCCCATCTGGGCTCGGCCTGGGGGCTTGAACCGACCCTTACGCAGAGCTGGTGGCTGCGCCCGCACAACCGCGATCCCAGGATCGCCAATTTCTATCTCGCCGGGGCCAGCACCCATCCCGGCGCCGGGGTGCCCGGCGTGCTGGCCGGCGCGAAGATCACCGCCAAATTGATGCTGGAGGAACTGAGGTGAAACGCCTTGCGGTTTATTGCGGGTCTGCCACTCCGGCCGATCCGCGCTATCTGGAGCTTGCCGAAACGATCGGCCGCGATCTGGCCGGGCGCGGGATCGGGGTGGTCTATGGCGGGGGGCGACTGGGGCTGATGGGCGCGGTTGCCAAAGGCGCGCTCGATGCCGGGGGCGAGGTGATCGGGGTGATCCCCGAAGCGCTCGCGAGCGCCGAGGTCGCCAACCACGATTGCACCGAACTGATCACGGTTTCGGGCATGCACGAGCGCAAGGCGGCTTTCACCCGCCTGTCAGACGGGTTCGTGACCATCCCGGGCGGGGTGGGGACGATGGACGAGCTGTGGGAAGCGGTCAGCTGGGCGCAGCTGGGCTATCACGCCAAACCGGTCGGGCTGCTCAATGCTTTCGGATTCTACGATCATCTGATCGCTTTCATCCACCACATGGCCGCGGTCGGCTTTATCCGCCCGGCGCACCAGGGGATCATCATCGCCGAGCCGGAGCTGGACCTGCTGCTCGCCCGGATGGCGGCGCACGTGCCGCACACCCCGATTTTCGCGATGAAGAGCAGCGATCTGTGAAGGTGTGATGTTCTTTCCGCCTCACGGCGGTGCGGACAGAGCATCCGCCCCGCCCTGCCCGGCCGGCCCGCTCCCCCGGCAAGAAACTCGTTCCAACCCCACCAAACAACAACCGTTGCCTCCTTTCCCGGACTCCCCTAACCGCCAGCGCGATGCACAGCTTTCCCGCCCCCGCGCTCGCTCTGGTCGGGCAGATGACCCAGGCCGCCGCTGCCGATCCCGCGCGCGCGATCTCGTTTCAGGGCGCGCCCGGCTGCAACGGCCACCGCGCGGCGCTGGAATACGATCCCGCCTGCCTGCCGCTGCCCTGCTTCAGCTTTGAGGATGCGATTGACGCGGTGAAGGAAGGGCGCGCCGCACGGGCGATCATCCCGATCGAGAATTCGCAGCACGGGCGGGTGGCCGATATCCACTTTCTGCTTCCCGAAAGCGGGCTTTACATCATTGGTGAACACTTCCTGCCGATCTCCTATGCGCTGATGGCGCTGGGCGAAGGGCCGTTCAAGGCGGCCTACAGCCACCCCCAGGCCCTGGGCCAGACCCGCCGTTATCTGCGCGAACGCGGCATCGTGCCGATGGCCTATGCCGATACCGCAGGCGCGGCGGCCTATGTCGCCGAGATGGGCGATGGCGAGGCCTGCGCGATCTCGCCGCGGATCGCGGCCGAACTTTACGGGCTCAGGATCCTGGCCGAGGGGATCGAGGACGCGCACGACAACACCACGCGGTTCGTGATCCTCGCCAACAAGCCGCTCGATCCCGCAGACCTCGCCGGACGGCAAACGATGACCACCTTCGTCTTCGAGGTGAAGAACGTGCCAGCAGCGCTCTACAAGGCGATGGGCGGCTTTGCCACCAATGGGGTCAACATGACCAAGCTGGAAAGCTACCAGAAGGGCGCCAGCTTCACCGCCACGGCCTTTTTTGCCGACATCGTCGGGGCGCCGGGAGATCCGGCGGTCGACCGCGCGCTGGAAGAGTTGGCGTTCCATTCCAACGAGCTGCGGCTGCTGGGCTGCTATCCGCAGGAATTGCAGCGCAAATAACTCCGTTCGGGTCCATTCTGCCGCTTGCTCCAGCACTTGCGCCGTGCCACCAGTTGCAACCGTGAGCACCGAGCAGGCGGCGATCGAAGGGGCACAGGCTGCACATGACGCCGCACGCGATTGGCAGGCGGTGCATTCCGACGCCTCGATCCAGTACGCCCCGCTTCCCGAGCTGAGCGAGAAGGCCGCCGAGCCCCCCGTCTGGCTCAAGGCGCTGGGCGAGTTGCTGCGCGATCTGTTCGAGCCGATCGGCCGCGCTTTCGGCATGTCGTGGGAGGTGCTCAAATGGGTGCTGATCGGGATCGGGGCGCTGATCCTGCTCTATGTCCTCTGGCAAGTGTTCCAGCCGTTGATCCAGCGCTGGCGGCTGCGCCAGCACGGCGAGGGGCACACAGTGGACGATCCCGAATGGGCGCCTGGCCGCCAGGAGGCGCTCGCGCTGCTCGAGGATGCCGACCGTCTTGCCGCCGAGGGCCGGTTCGACGAGGCGACCCACCTTTTGCTGCACCGTTCGGTGCGGCAGATCGCTGCGGCGCGGCCCGATTGGGTCCATCCCGCCAGCACCGCGCGCGAGATTGCGGCGATCGGCGCCCTGCCCGATGCCGCGCGCCAGGCCTTCGCGCTGATCGCCGCGCGGGTCGAACGGAGCTTTTTCGCGCTCGGCGCGCTGTCTTCGACCGACTGGCAGGCGGCGCGCGATGCCTATGCCGAATTCGCGCTGCAACGCCTGCCCGGCCGCGGCGAGGCCGCGCGGTGAGCAGCCCCGCATCCCCCTTTTCGCGCCGCACCGCGATGCTGCTGGTGGCGGCGGGGGCTCTGGCCTTTCTGCTGCTGCTGTGGCTGATCGGGCGCGGCATCGCCGATGGCGAACGTAACAACGGCCAGGCCCATGCCGCGAGCAAGGGGCTGGCCGGATACGCCGCGATGGCCGCCTATCTTGGCAAGCGCGGCTATCGGGTCGATCTGGTCGAGGCGCGCGGGCAATTGCGCCAGGCCGGGCTGCTGGTGCTGACCCCGCCAGCTGTCACCGATATCGAGAAGCTCAACCAGGTGGTGAACGCCCGGCGGCGGATCGGCCCGACCCTGGTGATTACCCCCAAGTGGTTCGCCATTCCCCAGCTGGGGTTGGAAAAGAACGGCAAGCCAGGCTGGGTCCGTCTGGTCGAGGCCGGAGCGCCGAATTGGCCCGGCTTTCACGATGAGATCACGCTCTATCTCGAGCCGATGGACAAGGGCACCCGTCCGGGCGGGTGGAGCGGCATCGGCATCACGGGGACGCTGGCGCGCACCGACAAGGTCATGTCGGGCAAGGGCAAAGGGCTGGTACCGCTGGTGTGGGGCGATTCGGATGCCCGCGCGCTGGTCAGCTATGTCGCCGATGGCGACTATCCGGCGCTGCGCGCGATCGCGCTCGATGATGCGTCGGCGTATGACCGCAATCAGCCCGACCTCGGCGTGCCGGCCGCGCGTGCGCTCTACCCGGTGGTCTTCGTGTTCGAGCCCGATCTGGTCAACAACCTGGGCTTCAACCGCCCCGAGGCCGCGCAGCTGACCGATCAGCTGGTGGGCGCGCTGACCCGCCAAGGCAGCCCCAAGCAGGTCCGTTTCGACCTCACCTTCAACGGCTTCGTCCAGGCCGACAACCTGCTGACCCTGGCCTTTACTCCGCCGTTTCTGGCCGCGACGCTGTGCCTGATGCTGGCCGCGCTGGCGGTGTTCTGGCGGGCATTCAACCGCTTTGGCCCACCGCTCTCCACTGGTCCGGCGATCGCCTTTGGCAAGCGCGCGCTGGTGACCAACGCCGCCGGGCTGGTGCAGCGGGCGCGGCGGCTGCACCTGATCGGCGCGCCCTATGCCGATGCCGCGCGCGAGCGGCTGGCCCGCGCGCTGGCGCTCCCGCACCGGCTTGATGGCGCCGCGACCGAGGCCGCGATCGACCGCGCGCTTGAGCGCCGCGCGCCTGGTTCCACGCCCTTCTCCGCCGCCGCCGCCGCGATGCGTGCGGCGCGCCGTCCCGTTCCCCTGCTGCGCGCCGCGCAGACGCTGCATTCGCTTGAAAGGATCCTGACCAAATGAGCGCCCAGACCATGACCCTGGCCGATGTCGGCCAGCTCGCCGCTCGGATTCGTGCCGAGGTTGGCAAGGGGGTGATCGGCCAGACCGAGACGGTCGATAGCCTGCTGATCGCCTTGCTGGCGCAGGGCCACGTCCTGCTCGAAGGGCCGCCGGGCACCGCCAAGACCTTCCTTGCCCAGTGCTTCGCGGCCAGCCTCGGGCTCGATTTCTCGCGCATCCAGTTCACGCCCGATCTGATGCCGGGCGATATCCTGGGGTCGAACCTGTTCAACTTCCAGACCAGCCAGTTCACCCTCACCCGAGGGCCGATCTTCTGCGAGCTGCTGCTGGCCGATGAGATCAACCGCACCCCGCCCAAGACCCAGGCCGCGCTGCTTGAGGCAATGCAGGAACGCCGGGTCACGCTCGATGGCACAGCCCATACGCTGCCGGCGCATTTCCTGGTGGTGGCAACCCAGAACCCGATCGAGAGCCAAGGGGTCTATCCCCTGCCCGAGGCCCAGCTTGACCGGTTCCTGTTCAAGCTGCTGGTGCCTTATCCCACGAGCGAGGAAGAGGCGCGGATCGTCGCCACCTTTGGCGAGCGCGCGGGGCCGAGCCGCCCGGCAGATCTGGGGATCGCCGCGGTGGCCGATGCCGCCGGGATCGCCGCCGCGGCCCTGGCGGTGAAGAGTGTAACCCTGGCCGAGAGCGTGGTCGATTATGTCGTGCGGCTGGTGCGCGCCACCCGCGAAAGCGCCGATCTGGCCAGCGGAGCGAGCCCGCGCGCGGCGGTGCTGCTGGCCAATGCCGCGCGCGCCCGCGCCGCGCTCGAGGGGCGCGGCTATGTCCTGCCCGACGATATCAAGGCGCTTGCCCCGGCGGTGCTGCGCCACCGCCTGCTGCTTTCCCCCGCCGCCGAGATCGAGGGAAAGCAGGTTGAGGCGCTGGTCGGCGAGCTGGTCGAGGCAACCGAGGCGCCGCGCTGACCGCCATGCCCGCGCGTCCCCCCTTGCTCCCCACCGCGCGCGCCGCGCTGCTGCTGGTGGCGCTCGCCCCGCTGGCGGTGCTGCTTGCCGCGTTGGCGCCCGAGGCCTGGGCCGCGGCCCCGCTGCTGGGGCTGATCGCCTTGCTGGCGATCGCGGGCGACGCCCTCGCCGCCGGGCGGCTGGAGCGGATCGAGGTTACCCTGCTCGGCGATATCGAGGTGGGCGATGAGGGCGCCGTGGGCATTTCGGCCAAGATCGCGCGCGGCAGGGCGGGACGGGTCGATTGCGCGCTCGCCGCCGATCCGCGCCTGCTGCCCGGCGGACGCGGCGAGGCGGCGCTGGTGGCGCAGGGCGGCGGGCAGTGGCTGGGGGCGCTGGCGCTTTGCCCCACCCGGCGCGGCACCGGGGTGGTCGAGCGGGTCTGGCTGCGCTGGACCGGGCCGCTCGGGCTGGGCGCGCGGCAACGGGCTGAGGAGCTGGACCGCGCGGTCCGGGTCTGGCCCAATATCGCCGCAGTGCGCTCGCCCGCGCTGCAAACCTTCCTGCGCAATTCCGAGCTGGGGCTGATCGCGCGGCGGATGCGCGGCGAGGGCAGCCAGTTCGAGGCGCTGGCCGAATACGAACCTGGCATGGACCGGCGCCGGATCGACTGGAAGGCCAGCGCCCGCCACGCCCACCTCTATGCCAAGGAGTACGAGGCCGAGCGCAACAACCAGATCGTCTTCGCCTTCGATTGCGGGCAGGCGATGTGTGAGCCGGTGGCGGGACTGCCGCGCATCGATCGTGCGGTTTCGGCGGCCTTGACCACAGCCTATGTGGCGATGAAGGGGGGCGACCGCGTGGCCCTGTTCGGCTTTGCCGCGCGCCCGCAGCTGTTCACCCCCTTCGTTTCGGACACCCGCGATTTCCGCCGTCTTCAGATGGCTGCGGCGGGTCTCGACTATACCCGCCAGGAACCGAACTTCACCCTGGCGCTGGCAACACTGGCCGGGCGGCTGGCGCGGCGCAGCCTGATCGTGGTCTTTTCCGATTTCACCGATCCGACCAGCGCCGAACTGATGATCGAGAGCATCGGCCGCCTGACCGAGCGCCACCTGGTGCTGTTCGTCACCCTTACCGACGAGGAACTGGTCGATCTGGCTACCGCCGCCCCGGCCGGAATGCCCGCGCTGACCCGCGCGGTCACCGCCGATGCACTGCTGCGCCAGCGCGCGCTGGTGCTTTCGCGGCTGCGCCAGATCGGGGTCGATGCGATCGAGGCGCCTTATGACCGGATCGGCACCCGGCTGCTCGATTCCTACCTTTCGATCAAGCGCAAGGGGGCGATCGGCTGATGGCGATGTTCGGCCTGTTCGGATCGAGGACGAGCGCCAGCGATGCGGCGATCGAGGCGGCGGCGCTGCGTTCCGACCGCTTCCGCCAGCAGCGCGAGGGCGACTGGCAGCGGCTCGAGGCGATCGTCACCCGGATGGAGAAGGGCCGCCTGCGCAAGATCTCCGATGCCGATCTGCAACAGCTGCCGGTGCTCTATCGCACCGTCGCCTCAAGCCTGTCGGTGGCGCGCGAGACCTCGCTCGACGCGGCGACGCTGGCCTATCTCGAATCGCTGGTCCAGCGCGCCTGGTTCCTGGTCTATGGCCCGCGCACCACGCTGCTGGGCTGGCTCGGACGGTTCCTGGGCGGGGAATGGAGCCGCGCGGTGCGGGCGATCTGGCCCGAACTGCTGGTGGCGCTGGCACTGATGGTCGCGGGCACCGCGGTCGGCTGGCTGCTGTGCGTGCACAATCCCGATTGGTACTATGCCCTGGTTGGCGACATGGCGCAGGAACGCGCGCCGGGGGCCAGCCGGGAAATGCTGCGCGGCACCCTCTTCGGGCAAGCCGACAAGCAGGGCCTGTCGATTTTCGCCGCCGCGCTGTTCAGCCACAACGCCGGTATCGCGATCCTGTGCTTTGCGCTGGGCTTTGCCTTCGGGGTCCCGCCGCTGATGCTGCTGGTGCAGAATACCGCCAGCCTCGGGGCGATGCTGTGGCTGTTTGCCAGCCAGGGGCTGCTTTATGACTTCGTTGGCTGGCTTTCGATCCACGGCACCACCGAACTGTTCGCGATCCTGCTGGCGGGCGCCGCTGGGCTGCACATCGGGCGCTCGATGGCCTTTCCGGGCGAGCGCGGTGTGATGGAGGCCGCCGCCGCCGCCGGGCAGCGCGCGGCGGTGGTGATGGCGGGCGTGGTGCTGATGCTGGTGATCGCCGGCATGCTTGAGGGGCTGGGCCGCCAGCTGATCGAGAGCACCGAGGTGCGCTATGCCGTCGGCTATTCGATCCTGGCGTTCTGGCTGGTCTATTTCTTCGCCTTCCGCCGCGTGCCGCAGGGCAGCGAGGCGCCATGAGCCGGGCCGAGCGCCTTGCCGCCCGCGCCGCGCGGCGCAACCGGCGCCGCACCCTGGTGACGCCCGAGGGGAGCGCGCTGCCGATCGAACTGGCCAGCCGCGGCACCCGGCTGGGCGCGCTGGCGATCGACCTGACGATCATCGTGCTGGTGATGGCTTTTTCGACCCTTGCGATCGGGTTTGGGGCGGCCGGACTCAACGAAGTCAGCGGCGGCAAGATCGACAAGGCCACTGGCGGGCTGCGCACCGCGTTCGAGTTTCTGGTGATCGTGTGGATCGCGCTGATGTTCCTGCTGCGCCACGGCTATTTCCTCTATTTCGAGCTCGGTCCGCGCGGCGCCACGCCGGGCAAGCGGATGACCGGGATACGGATCGCCGCGCGCAACGGGGGCCGGCTCAGCCCGGAAATGGTCCTGGCCCGCAACCTCCTGCGCGATATCGAGCTGTTCCTGCCGTTGATGCTTTTCGTTGGCGCGCGGGCTGGCGGCTCCGGCCTGACCGGATGGCTGGCGCTGCTCTGGTTTCTGCTGTTCGCCCTGTTCCCCTTCTTCAACCGTGACCGGCTGCGCGCGGGCGATCTGATCGCGGGAACCTGGGTGCTTGAGGCTGCGCGCCACAAGCTGGCCGAGGCGATGTCGCTGGGCGAGAGCGCGGCGCGGGGCACCAGCGCCGCGACCGGGGCAACCTATCGCTTCGGCGAAGCGGAGCTGGCGATCTACGGCGAATACGAGCTGCAAACGCTTGAGCGGGTGCTGCGCGAAAACCGTCCCGAGGCGATCGCCGCAGTGCACGAGGCGATCTGCCGCAAGATCGGCTGGGATCCCGGCGCGGGCGACGAGCGCGCCTTCCTCGATGCCTATTACACCCAGCTGCGCGCCCGGCTTGAGGCCGGGATGCGGATGGGACGGCGCAAGGCCGACAAGCATGACTGAGCGCTATTCCATCGTCGAGGACGATCTGAGTGGGGCCGAGATCGCTGCGCTTCTGGGCTATCATCTTTCCGAAATGCGCGCCTGGTCGCCGCCTGAAAGCGTCCACGCCATGCCGATCGAACGGCTGCGCGCGGCGGACGTCACGTTCTATTCGGCCTGGCAGGGCGCGCGGCTGGCGGCCTGCGGCGCGATCAAGCAGCTCGATCCTGCTCACGGCGAAATCAAATCGATGCGCGCCGATCCGGCCTTTCGCGGGCGTGGGGCGGGCAAGGCTATGCTTCATCACCTGATCGCAGTGGCCCGCGAACGCGGCTATACCCGGCTCAGCCTGGAGACCGGGCGGCCCGCACCCTTCCTGCCCGCCCGGCGGCTCTACGAGAGCCACGGCTTTGCCGAATGCCCGCCCTTCGCCGACTACCGCGAGGATCCTTTCAGCATCTGCATGACCCTGGACCTATGACCGAGCTGACCCTGCGCCCCGCCACGCCTGACGACGTGCCTGCGCTTTCGCGGCTGGCGATCGACGCCTTCAACGCCAAGTTCGCGCATCTCTATTCCGCACAGGATCTGGCGGCCTTCCTGTCCGAGGCGCTGGAGGAAGGCCCAATCGCCGCGGAACTGGCCAAGCCCAGCAACCTGATCCAGCTCGCCGAGGCGGGCGGCAGGCTGGCGGGTTATTGCAAGATCAGCCTGGTCTGCGGGTTCCCCCGCCATGCGCGGGGCGCAAAAGCGATGGAGCTCAAACAGCTCTACACCGCCGCCGGGGCCACCGGCATGGGGATCGGCACGGTTCTGATGGACTGGGCGATGGGTCAGTTCGCGGCGCGCGGCGCCGATGAGGTGCAGCTGTCGGTCTATTCCGAAAACTTCGGCGCGCACCGCTTCTACGAGCGCTATGGCTTTGCCAGGGTGGCCGACATCACTTTCAAGGTCGGCGAACAGCTCGATCCGGAGTTCCTCTTCGCAAGGATGCTGTAGAGCAGCCTCTCCATTTGCCCGGTGCGGCGCGCGGGCCTATAGGCACGCCCATGTCCATCCGCCCGTGGCGCGACATCGCGCGTCGTCAGTCCCGTCAGATCATGGTCGGCAGTGTGCCCGTCGGCGGCGATGCGCCGATCACGGTCCAGACCATGACCAATACGCTGACCAGCGATGCCGCGGCGACGATTGCCCAGATCCGCCGCTGCGAAGAGGCCGGGGCCGACCTGATCCGCGTCTCCTGCCCGGACGAGGCCAGCACCGCCGCGTTCCGCGAAATCGCCCGCGCGGCCAGCGTGCCGCTGATCGCCGACATCCATTTCCACTACAAGCGCGCGCTTGAGGCTGCCGACGCCGGGGCCGCCTGTCTGCGGATCAACCCCGGCAATATCGGGTCGAGCGAGCGGGTCGCCGAAGTGGTCCGCGCGGCCAAGGCCAACGGCTGCGCGATCCGCATCGGGGTCAACGCCGGAAGCCTTGAGAAGGACCTGCTCGAGAAATACGGCGAGCCCTGCCCCGAGGCGCTGGTGGAGAGCGCGCTCGATCACATCAAGCTGCTGCAGGATCACGATTTCCACGAATACAAGGTGGCGGTGAAGGCCAGCGACGTTTTCCTGGCGGTGGCCGCCTACATGCAGCTGGCCGAGGCGGTCGATTGCCCCTTGCACCTGGGGATCACCGAGGCGGGCGGGCTGATCGGCGGCACGGTCAAATCGAGCATCGGCATCGGTAACCTGCTGTGGGCCGGGGTGGGCGACACGATCCGCGTCTCGCTTTCGGCCGATCCCGAAGAGGAAGTGCGGGTCGGCTACGAGATTCTCAAGGCTCTGGGCCTGCGCACCCGGGGGGTGCGGATCGTTTCGTGCCCCAGCTGCGCGCGGCAGGGCTTCGACGTGATCCGCACGGTCGAAAAGCTGGAGGACGCGCTACAGCACATCAAGACCCCGATGAGCCTTTCGGTGCTGGGCTGCGTGGTCAACGGACCGGGCGAGGCGCGTGAAACCGATATCGGCATTACCGGCGGGGGCCAGGGCAAGCACATGGTCTATCTTTCGGGGGTGACCGACCATCACGTGCAGGATGCCGATATGATCGCCCACATCGTCAGCCTGGTCGAGGCCAAGGCCGCCGAGATCGAAGCCGGGCACGCGACAAGCATGGATGCGGCGCACGGCAAGGCGGCCTGAGCCGCCAGTGTCGGTGCCTCTTGTTGTTGGCAAAGCGGTAACCCCCCGCTGCTACAAGCGCGGGCATGTACCGGTTGCTTGGCCTTGCCTTCAGCTTCATTGCCGCAATGGGCCTGCTCGCCTGGGCGGTGGCGCCGCGTGAGGAAGCCGGAGTCAGAGCCGGGCAGCCGGCGACCGAGGCATCGCCGGTAGCGCATTTTGACGATGATCCGCAGATCATGCGGCTCAAGCGGGATTCCTCGGGCCAATTCCACCTCACCGCGCAGGTCAACGGGCAGGACACCCGCTTCCTGGTCGATACCGGCGCCGATCTGGTTGCCCTGACCGAGCGCGACGCCGAAGAGCTAGGCTTCAACCTGCCCGAGGGCGATTTCCAGCCGATCATGCAGACCGCCTCGGGCGTGGGCTATGGCGCGCCGGTGATGATCGACGAGCTGACCCTGGGGGAGAGCACCTACCGCGACGTGGAAGCCGTGGTGGTGCGCGATCTTGGGGTCAATCTGCTTGGCCAGTCGGTGTTGCGCCGTTTCGCCAGGGTCGAGCTAAAAGGCGATCAGCTGGTCATTCGCCACTGACAGGCGCGGCGAGCGGCGCTAAGCGCCAAGGATGAAATCCTCGCACCGCGCCCTGCCGCCGCATCTGTTGTTGCTTGCCCTGGCGGTCACCGCGGTGTGGGGCTCCAATTTCGTCGTCATCAAGTTCGCGCTGGCGCACCTGCCGCCGCTGACCCTGGCGCTGCTGCGCTTTGCCCTGGCCTTCTTCCCGCTGGCGCTGTTCCTGCCGCGCCCGAAGGTGCCGTGGCGCAATCTTGCCTGTTACGGCGTGCTGATCGGGGCGGGACAGTTCGGGCTGCTGTTCACCGCGATGCGCGCCGATATCACCCCGGGCCTCGCCAGCCTGGTGATCCAGAGCCAGGCCTTCTTCACCATCGCGCTCGCCGCCTGGCTGGGCGGAGAGCGCCCGGCACCCTACCAGATCGCGGGGCTGGTGCTGGCCAGCACCGGGATCGGCCTGATCGGCTTTCACACCGATGGCAGCGGCACCCCGCTGGGGCTGGGGCTGGTGCTGCTCGCGGCGGCGAGCTGGGCCGGGGGCAACATGGTCAACCGCGCCGCCGGGCCGGTCAACATGCTGGCCTATGTCGTCTGGTCGAGCCTGTTTGCCATCCCCCCGCTGCTGGTGCTGGCGCTGGCCACCGAAGGATGGCAGCGGATGGCCGCCGGGATCGCCGCGGCGGATTCGGCCACCTGGGGCGCGGTGCTGTGGCAATCGGTGGGCAACACCATGTTCGGCTATGGCGCCTGGGGCTGGCTGCTGGGGCGGCATCAGGCGGCGAGCGTCGCCCCGCTGGCGCTGCTGGTGCCGGTGTTCGGCCTTGGCACCTCGGCGCTGGTGCTGGGCGAACCGCTGCAAGGATGGAAGATAACCGCCTTCGCGCTGGTCATGGCCGGGCTTTCGCTCGGCGTGCTGTGGCCGCGCCTCAAGAAATGGATGCGAGAATGAGCCTTTCGATCCGTCCTGCCACCGCCGCCGATCTGCCGCTGGTCGCCGCGCTGATCCGCGGCCTCGCCGAATACGAAAAGCTCGCCCACGAGGTCCGCTTCGATGAGACGGTGCTGGGCGAAAAGCTGTTCGGCCCGCGCCCCTATGCTGAGGTGGCGATTGGCGAGATCGATGGCGAGGCGCAGGGTTTTGCCCTGTTCTTTCACAACTTCTCGACCTTCGAGGGCAAGCCCGGGATCTACCTTGAAGATCTGTTCGTGCGCCCCGAGGCGCGCGGCAGCGGCCTGGGCAAGGCATTGCTCGCGCACCTTGCGGCGCTGGCGGTTGAGCGCGACTGCGCGCGGCTCGAGTGGTCGGTGCTCGACTGGAACGAGCCGGCGATAGGCTTCTATAGGAAACTGGGCGCCAATTTCATGGACGAATGGACCGTGATGCGCGTCGATGGCTCCGCCTTGCAACAACTCGGCGCAAGCGCGCGCTTTTCCGCCGATTGAGCCTTGGCGACTCGCGAATTGTGATGTTATCCACAGCACGGGTATGACTGGGACCATCAATCGCCGCGCCCTGCTGAGGGGAGGGTTCGCCGCCACGGCGGCCTTGGCCCTGCCCGTGCGCGCGCTGGCCCAATCGCTTTCAGACGAGTTCGACAAGGCCTTTGGCGCCGGCAGCGTGGCCGCAGAAGAGCCGGTGGTTCCCGCGCTTCCCACAGTGGTCCAGCCCAATCCGGCCTATGACCGGCGCGTGCTGGAGATCGCCAAGCGCGAAGCCGAACGCGCCGGAAGCCGCCTGTGGCGCACCGATATCGTCGGGGTGGCCGATTTCGCGCGCCCCTCCACGCTGCCGCGGCTGCACTTCGCCAATCTTGAGAGCGGCACCGTGCGCTCGTTCTACGTTGCCCACGGGCGCGGCTCGGATCGTGAGCATTCGGGGTTCCTGCAAAGCTTTTCCAACACCGTCGGCTCGGAGGCGACCTCGCGCGGGGCCTATCTCACCGCCGAATGGTATCAGGGCAAATACGGCACCTCGATCCGCCTGCTCGGCCTTGATCAGGACAATTCCAACGCGCTCGACCGGGCGATCGTGATGCATCCGGCCTGGTATGCCTCAAGCGACATGATCGCGCGCCAGGGCAAGCTGGGCCGCTCCGAGGGCTGTTTCGCGATGGGGCCGGACCAGTTCAACGAGGCGCTGTGGCACCTTTCGGGCGGGCGCCTGCTGTTCGCCGACCGGATCGAGGTCTGAGCTTTTCGCGCTGACGCGCCGGAACCTTTTTCCTGCCTATAGCGGATTGTCGAGGATGATCACTTCCTCGCTGGTCTTGCGCTTGCCGTCCCAGGGCTTACGCGGGGCAGCGAAACTCGCCAGCACCGAGGCATCGCGGCCATAGAGATCCTTGAAGGTCGCAAGCTTGCCGTTGATGTCGGTCGCTACGGTGAAATACATGATATAGATCGGGAAAGTCTTGGTCATCGGCACCTTGGTATAGGTGCCCGAATTGGCGATCTCGAGGCTTTCGGTGGTCGGCATTCCCGAACCCAGCCGGGCCATGGTCATGCCCAGCTGCACCGCGTTTTCGGTCCGCACGCAGCCGTGGCTGAGCGCGCGGTTGGGCTGGTTGAACAGCCCGCGCGCGTTGGTGTCGTGCAGGAAGATCGCGTGTTCGTTGGGCATGTCGAGCTTGAGCCGGCCCAGCGAATTGCCGTTGCCCGGCTGCTGGACGACATAGATCGTCCCATCGGCGGCCTTGGTCACCTTGTAACCTTCGCGCGCCGCCTGCTTGGGGTTGTTATAGAGCCGCGCGCCCAGCCCTTCGCCAACCACGATCGATTGCGGCACGGTCCAGGTCGGGTTGAAGATCACCCCTTCGACCACCTCGGCGAGCTGCGGGGTGGCGGTCTTGCCGGGCTTGCCCACGATCGTGCGATAGGACCGGATGATGGTGTTATCGACCGTCAGGCGCAGCTGATATTCGGGGACATTGGTGAAGAGATAGAACTTGCCCAGATCGCGCTGCAGCCAGCGCCAGCGATCGAGGTTGACCCGCAGCTGTGCCCGGCGGACCTTGTCGGTCTTGGGCGTGGCAGCGAGCGCGGCCTTGAGCGCCAGATAGTCGGGGTGGGTCGGGGCCAGCGCGGCAATCGCCCCGGCAATGTCATGGCTGGACAGCGCCTGGGCCATCACCGCCGAGGTCGGGCTGGTTTCGACATCTGGATCGACCACGAACCAGCCCTGGCGGGCGTCCATCCGGGTGCGTCCGTCGCGCATGTCCTCGACCAGCCAGGCGAACGAGCGGCTGGCCTGGGCGTCAAGCGCAGCGCCCTCGCCCGCGGCAATCGCCGCGCGCAGCGCATCGGGCTGATAGTCGGCAGGCAGCAGCCCGTCCTCGCCGATCGCCATGATCGTGGCGAGCAGGGCCTGGGCATCGGCGGCGGGCCAGGCCATCACCGGCTCGTCGAGCGGAACCTGCGCCGGGATCACCGGAGTGGGGGCCGGCTCACTCGCCTGGGGTGCCGGGGTGGGCACCGAAGCCGGCGCGGGCAACGCGGCCGCCGGAGTGGGCTGAGTAGTCGGGGTGGCCGGAGCCGACGGGGCAGGAGTGGGCAGGATGTTTTCCGGCTGGCGCGCCGCCGCGGGGATCGCCACTGCCACCAGGGCGATCGCGCTCCATCCCAAACCCTGCTTGCCCCACCGCTTCATCGTCTGCTCCTGCTTGGAACCGGCCCGGCATGCCATCGTGGCAGCCAGCGTCAGGCTCCTCTTAGCCCGCACTGGCCCGCTCCATCAAGCATCACCCCTGTCGCAAGGCTGAACGTGCCGCAGACTCCCTGCTGTACCGATACAAGCAGGATTGCTGCAAATTCTCACCGAAAATGCGGATTTTCTCTGCCATTGCGAAAATGAGAGATCTTGTGGCGGAGGTGTCAGTCCGATGCGAACTTGTCTCCACTCGGTGCAGCCACCGCCGAAGCATCGAGACTTCAGACCATGAGCGACTACTACACAACCAGAGCTGCTGAGCGTCGTTCCTTTGTTGGATTGAAGATCGACGAGGAGTGTTCCGAATTGAAGTGGTTGTCCATGCTCTTCATCTGCCCAATCCGCTGCATCGCGCGTTCTCTTTGCTGGAACGGGAGGTGTGAATTTTCAACTCGGTCGCTTAGGTGGCGACCAACTTCCCGGCGCCCCTCCTTCCCTAGGTCACGCAACGCCAGTGCTGGACATCTCACGTTCGGTTGATCCGCTGTATCCGGATGTCAACCGCGAACACTGGGCCAAGCATGTTCCACAAGAGCCGCACCGTCTCATGGAACAACTCGAGACCGTGCTCGAATATCAGGTCCTCGACGTTTCGTAGGCTACGCTGGAACCTCAACAAATCATGACGCTATGCCGGATCACCTCCGGCGACGAGGGGAATAGCGAAACGGCTAATCAGTCCTTCCAGGGCGTGGCATACTCCCGCCCCATGCCCGCCCCTATCACTTTCCGGTGCATTCCTTCTGACAATGCCACAAGAAATACCGGATCTAAGAATGGGCGCTCTACTCGTGTCCTTCGTCGACTGCTGTTGTCACAGCGACGTCCATCGTCACGTTGCCGAGGGTGCGCATCAGATCGGGCAGCATTTCCACGGCGACAAGTAGCCCCAGCGGGGTTACCGGCACACCCATTGCCATCGCAATCGGCCCGACCGAAATGATAAAGCTAAGAGTGCCGGGCAACGAGACTGAACTGAGCGAAACCAAAAATGCGACCACCACGCCTGCTGCCAGCGCCGGAACTGACAGCGGTGTGCCGGTAAGATAGGCGGCGTAGATCGCCACCCCCAGGTTCATTGCCGGGCTGGTGCCGCGAAAGATCGCCACCGCCAGCGGCAGAACGAAGTCAGAGGTCGATTCGCGCACGCCCAGCCGCCGTGACGCCGCGAGCATCGCGGGCAGGCAGGCGAGCGAGGACTGGGTAGAGATCGCCACGGCATGGACCGGCAACATCGCGCGCGCAAAGGCGCCAAGCTTCTGCTTGCCCAGCCACACAGCCAGGACATAGCCGCCCAGCATCACCACCGTCCCAGCCGCGACCACCACCAGAATATAGTGCGCCAGCGCGCCGATCGCGTCGGGTCCGCTTTTGGCCCCCAGCGAGATCGCCAGCCCGAACACTCCGATCGGCGCCAGCATCAGCACCCAGCCGACGATCACCATCATCGCTGCGGCCAGCCCTTCAAAAACCAGTGACAATTGCTGCCGAGGCGCAGCCGCGATCCGTGTCGCCGCGAGCGCCAGTAGTGAAACGAACAGCACCAGCGGCAACATTGCCCCCGAGGCTGCAGCGGCGAAGATATTCTCGGGCATCATCGCCATCAGGATGTCCGCTGCGCCGGGAACCTGGCCCGCAGGAGCCGCACCGCCGCTCAGCGCGGCTACCGCGCGCGCCGGGATCGGCGCAACGGTAAGCAGGAACGGCACTAGCAGCACGGCCATTGTCCCGGCGGCAAACAGCACTGCGACGAACAGGCCCACCGCGCGCCGGGCCAACCGATCGCCCCCGGCGGCGGCCAGGGTCTGGGAGATGCCGGTATAGACCAGCCCGACCACCAGCGGCAGGATCGTAAGCTGGAGCGCCCGCAGCCACAGGGCGCCTGCTGGAGCCGCAAAGGCAAGCACACTGTCTAGCATGGCGGTGCCGCGCAGCAATTCGCCAACCACGAAGCCCAGCACCAGCCCGGCAAAGGTCAGCGCGGCGGGTACCTTGATCTCGGGGAAACCCGCTGGTGCTTCGCTCGATTCCATTCTTGCCCCCGGTCCTTGTTTTGACCGCGTGACTTTAGCGGCCCAAAGCGACATAGCAATTCGCCAAGGAATTGATGCTACGGACTGTGCGATGGGACGCAACTATTTCGGTACCGACGGGATTCGCGGGCTAACCAACGCCGGGGTGATGACCGCCGCCACCGCGATGAAGGTCGGCCAGGCCGCAGGGCGCCGCTTTCTGCGCGGCAAGCACCGCCACCGCGTGGTGATCGGCAAGGATACTCGCCTTTCCGGTTACATGCTGGAAAACGCGCTGGTAGCGGGGTTCACCAGCGTGGGGATGGACGTGGTGCTGCTAGGCCCGATGCCGACGCCGGGTGTGGCGCTGCTAACGCGTGAGCTGCGCGCCGATGTCGGGGTGATGATCTCGGCCAGCCACAACCCTTACGAGGACAACGGCATCAAGCTGTTCGGCCCTGACGGGTTCAAACTTTCCGACGCCGACGAACTGGCGATCGAGACCATGCTGGGCGAAGAACAGGCACTTGCCCCTGCCGCCGAGATCGGTCGGGCGCGGCGGATCGACGATGCGCGCGGGCGCTATATCCACGCGGTCAAGGGATCGCTGCCCGACGACGTGCGGCTCGACGGTCTCAAGATCGTGGTCGATTGCGCCAACGGCGCGGCCTATCAGGTCGCTCCTTCGGCGATCTGGGAACTGGGCGCCGAAGTGGTCGCGGTGGGGGTTTCGCCCAACGGCATCAATATCAACGACAGGTGCGGATCGACTCACCTCGGGCTGGTCAAGGAAACGGTCGTGGCCAGCGGCGCCGATATCGGCATCGCACTCGATGGCGATGCCGACCGCCTGATCGTGGTCGACGAAAAGGGCCAGACGGTCGATGGCGATCAGATCATGGCGCTGATCGGCACCCGGCTGGCCGCCCAGGGCGCGCTGCGCGGCGGCGGCGTGGTGGCGACGGTGATGTCGAACCTGGGACTGGAGCGCTGCCTTGCCGGACAGGGCCTGGAATTGATCCGCGCCAAGGTGGGTGATCGCTATGTGCTCGAAGCGATGAAGGCCGGAGGTTACAACGTCGGGGGCGAGCAGAGCGGCCACATGATCCTGCTCGATCACGGCACCACCGGCGATGGCACCGTGGCTGCGCTGCAAGTGCTGGCCGCGCTGGTCAAATCGGGCAAGCGCGCCAGCGAATTGCTGCACTTGTTCGATCCCGTGCCGCAATTGCTCAGGAACGTGCGTTTTGCCGGAGGCAAGCCGCTGGAGCAGACGCGGGTCAAGGCCGTGATCGCCGAAGCCGAGGCTCAACTCGCCGGCAGAGGCCGTCTCGTTATTCGCCCCTCGGGGACCGAACCGGTGATCCGGGTGATGGCCGAAGGCGACGATGCCACCGAAGTCGAACAGGTGGTCGCGGCGATTTGCGACGCGGTACAGGAGGCCGCCGCCTGATGCTGGAAATGCGCCCCGATTGCGAAAAGTGCGGCACGGACCTGCCGGCCGAGCTGCCCGGAGCCTTTATCTGCAGTTTCGAGTGCACCTTCTGCACTGAGTGCGCCGACGCGCTCGACGAGCGTTGCCCCAATTGCGGCGGCGAGCTGCTCGACCGGCCAACCCGGGCGAAGCGCCATCACGCCAAGAGCCCGCCTTCGAGCGAACGGAAGTTCAGGGGCTGATGCCCCCGCCGCGCATCCTGACCATTGCCGGGTCCGACAGCTCGGGTGGGGCAGGAATCCAGGCGGATATCAAGACCATCACCGTGCTTGGCGGCTATGCGATGAGCGCGGTTACGGTGCTGACCGCGCAGAATACGCTTGGCGTGACCCTGATCGAACCCGCCAGCCCGGCGATGGTCGCCGCCCAGATCGACGCCTGCATGGATGACATCGGCGCCGATGCGGTCAAGATCGGGATGCTCGGTTCGGCGGGGATCGCAACAGTGGTTGCGGACCGGCTTGAAGAAATCGGCATTCCGGTGGTGTTCGATCCAGTGATGGTTGCCACCAGCGGCGCGGCGTTGGCCGACGCGGATACGATCGCCGCATTCGAGCGGCTGATGAAGCTCGCCACCTTGACCACACCTAACGTCGCCGAGCTTGCGGCGCTGGGCGGGCACGAAGCCATGCTGGCGCGCGGCGTAGCCTATCTCGCCAAGGGCGGCGATGCCGAGGGCGAGCGCGTGGAAGATGTGCTGGTCCTTCCGGGTGAAGCCCCGCACGTCATGGCCGGAACCCGCATCCACACGCGCCATACCCACGGCACCGGCTGTACGCTCTCCAGCGCCATTGCCACCTATCTGGGCAAGGGGCTGGCGCTGGCCGAAGCGGTTGACCGGGCGCGACTGTTCGTGCGCAGCGCCCTGCGCGCCGCGCCGGGATTCGGCCAGGGCAGCGGCCCCCTTGGCCACGGCGAAGCGCGGGGCTGACCCTCAGTCGAGCTCGTAGAACCGTTCGATCACGTGCCAGGCCTCTTCGGCGGTTTCGGCCCAATGGAACAGTTGCAGGTCCTGGCGGTTGATTACCCCTTCATCGGCCATGGCCTCGAAGTTGATGATCCGGTTCCAGTAATCCTTGCCGAACAGCAGGATCGGGATCGGCTTCATCTTGCCGGTCTGGACCAGGGTGAGCAGCTCGAGAAACTCGTCGAGCGTGCCGAACCCGCCCGGAAACACCGCCACCGCCTTGGCGCGGAGCAGGAAATGCATCTTCCTGAGCGCGAAGTAGTGAAACTGGAAGGCCAGACGCGGGGTGACGTAGGGGTTGGGGGCCTGTTCGTGCGGCAGCACGATGTTGAGCCCGATCGTCTCCGCTCCGGCCTCTACCGCGCCGCGATTGGCCGCTTCCATGATCGAGGGGCCCCCGCCTGAGCAGACCACGAATTCTCGCATGCCCTTTTCGACGATCGCCTTGCTTGAAGCGATGTACGCGAGCTTGCGGGCTTCCTCATAGTATTTCGCATTGGCCGCCAGCCGCTCGGCCACGGCCTTACGCTCGGGCGGAGCATTGGCGATCAGCTCCTGTGCAGCCTCGGGTGAGGGAATGCGCGCCGAGCCGTAGCAGACCAGGGTCGAGCCGATATTGGCCTCTTCGAGCAGCATCTCGCACTTGAGCAGTTCCAGCTGGAAGCGCACCGGGCGCAGTTCCTCGCGCAGCAGGAAATCCGTATCACGAAAGGCCAGCTTGTAGGCCGGGCTGCGGGTTTGCGCTGTTTCGTGGCTCTGGGCCTCGACGAAGCCCGCCTCCTGCTCGGCCTTGTAGAAACGGCGGCGATGGAGGCGCTTTTCCTCTTCTTCTTCTGTCATTGCCTCTTTCTCATCCGCATCACCGGACCTGTCAAAGGAAAACGCGCACGCCGAGCGGCGGGCGGGACAGGGTCAGCGATGTGGGAATGGATGCCCGACGAGGATTCGAACCTCGATTGACGGAGTCAGAGTCCGTAGTCTTACCTTTAGACGATCGGGCAACAGGCGGGTGCCTCTAGGGCGGTGACGGCGCCTCGTCAAGCCGCGCGGCGAGAGTGCTTGCCCCGCTTCGGCGAGCGGTCTACCAAGGCGCCAGGTACCCGCCGCGTTCGGCGGGAAAACGATAACGAGTGCAAGTGACATGGCGGAGAAACTTCCGCCGGCGATGCGCGAGGAGAACGATTGCGGGAATAATGGACTGACGGAGCCGCGCGAGAACGCGCCCTCGCTTTCCAGTTCCGCTTCGCCCCAGCGCCGGCCCGGCGGCCGAACCGAACAGGATGGCCCGCGTGCAGGCGCGGCCCCGGCAGAGTGGCGTTCGCCGCCCTTCCATCGCCAGGCCTTTGCCGCGATCGACCTTGGCACCAACAACTGTCGCCTCCTGATCGCGCGGCCCGATGGCGAGAATTTCACTGTGATCGATGCCTTCAGCCGTGTGGTGCGGCTGGGCGAGGGTCTTGCGCAGACCGGCAGGCTGAGCGAGGCGGCGATGGAGCGCGCGCTCGGCGCGCTCAAGGTCTGCGCCGAAAAGCTTCGGCGCCGGAATGTCCATCTGGCCCGCTCGGTCGCCACCGAAGCGTGCCGCCGCGCCGAAAATGGGCCTGAATTCATCGAGCGGGTGCGGCGCGAAACCGGCATCGCCCTCGATATCATCAGCGCCAAGGAAGAGGCGCGCCTGGCTGTTCTGGGTTGCCATCTGCTGCTCGAACAGGGCGAAGGCCCGGCAATGGTGTTCGACATCGGCGGCGGATCGACCGAACTGGTGCTGGTCGAATCGCGCGGCGGCGAAGTCCCGCGCATCCACGACTGGCAAAGCGTGCCCTGGGGCGTCGTCTCGCTGAGCGAAACCTGCGGCAAGGAGCCGGCGGGCGACGAGGCGCGCGCCGAACGCTATGCCAGGATGAAGCGGCTTGTTCGCGAAAGCCTCTCGCCGCTGACCGAGCGGATCGCCGAGCGCTTCGGCCCCGATCACGATCCCGCCGGAATGCGGCTGCTGGGAACCAGCGGAACGGTTACCACCCTGGCTTCGGTCCATCTCGAGCTGCCTCAGTACGATCGGCGCGCGGTCGACGGGTTGATCGTGCCGACCCTGGCGATGCGTGATATTGCCGCGGCGCTTGCAGCCATGCCGCCGCAGAAACGGCGTTCGCAGCCGTGCATTGGCGGCGAACGGTCCGATCTGGTGGTAGCGGGCTGCGCGATCCTTGAGACGATCATCGAACTGTGGCCGACCGAGCGATTGGGGGTTGCCGACCGGGGTATCCGCGAAGGCATCCTGCGCAGCCTGATGCGGGCGGGAAGCGCCGCCGAGCAGAGCCGCGCCGCACTGCGTCAGGCCCGGCGGGAAGCGCGATGAGCCGATCGGGACGCGATCCGGGTGAGCGGCTGCGCACCGGCAAGAAGCGCTCGACCAGTTCGGCGCGCTGGCTGACCCGCCAGCTCAACGATCCCTATGTCAAGCGCGCCAAGGCCGAGGGCTGGCGCAGCCGCGCCGCGTTCAAGCTGGCCGAACTCGATGACAAATACGGTCTGATCAAGGGCGCAAGCCGGGTGGTCGATCTGGGTGTGGCCCCTGGCGGCTGGAGCCAGGTGGTGCGTCAGCGCGCGCCCAGGGCCGCTGTAGTCGGCATCGACCTTTTGCCCACCGATCCGATCGAGGGGGTTACTCTGTTCCAGATGGACTTCATGGCAGATGAGGCACCCGCTGCGCTGCTAGAAGCACTGGGTGGGGCGCCAGACCTGGTGATCTCGGACATGGCGGCCAACACCGTGGGCCACAAGGCCACCGATCACCTGCGCACGATGGGTCTGGTCGAAACTGCGGCGCACTTCGCGATCGAGAACCTTGCACCGGGCGGCGCCTTCATCGCCAAGGTGCTGGCCGGCGGGACCGACACCGAACTGCTGGCGTTGCTCAAGAAGCATTTCACCAGCGTCAAGCACGCCAAGCCGCCCGCGAGCCGCAAGGATTCGTCCGAATGGTACGTGATAGCGCAGGGCGTTAAGGCATAGCATAGCAAAAGGGCGGAACCTTGCAGCCCCGCCCTTTCGATCCACCTATCGATCCGCCCTACTTGGCCGACTTGAGATAGGCGATCACGTTGGCGCGTTCCTGCGCGTCCGAGATGCCCGCGAAGGTCATCTTGGTGCCGGGCGCGAAAGCCTTGGGGTTGGTCAGCCAGGCGTCAAGCGTGGCATCGTCCCAGGTGCCGCCCTTGCCCTTGAGCGCATCGGAGAAGGCGAAACCGCCCCGGCCCGACGCCACGCCTTCGCCGTACACACCGGCGAGGTTGGGGCCGATCCCATTGGCGCCGCCCGCGTTGGCGGTGTGGCAGGCCTTGCACTTGGCAAACGACTTTTCGCCCGCAGCAGCATCGCCGACAATCGCTGCCGGGGCGGCATCGCCAGCCGGAGCGGCGGCAACCTCAGGCACCGCGGGAAGCGGCATGTTGGAACCCCTGGAATTGAGGAACACCATCAGGTTGGCGCGTTCGGCCGGATCGGAAATCCCGGCGAAGCTCATCTTGGTTCCCGGCGCGAAGGCCTTGGGGCTGGTCAGCCATTCGTTCATGCTGGCCCAATCCCACTTGCCGCCCTTGCCCTTGAGCGCATCGGAGAAGGCGAAACCGCCCCGGCCTGCAGCGATGGATTCGCCCAGCACGCCATAAAGGTTCGGGCCGATGCCATTGGCCCCGCCTTGGTCGGCGTTGTGGCAGCTGGTGCACTTCTTGAAGGTCGCCTCGCCCTTGGCCGGATCGGCCGCCGTGAGCAGTGCCTCGATCGAGACCTGGGCTGCGCCGCCTTCCTCGGACGACACGCCTTCGATGGCATAGCCCATCGTCTCGGGCCGGTGCTCCTTGTCGGCGTGGAAATAGCGGCCCGAAAGGCTGGCAAGGCCCAGGGCAACGATGCCCGCGCCCAGCGTCCAGCCGGCAATGGTGTTGAAACGATCAGCCATCGATATCGCCCCGTTGGGAAAAGTCAGGAAACTTTGCGGGCCGCTCTAGTGTCGCGCTGGCGCGAGCGCAAGGGGCATTGCACCGGCTCGAAATCGCGCTTAGCCCTTGGCCCATGATTTCCTCGATCCTGATCGCCAACCGGGGCGAAATCGCCTGTCGGATCATCCGCACCGCACGGGCCATGGGTATCCGCACCATTGCCGTCTATTCGGATGCCGATGCCCGCGCGATGCACGTACGCGAGGCCGATCAGGCGGTGCACATCGGCCCTGCCCCAGCGCGCGAAAGCTATCTGGTGGCCGAGAAAATCCTCTCCGCCGCGCGCCAGTGCGGGGCCCAGGCGATCCACCCCGGCTATGGTTTTCTTTCCGAGAATGCCGAATTCGCCCAGGCCGTGATCGATGCCGGGCTGGTGTGGATCGGCCCCAAGCCCGCCAGCATCACCGCGATGGGGCTGAAAGATGCCGCCAAGAAGCTGATGCAAGCGGCGGGTGTTCCCACCACCCCCGGCTATCTCAGCGAGGATCAGGACCCCGAACGGCTTCGCGCCGAAGCCGGGAAGATCGGCTATCCCGTGCTGATCAAGGCGGTCGCGGGTGGCGGCGGCAAGGGGATGCGGCTGGTTGAGGCCGATGCGGATTTTGCAGAGGCGCTCGCCTCGTGTCAGCGCGAGGCGGCTTCGAGCTTTGGCAATGCCAACGTGTTGATCGAGAAGTACATTCTCTCGCCCCGGCATATCGAAGTGCAGATCTTCGGCGACAGTCACGGCAATGTCGTGCACCTGTTCGAGCGCGATTGCTCGCTCCAGCGCCGTCACCAGAAGGTCGTGGAGGAAGCCCCAGCGCCGGGGATGGATGCTGTCACCCGCGAGGCCGTCTGCGCCGCCGCCGTGCGCGCCGCCAATGCGGTGAACTACGAAGGCGCGGGCACGATCGAGTTCATCGCCGATGGCAGCGAGGGACTGCGCGCCGACCGGATCTGGTTCATGGAGATGAATACTCGCCTGCAGGTCGAACATCCCGTGACCGAGGAAATCACCGGGGTCGATCTGGTCGAGTGGCAGCTGCGCGTCGCCGCAGGCGAGCGCCTGCCGCTGGCGCAGGAAGATCTGGCGATCACCGGGCATGCCATGGAGGTGCGCCTCTATGCCGAGGATCCGGCCAAGGGCTTCCTCCCCGCCACCGGGGCGCTCGATCAGCTCTGGCTTTCGCGCATGGTCAGGATCGACAGCGGAGTCGAGCAAGGCGACGCGATCAGCCCGTTCTACGATCCGATGATCGCCAAGCTGATTTCCCTCGGCGCCAGTCGCGAGCAGGCCCGCACCGGGCTTATGGAGGCTCTGGATGACAGCTTCGTCGCGCCGCTGCGCACCAACAAGGGCTTTCTCTATGAATGCCTGGCCGATCCGGACTTTGCCGCGGGCAGGGTCGATACCGGGCTGATCGCGCGGCGCGGCGAAGCGCTGGTGCCTGCTGCCGAGCCAAGCCAGGCGGCCGCCGATGCCGCCGCGCAGCGCCTCAGGCGCGACTGGCTGGGGTGGGGCGCCAAAGGGCACGAGCGCGCGATACGCCACGGCCTGTTCGGATTTCGCCTCAACCGCGCGCCCGAAACCCGGATCGCGCTGTGGGCCGATGGCTATATGCTGCGGGGCGACAGCACGGCTGCATCCACCCTGCGCAGCGATATGGTCCCCTCGGGCGAGGTCATGGTGACCGAGCGCGGGCAAAGCCGGGTCTTCTCGTTCCACGCGCCCCGGTCGGGTGCGGGGCATTCGGTCCACGATGGCGATATCCTGGCACCGATGCCGGGCAAGGTCATCGCGGTCGATGTGGCCGCTGGCCAGCGCGTGAGCAAGGGCCAGCGATTGATGGTGCTCGAAGCGATGAAGATGGAGCACGCACTCACCGCTCCGTTCGATGGCACCGTTGCCGAACTTACCGCCGTGGCCGGTGCCCAGGTTCAGGTCGAGGCGCTGCTCGCCCGGATCGACGCGGCGGACGAATGACCTGGAAGGACGAGATCGCGGAGCTGCGCCGGCGGCGCGAGCTGGCCGAGCAGATGGGTGGCACCGAAAAGGTCGCGCGCCAGCATTCGCGCGGCAAGATGGATGCGCGGGCGCGGATCAAGGGGCTGGTCGATCCCGGCAGCTTTCGCGAGATCGGCAAGATCGCCGGGCGCGGCGCCTATGGCCCCGATGGCGAGCTGCTCGATCTTGCCCCGTCCAACCTGATCTTCGGGCGCGCCAATATCGAGGGCCGCCCGGTGGTGGCCTCGGCTGATGATTTCACCGTACGCGGCGGAGCGGCCGATGCCGCGATCAAGCGCAAGTTCGTGCAGTGCGAAGCGATGGCGCACACCCTCAAGATCCCACTGATCCGCATGATCGACGGGACCGGCGGAGGCGGTTCGGTCAAGACGCTCGAACAAATCGGGGCAACCTATGTGCCCGCGGTCCCGGGCTGGGGCGACGTGGTCAAGAACCTCGACACGGTGCCGGTGGTGGCGCTGGCGCTGGGGCCCACCGCAGGGCTTGGCGCGGCGCGGGTGGTGGCGAGCCACTATTCGATCATGGTCAAGGGCCTCAGCCAGCTGTTCGCGGCCGGGCCGGCGGTGGTCGAGGCGATTGGCGAGGCGAGTGACAAGGAACAGCTGGGCGGATCGATCATCCATACCCGCAACGGCGTGGTCGACGAAGAGGTGGCGAGCGAGCAAGAAGCCTTCGCCCGTGCCCGCCACTTCCTTTCGTACCTGCCCAGCCATGTCGGGCAAGCCGCACCGCGTACCGCCAATGCCGACCCTATCGACCGCCGCGATCAGAAGCTGATCGGCCTTGTCCCGCGCGAGGCCAAGCAGGTCTATTCGATGCGCAAGCTGCTGGAGATGGTGTTCGATCAAGGATCGGTGTTCGAGATGGGCAGGCTTTGGGGCCGCGCCGCGATCACCGCCTTCGCCCGGCTCGATGGATGGCCGGTGGCGGTGCTGGCCAGCGATCCCAGCTATCTTGGCGGATCGTGGGAAGCGCGCACCAGCGAAAAGGCCGAGCGCTTCATCAAGCTGGCCGACCAGTTCCGCCTGCCGGTGGTCCATCTGGTCGACAATCCCGGCTTCATGATCGGGCGCGAGGCCGAGATGGCGGGCACGATCCGCTATGGCGTCCAGGCGATGAACGCGATCTACAAGGCCACGGTGCCGCTGTGTTCGGTGATCGTGCGCCGCGCCTATGGCATCGCCGGCAGCGCGATGAGCAACGCCGAAACCTTCCAGTACCGCTTCGCCTGGCCCTCGGGCGACTGGGGCAGTCTGCCGATCGAAGGCGGGATCGAGGTGGCCTACAAGAGCGAAATCGAGGCCGCCGAAGACCCGCAAGCTCACCTGGAGGCGATCCGCGAACGCCTCAACCGCGTACGCAGCCCATTTCGCACCGCCGAAATCTTCGGGATCGAGGACATCATCGACCCGCGCGAAACCCGGCCCCTGCTGTGCGAATTCGCCGATCTAGCGTGGAAAGCGCTGGGGGAGGGCTAGACTGGGCGCCTTCCGCCGCGTGGGCGCGCCGCTATGCCTGGTCTGACGATGCAAAGTGCATCAGCTGATCCTGAAGCGCCTTCTGAAATGCGGGTCGGCTGGTCATGCGATTGAGGAAATTCTCGGTAGCGGGGCGCGTGCCGAAGGCGCGGACCTTTTCCACCCGCAAGACGTCGGCCATCAGGAGATCGGCAAGAGTGAACCGGTTACCGACCAGCCATTCGCGTTCGCCCAGTACCCGCTCCATGTGATTGAGTCGGCCTTCCATCCACGGCGTAAGGCCGTTTTCGGCAGCGCCAGTGATCTCAAGAAACCACCAGGGAACCGTTACCATCTCAACGGAATTGAGTGCGGCAACGACCCATTGAATCGTCTCCGCTTCCCGGGAGGGCTCACGCGGCAGCAAATGCGCGCTCTTGCGGCCCAGATGCAAAAGGCAGGCCCCGCTTTCAAAGATCTCCAGGTCGCCATCCGACATGTAAGGCACCTGACCGAATGGCTGGTGATCAAGGTGGTTGGTCTCCCGATCGCCAAACGGCACGGTTTTGACCTGATAAGCAAGACCCGCCTCCTCGCAGGCCCAGCGCAGCCGCAGATCGCGCACGAATCCCCGGGGGCCCTGCGGAACCCAATCCAGTGTCCAGATCGTCAGATCGCCCACAGCCGCTATCCTTTCATTCCCAGCGCGGCGCCCAGATAGTCCGCCAGTTCCGCCTGCTGCGCAGCGCTGAGCCGCAATCCCAGCTTGGTGCGCCGCCACAGCATGTCCTCGGCGGTCAGGGCCCATTCCTCGGCCCGCAGGTAATCGACCTCGGCCTGGCTCAGTCCGGCGCCGAAATCGCGCCCCAGGTCGGCCCAGCCTTGCGCAGCGCCCAGCCAGCGTTCGGCGCGGGTGCCATAGGCACGGGCCAGGCGATCGGCCTGAACTTCGCCCAGGAAGGGATAGCGCCCGGCCAGATTGGCCTTGAGCAGGGGCAGCTCTTCCATCCCGAAATCGCCGCCCGGCAGCGCTCGCAGCCGAGTCCAGGCGGGGCCGGAAAGCGTATGCAGCCGCGTGCCGAGCCGGTCCACGGCTTCCTCGGCCAGATGGCGATAGGTGGTAATCTTGCCGCCATAGACCGACAGAAGCGGCGCGCCTTCGTCCTCGTCCGAAAGGTCGAGCCGATAGCCGCGGGTCGCCGCCTCGGGCTTGCCCGATCCGTCGTCGACCAGCGGGCGCACACCGGAATAGGTCCAGACCACATCCGCCGGGGCGATCGGCCGGGCGAAATAGCGGCTCGCCCCTTCGCACAGATAGGCGATCTCTTCCTCGCTCGCGGCGATCGGATCGCCCTCGCGCTGATCGGCGTCGGTGGTGCCGATCAGGGTGAAATCGCGCTCATAGGGAATGGCGAAGAAGATCCGCCCATCGGGAAGCTGGAAGAAATAGGCATAGGGATGGTCGAACAGCTTGCGCACCACGATGTGCGATCCGCGAACCAGCCGCATCCCGTGGTCGGGCTTGTCCCCCACCAGGTTTTCGACCTTGAGCACCGCCGACCCTGCGGCGTTGACCAGCGCGCGGGCGCGGATCGTCCCGCACGGGGTTTCGATCATCCAGCCCCCGGCCTCGCGCCGCGCCGAGGTCACCGGGGTGCGGGTCAGCACTTCGGCCCCGTGCTCTCGCGCATCCATCGCATTGAGCACCACCAGCCGGGCATCGTCGACCCAGCCGTCTGAATATTCGAACCCTGCCGCGAAGCCCGCCTTGAGCGGCGCACCAGCGGGATGTCGGCGCAGATCGATGCTTCGGGTGGCAGGCAGGCGCTTCCTGCCGCCGATATGGTCGTAGAGGAACAGCCCCAGCCGCAGCAGCCAGCGCGGGCGCAGGCCGTGCACATGAGGCAGGACAAAGCGCATGGGGTGGATGATGTGCGGGGCGATGGCCCACAAGGCTTCACGCTCGGCCAGCGCCTCGCGCACCAGCGCGAACTCATAGTGCTCCAGATAGCGAAGGCCGCCATGGATCAGCTTGGTCGAGGCCGAGCTGGTGCCGCAGGCCAGATCGCCGGCTTCAATCAGCACAACCCGCGCGCCGCGCCCGGCGGCATCGCGCGCGATCCCCGTGCCGTTGATCCCGCCGCCGATTACCGCAAGATCGAACATCGACTCCATCGTCGCCTCAATTCAGCTCCGGACCGGTCACCGGCCGCGCCATCCCCGGCGGGGTCAGGCGGCGGAACAGGCGACCGTGCTCGCTGTAGAGTACCGCCGCGAGCGAGACCAGTCCGCACCCCAGCAAGGCCAAAGCCAGCGGCCGTGCGGTCCCGTCGTAAACCTGCCCGCCCAGCCCGCCCAGCAGCGAACCCACCACCATTCGCGAAAAGGCCTGGAACGAGCTGGCTGCACCGGCGATCCGGGCAAAGGGTTGCAGGGCGATCGAGCCGAAATTGGCCCCCAGAAAGCCCATCAGGCAGATGTTCGCGCCCATCAGCGGAATGAAATGCCACAGATCCTCCTTGCCGCCAAAGGCCTGCCAGACCTGGACCAACGATACGACAATGTAGGCGATCAAGGCAGCATGGCTGACCCGCCGCGCACCGAAGCGCTCGACGATCCGCGCGTTGGAGAAGTTGGCCACCGCCAGCCCGGCGGCGAGCAGCGCGAAGATCAGCGGAAAGCTCTCTCCCGCCCCGAATTGCTCGGCGATCAACTGCTGCGCGCTGTTGAGATAGGTGAACATGGCCCCCGCAAGCATCGCCCCGCCGACCACATAGCCCAGCGCGGCGCGATTGCTTGCTGCCTCGGCCATGTTTGCCGCAATGGCCCCGATCGCGACGGGCTGGCGGAACCGGGGGTCAAGCGTTTCGGGCAGACGCGAATATACCCACGCCGCCACAATCGCCGCCATCACAGCCATGCCGCCGAAGATCCAGCGCCAGCCCGCGACCAGCAGCACCGCCTGGCCGTAACTGGGCGCGATCATCGGCACGAACATGAAGACCACCGAAATAGTCGACATCATCCGGGCCATCCGGTCGCCCCCAAACCGGTCGCGGATGATTGCGCTGGGCAAGGTCGCCAGCGCCGCGCTGGCCAGGGCCTGCAGCGCACGAAGCACCAGGAGCATGGGAAAGCTTGTCGCCAAGGCGCAGCCAATCGACAGTATTCCGTACCCGGCAAAGGCACACATCAGCACCGGACGGCGACCGAACCGATCGGCCAGGGCGCCCGGCAGGAGCGAGCCGAAAGCCGCCGCGAACAGGAACACGCCGATCACCAGCTGCCGGCTGTTGGGATCCGCAATCTTGAGATCGCGGGCGATTTCGCCCAGCGCGGGCAGCATGGCATCGATGCACAGCGCTTGCAGCGCCATGGTCATCGCCATCATGGCGATGAATTCGCGCTCACCGATGCTGGCCGGTGAGGAAGAAGGCTGCGCGCAGTCCATTGGCCGCCATTGGCCGCAATGCGCGAGGCAAGCCAGCGTTTTCGCCGCTGTTTCATGCCGCGCACTGCCACTATGCTGTGGACGATGGACGAATCCGCCGAATTCGACGACGAGCCGCAGGGGCTGCGCAAGATCATCCATGTCGACATGGATGCCTTCTATGCCAGCGTCGAGCAGCGCGACGATCCGGCGCTGCGCGGACTTCCGGTGGCGGTGGGAGGTGACGGGCCGCGCGGCGTTCTGACAACGTGTTCCTATGAAGCGCGCAAATTCGGCTGCCGCTCGGCCATGCCATCGGTGACGGCCAAGCGGCTCTGTCCCGAGCTGATCTTCCGCCGTCCGCGCTTTGCCGTCTACACCGAGGTTTCTCGCCAGATCCGCGCGGTCTTTCGCGAATTCGCCCCGCTGGTCGAGCCGCTGAGCCTTGACGAGGCCTATCTTGACGTCACCCGCGACCTCAAGGGGATCGGATCGGCCACCCGGATCGCCGAGCTGATCCGGGGGCGGATCCGGCAGGAAACCGGCCTCACCGCCAGCGCCGGGGTTTCCTATAACAAATTCCTCGCGAAGCTCGCTTCCGATCAGAACAAGCCCGATGGCCTGTGCGTGATCCGGCCTGGCGAGGGCGCCGGCTTTGTCGCCGCGCTGCCGGTCAGGCGCTTCTTCGGGATTGGCCCCAAGGGCGCGGAAAAGATGGCCGCGCTGGGGATCGAGACCGGCGCCGATCTGGCCCGGTGCGATATCCACTTTCTGCGCGAACATTTCGGCAGCCAGGCCGACTATCTCTACCGCGCGGCACGCGGGATCGATCTGCGCCGGGTCGAGGCCAACCGGCCCCGCAAGTCTCTCGGCGCCGAACGCACGCTCGATCGCGACATTTCCTCGGGGCCCGCGCTCAAGGAGGTGCTCGAGAAGATTATCGAGCTAACCTGGAACCGGATCGAGCGCAGCCAGGCCCAGGGGCGCACCATCACCCTCAAGCTCAAGCTGGCCGATTTCTCCAACCTGACCCGCGCGCGTTCGCTCGACGCGCCGTTGGCGAGCCGGGCGATGCTGGCGGCGGCTGCCTATGCGCTGCTCGACGAGATTCTGCCGCTGGCGCAGCCGGTTCGGCTGGTCGGGCTGACGCTTTCGGCCTTCGATGAGACAGCACCGCCCACTGCAGAAGTCGGGGCGGTTCAGCGCGAGCTACCGTTCTAAGGCCGCAGCCAGCCATTCATCGAGCCGCGCCGACAGGCTTGAGGCCAGCGGGGATGGCAGCGCGTCGCGCTCAAAGCAGCCGAGCACTGCAATCTCGCGTCCATCGGCGCGGGGCTGGCCCTCGATCCGCCCGGCAACCACATGAACCCGGTTGGTCGCGCCGAACAGCGGTTCGTCATGGACCGCGATCAGCCGGGCATGGGCCAGTCGCGCCCCGGTTTCCTCGGAGAATTCGCGCCGGGCGGCATCCAACGCGTCCTCGCCGCGCGCCATACCGCCGCCGGGCAGGGTCCATTTGTCGCTGCCGTAGGAATGGCGGATCAGAAGAAGGTTCCCCGCGCCGTCCAATGCCAGCACTCGGCAACCAAACAGCAATGGTTTGGTGAGCCGCCACCAGCATTTGCGCAGTGCGTGTGCCAGACGCAACACGGCGCGATGCACTGAAGCCGGAATCAGGTGTGGCAACGGCTCATCCCCTCACCTTCCAGGACATCCAAAGAGCCAGAGCCAGGAATATCGATCCGACCAACCTCCGCAGTAGCACCAGCCGCAGCGCCAGCAGTTCGGCTCCGCCGACCCAGCCCAACGCCACCACCAAGGCGGCACCGCCCGCGCCGCCCCAGGCTGTACTAAGTGGCGTGGCGCTGGCTACCGCAATCGCGAAAAGCAGAAAGCGGCTGGCATCCGTCAGCTGTTGGGCAAACATCACGAGCGCGAATGCGCCAAGTGACTGGGTTGGTTCTGTGGGGAGTCTGGCTGGCCGGACTAGCACAAGCTCGATTGCGGCGACAGCCAGCGCTAGTGCGGCGAACATGGAACGGGCATCGCCTGTCAATTGGGGGGCCGTTTTTAGGGCTAACCAGGCTGCGACCATCGCGGTTGTGACTGCCGAGACCAGCGCAGCCACCAGAATCAACCCGCGACCCGGTTGACGGACAGCAATAGCCGCAACCAACAACTGGTCGCGCGCGCCCATCCCGGCGATCAGCACCGCAATGAGTGCGACAAGAAATCCGGTCATCGCACCATGCTGCACGCTGGCGATGCGCCGTCAAGCGGCTGTTGGGAAATCAAGTGAGGCGAGCTCAATGAGACCCTAGGGTCTCCTGGCTCATGTTGATCGAGGAGGCCATGGCATACATCGAGAAATAGGCCTTCGCATCGATAAGACTCGGCGATCAGTAATCTAACGATCTGAGCGGAGTCCGCAGCGCGTTGCAGCGCTGGTCTCCCACTCTAGAGCCACTCGAGCTAAGCCCGGTTGGGTATTCCCGCACTACAGGCTGTGGACAGGATGTTGATTTCCGCTGAGAGTTGACCCGGGAGAGGCATAAATTTCCGCTGAGAAGTGACCCATGTTCTGACCTTGCCCCTGGCTGTTGCGTCGGGGGACATTGGAGTGATCGACATGGCGTTATTGAGCGTTATCCGGCGCTGGCATTTTCGTGAGGGGATGCCGATCCGGGAGATTGAGCGGCGGACCGGACTGTCGCGCAACACGATCCGCAAGTACCTTCGGGCGGGCACGGTTGAGCCCCGGTTCAAGGTGCCCGACCGGCCAAGCAAGCTGGACCCGTTCGCCGAGAAGCTGGCGGGTTGGCTGCGGATCGAGGCTGGCCGCTCGCGCAAGCAGCGCCGCACGGTGAAGCAGATGCACGCCGATCTCGTCGCCCTGGGCTTCGATGGCTCCTATGGCCGTGTTGCGGCCTTCGCGCGCAGCTGGAAGGCCGACCGCCAGCGTGATGCCCAGACCAGCGGGCGCGGGACCTTCGTGCCGCTGGTGTTCCAGCCTGGCGAAGCGTTCCAGTTCGACAGGAGCGAGGACTGGGCGATCATTGCCGGCAAGCAGACCAAGCTGCAGGTGGCCCACACCAAGCTGTCGCACAGCCGGGCGTTCATCGTGCGGGCATACCTGCTCCAGACCCATGAGATGCTGTTCGATGCGCTGACGCAGGCCTTCCGGGTGCTGGGCGGAGTGCCGCAGCGCGGGATCTTCGATAACATGAAGACCGCGGTCGATCGGATCGGATCGGGCAAGGCGCGGCAGGTCAACGCCCGGTTCGCGGCGCTGGCCAGCCATTACCTGTTCGAGCCCGAGTTCTGTAACCCGGCATCGGGATGGGAGAAGGGACAGGTCGAGAAGAACGTCCAGGATGCCCGTCGCCGGCTGTGGCAGCCGATACCCAACTTTGCGGATATCGATGCGCTCAATGCCTGGCTCGAGGAACGCTGTATTGCCCAGTGGGGCCAGATTATGCACGGCGCACTGCCGGGCACCATAGCCGATGTGCATGTCGCGGAGGTCGCCAGCCTGATGCCGCTGGGGCGGCCCTTCGATGGCTTCGTCGAGCACACCAAGCGGGTATCGCCGACCTGCCTCGCAAACTTCGAGCGCAACCGGTACTCGGTGCCGGCCTCCTTCGCCAACCGGCCTGTGTCCTTGCGGATCTACCCGGACCGGATCGTCATCGCCGCAGAGGGCCGGATCCTGTGCGAGCATGGCCGGATCATCGCCCGCTCGCATCATCTGCCGGGGCGGATCGTCTACGACTGGCGGCACTATCTGGCAGTGATCCAGCGCAAGCCCGGTGCCTTGCGCAACGGCGCACCGTTTACCGAGATGCCCGATGCGTTCCGCCAGTTGCAGGGGCACCTGCTCAAGCGCCCGGGTGGCGACCGGGAGATGGTGGAGATCCTGTCGCTGGTCCTGCACCATGACGAATAGGCGGTGCTCTGCGCCGTCGAGCTGGCGCTGGAGGCCGGTGTTCCGACCAAGACCCACGTGCTCAACATCCTGCACCGGCTGACCGACGGCAAGGCGCCGCCAGCATCACCTATCGATGCGCCGCAAGCCCTGCGCCTTGCTCAGGAGCCACTCGCCGACGTTGGCCGCTATGATAACCTGCGGGGGTTGCGCCATGCGTCATGATCCCGCCAGCGCTGCCGTGGAGGTCATGCTGCGCGGCCTCAAGATGTACGGCATGGCCCAGGCGGTGAGTGATCTCATCGCCCAGGGTGCCCCGGCCTTCGATGCCGCTGTGCCCATCCTCTCCCAGCTGCTCAAGGCCGAGATGGCAGAGCGTGAGGTCCGGTCCATCGCCTACCAGATCAAGGCGGCCCGGTTCCCGGCCTACAAGGATCTGGCCGGGTTCGACTTCGCATCCAGCGAAGTGAACGAGGCCCTGGTGCGCCAGCTGCACCGTGGCGAGTTCATCGATGGCGCTGACAATGTCGTGCTGATCGGTGGCCCCGGAACCGGCAAGACCCACATGGCCACTGCCCTGGGCATCCAGGCCGTCGAACACCACCGCAGGAAGGCCCGGTTCTTCTCTACCGTCGACCTGGTCAACATGCTCGAACAGGAAAAGGCCATGAACAAGGCTGGCCAGCTTGCCGAGCGCCTGCTGCGCCTCGACCTCGTCATCCTCGATGAGCTGGGCTACCTGCCGTTCAGCCCGTCAGGGGGAGCCTTGCTGTTCCACCTGCTCTCCAAGCTCTACGAGCAGACCAGCGTGATCATCACCACCAACCTCAGCTTCAGCGAATGGGCGGGTGTGTTCGGCGATGCCAAGATGACCACGGCACTGCTCGACCGGCTCACCCACCACTGCCACATCCTGGAGACTGGAAACGACAGCTTCCGGTTCCGGGCCAGCTCCGCCGCACCCAAAACCAGAAAGGAAAAATCACCGGCTTGACCCATCCCGCACATCGCGGGAAACACACATCCAACCGGGTCACTTCTCGATGAAAATCCCGGGTCAACTCTCAGCGGAAATCAACACATTGGGTGCCTTTTCGCAGCAAAAGGGCCGCTCCGGCGGCACAGCGCCAGCCCCTTGCCTGGCCGAGACTTCCCACGCATACCGGGCAAATTGGGGCTGTCTTGCGATTGCTTCCCGAGTTCGCGGAACGGAGTGTATCTGGGGAAACGGAGCAGTGCGTAGGCGCGGCACATCTTATCATGAGTTCGAACGACACTTTGGCGATTCCCAAAGCTGCTTGGCCCATATTTTTGCGTCAAGGCTTGCAGGTAGTAGTTCATGTCCTAATTGTGGAAAGGTGACAGAATTCGTCAGAGTCACGACCGCAAATCGCTACATGTCAAAATGCTGCTATTCCGCTCATTTATATCCACTTAGGGGTACAATCTTCTCGGGATCTCAAGTTCCTCTAATTCTTTGGTTTCGCGCAATACTATATTTCACTAACACATCGAGTGGCATTAGCCCGAACTTCATATGTCAACAACTTGGAATCAGTCTCAAGGCCTCTGTCAGGATGTGCAATCTGATCCGAGAGCACCTGAGCGCAATCGACGAGGGCATTTGTCTTGGCAATAGCTCGCGCCCGGTTCATGTGGCCGAAACCACAATGAAAGCTATTGCACGACAAAGACAGAAGAACGGCGTCCGGTACAGAATCCTTATTGCGGGCGACGGAGCGGATTTTTTCCTAACGCCCATTGCAACTGGGAAATTTGCCAAATCTCGAGATCGACTGCTTGACCGGCTGCACCCATCGACAACGATCATTACTGAGACACCGCAACTCAAGCATAAGCTACTGAACTACAAATCTTTCTCAAAATTGAAGGGGCGACAAATTCGGTCGGCCACCGATTCCGATCTTCAACCGCTTCATGAACTGAGCGTTTGCAGTATCGCTTTGAAAAGGTTCATCTTACGAAGCCACTATTGGGTGGTCGCGTCCGTCAAGGTGGTGTAATTTCGGCTGTGGCCGTGGGCCATCGTCAGGCGGCTTTGGCGGTGATGTGTAGGGGCTGATTTTCCTCCTCGATCATGGGTTGGTTGAGTTCGGCCATGCCTTCGATCTGCATGTATCGGTGCTGGAGCTGCCACTCGTCGTTCTGCTCCATCAGCACAGCCCCGACGAGGCGGATGATGCTGTCTTCGTTCGGGAAGATTCCGACGACGTCGGCGCGGCGCTTGACCTCCTTGTTGAGCCGCTCGAGCGGATTGGTTGAGTGTAACTTCGTGCGGTGCTGGGTGGGAAAGCCGGTGTAGGCGAGCACGTCGGTTTCGGCCTCGTCCATGCAGGCGCCGAGCTTGGGCCAACGGGTGCGCAACTGGTCGGCGACCTGTCGCCAGACCTGCGTTGCGCTTTTCTGATCGGGCTGCAGGAAGACCTGGCGGATCGCGGCGGCGACGACAGTGTTCTGGCCCTTGGGCACATAGGACAGGGCATTGCGCATGAAGTGCACCCGGCAGCGCTGCCAGGTGGCGCCCATGACGCGGGTGATCGCGCCCTTGAGGCCCTCGTGAGCATCGGAGATGACCAGCTTCACGCCGGTAAGACCGCGCCGAACAAGGTCCTTCAGGAAGTCGGACCAGAAGACCTCCGCTTCCGAGGGGCCGATATGCAGGCCGACGATCTCGCGCCGGCCCTCGGTGTTGACGGCCATGGCGATTATTGCGGCAACGCTGATGATCCGCCCGCCTTCGCGTACCTTGAGATAGGTGGCATCGAGCCAGAGATACGGCCATTCGCCGGTGAGCGGGCGTTTCAGAAAGGCATGGACGCGCTCGTCAATGTCCTTGCAAAGCTTGGAGACGGTGGACTTGGAGATGCCGGTCATGCCCATGGCCTGGACGAGTTCATCGACCCGCCGGGTGCTGACCCCGCCGATCCACGCTTCCTGGATCACCGCAACCAGCGCTTTCTCGACCATCTTGCGGGGCTCAAGGAAGCCCGGAAAGTAGGACCCAGCACGCAGCTTGGGGATTTTCAGGTTCAGCGTGCCTACCCGGGTATCCAGCGAACGGTCGCGATAGCCGTTGCGCCAGGTCGCGCGCTCGCTGCTGCGTTCGTGGCGACCCGCGCCGATCAGGCCATCAACGTCGGCCTCCATGATCAGCTGCAGCACGTTCTCGGCGATGGTGCGCAAAAAATCCGGTTGGCCGCCCTTCGCAGCAAGCTCTTCGATCAGTAATCTGTCCTCGGTCATCGGGAACTCCTCTTCGTCACGGTTGAAGTGTGCAAACTCCACCATAACGATGAACCCGGTGGCCACCAGCGACGCCGCATTCCGGGGTGGGGCATGCCCCACCCCGGAATACACCATCGCCTACACCGGAAATTACACCACGAGCGCGGACGCTAACCTATTGGGTTAGCGAGCAGCACCTGCCGGCCTACATGGGGCATTTCGCGTTTCTATATCGCCGACGGCATCTGAGTTCCGAGGCATTCTGGGATGCAGTGTCTAGCTTCCCGCCGTTTCCGCGTTCAGATTTGTGAGGCGATCGTGGCGAAAAGCACGGATTTGAACACCTTTAACGAACGGTTTCCGACAAACCTAAGCATAGTTGAGCACATAGCTCGAGTGAGGTTTGGTGCGCACGTTCCGTGCCCCAGGTGTCGTAGCAAGGCGCACATGTTCCTGCGAACGGCAAGACGAGTCATGAGCTGCTCGCGGTGCAGCCTTGAAGTTGGCATCCTGTCGGGGACTCTGTTCGATCATACCAGAATCCCACTCCGAACATGGTTCTATTTGATGCTGACAATGAGCAATTCAACTCGAGCGTTGCCCGTCAGTTTCGTTGCGCGCCATTTTGGGCTGTCGAGAATGGCAGCTTTTGGAATGCTCAGCCGAGTCCGGTTGCACTTGGAAGCCCTGCTAAGTGGGCGGATTCTCGGTGGCGGTGGTCAGAATATCCAGATGGACGAGACATGGGTTGGACAAGTCAAGAATCCTGACAACGCCACTGGATCAGGCGCCATTGTCTTTGGCATCTACAGCAAGTCGGGGGTCCTCACCAAGGTGATCCCAAACCGCAGTCAAAGCACGCTCATGCGCGAGGTCCTGGCACACACCCACCTCGACTCAGTGTTTGTGACTGATCAACTCCGATCTTACAATTTCCTGGGTCGCCTGGGTTTGAAGCACGTAAGGCTCAATCATGCAAAGGCTGAATGGGTTAACCAGGATGGATATTCATCGATCGGAATTGAGGGCTATTGGGCAAATCTCAAATACTTCCTGCAAAGCGCAAACCTCGCGCCGACGATCAGCTACTTCAGCGGATATCTGGCCGAGCACGCCTTTCGGTACAATTGCCGCAAGGTTGGACTCTGTCCGTTCCAGGAGATGGTCTGAGCCCCTAGATTTCCTCCAGTGATAAGTAGAGTCCGGCCCTGACAAGGAGACGGACGAATGAAGCGGAGCAGGTTCAGCGAGGAGCAGATCATCGCTGTTTTGAAGGAGCAGGAAGCGGGGATGGCGACGGCGGATGTTTGCCGCCGTCACGGGATCAGCTCGGCGACCTTCTACAAGTGGAAGTCGAAGTACGGCGGGCTGGAGGTGTCGGACGCCCGGCGGCTGCGCCAGCTGGAGCAGGAGAACGAGCGGCTGAAGAAGCTGCTGGCGGACTCGATGCTCGACAACGCCATGCTCAAGGAGATCAGCGCAAAAAAATTCTAGCGCCCGGTGCCAGGCGGCAGGCGGTGGCTCATCTCCAGGAGGTCTTCGAGGTGAGCCAACGCCGGGCCTGTGCGGTGCTGGGCGCTGACCGGACCATGGTGCGCTATGTCAGTCGTCGGCCCGACGATGGGAAGGCGCGCGAGCGCATCCGTGAACTGGCCAGCCAGCGCCGCCGGTTCGGCTATCGGCGGCTGCACTGGCTGCTGTGCCGGGAGGGATGGACAATGAACCACAAGAAGTTCCGACGGCTCTATCGCGAGGAACGGCTGCAGGTGCGCCGCCGCGGCGGTCGCAAGCGGGCCTTGGGCACAAGGGCGCCGATGGCGATACCGCAAGGCCCCAACCAACGCTGGAGCCTCGACTTCGTGTCCGATGCCTTTGCTTGCGGACGCAGGTTCCGGATCTTCGTCGTGGTCGATGACTACAGCCGGGAGTGTGTGCGCCTGATCGCCGATACGTCGATCTCCGGCGCGCGGGTCGGGCGCGAACTCGATGCAGCGGTCTTCGAGCGGATGGCGCGGCCCCACACCATCGTCAGCGACAACGGCACCGAGCTGACAAGCATGGCGATCCTGCGCTGGAGCAAGGAGCACAATGTCGAGTGGCACTATATAGCGCCGGGCAAGCCCTATCAGAACGGGTTCATCGAGAGCTTCAATGCGCGGCTGCGGGACGAGTTCCTGAACGAGACGATCTTCACCAGCCTCGCACATGCCCGCCAGGAGCTGGAGGCATGGCGGCACGACTACAACCACTTCCGGCCCCACTCGAGCCTCGGGAACAGGACCCCGGCCGAGATAGGGGCAGGATCAACCGGCAAACCGTATTGGGGGCATGCCCCCAATACGGTTGTTGCCATCACGCCCAGCGAAGGGCATCAAAACGGCCCAAGGCTCTACTCGTAGTTGGTAGAAACTGCGGGCTCAGACCAGAGATGATCTCTAGATTCCCGACCATCGATAAGAAGAGAATTCCCAAGTCCGTAAATTTCACAACTTCGAGTGACCGGTCCGAACGAATTAGCCGTCTAGAAGCGATGACCCAGCGCGAGCAACTTGGTTGATCCAGACATTGAGATTGAAACTTGCCTCGAACCGCTCTTAGGATAGCGTTCGATGGCGAGGATTCCTGTCTGCTGGCGCATAATACCTGGCAAACCAGTTACATTCTCTCGCTACTGGCCTCAGCGGGTCGGGACCGGAGCCTCGCCTGAATAGTCATAGAATCCTCGTCCGGTCTTCCGGCCAAGCCAACCCGCCTCGACATATTTTACCAGCAGCGGAGCTGGTCGATACTTCGAATCTCCTGTCGTGTTGTAGAGCACGCGAACAATATCGAGACAGGTATCAAGCCCGACGAAATCGGCCAGCTCGAGCGGACCCATCGGGTGGTTCAGGCCAAGCCGGCAGCCCTTGTCGATATCGGCGATGTTGGCGGTGCCCTGACCCAGCACGAAAACCGCCTCGTTGATCATCGGCAGGAGAATGCGGTTGACCACGAAACCCGGCTCGTCCTCGGCCTGGACCACCTGCTTGTTCAGGCTCTCGGCAAAGGCGCGGGTGCGCGCGACGGTTTCGGCGCTGGTGGCAAGGCCGGGAATAACCTCGATCAGCCCCATCACCGGGACCGGGTTGAAGAAATGCAGCCCGATGAAGCGCGCCGGATCGGGCGAGGAGGTGGCCATGCGGGTGATCGGGATCGAGCTGGTGTTCGACGCCATGATCGCGTCTGCGCGCAGCACCTTGCCCGCTGCCTCGAAGATCTTGCGTTTGATTTCCTCGCGCTCGGTCGCCGCCTCGATGATCAGATCAGCCTCGGCCATCGGGGCATAGTCGGCAACTGCAGTGATCCGCGAAAGCGCGGCCTGGGCATCGTCCGGAGTGATCTTGCCGCGCCCCACCAGTTTGCCCAATGCGGCGTCGATCTTGGCCTTGCCGGCCTCGGCGTGGGCCAGATCGAGATCGGAAAGCTGAACCTTGATCCCGAACTGCGCGATGGTCTGGGCGATCCCCGTGCCCATCTGTCCCGCTCCGATCACACCGACAATCCGCATCGCCTCACCTCTTCGCACTTGCAGCAAGGGCGGCTGGTTAGCGGCGATTTTCCGCCAAGGCTAGCAATTCCGCAAGGCGAGGAGCGAATTTCAAGCCATGCCAAATACCTAACTTGAGTTGATGGCCTGGGCGCGGGGTTGCTGGCCACCGTGAGCCGAACCCGACCCTTGAATGAGCCGGAAGGGCATGAGGCGGAGCATGTTCGGCGAAGAGCAGGTCAAGGGCAAGGCTCAGGCGGCGCAAGATTCCTCGGGCCTGCATTTGCTACGGGCCAGCCTCGCCCGGTGGCGCAGCCGGGTGTTGGTGGCCCAGGCGAGCCAACGCCGGGCCTGTGCGGTGCTGGGCGCTGACCGGACTATGGTACGCTACGTTAGTCGTCGGCCCGACGGTGGGAAGGCGCGCGAGCGCATCCGTGAACTGGCCAGCCAGCGTCGCCGGTTCGGCTACCGGCGGCTGCACTGGCTGCTGTGCCGGGAGGGATGGGCAATGAACCACAAGAAGTTCCGACGGCTCTATCGCGAGGAACGGCTGCAGGTGCGCCGTCGCGGCGGTCGCAAGCGGGCCTTGGGCACGCGCGCGCCCATGGCGATCCCGCAGGGACCGAACCAGCGCTGGTCGAAGGAGCGCAATGTCGAGTGGCACTACATCGCTCCGGGCAAGCCCTATCAGAACGGGTTCATCGAGAGCTTCAATGCGCGTCTGCGCGACGAGTTCTTGAACGAGACGATCTTCACCAGCCTTGCCCATGCCCGCCAGGAGCTGGAAGCCTGGCGGCACGACTACAACCACTTCCGGCCTCACTCGAGCCTCGGGAACAGAACCCCGGCCGAGATCGGGACAGGATCAACCGGCAAACTGAACCGCCCCGGGATTGCCGGAGGCCCTAACTCCTGAGAGGAAGGGTCTACGATGAGCAAGACGACGAACAAGTTTGCGCCTGAGGTTCGTGAGCGGGCAGTCCGCATGGTGCTGGATCACGAGAGCGAGCATCCATCCCGGTGGGCAGCGATCACTTCGATTGCGACCATGATTGGCTGCTCGGGTCATACGCTGCTGGAGTGGGTGAAGAAGGCCGAGGTGAACAGCGGCAAGCGTGCCGGCGTTCCCACCGAGTTGGCAGACCGGCTCAAGGCGCTGGAACGCGAGAACCGCGAGCTGCGGCAGGCCAACGAGATCCTGCGCAAGGCGTCCGCATATTTTGCCCAGGCGGAGCTCGACCGCCCGTTCAAGCGATGACCAGCTTCATTGATGAGCATCGGGATGAGTATGGGGTCGAGCCGATCTGCCGGGTTCTGCCGATCGCCCCATCCACCTACCATGAGCGTGTAGCACAGCGTCGCGATCCCTCGCGGCTTTCCCCACGCGCCCAACGTGACGAGGCCATGAAGCCTGAGGTTCGGCGTGTGTTCGATGCCAACTTCAAGGTCTACGGCGTACGCAAAGTGTGGCGGCAGATGCAGCGCGAGGGCTTCGATATTGCCCGATGCACGGTGGAACGGCTGATGCGCGATTTGGGCTTGCAGGGCGTGATCCGGGGCAAGCCGGTGAAGACGACGATCAGCGACAAGGCCGCACCGTGTCCGCTCGATCAGGTCAACCGACAGTTCCATGCCCCGGCGCCGAACATGCTGTGGGTGTCGGACTTCACCTACGTCGCGACCTGGGCAGGGTTCGTGTACGTAGCCTTCGTGATCGATGTCTACGCCCGCTACATCGTGGGCTGGCGGGTGAGCAGGACGGCGCATGCCAGCTTCGTGCTGGATGCCCTGGAGCAGGCGATCCATGATCGGCGACCTGTCCATCGTGGCGGCCTGATCCACCACAGCGACCGCGGCAGCCAGTATGTCTCGATCAAGTATACCGAGCGCCTAGCCGAAGCCGGGATCGAGCCATCGGTAGGCAGTGTCGGCGACAGCTATGACAACGCCTTGGCCGAGACGATCAACGGTCTTTACAAGGCCGAGGTCATCCACCGGCGGGGGCCGTGGCGATCACTTGAAGCAGTGGAATACGCCACTCTCGAATGGGTCGACTGGTTCAACAACCGCCGATTGCTCGCGCCCATCGGCAATATCCCGCCGGCCGAAGCAGAGGAACGCTATTACGCCATGCTGGACGACACCCTAATGGCCGCATAATTTAAACCGAATGGCCTCCGGCAATCCCGGGGCGGTTCAGAGCGCCAGCGTTCAAGGCTTGATCGAACGCGCAAAACACACCTGACATTTGTTGTTCGTTAAACGGCATTGTGCCAATGTCGGTGCGCAGCGCGGTCAATCCCGCCTGTGGGGCTTAGTAACCCCAACGGCACGTGGGCCGGTCAAGTTTTCTTGGCCGGGTGGTCGCCACGTATGTCCAAGGTTCGCCTAAAGGTGGCGACGCCTTGTGCTACGTGCAGGGTTACTAACACCCGGCTTCAGGCCGGGATTGCCTCTCAATTCACGTTGGAGGCATCGTTGAACCGAATTTCCGTCATTATCCTAGCCATCATCGGCACAACGATTGCAGCCGTAACGCCAGCCGAAGCACAAATTTGCTTTGGCCTTGGAAAGTTCAGGATTGAACAATCCGATGATCGTTTTTCGGCGGACGGCCTCACAACCGTTTCCGGCAAGAACAACCGGATTTCCAAGAAATCGGTGAACGGCGGAACGCACATCGGTTGCGACGGCATGTTCGTGGAGCCGGTTGCGATCAAGCGCCAAGCGGACGGTTCGATTGTTGGATTGAGCTTCTACGTTCACAACGACGCATTCGACGACACGGCCTTTGGAAGCACGTCCATCGGCACACTACGACGCATTGCGTTCGTGACCGGCGAAGGCCAGCCCATTTCACTGCCCATAACGGACGGCGGGACAAGGTGGGGCAGGATCACATACAACAGTGCCAGCCGTTCAGCTTCATCCCAAGTTTTTGAAACGGGCATTGCTGAACTCACGCCTGAACAGTTCCGGCGCATCATCAATGCCACGTTGCTTGCCGTCCGCATTGAAGGAAACGGGCGCACCGTTACATACGAAGCGCGCGACATATCCAAGAGCTTCATTCCCAACCTGCGCACGTTCTATGCGGCCCATCTGACGCAAGGGGCAGGCCAATGAAGCGCGGCTTTTGGGGCACCGTATCGCTGACGCTGATCGGGGTGTTCGCTATTGGAGCACCCGCACCGGCATTTGCTCAAACACAGGCGCAGCAAGACCGATTGAACCGCGTGGCGCAATATGTGGTGTTAGCCAAGTCATGCGAGCACTTTGGCATGAAGATTGACCCAGAATTACCAACTAAACTTGAGAACGCTTTCAAATATGAAACTTCCTCTTGGCAAATCGAACAAACTACACTCGATAGGCTGATGATTGAAGCAATCTCGCGACAAGGCGAAATTCTGAAAACCGATTTAGATGCTACCGTAAGCGCAGCTAGAACCGATGCACAGCTTCGCGCTGTTCGCAACACCCTGCTTGGATACGGTCGAACCTGTATGGCGGCAACCAATGATCCGATCTTTTCGCCCTTGATCGTTGCGCCACCCGGTTTCGATTTGGAGAAGGCGGCAACTGATTATGCTGATTCGATGCTGGAAGCGGGCGGCTTGGCCAGTTGGCAAACTCCCCAGATACAAGCGCGTGGTGATTTGATGATGTTGGCTGGCGCTTGTCGCTCGAAAATTGGGGCGGCACGATCAGATGCGCTTGTTCGGGAGTTTGGCCAATCCGACGAACCGAAAGTGCGCAACTACTATTCTCGCTCATTTGACGAAGGGCTTGCTGACCCTGATATGATATCCACCTTGGCGGGCTGCAACCGGGCAATCCAGAGTTCTCGCGTGAAGGCAGCAAGCAGCAGTGGCCGTGAAGCCAAACCCGCAAGTGCCAGCCATTAAGGGAAGAGAATATGCGTAAGCGCAAACCTGCCGTTCGCCCGCTGGCGTTGACGCTGCTCCTAACACTTGCGGCCTGTAGCGGCGATGTCCGCGACACCAAGATTGCCGACATTGACATGACCGATGCGCATCAGGTGGCGCAGGTCGCCCAAAAGCTCGAACCCGACGAACGGGCCGCTTTCGGCATGTATGTCATGAATCGCACGGTTGGCGCTATGTTAATGCCGGGTGGTGAAATTGTGCGGGCAGACGGCAAAGCGCCTGTAACCGTTCGTGAAGCCATCGCACTGGCAAAGGTGCGCAAAGCGAAGAACGACGCGCGCAGCAAGCTCATGGCCGAACGCAATGCACTTGTTGAACGCCATAACGTCTTGATGCGCGATCCCCCCGCCAACATGTCTGACGACTGCTTTGATATGACCAAGGCTCATGCAGCCCCATGCGATGTGGGCGGTCTTGCTGAAAAGGATCGCCCGGAGTGGGATAGGCTGGAAAAGCAGATTGCCGACTACGACCGAAGGCTGAAGCAGGCCGAGTAATTCCAGCCTATGCCAATCCAAAATGTTGGGCGTAATGTTGGTTGCAAATCCTGCCTTGCAAATTTTTCCTTATTTTTCAGTTAGAAAAATAAGGAAATGGCGGAGCGGGAGGGATTCGAACCCTCGATACGCTTTTGACGTATACTCACTTTCCAGGCGAGCGCCTTCGACCACTCGGCCACCGCTCCGCATGCACTGGATGGCGCGCCCTAGCCTTGACTTGGCGCTTTCGCAAGCGTGTGCGCTCTGGCGCCTTACCTGAATGACAGCGACCAGTCCGCTTGCCCTGCAGGCGCGATGCGGGAAAGCCTGCCGCCCTGGGCTTTCGTTTGCGGCGTCCGGGTGGCAGGATGTCTGCCATGCACAAAGCACCGCTTGTCCTCGCTGCACTGCTCAGCGCCGCCCCAGCCCTTCCGCAGGTCGCCGCTTCGGCCTCCCCGGACCAGGCCCTGCCCGCGCCGCTCGCGCCAGGCGAGATTGTTGCCGCGGCGCCCAAGGCCGAATGGGTGGCGATTGCCCCGTCCGATCTGCTGGTGATGGACCTTGCCCCCGATGTGAAAAGAAAGACGCGCCGGGTGGTGATCCAGCTGATGCCGCCGCCGTTCTCGCAAGGCTGGATCGGCAATATCCGCAAGCTCGCAGCGGCGCAGTTCTGGGATGGCACGGCGGTGAACCGGGTTCAGGACAATTACGTGGTACAGTGGGGCGATCCCAATGCCGAGGATGCGGAGAAAGCGAAGAAGCTGCCAGCGGACTTGGTGACGGTGCCGGAGAGTGAATATGTATCGAGCCTCTCCGATTGGCAGCGGCGCAACGCACAGCGCGATAGAGAGCGGCAAGATCAGCAAGCTTCTGAATCCAAGCCACCTGTGATTGTCGCGACGAAAGCGATTGAACCTTACCCTGCTTGGCAAAGCGCCGATGCCTATGCGCCATGGGTGGATTTCTACGAAGGGTGGCCAGTTGCGACGTCGGGTTATGGTTGGGACCAAGTTTGGTGGCCCGCCCACTGCTACGGCATGGTCGGGGTCGGTCGCGACCTTTCGCCCGACACCGGCTCGGGCGCCGAGCTTTACACCGTGATCGGCCATGCCCCGCGCCATCTCGATCGCAACATCGCGCTGGTCGGCCGGGTGATCGAGGGGATCGAGCACCTTTCCAGCCTGCCGCGCGGCACCGGACCGCTGGGGTTCTATGAAAGCGCCGAAGAGCGCGTTCCGATCGTCTCAATCCGCGCTGGCAGCGAAGTGGAGGGTTTGCCGACTTACGAATACCTTTCGACCGAGAGCCAGAGCTTCGCGAAATATGCCGATGCGCGGGCCAACCGGCGCGATCCGTTCTTCATCCGCCCCGCCGGGGGCGCGGATGTGTGCAACATCCCGGTGCCGGTGCGCAGGGCCAAGTGACCGAACGCCTCATCCACACCGGCAGGCTGTGGCGCTGGACCAGTTCGAGCGGCAGCGGCAGCTGGCATTTCCTGACCATCGACGGCGAGGCGGGCGAGGCGCTTTCGGCCACCGCGCTGATGCGGCGGCTGGAAAAGAGCATTGGCGGGTTCGGCTCGCTCAAGGTCAAGGCGCAGATCGGGGGTAGCGTGTTCAACACTTCGCTGTTTCCATCCAGGGAGCTGGGCTGGCTGCTGCCGGTCAAAGCCGCTGTGCGCAAGGCCGAAGCGATTGTTGAGGGGGATGTGGTTGAGGTGGTGCTGGAAGTCTGACCTCGGCTCAGTCCGAAAGACCGGAACGGTTCACGCAGGGGGCGCAGGGAAGAAAGGGAAGGCGCAGAGGCCTTGCGATTGCGGCGAAGCCGCTTGCTCTCTTGTCACAGGCGTCAAACGCGACTCCGGCAGATTCAATGCGGCCGCGCCGCGTGAAGCTACATCTCTGCGTCTCATCTTTCTTCTCTGCGCCCCCTGCGTGAACCGAATTGGCGCAACCCTGCCGCTCTACTCAACCCTGGATCAGTTCGATCCGGTTGCCGAAGGGGTCGCTGACAAAGCAGCGGTTGCGGCCTTCGACCGGGTCATCGGGGGTCACTCCCACCCGTTCCGCTTCGAGTACGGCAACCAGCGCGGAAAGGTCATCGACCAGCAGCGCCGGATGGGCCTTCTTCGCTGGGCGGAAGTCGGCCTCCACCCCCAAGTGCAGCTTCACCGCGCCGCTCTCGAACCAGCACCCTCCGCGCGCGGCGAGCAGCGGGGGCTTGGCAACCTCCGGCAAGCCGAGCAGGCCGGTGTAGAAGGCGCGTGCGGCATCTTCGCCCCGTGCCGGCATTGCCAGCTGGAGGTGATCGAGGCCGAGGATTGCCGCCATCGGTTCAGATCCGCTCCGCCTCGGCCACGGCATCGCTGGCGCGCAGCGAGGAGATGATCCGGGTGAGATGGGCCAGATCCTTGACCTCGAGATCGACCTCGTAAGTTGAGAACAGCTGATCGCGGCTGGAGTTTTCCAGCGCGGCGATATTGGCGCGGTTGCCCGCGAAGATCCCTGCCGCCTCGGCCAGGGTGCCGGGGCGATTGTAGAGCACGATCCGCAGCCGCCCGATCGCGCCGGTGGTGCGATCGCCCCACGAAAGGTCGAGCCAGTCGGCATCGACCCCGCTGGCGAGTGTCAGGCAGTCGATCGCGTGGACCTCCACCCCCTTGTCGGGGACGCGGATCCCGACGATGCGATCGCCAGGCACCGGATGGCAGCAATCGGCAAGGTGAAAGGCCACCCCGGCGGTCAGCCCCCGGATCGAGATCGCGCGTTCCTGCTTGGGCCAGTGTTCGGGCTCGGCAAGCCCGGCGGTGCTGCCGGGAACCAGCGCCTCCATCACCTGGCGGTCATCGAGCTTGGCGGTGCCGATCGCCACCATCAGATCCTGCTCGCTGGCCAGTTCGAGCCGCTTGAGCGCCTCGCGCAGCGCCTTCTTGCCGATCTTGCTGGGCAGGCGCTCGGCGATTTCCTCGTACAGCTTGCGCCCGATCGCCGCCACTTCCTGGCGTTCCTTGGCGCGCACCGCGCGGCGGATCGCGGCCCGCGCCTTGCCGGTGACGACGAAGCCCAGCCAGGAAAGCTGCGGCGCGGCCTTGCGGCTCTTGATGATCTCCACCACGTCGCCATTGGCGAGCTCTGTGCGCAGCGGCATGTGCCGCCCATTGATCTTGGCCCCGACCGCGAAGGAGCCAAGATCGGAATGGACCGCATAGGCCAGGTCCACCGGGGTCGATCCCTTGGGCAACTGAAACAGCTGGCCCTTGGGGGTGAAGGCGAAGATCCGGTCCTGGTAGATCGCGAGGCGCGTGTGCTCGAGCAGCTCCTCGGCATCGTGGCTGGCATCGACGATCTCGATCAGGTCGCGCAGCCAGCCGACCTGCCCGTCGGGCTTGTCACCCTGCTTGTAGGCCCAGTGGGCGGCGAGGCCGAACTCGTTGGTACGGTGCATTTCATGGCTGCGGATCTGCACCTCCATCCGCATCGAGTTTTCGTAGATCAGCGCGGTGTGGAGCGAACGGTAACCGTTCGACTTGGGGGTCGAGACATAGTCCTTGAAGCGTCCGGGGATCATCTGCCAGGTGGTGTGGAGTACCCCCAGCGCCTTGTAGCAATCGGCCTCGCTGTCGGTCAGCACCCGGAAGGCCATGATATCGGTGATCTGTTCGAACGAGACGTGGCGTTCGGCCATCTTCTTCCAGATCGAATAGGGGTGCTTTTCGCGCCCCGAAACCTCGACCTTGAGCCCTGCCTCGGCCAGCGCCTGCTTGATCGCAAGCGCGATCGCATCGACCTGCCCGCCCTCGCTCGAGCGGATCTGCGCGAGCCGGCCGGTGATCGTGGCATAGGCCTCCGGCTCGAGCTGCTCGAAAGCGAGCAGCTGCATCTCGCGCATGTATTCGTACATCCCCACGCGTTCGGCCAGGGGGGCGTAGATATCCATCGTTTCGCGGGCGATGCGGCGGCGCTTTTCCTCGCTGCGGATGAAGTGCAGCGTGCGCATGTTGTGGAGCCGGTCGGCCAGCTTGACGAGGAGAACGCGGATGTCCTCGCTCATTGCCAGGAAGAACTTGCGCAGGTTTTCCGCGGCGCGCTCGTTCTCGGTCATCGCCTCGATCTTGGAGAGCTTGGTGACGCCATCGACCAGCCTTGCGACATCCGGGCCGAACAGCCGCTCAACCTCCTCGACGGTGGCGAGCGTGTCCTCGATCGTATCGTGAAGCAGCGCGGTGACGATGGTTTCCTGATCGAGCTTGAGCTCGGTCATCAGCCCGGCAACCTCGACCGGGTGGCTGAAGTAGGGATCGCCGCTGGCGCGCTTCTGGGTGCCGTGCTTCTGTACGGTGTAGACATAGGCACGGTTGAGCATCGCCTCGTCGGCTTCGGGGTCATAGCCCAGGACCCTCTCGACCAGTTCGAATTGGCGCAGCATCGCTGTCTAGATGGAGGGAAGCCGGGGCATTCGGCAAGGGGCAAGGCGGCTTGGGGCGAGATTTCCGCGTCGATGTGGCACTCTGGCCCATGGCCGGGGACGGAAAACCGCGGCGTTGGCAATTTCCTCATTGATTTGCGGCACGCTGGCGCCACTATCCCGCTTGGGGGAGAAGCGCGCCGGAATGCCGGGTGCGCCAGGATAAGGAAACGAGATTGGCCAGCGCTGCCCTTGCCGCCCTTTTGCTCGCCGGTCCGCAGGTTAGCCTGCCTCCCCCGCCTGCCGATCCCGCGCCGCCCGCTGCTTCGCCAGCCAAGCCCGCCGCCACGGACGAGAGCGCGATCGTCGTCACCGCGCGGCCCGAAGTGCCGCAGGACCCGGCCCAGGCGATCAACCTCAAGAGCTATGAGGTGGTCAGCGCGGTAGACGATGCGGTGATCGGGCCGGTCGCGAAAGGCTATGAAAAGGGCTTGCCGAGCCCGGTGCGCAGCGGCCTGAGGAATTTCCTGCGCAACCTGACCGAGCCGGTCAACTTCGTGAACTACATGCTCCAGCTAAAACCGGGCAAGGCGGTGGAAACCGCCGGGCGCTTCGCGATCAATTCTACCCTGGGGGTCGGCGGGCTGGGCGATGTGGCCAAGACCAGAACCTTCAAGCTGCCCTACCGTGAGAATGGCTTTGCCAATACGCTTGGCTATTACGGGATCGGCCCTGGCCCCTACATGTTCCTGCCGCTGATTGGCCCGACCGCACTGCGCGATCTGGTGGGCTGGGGGCTCGACAAATCGTTTCTTCCCGGGCTTGCCGGGGCGCCCTTCAGCAAGCCCGCCTATGCGCTCAGCTCGGGAACGATCAAGTCATTGAACGACCGCGTCGATTTCGATGCCAAGCTCAAGGAATTCCGCGCCAGCGACGATCCCTATGTGGCCGAGCGGGAGTATTACCTCGCCCTGCGCCGCGCCCAGATCGAGGCGCTGCACGGAAGGGGAGTGCTGGCGGGCGGGGCCGAAGCTCCGCCCAGGCCGCACTGACAGGTCAGCTCCAGGTTGCCTCGGGCGGCAGGCTCATCAGGATCGCATCGACATTGCCCCCGGTCCTGAGACCGAACAGCGTGCCGCGATCGTAGACCAGGTTGAATTCGGCGTAGCGCCCGCGCCATTCGAGCTGGCGCTGCTTGTCCGCAGACGTGAATTCCATGCCCATGCGGCGGCGCACCAGCCGGGGGAAGACCGCCAGAAAAGCCTCGCCGACATCGCGGGTGAAGGCGAAATTGGCCTCGAAGGCGGCTTCGTCGGCACATTCGAGGTGGTCGTAGAAGATCCCGCCCACCCCGCGCGCGACATTGCGGTGCGGGATGAAGAAGTACTCGTCGGCCCAGGCCTTGAAACGCGGGTAATAGGCTGGATCGTGCGCATCGCAGGCGGCCTTGAACTCGGCGTGGAACTCGGCCGTGTCTTCATCATAGGGGAGCGGCGGATTGAGATCGCCGCCCCCGCCGAACCAGGCCTTGGTGGTGGTGAGGAAGCGCGTGTTCATGTGTACTGCGGGGACATGCGGGTTGGCCATGTGCGCGACCAGGCTGATCCCGGTGGCGGTAAAGCCGGGGTTGGCTTCGTCCGCGCCGTTGATGCTGGCGGCGAAGCCGGGAGCAAAACGACCGTGGACGGTCGAGACATTGACCCCGACCTTCTCGAACACCGTGCCCTTCATCAGCCCGCGGGTGCCGCCGCCGGGGCTGGGGTTGCCCTCTTCCTCGCGTTTCCACGAGAGGTAGTCGAACCGCGCGGCACTGCCGGCTTCGGCCTCGATCGCTTCGAATTCGGCGCAGATGCGGTCGCGCAGGGCTTCGAACCACAGGCGCGCGCGGTCGGTTTGGGGTGTCCAGTCGCTCATTCCTGCCCCTTGCCAAGCGCCGGGCGATCCGGCAAGGAAAAGCCATGGTTCCCTTTTCGTTCGCTGGTGAGGAACTCTGCTTCGTCGATGGGCGAGCGCTCTTCTGGCCGCGCGAGAATGCCCTGCTGGTGGCCGATCTGCATCTGGAAAAGGCCAGCTTCTTTGCCCGCTTCGGGCAGATGCTTCCCCCTTATGACAGCCGCGAGACGCTGGAGCGCGTCGCAGGAGCAATCCGCACCACGGGCGCGCGGCGGGTGTTCTGCCTGGGCGACAATTTTCATGATAGCGACGGCGCGCTGCGGCTTGATAGCCACGCCGCCGGGATGCTCGACGCGCTGGCCCGCGCGACCGATTGGGTGTGGATCGCGGGCAATCACGATCAAGGCCAGGTTCCGGCGGGAACCGCGGCGGCCGAACTGGATGTAGCCGGGCTGATCCTGCGGCACGAGGCGCTGCCGGGCGAGATCCGGCCGGAGCTTTCCGGGCACTACCATCCCAAGCTGCGGATCGCCGTGCGGGGGCGCGCGATCAGCCGTCCCTGCGCGGTGGCGAGCGAACGCAAGCTGGTGCTTCCGGCCTTCGGCGCGCTGACCGGGGGGATGGACGCAGCCGATCCGGCGATCATTACCGCGCTGCAACCGGCGCGCAGTGTCGATGCCCTGCTTGGCGTGAGGGGCAAACTGGTGCAGTATCCGCTATGGCGCGCGGCGGCGTAAATTCTCCGCCCACTTCCCCAAACCGCAGAATCGCTCTAAGGACGCGCGCACAGCCAATTGCACAACAGGAGCGAGTACAATAGCACCCCCACCCCGGCGCATGTTGCAGCCCCCCGTGAAGAGCGGGCCCCGCTACAATCACATGATCACGACCGACAAGGTTCGCGTCATCGACGAGAACGGCGAGAATATCGGCGTGATGTATACCCGCGAAGCGATCGAACAGGCCGCCGAAGTCGGCCTCGATCTGGTTGAGGTATCGCCCAACGCCGATCCGCCGGTGTGCAAGTTCCTCGATGTCGGCAAGTACCGGTATGAGGCCCAGAAAAAGGCCAATGCCGCGCGCAAGACCCAGAAGACGCAGGAGATCAAGGAGATCAAGATGCGTCCCAACATCGACGATCACGATTACGATGTGAAGATGCGCGCGATCCACAAGTTCATCGGCGAGGGTGACAAGGTCAAGGTCACGCTGCGCTTTCGCGGGCGCGAGCTTTCGCACCAGCAGCTGGGCATGAACCTGCTCAAGCGGGTTCAGGAAGATACCGCCGAAGACGCCAAGATCGAGGCCTATCCCCGCATGGAAGGCCGCCAGATGCTGATGGTGCTTTCGCCCAAGTAGGCGGCACGAGGGCGGTTCGCGCGCCAACCGGTTGCGGTTGAAATCGGTTTTCCACCCCGTTATGCAGCTCTCCATCCGGGTTCGGGTGGAGATGCGCTCCTGCGGAGGTTAGGCGCGCCAGCGCCCCTGCGGCTCAACCGGCTCCCGCCTTCCTGGGAGCGTCGCTTCAGGAAGGTGCCCACGATGGCAGATACCCCCGCGCGCAAGCCCAAGGCTTCGATCACCCACATCGGCAACCGCGAACTTTCGCCCGCCACGCTGATGATGGGCCACGGCTACGATCCGATGCTGTCCGAAGGCAGCCTGAAAGCACCGGTGTTCCTGACCAGCACCTTCGCCTTCCCCAGCGCGGCCGACGGCAAGCGCTTTTTCGAGGGGATCACCGGCAAGGTGCCCGGCGGCACAGACGGGCTGGTCTATTCGCGCTTCAACGGGCCCAACCAGCAGATCCTCGAGGGGCGGCTGGCGGTGTGGGACGGCGCGGAAGAAGCGCTGTGCTTTTCCAGCGGGATGACCGCGATCTGCGTGCTGTTCCTGACATTCGCCTCGGCCGGCGACGTGATTGTCCACTCCGGCCCACTCTATGCCGCCAGCGAGGGTTTCGTCGCCAGGACCCTGAGCCGGTTCGGGATCACCTACGTAGATTTTCCTGCCGGGGCCACCCGTGCGGAGCTCGATGCAGTGCTGGAAAAGGCCAGGGCACAGGCCGCCAGCCAGGGTGGCAAGGTGGCGATGATCTACCTCGAAAGCCCGGCCAACCCCACCAACGCACTGGTCGACGTCGAGGCCGTGCGCGATGCCCGCGACGCCGCGTTTGGCCCCGACTGCCCAATTGCCATCGACAATACCTTCCTTGGCCCGCTGTGGCAGCGCCCGATCGATCACGGTGCCGACATCGTGGTCTATTCGCTGACCAAATATGTCGGCGGCCATTCCGATCTGGTCGCGGGATCGGTTTCGGGGGCGAAGAAGTGGATGACCCCGGTGCGTATGCTGCGCAACACCATGGGCGGGATCCTCGATCCCAACACCGCCTGGATGCTGATGCGCAGCCTCGAGACGGTTGAACTGAGGATGAGCCGGGCGGGCGAGAACGCGGCCAAGGTTTGCGCCTGGCTGAAGGATCATCCCAAGGTCGAGGGGCTGGGCTATCTCGGGATGATCTCCGACCCGCGCCAGCAGGACATCTACGACCGTCATTGCACAGGGGCGGGCAGCACCTTTTCGCTCTACCTCAAGGGCGGCGAGGCCGAGGCGTTCCGCTTTCTCGATAGCCTGAAGATCGCCAAGCTGGCGGTCAGCCTGGGCGGGACCGAGACGCTTGCCAGCCTGCCCGCGGCCATGACGCATCTTTCGGTGCCCGACGAACGCAAGGCCCAGCTTGGCATCACCGACAATCTGGTGCGGATCAGCATCGGGATCGAGGATGCCGACGATCTGATCGCCGATTTCGAGCAGGCGCTGGGCGCGGTCTAACCCTTCCACTCGCGCCGTTCCTCGGCGGCGCGCAGCACTTCGTAGGCGAGCTGGAGCGCTTGAAAGGCTCTGGCGGCCTCTTCGTCGCCGGGGCGCAGATCGGGGTGGACCTCCTTGGCCTTGGCCCGGTAGCTTTTCTTGATCGCGTCGAAATCGGCGTCGGGGGTTAAATCGAGCAAGTCGAGCGCGCGCAGCTCGTCGCGGCTGCGGGTGCCGTCTCCTGATGTTGCCCAGCCGTAATGCGCGCTTTCGCGGTAGCCTGAATTGTCGCGGGTCTCGTCCGCCTCGCGCTGGGCCGCCTCTTCGGCGTCAAGTCCGGCGAAATAGTCCCATCCGGCATTGTATTCTGCGGCATGGCGCTGACAGAACATCCAGCGATCGGGGCTGTTGGGGCTTTTCGGCGCCGGGCAGGTGCCGGGTTCGGTGCAGCCGTGCCGGTCACACAGCCGCACCTTGGCCGCCTCGCGCGCGCCGCCATAGCCGCGCCAGCGTGGAAAACCCCAGTCGTTCGATCGCTTTGCCCGGCTCATCGCTTTCGGCGATAGGCCATCGGGCCTGACCGGCGCAAGCCCGTCAATCGATGGTAACGGTCACCGCGCGGCGGTTCTTGGCCCAGCTTGCCTCGTCCGAACCCAGCGCGATCGGGCGCTCCTTGCCATAGCTGACCGTGGTCAGCCGCGCCGGATCGATCCCCAGGCTGGCAAGGTAGTTCTTGGAGGCATTGGCGCGGCGCTCGCCCAGCGCGAGGTTGTATTCGCGGGTGCCGCGCTCGTCACAGTGTCCCTCGATCGTCGCGCGCTTGTTCGGATAGCGGGCCAACCAGGCCGCCTGGGCCTGGAGCGCCATCTCGTCGGCGGCATCGATGTTGTACTTGTCGGTATCGAAATAGATCGTGTCCTGGCCCATCATCTGCTGGGCAAAGTCAGCCTGGCTGCCCGGGACGATGCCCTGCTGCATGGTCCCCTGCGAGGTGTTGGTCGAAACCGCGCCGCCAGGATCGGGCGGAAGCTGCTTGGGCGGTTTGGATGAGCAGGCGGCTAGCACCAAAGTGCCCGCACTAAGCATGGCGATGGTGGCGAGGCTGCGATTCGGGCGCATGATCGTCTCCTTGGGTTGGCAGCAGGTTCGGTCAACTGCCGCCACGGTGTCAAACGGAATTATGGGCGAAGCGGCCCCCAGGCGGGGTCCGAACCATCGACGGGAGTGTCAAGCTTGCGCTCGTTGCGGCCGGTCAGATCGACCTGCCACACCCCGGTCTTGCCGCTGCCCCGCGCGGTACGGAAGAACTGAATGATCCGCCCGTTGGGGGCCCAGGTGGGAGCCTCATCCTGCCAGGCGTCGGTCAGATAGCGCAGCGAGCCGCCCGAAGGGTCCATCACCGCGATGCGCAGGTTCCCGGCGATGTGGGTGAAGGCGATCTGATCGCCGCGCGGGCTCCATTCGGGGGTGGCCGAGCGCCCGCCGAAGAAGCTGATCCGGCGCTGCTTGGTGCCATCGGCGTTCATCACATAGACCTGCTGGCTGCCCGAGCGGTCGCTTTCGAACACGATCCGGCTGCCATCGGGCGAGAACGAACCGCCAATATCGATTCCGGGAGATGTGGTGAGCTTGATCGCCGCGCCGCCCGCCGAAGGCATCTTGTAGATATCGGTGTTGCCCGCGATCGCCATCGAATAGAGCACCCACTTGCCGTCTGGCGACCAGCGCGGCGCAAATAGCGGGTTACTGGCCTTGAGCAGCAGCCGCTGGGTGTTGCTTTCCAGATCGTAGATGTAGATCCGTGGCTGGCCGTTGTAATAGCTCAGGTAGAGGATCGACTTGTAATCGGGTGAATAGCGCGGGGTCAGCGCGGTTGCCTGCCCGGTGGTGAGATAGCGGTGGTTGGCCCCGTCCGAATCCATGATCGCCAGGCGCTTGATCCGGTGATCCTTGGGGCCGGTTTCGGCGATATAGGCGATCCGGCTGTCGAAGAACGGGTTCTCGCCCGAAAGGCGCGCATAGACCATGTCGGCGCACTTGTGCGCGGCGCGGCGCCATTCGCCGGGCGGCACGGTCCACCCTGCCTTGCCCAGCTGCTGGTTCAATGCGACGTCATAGAGATAGCACCCAACGGTCACTTGACCGCTACTCTCCGCACGCACGAAGCCCTGCACCAGCATGTCGGCGCGGCGCCCTGCCCAGGTGGGATAGTCCGGCGCCTGGATCTGCCCCAGTTCCGGGCGCGGCAGCCGCTCGGGCCCGGTCGGCTTGAACAGGCCGTTGTTCTTGAGATCGCCGGTTATCACCTGCGCCAGCGCCAGCCCCAGCTGACCGGTCGATCCGGCGCTGGTCTGGGTGGCGACATCGGCATTGGTGGCAAAGGCGGGGATGGCGATGCCCAGATCCTGCCAATCGCTGTCGTCGGACACGGTGACGTCAATTCCCTGGCCCTCGGCGGGCGGGGCCACTGGCGGCGCGGCGTCCTGGGCGATCGCGGCGCCCGACAGCAACGCTGCGAGCAGGATGGTCGGAATGGTTTTCATTGCGAAAGCCTCTTGTCGAAGGTCGATGTCACGGTCTGCCAATAGGGATAGAAGTCTGGCGGCAGAATGAAAGGCTGGGCCAGCTTGATCGCCCGTACTGCCTGTTCGAAGTGGCGGCGGGCCTGGGGCTGGTTGCCCACGGTGGTCTTCTGGCTGATCAGTTCCGGTTCCCCGATCAGCCTGCCGTTCTGATCGAGGCGGAAGCGCACCGTGCTGACCAGCAGTTCTGCGTCGATCCCTTGCGGGGCGGACCAGTGCGGCTTGATCTGGCGCATGATCGCGGCGCGCAGCGCGCTCTGCTGCTGCGGCCCGAGGGTTGCGGCCGAGGCATTCTGGCTGGGGTTCTTGCCCTGTGCCCCGGGCGTGCCGGGCTTGAATGCATTGTCAAAGCTTGAGCCGCCGCTCGGCCGGGCGGGCGGCTTCTGTGGTTTGGGCGGAGCTTTCGCCGGGGTGACCGGTGGCTTCTTTTGCACGGTGGTTGCGGGCTTGACCGGGGCCTTGGGTTGGGGCTGCGGCTTTGGCGGCTCAACCTTGACCACCGGTTCGGGCTTGGGCGGCGCTTCGCCGAGTTCGGGCGCCTTGTCGGGCGCGGCTTCGGGTGCCGGGGTGGGCGACGTGGCGGAAAGGCCTACGTCCTCGCTCAGCGACACGGTCATGCGCTCGGGCGGCGGCGGGGGCGGCGCGGGTTTGGTCCAGGCCAGCCAGGCGAACAGCCCGGCATGCGCCGCCAGCGCGACCACCAGGCCGATGCGTTCTTCGGGACGGAGAGTGGCGGCGCTCATCGAACCCGGGGCTATGGCGCTGCGGCTGAACCGGTACTGACCGGCGCGGGCGCGTTGGTCACCAGCGAGATCGAATTGAATCCGGCGTGGTTGAGCTCGCCCATCACTGCCATCACCCGGCCATAATCGAGCGCCTTGTCGGCGCGCAGGGTCACCTGCGGCGGCTTGCCGTCGGCGCCACGTGGCAGCGCCGCGAGCCGCTCGCCCAGGGTGCCCTCCTCCACCTCGTTCTGATCGATGAAGATGCGGCCATCGGGGGTGATGGTCAGATTGACCGGGTTGGGAGTCTGCGCCAGCGCATCGGCGTTGCTGTCGGGCAGCTCGACCGGCACCCCGGCGCTGAGCAGCGGGGCGGTGACCATGAAGATCACCAGCAGCACCAGCATGACGTCAACCAGCGGGGTGACGTTGATCTCGCCCATTGGCGCCCGGCCGCGGCGCCTGGTTCGCTTGCCTGGGGAACCCATCGCCATCAGGCTCTCCTCTCCGCCTCACGGCGGTGCGGACAGACCAGTCGGCCTGTCCTCGCAACACCGGCCCGCTCCCCCGGCCCGGCCGCCCGATATGGTACCCTGTGGGCGGCCGGGCCGGGGGAGCGGGCCGGTGTTGCGCAAGCGGCAGCGAAGCTGGTGCGGTTCATGCGCCTGATCACCCCTCAAGCTCGCGGCTGAGGCTGGCGTGGAAGCGGTCGGCAAAGCGTTGCAGGCGGGCTTCGATCTGGTCGACCCGGTGCGAGAAGCGGTTGTAGGCGATCACCGCCGGGATTGCGGCGAACAGCCCGATCGCGGTGGCGAACAGCGCCTCGGAAATCCCCGGCGCGACCACCGCAAGCGAGGAATTCTGCTGCTGGCCGATCTGGAAGAACGAATTCATGATCCCCCAGACGGTGCCGAACAGACCGACGAAAGGCGCCACCGCGCCGACCGTGGCGAGGAAGTTGAGCCGCTCGGCCAGACGCTCGGATTCCTGCGCCACAGCGGTATCCATCACCAGTGCCAGCCGCTGGCGTGCGCCTTCACGGTCGGGCGTGCGCCCACCCGCGGTCGAGCGCCGCCATTCCGCCAGCCCGGCGGCAGCAACCTTGGCTGAGGGAACATCGGCCTTGGCATGGTCTGCCTGGAGCGATTCGATGTCCCCCGCCTTCCAGAACTCGCGCTCATAGGCGTCGCAGCGCTTGCGCACCCGCGCCACGCGCAGCGAGAACGAGACCACGATGGTCCAGACCCAGACCGAGGCCAGCACCAACCCGGCCATCACGATCTGCACCACCGGATCGGCATCAAGAAACAGCTTCACCGGATTGAGATGGCGCGGCGCCTCGGCGGCGGCGGCAAGCAGGGCAAGGGCAGTCATGGTCATCCTTCGGTAAGAACCCGGTCAAAGGAATGGCGCCAGCCATCGGGCATGCGGCGCGGCCGGCCATCGGGCGCGACGAAGCCGATGCGGAAGCGGGCTTCGCTGAGCAACGCGCCATCCTCATGCAGCGCTTTTTGGTGCATCCGGCAGCTCGCCGCGCCAAGCTCGGTGCAGGTGGTTTCGATCAGCACGGCATCGTCGAGCCGGGCCGGTGCGGCATAGCGGATAGACAGATCGGCAACGGCAAAGGCGCCCTCGCCACCCTCGTTGGCAGCGCGCTGATCGATCCCCAGCAGTCGCACGAAATCGGAACGCGCGCGCTCGAACCAGCGCAGGTAATTAGCGTGATAGACCACCCCGGACAGGTCGGTATCCTCGAAATAGGCGCGCACCGCGAAACGGTGAACCTTGCCTTCGATCAGACCGGAGGGCGGGGCGGGAAATGACGTCATCCGCGCAGCGTTTAGCCGCACCGCGACTCGCAGGGCAAGCGTAGAGTAAGTCGTCGGGTGCGCTGATCGCCTCCGCGATCAGCTTTGCCTTGCCAGCCCGCTCCCCCGGCCCAACCACCCACAGGGTACCATGAAAGGGTGGTTGGGGCGCCCCGACGAAAACGTCCCCCGGACGTTTTCGCGATCTCGGGACACGGGAGCGGGCTGGCAAGGCAAAGAGAGGCCCGGATGGGCCGAACGCACCAAATACTATCGCGCGAGCATCGGCCCCAGCGGACGCCCGGCAAAGACGTGGACGTGCAGATGCGGCACCTCCTGGTGGCCGTGCTGGCCGACGTTGGCGAGCAGCCGGTAGCCCGGCTCAACCAGCCCGGCCTCACGCGCGACATGGCCAACCGCGCGCACGAACCCGGCGATCTCCTCGGCCGGGGCGCGGGCCGAAAAATCGTCCCAGCTGACATAGGCTCCCTTGGGGATCACCAGCACGTGCAGCGGTGCCTGGGGGTTGATGTCGTGAAAGGCCAGCGCCCACTCGTCTTCATAGACGGTCTTGCTCGGGATCTCCCCGCGCAGGATCCGGGCGAAGATGTTGCTGTCATCATAGGGAAGCGTGGGGTCGATCGGCATTACTGACCTCTTGCAGCTTTTTCGGCGATCCCGCCGGTGCCTTCGCGGCGTTCGAGTTCGGCCAGCACCTCGGCCAGCGGCACGCCTTTGGCGTCGAGCAGCACCAGCAGGTGGAACAGAACATCGGCGGCCTCGCCCACCAGTTCCTCGCGATTGCCGGAAAGCGCGGCGATCACGGTTTCGACCGCTTCTTCGCCCAGCTTGCGCGCAATCACGGGCACCCCGCGCGCGTTGAGCCGCGCGACCCAGCTCGTCTCGGGATCGGCACCGCGCCGCGCGGCTATCGTTTCGGCAAGGCGGGACAGGGTATCCATGCCCCGGCAATGGGCCGGGCAGGGCATGTGGTCAAGAGTGTGAAATCATTCCTTGGGCGGCTGGCGGCGGGCAGCGTAATGACCCAGGATCAGCCCGGTCACGCCCAGCGCGAAGAGACCGAAATCGGTTGGATCGGGAACGCTGGTTCCAGCCGAGGCCAGAGCCGGCGATGCTGCGGCGATCAGCGCGCCAAGAGCTGCAAGGCGGGTAAACAAGTTATGGCCCCCGGAAAAATCCTTCACCGATCGTGGTTTACGCAAGCCCCGTGCCAGCAGGCGGCCTTTCCCCGTGCCATGCCCGATGCAGTGGTTAACCGCGCCTTTCCGCGCACCTGCGGTGTAAGGCGTGCCGACGCTTTACCCGCGCGCAGGCAATCCCGCAGCGCGCAGTGCGGCGTGGGCCTGGGTGATCGAATAGGTGCCGAAATGAAAGATCGAGGCGGCCAGCACCGCGCTGGCGTGCCCCTGGGTCACCCCCTCGACCAGATGGTCGAGCGTGCCGACCCCGCCCGAGGCAATCACCGGCACCGGGACGGCATCGGCGATGGTTCGGGTCAGTTCGAGGTCGTAGCCGCCCTGCGTCCCGTCCCCGTCCATCGAGGTGACCAGCAGTTCACCCGCGCCCAGTCCGGCTAGCCGCACGGCATGCTCGACCGCATCGATGCCCGTGGGCTTGCGCCCGCCATGGGTGAAGATTTCCCAGTTGCCGCTTGCCGTGCGCCGGGCATCGACCGAGGCGACCACGCACTGGCTGCCCATCCGGCCCGCGATCTCCGCCACCACCTCGGGTCGGGAGACGGCCGCGCTGTTGACCGCCACCTTATCCGCACCCGCCAGCAGCAGCGCGCGCGCGTCGTCCACCGTGCGCACACCCCCGCCCACCGTCAGCGGCATGAAGCAGACTTCGGCGGTGCGCCGGACCACATCGAGCAGGGTGCCGCGCGCCTCATGGCTGGCGGTAATGTCGAGGAAGCACAGCTCGTCCGCTCCGGCGAGGTCATAGGCCCGCGCCTGCTCGACCGGATCGCCGGCGTCCTTGAGATCGACGAAATTGACGCCCTTGACCACCCGGCCATTGGCGACGTCAAGACAGGGGATGACGCGGACGCGGACGGTCATGCGCGGTTCGCTATGGCGATCGCTGCGGCCAGATCGAGCCGCCCTTCGTAAAGCGCGCGGCCCGTGATCACCCCCTCGATGCCTTCGCCCGCGTGGAGCGCCAGCACGTGGATATCGTCGAGGCCCTTGACCCCGCCCGAGGCGATCACCGGAATATCAACCCGCCGCGCGAGATCGATCGTGGCATCGATGTTGACGCCTTTCAGCAGCCCGTCGCGCCCGATATCGGTGAACAGCAGGCTGGCGACCCCGGCATCCTCGAACCGGCGCGCCAGATCGACCACCGCCACATCGGACAGGTCGGCCCAGCCCTCGGTTGCGACCATCCCGTCGCGGGCATCGACCGCAACCACGATCCCGCCGGGGAACTCGGCCGCCATGTCCTTGACGAATTGCGGATCCTTGAGCGCGGCCGAGCCCATCACCACCCGGCTGACGCCCAGATCGAACCAACTCTCCACCGCCTCGCGGGTGCGGATCCCGCCGCCCAGCTGGACATGACCGGGAAAAGCCTCGAGGATCGCCTCGACCGCCGCGCGGTTTTCCGCGCGCCCGGCGAAGGAGCCATCAAGATCGACCACATGGAGAAACTGCGATCCGGCCTCGGCAAACAGCAGGGCCTGCGCCGCCGGGTTGTCGCCATAGACCGTGGCGCGATCCATATCGCCTTCGGCCAAGCGCACCACCTGTCCGGCCTTGAGGTCGATGGCGGGAAAGACGATCATCTCAGGGCTTCCATTCAAGGAACCGGGCCAGCAGCGCGAGGCCATAGGCCTGGCTCTTTTCCGGGTGGAACTGCACCCCCACCACATTGTCCCTGGCCACTGCCGCGACCAGCCCGCCGCCGTGGTCGGTCATGGCGGCAACGGCGTGCCCATCCTCAGGCGCGAAGTGGTAGGAATGGAGGAAATAGGCCTCGCCCGGTTCGATCAGCTCTCCAGCCGGGGCATGCGGGGCAAGGGCGACATCGTTCCAGCCCATGTGGGGAATCTTGATCGCTGGATCGGTGCGTTCGATCCGGTGGACCTCGCCCGCGATCCAGCCAAGCCCGGGGGTAATCCCGTGTTCCACCCCGCGCGTCGCCAGCAATTGCATGCCGACGCAAATCCCCAGGAATGGCGCGGCGCCCACCAGAACCCGCTCGGCCAGAGCCTCTTCCATATGCGGAATGGCCCGCAGCCCCTCGGCGCAGGCCTTGAAGCTGCCAACCCCTGGCAGGACGATCCGGTCGGCGGCGCGCACCACGTCGGGATCGGCGGTTACCCTGACCCCTTCGGCCCCGGCGGCCTTCAGTGCGTTTGCGACAGAGTGGAGATTGCCCGCGCCGTAATCGATCAGCGCCAGCACCTCAGCCACCGAGCTGGCCCTTGGTAGAGGGCACCGCGCCGTTCTTGCGCGGATCAAGCTCCACCGCGCTGCGCATCGCCCGGGCAAAGCCCTTGTAGATGCCCTCGCAGATGTGGTGGTTGTTGGTGCCGTAGAGCAGCTCGATATGCAGCGTGATCCCCGCCGCCTGGGCGATCGAGGCAAACCAGTGCTCGAACAGTTCGGTATCCATTTCGCCCAGCCGTTCCTGGGTGAACCTGGCGTGCCAGACCAGGCAGGGGCGGCCCGAAATGTCGAGCGCGACGCGCGCCAGCGCCTCGTCCATCGGGCTGTAGGCCATGCCGTAACGCCCGATCCCACCCTTGTCGCCCAGCGCCTGGGCAATCGCCTGCCCGATCGCGATCGCGCTGTCTTCGCATGTGTGGTGCTGATCGACGTGGAGATCGCCCGTCACCTTGCAGGTGATATCGATCAGCGAATGGCGGCTGAACTGCTCGATCATGTGATCGAGGAAGCCGATCCCGGTGGAAACATCATAGGCCCCGGTCCCGTCGAGGTTCACTTCGACGAGGATGTCGGTCTCGTGGGTCTTTCGCTCGATCCGGCCGGTCCGCATGGAGGCGCCTATAGGTTGAAATCGGGAGGGTGCAAGCGCTTTACCCTTGACCGGGGCCTTGGGCAAAGCCACTTGTCCGCCCATGAGCGACGAAACGGCCGACAGCCTGATCCCCTATGACGAGATCGTCCAGGAAGCCCTGCGCGCCGTGGTCGGCCGGGTGCTGGGCCAGGTCGAAGCCTGGGGCGGCACCCTGCCCGGCGACCATCACTTCTACATCACCTTCAAGACCGGGGCGGCGGGCGTGGACATCCCCGCGCACCTGCGCGAACGCTTTCCCGACGAAATGACCATCGTACTGCAGAACAAGTTCTGGGATCTGACGGTGGGTGACGAGGGCTTTTCGGTTGGCCTTTCGTTCAACCAGCTCCCGGCCAAGCTAGTGGTGCCGTTCTCGGCGATCACCGCCTTCGTCGATCCGGCGGTCGATTTCGGGCTCCAGTTCCAGGCGGTGACCTCCGAGGAGGAACCCGAGGCCCCCGAACCAGCCGAAAACGACGAACCCGCTGCGGTTGACAGCGGCGATGGCTCCAACGTCGTCACGGTCGATTTCGGGCGCAAGAAGTAGGAAGGATGGCGCGCGACCGGATCCTGGCAGAGATCGTCCGCAAGGGCGGCGGCAAGCTACTTGACGCGGCGATTGACAAGGTTCTGCCCGCCGCTGCCGCCACCGAAACCGCGGTGGCAAAGAAGAAGCCGACCCTGCTGGGCGGAGTGGCCACAGCCATGGCGGTGCGGATCGCCACCCGTTCGGTGCCGGGGGCGATCGTGGTCGGCGGGGCGGCGATCGCCAAGCGGCTTTACGATCGCAGACGCTCCGGGGCCAAGGCTGCGCAAAAGGCGCCGCCCAAGGCTTGATTTGCACACCCGCCTTGCGCCATCAGCGCGCATGGTCGATTCAGGCAAGCATTCCGGCGATACCCTGCAACGCCGCGGGCTGATGTTCATCCTCTCCTCGCCCTCGGGCGCAGGCAAGACCACGATCAGTCGCATGCTGCTTGAACGCGATAGCGAAATCCGGCTGTCGGTTTCCGCCACCACCCGCCCGATGCGTCCTGGCGAGATCGACGGGGTGCACTATCACTTCGTGACCGAGGCCGCCTTCGAACAGATGGTGGCCGAAGACGAATTCTACGAATGGGCGCGGGTGTTCGGGCACAATTACGGTACCCCCAAGGGTCATATCCGCGCCGGGCTGAAGGAAGGCCACGATTTCCTGTTCGATATCGACTGGCAGGGCACCCAGCAGCTCTACCAGAAAGATCAGCAGGACGTGGTCCGGGTGTTCATCCTTCCCCCAAGCCTTGAGGAACTGCACCGCCGCCTGACTGGCCGCGGCACCGACAGCGCCGAGGTGATCGCCGCCCGCATGGAGCGCGCCCGCGCCGAGATCAGCCACTGGGACGGCTATGACTATGTGGTGGTCAACGACGATGTCGAGGAATGCTACGCCAAGGTCGCCGAAATCCTTCACGCCGAACGGATGAAACGTGCCCGCCAGACCGGGCTGATCGGCTTCGTGCGCGGATTGATGGGGGGATAAGCGACCCGTGCGGCAGTTCTTGCGTTCCCTTGCCGCATTGGTGCTGCTTGTCGCTGTGGTTGTTCTGAGCCTGGTCGCGATCGGCCTGCGGGAGGCAATATCCGACCCGATCGCACGCCGGATCGAGATCGTGGCATCCGCACTTCCTGCGGGCACGCCGCCCTATCGGGTCGCCTTGCTTTCCGATATCCATTTCGGCAACCGCGCGATGGATTCCTCCCGCCTTGAGGGCATCGTCGCCTCGATCAATGCGGCTCGCCCGGACCTGGTGGTGATCGTCGGGGACTTCGTCAATGGGCACAACGGCAAGCTTGAGACCCGCCCCCAGGATCTGGTCAAACCGCTAGCCGGGCTAAAGGCGCGCGACGGCGTGGTTGCGACGCCCGGTAACCACGACCATTGGACCGATCGGGCAAGAATCGAGGCAGCCCTGGCAGAAGCCGGAATAGCCACCTTGGCGAACCGCGCGGTGCGAAGGGGGCCGCTGCTGATCCTGGGGATTGACGATGGCTACACCCATCACGCCGACATCGCGGGAACGATCGCTTCGGCCAAGGGGTTGGGAGGTATTCCGGTTGCCGTGTCGCATTCGCCCGATATCGCCCCATCCCTCCCGTCCGCGGTCGCTACGATGCTGGCCGGGCACACCCATTGCGGGCAGGTGGTCTTGCCCGGAATCGGATCGCTTGCCCCGCTGTTCGGCTACCATGTCTACAACCCGCACTACCAATGCGGTGTGGTTCACGATCCCGGAAGGACCGTAGTTGTCACCGCAGGGCTTGGTTCGGGCAGCATTCCGCTGCGCATTGGCGCTCCGCCCGATTGGTGGCTGGTGACCTTTCGTGCGCCCGATGCGCCCCTGCCCTAGGGCCAACCCGCCCGGCCTCCATCCACCTCTGTCACCAGCACCTTGCCCTTGGGCGCCTTGGCTGCTTCTTCCGCGTCCGAACTTGGCGCGACCAGCATGAACAGATGGCGGCCGGTGGGGCCGCCCAGCATGCAGGCGTAGCACGGCAGATCTCCGGTGCTGACCACCTCGAGCACTTCGCCGCCGGGCGCGATGCGGGCGCATTCGGGGGCGAGGGGGTTGGCGATCCACACCGCGCCTTCGCTGTCGAGGCTGATCCCGTCGGGCACGCGCGGCCAGGTCGGGGCATATTCGCGGCGGCTGGAGAGGGTGCCGTCGGCGGCGATGTCAAACGCGCTCAGCCGCCCGGCGAGAGTCTCGCCCACGATCAGCGTCCGGCAATCGGGGGTGATCGCCATGCCGTTGGGAAAGCTGAAGCGCTCGCCCGGAGCGGCATCGGAAACGCTGCCGTCCGGCTGGATCAGCGCGAGGCAGGTCTGCGGATGATCGGCGATCACGCTTTCGGGGCCGCGCGCGCGCAGTTCGGCATCGAGATCGAAGCCGAAATTGCCGACCCAGGCCCGGCCCGCGCCGTCAACCACCATGTCGTTGCACAGGAAGGCGGAATGATCGGCCAGATCGGCATGGAGCGCAAAGCGCCCGTCACTCCAGCGCCGCCACACCTGGCGGCGCTCCATCCGCACCACCAGCAGCGAACCGTCGGGCATCTAGCCGAGGCCCGAGGGGTGATCATCGAGCTGAAGCTCGGTACGCAGATCGCCCGCCAAATCGACCGAGCAGACCCGGTGGGCATAGAAATCCGAGAACCACAGCCGCCCCTCGTGCCAGCGCGGCCCCTCGCCGAAATAGATAGCGTGGGCGAGCGTGCGCAGGTGGCGGCGGGCCATGTCAGTGCCCCGAGGGGTCGTTGAACTCGGTCGGGATCCAGGCGTTGACGATCCCGCCATCGATCGGGATGGTAGTGCCCACCACATAATCGCCCGCGCGGCTGGCAAGATAGATCGCGCCACCGGCGATATCCTCGGCCACCCCGATCCGGGCATAGGGGATGCCGCGCGCCGAGCCTTCGGGGTTCTTCGCCGCAGCCTTGTTCATCTCGCTGGGGTAGGCGCCGGGCGCGATGCAGGTGCAGACGATGCTGTCCTTGATCAGCCGCGCGGCCATCCGCTTGGTCAGGTGGATCACCGCCGCCTTGCTGGCCTGATACGAATAGGTTTCCCACGGGTTTGGGCGAAGCCCGTCGATCGAGGCAATGTTGATCACCTTGGCCGGGCGATCGAAGCTCGCGGCCGCCTTGAGCAGCGGGTGGAGCTTCTGGGTCAGGAAGAACAGGCTCTTGACGTTGAGGTCCATCACCTTGTCCCATCCGGCTTCGGGGAACTGATCGAACTCCGCCCCCCAGGCCGCCCCGGCATTGTTGACCAGGATATCGAGCCGCTGCTCACGCTCGGCCAGGGTCTCGGCCAGGCGCTTGATCTCGTCCATCTGCGAAAGATCGCCGGGCAGGCCGATCACCTTGCCGGGATAGTCCGCCTCGAACTCGGCGAGGGTTTCGGCGATCTGCTCGCGCTTGCGTGCGGTGATATAGACCCGCTCACACCCGGCGGCGAGGAAGCCTTCGAGCAGCATCTTGCCGATCCCGCGCGATCCGCCGGTTATCAGCGCCACCTTGCCCTCAAGGCTGAACAGTTTGCCGAAATCGAACGCCATCGCCCTTCTCCTCAATAACCCGACAGCTTCGCCACGCGGTCGGCGTGGTAGAACATGTCGCCCATGAATTCGGCCAGCGCCCGGTCGCGCTTCATGTAGAGGCCGATGTCGTACTCGTCGGTCATGCCGATTCCGCCGTGCATCTGCACGCCTTCCTTGACCGCAAGGCTGGCGGCCTTGCCGGCCTTGGCCTTGGCGACCGAGACCATCAGATCGGCCTTGTCGCTGCCCGCGTCGAGCAGTTGCTGGGCCTTGATGGTGGCGGCACGGGCAATCTCGATCTCGGAATAGAGATGCGCCGCGCGGTGCTGGAGCGCCTGGAACTCGCCGATCAGCTTGCCGAACTGCTTGCGCTGCTTGAGGTAGGTGGTGGTCATGTCGAACGAGCCCTGCGCCACGCCGACGCTTTCCGCCGCCGCGCCCACGCGCCCGGCGCTCAGCACACGATCGAGCACCTCGCGCCCGCCATCGACCTCGCCGATCACCGCATCGGCATCGAGCTGGACGTTGTCGAGCCGCAGATGGGTTGCCATCGAGCTGTCGACCAGCCGCACCGCGTCCTGGCTCAGCCCTGCCACGTCGCGGGGCACGGCGAACAGGGTGATCCCCTCGGCATCGTCGTCCGCCCCGGCGGTGCGCGCGGCAACCACCAGCATGTCGGCCGAGGAGCCGTGGACCACGAAGTCCTTGGCGCCCGACAGGCTGAAGCCGTTGCCCGAGCGCACCGCGCGCGTGGCGATCCGTTCGGGGCGGTGCTTCTTGCCCTCATCGATCGCCAGCGCAAACACGCTGTCGCCCGAGAGCAGCCCGGGCAGATAGCGCCCCTTGAGCTCGGCGCTGGCATCGGCCAGCGCGCTCGCGGCCATGACGGCGCTGGTCAGGAATGGCGAGGGAGTGAGGTTGCGCCCGATCTCCTCGAGCACGATCCCGGCCTCGACGTGGCCCATGCCCAGCCCGCCATCGCCCTCGCTCACCAGGATGCCGGTGAGGCCCAGTTCGGCAAACTGCTTCCACAGCGTGTGGCCGAACCCGTCCTTGCAGCCGATGTCGCGGAAATGGCGCAGCTGCCTGGCGATAGCGCCCTCGTCGGCCATGAACTGGCGCGCCGTGTCGGCGAGCATCGCCTGATCTTCGGTGTGATAAAGCGGCATGGATCAGGCTCCCGGCAGGTCGAGAATACGCTTGGAAATGACGTTGAGCATGACCTCGCTGGTCCCGCCCTCGATCGAATTGGCCTTGGTGCGCAGCCAGCCCCTGGCCCGGCTGCCGCCGTCCGAAGCCTCGCTTTCCCACTCCAGACTGGCCGACCCGCCGCCTGCCATGAGCAGCTCGTAGCGCCGCTTGTTGAGCTCGGTCCCGGCATATTTCATCATGTTGGGCTGGGCCGGATGCGCCTTGCCAACCTTGATCTCGTCAAGGAATTTCTCGCCCATCGCGCCATAGGCCAGGGCATCGACGTCGAACATCGCCAGTTCGGCGCGCAGCAGCGGATCTTCGAGACCGGCACGGTTTAGCACCGCGCCGATGGTGGTCAGCCGGTCCCCGCCGCCCGCGCCCGAGATCATCTCGCGCTCATGGCCGAGCAGGTACTTGGCAACATCCCATCCGCGGTTGAGCTCGCCCACGATCTGCGCCTTGGGCACCTTCACATTGTCGAAAAAGGTCTCGCAGAACGGCGAATAGCCGCTGATCAGCAGGATCGGCTTGGTCGAAACGCCCTCGCTTTCCATGTCGAACAGCAGGAACGAGATGCCCTGGTACTTGTTGGCCTTGTCGGTGCGGACCAGGCAGAAGATCCAGTCGGCCTTGTTGGCATAGGAGGTCCAGATCTTGCTGCCATTGACCACCCAGTGATCGCCCTTGTCCTCGCCAAAGGTCTGTAGGCTGACGAGATCGCTGCCCGAACCCGGCTCGGAATAGCCCTGGCACCAGCGAATCTCGCCGCGCGCGATCTGGCCCAGATAGTGAACCTTCTGCTCCTCGGTGCCGAATTTGAGCAAGGCCGGGCCGAGCATCCAGATCCCGAAGCTGGAAAGCGGGGGCCGCGCCGCGATCCGGTTCATTTCCTCGCGCCAGACCTTGGCCTGGGCCGGGGACATGCCCGCGCCGCCATAGGCCTGGGGCCAGTCGGGCACAGTATAGCCCTTGGCGGCGCAGCGCGTCAGCCAGAGCTTCTGGGCCTCGTTCTTGAACTGGAAGTGCCGCCCGCCCCAGCAGATATCGTCCTCATCGTGGACCGGCTGGCGCATTTCGGGCGGGCAGTTCTCCTCAAGCCAGGCGCGGATTTCCTGGCGGAAGGCTTCAAGCTCGGACATGGATCGGGCTCCTCTCTTAACCGCAAGGTTAAGGCGACTCGGCGGCGGCGCGCAAGCGGCGATTGTGCCGCGCGGTGGGCACTTCCCCTTGCCGTAGCGTCAGGCCAAGCAGCGTTGACCGCGCCCCTTTCCGCCCTAAGCTGGTAGCAAATCGAAACGGAGAGGATTGAGCCATGCGATTCGCTGGAAAGAGCGTCGTGATCACGGGTGCGGCATCGGGGATCGGGCGCGCGGCAACGCTACTGTTCGCGCGCGAAGGAGCAACTGTCTTCGCCGCCGACCTCAACCTTGCCGGGGCCGAGGCCGTTGCGTGCGAAGGCGACAGCATCATTCCGGTGGCCTGCGACGTATGCGACGTCGCCCAGATCAAGGCGCTGATGGACCATGCTGCGGGCACTTTCGGCGGGATCGACGTGGTGTTTAACAACGCGGGCGCGGGCGGCGCGCGCGAGCCGATAGACGAGATCGACGCCGCCGGATGGGACCGCACGATGGATCTGCTGCTGCGCTCGGTGGCGATGGGCATTCGCTATGCCGCGCCGCACATGAAGGGTCGCAAGGGGGCCAGCATCGTCAACACCAGCTCGGTCGCCGCGGTCGGGCCGGGCTATTCGCCCACCGCCTATGCCGTGGCCAAGGCCGGGGTGTTGCACCTGACCAAATGCGCCGCGACTGATCTTGCCCAGCACGGTATCCGCGTCAACGCGGTGCAGCCGGGCTTCATCAACACCAACATCTTCACCACCAGCATGGAAATGCCCGAAGACAAGGTCGAGCTGGCCAAATCGATGATCATGCAGATGTCATCCAACGCCCAGCCGGTGGCGCGTTCGGGCATGCCCGAGGACATCGCCAACGCGGTTGCCTTCCTTGCCAGCGATGCGGCCGGCTTCATGACCGGAGCCTCGCTGATCGTCGATGGCGGGATCACGGTCGGTCCGCGCCATGCGTGGGATCCCGATGCGCCGGGGCTGTTCGATACGCTCCAGGCGATGGCCGAAGGCAATGGAGGGGCCGCCGGGCAATGAGCGCCGGCACCGGACCGATAACCCGGCCCTTGGCCTTCGTTCACGGGCTTGGTTCGATCGCCTACGGGATCAAGGACAACGGCTTTTCGACCTTTCTGCTGCTCTATTGCAATCTGGTGCTGGGGATGGATCCGCGCGCGGTCAGCCTGGTGCTGATGCTTGCGCTGGTGGTCGATGGGGTGGCCGATCCGCTGATTGGCTACCTTTCCGATCGCACCCACAGCCGCTGGGGCAAGCGGCTGCCCTGGCTCTATGCGGCGCCCATACCCTTGGCGATCTTCTGGGCGATCCTGTGGTCCTTGCCCACCGCACCGGGATTCTGGGAACTGCTCGGGCTGGCCGTGGCGGTCCGGGTCCTGATCTCGGCCTGCGAGGTTCCCTCGGTGGCGCTGGTTCCCGAGCTGACCCGCGATTATGACGAGCGAACCACGCTTATGCGCTACCGCTTTCTGTTCGGCTGGGGCGGTGGGCTGCTGGCCCTGTATCTAGCCTACAACGTGTTTCTCTCCGACAGTCTGCTCGATGAAAAGGGTTATCGCGACTACGGATTGTTCGGGGCAGTGTTGATGGCCGGTACCGTGCTGGTTTCTGCTTTGGGCCAGCACCGCCGGATTGCAGTACCCTCGCCGCCCGCGCAAACCCCGTTCCGACTTTCGACCGCTTTTTCGGAACTTCGGGAGAGCTTCTCACACAAGGCCTTCCTGGTTCTGCTGGCCGGCGGAGGCCTCGCCTACACCAGTCAAGGGATCACCTTTTCGCTCAGCAACTACCTCTACCTTTTCGTCTGGCGCCTGCCGCTTACGGAATGGTCGATAAGCCTCAAGCGGATTGTGGTCGATTGGTCGACATTGCGGATTTCGCTCGAACCATCCGTTTGGATCATTACTGCGATGAAACTTTATCCCGTTGTCCTTTTCCTCAGCGTAGTTGTCTGCTTCCTGACCCTCGGCGCGATGCACAAGCGTTGGGGCAAGCGCGATACCGCCGCCGTGACCGCGCTGATCGGTGCGGTGTTCTGGGTCTTGCCGTTCTTCCTGCGCTGGCAGGGGCTGTGGCCGCATGAAGGCACCTCTGCCTCAACAATTCCGTTGTTCGCGCTATTCTTCCTTTCCAACTGGTTCAGCGTCGCGGCGATGATTTCGGCCAGCTCGATGGTCGCCGACGTGGTCGAGGCTTCGGAGGAAAAGACCGGTCGGCGCAGCGAAGGCGCGTTCTTTGCCGGCAACATGTTCATGGCCAAATGCGCCACGGGCCTCGGCATTTTTGCCACCGGGATGATGCTGTCCTTTGCCGGGCTGCCTGAAAAAGCCAAGCCCGGCGAGGTCGACCCGGCAGTCATCAACACGCTTTCGCTGACCTATGCCGCTGTGGTGAGCGTGTTCGCGGTGCTGATCGCGCTGGTCCTGCGGCACTTTCCGATCACCCGCGCCGATCACGAGGCGCGGCTGGCGGCGCTGGCGGCGGCGCGGGTCAGCCTCGATGGCGAGGGTATGCACCCCTAAGAACTTAACCGGTCGCTTAAATCACCCTTGGCGCGGCTGCTCCGGCATGGCAGGGAAGCAGGCGAGACTCGACAGTATCAGGAAAGGATTTTCTCCATGGATTTCGATCCCACCGAACGGCAGGTCTACTGGCGCAACCGGGTGCGCGATTTCATCGAAGCGCATGTGCGCCCGCGCCAGGGCGACTACAAGGCCGAGGACAAGAGCGGTGAGCGCTGGAAGGTGCTGCAGGTGGTCGAGGAGGAGAAGGCCCGCGCCAAGGCCCAAGGGATCTGGAACCTGTTCATGCCGCCCCAATCGGGCCGCGCGCATGTCGACGATACGTTCGAATTCGAGGGGCCGGGGCTGACCAACCTCGAATACGCGCTGTGCGCCGAGGAAATGGGCCGGATCGGCTTTGCCTCCGAAGTGTTCAATTGCTCAGCGCCCGATACCGGCAACATGGAAGTGCTCCACCGCTATGGCACCCGCGAGCAGAAGGAACAGTGGCTCAAGCCGCTGATGAACGGCGAGATCCGCTCCGCCTTCCTGATGACCGAACCGGCCGTGGCCTCTTCCGACGCCACCAACATCGAATGCTCGATCCGCCGCGAGGGTGACGAATACGTCATCAACGGGCGCAAGTGGTGGTCTTCGGGGGTGGGCGATCCGCGCTGCAAGATCGCGATCGTCATGGGCAAGACCGATTTCGAGGCCAAGCGCCACGCCCAGCAATCGATGGTGCTGATGGAGCTCGATGCCCCCGGAGTGACGATCCTGCGCCACCTGCCGGTGTTCGGCTATGACGATGCTCCCCACGGGCACATGGAAGTGCTGCTTGAAAACGTGCGCATCCCCGCCAGCAACATGCTGCTGGGCGAAGGGCGCGGATTCGAGATCGCGCAGGGCCGCCTTGGGCCGGGCCGCATCCACCACTGCATGCGCACCATCGGCGTGGCCGAGGAAGCGCTGGAAAAGATGGTCAAGCGGCTGCAATCGCGCGTTGCCTTCGGCAAGGCGATCTCCACCCATTCGGTGTGGGAGCAGCGCATCGCCGAAGCCCGGATCGAGATCGAATGTTCGCGCCTGTTGTGCCTCAAGGCCGCCGACATGATGGACAAGGTGGGCAACAAGGCCGCGCAGCAGGAAATCGCGATGATCAAGGTCAAGGCTCCGCGCATGGCGCTGCAGATCATCGACGATGCGATCCAGGCCCACGGCGGCGGCGGTGTTTCGGAGGATTTCGGCCTCGCCAAGTCCTATGCCGGGATCCGCACCCTGCGTCTCGCCGACGGCCCCGACGAGGTCCACAACCGCTCGATCGCGCGGATGGAACTCGGCAAGCACGCGCCGCAGGGCGATGCCGGGTTTTCCTCGGGCGATCTTGGCGTCGCGCGCTGAATCCTAACAAGCAAACTGATCCCCTCCGGCCCGGTGCCGGAGGGTCCATACGGAGAAGACAATGAAAGCCGCAGTCCTGATCGAGCCCAACAAGCCGCTTGAAATCGAGCAGCTCCAGATCGGCAAGCCGGGGCCGCACGAAGTGCTGATCCGCACGGCCGCCTGCGGGCTGTGCCATTCGGACCTGCATTTCATCGAGGGCACCTATCCCCACCCGCTGCCCGCCGTACCGGGGCACGAGGCGGCGGGGATCGTCGAGGCGGTCGGCAGCGAGGTGCGCACGGTCAAGGTCGGCGATGCGGTGGTCACCTGCCTATCGGCCTTCTGCGGGCACTGCGAATTCTGCGTCAGTGGACGCATGGCGCTGTGCCTGGGCGCCGATACCCGCCGCGCGCCGGGCAGCGAACCGCGCCTCAGCCGCCCCGACGGCAGCCCGGTGGGCCAGATGCTCAACCTTTCGGCCTTTGCCGAGATGATGCTGGTGCACGAGCACGCCTGCACCGCGATCGACCCGGAGATGCCGCTCGACCGCGCCGCGGTGATCGGCTGTGCGGTGACCACCGGCGCGGGCACCATCTTCAACGCCTGCAAGGTAACCCCGGGCGAAACCGTTGCCGTGGTCGGTTGCGGCGGGGTGGGCCTGGCGACCATCAACGCGGCCAAGATCGCCGGCGCGGGGCGGATCATCGCCGCCGACCCGATGCCCGAGAAGCGTGAGCTGGCGATCAAGCTTGGCGCCACCGATACGGTCGATGCGCTCGCCCCCGATGCCGCCGCGACCATCGTCGAGCTGACCAAGGGCGGGGTCGATCACGCGATCGAGGCAGTTGGCCGCCCTGCGTCGGGCGAGCTGGCGGTCAAGTCGCTGCGGCGCGGCGGCACCGCGACGATCCTGGGCATGATGCCGCTGGCCCATTCGGTTGGCCTCAGCGCGTTCGACCTGCTTTCGGGCAAGAAGCTCCAGGGCGCGATCATGGGGATGAACCGCTTCCCGGTCGACATGCCCCGCCTGGTCGATTTCTACATGCGCGGAATGCTCGATCTCGATACGATCATCGCCGAGCGCATTCCGCTCGAGGCGATTAACGAAGGCTTCGAGAAGATGAAGGCCGGGCATTCGGCGCGCTCGGTGATCGTGTTCGATCAGTGAGGCGCCGATGAGCGACGCGATCAACGCCGAGGAAGCCTTTGTCGGCACGGTCGAGCCCGAGGGGGCCGACCGGCTCGACGCGGCGCGGCTGGGCGAATGGATGGAGGCCAATGTCGCGGGCTTTAAGGGCCCGCTTCGCCTGACCAAGTTCAAGGGCGGGCAATCCAATCCGACCTACCGGATCGAGGCGCCCAGCGGCAACTATGTGCTGCGCCGCAAGCCCTTCGGACCGCTGCTGCCCTCGGCCCATGCGGTTGACCGTGAATACAAGGTCCAGGCCGCGCTGCACACCACCGGCTTTCCGGTTGCCCGGCAATACGGGCTGTGCACCGACGAAAGCGTGGTCGGATCGTGGTTCTATGTCATGGGCATGGTCGATGGCCGCACGATCTGGGACGGATCGATGCCCAAGGACGCCCCGCCATACCGCCGCGATACCTACATGGCGATGATCGATTGCCTGGCGCAGCTCCATGCGGTCGACGTCGAGGCGGTCGGCCTGGCGGATTTCGGCAAGCCAGGCAACTATTTCGGGCGCCAGGTCGAACGCTGGACCAGGCAGTACAAGCTGGCCGAAACCGAGCACATGCCCACCGTCGAGCGGCTGATCGAATGGCTGCCGGCAACCCTGCCCGAACAGACCCGCACCAGCGTCGTTCACGGCGATTACCGGATCGACAACATGATCTGGGCCAAGGACGCGCCCCAGGTGCTGGCGGTACTCGATTGGGAACTTTCCACGCTGGGCGATCCGCTGGCCGACTTCACCTATGTCTGCATGGCCTGGGTGACCGAGAACGGCGGGCGTTCAGGCGTGATGGACCTCGATCGCAAGGTGCTCGGCATTCCCGAGCTCGATGAGGTGGTTGAACGTTATTGCCAGGCGACCGGACGGGACAGCGTGCCCGACATGAACTGGTATTTCGCTTACAACTTCTTCCGCCTCACCGGGATCATCCAGGGGATCAAGAAGCGTGTGATCGAGGGCACGGCGAGCTCCGCCCATGCCAAGGCCATGTCGGAACGGGTCCAGCCGCTGGCCGACAAGGCCTGGGAATTCGCGCTCAAGGCCGGGGCCTAGAACTTCCTAACCCAGGTTATCGCCAGTCCGTGATCGTCGGGCAGGGCCGCATAGTGCCCCGGGTCCTTGCGATAATAGAGGCTGGCGCTCGCCGCCCCGCCCCACAGGTATCCGCGCCAGACCAGCTCGGCATCGAGCTCGCGCCCGGTGGGGGAAAGCGGGACCGTGCGGGCGGCGTAGCTCGCCGCGAGGGTGGAATAGGAATATTCGACCGGGAGGTAGAACGACAGCCCGCCCTGCTCGACCCGCAGCGGCTGGGCGAGACGCAGGCCAAGGCTGTCCCCCTCCGTAAACACATTGTCGCGCAGGGCATCGATCGCCCAGGCCGAGCTGACAAACCGCGAGGATGAGAGCAGCGCCCCGCCGCCCCGCGGCCGGGTTGCAACGCCGCGCATCGCCGCGCCCAGATGCCAGCCCGCACCCGGATCCCAGCCCGCCGCGGCATCGAGCACCAGGCTATCGGCACCCACCGTGCCGAAGCCGGGATGGAGCCGCGCCCCCAGCACGGTGCGATCCTCGGCCAGCCAGCTGGCCCCGAGCGAAGCCTGAGCCGCGCCGAAGCGACGATCGAAGGAAATGCCGAGCCGCCGTGTCGGTGCGTCGACCATCCGGGCTGGACCGCTCCCCGCAATTTGCATCGGCGCCCCGGAAAGCGCCGAACCGCGCTCAAAGCTGAAGCTCGCCCCCCAGGGGCCGAACTCGTGGCGGATCGCCACACTGCTTTCGCCCGAGCGGACAAAACCCAGATCGTCGAGCGGCGAACGCGCGACCAGAAAGGCCGGGCGCGCTGCGCCCTGAAGCTGCGCCGTCAGCCCATCGGCCCCTTGCGCAAAGCCCAGCGCCATCCTCGTGCCGGGCGCCAGATCGGCCACCATCCGTGCCGCGAGCACCCGTGAAGCCTCGGCCTCGGCGGGCGAAAGCCGCAGCGGCCCCGACCAGGCCAGCCGCTGGGTGCGGTCGCGCGCATCGACCGTAAAGGCCATCGCCACGCCGCCGGTCCCCGTGCCGAGATTGCGGGTCTGCTGGGTCAGCGCGGCGCCCAGCCGCAAGGGTACGTTGGCCCCGCTGACCCGCTGGCCCAGATCGATGGTATAGGCACGCTGATAGGCATCGAGCACCACCGCGCTGAGCGCCGGAACGCGTTTGAAGGCATCGCCCATCGCGCCCGAAGTGACCACTGTGGTATCGTCCAGAGACATGGCGAGGGTGCTGCCCGCCAGCGCGGTCGATCCCTGCGGAGCGAAGGCCGCGCCGATATTCATGATCCCTCGGCCATAGATCGGATCGGTTCCGGTTGCTCCGGCGTCGTTCGCGGTGCGCAGCAGCAGATCGACCGCCTGGGTGCCGGTCAGGTTGGGAAAGGCGCCGCGCAGCAGAGCGATTGCACCCGCGACCTGGGGGGTGGCAAAGCTGGTGCCGGAAATGACATAGACCGAACGGCTCCCGTCCGAGTTGGTGACGATCTTCATCGTCCCGTTCTCATAGACGCAGCACACCCGCTCGCCCCGCGCCGAAAGGAAGGAGCTCGCCGAACTGCCGGCCTTGTTGCTGAAATCGGAAATGACGTTGTTCTCATCGATCGAGCCGACGATGATCACCGCCCCGTGGCCCACGGCTTGCAGGCCGGTGGCAAAGGGATCGGGGTTGGTGGGATCGATCCCTGGGTCGGTGGACGTGCCATCGTTCCCCGCCGCGATCACCACAACCACACCCGCCGCGGTGGCGTTGGACACGGCGTTTCGGAGCGTGCTGTTGGGCGCGCCCCCGCCCAGCGAGATATTGATCACCTTGGCCCCGGCGGCGACTGCGGCATTGACCCCGGCGGCGATATCGTTGTCGAAGAACGAGCAACCACTATCCGGGGTGTTCGCATCATATGTCGCGCAGCTTCCCGGATCGTCGGCACGGAACACCCCCAGCTGGGCCTGCCAGGCGATCCCCATGATCCCGGTGTTGTCACGCGCCGCGGCGGCGATCATCGCCACGTTGGTGCCGTGATCGTCATCGGGATTGTCAATCCCGCGGCTTCCGGCGACATCGCGCGACGCAGCGATGATCCGCCCCGCGAATTCCGGACTGTCATGATCGATCCCCGAATCGATCACCCCGATAATCACCCCCTGCCCCGAAAAGCCCTTTTCCCATGCGGGAATGGCGTTGTGTTGCTCGGGCCCGTCGGAGCGGTTGTATTCGCTGGTTACGAAGCCCGAACCGGTTGGGGTGGGGGTCGGCGTGGGCGTTGGAGTTGGAGTAGGAGTTGGGGTGGGTGTTGGGGTTGGGCTCGGTGTGCTGGAAACTCCGCCTCCGCCGCAACCTGTAACCACAAGTAGCGAAACCAGCGCGATGCCCAGGTGCCAGCGCGAGCGAAGAGAGATGGCCTTTTCCATGCGTTCGACCCCAATAATCGGCTTGCCAGTCAAGTCCTTGGCACCCGTCAGGATGCCCCGCGCATGTTTAACTTCTGCTTTCGATCCGGCCTAGGCAATTTTCAGGGGCTTGCTCCGTGCCGGGGCAGACGATAGGCGCAAGGGCGAGCCGCCCCTGCCGGAGAGAACCTGCCCGATGTCCGACCAGCTTGCCGCCGCGATTGAAGCCGCCTGGGAGACGCGCGATAGCGTAACCCCCGCCAGCAGCGCGGTGCGCGAAGTGGTCGAAGCCGCGCTCGAACTGCTCGACAATGGCCAGGCGCGCGTTGCCGAGCCCGATGGCGCGGGTGGCTGGAAGGTCAACCAGTGGCTCAAGAAAGCGGTGCTGCTCAGCTTCCGGCTGAACGACAACGAAGTGGTGCCCGGAGGCGCCGCGGGTGCTCCAGCGTTTGACAAGGTGCCCAGCAAGTTTGCCGGCTGGGGCGAAAACCGCTTTCGCGAGGCCGGCTTCCGGGTTGTGCCCGGCGCCGTGGTGCGGCGCGGATCGTTCGTCGGCAAGGGCGTGGTAGTGATGCCCAGTTTCATCAACATCGGTGCCCATATCGGCGAAGGGACCATGGTTGACACCTGGGCGACTGTCGGCTCCTGCGCGCAGATCGGCGCCCACGTGCACCTTTCCGGCGGGGTCGGGATCGGCGGCGTGCTCGAGCCGCTCCAGGCCGGGCCGGTAGTGATCGAGGACGGCTGCTTCATCGGCGCGCGCAGCGAAGTGGTTGAAGGGGTGCGGGTGTGCGAGGGCGCGGTGCTTTCGATGGGGGTCTACCTCGGCGCCTCTACCAAGATCGTCGATCGCGCCACGGGCGAAGTCCATATCGGCCGGGTCCCGCCCTACAGTGTGGTCGTACCTGGTTCGATGCCGGGCAAGCCCCTGCCCGACGGTTCGCCTGGGCCGTCGCTCTACTGCGCGGTGATCGTCAAAACAGTCGATGCCCAGACCCGTGCCAAGACCGGCATCAACGACCTGCTGCGCGACTAGGCAGAGCGGTGCAGCAGATGCTCGCCGAGTTCGCCGTATCGACCTTCATGGTCGTGGCCTGCGTCGCGATCCATGGCTTCGGCCTTTTCAGCCTCAGCCAGGCGCTGCGCACCGAAGCTGCGGTCGAACGGCTCAAGCGGATCAACCCGCTCAGCCCGCGCGGGGCGGTGTTCACGCTTTCGATCGTGCTGGCGATGTTCGCGCTGCACGGGATCGAGATCTGGGGCTTCGCGCTGATCTACTGGTTGACCGGAGCGGTGCCGGGGTTCGAGGATGCGATCTATTTTTCGACCATTTCCTATTCGACGGTCGGTTACAACGACACCCATATCCTGCGCGACTGGCGCCTGGTCGGCGCGTTCGAGAGCATCCTGGGCGTGTTCCTGCTCGGCTGGTCGACCGCCTTTTTCTTCCGCATGCTAGGTCGGATCGAGGCGCACTGAGCAGCCGGAAGATTCAGAACGTGGTCGGGCTTTCCAGCGGCGGATCGCCGGCGTGGGCGGCGGTGTAAGCTTCGGAGGCCTTGAGCACCCGGATCAGGTTTCCGCTCGCCAACTTCTGAAGATCCTGCTGGCTCCAGCCGCGCCGTGCCAGTTCGACGAACAGCGCCGGATAGGTTGCGGCATCTTCCAGCCCGGTCACCGCCACTTCGATCCCGTCGAGATCCCCGCCCAGCCCGACGTGGTCCGCGCCGATCCGCCTGGCGATGTAATCGAGATGATCGGCAACATCCTTGACCGAACCGCGCGGCATCGGGTTGGCCTTGTCCCAATCGGCCAGCGCGGCCTTGGCTTTTTCGGGATCGCCGCGGTTGAGCGCCTTGAAACGCGCCTCGACGGCGTCGCGCTCGGCCCCCCACAGCCGCGCGGCATCGAGCACGTAGGGCGGATAGAAATTGACCATCACGATCCCGCCATTGGCCTTGATCGCATCGAGCGCTCGGTCGGTGACATTGCGGGGATGGGGATTGAGCGCATAGGCATTGGAATGGCTGACGATCACCGGCGCCCCGGCGATTGCCAGGGTGTCGAGCATGGTCTTCTCGCTGACATGGGCCAGATCGACCAGAATGCCGAGCCGCTGCATCTCGCGCACCACGTCCTTGCCGAAGGGGGTCAGCCCGTCATGCACCGGGGCATCGGTGGCGCTGTCGGCCCAGGCAGTGTTCTTGAAATGGGTCAGCGTCATGTAGCGCGCGCCCAGCGCGTGCATCTGGCGCAGCACGCCCAGGCTGCCGCCGATCGAATGGCCACCCTCCATCCCCATCAGCGAGGCGATCCGTCCCTTCTTCCACGCCGCCTCGATGCAGGCGCTATCGGTGCAGAGCTGGAGATCGGCAGGATAGCGGGCAACCAGCCGTTTGGTCAGATCGATTTGCTCGAGCGTGGCCTGCACTGCCTGCGGCTCGGGCAGGTTGGCCGAGACATAGACCGACCAGAACTGCGCCCCGACATGGCCCTTGCGCATCCGCTTGAGATCGGTCTGCATCGCGGCCACTCCCTTGGCGGGATCGGCAGTGCCCGAGGTATCGGTGAAATCGAAATCACCCAGCACATCCTTGCGGCGATCGCGCAGCTGTTCAGGCACGTCGTTGTGCCCATCGAACACCGGCGCGGCGCGCAGCGCCGCCTCGGCGACCTGCTCGGGAGTGGCGGGGCCGGGTTTGGCCTGGGCGCCGACGGCAAGCGCAAGCGAAAGGGCAGTGGCAGCAAAAAGGGCAAGACGCATGGGGGAATCCTGGTGTCTGGTTGGCGCGCCGAGCCTAGGTCAGCGCGCACGGTGCGGCAAGCGTCGCTTGCCTTGCCAGGCGTTTCATGCTGGCAGGACGCTGCGATGGCGTTGCTGACAGATCCGCTGACTTTGATCCTTGCCCTGGTCGCGGTCTTTCTGCTCGGGCTGGCGAAGGGCGGCTTTGCCGGGCTGGGCGCCCTGGCAACCCCGCTTCTTGCCCTTGCCATGCCACCGGTGACGGCAGCGGCCGTGCTGCTGCCGGTGCTGCTGGTGCAGGATGTGGTCAGTGTCTGGACCTTTCGTCATTCCTGGGATCGCTGGATCGTCGGCTGGATGCTCCCCGGTGCGGCGATCGGCGTGGCAGCGGCGGCCTGGTTGGCCTCCGCCATCCCCGAAGAGCGAGTGCTGGCGCTGCTTGGTGCGGTGACGTTCTGCTTCGGCGTCTACCGGCTGTGGATCGAGCGGGGCGGTCGCTTTGCCGCCGCGTCGAGCTCGCCGGGCTGGGTCGGGATGCTGTTTGGCGCCGCCACCGGTTTTACCAGCCAGATTGCCCATGCCGGGGGGCCGCCGTTCCAGATGTGGGTCACCCCGCGCAAGCTCGATCACCTGAGCTACGTTGGCACCAGCGCGATTCTCTTCGCGGCGATCAACTGGATGAAGGTGCCGAGCTATCTCGCGCTCGGCACGCTCAACCGTACCACCCTGACCATGGCTGCGATCCTGATGCCGCTGGCGATCGGTTCGACCTTTGCCGGGGTCTGGCTGGTTCGCCGGATCGACGCGGCGCGCTTCTATGCCATCATCTACTGGCTGATGGTGGCGCTGGGCCTCCGGCTGGTCTGGCAGGGGCTTGCCTAGGGCCGGGCCCGCAATGGAGAGGCTGCCACGCCCGGACTGGTCAAGCGCGCCCGCACCTGCCATGGCTGGCCGGGCAAGGAGAGCACGCCCATGGCCGATGCCGATGAAGACTATGTCTATGACGAGGACAGCGGAGAGTGGCTGCCCGCTTCGGAACTGGCGGCCAAGCGCGCCGCTGAGGATGCGGTCGAGGTGCGCGATGCGGTTGGCAATCTGCTGGCCGATGGCGATTCGGTGACCCTCATCAAGGATCTGACCGTCAAGGGCGCCGGGCAGACGCTCAAGCAGGGCACCGTGATCCCCTCGATCCGGCTGACCGGCGATGCGCAGGAGATCGACTGCAAGTATCCCGGCATCAAGGGGCTGGTGCTGCGGGCTGAATTCGTCCGCAAGCGGTAACCGGCACCGATGGAGCGCGTTGCCACCCTCACGCTCAACCCCTCGATCGATTCGGCCTGCGAGGCCGAGGCGGTTTCCGCAACCCGCAAGATCCGCACCCACGGCGAGCGCTACGATCCGGGCGGCGGCGGGCTCAACGTCGCCCGCGTGCTGCACCGCTTCGGCGTGCCGGTTGAGGCGATCTACCTTTCGGGCGGCCCCACCGGCGCGCTGCTCGACGAGCTGCTCGACGAGGCCGGATTGCCGCGCCGCGCGATCCCCATCGCCGACCACACCCGGATGAGCCTCGCGGTCTACGAACGCTCGAGCGGCCATGAATACCGCTTTGTCCCCGAAGGCCCGCTGGTGGCCGAAGAGGAATGGCGCGCGCTGCTCGGCGCGTGCTTCGCCAGCCCCGCCGAATGGGTCGTCGCCTCGGGCAGCCTCCCGCGCGGGGTGCCCGACAATTTCTTTGCCCGCCTGGCCGCACCGCTCGCCGCGCAGGACCGCAAACTGGTGCTCGACACCTCGGGCGCGGCGCTCAAGGCCGCGCTTGAGGGCGGCGGCATCCACATCGCCAAGCCCAGCGTGGGTGAGTTCGAGGCCTACCTTGGCCGCAAGCTCACCACCCACGCCGAAGTCGCCGAGGCCGCGCGCCCGCTGGTTGCGGCCGGCAAGGCGCGGATGCTCGCGGTGACCATGGGCGAGGACGGCGCGGTGCTAGTCCATCCCGGCGGCGTGCTGACCCACCCCGGGATCAAGGCGGTCGCCCATTCCACCACCGGCGCGGGTGACAGCTTCGTCGGCGGCCTGGTCCACGGCCTGATCGCGGGCGAGAGCCTTGAGGACGCCTTCCTGCGCGCGATCGCCGCCGGCACCGCCGCCGTGCTCCACCCCGGGACCGAGCTGTGCCGAACCCAGGATGTCGAACGGCTGCTGGGCGAGCTCAAGGCGGGCTGACCTTCGCGGTGACAGGCCGGGGCAAAAGGTGACACCCCTGTCCGGGTACTTTCCCCTGCGTAATCAAGGCTTTGCGCGGAAGAAGGTGACACATCGCGCATTTCAGGTGTCACTTTCTTCCCGATCGCCCCACGCTGGCCCCAGTTCGGCGTCGAGCGCATCCTGCTCGTAGCGCCACTCCTGCTCGCGGTCGGGCATCGCCAGCCCGGCGCGGACGCGGACCAGCAGCTCGGCGAAATAGCCCGACCACTCCTGCCGCGCCGCCCGGCTCGCTGCCTCCAGCGGCACGAAATGGCGATTGCGCGCCGAAAGAAGGAACATGGTCAGCCGCTCGTCGAAATGCCGGCGGGTGCCGACCAGCTCGCCCTTGTGGTGCACCGGCACCTCGACCCCGTTGAGCGCGCGGTCAAGCGCGGCCTGGTGCAGCGCGTCATAGCCCGATTGCACCGCCGCCTCCCAGGCGAGGTCAAACGGCTGATCGCGCAGCCGCGCCTTCAGCCGATAGGCCGACTGGCGCGACATGCCCACCGCGCGGGCGGCAGCGGCAACGGAATGGGTGGAGGCCAGCTCGGCAAGAAACCGCGCCATCTTGGCGCGCGACCAATGCGCGGCGCTGTGCTGAGGGATCAGACGGGTGGCTTCGGGAAGGTTTGGTTCGGTCATGCCGTGAAAGATAACCGATTTGGTGAATGTAGGAAAATCGCTGGTGGATCAGATCACACCATGCTCGCGCAGCCAATCGGCCAGTTCGTCTTCGGTCAATTCGCCGGCCGCGAGCGCCTGGACCAGTTCGATCGCTTCGCGTTCGCCGAATGACAGCGCCTGGGCATTGATCCTCAGAAATAGCCGCGCCAGTATCCAGGCGGTTCGCTTGTTGCCATCGACAAAGGGGTGGTTGCGAGCGATCCCGAAGGCATAGGCTGCGGCCAGGGCAAACAGGTCGTCGGTCCCGTAAGACCATTGGTCGATCGGCCGCATGAGCGCGGATTCCAGTGCGCCGGGATCGCGCACGCCAATCGGCCCGCCATGTTCGGCCAATTGCCTGTCATGGATTGCAAGGACAACGTCGCTGCGAACCCAGCGCGGTTCGGTGCGTTCCGCCACTTACTTGGCGAGCGCGCGGAGGATGTTGCGGTCCTCGCGCATGATTTCTTCCGCTGCCGCCATCTGCTCGGCAAAATCGGGATCGTGCGCCGACAGCCGCACCCCATCGGGTGCCTCACTGACAAACAGCGAATCCCCGATCCCCGCCCGAAGCCGCGCGAGCAGCTCTTTGGGCAGGATAACCCCGGCGGAATTGCCGATTTTGGTGATCTTGAGTGGTGCGTTCATACGCGCGTTATAACGCAGTTGCCTCGAAATGGCAACATTTGTGAATTGAGTGCACTGTCACCGCAATTTCTGCAGGCAATAGACCGGGAGTTGGTGCGGTTGGGGCGGACTCAAGGAGTGCGGAGGTAGCCCCAAACTTTCTACCCGATACAAACATACCTTTCTTGAATCATTTGAGTCACTTAGAAATTTTGATTAAACAGATACTTATGCTACTATGCCTAGATGGACGCTACCTACAACCTGAATGGGGGCTTCAAACCAACAACGAAACGGTTTGCAGACCTCAATGGACCAGACTTCTTCCCGACCCCATCATGGGCGACAGAAGCTCTCATAGATAACGAGCTGTTCGAAGGCCAAATCTGGGAATGCGCTTGCGGCGATGGCGCCATGTCCAAAGTATTGGAAAAGACCGGCTGTCAGGTAGTAAGTTCGGACCTCTATGATCGCGGCTTTGGCGAAGTAGGCGTCGACTTTCTTAAGTCTGGCCGAACCAGTGATAATATCGTCACCAATCCTCCTTATAACGCTGCAGAAAATTTCGTTCATATCGGCGTCAATTCTGCGAGAAAAAAATTTGCACTGCTATTGAGGCTGGCCTTTTTAGAAGGCGGAAACCGTCAGCGCTCAATTTTTAGCAAGAACCCACCATCGCGTGTCTGGGTTTTTAGTGAGCGAATTACATTTTACCCAGCCGGCGCGGTCCAAAAAGGATCAGGAACTACTGCATACGCTTGGTTCGTATGGGACAAGCAATGCCAGGGTTCAACCGAACTAAAGTGGCTTCCGCCAATATATAAACGAAAACGTTCACAGTCCTTTCTTTTTCGGAATTATCACCTTTAGGACTTAAATACCCGAGTCGCGGCATTTTGTAACCGGCCCTGCAGAAGTGAAATAGCCCGAAATCAACACGTTAGCGCGATTCACAGTGGTTCACGGCGCCAAACTTGCGCTTTTGTCCCACCTGTGGCAAAGAAGCTGCGCGCCTATAGCTCAGCTGGATAGAGCAGGTTCTTCGTAGGTCCCCGGTCCCGGGTTCGAATCCCGGTAGGCGCTCGATCCACGCTAATAGGCGCGCCGCACTTTCTAACGTGCGGCGCGCCTCAAGTCAATTCCGATGCTTTCCAGCAAGGGCTAAGGCCCCTTGGCGCTCGGTGTGAAGTGTTCCAACCCGCGTCGGTGTTTCGAACATGTTCCCAGCGATAAGGTCAGCAGCGGTCCTAAGCTGCATTCGAGGATAGTCATTGCCCGCATAGTGATACATTCCAGCAGCGGCGGCCTCTTGCAGCATGCCCTTGGTGGGTTGCTCAAGGGATATGAATCCCGCCATTTCCGTGCCGTCTTCTCGCTCCAAAGTGCCACGCAATTCCCGAATATAGGCGGGTGTGAGTTTCCCCCCCTTCACGGACAGGACCATGCTCTTGAGCACCTTTTTGTCGCCCTCCAGGGTCTCGAAATAGAGCCTCCCGTCGATGCCCAAATCGCCGGAGTGCTTCTTGTTGGCAAACCCCCCAGCCATCTCGACAACCCAATGCTGAAACTGGCGTGGATCTCGCTGGAAGAGGTCGCGCGCCCCCTCTTCGGAGACGGGAACGCCGCTCATTGTGTAATCGCGCCCCTCTTCCAACCCATACCGCTTCTTGAGCACGTCTTGGACAATGCGAATTGAGAGGATTGCAATGTCGCAGCCGATCCATTTCCGATTTTCAAGATGAGCCGCGTAGATCGCAGTCCCACAGCCGCAGAACGGATCAAAAATGACGGCCTCTTCGTCGGTAGCGGCCCTGATTATCCGTTGCAGCAGCGCTATGGGCTTTTGTGTTGGATAGCCCAAGGTCTCTCCAGTCTTCGAGCTTCCGCCAAGAGGCGAAATGTCTGTCCAGACATTGGTGATTATGCTTCCCTCTTGTTCCTCCAAATAGCGTTTGAGCGCGAGGCGCTTGGTTAGATCGAGTGTCCCGTCCTTGTTCTTTGGGAAGTAAATCCGGCCTTCGGAATCAAGGCGGGCCATTGTCTCTGGGCTATATCGCCAACCCTGCATCGGAGGCTGAAAGCCCTTGTAGACATGCCACCCGTTAGGCTTCCCTGTGGTTTTGTTGATCGCAGACATGCCGCCGCCCTTGGGGGCAGACATGTCCCCAAGGCGATAAAGCCCGCGCCCATCACCATCATCAAAGCGGTAGAACTTGTCGACATATTCAGGATCGTGAGCGCCATACTGCGGCTTGAATGTGGAACCCTTTCCGTTCCCGTAAAACAAGATCGTGTCAGTCACATTGGGGAACTTTGACTTCGCGTCGCTATGGGCGCTCTGACGCTTCCAAATGATCTCGTTGCGGAAGTTGTTGGCACCAAAGATGCTGTCCATCATGATTTTGATGTAGTGGCTCGCGGTGGCATCACAGTGCAAGAAAATCGAACCAGTTGGCTTCAATATCCGCCGCATTTCGAACAGCCGATAGGTCATATAGACCAGATAGGCGAGCAAGCGACTGTCGGTATTCCGTAACGCGCCGATCCAAGCATCCCAAAACTTAACCAGCCCTTCGTCGCATCCATACTGGCGCAACACCATCGGCATGTTGCGGACCATCTCTTCCTTTTCCGCGTCGAGGGTCCAGGTATCGACAAACGCCTCTTCCTGCTCCGGCAACGGAAGGCCGGTTAGCTGGCGATAAATCAGGTTGTAGGTGCGATCGCTGTTGAACGGGGGATCAAGGTAGATCAGGTCAACAAGGTTGGTTGGCATCTCCCGCATGATGGTCAGATTATCACCATAGTAGAGGTGGTTCCTGCGGAGACTTTTGGGGCTGTCCAGCCCTTCGTAGAGGTCGCTCATGCTGCAACTCCAACCATGTGCCGGATAAGGTCGCCGAACACGCCGGGGTTGTTCCGGTGGTTGTATTTGAAGGCGGTTTCGGAAACATAGAGGTCGGCACAAGCGCGGCCATAGTGGTGGTGCTGACCATACCAAGAGCGCTTTACCAGCGCCCAAAATCCTTCGATTGTGTTGGTGTGAGTATCGCCAATGGCATAGGCGGCTTGGTGGTTGATTGCCGAATGCTGCACCACGGCCCCGAACTTCTTGTAGGCGCTGTATTCGTCGGTCATGACCAGCGATCCGCGCACGTTGACGCGATCTTGAAGGAAGCGACTTAGGTTCTTGAAATTAAGCGGCACCCCATTGAAGGCCCGCGCAAAGGCCCGGCCATGACGCTCGACTATGCCGACAACCGCCAGCTTGGACGTTCCACGCCCCCGCGTAGAGGGTTTCCGTTCACCCGCGATGTTACCCTTGCGGGGTTTCCCTCCGATGTAAGTTTCGTCCATCTCGACAATGCCGTGGAACAGGCGCTTCTGCTCAGGGTCGGCCATCATTGCTGCGCGAATACGCAGAGCGAGACTCCAAGCTGTCTTGTAGGGAAGGTCCAAGTCGCGCGCGATCTGGGCATTCGAGACTCCCTTCTTCGCATTGAGCATCAATGCAATCGCCAAAAACCACGTTTGCAGCGGCAGGTGCGAATGATGGAAAATCGTGCCGACCGTTACGCTAAATGCACGATGGCAAGATTGGCACTGCCAGCGCGGCAGCTTCTTGTCCTTGCTGGCATGGACGCAGGTTTTGTCGCTTGAGCAATAGGGGCAAATCGGCCTTCCTCCCCAGCGAACTTGCTCTAAATGAGCAACCGCAGATTCTTGGGTAGGCCAGCGCCGCATGATCTCGATGATGTTCATTTTCGCTCTCCGTCACCCGTCAATGGCGGATTCCCGAGAGTCTGTCAAGTCCTAAAGGTGATAATTCCGTTCTTTTTTAGGTATGCCCGCCCAGCCGCCGTGATTTCATATCCCTTCCGGGACACGTGCACGAGCAATCCGCGATCGATAAAATTACCGTCAGCATCGTGATGTGATCTGATGTTCCTTATTAGCTGATGCCACATCGGTTCGCCCGGTCGTTTAAGCGACTGTTTCAAGTCGGCGGCAGCAAAGGTGACATACTTAGGAACATCCGCCCGCGCCCTGTTGAAAGAGCAGAACCCGTCGCTTCTTGCCGCCGCGATTTGCATCACCGCGATCGCAACATCAGTTTCCGTCGCTCTTGCCATCTTCTGATCTCCCAAACCATCGGCTAGATTGGTTCCCCAGTAACAATTTGCAAGTGCGATGTAGAATTCATTGTGGATGTGCGCCGGCTTAAGTGTTGGAGGCCGCAGTTCTGGCTGCGACTTTTGGCTTAATGCTGCATTGCCTCTCAATCGTGCTCCCTTCCACCCGTGCCCAAATATAACTCGCTCCCGGTTTCGCGAAACACGCGGCTCATGTCGGCCATCCCCGCTTCGGCGTCCTCCGCCGCGACGAAGCCCTCCATCCCGGCGTTCTGCTTGGCCGCAAACTCCCGCACTTCCTGCGTGATCTTCATCGAGCAGAACTTCGGCCCGCACATCGAGCAGAAATGCGCGGTCTTGGCCCCTTCCGCCGGCAGCGTCTGGTCGTGATATTGCTCCGCCGTGTCTGGATCGAGCGACAGGTTGAACTGGTCACGCCACCGGAATTCGAACCTTGCGCGGCTTAGGGCATCGTCGCGCACCTTGGCCGCCGGGTGGCCCTTGGCGAGGTCGGCGGCGTGGGCGGCAAGCTTGTAGGTGACCACGCCGACCTTCACATCGTCGCGGTCGGGCAGGCCGAGGTGTTCCTTGGGGGTGACGTAGCAGAGCATCGCGGTGCCGTACCAGCCGATCATCGCCGCGCCGATCCCGCTGGTGATGTGATCGTAGCCCGGCGCGATGTCGGTCACCAGCGGCCCAAGGGTGTAGAACGGGGCCTCGCCGCAGGCGGCAAGCTGCTTGTCCATGTTCTCCTTGATCTTGTGCATCGGCACGTGGCCGGGGCCTTCGATCATCACCTGGACGTCCTGTTTCCAGGCGCGCTTGGTCAGCTCGCCCAGGGTATAGAGCTCGGCAAACTGGGCTTCGTCGTTGGCATCGGCGATCGAGCCGGGGCGCAGGCCGTCGCCCAGCGAATAGGCGATGTCATAGGCCTTCATGATCTCGGTAATCTCGTCGAAGCGCTCGTAGAGGAAGCTTTCCTTGTGGTGCGCCAGGCACCACTTGGCCATGATCGAGCCGCCGCGGCTGACGATGCCGGTGACGCGCTTGGCGGTCAGCGGGATATAGGGCAGGCGCACGCCCGCGTGGATCGTGAAATAGTCCACCCCCTGTTCGGCCTGTTCGATCAGCGTATCGCGGAACACTTCCCAGGTCAGGTCCTCGGCAATCCCGCCGACTTTTTCGAGCGCCTGATAGATCGGCACGGTGCCGATCGGCACGGGGCTGTTGCGCAGGATCCATTCGCGGGTGTCGTGGATGTTGCGCCCGGTCGAAAGGTCCATCACCGTGTCCGCGCCCCAGCGGATCGACCAGACCATCTTGTCGACTTCGGATGCGACATCGCTGGCGACGGCGGAGTTGCCGATATTGGCGTTGATCTTGACCAGGAAATTGCGGCCGATTGCCATCGGCTCGCTCTCGGGGTGGTTGATGTTGCTGGGGATGATCGCGCGGCCGCGCGCCACTTCCTCGCGGACCCATTCGCCCGTGACGTAATCGGGGATGCTGGCGCCCCAGTCCTGCCCGTCGCGGACATGATCGCGCAGCATCTCGCGCCCCAGGTTCTCGCGCGCGGCGACATATTCCATCTCCGGGGTGACGATCCCTGCCCTCGCGTAGTGCATCTGGCTGACGTTCGCGCCGGGCTTCGCGCGCAGCACGGTGCGGCGCACATTGGGGAAGGGGGGCACGCCGCCGGAGCGATCGGGACCGAGCTGGCCGTTGTCCTCGGGCTTGACCTCGCGCTGGGTCACTTCTTCCACATCGCCGCGGCCGCGGATCCAGTCGCGGCGCAGTTCGGGCAGACCCTTCGCGATGTCGATCCGCGCGGCGGGATCGGTGTAGGGGCCCGAGGTATCGTAGACGCGCACCGGCGGCTCGCCGCTGCTCGGTTCAAGGCTGATCTCGCGCATGGCGACGCCCAGCGGGCCGACGTGGATCTTCTTGCTGCCCCGGATCGGCCCGGTGGTGACGCCGATTTCCAGTTTCGAGTTGATGTCGGCCATGATGCGCGTGTCCTTCAATGGACGGAATGGGAGCGCGATGTGCCGGCCCTCCCTCCGCCCGTGCTAACGGGTTCAGGTTCGACGGGTCGTGTGGCGCTTACCCACACCTCTCAGCCGCAGCAGGCTCCCCGGGGATGGCTGGACATTAGGGCAGGCGGCCAGCACAGTCCAGCCCATGACCTGGACCCCGAATCGCCGCGCCGTGCTCGGCGGGCTAGCCGCCGCCGCGCTCGCTCCCGAGATCGCCTTGGCCCGCCGTTGGGGCCGCTATGACACGATCCTGCGCGGCGGCACGGTGTTCGACGGGCTAGGCGCCGCCCCGATCGAGGGCGACGTGGGGATCGCGGGCGGGCGGATCGCGGCGATCGGCAATCTTGGCGGCGCGCGCGCCGCGCTGGAGATCGACGCGCGTGGCCAGGCGGTCGCCCCCGGGTTCATCAACATGCTCTCATGGGCGACCGAGAGCCTGATCGAGGACGGCCGCTCGCAGGGCGATATCCGCCAGGGGGTGACGCTGGAGGTGATGGGCGAGGGCAGCTCGATGGGGCCGCTCAATGCCGAGATGAAGGCGCGGGCGCTGCGCGAACAGGGGGACATCAAGTACCCGATCGGCTGGACCTCGCTGGCGGACTATCTCGGCTTTCTCGAGCGCAAGGGGGTGAGTTGCAACGTCGCCTCGTTCATCGGCGCTGGGACGCTACGGGTGCATGAGGTGGGCTATGACGATGTCCGCGCCACCCCGGATCAGATCGCGCGGATGCAGGCGCTGGTCCGGGCGGAAATGCGTGCCGGGGCGCTGGGGATCGGCTCATCGCTGATCTACGCGCCCGACAATTTCGCCAATACCGACGAGCTGGTCATGCTGGCATCGGCGGCGGCGCTGCATGGCGGCAGCTACATCAGCCACATCCGCAACGAGAGCGATCACTACTTCGAGGCGCTCGACGAGCTGATCTCCATCGGCCGGCGCAGTGGCGCGCGGGTGCAGATGTACCACATGAAGCCCTCGGGGCGGCAGAACTGGGACAAGGCCGATGGCGCGCTGGCGCGGATGGAGACGGCGCGCCAGGCCGGGATCGACGTTACCGCCAACGTCTACACCTATACCGCCGCCGCCACCGGGCTCGATGCCTCGATGCCGCTGTGGGTCCAGCAGGGCGGACGCGACAAGTGGATCGAGCGGCTGAAAGACCCGGAGATCCGCGCCCGGGTAATCGCCGAAATGCGCGGCGTGCCGCAGGGCTGGGACAATACCTACCGCAATGCCGGCGGGCCCGAGAATGTGCTGCTGCTGGGGTTTGACAACCCAGCGCTCAAGCCGCTTTCGGGCAAGACCCTGGCCGAGGTGGCGGAAATGCGCTCTGCCAGCCCCGAAGATACCATGATCGATCTGGTGATCGAGGACGGCAGCCGGGTCGATACCGCCTATTTCACCATGAGCGAGGACAACCTCAAAAAGAACATCGCCTGGCGCTGGACCATGTTCGGTTCCGACGCGGCGAGCATGGCGAACGAGGGCAAGTTCCTGCTGCGCCACACCCACCCGCGCGCCTATGGCACCTTCGCGCGGCTGCTGGGGCGCTATGTCCGCGATCAGCAGGTGATCGGCCTGGCCGAAGCGATCCGCCGCCTGACCTCGCTTCCCGCCAAGCAGCTGGGTATCCGGGGGCGCGGGCGGCTGGCGCCGGGTTATGCCGCAGATGTGGTGGTGTTCGATCCGGCCCGGATCGCGGACCACGCCACTTTCGCCAAGCCCCACCAATACGCCACCGGGGTTTCCGAGGTGCTGGTCAACGGCACCGCGGTGCTGCGCGGCGGCGAACACACCGGCGCCACGCCCGGGAAGTTCGTCAGGGGGCCGGGCTGGCGGGGACGGTGAAGCGGCGCGTCGGCCGGCGGTGACCGTCCTCTACCGCCTCGATAGTCCGGCTGCCGCAATCGCCGCGCGGTTCGGGGCCGAGGCTGGGGACGATCCCTGGGCCGGGGGCGCGATCGCTCCGGGCCGGTTCGCGCCGGTGATTACCGCCGGGCGCGAGGCGATTGCCGGGCCGCGCGGGGCGGCGCAGCCGCGCCGGATGGTTCCGCGGCTGTGGGGCGTGCCGCCGCCGCCTTCGGCGGGCGATGGCGGGCGCGGGGTGCTGAGTGTGCGCAAACCGGACAGTCCGTTCTGGATCGGCAACCTCAGGAACAGCGAGTTCCGCTGCCTGGTTCCCGCCACGGCAGTGATCGAATGGGGCCGCGCCGATCCGCAGACCGGGCGGCGCCGCCAGCATCGCTTCACGCTTTCCGATCAGCCCCTTTTCGCTTTCGCCGGGGTATGGAAGGACAGCGAGGTGCCAAGCTTCGCGCTACTCACCTGCGAGGCCAATGCCCGCTGGCGCGAAGCCGGGCACACCGCGATGCCCGCGATCCTGCCCGGCGAGACCGAAGCCTGGCGGCTATGGCTCAACGCCGGGTGGGAGGCGGCAGCCCGGCTGCTCGCCCCCTATCCCTCGTCGCTAGTGTGTGAAACTCAGTGAAACCGCGCCGCGCCGGCCACGCTCAGCGCCAGGCCCAGCACCACTGTGCTCATCGCCCAGCCGCGGTGCATGTGGGTCAGGCTGCGCAGCCAGAACTGGGTATAGATATCGACGAAGCCGAGGATCGCCAGCGCCTCGATCATCATGAATCCGCCCAGCGCCTTGATGATGCACGAAAGCAGGTCTTCCGGAATCCACGGGTTGGCAAGGTAGATCACCATGCCCACCAGCAGCTCGAGCATGCCGCAGACGAATTGCAGCGCGGGGCTGCGTTCAACTTCCTCGATCATGGTGCGCCAGGCGCCAGGCTTCCTCAGCGCACCGATCCCCGCGAACAGCGCGGTCAGGCCCAGCATCAGCGATGACCAGGCGGTTACGTCGATAGGTCCCATTCCAATCCCTTCCACAAACCCAGGTTCTCCCCGCGGGTTCAAGCCATTCTGTTTGGCACGAGGATGCAGCCGGTATCGATGCTTGTCCAGCGCGCGTTTCGGTGCCGGACCGGCGACGAGAGCGAAAGCGTGGCTGCACGAACTCTCCGGCTCGCGTCAGCCTGCCGGCACTGCTTCCGGTCAGCAGCCCGGTGCCTTGAGTTTTGCCGAACGCTTGAGGGCCTTGCCGATGACGCGGGTCCAGATCGCGTAACCGGCGCGGTTCATGTGCAAGTGATCGGAGATGTAAATCTCGGGCCGGGGCGCGCCCTCGACCATCATTGCGCTGGCGACATCGACGAAGACCAGATCGGGGCGGCGCGCGGCAAGCCCTTCGACCAGGCCGTTGAGTTCGCGCTGGGCGCCGAGCTGACCGAGCCGCGAGGGCGAGGGCTTGGCCGAGACGTAGAACACCGGGGTGGTGCCCAGCGAGGCATCCTTGCGCTTCAGGAATTCCTCGAAATCGGCGAAGACCTGCGCGGCGGGCTTGCCCGCGGCGATATCGTTCTCGCCCGCGTAGAACACGATCCGGCGGGGGTGATAGGGGGCAACGATCCGATCGAAGTAGCGGTTGACGTCGGCGACGGTCGAGCCGCCAAAGCCGCGCTTGACCAGCGGCATTCGGAAGTCGTTTGCCAGGCCGAACCAGAAGCGGATGCTCGAGCTGCCGACGAACAGGGTCGCGCAGCGCGGCGGCGGGGCGGATTCGTCCTCGACGGCAAAGACGTGGATCTCCTCGGCGAAAGGAGCATCGGCCTGCGCCGCCGCCATTGGCGCCGCCGTCAGCATGCAGCCGGCCATGAGGGCTGCGGTAATCCACATGCGGCTGCGGCTATGCATCTGTGCTGGCTCCTTCATGCGCCGCCCGTGTGCGGACCGGGCCAATGATCGATGAACTTTGCGAATAAGGCAATGGCCGCTACCCGCGAGACGATCTATCACATCCGGTGAGGGGGGACATGGCCGAGCGGCGTTATCCCGTGCTGGCCGAGCATTTCGACGGCCGCGTCGCCTCGGATCATTTCCCGGTGATAGCCGATCTTGCGCGGGCTTGCCGCAGTTAGCCCGCTTGCCAAGCGGGCCTAGCCTTGCAACAGTGCAGCGACATGGTGGGGCAAAGCGCAGTTTCGGACAGGACGTGAGCAGACCGACGATCGACGATGTCGCGGCGCGGGCCGGGGTTGCGCGAACCACGGTTTCGCGCGTGCTCAACAACCAGCCCAACGTTCGCCCCGAAGTGCGCGAAAAGGTCCGCGCGGCAGTGGCCGAGCTGGGTTATCGGGTCAACCTGCAGGCCCGCAATCTGGCCGGTCGGCGGGCGCTGCGGATCGTGCTGATCCATGCCTCCGATTTCGACAGCGAACCCAACTCCTACTTCGCCTCCGCCCTCGAACTTGGCGCGACCCGCGCGGGGGCCAGGCTTGGCGTGCAGCTGATCACCCACGTTATCAACCAGAGCGATCCCGCCGCAGCGGATGAAATCCTTGAGCGGGTCGAGGACGATCAATGCGACGGGGTGCTGCTGACCCCGCCCTTCGCCGACGATCTGGCGCTGCTGCGCAGGCTGGCGGGGCTGGGCGTGGCGGCGGTTTGCCTGGCCGGCGGCGCGGAGGCGGAAACGGTCGCCACCACGGTCGGGATCGACGATTACCGCGCGGGCTACGATATCGGCAAGCACCTGGTCTCTCTCGGGCACCGCACGTTCGGCTTCATCAAAGGGCTGGCCGGGCACGTTTCCGCCGAGGGCCGGTATGACGGCTTTCTCGCCGCTCTGGGCGATGCCGGGCTGGGCGAGGCCGATGTCGAGTGGAGGCGCGGCAACTTCACCTTCCGCTCGGGGCACGATTGCGCCCAGGCGCTGCTTGGCGGCGCCCGCAAGGCCAGCGCGCTGGTCTGTGCCAACGACGACATGGCCGCGGGCGCCCTGCTCGCCGCGCACAAGGCCGGTCTGCGCATTCCCCAGGACATTGCGATCACCGGCTTCGACGATACGCCGGTGTCGGAAATCGTCTGGCCTCCGCTGACTACCATCCATCAGCCGCTGCGCCGCATGGCCGCGCGCGGGGTTGAGCGGCTGGTCGAGATGGCCGGAGAAGGCCAGGCAGCCGCGCCCGGCCGCGAAGTCGTGGCGCACGAGCTGGTGGTGCGCGATTCGAGTGTGGTGAGCCGCAGCGCCTGAGTCTGGTCTAACCAGCTCCGACCTGTTGCATCGGCGCATCAATGGCAGGATTTGTTGTTAGCCCGCTTGACCGGCTGGGCGTTCTTGGGCATTGATTGGAAGCGCTTCCAATTTGGAATGCGAGGGCGGGGCATGTCCTTGTCAGGGAGATTCGCGGGAAAACCGCGTATTACGGAGGGTTTCTGATGGGTATGAGGGTGCATTCCTGCGCGGCGGAGCAGCGCCTGGCGCGGACTTACCGATTCGGCGCAACCGCGGTTTCGGCGCTGGCGCTTGTCAGCATGATGCCGCAGGCAGCTTTCGCGCAGGAAGCCGACGATGCCGGCGACGATGCGACCATCGTGGTCTCGGGGCTGCGCTATTCGCTAGCCAACTCGATCAACACCAAGAAGAACGAAGCCAGCATTGTCGAGGCGGTTTCGGCCGAAGACATCGGCAAGCTGCCCGACGTGTCGATCGCGGAATCGATCGCCCGTCTTCCCGGCCTTGCCGCGCAGCGCGTTGCCGGCCGTGCGCAGATCATCTCGGTCCGCGGTCTTGCTCCCGATTTCACCACCGTGCTGCTCAACGGCCGCCAGCAGGCCAGCTCTGGCTATAACCGTGCGGTCGAATTCGATCAGTATCCTTCCGAACTGCTCTCTGCCGCGGTGGTCTACAAGACCCCCGATGCCGACATTTCGGGCATGGGCCTGGCCGGGACGGTCGATCTGCGCACCGTGCGCCCGATCGCCTATGGCAAGCGCGCGATCGCGGTGAACATCCGCGGCGAAATTGACGAAGGCGGCGGGCGCAATCACGACATGTCGAACAAGGGCTGGCGCGGCAGCTTCAGCTATATCGACCAGAACGATGCCGGTACGCTCGGCTGGTCGATCGGCTATGCGCACCTCGATGCGCCGGGCCATGTCGATCACTACAAGGCCTATGGCTACGAGACCTTCAACTTCGGCAATCCGCTGGTGGTCAGCCCCTCGAACGTTGCCACCGCGCTCCAGCTCAACGGCGAGGAAGCCTGGGCGGTCAACAGCAAGGACAAGCGCGACGGGGTCATGGGTACGCTGGAATTCCAGCCCAGCGACAGCTTCCACTCGGTGCTTGACCTCTACTATTCGCGCTTCAAGCAGAAGTCGGTCAGCCGCGGCGCGCAGTGGTTCTCGAACCCCTGGGCCGACAACGCCACCTTCAGCAATGAGACGGTGACCTGGCTGGGCGGATCGATCCTTGGCACGGCCGGGCACTTCAACAACGCCATCCCGATCCTGCGCAACGATCTCAACACCCGCGACGACGAACTGTTTGCGGCCGGGTGGAATGCCGACGCCAAGCTTGGCGACCGCCTGACCGCGACGGTCGATCTGAGCTATTCGCGCAACACCCGCGATGAAACCTACATCGAGACCTACGCGGGATACGGCATCGGTGCCTTCCAGACCCGTACGCCCGATCACTATGATTTCTCGATCCCGCTCGAAGGCTTCCCCACCTACAGCAACTGGGGCCTCAACTACGCCGATGCCAGCAAGGTTTCGCTGGGCGATCGGGCGCCGTGGGGCGGCTGGGGCCACGATGGCTTGATGAAATCGCCGCATGTCGAGGAAAAGGTCACCACCGCCGATTTCGGTCTGGCCTACGACATGGGTGAAAGCTTCATTTCCAAGATCGAGCTGGGCGTGAACTATGCCCATCGCGACAAGAGCAAGACCGTCGACGAGATCGATCTCAATCTCAAGAACAGCCGCGCGCAAATCGCGGTTCCCTCGGGTGCGGTCATTGCGCCGACCTCGCTCGATTTCATCGGCTTCGGCAATGTGCTGGCCTGGGATCTGCCCTCGGTGCTCGGCAGTTACACCGAGACCACGCTGCTGGATGCCAACCACTACGACAAGTCGTGGCAGATCAAGGAAGACATCCTGACCTTCCGTGCCAAGGCGACGATCGATGCCGGCAATCTGCACGGCAACATCGGGCTTCAGGTGGTCAACCAGAAGCAGGCCTCGTCGGGCCTGCGGATCAACCGAACGGTCACCCCGATCGCGATCGGTCCGGTTTCGGTTGAGAAGAGCTACACCGACTTCCTGCCCAGCCTGAACCTCTACTACGATCTGGGTGGCGGGCACCGCTTGCGCTTTGCTGCGGCCAAGGTCATGGCGCGGCCGCGCATGGACGACATGCGCGCCAACATGACCCCGAGCTATTCAAACCCCTGTGCCTCGGGCGGCAGCTCCAACCAGCAGTGCCAGCCGGGCGGAACGGTTCATCCCTGGTCGGCCACCGGCGGCAACCCCAACCTCGAGCCGTGGCGCGCGAAGTCGCTCGACGTGGTCTACGAATGGTATGGCGGCAAGGCGACCTATTTCAGCGTTGCCGGGTTCTACAAGTGGCTCGACAACTACATCTACACCCAGTCGCTAACCGCAGACTTCTCGGCCTTCCCGGTTCCGCCGACGGCCACGCCGCTGCCCACCGGGGTCACCGGAAGCCCGATCGGCACCCTGACTGCACCTGCCAACGGCAAGGGTGGCTATCTGCGGGGTGTCGAAGTTGCCGGCGCGCTGGAGCTCAGCAAGTTCACCCACAAGCTTGATGGCTTCGGGCTGAGCGGCTCGATCGCTTTCACCGAAAGCAATCTCAACCCGACTTCGGGAACCTCGATCGTCCGTATTCCGGGGCTGTCGAAGTGGGTTTACAACATCACCGGCTACTTCGAGCGCGATGGCTTCCAGGCCAGGGCCAGCTATCGCTATCGTTCGGCCTTCAAGGGTGAGACGATCCAGCTGTTCACCAATATCGGCTACACCGAAATCCTGGCGGACAAGCAGCTCGACGCGCAGATTGGCTATACCTTCCAGGAAGGTTCGCCGCTTGCGGGTCTGGGGATCACCCTCCAGCTCAGCAATGCGCTGGATTCGCCCTATCGCACCCGTCTGGGTCTCGATACCGGCGGCACCAAGACCGCGGACAAGACCGTGCTTCCCGAAACCTACGAGAAGTATGGACGTCAGTGGCTCCTGGGGCTGAGCTACCGCTTCTGAGCCAAGGCGCGGCAGCGTGCTGCCGCGCCGGACCGGCCCGATCGATCCTTGCCACGGCGTGGCGCTGCGGGCAGGATCGATGGGGGATCTGGGCCGGTCCGCGTGGCGGGGTGTCTTGCATCCCGCAATACTGAAATGATTGACGGAACAGACTTGTGAAGCATCGGATTTTCCTGGTCACGGCGCTCGCGGGTGCATTGGCAGCTTGCGCCGGCGCAGCCGGCGCACCCCCCGAAACCGCCGCTCAGCTGAAGCCGGATGGCTGGTCCGAAGCCGAGCGGCAGGCAATCGACGCCTGGTCCGAACGGTCCGCCGCGCGGCTCGATCCCGCCAGCGAGGCGCGCATCGCGGCGATCGTTGCGGGCATGACGCTGGAACAGAAGATCGGGCAGATGACCCAGCCCGAGATCCGCTCCATCACCCCCGATCAGGTCCGCCAGTACTATATCGGTACGATCCTCAATGGCGGCGGTGCCTGGCCGCAGATGAACAAGCACGCCAGCGTTGCCGATTGGGCCGCGCTGGCGGCGGCCTATACCAAGGCTTCGCTCAGCACCGACATGAAGGTGCCGGTCCCGGTGGTCTGGGGGATCGATGCGGTCCACGGCAACAACAACGTCCATGGCGCCACCATCTATCCGCACAACATCGGCCTGGGGGCCGCGCACGATCCGGCGCTGGTCGAACGGATCGGACGGGCAACCGCAAAGTCGGTCCGTGCAACCGGCCTGGCCTGGGCTTTTGCCCCGACGCTGGCGGTGGTCCAGAATCAGCGCTGGGGCCGCAGCTATGAAAGCTATTCGAGCGATCCGGCCCAAGTCGCGCGCAACGGCGCCGCGCTGGTAAGGGGGCTTCAGGGCGATCTTTCGGGCGATGGCGACGTGATCGCCAGCGCCAAGCATTTTGCAGGCGATGGCGGCACCTTCCAGGGAGTCGACCAGGGCGAAAATCGCAGCTCCGCGCACGATTATGCCGCGATCCACGGCGCGGGCTATTACAGCGCGCTCGATGCCGGCGCACAGACCGTCATGATCAGCTACAACAGCTGGACCATGGGTGGGACCGTGCCCTTCGGCAAGATGCACGGCAACCGCGCCGCGGTTACCGGCATCCTCAAGGGGCGGCTGGCCTTTGACGGGCTGGTCGTTTCGGACTGGAACGCGATCGAGCAGGTTTCCGGTTGCACCGTCGATCATTGCCCTCAGGCGATCAACGCCGGGGTCGATGTATTCATGGTCCCCGAGAAGTGGCAAAGCTTCATCGCCAACACCCTTGCCGACGTGCGTGAGGGCCGCGTGCCGATGACGCGGATCGACGATGCCGTAACCCGCATCCTGCGCGTCAAGATGCGCATGGGACTGTTTGAGAGACCGACCGCGGCGGGCCGCTATACCGGCGATGCCAGCGCGATCGTTGACCGGCCGCTGGCCCAGGAAGCGGTGCGCAAATCGGCGGTGCTGCTCAAGAACGATGCCGTGCTGCCACTCGCGCCGGGCAAGCGCATCCTGGTGGTGGGCGAGGCGGCGGACAGCTTCGTCAGGCAGGCGGGCGGCTGGTCGGTCACCTGGCAGGGTGATGAAACCGACAATGGCGATTTTCCCGTCGGCGAAACCATGCTGGGCGGGCTGCGCCGGGTTTACGGCGCCGCCAATGTTACCTGGTCGGCCGATGGCAGCGCCTTTGCACCGGGCAAGTTCGACGCGGTGATCGCGGTGCTGGGCGAAACGCCCTATGCGGAAACCAAGGGCGATGTACGCTGGCCCGCGCCGCTCGATTTCACCGGTCGTTTTCCCGCCCAGGCCGCGCTTCTCGGAAGGGTTTCGGGCCAGGGCGTGCCGGTGGTGAGTGTGCTCTATTCGGGCCGGACGCTTTATGCCACCGACCTGATCAACCGTTCGGATGCCTTTGTCGCGGCATTTCTTCCCGGGTCGGAAGCCGGTGCGCTGGCCGATCTGCTGGCCGGGTCGAAGCAGCTCGATTTCAGCGCCCGGCTTTCGTTCGCCTGGCCAAACACCCGCTGCCCGAGCGGCGGCGAACCATCGGGCGAACGGCTGTTTGCGCGCGGCTATGGCCTGTCCTATGCTCACGGCATGAAGACCGGAAGCCTGACCGAACAGGCTCCGCTCAGTACCTGCCCCTGACGCGCGGGCCAGTGGAGGACGCGAGATGAAACCCTTGCGGCGCATCCTGATCGTCGGTGGCGGCTCGTCGGGCTGGATGAGCGCGGCACTGCTCGCGCGGCTGTTTCAGGGCATGTACGATGTAACCCTGGTCGAATCCGAGGAAATCGGCACGATCGGGGTGGGCGAAGCAACGATCCCGGCGATCAAGAAATACAACGAACTGCTTGGGCTTGAAGAAAACGAGTTCATGGCCCGCACCCAGGCCAGCTTCAAGCTGGGAATCCAGTTCGAGAACTGGCTGCGCAAGGACCAGAGTTACATTCACGGCTTTGGCGTGATCGGGCAGGATTGGGAGTGGCTGCGCTGCCACCACTACTGGCTCAAGGCGCATGCCATGGGCCGGGCCGAGGATTTTGCCGCCTATTCGATCAACACCGCTGCCGCGCTTGAGAACAAGTTCGTTCGCGCCCAGACCCAGATGGGAGACAGCCCGCTCGCGCATGTCGCCCACGCCTTTCACCTCGATGCCTCGCTGTTTGCCAAGTTCCTCTCGGGCTACGCGCAGGAACGCGGGGTCAGGCGGGTCGAAGGCAAGGTGGTCGACGTCAAGCTGCGCGGCGAGGACGGGTTCATCGAATCGGTCCAGCTCGCCGACGGGCAGGTGCTCGAGGCCGATCTGTTCCTCGATTGCTCGGGCTTCCGCGGGCTGCTGATCGAAGGCGCGCTCAAGACCGGGTTTGTTGACTGGTCGCACTGGCTGCCGTGCGACAGCGCGCTGGCGGTGCCCTGCACCCGCTCGGAGAACTTCACCCCCTACACCCGCTCGATCGCGCACGGTTCGGGCTGGCAGTGGCGCATTCCCTTGCAGCACCGCACCGGCAACGGCCACGTCTATGCCAAGGATTTCATCTCCGATGACGAGGCCGCGTCGATCCTGCTCGGCAACCTCGATGGCGAGGCGATGGCCGATCCGCTGCAGGTGCGTTTCAAGGCCGGCAAGCGCACCAAGCTGTGGAACAAGAACTGCGTCGCGGTGGGGCTGGCCGGGGGTTTCCTCGAGCCGCTCGAATCGACCAGTTTGCACCTCGTCCAGTCGGGGCTCATCCGCCTGATCCGGCTGTTTCCCGACCTCGAATTCGATGCAGGAAACATCGATGAGTTCAACCGCCAGACCGACTTCGAATACGAGCGGATCCGCGATTTCATCATCCTTCACTACAAGGCGACCGAGCGCGACGATACGCCGTTCTGGAACTATTGCCGGACCATGGAAGTGCCCGACACGCTCCGGCGCAAAATGGATTTGTGGATGGCCAACGGGCGCATCTTCCGTGAGGACGAGGAACTGTTTTCCGAGGAAAGCTGGATCCAGGTGTTCATCGGCCAGGGGATGATCCCGCACGGCTACGATCCCCAGGTCAATCTCAAGAGCGATACCCAGTTGACGCAGTATCTTTCCAACATCGCTGCGGTGATCGGAAAATGCGTCAAGGTCATGCCCACTCACGCCGAATACGTCGCCAAGACCTGCCCGGCGGACGCATGAGCATTTCCCTTTCCCGTTCGGGCGCGCTTGCCGCGCTGGCTTTGGGCTGCATGCTTGCTGCCTGCGGCGCACGCTATGGCAGCGGCGTACCGGACAAGGCGGTGGAGCGGGTGAGGGTCTATGTCAGCAGCGTCGATGCGCGGCGCAAGCTGGAAGAAATGCCGACCCTGCCGCTTGAGAACGCGCGCACCGGGGCTGAGGACCGCTCGGCGGAAACCATCGCTATCGATCCTGCCGCCGCGCAGCAGGAAGTGGTCGGTTTCGGCGCGGCGATGACCGATGCCTCGGCCGGGCTGTTCGAGCAGGTCCTGCAACCCGGGGAGCGCGCAGAGCTCTATGTCGAGCTGTTCGGGGACAAGGGGCTGGCGCTCGGGTTCGTGCGGGTTCCGATCGGTGCTTCGGATTTTTCCTCGCGCCACTACAGCCTGGACGACGTGCCATCCGGGCAGAGCGACCCGCAACTGACCCGCTTTTCGATGGCCGAGCCGCAGCGGGCGCAGATCATTGCGCTCAAGGCGGCAAAGCGGATCAATCCCGGTCTGGTCTTGATGGCCAGCCCGTGGTCGGCGCCGGGGTGGATGAAAGACACCGGCAGCGCGATCAAGGGCCAGCTCCGGCCGGAGTACTATGCTGCCTACGCCGCCTATTTCGGCCGCTACCTCGATGCGATGGAGGCCCAGCGCCTTCCGGTACGCTATGTCTCGGTGCAGAACGAGCCGCGCTTTGAGCCAGCGGACTATCCGGGCATGCGCTTCCCGGCCGAGGCGCGCGCGCGCTTCCTTGCGGATCATCTCGGGCCGCTGCTCGCCGCGCGCAGGGCGCCGGTCGGCGTGCTCGAATGGGACCATAACTGGGACCATCCCGAAGAACCCCTGGCCGTGCTCGCCGATCCGCGAGCGGCGCGCTATGTTACGGGGGTTGCCTGGCATTGCTATGCGGGCGATCCTGCGGCGATGGAACAGGTCCGTGCAGCCCACCCCGACAAGGAAGTGTTCTTCACCGAATGCTCGGGCGGCAACTGGGAGCCGGATTGGGGCAAGACCCTGGGCTGGATGGTCGACAGTCTGCTGATTGCGCCCAGCCGCGCGGGTTCGCGGGGCACGATCCTGTGGAACCTCGCGCTCGATGAGAACCACGGCCCGCACCTTGGTGGCTGCGGCGATTGCCGCGGTGTTGTGACGATCGATCGCAAGACCCGCAAGATCACCCGCAATGTCGAATATTACGTGCTTGGCCATGCCAGCCGCTTTGTGCGTGCCGGTGCGCGCAGGATCGCGAGCAACGAGGATTCCAGCCTCGCCAATGTCGCTTTCGTCAACCCCGATGGCTCCAGGGTGCTGATCGCCCATAACCGTGACACCACATCCGCGAGCGTGGTGGTGCGCGATGGCGACCGGGCCTTTCGTATAACCCTTCCCCCGGGTGAGGTCGCCACATTCGTCTGGCCGGGCAGCGCGGTGAGCCCGGGATGAACCGGATCAGGCAACTCGGCATCACGGGCGCCTTCGTTTCCGTGACCACGCTGTTCTTTGCCTGGGGGTTTATCGCCTCGAACAACGACCCGCTGATCGTGGCGCTGCGCGCGGTGTTCCAGCTCAACTACACCGAGGCGCTGCTCACCCAGCTGGTGTTTTTCCTGGCCTACGGCCTGGTTTCGCTGCCTGCGGCCTCGCTCGGCAACCGGCTTGGCCCGGTCAATACCATCATCGTAGCCCTGGCGGTGATGGTTGGCGGCTGCTTGCTGGTCCAGGTCAGCGTCAGGCTCGATTCCTACCCGCCGATCCTTGCCGCATTGTTTGTCCTGGCGAGCGGGATCACGATCCTGCAGGTGGCCTCCAATCCGCTTGCCGCGGCGCTCGGGCCACAGGAAAGCAGCCACTTCCGGCTCAACTTCGCGCAGACCTTCAACTCGCTCGGGGTGGTTCTGGGGGTTCACTACGGGTCGTGGATCATGCTGGGCGATGCGGTGATCGCGGGCGATCGCGGGCAGATCACCGATCCGGCGCAGCGTGCAGAAGCGCTGGGCGCGGTCACCCAGGCGTTCCTGATCATGGCTTCGCTGCTGGCCCTGGTTACGCTGTTCGTCTGGTCGCAGCGCCGCCGGATCAGCGCGGCGGCAAGCGGGGCTGGCCCGCTGCCCGAAGCCTCGGTGCTCGATGCAATCCGCTCGCGCTGGGCCATCTTCGGATCGGTGGCGATCGGGCTTTATGTCGGGGCGGAGGTTTCGGTCGGCTCGATCATGATCAACTTCCTTCACCAGCCGCATATCCTGGGGCTGCCCTACGAAGTGGGCGGGCGCTATCTCGCCAACCTCTATTGGGGCGGGGCGCTGGCTGGGCGGCTGATCGGCAGCATGCTGCTGACACGCATGGCAGCGCCCCGTCTGCTTGGTGTCTGCGCGCTGGCCGCTGGAGCCTTGTGTCTGACGGTGGTATCGGCCGAGGGCGCCGTGGCCGGCTTTGCCGCCTTGTCGGTCGGCCTGTTCAACTCGATCATGTTCCCGACCATCTTCACCATCACGCTCGAACGCTCGGGGGCAAGCCAGTCCTCGACCTCGGGGCTGCTTTGCCTGGCGATCGTGGGCGGCGCGTTGTTGCCGTTGCTGGTCGGGCTTTCGGCGGATCGGCTCAGTCTGGAGACTGCCTTCGCGGTGCCGATGCTGGCCTATCTGGTGATTGCCGCTTTCGCGCTGCGAGCCGGGGCGGTAGGCGTCCAGGGCCGGGCCCCGGGATAGGCAGGGCGCGATCGTTCAACCGCACTGGCCGGATTTTCGAGCGCCGCCTGACCAGGCTTGCCAGGCAGCTTGCAGGCTGTCTGCGGTTCCCGTCCCGAACACATAGCGATCCGGGCGAACCAGCACCGCGCCGGCATCGCGTTGGTCGAGCCAGGCACCGAGCTGGGCGGCAAACGGCAACAGCGCCGCCGCCGTCAGATCGGCACGGGCGATCAGCCAGTGGCCGGGGCCCAGCACCTCATCGAGGCGCTGCCCGTCTTTGCCGATCGGTTGCGGGAAATAGGCGCCCGCTGCCGTGCTGCCTGCAAGGATCGCACCGGTCGTGATCGGCGGATATTCCATGCTTCCATCTGGGCTGTGCCCGGCGGCACGCGCGGCAAGCATCTGCGCATCGCGCGCTGCGGCGGCTTGCGGATCGGTGATGCAGACCGTGCGCCCCATCATGATCGCCATCTCGATCGTCGCGCGCAGGTTGGGTTCGCGCTCGGGCTGATAGGTATCGAGCAGACTGCCCGGCGCCCCGTCCTGGATTACCGCCGCGAGTTTCCAGGCGAGATTGGCAACGTCGCGCAGGCCCGAACACATTCCCTGCCCGGCGAAGGGCGGGGTCTGGTGCGCCGCATCGCCCACCAGCAGCACCTGCCCCTTGCGCCACTCGGCCGCGATCCGGGCGCGGAAGGTGTAGACCGCCTTGCGCTCCAGCCGCACCGCGCCCCTGACGTTCCAGGGTTCGAGCAGCTTTTCGACGAAGGCGTCCGCGCTGACCTGTTCCGGCGTTTCACCTGGCAGAATCATGAATTCCCAGCGATGGCGCCCCTCGCCCATCAGCACGCAGGTGGTCGGGCGGGCGGGATCGCAGATCTGGAGGTTTTCAGACGGCAGCCTGGAGTAATCATCGACCAGCACATCGACCACCAGCCAGGGTTCCTCGAAATTGAGATCGTCGAAGGCGATCCTTGAGGCCTCGCGCACCGGGCTGCGGGCGCCATCGGCACCGATCAGATAGCGCGCCCGCACAGACCGTTCGCCCTCGGGCGTGGAAATGCGCGCGGTGACACCCTCGCCGTCATCGGCAAAGGATGTCAGCTCCCAGCGGCAGTGCAGTCTGGCCTTGGGGTGGCTGGTCAGTGCCTGGCGAAGCGCGGCCTCGACGCTGGGCTGGTGGATCATGTTGGCCGCCGGCCAGCCGCCCGGGCCAAGCCGGTCCGACCCTTCGAAGCGCAACAGGACTTCGCCCTTGGCGGTGAGGAAATCATAGCGGCTGGCGCGGCGGCTGGTTGCCATCACCGCATCGGCGACTCCGGCTTCCTGCAACACCCGCATTCCCTCGTGATCGATATGCGCGGCGCGTGGCAGCGGGTAGATGCCCGCTTCCTTCTCGGCGACGACCACTGTCACTCCGCGCCGCGCCAACAGCACGGCAAGCGTGACACCGGCGGGCCCTCCGCCCGCGATCAGCACGTCGCAATCGTACCGCCCGGCCATGACCTAGGCCTCCGCCATCATCGTGCCCTCAATGTGGCCCAGCCCATCGATCTCGGTGCGCACCACATCGCCCGCCTTGAGGAACTGGCGCGGGTCCATCGCCGCTCCGATCCCGCCCGGGGTGCCGGTGAACAGGCAATCGCCGGGCTCCAGCGTCACCCCCATCGAAAGGTGTTCGACCTGCTGCCAGACATTGAAGACCAGGTGCCGCGTGTTCGAATCCTGCCGCTTTTCGCCATTGACGAAGCAGCGGATGCCAAGCGCGTGCGGATCGCCCAGTTCGTCGGCGGTGACGATCCACGGGCCCATCGGGGCGTGGGTGTCGAAGCTCTTGCCGAACGACCACTGCGGCGTCGCGTGCTGTGCCAGGCGTTCGGTGACGTCGTTGCCGACGCAGTATCCGAACACCGCTGCGGGGGCATCGGCGGCGGTGATGTGCTTGCCGCCCCTGCCGATCACCGCGACCAGCTCGGCCTCGTAATCGTTGGTGAAGGCGCCGCGCGCGATCAGGATCGGATCGTAGGGGCCGTTGACGCTGGTCTGCGCCTTGGTGAACCAGACCTGCTTGTCGGGCGTGCCCATCTTCGATTCCGCGATGTGATCGGCATAGTTGAGCCCGATCGCGAAGATCTTGCCCGGGCGCTGGACCGGGGCTTCGAGCCTGACCGAGGCAAGCGGCACCCCGCCGCCAGCGATGGCCCGAGCCTCGAGCTGCGGCTTCACCGCGTCCCACTGGCGAATCAGATCGATCATCGTGCCGGGCACACCGGTATCGATCACGCTGTCGCCGACAACGATGCCGGTGCGGGTCTTGCCATCGGCGGTATAGGTGCAGAGCTTCATGCGGGAATTCCTTGAGTTTGGCGGCGAAACAATCGCGTGAGACGCAGCATCAGCGCGGCAAGAAACGCGACCAGCCCGGGCGGCGGGGCCAGCTTGCCGGCAAACATCGGATGGGGCGAACCCCATTGCACGGCAAGAAGCGCGCTCATCGGCATCTTCTGCGGCGGGTCCTTGGCGGTAAACAGGTCTCCGTCGGTCCAGTGCTCAAGTTCGTTGCCGAACGGATCCTTCCAGTAATCGAACACCTGGCTGCCCATGATGTGACGGCCAACGCCCCAGGCGGCATTGCGCCCGCGCCCCTTGAGGTGCTGGTGGCCCAGCATCAGGTCGTCGATATTGGCGACTTCGAACGCGGCATGCAGGATGCCAAGTTCTCCCGGCAACTGGGCGAGAAACAGGGTGTGGTGGTCAGCCGGCTTGTCGCCGCGGTCGCAGCGCATGAAAGCGCCGACAGGAACGTCCCTGGCCGCTTCGACCTCGTCCGAGGTCAGGAATCCGAAGCGGTCCTTGTACCATTTCTCCGAAGCCCTGAAGTCCCGCACCTTAAGCACCGCATGACCGATCCGGCGGACATGGCTGGGGCCTGGGTCGAGCCGCACCGCAGTTCGCTGACGCTGCCGGGCGGCGGCGGTGTTGCGGGGCAGATCGGCAAAGGACAGACTGCCCTCGGCCCGCGCCTGGCCAGCGACCACTTCGACCCGGTAGCCATCGGGGTCGGTCAGCCGCACGATCCTGCCGCCGCCGGGTTCGTTCAATTCTTCCACCGGCGCGCCGACATGCGCGGCGAGCGCTTCGAGATCGGCGAGTGTTTCGGCGCGAAAGCCGATCGCCAGGAACCGCGCTTCGCCCGGCTCGGTGACGTGAAGGAAGGGGCGGCCGTCGCTGCCTTTTGCGTAAAGGCGCCCGTCCTGTTCGAAACAGGTCATGCCGAAGTCTTCGAGAAACGCGCGCATCGCCGCCAGATCGGGCGCGCCATAGCGCACGTGGGCGATGTCTTCGATGCGAATGACGCTCATCGCGGTGTCTCCCGGCTTGCGAATCCTGGCGATTCGCACTTGACTATCTGGTCAACTAAAGATATTTGACCAGATAGTCAAGTAAGGTAATCCCGCTCCATGGCTAGCCTGCCGCTTCAGTCCAACCCGCGCGCCGCGCGCACCCGCGCGGCCATGCTGGCCGCCGGCTTCGAGCTGCTCGCCGAACGCCCGATCGACGCCATCGCAATCGATGAAGTGGTTGCGCGGGCCGGGGTGGCCAAGGGCAGCTTCTTCAACCACTTCTCGGACAAGCCCGGCTTTGCCCATGCAATCGGAGCGACGGTCAGGGCGGAACTCGAAGCACTGGTCGGCCTTGCCAACGCGGGCGTCGGCGATCCGGCTATCCGGCTCGCCGGGGGCATGCGCGTGGCGGTCGGCTTCGCGCTCGATCACCGCGACCGGGCAATCGTCATGCTGCGCGGGCTCGAACTGTCGACCGGGCTGCACCACGAACTCAACCGCGGAATCCGGGCCGACATCGAAGGTCTGGTTGCCGCCGGACTGGCGCGCGAAGAAGCCCGGACCAGCGGCGTGCGCTATTGGCTGGGGCTATGCAACATGGCCATGCTCAATGCCATCGAGCGGCGGCCTTCGCGGCCCGAGGCGGCCGAGCGGCTGCGTGAGATGCTGGTGCTTGGCCTTGCCGGGCTTGGCGTTCCCGGCGAGCAGGCGGGTATGGTCGCGCGGCTGGTTTCCGCTCAGCTCTGAGCTTCGCCAAGCCGGATCGGGAGAAACAACAAGGCGCCCAGCGCCAGCAGCCCGATCGAGACCAGCTGGGCAAGGGCATAGCTGCCAAAATGGTCGAAAACCAAGCCAAAGCCCAGGATCCCGATCGCGCTTCCCAGCCAGCCGAAGCCATGCAACGCGCCAAACACCGTCCCGTAATTTTCCACCCCGAACCTGCGGGCGACGAAGTAGGCAAAGATCCCGATATCGGCCCCCTGCATCACGCCCAGCAGCATCCCTGCGGCCAGAATCGGATAAGCCGCGCCCTGATCGAGCAGGAACACGCCGAAGCCCAGACCCGGCACTGCGGTCAGAACCAGGGCGACAAGTCGCGGCTCTAGCTTGTCGAGCAGAAAGCCTCCCCCCAGCTTGCCGGCAAACTGGCCAATCGCAAAGGCGGTCACGCCCCAGGCTGCGGTCTGCGACGAAAGCCCTTCGTCCTGGATCATCGGCGAAAGCTGGCTGATCGCGCCCGAGGTGGTGATGGCAACCAGGATATTGGCACCCACCAGGAGCCAGAAATCGCGATCCGCAAGGAACGAGCGGGCGGCTGGCGTCGGCATCGGAACGAGCGGCGCAAGCCGGGCAACGCTGGCGCTGCGCGGCATCAGCGCAAGAACGAGCGGCAGGCCGACGACAAAGCCGATGAACGCCAGCGCGGCAAAGCCATAGCGCCAGCCCTCGATCGCGATAACCCGTTCGAGAACCGGGGGCACCAGCGCGGCGGAGATCGAGGCACCGATGCCGACCAGCCCCAGCGCGAGCCCGCGATTGCGGCGGAAATGCGCGTTGACCGGGCGGGTGAGCAGGACCGTGCTCGCGCCGCCGCCAACAATGCCGGCCAGCGCCACGGTCAGGCCCAGGCCATAGAGATCGTCCACCAGCCAGGCCTGGCTCAGTTCGATGATTGCCATGATCGTGGTCGCGACGATGAAAACCGGACGAAAACCGAACGTGTCTGCCAGTCTGCCCACCAGCGGCGCGCCAAGCGCAGCGGTGATGATCAGCGCCTGCACCATCCCGGCTTCGCCGCGGGTCAGGCGTAGCTCCTTGGCCAGCGGGATCAGGAACATCGAAAAGGTATAGAACATCAGCGAGACGCCGGTGGCATTCGCCGTGGCCGAGGCCGCGACGATCCGCCAGCCAACCCGCCATTCGTTCTCGTCGGAAGGAGAGGACACGGGTCTAGCCGGCCATGGCCTTCATATAGGTGCCCATGTCGAAGTAGTCGCGCCAGACCTTGATCTTGCCAGCTTCCATCTCGAACACCCCGCAGCAGGGCAGGTCGATCTGCTTGCCGTCCCGGGTTACGGTGTGATCGATCCGCTCGGCGATCACCAGATTGCCCGATTCCGCGATGTTGAGCACCTCCCAATCGGTGCTGGCCCAGCCCCCGGCGAAACCGGCGATGAAGGGGCGCAGCGCGGCATGGCCCTGCACCGGAGCGATCGGCATATTGTAATAGACCCCGTCCTCGGCGAAATAACCGGTCAGCTCATCGGGATCGAGCCGCGACCAGGCGGCGATGAAGTCGCTCACGGTCCGCAGGTTGCCCCCCATCGCTCAATCCTCCGCCGCGAAGCTGATTTCGGCGTGGTCGCGCAGCCGCTGGACCAGTGCCTCGCCCAGCAGCGCGCCGGGGGTGGAGATGCCGCCACCGGCGGTGCAGGAAAGCAGCGCGATCCCGGTTTCGGCGATCATCCGGCTGGTCGATCCATAGCCCGGATCGTAGCGCCCCTTGACGCCGTAGTGCAGCGAGCGGCCATCGGGCCATTCGCCCACGAACAGCACGTCGTAAAAGCCGTTTTCGCGCTCTTCCTTGCTCGGCCCCTCGCCCGGCTTGGGCGGCTTGGCGCCGAACGGGTTCTTGAGCATCTCGCCAATCGCGTGGGCGGCCTTCTCTCCCAGCTCGCCGGGGCTGGTCAGCATCATCTCATCATAGCGGAAATCGCTGCCATAGGGATGGCCGAGCAGGAAGTTGGTACGGTGGACGTTCTTGACGTTGATCGTCGCCATGATGAACGGCGCAGCCCACTTGCCCAGCGCCTCGTCGTATTCGGGCACCAGGCCGAGCGGCTGGGACGGCCCTTCGAAGCCGGGGGTCAGCCCGAAGGGGCTTTGCAGCACCTTGATCAGCGACGGGTCACGGGCAACGGCCTTCATCGTTTCGGTCAGGCTGGCGGCGGTTCCGCCCGAAAAGGTGCCCTGCATCGCGCGTACCCGGCCCTTGACGCGCGGGGCGGGCCCGCCAAAACGCCGGATCGCTTCCTGCTGGAGCATGAACACGCCCAGATCGAAGGGGATCGAATCGAATCCGCTCGAAAAGCTGATCCGCGCCCCCGATGCCTTGGCCGCTTCGTGATACTTGTCGGCCATCTGCCGCATCCAGGCCGGTTCGCCGCACAGGTCGGCATAGTCGGTCCCCGCCGCGACGCAGGCCGCCAGCAGCGGCTCGCCATAGAGCTGGTAGGGGCCAACCGTGGTGACGACCACACGGGTGCTTTCGGCCAGCGCCTTCATGCTCGCCGGATCGTCGGAATTGGCGACCACCAGCGGAGTGTCCGCCGGTGCCCCGATCAGGTCACGCACTTCGGCCAGCTTGTCCGCGCTGCGCCCGGCCATGGCCCATTTGGGGCCTTTCCCCTGGTAATGGTGCGCCAGGTATTCGGCCACCAGGCGCCCGGTATAGCCGGTCGCGCCATAGACAACGATATCGAAAGGGCGATCGGCCTTGGCGGTCATGCAGTCTCTCCTCGTGTCCGATTCACCGGATCGCGGCACAGACTGCACATATCAGTAGCGATGTCGAACCCAATTTGCCTGACGTTACGGCATGGGTATCACAGCCGGGGCAGGGTCACCCCGCGCTGGCCCATGTATTTGCCGCTGCGGTCACCATAGCTGGTCTCGCACGGTTCGTTGCCTTGCAGGAACAGGAACTGGCAGGCCCCCTCGTTGGCATAGATCTTCGCCGGAAGCGGGGTGGTGTTGGAAAATTCCAGCGTCACGTGGCCTTCCCATTCGGGTTCCAGTGGCGTCACGTTGACGATGATCCCGCAGCGGGCATAGGTGCTCTTACCCAGGCAGATCACCAGCACATCGCGCGGGATGCGGAAATATTCGACCGTGCGGGCCAGGGCAAAGCTGTTGGGCGGGATCACGCAGACGTCGGTCTTGACGTCGACAAAGCTGTCAGCGGTGAAGTTCTTGGGATCGACCACCGCCGAATGGACATTGGTGAAGATCTTGAACTCATCCGCCACTCGCGCGTCATAGCCGTAGGACGAAAGCCCATAGGAAATGCACCCGTCGCGCTGCTGGCGCTCCACGAAGGGTTCGATCATGCCCGTGTGGCGGGCCTCTTTACGGATCCACTTGTCGGAAAGAATCGGCATGGGCACGTGATTGCCGATGCGCCGGGGCGGGGCAAGGGTCAGACGCCGTGGTATTCCCGGTACCAGCGCACAAAGCTGGGGACACCTTCCTCGATGGAGGTGGTGGGGGCATAGCCCAGGTCGCGCCGGATAGCCTCGATATCGGCATAGGTCTTGTGGACGTCGCCGGGCTGCATCGGCAGCATCTCCATCGCGGCCTTGCGCCCGCAGGCTTCCTCCAGCAGGCCGATCACCTTCAGCAGCGGCTCGCTGCGGTTGTTGCCGATGTTGTAGAGCGCGTGGGGCTTGATGCTGCCGCCGGCCTTTTCCGCGCCATCATCGGCGGGGGCATGGTCGAGGCAGGCCATTACCCCGGCGATGATATCGTCGATGTGAGTGAAATCGCGGTACATGTCGCCATGGTTGAACACCGGGATCGGCTGACCCGCGAGGATCTTAGCCGTGAAGTTCCACATCATCATGTCCGGCCGACCCCAGGGGCCGTAGACCGTGAAGAAGCGCAGCCCCGTCAGCGGGGTGCGGAACAGGTGGGCGTACGTTTCGCTCATCAGCTCGTCGGCGCGCTTGGTCGCGGCGTAGAGCGAAACTGGGTGGTCGACCCGGTCCTCGACGGCGAAGGGCAGCTTGGCGTTGCCGCCATAGACCGAGGAGGAGCTGGCATAGACCATGTGTTCGACCCGCCGGTGGCGCGCCAGCTCAAGCAGGTTGACGTGCCCGGCGAGGTTCGAACTGACGTAAGCCTGCGGATTCTCAATCGAATAGCGCACTCCGGCCTGGGCGCCGAGGTGGACGATGCGGTCGATCCCGGTCCCGTCCAGCGCGGCGTTCAGCGCCGCCATGTCGGAGAAGTCGAGGTGGTGGAAGGCAAAGCGGTTGCCCCCCGCCGCGCTCAGCGTCGCCAGCCGGTCGCGCTTGAGCTGGACGGGGTAGTAATCGTTGAGGCTGTCGATCCCGGTAACCACATCGCCGCGCGCCAGCAGGCGCTGGCACAGGGCATGTCCGATGAATCCGGCCGCACCGGTAACGAGAACGCGCATGAAAGTGTCCCTAATCCTCCGCGCCTTATTTCATGGTTAACACTCGCGCGTTAGAGGAAATGCGCATGGCACGTCCGCAAAAGATCCTCGTCGTCTTCGGCACCCGGCCCGAGGCGATCAAGCTGTTCCCGCTGGTCGCCGCGCTGAGGGCCGATCCGCGCTTCGTGCCGGTGGTCTGCGTTTCGGCGCAGCACCGCCAGATGCTCGACCAGGTGCTTGAAATCGCGGGGATCGTTCCCGATCACGATCTCGATCTGATGCGCCCCGATCAGACGCTGGACAGCCTTACCGCCGCGCTGCTGACCGAACTGGGCAAGGTGATGGACGCGGAAAAGCCCGACCGGGTGATGGTCCAGGGCGATACCGCCACCGCGATAGCCGGTGCCCTGGCGGCCTATTACCGCAAGATTCCGGCCGATCACGTCGAGGCGGGCCTGCGCAGCGGCAACATCTATCACCCCTGGCCCGAGGAGGTGAACCGCAAGATCATCGGTTCGATCGCCAGCCTACACTTCGCCCCGACCGAAGTTTCCGCGGCCGCTCTCAGGGCCGAGAACGTGCCCGAAGCGCGCGTTCACGTCACCGGAAACACCGTGATCGACGCGCTGCAATGGGTGACTGAGCGGATCCGAGAGGCCCCCCAACTCGCCTCGGGCCTGGCCGAACTCGAGCAACGCTTCGCCGGCAAGCGGATCATCGGCGTCACCACCCACCGCCGCGAAAATTTCGGTGGGGGGATGGAGAATATCGCCGAGGCAATCCGCCAGATCGCCGCGCGGGGTGACGTGGCGGTGATCTTCCCCGTCCACCTCAACCCCAATGTCCGCGCAGTCATGAACACGGCGCTGGGCGATCTTGCCAACGTGGCCCTGATCGAGCCGCTCGACTATCCGCACTTTGCCCACCTGCTCTCGCTGGCCGAGATCATGTTGACCGACAGCGGCGGGGTGCAGGAAGAGGCGCCTGCGCTGGGCAAGCCGGTTCTGGTGATGCGCGAAACCACCGAACGGCCCGAGGGCGTGGCGGCGGGAACCGCCCGGCTGGTCGGCACCGAAACCTCGGTTATCGTTACCGAATTGTTCACCCTCCTCGACGATAAGGCAGCCTACGAAAGCATGGCGCGCGCGCACAATCCCTTCGGGGATGGGCAGTCCGCGCGCCGGATCGTGGAGCTGCTCGCCAATGAAGTCGGATGCCAAGCCTGAAGTCTGCGTTGTAGGACTGGGATATATCGGTCTGCCCACCGCCGCGATCGTCGCGCGCGCCGGGTGCCGGGTGCGCGGGGTGGACGTGTCCGAGCGGGTGGTGGAAACCATCAATCGCGGCGAAATCCATATCGAGGAAGTCGATCTCGACGGGCTGGTCCAGGGCGTGGTCGCGCGCGGGCTGCTTTCCGCCTCGACCGGAATGGCCCCGGCCGACGTCTTCGTGATCGCCGTGCCGACGCCGTTCGACAAGGACCACGCGCCCGACATTTCCTATGTCCTCGCCGCGGGCGAGGCGGTGGCCGAGGTGCTCAAGGCGGGGGACACGGTAATCCTCGAATCGACCTCCCCGGTCGGCACCACCGAGGCACTGCGCGATCTGATCGCCGCGCGCCGCCCCGATCTCAAATGCCCCGGCCTCACCGCCGAAACCCCCGACATCTCGATCGCCTACTGCCCCGAGCGGGTGCTGCCGGGCAAGATCCTCGAAGAGCTGACCAATAACGATCGCTCGATCGGCGGGATCACGCCGCGCTGCGCAAGGAAGGCGCTGGCCTTCTACAAACTGTTCGTGCGCGGCACCTGCGTGGTGACCGACAGCCGCAGCGCCGAGATGACCAAGCTGGTCGAAAACGCCTACCGCGATGTCAACATCGCCTTCGCCAACGAGCTGAGCATCGTTGCCGACAAGATGGGGCTCGACGTGTGGGAGGTGATCCGCCTTGCCAACCGCCACCCGCGCGTCAACATCCTCCAGCCCGGCCCGGGCGTGGGCGGGCACTGCATCGCGGTCGATCCCTGGTTCATCGTCCACGGCGCGCCCGAGGAAACCCCGCTGATCCGCACCGCGCGCGGGGTCAACGATGGCAAGATCCACCACGCGATCGCCCGCGCCGAGGCGCTGATCGCGGCCCATCCGGGCGTTCCGGTCGCCTGCCTCGGCCTCGCCTTCAAGGCCAACATCGACGATTTCCGCGAAAGCCCGGCGCGGCTTGTTGCCGCCACCCTGGCGCGGCGCCACGGCAGCCGGATCGCGCTGGTCGAACCCTATGCCAGCGAGCTCCCGCGCGAATTCGATGGCACCGGGGCGCGGCTGGTCGATATCGATACCGCGCTGGAAAGCTGCGGCATCCTCATCGTGCTGGTCGATCACGATCAGTTCAAGGCCGTGCCGCTGGCCGAACGCGCCCGTCACCTTGTCTATGACACGCGCGGCATCTGGCTCGATCAGCCCAAGGCCGAGACCGGGGTGGAAGCGCTGCGGCTGGCGAGCTGAAGGCTGCCGGCGCGGCGCCCTTGCCCGCGCCGCGCGATGCGGCGATGATGCCGTCCATGGCGCGCGTCGTTACCAATGCCCTGCTCTACTGGGCCGCGATCCTTGCGCTGGGCTTCGTGCTCGGCGCGGTGCGGCTGCTGGTGCTGGTGCCGCACCTGGGCGTGGCCGGGGCGGTGGCGGCGGAGCTGCCGGCGATGCTGGGGGCAAGCTGGCTGGTGGCGGGCGCGCTGCTGCGCCGCTGGCCGCTGCCCAGCCACAACGCGGCGCTGGCGATGGGCGCGCTGGCCTTCGCGCTGCTGATCGCCAGCGAGATCGGCCTTGCCACGCAGCTGTTCGGGGCAAGCCTGGCGGGCTGGGCCCAGGGCGTCGCCAGCCCGGCGGGGCTGCTGGGGCTGGGCGGACAGGTGCTGTTCGGCGCCATCCCCGGCTGGCGCTGGCGCGGCGGACGGCAGCCTTAGCGCCCCGGCAACCCTTTGCTGCGACAATCGCTGCTTCAAGCCCGCCCCGGCGCAACCCCGCGCGTAAGGCGGCCCAGCGAAAGGTCCTGCCCGATGCAGACCGACGAACAAGGCCAGCGCGCCGCCGATCGCCGCGGCGAAGACCGCCGCAAGGCGCAGCTCAGCCCGCTTCCCTTCCCCGACCGCCGCAAGGCCGCCCGCCGCTCCGGCACCGACCGTCGCGCCGCCGCGCGCGGCTGAATTCCCGGGATTTTTGCCTCGCACGAAGTCAGCCAGTTGCTCGCTATTGCAGCGTAGTTACAGGTTGATTCGCTCGCCATCGTGCAGAAACGAGCGGCCGATCCCGGGGTTGCCATCCTGATAGGTCGTGATGTTGCCATAGCCGGCGTTGTTCACCTGGATTGAAATGCCAACTTCGGCGTGGGCTTCGATGTAGCCATTGAAAACCACCCTGCCGCCAGCATTGTTGTCGGTGACACGGAAATTGTTCCCAAAGGGGTCGTTGTTCACAAGGGTGACATTCATCGGGCCTCTCCCCGTTTGCGCGCCACAAGCGGTCGCAAATCCGGCTTTTTCACATCGGGCACCGGCTCGCCGTGATCCCGGTCACGCAGCGACACGTGGGCGGGGAGCGTCGGGTTCGCGCAAAGGCGCGAAGGGGGTGCGTGCGGGGCGAAGAAAGCTGCGCGCGCAACGCCCAGCCAGCGATCCCAGCACCAACCCCTCTGCGTCTCTGCGTCTCTGCGTGAAATCTTGCTGGCCCAGGGCTGGGTAGGGGAATTGGTGGTTACAATAGCCCCCAAAAGGTGACACCCCTGTCCGGGTGGTTTCCCGTTACAGTTCAGCAGGTTGCCGCAAAAAAGGTGACACATGTGCGCTTTCAGGTGTCACTTTCGGCACCAGACGCGCGCGGGCGCGCTGCGGAGCGAGGATATTCAAGCTATCAAAGAGCGCAGGCGAAAGGGCCAGCCGCGCTGTATGCCGGGTTCGCGCGGTGTAGGAAAATCGGAAATCTGGGGGTTTGCGGAGGTGTCGCCATAACCGCCGGGCGCAGTTCGTTCGATTTTCTCAGGCAAAGCCTGTCCTTCGCCTGTCGAAGGGACGCAAAGGCGTAAAGCGACCGCGAGCGGGGTGGGGTGGCGCGGCTTCTTTGTGTCTTCGTCCGATCACCCTGAGTCTGTCGAAGGGCGTGCGATGCTTCTTGAGGGTGCGGTTTGAGGCCGGTTTGGGGGGGCAGTCAGGCCGTCGGCCCCCGCACTCCTTGTTAAGACTTTTTCCCGCCACTTCGACTAAGCGGAACCTGCTCGATATGTGTGTCGCCTTCGCAGTCGTCGCAATGCGAATGATCGAAAGTCGGCCCCAAAACCCACTCCTGTATATCAACGTCCCACACTGCCCAGGCATCAAGCATCACATTTTCCGATCCACACTCTTCGCAGACCATTCTGATCTTTCGAGCTTTCTTCCTCGCTCCCATTCGCGCATGGTGCCATTGAAGGAAAAGGAGTGAAACCTTGGCGGGAGCGGATTGGTCCAAATCGGTCGAACTTGCTGTGGCAAGGCAAGCGGCACGCAGCGGAGGCCAATTCCAACTGCAAGAATTGGTGGCCAATGAGCTTGAGAGGATTGTCCGTGAAACTGGCTCCCGCGGCCTGACTCCCGAAGCAACCTTACGTCGCGAGTTGCAGCAGTTGCGTGATCGCGGCGGGATCGAGTTTGTCGGTTCAGGACATTATCGAATGACCGCATCGCCATTGCTTCTGCCCGGCGCAACCAAAGGCAAATGTGTCTTTGTAGTCGGGTCGCATTCGATCTACGCGGACCAGCCCGACCGTTTTTATCGCTTCCCTCAGCGGTGGCTGAATGCAGCTGCACGCTCGTTAGGGCAATGGGTGATTTATCAAGAGCCGCGCCGCGCGGGCCCCCGTGGGTACTATGCTATTGCAAGGGTCGAGCAGATCGTGCGCGATCCGGCGGACCCGGCAATGTATCTCGCACTTATCGAGCCAGGTAGCTATCTTGAGTTCGGGCGCGATGTGCCATTCCAACTCGAAGGGCAAGCGGTTGAGCGCGGACTGCTTTATCAGGATGGCCGACTCAATAACGGTCGTGCGATCCAATCAATTCGCTCAATCTCCGACGTAGATTTCGACCATATCCTCAGACTAGGGTTGGTCGGTTCCGAGGAGCTTCTACCGCGCGAAGATTCAGACGTTTCGACCGAGAACAGAGTCCGCGAGGACTGGCTCAGTCCAGTTGAGCGAGAGACCGCGTTGGTCAGCCGAACGGTCCGTGATCGGCAATTCCGCAAGCGCGTGCTTGAGGCTTATGAGGATCGCTGCGCATTAACGGGGATGAAGCTCATCAATGGCGGTGGACGGGTTGAGACGCAGGCTGCTCATATCATGGGGGTAGAACACAAAGGTCCAGATCGAGTCGAGAACGGTATAGCGCTCTCTGGCACGGTTCATTGGATGTTCGACCGCGGCTTAATCTCGCTTAGCAACGATGGCGACATCCTACTGTCGCATAAGATAAATGATCTCAATGGAGTGGCAAAGCTACTCCATTCAGACCGACGCGCTCGGCTACCAGCGAATTCAGCCGTTCGCCCGGACGTTAGATTTCTGGCTTGGCATCGGGAGTATCACCGATTTGCCGCGTGAATCGGTGATATCGTGCAAATTCTCACTCCGCCGCGTTCACCCCGCCGGCAAACATGTCCGGCTCGCTCCCCTCATCCGCAGCATCGTTCGCGCCCGAAACCTCGCCCTTGGCCTTGCGCCTTGCGTCGAAGCTGGACCACACGTCGTTCCAGTTCCCCTTGGTCGCGGCCTTCGAATACTCCGTCGCGCGGGTTTCGAAGAAGTTGGCGTGTTCGACGCCGTTCAGGAGCGGGGCGAGCCAGGGGAGGGGGTGGTCCTCCATCATGTAGATCGCGGGCAGGCCCAGCTGGCTCAGGCGCCAGTCGGCGATGTAGCGGATGTAGCGCTTGATTTCCTTGGGGCTCATCCCCGGCACCGGGCCAAGCTCGAACGCCAGGTCGATGAAGGCATCTTCCAGCCGCACGGTCTTCTGGCAGCAATCGATGATGTCTTCCTTGACGCTCTTGGTCAGGCACTGGCGCTCGGCGCAGAAAGCGTGGAACAGGCGGGTGATGCCCTCGCAGTGCAGGCTCTCGTCGCGCACCGACCACGAGACGATCTGGCCCATGCCCTTCATCTTGTTGAAGCGCGGGAAGTTCATCAGCATGGCGAAGCTGGCGAAGAGCTGCATCCCTTCGGTAAAGCCGCCGAACATGGCGAGGGTGCGGGCGATATCCTCGTCGCTGTCGACCCCGAAGGTGTGCATGTAGTTCGCCTTGTCGGCCATCTCGGTATATTCGAGGAAGGCCGAATACTCGGTCTCGGGCATGCCGATGGTATCGAGCAGGTGGCTGTAGGCGGCGATGTGGATCGTCTCCATGTTGGAGAAGGCCGCGAGCATCATCTTGACCTCGGTCGGCTTGAACACGCGGCCGTATTTCTCGTGATAGCAATCCTGCACCTCGACATCGGCCTGGGTGAAGAAGCGGAAGATCTGGGTGAGCAGGTTGCGCTCATGCTCGGAAATCTTCTGCGCCCAGTCGCGGCAATCCTCGCCCAGGGGGACTTCCTCGGGCATCCAGTGGACCTGCTGCTGGCGCTTCCAGAAATCGTAGGCCCAGGGATATTCGAAGGGCTTGTAGGTCTTGCGGGCTTCGAGAAGGGGCATCTTACGACTCCGGAATGAGATCAGCGAACGAGGATAGCGCAAAGCCCCCCACAGCCGAATCCGAGGGGGTGCGCGAAACGGTGGAAAGGATGGGGTGGGGGGCTAGTTCCAGAACCAGCCGGGCTTTTGCGCGCGGGCCTTGCGGTTCTTCCACATCGCGACATAGAGCCACAGCCCCGAAAAGCTGAAGAACACCATCGCCAGCCCGGCGAGCGAGGCGATCACCGTGCCCAGCGGGCCAAAGCTCTCGCCCGAATGCAGGTGATGGATCAGCCCGACGTTGAAGGCGGACTGCGGCGGCCTGGGCCGGCAGATCATCGTTTCGGGGCACTGGAAGCCATCGGGCACGACCGCGGCGGGGCGTTCCTGCTCGCCGCCCAGCACCTCGCCCCAGATCGGCACCTGGCTGAGCACCCCGGTCACCGCGATCCACAGCAGGACCACGCCGAACAGAACCGAAAGCCAGCGATGCCACTTGCGCATGGGGGAAAGCTCCTTGGAAAAGAATTGCCTTCGTTCCAAAGCCTTCCGCGCCGCGCCGGGCAAGCGCCAAATGGTCGTCAATTGTAACGCGCCGCGCCGTCATCATGCCGCCCCGGGCTTGCGCGCGACGAGCAGCATCGATTTCCACAGCCAGGGCAGCCGCCCGACCCCGGCGAATTCGCCAAGCGCGAAGCCCGCGTCTTCGAGCAGCCGGCCCAGCGTGGCGCGGCTCCAGAACTTGATGTGCCCGCCGTGCCACAGCGGGTTGTGATGGTGGTCCCACTTGCCCGCCAGCGACAGCGCCAGGTTCTTGAGGTAGCCGTGATAGGGCGTGGTGACGATCAGCGCGCCGCCCGGGCGCAGTGCTTCAAAGCAGAAGCGCGCCAGGCACCGCGGATCGTAGAGATGCTCGACCACCTCGGTGCTTACCACCAGGTCGAAACTGCCGGGATCGCCAAAGCCCTGGCCCTCCAGCGGGCGGGCGAAATCGCACACGGCAAAGGCCGCGCCGCTGCCCCGGGCCTGGGCAAGCGCGATCCCCCCGGCGTCGCCGTCAACCCCGGTGACCGCAAAGCCGCGCGCCGCCAGGGCGGCGGCAAGCGAGCCATTGCCGCATCCGGCATCGAGCACGCGGCGGGGGGCCAATGCCTCGACCCGGGCGATCACCGCCGGATTGAGATAGCCCGAGGATTCGGGGTCCTGCGCGGTCCAGCCATAGGAATCGGTCTTGTCCGAGGCGGGGGTGGCGCAAGGCGCCGCCATATCGCCGGAAGTGTCGCCGGAAGTGTCGGCTGCCGAGGTCACTGTCCCAGCCGCCTGGCTTCGGTAACCGGCAAGGCGGCAGCAATGATCACAGCCATCCGGCTCCCTTTGCCAGGAACAGCGCTCCGACCGCCGCCAGGGTCAGCGAGGCGGGCCAGCCCAGCCTGCGCACCTGCGGGCTGAGCATGGCTCCCAGGATCATCGCCGCACCGGCCCCGATCGCAAACCAGTTCATAACGGCCCGCCCACCCGCCTTACTGGCAGGCCAGGCATTCCTCGTAGTCGGTCTGGCCGCCGGCGCTGAGCTCGAACTTGGCCGCCTCGGCGGTGTTGTCGGCCTCTACCCCACCGGCGAAACCGGCGCGCTGCACCGACTTGCTGCGCAGATAGTAGAGGCTCTTGATGCCCTTCTCCCAGGCCTGGAAGTGCAGCATCATCAGATCCCACTTGTCGACATCGGCGGGGATGTAGAGGTTCAGCGACTGCGCCTGGTCGATATAGGGGGTGCGATCGGCCGCGAATTCGAGCAGCCAGCGCTGGTCGATCTCGAAGCTGGTCTTGTAGACCGCCTTTTCCTCTGGCGAGAGGAAATCGAGGTGCTGGACCGAGCCGCCGCGCTCGAGGATCGAGTTCCAGACGGTGTTGGTGTCCTTGGCCTTGGCCTGGAGCAGTTTCTCCAGATAGGGGTTCTTGACCACGAAGCTGCCCGAAAGCGTCTTGTGGGTATAGATATTGGCCGGGATCGGCTCGATACAGGCGCTGGTGCCGCCGCAGATGATGCTGATCGAGGCCGTGGGCGCGATCGCCATCTTGCACGAAAAGCGCTGCATCACCCCCATGTCGGCGGCATCCGGGCAGGCCCCGCGTTCCTGCGCCAGCAGCAGGCTGGCCTCATCAGCGCGTGCCGCGATGTGCTTGAACATCTTGAGGTTCATCGCCTTGGCCATCGCGCTCTCAAAGCCGATGCCCTTCATCTGCAGGAACGAGTGGAAGCCCATCACCCCCATGCCGACCGAGCGTTCGCGCGCGGCGGAATACTTGGCGCGGGCCATCTCGTCCGGCGCACGGTCGATATAGTCCTGTAGCACGTTGTCGAGGAAGCGCAGCACGTCCTCGATGAAGCGTTCGTCCTTGTTCCACTCGTCCCAGGTTTCCAGGTTGAGGCTGGAGAGGCAGCACACCGCGGTGCGATCGTTGCCCAGGTGGTCCTTGCCGGTGGGCAGGGTGATCTCGCTGCACAGGTTCGAGGTCGAGACCTTGAGCCCCAGATCGCGGTGATGCTTGGGCATCATCCGGTTCACCGTGTCGGAGAAGACGATATAGGGCTCACCCGTGGCCAGCCGGTTCTCGACCAGCTTCTGGAACAGGCTGCGGGCATCGACCGTGCCGCGCACCGAACCGTCCTTGGGGCTGCGCAGGTGGAATTCGGCGCCGTCACGCACGGCTTCCATGAATTCGTCGGTCAAGAGCACGCCGTGGTGCAGGTTGAGCGCCTTGCGGTTGAAATCGCCCGAGGGCTTGCGGATCTCGAGGAATTCCTCGATCTCGGGGTGCGAGACGTCGAGATAGCAGGCGGCCGAGCCGCGCCGCAGCGAGCCTTGCGAAATCGCCAGGGTCAGGCTGTCCATCACCCGCACGAAGGGGATGATCCCGCTGGTCTTGCCGTTGAGCCCGACCGGCTCGCCGATCCCGCGCACATTGCCCCAATAGGTGCCGATCCCGCCGCCGCGGCTCGCCAGCCAGACGTTCTCGTTCCAGGTGCCGACGATCCCTTCGAGGCTGTCCGACACCGAATTGAGATAACAACTGATCGGCAGGCCCCGGTTGGTGCCGCCGTTGGAAAGCACCGGGGTGGCGGGCATGAACCACAGCTTCGAGACATAGTCGTAGAGCCGCTGGGCGTGCCCCTCATCGTCGGCATAGGCGGCGGCGACGCGGGCGAAGAGATCCTGATAGCTTTCGCCGGGCAGCAGATAGCGGTCGTCGAGCGTTTCCTTGCCGAATTCGGTCAGCAGCGCATCGCGCGCGCTGTCGGTCACCACCGCGAAACGGCGGTCGTGGATCGCCTTGCTGTCATCCTTGGGCGCGGCGGCAGCGGCCACGGCGCTGGCCAGCGCCTCGGCGCCCAGCTTCTCGACCAGGCCGGCCGAACCGGCATCGTTCTTGTCCGTCATCGGCAGCGCCGGGCCCTCGCCCGCCTCCTTGCTCGCCTTGCGGGGAGCCTTGGCCGCGGTCTCCGCCTCGGCGCTGTCCGCCAGGCTTGCTTCGACCTCTGCCATCGTCGGCTCTTCCCCGTTCCTGAAATCCACCTTGCTGCCCCCGTCCTAATCCCGATGCTCAACCAACCCGGCCCGTTCCCCCGGCTGCGAATCGGCAAGCAGGCCAATCTAGCAGACGAGGAGAACAAAAAGGGAAAAACTTATCCCCATGCCATCCCCAGACCGTTGCACCAGGGGGCTTGATCGAGGCCCGAATCCGCCACCCCTGCGCCCGACGCGCGGCTGCGGCTGAATCTAGGTCTAGAGGTCCCCCCGTGTGCCGGACCACTACCTATAGTGCCCGAACCTGAATCGGGTGCAAGAGGGTAAATCGGCTGGCAACCATGATCGGGCGCTGTCCACAGGCTCGTGAATCATGTCGCGATGCAGCGACGCGCGGAAATCCGGGGGCCGGGCCGCAGCGCAAGAGTCAAAATCAAAATTGAAAAAAATTTTGCACCGGATTTGCCGCTCCCGGGCGTTGACAAGGATGGAATCGGAACCGGAAATTTTGTTGCCGATTTGGCTCATGCAAAGGGCCATTGCGGGCGTGCTTTACTGCTTGATGCCGGCAACACACCTGCTAGCCTTGCTATCAAATCGCAACGGAGAATCGCCAGCCATGATCAACCTGATCGGTGCCCTCATCAGCGGCCTGCTTGTCGGCTGGGCCGCGCGCTTCTTTTACCCCGGCTGGGTGCCGATGGGGCTGGGGATGACGATCCTGCTGGGGATCGGCGGCTCGCTGCTCGCCAGCTTCCTCGCCGGGGGCGGGCGCTATGGCGCCCAGGTCAACCGCGCCGGCTGCCTCGCCTCGGTGCTGGGGGCAATGGCGCTGATCTTCATCGGCCGGCATATGTTCTAGGCGGCGAGGACAAGTCCAGACGGGGCGTCTGGCGGATTGGTCAGCCGGAAAGCGGACTGACCGGACGCGGCAACATTGCGGACATTCTCACTTGACCTGTCGATCGACTGTTTTGTCGCCAATAATGCGCCAAGCAGCCTCGACCTTTGTCAACGTCGCGATGTGATAGACGACCCTTGACCAATAGTGCGCGACAAAGTGGCAAACAGCGACATTTTCGGATGCAGCTTCATCGGGGGCTTTGCAAACCAGATCAGACACTCGTCTGACCGGAATGATATGCCCAGCCGCCGTGCCAGGTGGATGTTCGTTCAAAAAGGAAGTCAGTTCCATCTCTGCTTGGGCCTCTAGCGCGGCAACAATGTCTGCCTTGCTCGGCCAAGGAGCTTTGATTTTGCCGGATGCGGGCGCCGCGACTGCAAGGCACAGAAACAGCGAGAGAATGGTTCGCGTTTTCACTCGACCAGAGTGCGCCAGCCAGCAAGATTTTGCAACTTCCGCTCCCCCCAATAAGCCGCCATTTGGCTTGTCCGTATCGCCCGCACTCAAGCCGACGCCCATCTACGCCAGCGATTGTCCCGGCCTCCGCGCCTAGCGTGCGTGCGCGGCAATTGCGTCGGCGATTTCCTCGACCAGCTCGACCGGCAGGTCGTGGCCCATGCCGGGGATTTCGTGCAGCCTGGCTCCCGCGATATGGGCAGCAGTGTCGCGCCCGCCCGCGACGGGGACCAGCGGATCGTCCTGTCCGTGGATCACCAGGGTCGGCGCGGTGATTGCTTTCAGCCGCTTGCGGCGATCGCCATCGGCGATGATCGCGGCCATCTGCCGGGCGATCCCGGGCGGATAGTAGCCGCGCCGGTAATCGCGCTCGATCCGCTCGCGCAGCCGGGTTTCCTCGGCCGGATAGCCAGGGCTGCCGATGGTCCGCGCCACCTTTACCCCGTAATCGACCGCATCGGGCAGGCTCGATGACATCGGCCGCCCGGTCAGCACCTTCATCGCCTCTGGCCGGGCGCGGGGCAGGCGGCGGTTGCCGGTGGTCGACATGATCGAGGTGAGGGTGCGGACCCGCCCGGGATGGTGCACCGCAAGCAGCTGCGAGATCATGCCCCCCATCGAGGCGCCGACCACATGCGCACTTGCGATCCCCAGCGCATCGAGCAGCCCCACCGCGTCACCCGCCATGTCGCCAAGGCTGTAGGCGGTGCGCGGCCTGAGGCCGAACATGGCCTTGAGTACGGTGCGCGGGATATTGGGCACCCCGGCGCCGTCGAAGCGCTGCGAGAGCCCGACATCGCGGTTGTCATAGCGGATCACATGGTAGCCGCGCGCAACCAGCGCCTCGACCAGCTCGATCGGCCACAGGGTAAGCTGCCCGCCCAGCCCCATCACCAGCAGCAGCGGCTCGGCGGCGGGATCGCCGTGGCTTTCGTATTCGATCGCGATCCCGTTGGCACTGACTCGCGGCATGGTGGCTCCCCGGTTTGCTTTGGCGGGGAGGAATAGCGCGAAGGTTGCAATGCGCAACACAACATCCCGTCACCCTGAAACAAGTTCAGGGTGACGACCGGGAAGGGCTGGGATTGACCCGCTTCAATCGTCCTTGCCGCTGCGCCAGCCGTGCTCGCCGCGTTCGTGGATGATGTTGGCGCGGCCCACGATCAGATCGTCGACCATGCCGATCCGCTTCACGTCCTTGTCCTTGTAGGGCAGCGAGTGGAGCACATAGCGCATGGCGTTGAGCCGGGCGCGCTTCTTGTCGTCGCTCTTGACCACGGTCCAGGGGCTGTCGGCGGTGTCGGTGGCGAAGAACATCGCCTCCTTGGCGCGGGTATAGTCTTCCCACTTGTCGAGACTGGCGAGATCGACCGGGGAAAGCTTCCACTGCTTGAGCGGATGGACCTTGCGTTCCTTGAAGCGGCGGCGCTGTTCGGCCTGGCTGACCGAGAACCAGAACTTGATCAGGTGGATGCCGCTGCGCACCAGATTGCGTTCGAATTCGGGGGCCTGACGCAGGAATTCCTTGTATTCCTCGTCGTTGCAGAAGCCCATCACGCGTTCCACCCCGGCGCGGTTGTACCACGAACGGTCGAACAGCACGATCTCGCCCTTGGTGGGCAGATGCTCGACATAGCGCTGGAAATACCATTGCCCGCGTTCGACCTCGCTGGGCTTTTCCAGCGCGACCACGCGCGCGCCGCGCGGGTTGAGGTGTTCCATCATCCGCTTGATCGTGCCGCCCTTGCCGGCCGCGTCGCGCCCTTCGAACAGGATCACCACGCGCTGGCCGTTCTCCTTGGCCCACTGCTGAAGCTTGAGCAGCTCGGTCTGGAGGATGAACTTCTCGCGCTCGTAGTCCTTGCGCAGCATCTTGTACTTGTAGGGATAGCCGCCCTTGCGCCAGTCTTCGGCCAGCTCGTCGCTGGTCCGGCGCGGCTTGCCGCCGGGCTTGGGCAGACCCAGGTGATCGCGCATCCGCGCCGCATCGTCGGGCGATGCGCCCTCGATGATCGCTGCCACCCCTTCGCTGGACGGACCGCCGGTGGCATCGGCCACCGCGTCAAGCGCGGCTTCCTCAGCTTCCACCGCGGCTTCGGTGCGTTCCTCGGCCAGCGTCTCCTCAACGATCGGCGCCACTGCGGCATCATTGGCGGGGCGGGCACCTGCGGCCCGCTTGGTGGGAGTACGATTGGTCATGACCGCTGCCTTTCATCCATTGTCGCGGGAACAGGTGGTGCGGCCTTGCCTATGGCACGCAAAGGTTCCCTTCCGGTTATCATCGTGACCGCGAAATGCCGGAATTTCCGACTCTTCGCGCTTGACACGATGATCGCGCCGGGCGGGCGGTGGAGTCAAACGGATAGGTTGCAACGGCTGTTGCGCACCAGGCAACCCGTCGGCGGGATCAGGGCTGCGGTCGGGGCCGGGGGATACGTTCGCCGCGCTCGCGGATCACATTGGCGCGGCCGACCAGCAGCCGATCGATCTTGCCCACCACCGCCGGATCCTTGCCGGCATAGTCGAAACGGTCGAGCACAAAGCGCATCGCGTTGAGCCGGGCGCGCTTCTTGTCGTCGCTCTTGATCACGATCCAGGGACAATTCTCGGTATCGGTGGCGGCGAACATCGTTTCCTTGGCGCGGGTGTAATCGTCCCACTTGTCGAGGCTGGCGAGATCGATCGGGGAGAGCTTCCACTGCTTGAGCGGATGGACCCGGCGTTCGGTGAAGCGGCGCAGCTGCTCTTCGCGGCTGACCGAGAACCAGAACTTGACCAGATGGATGCCGCCGCGCGCCAGGTTGTTCTCGAACTCCGGGGCCTCGCGCAGGAAATCGCGGTATTCCTCCGGGCTGCAAAAGCCCATCACCTGCTCCACCCCGGCGCGGTTGTACCATGAACGATCGAACAGCACGATTTCGCCGCGGGTTGGCAGATGCGCGGCGTAGCGCTGGAAATACCACTGCCCGCGCTCGGTCTCGCTGGGCTTTTCCAGCGCCACCACCCGCGCACCGCGCGGGTTGAGGTGCTCCATGAAACGCTTGATCGTGCCGCCCTTGCCGGCCGCGTCGCGCCCTTCGAACAGGATCACCACCCGGTTGCCGGTTTCCTTGATCCAGGTCTGGAATTTGAGCAGCTCGGCCTGGAGCAGGAACTTCTCGCGCTCGTAATCCTGGCGCAGCATCTTGTATTTGTAAGGGTAGCCGCCGCGCTTCCAGCCCGGCGCCAGCTCGTCGCTGGTCTGGCGCAGCGGGATCGATACGGGGGGCAGGCCAAGCGCTTCGCGCAGACGGGCCGCGTCGTCGGGGGCGGCGCCTTCGATCAGCGCCTCGATTTCCGCCAGCGAGCCGCGCGCGATCAGCAATTCCACCGCGGCGCGCGCGGCCTGCTGCGCCGCAACCACGCGCTCCTGGGCGATGCTCTGGCCTATCGGGGCGAGGGGATCGGCGCCCTCCGGATCGTGTGACTCGTCGCTCATGGTTGCCGTGCGATCGCTGCGAGCCTTTTGTTGCAGTTTCGTTGCAGTGGCGCGACCTTTTCGCAGGGCTAGGGTACAAGAACCGTGTCGAGGGCTTGTTTGAGTAGCTCCGGATGGTCAAGCGTGTAGTGCAAGCCCCGGCTTTCGTGCCGCGCCAACGCCGAACGCACGATGAGGTCTGCGCATTGCAGCAGGTTTCTGAGCTCGATCAGATCGGTCGAGACGCGGAAATGGCCGTAATAGTCTTCAACCTCGGCGGTCATCATCGTGATCCGGTGCGCGGCGCGTTCCAGCCGCTTGGTGGTGCGCACGATCCCGACATAGTTCCACATGAAGCGGCGGATCTCGGTCCAGCTCTGCTTGATGACCACTTCCTCGTCGCTGTCGGTCACACGGCTTTCGTCCCAGGCGCGGACCGGTGGCGGGGCCTCGAAACTGTCCCAGCGGGCAAGAATGTCGGCCGCTGCCGCCTCGCCGAAAACGAAGCATTCGAGCAGGCTGTTGGAGGCAAGCCGGTTGGCGCCGTGCAGCCCGCTTTCGGTGCATTCGCCCGCGGCATAGAGCCCCGGCAGGTCGGTGCGTCCGGCCAGATCGATCATGATGCCGCCGCAGGTATAGTGCTGGGCGGGAACCACCGGGATCGGCTCCTTGGTCATGTCGATCCCCAGCGATATCAGTTTGTCGTAGATGTTGGGGAAGTGTTCGCGCACGAATTCCGGCGGCTGATGGCTGATATCGAGGTGAACGAAATCGAGCCCGTCGCGCTTGATCTCGCTGTCGTTGGCGCGCGCGACAATATCGCGCGGGGCGAGCTCGGCGCGCTCATCGTAGTCGGGCATGTAGCGGTGCCCGGACTTCGGGTTGATGAGCCGCCCGCCCTCGCCGCGTACCGCCTCGGTGATCAGGAAGTTCTTGACTTCGAGGTTGTAGAGACAGGTCGGGTGGAACTGCATCATTTCCATGTTGCCTACGCGGGCTCCCGCGCGCCAGGCCATGGCGATCCCGTCACCGGTTGCGCCGCGCGGCGCGGTGGAAAACTGATAGACCCGGCCCGCCCCGCCGGTGGCGAGCACGGTGGCCCGCGCGGTGTGTGCCTCGACCTTGCCGGTCGCCTCGTCGAGGGCATAGACCCCCCAGACCCGGCCCGATCCCGAATAGCGCTCCTCATGCCTCCCGGTAATCAGATCGATGCAGGCGCGCCCCGGCAGCAGGGTGATGTTGGGGTTGGCCTGGGCGGCCTTGAGCAGGGCTTCCTGCACCGCCCAGCCGGTAGCATCTGCAACGTGGACGATCCGGCGGTGGCTGTGCCCGCCTTCGCGGGTGAGGTGCAGGTGCTCGCCTTCGGTATTGAATGGCACGCCCAGATCGATCAGCCGGTCGATCGCGTGGGGCGCGCGCTCGATCACGAATTCGACCGTCTCGAGCCGGTTGAGCCCCGCACCGGCCACCATCGTGTCGCGGATGTGATCCTCGAACGTATCCCCGGCATCGAGCACCGCGGCGATCCCGCCCTGGGCCCAGGCGGTCGACCCTCCGGTCAGCTCGCCCTTGGCGAGAACCAGCACCCTGAGCCGCTCGGCCAGCGCCAGCGCCGCAGTCAGCCCGGCGGCGCCGGAACCAACGACGATGACGTCGTGGGTCATGCCGCCGCCCGGCTGGTCAGGGCGACGAACACATCCTCCAGATCGGCCTCGCGGGTGGTGACGTCGACGATGCCCAGGCCCATGCCCTGGATCAGCGAAAGCACTTCGCCAGCATTGCTGCGGTCCTTGTCATAGGTGATCTCGATCACCTGATCGCCGGTCTTCTCGCACTTGTGGAAGGCCGGGTGCGAGGGGCATTCGCCAATCGGCTTGTCGAGCGTGACCACAACGACCTTTTCGCGCGCCATTTCAACCAGTTCGCGGGTTGGCTTGTTGGCGATCAGCTGGCCGTGGTTGATGATCGCGATCCGGTCGCAGAGCTGTTCGGCCTCTTCGAGGTAGTGTGTGGTCAGCACCACGGTGACCCCGCCCGCGTTGAGCTCGCCCACCAGTTCCCACAGCTGGCGGCGCAGTTCGACATCGACCCCGGCGGTCGGTTCATCGAGCACGATCACCGGGGGCATGTGGACCAGCGCCTTGGCGATCAGCAGACGGCGCTTCATCCCCCCCGAAAGGGTGCGGGCATAGGCATTGGCCTTGTCGGCCAGATGGACCTGGCCGAGCAGCTCAAGGCTGCGCCGCGCGGCCTTGGGCACGCCGTAAAGCCCGGCCTGGTTTTCCAGCACCTCGAAGGGGGTGAAGAACGGGTCGAACACCACTTCCTGGGGCACGATCCCGATCGCGCGCTTGGCGTTGCGGCTGTCGGCATCGATATCGAAGCCCCAGATTTCGGCGCTGCCGCCGGTTTTCATCACGAGGCCCGCAAGGATGTTGATCAGGGTTGATTTGCCCGCGCCGTTGGGGCCGAGCAGCCCGAAGATCTGCCCTTGCGGGACGTCGAAACTCACCCCGTCGAGCGCCAGTTTGGCGGGGGCGTTGCCGGCCGGGGCATAGCGCTTGACGAGGTTTTTGATGCTGATTGCGGGAGGCGTGTCCATGGCCTGCATTTGGGACAGGAAAGTGCCCGCGTAAAGCCCCAAGCAAGGGCGGAAAACGGGGATGGCGAACGATGATCCCTACCGCGCTGTTAACCATACCCCTGCAAGGTGCCTTCACCGCGCCGCGCTAGACCGGATGGCATGACCTGGGGGGTCTTCTGGCGCAGCACCGTGCTGCAACCGCAGAAACGCGCAGTTTGCGCGGCGGCGGTCTGCGCCCTGATCGCGGGATTCGCCGCCCCCGCCAGCGCCGGTGAAGTCGCCACGGCGACCGGATCGAGCCGGGCGACAATCGTGGCGCCGCTGACGCTTGTGAAGATCCAGGATCTCGATTTCGGGCGGATCGTCGCGCGGCCCACCGCTGGAACGGTCACGGTCGATCAGATCACCGGGGCTTGCTCGGTCACCGGGGCGATCCTTGAGGTGGGCACCTGCCACTATGCCAGCTTTGCCGGGATGGCAGGAGGGCGCAACATGAACGCCCGCATCTCGCTTAACAGTGTGGTCAACCTGACCGGTCCGGGCCAGACCATGGTGCTCGACAACGTCAAGCTGGGGACCAATTCGACGATCAGCTTCGCCGGTAATACCAATGCCAATGGCCAGGGTGTGGGCCTGACCCAGGGCAACGGCAACCAGCGCTATACCATAGCCACCTCCAGCGGCATCTTCGTGCTCAACGTTGGCGGCAGGCTAAACGTCAACGCCAATCAGGCGGGGGGCACCTACACGGGGTCGCTGACCGTTACCGTACAGTACCAGTAGATATGGAAATCGCCGTGCCGTCCTGCTAAGGCGCGCGCCATGAGCACTCCGCACGAAACCGCAATCGTCACCACCACCCGCGTCTGCTGCGATGGCGCCAGCGGCATCCCCGGCGGGGCGGCTCTGGGCCATCCGCGCGTGTGGCTGGAAATCGACGAAAGCGGCGAGGCCGAATGCGGCTATTGCGGCAAGCGCTTCGTGCTCAAGGGCGGCGCGGCGGACAAGGCTGCGGCCTGAAGATCCAGGACGTGGGTTGCGGTCTCGTCGCCGCATCGCTCGAATCCGATCGTTTCGTAAAATGCTGCGCCTTCGGCGGTACGGGTTCGCAGCCGCAGGCGGGTGAAGGTCGTCCCGGCATGGGCGACAAGCCGTTCAAGCAGATGGCGCCCGGCTCCGGTCCGCCGCGCGGCCTTTCGCACATAGACATGCCTGATCCGACCGATTGCCGGATCATCGGCATAGGGATCGCGGTTGAGGCCGCCTGCCGCGACCATCTCACCATGGCGGTAGATGGCCAGATAGCATTCCCCCGGAGCGTCGAACCGGTTTTCGCCACTCACCCATTCACGCCGTAGCGTTTCCATGAAGGGGAACCCGGCAGACCCTGCTTCCTCGATCAGGACCGCGATGTCATCGTCCATGCCTGAGATCGGAGCAACTTCGAGATCGCTTGCCATTGAATTGGCGCCTTCACCGCTGGTCTTGCCGCAACTTGGCCCTATATCGGGGCAATGACCAGTCCCGATCCGCGCTCGCTGCTCTATCGCCAGCTCGATCCCGCCCGCGCCCAGGCGCTGACCGCCGAGGCCTTGGCGCGGTGCGACGATGGCGAGCTGTTCCTCCAGTTCATCGCCTCGGAGACCTTTGTTTTCGATGACGGACGGCTCAAGACGGCGGACTATTCGCGCGATTCCGGCTTCGGGCTGCGCGGGCTTTCGGGCGAGATGACCGGCTTTGCCCACGCCAACGAGATCAGCGAGAGCGCGATCCGCCGCGCGGGCGAAACGCTGCAGCTGCTCGATCCGGCCAAGGGCCAGTCTGCGCCGCCGCCGCGCCAGAGCAACCGCCATCTCTATACCGATATGTCGCCGCTCGATGCGCTGCCCTTTGCCGAAAAGGTCCGCCTGCTCGAAACCATCGACACCGCGGCGCGCGCGCGCGATCCGCGCGTGGCGCAGGTCAGCGCCAGCCTGGCCGCGAGCTGGTCGGTGGTGGAGATCGTGCGCGCCGACGGGTTCGTCGCCCACGATGTCCGCCCGCAGGTGCGGCTCAACGTCAGCATCGTCGCCGAAGCCAACGGTCGGCGCGAAACGGGCAGTTTCGGGATCGGCGGACGGCGGCTCTATGACGATCTGTTCGCGCCGGAAACCTGGAACCGCGCGATCGACCAGGCGCTGGCCCAGGCATTGACCAACCTGGAAAGCGTGGCCGCTCCCGCCGGGGAGATGACCGTGCTGCTTGGCCCCGGCTGGCCGGGCGTGCTGCTGCACGAGGCGGTCGGCCACGGGCTTGAGGGCGATTTCAACCGCAAGGGCACCTCGGCCTTTTCGGGCCGGATCGGCGAGCGCGTCGGCGCACCGGGGGTGACCGTGATCGACGATGGCTCGCTTGTCTCACCGCTGGGCGGGGGGCGGCGCGGATCGCTCTCGATCGACGACGAAGGCACGCCCACCGGCGAAACCGTGCTGATCGAGGACGGGATACTCAAGGGCTACATGCAGGACCGGCTCAATGCCCGGCTGATGGGGGTGACGCCCACCGGCAACGGGCGGCGCGAGTCCTATGCCCATGCGCCGATGCCGCGGATGACCAATACCTTCATGCGCGGCGGCAACGACGATCCGGCGGAACTGCTTGGGCGCGTGAAGAACGGGATCTTCGCCAAGAGCTTTGGCGGCGGGCAGGTCGATATCGTTTCGGGCAAGTTCGTCTTTTCCTGCACCGAGGCCTACCGGATCGAGAATGGAAAGCTGGGCGCGCCGATCAAGGGGGCAACGCTGATCGGCGACGGGCCGAGCGTGCTCACCCGGGTGAGCGGGATCGGCAACGACATGGCGCTCGATGAAGGGGTCGGCGTCTGCGGCAAGGGCGGGCAGAGCGTTCCCGCCGGGGTCGGTCAGCCGACCCTGCTGGTCGAAGGGCTGACCGTGGGCGGAACGGGCTGATCCGTCAGCCCCCGTTCAGCTTGATGTGATAGCGTCACATCCGTCCAAGGAGATCCGACATGCGCAAGCTTGCAATCGCCCTTACCGCCGCCGCGATGCTGCTGGGTGGCACCGCGCTGGAGGCCAAGCCCAAGCTCACGCCCGAACAGCGGCTGGAAAAGCTGCTTGAGGGGCGCGAGGCCGGCAAGCCGGTACATTGTCTGCCGATGTGGCAGACCAGCGAGATGGAGATCATCGATCACGTCGCGATTGTCTATGGCCGGGGCGAAACGATCTGGGTCAACCGTCCCAGGGATCCCAAATACCTCGATTCCGACGATATCCTGGTGACCCGCACCTATGGCACCGAGCTGTGCGATCTCGATATCATCCATACGGTCGACCGCTCATCGCACTTCACCACCGGCTTTATCAGCCTGGGCGAATTTGTCCCTTACAAGCGGGTCAAACCCGCCGAATAGGGCACTCCATACCGATTGACAGCGAGCGCCGCCCGGAGCGATCCGGGCGGTGTCTTTTTGGCGGCTTGACTTCGTCCGGCAAACAATTAGGGTTTCCACCCTAGAACGGCCATGCAAGGCCAGGGGAGAGGAACATGGCCACCGCAGCACCGCTGGAGCGTACCCAATCGCCGATCGCGCCGATCGATGTTTCGCGCAAGGAACTCTATGAAGGCGAGGGCTGGCAGGAACCGTTCCGCACCCTGCGCGCCCAGGCACCGATCCAGTACGTTCCCGATAGCGAATTCGGCCCCTACTGGTCGGTCAGTACCTACAAGCCGATCGTCCACGTCGAGGCGCTGCCCAAGATCTTTTCCTCAAGCTGGGAGTATGGCGGGATCGCGATCCCCGGCAAGGTCGACGAGCTGATCGAGGGCGAGATCCGCATGCCGATGTTCATCGCCATGGATCCCCCACACCACACCGCCCAGCGCCGTACCGTGGCCCCCAGCTTCGGCCCGTCCGAAGTCGCGGCGATGAAGGCCGAGGTTCAGCAGCGCACCGCCGAGGTGCTTGACAGTCTGCCGATCGGTGAGGCGTTCAACTGGGTTGACCGGGTTTCGATCGAGCTGACCACCGGAATGCTCGCCCGGCTGTTCGACTTCCCCTGGGAAGAGCGCCACAAGCTGACCTACTGGTCGGACATGGGCGGCAATGTCGAGGCGATGAAACGCCCGGAGGATATCGCCAAGCGCAACGCCGCCCTGTTCGAGATGGGCGCCGCCTTTGCCGAGCTGTGGCAGCAGAAGGTGGCCAATCCGGGCAAGGACCTGATCTCGGTCATGCTGCGCAGCGACGCTATGAGCACGATGAGCCAGGAAGAATTCATCGGCAACCTGATCCTGCTGATTGTCGGCGGCAACGATACCACCCGCAATTCGATGTCGGCCTTTGCCTGGGGGCTCGAACAGTTTCCCGATCAGCGCGCCAAGCTTGAGGCCGATCCTTCGCTGATCCCCAACGCGGTGCAGGAACTGGTCCGCTGGCAGACCCCGCTGGCGCATATGCGCCGCACCGTCCAGGAAGACACCGAGCTGGATGGCGTCGCCATGAAGAAGGGTGACAAGGTTGTGCTCTGGTATATCTCGGCCAACCGCGACGAGTCCGTGTTTGCCGATGCCGACAAGGTGGTCGTCGATCGCGAGAACGCGCGGCGCCACCTTTCCTTCGGCTATGGCATCCACCGCTGCGTCGGCGCGCGGGTGGCCGAGTTGCAACTCACCACCTTGCTCGAGGAAATGGCCAAGCGGCGTCTGCGCGCCAATGTCGTGCGCGAGCCGGTGCGGGTGGCAACCTGCTTCGTTCACGGCTACAAGGAAGTCATGGTCGAGCTGTCGCACTACTGATGAAGACCCGCGACCGGATCGTTCTGGAGGCCCGCGCGCTGTTCAACGAACAGGGCTATGGCAATGTCACCACGGCGATGCTGGCCGCGCATCTCGGCATCGCCGAGGGCAATCTGTGGTACCATTTCAAGACCCGCCAGGCGCTGCTTGAGGCGATTGCCGAGCAGTTCGCCTCGCGGATCGAGACGCGGCTCGACATGGTGCCCGATCCGCATGATCCGATCGGCAGTTACGCCCGGATGCTGGGGCGGCTGATGGCGGAGCTGAGCGATTTTCGCTTCATCTACCGCGATCAGGCGAGCTACGGCGAGCATGTCGAGCCGGTTGCGGGCAAGGCTCCGGGCTGGCTGGGGCGGACTTTCGACCAGCTGGAGCGCTATTTCGATACGCTGGCTGATGCCGGGTTGCTTGACTGGCCGCGCGAGCGGCTGCGCGATCTGGCGGTCAACACCACCATCATCCTGCGCTACGGGCTGGAACACTACCGCGAAATGGGCGAGCCGACCGGAGCCGGATCGGGGGCCGTGCGCCGCACCCTGCACCGCCACCTGACCCTGTTCGAACACCGCCTCGCCCCCGAGGCGGCGATCCGGCTGCACGAGGCGATCGAGGCGATTGGCGCGCGCGCGCTGGCGGCCTGAAGCGCTTGGCGCTATGGCGCCGCCATGACCAGCCAGGCAATCCTCGTTCTCACCACCGGCGGAACCATCGACAAGGCCTATTTCGATGCGCTGTCGGAATACCAGATCGTCGAGAGCGGGATTCCCGCCCTGCTGAGCGAGGCGCGCGTCGCCCTGCCGTTCCGGGTGATCGAGCTGATGCGCAAGGACAGCCTTGAGCTGACCGGGGCCGACCGGGCGCTGATTGCCAGTGCCGCGCGCGAGGCGCCCGAATGCCGGATCGTCGTCACCCACGGCACCGATACCATGACCGACACCGCAAGGGTCCTTGCTGCCGAGGTTCCGGGCAAGACCGTGGTCCTCACCGGCGCGCTGACCCCGGCGCGCTTCGCCGAAACCGACGCGCCCTTCAACCTTGGCATGGCCTTCGCGGCGGCGCAGACCTGCCCGGCGGGGGTGTGGATCGCGATGAGCGGCGAGGTGTTCGACGGGCTCAAGGTGCGCAAGGACCGCGCGGCGGGCAAGTTCGTGGCGATCTGATCCCAGGACAGGCTCTATGGCAGCCGTGCGGCTGCTTCGTGGGCCTGGGCCTCGCGCCTGGCAACGAGCGGGGCGAGCCGCTCGAGATAGGCTTCGAGCAGCGCGGGCGGAGCCAGTTCGGGCCGGCCACTGTCGAACGGCGGGGCGGGGGCATATTCCAGGCCGAGTTGGATCGTGCGCGCCAGATCGTCGCCGCCGATTTCGGCCAGCACGGTCAGGGCAAAGTCGATCCCTGCGGTTACCCCGCCGCCGGTGATCAAATTGCCTTCGCGCACCACCCGGGCCGGGTCGGGTATGGCGCCAAACGCGGGGAGCAGATCGCGCCAGGCCCAGTGGCAGGCGGCGCGCTTGCCGGAAAGCAGGCCGGCCGCCCCCAGGATCAGAGAACCGGTGCAGACCGAGGTGACATAGCGCGCCGATGCCGCGAGGCGGCGGATCTGGCCGACAAAGTCGGGATCGAGCGCCCAATCGAGTGCATTGCTGCCGCCCGGCACGCAGAGCAGATCGCAGCGTTCGATGCCCGCGATCGGCACAGTCGCGGCGAAGACAAGTCCATCGGCGGGGACTTCGCCTCCAGCTGGGCTGGCGATGATCGTCACGCTGTTCGGCATGCGCGAAATGAACTGGTGCGGCCCGGTGAAATCGAGATGGGTCATGCCGGGATAGATCGCGAAAACGACGGTAAAGGGCTGGTCGGGCATCGGCTCACTCCCAAATTGATGGCTCCCCTTGTGCCACCACGGCCGCCTTGACGAAATGACAATGATCCCTCAATTCAGGCCATGACCCGCACCGTCGCCTTGATTCTCTTTCCCGCCTTCCAGATCCTTGATGTGACCGGGCCGGTGGCGGCATTCGAAATCGCCGGGCGTTTCGCTCCCGATGCCTATCGCCTGACGCTCCTTGCGGCAGAGGGCGGGACGGTTGCGGCTTCGGCAGGGATCGCGCTGCAAGCCAGGCCCCTTAGCGGAGCGGGCGGTTTCGATACCGTTCTGGTCGCTGGCGGAGATGGCAGCCGCAAGGCGATGCACGATCCGGCGCTGTGCGAATTCCTGCGGCGCGGCGCCGGGCAGGCGCGGCGCTTGGGCAGCATCTGCTCGGGCGCCTATCTGCTTGCCGCCGCGGGGCTGCTGGATGGCCGCCGGGCCACCACCCACTGGCGCCGCGCGCCCGATCTGGCTGCGCGCTTTCCCCGAGTCGATGTGATTGCCGATGCTATCTTCATCGTCGATGGCCCGGTCTGGACCTCGGCCGGGATCACCGCCGGGATCGATCTTGCGCTGGCAATGATCGCCGAAGATCTGGGTGAGGTAACCGCACGGGCCGTGGCGCAGGAAATGGTGGTCTATTACCGGCGTCCGGGCGGGCAATCGCAGTTTTCCACCCTGCTTGAGCTGGACTGCGGCGATGATCGCTATTCCGAACTGCTGGGCTGGATCCGCGAAAACCTGGCGGCACGGCTCACGGTCGAGGCTCTGGCTGACCGTACCGGAATGAGCCCGCGCAACTTTTCCCGCAGCTTTACGCGCGCGCTCGGGAAAAGCCCCGCCAAGGTCGTCGAGCGGCTGCGGATCGAAGCGGCGAGGGATCTGGTGGAAAGCGGCGCGCTACCGATCGAGCGGATCGCGGTGCAGGTCGGGTTCCATGATCCCGAACGGATGCGCCGGGCTTTTCTGCGCGCTTTCGGCCACCCCCCGCAGGCGATGCGGCGCCTGGCCCAGGGGCAAACTTCGGCGGGCCGTTAGAGCGTTCGCCCCAGGGTCACCACGTCCTGATCGTCATAGCCAATTGCCCGGTAAAAGCCCCGCGCGGCCAGATTTTCGCCGCGGACCATCAGGCGAATCCGCGGGCAGCCGAGTTGGCGCAGCCAGCCTTCGGCGGCGGCCATCAGCATGCGGCCGACCCCCCGTTTCAGATGATCCGGATCCGTGGCGAGATAATAGACCCAACCGCGATGCCCGTCGAACCCGGCCATGACGCTGCCGACAAGGGCTTCGCCCTCGCGCGCGAGGAGCACCGTCGATGTCGGATTGCCCAGGGCAAGGTCGAAATCGGCGCCGGGATCGTTCCACGGCCGGGTTAGCCCGGCCGCCTGCCACAGCGCGATGACTGCGGCGCGGTCGGCATCGGTCGCGGACCCGACCCTTATTCCCACTCGATCGTCCCGGGGGGCTTGCTGGTATAGTCGTAGACCACCCGGTTGATCCCCTTGACCTCGTTGATGATCCGGGTCGCCACGCGGCTGAGAAAAGCGGCGTCGAAGGGATAGATATCGGCAGTCATCCCGTCGGTGCTGGTCACCGCGCGCAAGGCGCAGACCGAATCGTAGGTGCGATAATCGCCCATCACTCCCACGGTCTTGACAGGAAGCAGCACGGCGAAGGCCTGCCAGATCGCATCGTAAAGCCCGGCACTGCGGATTTCCTCGAGGTAGATCGCATCGGCCTTGCGCAGGATGTCGCAGCGCTCGCGGTTCACCTCGCCTGGGATGCGGATCGCCAGGCCCGGCCCCGGGAAGGGATGGCGGCCGACGAACACCTCGGGCAGGCCGAGTTCGCGGCCCAGTTCGCGCACCTCGTCCTTGAACAGTTCGCGCAGCGGCTCGACCAGGCTCATGTTCATCCGCTCGGGCAGGCCGCCAACGTTGTGGTGGCTCTTGATCGTCACGCTCGGCCCGCCGGTGAACGAAACGCTTTCGATGACATCGGGATAGAGCGTGCCCTGGGCGAGGAATTCGGCCCCGCCGATCTGCTTGGCCTCGGCCTCGAACACGTCGATGAAGGTCTTGCCGATGAACTTGCGCTTGGCCTCGGGATCGGTGACGCCCGCCAGCCCGCCGAGGAACAGCGCAGAGACGTCCTTGTGGATCAACGGGATATTGTAATGCCCCTTGAACAGGCTGACGACCTGTTCGGCCTCGCCCAGCCGCATCAGCCCGTGATCGACGAAGACGCAGGTCAGCTGATCGCCGATCGCCTCATGGATCAGTACCGCGGCGACCGCGCTGTCGACCCCGCCGGAAAGCCCGCAGATCACCTTGCCCTTGCCCACCTGGGCGCGGATTTCCTCGATCTTGGTCTTGCGGAACTCGGCCATGGTCCAGTCGCCGGCCAGCCCGCAGACGTGGCGCACGAAGTTCTTGAGCAGCTTCGCTCCGTCGGGGGTGTGGACCACTTCCATGTGGAACTGGGTGGCGTAGATCCGCCGCGCATCGTCGGCGACCACGGCAAAGGGTGAGCCCGGGCTGGTCGCCACCGCGCGGAAACCGGGGGCGAGGCGCGTAACCTTGTCGCCGTGGCTCATCCACACCTGGTGCTTTTCGCCTTCGGCCCACAGGCCGTCGAACAGCGCGCAGCCATCGGTGATCTCGATGAAGGCGCGGCCGAACTCGCCCGCATCGCCCGCCAGCACTTCGCCGCCCAGCTGATGCATCAGCGCCTGCTGGCCATAGCAGATCCCCAGGATCGGCAGCCCCGATTCGAGGATTTCAGCCGGAATGCGCGGCCCGTCCTGATCCAGCACCGATGCCGGCGAACCCGAAAGGATGATCCCCCGCGGCTTCATCCGCGCGAAGGCGGCGGCGGCATGGCTGAACGGGGCGATTTCGCTATAGACCCCGGCTTCGCGCACGCGCCGCGCGATGAGCTGGGTGACCTGGCTGCCGAAATCGACGATCAGGATGGAGTCTGAAGGCTGGATGGTCATGGCGGGCCGATAATGGCTTGGCTCGAATCTGTCCAGCGCATCGCCGCGCCGGATTGGAACATGGGTAGGGTAATTCGCCCGGTTTCCGCTTAGGCATGCGCAATGGGCAGAACCCGAAACGGCCGTGGCCGACCGCCACACCCCGATGTGCTCACCCCCGGCGAGTGGCGGGTGGTGGAAGCCGTGCGGCACGGCCGGAGCAATCCCGAGATTGCCCGGGCGCGGGGGGTCAGCCGCGATGCGGTGAAGTTCCACATAGCCAATGCCTTGCTCAAGCTCGGGCTGGAAAGTCGCAGGCAGCTGCAACGATGGGATGGGGTTTCCGCGACAAGCGCCCTTGGACGGAGGAAAAAAGTGATGACAGACAGCATCGCACAAGGTGTATCTTTTGGCGCGATCGGGCAGATCGCCCGCTCGGTTGCGGATATCGCGGCGGCGACGGATTTCTTCGCGAACAGGTTGGGGCTTCCCCACCTTTACAGCTTCGGCAACCTGGCCTTCTTCGATTGTGACGGAGTGCGGCTGTTCCTGTCGGAAGGTGATGGCAACGTCAGCGAATCACTGCTCTATTTTCGCACGACCGGCATCCATGCCCGCCAGGCCGAACTCGAGGCGAAGGGTGTGCAATTCACCCACGCCCCGCACATGATCCACCGGCACGCGGATGGCACTGAGGAATGGATGGCTTTCTTTGCCGACAACGAAGGCCGACCCCTGGCGCTGATCGAGCAGGTGCCGGTCGCCGCGTGAGGATTGCCAGACGCGTTCATGGGCCTATTGCAGTGCGTCTCTCCTGGGGAGAAAGGGCTTGGAACAGCGCGCCTCGATTGCGGTGGTTTTCGGCATCGTCCTGATCGACATGCTTGGCTTCGGCCTGGTGATGCCGGTTTTGCCCGGGCTGATCATGGATCTTGGCCGCATGACGGTCGACAGCGCGGCGGTGTGGGCAGGTTGGCTGGGGGCGGGCTATGCCGCGCTGCAGTTTGTCTTTGCCCCGGTGATTGGCAATCTCTCGGATCGCTATGGCCGCCGCCCGGTCTTGCTGGCCTCTTTGCTGGGGTTCGGGATCGACTATCTGGTGATGGGTCTTGCCCCGTCGCTGTGGTGGCTGGTGTTGGGCCGGCTCGCTGCGGGGGTCACCGGGGCAAGCTGGACTGCGGCCTATTCTTTCATCGCCGACGTATCGCCGCCCGAAAAGCGCGCTGCCAATTTCGGGCTGATGGGGATGGCCTTCGGCTTCGGCTTCATCTTCGGTCCGGCGCTGGGCGGGCTGCTCGCCGTATTGGGGCCGCGCGTACCGTTCCTGACGGCGGCTGCCCTGGCCTTCGCCAATGCCCTGCTCGGCTGGTTCGTGCTGCGCGAAAGCCTGGCGAGCGAACATCGCCGCGCCTTCGACTGGACCCGTGCCAACGCCTTTGCCGCGCTGAAGGCGCTTCGCCGCCAAAGCGGCGCGACCGTGTGGTTCATCGCCGCCACCGGGTTCTGGATGCTGGCGCACGTGGTCTATCCGGCGATGTGGTCCTATGTGGCGATCGCGGCGTGGGGCTTTGACAGCAAGGCGATCGGGCTGGCGCTGGGGGTGGTGGGAATATCGAGCGCGCTGGTCCAGGGTCTGGGGCTGCGCTATGTCGCGCCCCGGCTGGGCGAGCGGATGGCGGTGACGATCGGGGTCCTCAGTTTCCTGGCTTCGGCGGTGCTCTATACGCTGGCCGGCAGTACAGCCGGGGTCTATTTCGCGATTGTGGTCGGGGGGCTGCAGGGCTTTATCAGCCCTTCGATCTCCGCGCTGGCCAGCAGGGCGATCGAGGCCAGCAGCCAGGGCGAGCTGCAGGGCGCGACCCAGGCCGTTGGCAGTATCGCCGCGATCATCGGTCCTCCGCTCTACGCGCTGGTGTTCGAACGGTTTCACGGACCCGGCGCGATCGCCCAGCTTCCAACCATGCCTTTCCTGCTCGCCGCCGCCTTTTCAGCCGTGACGCTGGCCCTGTTCCTCAGGGGGCTGGCGATTGCACGGCAGACGCCACCATCTCCCTCAGCTCGGTCTTGAGCAGCTTGCCGATGTGGCTGCGCGGCATTTCGGGAATCGCGTGAAGCGCGGAAACGCGCTGGGTCTTGCCCAGGCGGCTGTTGGCCAGGCTGCGGATATCCTCAAGGACATCTTCGCCCAACCCCGCTTTCAGTACCACGAAGCCCACCGGGGTTTCGCCCCAGGCCTCGCTCGGCACGCCCACCACCGCTGCTTCGGCAACGCGTTCGTCCCTGGCCAGTTCGGTTTCGAGATCGACCGGGAAGATGTTGAACCCGCCCGAGATGATTACGTCCTTGGTCCGCCCGACCAGCTCGACGAAGCCATCCTCGTCAAGCCGGCCGACGTCGCCCATGCGCTGCCAGGTCGATCCGTCGGCGGGATCGATCCAGTAGCCCTCGCGGGTCTTTTCGGGCTGGTTCTTGTAACCCAGCATCATCGTCGGGCTCTTGCCGACCAGCTCGCCCGCCGTGCCGGGTGGCACTTCGTTGCCCTGCTCGTCGAGCACCTTGAGGAAGTGGCCCGGCGCGGGAAAGCCCACCGTGTGCAGCTTGTCGGGATGCTCGTGGACCGGGAAGATGCAGGCCACTCCGCCCTCGGTCATGCCGTAGATCTCTATCAGACCGCCGGGCATGCGTGCCAGCACCTCGGCCTTGAGCTCGGCCGGAAAGGGCGCCGAGGTGCAGTACTTCATCTTCAGCGATGACAGATCGTAATCATCGAACTGCGCGAAATGCATCAGCCGCCGGTATTGCACCGGGACCAGCATGGTGTGGGTGATCTTTTCGTTTTGCGCGCGCTCAAGCCATTTCTCGCTATCGAACTTGCCCATGATCGAGACGCACCCGCCCGAATAGAGCGTGGGCAGGAACACCGCCATGGTGGTGTTGGAATAGAGCGGGGTCGAGGTCAGCGTGCGGCTGTCGGTGCCGTAATTGAGCGCGGCGCGAAAGGTCATCTGCCGCCAGCGCATCCCGTGGCTGTGAACGATCCCCTTGGGGATCCCGGTGGTGCCCGAGGAATAGATGATGTTGAGCGGATCGCGGTCTTCCGGCTCGAACGGTGCCGCCCGGGTTCCGGTCGGGGCCATGAAGGCCTCCAGCTCTTCGTCGAACACGATCTGGTGCGCGATCGGCAGGGTGAATTGGCCCAGCTCGTCCAGCTTGGCCCGGTCGATGAACAGGTGGATCGCGCCCGAATCGAGCGCCATGCCCCTCAGCTGATCGGGACTGGCGCTGGTGGTCAGCGGCGCGGCGCAGCCCCCGGCGCGGATCGCGGCGAGGTAGATCAGCGCATAATTGACGCATGAGGTGCCCAGGATCGCCACCGCCTGTCCGCGCTCCAGTCCGTCCTGCTGAAGCCGCGCGGCGATCCGTTCTACTCGCTCCGCCGTTTCGCGCCAGCTCAGGCGGGTAGTGCCATCGAACAGCGCGCAGGCATCGCCCCGGAACTGGCCCCAGGCCTCGATCAGGCCGGGAAACGAGCCGAATTCGGCATCGAGGCGGGAGGCTGGATTGTCGCTCATGGTCCTCTCAGGTGGAATCGGTGTTTGGCCTCATGTTGCGGACGCGGCGCGCGCCTGTCCAGCCAACGCGTTGCCGAAACTATCGTTGCGGGAAACGCAACATCCTTTTCCGAATTTGCACTTTTATTCTCTACCAAATTGGTTATGTTGCATCTGCGAAGTAAGTTCGCCAAAACTAAAGTGTAGGAGAAACACCATGCGCAGCATCGTTCAGGTGCTGTCGATCATCGCCGCGGCTACGCTCAGCGGTCTGATGTTTTCCGCGACCATCGTCTGACGACGCCGCGGATCGACGCAAATCCCAAACAAGGGGCCGCCACACCAGTGGGTGCGGCGGCCTTCTTGTTTCGTGCGGTGCCCCCATTCGGTGCGCTGATCGCCTCCGCGATCAGCTTGGCAGGACAGGGCGGATGCCCTGTCCGCACCGCCGTGAGGCGGCGAGAAATTTTCCCTACTTCCCCGAAAGCACCTTCACCAGATCGTAGAGGTAATCGCGCCCTTCCATCAGCGCGCGCACCCGGATGCGTTCGTTGAGGCCGTGGGTGCCGTTGCCATCGGGATCGTTCCACAGCCCCGGCGCGCCATAGGTCGGGATTCCCACCGCACCGAGGTAGACCGCGTCGGTTGCCCCGGTCGACATCGCGGGAATTGCAGGCACGCCGGGAAAATGCTTTGCCACCAACACTTCCATCGGACCGATCACCCTGGGATCGAGCGGCGGAACCTTGGCGATCGGCTTGTCCTTGACGTCGCGCTCGATGTGGATCGCCGGGTTGCCGATTGCGGCTGCCAGCGCGGCCTGGGTTTCCTCGGCGCTGCGGCCCGGGAACATCCGGCAATTGACATTGGCGCTCACGCTTTGCGGCAGGGCGTTCTTGGCGTGACCGCCCTTGATCATGGTCGCGACGCAGGTGGTGCGCAGCAGCGAATGGAGCATCTTGTCCTTGTTGACCGTGGCCTCGGCAGCCTTGTCCTCGGGGTTGGCGGCCAGCGCGATCATCGCCGCACCGGTCTCGTCGTGGCGCATCGCCCCGGCCTTGGCGAAGAAGGCGCGGGTGGTATCGTTGAATTCGAGCGGAAATTCATAGCCGCCGACCCGCTCGAGCGCCTGGCTCATCGCATAGATCGCGTTGTCGGGCACCGGCTGCGAGGAATGGCCGCCGGGGTTGGTCACGGTCAGGGTAAAGTCCTGATAGGCCTTTTCGCCCACCTGCACGGTCTGGACCAGCACGTTGCCCTTGCCGTCCGAGCGCCCGCCGCCACCTTCGTTGAGCGCGAATTCGGCGTCGATCAGCTCGCGCCGATTGTTCGCCAGCCACTCGGCGCCGTTGAACGCGCCGGAGGCTTCCTCGCCGCAGGTCAGCGCCAGCTTGATCGTCCGCTTGGGCTTGAACCCTTCCTTGGCAAAGCGGATCAGGGTGTCGGTCCAGATCGCGGCCTGGGCCTTGTCGTCGGCGGTGCCGCGGGCATAGAAATAGCCGTTTTCCTCGATCAGGGTGAAGGGATCGCGCTCCCAGTCGGCGCGATTGGCCTCAACCACGTCGATATGCGCCAGCAGCAGCATCGGCTTCAGCTTTTTCGAGCTGCCGGGAAGGATCGCCACCAGCCCGCCATCGCGGGGATGCTCGGGAACCGAAAACAGCACCAGTTGATCCTCGGCGAAACCCGCGGCCTTGAGCCGCGCCGCCATCCGTTCGGCGGCAAGGGTGCACGAACCCGCAGAGAGAGTGGTGTTGGTTTCCACCAGCTCCTTGTACAGCCCGCGAAATTCAAGCTGATCGGGGCGCGGCGGCGCATCCTGGGCGGCGGCCGATCCGGCCAGCAGCGCGGCGGCCGTAAGCGTGGTGAGGGATTTGCGGATCATGCTGATTCCTTCCTTGGGCCGGCAGATCATTTGCCCGCCAGTTCCTTGACCAGATCGAACAGGAAATCGCGCCCGGTGTAGAGCGATTTGGCTGAAATTCGTTCATTGAGGCCGTGCACACCGTCCCCGTCGGGCGAGCCCCACATGCCCGGGACACCATAGGTCGGAATGCCCACTGCACCGAGAAAGGTCGCATCGGTATAGCCATTGGACATCGCCGGGATCAGCGGCGCACCCGGAAAATAGCGGGTAACCAGCTTTTCCATCGGAGCGATCACTTTGGGGTCGAGCGGCGGCGCGGGCGGAGAAGGACGCCGGGGCGGCAATACGGCAATGCCGATCGAGGGATCCGCGATGACCTGAGCCAGCTCGTCGCGGATCGATTCGATCGAATGCCCGGGAAAGATCCGGCAGTTGACGTTGGCGGTCGCCCGCTGCGGCAGCGCATTGCGGGCATGGCCGGCCGTCACCGTGGTGGCAACGCAGGTCGTGCGCAGATTGGAATGCAGCCCGCGGTCGGCGTTGACCGCCGCTTCGGCGGCCTTGTCCTGAGGGTTGGCCGCAAGCGCGACCATCGCATCGCCCAGAGCGTCGTGCCGGGCCGCGCCGGCCTTGGCAAAATAGGCGCGGGTAACGTCGGTCATTTCGAGCGGAAATTCGTGGTCCTGGATCTTCACCAGCGCGCGCGAAAGGTCATAGATCGCGTTCTCGCGGACCGGGATCGAGGAATGCCCGCCCGGGTTGCGCGCTTCGAGCTCGAAGTTGGCAAAGGTCTTCTCGCCGATCTGAACCTGCTGCGAGAGCACCTTGTCGTGCCCGTCGCTGTCACCCCCGCCGCCTTCGTTGAGGGCAAATTCGGCATCGATCAGCTCGCGCCGGTTGGCGGCCAGCCACTCGATCCCGTTGAAAGCCCCGTTGGTCTCCTCGCCGCAGGAAAGCGCAAGCTTGACCGTGCGCCTGGGGTGATAACCGCTTTTGGCGAAGCGGATCAGGGTATCGACCCAGACCGCCGCCATCGCCTTGTCGTCGGCGGTACCGCGCGCGTAGAAAAAGCCGTCTTCCTCGAACAGGGTGAAGGGATCGCGGGTCCAGTCCTCGCGCTTGGCCTCGACCACATCGACATGGGCGATCAGCAGGATCGGCCGCAAGGTCCTGGAAGTGCCCGGCCAGACGGCCACCAGTCCGCCTTCGCGGGGATGATCCGAGGTGGAATAGAGCGTGAGCTGGTCGTCGGAGAGTCCCGCCGCCTTGAGCCGCGCGGCCATCCGCTCGGCGGCCAGTGTGCAACTGCCCGAAGAAAGGGTGGTGTTGGTTTCGACCAGTTCCTTGAAGAGGCCGCGAAATTCCGTCTGATCGGTCCGCAGCGCCTGGGCTTGCGCGCTGATCGGACTCGCCATGAGCGAAGCGGCAAGTGCGGTAACGGCGAATGCCCGCATCGAATTTCTCCCCGGTTGGCGTTCGGCGGTTAGAGCATGCGCAGGTGCCATAGGAAAGGGGAGATTGGGGGATGGCGGGTGAGGGCGAACCTTGTGGAAAATCCGCGCTTCGGGCGCCTCCCGGCTTGGGAAATGGGCGGTGACTGCCTATATCCTGCCCATGTCCGAAACCGCAGAAAACACCCCCAACCAGAACAGCTACGGCGCCGATTCGATCAAGGTCCTCAAGGGCCTCGACGCGGTGCGCAAGCGCCCCGGCATGTATATCGGCGATACCGATGACGGGTCGGGCCTGCACCACATGGTGTTCGAGGTGTCGGACAATGCGATCGACGAGGCGCTGGCCGGGCACTGCGATCTGGTGCTGATCGAGCTCAACCCCGATGGCTCGGTCTCGGTAGAAGATAACGGGCGCGGGATTCCGGTCGATATTCATGCGGAAGAAGGCGTCTCGGCCGCCGAAGTTATCATGACCCAGCTTCACGCGGGCGGCAAGTTCGAGAATACCTCGGACGACAACGCCTACAAGGTTTCGGGCGGCCTCCACGGGGTAGGTGTCTCGGTGGTCAACGCGCTGTCCGAATGGCTTGAGTTGACCGTGTGGCGCGAGGGCAAGGAACACTGGATGAAGTTCGCCCACGGCGATGCCGTGGCGCCGCTCAGGGTAGTGGGCGATGCCCCGGCCGGAAAAAAGGGCACCCGGGTGACCTTCCTGGCCAGCGACCAGACTTTCAAGAACGTCACCACCTACGATTTTGAGAAGCTTGAGCACCGCTACCGCGAGCTGGCCTTCCTCAATTCCGGGGTGCGCATCCTCCTGCGCGACCGGCGCGGAGAGGAGGTCAAAGAGCACGATCTGTTTTATGAAGGCGGGATTGCCGCCTTCGTCAAATGGCTCGATCGCAACAAGCAGCCGTTGCTACCCGATCCGATCGCGATCAGCGCCAACCGTGACGGAATCGGGATCGACGTCGCGCTGGAATGGAACGATTCGTATTACGAAAACGTGCTGTGCTTCACCAACAACATCCCGCAGCGCGATGGCGGCACCCACCTGGCCGCGTTCCGCGCCGCGCTGACCCGCACGCTCAATGGCTATGCCGAGAAGTCGGGGCTGCTCAAGAAGGAAAAGGTCAACCTCACCGGCGAGGATATGCGCGAGGGGCTGACCGCGATCGTCTCGGTCAAGCTGCCCGATCCCAAGTTCTCCAGCCAGACCAAGGACAAGCTGGTTTCTTCCGAAGTGCGCCAGCCGCTTGAAAGCCTGATGGCCGACCGAATGACCGAATGGCTCGAGGAAAACCCTGCCTATGCCAAGGCGGTGGTCGGCAAGATCATCGACGCCGCCGCCGCGCGCGAAGCCGCACGCAAGGCGCGCGAGCTGACCCGGCGCAAGGGGGCGATGGACATTGCCAGCCTCCCCGGCAAGCTGGCCGATTGCCAGGAACGCGATCCCGCCAAGTGCGAGCTGTTCCTGGTCGAAGGGGATTCGGCGGGCGGCTCGGCCAAGCAGGGGCGTGACCGGCACATCCAGGCGATCCTGCCGCTCAAGGGCAAGATCCTCAACGTCGAGCGCGCGCGGTTTGACCGGATCATCTCGTCCAAGGAAGTCGGCACCCTGATCCAGGCGATGGGCACCGGGATCCGCGACGAGTTCAACCTTGAAAAACTGCGCTATCACAAGATCGTGATCATGACCGACGCCGACGTCGACGGTGCGCATATCCGCACCCTGCTGCTCACCTTCTTCCACCGCCAGATGCCCGAAATCATCAAGGCCGGCCACCTCTTCATCGCCCAGCCGCCGCTCTACAAGGTCAGCAAGGGGCGCAGCGAGGTTTACCTCAAGGACGGCGCCGCGCTCGATCGCTATCTGGTCGAAGCGGGGCTCGCCGGGCGCGTGCTTGAAACCCGGGGCGGGGCGCGGGGCGGCGCCGAGCTTGAGGCGCTGGTCGAACATGCGCTCAGGCTGCGCGCGCTGATGGGCTTCGTCCCCCGGCGCTACGATCCCGCCGTGATCGAGGCGCTGGCTCTCGACGAGGCGCTCGATCCCGAGCTTGACCGCGCGGCGCGCAAAGCCGCCCTGACCCGTGCTGCCACGCGGCTGGGAAGCGCGGACCCCGAGGCGGTGTGGTCGGCCAGTCTGCGCGAGGATGGCTCGGTGCTGATCGAACGGGTCTGGCGCGGGGTGACCGATGCCTACCCGGTCGAAGCGGCCTTCCTGACCAGCGCCGAGGCGCGCAAGCTGGCCCGCCTCGCCGGTGAGCAGCGCGAGGCCTATGCCGGGGTGGCGCGGCTGGTCCGCGCCGGAGCCGCCGAAGCCGATGGCGAAGCGGTCGACGAAGCCGAGGAGGCCGAATCGGCGCCGACGCGTGCGGTTTCCGCCGAAGGGGCGATCGTGCGACCCACCCAGCTGCTCGATGCGGTTCTGGCCACGGGGCGCCGGGGGCTGTCGATCGCGCGTTACAAGGGTCTGGGCGAAATGAACGCCGAGCAGCTGTGGGAAACCACGCTCGATCCCGACAACCGCAGCCTGCTGCAGGTCAAGGTCGAGGATGCCGACGTTACGGACGAGATTTTCACCCGCCTGATGGGCGACGTGGTCGAGCCGCGCCGCGACTTCATTCAGGAAAACGCGCTGAACGTGGCGAATCTGGACGTCTGAGCGACAGGGTCAGCCCGGCTGGGCTTCGGGAAAGAACCGCGCGATCACATCGCGGGCGAGGCGCGCCGGGCGCAGGGTTTCGGCGTCGATGCAGCACCAGCTGGACCTGATTTCGGCCAGAACTTCCTCGCCCCGGCGGATCACCGTTTCATAGGTTGCGCGCGCGCCCTGGAACCTTTCCAGCAGCACCGTGGCGATCACTTCGTCGCCCAGGAAGGTCGGGCGGCGATAGGTGATTTCGTGCTTGAGCGCGACCCACAGGTGCGCGGCAATCGCCTCGGGCGGGGCCAGCGAGCGCCAGTGATCGATCACCGCGTCCTGCACCCATTTGAGGTAGGAGGCGTTGTTGACATGACCCATGAAGTCGATGTCGACGGGATCGATCCCGATCGGGAAAAAATGGGGAAGGGCGGTGCTCACACCCTTGTAAGTAATGTGCCGCAGCCGCGCGCGCTAGGCGGCGCGCAGTCCCTTCACCGCCTTGGCGCCCCGGTCGGTCGCGGAAAGCCCGTCAAACATGGCATCGACGATCATCGCCAGCTTGTCGGTGGTGAGGCGGTGCATCATCTGCTCCATCGCCCCGATATTGACGTAGACGTTGACCATCTGGTTGACCAGGCTGAGCGCCTCATCGATCGAAAGTCCGGCAAAATGGCCCTCGGCCATGGCTTCGCCGATGATTTCGGCCAGATAGTGATCGCCCAGATCGACATAGGATCGCACCAGTTCGTAGTTTTCCTTGCCCAGTTCGACATAGCTGGAAAACGCCACCGGATCGCGATCCCATTCGGCCTTCATCAGCGCGAAGCGGCGGGCGAAGAATTCAAACATCTTACGGCGGGGATTGAGATCGCTGGCGGTCACCTCTTCCATGATCGCAACCTTGGGCTGGAACCAGCGCTCTGCCACGGCTTCGATCAGCGTCTCCTTGCTCTCGAAATAGCGATAGAGGCTGGCCGGGGACATCTTTGCGCGGGCGGCCAGTTCGGTCACCGTAAGATTGGTTGAGCCGCGCTCCTCGATCAGCTCGATGACCAGATCGATCAGCGCTTCGCGCCCGCCCTCGATGTCGGTTTGCGGCCTTGCCATGTCTCGAAACTCCCTGGGGACTCTTCGTGGCTCCCCAAATAAAACTTCGCCCGGAAATTTCAAGAAACTGTCTTGCAAGGGCAATACGCGGAGGTTGCCGATTTGCCGCATTCGGCTAGGAAAAAGCCCATGACCGATCCTTTTGCCTCCACACACCGTGCATCGCGCCTGGTGCCCGCCCTGGTTCTTCCGCTGCTCGCCGCCTGCGCGGGGCAGGCCGCGCCGCGTTCGGCCGCGCTGGTCGCGCCGGTCACGGTCGGGATTGTCGCCATCAACGATTTTCACGGCGCGCTTGAGCCGCCGCGCCAGGCGGTGAGCGCGCCCGACGGCAAGAGCGGGACGGTGCAGGTGCCGGCCGGCGGTGCGGCCTGGCTGGCCAGCGCGGTCGATACGGTGAAGGGCAAGTATCCCAATCATCTGGTGGTTTCGGCCGGTGATCTGATCTCGGCCTCGCAGCTTTCCTCCTCGCTCTACCTCGACGAGCCGGCGATCGGCGTTGCCAACCGGATCGGGCTCGATTTCAATGCGGTCGGCAATCACGAATTTGATCGCGGTCGCATCGAGCTGCTGCGGATGCAGAACGGGGGCTGCCAGCAGAACACGCCGCGCCAGCCCTGCGCCGTCGAGCAGTTCGGAGGGGCGAAATTCGCGTTTCTGTCCGCCTCTACCCGTACCGAAAACGGCAAGACGCTGTTTCCCGCCAGCGCGATCCGCACCTTCGGCAAGGGCCGCGCCCGGGTGAAGGTCGGGATCATCGGTCTGACGCTGAAGGGCACGCCCGAGCTGGTCGCGCCCGGCGGGATCAAGGGGCTGACCTTCGGTGACGAGGCCGATGCGATCAATGCCCTTGTCCCCCGGCTCAAGGCCAAGGGGGCTGACGCGGTGGTGGTGCTGATCCATCAGGGCGGCAGCCAGGCGAGCAGCGGGAACCCGGGCGGCTGCGATGGCCTGACCGGTGAGATCCGCCCGATCCTCGACCGGCTCGATCCCAGGGTCGATCTGGTGGTCTCGGGCCATACCCACAAGGCCTATGTCTGCGACTACGCCGCGCTCAATCCGGCGCATCCGCTGCTGCTGACCAGCGCCGGGGTCTATGGCGAGCTCGTGACCGATATCGAGCTCGAAATCGATCCCAGGGCCGGCAGGGTGGTGGCAAAGCGGGCCAGCAACGTGATCGTGCAGAGCCAGGGGTACACCGGATCGCGCGGCGCGGTTGAGCCGAGCGCGCTTTACCCGCAGTTCGCCCCCCGCCCAGATGTCGCGGCCTATGTCGGCACCTATGTCGAGGCGGCGGGCACCTATGCCCGGCGTCCGGTTGGCGCGCTGACCGGTCCGGCCAGCGGCAGCGCGCTGGGCAACCTGATCGCCGATGCCCAGCTGGCCGCGACCCGCGGCGCGGGCGCGCAGATCGCGCTGATGAACCCGTTCGGGATCCGTGCGGCGCTGGTTCCTGCGGCGGGCGGGGCAGTCACCTTCGGCGATATCTACGCGGTGCAGCCCTTCAACAACGTGCTGGTCACCCAAAGCCTGACCGGGGCGCAGCTCAAGGCGGTGCTCGAACAAGGATTCGATGCCCAGGGCCCCGAACAGGTGCTGGCGGTTTCGGCGGGATTTTCCTTCCGCTACGACCGTTCGCGCGCGGTGGGTGAGCGGATCGTGGCGATGACCCTCGATGGTCAGCCGATCGATCCGGCCGCGACCTACCGGGTTACCACCAACAATTTCCTTGCCCAGGGCGGTGACAGCTTCACCGCGCTGGCCGCGCAGCGCGAGGCGACGATCGGCATGTCCGATCTCGATGCGCTCGAGGCCTGGCTAAAGGTCTCGCCCGCCCGCGCGGTCAGCGACGAACAGCGCGCTATCGAGGTCAGTCCTTAGGGGGCCAGGGGAAAAAGCCCGATGTGCGCGCGACATAGGCGGCATAGCCGGGGCGGTTCTTCAACAACCCCTTTTCAAGCAGCGGCTTGCCCGACCAGCGGGTGAGCGTGAAGGTCAGGAACAGGGGGCCGGGCAGGGCGGCGAGCGCGATCGCCCAGCCTGCCTCGGCTGCAGCCAGCCAGATGCCCCACCACACGCAGCAATCGCCGAAGTAGTTGGGGTGGCGGGTATAGCGCCACAGCCCGCTATCAAGCACCTTGCCCCGGTTCGCGGGATCGGCGCGAAACGCCTTGAGCTGGGCATCGCCCGTTACCTCGAACACCATGCCCAGCAGCCACAGGAACAATCCTGCCTGGGCCAGCGGATCGATCGGCGCGTCGCTGCTGGCCAGCACGCCCAGCTGCGCGGGGAGGCAGGTAAGGTAAAGCAGCAGGGCCTGTGGGATGAACACCATACGCAGCGCCGCGCCCGCATAACGCCCCTTTTCGCGGGCCTTGCCAAGCATGCGGGCATAGCGCGGATCCTCGCCGCTGGCGCGCCAGCGGCCAAGCAAGTGCAGGCACAGTCGCATCCCCCAGATCACGGCCATAGCCGCGATCATTGTGACGCGGGTGCCCGTTTCGTCGGCCTGGAACCAACTGGTCAGCGCGAGCAGCGCCATGCCTCCGCCCCATACCGCATCGATAAAGGACACGTCGCCGATCCGCATCGCCAGGCGCCACAGCAACAGCAAAAGCGCGCCAAGTACGGCGGCGTTGACCAGCAGAGCGTCAGCCATGTGCAGCTCCCTTCTCGCCCATCAGCGAGGCCTCAAGCACGTCCCAGCGCGGATGCCCCGGAATGCGCGCGCGGTAGAATGCCAGCAGCTTGGCCATGTCGGCACCGTAGTCTCCGCTGGGCATCAGCGGCTCGCCGATTCCGCCGGTCATGGTCGCATTGTCGACCCAGGCCGGAACGATCGGCACACCTGCCTCCTGGGCGATATGGTAAAAGCCCGAGCGCCAGGCCCCTTTCGAGCTGCGCGTCCCCTCGGGCGCGATCACCAGAGCCAGATCTTCGCGCCGGGCGAATGCGCTCACCACCTGATCGACGTAGTTGGCCTTGACCGTGCGGTTGACGGGGATGCCGCCCATGTCGAACATGAAGCGCGTCATCGGCCATTTGAACAGGGTGTGCTTGCCCATGAAGGCGGGCACGATCCCCAGCTGCCAGGTCGCGCCAAGGAAGAACACGAAATCCCAGTTGGAGGTGTGGGGTACGCCAAGGATTACGCAGCGCCGCGGCGCCGGGTGCCGCTCAACCAGTGTCCAGCCCTTGCGTCGATACAGCCAGAGCAGCGCCGCCTTGACCAGGCGCGACAGCAGCGATGGCGGCCGGTCTATCGCGGCGTCCATACATTCTCCCCTCTCCGCGCCAAGGCTTAGCAGCTTCGTGGGAGAATGGGAGAGCTACATCCGGAATACCCCGAAGGCGGGCCGATCAGGGATCGGCGCCTCCAATGCCGCCGCGAGCGCCAGCCCCAGCACGTCGCGGGTCTGCGCGGGGTCGATCACCCCATCGTCCCACAGCCGCGCTGTGGCGTGGTAGGGGTTGCCTTCGTCTTCGTATTTCTGACGGATCGGGGCCTTGAAAGCCTCGGCCTCCTGCGGCGTCCACTTGTCGGCATCGCGGTGGACGGTGGCGAGCACGCTCGCGGCCTGTTCGCCGCCCATCACGCTGATCCGGCTGTTGGGCCAGGAGAACAGGAAGCGCGGGCTGTAGGCGCGGCCGCACATGCCATAGTTGCCCGCGCCAAAGCTGCCGCCGATCAGCACGGTGATCTTGGGCACCGTGGCGGTGGCAACCGCGGTGACCAGTTTGGCGCCGTGCTTCGCGATCCCCTCGGCCTCGTACTTGCCGCCGACCATGAAGCCCGAGATGTTCTGCAGGAACAGCAGCGGAATGCGCCGCTGGCAGGCGAGCTCGATGAAGTGCGCGCCCTTGACCGCGCTCTCGCTGAACAGCACGCCGTTGTTGGCGAGGATCGCCACCGGCATGCCCCAGATGTGCGCAAAGCCGCAGACCAGCGTACTGCCGTAATGCGCCTTGAATTCGTGGAACTCGCTGCCATCGACCAGCCGGGCGATGACTTCGTGGACGTCATAGGGCGCGCGCACATCCTCGGGGATCAGCGCATAGAGCTCATCGGCATCGTATTTCGGCGGGCGGGGTTCATTCCGGGCCATATCCTGCGCCGCGCCGGTGTTGGCGCCAAGGTGCGATACGATATCGCGCACTATGGTCAGCGCGTGTTCGTCGTTCTCGGCCAGATGATCGACCACGCCCGACTTGCGGGCATGAAGATCGCCCCCGCCCAGATCCTCGGCGCTGATCTCTTCCCCTGTGGCGGCCTTGACCAGCGGCGGTCCGGCCAGGAAGATCGTGCCCTGTTCGCGCACGATCACCGTCTCGTCGCTCATCGCCGGAACATAGGCCCCGCCTGCGGTGCAGGAGCCCATCACGCAGGCGATCTGGGCAATGCCCTTGGCGCTCATCTGCGCCTGGTTGAAAAAGATCCGGCCAAAGTGATCGCGGTCCGGAAAGACCTCGCTCTGGTGCGGCAGGTTGGCCCCGCCGCTGTCGACCAGGTAGATGCATGGCAGACGATTGGCCTCGGCAATCTCCTGCGCGCGCAGGTGCTTCTTGACCGTCAGCGGGTAATAGGTGCCGCCCTTCACCGTGGCATCGTTGGCAACGATCATGCACTGGCGGCCCGAAACCCGCCCGATCGCGGTGATGATCCCAGCGCCCGGAACCTCGCCCTCATACATGTCGCAGGCGGCAAGCTGGCCGATCTCGAGCAAGGGCGAGCCGGGATCGAGCAGGCGCTCCACCCGCTCACGCGGAAGCAGCTTGCCCCGCGCGGTGTGGCGCTCGCGGCTCTTCTCGGAGCCGCCCAGCGCAGCTTCGGCCACCCGGACGCGCAGTTCTGCGGCCAGCGCGCGGTTGTGCGCGGCGCGGGCCTGGGCTTGCGGGTCTTCGGGGTTGAGCGCCGTGGGGAGAACGGGAGCGCTCACGCCCCCGCTCCGATCAGCTCGCGCCCGATCAGCATCCGCCTGATCTCGTTGGTCCCCGCGCCGATGTCGAGCAGTTTGGCGTCGCGCAGGTAGCGTTCCACCGGCCAGTCGCGGGTATAGCCCGCCCCGCCGAGCGCCTGGACCGCCTCGCCCGCAACGCGGAAGGCGTTTTCGCTCGCCAGCAGGATCGCACCCGCCGCGTCGAAGCGGGTGGTCTGCCCGGCATCGCAGCTTTTCGCGACCGCATAGGTATAGGCCCGCGCCGATTGCAGCGCGACGTACATGTCGGCCACCTTGGCCTGGATCAGCTGGAACGCGCCGATCGGCTTGCCGAACTGCTTGCGCTCACGCACGTAGGGGATCACGCAATCGAGGCAGGCCTGCATCACGCCCAGTTGCAGCCCGGCGAGGACCACACGCTCATAATCGAGGCCGCTCATCAGCACGCCCACCCCGCCGTGGAGCGGCCCCATGATCCGGTCCTCGGGAACGAAGCAATCGTTGAACACCAGCTCGGCAGTGGGGCTGCCGCGCATCCCCATCTTGTCGATCTTCTGGCCGATCGAGAACCCTTCGTCGTCCTTTTCGATCAGGAAGGCGGTGATCCCGCGGCTGCCGGCCTCGTGCGCCGACTTGGCATAGACCACCAGCGTGTCTGCGTAGGTTGCGTTGGTGATCCAGAACTTGGTGCCATTGAGCACATAGCCGCCCTGCACCGCATCGGCCTTGAGCTTCATCGAGACCACGTCCGATCCCGCTCCGGCCTCCGACATTGCCAGGCTGCCGACATGCTCGCCCGAAATCAGGCCGGGCAGATATTTGGCCTTCTGTTCGTCGCTCCCCCAGCGGCGGATCTGGTTGACGCAGAGGTTGGAATGCGCGCCGTAGCTAAGGCCGAGCGATGCGCTGGCCCGGCTCACTTCCTCAACCGCGATCACGTGGTCGAGGTAGCCCAGGCCCAGCCCGCCCCATTCTTCCTCAACAGTGATCCCGTGCAGACCCAGCTCGCCCATCGCCGTCCACAGCTCGGCGCGCGGGAACCAGTCTTCGGCATCGATCCGGCTGGCAAGCGGAGCGATCTGTTCGTCGGCGAAGCGGCCAACCGCATCGCGAATCATCCGGGCGCTATCGGGCAAGGCGAAATCGAAATCGGGCGTGGCGCGCATAATACTCCCCTCGGGCCCAGGATTGCCCGGCAATGCCGCGCATGGCAAGGCGCAGGCTCACCGCAAGAACCTTGCAAATGAAATTTGTCAAGCGTCCTAGATTTACCGAGGCGGGTCTTAGCCCGGGTTTGACCGGGCCGGGCGATGCGCTAGGCTTGCGCCAAACAGCGAGAGGACGGGGCATGGCCTACGGCAAGCCGATCACGGCGCAGGATACCCACGAGGTTTTCAATCAGCCGCCGCCGCTGGAGGATACCAATCTGTTCGCGACCGATCGCGCCTTGCAGGATGCGCTGCGGGCGGCGGGCGGAGCGGGCCACGTCGCGCGGCTAGGCGCGCTGGGCGCTAGATGCGGCAGCGCCGAGGCGATCGGCTGGGGCATGGAGGCCAACCGGGTGCTGCCGGTGCTGGATAACTTCGATCGCTTTGGCCACCGGGTCGACGAGGTGAAGTTCCATCCCGCCTATCACGATCTGATGCGTCTCGGGCTTGACAGCGGCTTCGCTTCGATCGCCTGGAACGGCGAAGCGGCGGGGCATGTGGGGCATGCCGCGGTGCTCCATCTCACCAGCCAGGTCGATAACGGCACCACCTGCCCGATGACCATGACCTATGCCGCGGTTCCCGCGCTGGCCTGCGAACCCGCCGTGGCCGACGAGTGGATTCCCCGGATCCGCGCCGGGCGCTACGATCCCGCTTTCCGCCCGGCCTCCGAAAAGGCCGGAGTGACCATCGGCATGGCGATGACCGAGAAGCAGGGCGGATCGGACGTGCGCGCCAATACCACCCGCGCCGTGCCCACCGGCGATGACGGTTGGTACAGCCTCACCGGCCACAAGTGGTTCTGCTCGGCGCCGATGTGCGATGCGTTTCTGACTCTGGCCTATGCTGAGGGCGGGATGACCTGCTTCCTGGTGCCGCGCTGGCTCCCCGATGGGGAGCGCAACGCCGGTTTCCGGGTGATGCGGCTCAAGGACAAGCTGGGTGACAAGTCCAACGCCTCGTCCGAGATCGAATACCACGGCGCGCTTGCCCGGCGGGTCGGGCCCGAGGGGCGCGGGGTGGCAACGATCATCCAGATGGTTCAGCTGACCCGGCTCGATTGCGTGATGGGCTCGGCCAGCCAGATGCGCGCCAGCCTCGCCCAGGCGCTGTGGCACACCGCGCACCGCTCGGCCTTCCAGAAGCGGCTGGTCGATCAGCCAGCGATGAGCGCGGTGCTGGCCGATCTCGCGCTGGAGGTTGAGGCGGCGACCGCACTTGGCTTTCGTCTCGCCCAGGCGATCGACGCGGACGATCCGCTCGCCCGGCTGCTGACCCCGATCGCCAAGTACTGGGTGTGCAAGCGCGCGCCGGGCATGGTCTATGAGGCGATGGAGGCCCACGGCGGCGCCGGTTATGTCGAGGCCGGGCCGATGCCGCGGCTGTTCCGCCAATCACCGCTCAACGCGATCTGGGAGGGATCGGGCAACGTCATCGCGCTCGACGTGCTGCGCGCGCTGGGGCGCGAACCCGATGCGCTTGAGGCGGTGCAGGCGTTCCTGATCGCCCAGCGCGGCAAGAACCAGGCCTATGACCGGTTCCTGGCCGGCTTCGATCTGGCCGCGGTTCACGAGGGCACCGCGCGGCTGATGGTCGAACGCGCCGCGCTCGCCGCCCAGGCGGCGGTGCTGCTGGCCTGGGACAATCCCAATGCCGACGCCTTCTGCACCCTGCGGCTGGGCGAGCGCGGCATGGCCTATGGCGCCTTCGACGCCGCGATCGATTGCCGGGCGATCATCGAACGGGCGATGCCGACCTGAAGGTCAGAACCCAGCCCCGTCCGGCCAGCTTGGTGCGGCGAGGCCCATGACCTTGAACAGCAGCCCCATCTGGCCTTCGCCGACCAGCCGGTCCTTGGCGGCGTGGATCGCGGCGGCGTGTTGGGGGGCGGTTGCGGAAAGCGCTTCGGCGCGCGCCTCGATCCCGAGGTTGCGCAGCCAGCGCCCCTGCGGAACCGTGCCCAGCCACTTGCAGCCGCGTGACTGCGCGATCGGGGCGAGGGTGGCGAAATCGACGTGGGCGGTCAGGTCGGCTTCGCCCGGCATGGTGAAGGGATCGACCTTAAGGTGCGCCCGCACCGCCTGAAGGGTCGATCCGTCGCGCAGCTCGTCGTGGCCGTAATCGATGAACAACGCCGCGCCGCCCTGCTCGATCAGCCGCCCGGCCACTTCATAGACCGTCGCCGCCGCGCCGGGGCAGGTCTCGATGATCGTGCCCGGCGCGGCCGTGCGGCGCGCCTCGGGCACGGCGGCGTCCATCGGCTGGGTTCCGGCCATGCAGGCAAACCGCTCGCCCTCGGCGATCACCATGCGCTCGCGCCAGCCATCGGCGGTCATCACCAGCTGGCGCACCGGCAGGGCATCGAGGAATTCGTTGGCGACCACCAGCACCGGGCCATAGGGCGGGATGGTCGAGAGATCGTAATGCCACTGCGCCCCCGGTATCGCGGCGAGCTGGACGTCGCGCAGCACCGAGGATGCCTCGACCAGATGGATCTGCGGTTCAAGGCCATAGCGCCTGGCGGCGCGCAAGGCATCCGCCGCGAGGGTCCCGCGTCCGGGGCCAAGCTCGACATAGTGGACCGGCTCTTCGCGCCCGGCGCGGATCCAGATGTCGGCCAGCCACAGCCCGATCAGCTCGCCGAACATCTGGCTGATTTCGGGCGCGGTGACGAAATCCCCGGCCAGCCCCAGCGGATCGCGCGAGGAATAGTAGCGGGCGTTGGATTCGCCCATGTAATGCATCAGGCTGATCGGGCCGGTGTTGGCGATCAGACGGCGAAAGATCGTGCCCAGCGCTTCCTTGTCGGCACTGTCGCTCATGCCGGGGGCGGCGGCACGCTGCCCAGCGCCGGGCGGACCAGCGCGCGGACCATGAAGAACAGCCCCACTGCCATCAGCGGCAGGGTCAGCCACTGGCCCATCGACAGCCCGGTGCGCAGCGCGAATTCCTGCAATTGCTCATCGGGTTCGCGAAAGTATTCGACCGTGAAGCGGGCGAGCGCGATGCCCAGGGTGAAGGTCCCGACCAGCAGGCCCGGACGCCAGCGCGCACGGCTTTTCCAGAACAGCGCCAGCATCACGATCACCAGCGCCAGCCCCTCGAGGGCGGCCTCGTAAAGCTGGCTGGGATGGCGCGCCACGGGCCCGGCGCCGGGAAAGACCATCGCCCAGGGCACGTCCGGTCCGGCCACCCTTCCCCACAGCTCGCCGTTGACGAAGTTCGCCAGCCGCCCGAACAGCATGCCGAAGGGCACGCAGACCGCGATGTAATCGGCCACGCGCAGGAAGCTGAGCCCGCCGCGCCGGGCCACCCAGGCAATCGCCAGCAGCACGCCGATCAGCCCGCCGTGAAAGCTCATCCCGCCGTTCCACAGCTGGAGCAGCTCGGTCGGATGGGCCCACAGGCTGGGCAGGCCGGTATCGCCGCCGGTGTAAAAGGTGGCATAGCCCAGCCGTCCGCCCAGGATGATCCCCAGCGTGCAATAGAAGAACAGATCGTCGGCGTGGCGCTGGGCCAGCGGGGCGCCGGGGGCCTTGATCATCCGCGTCAGGTGCCAGTAACCCAGCACGATCCCGGCCAGATAGGCCAGCGAATACCAGCGCAGCTGGAACTCGCCCAGCGGAGTGTTGAAGGCGAAGAGGTAGTTCTTCAGCCCCAGATCGACCCAGTTGAGCGGAGCTTGTGCCGCCGCGGCGGCAAGCGATAGTGACAGCAAGGGGCTTACCTCTTAAACCAGCCTGACCGGCAAGGTGCCAGCCTACGCGTGGCGCCTTCTGGCACAGACATGGCCGGGAGACAAACCCGGCGCGGATGGCACGCGAAAAGGGGCGCGGAGCCGATCATTGGAGAGGATAGAGGAACCAGCATGCCGAGCGAACTCGACAATGCCCTGAACGATGCCGTGGCGCGGCTGACCGCGCCGGGAGCGCCCCTTGAAACCGAGCTTTTCGATCGCGGCGGGTGGAGCGCGCCGATGATCAAGGGCGCCCCGCCCAGCCTGGCGCACTATATCGAGATGTATACCGCCGCGCACGGCGCGGTGGATTTCCTGGTCGATGGCGATATCCGCCTGAGCTTTGCCGACGTTGGCAAGGCCGCGCGGCATGTCGCGGGCGCTCTGGCCGGAGGGCTGGGCGTCGCCAGGGGTGACCGGATCGGGATCGCCGCGCGCAATTCGACCAACTGGATCATCGCCTATCTCGCCATCGTGATGGCCGGGGGCTGCGCCACCCTGCTCAACGGCTGGTGGACCGGCGAGGAACTGGCCGAAGGGATCGAGCTGGCCGAATGCCGCTATGTCCTGGCCGATGCCCAGCGCGCCAAGCGGCTCGACGGGCAGACCTATCCGGGCGAGCTGATCCTGTTCGAACACGATTGCCACTATGAACAGGGGCTCGCCAACCTGCTTTCGCGCGGCGGCGGCGCGGATACACCGCTGCCCGAACTGACCGGCAGCGATCTGGCGACGATCCTGTTCACTTCCGGTTCAACCGGGCAGTCGAAGGGCGCGGTCAGCGATCATCTCGGCGTGGTCCAGGGCACCTACAGCTATATCGCCCAGACCCTGACCGTGCTGACCGTGCTTACCGAGCGCGGCGAAGCGCCGGCCTCGCAGCCGTGCAGCCTGGTCAACGTGCCGCTGTTTCACGTCACCGGCGAGGTGCCGCTGTTCCTCCAGAGCCTGGCGATCGGGCGCAAGCTGGTGCTGATGCCCAAGTGGGACGCGGAAGAGGCGATGCGGCTGATCGAGAAGGAAAAGGTCACCTATTTCGTCGGCGTGCCGCTGATGAGCTTCGAGATCGCGACCCATCCGAACCGCGACAAATACGATCTTTCAAGCTGCGTTTCCTTCGCCGGAGGCGGCGCGCCGCGCCCGCCCGAGCATGTCCGGCGAATCAAGGAAGCCCTGCCCCATGCTTTCCCGCTGCTGGGCTATGGCCTGACCGAGACCAACGGCGCGGGTGCGGGCAACCTCAACGAGAACTACCTTGCCAAGCCCGGATCGACCGGCACCGCGACCAAGCCGCTGATGGAAATCCGCGCGCTCGACGACGATGGCAAGGTGCTCGGCCCCAACCGCGTCGGCGAGGTGGCGATCCGCTCGATCGCCAACTTCATCGGCTACTGGCGCAACCCGGAGGCGACCGCGGCCGCGATCATGCCCGACGGCTGGTTCCGCACCGGCGATCTGGGCTACCTCGACGAGGACGAATACCTGTTCATCGTCGACCGCAAGAAGGACATCATCATCCGCGGCGGTGAGAACATCAGCTGCATCGAGGTGGAAGAGGCGCTCTACGCCCACCCCGATGTTGCCGAAGCCAGCGTGTTCGGGGTTCCCGACGAACGCTTTGGCGAGCTGCCGGTGGGGGTCTATTTCCCGGAGGAGGGCGCCGACCTGTCCGAGGACGAGCTGCGCGCCTTCCTCCAGCAGCACATCGCCGCCTTCAAGGTGCCGGTGAAGCTGTGGCGGGTTGACGAGGCTTTGCCGCGCCTTGGCACCGAAAAAGTCGACAAGCGCGCGCTTCGGGCCCGTTTCCTGCCGGTTTGGGAGGCGATGCAGACCACGTGAGCGGCGTGCGGATTGCCAACCAGCGCGCCATTGTCGATCGGCGCGCGCTTTCCGAAGCGATCACTGCCGCCGTGGCCGATCGCGGCGCCGCCAAGGCGCGTCCCCAGGTGGTCGAGTTGCTGCGCGCCGCGCTGGCGGCAGGGCGCGAGGAGATTGCCCGGCGCCTGGCCGAGAAACCCTCGGCCGGGCACGAGAGCGCCGAGGCCCAGGCCTTTCTGGTCGATCAGCTGGTCCGGGTGATCCACGATCACGTGGTCGGCGATGTCTACCGCGCCAGCAACCGTTCGGCCGGCGAGCGGCTGACGATCATGGCGGTGGGCGGCTATGGCCGGGGCGAGATGGCGCCGCATTCGGATGTCGATATCGCCTTCATCACCCCGATCAAGCAGACCCCCTGGTGCGAGCAGGTGATCGAGGCCATGCTCTATTTCTTCTGGGATCTGGCGCTCAAGGTCGGGCATTCGAGCCGCTCGCTCGACGAAATGGTGCGGATGTCCAAAGGCGATCTGACGATCCGCACCGCCATGCTCGAAGGGCGCTATGTCTGGGGCGATCAGGCCCTGTTCGATGAAGCCCAGGCGCGCTTCTGGGGCGAAGTTGTGGCCGGGACCGAGCGCGAATACGTTTCCGAAAAGCTCGCCGAGCGGAACGAGCGGCACAAGCGGCTGGGGGACAGCCGCTATGTGGTTGAGCCGAACATCAAGGAAGGCAAGGGCGGTCTGCGCGATCTTCACACGCTCTACTGGATCGGCAAATACATCAACCAAGTGCGCGACGTGTCCGAGCTGGTCGAAGCCGGCCTGCTCAGTGCCCAGGAATACCGTGCCTTCCGCCGCGCCGAGAACTTTTTCTGGGCGGTGCGCTGCCACCTGCACACGATCACCCGCCGCGCCGAGGACCGGCTGACCTTCGATCTCCAGCGCGAAGTTGCAGCGCGGATGCAGTTTGCCGATCGTCCGGGCAAGAGCGCGGTTGAGCGCTTCATGCAGTATTTCTTCCTCCAGGCGAAGCGGGTCGGGCACCTTACCGGGCTGTTCCTGGCCCAGCTTGACGAGCAGTTCGCCCGGCGTCAGCCGCGCGGGCTGCTGGCAGGGTTCCGCGCCCGGCGGCGGATGCTCAAGGGCTATGTGGTCTATGGCGGGCGAATCAACGTTCCTGCCGACGACTGGTTCCTTCAGGACCCGGCGCGGCTGATCGAGATCTTCGTACTGGCCGATGCCAACGGGCTTGAGCTGCACCCCGATGCCATGCGTCTGGCGGTGCGCGATGCCCGCGCGATCGATGCCCTGCGCCAGGATGCGCGCGCCAACGCGCTGTTCATGGAGCTGCTGACCAGCCGCCACCAGCCCGAACTGGCCTTGCGCTGGCTCAACGAGGCGGGCGTGTTTGGCCGGTTCGTGCCTGAATTCGGGCGGGTCAACGCGCAGATGCAGTTCGACATGTACCACCACTATACCGTCGATGAACACACCATCCGCGCGATCGGTCTGCTCGCGCGGATCGAGAAGGGCGAGCTGAAAGGCGATCATCCGCTGGCCACCGGGCTGGTCGACAAGATCGCCAACCGCCGGGCGCTCTACGTCTCGGTGCTGCTCCACGATATCGCCAAGGGGAGGCGCGGCGACCATTCGGTGCTGGGCGCCGAAGTCGCGATGAAGCTGGGACCGCGTCTGGGCCTCAGCAAGGCCGAGACCGAGCTGGTTTCCTGGCTGGTGCGCCAGCACCTGCTGATGAGCGCGGTGGCCTTCAAGCGCGACCTGGCCGACTGGAAGACGATCAGCGATTTCGTCGGCCAGGTGCAGTCGATCGAGCGGCTGCGGCTGCTTTCGATGCTGACCATCGTCGATATCCGCGCGGTCGGGCCAGGAGTGTGGAACAGCTGGAAGCGCCAGCTTCTGCACGAGCTCTACGATGCCGCAGAGGAGCGGCTGCGGCTGGGCCATGTCCAGCATGGCCGCCTGGAACGGATCGCCGCCAAGCAGACCCAGGTCGGCGAGCGCCTTGGCAAACGGGCCGCACTGGTGGCGAAATATGCCCGCCAGTTCAACGACGCCTACTGGATCGCCGAGCCGGACGATATCGTGGCGAAGAACCTCGCCCAGCTCGATGGCGCCAAGGGCAAGCCGCTCGACGTTCATACCGAATACTATGCCGCGCGCGGGGCGACGCTGGTAACGGTGATCGCGGCCGACCATCCGGGGCTGTTCTACCGGATCGCCGGGGGCATCCATCTGGCCGGTGGCAACATCATCGATGCGCGCATCCACACCACCCGCGATGGCACTGCGGTTGACAATTTCCTGGTTCAGGATCCGCTTGGGCGTCCGTTTTCCGAGGAAAGCCAGCTCGCCCGGATCGAGAGCACGATCGCCGATGCCCTGGCCAACCGGGTCAAGCTTGTGCCGCAGCTGGCGGCGCGCCCGCTGGCCCGCCCGCGCGCCGATGCCTTCGCGGTCGAGCCGCGGGTCGAGTTCGACAATGCCGCCTCGAACCGTTTCACCGTGGTCGAAGTCAACGCACGCGATCGCCCGGCCCTGCTCAACCGGCTGGCCCGCGCCCTGTTCGAGGCCAAGCTGATGGTCCATTCCGCGCATATCGCCACCTACGGCGAACGGGCGGCCGATACCTTCTACGTCACCGACCTGCTGGGCGAGAAAGTCGATGCGCCGCAGCGGCTCAAGGCGGTTGAGAAAAAGCTGCTCGAAGCCGCCGGCGAGGAAACAATTGAGGTGGCGGCCGCCTAAATCACGCTTTCTTAGCAGGTTGCCGCTATCCAGGCGGCGATGTTGCAAGTCCTTGCCCCGCCGCTCGCCGCGCTGTGCCGCTCCGCTCCGTTCGAGCGTGGGCGCTGGCGGATCGGATCGCTGGCTGGCCGCCTGCTCGAAAGTGCGCCGTTTCCGGCCGGGCGTCGCACGGTTGGCACACGCCATGGCTTCGCCATGTCGCTCGGACTGGGCGAATTCGTCGATCGGACCATCTGGTGCCAGGGCGAATGGGAGCCGCTGCAATCGCAGCTGATCTGCCAGGTGCTGCGTGCGGGTGACCGGTTCGTCGATGTGGGCGCCAACATCGGTTATTTCTCGCTGCTCGCGTCGCGCTGTGTCGGTCCCACAGGCAAGGTGATCGCAATCGAGGCCAATGCCGCCACCCACGCACTGCTCACGGCCAACCTGACGCTCAATGCCTGTGGCAATGTCGATGCGCGGCTGGTCGCGGTGGGGGATGAGCCTGGCCGGGCGCGGATCGTCTCGCCCGAAGCGGGCAATGCCGGCGCGGACCGGGTTGCCTTCGCTGCGGAGGGCGACGGGACGGTCGCGGTCGAACGGCTCGACAGCTTGCTGGGCAACGGCCCGGTCCGGCTGATCAAGATCGACATCGAAGGGGCCGAAGCCAAGGCCATCCGGGGCGCCGGGGCATTGTTGCAAGGCCCCGACGCACCCGATCTGGTGTTCGAATTCACGCCGGAATTCCTGAACGCGGCGGGCGACGATCCGGCGGAGCTGCTCGGCTATCTGCGCAGTCTGGGCTACCGGATGAGCGAGCTGGCCGACACCGGGCTGTGCGAACCCGCCGCAGATATCCTCACCCGGCGCCAGACCTATCTCTACTGCACCAAGCGCGATTAGCCGATCAGCGCCTCGGCGATCTGCACCGCATTGAGCGCGGCGCCCTTGCGCAGGTTGTCGCCCACCACGAACAGCGCCAGGCCGTTGTCGACCGAGGTGTCGGGCCGCACCCGCCCGACGAAGACCGGATCCTGGCCGGTCGCCTCCAGCGGGTTGGGCACTTCGGCCAGCACCACGCCCGGAGCCTGCCCCAGCAGCTCAAGCGCGCGAGCCGCGCTGATCGGGCGTTCGAACTCGGCATTGATCGACAGCGAATGGCCGGTGAACACCGGCACCCGTACACAGGTGCCCGAAACCGGCAGGCCGGGGATTTCGAGGATCTTGCGGCTCTCGTCGCGCAGCTTGAGCTCTTCCTCGGTATAACCGTCCTCGCCCAGCACGTAGTTGAGCGGCACCACGTTGTGCGCGATCGGCACGGCCCACTTTTCGGCTGCGGGCAGCAGGTCTTGATGCCCGCCTTCGGCCAGTGCGCGCGCGCGGTTGCCGACATGATCGATCTGCCGGGCGAGCACGTCGATCCCCTCAAGCCCGCCGCCCGATACCGCCTGATAGGTTGAGACGACCAGTCGCTTCAGCCCGGCCTCGGCGTGCAGTGGCCCCAGAACAGGCATCGCGGCCATGGTGGTGCAATTGGGATTGGCGACAATTCCCAGCGGCAGGTCGGCCAGCGCATGCGGGTTCACCTCGGCCACCACCAGCGGCACCCGCGGGTCGGAACGCCAGGCCGAGGAATTGTCGATCACTACCGCCCCGGCTGCGGCCACCTTGGGCGCGAGCGCCTTCGAGGTCGAGCCTCCGGCGCTGAACAGCACCAGGTCGAGTCCTGAAAAGTCGGCGCTGGCGGCGTCCTCGATCGTCACGCCGTCCACCACCTTGCCGGCCGAACGCGCGGAGGCGAACAGCCGCAAGCTGGCGATCGGGAAATTGCGCTCCTTGAGGATCGCCAGCATGGTCGAACCGACCACGCCGGTGGCGCCGACAATACCCAGATTGAGCTTCTGACCGGGGGCGAAACGCTGAACCATGATGCAACTCCTTAGTTGGGGAGAGCAGCGCGGGGTTCAAGTCAGTCCTGTTGGAAGCCCCGCCTGCTCGTGCGGGGCGGGTTGTCCGTGTGCCCTAGCCGTGCACCGACACAACCGTTCCCGCCGTGGCGGTCGGTTTGATGGTAATCGGGGTGGTCTTGGTGGCGGACATGGAGCGCGCCTCTAGCCATGCTGCGGCGCAATGTAAACAGCCCGAAAGCGACCTGCGCGAAATAATCCTACCCGGCGGCCTTTTCGGCGAACTGATCGAAGGCTTCGACCGCCTGGGCGGCATACATCAGGCTGGGCCCGGCGCCCATGTAGATCGCCAACCCCATGGTTTCCATGATCTCTTCGCGGGTCGCGCCGTGCTGCAAGGCAGCCTTGGCGTGGAAGGCGATGCAGCCATCGCAGCGGATCGCCACCGCAATCGCCATCGCCAGCAGCTCCTTGGTCTTGGTATCCAGCGCCCCGCCGGCGGTGGCCGCAGCGGCCATGGCCGAAAAGCTCTTCATCACTTCGGGCGAACCGAGGCGAACCTCCTTGATCGCGGCCGAAAGCTCACCGGCCATCGCCGGCCAATCCTTGTGCATGGTGCTTGCCCTTCGCCCGGATCGATCAGCTGGTCAGGTGCTGGATCTTGCGGGCGATGAAATAGGAGGCCGGCAGAGAAATGATAAAGCCGACAGCCGCCGCGATCACGATCGGCTTCCAGCCGGGAAGGTTTGCGGCGAGTACGCCGGTCACCCCGATCCCCATCAGGGTGGTCGAGATTACGGCATGGAGAATCCACATCAGTCTGTTCATGGGGCACCCCCTGATTCCGGAAAATATGAGCGATTTCTAATAAACCAATGCATCCGTCCTTGATCGGGGTCAAGCCGCGCCCCATTTTGAGGGAAAGCCATTGCTTTTCGGAGCCAGACCATGCCCCAGCTTCCCGATCCCGTGCTGACCATCTGCCCGGCCTGTGGCGCCGCAAACCGCATTCCCCTCACCCGGCTGGGCAGCGGCCCGGTCTGCGGCAAGTGCAAGGGTCCGCTGTTCACCGGTCAGCCGCTGGCCGCCAGCGCCGATGCCTTTGCGCGGCATGTCGGCAAGGGGAGCGTGCCGGTGCTGGTCGATTTCTGGGCCGAATGGTGCGGGCCATGCAAGGCGATGGCCCCGGCCTTCGCCGCCGCTGCGCGCGAGCTGGAACCGCAGATGCGGCTGCTCAAGGTCGATACCGAGGCCGCACCCGAGCTGGCCCAGCGCTATCGCATCCAGTCGATCCCGACCATGATCCTGTTTGCTGCCGGGCGCGAAGTGGCGCGCACCTCGGGCGCGATGCCGGCCCAGGCGATCGTCAACTGGGCGCGCCAGCAGATCGGCTAGCCGCCTCAAGCCGCTCCAGCGCCCTCTCGCGCCCGATCAGCGGCAGCAGGGCCGCCATGTCGGGGCCGTGATCCATCCCGGTCAGCGCCTGGCGCAGCGGCAGGAACAGCGCCTTGCCCTTGCGGCTTGGAACATTCGCCTTGATCGCGTTGCAGAGTTGGATCCACGGACCTTCTGACCAGTCGATGGTCAGAGCGATTTCGTGTGCGATGTCGAGATAGAGACGATCCGCATCCTCCAGCGCGGGCGCAGCGACCGGCCCGGTCACGATCCGCCACCAGTCTGCGGCCTCGGAGATATGTTCAAGGTTGGGGCGGATCGCCTCCCAAGCGGCCTCGCCCATTCCTGCGGGCAACAAATGCGCCACCCGCGCGAAGGGCAGGCGGTGGACGATCTGGGCGTTGAGCCGGTGCAGCTCGGCCTCGTCGAAGCGGGCAGGGGCGCGGCCGAAATGGCCAAGGTCGAAATTGTCGATCAGCACCTGGCGCTCGGCAACCGGCTCGACCGGGTCCGATGTGCCGAGCCGCGCGAGCAGCGCGACCAGCGCCTCGGGCTCGATTCCCTCGCCGCGCAGCGCCGCTACGCCCAGCGACCCGAGCCGCTTGGAGAGTTTGCCTTCCGTGCCGACCAGCAAGGCCTCGTGCGCAAAGCGCGGCGGCTGCGCGCCCAGCGCCGCGAACATCTGGATCTGCGTCGCGGTGTTGGAAACGTGATCCTCGCCGCGCAGCACGTCGGTCACCGCCATGGCGATGTCGTCGATCACGCTGGGGAGCAGATAGAGCCACGAGCCATCGGCGCGGCGCACCACCGGATCGCTCATCTTGGCGGGCTCGAAGTGCTGCTCGCCCCGGATTGCGTCCACCCATTCGATCGGCGCCGTGTGATCGAGCCGGAAGCGCCAGTGCGGGCTTTCCCCCGCCGCCGCCCGGGCCGCATGATCGGCCTCGGTGAGCGCCAGCGCCGCGCGATCGTAGATCGGCGGCAGCCCGCGCCCGAGCAGCACCTTGCGCTTGAGATCGAGTTCCTGCGCGGTTTCATAGCAGCGATAGACCCGCCCCGCCGCGATCAGCTTCTGGAACTCGCGCTCGTAGAGATCGAAGCGGGCCGACTGGCGCTCTTCACCGTCCCAGGGGAGGCCCAGCCACTCGAGATCGGCCTTGATCGAGGCGACATGCTCCTCGCGGCTGCGCTCCAGGTCGGTATCGTCGATCCGCAGCAGAAAGCGCCCGCCGTGCTTGCGGGCCAGCAGCCAGCAATGCAGCGCGGTGCGCACGTTGCCGACATGCAGCGTGCCGGTGGGGCTGGGAGCGAAACGGGTGGTGACGGTCATGGTTGGTCAGGCCGAACGAAACGCGTTGGTGATCGGATAGCGGCGGTCGCGTCCGAAATTGCGGGTGCCGAGCTTGACCCCCGGCGGGGCCTGGCGGCGCTTGTATTCGGCCACGTAGAGCAGCCGCTCGATCCGCACCACGGTTTCGCGCTCGAAGCCTTCGCTGACCAGTTGATCGACCGATTTCTCATGCTCGACCAGCCCGAGCAGGATTCCGTCGAGTACATCATAGGGCGGCAGCGAATCCTGATCCTTCTGGTCGGGGCGCAGTTCGGCGGAAGGGGGGCGGGTGATGATCGCCTCGGGCATCACCGGACCGTCAGGGCCCAGGCCGAGCGCGGGCTTGTGCGCGTTGCGCCAGCGGCTGATCGCGAAGACGGTGGTCTTGTAGGCATCCTTGAGCGGGTTGTAGCCGCCGGCCATGTCTCCATAGATCGTGGCATAGCCCACGCTCATCTCGCTCTTGTTGCCGGTGGTCAGCAGCATCGGGCCAAACTTGTTGCTGAGCGCCATCAGCGTCACGCCCCGAATCCGCGACTGGACGTTTTCTTCGGTGATATCGACGTCCCTGTCGGCGAAGGAGCCTTCGAGCATCGCGTCAAAGGCCTCGACCGCCGGGCTGATCGGGATCGTGTCATAGCGGCAACCGATCATCCGCGCGCATTCGGTGGCCAGATCGAGGCTGAGCTGGCTGGTGAAGCGGCTCGGCAGCATCACGCTCCACACCCGCTCCGGCCCCAGCGCATCAGCGGCGATCGCGGCGCAGATCGCGCTGTCGATCCCGCCCGAAAGCCCCAGCACCACGCCGGGAAAGCGGTTGCGGTCCACATAATCGCGCAGCGCCATCACCATCGCGCAATAAATGTCCTCGGGATGATCGGCGAGGCGCGCGATCTCGCCCTGGTCGCAGCGCCAGCCTTTTGCCGTGCGGGTCCAGCGGGTCAGCACTTCCTGCTCCACCCAGTCGGCCATTTGCACCGCCAGACTGCCATCGCCGCCCACCACGAAGCTGGCCCCGTCGAACACCAGCTCATCCTGTCCGCCGACCCGGTTGAGATAGGCGAGCGGTAGCCCGGTATCGGCGGCGCGGCGCTTGGCTACGCCCTCGATCCTGAGCGTGTCCTTGTCGATCTCGTAGGGGCTGCCGTTGATGCAGATCAGCAGCTCGGCCCCGAAATCGGCGAGGTGGCGGCAGACGTCGGGGTGCCACACGTCCTCGCAGATCGGCAGCCCGATCATCACCCCGCGGAACACCACCGGCTCGGGCAGCGGACCCGGCTGGAACAGCCGCATCTCGTCGAAGGTGCCGTAGTTGGGCAGCTCGTGCTTGAGCCGGATCGCGGCAATCTTGCCCTGATCGAGCAGCGCGATCCCGTTGTGAAGGTTGCCGTCGACCACGAAGACCGAACCGACCAGCATCGCCGGGCCGCCGTCCGCAGTGGCCTGTGCCAGGGCATCCATTTCCTGTGCGGCGCGCTCGATCAGCGCGGGCTTGAGCACCAGATCCTCGGGCGGGTAGCCGATCAGCTGCATCTCGGGAAAGACGATCAGATCGGCCCCGGCGGCACGGGCGCGGGTTCGCGCGGCAAGCATTGCGGCGGCATTGCCGGCGATGTCTCCAACCGACTGGCTGAGCTGGGCGAGGGTGATGGCAAGCGTATCGACCATTCCCGCTTCCCTAGGGCCAAGCGAGAGGCTAGCCAAGGCGGATGATCGACCAGACCGCCTTTGCACAGGCTTTCGCTTCCGCCAACCTGCCCGGCGCCGTGGGCATGATCGTCGATGCCGGGGGCACCCGCTTTTCCGAGGCGCTGGGGGTGGCCGACGTGAACAGCGCCGCAGCCATGGCCGAGGACACCCAGTTCCAGATCGCCTCGATGACCAAGGCGCTGGTCAGCCTCGCGGCGATGCAGCTGGTCGAGCAGGGCCGGATTGGCCTCGATGATCCGATTGGCACCGTCCTGCCCGATCTGGCCGATCCGCAGGTGCTGCTGGGCTTCGATCCCCAGGGCAAACCATTGCTGCGTGCTGCAGCGCGCCCGATCACCCTGCGCCACCTGCTGACCCACACCGCCGGGCTGGGCTATTTCTTCATCCATCCCGAAGTGCTGCAATATTTCGGCGCGGTGGGCATGCCCGCGCCCGGCTCGATCGCCTCGCTGCGCATGCCGCTGATGTTCGATCCGGGCGAACGCTGGGAATATTCGGTGGCGATCGACTGGGCGGGCCTGGCGGTAGAGGCGGTGACCGGGCAGCGGCTGGGCGACTACATGGCCGAGCATGTCTTTGCCCCGCTGGGGATGACCGCGACCGGGTTCCACCAGTCCCTGGCCGAAGGCGCGGCGCAGGTCCATGTCCGCGACGGCGAGGGCAAGCTCAAGGTCCAGCCGATGTTCCTGGGCGGGGGCGAGTTCGACATGGGCGGCGGCGGATTGACCGGCACCGCGCCCGACTATGCCCGCTTCGTGCGCGCGATGCTGCGCGGGGGCGAGCTTGACGGGAAGCGCGTGCTGCGCCCCGAAACCGTGGCCGAGATGTGCCGCAACCAGACCGGCGCGCTGCGCGCGGGCTACATGGGCAGCGCCATGCCCAACCTGGCCCAGCCCTACGATACCTTCCCCGATCAGCACACCGGCTGGACCCTGGGCTTTCTGACCAACCCCGAACCCGGCCCCAACGGGCGTTCGGCGGGCAGCCTTGCCTGGGCGGGGATCTTCAATTCCTATTACTGGATCGATCCGGCCAAGGGCCTGGGCGGCGTGTTCATGAGCCAGCTTTCGCCCTTCGGCGATGCCGGGGCGCTGGCGTGCTTCGGCGCGCTGGAACGGATGGCCTACGCCTGATCAGGTGGCCTTGCGTCCACCTTCGCACAGCGCGCCGTAGTCTGCGAACAGCGCGGTGAAATGATCGCGCATGGTAAATGGTGCCCGCGGCGGCGGGCTGATCGGGGCTGCCGCCATGAGCTCGATCGACGCGGCAAGCGCGTGCGCGTCATTGGCCCGGTAGGTCAAACCGGCGCCCCCGTCAGCATGGTCGGCTGCGCCGCCGCGATCGGGAACGATCACCGGCACCCCCGATGCGCGCGCCTCGGCTGCGGCAAGGCAAAAGGTTTCCGCCTCGCAGCCGTGAACCAGCGCATCGGCACTGGCCAGCAGCGCTGCAAACCGCGTCCGGTCGCGCTCAGGGCTGAGCAGGCGGACATGCGGGTTGCCCGCGATCTGGCGCAGGATCCGCGCGCGCTGGTTGCCCTCGCCAAGCAGGATCAGGCCAATGGGGCTGACGAGCCCGGCTGCGGCAGCGGCCTCGATCACCAGTGGCCAGCGCTTTTCCGCCGAAAGACGGCCCACCCCGATCAGCAGCACCGCATGCTCGCCAAGTCCGCACAGCTCGAGAAGCCGTGCGCGCAGCTCCGGATCCCGGTTGGCCGGTGAAAAAATCCCCTCTTCCACTCCGAGCGGATGCAGGGCGCAGCCTGGCACGCCGCCGTCGATCAGGCGATCGCGCAGCTCGCGATTGGCGCAGACGACCCGGTCAAAGCTTTGGCCCAGCCGCCGCAGGTGATCCCAGAACGGCTCAAACCCGCGATCGATTGCCTTGCGCGGAACCAGCGGCTCAAACCAGCGATAGGCATAGGCCGAAAGCGGATCGGCATGCATCACCAGTGCGCGCGGCGCGGCTCCGGGCCAGTTCGCGACCATCGAGGCGCTGCGCCAGGGTGAGGAAGCCTCGAGGAAATCGGGCCGGGCCGCATCGATCGCGGCATGAAGCGCTGCTTCCTCGCCAAAGTACCAGTATTTGCGATCGACCGGCAGGCGCGGCGAGGGCAGGGTTACGATCCGCGCGCGCGGTCCATATTCGATCGTCTCGAACCGGTCGGCGGGCGCGATCACCGTCAGATCGTGGCCCAGCTGGGGCGCGATCTTCAGCTTTTGCCCGATATAGGTTTTCACCCCGCCGCCGTGGGGTGAATAGAATGCGCAGACATCGGTGATCCGCATGGCGGGTTCAGTCCTTGAGCCCCAGCGCGCTGACCAGCAGCGCTGGACCGGGTTCTCCGGCCCGGCACCTGCCCCTGGCCTTGCCAAGATCGGGGCTGGAAGGGATCGTAGCGCCGCACACCGGTGTGGCAGCCAGGAACAGCAGAAGCGACCAGGGCTTCATTCGCCGCGCGCGTCTTCGGCCAAACCGGCCAGGCCAAAAACCAATCCCACCGCAAGGTGGGCCGCCAGGATCAATCCGGCCATCATTGTCATCAATTCGGCAACCTGGGTTTCGCGTCCCAGCAGGTAGATCGCTAGCCCGGCGAAGACCACGTCCTTGTTGGGGATCAGCGGCAGCCGCGAAACCAGCATGCGCAGCGTCGCAAGAACCAGCCACAGCATCAGCGGCACCTGCGGCAGCACCAGATGCCACATCACCGCCGCGATCGCGAGCCCGGCAAAGATCCGGCCGAAATGGGCGGCGGCGATGAACCGCAACTGCGCGCGCGGCAGACTGAACAGCTGATGCCGCCACAACAGGATCGCGAAAGAGGTGACCAGCACCACCGACAGCGAAACGAAGGCCGAATGCAGCTCGATGCCCAGGGCGCCGCGATCGATCAGCCGCCAGGCGAATGCCAGAAGCAGCAAGGTCGCGATATTGCCGGTCAGCGCCGAAAGGATGGTGACATCCTTGATCGCCCCGAACGGCGTGGCAGTCATCGCCAGCTTGCGGCGCGCCCAGGCATAGAACTGCGCCTCGCCCAGATAGCCCAGCAACAATTCATTGCTCACCAGCTTGCGCAGCAGCGCGCCAAGGCCCGACCAGGGCAGCCCCCACAAGCGGCGATAGATTACCAGCTCGCTGAGCGGCTGGACCAGATAATAGGCTGCAAACGCGATCCAGAACCCGGCGCTGACCGGCACCATCGCCGCGATCGCCGCCAGCTTCATGTGACGGAACTGGTCGACGATCATCGCTAGCAGCGCCAGGGTGACCACCATGCTGAACAGGCCGGCCAGCCGCCGCCGCTGGGGCTGATCCGCGGCAGTCGGCAGGTCCAGCGCCGGCCGCTTGGGCTCGCTCAGTGTGGATCCGTCGCTCATTGCAAGCTCATGCCTCTCGGGTCGTTGCGGGGCTCCATGCCCGGCCTGGATGTCATTCGTGTGTCGGCCGCGCCAAGCTCGCCATAGCCGCCGGCGCGGCGCCGTGCGGCGAAGCTGGCAAGGGTGCGCTCGATGCTTCCCATCAGGGCCGGTACGGCGGTATCCCCGGGGTGGGCCGCAACCCGCACGATCCGCTGGCCGTGCAAGACGCGCCGCGCGAGGGCCGCCACGACCCGCGAGCTCCACTGGCGCGGCGTGCTGCGGCTGGCCCATGTTACCACCGGTCCGCGAGCCAGGATTTCGCCGCTTGCCGGGTGCCAGACCCGGAAATGATCCTCGGCCAGGGCAAACCCGCTGGTGCGCAGTGCGCTTTGCGCGCCGGGTCCATAGAGCCAGGCCGGGGCGACGAATCCGGCCGCCGGGCGTCCGATGATCTGCTCGATCAGGTCCTTGCCTTCGGCCATGCGGACTGCGGCTTCGGCCTGGTCAAGGCCAAGAAATTCGCCTTCTCCGGCGGTCATGTGCCGGGCCTTCCAACCGGCGATGCCGGAGTGCCGGTGGCGATCGCGATGGAACCAGCCGTGGACGAATATCTCGATCCCGGCATCGGCCCAGTCGCGAAGGCGCCGCCGAAAGGCGGGGGCTTCGCGCAGGGGGGCTTGCCCCCAGTGATCGGGGACGACCAGCATGGCAAAGCGCGGGCCGCCCAGCGTCCTTTCAAACAGCGATGCCAGAGTATCGACTTCACGCTCGAAACGCGGGCCGACGTCGTGGATGGAGGCAAGCAACAGTCGGCAGGATTGGGGCCCAGACCCGCTCTGCGGCAGCGCATCCTTGTTCATGCGAAATCCGGATCTGGGTTTCGGGGCAGCGCGGGAATACGAAGAACCCCGCCGGATCGCTCCGGCGGGGTTCCTATCGTCCTGCCAAGCTGAACCTCAGCTTACCTAGGGCCAGCAGCGAAAGCCAATTTGCCGCCCAAGGCTGGCAGCAGGCGCCGCAGCTGGCCGGCTTGCCCACCGGATCAGAAGGCGACGGCCACACCCAGCGAGGCGCGGTCGCTCGAAAGATCGCCGTCGCGCAAACCGCGGTATTCGAGCCGCAGCGTCGTCGCCGGACTGACCTTGGCGGTCAGCGCCGCACCGTATTCGAAGGCATCGTCGCTGGTGCCGTCGCTCTGCACGGTCCAGGCGGCATTGCCCAGACCGACGCCGCGCAGCGCCGCGCTGTCGCCGCTCAGGCGGTGCAGCCAGTTGCCGAACACGCCCGCGTCGACTTTGCCCTTGATGCGGAAGTTGGCTTCGGCGCCCAGCTTGGTGTGTGCGGTGTTCCACTCACCCTTGGCCAGCGCCAGTGCGGTGTTGACGTCGGGAGCGCTCTCCTGAACCGCATCGGCCGAGGTGTTGGCGAACGCGACGCCCGCTACCGGCTGGATCGTGCCGCGGCTGCCCAGCGGCAAGGTCATGCGGGCCTCGAGCGAGCCATAGACGGTTTCCATGTTGTAGCTGCTGCGCGCCACCGAATTGCCCGAAAGCAGAGCCATCGCGCGATCGGTGCGGGTTTCGGTGGTGCTCCAGCCCAGCATCGCGCCGATCCGCAGCGGGCCGACTTCCTTGGCGCCGTAGACGAAAAGCGATCCTTCGCTGAGCCTCGAGGCCGAACCGGCGACCGAATTGGCGTCGGTTTCGGCATAGCCGCCGCCGACCCCCAGCCGGATCCCCGGCTTGTTGAGCACGTGGATCCCGGCGACGAAGCCATAGCGATTGCCCTTGAAGCCCTCTGAAGCTGGCGTGTCGCCGACCTTGAGGTGCTGGGCCGCGAGACGGGTCCAGATCGCCGGACGGTTGCGGCCGTCGTCGCAGCTGTCCTGGCGCTGCTCGCCGCTGGCCTTGCGATCGGTGTCGCTGGCGCAATCGCCGATCCCGAGCGCCGCCGCATCGAGCACGCTCTGTGTGGTATCGCGCGCGGTGGTGTTGGCGAGCAGCATGTTGTGGGCGTGCATCTCACCCGACATCTGCTGGAACGCGGCGCCATATTGCGCGGCGTCCATTCCGTAGAGGCCGTTGAACAGCGATTGCAGGTTGCCGCTGCGGGTGCCCGCAGCCGGTCGAACCGGATCGAGCCCGGCCGCCGCCGCGATCCCGTTGAGCTTCCAGCCGCTGGCGGTGCCAAGCGTGGCAAAGCTGCCCGGGGTTACCACCAGCTGCACGTTCTTGGTGTTGTAGAGCACGTCGAAGCGCTGGTTGGTGCCCATGCCGCTGGCCGGCTGGGCGACCGAGGCGAACTGCCCCGAGACCGCATCGGCGGTGACGATGGTGAACCGGTCACCCAGAACCGGGGTGAAATTGTTGTTGCCCCCGGTGATCCCGCGTAGCACCGGGCGCAGCGTGCCGCCCGCGGTAAAGGCCGAGCCGATCGACATCGCCAGCCGGTCATAGGTGCCCGCGCCGCCGGTCGCGACATGGTTGCGCCCGTCGATGTCGATCGCGAAATTCGATCCGCTGGCAAGGGTGACGTTGCCCGCACCGACCGAAAGCGTGCCGATCGTATCGCCCGGCGCCAGGGTGCCGCCCGAAGCAACACTGATGTTGCCGATCACCGGGCCGACCCCGGCAAGGGTGCCGCCATTGTTGACCGTAACGCCGATCGTCGAGAGCGCGGCATTGACCTTGAGCGTTCCGGCATTGACCACCACCGGCCCGTCGATCGTGTTGATCCCGCCAAAGGTCAGCGTGCCCAGGCCCAGCTTGGTCATCCCGCCGGTGCCGCTGAACTGGCCGGTAAAGGCGATGGAGTTGCCATCGGTATCGATCGAGCCGCCCTGGCTCTGGATCGTGAAGTTGGTTGCGATCGGCCCGGCCGTATCGACCTTGAGCGTACCGCCGACGAAATTGGGATTGACCTGGTTCGCGCCCAGTTCGGTGGTGGTGTAGAATGCCTTGGCGGTGTCGATATCGGGGGTGCCGCCGATCGGGATCAGGATCGTCGATCCCTTGATCACGCCGGTCGACGGATCGAAATTGACATTGGCATTGGCAACCGGAATCGCGTTGCCGAACCCGTCGACATAGACATAGCCGGCGTGGCCGCCCCAGTAACAGTCGACCGCCATGAACACGAGCTTGTAGTCATGCCCGCTGGTGGTATCGATATCCTCGACCTTCCAGTCGGTGGTGACGAAGTAGCCCGCAGTCCGGAAGATTGTCGAATTCTGCGCGGTATAGGCGCTGTAGGCGATGTTAGTGACCACCGTGTTGGTGGTTTCGTCAATCACCTTGATGATGAACGAGGGGCTGTCGGTCTCACCGTGCGAGGGTTCGAGCACCGCGTTCCACGCGTAGTAGAGCTTGTTGCCATTGTAATTGGTGACGGACTGCGAAAGCCCGGTGATATCGTTGCCGCCCGAGGAATTGTTGAGCCGCAAAGCATAGTTGCCGGCAAACACGGTCTGGTCCCCGGTGATCGGATCGGTGCCCGGACCTACGAGGGTCGCCAAGGTAGCGGGGCCGTTGCATTCGGATTCGGGGACCGGCCAGGTGCCGCTGTACCACTTGCCGCCGCAGGTGGTCCAGCCGGTGGTATCGCCGGTTTCGAACCCGGGATTGTTCAGCGAACCGACCGCCTGGGCCAGTGCCGGGGTGGCCGTGCAGCTTGCCAGCAAGGCAGCCAGCAGGGCGGCGCGGCGCCCGCGGGCCTCTGTGATGGCGCTGTGGGCGGAGGTTTCGGCACGCTTGGTCATTTGGATCTTCCCCTGATCTGGACAAGCGACATCGCCCCACGAAGCGCTCGTAAGGCAGGCGTCGCTACAGTACTGTCACAATGCCGCAATCTTGCAGCTCGCAAGTTCGGCATCCAAAACAGGATAAGTCGAGTCGACTTTCAGAAATTGGAAAAACGCGCCAAGTAATAGATATTTCAATATTGACCTATTCGCTTGACGAATGGCGGGATATTCACGGCGGGGCGGTCAAGCGCGAAGAGCGGCAGAATGCGGAGTTCCGGCCACGGCGCATGAAAAACCCCGCCGGATCGCTCCGGCGGGGTCTTTCGTGTCCTTCGGGGTTGCCCCGGCCTATTCGTCGCCCGCTGGCGAGTTCAGGTATTCGCCCGCATCGGCATCCAGCCCGTGGGTTTCGCCTTCGACCATGGCCAGCGGATCGTCGCCGATCGCCGCTTCGGGGCCCTGGGCCAATTCGGCGGCGTGCTCCTCGGCCGCAGTGGCGGGAGCGATCAGGTGCTCCTGCAGCGCGCGGTAGCTGGCACGCAGCGCGGCGTCGCGGCTCGATGCCGCCACGCGCAGGCGGTTCATGCCCGCACCGGTGCCCGCCGGGATCAGACGGCCGACGATGACGTTCTCCTTGAGCCCGATCAGGCTGTCGCGCTTGCCCTCGACCGCTGCCTGGGTCAGCACCCGGGTGGTCTCCTGGAACGAGGCGGCGGAGATGAACGAGCGGGTCTGGAGCGAGGCCTTGGTGATGCCGAGCAGCACCGGCTTGCCTTCCGCCGGCTTCTGTCCCGGAGCCAGTTTGGCGTTGAACTCGTCCATCTCTTCGCGGTCAACCTGCTCGCCGGCCAGCAGCACGGTGTCCCCGCCGTCGGTGATCTCAACCTTCTGCAGCATCTGGCGAACGATCACCTCGATGTGCTTGTCGTTGATCTTCACGCCCTGCAAGCGGTAGACTTCCTGGATTTCCGCGACGAGGTATTCGGCCAGAGCCTCGACCCCGAGCACTTCCAGAATGTCGTGCGGATCGGGCGAACCGGAAATCAGGTTGTCGCCCTTCTTGACCCAGTCGCCTTCCTGGACGTCGATCACCTTGGCCTTGGGGATCAGGTATTCAACCGCATCGCCCTCTTCCGGGATGATCGCGATCTTGCGCTTGGCCTTGTAGTCGCGCACGAATTCGACGCGGCCCGAAACCTTGGCAATGATTGCGTTGTCCTTGGGCTTGCGCGCCTCGAACAGTTCCGCAACGCGCGGCAGACCGCCGGTGATGTCGCGGGTCTTGGCGGCTTCGCGGCTGGCGCGGGCCAGCACGTCACCGGCTTCGACCGCCTGACCATCCTCGACCGAGAGCGTGGTGCCCGGCGCCAGCATGTAGCGCGCGGCCTCGCCCGAGCCTTCGTCGAGCAGGGTCAGACGCGGACGCAGATCTTCCTTCTTGGAGCGGCTGGTTGCGCGGTTTTCGGTCACCACCCGGCTGGTCATGCCGGTCGCTTCGTCGGCGCGCTCTTCCATGGTGCGGCCTTCGACCAGATCCTGATACTTCACCACACCCGAGGTTTCGGTGATGATCGGCAGGGTGAAGGGGTCCCACTCGGCCAGGCGATCGCCTTCGTTGATGATCGCGCCGTCCTGATGCAGCAGATGGGTGCCGTAGGGCACGCGGTGGATCGCGCGCTCACGCCCTTCGCTGTCGATCACCAGCACCTCGCCGTTGCGGGCGAGCGACAGGCGCCGACCCCGCTTGTCGGTGATGGTCGGGATGTCGCGGTACTGCACCGTGCCGTCGCAGATCGATTCGAGGTGCGACTGCTCGTTGACCTGCGCCGCCCCGCCGATGTGGAAGGTCCGCATGGTCAGCTGGGTGCCGGGCTCACCGATCGACTGCGCGGCGATCACGCCGACCGCCTCACCGATGTTGACCGGAGTGCCGCGGGCCAGATCGCGCCCGTAGCAGGTCGCGCAGACGCCCTGTTCGGCCTCGCAGATCAGCGGCGAGCGGATCCGCGCGGCCTGGACGCCGGCGGCTTCGATCTTCGCCACGGTCGGCTCGTCGAGCAGGGTGCCCTTGGCGACCAGCACGCTGCCGTCCTTGTTGGCGATGTCTTCGGCCAGGGTGCGGCCCAGGATGCGCTCGGCCAGCGAAGCGATGACCGAACCGCCCTGGACGATCGCGCGCATTTCCAGCGCCCGTTCGGTGCCACAATCGTCGATCACCACCACGCAGTCCTGCGACACGTCGACCAGACGGCGGGTCAGGTAGCCCGAGTTCGCCGTCTTGAGCGCGGTGTCGGCCAGGCCCTTGCGGGCGCCGTGGGTGGAGTTGAAGTATTCAAGGACGGTCAGGCCTTCCTTGAAGTTCGAGATGATCGGGGTCTCGATGATCTCGCCCGAAGGCTTGGCCATCAGCCCGCGCATCCCCGCCAGCTGCTTCATCTGGGTCGGGGAACCGCGCGCACCGGAGTGCGACATCATGTAGATCGAGTTGACCGGCTTTTCGCGGCCGTTCTCGTCCACCGGGGTGGCCTTGATCTCGTCCATCATGGCGTTGGCCACCTGGTCGCCGCAGCGGCTCCAGGCGTCGATCACCTTGTTGTACTTTTCCTGCTGGGTGATCAGGCCGTCCTGGTACTGCTGCTCGTAATCGGCCACCAGTTCCTTGGTCGAGGCGACCAGCTCTTCCTTGCTGTCGGGGATGATCATGTCATCCTTGCCGAAGCTGATCCCCGCCTTGAAGGCGTTGCGGAAGCCCAGCGCCATGATCGCGTCGGCGAACAGCACCGTGTCCTTCTGGCCGGTGTGGCGATAGACCTCGTCGATCACGTCGCCGATGTCCTTCTTGGTGAGCAGGCGGTTGACCGTCTCGAAGGGCACCTTGTGGCTCTTGGGCAGACATTCGCCGATCAGCATGCGGCCCGGCGTGGTCTCGAAGCGCTTCATGTACTGCTGGCCGGCTTCGTCGGTCTGCGGCACGCGCGCGGTAACCTTGGTGTGCAGGGTGACCGCCCCGGCATCGAGCGCCTGGTGCACCTCGGCCATGTCGGCCAGGATCATGCCTTCGCCCGGCTCGCCCTTGCGGTCCATCGACAGGTAATAGAGCCCCAGCACCATGTCCTGCGAAGGCACGATGATCGGCTTGCCGTTGGCGGGCGAGAGGATGTTGTTGGTCGACATCATCAGCACGCGCGCTTCGAGCTGGGCTTCCAGCGAAAGCGGCACGTGGACGGCCATCTGGTCACCGTCGAAGTCGGCGTTGAAGGCCGAGCAGACCAGCGGATGCAGCTGGATCGCCTTGCCCTCGATCAGCACCGGTTCGAATGCCTGGATGCCCAGACGGTGGAGCGTGGGCGCGCGGTTCAGCAGCACCGGATGCTCGCGGATCACCTCGTCGAGGATGTCCCAGACTTCCTTGCGCTCCTTCTCGACCCACTTCTTGGCCTGCTTGAGGGTCATCGAAAGACCCTTGGCGTCAAGCCGGGCGTAGATGAACGGCTTGAACAGTTCGAGCGCCATCTTCTTGGGCAGGCCGCACTGGTGCAGCTTGAGTTCGGGACCGGTCACGATCACCGAGCGGCCCGAATAGTCGACGCGCTTGCCGAGCAGGTTCTGACGGAAGCGGCCCTGCTTGCCCTTGAGCATGTCGCTGAGCGACTTCAGCGGACGCTTGTTGGCGCCGGTGATCACGCGGCCGCGGCGGCCGTTGTCGAACAGTGCGTCAACCGCTTCCTGCAGCATGCGCTTTTCGTTGCGCACGATGATGTCCGGCGCGCGCAGCTCGATCAGGCGCTTGAGGCGGTTGTTGCGGTTGATGACGCGGCGATAGAGGTCGTTGAGGTCCGAGGTCGCGAAGCGGCCCCCGTCGAGCGGCACCAGCGGGCGCAGTTCGGGCGGGATCACCGGCACCACGTCGAGGATCATCCATTCGGGCTTGTTGCCCGAATCGATGAACGATTCGACGACCTTGAGCCGCTTGATGATCTTCTTGGGCTTGAGCTCCGACTTGGTGGTGGCGAGCTCCTCCAGCAGATCGACCTTTTCCTGCTCGAGGTCGAGGCTCATCAGCATGTGCTTGACCGCCTCGGCGCCGATCCCGGCCGAGAAGGCGTCTTCGCCGTACTCGTCCTGATAGTCGTAGAGCTCGTCCTCGGTCAGCAGCTGGTACTTTTCGAGCGGGGTCAGGCCCGGCTCGATCACCACGTAGCTTTCGAAGTAGAGAATGCGCTCAAGCTGCTTGAGCTGCATGTCGAGCAGCAGGCCGATGCGGCTGGGCAGCGACTTCAGGAACCAGATGTGCGCGACCGGCGCGGCCAGTTCGATGTGGCCCATGCGTTCGCGGCGGACCTTGGTCACGGTCACTTCGACGCCGCACTTTTCGCAGACGACGCCCTTGTACTTCATGCGCTTGTACTTGCCGCACAGGCACTCGTAGTCCTTCACCGGGCCGAAGATGCGGGCGCAGAACAGGCCGTCGCGCTCGGGCTTGAAGGTGCGGTAGTTGATCGTCTCGGGCTTCTTGATCTCGCCGAACGACCACGAGCGGATGCGCTCGGGGCTGGCAAGGCCGATCTGGATCTGGTCGAAGGTTTCGGGCTTCGCCATCTGGTTGGTGAACTTGGTCAGGTCGTTCATTTCTCAATCCCTCTTGGGGTGAAATTCAGTTCGGTCGATCATCGGCGGAAAATCTACGTCCGCCCCAGATCAGCTCGACAACTCCTAGAGTTAGCCAGGCAATGCCTGTTCCGAGGTCGCGGCTAAGTGTCAGCCCGTGTTCGGAAATAGCTATGCCGATCTCGACCAGCCCCCACAGTGCCAAAACGGCGAAGCCTACCTTGAAGGCGAGCTGACGCTTGGGCATGGGGGCTGGCGAGGATGCCATGGCTTACTCTGCGGCCTCCGCATAATCGTCGTCGTCCTCGTCGGTGAGGCTCGAAAGCTCCACGTTGAGGCCGAGGCTGCGCATTTCCTTGACGAGCACGTTGAAGCTCTCGGGAATGCCGGCTTCGAAGGTGTCGTCGCCCTTGACGATCGCTTCGTAGACCTTGGTGCGGCCGACCACATCGTCCGACTTCACCGTCAGCATTTCCTGCAAGGTATAGGCGGCGCCGTAGGCCTGGAGCGCCCAGACCTCCATTTCGCCGAAGCGCTGGCCGCCGAACTGCGCCTTGCCGCCCAGCGGCTGCTGGGTGACGAGGCTGTAGGGCCCGATCGAACGCGCGTGGATCTTGTCGTCGACCAGGTGGTGGAGCTTGAGCATGTAGATGTAGCCCACGGTCACCTTGCGGTCGAAGGCCTCGCCGGTGCGCCCGTCATAGAGCGTGACCTGGCCCGACGAATCGAGCCCGGCCTTTTCCAGCATCGCGGTAACGTCGCTTTCCTTGGCGCCGTCGAACACCGGGGTGCCCATCGGCACGCCGTTCCTCAGCAGGTCGGCCATGTCGACGATCTCGGCGGCCGAGCGGCTGTCGATATCGGCATGGTACTGCGGCCCGTAGACGTCCTTGAGCTTCTCAACCACGGCAGCCGGCGGAGCGGCGGCTTCGGGGTTGGGATTGGCCGCGCGCCAGTCTTCCAGTGCCCCCGCGATCTGCTGGCCCAGGCCGCGCGCGGCCCAGCCGAGGTGGGTTTCGAAGATCTGCCCGACGTTCATGCGGCTGGGCACGCCCAGCGGGTTGAGCACGATGTCGACCGGGGTGCCATCCTCAAGGAAGGGCATGTCCTCGGCCGGCAGGATGCGCGAAATCACACCCTTGTTGCCGTGGCGGCCGGCCATCTTGTCGCCGGGTTGCAGCTTGCGCTTCACCGCGACGAAGACCTTGACCATCTTGAGCACGCCCGGCGCCAGTTCGTCGCCGCGTTCGAGCTTTTCCTTGCGGTCCTCGAACTTCTCCTGGATCGCCTTGACGGTGGCGTCGTACTGCGCCTTGACCGCCTCGAGCTGGCCCTGGACCTTGTCGTCGGCCACCGCGAACTTCCACCATTCGTGGCGCTCGACCTCGGCAAGGTTGGCATCGCCGATGGTGTCGCCCTTCTTGAAGCCCTTGGGAGCGGCGGCGGCAACCTGGCCGATAAGCATGTCCTTGAGGCGGTTGTAAGTGGCGCGGTTGAGGATCGCGCGTTCGTCCTCGCGGTCCTTGGCGAGGCGTTCGATTTCCTCGTTCTGGATCGCGCGGGTACGGTCGTCGATCTCGATCCCGTGGCGGTTGAACACCCGCACGTCGACGATCGTGCCCGAAACCCCCGGCGGCAGACGCAGCGAGGTGTCGCGCACGTCGCTGGCCTTTTCGCCGAAGATCGCGCGCAGCAGCTTTTCTTCAGGCGTCATCGGCGATTCGCCCTTGGGCGTGATCTTGCCGACCAGGATATCGCCCGGGTGCACTTCGGCGCCGATGTAGACGATCCCCGCCTCGTCGAGGTTGCGCAGCGCTTCCTCGCCGACATTGGGAATGTCGCGGGTGATGTCTTCCGGCCCCAGCTTGGTGTCGCGGGCCATGACCTCGAATTCGTCGATGTGGATCGAGGTGAACACGTCGTCCTTGACGATGCGTTCACTGATCAGGATCGAGTCTTCGTAGTTGTAGCCGTTCCAGGGCATGAAGGCGACGAGGCTGTTGCGGCCCAGCGCCAGTTCGCCCAGCTCGGTCGAGGGACCGTCGGCGAGGATGTCGCCGGCCGAAACCACATCGCCCACCTTCACCAGCGGACGCTGGTTGATGCAGGTCGACTGGTTGGAGCGCTCGAACTTCTGCAGCCGGTAGATATCGACGCCCGACTGGCCGGGTTCGATATCGCCCGAGGCGCGGATCACGATGCGGGTGGCGTCGACCTGGTCGACCACGCCGCCGCGCAGCGCGGAGATCGCCGCACCCGAATCGCGCGCCACGGTGCCTTCCATCCCGGTGCCGACGAACGGCGCCTCGGCGCGAACCAGCGGCACCGCCTGGCGCTGCATGTTCGAGCCCATCAGCGCGCGGTTGGCGTCGTCGTTCTCAAGGAAGGGGATCAGCGAAGCGGCGACCGAAACCAGCTGCTTGGGGCTGACGTCCATCAGCGTGACGTGATCGCGCGGAGCCATCACGAATTCGCCGCTTTCGCGCGCCGAGACCAGCTCTTCGACGAACGAGCCGTCGGCGTTGAGCTCGGCCGAGGCCTGGGCAACGGTGTGCTTCTGCTCTTCCATCGCCGAAAGATAGATGACCTCCTTGGTCACCTTGCCGTCGATCACCTTGCGGTAGGGGGTTTCGATGAACCCGTACTTGTTGACCCGCGCGAAGGTCGAGAGCGAGTTGATCAGGCCGATGTTCGGGCCTTCGGGCGTCTCGATCGGGCAGATCCGGCCATAGTGCGTGGGGTGAACGTCGCGCACTTCGAAACCGGCGCGCTCACGGGTCAGGCCGCCCGGCCCGAGTGCCGAAACGCGGCGCTTGTGGGTGACTTCCGAGAGCGGGTTGGTCTGGTCCATGAACTGCGAGAGCTGGCTCGAGCCGAAGAACTCGCGCACCGCGGCCACCGCGGGCTTGGCGTTGATCAGATCGTTGGGCATCACGGTCGAGACGTCGACCGAGCTCATCCGTTCCTTGACCGCGCGCTCCATACGCAGCAGCCCGACGCGGTACTGGTTTTCGAGCAGTTCACCGACCGAGCGGACGCGGCGGTTGCCGAGGTTGTCGATATCGTCGACCTCGCCCTTGCCGTCCTTGAGGTTGACCAGCTCCTTGACCACCGCGAGGATATCCTCGGTGCGCAGGGTGGTGACGGTGTCCTCGCACTGCAGCGCGAGGCGCATGTTGAGCTTGACGCGGCCCACCGCCGAGAGATCGTAGCGATCACCGTCGAAGAACAGGCCATCGAACAGCGCCTCGGCGGTTTCGCGCGTCGGCGGTTCGCCCGGGCGCATCACCCGGTAGATATCGGCCAGCGCGTGATCGCGGTCGGGGGCCTTGTCGGCCTTCAGCGTGTTGCGGATCCACGGGCCGGTGTTGACGTGATCGATGTCGAGCAGCTCAAGCTGGTCGATCCCGGCCTTGTCGAGCGCATCGAGGTTTTCGGGAGAAACCTCGTCGCCGGCCTCGATCCAGATGCGGCCGGTGCTCTCATCGATCAGGTCGCGCGCGGAATAGCGCCCGAACACTTCCTCGGTCGGGATCAGCAGCTCGGCCAGGCCGTCCTTTTCCGCCTTGTTGGCGGCGCGCGGGCTGATCTTCTGTCCGGCGGGGAAGATCACCTCGCCCGATTTGGCATCGACGATGTCGAAGGCCGGCTTCTGGCCGCGCCAGGCTTCGGCGGAATAGGGCAGGCGCCAGCCGCCTTCACCGCGCTTCCAGGTCACGGTCTGGTAGAAATAGCCCAGGATATCCTCGTCGCCCAGGCCCAGCGCGTGGAGCAGCGCGGTGACCGGCAGCTTGCGCTTGCGGTCGATGCGGACGTTGACGATGTCCTTGGCGTCGAATTCGAAATCGAGCCACGAACCGCGATAGGGAATGACGCGCGCGGCGAACAGGTACTTGCCCGAGGAGTGGGTCTTGCCGCGGTCGTGGTCGAACAGCACGCCCGGCGAACGGTGCATCTGGCTGACGATCACGCGTTCGGTGCCGTTGATGATGAAGGTGCCGTTCTCGGTCATGAGCGGCATGTCGCCCATGTAGACGTCCTGCTCCTTGATATCGAGGACCGAACGGGTCTCGGTCTCGGCATCGACCTCGAACACGATCAGGCGCAGCGTGACCTTCATCGGCGCGGCATAGGTGATCCCGCGCTGACGGCACTCGGTGGTGTCGTACTTGGGATCTTCCAGCTCGTAGTGGACGAAATCGAGCTCGCTGGTGCCCGCGAAGTCGCGGATCGGGAAGACCGAGCGCAGGGTCTTCTCCAGGCCCGAGACATAGCCGGTGGCCGGGTCCGAGCGCAGGAACTGCTCGTAGGATTCGCGCTGAACCTCGATCAGGTTCGGCATCTGCACCACTTCGTGGATGTCGCCGAAGATCTTGCGGATGCGGCGCTTGGCCGAGCCGCGCTGGGCGGTGCCGGGGGTGAGGGCCTTGGTAGCCATGGAGGGGTCTTGCCTCTTTCAATGGTGCCGGGAGAACCCCGGCGGGAATGGTGCCACGCGCGATGATGGCGCCATCAAACGAGAAAAGGCCGCATGGCAAACGCCCCCTGGTGGGAGGCGGCCCGCAGCTTTCGCGTCAGATGGATAACCCGCCGCTTCCTTTCCGTGAGCCTCCCCCGCGCATGGGAAGCCCTTGCTCGAAGCACCGGGCGAGGGGCGCATATAGGGAGTGGCCCAGGCCATGTCAAACAACCACCTGATCGAAATCCTTGACTTGGGCCGCCTGGCTGCTAATGGCCCGCCCCGACCGGGCGTTCGCGCCCGATCATCCGTCCGAGACAGTTGGTGAGGGCTTCCCTCTTAATTTCCAGCCTAGACGGGGACAGAGAAATTCAGGTCCGGCCCCCGTGCCGCACCCGGCCCGGCGTGGTTTCCCCGCCCTCCTTCCCCATCGCACGGACTCGCCCGTGGCCCCTCCGGGTCATGGACAAACGTAGCCGGCCGTCCGGGCATTCCGGTCGGTCATATGTGAAGGAGTAAGGCATGGATCGTTCGCAGAAAGCCGAATCGGTCGCTTCGCTCAACGCGGTCTTCAACGAGGTCGGCGTGGTGGTGATCACCCGCAACCTCGGCATGACGGTGGCCCAGTCCACCGCCCTGCGCGGCAAGATCCGTGAAGCGGGTGCGTCCTACAAGGTTGCGAAGAACCGTCTCGCCAAGCTCGCCATCAAGGACACGGCCTACGAGGGTCTGGGCGAAATGCTCACCGGCCCCACCGCGATCGCAGCCTCGCTCGATCCGGTCGCCGCCGCCAAGGCGGTCGTGGATTTCGCCAAGACGACCGACAAGATCGAAATCGTCGGCGGATCGATGGGTTCGCAGGTTCTGAACGCGGAAGGGGTCAAGGCGCTCGCCTCGATGCCCTCGCTCGACGAACTGCGCGCCAAGCTCATCGGCCTGGTCCAGGCTCCGGCCACGAAGATCGCCCAGCTTTCCACCGCTCCCGCGGCGAAGCTGGCGCGCGTCTTCGGCGCCTATGCCAAGGCAGCTTGATTACCCGGTTCAACGATTATTCCGGGGCATTTCCCCGGTCCATCATTTCAGGAGTGAAACATCATGGCCGATATCGCCAAGCTTGTTGAAGAACTTTCGAAGCTGACCGTCCTTGAGGCGGCCGATCTTGCCAAGGCGCTGGAAGAAGCCTGGGGCGTTTCCGCTGCTGCCGCGGTTGCCGTGGCCGCTCCGGCCGGTGGCGGCGAAGCTGCTGCCGCTGCCGAGGAAAAGACCGAATTCGACGTCATCCTGACCGGCGACGGCGGCAACAAGATCGCCGTCATCAAGGAAGTCCGCGCGATCACCGCGCTGGGCCTGACCGAAGCCAAGGCGCTGGTCGAAGCCGCTCCCAAGGCGGTCAAGGAAGGCGTTTCGAAGGCCGAAGCCGACGAAATCGCCGGCAAGATCACGGCTGCCGGCGGCACCGTCGAAATCAAGTAAGCTTCGCTTTATTGCATTCAGGAAAGGGCGGTCCTTCGGGGCCGCCCTTTTCGTTTGCGCCGCAAAAGCAAAGAGACCGGAGCTTGCACCCCGGCCTCCCGCGCGACCCCGATGGGGCTCTTGTGATTACTTCAGCGTCTTGAGGTATTCGATCACCGCCTTGCGCGCGGCGGGATCGGCCAGCCCGGCAAAGGTCATCTTGGTGCCGGGCACCACCTTCATCGGCGCGGTCAGGTACTTGTCGAGCGTGGCGTCATCCCAGGTCAGCCCGGCCTTCTTCATCGGCTCGGAGAAGGCATAGCCCGCGATCTCGCCGGACTTGGTGCCATAGACCCCGGCCAGGCTCGGGCCGACGCCCATCTTGCCCTTCTCGGTCGAATGGCAGGCGGCGCACTGGGCGAAGGCGGCCGGCTTGCCATCGGCGGCAGCCGTGGTCGCGGCCGGGGCGGGAGCGGCAGCCGCCGGAGCCGCTGCAGCGGCCTCGCTGGTCGGGCTGGCCGGTGCTTCGCTCGAAGCCTCGTCCTTGGCGCCGCCGCAGGCGGCAAGGCCGATCGCCAGGGCAACCACGGCAAAGCTCTTGGCAGGAATTCGCATGTCCATCTCCTTGATCGATGCCGGAGGCACCCCTTCGGCGTGAATATAAGCAAAGCCTGATATAGACAATTCCACTTGCGGGGAAGTGCCAATCTTGCAGCATCCGTTGCAAGAAGCGCACGGCCCGGCAACCAAATGCCCCAGACGTTTGAACAGGCCTTTCGCCCCTCGGCATCGTGGCCTATCCGGGCCGGCTTCATGGCTGACCAGACCACTCTCGATCCCTGGCGCGCCGAATTGGGCGCGACGCTGCGGCTGGCGGCGCCGCTGGCGCTCGCCAACCTGCTGTGGATGGCGATCGGAACCACCGACGTGATCTTCGTCGCCATGCTCGGCCAGCGCGAGCTTGCCGCATCAAGCCTGGCGGTGACCCAGTACATGCTGATCAGCTGGTCGTTGACCGGGCTGACCGGGGCGGTCGCGCCGCTGGTCGCCGCCGAGCTTGGCCGCAAGCGCCACGCGGTGCGCGAGGTGCGCCGGTCGGTGCGGATGGCGATGTGGCTGGCGCTGGCAACCGGGCTGGGCGGGATCGCGCTGTGCGGCCTTGGCGAGGCCTTCATGCTGCTGACCGGACAGGACCCGGAAATCTCGCGCCATGCCGGATCGTTCCTGTCGATCATCCGTTGGGCGATTCCGGCGATGGTGGGGGCCTCTGTGCTGCGGACCTTCGTTTCCGCACTGGGCAAGCCGATGCTGGCTACCGCGATCACCGCCATGGCGATCGGGATCAACGCGCTGGGCAACTGGGTGTTCATCTTCGGGCACTGGGGGGCGCCCGCACTGGGCCTTGAAGGCTCGGCGCTCGCCAGCGTCATCACGTCTTACGCAACGCTTGCCGCCTATGGCCTGGTGATTGCCGCAGACCGGCGGCTGCGGCGCTATCGCCTGCTCGGCAACTGGTGGCGGAGTGAGTGGCAGCGGATGCGCGAGATGATCCGCATCGGCCTGCCGATTGCCTGCATCATCATCGCCGAGGGCGGCTTCTTCAGCAGCGCGGCCTATCTGATGGGGCGGATCGGGGCGGCGCAGCTCGCCGCGCACACCGTGGCGCTGCAGGTGGCGGCGCTGGCCTTCCAGGTGCCCTTCGGCGTGGGACAGGCGGCGACGATCCGGGTCGGCTATCACTATGGCGCGGCGGATCGCGAAGGGGTGCGGCTGGCGGGGAACGCGGCGCTGTGGACGGCCTTTGCCTTCTCCTTTGTCGGGGCGGGGATAATGCTGCTGTTTCCGCGCGCGGTGCTCTCGCTCTATGTCGACATCGCCGATCCGGCCAATGCGGCGATGATCGCGCTGGCGGTGCAATACCTTGGCGTGGCGGCGCTGTTCCAGCTGTTCGACGGAATCCAGGCGGTCGCCGCCGGAGCGCTGCGCGGGCTGCAGGATACCCGCATGCCGATGGCGATCGCGCTGTTCGGATACTGGCTGCCGGGCTTTGGCCTGTCGTGCTGGCTGGGGCTGTTCACGCCGCTGGGCGGCCTCGGGGTATGGATCGGGCTCGCGGCGGGGCTGGTGGTGGTGGCGGTTCTGTTGCTCCACCGCTGGCGTAGGCGCGAGGCTTTGCGCCTGCTCCCGGGCTGAAAGAATCTCGCCAGACTCTCCTTGACGCGATCCGGGCGCACACCCATATGCGCCCCGCTGGCACTCTCACCACATGAGTGCCAAGGCATTTCAACACGTCATGTAGAGAGGTAAATCGCATGAGCTTCCGTCCCCTGCACGATCGCGTGCTGGTCCGCCGTGTCGAGGCCGAGGAAAAGACCGCCGGCGGCATCATCATTCCCGACAGCGCCAAGGAAAAGCCCGCCGAGGGTGAAGTCGTCGCCGTGGGCGCCGGCAACAAGGCCGAAGACGGCAAGGTTACCCCGCTCGACGTCAAGGCGGGCGATCGGGTGCTGTTCGGCAAGTGGTCGGGTACCGAGGTCAAGATCGACGGCGAAGACCTGCTGATCATGAAGGAATCGGACATCCTCGGCATCATCGGCTGAGCTACCGGTTTTTGCACATTGGACAGTGTCCAGTGTGTCCAGTCTAGAATTTAACCGTTTGATTTGAAAGGACAGCACAATGGCTGCCAAGGACGTGAAATTCGGCCGTGACGCCCGCGAACGCATTCTCGCCGGTGTCGATATCCTCGCCAACGCGGTGAAGGTTACCCTGGGCCCCAAGGGCCGCAACGTCGTGATCGACAAGAGCTTCGGCGCGCCGCGCATCACCAAGGACGGCGTTACCGTCGCCAAGGAAATCGAGCTCAAGGACAAGTTCGAGAACATGGGCGCGCAGATGCTGCGCGAAGTCGCCAGCAAGGCCAACGACGCCGCCGGCGATGGCACCACCACTGCCACCGTGCTCGCTCAGGCGATCGTGCGCGAGGGCATGAAGTCGGTTGCCGCGGGCACCAACCCGATGGACCTCAAGCGCGGGATCGATCTCGCGGTGACCAAGGTGGTCGCCGATCTTCAGGCGCGTTCGACTCCGGTTTCGGGTTCGGCCGAAATCGCCCAGGTCGGGATCATCTCGGCCAATGGTGACAAGGAAGTTGGCGAGAAGATCGCCGAGGCCATGGAAAAGGTCGGCAAGGAAGGCGTGATCACCGTCGAGGAAGCCAAGGGCCTCGAATTCGAACTCGATGTCGTCGAAGGCATGCAGTTCGATCGCGGCTACCTCAGCCCCTACTTCATCACCAATCCCGACAAGATGACCGTCGAGCTGGATAACCCCTACATCCTGATCCACGAGAAGAAGCTGTCGTCGCTCCAGGCGATGCTGCCGATCCTCGAGGCCGTGGTGCAGTCGGGCCGTCCGCTGCTGATCATCGCCGAGGACATCGAAGGCGAAGCGCTCGCCACCCTGGTGGTCAACAAGCTGCGCGGCGGGCTCAAGATCGCTGCAGTCAAGGCTCCGGGCTTCGGCGATCGCCGCAAGGCCATGCTCCAGGACATCGCGATCCTGACCAAGGGCGAGATGATCTCCGAGGATCTCGGCATCAAGCTCGAATCGGTTACGCTGGGCATGCTCGGCCAGGCCAAGCGCGTCTCGATCGACAAGGACAACACTACCATCGTCGATGGCGCCGGCAGCGCTGACGAGATCAAGGCCCGGGTCGAGCAGATCCGCGCCCAGATCGAAACCACCACCAGCGACTATGACCGTGAAAAGCTGCAGGAACGCCTGGCCAAGCTGGCCGGCGGCGTGGCGGTGATCAAGGTTGGCGGCGCCACCGAGGTTGAGGTCAAGGAACGCAAGGACCGCGTCGATGATGCGCTCCACGCCACCCGCGCCGCGGTGGAAGAAGGCATCGTCCCCGGTGGCGGTACGGCCCTCCTTTATGCCACCAAGGCGCTTGGCGGCCTCAAGGGCGAGAACGAGGACCAGACCCGCGGCATCGACATCGTCCGCAAGGCGATCACCGCCCCGGTCAAGCAGATTGCCGAAAACGCCGGTGAAGACGGCGCCGTGGTCGCCGGGCGCCTGCTCGACAAGGATGACGAATCGTGGGGCTTCAATGCCGCGACCGACACCTACGAAAACCTCAAGGCTGCCGGCGTGATCGATCCGACCAAGGTTGTGCGCACCGCGCTGCAGGACGCCGCCTCGGTCTCGGGCCTGCTGATCACTACCGAAGCCGCGATCGCGGAAAAGCCGGAAGACAAGCCGGCGATGCCGCCGATGCCCGGCGGCGGCATGGGCGACATGGGCTTCTAAGCCTGTCGCCAGGGAACAAGGAGGCCGGGAAGAGGGATCTTCCCGGCCTCTTTTTTGGAGCCCAGCCGGACAAACGCACCTGAATTTCCTTACAGGACTCGGTTGCCCGCGCGCAGAAAACAATTCGTCGCTTGCCCGCTTTCCTGCGCGGATTCGCCAGCGTTAGTCTTGTGGAAACCACATATGGACTAATGCCTAGAACGTGACGAAACGGATTTTCCCCAGACTGACGGGCCTGCTCGCGCTGGCCGGGGCGCTGCTGGCGCCGATTTCGGCTGCTCGGGCCGACAGTCTTGAGCTCGCTTTCGATCGCACCTTCGGGACCGAGCTGCGCGCGCCGCGCGATCTGCCCGCCGGGCCGCGGCAGTTCGTTGCGTCAGGCGTCCAGAGCCAAAATGTCAGCGGGTTCGAGGCACGGCTGTTCCAGCTTGCCGATGCCGGACAGGGCCGGATCGGCGTCGCTGCGCTCGATCTCACCACCGGACGCGCGGTAGCGGTGCTGGGCGATCAGCCTTTCCCGATGGCCTCGACCAGCAAGATCGCGATCGTCGCGACCTTCCTCGACGGGGTCGACAAGGGCCGCTGGAAACTGAGCGACCGGTTCCCTCTGATGGTGCCGACCCGTTCGGCCAAGTTTTCCAGTCTGCGTGCGCCGGTTGTCGCGGGCCAGTCGATGAGCGCGGAGACGCTGATCGAGCTCGCCATTACGCGTTCCAACAACCAGGCGACCGACGCCCTGCTGGCAGCGATCGGCGGTCCCTCGGCGGTCAACCGCTGGCTGGCCAGTGCCGGGGTGACGGGTCTCAGGATGGACCGCGATATTGCCACGCTGGTGCGCGACGACGGCGAATTCGATCCGGCACGGATGATCGATCCGCGTGACAGCGCGACGCCCCGGGCGATGGTCGGCCTGCTCACCGGGCTCTATCAGGGCCGCTGGTTGAGCCCGGAAAGCCGCGGGGTGCTGATCGGCGCGATGGAACGCTGCCTGACCGGCAAGCATCGCCTGTCCGGCCAGCTGCCCGAAGGCACGCTGGTGGCGCACAAGACCGGGACGCTGAGCAACACCTCAAGCGATGTCGGCCTGATCCATACCCCTGATGGGCATGTGATCGCGGTGGCGGTCTATGTCACCGGGCAGGGCAGCAAGGCGGCGCGCGATGCCCGCATTGCCACGATCGCCCGCGCGATCTTCGATGAAAGCCAGACCGAGGGCTCAGGCCTGCGCCGTTCCGCGCAGCGCTAAACGGCAAACTGCGCTTTCCGCGGCCCGAGATAGCCGAACAGGTAGGCGCCGACCTTGCGCATCTGAATCTCCTCCGCGCCCTCGGTGATCCGGTAGCGGCGGTGGTGGCGATAGATGTGTTCGAACGGCTTGTGGCGTGAATAGCCGATCCCGCCGTGGACCTGCATCGCCCGGTCGGCGGCCTCGCAGACCAGACGGTTGGCGTAGTAGTTGCACATGCTGATCTTGTCGGAAAGCTTGTGCTCCAGCTCCTTGTGAGGGAGCTGATCCATCTCCCAGGCGGTCTTGAAGATCAGCGCGCGGAGCATTTCACATTGGGTGGCTAGCTCCACCAGCGGGAACTGGATCGCCTGGTTGCGGGCCAGCTCCTGCCCGAAGGGCTTGCGCGTCCGGGCATATTTCACCGCTTCCTCGACGCAGTAGGTCGCCGCGCCGAGCGAGGAGGCCGCCTGGCGGATACGGTTCTGGTGGACGAAGCTCTGGGCAATGGCGAGGCCGCCTTCGACCGGCCCCAGCACCACGCTTTCAGGCACCCAGACATTGCTGAAACTCACCCGGGGGTGGTCGGTCGGCATGTTGAAGGTCCACAGATATTCCTCGATCACCAGCCCCTCGCAGGGGTTGGGAACCAGGAAGCAGGTGATCCCTCGCGCGTCACCGTCATTGCCGCTGGTGCGGGCGAATGTGGCGCAGTGGGTGGCAACGTGCATCCCTGTGGTCCACATCTTCTCGCCGTCGATCCGCCAGCCCGGCACCCCGTCGCGGCTCTCGCGCACGGCGCGGGTTTCCATGTGGGTGGCGTCCGAACCGTGCAGCGGCTCGGTCAGGCCAAAGGCCACCCGGCGCTTGCGCTCGAACCCGCCGAGGATGAATTCGTTCTGCTGGTCCTCGGTGCCGAAATGCTCGAACATGGCCACGAAAGGGAAGTTGCCGATGATCGAATGTTCGTTCTGCAGATCGTTGTGAAGCCCCAGCCCCATGCGGGTGAAGTGATCGCGGATCACCGCCATCCACAGGTTGGACCCATCCTTGCCGCCGTATTTCTTGGGCGCCGAAAAGCGCCAGTGTCCGGCCTTGTCAGCCCGCAGCGAGGCCTCGCGCAGCAGCATTTCCCATTCGTGGCGGGGCAGCCCGCCGTTCTCGAAATCGGTGCGCGCCCATTCGCGGCGATGGTCGAAGAAGCGAATGTTGTCGTCGGCTTCCTCCAGCGGCCGGATCTCGGCGGCGATGAAGGCATCGAGCTCGGCCAGATAGGCGACAAGGTCTGCGGGCAGGGCAAAGTCCATATCAGTTTCCTTCCCAGCGGGCGCGGGCCAGGGCCAGCGCGGGATATTTGGGTACATCGGCGCTCAGCTTGGAGAGCGCCATCCGGCGCAGACGGGCGAGCAGCCCAGGGGTGGCAAGATCGGCCCGGCCATCAAGCAGATCGGCGGCCAGCGCCGCGTCGGCAGCCGCAGGGCGCAGCGCGATCTCGCGCGCGACGATCCCCAGCGCATTGCGGGCAACGGCAAGGTCGAACTTGCCGCGCCCGGAAACCAGCGGCTTGATCGCGCTGCCCAGCCATTCGGAAACCGCGCCCAGCACTTCGGCTCCGCTGGGTTCGCCGGGGCCCTGCGCCAGCGGCTGCGGCGGGGGTGGCAGAGCGCGAGCGCGTTCTTCTTCCGGCGCCAGCTCCTCAAGCAGCAGCAGCAGATCAAGCTCCTGTTCGCTGGTGCGGCGCGCCACCACCACGCGCTCGACCGAGCGATCGTGCCCGGCGCGCCAGTATCCGCCCATCTGCAGGCAGCCCAGCGCCCACCACAAGGTGCGGTAGATGGTCCAGAAACGGAACCGCAGCGGATCGAAGCGCTCGCCCCCCGCGTCCTCATAGGCCCGCGCGAGCGTTTCGATGCTGGAAAGGCCATAGGCCGGGCGATCGGGGCGGGAAAAGCGCCACACTGTCAGGCACCCGAAAGCCAGATCCTCGTGCCAGTCCCCCAGATGCGCCAGCTCCCAGTCGAGCACCCCGCTCAGGTGTCCGTTCTCGACCAGCAGATTGCCGAGCCGAAAGTCGCCGTGGACCAGCCGGGGCTCAGTCGGTTCGGGCAGGTTCTGTTCAAGCCAGCGGATCGCCAGGGCAAGGATCGGGCGATCCCCGCCATAGCTCAGGAATCGCCCCTTGAGCTCGCCCAAAGCCAGCGCTGTGTCCATCGCGGGAACCTTGAGCGCCGAGCAATCGACGCGGTGGGTCAAGGCTAGCTGGGCGGCGATTTCGCGGATCAGCACCTCGCCATCGGCCTCGGCGAGGATCGCGGCGGGATCGGGGGTGCCGCCAATCGCCCGCATCACGAAGCCCGAGCCGATGCCGTCATCCGGCTCCAGCTCAACCAGGATTTCCGGGGCGAGAACCCTGGCCCGGCGCGCGGCACGGATCAGCGCGGCTTCCCCGGCATGATCCATCGGTCGCCCTGCCATCATCTCGGGCGAAGGCGCGCGGCGCAGGACGCAGGCTTCCGTACCCGCAGTGAAGCGCCAGCTTTCCATGTTGGCGCCGCCCGAGAGGCGCGACAGATCGGCGGGAGCAGGCAAGCCGATGCGGGCAAGCGCGCGGGCCAGACCCTGTTCCAGCGAGACCTGCTCCAATTCGCGCTCCCGGTTGCGATGCGAAGGGGCAAACGTTTAAGTGTGCGATTAAATCAGTCAAGCGCTGCGCGACCGCCCCGCGGGAAGCGGGCAAAAGAAAGGGGCGCAAGGTTGCCCTTGCGCCCCAATTCTGTGCCGTGAGGCGAAGATTACATCTTCTTCTCAGCGTCGGCGGCAGCGGCGTCAGCAGCAGCGGCATCGGCCGGAGCAGCAGCGTCGGTGGCAGCCGGAGCAGCAGCGTCGGTCGCGGCGTCGGTGGCGGCGTCGGTGGCAGCTTCGGTGGCAGCGGCTTCTTCAGCCTTCTGGCCGCAGGCCGAGAGGGTCAGAGCGGCGCCAGCAGCGGCGGCGGCGAGAACGATCTTGCGCATGAATCGATAATCCTTGAACAGCGAGTGGACCACGCACGGCATCCTTCACACGAGGGCGAAAGGCGCCGGGCGGAAAGCCAACCTTATCGGTAGACTTCGACGCGTCAAATAATAGGCTTCGCCGGGCGATGCAAGCGATTGTCGTCAAGCCGCCTTCAGGTGGCGGAATTCCGCCGTTACAATGGTATGCAAGGCAATTGTGGCAGCGATATGACGGCCGCGCGGACAGGATTGCCGGTCGATTCGCCGTGCCGGCGGCTTCCACCCGGCCCGATCCGGGGCTAGACCCGCGCGATGGAATCCAAGCAGCATCTCTATCTGGTCGATGGCTCGGCCTATATCTTCCGGGCCTATCACCGTCTGCCCCCGCTGACCAACCCGCAGGGCGTGCCAGTGGGCGCGGTCTATGGCTATACCACGATGCTGTGGAAGCTGGCCGACGATCTGCACAAGGCCGACGGGCCGACCCACCTGGCGGTGATCCTCGATGCCTCGGGCAAGAGCTTCCGCAACGAGATTTTCCCGGCCTACAAGGCCAACCGCCCGCCGCCGCCCGAGGATCTGCGCCCTCAGTTCCCGCTGATCCGCGATGCCACCAATGCTTTTTCGCTGCCCTGCATCGAGGAACAAGGGCTTGAGGCCGACGACCTGATTGCCTCCTATGCCCGCGCCGCCTGTGAGCGCGGCTGGGACGTGACGATCGTTTCCTCCGACAAGGATCTGATGCAGCTGGTCGGCCCCTGCGGGGCGGGGCGGATCGACATGCTCGATACGATGAAGCAGGCGCGGATCGGCATTCCCGAGGTTGAGGAAAAGTTCGGCGTCGCGCCGGAAAAGGTTGGCGATGTGCTGGCGCTGATGGGCGATGCGGTGGACAATGTGCCCGGCATTCGCGGGATCGGCCCCAAGACCGCGACCAAGCTGATCCAGGAACACGGCAGCCTTGAGGCCGCGCTGGCAGCAGCGCCGGAAATGAAACCCTCCAAGCTGCGCGAAAGCCTGATCGAACAGGCCGAGATGGCCCGGCTGAGCCGGGTGCTGGTGGCGCTGAAGGAGGATTGCGCGCTGCCGATGGCGCTCGACGATTTCGTCCTTGGCGAAATCCCGCCCGGTCCGCTCTCTGTTTTCCTTGAGGAGCATGGGTTCAATTCGCTGCTCAAGCGGCTGGGCGAGGGGCGCGGCAGCCCCGAGCGCAAGACCCAGCTCCATCCGGCGAAGGCGGTCACGCCCGGCGCAGCTCCGGTAACCGACGGCAACCGGCAGGCGCTGCCCGCGCTGCCGCCGATCGACCGGACAAAATACCAGACGGTGCAGACCCGCGAAGCGCTTGAGCAGTGGGTTGTGCGCGCCTTTGCCGCGCGGACCGTGGCTTTCGATACCGAAACCAGCGCGCTTGATGCGATCGGCGCGGATCTGGTCGGGATCAGCCTGGCGCTCGGGCCGGGCGATGCTTGCTACGTGCCGCTGGGCCACGGCGGCAGCGACATGTTTGCCGAAAAGCCGCGGCAGGTGCCTCTGGCCGATGCGCTGGCCCTGCTGAAGCCTCTGCTGGAAAGCGATGCGGTGCTGAAGGTGGGGCAGAATGCCAAATACGATCTCAACGTGCTCGCCCGCCACGGCATTGCGGTAAGCCCGATCGACGACACCATGGTGATGAGCTTCGATCTCGATGCCGGGCGCGGCGCGGACGGGATCGGCGGCGGGCACGGGATGGACGAGCTTAGCCAGCGGCACCTCGATCACACCACGCTGGCTTTCAAGGATGTCTGCGGCAGCGGCAAAAGTGCAATCTCCTTTGCCGAGGTGCCGGTGGAGCGCGCATGCGAATATGCCGCCGAGGATGCAGAGGTGACCTGGCGGTTGCACCGCCTGTTCAAACCGCGCCTGTCCGACGAGGCCGCGACGCGGATCTATGAGCGGGTCGATCGCCCGCTGATCCCGGTAGTGGCGCGGATGGAGCGCGAGGGGATCAAGGTTGACCGCGAGCGTCTGGCCGCGCTTTCCGCCACTTTCGCCGAGGAGATCGGCATGCTCGAAGGGGCAATCCACGGCCTGGCGGGCCAGGAATTCACCATCGGCAGCCCCAAGCAGCTGGGCGAAATCCTGTTCGACAAGCTGGGCTTCAAGGGCGGCCGCAAGAGCGCCAAGAGCGGGCAGTATTCCACCGATGTCTCGGTGCTCGAGGCGCTGGCGGGAGAGGGCGCGGAAATCGCCGCCAGAGTGCTCGAATGGCGCCAGCTCTCCAAGCTGCGCAGCACCTATACCGAGGCCTTGCAGACGGCGATCAACCCGGCGACGGGGCGGGTCCACACCAGCTACAGTCTGGTTGGCGCGCAGACCGGGCGTCTCTCATCGACCGATCCCAACCTGCAGAACATCCCGATCCGCACTGAGATCGGTCGCCAGATCCGCGATGCCTTCGTGGCCGAACCGGGCAACGTGATCCTTGCCGCGGACTATAGCCAGATCGAGCTGCGGCTGGCCGCGCACATGGCCGATGTGCCCGAACTCAAGGCCGCGTTCGAGGCCGGGGAAGATATCCACGCCCGCACCGCGCAGGAAATGTTCGGGGAGGTCAACCGCGATACCCGCGGGCGGGCCAAGACGGTCAACTTCGCGATCCTTTACGGGATCAGCCGCTGGGGGCTGGCAGGGCGGCTGGGGGTGACGCCCGAAGAGGCGCAGGCCACGATCGATCTCTATTTCCAGCGCTTTCCCGGCATCCAGCGCTATATCCACGATACCCTGGCCTCGGTGCGTGAGCGTGGCCATTCCGAAACGCTGTTCGGCCGCAAGACCTGGTTTCCGCGTATTTCCTCACCCAACCAGGCCGAGCGCCAGGGCAGCGAGCGCGCCGCGATCAACGCCCCGATCCAGGGCACCAGCGCCGATATCATCAAGCGCGCGATGGCGCGGATGCTGCCCGCGCTGGAGGCGGCTGGACTCGGCCATGTGCGGATGCTGCTCCAGGTCCACGACGAACTGGTGTTCGAGCTTCCGCAAGCCGATGTCGTGGCGGCCAGCGAGGTGATCCGCGCGGTGATGGCGGGTGCGGCCGAACCGGCGGTGAAGCTGTCGGTGCCGCTGGGGGTTGAGATCGGAACCGGGCCAAGCTGGGGCGCGGCGCACTAGGCGCCGCGCTTGCCTAACCATGCTTCTTCGCCCGGGTCGATTCGACCATGCCCGGGGCGAGGAAGCCGATCGATGGCGTCACCTCGGCGGCGCGCTTCTTGAGTTCGCCCTTGAGCTTGAGGTATTCGGCCTCCATCGCCTCGCTCACCGTGGCGCGGCTGTCGGCCAGGGCCTCGGCGAAATCGGCGGCGTTGACCTTGCTCGCCTTGCTGCCTTGTCGGCGGATCGCGGCCAGCCCGGCGCGGCGGACCAGATCTTCCAGATCGGCGCCGGTGAAGCGTTCGGCCTGGCGCGCGATTGCGGCCAGATCGACATCCCTGGCCAGCGGCATCCTTGCGGTGTGGATCCCCAGAATATGTTCGCGCCCCTTGGCATCGGGCGTGCCGACATAGACCAGCTCGTCGAGCCGACCCGGACGCAGCAGCGCCGGGTCGATCAGACCGGGACGGTTGGTGGCACCGATCAGCACCACGCTGGAAAGCTCCTCCATCCCGTCCATCTCGGCGAGGATGGTGTTGACCACCCGGCCCGTGACCTGCGGTTCGTTGCCGCCAGAGCCGCGCGCGGGGACCAGGCTGTCGATCTCGTCGATGAACACCACGCAGGGGGCGACCTGGCGGGCGCGGGCGAACAGGCGGCTGATCTGCTGCTCGCTTTCGCCGTACCACTTGGAGAGGAGATCGCTTGACTTGATCGAGATGAAATTGGCCTCGCTCTCTTTGGCGACCGCCTTGGCCAGCAGGGTCTTGCCGGTGCCGGGCGGGCCATAGAGCAGAAAGCCCTTGGCCGGACGGATGCCGAGGCGGCGGAAGGCTTCGGGGTTCTTGAGCGGCAGCTCGATCCCTTCCTTGAGCCTTTCCTGCGCCTCGTCGGCGCCGCCGATGTCTGCCCAGCCGACATTGGGCATCTGCACCATCACCTCGCGCATCGCCGAAGGCTGGACGCGTTTCAGCGCAGCGAGAAAATCGTCGCGGGTGACGTTGAGCTCTTCGAGCACCTCGGGGGGAATGGTCTGCGCCTCAAGATCGAGCTGGGGCATGATCCGCCGCACGGCCTCGATCGCCGCCTCGCGGGCCAGTGCGGCCAGATCGGCGCCGACGAAGCCGTGGGTGGTGCGGGCCAGCTCGACCAGATCGACCCCTTCGGCCAGCGGCATGCCGCGGGTGTGAATTCCCAGGATCTCGCGGCGGCCCTTTTCGTCAGGCACACCGACCACGATCTCGCGGTCGAAGCGGCCGGGACGGCGCAGCGCCTCGTCGATCGCGTCGGGGCGGTTGGTGGCGGCGATCACCACGATGTGGTTATGGGCGTTGAGCCCGTCCATCAGCGTGAGCAGCTGGGCAACCAGTCGCTTTTCCGCCTCGCCGGGCGTGCCCGAACGCTTGGGGGCGATCGAATCGATCTCGTCGATGAACACGATCGAGGGCGAATTCTTGCCCGCTTCCTCGAACACCTCACGCAGCCGCCGTTCGCTTTCGCCATAGGCACTGCCCATGATCTCGGGGCCGTTGATGGTGAAAAAGCTTGCCTCGCTCTCGTTGGCGACCGCGCGGGCCAGCCGGGTCTTGCCGGTGCCCGGCGGGCCATGCAGCAACACCCCCTTGGGCGGATCGACCCCCAGGCGGGTGAACAGTTCGGGATAGCGCAGCGGCAATTCGACCATCTCGCGCAGCTGGCGGATGGTATCGCCCATTCCGCCGACATCGTCGTAGTTGACCTCGCCGCGCCCGGCGCGCGCTTCCTCGAATTCCTCGCGCAGCTCGACTTCGGTTTCCTCGTCGATGTGGACCACGCCCTTGGGCACGGTGGCAACCACGCTGAGGCGAATCTGGGTGAGCGCAAAGGCCGGGGCGTTGAGCATCCGCGCGACCTCGGGCGGCATGTCGCGCACCGGGGTCTGGCCGGTGGTGGCAACCAGATCGCCCGCCACCAGCACCCGGCCGAAGAAATTGCGCTTGAGCGCCTGGCCCGGACCCTGAAGGCGCATCTCGCGCTGGGCAGGGGCGAAGATCACGCGGGATGCCGCCTTGCTCTCCGCCTTGCGCACCTGGACATGATCGCCCGAGCCGACCTCGGCATTGGCGCGCTGCAGCCCGTCGAGGCGGATCACCTCAAGCCCCTCGTCCTCGGGATAGGGGGCCAGCACCCTCGCAGCGGTGGCGCGCTTGCCCTCGATCGCGACCACATCGCCTTCGGTCACGCCCAGCGCGGACATGGCAGTGCGCGGCAGCCGGGCAATGCCCTGGCCGCTTTCTTCCTGCCGCGCTGCGGCAACTTGGAGCTTGATCGTCTTTTCCGCGTTGCCCTCTGCCTCGGCCATGGTCACTTTCCCGCTGGGGCCGCCGATCGGCCCGCTGGAGGCAAGCTAGGAACTGCTTGATGGCAATGCAAATCCTCGCGGGCGCCGGACGCCTTCGCAATTGCGAAAAAAAGGCCCGGACGTTGCCGTCCGGGCCTTGGAAGTTTTGGGAGAGGATGCCTGAAAGGCAGGCTCTAAGTGGGACACGGACGGTTTTTGTGCAAGTGCGAAAAGATCATTTTGCGTTGCGTAATTTGCAACAGCCATTCACTTCCGCTCAAGGACGCCGGAATTTGAGCACGAAGCGGTCGGTCTTGCCGCGAATTGCGGGGTTGAACACGCTCTTGGTGTGATCGTCGGCCGGGTTGCCCAGGACCGCGCTTTCCGCTTCCAGCACGAAACCGGCGGCGGCCATATCGGCCTTGACCTGCGCGGGATCGATCCGGTGCATCTTTTCCACCACCTCACGCGGATCGCCCGCAGGGCCGACATGGTCGACGATCACGACATGGCCGCCGGGCCGGACCGCTCGGAACCAGCCCGCCAGCACCGCGGGCACATCGACGCGCGGATAGTTGTTCTTGGCCGATTCCCAGTAGAGATCGTGGTAGTTGAGGTTGGTGAAGATCGTATCGACGCTGGCCGGGGCGAGCTGCATCGCCGCCACTTCGGCCACCAGCACGCGGATGTTGGGATATTTGGGCAGCAGCGCGTCCCAGGCCTTGGCATCGTGGAAGCTCGGGGGATTGAGCACATAGACCGTGCCCCTGGGCCCGACCGCGCGGGCCATCATGGTCGAGTAGTATCCGCTTCCGGCGAAAAAATCGACCACCACCTGGCCTTTGCGAACCCCGGCGAAATCGAGAATCTCCGCGGGCTTGCGCCCTTCATCCAGCTTGCGATCGTCGGCACTGCGGGCCGGATCGGCGATCACCCTGGCATAGTCGGCGGGCTTGGCCGCAAGCGGCGCGGAAAGCGTCAGCGCGCCAAGGGCGGCAAGCGCGGCCGCGCGGAACAGGTTTGGCATTTCGGTTCTCCCCCAAGGTTCGTTGGATCGAACCCGGATTTAAGAGAAAACCGGCAGTCTGGAAGCGGCCATTCTGCGAAACGCCGCCCGCGTCCGATCAATGCGCCAGAAGCAGCGCCGGTCCGCCCTCCTCCTCGAGGAAATAGCGCGTCACCCCGCCGAACAGGAATTCGCGCACCCGGCTGTGGCCATAGGCGCCCATCACCAGCAGCTCGGCGCCATGCTGGGCGACGCTGGCGGCCAGGGTTTCCTCGATCGAATCGCCGCGTTGCAGCTCGGTCAGCTCGGCCGCGATCCCGTGGCGCGAAAGATAGCGCAGCGCGTCGGTCGGCGGGAAACCGGCGGCCTTTTCGGTCATCACGGTCAGAACATGGACCGCACTGCAGCCCTTGAGCAGCGGCACCGCCGCGCGCAGGGCATGGGCTGCCTCATCGCCGCCGTCCCAGGCAATGCAGGCTGCGGCCAGCGGCAGGCGCAGTTCCTTGCCATCGAGCACCAGCACCGGCGAACGCGAGATCACCGCCAGATCGCCGGCATAGCCGCAGCCGCGCGAAACCACGCTGAGATCGGCGAGCCGTGCCGCTCCGGCCATGGCATCGAGCGGCTGGGTTTCAAACCGGACGACATCGAAGGGCACGTCGTCGTTGGCAAGGCGCCCGGCGAAGGCCTGGGCGAGTTCCTCGTCATCCTTGAGCGCGGCCTCCAGCGCCTCACGCGCGACATAGGTACCGCCATAAGGATCGGTGGTGACATAGCGGTCGATCGGGGTATCGATCAGCACTGTGATATGGCCGCCATGGGCGCGGGCGATATCCATCGCGCTATCGAGCCGAACGGGCATTCCCGGATCGCGGCCGGCTTGGACGAGGATGGAGCGCATGATCAATTCTCCTTTCGCAGACGGTATTGCCTCTGGATTGCAGGGCAGACCATGACCTGCGTCAAACCTTGCCAGCGGCGGAGCAATACGCCACTGCGCCGCAACCATAGCACAAGCGGGAGAGAGCGGACATGGCGGGCCGGTTCGAGGCAGTGATCTTCGACTTTGGCGGGGTGATCACCGAATCGCCGTTTGAGGCCTTCAACCGGCTTGAGGCAGGGCGCGGCCTGCCGCGCGATTTCATCCGCCAGGTCAACGCCGCCAACCCGGACGGCAACGCCTGGGCAAGGTTCGAGCGCGCCGAGATCGATGCCGCCGCCTTCGATGCGCAGTTTGCCGCAGAGGCCAGGGCGCTGGGGCACGAGCTTGAGGGCAGCGCGGTGCTGGCAGTGCTGTCGGGATCGATCCGCCCGGCGATGGTCGCCGCGCTCGATCGTCTGGCCGACGCCGGTCTGCGCCTTGCCTGCATCACCAACAATGTGCCCACCGGTCATGGTGCCGGAATGGCCCGCAGCGGCGACGCCCGCGATGCCTACGAACAGGTCTTTGCCCGATTCGAGCACGTCATCGAAAGCAGCAAGGCCGGGGTGCGCAAACCCGATCCGCGAATCTATCGGCTGATGTGCGAGAAGCTGGGGCTTGGGCCCGAGCGCTGCATCTATCTCGACGATCTGGGGATCAACTGCAAACCCGCCGCGATGCTGGGCATGCACGCGATCAAGGTGGTGAGCGGCGAACAGGCATTGGCGGATCTGTCGGACGTTCTTGGACTTGCGCTTACTGCATAGGTTGTTGCGTGCCGCGCAACTGGAACGGCGCAGGTTGCAATTGCATCACGGTCTGGCTTGACCTAGCCGCTACGGCTTCTTGACCGGATGGGGAGGAACCATGGCCCAGAAGATCTATCCCGATGCCGCCAGCGCGCTTGAAGGGCTGCTGAAAGACGGCCTGCTGATCGCCAGCGGCGGCTTTGGCCTGTGCGGTCTACCCGAGCGCCTGCTCGATGCGGTGCGCGATTCCGGGATCAAGGATCTCACCTTCGTTTCCAACAACGCCGGGATCGACAACGAAGGGATCGGCAAGCTGCTGCGCACGCGCCAGGTCCGCAAGATGATCTCGTCCTATGTGGGTGAGAACAAGGAGTTTGAGCGCCAGTATCTTTCGGGCGAGCTGGAAGTCGAGTTTTGCCCTCAGGGCACCCTGGCCGAGCGGATGCGCGCGGGCGGCGCGGGGATTCCCGGCTTCTACACCAAGACCGGGGTCGGCACGCTGGTGGCCGAAGGCAAGGAATCGAAAGTGTTCAATGGCGAGGAATATATCCTCGAGCAGGGCATCTTTGCCGATCTGGCGCTGGTCAAGGGCTGGAAGGCCGACACCACCGGCAATGTCGTGTTTCGCAAGACCGCGCGCAATTTCAACGTGCCGGCCGCGCAGTGCGGCAAGGTCTGCGTGGTCGAGGTGGAGGAGATCGTCGAGGCCGGGAGCCTCGATCCCGATTGCATCCATCTTCCCGGGGTCTACGTCCAGCGGCTGTTCTGCGGCGCGCCCTATGACAAGAAAATCGAATTCCGCACCACTCGCACCACGGATATGGGCTGATGACCACGCACGATCACATCGCCAAGGGCTGGAGCCGCGACCAGATGGCCGCCCGCGCCGCGCAGGAACTCGAAGACGGGTTCTACGTCAACCTGGGCATCGGCATCCCCACTCTGGTTGCCAATCACGTGCCTGCGGGGATGACGGTTACCCTGCAGAGCGAGAACGGCATGCTGGGCATCGGCCCCTTCCCGACCGAGGACGAGGTTGACGCCGATCTGATCAATGCCGGCAAGCAGACCATCAGCGAGCTGCCGCATTCGGCCTATTTCGACAGCGCGGCGAGCTTCGCGATGATCCGCGGTGGCAAGATCGATCTGACCGTGCTGGGCGGCATGGAAGTGTCCGAAGGTGGCGACATCGCCAACTGGATGGTGCCCGGCAAGATGATCAAGGGCATGGGCGGGGCGATGGACCTGGTTGCGGGCGTCAAGAAGATCATCGTGGTGATGGAACACTGCGCCAAGGATGGCAGCCCCAAGTTCATCCCCGCCTGCACCCTGCCGCTGACGGGGCGCAACGTGGTCGATATGGTGATCACCGATCTCGCGGTGTTCCAGCGGCCGGATCATGCCTCGCCCTTCCGACTGATCGAGACAGCGCCGGGGGTCACACCTGAGGAAGTGGCGGCGCGGACCACCGCGCACTACATCGCTTAACTGCCCGATTAAACAGACTTGCCGCCGGGCGCGCAGCGGGCAATGATCGCTCCCTTGCAGGGAGAGAATCATGGACAATGCCGTTTGCCGTCTGACCGGCTGCGAATTTCCTCTGTTCGCCTTCAGCCACTGCCGCGATGTGGTTGTGGCGGTGAGCAAGGCGGGCGGGTTCGGGGTGCTGGGGGCAACCCGCTTCACCCCCGATCAGCTTGAGGAAGAGCTGGCCTGGATCGATGCGCACATCGATGGCGCGCCCTATGGCGTCGATGTGCTGGTTCCCGAAACGATCGATCCCCGGGTCGCCGAGTTTTCCAGCAACGAACAGCGCGCAGACGCCATTTCGAGCGAACACCGTGCTTTCACCTCGGGTCTGCTGAGGCAGTACGGCGTGGCGGTCTCGCCCGATGAGGTGGTGCACTACGAAGGCCGCGCCGGGATCACCCCCGAAAACGGCTATGCCCAGATGGAAGTCGCCTTTCGCCACCCGATCCGGCTGATCGCCAATGCCCTGGGGATCGCCCCGGCGGCGATGATCGCCGAGGGCAAGAAGCGCGGGGTGCCGGTCGCGGCGCTGGTCGGGGCCAAGGAGCACGCGCTGCGCCAGGCCGCCGCCGGGGTCGATATCATCGTCGCCCAGGGCGGCGAGGCTGGCGGGCACTGCGGCGAGGTTTCCACCCTGGTGCTGATCCCCGAGGTGGTGCGCGCGTTGAAAGCCGCAGGGCAGGACATCCCGGTGCTGGCAGCAGGCGGGATCATGACCGGGGCGCAGATGGCGGCGATGATGGCGGCGGGAGCCGAGGGGGCCTGGACCGGATCGGTCTGGCTCGCCACCACCGAGGCCGAAACCAGCGAGGCCTTCCGCGAAAAGATGATCGCCGCGCGCAGCCGCGACACCGTGCGCAGCCGCAGCCGTACCGGCAAGCCCGCACGCCAGCTCAAGACCGCCTGGCACGAGGCCTGGGACAGTGAAAACAGCCCCGGCACCCTGCCGATGCCGCTGATGGGAATGGTCTCCGAACCCTCTTTCCGCCGGATCGAGAACGCGGTGCTGGGCGGCAACGAGGCGGCGCGCGATCTGGTCAGCTATTTCGTCGGCCAGGGTGTGGGGCTGGTCGATCAGGTGCGCTCGGCCCGTTCGGTGGTGATGGACTTCCGCGAGGAATTCGTCGAAGCCGTGGGCGGCCTTGTGGGCCTGCTGGGAGAGTGAATTGGCCTACATCTTGATCACCGCAAACCGGAACTATTCCAGTTGGAGCCTGCGCCCCTGGCTGCTGATGAAGGCGCTCGCCATTCCTTTTGAGGATCGGCTGGAACCTTTCACCAAGCCTGACAATTACGAGGATTTCCGCGGTTTCTCACCCACCGGGCAGGTGCCGGTCCTGATCGACGGGGAGCGGACAATCCCGGATTCGCTGGGGATTGCGCTCTACCTCGCCGAGCGGCATGCCGGAATCTGGCCGGCTGATGAAGAAGCGCGCATCTTTGCCCAGGGCGCGGTTGCCGAAATGCATGGCGGTTTTGGGCATCTCAGGAACGATTGCACCATGAACGTCGGGGTGCGGGTCTCCCCCAAGCCGATGAGCGAGGGGCTGAGGCGCAACGTGAATCGCGTGCGCGAGATTTTCGAGGCCGGTCTGGAGCGGTTCGGCGGCCCGTGGCTGGCGGGGCGCGAGTTCACCGCTGTCGATGCCTTCTTTGCCCCGGTTGCCTTCCGGATCCGCACCTATGGGCTCGATGTCGGCAAGGGGCAGGCCTGGGTCGACCACGTCCAGGCCCACCCGGCGATGCGGGATTGGGAAGCCCAGGCCCTGGCCGAGACCTGGCGCGAGGAAGCCCACGAGGCTGAGCTGGCGGCAGCGGGAACCGTTACCGCCGATTATCGCGGCTGAACGCTCAGCCTAGCGCGGCCTTCAGATCCTCGACCAGATCGAGCCGTTCCCACGGGAACAGATCGCCCTCGGCCTTGCGGCCGAAGTGGCCATAGGCCGCGGTCTTGCGGTAGATCGGCTTGTTGAGGCCCAGGTGGGTGCGGATGCTGCGCGGGGTCAGCCCGCCCAGCTTGGACAGGCCAAGAATGGCCTGCTCGATCGCGGCTTCGGGAACCGAGCCGGTGTCATGGGTATCGACATAGAGCGAGAGCGGCTGCGACACCCCGATCGCATAAGCGATCTGGATCGTGCAGCGGGTGGCGAGGCCGGCCGCGACCACGTTCTTGGCGAGATAGCGGGTGATATAGGCGGCGCTGCGATCGACCTTGGTCGGATCCTTGCCGCTGAACGCCCCGCCGCCATGGGGCGCCGCGCCGCCATAGGTGTCGACGATGATCTTGCGCCCGGTCAGGCCCGCGTCGCCATCCGGCCCGCCGATCTCGAAGCTGCCGGTGGGGTTGATGTAATAGACCGTGTCGCGCAGCAGCACCGGCGGGATCACATCGGCCACCACGCGCTTCACATAGGCATGGAGCTCGGCCTCCTTGTCGCCCTCGTCATATCCGGGCGCATGCTGGGTGGAGACGACTACCGCCGTCGCCGCCACCGGCAGGCTGCCTTCATAGCGCAGCGTCACCTGGCTCTTGGCGTCGGGTTCGAGGAAAGGGGCCGCGCCCGAATGGCGGTCGGCAGCCATCCGCTCAAGGATCTTGTGGCTGTAATAGAGCGTGGCCGGCATCAGATCGGGGGTTTCATCGGTGGCGTAACCGAACATGATCCCCTGATCGCCCGCGCCCTCATCCTTGTTGCTCGTGGCATCGACCCCCTGCGCGATGTGGGCCGACTGGCCGTGGAGGCGGTTGATGAATTCGAGGCGTTCCCAGTGGAACCCGTCCTGCTCGTATCCGATCTCGCGCACGGTGCGGCGCACGGTTGCCTCGATCTCTTCCTCGGCGCCGGGCGCCCAGGCGCCGTTTTCATAGACACCCTTGCAGCGGATTTCCCCGGCCAGCACCACCAGCTGGGTGGTAGTCAGCGTTTCGCAGGCGATGCGCGCTTCGGGATCCTTGGCCAGGAACAGATCGACGATCGCATCGGAAATCTGGTCCGAAACCTTGTCGGGGTGGCCTTCGGAAACGCTTTCGGAGGTAAACAGGTAATCGGTGCGCATCGCGGTATCCATATAACGAAAGCTTTATGTGCCGCGCGGTTTACCCCCGCGCACGGCGGCTGGCAACCACCGAGAGCAGCAGCGCCAGCGCCCCCCAGCCCAGCGAGAGCAGGTTGCCGAAACGGGCAAAAAGCGTAGGTTCAAGCGGCGGCGGAATACGCCCCGCCAGAACCCCGGCAACGTGCGAGGGCAGAGATTGCAGCACCCGCCCGCGCGCGTCGATCACCGCGCTGATCCCGGTGGTGGTGGCGCGCAGCACCGGCAGGCCCTCCTCGATCGCGCGCATGCGGGCGTGAGACAGGAACTGCGGCGGTCCCCAGCTTCCATACCAGCCATCGTTGGAGGGGTTGAACAGATAGTCAGGCCGGTGCCCGGCCTGGGTGACCTCCCCGGGGAAGATCACCTCATAGCAGACCAGCATCCCGGCCTTGCCCCACTTGCCGAGATTGAGCGTGCGCGGCCCCGGTCCGGGCCAGAACTCGATATCGCCCGGCACGAACCGCGCGATCCCCAGCGGTTCGAGCAGTCCGCGCATCGGCACATATTCGCCATAGGGCACCAGATGCGCCTTGTCGTACGAGCCGCGGATCGCGCCGCGGCCGTCGATCGCGGTAATCGCGTTGCGCGCGCCCACCGCCTTGCCGCTCTGGATTTCCAGATCGACCGTGCCGGTCAGCAGCAGCGATTCGCTTCCGATCACCCGCCCGATCCGCTCACGCGCAAGCTTCGGATCGGCGGCATAGGTATCGAAATAGTAGCCCTCGGGATAACCGTCGGCGAGGTACCACGGCACACCGCTTTCGGGCCACATCACAAGCTGTCCTTGCCCGGGCACGAGCTGGTGTGACAGCTGGGCCGCGCGCTGGAAGTTGGCCTCGTACATCTCGGGATCGTTGAGCACATCCTGCGCGATATTGGGCTGGACCAGCAGGAACGGCGCCCCCGGCCCCCCTGCTTTGACCGGGGCTGATGGCGCGGGCCAGTACTGCAGCACGACCGGCACCGCGAGCAGTGCCAGCAATCGCCGGTCCTGGCGGAAGCGGCCCAGCGCGATCCACCACAGACCCGACAGGATCACCGTCAGGCCGGAAAGGGCATAGGTGCCCAGCCACGGCGCCAGCCGCGCCGCACCGGGCTGCCCGTATGAAACGAGCAACGCCTGACCCAACGGGTTCCAGGGAAAGCCGGTGAAAACCCAGCCGCGCAGCCACTCGCCAAAGGTCCAGGCGCCCGCGAAGGCCAGGATCAGCGCTGCGGGCGCGCGGCGCAGATGCCAGGCCGCCATGGCCGCCAGTGCCGGCCAGACCGCGAGATAGAGCGAGAGGCCCAGTACCGCGATCCACCCGAGCCAGGCGGGCAGGGCGCTTTGATAGGAAAAGGCGGTGGCGATCCAGTTGAGCCCGAGCGCGAAGTGCCCCAGCCCGAAGCTCCAACCCAGCATCAGGGCCTGCTTGCGCGAGCCTGCCCGCGCCAGCAGCGCCAGCAGCCCGGCCACGCCCAGCAAGGCCAGCGGCCACTGCGACAGCGGCTCAAAGCCCAGCGCGGCGATCGCGCCGAGCAGCAGGGCCAGCAGACGCGGGCGCGCCGCAGCCATTTGCAGCGCGCGCTTCACGCCGGGCTTCAGCTCACCGATTCGAGCGCTTCGCCGGCATCGTCGGCCGACGGCTTGCGGCGCGGACGGCCCCGGCGTGGCTTGGCTCCGTCACCCTCGGCATCGTCGCGCGCGGCGGAAATCGAGGGCGGAAGCGAAGAGGGATCGAGCCCGGCAGGAGCATCGTCCTGGCCGTCGCGATTTTCACGGCGGGGGCGCGCCTCGCGGCGGGGTTTCAGCCCCGAGCGGGAGCGATTTTCGCGCACGAAGGGGTTTTCCGCCGGTTCGAACGGGTTGGCCGAGGCGCTGTCTTCGCCGGAACCGCCGTCGTCCTGTTCGGCTTCGTTTTCGCGCGCGGTTTCATCCTCGCGCTCTTCGCGGCGCGGGCGATCCTCGCGGCTCTGGCGGGTGAAGCTGGGCTGATCGAAGCTGGGGAAATCGCTCTCGACCGAGAATTCGCCGGCATCCTCGCCTTGATCGTCACCGCTTTCCCAGCGGTCGTCACGGCGCATGCGCTGCTCTTCCTGGCGCTGGCGGCCATCGGCGATGACGCGGAAATAGTGGTCGGCAAACTGGAGGTAATATTCCGCCTGGACCCGGTCACCGTTGAGGTGCGCGTCGTGCGCCAGCTTGCGATACTTTTCCAGCAGCTGCGGCGCATTGCCGCGCGCCCGGCTGTCGATCCGGTTGAGCTGCTGTCCGCCGCCGTTGCCCTGGCGATTGCCCCGGCCGCGCCGGCGGTTATTCCCACGATTGTTGTTCAAGGGGTACGTTTCCCTAAATGGCCAGTCCCACCGGCATTCCGGCTGCCTGACCGCATGACCCTGTGCCACGCCCGCACCGGCGGCGCTGTGGCCCCGACATCTGCTAGACTGGGTGGCCGAAGCGCCACCGAACCGCAAATGTTGGATTGAACCGGCGGATCGCACCTGATGGCGGACCGGCGCTGGTCTGGGGCCGATCTACGCGCTGGCACCCGCCTTGCCAAGCAAAAACTTGAGTTCGAGCACACGGTCGCGCCCGGCCAGATCAGGATGGACGCGCACGGAAAAGCCCGCGTGGTTGGCAATCGCGCTAACGGCATCGGCCTGGCTGGCGCCGATCTCGACCAGCGCGGTGCCTTCTGGCGAAAGCAGCGCGGGAAGCTGGGGGATCAACGCGTGATAGGCATCCAGCCCCTCCGGCCCGGCAAACAGCGCGCCCGCCGGCTCATGCGCGCGCACCGAGGGATCGAGCGCCGCGTGATCCTCGACGTAGGGCGGATTGGCGAGGATCAGGTCGAACCGGCCCAACTCGGCTGACCAGCCCGGCGCATCCCAGTCCGCCGGCCTGAAATCGGCCCGGGCGGCAAGGCCCAGCTGTTCGGCATTGGCGCGGGCCATCGTCAGCGCGGCTTCGCTGCGGTCGATCCCGACCCCTGCCGCGCCCGGCAGATGGGCCAGCACCGCCAGCAGCAGCGCACCCGATCCGGTGCCGCAATCGAGCACCCTGCGGGCATCGGGCCGGGCGGCCAGCGCGTGTTCGACCAACACCTCGCTGTCGCCGCGCGGGATCAGCACCGCCGGGCTGACCGCGAAGGGCAAGCCATAGAAATCCTGGGTTCCGGTGATGTAGGCAACCGGCTCATGCGCCTCCCGGCGCTCGACCAGGGCGGCATAGCCTGGCGGGCAGGGATCGGCCATGCGGCGCAGCAGCAGGTCCGAGCGCGAGGCGCCCAGCAGGTGGGCCATCAGCACCTCGGCATCGAGCCGGGCGGTGTCGGACATGGCGGCAAGGCGCAGGGCCGCGGCGCGGATCGCCTCGGCAACCCTCACTCGCCCAGCGCCGCCAGCCGCTTGGCCTGATCCTCGGCGGTCAGCGCATCGATCAGCTCGCCCAGCCCCGGTCCTTCGAGGATTTCGGGCAGGCGGTGCAGGGTCAGGTTGATGCGGTGATCGGTGACGCGGCCTTGCGGGAAATTGTAGGTGCGAATGCGCTCGCTGCGGTCGCCCGAACCCACCATCGCCCGCCGCGCCTCGGCCTCGGCGCCCTGGGCGGCATCGCGCTGGGCCTCGAACAGGCGGGCGCGCAGCACGGCCATCGCCTTTTCCTTGTTCTTGTGCTGGCTGCGCCCGTCCTGGCAGGTCACCACGGTGCCGGTGGGAAGGTGGGTGATCCGCACTGCCGAATCGGTAGTGTTGACGTGCTGCCCGCCCGCGCCCGATGCCCGGTAGACGTCGATCTTGAGGTCCCTGTCCTCGATAGCCACGTCAACCTCGTCGGGTTCGGGCAGCACGGCGACGGTCGCCGCGCTGGTGTGGATTCGTCCGCCGCTTTCGGTCACGGGCACGCGCTGCACCCGGTGGACCCCGCTTTCGAACTTGAGCCTGGCGAAAACGCCGTTGCCGCTGATTTCGGCCACGGCTTCCTTGAAGCCCCCGATATCGCTGGCATTGGCGCTGACCATCTCGAAGCGCCAGCCCTGCTCGGCGGAGAAGCGTTCGTACATCCTGAGGAGATCGGCGGCGAACAGCGCGGCCTCGTCACCCCCGGTCCCGGCGCGCACTTCCAGCATGGCCGAGCGGCTGTCGGCCGCATCGCGCGGCAGCATGGCAATCGCCAGGGCGTGTTCGGCCCTGGGCAGGTCGGCCCTGATCCGCGCCAGTTCCTCCTCGGCCAGCTCGCGCATTTCGGGATCGGAGCCAGGTTCGTTTAGCGCGGCCAGGCTTGCCAGCTCGCCGCGCATCGACGCCACGGCCCCGGCGGCCTTGGCCACCGGCTCCAGCTCGGCATAGTCGCGGCTGGCGGCGATGAAGTCCTTGCCCTCCAAAGTTCCCGAAGCCAGCCGCGCCTCGATCTCGGCGAAGCGGGCAGCAATCTGGGCAAGGCGGGCGTCGCTTATTGACATGAGAATTGCCCCCCCTTCCCTGCGGGGAGGGGCAGGAGGTGGGGGAGCGCGGCCGCAAGGCCGCGTGTCGGCAACCGCGTGGAACCCCCACCCCAGCCCCTCCCCTGCGGGGAGGGGCTGGTAGCGCCAATGCAGATCGTCAGCATTGCGCGTAGAGGTTCCATTCAAGAGTGACAGCTTCGTTTCCGTGCATCTCAAACGGTATGACTAAGAACACGGACTTGAGAGCCCGGAGCATCTCAGTTCGCAGAGCGATCATTGCTTCGTCTTTCGGAGCGATCGGCTTGAGTTGAATATTGGCGATTGCATCTGTTGAAGTGAAATCGGAGTGGCGCGTCACAACGACGATTGCTTCCGACTTGCTTCGAGCCCTGTCGAAATCTTTCCGGTGCGGTGAACGCAAAGACTCCTCGCATCCAAATCCGTTTCGTCGAAGTGCCGAGCAAACAGCCCGAGCAACGGCTTCATCATCTGGACCAGCTGCGACAACTGCCACACGCAAATCTCGGGAAACACCCCCCACCAACATCGCCAGCCGCTCGATCCCGGCAGCCCAGCCAACCGCCGGGGTGTGCGGCCCGCCCAGGCTTTCCATCAGCCCGTCATAGCGCCCGCCGCCCAGCACGGTGCCTTGCGCGCCGAGCCGGTCGGTGACGAATTCGAAGGCGGTGTGGCGGTAATAGTCGAGCCCGCGCACCAGCGCCGGGGCGCGGGTCCAGGCGACGCCTGCCGCATCGAGGCCCGAGGTGACCTTGCCGAAAAAATCCTGCGCCTCGCCGCTCAGGAAGTCGTCGATCTTGGGCGCATCGGCCACAAAGGCCCGGTCGCGCGGGTCCTTGCTGTCGAGGATGCGCAAAGGGTTGCGCTCCAGCCGGTCCTGCGAATCCTCGCTCAGCTCACCCTTCACGCCAAAGAAGTATTCGATCAGCGCCGCGCGCCAGGCATCGCGGCTGGCCGCGTCGCCCAGGGTGTTGAGCATCAGCGTCACCCCGTCGGCGATGCCCAATTCCTTAAGGAGCTGGTCGGCCAGGCACAGCAGTTCCACATCGGCTTGCGGTTCACCCGCGCCGAGGATCTCGGCATCGAGTTGATGGAACTGGCGGTAGCGGCCCTTTTGCGGGCGTTCGTAGCGGAACAGCGGACCGTGGGTGGCAACCTTGAGCGGGGCGTGCTGCTGCCAGCCGTTGGTGAGGAAAGCCCGGCAGATCCCGGCGGTGAATTCGGGGCGCAGGGTGAGCGATTCGCCGCCGCGATCCTCGAACGAATACATCTCCTTGGAGACGACGTCAGTCGTCTCGCCGATGCTCCGAGAGAACACCTCGGTCTTCTCGAAAACCGGCATTTCCACCCGGCGGAAGCGGTAGAGCTTGCGCACCCGCTCGAAGGTTTCGACGACATGCGCGAAAGCCTCGGCCTCGGCGCCGAAAATGTCCTGGGTTCCCCTGATCGCCTGCGGTGTGTTCATGGGAAAGCGCCCCTAGACCTTTTGTCCTTCGTCGAAAAGCCGTTGCCGAAGGTTGCGATGCAATGGTCCGCGCGGCATGAACCGGTAATGCAGACGAAATCGAACGTTATGAGCGCTCTGGCCGCCGTTCTGGCGCTTGCCGGCGCTGCCCCCTCGCTCGCCGCCAATTCCGCTCCGCAGGCGGTTCCGATCGTGGCGACCGTCCCCGCCCCGGTCGATACGCCCTGGCCGGGGGGCGCGATCACGCTCGATATCGATGCCAGCGACACCGCGCGTTCGGTGTTCCGCGTGACCGAGACGATCCCGCTTGCCCCCGGCACCCGCCGCCTGACCTTGCTCTATCCGCAGTGGCTGCCGGGCAACCACGCGCCGACCGGCCCGGTAACCCAGCTGGTCGACCTCAAATTCGAGGCCGATGGCAAGCCGGTGAAATGGTCGCGCGATCCGGTCGAGCTGTTCGCGTTCCACCTCGATCTGCCCGAAGGCGCCCGCCAGGTGACCGCGCGCTTCATCCACACTGCGCCGCTGCAGGAAAGCGAGGGGCGGGTGACGATGACGGCGGCGATCATCAATCTGCAATGGGAGAAGATGAGCCTTTACCCCGCCGGGCACTATGTGCGGCAACTGCGCTATCGCCCGAGCGTGACCCTGCCCGAAGGATGGAGCGCGGCGACTGCGCTCGATGGGGTGAACCAGGCGGGCAGCCGCTGGTCATGGGGTGAGGTCACCTATGACACGCTGGTCGATTCGCCGATCTTTGCGGGCAAAAACTTCCGCAAGTGGGATCTGGGCCACGGAGTGACGCTCAACGTGGTGGCCGACAAGGCCGAACAGCTTGGCGCCACGGGCGAGCAGATCGCCGCCCACGGCGCGCTGGTCGAGGAAGCACTGATCGCCTTTGGCAGCCGCCATTTCGATCACTACGAGCTGCTGCTGGCGCTGTCGGACAAGCTCAGCGGGATCGGGCTTGAGCACCATCGATCGAGCGAGAACCAGCTCGATCCGCGCGCCTTCCTCGATTGGGACAAGAACGAATACGAGCGCGATCTGCTGCCGCATGAATTCAGCCATTCGTGGAGCGGCAAGTTCCGCCGCCCGGCGCGGCTGTGGACCCCGGACTATCGCCAGCCGATGCAGGACGATCTGCTCTGGGCTTACGAGGGGCAGGACGAGTTCTGGGGGCTGGTGCTCTCGGCCCGCTCGGGGCTGCAATCGAAGGATATGGTGCTGGGCCAGCTGGCCAGTTCGGCGGGCAAGTATTCCAACCAGGCCGGGCGGCGCTGGCGCTCGATCGAGGATACCGGGTTCGATCCGGCGATGGGCTACCACAAACCCAAACCCTGGGCCTCGCTGGCGCGCGGGACCGACTATTACAGCGAAGGGGCGCTGGTCTGGCTTGAGGCGGATCAGGTGATCTGCGCCGGAACCGCCGGGCGCAGGTCGATCGACGATTTTGCCCAGCGCTTCCTGGGCGCACGTGACGGCGATTGGGGCGAAATGACCTTCGAGATGAAGGACGTGGTCGCCGCGCTGAACAGCGTCTACTCCCACGACTGGGATCTCTTTCTGCGCACCCGCCTGATGACCCCGGGCCAGCCCGCGCCGGTACGCGGGATCGAGCTGGGCGGTTATCGGCTGGTGTGGAAGGACGCCCCCAACCCCTACGATGCGGCGCGCATGGCGGCTGGGCGCAGCCTGGCGCTAGACTATTCGCTCGGCTTCACGCTCGACAAGGACGGGCGGGTTTCCGCCACCTTGTGGGACAGCCCGGGCTTCAACGCCGGGATTGTTACGGGTGCGCGGATCGTTGCGGTCAACGGCGCGGCCTACAGCGCTGACGAGATCAAGGCGGCGATTGCCGCTGCTGCCGGGGGAGCCCCGCTTGAGCTGTTGGTCCAGCGCGGGGATCGTTTCACCACGGTGGCGATTGATTATCGCGGCGGCCTGCGCTGGCCCTGGCTTGAGCGCGCCGCGCCGGGCACCGCCCCAGCCGGGCTCGATCTGCTGCTCGCACCCCGCAGGCCGTTGCCAGGGCGCAAGTGATCGCATTCCTGTTGCAGTGCAGCAAGGGCAAGGCTAGAGCCGCGGGCCATGCGTATCGACAAGATCCCCGTAGGCGACAATCCGCCCGAGAGCCTCAACGTCATCATCGAGGTGCCGGTCGGCGGCGAACCGGTGAAGTACGAATTCGACAAGGAATCGGGCGCGCTGTTCGTTGACCGGATCCTGCACACCCCGATGCGCTATCCGGCCAATTACGGCTTCATTCCGCACACCTTGTCGGACGATGGCGATCCGCTCGACGCGCTGGTGATCGCGCGCTCGCCCTTCGTGCCGGGCTGCGTGGTGCGCGCCCGCCCGATCGGCGTGCTCAACCTTGAAGACGAACACGGCGGCGACGAAAAGCTGATCTGCGTGCCGGTGGATTCGACCTTTCCCTATTATTCCGACATCGGCGAGCAGAAGGATCTGCCCTCGATCGTGCTGGCGCAGATCGAGCACTTTTTCACCCACTACAAGGACCTCGAGGCCGAGAAGTGGGTGCGGATCGGCAAGTGGGGCGATGCCGACGACGCCAAGCGCGTGGTGCAGGAATGCATCGCACGATATGAGGCTTCGAAGGCCGGTTGAGTCCTTTTCCGCCTGACGGGGGAGCAGGCTGGCAAGGTAAAGCTGATCGCGGAGGCGATCAGCGCATCCGGCAAGCGCCTCTCCTCAATCCCCCGCTACCGTCATCCCGTCGATGCGGATCGTGGGGACGTTGATCGAGCGGTGCCATTCCAGATCGCTGGCGGGGGTGAGCTGCGCGAACATGGCGATCAGGTTGCCCGCCACGGTGAATTCGGCCACCGGCCCGGCGATCTTTCCCCCGACGATGCGGAAGCCCGAAGCGCCGCGGCTGTAATCGCCGGTCACCGCGTTGACCCCGTGGCCGATCAGCTCGGTAACATAGACCCCGTCGGCAATGTCCGCGATCAGCTCGGCCACGCTCATCGACCCGGCGGCGAGATACATGTTGGCGGGCGAGACCCCGTGTCCGCGTGTGGCATGGCCGGTCGGCTGGCGGCCGAGCTGCCGCGCTGCGGCGGCATCCATCAGCCAGCCGGTCAGCCGCCCGCCATCGACCAGCTTGCGCGCGCTGACCGCCAATCCTTCGCCGTCGAAGGGGTGAGAGGAAAGTCCGCGCCTGCGCAGCGGATCCTCGGCGATGTCCACGCCTGGGGCAAAGATCTGGGCTTTTTCCTTGTCGAGCAGGAAGCTTGCGCGCCGGGCAATGGCGCTGCCGCTGATTGCCCCGGCCAGATGGCCCAGCAGACTGCCCCCGACACGGGGATCGAACACTACCGGCATCGGCCCGCTCTTGACCCGGCCCGGATCGAGCCGGGCAACCGCACGGGTGCCGGCTTGAGCGCCGATCTCCGCCGGACTGGGCAGGTCTTCGCTGTGGTGCGCGCTGCGCCAGGCATAGTCGCGCTGCATTCCCGATCCCTCGCCCGCCACCATCGTCGCGCTGATCGATCGCCCGGTAGCGGCGTAGGAACCTGCGAAACCATGGCTGGTGGCAAGCGCGAAAACCCGGTTCGAGGCGTTGGCGCTGGCACCCTTGCTGTTGCTGACACCGGCCACCGCGCGCGCCGCGTCCTCGCACTCCAGCGCCAGTTCGCGCAGGCGCTGCGGGCTTGGCTCCCGGGTATCGCACAGGTCGAGGTCGGGAAACGGCCCCCTGGCCAGCAGCTCTTCGGGCGCGAGCCCGGCAAAGCGGTCTTCCGGGGCGGCCCGAGCCATCGCCACCGCGCGGGTCGCAAGCTCGCTCAGCGCGGCATCGGACAAGTCGCTCGAGCCGATTGAGGCCGAACCCTTGCCCACGAAAACCCTGAGGTCGAGGTGCTCGCTCTCCGAGCGTTCGACATCCTCGAGCTGGCCCAACCGCACCTGCACGCCCTCGGAAGAACTGCCCGAATAGACCGCGTCGGCGGCATCAGCGCCCGCGCGGCGCGCCAGATCGACCAGCGCGGCAGCGCGGGCCTGGGCCTGAGTGGAATCGAGCATGGGGCGTGGCTACTCCGAAGCTGGGGAGCAGCCGATCTAGGGATGCGAAGGCAAAAGGGCAATCAGCCGAAAAACAGCGCCAGCAGCTTGAACAGCGCGGTGATCGCGAAAGGCAAGCCGATCGCCATCAGCCACAGCCAGGTCCGGTCCCGGCGGTAGGCGGCGGCGAAGGACGGATCGGCGGCCTGATCGTCGTTAAGGCGGTTCCAGCGATGCTCGAACCGGCGGCAGGCCGGAATGATCGCGGCGACCAGCAACGCGAGCGCGAAATAGGGCAGCAGCGATCCGCCCTTGGAGTGGAGCGCGCCCATGGTGACGAAAATCTGCAGCGCGGTATAGGCCAGCAGCGCATAGGCGATGTTGTCGCTCATCCGCTTGCGCCAGTCGAGCGGCTTGTCCTGCGCCGGCTTGCCCCAGACCTCGGCTTGCCAGTTCTTGGCCATTGTTCTGTCCCCTCCAGCGGCCCCAGGGATGAGTAAAACACCGAAGGCCCGGATTATCAACCCTCGTTAAGCATTGCTGCTATGGCCGGATTGCGACAGACCATGCAGGAAACCTGCCAAATTGCCCCGTCGATCTTGCCCAGCCAGCCCGAGCCGCCTAAATCGCCCCGAGATGGATAGTTCGACCCACCTTGCCGACCCGCGCCCCGCCGCCGCCCCGCCGATCCCGCAGGGCGGGCTTGAAGTGATCTCGATCGCCAAGAGCTACGACAAGCGCGCGGTGCTCACCGATATCTCGCTCTCGGTCGCCAAGGGCGAGGTGCTGGGTCTGCTGGGGCCGAACGGTGCGGGCAAGACCACCTGTTTCTATTCGATCATGGGGCTGGTGCGGCCGGATTCGGGGCGGATCCTGATGGACGGGGTCGATGTCACCAACCTGCCGATGTATCGCCGCGCGATCCTGGGGCTGGGCTATCTGCCGCAGGAAACAAGCATCTTTCGCGGCATGACGGTTGAACAGAACATCAACTGCGTGCTCGAGCTGGTCGAACCCGACGCCGAGGTCCGCGCGCAGGAGCTTGAGCGGCTGCTTGAGGAATTCGGGCTGACGCGGCTGCGCGCCAGCGCGGCGATGGCGCTTTCGGGCGGTGAGCGGCGGCGCTGCGAAATCGCCCGGGCGCTTGCCGCCAACCCTTCGATCATGCTGCTCGACGAACCCTTCGCCGGGATCGATCCGCTTTCGATCGCCGATATCCGTCACCTGGTGATCGACCTCAAGGAGCGCGGGATCGGGGTGCTGATCACCGATCACAACGTGCGCGAAACGCTCGATATCGTCGATCGGGCCTGCATCATCTATGGCGGGCAGGTGCTGTTTGCGGGCAGCCCCGAGGCACTGGTTGCCGATGAGAACGTGCGCCGCCTCTACCTTGGCGAAGGATTCACGCTCTAGGCGGCCCGATCATGGCGCTCGGTCCCAGACTTGACCTGAGGCAAAGCCAGTCGCTGGTGATGACGCCGCAGCTTCAGCAGGCGATCAAGCTGCTGGCGCTGTCGAACCTTGAGATCGAAACCTTCATCGGCGAGGCGCTCGATGCCAATCCGCTGCTGGAAATCGGCGAGGCGGGTCCCGCCCATGCCGAGGCAGCGGGGCCGGACGAGGGCGAAGCGCGGCGCACCACGCTGGAAAGCTCCCCGGTCGATCAGCTCGTTGCCGAAGGCCGGGCCGAGGACGATCGCCCGCTCGATATCGATGCCACCGCGCTCGACCGCGATCGCGATACCGGTGACTGGAGCGCCGAGTTCCGCCTGGGCGGGGGCGAGGAGGGGCCGGGAATCGATGAACGCGGCGAAGGGGAGAAAACCCTGGCCGAACATCTGGGCTCCCAGATCGGTGCGGCCACCCGCGATCAGCGCTGCGCCTTCATCGCCCGCCACATCGTCGGCCAGCTTGACGAGGCGGGTTACCTGCCGGTGCCGCTGCGCGAAGTCGCCGCCGAGCTGGGGGTCACGCTGGGCGAGGCCGAGGCCGGGCTGGAACTGGTGCAAAGCCTCGACCCGACCGGGGTTGGGGCGCGAAATCTTGGCGAATGCCTGGCGCTCCAGGCCAGGGAGGCCGACCGCTACGATCCCTGCATGGAGCGGCTGCTCGACAATCTCGACCTGATCGCCAGGGGCGATCTGGCCCGGCTCAAGCGGATCTGCGGGGTCGATGACGAGGACTTCGCCGACATGCTGGGCGAGCTGCGCCGCTACGATCCCAAGCCGGGGTTGCGTTTTACCGCCGGCGGGGGCGAGGCGGTGACGCCCGATATCCTGATCGGTGCGCGCAGCGACGGCGGCTGGGACGTGCGGCTCAACGAGGCGACCCTGCCGCGGCTGATCGTCAACCGCAGTTATTACGTGGAAATGCGTGGCGCCTGTGATGACAAGGCGGCACGCGGCTGGCTTTCGGATAAGCTGGCCGATGCCAACTGGCTGGTGAAGGCGCTCGATCAGCGCGCCAGGACCATCCTCAAGGTCGCCAGCGAGCTGGTCAAACAGCAGGACGGCTTCTTCCGTCACGGCGTTGCGCAATTGAAGCCGCTGACACTGCGCACCGTGGCCGAGGCGATCGGGATGCACGAATCGACCGTCAGCCGCGTCACCTCGAACAAATATCTGCTGTGCGCGCGCGGCACATTCGAGCTCAAATACTTCTTCACCTCGGGCGTGGGCTCGACCCAAGGCGAGGGCGGGGCTTCGGCCGAGGCGGTCAAGGCCGCGATCCGCCAGTTGATCGATGCGGAGGATCCCAAGGCGATCCTCTCAGACGATACCCTGGTCGATCTGCTCAAGGCGCGTGGCTATGACCTCGCCCGCCGCACCGTGGCCAAATACCGCGAGGCGATCGGGCTTGGTTCGTCGGTGCAGCGGCGGCGGCAAAAGGCGCTGGCGCGAATGGGCTGAGCGGTTATCGTGGGGTTCTCGGCAACCGAGCCCCGCGGAGACAAACCATGATCGCCCCCAAGATAGCCCTGCTGCCGCTGGTGGCCCTGTCCGCCCTGACCGCGATGCCTTCTGCTGCCGGAGCGCCCCCGGCGGAATACTACGCGGGCGATCCCGGGATGCCTTTTTCAGAAGCGGTGCGGGTGGGCGATCTGCTGATCCTTTCGGGTCAGATCGGGGTGGCGCCGGGCACCAATGCGCTGGTCCCGGGCGGGATTTCCGCTCAGGCGCGCCAGACGATGGACAATATCGGCGCGATCCTGGCGCGGCGCGGGCTGGGCTTTGACAACGTGGTCAAATGCACCGTGATGCTCGGCGACATCAGGGATTGGCCGGCCTTCAATGCGGTCTACACCGGCTATTTCAAGCCTGGCCGTCTGCCCGCGCGCAGCGCCTTTGCCGCGTCGGGGCTGGCCTATGGCGGCGCGGTCGAGGTGGAATGCTGGGCGCAGTTTCCTGCGCGCAAGGGCAAGTACTGAATCAAGGGAGGGGATGATGGCCCGCTTTACCAAACGGCAGGTCCTGGCGCTGGGCGGCGGTGCGCTGGCCGTAGCGGCCGGCGGCGGCTATCTGGCGCTGCGCCCCGAACCGGCGCCGATTGGATTTGCGGTGTCCGAAGCCGAGCTGGCCTGGGCCAGGGCTTTCCTGTCCGAGCACATGGCGATCGATGCCCATGCCCATCCCGGGCGCACCTTCGTGCGCGGGGCGGAACATCTTTCGGGCAAGGTCTATCTTGCCAAGCTGCTGGGCACCTTCGAGGCGACCACCGTGGCGCAAATGCGCAAGGGCGGGCTGACCGCCGCCGCTTTTGCCGCGGTCTCCGATTTCCAGGCGCTGGGGTTCAAGGGTGAGGGGCTTGAGGCAGTGCGTGCCTTCGAGCCGGGCGAGGCCTGGGAGAGCTATCGGCGGCAGATCGCCAATCTCAAGGCGCTGGGCACCAGCGGTCTGGTTTACCCCGTGCTGGCACTGGAGGATTTTGCCGCCGCGCACCGCTCGGGCAAACCCGGGGCTTTCCTCACGGTCGAGGGCGGCGATTTCCTTGAGGGCAAGGCCGATCGCGTCGCCCAGGCCCATGCCGACGGGGTCCGCTCGATCACCCTGATGCACTACCGCACCAACGAACTGGGTGACATCATCACCGGCAAGCCGGTGCACGGCGGACTGACCCCCGCGGGCGAGGAGGTGGTGCGGGCGATGAACCAGGCCGGGGTTCTGATCGACGTTGCCCACGCCTCGGAGGCAACCGCCTTTGCCGCTGTCGCGGCCTCGGCCCGCCCGGTCATGGCCAGCCACGTTCACATCCACGGCGGTACGGCCGATCATCCCCGCTTCATCTCGCGCGAGCTGGCCCAGGCCGTGGCGGCGCGCGGGGGCGGGGTGCTGGGCGCCTGGCCGGCGGGGATCGGGATCACCGATCTGGCCGGTTTCGTGCGCCGCACGCTCGAACTGGTCGAGGCGGTGGGGATCGACCATGTCTGCCTCGGCACCGACATGGACGCCAACTACAAGCCGGTGTTCGACAATTATGCCCATCTGCCGCAGTTCCTTGTCGGGCTGCGCCAGCAGGGGCTGGCCGAGGATGGGCTGGCCAAGCTGATCGGCAGCAATTTCCTGCGCCTGTTCGGCGAAGCCTGCACCCCTGCCTGAGACTTGTGCAGACGAGAGGCCGGGACCCCCCGCGGGATCCCGGCCTCCTGGCTTCCCTCCCGGAAGCCCCGCGATCAGGCGGCGATCGGGTTGCCGCCTTCCATTGCGTGGAGCACGCGCGGATCGTCGAAGATCGGGATCCCGGCTTCCTCATACTTCTTGCGCGCGGTGGGGGTGAGCAGCCCGACCCGGGCCAGCGCGGGCAGCATCAGGTCCTTCATCGCGTGGATCTGTCCCGGGGGCAGTTCCTGCATGATCCCGGCATCCTTGGCCTCGGCCATGTCCTTGAAGAAATCTTCGGGATCGATGTTGGCGTTGTAGAGCACTTCCATGAAGCCCGGATCGACCTTGCTGGCGAGCGTTCCGGTCTGGGTGCCGTTGGCGAGGATGTTGATTGCCTGGAAGGCGAAGTCGGCCAGATCCTCGCGCTCGTCCTCGGGCAGCCGGCCGATCTCCGGGCCCAGGAACGCGTGGCCGAACGAGACGTGGCGGCTTTCGTCGCGCATCACGTTGAAGGTGATCGCTTTCAGCAGCTCGCACTGGGTGGTGCGGTACATGTTGTTGAAGGCGCCCAGTGCCAGCCCCTCGACGATCATGTTCATCCCGATCATCACCTTCTCGTAGCGGTCGCTTTGCAGCGTCGCGTCGATCAGCGCCTTGAGCCAGGGCGACATCGGATAGACGATCGCGATCTTGTCGCAGTACTTGGCATAGACCTCGACGTGGCGGGCCTCGTCCATGGTCTGGGTCGCGGCATAGAGCTTGGCGGTCGAATCCGGCACCGAATGGGTCACGCAGGCCGCGGTCATCAGTGCGCCCTGTTCGCCGTGGAGAAACTGCGAGAGCAGTTGCGCGGTCGAATGGGCGGTGAAGGTTTCCTGCTGCGACTTCGACAGCTTGGCGAAGAACGGCATCCGGTGATAGACGTCTGAGCGATCGTTGATCATCGGCTTGGAGGGATCGACCGGAGTATCCCAGTTGAGCAACTGGTCCGAATCCCACTGATCCTGCTTGGCGCGTTTGTAGAGATCTTCCACCTTGTCGCCCGAGAGCAGGTAATCGAAGATCCAGGCGATCGCCATCGGGTTCTTGTAGATATCGTCGGGGTTCATGCTGACCTTCCAGTCCGCCTTGGGCCTGGCCTGGGTATCCACGGTAAGCGTCATCGCACTTCTCCTTCGATTGTCGGGGTTCGCTTTACAGGTATTGGCGCTGCGGAACGTGAACGACGAGCCCTTCAAGGGCGTCATCGACGCGCAGCTGGCAGCTCAGCCGACTGGTCTCGCGCCGGTCCACCGCGTGATCGAGCATCAGCTCTTCCAGCTCCTCGACCGGGGGCAGACGGCGGTACCACTCGGGATCGAACCAGACGTGGCAGGTGGCGCAGGCGCAGCACCCGCCGCAATCGGCCTCGATCCCCTTGACGCCGTTGAACAACGCGCCGTCGGCGATCGACAGGCCCGGCCTGACATCGACTTCGCGCGCGTCTCCCGCAGCATCGACATAGGAAATTCTGGTCATTCGGGCGTCCTCTCCGCCGCATTATTAACACCGATGTAAGTTGATGTGGGGCGCGGTCATTGACCTGAATCAAGCCGGGCCATAGCTTGGCTCGCACGGCATCCAGCCGGGCGGAGGTGGGGTGACGGCAAAAGGCAGCAATCGGCTCGACGCCTTCGATACCCTGCGCGGGCTGGCCGCGCTGGCGGTGCTGGGGCATCACCTGCGGCTGGGGTTCGATCCGGCGGGAACGATGATCTGGTTCGGCCAGGGCTTCCTTGCGGTTGACCTGTTCTTCCTGCTTAGCGGCTATGTCATGGCCCGCACCTATGAACCGGCCTTTGCCGGCGGAGCCGGGGCACTTGCGTTCCTGCGCGCGCGGTTCGAACGGCTCTATCCCATGCTGCTGCTGGGCGGGCTGCTTGGGGTGCTGCTGTTTGGCCTCTATACGGCCGATGGTCTGATCGTTCCGGCCAGTCTCGACTGGCCACGGGCACTTGCCGGCCAGTTCCTGCTGATCCCGTTTCTCGCCAGCGGGGGGGTGTTCGTTTTCAACAACGTGCAGTGGTCGATCGTCTATGAGCTGATCGCCAACGCGGTTCATGCCCTGGGCTGGCGGATGCTGCGGGTGCCCACGCTGTTGCTGATTGCCGCGCTTTCGCTTGCCGCGCTGATGGCGGTGGCCTCTTTCGGGGGCAGCCTCAGCCTGGGCTGGTCGCGCGCAACCTTCGCGCTGGGCTTTGCCCGGGTCGGCTTTTCCTACAGCCTCGGCGTGGTGCTGTTTCGCACCGCGCCGCGCTGGCAACCGCTCCTGCCCCAGGTTCCGGCGTGGATTCTGGGCGCGGCCAGCGTGGTTCTGCTCGCGCTGCCCGAGCTTCCGCTCGGCAATCGTCTGCTCGGCTGGATCCAGATCGCCACGGTGCTGGCACTGATGGCAATCGTGATGCTGGCGACAACCGCCCGAGCCAACCACGCCAGCGCGCGCTGGCTGGGAGAGATGAGCTACCCGCTCTATGCGATCCACACCCCGCTGCTGGCGCTGGTCCACGCGCTGATCGCGCAGACAGGGCTCGAAGGGAGCTGGGCCGGGCGGCTTGTGCTTCTGGCGGGCTGTGCGGGGATCGCCGTGCTGGCCGAAGGGGTGGGACGCCGGATCGAGCAACCGCTGATGGCCTGGCGTGCCTCTGGCCCGGCGCAGACCGAGCTGCGCGAAGCGCGCGAACGCTATCGCGCCGCATCCTGAACCCGTTGCGCACCACCGGCCACCGGCCTAGTCTGCCTTGACGCACATCGACTTGGGGAGACAGGGATGGCCGGCTGGACGATCTGGGGCGGAGCTCTGTTGCTCTACGCCCTGTTTCGCCTGTGGTACGACAATTGGCGCGGCCCGCTCAGCACCGCCGAGATCGACGCCTTCATGGCCGAAGTGAGAGGCCGGTTTTCGGGCAGCAACGACCCGGCGGTGCTGCGCGCCTTCCTCGAAGCGGACGATGGCAAGGAATTCGTCATGCTCAACCTCGTCAAGGTTGCGCAGGGCAAGGTGGCCGACCCGGTGACCGGCGAGCTTGTCGACGGGAGCACGATGATGCGGCGCTATTCCGACCCCTTCGTGCGGCGCCTGCTGCGGCGCGGCGGGCATCCGGGCATGGTCGGGCGCAAGGTCGGTCCCTATGTCGATGCCTGGAATGTCGAGGCCGATCCAGGCTGGAGCCTGTTCGGGCTGATGCGCTATCGCAGCCGGCGCGACATGATCGCCATGGTCCGCGATCCCCTGTTTGCCGAGGTTCATCCCTACAAGCTGCTGGGCATTCCCACCACTTTCAGCTTTCCCACCCAGCGCCAGGTTTCGTTCTACCTGGGGCCACGGGTATGGGTGGCGCTGGTACTCGCGCTGGGCGCTGCGCTGCTGCAGCTGGCCGCTTGAATGCCCGGCTATGCTCCAGCCTGACGCCCCAGTGCCAGCACCCATGCCGCAAGGATGATCGCAACGAAGGCGACCGTTCCGCCCAGCATCAGCAGCTCATGGTTGATCGCAAGTCCCGCAAGGCTAAGCAGACCGCCGCCAGCGATTGCCGCGCCGGCCAGCTTGCGCCAGCCGGGTTGGCGCAGGTGCAGCGCGCCGATCAGCACTTCGGCCAGGCCCAGCAGGCCGAATTTGGTTCGCACCGCCGGGATCAATTGATCGATCGTTGCCTGATCGCCGGGCAGGGTGGCAAGGATCGCAAGCAGGCGGCTGTTTTCCCACTGATCGGCCAGCGCCGCCACCACAACCGCGGCAATCCCCGCCAGCGCCAGGCGGCGAACCTGTGCGCTCTCGCGCATCAGCGCGCCAAGCGTGAGGATCAGCAGCGCCGAATAGACCGGCACGAAGCCCAGAATGTCGAGCCACAGCCCCTTGGTCTGCGCGGCGACCGCCTGATCGCGGCAGCCGGGCATGAACTGCGCGGCAACCTCCGCCGGATGCCGGACCATCTCGAAGGCGAGGATTGCATCGCCGCTGGAATTGCAGGCCGCTATCCCCTCGATCCGGCCAAAGCTCAGCGCAATTCCCAGAAGCGGCAGCGCCGCCACGGCGGCCAGACGCCACAGGGCGCGGGGGTCGCTTGCCAGTTTCATTGCTTCGATCCTTCCGTTCAACCCAGGGCTGCCGCGCGGCGACGCCACTCCGCGGATAGCGTATCCAGATCGGCCAATACCCTGGTCGACCCAGGATCGCGTTTGTGCCCGCCCGCTACCAGCAGGTCAAATGCGCGCCCCACGCTCCAGTCGGGATGGGGCCGTGCGATCAGCTCCAGCGTGTCGCCCGCACAGGCCGATCCTTGCTCGATCACACGATAGTACCAGCCGCAATAGCCGGTTTTGACGACCTCGGCGGTTACCCGCGGGTCGGAAAAACGGTGGCCCAGTTTCCAGCAGGGCTGACGTGCCTGACTGATCTCGACCAGCGCGGTGCCAAGCCGATAGCGGTCGCCGATGCAGGCTTCGGCTTCGGTCAGGCCGGAGGTGGAAATGTTTTCCCCGAAGGCACCCTCGTCGGCCAGCAACGGATGATCGCCGACGAAGCCCTGCCAGTAGGCATAGTGATCGTGCGGATAATGGTGGATCGCCATGTCCACCCCGCCGTGATGGACCCGGTCGGCCTGTTCGTCGCCCGCCAGGCCCAGCGGGGTAACCGCCACCGGGTCGGTGCAGGGTCGTTTGCTGATCGCGCTGGCCTCGCCATCGCGGAACGGAAGGGTTTTTCCGATATTGATGCTGCGGATCGTGAAGCGGCTCATGCCTCCAGCTCTATGTCCCAATAGAGCCAGTCGCGCCAGGTTTCGTGCAGGTAATTGGGCGGAAAGCCGCGCCCGCGTTCCTGCAATTGCCAGGAGGTCGGGCGGATCGGTTCGAGCAACAGCGGCATGCCCGCCTGCCGGGGAGTGCGCCCACCCTTCTTCAGGTTGCACGGCGCGCAGGCGGTGGCGACGTTTTCCCAGCTGGTCCGCCCGCCCAGGCGGCGCGGGATTACGTGATCGAATGTCAGGGCATGGGGGCTGCCACAATACTGGCAGGCGAAACGGTCGCGCAGAAACAGGTTGAAACGGGTGAAGGCGGGATGTTCGCTGGGCTTCACATATTGGCGCAGGGCGATCACCGAGGGGATCTGCATGGTCCAGCTGGGCGAATGCACCTCGCGCCCATAGGAGGCGACGATATCGACCCGTTCGAGGAACACCGCCTTGATCGCAGTCTGCCACGGCCACAGGCTGAGCGGATAATAGGACAGCGGGGTATAGTCGGCGTTGAGCACCAGCGCAGGGCAATCGGCCAGATGGCGGGAGGGATCACCCTCGGCGCTGCGGAACCGGGCCGCGCGCTCGATCAGCTCCGACTTGAGCATGGCCTCCGGTAACTGGCCGGGGTTACGGTTCGGCGACAGTCCATGGACGGTATGGAGCATGGCGCGAGTCGGCGCGTCAAGCCTTGCGCCGGATGGAAATCCACAGGACAAGCCGGATCACGATGATCCGCACCCGCTTCGCCCCCAGCCCCAACGGCCTGCTGCATTTGGGCCATGCCTATGCGGCGCTGGTGGCGCACGATCTGGGGCGCGGGCAGTGCGGGGAATTTCTGCTCAGGATCGAGGATATCGACGCCGCGCGCAGCCGGGCAGACTTGGCCGGGGCGATCCTGGCCGATCTCGCCTGGCTGGGGCTGGAATGGGATGGGCCGGTGGTGTTCCAGTCCACGCGGCTGGCCAGCTATGCCGCTGCTGCCGAACGGCTCAAGGAACTCGGGCTGCTCTATCCGTGCCGCTGCACCCGCGCCGATGTGCTGGCCTCGGCGCACGCGGCGGGGCCGGAAGGGCCGCTCTATCCCGGCACCTGCCGGGGGCGGAATGGCGATCCCCAAGGCGCGGCCTGGCGGCTCGACATGGCCCGCGCCGTTGCGCTCGCCGGGCCGCTCGCATGGCACGACGAACTGGCCGGGGTGCAGCAGGCGCGGCCCGAGCTGTTCGGCGATGTGGTGCTGGTGCGCAAGGATGCCCCCGCCAGCTATCACCTCGCCGCGACGCTCGATGACGCGGCCGACGGGATCACGCTGGTCACCCGGGGCATGGACCTGTTCCCGGCCAGCCATGTCCACCGCCTGCTCCAGGCGTTGCTCGACCTGCCGGTGCCGCGCTGGCACCATCACCCGCTGCTGGTGGAGGGTGACGGGCGCAAGTTGGCCAAGCGGCGCGGCTCGCCCGGCCTCACCGATCTGCGGGCGGCGGGCGAAGACGGCCCCGCGCTCGCCGCCGCGCTGCGCGCCGGGCGTTTCCCGGCTGGCCTTTCGCTGGGGGGCGGCGTAGAAGGCGGGGCATGACCGGTTTCCTGATCCTCATCCTCGCCGTGCTGATGGGCATGACAGTGCTCACCCTGGTTCGGGGCATTGCGGCCTTCCTGCAGGGCACCCGCGAAGATCTGGAGCGCGATGGCTCCACTGGGCCGAGCGAAATCCAGCTGAAGCAGAACAAGCTGATGTTCCAGCGCATCCTCTATCAGGGCGCGGCGATCCTGGTGGTCGCGCTGGTGCTGTTCGCGCGCAAGTAGGGTGGTCAAGCTCAACAAGATCTATACCCGCACCGGTGACGATGGCACCACCGGACTGGTCGACGGGACGCGCCGGACCAAGCACGATGCGCGGATGGAAGCAATCGGCGCGGTGGACGAGGCGAACAGTACACTGGGACTGGCGTCCGCGGCGTTGGGAGACCTTGAACGCCACTTGAGCGCCGTTCGGAGAATCCAGAACGACCTATTCGATCTCGGCGCCGATCTGGCCACGCCGGGCAGCGATTTCACGCCCTCGCCGATGGTGCTGCGGATCGTTCCGGAGCAGGCTGTCTGGCTCGAACAGCAGATCGACGCGCTCAATTCCGCGCTTTCCCCCCTCACCAGCTTCATCCTTCCCGGCGGCAGCGAGGCGGCTGCCCGCGTCCATCTCGCCCGGGCAGCGGTGCGCCGCGCCGAGCGCGCGATCACCGCCCTTGCCGCGGCCGAGCCGGTCAATCCCGCCGCATTGGCCTATGCCAACCGCCTGTCGGACTTTCTCTTCGTCCTTGCCCGCGCGATCAACGCCGCCGGCCCAGGCGATGTGCTGTGGGTGCCGGGGCAAAACCGCTAGCCTTGGCAGAAAATCGCCGCTAACCAGCCGCCCTTGCTGCAAGTGCGAAGAGGTGAGGCGATGCGGATTGTCGGTGTGATCGGAGCGGGACAGATGGGCACGGGGATCGCCCAGACCATCGCTCAGTTCGGGATCAAGGTTCAGCTTTCCGATCTCGATCTGGCCCATGCCGAAGCCGGCAAGGCCAAGATCGACGCCGCATTGGTCAAGCTGGTGGGGCGCGGCAAGATCACGCCCGACGATGCCCAGGCCGCGCTTTCGCGGATCACTGCAGTTGCCGACTATGCCCCGATGGCCGAGGCTGATCTGATCATCGAGGCGGCGACCGAGCGCGAGGAAATCAAACGCAAGATCTTCGAGGCAGCGGGCAAGGTGCTGCGCGCAGACGCGATCATGGCGTCGAACACCAGCTCGATCCCGATCACCCGCATGGCCACCTCCTCGCCCGATCCGGCGCGGTTCATCGGGCTGCATTTCTTCAATCCGGTCCCGGTGATGGGGCTGATCGAGGTTATTCCCGGCCTTGCCACCAGCGCCGAAACCGTCGCGCGCACCCGCGCCTTTGCCGAGAGCCTGAACAAGCAGGTGGTCCAGGCCGAGGACGAGCCGGGTTTCGTGGTCAACCGCATTCTCCTGCCGATGATCAACGAGGCGGTTTTCGTGCTGGGTCAGGGCACCGCCAACATCGCCGATATCGACAAGGGCTGCCGGCTGGGCCTGAACCATCCGATGGGGCCGCTGGAGCTGGCCGATTTCGTCGGTCTCGACACCTGCCTCGATATCGTCCGCGTCCTCTATAACACCACCGGCGACAGCAAGTACCGCCCCGCGCCGTTCGACATTTCTCCGGTCAGGACATTGAACAGCTGGGGCAGCTCGTCGATGCTGGTACGGCGGATCAAGCGGCCAACGCGGGTAATCCGTTGGTCCTCTTGCCGGGTTGAAAGCGCGCCCTCGCCGTCGCTGCACTCCGCGCGCATCGAGCGGAATTTGAGCATATCGAAAAACTGGTTGCCGCGCCCGACCCGGCGCTGAACGAACAGCACCGGGCTGCCATCCTCGAACAGGATCGCCAGCGCGACGAGGAGCATCAGCGGGGCCAGAACCACCAGCGCGCCGAGCGCCACCGCAAGATCGAACAGCCGCTTGAGCACGCGGTCACGCAGATCGAGCGGGCCGACCGAAACTCGCAGCCAGCCGTGCCCGCCCCAGATTCCCGCACCGTGCGCCTCAAGTTCGGCGACGGCATCGTCGATCACTTCACCCGAGATGTTGGCGCCTTTGAGGATCATCGCCCAGTCGCGCCGCCGCTCGGGGACGCAGCTGACGATCACACGGTCGATCGAGCACAACAGCTGGCCGATCCGGTTAAGCGCCGCCGGATCATCGAGCGCGGGTCTCAGCCCGTATTCGGCGGCGGAAATCCGCATCACTCCATCCTGTTCCACCATGGGGCCGCCATCTTCGATCAGCAGCTCGTTGACCACGGTTTCGCCGCAGCGCCAGCGCACCAGGCTGCGCATCTGGGCGCGTACCCACACCACCCCGATCAGCGCGGCGATCAGACCAAGGGTATAGATCACGCGCGAGGTATCCTGGCTCGATTTCGAATAGAAAGAGATGAACAGCACCGTGGCCGCCGAAAGCGCCAGCGCGCTGAGCGCCCGGCGAACGCCGTGCTGGGCGGTGCGCAGCGCGCCGATCGAGTAGGCGCCATTGTAGAGCCCCACGGTCAGGAACAGCGGCAGCACCAGTTGCGCGAGCTCCAGCCCCTGAGAAAGCCCCGCGCGCCCCAGGTAGAGATAACCGGAGGCGCAATATCCGGCGAAAAGTGCCGCGATATCGCCAAGGATCAGTGCCAGGTAGCATTGCAGCCGCCGCCGCTCGAGCGGGCGCGCCTCGGGCAGGTCCGTGTTTTCGCCCGGCGCCACGCCGTCCCGGTGCGGGCGGGGCGTCTCCCGCCTTTCGCGCGCTGCGACCTGGTTTGCGACCTGCATGGTTTCGACTCGTAGGCTGGTGTGCCTTGCGGGGCACGAATCGTGCTGTGACTCAATCGGGGGCTCGCCGCAAGTGCGCAGCGATGCTTCGGTCTGCGCCGCCGCTCAGTCGCGCTTGGCGGCTCTGGTTATCTCGGCAAGTTCCTGAGACAACAGCAATTCGGCGCCCTGATTGTTGGCCAGTAGCTTGCGATGCAGGTCCAGCAGCCGCTCGGTCAGCCGGGTCAGCTTTCTGCCGCGCCAGCGCGAAAGCTGCGCGGCGAGATCGCGCTCATCCTTCCAGAACACCCGCCGGGCGGCGATTTCTGCCTTGAGCAGGGCTTGCACGTCGCCGCGCGGTCCAAGCTTGCCCGCAAGGTCGGTCAGCTGTGCGGCGCGGCGCTCGAAGGCCAGCAGCAGGCCCACGGGGTTCATCCCCAGCTCGCGCATCCGGCGCAGTTCGCCGGGCAGCTTGGCAGTCTGTCCGCCCAGCACGGCGCTGACCAGCGGGGCAAAGCCGTCGTCCTCGGTGCGCGCGCCGACCGCTTCGAGCGCCGCGAGATCGGCCTCGCGCGGGGCTGCCGGGCTGGCATCGAGATAGAGCGCAAGCTTGTCGATCTCCGAGCGGGCGATGCGGGTATCGAGTGCGGCGGCGCGCGCGATCCTTTCGGCCAGATCGCCCGACAGCCTGAGGCCCGCCGGGCCCGCCATCTGCCGCACCGCTTCGGTCACCGAGCGCAGGTCGGGCGGATAGAACATCGCAACCAGCGCGTCGCCCCGGTTGGCGAGCAGCTTGGCGGTGCGCGACTTGTCGCTGGCTCCGCTCGCCACCACCAGCACCGGGCAGCCCTCGGTCGGATCGGCCAGCAGGTTCTCGATCGCGTCGTGCGCCTCGTCGCCGCTGGCGCGGATCCAGATGTGGCGGGTGCCGCCAAACAGCGAGGTCGATCGGGCCTCGTCGCTCAGGCGCACCGGATCGCGGCGCAGATCCGATCCGGCCAGCTCGATCCGTTCGCCCGGTTCGGGCAGCAGCGCGGCAAGATGCTCGGCCGCGTCCTGCGCCCCGGCTTCATCGGGCCCGCACAAGAAGAATACCCGCGCTTCGCGCGCCGCCCGGGCGGCCTGCCCCCTGAAATCCTTCTGGGTTGCCTTCACGGCGCCGATTGGTTGCGCAAATGAAGCGAGATGCGGGTGACGATCCGGTCGGCCACCTGCTTCGAGAGGTTTTCCAGCGCGGTGTTTTCGGCCGCGATGGTGGCATATTCGGAAGATACGACGTCAATCCCGGCATCGGACCCGGCGGTGGCATCGAGCACGATCTCGCCGCTGGCCAGATCGACCAGCTGATAGCGCGCGCGCAGCGTGCGCCGCTCGCGTGCGATGGTATCGTCGGACAGCAGACCCAGTCCCTCGAGCCGGTCGTCCAGCCGGATGTCGAGCCGGTAGCGCGCGGTGCCGCTGGCACCCGCCGCGCCCAGCCGGTCGGTCAGCGCGTTGCGCACCAGCCATCCGGCCTTGCCCTCGATCGGCGCGACCTCGATCCCCGACAGCCCCTGGGCGACCGCCCCGCTGGCCCCGCCGGCATACATCGGCTGCAATCCGCAGGCGGAGAGCATCACTGCAAACGCAAGAACCAGTAGGCGCATCATGACGGCTTCATAACACGACCGGGTATGATGTTAAGCAGTCGATCCGGCACGTAGATGATTCTCTGCGGCTCGACATTACCGACGTGCAAAGTGACTTTCGAGCTCGCCATTGCAATCGCGAGGTTTGCTTCTTGCGTTTGCCCTTTCGGCACGGTGATCGTGTCACGAACCTTGCCCAGCACCTGGATCGCGATGGTCACTTCGTCCTCGACTAGCAACGCGGGATCGACGCTCGGCCAGGCTGCGTCGGAGATCAATCCGTCGCCAAGGCCGGACCAGGCCTCTTCGGCCAGATGCGGCATCATCGGCGCGACCAGCAGCAGCAGGGCCCGGATCGCGGCCGAACGGCTGGCCGAAGGGGCGGCCTTTTCCACCGCGCTGGCCAGTTCATAGATCCGCGCGACCGCCTTGTTGAAGCCCAGCCCTTCGATATCCTCGGCCACCGCGGCAACGGCCTGGTCGCGCTTGCGATCCAGCGCCTTGTCCTCGCCGCTGGCCGCCGGATCGTATTGCCCGAACAGTCGCCACAAGCGCTGCACGAAGCGTGCGCAGCCCTCGATCCCCGCCTCCGACCAGGGCAGGTCACGCTCGGGCGGGCTGTCTGAGAGCATGAACCAGCGCACCGCGTCGGCACCGTACTGGGCAATGATGTCGTCGGGATCGACGACATTCTTCTTGCTCTTCGACATCTTGATGACCCGGCCGACTTCGACCGGGTTGCCATCGGATATCAATACCGCCCCGTCGCCGCGCTTCTCGATCTCGGCCGGGCCGAAATAGACCGGCGCCCCGTTGACGGGATCGATCCGCGAATAGGTCTCGTGCGTCACCATGCCTTGCGTGAACAGGCTGGCGAAGGGCTCCTTCACGTCGATCAGGCCAATGTGGTTGAGCGCGCGGGTCCAGAAGCGGGCATAGAGCAGGTGGAGGATCGCGTGCTCGATCCCGCCGATGTACTGCTCGACCGGAAGCCACCTGGCGATCACTTCGGGATCGAACGGGCGGTCGGCCGGCTGGCTGGCAAAGCGCAGGAAATACCAACTCGAATCCGCAAAGGTATCGAGCGTGTCGGTCTCGCGTTCGGCTGGCTTTCCGCAACTGGGGCAGACAACGTGCTTCCAGGTGGGATGGCGCAGCAGCGGATTGCCGGGGGTCTTGAAATCGACGTCCTCGGGCAGCACTACCGGCAGCTGATCCCTGGGCACCGGCACCACCCCGCAGCTATCGCAGTGGATGAACGGGATCGGCGTGCCCCAGTAGCGCTGGCGGCTCACCCCCCAGTCGCGCAGCCGCCAGACGGTGGTCCCACGGCCCCACTGGCCCTGCTCGGCGCGGGCGATCACCTCGGCCTTGGCGGCCTCGACATCCATGCCGTCAAGGAAGCGCGAGTTCACCAGGGCGCCGGGACCGGTATAGGCCTCATCACCCTCGAACACGGGTGCGCTGGTCTCACCGTCTGCTACCACCCGCGTAACCGGCAAGGCATATTTGCGTGCGAAATCGAGGTCGCGCTGGTCGTGCGCCGGGCAGCCGAACACCGCGCCGGTGCCATAGTCCATCAGCACGAAATTGGCGATGTAGAGCGGCAGCGCGATGCCATCGTCGAACGGGTGCTTCAGCCGGATTCCGGTGTCGTGCCCGAGCTTTTCCTGGGTCTCGATCTCGGCCGCGGTGGTGCCGCCCTTGCGGCATTCCTCGATGAACGCGGCAACCGCCGGATCGCCCGCCGCCAGCCGCTGCGCGATCGGGTGATCGGCGGCGATAGCGACGAAGCTGGCGCCGAAGATGGTATCGGGCCGGGTGGTGAAAACCTCGACTTCGGTGCTGCGGTCTGCGCTCCAGAACCGGATCTGAAGCCCCTGCGACTTGCCGATCCAGTTTTCCTGCATCAGCTTGACCTTGTCGGGCCAGTTCTTCAGCTCGCCCAATCCGCCCAGCAGATCCTCGGCGAAATGGGTGATCTTGAGGAACCACTGGCTGAGCTTGCGTTTTTCGACCAGCGCGCCGCTGCGCCAGCCGCGCCCGTCGATCACCTGCTCGTTGGCCAGCACGGTCATGTCGACCGGATCCCAGTTGACCGCCGATTCCTTGCGGTAGACCAGCCCCGCCTCGTACATGGCAAGGAACAGCGCCTGTTCGTGGCCGTAGTATTCCGGCTCGCAAGTGGCCAGCTCTCGGCTCCAGTCGAGCGCGAAGCCGAGGCGTTTGAGCTGGGCCTTCATGTTGGCGATGTTGTCACGGGTCCAGCCGCCGGGGTGGACCCCCTTTTCCATCGCGGCGTTTTCCGCCGGCATGCCGAAGGCGTCCCAGCCCATCGGGTGGAGCACCTCGAAGCCCTTCATTCGCTTGTAGCGGGCCAGCACGTCGCCCATGGTATAGTTGCGGACGTGGCCGATGTGGATGCGGCCCGAGGGATAGGGAAACATCTCAAGCACGTAGGAGCGCGGGCGCGGCGAGGCATCGTCGGCGCGGAAGGTTTGCCGCTCATCCCAGGCGGCTTGCCAGCGCGGATCGGCGCTGGACGGATCGAAGCGTTCACTCGTCATGGGCGTCCCTCTAGCCGCTCGGCGTGGCTTGTCGAGGGGGCTGTTATGCCATCTACTTCGCGGCGCCGGCCTGGCGGCGCAGGTCGCGGGCCTTGGTCAGGATCACGTCCTCAAGCTTCTGGACGCTCGCGGCCTGGACCGGCGCGTCGACCCAGATCCCGTTCTGGTTGACCTGACGGCTGGCGGCCACGCGCAGCGCATCGGCGCGCAGATCCTGATCGAGGATCGCCACCGTCACCTTCATCCGTTCGCCCGGATTGTTGGGGTTGGCGTACCAGTCGGTCACGATCACGCCGCCGTTGCTGTCGGTCTGGAGCAGCGGCATGAAGCTCAGCGCGTCAAGGCTGGCGCGCCAGAGATAGGAATTGACGCCGATCGTGGTCACCCGGCTGGCAGCGAGATCGGCCTTGGGGCGATCCTTCTTGCCGCCGCAGCTGACCAGCGCGAGAGCCGCCATCGCGACCAGCCCGGCCCGGGCAAGGTTGCGCTTGGTCGAAGGGCCGGTGGTGGTGGTGCCAATCATGTCTGCGTCCAGATCCTGTCGTTTCGGGCGGAATGCCCTGCCGAGGCTTCTATAGCCGAGGCGGCACGGGCGGCAAGCCCGCTTGGCGCGCTAATGCCCGGTGGCGCGGTGAATGGCCGCTGAATGGGTCGGCGCGTTAAGCGGCAATTCATCGCCGCGTCTGCATCTAGGCGCTTGGATTGCGGGGCGCTGTGCGCGATAAGGCACACGAGGCGAATCCGCCGGGTCAGGGCAAGGAGTCGGCAAAGACCATGCGTTTTGCAGGGCAGAATGGCGCAAAGCGGATCACCGGCAGTTCGTCGGTGCTGCTTACGGGCGCCGTCGCGCTGCTTGCGCTGCCCAGCGCGGTGCTGGCCTTTTCGAGCCGATTCGATGCCCTTCAAGCGCAGGACAAGGCTGAAGAGGCGCAGTCCGGATTCGTCCCCGCGATGGTCGATCCGCGGCTTGCCCGCTCGATCACCGTGCGCGCCCTGTCCAAGGGGCGCCTGTTCCGCTTCACGCCAGCGGCAACAACATCGCGGATGGACCGTTCGCTGACCGTCGCGGTGCGGCTCGATGCCAATTCGACCCGGACGATCTCGGCCACCGTGCCGGTGCCGCAGGTCGGCTCGCCGCTGCGCATTGCGCCGACGGCCTACAGCCTGGGGACGACCCGCGGCTATCGCAGCTTTGCCCAGAACACGGCGGCCATTCCGGAAATCCGGCGGATCGAAATGCCCGATCTGGCGAGCTATCGGCCCAAGGCCGGTGCGGCTGCGGATCCGGCCCGCTTTGCCCCCCGGATCGAGCTTGACGAGCGTGAAAAGTCGGGCCGCAGCCCGCGCACCTTCGAGCAGAACGACCAGACCGTGGATGTCGGCGGCTCCTATCGCCTGACCGGTAATCTCAACGTCACCGCCGGGGTGCGCTATACCTCGGATCGTGACCGGCTGGTGCCGCTTACCGACGGGCGGCAGGACAACCAGTCGGTCTACCTCGGCACCCAGCTGCGATTCTGATCCAATAGCTATGCGCGCGCCTTGCCGCGGCGCCGAATCATGGATTAGAGTAGCTCCCAAAATGCCTGACTTGGGAAAGGGATGCTCATGACGCGAGTGGCGATCGTTACCGGCGGAACCAGAGGAATTGGCGAGGCGATCTGTCTGCGCCTGCAAAAGCAGGGCCATCAGGTGGTCGCCAACTATGCGGGCAACGAGGAAAAGGCCAAGGCCTTCACCGCGCGCACCGGTATCCCGGCGATCCGCTGGGACGTGGGCGATCATGAGGCCTGCATCCACAACTGCAACGACATCGCCGCCGAATACGGGCCGGTCGATATCGTCATCAACAACGCCGGGATCACCCGCGACGGCGTGCTCCACAAGATGAGCTTCGATGACTGGAACGAGGTGATGCGGATCAACCTTGGCGGCTGCTTCAACATGGCCAAGGCAACCTTCCCCGGCATGCGCGAGCGCGGCTGGGGCCGGATCGTCAACATCGGCTCGATCAACGGCCAGGCCGGGCAATACGGACAGGTCAACTATGCCGCCGCCAAGTCGGGCATCCACGGCTTCACCAAGGCGCTGGCGCAGGAAGGCGCCAAATATGGCGTCACCGTCAACGCGATCGCGCCGGGCTATATCGATACCGACATGGTCGCCGCAGTGCCCGCTCCGGTGCTCGAAAAGATCGTCGCCAAGATTCCGGTCGGACGCCTCGGCCAGGCCGAGGAAATCGCCCGCGGGGTCGCCTTCCTGACCTCGGAGAACGGCGGCTTCGTGACCGGTTCGACGATGTCGATCAACGGCGGACAGCACATGTATTGATGCGCCCGCCGGGCACGAAAAGGTGACACCCCTGTCCGGGGTGAAACCTCTTTTCCATCCGATACTTGCTGCAGAAAAGGTGACAGATTCGGCTTTTTGGGTGTCACCTTTTCCGGCCGGGCGCGGAACAACGATTTCAAAGAGCCGATAGGCAATGCCAGTTTGCGCCGATGTAGGAAAATCGTACGGTTGGTGCTGCTGGTCTCGGTTCCTCAGTCGAGCATCAAGCCAACTACTCGCCAAGCGCCGTCCTCATAGCTCAGCGCCAGAGTCTCGACCGCCTCGCGCCCGCCGGCAAAGTGACTGAGAAACCGCACATTGTAGACCCCGTTGGGCGGTGCCGGACTGAAATCGGCAGTGATCAGATCGCGTTTCAGCGCGGGTCCCAGCGCTCCATGCGCGCCTTGAGCGGCGGCGGTCCACCGCTCCAGCGTGTTGGCCTCGCGAAACTTGCTGCCCGTCGCGGCATAGCTCGCCTGCCAATTCTTGGCATCGACCAATTCCAGAAACCGCCGCGCAGCCTGTTCGGCGCCTTGCTGCGCCGGGTCGGCGGCCACGGGCGCGCCCCAGGCGGTATCTGCAAGACCGGCAGTGCCGCCCATGATTTCCGTGACCGCCAAAATTGCCATTGCCAGACTCATTGCCAAACCTCCGATGATCCAGCCGATGCGGCGTCTGTTGCCGCGATCTTCCACTGGCTGCTCGCAAGGTTGCCTCGCCCCGGCATCGGCAGCACCCCCGAAACCTTTGTCCCCCAGCAATTGGGGGGTGCGGCACTCTGCCTCGTGCAGCACCCGTGCCGCCTCGCGGCTGCTCGATGTGGCCAGCTTGCGCCGCGCATCGCGCAGCCGTTCGTTGATCGTGTGGACCGAAAGGCCAAGCTGCCGGGCCATGCTCTTGGCGTCGTGCCCGCTGACCAGCAGCCGCAGGGCCTGCTTTTCCTTTTCAGTCAGGGTCTCGATCGCAGTATTCATGCCGCCGGGTTTAGGCAGCGCGGATATTGCGGGCCACCCCGAATTTTTCGTATCCCCGCGCCATGACCACCCCGTTCCATCCTCCCGTCAAACGCTCGGTCGAGATCGCCGGGCACAAGACCTCGATCAGCCTCGAGCCGCTGTTCTGGGAACTGCTCAAGCAGGCAGCGGAGGCGGAGGGCCTGCCGATCAACGCGCTGGTCGCCCGGATCGATGCCGAACGGATCAGGGCCGAAGTCCCGCCTGGGCTGGCGGGCGCGGTCAGGCTGTGGCTGGTGGGATGGCTGGCGGGGAGGATCTAGTCTCCCCCAACCCGCTCAATCGCCGCACCCACCAGGGCCAGCTTTTCCTCGAGCCGCTCATAGCCGCGATCGAGGTGGTAGAGGCGGTGGACCTGGGTCTGCCCTTCGGCCGCGAGGCCGGCGATCACCAGGCTCATCGAAGCGCGCAGGTCGGTGGCCATGACTTCGGCGCCGGTCAGCTTGCCGACCCCGTGGACCACCGCAGTGCGGCCCTTGGTCTCGATGTGGGCGCCCATCCGGTTGAGTTCGGGGACGTGCATGTAGCGGTTCTCGAAGATCGTCTCGGTCAGCACCGAGCTGCCCTCGGCCAGGCACAACATGGCCATCAATTGCGCCTGCATGTCGGTGGCAAAGCCGGGGTAGGGGGCGGTGGACAGGGTGACCGCCTTCATCTTTCCGTCCCCGGCAACCTGGATCCCGTCCTTCCTCGGTTCGACATGGACCCCGGCGTCGCGCAGCGCCTGCAGCGTGGCGTCCATCTCTTCGGCCACGGCGTGCTTGAGGAACACCTCGCCCCCGGTGATCGCGGCGGCGCAGGCGTAGGATCCGGCCTCGATCCGGTCGCTCATCACCCGGTAGGTCGCGCCGTGGAGGCGCGGCACGCCGTGGATCGTCAGGTCGCTGGTGCCGATCCCCTCGATCTGTGCGCCCATCGCGGTCAGCAGCTTGCACAGATCGACGATCTCCGGCTCACGCGCGGCGTTGTGGAGCACGGTCTTGCCCTGGCACAGCACCGCCGCCATCAGCGCGTTCTCGGTCGCGCCGACCGAGACCACCGGGAAGGAATAGCGCCCGCCCGGCAGCCCGCCATCGGGGGCCACGGCCTTGACGTATCCGGCGGCCAGCTCGATCTTCGCGCCCATCGCTTCCAGCGCTTTGAGGTGCAGGTCGATCGGGCGGTTGCCGATCGCGCAGCCGCCGGGCAGCGAAACGGTCGCCTCGCCCATCCGCGCCAGCATCGGACCCAAAACCAGGATCGAGGCGCGCATCTTGCGCACCAGTTCATAGGGCGCGACCGAAGAGGTGATCCGCGTCGCCTCAAGCGTCATTACCCGGCCGAAATCTTCCGGGCGCGATCCGGCGATGGTGGTGGAGATGCCGAACTGGTTCATCAGGTGCTGGAACCCGTCGATGTCGGCCAGGCGCGGAAGGTTGCGCAGCGTCAGCGGCTCGTCGGTCAGCAGCGCGCAGGGCAGCAGGGTCAGCGCGGCGTTCTTGGCCCCCGAAATCGGGATCGTGCCGGAAAGGCGTTTGCCGCCTTCGATGATGATCTTGTCCATGCCCTGCGTTTAGCCGGTTTCAGGCATGCGGCAAGCGCCAGGCGCCACTGTGCACAGCAGCGGTTGCGCCGCAGCGGCGAAAGCGCTTTAACCGCACTGCAACATCAGGTGCTTAGGGCAATGCCAATGGCTCAATCCTCACAGCGTAGGCCGGTCCGCAAGGCCGTTTTCCCGGTGGCCGGCATGGGCACCCGCTTCCTGCCCGCAACCAAGGCGATACCCAAGGAAATGCTGCCGATCATCGACCGGCCGCTGATCCAGTATGCGGTCGACGAAGCGCGCGAGGCCGGGATCGAGCAGCTGATCTTCGTCACCGGGCGCGGCAAGACCGCGATCGTCGAGCATTTCGACATGGCCTTCGAGCTTGAGACGACCATGGCCGAGCGCGAAAAATCTCTCGCCGTGCTTGAGCCGACCCGGATCCAGCCCGGCAACCTGGTCGCGGTGCGCCAGCAGGTGCCGCTGGGGCTGGGCCACGCTATCTGGTGCGCGCGGGCGATTGTCGGAGACGAACCCTTCGCGATCTTCCTCCCCGATGAACTGATGATCGCCAACCGAGGTTCGACCGGCTGCATGAAGCAGATGGTCGAGGCCTATGACGAGGTTGGCGGCAACCTCATCTCGGTACTCGAGGTGCCGCGCGAGGAGGTCTCCTCCTATGGCGTGATCGATCCCGGCGCCGCGCAAGGCGCGCTGACCGAGGTCAGGGGGCTGGTCGAAAAGCCCAGGCGCGAAGAGGCGCCCAGCAACCTGATCATTTCGGGCCGTTATATCCTCCAGCCGGAAGTGATGCGGGTACTCGAACGCCAGGAGAAGGGCGCGGGCGGCGAGATCCAGCTGACCGACGCGATGGCGCAGATGATCGGCACCCAGCCCTTCCACGCGGTGACCTTTGCCGGCAAGCGCTATGACTGCGGCTCAAAGCTCGGCTTCGTCGAGGCCACGCTGGCACTGGCGCTGGCACGCGATGACATGGCCGAGGACGTGCGTGCGATGGCCGCGCGTCTGCTCGATCAGGGCTCGTAGCCCATCCGATCGATCCACGGGCGCAGGATCGGCATCACCGGCTCTATGTGCGCGGCAAACTTGCGCCAGCGTTCCTTGGCATTGGTGTGCAGCGGCTGGTGGATCTGGGCATAGCTGGCGGTGTTGACCTGCCCGCGTTTCGCCGCCGAGGCCTGGTGATCGAGTACCGCGTCGGTCCATTCGAGGCCAAGGAAATCGAGCAGCGCGCGCAGCTCGGTCTGGGTCTCGACGATCATGCGCTCATAGCGGATTTCGTGGACGTTGAGCGGCAGCAGCTCGCGCGCGCGGGCAAAGCTTCCAAACAGGGCGTCGTAAGTAAGGGCTGAGCCTTCAAGCGTGGAATAGCTGCGCATGGACCGGTTGGACTGAAAGGGGGTGGTAAAGCAACTCAGCGTGACTGCGCAGGGATGGCGTTCCACCAGGACGATCGGCGCGCCGGGGAACAGGCGATCGAGCAAGGGGATCGTCGCGGTGTGCAGCGGGTGCTTGTCGACTAGAAGCCTCTCGCCGATCGGTCCGCAGGCCAGCTCGGCAATCTCGAAGTAGCGCCGCCGCGCAGCCTCGACCCGATCATTGTCGGTCGATGATTCTAGGCCTGGAAATTCTTCTTCGATCCGTTCGCGCATAGGTAGCTCTTCGGCAACCACGACATCGGGATGTCCGCCCAGCAAGGTATCGAGCAGGGTCGTGCCCGATCGCGGCGATCCCACAACAAAGGCTGGCATCCGGCCTTCGAATGCTGTTGCAGATTTCGAACGTGATCGCATCGCGCGGGTCGCCTCAATCACCTTGGTGCGATAGCTGTCGGTATCCCGTTCGATGGATTGCGCGAGGATATTCGCTTTCATCGCCGCAAAGTGGGCAAAGGCTTCGGCGATCCGGTCTTCCTGCTCGGCCAGTTCCGCCTTCATCTGCTCGACCTGAGCCTGGGCCCTTGGCACGTTGCATTTGGGCAAGATCGCCGCTGCCTCGGGAAGGCGCCCGATGCGCCGCAGGTGCCAGGCCTTGAGCAGGTTCAGCTGCGGAATGTCCCCGGGATCTCCGATTCGGCTGACCAACGCGTCGAATTCGTCGAGGCGGTTGGTACGCTCATAGTTGAAGCCCAGCTCGAACAGCAGGTCGGGGTTGCCAGGACTTGCCGCCAGGCTGGCTTCAAGCGTATTTCGCGCCAGATCCAGCCGACCATAGGCGGTGAAGATTCCAGCCTGCTCGATGGCGAGCCGGTAGTGGCCCGGATATCTGTTCAGCCCTCTGCGCAGCACCTCTTCGCCCAGATCCAGCCGCTTCAGCAGGCGCAGGCTGGAGAAGAAGTTCAGGAACAGTTCCACAGCCGGGGCATCGCCCGATAATGGGAGGGCCTTGCAGTGGGATGCGCTCGATTGTTCCAGCGAGCCCATCCGGGCGTGGCAAAAGCCAAGTAGGTCCCACAAGGCCGGTTCGCCAGGCGCCAGCTTCAGTGCGCGATCGAGCTTGGGAAAGGCGTCGCGCATCCTTCCGGCCAAAATGAGCGCCTTGGCATCGAGGTATAGCTGGCGAGGATTGTCTTCAGTCGAGGAGGGGAGGGGGGCGCCCGGTCTGCTCAAGGCTCGTAGCCCATCCGATCGATCCACGGGCGCAGGATCGGCATCACCGGCTCCATGTGCGCGGCAAACTTGCGCCAGCGTTCCTTGGCATTGGTGTGCAGCGGCTGGTGGATCTGGGCATAGCTGGCGGTGTTGACCTGCCCGCGTTTCGCCGCCGAGGCCTGGTGATCGAGTACCGCGTCGGTCCATTCGAGGCCAAGGAAATCGAGCAGCGCGCGCAGCTCGGTCTGGGTCTCGACGATCATGCGCTCATAGCGGATTTCGTGGACGTTGAGCGGCAGCAGCTCGCGCGCGCAGGTCCAGTTGGCGAACAGCGCGTCGTAGGTTCGCGCCGATCCTTCAAGCGTGGCATAGCTGCGCATCGCCATGTTGGGGGCAAAGGGCGTGGAAAAACAGCTGAACACCGCAGCGCAGGGATGGCGCTCGACCAGGATCACCGGAGCCCTGGGAAACAGCCGGTCGAGCAGCGGCATGGTTGCCATGTGCAAGGGGTGCTTATCGACCAGCAGCCGCCCGTTGAGCGGGCCGACGATGGTTTCCGCCAGCTCGAAATAGCGCCGCCGCGCGGCCTCGATCCGCCTGGGATCGCTCGACTGCTCCAGCCCGGGAAACTCTATCTCGATCTGCGATCGCATCAGCCGTTCTTCGGCCACCACGACATCGGGGTGCCCGCCCAGCAGCGTATCGAGCAAAGTCGTGCCCGAGCGCGGCGAACCCACCACGAAGGCCGGTAGCCGCCCCGCGAACGGAACCGGCGGGCCGGGAGGCGGCTTCATCGCGGCGGTCGCGGCGGCCACCCTGTTGCGATAGCTTTCGGTGTCATTGCTGGCGATTCCGGCCAGGAGCGCGCGGTTCATCGTCTTGTAGTGCTCGATCGCCTCATCGAAGTGGCCGGCGCGCGCGGCCAGCTCGGCGCGCAGGACAATCGCGTTCGACCAGGTCATTCCACCGCCGCATTTGGCCATCAGCGCTCCGGCCTCGTCGAGCCGGTTGTGGCGGCGCAGATACCACGCCTTGAGCATGTTGAACTGGGGTACTTCGCCGGGATCGCCGATTTCTTCGACCAGCGCGTCGTATTCCTCCATCATGCTCAGGCGATCGTAGGCCATGCCCAGTTCGAGCAGCAGCGCGGGGTGCCGGGGATGGGCAGCGAGCGCGCCCTTGAGCACCGGAATTGCATCCTCAAGCCTGCCGCGCTGCCCGGCGGCGGCGGTGAACTTGCGGACGATGACCGGATCATGCGGGTGAAAGGCGATCGCATCGCGCAAGGCCCGCTCGGCCACATCGTGCCGGTTGAGCAACTGCATCGAGCTGGCAAGGTTGATGTAGAGGCCGGCCTGAGGCGGCCTGGGCGAGAGGTTGATCGCCTTTTCGTGGGCCGAGAGCGATTTCTTGTACTCACCGCGCCTGGCGTGACAAAATCCCAGCAGGTCCCAGCCGACAGGATCCTGCGGCATCAGCCGGGTCGCCAGTTCGAGCGTCCCGATCGCCTCATCGAGTTTTCCGGCGCCGATCTGCGCCTTGCCGATCGCGAACAGCTGGCGCGGATCCTTGCCTGGCTGCTGGGCAATGGCACCTGGCAATATGGGTCCGGGTCGGCTCATCAGCGCCGCCTAGCAGAAGCCTTGGCGGCGGGCCAGCCTGCCGCTTGGCCAAACAAGCCGTTGCATGCCCCGGGGATTGCCCCCAAGATTGCCGCCTCGCCCGCTCCAGCAGGATCCGCCATGGACCGTCCGCCGCAACAAAGCGCCGAATACCGCACCCGCGGGCTGCTTGCAGCGCTGCTGCTGGTCGGCCTGATCGCCTGCGCGCTGATCGTCAGGCCGTTCGTTCCGGCGCTGGTCTGGGCGCTGGTGCTGGCGCTGATCGCCGCGCCGCTGGAGCAGTGGCTGCGGGCGCGGCTGCGCCGGGCCTGGGCCAGCGCGACCGTTACGCTCGCGCTGGTCACCCTGGCGCTGATCGGCCCTGCGCTGTTTATCGCCAATGCCCTGGTTGCAGAGCTGGCCGGCGGGGCACAGGTGGCGGGGCAGATGCTCTCGACCAGCCGCTGGGACGAAATCGCCAGGCAGCACACCTGGCTTGCTCCGGCCATCGATTGGGCCAATGCCAATCTCGAGCCGGGATTGTTGTTCCAGACCGTCAGCGGAAGGCTGGCCGGATGGGGAGAGAGCCTGATCCAGGGCTCGCTGACCTCGATCGCCACGCTGTTGCTGACGCTCTATTTCCTGTTTTACCTGCTGCGCGACGGCGAATGGTTCCGCGCCGCGATCGCCGATGCCATGCCGCTCTCGCCCGGGGAATTCGCCCGGCTGGCCGAATCCGTGCGCGATACGATCCTTGCCTCGTTCTATGGCACCATCGCGGTTGCCGCATTGCAGGGGCTGCTCGCCGGGCTTATGTTCTGGTGGCTCGATCTGCCTTCGCCCGCGTTCTGGGGGATCGTGATGGGAGCCTTGGCGATCGTGCCGTTCCTGGGGGCCTTCGTAATCTGGGGGCCAGCCGCAATTGCCCTGGCGGTCAGTGGTGAGGTCGGCTCGGCGCTGATCCTCACGGCCTGGGGGTTGCTGGTGGTGGGGCTGATCGACAATGTGATCTACCCGATTCTGGTGGGCAAACGGCTGTCGCTGCACTCGCTGGTCTCGTTCATCGCCATTCTCGGCGGGCTTGCGCTGTTTGGCGCGCACGGGATCGTGCTTGGGCCGATCTGTCTGGCCTCAACCGCGATGCTGCACAGGATCTGGCGCGAACGCCGGGCTCAGCTCGCCGCCTCGTAGGCGGCCTTGTATTCGTCGCGCAGCAACCGCTTGTAGAGCTTGCCGGTCGCCTCGCGGGGGAGCTGTTCGCGAAAGTCGATCTGGCGCGGCAGCTTGATCCGGCTGAGCTGCGGTGCGAGCCATGCCATCAGCTCGTCGGCCAACGCCGGACCGGCCTCGGCCATGGCGACCGGCTGGATCACCGCCACCACTTTTTCCCCCAGATCGGGATCGGGCGCGCCGATCACCGCAGCATCGGTGACCTTGGGGTGCGTGACCAGCAGGTTCTCGATTTCCTGCGGATAGATGTTGACCCCGCCCGCGATGATCATGAAGCTCTTGCGGTCGGTCAGGAAGACATAGCCTTCCTCGTCCTCGATCCCCACATCGCCCAGGCTGGTCCAGCCGTGCTTGTTGCGGCTTTCGGCGGTCTTGGCCGGATCGTTGTGATACTCGAAGGGCACGTTGCCTTCGGTCGGCTCGAAAAAGATCTGCCCCTCGGTGCCGCGTGGCACCTCGTCGCCATTCTCGTCGCAGACCCGCACGATCCCGGTCAGTGCCCGGCCGACTGATCCCGGACGCTCCAGCCACTCGGCGCTGGAGATGAAGGTGAAACCGTTGCCCTCGGTCCCGGCATAGTATTCGAACAATACCGGCCCCCACCATTCGATCATCGCCCGCTTGACCGGAACCGGGCAGGGGGCGGCGGCGTGGATCGCGCATTTCAATGTCGAGGTATCGTAGCGGGCGCGCACTTCATCGGGGAGCTTGAGCATGCGCACGAAATGGGTCGGCACCCACTGGCTGTCGGTGATGCGGTATTGCTCGATCGCCTTCAGCGCTTCCTCGGCATCGAAGCGCTCCATCACCACCACGGTCCCGCCCAGTTTGTGCACGGTCATCGACCAGCGCAGCGGCGCGGCGTGATAGAGCGGGGCAGGGGAAAGATAGACCGCCTCCGGGGTGATCCCGAAGGCCATCGAGGCCAGGCCGACAAGTGCCGTGGCCTGGGCAATGTCGGGATCTTCGGGCAGCGGGATCTTCACGCCCTTGGGCCGCCCGGTGGTGCCCGAGGAATAGAGCATGTCGACCCCGGCGCGCTCGTCGGCAATGGGCTGGCATGGCATGGCGCAAAGCGCAGCCTCGGCATCGAGCTCGCCCACACCGCCAAAGCGCAGCTGCGGGACATCCGGGGTAAGTTTCGCCACTTCGTCGAGCACCGACGCAAGATAGCTGCTGCCGATCAGCAAACGCGCTCCGCTGTCCGCGACGATATAGGCCACCTCGGGCGCGGTCAGGCGGCTCGAGATACAGACATAATGCAGCCCGGCGCGCTGCGCGCCCCAGGTCAGGGCAAAGAACCAGGGGTGGTTCTCAAGGCAGATGGCCACCGTGTCGCCGATGCCGATACCGCGCGCGCGCAGCAATTGGGCCACCTGGTTGGAACGTCGATCGAGTTCGGCGTAGCTGATCGTTTCGCCGCTTGCGGCCATAATCACGGCGGGTTTGCCGGGGTTGCTGCGAGCATGAATCGAAGGGTGCATGGCCGTCCAGTCTCTCCATCGCGGCCCAGTTGGCCGTCTCGGGAAGCTGTTTAACCGATCGATTAAAGGCGGGCAAAAGAAAAACGGCCCGGGCGCCCGGGGCCAAAAAGCAAGCGGGGCGACGGTTTCCCGTCGCCCCGCTGCTCAGCATCCTCCCGAAGCTGACGTCCGGCCCGGGTCTGCGCCCGGTGCCGCAAAAATCCCTATTCCTCGTCGCCGCCACCCATGGCGGTATCGTCACCATTGCCCTGGGCCGTGGCCGAACCTTCGCCCTGCAGGTAGGGGATCGGATTGACCGCGACCCCGGCGATGCGCACTTCGTAGTGCAGATGGGGGCCGGTCGAGCGACCGGTCGAACCGACGTAGCCGATCAGGTCGCCCTTGTGGACCTGCTGGCCGGCCTCGACGTTGAGGCGCGAAAGATGGCCATAGCGGGTCTGGATATCGGCGCCATGCTCAACACTGATGAACAGCCCATAGCTGGAAAACCATTCGGCCTTGCTGATCACGCCATCGGCGGTGGCATAGACCGGGGTGCCGGTCGGCTCGGCCAGATCCACGCCCTTGTGCTGGCGGCGACCGCCAAGAACGGGGTGCCAGCGCATGCCATAGCCGCTGGTCAGCGCCGCGCCTTCAACCGGCATGCGCGAGGGGATCGAAACCGAAGTTGGGCGCAGCACCGAAGCCGGAGCCGAAGTAGTGGCAATCGCCAGGCTGGCGCTCTGCGGGTTGGTCCAGCCCGCGAACAGGCGCTGAAATTCATCGTCACCCTGGCTCGGGCGGGCCGCCTGGGCGGCGCGCAGCGGGGCGGTGATATCGGCGTTGGCAGCGGCGCTGTTGGCAAGGGCGGGCGAAGCGAAAGCCAGGGCGGCGAGCGCGGCAAAAGCGCCGGCGGCTGTCTTTACCTTGGCAAAAATCTGCAATGCGACCACGTAGAAACCTGCCTTGTCTTGCGACCCGTCCGGCGGGCCGAAGCCTGCCGCAAGGTGATTTTCCTGAGATGGTCGGTAGCCCCCCGCCGTCTCTTGATGGGGTGCTAGCGGGGGCGGGTTTCAGCTGGCAAGGGCTGCGTAGAAGGAGCGCGACAAACCGGCCCTATCGCGCGCCGAGTCGTTGAACGGCGGCTTAACGGAGCCGCGAAAGTGGCGCCTGACCAGCATTTTCCACTGCGATTCCGGGGATTCACCGCGCGCGCGGCAAACTGCGTCGAAATGGGTTGAACCGAATCGGACATGGACGATTTCGTCGTCAAGGATTCGTTCGAGGATGCGCGCGCCGCGCTCGTCCCCGGTGGCGCGGACCCGCTCGAGCGTGGCGGGTGTTACATCGAGACCGCGCGCTTCCAGAACCATCGGCACCACTGCCAGCCGGGCGGCAACATCGTGGCTGGTCTCGCGCGCCGCGTCCCACAGCCCGCCATGCGCGGGCAAGGCGCCATAGCGGCTGCCCAGGCTGTGCAGGTGGCGTTCGATCAACGCAAAATGCATCGCCTCGTCGGCGGCGACCGAGAGGAAATCCGAAACGAAGCTTTCGCCCATTTCCGCGCCGAATCGCCCGGCCATATCCAGCGCCAGGTCGATCGCGACGAATTCGATATGGGCCAGTGCGTGCCACAGCGCGATCCGCGCGCGTTCGGATCCGCCCTTGCCGCGCTTGGGCATGCGGCCCGGTGGCAGAAGTTCGGGCGCGGCGGGGCGGCTTGGTTCCTCGGGCATCGCGCAATCGAAGATGAAACCGAGCCGTCCGCCGCGCCAATCGCGCACCAGCGCGCGGCACCCCATGACCTTGGCGCGCGGATCGCCGGTTTCGAGGACCGCGCGGATCGCGCGCGCGAGCGTGGTCACAGCGCCTTCGCTGCCTCCAGCACCGCGGCGGCGTGGCCCTTGACCTTGACCGGGCTCCACACCCGCGCCACCCGGCTATCGGCCCCGATCAGCAGGGTGGTGCGCACCATGCCCATGTAGGTGCGGCCATAGTTCTGCTTTTCGGTCCAGATGCCCAGCGCGTCGGACAGTCCGCCCTGTTCGGCATCGCTGGCCAGCGGTGCGACAAGGCCATGCTTCTCGATGAATTTGAGGTGCTTTTTGGGCGGATCCTTGGAGATGCCGAGCAGGGCGATCCCGGCCTTGGCGAACTCTCCGGCCAGTTCGGAAAAGTCCTTGTTCTCGATCGTGCAGCCGGGGGTATCGTCCTTGGGATAGAAGAACAGCACCAGCTTGCGCCCGGCAAAGGCCGACAGGGCGATCGTGCTGCCATCGGGCGCGGTCAGGGCCAGATCGGGAAGGGTGTCGCCCACGGCGGGAAGCTTGGCCATCATTCGGTCTCCAGGGTTTCGCCAAATGTCGCCGTCCAGACGGCGGCAACGGTGCGGCGCGATTCGCCCAGCGCCTTTAGCAATCCCGGCCAGTCGCCGCATCCGCAAGCCTGGGCCAGCACCGCCCGCGCCGCGAGCGGCGGCGCCTGCGTATCGGGGGCGAGCAGGCGCGAAGCGATCAGGAAGCGGCCAAGGACCGCCTGGGCTTCGGGCAGGTCCGGCAGCACCAGCTCGGCTCCGGCCAGCTCGCCCAGGGCGGCGGGCAGCGAGGGAACCAGCCCGATCCCGTCGCGCAGTTGCAGGAAATGGGCGGTGAATTCGATATCGACCAGCCCGCCGCGCGCCAGCTTGACGTCAAGCGTGCCTTTGCTGGGCTTGTGCCCGGCCATGCGCGCGCGCATTTCGAGCACCTCCTGGCGAAGCTTGGCCGGATCGCGCCGCAGGGTCAGCACCGAGCGGACGATCCGCGCCAGCTCGGTCCTTGCCCCGTCGGAGCCGTAGAGCGGTCGGGCGCGGCACAGCGCCATATGTTCCCAGGTCCAGGCGGATTCGCGCTGATAGCGCGCAAAGCTCTCAAAACTGACCGCCAGCGGCCCCTGATCGCCCGAGGGGCGCAGCCGGGTATCGACATCGTAGAGCGCGCCCTCCGCCGTCGGCACCGAAAGCGCCACCGAAACCCGCTGTGCCAGCCGATTGAAATAAAGCGTCGCGCCAAGCGGGCGCGGCCCGTCGCTTTCGGCGGTGTGATCGCCGGTGAACAGGAACACCAGATCGAGATCGCTGGCATGGGTCAGCGCCCCGCCGCCCAGCCGCCCCAGACCCAGCACCACCAGCTCGCCGCCCGGCACCCGGCCATGCGCACGCTCAAACTCGGCCACCGTGGCATCGGCCAGCACCGTCAGGGCGGCCTCGGCCACGCGCGACAGGCCGCGCCCGATCTCGGCGGGATCGCGCGCGCCCTCGATCAGCTGCACGCCAAGGGCAAATCGCCGTTCACCGACCCGGCGTCGGACCCGGTCGAGAACCTGCTGGTAGTCGTCATCCTCTTCGCCGCGCGCGAAGTCATCGACCAGTTCGGTAACCCCGGGGGGCAGGTCGAAAGCCGTGGCATCGATCAGCGGATCGAGCAGATCGGCCCGGCGCGCCAGTTCGTCGGCCAGCGGCGGGGCGAGGCTGAGGATCCTTGCGAGCAGTTGCAGCAGCGCCGGACGCGCTTCGAGCAGGCGGAACAGGTTGACCGCGCTCGGCAGGTTGGTGAGCAGTTGCTCCCAGCGCAGCAGCGCGCGCTCTGGCTCGGGCGCGGCGGCGAAGGCGGCCAGCAGCGGCCTCAGGACCGCGTCGAAGGCGGCGCGCGCCGCCTCGCTGCGCAGCGCGCGCAGCCGGCCCGAGCGCCAGCCCTCGATCCGCTCGGCCAGCCCCTGCGGATCGGCAAAGCCCAGCTGCGCAAGCTCATGCTTCAGTGCTGCGCCGCCGATTCCGGCCACCGGCCCGCTGGCGCCATCGCGGGCGCCCTGTGCGATCAGCCGGTCATAGCGGCTGCCCACTGCCTCTGTGATCGCCTCCAGCTCCGCCACCAGCGCGGCGCCGTCGGCCAGTCCGTCGAGCCGGGCGACATTGTCGAGCGCGGCCGGGTCCAGCGGCAGCGAATGGGTCTGCTGGTCGGCGACCATCTGCAGGCGGTGCTCGATCGTGCGCAGCCGGTCATAGCTTTGGCCCAGCACTCGCGCGTCTTCCGCGTCGATCAGCCCGGCGGCAGCGAGGGCATCGAGGCTGGCGCGGGTGCCGCGCAGTCGCAGTTCGGGATGACGGCCACCGTGAATCAGCTGATGGGTCTGGGCGAAGAATTCGACCTCGCGGATGCCGCCGCGCCCCTGCTTGATGTTGAAGCCGGGGCCGGGCTGGGCCGGGCCGGAATGATTGGCACGGATCCGCTGGGTCAGCCGCTCGATCTCGACGATCGCCCCGAAATCGAGGCTCTTGCGCCAGACGAACGGGCGGATCGCGGCGAGGAACGCCTCGCCCGCCGCCAGGTCTCCGGCGCAGACGCGCGCGCGAATGAAGGCGGCGCGCTCCCAGGCCAGCGCCGAGCTTTCGTAATGGGTCAGGGCAGCGTCGATGGTTATCGCCAGCGGGCTGACCTCCGATGCCGGGCGCAGCCTGAGATCGACCCGGAAGACATAGCCTTCGTGATCGACCTGGCTCATCGTCTGCATCAGTGTGCGCGCCACGCGCTGCGCGGCCTCGCCCGGTTCGTCGCGTTCGCGCCGGGGCAGCAGCGCGGGATCGTAAAGCAGGATCGGGTCGATGTCGGACGAATAGTTGAGCTCGCCCGCGCCGTGCTTGCCCAGCGCCAGGGCGGTGAATCCGGCGGGCTGGGCGTCGCTCACCCGTGCCCGGATCGCATCGGCGATCGCGGCATCGAGCGCGCGATCGGCAAAGGCGCTGAGCTCGCCGACTACCCGCGTCAGATCGAAGGCCCCGGCCAGGTCGCCCAAAGCCAGTGCAACCGCCAGGGCCTGCTTTTCGCGCCTGAGGGCGCTCGCAACGCTTGACGCTCCTTCGCCCGCTGCCTTGGCCCAGGCCAGCGCGGCTTCGCCATCGCCCGCTGCCAGCAGGGCTTCGAGCGCGGGCAGGCGCTCAAGTCCCCGCGTCAGAAAGGGCGAATGCGCCCGCGCCCGTTCAAGTGCTCCGGTCCAGTCGGCAGTCATGCTGTCTGCAATGCGGCGGCGTGGCGGCGCGATCAAGCTCTTCGATCAAAGCCGCCGGTCGATGCGCGGCTTGCGCACGGGCCGCGGCTTTGCCACCCTGCCAGATCAACCGGCCAAGGAATCCCCGCGCAATGAGCCTTTCCGTTTCCCGATCGCTGTCGCTTGCCGTTTCAATCGTGGCACTGGCATTCGCGGGGAGTGCCCCCGCCAGACCCGCCAAGGCTCCGCCGATCCCGGTGGTCAAGGTGCCGGTGATCCAGGAGGATACGCTCAAGACGGTCACCCGCGTGCTTTCGTCCGATGCCTTCGAGGGGCGCGGCCCCGGCACGCCGGGAGAGGACAAGTCGATTGCCTATATCATCCAGCGCTTCAAGGATGCCGGATTGCAGCCGGGCAACAACGGATCGTGGCTTCAGGATGTGCCGATCGTCGAGATCACCGCGCGGAACTCCAGCGGTCTTGCGGTCAATGCCGGGGGGCAGGTGCTGCGCTTCAACGATGGCGCGGACTTCGTTGCCGCAAGCTACCGGGTGGTGGACCATACCGGGCTCAAGGACGCGCCGCTGGTCTTCGTCGGCTATGGTATCAACGCGCCCGAACTCGGCTGGAATGACTACGCCGGGCTCGACATGAAGGGCAAGATCGCGGTGATCCTGGTCAACGATCCCGACTATGCCAATGAGACCGAGGAAGGGCTCTTCAAGGGCCGGCGGATGACCTATTACGGGCGCTGGACCTACAAGTTTGAAGAGGCCGCGCGCCAGGGCGCAGCGGGCGCGCTGGTGATCCACGATACCTTCCCGGCGGCCTATGGCTGGCAGGTGGTGAATTCGAGCTGGACCGGGGCGCAGACCTATGTCGCGCGCGCGGGGGGTGCGATGGATCAGACGGCGGCCAACGGCTGGGTTCAGAAGGGCGTGGCCGAGGCGATCTTCAAGGCTTCGGGGCACGATCTCTCCGCGCTCACCGCTGCCGCCGGGCAAAAGGGCTTCAAAGCCGTGCCGCTTGGGGCCACCGCCAGCCTTTCCTTCGACAATGCGATCCGCCGCTCTACCTCCCATAACGTCATCGGCATCCAGCCGGGCCGCAAGCGGCCGGGGGAATATGTGCTTTATACCGCGCACTGGGATCACCTCGGGCGCTGCACGCCGGACAACAGCGGGGACGACATCTGCAACGGCGCGATCGATAATGCCACCGGGGTGGGCGCGCTGGTTGCCCTGGCGGAGGCCAATGTGAAGACGGGTGCGGCCGATCGCAGCCAGGTGTTTTTGGCGGTAACGCTGGAGGAATCGGGGCTGCTGGGCAGCGAATGGTACGCCCGCAACCCGGTCTATCCGCTGGCGCGGACCGTGGGCGGGGTCAACATGGACGGGGTCGGCCCGGGCAGCCCCAGCCGCGACGTTCAGGTGACCGGCGGCGACAAGTCCGAGCTGACCCGCTATCTCGCTGCGGCGATGAGGGCGATGAAGCTTTACCAGACGCCCGAGGACCACGCCGAACGCGGGCACTATTACCGCTCGGACCATTTCAGCATGGCCAAGCAGGGCGTGCCGATGTTCGCGGTGGGGCGCGGTTCGGATTGGGTCAGGGGCGGCAAGGCCGCGGGCGAAGCGGCTGCGGATGACTATGTCCAGCACCGCTACCACCAGCCTTCCGACCAGTACGATCCCACCTGGGACTGGTCGGGCGCGGTCCAGGAGGTGCAGCTCTATTACCGTCTCGGGCGGATGCTGGCGATGACCACCGACTGGCCCAACTGGCACAAGACCGACGAATTCCGCGCGGTCCGCGATGCGAGCCTGGCCGAAGCGGGAAAGAAATAGCGCAATGAGCCCGCTTTCTGCGCGGATGCCCGCCGAATGGCATCCGCAGTCGCTGCTGTGGATCGGTTTTCCGCACGATCCGGTCGAGTGGCCGGGCTTCCTGGGCCGGGCGCAGGAACAGATCGCCGCCTTTGCCAGTGCCGTGGCCGAAACCGGGCAGGAGGTGCGGCTGATCGTGCGCGATGCAGCCAACCGGGCGCGGGCAGAGGCGCTGTGTTCATCGCGGGTGGTGCTGGAAGAGCGCCGCTATGGCGATATCTGGCTGCGCGATACCGGTCCGCTGGTGGTGCAGGACGGCTCCGGGCGGCAAATGGCGCGGCGCTTTGGCTTCAACGGCTGGGGCGGCAAGTACCTGATGGAGGGCGATCAGGAGATCGGCGCGGAGCTGGCCGCGAGCGTGGGGCTGCCGATCGAAACCTGCGACTGGATTCTGGAGGGCGGGGCGCTCGATGGCGATGGCACCGGGCTGGTCGTCACCACCGAACAGTGTCTGCTCAACCCCAACCGCAACCCGCAGCTTTCGCGCCGCGATCTGGAATTGCGGCTGGCGCGCGACCTTGGCTTCAAGCGGGTTCTGTGGCTGGGCGAGGGGCTGATCAACGATCACACCGATGGCCATGTCGATAACCTCGCGCGGTTTGTCGCGCCGGGGGTGCTGGCCTTGCCGCGGGCGACCGGGCAGGGCGATCCCAACGCCGCGATCTATGCCGATGCCAGGGCGCGGGCCGAAGCCTTCGGCGTGACGGTGCGCGAAGTGCCCTCGCCGGGGCGGGTGGAGAGCGCGGAAGGGCGGATCGAACCGGCCAGTTACATGAATTTCGCGATCACCTCGAAGCTGGTCGTGGTCCCCACCTATGGCACCGCGCACGACGGCGATGGCGTGGCGGCGATTGCGGACCTGTTCCCCGATCGCGAGACGGTGGGCATCCTTGCCGATGCGGTGCTGGCCGGGGGCGGCAGCTTCCACTGTTCGAGCCAGCAGCTGCCGACGATCTAGTTTCGGTTGAAACCTTGACTCGGCGTGGCCGCCGATATAGTTTCATATGCAACCAATATCGCGCTGGGAGCCCCGTTTTGTCCGATCTGTTTGAAAACCCGCTTGGCCTTGATGGCTTTGAATTCATCGAGTTCTCGGCTCCTGAAAAGGGCGTGCTTGAGCCGGTCTTCGCGGCGATGGGCTTCACCCGGATTGCCCAGCACCGCTCCAAGGACGTGCAGCTCTGGCGCCAGGGCGGGATCAACCTGATCGCCAACTACGAGCCTAAGAGCGCGGCTGCCTACTTCGCGGCCGAGCACGGCGCCTCGTGCTGTGGCATGGGCTGGCGGGTGAAGGACGCGAAGAAGGCCTATGAGCTGGCGCTGGAGCGCGGCGCCGAGCCGGTTGAAAGCCGTACCGGGGTGATGGAGCTGCGTCTGCCCGCGATCCGCGGGATCGGCGGCTCGATCATCTACCTGATTGATCGCTATGAGGGGCAGGAACACGGCGATCTTTCGATCTACGACATCGATTTCGTCTACGAACCGGGCGCCGAGCGGCATCCGGCGGGGGCGGGGTTCCACACCATCGATCACCTCACCCACAACGTCTATGGCGGCCGCATGGCTCACTGGGGCGGATTCTACGAGCGCGTGTTCGGCTTTCGCGAGATCCGCTATTTCGACATCAAGGGCGAATATACCGGCCTGACCAGCCGGGCGATGACCGCACCCGATGGCAAGATCCGCATTCCCTTGAATGAAGAAGGCAAGGCCGGCGGCGGACAGATCGAGGAGTTCCTGCGCCAGTACAATGGCGAGGGAATCCAGCACATCGCCTTTGCCTGCGACGATCTGCTGGGTTGCTGGGACAAACTCAAGGCGCTCGGCACCCCGTTCATGACCGCGCCGCCCGCTACCTATTACGAGATGCTGACCGAGCGTCTGCCCGGCCACGGCGAGCCGGTGGAGGAGTTGCAAAGCCGTGGGATCCTGCTCGACGGATCGACCCAGAAGGGCGATCCGCGCCTGCTGCTGCAGATCTTCTCCGAAACGATGATCGGACCGGTGTTCTTCGAATTTATCCAGCGCAAGAAGGACGAAGGTTTCGGTGAAGGCAATTTCACCGCGCTGTTCGAGAGCATGGAGCGCGACCAGCTGCGCCGCGGCGCGCTGCAGGTGGAAGGAGCCTGACCATGACCACTGCCCCCGCCCTCAAGCGCATCCACCACGTCGCCTATCGCTGCAAGGACGCGAAGGAGACGGTCGAATGGTATGGCCGCGTACTCGGCATGGACTATACCACCGCCTTCGCCGAAAATACCGTGCCCTCGACCGGCGAGGACGATCCCTACATGCACATCTTCCTCGATTGCGGCGGGGGCAACGTGCTGGCCTTTTTCGAGCTGCCGGGCCAGCCGGCGATGGGCAAGGATCCCAACACCCCGGCCTGGGTTCAGCACCTCGCCTTCGAGGTTGAGGACGAGGCCGCGCTGCTGGCCGCCAAGGCACACATCGAGGCCCAGGGGATCGAAGTGCTGGGGCCGACCTATCACGGAATTTTCCGCTCGATCTATTTCTTCGACCCCAACGGCCACCGGCTGGAACTGGCCTGCAATATCGGCACGAGCGAACAGCATGCCGAGCTGCGCGCGCTTGCTCCGGTCATGCTCAACGAGTGGGCGGCAACCAAACGTGCCCCGCGCCATGCCGCCTGGCTGCACGAGGATCCGGCCGAGCGCGGCGACGCATAAATCGCTTTGCTTGGCGCGCCCGTTCGCTATGGGCGAAAAATGCGTTCGTCGATGCAACTGGCCGGGTTGGGGATCCCGGCGCTACTGGCTTCCTGCGTGCCTGCTTTGGCGCAGCGCGCGGGAGAGAATGTTGCGACCCAGTCAAGCGATGCCTTCGGCCGTTCGGTGGGGCAGGACAAGACCGGGCTCTATTCGAGCGACGAGGTGCGCGGGTTCAACCCGGTCGATGCCGGCAATGTCCGGCTGGAGGGGCTCTATTTCGATCAGGTTGACCGGCTTTCGCCGCGGATCACCGATGGCAACACGATCCGGGTCGGCCCAGCCTCGCAGCGCTATCCCTTTCCCGCCCCGACCGGGCTGGTCGACTATTCGCTGACCCAGCCGCATGGCGCGGCGAGCTACAGTTTCAATCTTGAGGATGGCGGCTCCAATTCGATGGGGATCGGCGGTTCGTTCGAATTCAAGCAGCCCCTCGATGGCGAGCGGCTGGGCGTGTCGGGTGGGGCCGGTTGGCGCAACGGGCACCGCTTTGAGGGAGGAGAAACCAAGTATCGCACCGTCGGCGCGACGCTCGCCTGGCGTCCGGCCAGCGATGTTCAGGTGCTTCTGTTCGGCGGCGCGTTCTATTTCCGCAGCGACGAGGCGCGGCCGACTTACTATCCTGCCGGCACCGAGCCCCCGCCCAGGCTTGCGCGCGGGCAGGATCTGAGCCAGCCGTGGACCGGGCGCAACGCCACCAACTGGGCCTACGGCGCGGTGGTCAAGGCGCCGCTTGGCGGGCTGAAGCTGGAAGCGGGGCTGTTCTACAACGGGCGCACCCAGGACACGATCTTTTCGGACCTGCTGTTCGGCGTGGGCCAGGACGGCTCGGTTGCCTCACGGCGGATCATTGCCGACGGCAACAACCGCGATGCCTCGCTGTCGGGCGAGGTGCGGCTGGTGCGCCAGTGGCATGCGGGAGGGCTCGACCAGCGCCTGATTGCCAGCCTGCGCGGCCGCTCGCGCGATCGGCGCTTTGGCGGCAGCCGCTCGCTGGCATTGGGGCCGAGCACGATACTTGGCCCCGATGTGCGCCCCGAACCGGCCTATGTCCTCGGCCCCAAGAACTTCGACGACGTTCGCCAGCTGACCTACGGTCTGTCCTATTCGCTGGTCGCCGAGCACCGCTTCGCGATTGACGCCAGCCTTTCGCAGACCCGCTACCGCAAGGCCCTCGATTATGCCGATCCGGCGCTGGCCGATCCCGTTACCCGCGAGACTGCAGAGTTGTGGAATGTCACCGGCTCGGTCCACCTCGCGCGCGGCCTGGCATTTTTTGCCGGGGCTTCGCATGGAATGGAAGAAGCGCTGGTTGCCCCCGATGTCGCGGTCAACCGCGCCGAAGCACCGCCGGCCGTGCACACCCGCCAGATCGAGGCCGGGCTGAAATACTCGATCAACGCCCACCTCACGCTGATCGCGGGCGGATTTTCGATCACCAAGCCCTATTACAATCTCGATCCCGCGCAGCGCTATCGCCAGCTTGGCACGCTGCGCAACAAGGGGCTGGAACTGTCGCTTACGGGGCGGATCGCCCCGGGGCTGACCGTGGTTGGCGGGACCATGCTGCTCGATCCGCGCATTTCGGGCGAGGCGGTCGATCAGGCGCTGATCGGGCCGCGTCCGGTAGGCCAGATCCGCCGGCGCAGCGTGCTGAGCCTTGATTGGCGCCCTCAGGCCGGGAGCAGTCCGTTCTCGTTCGATCTCGCGATTGAAAGCCTTTCGAGCCGCACCGGCAATGCCGCCAATACCCTTGCCGCACCGGCGCGCACGGTGGTCAATCTTGGCGCGCGCTATCGCTTCAAGGCCGCCGGGGCCGACTGGCTGCTGCGACCTGTGCTGTACAATGCCTTCGATACCTACGGCTGGAACGTCTCGAGCTCGGGGGGCTTCACCTATATTCCTCCACGCGCGCTGACGCTGCAACTGGTGGCGGATTTCTAGAGCCTGTT
>JACKKX010000004.1 GCA_024236215.1 Novosphingobium sp.
TGGTCGGCTATTTCCGCGACGCTGAAGCGACCGAGGCCTGCATGGTCGATGGCTGGCTCGACACCGGCGACATGGGCTATCAGGTCGATGGCTACCTGTTCATCGTCGGCCGGGCGAAGGACATGATCATCATCAACGGCAAGAACCACTGGCCGCAGGACATCGAATGGGCGGTGGAGCAATTGCCCGGATTCAACCACGGCGATATCGCCGCTTTCTCGGTAGAGACCGAGAGCGGCGAAGAGGCCCCGGCGGTGCTGGTCCACTGCCGCGTGTCCGACCCGGCTGCCCGCGTCGAGCTGCGCGACCTGATCCGCGACAAGGTGCGCTCGATCACGGGCATGAACTGTGTGGTCGAGCTGGTTCCGCCGCGCACCCTGCCGCGCACCAGCTCGGGCAAGCTCAGCCGCGCCAAGGCCAAGAAGCTTTACCTCTCGGGCGAAATCGAACCGTTCAAGCTGGCGGCCTGAAAACCGTCCCCAGGCAGGACATCCAGGCCCATTGCCAATCCCGGCGCAGCCAATATGGTGGGCGCCGGGTCGCAGTCTTGTTGCCGGGAGAGAGGCGATGGACCGCGAAGCGCTGCCGCCCGAAATGCTAGGTGTGTTGGTGGGATGGTCGCACCTCAAGCAGGGCGATGGGCTCAACCTCAACCTGCAATGCGTGCGCTCGCGCGACGAACGCAGCAGACCGGAGGTCGACTCGCACCACCTGATGCTGACCAACCAACAGGCGGCAGTGCTTGCCAACTATTTGTTTGAGGCATCCGGACAGACCCAGCCGGTTCGCCGGGCCGGCATTCTGGCGAGACTGCTTGGCGCCTGATCCCTCAGGAAAAAGCACCTCCGCGCCCTTCCCCGCCAGCAAACCGGGCCGCCCCCGCGCCACCTTCGGCGCGAAGCGGCGCCTCACCGCCGCGCGCTTCGGCCAGCAAGGCCTGTTCCAGATCGAGATCGAACTGGCGGTAGGCGCTGGCCCGGTCCGCCCTCATGCACAATTGCGGAAACCGCGCGATTTCGGTTGCCAGGTCCTGCGCCGCCGCAAGCGCCTGCCCGCTGGGCACGACACGATTGGCAAGGCCGATTGCCAGAGCCTCATCCGCGTCCACCGCACGGCCGGTCAGGATCATGTCGAGCGCCCGGCCCTGCCCGACGATCCGTGGCAGGCGCACGGTGCCTCCATCGATCAACGGCACACCCCAGCGGCGGCAGAAAACCCCAAAAGTTGCGCCTTGCGCAGCGACCCGCAGATCGCACCACAGCGCCAGCTCGAGCCCGCCTGCCACCGCAAACCCTTCCACTGCGGCGATCACCGGCTTGTCGAGCAGAATGCGCGTAGGCCCCATGGGTCCATCTTGCTCTGATGCCTTGCTGCGATCGACCGTGCCGACCGCGCGCAGATCGAAGCCCGAGCAGAAGGTGCCGTTGGCCCCGGTCAGCACCGCCACCTTGAGCGCATCGTCGGCGGAAAAATCCGCAAAGGCTTCTCGCAAGTGCTCGGCTGTTGCCGGATCGACCGCGTTGCGGCATTCGGGCCGGTCAATCGTGACCGTGCGGATTGCATCGCGATCTTCGATACGAACGGTCACACGGCACCCCCTATTTCTCGATCACCCACATGCCTTGCTCGAAACGGTAAACATGGGGTGAGATGCAGCGCTCGGCACCGCGGCAATCGGCGGCAACGGCTTCGGCGAAGCGATCGAGCCCTGGCCCTTCGGCCATCAGGGAAACCATCACGAACTGATCCGAGGTGACGGTGACGAACAGGTCTGGCCCGATCGCCTCGCGCACCGCCTGCCAGCCTTGGGTATCGGCAAGCATTGAGCCGACATATTCCTTACCCTCGAAAACCGCTGCTTCGGCGAGAAGCGAGGCCGGGTCGGGCAGCGGAGGGGTGGCTTGCCAGGTCTGCGTCCGGGCCAGCGACCAGGCCGCTTCCGGCCTCAACCGCATCCGCTTGAGGTCAGCCGAATTGGCCAGTGCGATCTGGGTCGGGCTGTCGAGCGCCAATATCTCGTAAAGATCATCGCCAATCTTGCGGGCGAAGAACCAGGGTTGGCGCTTTTCCTTGCTGCCTTGCTGCTGCGCCGCGTCGTAATAGTCCGCCCCGCGCACGATCACCCGCAGGTTCTCGCGCCGGGCCTCGGGGAGCGGCACCAGCACCTTGGCGACGAAATCGGCCTTGCTCGCCTCGCAACTCTCGGCGGGAACATTGCGGCAATAGTCGTAGATCCGGTAGAGCATGATCTGCGCGCCATCGTGCCCCCCGCCCTTCACCGTTACCTGCAGCGGCAGGGCGCCTTCATTGGCGAAGATGGATTCGGGATGGGCCGCCTTGAGCCGCGCGATCATTTCGCCGGCAAATTGGGCCGGGCTGGTTTCAGCCAGCGCAGGACGCGATGCCAGGAGCAGAATCAAGGCACAAATCGCACGTTTCATTTGCGCATCCTAGCAACCCGAATCGACCAGCGCCACGCATCCCGCTTGCCCGACCTGTCTTATTTGAATAATACAGCTTGCGAAGCCGTCCGCTTATCCCCATCTTGGCGGCTCGATTGTTGTGAAAGGTTCGGACCCGAAAGCCATGGCCAAGCAGCCCAGCGAAAGCGCGCTCGATGCGCCCACCATAACCCTCTCACCGCCCGATCCGGTGCCGGTGGTAACCGCCGAGAAGGCGGCCGGGCTGGTTCCGGTGTCGGACGACAGCAAGTCCAAGCTTGAGGCCAAGGTTGATGGCTTCATAGCCGATCTGGTCTCGGTCGATGCAAATTCGCCCGAATTCGGCAAGAAGGTCGATCAGATCACCAACATGGGGCGCAAGGAAATCCTCTCGGCGGCCGGCATGTCGAACCGGTTCCTCGATCGCCCGATCCGCGCGATGGACAAGGATTCGGGCGTCGGCGCCAATCTGGCAGAATTGCGCAAGACCGTAGAGGAGCTCGATCCCGGCAAGGCCGGCAAGCTCTCCACCGGGCGCAAGTTCCTGGGGATCATCCCCTTCGGCAACCCGATGAAGCGCTATTTCCAGTCCTACCAGTCGGCCCAGGGGCATATCCAGGCGGTGCTCACCCACCTCTCTTCGGGCAAGGACGAGCTGCTGATGGACAATGCCGCGATCGACGTCGAGCGGCAAAAGCTGTGGGAAGCGATGGGCAATCTGGAGCAGATGATCCACATCGCCAAGACGCTCGATGAAAAGCTGGAAGACAAGGCCGCCGATCTTGACGCGACCGATCCGGCCAAGGCCAAGGCGATCCGCGAGAGCGCGCTGTTCTACGTCCGCCAGCGCACCCAGGATCTGCTGACCCAGATGGCGGTGACGGTGCAGGGCTACCTTGCGCTCGATCTGGTCAAGAAAAACAACGTCGAACTGGTCAAGGGCGTCGATCGCGCCAGCACCACCACCGTCGCGGCGCTGCGCACCGCGGTGACCGTGGCCCAGGCGATGACCAACCAGCGGCTGGTGCTGCAACAAGTTACCGCGCTCAACGAAACCACCGCCAACATGATCGATTCGACCAGCACCCTGCTCAAGGAGCAGACCAGCCGGATCCACGAGCAGGCGGCAAGTTCGACCATCCCGATCGAAACGCTGCAACGCGCCTTCCAGAACATCTACGATACGATGGACACCATCGACACCTTCAAGGTGAAAGCGCTGGAAAGCATGAAGCAAACGGTGACCACGCTCAGCGCCGAGGTCGAGAAGTCCAAGGGCTACATCGCCCGGGCCGAAGGCGCGGCGCAATCGCAGGTGGCGCACGAAGCGCCCTCGCTGCTGACCCTCGACGCCCAGTAGGAGCCGCGGCTTGGCCGACGAAACCCGCCATTCCGACCTGATCCTGCAACAGGCCCGTCGCTCGCTCGCCGATCAGCGCGCGGGTGGACGGCGGCGGCCGATCCCGGTCGGCGCGGCGCAGATCCGCGCGCGGCACATGGGTCGCAAGCTGGTGCGGATGGGCGCTGCGGTGGTGGCGCTGTGGATCGGTATCGGGATCGTCGGTTCGGTGATCGACGGGATCGGCTTCACCGGCCTGTTGCTGGGCGCCGCGGGCACGGCTGCCACGGTCTGGGCCTTCGGGCGCTATCCGCGCTTCAAGCTGCCGAGCCGGGCCGATCTCAATCCCGCCAGCACCGATGTGCGCGCGCTGGTCGGGCGGACCGAGCTGTGGCTGGAAAGCCAGCGCCGCGCGCTGCCGCCGCCGGCGGTCAAGCTGGTCGATCACATCGGGCTTCAGCTCGATGCGCTGGGGTTGCAACTGGCCGATGTCGACCAGGCCCACCCGCAGGCCGCCGAAGTGCGCAAGCTGGTGGGTGAGCATCTGCCCGATCTGGTCGAAAGCTACCGCAAGATCCCCGAACACCTGCGTTATGAGGAACGCGCCGGGGCCACCCCCACCGCGCAGTTCACCGAGGCCCTGGGCAAGATCAGCGGCGAGATCGATTCGGTCACCCGCCAGCTCGCCTCGGGCGCGATCGACAACCTGGCGATCCAGACCCGCTATCTTGACTACAAATATGGCGAGGCGCTGGAAGAGGCGGAAAAGCGCTAAATATCCCGCTCAAGCTCCAGATAGGCGCGCGGGATGCGCAGTTGCTGGGCGGCGATCTGGGTTTCGCGCAGGAACAGGATCAAGCCCGCCATCAGCAGCAAGACCGCAAGCAGGAACATCGCTCCGGCAACAAGCTGAAGGTCCACGCCGGCCAGCTGTTCAAGAAACAGCAGCGCCACGGTCGCCCCGATTGTCAGCCCGGTGAGCACCATCAGCCGCACCGCATGGGTGATGAGCACGATCCGCCGGTCGATCATGCGGATTTCGGCGACAACCAGATCGTGCTCCATTCCCTCGGTCGCCATATGCGCACCCTGAAGGACACGCGCCCGGTCGACCACCCGCCCCAGCCGCGTCGACAGTATGTTGAGGATATTGCCCATCGCCACCAGCACGAACACCGGGGCAAGCGCGAGCTGGATGGTCTGGGCGATCATGGCTTCTTGGTAGTGGCTCGATAGCAAGGTTGGAAGGTGGAAGTGCGATCCACCGGAACCTCAATAGTACCACCACTGCTTCCATCCGAACACCGATGCCACGGCGCGGCCCTGGGCGTCGATGGCGGGGCGGAAGCGGAAGCGATCGAGCGCGAGCTTGCAGGTCAGCGCATCCGCCTCGGCATCGGGGCTGGGGCGCAACACCTTGCATCCGGTGGGTCTGCCCTCGGCGCTGACACTGATCGCGATGGTCACCGAATTACCCAGCCGGAGCGCGCGGTTCGCCTTGGGATAGTCTTTGTCGCGGATTTCCCCGGCGATCTTTTCCGCCTTGCGGGTCACCCCGCCGCCCTGTCCGTTGCCCGAACCGCCCGCGCCGGGGCTCGGCCCAGCGGCGCCGGCGCCGGTCCCGCTGCCGCTTTCGCGCGCGCCGGACGTATCGGCATCGCCTGTGCTGGCGGCCTGGGGGGCGGGCTTTGGGGCAAGCGGCACCTTGGCCTTGGGAGCATTCTCCGCACGCGGCACCGCCTTCCGGCCGGCATCCCCCGCAGCGCCCGCCGCTTCGAGCGCCCTTGCCGGGGGCGGTGACGGCGGCGGAGTGGTGACGGTGACGGTAAAGGTCGAGACCACGGCTTCGGCAACTCGCGCCGTGAATCCCGGCGCCAGCGCCCGCACCAGAAATGCGGCCAGCACAAGTTGCACCACAATCGCAAGGGCAATCGCTCCGATCCGGACGCGGCGCGGCGGCGCGAGCGGGGATTGCTCATGATCCATCGCCGCCTTGTGCCACGCCCGAGCCCGGCGAGCAATTCCAGCAGCTTACTTGCGGTGCGCGGCCTTGCTGCGCTTGCGCGCGCGGAACTCGCCGTAGCTGTCGAGCACCTTGCGCATCGCCGCGATCGCTTCCTCACGCTGGCGATCGTCCTCGATCCGGGAGAGGTCGCGCTTGAGACCGGTGACGAGCTGGGCATAGGCGTTCTGCCAATCATGCCCCAGCGCCTGTGCGAGATCGGTGCGCCCGGTGCGCAGCCGCCGCGCGGGGGCGCCGGGCGGCAAAGCCCAGCGCTCACCGATCTCGGGCACAACTACTTGGGTGCGGTCAAGACGCCCGAGTGCCAGTTTGCGCAGCGCCTCCAGGGCAGGTTCCTCGCCGTGGACCAGCAGCAGACTGCCCCTGATCGGTGCGCGTTCTCCGATCCAGTCTAGCAGTTCGCCCTGATCGGCATGGGCCGAATAGGAATCGATCCGCCGGATCGCGGCGCGCACGGTCACGTCCTCGCCCGATATCCGCACCCGTTCCGCCCCGTCGAGAATCACCCGCCCCAGCGACCCTGCGGCCTGGTAGCCCACGAACAGCACGGTCGAATCGCGTCGGTGCAGGTTGTGGATCAGGTGGTGGCGGATGCGGCCACCCTCACACATGCCCGAGGCGGCCATGATGATCGCGCCCGATACCGAATTGAGCCGGATCGATTCGGCCACGCTTTCGGTGAAATGGAAGTTGGGACACTCGAAGGTGCAGCCGTTCAGATCCTCAAGTTCGCGGGCGTGACGCTCGAACACGCGGGTCGCCTGGCTGGCCAGCGGGCTGTCGATGAACACCGGCACGTTGGACAGGGCCCCCGTCCGCACCAGCTCGGCAATATCGAGCAGCAGTTCCTGTGTGCGTTCGAGCGCGAAGGTCGGGATCACCAGATTGCCGCCGCGCGCCAGTGCGCCGCGAATCTCGGCCTCGAGCAGCTTGCGCCGCGCCTCAATCGTCAGCGCCTCGCGCTCGCGGTCGCCGTAGGTGCTCTCGCAGAGCACGTGATCGAAGCCGCGCGGCCCTTCGGGATCGGGATGGAAGGACTTGTTGTCCGGCCCCAGATCGCCCGAACACATCACCCGCGTGCCACCCGCCTCAAGCTCGACCGAGGCCGAGCCCAGGATATGCCCGGCATTCCAGAGCCGCACGCGAAAGCCGGGCGCCGGTTCGAACCATTCTTCGAGCGGCACCGGGCTGCACCGGCCCCAGGCGGCTAGCGCATCGGCCTCGGTATAGAGCGGCTCGAACGGTTCCTCTCCGGCGCGGTCGCGGCGGCGGTTGCGGCGCGCGGTATCGGCTTCCTGGATCCGGCCCGCATCGGCCAGCATGTATTCGAGCAGGTCGGCGGTGGCCTGCGTGCACCAGATCTTGCCCGCAAAGCCCTCTGCTACCAGCCGCGGCAGCAGGCCCGAATGGTCGATATGGGCGTGGGTAAGAACCACCGCATCGACCTTGTGCGGATCGAAGCCGAAGGCCCCGGCATTGAGCCCTTCAAGCGTGCGCGAACCCTGAAACAGCCCGCAATCGACCAGCACCCGCGCGCCGCCCAGCTCAAACTCGTGGCACGATCCCGTGACGGTGCGCGCGGCGCCGTGGAGGGTCAGGGTCAATTCGCCGCTCATGGCCGCAAGCCTACCAGCCCCGGCGGCGCGCGCAATTGACCCTGGACAAGCTATACCGCGAGCCGGGTGAGGTTCCGGGCCAGCACGTCGAGCCCTTCGTTCACCAGATCGTCGCTGGCAGTCAGCGGGACGAGGAAGCGGATCACGTTGGAGCGGATTCCGCAGGAAAGCAGGATCAGCCCTTCCTTGGCGCAATCGACCACCAGGGCCTTGGTCAGATCGGCATCGGGCTGATCGGCATCGCCCTTCTTCACCAGTTCGAGCGCGATCATCGCGCCGGGGCCGCGTACATCGCCGATGCAATCGAGCGAATTGGTGCGCTTGAGATCGAGCAGACGGCGCTTGATCAGATCGCCGATCGCATCGGCGCGTTCGCACAGCCTCTCGTCGCGGATCACGTCGAGCACCGCCAGCCCCGCCGCACAGGCCATCGGCGGGCCGCCGTAGGTGCCGCCAAGCCCGCCGGGTGCGGGGGCATCCATGATCTCGGCCTTGCCGATCACCCCGGCGATGGCGAAGCCGCCAGCCATCGATTTGGCCACGGTCATCAGATCGGGCCGCACCCCCGAATGCTCGATCCCGAACATCTTGCCGGTGCGGGCAAAGCCGGTCTGGATCTCATCGGCGATCAGCAGCATGCCGTGCTCGTCGCACAGGCTGCGCAGGGCGGCCATGAAGCTGGCGGAGGCCTGATAAAACCCGCCCTCGCCCTGGACCGGTTCGATGATGATCGCGGCAACATCGGCGGGATCGACATCGGCCTTGAACAGGCTGTCGAGCGCGGCAAGGCTCTGCGCCTCGCTCACCCCGTGATAGTCGATCGGGAACGGCACGTGCCAGACGTCGCCCGGGAACGGACCGAACCCGGCCTTGTAGGGCTGAACCTTGCCGGTCAGCGCCATGCCCATCATGGTCCGGCCGTGAAAGCCGCCCTTGAAGGCGATCACCGCCTTGCGCCGGGTATGGGCGCGGGCGATCTTGATCGCGTTCTCGACCGCTTCTGCCCCGGTGGTGACAAAGATCGTCTTGCTCGGCTGGCCGGTGGGGGCAATCGCGTTGAGCCGCTCGGCCAGCTCGATATAGGGGCGGTAGGGGTTCACCTGGAACGAGGTGTGGGTGAAGGCATCCATCTGCGCCTTGACCGCCTCGATCACCCGGGGGTGGTTGTGCCCGGTGTTGAGCACCGCGATGCCGCTGGCGAAATCGATGTAGCGATTGCCCTCCACATCCCACATCTCGGCATTGCTCGCGCGTTCGATGAAGCGCGGGTGCATGGTCGAAACCCCGCGCGGGACGGCGGCCTCGCGGCGGGCCTGAAGCTGGGCATTGCTGGGCATGGGATCGGGTCCTGTCAGTCGATGGTGGCAAGCACGTCGGCAAGCTTGCCGAAGATTTCGTCGATATGGCTCTTTTCGAGGATCAGCGGCGGCGAAAGCGCGATGATATCGCCGGTCACGCGGATCAGCAGACCGGTGTCGAAGGCGCGGTGGAAAGCCTCCATCGCCCGCTTGGTAGGGGCGCCGGGGCGCGGCTCAAGCTCGATCCCGCCGATCAGGCCCACGTTGCGACAATCGATCACGTGGCGCGCACCCTTCAGCGAATGGACCGCGTCTTCCCAATAGCTCTCCAGCTCGATCGCCTTCTCGAACAGGTTCTCCTCGGCATAGGTTTCCATGCTGGCGATCGCTGCGGCGGCGGCCAGCGGGTGGCCCGAATAGGTATAGCCGTGGAACAGCTCGATCCCGGGGCCAGCCGAATTGACCACCGTATCGTGGATCTCGCGCCGCACCGCCACGGCCCCCATCGGCACCGCCGCGTTGGTCAGTCCCTTGGCCATGGTGATGATATCTGGGGTCACGCCGAACCGCTCGCTCGCGGTCGCCTTGCCGACCCGGCCGAATGCGGTGATGACCTCGTCGAAGATCAGAACAATTCCGTGCGCGTCGCAGATTTCGCGCAGACGGCTCAGGTAGCCCTGCGGGGGGATCAGTACCCCGGTCGATCCCGCCACCGGTTCGACGATCACCGCCGCGATGGTATCGGCGCCGTGCAGCGCGACGATCCGTTCCAGATCCTCGGCCAGCTCCGCCCCGTGCAGGGGCAGCCCGCGCGAAAAGGCATTGCGGGCCAGATCGTGGGTGTGGCGCAGATGGTCGACCCCCGCCAGCAGCGTGCCGAACTGGCGGCGATTGCCGACGATCCCGCCGACCGAGATGCCGCCGAAACCAACCCCGTGATAGCCGCGCTCGCGCCCGATCAGCCGGGTACGGGTGCCCTGCCCGCGCGCGCGCTGAAAGGCGAGCGCGATCTTGAGCGCGGTATCGACGCTTTCCGAGCCCGAATTGGTGAAGAAGATCCGGTCAAGCCCCTCGGGCATCAGCAGCGAGAGGCGCGAGGCGGCCTCGAACACCAGCGGATGTGCGAGCTGGAAGGTCGGTGCGAAATCGAGCGTGCCCGCGCAGGTGCGGATCGCCTCGACGATCCGTTCGCGCCCGTGCCCGGCATTGACGCACCACAGCCCGCCCGTGGCATCGAGCACCTGGTGCCCGGCCGAGGCGGTGTAGTGCATGCCACGGGCGGCGACGAACATGCGCGGATCGGCCTTGAATCCCCGGTTGTCGGTGAAAGGCATCCAGAAGGCCGAAAGATCGTTGGGTTCGCTGGTCAAGAGAGGCTCCGGGGCTTTAAGCGACTCACGATAGCGGTTGCCCGCAACGCGCGCTATTCGGATCGCCTCCTGCCAGTGCTATCGGAAAAGTCGATAGCCATAGCCTCTACAAATCCCATTGGCTTTGTCGAAAGATAAGGGGATATAGGACAGTGGAAGGAGAGGACCAGGCGGATTCACAAGGCAAAGGCCGCGAATTCGCACTGGCCCAACCATCAGTGAGGGAAAACCAGATGAATTATCGCTTGCTTCTGGCAGCTGCTGCTTTGCCGCTTGCCGCCATGCCCACCGCCGCCTTTGCGCAGGACGAAGAAGCCGAAGCTTCCGGCCCGATCACCATTTCGGGCGAAGTTGGCGTGTTCAGCGACTATCGCTTCCGCGGCCTGTCGCTGACCGACCATAAATTGGAGTTGACCGCCGAACTTTCGGTCGAGCACGAATCCGGCCTCTATGCCGGGCTGTGGGCCTCGAACGTCGAACTGGGCAACGGCAAGGCCAACAATGTCGAGCTGGACTGGTCGGCCGGCTGGTCGAAGGACATGGGCGGCGTGACGGTAGATGTCGGCGCGGTCTATTACACCTATGCCAACAATTCGGGCCTCAACTATATCGAGCTCTACGGCTCGGTTGGCACCACGCTCGGCCCGGTCGATGTGACCCTGGGCGCGGCCTATGCCCCCAGCCAGAACAATATCGGCAGCCAGGACAACACCTACGTCTACATCTCGGGCGAGCTGCCGGTGGGTGAAACCCCGCTTTCGCTGCACGGCACCTTCGGCTTCGAGGATGGCGCCTTCGCCAACAACAAGAAGGACTGGATCGTGGGTGCGAGCTATGACATCGGCTCGGGTTTCTCCGCCAGCCTTGACTATGTCGATACTGCCCACTCGCTTTCCGCGTTGGGCGATGCGACCGTGGTCGGCTCGATCAAGTTCGCTTTCTGACAGGAGTGTTTCGGGGCGTCCGTTGGCCGGGCGCCCCGCAACAATGTGACAATCATGACTACCGACATCGCCAGCTGGATCCGGGAACGCGCGATCAGCGAGGTGGAATGCATCGTCCCGGACATGAACGGGATCCAGCGCGGCAAGGTTTTGCCCGCCGCCAAGTTTCTCAAGAGCGTTGAGGACCGCACCCTGCGCATTCCGGGCAGCGTGTTCATCGTCACCGTCACGGGTGGCTATCCCGAGGATATCCAGCACATCGTCCCCGATTTCGATCCGGACCTGATCCTGGTTCCCGACGCCACGACCATCCGCGAGGCACCGGGTTACAAGACCCCCACGGCCTATGTCATCGCCGATGCCTTCGATGGGGCGGGCAAGGCGGTTGAAATCGCGCCGCGCCAGATCCTCAAGAAGGTCCTGGCGCTCTATGCGGCCAAGGGCTGGAAGCCGGTGATCGCACCGGAGGCCGAATTCTATCTCGTCTCGAAGAACCTCGACGCGGATTTTCCGCTGACCCCGCCGCCGGGCCGGTCGGGACGCGCGGAAACCGCCAGTGAGGCCTTCGGGCTGGAAGCGCTGAGCGAATACGAAGACATCATCGAGCAGATCTATGACTGGTGCGAAAAGGCCGAGCTCAACATCGACACGATGATCCACGAGGCCGGCGCCGCCCAGCTTGAGGTCAACTTCATTCACGGCGATCCGCTGGCCCTGGCCGATCAGGTGCTTCTGTTCAAGCGGATCGTGCGCCAGGTCGCGCTCGAACACGGGGTCTATGCCACCTTCATGGCCAAGCCGATGGCCGAGCAGCCCGGCAGCGCGATGCACATCCACCAGTCGGTGCTCAACGCCGAAACCGGGCGCAACGTGTTTTCCACCCCCAATGGGCGGGATTCCGCGCTGTTTCGCAACCATATCGCGGGCCTGGTGCGGCTGATGCCGCAGATCCTGCCGATGGTCGCCCCCAACGTCAATTCGTTCCGCCGGATGCGCCCCGATACCGCGGCGCCGATCAACGTCCACTGGGGCGGCGACAACCGCTCGTGCGGTTTTCGCGTGCCGATCTCCGAAGCCAAGGATCGCCGGGTGGAGAACCGCATCGTCGGGGCAGACGCCAATCCCTACCTTGCCATCGCCGCCTCGCTGCTGTGCGGCTATATCGGCATGGTCGATCGGATGATCCCGCCCAAGGCCCTGGCCGGCAACGCCTATAACCGCGCCCGCACCCTGCCGCGCACGCTGGAGGGCGCGCTAGACCGGTTCTGGAACTGCAAGCCGGTCAAGCGCGAGCTGGGCGAGGAGTTCTTCGAGGTGTTCTACGCGATCAAGCAGGCCGAACTCTACGCCTATCAGTCGGTAATCAGCTCCTGGGAGCGTGAATATCTGCTGCTGAAGGTGTGACGTGAGCGCACACGCGCCGTCGTACTACGCGGCCACCGCCAAGCCGTTTCCTGCCCAGCCCCGGCTGGTTGGCGACATCAACGCCGACGTGGTGGTGGTGGGTGGCGGCTTCACCGGGCTTTCGGCCGCGCTTCACTGCGCCGAGGCGGGATACTCGGTGGTTCTGCTCGAAGCCGGACAGATCGGCTGCGCGGCCTCCGGGCGCAACGGCGGGCAGCTCATCCCCGGGCTGCGCTGGGGCGCGGTCGAGCTGGCCGAGCGCTTTGGCGAAGACACGGCGCGTCAACTGCTCGTGATCGCGAACAGCGCGGGCGATCTGGTGCGCGAGCGGATCGCGCGCCACGCGATCGCCTGCGACCTGCGCCAGGGGCACTTCCACGCCGCCGTCAAGCCCGCCCACCTCGACGATATGCGCCGCGAGCTTGCCATGCTCGAACGGCTGACGGGCTATCGAGGAGCCTCGATCGTCGAACGCGGCGGGGTTTGCGATCAGGTTGCCGGGGGCGACTATCTGGGCGGCCTGTTCGATGCCAACGGCGGGCATTTCCATCCGCTCAACTATGCGCTCGGGCTGGCGGGGGCGGCGATGGCCGCCGGAGTCCGGATTTTCGAACACAGCCCTGTAACCGCCGTCGATCACGGCGCCCCGGTGATCGCCACGACCGCGAAAGGGCGGGTGACGGCCCGCCACGGGGTGCTGGCCTGCGACACGATGATGGACAGCGTCGCCCGCTCGCTGGGGCGGATGACCATGGGAATCGCCAACTACAATGTCGCCACGCTTCCGCTCTCTCCGGAACGCGCGCGGGCACTGATCCCCAGCGGCGCGGCGGTTTCGGATTCCCGCTTCGTGCTCAATTATTTCCGCCTCAGCGCGGATGACCGGCTGATCTTCGGCGGGGGCGAGAAATATACCCGGCGCCCGCCAGCCGATGTGGCGGAGTTCGTCCGCCCCTACCTTGAAAAGATATTCCCGCAGCTAAAAGGCGTGGTGATCGACCATGCCTGGGGCGGCATGGTCGGGGTCACGCTCAACCGGCTGCCGCATTTCGGGCGGATCGGCAATTCGTTCTTTGCTCACGGCTGGTCGGGGCATGGCGCCCTGCTGACCACGCTGGCCGGCCAGCTGATCGCCGAGGCGATGCGCGGCACCGCCGAACGCTTCGACCTGTTCGCTTCGCTTCCCGTCCACCCTTTCCCTGGCGGGCCGCTGCTGCGTCATCCGCTCTCGGTGGTGGGGATGCTGTGGTATGCCCTGAGGGACCGTCTATGATCGCCGATGCCGCCATTTCCGCGATGCTCGCCGCCGAGAAAGAGCGCTATGTCGCCGCCAACCCGCGCTCGGCGGCGCTGGCGAAAGAGGCCGCGCGACACTGGCACCGCGGGGTGCCTTTCCACTGGATGCTCGATTGGGGCACGCCCTTTGCGCTGTTCGCCGACCGCGCGGAAGGCGCCGAGCTGTGGGATGTCGACGGGCATCGCTACGACGATTTCTGCCTGGGCGATACCGGATCGATGTTTGGCCATTCGCCCGGACCGGTGGCGGAGGCGATCGCGCGCCAGGCTGGCCGCGGCCTGACCTATATGCTGCCGACCGAGGACGCGGTGGTGGTGGCCGATGAGCTGGCGCGGCGTTTCAAGTTGCCGTTCTGGCAGGTGACATCCAGCGCCAGCGAGGCCAACCGCGCGGTGATCCGGTGGTGCCGGGGGATCACCGGGCGCAGCAAGGTGCTGGTGTTCAACGGATGTTACCACGGGGCGGTGGATGACGTGTTCGTCGATCTGCGCGATGGGGTTCCCGAACTGCGCCGCAGCCTGGTCGGCCAGGTCTATGACGTGCGCGAGCATACCGTGGTGATCGAATTCAACGATCTCGCCGCGCTCGAAGCCGCGCTCGGCGGGGGCGACGTTGCAGCCGTGCTGATGGAGCCGGCGATGACCAATGTCGGCATGGTCCTGCCCGATCCCGGCTATCTTGCCGCGCTGCGCCAGCTGACCCAGCGCCACGGCACACTGCTGGTGTTCGACGAGACCCATACGATCTCCACCGGCTACGGCGGCCATACTGGCACCTTCGGCCCGCTGCCCGATCTCTTCGTGCTGGGCAAGCCGGTGGCGGGCGGGGTGCCCTGCGCGGTCTATGGCTTTTCCGCCGAAGTGGCCGAACGCATGGAGCGATGCCGCGAAGCGGGGGAAAAGGGCCATTCGGGAATCGGCACCACGCTTTCCGCCAATGCCCTGGCGCTGGCGGCGATGCGCGCCTGCCTGACCGAAGTGATGACGCCCGCCGCCTACGACCACATGCTGCCGCTGGCCGAGCAGCTTGCCGCCAGTCTGCGCGAAGTGATCGCCCGCAACGGGCTTGACTGGCACGTTGCCCATGTCGGTTCGCGCGGCGAATTCATCTGCGATCCCACCCCGGCCCGCAACGGCAGCGAGGCGCGGGCCAAGATGCACGGTGCGCTTGAGCACGCGTTGCACCTGTTCCTCATCAACCGCGGCGTGCTGATCGCGCCGTTCCACAACATGACCCTGGTCAGCCCGGCCACCACGCAGGCGCAGGTTGCGCGCCTTGCCGAAGTGCTGGATGACTGCCTCAAGACCCTGATCGGATGACCACCATGACCGTGACCAGCTCAAACCACCGCGCCCTCGCCCAGGAGGCCGAAGATTTCTTCGCCGCCAACCCCGATGTCGATGCGATCGACATCATCTTCACCAACATCTGCGGAGTGCCGCGCGGCAAGCGGCTGCGTCAGCACGAGGTCAAGGCGGTCTACCAGAGCGGCCGGTTCCTCCCCGGATCGGTGCTGGTGGTGGACATCACCGGGCGTGACTGCGAGGAAACCGGGCTGGTCTGGGAGGATGGCGACGCCGATCGCTATGTCTATCCCGTGCCCGGCACGCTGGTCCGCGCGCCCTGGCTGGGCGAAAACCATGCCCAGTTCCTGACCAGCTTCTACGAGCTGGACGGTACGCCCAACGATCTCGACCCGCGCCACGTGCTGGGCCGGGTGATCGATGGGCTGGCCGAGCAAGGGCTGACACCGGTGGTCGCGGTCGAGCTGGAATTCTATCTCTGCGATCTTGAAGACGGAAAGCCGGTTCCGGCCCGCGGAATGGTCACCGGCCACCGGTCGAGCGATATCCAGGTCTATGGCCTGCGCGAAATGGAGGATCTCCAGCCCTTCTTCGACGATCTCTACGCCGCCTGCGACGAACAGGGTCTGCCGCTGGAAAGCGGAATTTCCGAGTATGCGCCGGGCCAGTTCGAGTTCACGCTGCGCCACAAGCCCGACGCGCTGCGCGCCACCGACGATGCGATCATGTACAAGCGGCTGGTCAAGGGCGTTGCGGTTGCCCACGGGCTTGAGGCGACCTTCATGGCCAAGCCCTTCGCCGAAAGCGCCGGTTCGGGCATGCACCTGCACATCTCGATGGCCGACAAGGATGGCAACAACGCCTTTGCCAGCGAGGATCCCGAGGGCACACCTCTGCTGCGCCACGCGATCGGGGGGATGAAGGCGCTGCTGGCCGAATCGATGGCGATCTTTGCCCCCAACGCCAATTCGTTCCGCCGCTTCAAGGCCAATTCCTATGCCCCCGTCGCGGCGACCTGGGGGGTCAACAACCGCACGGTTTCGCTGCGCATTCCGGCCGGTTCGCCCGCCTCGCGCCATGTCGAACACCGCATCTGCGGGGCCGATGCCAACCCCTATCTGGCAGTGGCGGCGGTGCTTGCAGCGATGCTCCACGGGATTCGCGGGCAAATCGATCCCGGCCCGGCGGTAGTGGGCAACGGCTACGAAGCCGAAGGCGCCGACATCCGTTTGCCCAACCACTGGGCCGCCGCGATCGAGGCGTTCGAGAATTCCGAGCTGATGAAGCGCTATCTGGGCGATCGGTTCGTGAAGCACTTTTCGACCGTCAAGGGCGTGGAAATGGCCCGCTTCATGGCCGAGGTGACCCAGCTCGACTATGACTGGTACCTGCGCAACGCCTGATCGCGCGTGGCGGGTTGAAGGATCGCCGGTCTTGTAGCAACCTCTCTCCCGGGTTTTGAGAGGGAGAGGCGCAATGGCGGCACAAGGCCAGTCTCAGATCATTCCGGTCGCGATCGCGCGCGACCTGGTGCTGGGCGATCTGCGCCGGGCGCTCGGCGCGGGTTGGCGCGATTTCGCGAAATGCCCCGGTTATGGGTTGTTCTTCGGCTCGATCTTCGTCGCCTCGGGGATTTTCCTCTACCTGGCCTTGTTTCGCTGGAACGAGGCGGAATGGCTGATTCCCGCCGCTGCGGGTTTTCCGCTGCTGGCGCCCTTCGTCGCGGTCGGGCTCTACGAGGTCAGCCGCCGGCGCGAGGCAGGATTGCCGGTCACCTGGGGCGCGGTGCTGGGCGCGGTGCGCGGGCGCGGCGACGATCAGCTGCTGATGATGGGCGGGTTCGTGTTCGTGGGCTTCACTTTCTGGATGATCCTGGCCCACGGCATCTTCGCGATCTTCATGGCCGAATCGGGCGTCGGCAGCGAATCGCTGGCCCTGTTCACCACCTGGTCGGGGATCTTGATGCTGCTGGTCGGCACGGTGATCGGGGCGCTGGTGGCGCTGGTGTTCTATGCGGTGACGGTGATCAGCCTGCCGATGCTGGTCGATCGCGATGTCGATTTCCTCACCGCGATCATCGTCAGTCTGGCTTCGATCCGCGCCAATGGCTTCGTGCTGGTGGCCTGGGCGGCGGTGATCGCCATCCTGCTGTTCGTGGCGATGCTGCCGTTCTTCCTGGGTCTGCTGGTGGTGCTGCCGGTGCTGGGCCATGCCACCTGGCACCTCTATCGCCGGGTGATCGCGGAACCCGCGGCCTGATCCTTACCGGCGGTGCTGGTGCACCGTTTCCATGAACAGCGCGGCCGGCTCGCTGTGGCGGGTGAGGCGGCGCCAGGCCATGCCGATATCCACCGTGGGCAGGCTTTCGCGGGTGCGCTTGGCGACGATCCGGTCGCCATCGAGGCTCCACGGGCGATAGACCAGATCGGGCAGCAGGGTGATCCCGGCACCAGTGCCGACCAGGCTGCGCACCCCTTCCATGCTGCTGGTGCGCCAGGCGACGCGCGGCGGATGATCGAACTTTGACCAGATCCCGTCGATCAGCCCCTCCAGCTCGTCGAGCGCCAGCGCCACCAGTGCCTCGTTCTCAAGGTCGGCCAGGCTCAGCCCATCGACATCGGACAGCGGATGGCCCGGCGCCATCCAGGCGCGGCATTCGCTGCGCAGCAGCACCTCGTGGTCGATTGCGGCGCGCTGTTCGAGGTTGGAGACGATCAGCAGCGCCAGATCGAGCTCCCCCCCGACCAGCATGTGTTCGACATAGGCGCGCTTGTCCTCGACCAGCGCGATCTCGATCCGGGGGAACAGCCGCTGAAAGCGCGAGACCAGGTCGGAAAGGAAATAGCCGGTGACCACCGGGGTCACCCCGATCCGCACCTTGCCCTCGGTCTGGTCCTGTTCGCGGCCCACCCCGCCCGCCATGTCGGCCACGGCATCGATGATCGAACGGGCGTGGCGCAGGAACTGCTGCCCTTCGCGGGTCAGCGTCACCCCCTTGGCGTGGCGGTGAAACAGGCTGACCCCGGTTTCCAGCTCAAGCGTGCGCACTGCGTCGGTCACCGCGCTTTGGGAAATGCCCACCGCGCTGGCCCCGCCCGAGACCGAGCGCGCCTCCGCCACGGCGATAAAATAGCGAATCTGGCGAAAAGTGATGTTCATCGGTTTTTTCGATACCTCTCGGATTGCATAATCTACTGGCATCGCGCGCGATAGAGGGCATTCTTGCCGCTTCGATGCTTGCAGCCGCGCCAAAGCGGGCTAGCATTCCTGCCAGAAGCAACACCAACTACGGGGACTTGGGCACATGACGAACTTCGCCAACCAGCGTGGAATGAAACTTGGCCGCCGCTCGCTCTTGCAGGCGCTGGGCGTTGCGGCCGTGGGGATCAGCTTTGGCGGGCTGGCCGCATGCTCGAAGGGCGGCGACGGCAAGATCGGCTCCACCGGCGAAGAGCCCAAGCTCAACTTCTACAACTGGGATACCTACATCGGCGAAACCACCCTGGCGGATTTCAAGGGCGCCAGCGGGATCGACGTGAATATGAGCCTGTTCGCCACCAATGACGAACTGTTCGCCAAGCTGCGCGCGGGCAATCCGGGGTTCGACGTGATCGTGCCATCGAACGATTTCGTCGAGCGGATGATCCAGTCCGACCTGATCCTTCCGCTCGACCACGATCAGATCCCCAACATGAAGAACATCGACCCGACCTTCATCGACGTCGCCTATGATCCGGGCCGCAAGTATTCGATGCCCTATACCTGGCTGACGCTGGGGATCGGCTATCGCAAGAGCAAGGTGAAGGCCCGGCCCGACAGCTGGAAGGTGCTGTTCGATTCGGATGAGTACAAGGGCCGGATCGCCCTGCTGTCGGAGGCTGGCGACGTGATCCGCCTGGGTGCCAAGTACCTTGGCAAGTCGGTCAACGGCCTGACCGAGGCCGATATCAAGCAGGTTGAGGCGATGCTGATCAAGCAGAAGCCCAACATCAAGGCTTTCCACGAAGACAACGGGCAGGATCTGCTACTTTCGGGCGAGGTCGATCTGGTGCTCGAATACAACGGCGACATCGCCCAGGTGATGACCGAGGACGACGATATCGACTTCGTCCTGCCCAAGGAGGGCAGCCAGCTCAATTCCGATACGCTGTGCATTCCCAAGGGCGCGCCGCGGCCCAAGAACGCCCATGCCTTCATCAACTATCTGCTCGATGCGGAAGTCGGCAAGAAGATCACAGAGACGATTCTCTATCCCACGCCGAACGCCGCCGCCAAGGCGCTGATGCCCGACAGCTACAAGAACAATCCGGTGATCTTCCCGCCGGCCGACCTGCTCGCCAAGTGCGAATACGCGGCCTACAACGAGAAGCTCCAGCCGCTCTACGAAGACGCCTTCACCCGCATCCGCGCGGCCTGAAACCGTAGCTGAGCCCTTCGGGTCGGGGAGCAACGATGGAGGACTGGAAAAGAAGCCGGGCACTGTTTGCCGCCGTCGCCACGGCGCCGCTGACCTGGCTCACGCTGTTCTTCATCATCCCCATGGGGGTGATCTGGCTCTACAGCTTCGGCACCAACGCGGGACTGACCGAAATCGAGATTTCTGGCACCCTCGCCAACTACAAGAAGGCGCTCGAGCCTCTCTATCTGGGCATCTTTGCCAAATCGCTGGTGGTAGCCGGGATCACCACCGCGATTTGCCTGGTGGTGGGGTTTCCGGTTGCCCTGGCGATCGTTTTCGCCAGCGACAAGTGGAAACCCTGGCTGCTGCTGGGGATCATGCTGCCGTTCTGGACCAATCTTCTGATCCGCACCTATGCCCTGATGGCGGTGCTCAGGACCGAGGGCTATGCCAATCAGGCAATCGGCTGGCTGCATGACCGGTTCGGAGGACTGTTGACGCTGGTCGGCCTCCCCGCCCCCGGCGCGTACGAGCCGCTGCACCTGCTCTACAACAATTTCGCGGTGGTGCTGGGGCTGGTCTATGTCCACCTGCCCTTCATGGTTCTGCCGCTCTATGCCGCGCTTGACCGGCTCGATCGCTCGCTGATCGAGGCCAGCCTCGATCTGGGCGCGGGGCATTTGCGCACCCTGCTGCTGATCGTCGCCCCGCTGGCCGCGCCGGGGATCATCTCGGGGATCATCATCACCTTTGTCCCTGCGCTGGGTGCCTACCTCACCCCGGATCTGCTCGGCGGAACCGACAGCCAGATGATCGCCAACGTGATCGAACGCCAGTTCAAGCGCGCCAACAACTGGCCGTTCGGCGCGGCGCTTTCGTTCCTGCTGATGTATGCCACTTTCATCGCCATCGCCATCCAGGCGCTCAAGGCCAAACAGGCGGAGAAGCGCCGATGAAACTGCTTGGCAAGCGCGCGCCGGTCGCCCCGCTCGAATATACCCGCCGCTGGTCGATGCGGATCTGGGTCGGGCTGGTGTTGCTGTTCCTCTATACCCCGCTGATTACGCTGGTGGCGTTCAGCTTCAACGACAGTCGCCGCAACATCGTCTGGCGCGGGTTCACCACCAAGTATTACGAAAAGGCGCTGCACAACTCGAGCCTGATGGAAGCGCTGACCAACTCGATCACCATCGCCGCCCTGGCTACCGTGGTCAGCGTGGTGCTGGGGGCGCTGGCGGCGGTGCTGCTGTGGCGGTTCCGCTTTCCCACCAAGGCCGGCTGGGAAGGCGCGATGGCCCTGCCGATCGTGGTGCCCGAGATCTGCATGGGCGTTGCCATGCTGGCCTTCTTCGCCAGGCTCGACCTGCCGCAGGATCTGCCCTGGCCGTTCGATCTGTCGCAGATCACCATCGCCCACATCACCTTCTGTTTCCCCTTCGTGGCGATGGTGGTGCGATCGCGCCTCGCCAGCTTCAACCGCGAGGAAGAGGAAGCAGCCAAGGACCTGGGCGCGAGCGAATGGCAGGCGTTCCGCGATGTGCTGCTGCCGCACATGAAACCGGGGCTGATCGCCGGGGCCTTGCTGGCCTTTACCCTCAGCCTCGACGATTTCGTCATCACCTTCTTCACCTCGGGCCCGAACACCGTGACCTTCCCGGTCAAGGTCTATTCGATGGTCCGCTTCTCGGTCACGCCCGAGGTCAACGCCGCATCGGCGCTGGTCATCGCGCTGACCGTCCTGCTCACCACGATCGCGCTCAAGCTGCAAAGCCGCATGGGCACGATCGCGCAAGGTCACTGACATGTCCGACAAGACCCCGATCATCTCGATCCGCAACGTCACCAAACGCTTCAAGGGTGCGCCCAGCGCGGCGGTAGACGATGTCAGCCTGGATATCATGCCGGGCGAATTTTTCGTCCTGCTCGGCCCCTCGGGCTGCGGCAAGACCACGCTGCTCAGGATGATCGCCGGGTTCGAGATTCCCACCAGCGGACAGATCCTGATCGACGGGCAGGACATGGCCGATGTTCCGCCCAACAAGCGCCCGGTCAACATGGTGTTCCAGTCCTACGCGGTGTTCCCGCACATGACCGTGGCGCAGAACGTGGGCTACGGTCTCAAGATCGCCGGGATCGGCGCCGACGAGATCAGGAGCCGGGTTGCCGAGGCACTCGAACTGGTCAAGCTCGACGGGCTCGATGCGCGCATGCCCGATCAGCTTTCGGGCGGGCAGCGCCAGCGCGTCGCGCTGGCCCGCAGCCTGGTGATGCGCCCCAAGGTGCTGCTGCTCGACGAGCCGCTCTCCGCGCTCGATGCCAAGCTGCGCGCGCAGATGCAGTTCGAGCTGGCCGATCTGCAGGACAAGGTCGGGATCACCTTCATCACCGTCACCCACGATCAGGACGAGGCGCTGTCGATGGCCGGACGGATCGCGGTGATGAACAAGGGCGATGTCGCGCAGCTCGCGGCGCCGGCCGATCTCTACGAATATCCCGCCAACCGCTTCGTCGCCGATTTCGTCGGCTCGGTGAACATCTTCGAGGGCAAGCTGACCCTGGACGAGCCTGACAAGGCGGCGGTCGATTGCCCTGGCCTGGGCAAGGTCTGGCTCAACCACGGAGTAACCGGCGCGCACGGATCGAACGTCTGGGTCGCGCTTCGGCCCGAGAAGATCTACCTTCACGTCCCCGGCGAGGGCAAGGCGGTGCGCGCCGCCGCCGAAGATGCCCCCGAAGGGCACAATTTCGCCCGCGGCCAGATCAAGGGGATGAGCTATCTGGGCGATATCACGCTCTACGAAATCCAGCTCGATTGCGGCGCGATGATCCGCGTCTCGCGCCCCAACCTGTCGCGCCACGATCAGGAAGATTTCACCTGGGATGACCGCGTTTCGATGCATTGGCGCGCCGATAGCCCGGTGGTCCTGCTGAGCTGAGGGATCGGCTTTTCCGATAGCCATCGCTTTCCATTTCGTATTTCACCCCATGCCGCGCCGCGCCTAGGTTGCGCGCCAGTTTCAACGCAGGAAAACCCATCATGTTTGACAGTCGCGGCCAGTTCATCGGCGGCGTGGCGCTTGCCGGGGAAGAAGCCCCCGAAGCGGTATTCAATCCCGCCAGCGGTGAGGAAATCGCCCAGATCGCCAGCGCCAGCCGCACCCAGGCCGATGCCGCAGTGGCCGCGGCCGAGCGCGCCTTTGCAGTATGGTCGCGGATGCCGCCCAAGGAACGCTCGCTGCGCATGCTGCGTATCGCCGAGCGGATCGAGGAGCTGGCCGACGAATTCGCGCTGCTGGAAATGACCAATTGCGGCAAGCCGATCGGCACCGCCAAGGCGGTCGATGTCGGCAACACGGTTGACGTGTTCCGCTTTTTTGCCGGGGCCGCACGCACCGTGCCGGGGGTTCCGGCGGGCGAATACCGCCCCGGCTTCACCTCGATGCTGCGCCGCGATCCGCTGGGCGTGTGCGTGGGGATCGCGCCGTGGAACTATCCGCTGATGATGGCGGCGTGGAAGATCGCTCCGGTGATCGCCGCGGGCAACACCGTGGTGCTCAAGCCTTCGGAGCACACCCCGCTGAGCGCGCTCAGGCTGGCCGAGGTTTGCGCCGAATTCCTGCCCGAAGGGGTGGTCAACGTGGTTACCGGCAACGGCGCCAGCGTTGGCGCGCGGCTGGTGGCACATCCCCGGGTGCGGATGGTTTCGCTGACCGGCGATGTCGCCACCGGGCGCAAGATCCTCGAAGCGGTGGCCCCGACGATCAAGCGCACCCATTTCGAGCTGGGCGGCAAGGCCCCGGTGATCGTGTTGGCCGATGCCGACATTCCCGCTGCGGTCGAGGCGATAGCCGAGGGCGGCTATTACAACGCCGGGCAGGATTGCACCGCGGCCTGCCGGGTCTATGCCCACGGCGCGATCCATGACCGGCTGGTGGCCGAACTGCAGCGCGCGATCGAGGCGATCGCGCTGGGCGATCCGGCCGAACCCGGCACCGCGCTCGGCCCGCTGATAACCGCCCGCCAGCGCGACCGGGTCGATGGCTTCGTTGCCCGCGCCCGCGCCGATACTCCGGCCGAAGTGGTGACCGGCGGCTTCAGCCCCAACCGCCCCGGTTTCTTCTATGCCCCGACGCTGATCGCCGGCGCGCGCCACAGCGACGAGATCGTGCAGAAGGAGGTGTTCGGTCCGGTGGTTTCCGTCACCCGCTTTGACAGCGACGATCAGGCGCTCGAATGGGCCAACGATTGCGAATATGGCCTCGCCAGCTCGGTCTGGACCCAGGACGTGGGCAAGGCCAACATGTTCGCCTCGCGCCTTGAATACGGCGTTACCTGGATCAACACCCATTCGGTCAATGTCACCGAAATGCCCCACGGCGGGGTCAAGAGCTCGGGCTATGGGTCGGACCTTTCGGTCTATTGCCTTGAGCATTATATGACCACCAGGCACGTGATGATGAAGCACTGAGCATGAGCGCCGCCCGCCCCGTCCTTGGCGTGATCGCCTGTCAGCGCACCGTGGGCATCGAACCCGCGCAGGCGGTGATGGAACGCTATATCCGCGCGGCGATGAAACATGCCGATGCGGCGGCACTGATCGTGCCCTCGCTGCCCGATCTGATGAGCGCGGTGGAGGTTGCCCCCCGGCTCGATGCGGTGCTGCTCACCGGGAGTCCCTCGAACGTCGAGCCGCACCATTACGAGGACGAAGGCGGCGAAGGCCCGTTCGATCCCGGCCGCGACGCCATCGCGCTGAGCCTGGTCGAGCGGATGATAGGCCTCGGGCGGCCGGTGTTCGGGATTTGCCGGGGTTTTCAGGAAATCAACGTTGCGCTGGGCGGAACGCTCCGGCGCGACACCAGCGCCAGCGCCGAGCTGATCGCCCATCACGCCCCTGATGGCGCAGGCTTTGCGGAAATGTTCGATCATCTCCATCCCGTCACCCTGAGCCACGACGGGATGCTGGCGCGGTCATTCGGGAAGACTGGGCTGACGGTCAATTCGGTGCACTTCCAGGGGGTCGGAAGGCTGGCCCCGGGGCTGGACGTGGAAGCGCGCGCGCCCGACGGCCTGATCGAGGGCTTTTCCGCCCGCCCCAACGGCGCCCCGGTGATCGCGGTGCAATGGCACCCGGAGTGGGATGCCGATACCAATCCTGACAGTCAGGCCTTCTTCAATCTGCTCGGACAGGCTATGCGGGGCGAGGCATGAACACCCGCGTCACCCGCACCAACCGCTTTCTGGCCCGCACCGGCTTTTCTCCCTGAGGCCGGCGTTCGCCCATCGAACGCCTGCCAAGATCCAAGGGAGAACCCTAAATGCCCCGCAATTACGATATCGCCGAACTCAAGCGCCTCGACGTCAAGCACCACCTGCCCGCGCAGCAGGATTTCAAGCTGATCGAGGACATGGGCGGCAGCCGCATCGTCACCCATGCCGAGGGATGCTACATCCACGACGGCGACGGCAACCGCATCCTTGATGGCATGGCGGGGCTGTGGTGCGTCAACGTCGGCTATGGCCGCGAGGAACTGGTCGAGGTTGCCGCCGAGCAGATGCGCGAATTGCCGTTCTACAACACCTTCTTCAAAACCGTCGCCCCGCCCACAGTGCTGCTCGCCCAGAAGATCGCCGGGCTGACCGGCGGCAAGTTGCAGCACGTATTCTTCAACGCCTCGGGCAGCGAAGCCAACGATACCGTGTTCCGCATGGTGCGCCAGTACTGGAAGCTGAAGGGCGAACCCAAGCGCAAGGTCTTCATCAGCCGCTGGAACGCCTATCACGGATCGACCGTGGCCGGGGTCAGCCTGGGCGGCATGAAGTTCATGCACGAGCAGGGCGATCTGCCGATCCCCGGGGTCGAGCACGTGCGCCAGCCCTATTGGTTTGGCGAAGGCTTTGGCCAGGATCCGGTGCAGTTCGGCAAGGAATGCGCCGCCTCGATCGAGGAGCGGATCCTGGCGGTCGGCCCAGAGAATGTCGCCGCCTTCATCGGCGAACCGGCACAGGGCGCGGGCGGGGTGATCATTCCCCCGCCGGGCTACTGGCAGGAGGTTGAGGCGATCTGCCGCAAATACGGCATCCTGCTGGTCGCCGACGAGGTGATCTGCGGGTTCGGCCGCACCGGCGAATGGTTCGGCCACCAGACCCTGGGCTTCACCCCCGATCTGGTGCCGATGGCCAAGGGCCTCTCCTCGGGCTATTTGCCGATCAGCGCGGTGGCGGTCTCGAGCGAGATCGTCGAGGTGATGAAGACCGGGGGCGATTTCGTCCACGGCTTCACCTATTCGGGCCACCCCGTTTGCGCCGCCGTGGCGCTGCGCAATATCGAGATCATCGAGCGCGAAGGGTTGGTGGCCCGCACCCGTGACGATACCGGCCCCTATCTGGCCAAGGCGCTGGCGCGGCTGAACGATCATCCGCTGGTCGGTGAAACCCGCTCGCTCGGGCTGCTCGGCGCGGTGGAAATCGTGGCCGAGCCTGGCACCAACAAGCGCTGGGGCGGGACCGAGGGCAATGCCGGCCCGCTGGTCCGTGATCGCTGTATCGAAAATGGGCTGATGGTGCGCGGAATTCGCGATACCATCGTGATGTGCCCACCGCTGACTATCAGCCACAGCCAGATCGACGATCTGGCCGCCATCATCCGCAAATCGCTTGACGAGGCCTGGCCCGCGCTCAAGGCCATCTGAAGGAAGCCCGAATGACCGTCTCTCCGCTGCTCCGCAACCAGTGCTACATCGCCGGCGAATGGGTCGATGCCGATAGCGGCCAGACCATCGCGGTGACCAATCCGGCCACCGGCGAAATGCTGGGCAGCGTGCCGCTGTGCGGTGCGGCAGAAACCCGCCGGGCGATCGCGGCGGCAGAGGCGGCCTTTCCGGCCTGGCGCGCCCGCACCGCCAAGGACCGCGCCGCCGTGCTGCGCAAGTGGTTCGATTTGATCATGGCCAACCAGGAAGAGCTGGCCCGGATCCTCACCATGGAACAGGGCAAGAGCCTGGCCGAAGCCCGCGGCGAGATCGCCTATGGCGCGAGCTTCATCGAATGGTTCGCAGAGGAGGGCAAGCGGCTCTACGGCGATGTCATCCCCGGCCACATGGCCGACAAGCGGATCGTGGTGCTCAAGCAGCCGATCGGGGTTACCGCCGCGATCACGCCGTGGAATTTCCCGAATGCGATGATTACCCGCAAGGCCGGCCCGGCACTCGCCGCCGGGTGCCCGATGGTGATCAAGCCCGCCGCGCAGACCCCCTATTCGGCCCTCGCCCTGGCGGTGCTGGCCGAGGAAGCGGGCATTCCGGGGGGCATCCTCAGCGTGGTGACCGGCAGTGCCAGTGCGATCGGCGGCGAGATGACCGCCAATCCCACGGTGCGCAAGCTGAGCTTCACCGGCTCGACCGAGATCGGCAAGCTGCTGATGCGGCAGAGCGCGGACACGATCAAGAAGCTCAGCCTCGAACTGGGCGGAAACGCGCCGTTCATCGTCTTCGACGATGCCGATGTCGATGCCGCGGTGGCGGGCGCAATGGCCAGCAAGTATCGCAATTCGGGCCAGACCTGCGTCTGCACCAACCGGCTCTACGTCCAGGCCGGGGTCTATGACGAGTTCGTGAGCAAGCTTTCCGCCGCGGCGACTGCGCTCAAGGTGGGCAACGGGCTTGAGGCGGGGACCGAACAAGGCCCGCTGATCGACGCCAATGCGGTCGCCAAGGTCGAGGAACACGTCGCCGACGCGCTGGCCAAGGGCGCCACCCTGCTCGCCGGGGGCAAGCCGCACGCGCTGGGCGGAACCTTCTTTGAGCCGACCGTCCTCGCCAACGTGACCCAGGACATGCTGGTTGCGCGCGAGGAAACCTTCGGCCCGCTGGCCCCGGTGGTGCGCTTCGAGACCGAGGAACAGGCGATCGCGATGGCCAACGACACCGAATTCGGTCTGGCGAGCTACTTCTATTCGACCAACCTCAGCCGGGTCTGGCGGGTGGCAGAGGCGATCGAGAGCGGGATGGTCTGCATCAATTCGGGCATCCTCAGCACCGAGGTCGCCCCGTTCGGCGGGGTCAAGCAATCGGGGCTGGGACGCGAAGGATCGAAGTACGGCATCGACGAATATGTCGAGATGAAATACCTCTGCATCACGATCTGATCAGGAGTCCTTTCTGAAGGCAGCAACACCGGCCAAACTCGTTCTTCCGCGAGTTTGGAAACGCATTCTCAGGCGGCCTGCGCTTCGTCCTTGTCTTCCAGCAGTTTGCCGTCATCGCGCAGCAGTACGTAGATCGCCGGGATCACCAGCACGGTCAGCAGGGTCGAGCTGGCGAGGCCGAACAGAAGACTGATCGCCAGCCCCTGAAAGATCGGATCGGTCAGGATCACCGCCGCGCCGATCATCGCCGCCGCTGCGGTCAGCACGATCGGCTTGAAGCGGATCATCCCGGCTTCCAGCAGGGTTTCGCGCAGGCTCTTGTCGGGGCTGCGGGCATGACGGATGAAATCGACCAGCAGGATCGAATTGCGCACGATGATCCCCGCGAGCGCGATGAAGCCGATCATGCTGGTGGCGGTGAACGGGGCCATGAACAGCATGTGCCCCAGCACGATCCCGACCAGCGTCAGCGGCACCGGGGTGAGGATCACCAGGGGCAGCTGGAAGCTCTTGAACTGCCCCACAACCAGCACATAGATCCCCAGCAGCGCGACCATGAAGGCGGCGCCCATGTCGCGGAAGGTCACCCAGGTGATTTCCCACTCGCCGTCCCACAGCAGCGAGGGAATGGTTTCATCCTCGGGCTGGCCGTTGAGCCGCACTTCGGGTTTGGTCAGCCCGGCTTTGGCCCAATCATACCCGTCGACCGCATCGTCGACCGCAAGCATGCCATAGATCGGCGCCTCGTAACGTCCGGCAAGATCGGCCATCACCATGGTCGCGCCGCGTCCGTCGCGGCGGAACATCGCCTGGCCGCCTGGCTCGATCCGGGCCGAGACGAGCTCACCCAGCGGGATCAGCTGCCCGCCCGGCGCCACCGCCACGGGGGTAGCCGCCAGCGCCGCCGACCATGAACGCTGGGCCTGCGCCAGCCCCATCTCGATCGGCAGCGGATCGCGGTCCGCGCCGCGCGGGGCATAGCCTACGGTCTGGTTACCCATCAGCGCGCCGATCGAATCGAACAGCTGCCGCTCGGACAGGCCGTAGTGATCGAGCTTGGCCCGATCCGGCACCAGCCGCAGCGTCGGGCGCGGCACGCCGAACGAATTGTCGGTATCGACGATGAACGGCACCGATTTGAAGATCTTCTCCACCTCCAGCGCGGTGCGGGTGCGGGTCGCCTCATCGGGACCGTAGATTTCGGCCAGCAGCGTTGCCATCACCGGCGGACCCGGCGGGGTTTCGACCACCTTGATCGAACCGCCCTGGGGCATGGCCACCGCCTTGAGCTGTTCGCGCAGGTCCACCGCGATCTCATGGCTCGAGCGCGAGCGGTCGCCCTTGGGCAGCAGGGTGACCATCAGATCGCCCTGCTCGGGCTTGGCGCGCAGGAAATAGTGCCGCACCAGCCCGTTGAAATTGAACGGCGCCGAGGTGCCGGCATAGGCTTCCATCGCCACCACTTCGGGCACCTTGCGGGTTACCGCAGCAGCGGCCTCCAGCACGCGGGCGGTGCCCTCGAGGCTGGTCCCCTCGGGTAGGTCCACCACCAGCTGAACCTCGCTCTTGTTGTCGAAGGGCAGCAGCTTGACCGTGACCGCCTTGAAATAGAACATCGAACAGGCCAGCAGCGTGGCCACCCCCACGGCGATCAGGAAGCGCTTGGCGCTGGCCTGGGTGGCGATCACCCGGCTGGCATATTTGCGGTAGAGCGCGCCGAGCTTGCCGCCCTGGGCATCCTCATGCCCGTGACCGTGCAGCGCCTGACGGGCAAAGCGAACCATCAGCCAGGGGGCGATGATCACCGCGACGAAGAACGAAAAGATCATCGCCGCCGAGGCATTGATCGGGATCGGTGCCATATAGGGACCCATCAGCCCCGAAACGAACAGCATCGGCAGCAGCGCGGCGACCACCGTCAGCGTCGCGACGATGGTGGGATTGCCCACCTCGGCCACGGCTTCCACCGCGGCGTCGATCCGGCTGCGGTCATCTTCCATCGCCCAGTGGCGGGCGATATTCTCGATCATCACGATCGCATCGTCGACCAGGATGCCGATCGAGAAGATCAGCGCGAACAGGCTGACGCGGTTGATGGTAAAGCCCATGATCTTGCTGGCGAACATGGTCAGCATGATGGTGGTGGGGATGACGATCGCGGTGACGGCGGCCTCGCGCCAGCCGATCGCAAAGCCGATCAGCACCACGATCGAGATCGTTGCCAGGGCGAGGTGAAAGATCAGCTCGTTGGCCTTTTCGTTCGCGGTTTCGCCATAGTTGCGGGTCACCGCCACGCTGACGCTGTCGGGGATCAGCTTGCCCTCAAGGTGCTCAACCTTGTCCACCACCGCTTCGGACACGGTGACAGCATTGGCCCCGGCGCGCTTGGCGATCGCCAGGCTGACCGCCGGGGTCATGGCCCAGCCCTGCCCCTCCTCGCGGGCCCAGCGCCAGGCCCGGGCCTGATCTTCGCTGGGGGCCTGGGTGACGGTGGCGACATCGCTAAGCAGCACCGGCGCGCCGCTGGCCGAGCGCACGGTCAGCCCGGCCAGTTCCTGCGCATCGCGCAGCGTCTGCCCGGCGCTGACCGCCACGGCCTGGCCGCCTTCGCGCACGGTTCCCGCCGGAAAGGCGCGGTTGGCCTGCGATACCGCCTCGATCACGTTGCCCAAGGGCACGCGGTGAACCGCCAGCCGGGCCGGATCGGGCACCACCCGCAGCGCCGCGCGCTGGCCGCCGGTGATGAAGGTCAGCCCGACATCGTCAACCTTGGCGACTTCGCCGCGCAGCTTGCCCGCCAGCTCGAACAGCGCCTGATCGGTCCATTGCCCCGGCGCGCCGGGCTTGGGGGTCAGCGTCAGCACCACGATCGGCACGTCGGTGATCCCGTGGACGGTCACCTGCGGCGGGGGTATCCCCACCGGGATGCGATCGATGTTGGCCTTGATCTTTTCGTCAATCCGGGTCGCCGCGTCCTCCGGATCGGAGCCGACCAGGAACCGCGCGGTGACCAGCACCCCATTATCCTCGGCCTGGGCATAGACGTGTTCAACCCCGTCGATCGACTTGACGATGGTTTCCAGCGGCTTGGCCACCAGTTCGATCGCATCGGGCGCGGCAAGACCCGGCGCGGCGACGCGGATATCGACCATCGGCACCGAGATCTGGGGTTCTTCCTCGCGCGGGATGGTGATGGTCGAGATCAGCCCGACCACGATCGCGGCGAGCAGGAACAGAGGGGTCAGCGGCGAGCGGATCGTGGCGCGGGTGATCGCCCCCGAAATGCCGAGGTTCATTTGCCGCTCTTCCCGATCAGCACGTCGCCCGCGCCCACCCCGGCGAGAATCTCGACCTTGCCACCTTCGGGCGAAGGCGCGGTCTGGACCGGAACCTCGCTGGCGCTGCCGTCCTTGGCGGCCACGCTGACATAGTCGATCCCATAGCGGCTGGTCACGAAGGCGGCCGGCACCAGCAGCGCCTTGCGCGTGCCGGTTTCAACCTTGGCGGGCATGCGCCGTCCGACCAGGCTGGTATCGATCCCCGGCAGTTCCACATCGGCGCGCACCTGCCCGCCGACTACCGCCGGGTAAACTTTGATCACCCGCCCTTCGCCGCCGGTCCCGCCGGGAAGATCGACCCGCACCCGCGATCCGGCATGAACCTTGAGCGCCAGCGATTCGGGCATTTCCAGCCGCAGCACCGGCGGACCGGCGGTGATCGTCGCGATCAGCATCCCCGGAGCGACCGGGGCACCGGCGGGCACGTCGGCGCGCAGCACCCGGCCGCTGGCGGGTGCGATCACCGCGCCCTGCCCCGCCACGGCGCTGACCGCCGATTGCTGCGCGCGTGCGGCCTGAACCTGGGCCTGGGCGGTGGCAAGGCCGGCCTCGGCCTGTTCGAGCCGGGCCTTGGCATAGACCCCGTTCTGATAGAGGAAGCGCACCCGATCGAGCTCGGCCTGGGCCTGCTTGACCTGCGCCTGGGCTGCGGCGGCCTGGGCGCCATAGGCCCCGGCTTGATAGCCAAGCTGGTTGTCAACGATCCGCCCGATCACCTGCCCCTTGCCGACCAGATCGCCTTCGCGAACCGTGAGCGAGGTCAGTACGCCGGGGATTCGCGCCAGTACCTGGGCCTCGTCCACAGTGCCCACTTCGGCGCTGACATCCTGCCAGGCGGCGGCATCACTGGGCGCAAGGGTCAGCCGGGTGCCCCCCGCAGCGGCGGCGGTCGGAGCCGCCTGCTCGGAAGATCCACACCCCGCCAGCGGCACAGCCAGCAGCGCCATTGCAAGCAGCTTTCCCTTCATCGCCCCAGGTCCATCCTTGCGCTCAGACTATCGGCCAGCCGATCTTTGGCGCGCCGATCATATTGCCTATTGCTTATATTCGTTATTACGCATATTAGTCAAGCACGATATAGCTTGCGAGTCCCGGTCTGCGGCTGGCACCTTGCAAGCCATACCGCCAAGCTAAAGGGGAGCTGGAGAAATGGCAAAGCCCGTAATCGTCATTCTGGGCGCAGGACTTGGCGGCGCAATCGCCGCCTATGAAATTCGCGACGCGGTCAAAGGCAAGGCCGATGTCATGGTGGTCAACGACAGCGAGCATTACTGGTTCGTTCCCAGCAACCCGTGGGTCGCGGTGCGCTGGCGCGATCCCGACGCAATCAAGGTGGAACTGGCCCCGGTGATGCAGCGCAAGGGAATCGGCTTCACCAGTGTCGGCGCCAAGCGGGTCCATCCGGCGGAGAACCGAATCGAGCTGAACGACGGCACCTCGCAGCCCTATGACTATCTGGTGATCGCCACCGGCCCCGAGCTGGCCTTTGACGAGGTCGAGGGGCTTGGCCCCGATGGCTTTACCCAGTCGGTCTGCAAGACCGACCACGCCGCCCATGCCGCCGACATGTTCGACAAGCTGGCCGCCGATCCCAAGCCGGTGGTGATCGGTGCCGCGCAGGGCGCATCGTGCTATGGCCCGGCCTACGAATTCGCGATGATCGTCGATACCGAGCTCAAGCGCCGCAAGGTGCGTGATCGGGTGCCGATGACATTCGTCACCGCCGAACCCTATATCGGCCACCTCGGGCTTGACGGGGTGGGCGACACCAAGGGCCTGCTCGAAAGCGAAATGCGCCAGCGCCACATCAAGTGGATCACCAGCGCCAGGATCGCCAAGGTCGAGGACGGCAAGATGTTCGTCGAGGAAATCGCCGAGGGCGGCGCGGTGAAAGCCAGCCACGAACTGCCGTTCGGCTTTTCGATGATCCTGCCCGCCTTCCGCGGGGTTCCAGCGGTGTTCGGGATCGAGGGGCTGACCAATCCGCGCGGCTTCATCCTGGCCGACAAGCACCAGCGCAATCCCAATTTCAAGAACGTCTATTCGCTGGGGGTTTGCGTGGCGATCCCGCCGGTCGGCCCCACGCCGGTGCCCGTGGGCGTGCCCAAGACCGGGTTCATGATCGAATCGATGGTCACTGCCATCGCCCACAACCTCAAGCTCGAGCTGGAAGGCAAGGAACCCAGTGTCGAGGCGAGCTGGAACGCGGTGTGCCTGGCCGACTTCGGCGATGGCGGCGTGGCCTTCGTGGCCGAACCGCAGATCCCGCCGCGCAACCTCAACTGGTCGAGCGACGGCAAATGGGTCCACCTCGCCAAGATCGCGTTCGAGAAATACTTCATCCACAAGATCCGCCGCGGCACCAGCGAACCGTTCTATGAGCGGTTCATGCTCCAGGCGCTGGGGCTGCGCAAACTGCGCCATCATTGAGGAGACCGGAAATGACACTCGATTCGGCTGTATTCCGCTTTGCCGGGGTGGTGGTGCTCGCCAGCCTGGCGCTGGCGCACTGGGTCCATCCCGCCTTCATCTGGCTGACCGCCTTTGCCGGGTTCAACATGCTGCAGGCCAGCTTCACCGGCTGGTGCCCGGCGGCGCTGGTGTTCAAGAAGCTGGGCGTCCAGCCGGGCCGCTCGTTCGACTGAGATCCGCGATGCGCCGCCTGACGCTCCTTCTCTTGCCGGTTTGCGCTGCCGCACTGGCGGCGCCCGCGATCGCGCAGGATCTGCCCTCGGCGATCACCGACGCGCTTGAGCATGCCCCCGCGCTGGCTGCAGCGAGAGCCGGTGAGGACGCCGCCGCCGCGCGGCTCGATCGTGCCCGGGCCGAGCGCAACCCGTCGGTGGCGGTGGAAGGCACGGTGGGCAAGGGCCGGATCGATCCGGGCGGGTTCTTCGGGCTGACCGCCGCCAACACCACCCCGGTTGCCGCCCAGGCCACCGCGCAGATGCCGCTGTGGGCCGGTGGGCGAATCGGCGCAGCGATCGATCAGGCGCGCGGCAGGCTGGGCGTGGCGCGCGGCCAGGCCGAACAGGCGCGGCTCGAAACCGTGGTTGGCGCGGTTGCGGCCTATGGCGAGGTGCTGACCGCGCGGCAGATCGAAACCCGGTTCGAACGTACCCAGAGCGAACTCGCCGAGGTTGAGCGCCAGGCCGCGCTGCGCTTCAAGGCGGGCGAGATCGCGATGTCCGATCTCGCCCAGGCCCGCGCCCGTAAGGCCGAAGCCGAGGCCGGTCTGGCCCAGGCCCGGGGGCGGCGCGTTTCGGCCGAGGCGGCCTATGCCCGGCTTACCGGCAAGGCGCCGGGCGAGCTTGCACTCCTGCCCGCGCCCCCGCCGATCCCGGCCAGCCTTGGCGAGGCGCTTGACCGGGCCAAGGCCAGCAATCCGATGCTGCAACAGGCGCGAGAGGGCAGCGCCATCGCCCGCGCCGCCGCGCGCGGTGCCCGCGCCGAAGGCATGCCGAGCGTGGGGGTCTATTCCGAGGCCGCGCATGTGCGCGATCAGTTCTTCCCCGGCTACAAGGCGGATTCGCTCGCGGTCGGTGTACGCGGGCGCTGGACCCTGTGGGCAGGCGGACGCACCGCTGCCCAGACCCGCGCCGCCGATGCCGACGTTGCCGCCGCCGATGCGCGCGAGCGCGAGGCCGAACAGATGCTCGAAGGCGCGGTGATCGACGCCTGGCAGGGCTATGCCACCGCCACCCAGGTGGCCGAGGCGGCCGGTCTGCGCTCGGTCGCCGCCGAAGAGGCCTTGCGCTCGACCCGGCTCGAAGCCCAGGTCGGCGCCAAGCCGACGCTTGCCGTGCTCGATGCGGAACGCGAGGCAACCGAGGCCGAGGCCGCCCGGATCGAAGCCGAAAGCCGCCGCCTCGTCGCGGCCTGGGGCCTCAACGCGCTGAGCGGCGGTGTCGCGCCCTGATGTCCCGTGAAACCTGGTGAGCCCTGCTGGATTCGAACCAGCGACCTACTGATTAAAAGTCAGTTGCTCTACCGACTGAGCTAAGGGCCCTGACCAGGTGGCGCTCACCTAGGGGCCGGGCGCGGGCGGGTCAAGCGGGCGTGGAGCTGGCGGGTGGTGAGGCCGCCCAGCGGATCGCGCCAGTCGGGCGCCACGGCCAGCATCGGGCCGAGCACGAAAGCGCGCTCGCGGTAGGCCGGGTGCGGCACGGTCAGCCCCGGCGAGGACCAGGCCCCGCCGCTCCACAGCACCAGATCGAGATCGAGCACCCGCGCGGCCCAGCGCTGCCCGCCGTGACTGCGCCCGAACTTGCGCTCAAGCGTCTTGAGCACGGCGAGCAGCCGGTCCGGTTCGCGCTTCGATTTCACCAGCGCCGCGCCGTTGGCATAGCGCCGCAGCGACGGCCCCAGCGGCGCGCTGGCGACGATCGGAGAAGCCGCGAGAACCTTGACCCCGGCCTGGTCCAGCGCGGCCAGCGCGGCCTTCAGCACCCCGCGCGGATCGCCGTGGCGGCGGTGGCGGCGGTTCGAGCCGAGGGCGATCACATAGCGCACCCGCGCGCCCTCAAATATCCTGGCAGATGCGGGTGTAGAGCTGCGGGCGGCGATCGCGGAAAAAGCCCATCCCCGCGCGGTGCCGCGCCGCGCGCGCCAGATCGAGCCGGTGGACCAGCACCCCACTTTCCTCCGCGCCGAACTCCTCCACCAGATCGCCCCACTCGTCGGCGATGAAGGAGTGACCGTAGAAGCGCTGGCCGTCCTCGTTGCCGATGCGGTTGGCGGCGATCACCGGCATGCAGTTGGAAACCGCATGGCCCTGCATCGCGCGGCGCCACATCCGGCTGGTGTCGAGCGCTTCGTCATAGGGCTCCGAGCCGATCGCGGTGGGATAGAGCAACACATCGGCCCCCAGCAGCGCCATCACCCGCGCGCATTCGGGATACCACTGGTCCCAGCAGATCCCCACGCCCAGCTGCGCGCCAAAGGCGTTCCAGACCTTGAACCCGTCGTTGCCGGGGCGGAAATAGTACTTTTCCTCATAGCCCGGCCCGTCGGGGATATGGCTCTTGCGATAGGTGCCCTGAATGCCGCCATCGGGATCGATCCAGGCCAGCGTGTTGTAATAGTGCTGCCCGTCGCGCTCGAAAAAGCTGGTCGGGATCGCCACCTTCAGCGCGGCGGCCAGCTTCTGCATCGCCAACACCGAGGGGTGCTGCGCCGCGGGCCGCGCCAGCGCGAACAGCGCCTCGTCTTCCACCTTGCAGAAATAGGGGCCGGAAAAAAGCTCGGGCGGGAGGATCACCTGCGCGCCCGCGGCGGCGGCCTGTTCCACCAGCGCGGCGACCGCGGCGATGTTTTCAGCCTCGTCGGACGAGCCGAGCGGCAGCTGCAGAGCGGCGATGGTCAGCATGGTCATGGGGCGAGGGCATATTTCGCTTGTAACCCCAAGTCCACCATTGCCGAACTCGCCAGGGCGGACCATCTTGGGCCGCGACTGGATCGAGGAGAGCTGTCATGGCCGAGGCCATTTTCGCGGGCGGATGTTTCTGGTGCACCGAAGCGGTGTTTGCCCAGCTGGCCGGGGTCAGCGCGGTAAGCAGCGGCTATATCGGCGGCCACGGCGACAACCCCACCTACAAGCAGGTCTGTTCGGGCACCACCAACCATGCCGAAGCGATCCGGATCGCATACGATCCCGCCGCGATTTCCTATGCCGATCTGCTCGACGTGTTCTTCGCCACCCACGATCCCACGCAGTTGAACCGCCAAGGCAACGATATCGGCACGCAATACCGCTCGGCGATCTTCCTCATCGACGAAGATCAACGCGCCGAGGCCGAAGCCGGCATCGCCCGCGCCCAGGCCGAACGCGCCGAGCCGGTGGTCACCACCATCGAAGGCCCCGCCGTGTGGTGGCCGGCCGAGGACTACCACCAGGAATACTGGGAAGGCGAAGGGCAGCGAAACCCCTATTGCATGGCGGTGATCCCGCCCAAGCTGGCCAAGCTGAGAAAGGGATTTGCCGGGAAGCTGAAGGGGTAGGTGCTACTCCCCCTTCACCTCCTCGCTTTTCTCGACATGCCCGGCCAGATCTTCGGGCCAGAAATAGACCGGGCGCAGCTTGCCGTCAGCGTAGCGCTGGGCCTGGTCGGCGAAGTGGGGTGAGGCGGGGTTGCCGCTTTCGCCTCCGGCGCTGACCGCACGCGCTTTCACCCGGGGGCCGAACTCTACCGCGGCGACGAAGCTGTTGCCGTAGGTGCCGTAATAACGCCTGGTCCCCGGATAGCGCCTGGCCCCGAAGCTGGCGAGCGAGCCCCAGTCGGCCGAAGTGAAGGCAACCGGGAGCGAGGGCCTGGAATCGTCGAAGGTCTGCACGATCGCCCCGTCGTTGCGCTGGAAGCGGTTGATCTCTCCCCAGGGCACTTGCCAGGAACCGAAATCGGCGGTGAGCCGCGCCATGGCCGCATCGAGCGCGGCGAGGCGATCGGCATCGCCGGCCTTTTCGCGCATCCATTGCCGCACCGGCACCCCTTGCGCGGCGGCGGCTTCAGCCCCGCGCGCGCGCAGTGCCTCGGCCCAGAACACCGCCAGGCTGGTCTCGCGCGATCCCAGGCTCCAGCGGCAATCCCACTTGCGCAGCAGCTCGACCGCCGCCGCGCGGGCCGGATCGGGCGCGCGATCGTGCGCGGCGACAAGGCTGGGCACCAGAAAGGCAAATTCGGGCAGCCACGGATCGTAGGCTGCGGCGATCAACCCATCGAGATCGAAGGCCGGGTTGGCCCCCAGCACCTTCACGGCATGGGGTGTGCGGGCATCATCGCCCTCACTATCGAAATAGCGCGCGAAGCGGGCCTGAACCGGGCTGTCCGCCCCCGCCGCCCACCACGGGCCGTCATTCACGTTCATCACCCAGCCGTTTTTCGGGCTGACCACCTGGGGCAGCTCGGACAGGGCATGGAGCCCCTTCCAGTCGGTCGCTGGATCGGAGCCGTCGACCGGCCTGGTATAGTCGAACCGGTTGTCGCGCCGGGGCATGAACTGGGGAAAGAACAGCCCGACCTCGCCCTTCGAATCCGCAAAGATCGTGTTGTTCGAGCTGTTGGCCTTGAGCGCGCCGACCTTCATCAGACCGGCCACGTCCCTGACCTTGGTGCGCAGGAAGCTTTGCTGGAGCGCGGCAAGCGGGCGGTTCATCAGCGCGGTGGCGATCCACTTGCCACCTTCCTCGCGCACTACCGGGCCGTGGTGGGTGGCAAAGGTGGTGAAGGTGCGGCTGCCCAAGGTTCCGTCCGCCTGGCGATAGGCCAGCGTGATCGGCTTCACCGCAACCGCGCGCTGCTGCTTGCCATAGCGATAGGTGAAACCGCCCTTGCCATCGGGGCTGACCGTCTCGGCGAATTCGTCGATATTGTCGTTGCTGCCCGAGGTATGCATCCACCCGGCGTGGCTGTTGAAGCCCTGATAGACGAAGAACTGCCCCCAGGTGACCGCGCCATAGGCGTTGAGCCCCTCCTCGCTGGTCATCTGCAATTCGGAGCGGAAGAAAAAGCTGGTGTGCGGGTTGATAAGCAGCAGCGCATGGCCGTCCTTGCTGTGCGAAGGGGCAATGGCAAATCCGTTGGAGCCGAGCGGTTCGCGCGGCACCAGCCCGCGTTCGTCGGCGCTCATCGCGATCCGGCGCTGGGTATAGAACGCCTCAAGCTGGCTGAGCTTGACGCTTTCGATGTCGCCCCCGATCGAGCCTTCCGAAAAGGACAGCGCCATCCACGGCTCGAAATGCGTCAGCACCCTGGGATGGACCTCGGGATGATCGGCCAGATACCGGTTGAGCCCCGCCGCCCAGGCCTGCATCAGCTTTTTGAGCCAGGCGGGGCTTTTGGCATATTGCGCCTGAAGCTCGGCGGGATCGATCCACAGCCGCTGGCGCAGGTCCTGCCAGATCAGCGCCTCGCCCTCGGCCTCGGCCCGGCGGCCCAGCGCGGTGAGATAATTGGTCTCGATCCGGTTGAAGTCATCCTCGGCCTGGGCATAGATCATCCCGAACACCGCATCGGCATCGGTCTTGCCCGAAACGTGGGCGATGCCCCAATCGTCGCGCACGATCCTGGCGCTGTAGGGCGCGGCCAGGGCCGGCGTGGCGAGTGCCAGAGCGATGACGGCAAGCGGCGTGAAAGCGCGCATGAAACCTCCCGGATTGTCTTCCTGCGAAGGTGTGGCCCAGCACCCGGCGCGGGGCAAGGGCCTCAGGCGCGAAAACGCGCGACAAAGAACCCGTCGAGCCCACCCGCTTCGGCCAGCATCCCCGGATCGGTCCGCAGCCAGCCCTGGGGGCCAGGGGCGAGACCGGTGGGGAGTTCTTCGGCACAGATCGGATCGGGGGCAAGCGCCACGCGTGCGGCCTGTTCCTCGCCCTCCTCCGGTTCGATCGAGCAGGTGGCGTAAACCAGCGTTCCGCTGGGCTTGGCCATCCCAGCAGCGCGCGCGAGCAATGCGCCTTGCAGGTCGGCCATTTCAGCGATCTGGCGCGGGCCAATGCGGTGAATCACGTCGGGATGGCGGCGGCAGGTGCCGGTGGCGGTGCACGGGGCATCGAGCAGCACCGCATCGAAGGGTTCGGGTGCTTGCCATTCAAGGGCATCGGCCACCACCACTTCGGCGTTCAGGCCGGTGCGCGCGAGGTTTTCCTTGAGCCGTTCAAGCCGCCGCGCGCTGAGATCGAGCGCGGTCACCCGCCATCCGGCTGCGGCGAGCTGGAGCGTCTTGCCCCCCGGCGCGGCGCACAGATCGAGCACGCGCCGCCCGGCACCCTTGCCCAGCAGCCGCGCGGGCAGGCTGGCGGCGAGATCCTGCACCCACCAGGCACCCTCGCCATAGCCTTCGAGGCTTTCCACCGCCGCGCCGCGCGGCAGCCGGACATGGCAGGGCAGCAGCGAAGCCCCTCCGAGCCGCTCGGCCCAGGAATCGGTCTCCGCCGGATCGCGCAGCGTCAGGTCGAGCGGCGGCAGTGCGGCCAGACCCCGGGCGATCGCGGCGGACCGTTCGCCCCAGCGCGCGGCGACCGCACCCGGCAGCGTTGGCGCGGCAGGAAGCCTCGCCCCGCGCTTGACCAGCGTTGAAAAGACCCCGTGAGCCAGCCGGCGCGGCCCGCCGCCGAGCAGCGGCAGCGCGGTGGCGATCACCGCGTGGGGCGGGGTTTCCAGCCGCAGCCACCCCGCCAGCATCAACCGCAACACCCCGCGCGGCTTGGCATCTTCGGGCAACGGCTGGCGGGTAGCGCTGTCGATCAGGGCATCGAGATCGGTCAGCCAGCGCAGCGCCTCGCCCGCCAGCGCGCGTGCCAGCGCCTTGTCCGCCGCGCCCTTGATCCCCTGCAGGGCCCCGTGCGCCGCCACATCGAGCGTCTCGCCCCGGCGCAGCACCGCATCGAGCAGCCGCAGCGCCGCCTTGCGCGCAGGGTAACCGGGAACGTCCATACATCAGGCCCCTAGACGCGATTGCCGTGAAGGGCCAGATAGCCACCATGACCAAGCGCGCCACCAAACGCCCCGAGCCTTTCGCCAAGCCCGCGCACTGGACCAGCGAACCCGCGCCCGAGCCCGCCGAAGCCCTGCCCGGCGAGGACCCCGAAGGCCTTTCCCCGACCCGCTATGGCGACTGGGTAAAAAAGGGCATCGCGGTCGATTTCTAGGTCCTGACCCTAGATCCACCCCGCCAGCTCGCGGCGGACCAGCGCTTCGAGCATCGCCATCCCCGCTTCCGAGGCATTGAGGCAATCGAGCGCGGCATAGTCTGTCCCGCCCGCGGCGAGGAACTGTTCGCGCCCGCGGATCGCCAGCTCTTCGCGGGTTTCGAGGCAATCGGCGGAAAAACCCGGCGCGGCCACGGCGAGGCGGCGGGTGCCTGCCCTCGCCTCGGCCTCAAGCACCGCATCGGTCGCCGGTTCGAGCCATTTGGCGCGCCCGAAGCGCGACTGGAAGCTGACCTCGACCCTCAGGCCCGGATACCCCGGGGCCAGCACCTCGGACAGCAGCCGCGCGGTCTTGCGGCACTGGCAATGGTAAGGGTCGCCCAGGTGCAGGGTGCGCTCGGGCATGCCGTGGAAGCTGAGCAGCAGCACCTCGGGGCGGAACGGCAGTGCATCGAGCTGCCGGGCGAGATCGCTGCGCAGCGCGGTGATGTGGAGCGGATCGTCGTAATAGGGCGGCAGGGTGCGCACCGCCGGCTGCCAGCGCATGGCCGCTAGCTGCGCCCCCAGCGCATCGATCGCGCTGGCCGTGGTCGCACCCGAATACTGCGGGTAGAGCGGGCAGACCAGCACACGCTCGCACCCCGCCTCTTTCATCGCCGCAAGCTCGGCCCCGAGTGCCGGGTTGCCATAGCGCATCGCCCAGCGCACCAGCGCCCTATCGCCCAGCATCGCCTGCAGGCGCTCCGCCTGCTCGCGGGTGATCGCGGCCAGCGGCGAGCCGTGGTCGGTCCAAACCTGGGCATAGGCATGCGCGCTCTTTTTCGGACGGGTGTTGAGAATGATCCCATTGAGGATCGGCCACCACACCAGGCGGGGGATTTCGACCACCCGCGGATCGGACAGGAACTGTTTGAGATAGCGCCGCACCGCCTGCGGGGTCGGCGCTTCGGGGGTGCCAAGGTTGACCAGCAGCACCCCCACGCGCGGCGCGGCTACGGCGGGGTGATCGGGCGGCCGCATCACGCCTGCTCCAGCGTCAGCGGCAGGGTGAGCAGCCGCCCCATCCCGGCCGAAAACAGCGCATTGGCGATCGCCGGAACGCTCGCCGCGACGCCCAATTCGCCCGGATCGAACGGTTCGGCCTCGCTGTCGATGAATTCCACTTCGATCTCCGGGCAATCGCCAAGCAGCGGCAGGTTCATCATCCCCAGCCGAGCAGTCAGCGGCAGACCGTCGGCATAGGCGCTGCTCGATCCCGTGGCGAGACCCATGGCGAAGGTCATCCCGCCCTCGACCTGCTGGCGGGCAATATCGGCGTTGATGACCCGCCCGATATCGAGCACCGCAGTGAGCTTGTCGACCCGGATGCCTTGCTCGTCGCGCCGGGCCGAGGCCACCACTGCGATCCGCCCTTCGCGCCCGGCCACGATCATGCGGTGGCAGGCCAGGCCCTGGCCGGTGCCGCCCTGCCCGCCGCCCCACTGCGCCAATGTCGCGGCGCGTTGCAGCACCGCAGCGAGTTGCGGTTCGTGGCCCAGCATGGCCATGCGATAAGACAAGGGCTCGCGCCCCGATCGCTGGGCGAGATCGTCGATGAAGGTCTCGACCAGAAAGCAGCCCAGCGCCGCGCCATTGCCACGAACCGGGCCGGTCGCAAGGCCGGTCTGGACGGGGACGTGCTCCACCAGCACATGCTCGATCGCATAGGGCGGCACCGCGCCCTCGGTGAATAGCGGATCGAACCGGCTCTGCGCGCGCAGCGCATCGCGGCGCGGCGCACCGTCGATCAGCCGAGCGCCCATTTCAGTGCTGGTTCCGGGCATGGCAATGCGCACCTTGAGCGCCGCCAGCGTGCCATCGGGTGCGGTCCGGGCGCCCAGGAGGGCCGCCGCTGGCGCGCGCGGCAGCGCAGTCAGTTGCTCCTGCCAGCGCGAATAGATGAGCTGGACCGGACGCGCGATTTCCTTCGCGATCAGCGCGGCCTTCACCGCATGGTCATTGTCGAGCCGGGCATCGAAGCTTCCTCCGGCCGGAACTGGATAGAGCACCACCCGCTCCGCAGCGATCCCCAGCGCCGCGGCGACCGCTTGCCGCGCGGCCTGCGGGGCCTGGCTGGCGAGCCACAGCTCGACCCTGCCCTCGGCGAAGCGCGCGGTAACGCTGGCGGTCTCAAGCGGGGCGGGCTGGGCCGGAGCGATCCGGTATTGCGATGCGTGCTCGTACTGGCCGGCCAGCCATTCGCCGGGATCGCCGACGCTGAACACGGCCTCCCCCTTGTCCCAGCGCAGTGCGTGGCGCAGCGCCGCGTCGATCGCGGCGGTTTCGGCGCGGCTGGTGGTCTTGAAGCGGGGTGCAATCAGGCCCAGCGCGCGTTCGGCGGCCCACCAGGTACTTGCCACCGCCGCCAGCCAGTCCTTCCCCGGTACCAGCTTGACCAGTCCGTCGACCGCCTTTGCGGCAGCGCCATTCCATTGCCCGAGCACGGCATCGCCAATCGGCGCGTTGCGGATCGCGGCAAAGACCATGTCGGGCAGGCGCACATCGGCGGCAAAGGTGGCGCTGCCATCGACCTTGGCGGGCAGATCGAGCCGGGGAAAGGCCAGCCGTGCCCCAGGCGGAAATTCGGACGGACGCTCTGCGGGGGGAAGCGCGCGCAGCACCGGCGGGTCGGGCGGAGAGAGCGCCGCCGCATCCCCGACCAGCGCGGCAAAGCTCACGCGCTGCTTGTCGTGCAGAACGAGGCCGCCCTGCGCCTCGCATTCTTCCCAGGCGACACCCCAGCGCGCCGCCGCCGCCTGGCACAGCATCGCCCTGGCGCTCGCCGCCGCAGCCCGCGCCGGAGCCTCGTGCGCGATCAGCGATGTGCCCGCCGCGGTGACCATGAAGCTTTCGCTTTCGGCAAAGCGCCGCGCGAGCGTGGCATCCGGGGCATCGGCCAGTGCGGGGAGCAGCGGCATCCAAAACCGCGCCCAGTGCGCGGCAAGCGGCGCATTGGCATAGGCCCCGCTGACCGGCGCGGGCTCGATCGCGACCTGCCGCCAATCCGCACCAAGCTCATAGGCGACAATCTGGGCCAGCAGGGTCGATATGCCCTGGCCCATCTCGCAATCGGGCACGGCCACGCTGACCACCCCGTCCGTGCCGATCTTGAGCCAGGCATCGAAGGCATATTCGCCCGGACCGGGTGCCAGCGGCGGCGCGAAGCGGCGCGGGGTCAGCGACCAGGCCAGGATCAGCCCGCCTGCGGCGCCCGCGCCCAGCAAGACCGCACGCCGGCTCAGCGGCATCAGGCGTTGTCCAGCCAGGTGGCGATGCGCCGGGCAATCGCGGCAAAGGCTTCGGACTGCGGCCCCTCACCCGCGGCAGGGGGCGTTCCAGCGTCGCTCGCCTTGCGGATTTCGAGATCGAGCGGAATGCGGCCCAGAAACGCCTGCCCCAGATCGGCGGCGGCGGCTTCTGCCCCGCCCTGCCCGAAGGGATCGGAAACCTCGCCGCAGTGCGGACAGGCATAGCCCGCCATGTTCTCGACCAGGCCGATCACCGGCACCTCGCCCACCTCGAACAGCTGGATAGCCCGGCGCGCGTCGATCAGCGCCAGATCCTGCGGGGTGGAGACGATCACCGCCCCAGCCGGCTTGTAGCGTTGCAGCATGGTCAGCTGGACATCGCCGGTGCCCGGCGGCAGATCGACGATCAGCACCTCGGCCGCGCCCCAATCGGCATCGATCAGCTGGCCCAGAGCATTGCTGGCCATCGGCCCGCGCCAGGCGATGGCCTTGTCGGGCGCGATCAGGTGCCCCATCGACAGCACCGGAACCCCCCACTTGCTCGGCACCGGGATCAGCTTGTCGCCCTGGGCCTCGGGCCGTGCGCCTTCGTTGCCCAGCAGCCGAGGCTGCGAAGGACCATAGATGTCGGCATCGACCAGCCCGACCTTGCGACCCATCCGGGCCAGCGCCACCGCCAGATTGGCCGAGACGGTCGACTTGCCGACCCCGCCCTTGCCCGAACCCACCGCGACGATCCGCCGCCGCACCTTGTCGGCGGTAAGCGCGACGCGAACCTCAGCGACCCCCGGCTGGCCGGTCAGCGCTGCCTTGACCGCCTGTTCGAGCCGTTCGCGCTCGACCGCGTCAAAACCGGAGACGTCGAGCACCGCAATCGCCACCCCGGCATCGCTCAGCCGCAAGGATTGCAGGCGCGCGAGGGCCTGGGGGGGAAGACTGTCACGCAGGGTCTGTTCGGGGTCGGTCATCGTTGCTCCGCAATCATGGCATTGCCCCTAGCAAGGAAAAAGCTCCCCGAAACACTGTTTTTGTGGGCAAGGCGCACCTATAGTGCAAGCTATGAGAGGATTTCGCACACCATCCCGGGAAGGGCGCGGGCAATGAGCAAAGGCAAGGGCCCTTGGGACGGCAAGGAGGGTGAAGAGGAAGCAGCGCCGGGGAGCGCACCCGCTGCCCAGCCTTCCGAGACGCGCAGCCCGTGGCAAGCCGAAGGCGAAGCTTCCTCCCAGCGCCGCTCGGCACACATCGACGACATTTTCCGCTCGCGCAGCGCCGCGCGTGCCGCGCTTGGATCGGCGCCGCTGCGCCGCAGCCTGATTGGCTGGATCGTGGCGGCGGTGATGGCCGGAGCGATGCTCGCCACCACGCTCCACGTCCTGGGCGATGGCGAAGAGGGCGTGGTAAGCCGGCTCGGTCGATACCACCGCACCACCGGGCCGGGGCTGACCATTACCCTGCCCTGGCCGTTCGAGCAGGTCCAGGTCTTCCAGGTCAGCCAGATCCGGCCTCTGGTAATGCCTGAAAAGCCCGGCGAAACGCTGATGCTGACCCGCGACGGCGAATTGATCGACCTCGCTTTTCAGGTGCGTTGGCGGATCAGCGATCTTTCGGACTTCGCCTTTCGGATCAAGGATCCGGAGCTGGCGATCCGCGATCTCGCCGAAGCGGAAATGCGCGCCGGGGCGGCGGAAACCCGCTTTGACCCGCTGTGGGACGGCTCGCGCCGGGGGGAGGTCGCCGAACGTGTCCGCCAGCGGATGCAGGCCGTGCTCGACGCCTGGCATGCCGGGGTCAGGATCGAGGGGGTAGAGATCACCAAGGCCGATCCGCCGGGCAAGCTGGCCGATGCCTTCCTCAAGATCGCCAATGCCCGCGATAGCGCCCGCAAGGCCCGCGAGGGGGCCGAGCAATGGGCCGCCAATACCCTGGCCAATGCCCAGGTCGAGGCCGCCGAGTTCGACGCCGCCTATGCCCAGTACCGCGCCGCGCCGCAGGCCACCCGGACACGGATGTACTACCAGACCATGGAGCAGCTGACCGCCAATGCCGGTCAGGTGGTGGTAAGCGGCGCCCAGGCGAGCATCAACGTGGCCGGGCCGGTGGTTCAGCCTGACCTTCCCCAGCCCGCAGCCTCGCCAGCAGGAGGGCAATAGGATGAACCTTGCCGCGCGTCTGCGCCTTGCCTTTTTGCCGCTTGCCGCTGTCGGTATCGTGCTGGGGGTATCTTCGGTTTCGCAGGTCGATGAAAACCATCAGGCGGTGGTGCTGAAGGGCGATCAGGCGATCGGCGTCGTCAACCGCTTTTCACCTGGCCGCAAACCGGGAAGCGGGGCCGGACTGGTGTTCCACTGGCCGGTGATCGAACGCGTGGTGATGCTCGATCGCACACTGGTCGGCTTCGAAGCCAATGACAAGACGGTCGAAACAACCGACGGCGCGAAACTGCATCTCGATCTCGCCGGGCGCTACCGGATCATCGATCCGGTCAGGCTGACAGGCCGGATCGGCAATCAGGATCGGATCGCCCCGGAGCTCGAAGCCTTGCTCGCCCCGCTGATCCAGGCCGAATTCGGCCGCCTTGCCGCAAGCGATGTCCCGCTCCCCGGTGGAAGCGGGGCGTGGAAGCGGATTGCCGCCGCGCTCGATGCCAAGTCGCGCGCCTATGGGGTGCAGGTGGTCGATCTTCGGGTCCGCCGCGCCGTTCTGGGGGCCGGAACCCTGTCCGCAACCTATGACAGGATGCAGCAGGCGCGCGAACAGCTTGCCGGGGAGATCGGCGATGCCGGTGTCCGCGAGGCGGCACAGATCCGTTCGGAAACAGAGGTTGAGGCGGCACGGATCATCGGCGAAAGCGCCGGGCGCGATCCAGAGTTCTACGATTTCTACCGCCGCATGGCGACATTCGAAAAGATTTCCGCCGACAAGAGCCAGAAGGGCAAGACAACGGTGATTCTGTCACCCGGCAGCGCCGGCCAGCGCTAGACAGACGGCGGGTGAACCGTTCAAACCCCGTTAATGCCCGACGGAGTGAATCGGGACAGGGGAAAATCTGGCGCATGGCGCCACGACGCAAGGTACAACAAGAGGAACTTTATCCCGTGCGATATGCCTATGGAGTAACTTCGGCCCTGCTGCTTGGTGGTGCCGCACTGTCACTTGTTACCGGCCTTCCCGCCGGTGCCCAGGTCGCCCAGAACGACCAGCAACAGATCGAGGCGATAACCCCGCGCCAGGGTGCGCCAGCCAGCTTCGCCGACCTGACCCAGCAATTGCAGCCCGCCGTGGTCAATATCTCGGTGCGCCAGAAAATCACGGTCAAGACCGCAAGCCCGCTCGCCGGAACGCCGTTCGGCCAGATGTTCCAGATGCCCGGAGGCAGCCAGACCCGCCAGGCCGAGGCGCTTGGCTCGGGCTTCGTGATCTCGCCCGATGGCTATATCGTCACCAACTTTCACGTGATCAGCCTTGACCGGGAGAACCAGGCCGATGCGGTTTCGGTCAAGCTGGCCGACGGGCGCCAATACGATGCCACGATCGTTGGCAGCGATCCGGAATCGGATATTGCGGTGCTCAAGATCCAGGCCGATCGGCCCCTGCCCTATGTCCGCTTCGGCCAGTCCAGCAAGTCGCGCGCGGGCGACTGGGTGATCGCGATCGGCAATCCCTTTGGCCTCGGCGGATCGGTTACCAGCGGGATCATCTCCTCGGTCAACCGCAACACCGGGACCGGCGCCTACGATCATTTCATCCAGACCGACGCCTCGATCAATTCGGGCAATTCTGGCGGGCCGATGTTCGACATGCGCGGCAATGTCATCGGCATCAACAACTGGATCGTCGCGCCGAGCGGCGGGAATATCGGGATCGGCTTTGCCATCCCCTCGGACATCGCCAGCCCGATCGTCGACAAGCTGCGCAAGGGCGAGGCAATCGAGCGCGGGTTCCTGGGCATCCAGATCCAGCCGGTATCCGATGAGATCGCGGATTCGCTTGGCTTGCCGCATGATCGCGGTGAGCTCATCCGCCTGGTACAGCCCGGATTGCCGGCCGAGAAGGCCGGGGTCAAAGTTGGCGATATCGTGATGAAGGTCGACGGCAAGGACGTGACCCCGGATCGCACGATTTCGACCATCGTCGGTGAAACCACGCCGGGTTCGCGCATTCCGCTTGAGGTGCTGCGCGATGGCAAGCCGGTGACGCTCTATGCCACCGTCGCCAAGCGCCCGAGCCAGAAGGAGCTGGCCCGCAGCCTCGATCCCAAGGCTGGGCAGAGCAGCCCCTTCGATCGCGATGAGCCCGAGGGCGGGCTGGCCAACAGCGCGCTTGGCCTCAAGGTCATCCCGATGCTGCCCGACTATTCGGACCAGCTTGGAGTCGACCCGGCAACCAAGGGTGTCGTGGTGCTCGGGGTCGATTCCGCCTCGGATGCGGCCAACCGGGGTCTTGGCCGGGGTGACATCATCGTTTCGGCCAATTTCAAGCCGATTGCCGATGTGGCGGAGCTGGAAAAGGCGATCCAGCAGGCCCGGCAGGAAGGTCGCCCGTCGATCACTCTGCAGGTGCTGCGCGGCGGCGGGCAGGGAACTGCCTATGTCGCGGTGCGCCTGCGCTGACCGGACCCTTCGCTGAGAAATGGGCCTCCATCCACCGCGATGGAGGCCTTTTTCTTGTTCGGATCAGCCCGGACGGCCCGGTTTCGCCTGCGGATCGCTGCGGCGCCCGGTCGCCTGATCGAGGAAATCCTCGCTCGCGGCGGGCGGCGGTGCGGCCTGATCGGCTTCCTGCGGATCGGGTTGCGGTTCCTGGCCCTTGCGCGCGGGATCGATCAGGTTGCCCTGCTCGTCGACATAGTAATAGTCCTCGGGGTTGGTGCCGAGATTGGCCTCGTCGTCGGGCTCGAGCTGCCAGGCGGGGAGCGTCACCTGGGTATCGAACTGCTCGACCGGGCGGCCCTTGACCGCCACGCCCATGTAGGCGGCAAAGGCCCGCGCCGGGGCAGTGCCGCCCTGCAACCCCGGGACCGGCTTGTCATCGTCGCGACCCATCCACACCCCGGTGGTGATCCCGCTGGAAAAGCCCAAAAACCAGCCATCCTTGTTCGATGTGGTGGTGCCGGTCTTGCCCGCCACCGGACGCCCGATCTGCGCCGCCCTCCCCGTTCCGATCGAGACCGCACTCTGCAGCATGTCGGTGATCCCGGCGGCGACATAGGCCGGCACCAGCATCGCGTTTGAAGCCTGCTTGCGTTCGTAGAGGACGCGCCCGTCGGTGGTCTCGATCTTGGTGATGCCGTAGGGCTCCAGCGCCTGGCCCTTGGCCGAAACCGAGGCAAAGGCCCGGGTCATGTCGATCAGGCGCACCTCGTTGGTGCCGAGCACCATCGAAGGCACGGTCGAGATCGGCGTGGTAATCCCGAAGCGCCGCGCCATTCCGGCAACGGCAGAAAAACCGACCTCGTTGCCCAGCTGCGCGGCAACGGTGTTCTTGGAATAGGCGAAGGCGGTGCGCACATCGATTTCGCCGGCATAAGTGCCGCCCGAATTGCGCGGGCTCCAGCCCTCGATCGTCACCGGCTCGTCAACGACCTTGTCGTTGGGGGTGTAGCCAGCCTCAAGCGCAGCGAGATAGACGAACAGCTTCCACGCCGAACCCGGCTGGCGCACCGAATTGACCGCGCGGTTGTAGTTCGAGGACACATAGTCGGTCCCACCGACCAGCGCGAGCACCGCCCCGTCGCGGTCCATGCTGACCAGGGCGCCCTGCGCCCCGGCGGGAACCTGGTTGCGGATCGCCTCGGTCGCGGCGCGCTGCATGCCCACGTCAAGCGTGGTCCAGACCTCGATCGGCTCGCTGGTCTCGCCCAGCAACAGGTCTAGCTGAGGCAGAGCCCAATCGGTGAAGTAGCGCACCGAATTCTGCCCGGATTCGGCAGCAAACTTGACCTTGCTGAAATCAACTGCGGCGGCATCGGCGGAGCTCACCACGCCCTGCGATTCCATCAGCGAGAGTACCACACCGGCGCGGCCCACGGCGGCTTCCTTGTCGGCGGTGGGGGCATAGTGCGACGGCGCCTTGACCAGACCGGCGACGATCGCCGCCTCGCTCAGCGACATCTCGGTCCCCGGATGGCCGAAGAACTTGCGGCTGGCGGCATCGACGCCATAGGCCCCGCCGCCGAAATAGACCTTGTTGAGATAGAGCTCGAGGATCTGTTCCTTGGAGAATTTCCACTCCAGCGCCATCGCCAGGATCGCCTCGCGCCCCTTGCGCACCAGCGAGCGGGAATTGTTGAGGAAGACCGTGCGGGCGAGCTGCTGGGTAATGGTCGAGGTGGCACGCACCGATTTGCCGGTGGTGGCCGAGACGTAACCGGCGCGCGCGAGCCCGATCGGGTCGATCCCGATGTGCGAGCGAAAGCGCCGATCCTCGACCGAAACCATCGCATCGCGCATCACTGCCGGGATCTGATCGTAGCTTAGCCATTTGCCGTAGCTTGGCCCAAGCGAGACCAGCTCGGTCCCGTCGCGCGCGCGCACCACGATCATCTGCCCGGCCTGGTTCGATTTCATTTCATCGAAGCCGGGCAGCGATTGTGCGGCCAGACCCACGGCCACGGCGAGCGCAGCCACCGCAAGCAGTGCGAGAGAAAAGCCCCACAGGAACATCCGGCGCAGCCATTTGCGCCAGCCGCTGGGAGGAACCTTTTCCGGTTTGCCACCACCGGACGGCGCCGAGCGCCTCATGTCGTTTCTAGCCATCTGGCCCGTCAATTCCTCTTGGCGGGGCCCACTCCCCTGCGTCGGGCCTATGCATAGGCGAAATGTAACGCAGGGTTAATGGGCAAATGGCCGTGTGCCAGGCTCAATCCTCCGGCTGGAAATCGAGCGAGGCCGAGTTGATGCAATAGCGCAGCCCGCCCGCGTCGCGCGGACCATCGGGGAAAACGTGCCCAAGATGGCCTTCGCAGCGCGCGCAGCGCACTTCGGTGCGGACCATGCCGTGCGACACGTCGCGCAGTTCCTCAACCGCGCCCGACTCTACCGGCGCGGTATAGCTCGGCCAGCCCGATCCCGAATTGTACTTGGTCTCGCTGGAAAACAGCGGGGTGCCGCACCCGGCGCAGCGGTACATGCCCTCGGCCTTGTTGCTTTCGTACTTGCCGGTGAAGGCGCGCTCGGTGCCGCCTTCGCGCAGGACATGGTACTGTTCGGGGCTGAGGTCCTCGCGCCATTCGGCTTCGGTCTTGCGGATCTTGTCGGTCATGGCAGTCTCCTTTGCGCCGCACAGTTCGCGTGGCGGACCGGAATGGTTACATCGGCGGCGATCAGTGCAGGTGTTCAACCAGCAGCACCGCGCCATCGTGGCCCGAAACCCGCATCCGCGTGCCCGGTTCGGCATCGGGGCCCTTGGCCAGCCATTCGCTGTCGCCCAGCCGCACCCGCCCGGTGCCGCCGTCGATCGCGCTGGTCACCAGAACGGTCTCCCCCACCGCGCGCGCGCCGCGATCATTCATCTTGGGATCGGCGGGTTCGATCGGATTGTCGGCAAGATAGCGCTTGCCCGCAAAGACCGAAACCAGCGCCAGCGCCACGAACAGCACCACCTGCACCGGCACCCCGATCGGCAGCACCCAGGCGGCCAGTCCGGTGACGATCGCCGCCCCGGCCAGCCAGATCAGGAAGACGCCGGGAATGGTCATTTCCCCGATCGCCAGCACCAGCCCCAGCGCCAGCCAGAACCAGTGCGGCTCGATCATGTCGAGCGAAGGCATTACTTGCCCCCCTTGCCGGGCGCCAGGGCATCGCGGACCAGCTCGCCGATCCCGCCCACAGAACCGATCAGCTGGGTCGCCTCGACCGGGAACAGGATGGTCTTGGCATTGGGCGATTGCGCGAACTGGGCCACCGCCTCGGTATATTTCTGGGCGACGAAATAGTTGAGTGCCTGGCTGCCCGATCCGGCGATCGCCTCGGACACCACCTTGGTCGCCTGGGCTTCGGCCTGGGCGGCGCGTTCGCGCGCCTCGGCATCGCGGAAGGCGGCCTCGCGGCGGCCCTCGGCCTCGAGAATCTGGGCCTGCTTCTGCCCTTCGGCGCGCAGGATCTCGGAGCTCTTGAGCCCTTCGGCCTCAAGGATCTGGGCGCGTTTTTCACGCTCGGCCTTCATCTGGCGGGCCATCGCGTTGGAAATGTCGGCCGGCGGGCGGATATCCTTGATCTCGATCCGGGTGATCTTGATCCCCCAGGGTTCGGTCGCGTGATCGATCACCATCAGCAACTTGGCGTTGATCTCGTCGCGCTTCGACAGGGTCTCATCGAGGTCCATCGAACCCATCACCGTGCGCAGGTTGGTGGTGGTGAGCTGCATGATCGCGACATAGAGGTTGGCAACCTCGTAAGCCGCCTTGCCGGCATCGAGCACCTGGAAGAACACCACCGCATCGACCCCGACCATGGCGTTGTCCTTGGTGATGATTTCCTGACCCGGGATATCGAGCACCTGTTCCATCATGTTGACCTTGTGACCCACACGGTCAACGAAGGGGATAATCAGGTGCATCCCCGGCTGCGCGGCGAGCGTGTATCTGCCCAGTCGCTCGATCGTATAGACAAAGCCCTGGCGCACCACGCGCACGCCCATCAGCAGGAAAATCGCGCCGAAGGCCAGCAGGGCAATCAGAAATCCGCCCATCTCACAACACTCCAATCCGTTGGCTAAAATGCATTTTAGCGCGCGGCAGTGGGGCGGCAAGCGAAACCGGAAAAGACTTGCCTGCTTAACGCGAAGGTAACCATGCACGGGTTAGGATCGCGGCATGATCCAGGAAAAATCCATCAGCTGGAACCAGGGGTTCCAGGGTTCGGAACACCCCGAAACCGCGGCCCTGCGCGTGCGCAAGGAATACGTGGAGAAGATGATCGCGCTCAAGCGCGAGAACATGGATCACGTCTACGCCTATCTCACCGCGCTGATCGACAAGGCCAAGGAAGAGCTGGGCCACGCCCGCTCCGGCGGATCGAGCGGCGACCATCGCCGCCAGGCGCTGAAACAGCATATCGATGAGATCGCGGCCTACCTCAAGGGGCAGGCGCTCGAAGTGCCGCTGCCCTCAACCTACGGCGAGGCCGGGGGCGCGCTCAGACATCACTATGTACTGGAAGAAGTTCCGGCCTTCTTCGGCCAGGTCAAATGCGTGCTCGACCAGTGGTTCGACAGCCACCTGATCGCGGTTTACGACGAGATGCTGACCCTGGTGAACCTCAAGCGCGACCAGCGCCCTTCGCGCGCGTCATCGGGCGTTCAAAGCCCCGAATAGAGCGCCAGCAGGCGGGCCCAGGCGCGATCGGCCTCGGCCTTGTCATAGACCGGCGCATCGAGCGTGCACCAGCCGTGGTCGGCGCTGTAAACCTCGATCTCCGCAGGCCTTCCGGCTGCATCGGCTGCGGCGCGCAGTGCATCCTTGTCACCGGGTGAGCGGGCATCGTCGTTGCGGGCAATCGCGATCAAGTAGCTCGCCCGGGTCTGGGCAAACAGGCGGTGGGGGCTGTCGGGCGCCTCGCTGACCAGGCCTCCGCCGTGGAACGATCCCACCGCCTTGACCCGCCCCGGCGCGGCAACTGCGGTACGGATCGCGAAGGAGCCGGTCTGGCAATAGCCCTGACTGCCGATCCCGCGCGCGCGATCGACTTCCTTGCGTGTGTCGAGCCAGGCCACGAAGGCGGCGGCATCGCGCAGGGTTCCCGCCGGGTTGAGCAGGGCGATCATCGGCTTGAGCCTGGCCTGACCCTCGGGGCTGCGCCACTGTGCCATGGTCTCCAGGATCGGCGCCCTGGCCGAACGGTAATAGTGATTGACCACCAGTACCGCATAGCCCGCACCGGCCAGCCGCCGTCCCATTTCCTTGTAGGCATCGCGCAGACCCGCGATGTCGGGCCACATGACCACACCGGGATGGCGGCCCTTGGCGGGGCGGACGAAAAAGGCGTCGGCGCTTCCATCGGGCGTGGCAATGGTCTCCTCGCTTTCGACAAGTCCGGCATTGCCCTTGGCTCCGCCCTCACCGGTGGCGCAGGCGGTCAGCACGCCCGCCGCACCAATGGCGGCAAATTCGCGCCGGCTGAGGCCCTTGCTGGCGAGCGCCTGGTCTTCTTCGATGGCGGTCAGATCGTCGCACATTGCGGGTCTCCTTTTCCCAGGCAGGATAGGCCGCGACCGCGCGGTGTCCAGCCATGCAGGACAAATCGCGATTGGTTGCAATTATGGACTCGATTCCCCGCGCCGCAGCGGGCAAGGTATCTCGCGAGGATTCAAGCCGCCGAGACAGGCGGCGGAAACAAGGAGAGGGACGCGTGAAGCGACTGAGGGTAATTGCGCTTGCTGCACTGATTCCACTGGCTGCCTGCGGCAAGCAGGCCTCGCCCCCGGTAACCGAAGGGGTAACCGACGCCCTGATCGCCAACCCGCCCGAGGGCGAATGGCTGACCTATGGCGGCAGCTACAACGAGCAGCGCTTTTCTCCCCTCACCCAGATCAGCGACCAGAACGTCGGCCAGCTGGGCCTGGCCTGGAGCCACGATCTGGAAACCGCGCGCGGCCAGGAGGCCACGCCGCTGATGCACGATGGGGTGCTTTACGTTTCCACCGCCTGGTCGCTGGTCAAGGCCTTCGATGCCAGGACCGGGGCGCTGAAATGGGAATACGACCCCAAGGTTCCGCGCGATACGCTGGTTCGCGCCTGCTGCGACGCGGTCAACCGCGGAGTCGCGCTTTATGGCGACAAGGTCTATGTCGCCGCGCTCGACGGGCGGCTGATCGCGCTCGATCAGAAGACCGGCAAGGTCGTGTTTGAAAAGGTCGTGGTGCCCGATCAGCAGAACTACACCATCACTGGCGCCCCGCGCGTGGTGAAGGGCAAGATCCTGATCGGCGCGGGCGGCGCGGAATACAAGGCGCGCGGCTATCTTGCCGCCTACGATGCCCAGACCGGCAACGAGCTGTGGAAGTTCCACACCGTGCCCGGAAACCCGGCAGACGGGTTCGAGAACAAGGCAATGGAGGAAGCCGCCAAGACCTGGGGCGATTCCAAATGGTGGGAACTGGGCGGCGGCGGAACGGTGTGGGATTCGATCACCTACGATCCCGCCACCAACCTGGTCTTCTTCGGCACGGGCAATGCAGAGCCGTGGAATCCGGCCGCCAACGGCCGCGCCGGGGACAGCCTCTACACCTCTTCGATCGTCGCGGTGAATGCCGATACCGGCGAATACGCCTGGCACTTCCAGGAAACCCCGGAAGACCGCTGGGACTTCGATTCCGACGCGCAGATCACCGTCGGCGATATCGAGATCAACGGGCAGAGCCAGCACGTGGTGATGCACGCGCCCAAGAACGGCTATTTCTATGTGCTTGATGCCAAGACCGGCCAGTTCCTCTCGGCGGGCAGCTTTGCGCCGCAGAACTGGACCACGGGCATCGATGCCAAGACCGGGCGGCCGACGATCAACCCCGAGGCAATGTACGAAAAGACCGGCAAGCCCTTCGTGGTCGCGCCCGGCGCGATCGGCGCGCATTCGTGGCAGCCGATGAGCTTCAGCCCCAAGACCGGACTGATGTACATCCCCGCCAACCAGGCCGCCTTCCCCTATGCCGCAGCCAAGGACTGGACGGCGAGCGGGATCGGCTTCCAGACCGGGACCGACGGCGCTGCGGTTGCCATGCCGGCCGACAAGACGATCCGCGAAGGCGCGCGCGCGGCGACAACCGGCGCGCTGCTCGCCTGGGATCCGGTCAAGCAGAAGGCCGCCTGGTCGGTCCCGCAGACCGGACCGTGGAACGGCGGCACGCTTTCCACTGCGGGCAATCTGGTGTTCCAGGGCAATGCCGACGGCGATTTCATCGCCTATGCGGCCGACAGCGGCAAGAAGCTGTGGACGTTCCACGCCCAGACCGGGGTGATCGCCGCGCCAATGACCTACAGCATCGACGGCGAGCAATATGTCGCGATCCTGGCTGGCTGGGGCGGGGTCTGGGACGTCGCAACCGGCGTGGTGGCCGACAAATCCAAGGCCTCGCGCAACATCAGCCGTCTGCTGGTGTTCAAGATCGGCGGCACGGGCCAGCTACCGCCCGCCCCGCCGCTCGACCGGCTGCCGATCGATCCGCCCGCCTTCACCGGCACCCCCGAACAGGCCGCGCGCGGGGCCAATCACTTTGGTCGCTATTGCGCGGTGTGCCACGGCGACGCGGCGATCGGCGGGACGCTCAACCCCGATCTGCGCCGCTCGGTCTATATCAACGCGCCCGACGGGATCCGCACCGTGGTGATCGACGGGGTGCTGATGCAGGGCGAACACCCCAAGGGCATGGTCTCGTTCAAGTCCGCGCTCAGGCCGGAAGATGTCGAGGACATCCGCCAGTATCTGATCAAGCGCGCCAACGAGGACAAGGCGCTGGGCGACAAGTAGGCTTGCGGCTTCCGTCCCGCCCGCGCGGGACGGAAGCGCTTCCATTGCGCCGGTCGGCATGACATAGCAGCGGCTTCGGCGGGAGGAGGCCGGCGTGATGGTCAGTGCCATGCGACAGTTCGACGCCGCCAGCGCGCCAGACCCTGCCGAACTGATCGCTTCGCAAGAGCCGTTTGCCCTGCGCGGGGTTGCAGCGCACTGGCCGGTGGTAATCGCAGCCAGGAACGGGCCGCAGGCCGCGCTCGACTATCTGGATCAATGCCTCGGGGATCACCCGATCGAGTTTGCGCTGGCCCCGCCCTCCGAAGGCGGACGATTTCACTACAATCAGACCATGACCGGATTCAATTTCGAGCGGCGGCGCACCACGCTGCGCGGTCTGGCCGCAATGCTGCGCACCGCCATGGCCGATCACGCGCCGCCGGCGATTGCCGGCCAGGGGATCTTGGCCGAGCAGGCGGCGCCGCGCTTTGCTGCCGATAATCCGCTACCCTTGCGACCAGGGGCGGGGGAGGCGCGGCTCTGGCTGTGCAACCGCGCACGCGTGGCGGCGCATTCGGATCCGGCGGGCAACATCGCCTATTGCGCTGCGGGGCGGCGCCGCTTCACGCTGTTCCCGCCCGAGCAGCTGGGCAACCTGTACCTTGGCCCCTTCGATCCGACACCGGGCGGCACTCCGATCGCCATGACCGATCCGCTCGAGCCCGATTTCGAGCGCTTTCCCCGCTTCACCGAAGCAATGGATGCCGCTCTGGATGTCTTGCTCGAACCCGGCGACGCCGTTTTTGTTCCCTATGGCTGGTATCACCATGTCGAGGCGCTCGACCCAGTGTCGCTGCTCGTCAATTACTGGTGGCTCGAACCCGAGACGGGCGGCGGATCGCCCTGGGAAGCCATGCTCCACGGGATGATGGCGCTGCGCTCGATGTCGCCCGCGGCCAGAAGGCACTGGATGGCGATGTTCCGCCACTACGTGTTCGAAGAACAGGGCCATGCCGGGGCGCACCTGCCACCCCACGCCCGCGGCGTGCTCGATGCCCGCGCGCCGCAGGATTTGCAGGCGATGCGCGCCGCCCTGAAACGAAACCTGGGGTAGTTTCCCGCTACATCATTTTCGGCGCAGCACAGTGCGCGGCAACGAAATCGGCATGGGTCTGCATCTGTCCCACACAGGTGCGGATCACCCCCGAAATCCCGTTGAGGTGCTTCATCACCGCTTCGTCGCTCTTGGCATCGACCCGGGGATCGTAGCCGCGCGGGATCATCCCCTGGCCGATGAACACCTGGATCCAGCTTTCGTGCGAAAACAGCCCGTGGTTTTCCTTGAAAACGCGGCCATTGGCCATCCACAGGTCGATCTTGTGCTGGAGCGGCTCGGGCACTTCCATGGTCCGGCAATAGTTCCAGAACGGCGTATCGTCGCGCTCGGTCGCCTTGTAGTGAAGGATGATGAAATCGCGGATCCGCTCGTATTCGAAGTCGGTCTGGCGGTTGAACTCATCGATGTTTCCTGCATCGAATTCGAGGTCGGGAAACAGCCGGATCAGGCGGATGAGCCCCGACTGGACGAGGTGCAAACTGGTCGATTCGAGCGGTTCGAGGAAGCCCCCGGCCAGCCCCACCGCGACGCAGTTCTTGTTCCACAGCTTGGTGCGCTTGCCGGCCTTGAAACGCACCTGCAGCGGATCGGCCATCGTCTCGCCATCGAGGTTGCCGAGCAGGATCGACGCGGCCTCGTCATCGGAGATGAAATCCTTGGCATAGACGTGGCCGTTGCCGGTGCGGTGCTGCAAGGGAATGCGCCACTGCCAGCCCGATCCGTGCGCGATCGAGCGGGTGTAGGGGGTGAAGTTCTCCGAGCGGGTGCAGGGCACCGCCAGCGCGCTGTCGCACGGCAGCCAGTGCGACCAGTCAACAAACCCGGTCTTGAGCGCGCCTTCGATCAGCAGCCCGCGGAAGCCCGAGCAATCGAGGAACAGATCGGCCTCGAGCACCTGCCCGTCGGCGAGCTGGACCGATTCGATGAACCCGTCCTCACCGCGCAGCTTGACGTCGACCACCTTGCCCTCGACCCGCCTGACCCCGCGTTCCTGCGCGTAGCCCGACAGGAACTTGGCAAACAGCGAGGCATCGAGGTGAAAGGCATAGGCGATATGGCCCAGCGGGCTGTTCGGCTTGTCGCGGTGCGAGCGGGTAAAACGGTTTTCGAGCGAAGCGGCCGTGTTGATCGAGAACGCATCGAAGGACTCGGTCAGCCCCATCTGCCGCGCCTTGAGCCAGAGCTGATGAGTTGCCAGCATCCCCAGGTTGTGCCCGATCACGCCAAAGCCGTGGATGTATTTGGCGCCGATCCGATCCCAGTTTTCGAACTGGATTCCCAGCTTGAAGCTGGCCTGGGTTAGGCGGATGAATTCGTCCTCATCAAGCTGGAGATGGTTGAGATATTTCTTGATCGGAGGGATAGTCGCTTCGCCAACCCCGATCGTGCCGATGTCCTGCGATTCGACCAGGGTGATCTCAAACAGACCCTCAAACACCTTCGCCAGCAGGGCCGCACTCATCCAGCCCGACGAGCCGCCGCCGACGATCAGAATACGGCGCAAGGGTTTCATTTCGTGTCCTCCACTGGCGGGGCCACGGCACGCAGGGCCACGCGCCGTTCAGCGCCAGCGACTACGTGCAACCCCCTGCCTGGGGCCATATGTCAGGATCGGGCGTAGCGCAAATGGCTTTGCCGCCGCGGCGCAGTGCGACCGGTCAGATCACGAAATCGAGGATCGCGGGCATTGCCTTGCGCCGCCGGTTGGTGACCATGGTTGTGTGGAGCGTGGCGATCTGGCTCGATCCGGTCTTGACGAACAGGAACGGCAGCAAGCCGTGAATCAGACAGGCGATCCCGCCAAGGATCATCCGCACCCCAAAGCCCGAGGCCATTGCCAGATGCTCACCATAGCTTTCGCCCACGCTGGCGGGATGGTCGGTGAAAAGCTTGCTGATGGTCATGGCGTCACTCCCTCGTGCCGCAGGCAGTCTATTGGCAGCGAAGGGTGATTTCATCGCCTAATTTGTGGCCTTTTTATGATTTTGAGGTTATTTTATCCCAAGCATGAGCAACGTACCGCAACTTGATTCGATCGATTGGGCCATCCTGCGCGAAGTGCAGGCCGATGCCTCCTTGCCGGTGCACGAAGTGGGCGAGCGGGTCGGACTTTCGCACAACGCCTGCTGGCGGCGCATTCGCCGGCTTGAAGACAGCGGGGTGATCGCGCGCCGCGTCGCGCTGGTCGATCCGGAGAAGCTTGGCCTGGCAACCACGGTGTTCGTGGCCATCCGCACCAACCGGCACGATCCGGGCTGGCTCGATGCCTTCAGGCGGGGGGTCGAAACGATCGAGGAGATTGTCGAGTGCCACCGCATGGCCGGCGACGTCGATTACCTGCTCAAGCTCGCGGTGCGCGACATCGCCCACTATGACCGGATCTACCGCAAGCTGATCGCCGCCGTACCCGATCTGGCGGACGTCTCCTCGAGCTTTTCGATGGAACGGCTCAAGGCGACCACCGCCCTGCCCCGTCCGGCCTAGCGTTTTTTCGCAGTCTTCACCGGCTCCAGCCTGATCGCGGCGCCCCCGCCCGGCGCGAGCCAGAGCGAGATCGTGTCGTCGCGGGTCACCTTGCGGGTCTCCCAGGCGATGCGGTGGCGCGCCTCGGTCTCATAGGTTGCGCCTTCGCCGTCGCGGGCGATGGTGGCGAGATAGGTCATCCCCGGCGCAAGGAAATCGAGTTTCAGCGTCACGGTGCGCGCATCGGCATCGTTGACCCCGCCGGCAAACCAGGTTTCGCTGGCCCGGTCCTTGCGCGCGAAGATCGCATAGCGGCCGACCTCCCCCGCGATCAGATGGCTTTCCGACCAGTCGGTGGGGATGGTGCCGATGAAATCGAGCTCGCGCGGGTGGGCCTCAAGGTTTTCGAGGAAATCCGCCGCCATCTGGATCGGCGAATAGATCGCGAGATAGAGGCCGAGCTGCTTGGCCAGGGTCGATGCCAGCGGCACGCCGTTCGACCCTTGAAGGCTCAAGACGCCGGGGGTGAAATCCATCGGCCCGGACAGCATCCGGGTATAGACCAGGTTTGCTTCATGGCCGGGCGGATTGTTGAACTTGCCCCAGGCATTGTATTCCATCCCGCGCGCGCCTTCGCGGTCGATCCAGTTGGGATAGGTGCGCCTGAGGCCGGTATCCTTGACCGGTTCGTGCGCATCGATCGAAATGTGATATTTGGCCGCCGTCTCAACCACCTTGAGGTGATGCTGCACCTGGCGCTGGCCATCGTGCCATTCCATCCGCACTTCGCCCGGCTTGTCTCCCGGGGCGATGATTCCGCCGGCATCGGCGACATAGCCGGTCTTGACCTTGGTTACGCCAAGCGAGGCATAGAATTTCATCGCATCGTCAAGCTGGGCTTCGTAATTGGCGATATTCCCGCCGGTTTCGTGGTGCCCGATCAGGGTTACACCCTGCTTGCGGGCATAGTCTGTCACCGCCTTGATATCGAAATCGGTCGTCGGCTGGGTAAAGCTGTAGTCGAACCCGGTCCCGAACCAGTCACCGTCCCAGCCCTTGTTCCATCCTTCGACCAGCACTCCGCTGAAGTGATGCTTGCGGGCGAAATCGATGTGCTGTTTGGCGCGTTCGGTCGTGGCACCGTGGTTCGGACCGGTGGCCCAGGTCCACTTGCCGCTGATCATCCCCCACCAGATCCCGATATAGCGCCCCGGCTTGACCCAGCTGACATCGCCCAGCTTGTTGGGCTCGTTGAGATTGAGTTCCAGATCGTTCTCGACGATCCCGGCAGCATCGTCGGCCAGGCGGATCGTGCGCCAAGGCGTGGCAAAGGGCAGATCGCGCACCACTTTCGCTCCCTGCGAGGAGGGGGCGAGCGTCGTGCGGAAAGTCAATCCGTCGGCGCGCTTGAGCCAGTAGCCCGCATAGTCGACCAGGGCGGCCTCATGGAACACCATGTGGGTTCCGTCTTCGAGCATCATGGTCAGCGGGGTATGCGCGGTGGAGATCGCATCGATCGGTGTGCGCGAATAGAGCTGTTCGTAGCGGTTGAATTCGCCGCCGGGAATCCACAGCGCGGTACCGTTGGTGGTGAGGCGAAACTCGGTCAGCTCTTCGGCGATGTGCATCGTCTTGAAAGCGGGCTGCTCGGGCAGCTCATAGCGAAAGCCGATCCCATTATCGAACAGGCGGAAATGCACGCTGAGCAACCGCCCGCCGCGATCGGCGTTCTGGCGGTAGCTGACGGTCAGCTCGTTATAGTGATCGCGCACATAGCGGCGCTCGCCCCAGGGCTGCTCCCAGGTGTCGTCACCGCTGCCCCGGCTTTCCCCGGTAACGGTGAAGCCGCGATCGAGCGGCAGCCCGTCGGTCAGCAGAAAGCCGAGCCGCGAAGGGGAAACCAGCAGCTTGCCCTTGCGGCTGAGCGTCCACACCGGGTGGCCTTCACCGTCAGCCCCAACCGTGACGGCGATCGCCCCGTCAGGCGACAGGACCGTGGCGGGCGGTGCACTGTTCTGGGCGAGCGCAGGGAAGGAAAACAACAACGCGCCAAGCACGCCGAGGATGCGGAACCGGTTCATGGCAATCAGATCTCCTCGCGCAGGATCAGCGCGGCAAAGGGCGGCAAGCGGCCGACCGAAGCGCCGTTGAGGGCAACGGCCTCATCGCCGGACCGCGCCGCAGCCTGCGGCCAAGGCGCGGACATGGCGGAGAGGTTGAACAGGCAGGTCATCCGCTCGCCAGCCGCCTCGCGGCAGAAGGCAAGCACCGCATCGTCGGCGTGGAGCAGCGCAAAGCTTCCCTCGCGCAGCGCCGGGCTGCCTTGGCGCAGACCAAGCAGTCTGCGGGTCAGATTGAGCAGCGAGGCGGGATCGCCATCCTGCCGGTCGATCGCACGGGCAAGATTGTCCGCGCCCAGCGGCAGCCAGGGCTGTACCGCGCTGAAGCCGCCATGCTCGTCCTGCGCTGTCCAGGGCATCGGTGTGCGGGCGCCATCGCGCGACAGGGTCAGCGGCCAGTTGGCGATCGCCTCGGGATCCTGGAGCTGATCATAGGGAATATCGACCTGGGTCAGCCCCAGCTCTTCCCCCTGATAGAGAATGATATTGCCCCGCAGCGCGGCAAACAGCACCGCCTTCATCCGCGCGAAGGCCTCGTGGTCTTCAGGCCGGGACCAGCGCGAAAGCGCGCGGGGAGCATCGTGGTTCTCGAATGCCCAGCTTGGCCAGCCCACGCCTTGCCGATCGGGCCAGTCTGCCTGGGCCGCGGCGACGAGCTGCGGGGTCAGCGCCGCAGCATAGAGAAAATCGAAGCCATAGGCGCTGTTGAGCCGGGTTTCGCCCTGGGTATAGGACTGCATCTGGGCCAGTGCCCCGGTGCCGCCGACCTCGGCCATGGTGAACACCGCCCGATAGCTATCGGTCAGCTCGCGAATCCGCCCAAGGAAGGCCGGAATATCCGCGTGTCCCTGATTGTAGAGCCGTTGCTGGAAATCGAACGGGCGGGTGCGCGGGTTGCCATCCTCGGGCGCGGGCGGATTGTCCCGCAGCTGCGGGTCATGCATCGCGAAATTGAGCGCATCGAGCCTAAAGCCATCGACTCCGCGATCGAGCCAGAACTTCGCCACTTCAAGCAGCGCATCCTGCACGGCGCCATTGTGCACGTTGAGCTGCGGCTGGCTGGAGAGGAAATTGTGCAGATAGTACTGCCGCCGCCGCGCATCCCAGGTCCAGGCCGGGCCGCCGAATACCGACTGCCAGTTGCTGGGCGGCGATCCGTCGGGCTTGGCATCGGCCCAGACGTACCAGTCGGCCTTGGGATTGGCCCGATCCTGTCGGCTCTCGGTGAACCAGGCGTGCTGATCGGAACTGTGGGCATAGACCTGATCGATCAGCACCTTGAGGCCAAGTTTGTGCGCCCGCGCGACCAGTGCGTCGAAATCGGCCAGATTGCCGAAGATCGGATCGACATCGCAATAGTCGGCCACGTCATAGCCGAAGTCTTTCATCGGCGAGGTGAAGAACGGAGAAAGCCAGATCGCATCGACCCCAAGCGAGGCGATATAGTCCAGGCGTTCGGTTGCCCCGGCCAGATCCCCGATCCCGTCGGCATTGGAATCGCGGAAGCTGCGCGGATAGACTTGGTAAATCGCCGCTCCGCGCCACCAAGAGCTGGCGGTGCGACCGGCGGTCGCTTCAAGACGTGACATGCGGTTCATGAAATCAGGCCGATCATTCATTCCTTGGCGGCACAAACCGCAAAGCCCAGAGCAGGCAGGGTAATCGTGACAGTGCCCGGCGCGTCGGCCGTTAGAGGGCACTGGCCCGAGAGAGGTGCGAAGGCAAGACTGCCAGGTTCGATTGCGATCCGGGCGGTAATGGGCCGGTCGGCAGTGTTGAAGGCTGCAACCACCTCGCGCTGGCTCTCCGGATCGAACCGCGAGACGGCAAACAATCCCGGCTTGTCGGAAAATGCCCGGACCTTGGTCGAGCCGCCGCGCAGTGCCGGGGTTGTGCGGCGCACCTCTGCCAGATCCGCGATCAGGCGGTAGAGCGGATGGCCAGGGTCGAAATTCGCCTCGGCGGTCGTCGCATTGGTACCGATCAGCGGCTGATCGTTGTATTGCGCAACCTTGCTCGCGAACATGTCCTGACGCGCCTGCTGATCGCCACCGGTGCCGACAAAGCCTTGCTCATCGCCCGAATAGATCACCGGCACCCCGCGCAGGGTCAGCAGCATGGCATGGCCCAGCATGGTGCGGGCCAAGAGCTCTTCCTGGGAAATCTGCGGATTGGCCTGCTTGACCAGCATCGCCAGACGGCCGGCATCGTGATTGGATACGAAGGTCGGCAATTGCAACGCGCCCTGCTTTCCGCCCTGATAAAGCGCATCGTCATCGAACAGCCGGGCAAGATCGGTTGTGCCCGCGCGTCCGCCGACTGCCTCCGCCACGGCAACCGAAAAGCCGAAATCGAGAACCGCCGGCAGCCCCGCGTTGCGCGTCCATGAGGCGAGCAGCGCCGGATCGTAGTCGCTGACCGCAACCTCGCCGAATATGTGGAAGTTGGAAATTCCGCGTGCTTTCGCCCGATCGAGCATTGCCGGAACGAATGCTCGCCAGAACTCGGGGTTCACATGCTTTGCCGTATCGATCCGGAAGCCGTCGATCCCGAACCGGTCGATCCAGCTTCCATAAATCTCGATGAATCCTTCAACGACCCGCGGATTCTCGGTCGCGAGATCGTCCAGTCCCGAAAAGTCGCCGTAGAGCGCACTTTCGCCGACCCAGTCCGAGTTGCCGCGGTTGTGATAATAGATCGGATCGTTGAGCCACGAGGGAACCTTGGCGTTCTCCTCACCCTTGGGCACATAGGGAGTGTAGGCAAACGCGGGATCGGTCATCCTGGCCCAGTTGGCGGGCGAGGGATCGGCGTCGCCAGCGAAGCCGGGGTTGATCGGCGTTCCTCCCACCCCGCCGCGCCGCGAATAGGGAAAGTCCGCCTTCGAGCGATAGGGATAGCCGCCTTCGGGAGCCAGTTCGCGATACTGGATCACATCGGCGGTGTGGTTGGCGATGATGTCCATATAGACCTTCATCCCGCGCGCATGAGCCGCCTCGACAAAGGCGCGAAAACCGGCCTCGGTCCCGAAGTGCGGATCGACTGCGGTGAAATCGGTCACCCAATAGCCGTGGTAACCGGCGCTTTCCTGGCCCGGCGGCCCCTGCACGGGCTTGTTCTTGAAAATCGGGCCCAGCCAGATCGCGGTGGCGCCCAGCCCCTGGATGTAGTCAAGCCGTGCAGTCAGCCCCTTGAGATCGCCGCCGTGGTAGAACCCGCGCGCCGACGGATCGAAACCGGTGACCAGGCGATCGCCCTTCAGCCCGCCCCGATCGTTGCCGGGATCGCCATTCTCGAAACGATCGGGCAGAACGAAATAGACCACCTCGTCGCCGGGAGCCCGCGCCCGAAAATCTGCGGCCGCGGTAGGTATTGCGGCAGGCGTCCGGGCGCAGGCCGGCAGGGCCAGCGCCAGCGAAAGTGCCAGGGCAATGGGCATCGGCGGCTTAGGCATCGGGTGCTCCTGCGGGGCAATACCGGGCAATGAAATCGGCATGGGAAGGCATCCGCGCCGCATCGCGTGCATAGGCATCCTTGACCGTATCGAGGAAGCCCCCAAGCTGCTCGATCGAGAGCTGATCGGCCAGCGGATGCCAGCCCTGCGGATCGATTCCCTGACCGATCATCACCTGGACCCAGCCGGGAACATCGAACAGTTCATCGTGTTCGCGCACGATCCGGCCCGAGGCGCGGAACATGGCGATGCGTTCGGCGAGCGGCTGGGGCAATTCCATCGTCCGCTTGTGATCCCAGAATGGCTCGCCATTTCGTCCGTTGGCGGCATAGTGCAGGATCACGAAATCGCGGATCTTCTCGATCTCGAACAGTGCGAGCCGGTTGAAGCCGTCGCGGTCGGCCGCGGCGACGGGACCATTGGGGAGGAAATCGAGCAGACGGCTGATCGCGGTCTGGACAAGATGGATCGCGGTCGATTCAAGCGGTTCGATAAAGCCCGAAGCCAGCCCGATCGCCACGACGTTGCGGTCCCAGAAGCGGGTGCGGCGGCCCGAACGGAAGCGGATCACCCGCGGCTCGGCCAGCACCTGGCCATCGACCTGATCGAGCAGGAGCCGGGTCGCCTCATCCTCGCTCATCAGGTTTGAACAGAACACATGGCCGTTGCCGGTGCGATGCTGGAGCGGGATGCGCCAGCGCCAGCCTGCGCGCTGCGCGACCGAGCGGGTATAGGGCACCAGAGGATCGGTCCGCGCGGTGGGCACCGCAACCGCGCGGTCGCATGCCAGCCACTGACCCCAGTCCTCATAGCCCACGCCCAGCGCCTCGCCGAGCAGCAGGCTGCGAAAGCCCGAACAGTCAACGAACAGATCGCCTGCCAGCTCGCCCCCGTCGGCCAGCCGCAGCACCGCCACATCGCCGCTTTCGCCGTGGCGCTGCACCTCGACGATCCGCCCCTCGCGCCGGACTACCCCGCCCTTTTCGGCATAGCCGCGCAGGTAGCGCGCATAGAGCGTCGCATCGAGATGGTAGGCATAGGGCATCGGCGGCAGCGGACTGTCGGGCGCGCGTTCGACATGGGCGAAGCGGCCAGCATGGGCGGCCGCCGCGTTGAGCACATAATCGCCCAGCGGCCCCGCCAAACCCTCGGCGCGGCCGCGCAGCCAGTAGTGCTGGAACGGCAGCAACCCCAGGCCGCGCCCGACCAGTCCGAACGCATGGATATAGGCCTGGTCGAACCCGCCCCAGCCCTCGAAATTGATCCCGAGCTTGTACGAAGCCTGGGTCGCGGCCATGAATTCGGCCTCGTCGATCCCCAGCGCCTGATTGAAATTGCGAACCATCGGGATGGTGGCTTCGCCCACGCCGATGGTGCCGATTTCGTCGCTTTCGATCAGGGTGACCTGCCAGCGCGAAAGATCGAGGAACCGCGCCAGCGCGGCGGCGGACATCCAGCCGGACGTGCCTCCTCCGACGATGACGATCCTGTTCATGCCTTGCACTGCCACAGGGCTCCTTCCGCCGCCAGCAGACGGCACCGATCCTGTGCCCTGTCGGGCCCTGCTTGCAAGAGGAGTTGGCGGGATTCCGGAACCAGCCGAAACCCCGCCTCCCTCATGTCCTCAGAACTTGTAGGTGAACCCGGCCATGAAGCGGCGACCGTAGCTCTGATAGTTCATGATCTGCAGAGGAGAACCGTTGGAGATCGAAACCTCGGGCTCGTTGGTCAGGTTCTGACCCTGCAGATAGACCGACAGGCCCTTGAGCATGCTGTCTCCGCCGAAATCGTAGCCGATCTGGCCATCGACGATGGTCTCGCCCAGGATCCGCTTGTCGACCAGCTCACCGCCGAAGCCGACGAACTTGCCCACGAACGATGAGCGGTAGCGCACCGAGGCGCGGGCGTTGAAGCCCCACTTCTCGAAGTAGACGGTGCCGTTGGCAACCCACTTCGAGTAGTCCGGAATGTCTTCCGAAACGCCGCCCAGAGTGGGGGTGATATTGGTCTTGGTATAGCCGACGCCGCCGGTGATGCCGAACCCGTCGAGGGCAGGGGTGATCACGCTGAGCGGGATCGAGCCGGCAAGTTCGGCGCCGTAGAGCGAACCATTGTTGACGTTGACCGGCTGGGTGATCGTCCCGATCCAGTTGATCGTCACGTTCGGCGGCAGGGTGATCGGCAAGCCGCTGTAGTCGAACGCTGCCGGTGCGCGGTAGATGAAGCTGTCGAACTTCTTGTAGAACAGCTGCAGCCCGACATAACCCTTGCCGCCAAAGTACTTTTCGAGGTTCAGGTCAGCGGCCCAGGCGCGATAGGGGCGAACCTTGGGGTTGCCGCCGCTACCCGAGATGTAGTTGCCGGTGACGTTGTAGGAATAGTCGCGGCTGACCTTGAGGTCTTCAAGACGCGGACGCTGGATCTCGCGGGCCGCCGCGAAGCGGATCACGAAATCGCTCGGGAAGCGCAGCGAGAGGTTGAGGCTGGGCAGCACGTCCCAATAGGTCGCGCCTTCGACCCGGTATTCCTGCGTCGAGGGGTAAGTCGCCAGATTGACCAGCCCGCTCGACTTCTGCTCGGTGTTCTGCGCCAGCACGCCGATGTTGCCCGAAAGATCGGCCGAACCCAGGGTTCCGCGCAGATCGGCCTGGACATAGAACGAGAGCAGTCGCTCGGTCACCGAATAGGCCTTGGCGGGGATATCCTTGCTGGTGTTGGCGACCTTCACCAAAACTCCGTCGGCCAGCAGCTTGAACGGATCGTAGCTGACCATGTTGCCCGAACCGATATAGGCGAAGTTGGTCGGCGCAAGGCTGTACTGCGAAGGCAGGACCAGCGAAGTCGCCCCGTTGGCCAGGTTGAGGTAATATTCCTCGGGGGTCTTGGACTTGGTGCGATCGTTGTAGGACATGCCCACGCTGAGCCGCTGAACAAGGCCCTGCTCGAACTCATGCGCGACCTTGGCCTGGAAGCTCTTGATCTCGTCGTCGATCTTGCGATCGTTGTAGTAGCCTTCCTGGTGTCCGGAAGGCGCGCCGCCGCCCCAGCCGAGCGGGTCGGTCAGCACGATCAGGCTGGCATTCGAATAGTCGAGCACGTGGCTGGTGAAGTGGGTGCCGTGCGAATCGCTGACGAAGGTCAGCGTGTCGAGCAGCTTGGTGGAGTTGTTGATCGTGCCGGCATTGCTTTCCAGGCTCAGCTCGTTGCGCTTGGTCTTGGAATAGCCGAGGTCGAACATTGCCGACCAGCCGTCGTCGCCTTCGTACTTGCCGTTGATCCCGCCCGAGAAGATATCCGAATTGCGCTCGTAGCCGTGGTTGTTGACCACCGCGCCGACCCCGGTGAAGGTTCCGCCGGTGATCAGGTTGCCGGTGGTTCCGGTTGAGGTCAGCGAGGCGCCCGACCAGGCCAGCGGAAACTCGATCCCGCGCTTGATCTGCTTGTCGGTGAAGTGCGAATAGAACGCATCGGCGGTCAGGGTGAACTGCGGCGTCATTTCCCACTGCAGAGTGCCCTGGAAGGCCGCGCGCTTGACCCGCGAGGAGACGCCGAAGGGCTTGATCCCGCCGATCACCTTGTTCGAGCCGCTATCGGCATAGCCCCAGGCCTCGAACTCCTCGGACTGATAGGGATCGTCGGTGTAGGCCGCCGAAAGCGCCACGCCGAATGTATCGTCGGCGAATTTGTCGGCATAGGTGCCGGTCACGCGGAAGCCCTTGTCGCGGCTTTCGGCGTTGACCTTGCCCATATCGGCATAGGTGCCGCGCGCGCCGATCGAAAGGATGCGGCTGCCGATCTCGAGCGGACGCAGGGTCTTGATGTCGACCGTGCCGACCAGGCCCTGGTTGACCAGAGAGGCCATCGGCGACTTGTAGACATCGATCCGGCTGACGGTTTCAGAGGGGAACTGGTCGAATTCGACGTTGCGCTGCTCACCGGTCGAGGTCTGCGGACGACCGTTCATGGTGGTCGACGACAGGTCGGGGCCAAGACCGCGGATCGCAATCGAGTTGGCGCGGCCGGCCAGGCGCTGCGAGGTCAGGCCCGGCAGACGGGCAAGCGACTCGCCGATCGAGGCATCCGGCAGCTTGCCGATGTCTTCCGCCGAGACCGATTCGACGATCGTATCGGCCTTCTTCTTGGTGTTGACCGCGCTTTCGATACTGGCGCGGAAGCCGGTGACGATGATCGTGCCTTCGGCATCTGCATCGTCGGCGGCCTGCGCAAAGGCAGTGCCCGGAAGGGCAAGGGCGGAAACGGCGATGGCCAGCGCGGATGCGCCGATGCCACCAAAAGTCTTGGTGCGAAGTGCCACGGTGTACTCTCCCAAACCCGCCGGACGAACGAGGGCCCCGGCGCGTCGACCCGATTGCTTGCAGGTCCGGGCGTTGGGCCCGTTCCCCCCTGCATCGGAGCGCTGAATAGTGTGGTGGCATTGCCCGCAGGAAGAAGGCATACGTATACGCATAATATGCGGCAGCGGCAGCTGTGGCCTTCCGGCCACTGTCTGAGCCGGCCGAGAGGGACAGGGTGGATGGGACGCAAGCGCTCGAACAAGCCGACCAGCTTCGATATCGCCTATATCGCGGGGGTCTCGCAGCCCACGGTCAGCCGTGCGCTGCGCGGCTCGCGGTCGGTCAGTCTGGCTACCCGCCAGCGGATCGAGGCAATCGCGCGCGAGCTCAACTACTCGGTCGACAAGAATGCCTCGTCGCTCCGCTCGCAGCGGTCCAACACCATCGCGCTGCTGTTCTTCGAGGAACCCGGGCCCGAGGAAAGCGCGATCAACCCGTTCTTTCTTGCCATGCTTGGATCGATCACCCGTTCCTGCGCCAGCCGCGGGCTCGATCTGCTGATCTCGTTCCAGAAGATGGAGGATGATTGGCATGTGCGCTATCAGGACAGCCACCGCGCCGATGGGCTGATCCTGCTCGGCTATGGCGATTACACGCTTTACGAACGCCGCCTGACCGATCTGGTTGAGCATGGCACCCATTTCGTACGCTGGGGTTCGGTCGGGGCGAACAACATCGGATCGACCGTCGGTTCAGACAACTTCGGGGCCGGTCAAACGGCTGGCGAGCACCTTCTTGGCCTTGGGCGCAAGCGGATTGCCTTCCTTGGCCAGGCCGATGAACACTACCCCGAGTTCGCCGATCGCTATCGCGGGCTGTGCGCCGCCCTGGCGCAGGCGGGCATTTCTCCCCAACCCTCCCTACAGTGCGATGCGCTGAATTTCGAGGAAGCAGGCTCCGAAGCAGTCAGGGCGCTGCTTGAAACAGGGATCGAATTCGATTCGATCTTTGCGGCGAGCGATCTGATCGCGATCGGCGCGCTGCGGGCACTGGCCGCAGCGGGTCTGCGGGTTCCCGAGGACGTCGCCATTGTCGGGTTCGACAACCAGCCGGCCGCAAGCATGACCAACCCGCCGCTCACCACGCTGATGCAGGATCTCAAGGCGGGGGGCGAACTGCTGGTCGAAACCCTGCTCGCCCAGATCGAGGATCGGCCGCTCGATAACCGCACCATCCCGGCGCAACTGATCGCGCGCCGCTCAACCCTGGGTTGAGCTATGTATTCGTATGCCTGTTGTCGCGGAAGCGCGGGCGTGCCAGCCATGACGCCGGGATAGGGGAAGGATTGCACCGCAATGGCAAAACCGCGCCAGGGCTGGGCCGGGCTGTTCAACATCAGCTTCGGCTTCTTCGGAATTCAGATCGGCTTCGCATTGCAAAATGCCAACATGAGCCGGGTGTTCCAGTCGCTTGGATCGAGCCTCGACGATCTTCCGGCCCTGTGGATTGCCGCTCCGCTGACGGGCCTGCTGGTTCAGCCGGTGATCGGCCATCTCAGCGACCGGACCTGGCTTGGCCGGATGGGGCGACGGCGGCCCTATTTTCTGGCCGGCGCCGTACTCGCCGCGCTGGCGCTGGTCCTGATGCCGCTTTCCGGAGCGCTGCTCATGGCGGCCACCCTGCTGTGGATGCTCGATGCCAGCCTTAACGTATCGATGGAGCCGTTCCGCGCCTTTGTTGGTGACATGCTCGACAAGGACCAGCACACCGCGGGCTATGCCGTTCAGACCGCCTTTATCGGCGCCGGGGCGGTGGCGGGATCGCTGTTCCCCTGGCTGCTCGACCATTTCGGCGTCGCCAATCAGGTCGTGGGTGGCGGGATTCCGGATACGGTGCGCTATTCGTTCTGGGCGGGGGGTATCGCGCTGTTCCTCGCGGTGCTGTGGACGGTGCTGACCACCCGCGAATATTCGCCGCAGGAACTGGCCGGTTATGGCGAGCAGGCAGTGCAGGATACGTCGGCCGATACTGCCGCTCTGGCGGCGCGTAGCATGGTGGCGCCGCTGCGCTGGGTGGCGGCAGGGCTGCTGCTCGCCTTCTTCACCAGTGAGCGCGGCCTCGAAAAGGAGGTCTATCTGCTCGCGGCGCTGCTGTGCGGTTACGGTCTGGTCAGCCTGGCCGCGATCGCGCTGGCCCGGGCCGGGCGCCCGGCTTCGATGCTAACCAGCATCGTCGGCGATTTTTCCGGCATGCCCGAGATCATGAAACGCCTGGCGCTGGTGCAGTTCTTCAGCTGGTCTGCCCTGTTCATCATGTGGATCAACACCACCCCGGTGGTTGCCCAGGAGTTCTTCGCTTCACCCGATCCGGCGAGCGCCGGCTATCAGGACGGCGGCAATTGGGTAGGGGTGCTGTTTTCGGTCTACAATGGCGTTGCCGCGATCGCGGCGCTGGCGCTGCTGCCCTGGCTATCGCGGCGGCTGGGCAAGGCGCGCACCCATATGGTCTGTCTGCTTGCCGGTGCGGCGGGCTATGCCAGCTTCTTCCTCATCACCGATCCGCAGTGGCTGCTGCTTAGCGAGGTGGGCATCGGCATCGCATGGGCCTCGATCCTGGCCATGCCCTATGCGATCCTTGCCAGCAGCCTGCCACAATCCAAGCTTGGCATAACCATGGGCCTGTTCAACGTCTTCATCGTTGTGCCGCAACTACTGGTGGCGACTGCGATGGGTTCGATCATGAAAGCCTGGTTCCCGGGCGAGCCGATCTGGACCATGGCCTTTGCCGCAGGAACCTTGGTGATCGCCGCGCTGGCCATGCTGCGGGTTGAGGTACCGGGCGAGGCCTAGAGCCTGTTCTGGTTAGGTGGAAGCACCGTCATCGCGTCAGGAAGGCCGCTGGATAGGAGTGGCGTGTAGCAGGGGCTGGTTGCCCCTGCAAATCGACACGACGCAGCCAGCGGCCTTCCTGACGCGACCCCGCAGGGGCGGGCCATTTTTGGCCCATCGCAGCGTTGCTCGTCGGTCACTATGCGATGGCATGGCTCTCTCCTCGCGCCTCGCGCTGGGCCAAAAATGGCTCCGTGCCGGTGCATCCACCTAACCAGGACAGGCTCTAGCCTACCACTTGAACCGCACCGTCGCTCCATAGGTGCGCGGCTGGTTGGTGTAGCCCGAGATCGAGCTTGGCTGGGCAACCGAATCGAACACGGTGATGATCGTACGGTCGTTCAGCAGGTTGCGCCCCCAGAGCGACATTTCGAGCCCCCCCGCTAGGCCATAGGTGATCGAGGCGCCCAGATCGTCGGCATCGCGGCGGAACGGGCGCGCGGCATCGAAGGCGGGCTGGTAGCTCACGACATTGCCCGCTGCATCGCGCTGGATAAAGCCGGGCAGGCCATCGACCACCTGGGTCGCGCTTTCATAGTGAAAATCGCTGCGCAGCGTCAGGCGATCGCCGTTGCCGAACTTGTGGCTCCACTGTGCCCCGAAGGTGGCGGAAAGCGAGGGGATCCCGGCGGGTCGCCTGCCGGTCAGATCGCCCAGCGGCGAATTGGGAAAGCTGTCATATTTGGGATCGAGCACCACCAGCGAAAGGCTCAGCGTCAGATTGGCATGCGGGCGCACCTGTCCATCGAACTCGGCACCGCGGATCGATTGGCGCCCGGCGTTGGCCAGGGCAAAACCGGTGCCGGTGAACACGTTCGACTGGAACCCGTCGATGGTCTGCTTGAACAGGGTCAAATTGGCGCTGGCAACGCCCCAGTCGCCCTTGATGCCCAGTTCCCAGACCTTGGCATCCTCCGGGCCGGCAAAGCGCGATCCGGTGGAGAGGTTCGGCACCAGGAGGCCCGCCGTACCCAGCGCCGCATAGTCCGCCGCGAGCGGACGGCTATCGCGCGAGAGGTTGAACGAGCTGGCCTTGAACCCGGTGGCATAGCTGAGATAGGCGCGCACCTTGGGCGAGAGATCGATCGCAAGCCGCGCGTTCCACGACCAGTCGCCATCGCGGGTCTTGCCGCTTTCCACCGCGTTGGGAAAGTTGAGGAATGGCGGCAGGAACTGAAACGGCCTCAGCGCCGAGGCGCCATAGTTCGACAGGACCAGTGCCGAGAAGGTATCGGTGCTGACGGTGTTGGAACTGACATCCTTGGCATCGCGGGTGTAGTTCCCGCCCAGCGTCACCGTCACCCCTGGCCGGACCTTGTAATCGACATTGCCGAACACCGACCAGGCAGCGTTGCTCATCGCGAAGCGATCGGTGAGCCCTTGCCCGGCGGCAAAGAAACGGCCGGTGTTCGATCCGTAGAGCGCGGTTTCAAGCGTGGTGATCCCGCCGACCGAAAGCAGATCGGCATAGGCACGGAACTGCGATCCATAGGTCAGCACATTCTCGCTGCTGACGTTTTCGTGGAAGTAGAATGCGCCCAGCATGGCGTTGAACACGTCGAGGAAACCCACCGAGGCGCGCAGTTCCTGGGTGAAGGTGGAAATGTCCGTATCGCCCCGGTTCTGCCCGATCAGGTTCGCGCTGGTGAAGTCCGAATCCTGATTGGTCAGGCTGTGGCTTTCGCGCCAGGCGGTGATCGAGGTGACCTTGAGCGGCCCCACCTGGTAATCGGCCTGGGCCGAGAGACCCCAGTTTTCGATCTTGTTGCTTGACGCAAGGTTCGACCAGGTAACGTCGGCAAAGGGCGTGGACGCCGCGTTGACGTGGCCTCCCAGCGCCTCGATCGCCGAGGTTGCGCTCGATCGGCGCAGGTTGACCACCGCGCAGCAATCCTCGTCGATCCGGTCATAGTCGGCGATCAGGCGGACCGAGAACACATCGCCGGGGGCGAATTTCAGCTGCCCGCGCGCGAACCAGCGATCGCGCTCGTTGGCTTTCTCGCCGGTGCCAAGATCGCGGACATAGCCATCGCGGCGGTTAATCCCGGCTGCAAGGCTCGCGGCGATGTTCTTACTCACCGGCCCGGTAACATAGCCCTTGACCACCGTAGCGCCAAGATTGCCGTAACTGCCCTCGAGCGACCCATGAAAACGGAACGACGGCTCACGCGTGACGATCGAAATCACCCCGGCGCTGGCGTTCTTGCCGAACAGCGTCGATTGCGGCCCGCGCAGCACCTCGACCCGCAGCGCATCGGGCAGATCGCCGATCTGGGCAGCGGCGCGGCTGCGATAGACCCCGTCGACGAACACCCCCACCGAGGGCTCGATCCCGGCGTTGTTGGCCCCGTTGCCAAAACCGCGGATGATGAAGTTGGTCTGGGCGGAGCTTTGCTGCTGCGTAACCCTGAGCGCAGGGACCAGCATTTGGAGATCCTTGAGGTCGCGCACCTGGGTGCGTTCAAGCGCCTCGCCGCTGGCAACCGAAACCGCAACCGGCACGTCCTTCAGCGTCTGCTCGCGCTTGGTTGCGGTGACCACGATCACCGCATCGTCATCGGCCGGGGTGAAATCGTCGGCCGGGGGCGCGGCTTCCTCCTCGGCTGCTGCCGCCTCCTCGTAGTATTCTTCTTCGGCAGGCGCGCTTTCCTGAGCCTGCGCTGCGGCTGGCAGGGCAATCGAAACGAGCAGGGCGGCGCGCAAATGCTTGGTCATCATGGGCGCCGCCTATAGTGGCAAGACCCGCGCTCGCCAATCCACCTGGCGCGCTGCTTGCTACGCCGCATGCTGCGCCGCTTGCTCCTGGACCTCGCTTGGGCTAGGGGCGCGCCAATATTGCGGCGCAGCAAGTGCCGCCCCTCCCGCATTTCAGGAATTTGACGATGTCCGCCCCGCTTCCCCTGCGCAATATCGCGATCATTGCGCACGTTGACCACGGCAAGACCACCCTGGTCGACCAGCTGTTCCGCCAATCCGGCACCTTCCGCGACAACCAGCGCGTTGAAGAGCGCGCGATGGATTCGAACGATCTGGAAAAGGAACGCGGGATCACCATTCTGGCCAAGTGCACCTCGGTCGAATGGAACGGCACGCGGATCAACATCGTCGACACCCCCGGCCACGCCGACTTCGGCGGCGAGGTGGAGCGCATCCTGTCCATGGTCGACGGCGTGATCCTGCTGGTCGACAGCTCCGAAGGCGCGATGCCGCAGACCAAGTTCGTCACCGGCAAGGCGCTGGCGCTGGGTCTGCGCCCGATCGTGGTGGTAAACAAGATCGACCGCCCGGACGAACGCATCCAGGAAGTGCTGGACGAAGTGTTCGACCTGTTCGTCAGCCTCGACGCGACCGATGAACAGTGCGATTTCCCCGTGCTCTACGCCTCGGGCCGCAACGGATATGCCAACGAAGACCCCTCCTTGCGCGAAGGCACGCTGACCCCGCTGTTCGAGAAGATCGTCAATCACGTCCCCGCCCCGGCGGCGGATGTCGACGGGCCGTTCAAGTTCCTGGTCACGCTGCTCGATCGCGACAACTTCCTGGGCCGGATCCTGACCGGCAAGGTCCAGTCGGGGACGATCAAGGTCAACTCGGCAATCCACGCGCTCGACCGTGACGGCAAGGTGGTCGAAACCGGCCGCGCCAGCAAGCTGATGGCCTTCCGCGGGCTGGAACGCGTGCCGGTGGACGAAGCCCGCGCCGGGGACATCATTTCGATCGCCGGGTTGACCGATGCGACCGTGGCCAACACCATCGCCGATCCTGCGGTGACCGAGCCGCTCCATGCCCAGCCGATCGACCCGCCGACGCTGTCGATGCGTTTCGCGGTGAATGACAGCCCGATGGCCGGGCGCGAGGGCACCAAGGTGACCAGCCGCATGATCCGCGACCGGCTGGAGCGCGAAGCCGAAAGCAACGTGGCGATCAGGGTTACCGAAAGCGCCGACAAGGACAGCTTCGAAGTGGCCGGGCGCGGCGAACTGCAGCTGGGCGTGCTGATCGAAACGATGCGCCGCGAAGGCTTCGAACTCGGCATCAGCCGCCCGCGCGTACTGTACCGCACCGATGAGAACGGCCAGCGCACCGAACCTTACGAACAGGTCGTGATCGACGTGGACGACGAACACTCGGGCACCGTCATCGACAAGATGGCGCTGCGCAAGGCCGAGATGACCGACATGCGCCCCAGCGGCGGCGGCAAGACCCGCATCACTTTCAGCGCCCCGTCGCGCGGCCTGATCGGCTATCACGGCGAATTCCTGTCCGACACGCGCGGCACCGGGATCATGAACCGCCTGTTCGAAAAGTACGGCCCCTACAAGGGCGCGATCGACGGCCGCCCCAACGGCGTGCTGATCTCCAACTGCGCGGGCGAGGCGGTGGGCTATGCGCTCAACAGCCTGGAAGAACGCGGGATCCTGTTCGTGCGTCCGCAAGACAAGATCTACGAAGGCATGATCATCGGCGAAAACGCCAAGCCCGACGATCTTGAAGTCAACCCGATGAAGAGCAAGCAGCTCACCAACTTCCGCTCGACCGGCAAGGACGACGCGATCCGTCTGACCCCGCCCAAGATCATGACGCTGGAACAGGCCATCGCCTATATCGACGATGACGAGATGGTCGAGGTGACGCCGAAGAGCATTCGTCTGCGCAAGGCGATTCTCGATCCGCATGAACGCAAGAAGGCCGGGCGCAAGAAGGAAGCCGCCTGATCCCGGCCGGGCAAGGCCGCGACTCGCGCTTTGCCCGCCAATCGGTTAGAGCGCTGCCGATGGACACCGCCGATCTCAGGATCGCCCTCGTCACGGGCAATTACAACTATGTGCTCGACGGGGCGAACCGCGCGCTCAACCGGCTGGTCGAATACTTGCTGCGCCAGGGCGCGGCGGTGCGGGTCTATTCCCCGACCGTGGCCCAGCCCGCGTTCGAGCCGCAGGGCGATCTGGTCTCGGTGCCTTCGTTTTCGATCCCCGGTCGGCCCGAATACCGCTTTCCGCTGGCGCTCAGCCCCCGGGTGCGGCGCGATCTGGCCGAATTCGCGCCCAACGTGGTCCATGTCGCCTCTCCTGATGTGGTGGCCCACCGCGCGGTCAGCTGGGCGCGGCGGCGCGGGTTGCCGGTGCTGTCCTCGGTCCATACCCGCTTCGAGACCTATCTTCAGTATTACAACCTCGCCTGGTTCGAGCCGGTGATGGTTGCGATGCTGCGCCGTTTCTACCGCCGCTGCGATGCGCTGGTGGTGCCATCGGAAAGCTTCGCCCAGGTGCTGCGCGAACAGCGGATGAACTACGATATCGACATCTGGTCGCGCGGGGTCGATCGCGAGCTGTTCAGTCCCGCCCGGCGCAGCCTCGAATGGCGCCGCAGCCTGGGCATTGCCGACGACGAAGTCGTGGTCGGGTTCCACAGCCGCCTGGTGATGGAAAAGGGGCTCGACGTCTTTGCCGATACGATCGATGCGCTACGCCGGCGCGGGGTTGCGCACCGGGTGCTGATCGTGGGCGAAGGTCCGGCCAGACCGTGGTTCGAGGCGCGGCTGCCCCAGGCGGTGTTCACGGGCTTTCAGGGCGGCGCCGAGCTGGGCCGGGCGGTCGCCTCGATGGACCTGCTGTTCTTTCCTTCAACCACCGAGGCATTTGGCAACGTTAGCCTTGAGGCGATGGCCTGCGGTCTGCCGGTCGTTGCCGCGGCGGCAACCGGAAGCCAGAATCTCGTCGATGACGGCGTGTCGGGCCGCCTGATCCAGCCCGGAGCGGTCCACCAGTTTGCCGAGGCGCTGCGCGGATATGCCGCCGACGTCGATCTGCGCGCGCGCCACGGTGCCGCTGGCGAGCTGCGCAGCCGCGAGTTTTCATGGGACCAGATCAACCAGGTGGTCGCCGATACCTATATCCGGCTGATCCGGCAAAAGGCAGCGGCGACACCCCGGGTCTGATCAGCGCAAGGTGCCCTTGGCTGCCTCGCGGGTGGAAAATCGCCAAAGGAACACGATCACCGCAAGAACCACGAAGGGCATGATCTTGCCCGCAGTAGTATCGAGCGAGGGCGGAACCGGGTTCATCCACTGCCCGGTAAAGCTGACCACCGCGCCGACCAGTGAAACCAGGAACGCGCTCGCCGCGTGGCGCGAGCGCATCAGCAGCAGCACCGAACCCGCAACCGAGCCCCAGATTCCCAGCCCGTAACCAACCTGCGCCCACAGAGGGAACCGGTCCATCCAGGCGGTGATTTCCGTCACATCGCCCATTTGCGACAGATATTCGACATTGCGGGTGCGGCTCATCCAGTAGTCGAAACCGCCAAAGCTGTTCCATACCAGCGAAAGCACGGCCACGACCCAATAGCTGACCGGCGCCTTGGCGCCGCCACTTGCCTTGTCCATCTCCCCCTCCTGTATTTTCGTTTCAGGATGGGGAAAGATTAGCACGCAATCCGGCACGGCCCAAGCGCAATGCCCAGGCCGTGCCGCAGCGGGTCAGAGCCGTTCGATCTTGCGGGCGGCTTCATCGAGGATTTCGGCGATCCGGTGCACGGTATCGCGATCGAAATCCCCGTCGGCCGCCCGGTCGCGCAGCGCGGCAAACAGGTTGCCCACGGCGCGGCGGATCGGCGGGGCGCGGTGGCGTTCCTCGTCCTCGGCCAGTGCCTTGAGCCGGTCGATCAGCGACTGGAATTCCTCGCTGCGCTCGTCAAGTTCGGTGCGCCCGGTGTCGGTTGCGGCATAGGCCTTGCGCGAACCGTCGCCCGCAGCCTCTTCGATCGCGCCTTCGTCGGCGAGCAGGTTGAGCGTGGGATAGAGCACCCCGGGGCTGGGCGAATAGTTACCGCCGCTCAGCTCCTCGATCGCCTTGATCAGCTCATAGCCGTGGCGCGGCGTCTCGGCGATCAGTGCCAGCAGCACCAGTCGCAGCTCGCCGCCCGCGAAGACCCTTCCGCGCCCGCCGGGGCCGCGCCCCCGCCGCCGCGGGCCGCCCCAATCGCCGTCTTCATCGCTGAACGCGCGGCCCCAGCCGCGCCGCGCGCCAAACAGCATGGCCATTGCCGGCCAGTCGACCCGGCCGCGATGGCCCCATCGGTGTGCTCTCATATGTCTTGTTCCTTTCATGATGTGTCTAAGATATATCTTATAACGCTATCGTCAAGCCCCGTGCAAATGCGCTGACAAGGCCCTAAGCTGGCCGGGCAATGAGCGACCTGTTCCCGCAAGACCTTCCCCCTGCCCCGCTCCCGGTCGCCGATGACGAGGCACCGCTGGCCGACCGGCTGCGCCCTGCCGCGCTGGGGGAAGTGATCGGTCAGGAGCACCTCACCGGCGAGGAAGGCGCCATCGGTCGCATGGTCGCGGCGGGGCGCCTTTCCAGCATGATCCTGTGGGGACCGCCGGGCACCGGCAAGACCAGCATCGCGCGGCTGCTGGCCGATGCGGTGGGGATGCGCTTTACCGCAGTCAGCGCGGTCTTCTCGGGCGTGGCCGATCTCAAGAAGGCCTTTGCCGAGGCCGAAACCGCGGCCAGGGCCGGGCAGCGCACCCTGCTGTTCGTGGACGAGATCCACCGCTTCAACCGTGCCCAGCAGGATGGATTCCTGCCCTTCGTAGAGCGCGGCGCGGTGACCCTGGTCGGCGCGACCACCGAGAACCCCAGCTTTGCGCTCAACGCCGCCTTGCTCAGCCGCGCGCAGGTGCTGATCCTGCACAGACTGGATGCGGCGGCACTCGACACACTGCTGGCTCGGGCCGAGGAACTGGAAGGCCCCTTGCCGCTGACGCCGGACGCCCGCGCCGCGCTTGTCGCCAGCGCCGATGGCGATGGGCGCTTCCTGCTCAACCAGGCCGAAACGCTCTACAATGCAAAAATCCCCGCGCCGCTCGATCCGGCCGGGCTGGGCACCTTCCTCCAGCGCCGCGTTGCCGTTTACGACAAGGACCGCGACGGGCACTACAATCTGATTTCGGCGCTGCACAAGGCGCTGCGCGGGTCCGATCCGCAGGCTGCGCTCTATTACATGGCCCGGATGCTGACCGCCGGGGAAGAGCCGCTCTACGTGCTGCGCCGCCTGGTCCGTTTTGCCAGCGAGGACATTGGTCTGGCCGATCCGCAGGCGCTGACCCAATGCCTTGCCGCCAAGGATGCCTACCAGTTCCTCGGCAGCCCCGAGGGCGAGCTGGCGATCGTGCAGGCCTGCCTCTACCTTGCCGCTGCGCCCAAATCGAACGCGGCCTATACGGCGCAGAAGGCCGCCTGGAAAAGCGCGAAGGAAACCGGCAGCCTGGCCCCGCCCGCCCATATCCTCAATGCTCCCACCAAGCTGATGAAGGACATCGGCTACGGCGCGAACTATGCCTATGACCACGAGGCAGAAGATGGCTTTTCGGGCGCCGACTACTGGCCCGAGGGGATGGAAGCGCAAACCTATTACCGCCCGGTCGAGCGCGGGTTCGAGCGCGAGGTGCTCAAACGCCTGGAATGGTGGGGGAAGAAGCGGCGCGAAATGCGGGGAGAAAGCTGATGCGCAAAAGCTGGCTGGCGATGGCAACCCTGGCGGGGCTGGCGGCCTGCGGAACTGGTGAAAACCAGCCCGCCGCCGCCGCGACGGCTGCCTCTTCGGTGGCCGCGTCATCCCCCAAGGCCGCTCCGGCTGTCCGCCCGGATCTTGCCCGGTGCGAGAAATTCAAGCCCGATTCGGGAGAGGATCTGCGACAGCGTGAAAAGCCACTGTCCTTTCCCCCCTCAATGGCGGAAATCGTCGCGACCGACCGCGATCGCATCGCCGTTGCCACGCTTGGCGGCACGACGCTGTGCATCGACGTGCGCTGGCAGGACAGTATCGAAGATGCCACGCTCAGCAAGGACGGTCGGTTCCTCGCCTGGGGCTGGGATGGCTACGAATCCTATGGCTACGAACTGATCGACCGCAGCGGCGCGGGCCAGGAAATCGATACCGGCGAAAGGCCGGTTCCCTCTCCATCGGGCAAGCGGCTGGCCTCGGTCGAATGGTCGGAGAGCGCATTCGGTTCGCTCAACGGCGTGCTGGTGCTGCAAGTCCTGCCGCAAGGATTGAAGGAACTGGCACGGATCGAAGATCTGCCCGGCGAAATGGCCGACTGGCGGCTCGATGCCTGGCACGGTGAGGAATGCTTCGCGATCTCGGCAGTCCGCTGGGCCGATATCCCCGATGACGGCGAGGCCACGCCCGAAACCCCGCGTCAGCACTTCGCCGTGGCGCGCAAGGGCGACCGGTGGTCAGTGGCCCCCGCAGCGCACGGCTGCCCGCTGCAATAGGGGGCTGGACCTTCGGCGCGCGCTGACGCAAAGGGGCGGCATCGACGGGCCGGCTTAGCTCAGTTGGTAGAGCACCTGATTTGTAATCAGGGGGCCACGGGTTCGAATCCTGTAGCCGGCACCACGTCTTCTTGAGGGAGCGGGCACCATGCTTGCCGAAATGATCCAGCGCCTGTTCGAGCGCAGCCTTGGTGACAGTGAGCAGGGCCTGGCGCGCGAAGGCCAGTGGCTGCCGGGCCTGTGGGCCGAAATCGAGGAAATGGGTCTGCCGCTCGCGCTTCTTAGCGAGGAGCAAGGCGGGTTCGGCCTGTCCGCCGCCGAGCAGGGCGAAGCGCTGCGGCTGCTCGGCCAGCTCGCCGTGCCGCTGCCGGTGATCGAAACGATGGGCGCCAACCGCCTGCTGGCCAGCGCAGGGCTGGAGCTTGCCGATGGACCCGCAGGGCTGGCCCGCGCCGACCATCTGTTGCTTCAGAACGGCAGGCTCACCGGAACGGTGGAGCGGACCGCCTGGGGCGAACATCTCGCTTGCCTCGCCGTCGCCGTGGGCGACCGACTTTACCGTGTGCCCCGTGCTGGATGGACAGTGGCCGAGAGTGGGTCGGCGATGAATTTCCAGCCGCGCCCCGCGCTGGCGATTGACTGGGCGGTCGATACATCGGCTCCGCTTCCGCATTGCCCGCTGGCCGAAGGCGCCACGCTGCGCGCGTTCCAGATCGCCGGGGCGCTTGAGGCCGCTCTCGACATGACGCTGGAGCACACCGCCACCCGGGTCCAGTTCGGCAAGCCCCTGCAGAAGAACCAGGTGGTCCAGCACGAGCTGGCCAAGCTGGCGGGCGAGCTGGCCTGCGCCACCGCCGCTGCCGATCTTGCCGCCGAGGCCCTGGCTCGCGGCGACCTTCTGGGGGTTGCCGCCGGCTCGCTGCGCGCGCGCGAAGCGGCGGGCAACGGCGCCGCGATTGCCACGCAGATGCATGGCGCAATCGGCTTCACCCGCGAACACCGCCTGCATCTTTACACCACCTCGCTGTGGACCTGGCGCGACGAATTCGGCGGACAGGTGCACTGGGCAACCCTGCTGGGCCGCGCTGCGCGCGACGCCGGCGAGGCCGGATACTGGCCGATGGTAACTTCGCTATGACCATGATCCCTTTCCCCGCCCCGCCCGCCGACAGCGCCGAAGTGCTGGTACTGCGCGGCGAGTTCCGCTCCTTTCTCGACAAGCTGCTAGGCCACCGCAGCCCGCGCCAGCGCTCGGACAACTGGTACGGCTTCAGCCGCGAGTTCAGCCTGGCGATGGGCCAGGCCGGCTATCTGGGCATGACCTGGCCCAAGCAGTACGGCGGGCACGAGCGCACCGCGTTCGAGCGTTATGTGGTGGTCGAGGAATCGCTGGCCTATGGCGCCCCGGTCGGCGCGCACTGGATCGCCGATAGGCAGAGTGGCCCCTCGATCCTGAAATTCGGCACCGAGGAGCAGAAGCAGACGATCCTGCCGCGCATCGCCGCGGGCGAGCTGGCCTTCGGGATCGGGATGAGCGAACCGGATTCGGGATCGGACCTTGCCGCCACCCGCACCCGGGCGGTGCGCGACGGCGATCTTTACCGCGTGACCGGGACCAAGGTCTGGACCAGCTTCGCGCACGAAGCGGACTATGTGATCCTGTTCTGCCGCACCAGCGGCACCCCGGCCGACCGCCATCAGGGCACCAGTCAGCTGCTGGTCGATCTGCACAAAACCCCCGGCCTGACGATCAAGCCGATCATCGACCTGGCCGGCCAGCACCACTTCAACGAGCTGCATTTCGAGGACGCGGCCGTGCCCGCCGCGAACCTGCTCGGCGCCGAGGGCGACGGCTGGAACCAGGTGATGAGCGAGCTGGCCTTCGAACGTTCGGGGCCGGAGCGCTTCCTCTCTTCGATCGAACTGATGTATCAGCTGATCGCCGTGCTCCAGGCCCGCGAGGATGAAGCCGCACTAGCCACCATCGGGCGCCTTACCGCGCAGCTCGCGGTGCTGCGGCGCCTCTCGCGCTCGGTCGCGGCGATGCTTCAGGCCAGGGAAAATGCCGGGCTCCAGGCGGCCATCGTCAAGGATGTCGGCGCGGTATGGGAACAGACCCTGCCCGATTTCGCCCGCCAGCTGGTCGATGCCGAACCCGATCCGCGCACCGCGGCGGCCTATGCCGGGGTACTTGCCAACATCGTCCACAACGCGCCGAGCTGGTCGCTGCGCGGCGGCACCCGCGAAATCCTGCGCGGGATCATCGCCCGCGGCCTGGGAACGCGCTGAGCCAAAAGTGAAGTGCAACACCGGCCCGCTCCCCCGGCCCAACCACCCGTTCATGGTACCCTGTGGGTGGTTGGGCCGGGGGAGCGGGCCGGTGTTGCAAGCCATCGACGGATGTCGATGGCGGACCGGATAAGGATCACCCCCGTCCGCGATACCCCGCCACGCCCTGTTCGGGCACCCACAGCCCTTCGGGGGGCGGGCCGCTTTGCCAGAATACGTCGATCGGGATTCCCCCGCGCGGATACCAGTAGCCGCCGATCCTGAGCCAGCGCGGCTTCATTTCGGCAAACAGGCGCTGGGCGATACCCACGGTCACATCCTCGTGAAAACCCGCGTGATTGCGAAAGCTGCCGAGGAACAGCTTGAGGCTTTTCGATTCGACGATAGTTTCACCCGGCGCATAGTCGATCACCAGATGAGCAAAGTCGGGCTGACCGGTGACCGGGCACAGCGAAGTGAACTCGGGCGCAGCGAAGCGCACCATGTAGAGCGAGCCGGAACGCGGGTTGGGCACATAATCGAGCACGGCCTCAAGCGGAGAGGCGGGCAAGGGGCTTTGCTGGCCCAGGTGCATGGGGCGCGGTGTGTCTGACATGCAACGCGCCATGCCCCGATCGCGCGGATTGCACAAGTCAGCGGTTGGATTGGCGCGGTTCACCGCCTATTCACCCGCGCGCGGCTGAGCCGCAAGGGTCACGCGGCAACGGACAGGGTAATGATCGGGTTGGGGAGCAGACGGCAACGGGCATGGAGCGCTCTGGCGCTCGCACTGGCCGCTGCACCGCTTTCGGCCCAGTCGGTCAATGACTACCGCCTGCCCGAAGCCCGCCCAAGCGAGAGCACTACCCGCGCGCAAGGACCGGTCGATGCGGATAATCCGGTGACCCGCCAGCCGGTTGTCCGCCCTTCGGCCTCCGCCGCTCCCACGCCGACGCCTGCCGCGACCGCGCCAGCGGCCAATCCGGTCGTCACCGAACAAGCTCCCGCAGCAACGCCCGCGTTGCGGCAGCCCGCCACGGTCCGGCGCGGCGGCGCTTCCCGGCCAACCGCCGCCCCGATCGAGCGCGCTACGGACAGCGTGCTTCCCGCAGCGACCGAAGCCCCTAGTCCGGTCGCGGCGGAGCCTGCTCCGTCGTTTTCCTCGACGCTGCCGCAGATCGAATCCGCGCCCGCACCGCAATCCACGCTGCCACCCTGGTTGCTCCCCGCCGTGCTTGGGGCACTGGCAACAGCTCTTGCCTTTGCCGCCGCCTGGTGGTGGCGCGGGCGCAAGGCCGTTCCAGCGATCACCTTCGAGCCGCCGCGTGTGGAACCGGGTCCACGTCCGGTCCCTGCTCCTCCAGCTCCTGGGCCAGCAAAGCCTGCTCCAGCTCCTGCCCCGGCCCCTGCCGCCGCCCCATCCTCCGCGCCGCTGACGGTCTCGCTCGAGGCCCGGCGGTTGACCGCATCGCTGATGGCCACCACGCTCGCCTATCGCATCTCGCTCAGCAACCGCACGGGGCAACCGCTATCCGCGCTGGCGATCGAGGGCGACATGATCGCCGCCCATGCTTCGCTCCCCCCCGATCAGCAGATCGCCAGTGCCGCGCAGCCATTGGCGCTGTGCCATGCGCTGGTAGAACTGGCGCCGGGGGAAAGCGCCGACTTCGTGGGCGAGTTTCGCTTGCCGCTGACGGCGATCACCCCGATTCGCTCGGGCGATGCCGCCTGGTTCGTGCCCCTGGCGCGGCTGCGGATTGCCGCTAGCACCGCTGCCGGAACCCCGCTGGTCGTCGCGCAGACCTTCGTGGTGGGTGAGGATTTGCGCGCTGCGGGCGGCACGCTCAAGCCATTCCGGCTCGACCTTGGCCCGCGAACCTATTCGCAGCTTGGACAGCGCGCCGTAAATTAGCAAATTCTGCGATTCCCCCCTCGACGCCCCGTTCGCGGAGGGCTAGGCTTCTTCGCAAATGCAGCGAAGAGGGGCGCGGCATTGGGGACAGGAGGCTGCGCCCGTCGCAGCGCGAGGAGGACTTAGGGAATATGGACAGTCTGGTTTCGACCGAGTGGCTCGCCAAGGAAATGGGCGCGAGCGACCTTCGGATCGTCGATTGCACCAAGCATCTGGCCGGGACGGGGCGCGATGCGCAGGCCGAGTACGAGGCCGGGCACATTCCCGGCGCGGTGTTCATGGACCTGTCCGATCTGGTCGATGCCAGCGCGCCGGTCGAAAACACCCTGCCCCCGCCGGAAAAGTTCGCCAGCCGCATGCAGTCGCTGGGGCTGGGCGATGGCAGCCGGATCGTGCTCTACGATGACAGCGCGGTGAAAACCTCCGCCCGGGCCTGGTTCATGCTCAAGATGTTCGGCGCGCACGATGTCGCGATCCTCGACGGTGGGATCGCCAAGTGGAAGGCCGAGGGCCGCGCCCTGGCCCAGGGCAAGGAAACCCTGCGCCACCGCCACTTCACCGTCTGGCAGGATGACAAGAACGTGCGCACCAAGGCCCACGTCCTCGCCAACCTGCACTCCAAGGACGAGCAGGTGGTCGATGCCCGCGGCGCCAAGCGCTGGTCGGGCGAAGAGGCCGATCCGCGCCCCAACATCGCCTTCGGGCACATTCCCGGCTCTTTCAACGTGCCCTTCACCGAGCTTTACAACGCCGATGGCACCTTCAAGGACAAGGCCGCGATCACCGCAACCTTCGAGGGCGCCGGGGTCGATATGGCCAAGCCGGTGATCACCAGCTGCGGTTCGGGGGTGACGGCCTGCGTGCTGATCTTCGCGTTGCATCTGGCCGGCAAGGACGATGCCGCGCTCTATGATGGCAGCTGGACCGAATGGGGCAACGATCCGGACACCCCCAAGGCGACCAAGACGGCGGCCTGAGGGCCGATGGCCAAGGTTCCACCCGGAAAGCAAGGTCTGGCGACGCGCCTGGTTGGCGCCGGGCGCAAGCCGGAGTGGACCGGACCGGCGGTCAATCCCCCGGTCTGGCGGGCCAGCACCCATCTGTATGAGAATACGGCGGCGCAGGATGCCGGTCGCCACGTAAATGCCGACGGGGTATTCCACTATGGCGCGCGCGGCGGGCCGACCCAATGGGCCCTGGCCGAGGCGCTGACCGCGCTGGAACCCGGCGCGGCAGGGACAATGCTCTATCCGACCGGCCTTGCCGCCCCGGTGATGGCGCTGCTGAGCGTGCTCAAGGCCGGCGACGAGCTGCTGGTGGCGGACAATTCCTACGATCCCAGCCGCTCCTTCGCCACCCACGCCCTGCGCGACTACGGCATTTCGACCCGGTTCTTCGATCCGCTCGATATCGATGGCTTCGCCGCCGCGATCGCCGCCAACAGCCGCGCGGTGCTGCTGGAAAGCCCCGGCAGCCTGAGCATGGAGGTATGCGATGTGCCCGCGCTGGCGGCTGCCGCCAAGGCGCGCGGGCTGACCGTGCTGATGGACAACACCTGGGCCGGGCCGACCGGCTTTGCCGCACTGAGCCACGGGGTCGATCTCTCGATCCTGGCGCTGACCAAGCATGTTGGCGGACATTCGGACGTGATGCTGGGCAGCGTCACCGCGAACGCCGAATACTATCCACGGCTGCGCAAGCGCTCGTTGATGCTGGGCCAGCAAGCCTCGCCCGACGATTGCGCGCTGGCCTTGCGCGGGCTGCGGACGATGGACGTGCGGCTGCGGCGCTCAAGCGAAAGCGCGCTCACCATCGCCGAGTGGCTGCAAACGCGCGACGAAGTTTCCGCCGTATTGTTCCCGTTGCTCCCCGGCTCGCCGGGCCACGATTTGTGGAAGCGCGATTTCACCGGCGGCTGCGGGCTGATGACTGTGATCATGGCCGGGAGCGATGCCGCCGCGCGTGACCGGCTGGTCGATGCGCTCACTCTGTTCGGGATCGGATACAGCTGGGGCGGCTTTGAAAGCCTGGCCCTGGGCGTCCATCCCGAGCGCGACCGGGCGGCGATGCCCTGGCCGCCGCGCGGCTGCGATCCGCAGCACCCCCATGCGGTGCGGCTATGGATCGGGCTGGAGGATCCCGCCGATCTGATCGCCGATATCGAGCAGGCGCTGGCCGCCTGGCGGACGCCATGAACCCGCTGCGGACCCTGCCCGAACTTCTCGGCTGGCTCGATTCGATAGGCTTCGACATCGGCGAGACCCGCATTTCGCTCTACCGCGCGCTGGTGGTGCTGTTCGTCGCGATCTGCGTGATCGTGCTGGGCAAGGCGGCAACCATGCTCGCGCGCCGCTCGTTCCGGCGCATGCAGCGGCTCGATCGGGCCCAGCAATTGCTGGGCGAAAAGCTGGCCTCTATCGCCATCTGGCTGAGCCTGGCGCTGATGGCGATCGACTATCTGGGGATCAGCCTGTCCGCGCTGACAGTCTTTTCCGGGGCCTTCGGGCTGGCGATCGGTTTCGGTCTGCAAAAGACCTTCGGCAACCTCATCTCGGGCATCATCCTGCTGATGGACCGCTCGATCAAGCCGGGCGACGTGATCGCGGTGGGCGGCACTACTCCGCCAACCTTCGGGCAGGTCAACCGGATCGGGATCCGTGCGGTTTCGGTCATCACCCGCGATCAGATCGAATTCATCATTCCCAACGAATTGCTGATGACCAGCCATGTCGAGAACTGGTCCTACACCAACCGCGACGTGCGGGTGAAGGTGCCGGTGGGCGTGGCCTATGGCACCGACATCGATCTGGCCGAGCAGCTGATGCTCCAGGCGGCGCGCGAATCGGTGCGGGTCAAGACCGATCCCGAGCCGGTGGTCTGGCTGAGCGCATTTGGCGAAAGCTCGATCGATTTCGAGGTGCTGCTGTGGATCGACGATCCCGAAGCCGGGCTGGGCAATGTGCGCTCCGAAGTGCTCAAGCGGGTTTGGCACCTGTTCCGCGATCACGGGGTGGAGATACCCTTCCCCCAGCGCGATCTGCATATCAAGGAATGGCCCGCCCTGCCCCCGCGTGAGGCCCCGCAAAGCTGACCTTGCCCCCGGCAAAGGCATTCTGACTGGCCCGCCGGGGGCCGCACCGCCACATCGCGCAGCATGAACCAAGCTGCCCCAACCCCCGCAAAGGTCTGGCTGGTCGGCGCCGGCCCCGGCGATCCCGAGCTGCTGACGCTGCGCGCCGCGCGCCTGATCGGGGCGGCGCGGCTGATCGTCCACGATGGACTGGTCGATCCGGCGATCCTCGCCCTCGCCCACCCGGAAGCGCGGCTGATCTCGGTCGCCAAGGCGCGCTCGCGCCACACCATGAGCCAGGCGGCGATCAACGCCCTGCTGGTGCGGGAAGCACTGGCCGGGACCGAGGTGGTACGGCTGAAGGGCGGCGATCCCTTCATTTTCGGGCGCGGCGGCGAAGAGGCCGAGGCCTGCCGGGCGGCCGGTGTGCCGGTGGAAGTGGTGCCGGGCATCAGCGCCGCGACCGGCGCGGCGGCGGCGGCGCAGCTCCCGCTGACCCACCGCAGCTCTGCCTCGATCGTGTCGTTCGTTGCCGGGCAGTGCAAGGGCCTGTCGGATCAGGACTGGACCGGGCTGGCCGGGCACGGTCGCACGCTGGTGATCTACATGGGCGTGGCTACCGCCGGTAGCATCGCGGAAAAGCTGATGGCAGACGGTCTCGCCCCCGCCATGCCGGTGGCGGTGATCGAGAATGCCACCCGCCCGGCGATGCGCGTGCTGCGCGCGCCGCTGGCCGGCCTGCCCGCGCTGGTGGCCGAGGAAAAGGTCGCCAGCCCGGCGCTGATCGTGATCGGCGAGGTTGCCGCGACTCCCCAAACCCACAAATTGCGCGCCCTAGCGCTGGAGGCACTGGCATGAAGATCCTGACCGGAAACGATCTCAAGACCGGGGCAGTGGTCTGGTGGGACGGCGTATCGTGGTCGCTCCATGTCGAGGATGCGATCGATGCCGGCGATCAGGCCGAAACCATCCTCGCCCGCGAACAGGCCACCCGCCGCGTCAATGCCGCCTATGCGATCGACGCCACCCGCGAAGAAGGCGGAGTGCGCCCTGCGCACATCAAGGAACGCATCCGCGCGCTTGGCCCCACCGTGCGCGCCGACCTGACACTGAAGCCGGCCGATCCCGAGGCCGGAAACTGGGTGATCTGATGTACAAGTACGACACTTACGACCAGCAGCTGGTCGATACCCGGGTCGAGGAATTTCGCGACCAGGTGCGCCGCCGCCTCGAAGGCCATATCACCGAGGACCAGTTCAAGCCGCTACGGCTGATGAACGGGCTCTACCTGCAGCTCCACGCCTACATGCTGCGCGTGGCGGTGCCCTATGGCACGCTGAACAGCGCGCAGATGCGGATGCTGGGCCACATCGCCGACAAATACGATCGCGGCTATGGCCACTTCACCACCCGTCAGAACATCCAGTACAACTGGATCAAGCTGGAACAGGCTCCCGATATCCTTGCCGATCTCGCCTCGGTCGAGATGCATGCGATCCAGACCAGCGGCAACTGCATCCGCAACACCACCTCCGACCAGTATGCCGGGGCCGCCGCCGACGAGGTGGTCGATCCGCGTCCCTATGCCGAGCTGATCCGCCAGTGGAGCACCTTCCACCCGGAGTTCAGCTTCCTGCCGCGCAAGTTCAAGATGGCGGTGATCGCCAGCGATACCGACCGCGCGGCAATGCGGCTGCACGACATCGGCATCAAGATCGTGCGCAATGATGCGAGCGATCTGGGCGCCGCATTCTACGTCGGCGGCGGCATGGGCCGCACCCCGATGATCGCGCCCTGCATCAATCCCTTCGTGCCGCTTGACCGGTTCATCACTTATGCCGAGGCCTGCCTGCGCGTCTACAATCGCCACGGCCGCCGCGACAACAAGTACAAGGCGCGGATCAAGATCCTGGTCCACGAGCTGGGCAAGGAAGAATACACCCGCCAGGTCGAGGCTGAATTCGCGCACCTGTTGACCCAGGGCGTCGAGCCGCCACTGGCCGAACTGGAACGGATCAAGGCGCAATTCACCGAGCCGCCGTTCGAAGTCGGGATATCGGATGAAGTGGACCGCTCCGATCCCGACTTCGCGCTGTGGCTCGAAACCAATTGCCTGGCGCACAGGCAGCCGGGCTATGTGGCGGTCACGATCAGCCTCAAGCCGGTCGGCGGGATACCGGGCGATGCCAGCGCCGATCAGATGCGGCTGATGGCCGATCTGGCCCGCGATTACAGCTTCGACGAGCTGCGCGTCACCCACGCCCAGAACGTGGTCCTGCCGCACGTGAAGAAGGCCGATCTTTACGCGCTGTGGCAGGCTCTCGATGCAGCAGGGCTGGGCACGGCAAACCTTGACCGGATCGGCGATATCATCGCCTGTCCGGGGCTGGACTATTGCAGCCTGGCCAATGCCCGCTCGATCCCTGTGGCGCAGAAGATCAGCGAGCGGCTTTCGCCGCGCTCAGATGAGATCGGCGAGCTGAAGCTCAAGATCTCGGGCTGCATCAACGCCTGCGGCCACCACCATGCTGGCCACATCGGCATCCTGGGGGTCGATCGCAAGGGGGTGGAAAACTACCAGCTGCTGCTCGGCGGCAACGAAGGCGCCGATACCTCGCTCGGCACGATCACCGGTCCCGGTTTCGACGAAGACGGAATCGTCGACGCGGTGGACAGGGCGACCGGCGTGTACCTCGCCAACAAGCAGGGCGCGGAACGCTTCCTCGATACCTACCGCCGCATCGGCATGGCCCCGTTCAAGGAGGCGATCTATGGCTGAGGTCCAGTTCCGCTTCCGCGACGATGAGCCCGTGGCCGATCCGGGCGTGACGGTGGATGCCTTCGGCGCCCAGAGCAACGCTGCGGCGGTGCGGCTTGAACCGGGCGACGATGCCCGCGATCTGCTGCCGCATTTGGGTCGCCTGCGGCTGGTCGAGGTCAACTTTCCGGTCTTTGGCGACGGGCGCGGCTATTCGGCGGCGCGGATCCTGCGCGAGGCGGGCTACGCGGGTGAACTGCGCGCGGTGGGCGATGTGCTGGTCGATCAGCTCGCCTATCTGCGGCGCTGCGGGTTCGATGCCTTCGCACCCGAAGTGCCGCTCGACCCCGTCGATGCCGAAGCCGCCTTCGCCCGCTACGAACAGGCCTATCAACCCGCCGCCGATGGCCTGCGCCCGGTCTGGGCGCTGCGTCATGGCTGAAGCCGCCCGGCGCATCGACCGGCTCGACACCGCCGCGCGCTTCACCGCGGCGGATGCTGAGGCGCTCAATGCGCGCTTCGCGGGCGTTCCGACCCAGGAAATGCTTGCGGCCGTGCTGACCGAGGGTCTGGCCGGGCGGATCGCTGCGGTTTCCAGCTTCGGTGCGGAAAGCGCGGTACTGCTCCACCTGATCGCCAGCATCGATCCGGCGGTGCCAGTTCTGTTTCTCGATACGGGCAAGCACTTTACCGAGACGCTGGCCTATCGCGATGAGCTGATCGCGCGGCTGGACCTGGGCGACGTGCGCAGCCTTGCCCCCGATCCGGCCGAACTGGCCGCGCGCGACGAAAGCGGCCTCAGGTGGTCCTACGATCCCGATGGCTGCTGCGAGATCCGCAAGGTCCGCCCGCTGGCCCGCGCGCTCGAAGAGTTCGATGCCAGCTTCACCGGCCGCAAGGGCTTTCAGAGCGCGACCCGGTCCGGCCTGGCCCGGTTCGAGATCGACACCACCGACGCGGCTGGCCGGCTCAAGGTCAACCCGCTGGCCGACTGGTCGAGCGGCCAGATCGAGGATTATCTCATCGCCAGCGGCCTGCCGGCGCATCCGCTGGTCGCGCGCGGCTACCCCTCGATCGGTTGTTCGCCCTGCACTTCGGTGGTCGCGCCGGGCGAGGATCCGCGCGCAGGGCGCTGGCGCGGCTGGGACAAGACCGAGTGCGGTATCCACGTCGAAGGCGCGGCGGAAGAGTTGCCGCCGGGATACGATCCGGCGTTCTGATCAGAGCCAGCCGGCGTCGCGATACCACTTCGCCGTGGCCTTGAGGCCTTCGCGCGTCGGGACCAGCGGCTCCCACAGCGCGGCGGAGGGACGCGCGCCTTGGCTCACCACCCAATCGGGATGGGCCATGTAGCCGGCCCGGTCGAGCGTCAGTTTGGCCTTGTCGCGGCGCAGGAAGCGGTCGGCCCGCGCCGCGCGTTCGAGCGAGGCGCGCGAGAGGTGCACCACCCACGGACGCCGCCCCATCGCCCAGCCGATCGCGCGCGCGACCTCATAGTGGCTCCAGCCGCCGGTGCGGCCGTCATCGGGCTCGAACAGCTGCTGGCTTACTCCTTCGCCGCCAGGAACCAGCGCCAGCAGCAGCCGGGCCAGATCGTCAACGTGAAGCAGCGAGCTGCGCCCCTCGCGCGGAGGCATCGGCATCAGTCCCCAGCGCGCCGCCTTGAACATGTCGAGCGTATCGCGGTCGCCCGGGCCAAAGATCCACGGCGGGCGCACCACGGTCCAGTCCAGACCGCTGGCCATGACCAGCTTTTCCGCCCGCGCCTTGCTGGCGCCATAGGCCGACAGCTCGGGCTCGCGCGCGGAGAGCGAGGAAACGAAGACGAAACGCTGCACGCCCTCGGCCTTGGCTGCCTCGATCAGGGCCAGGGTGCCCAGCACATTGCCGCGCTCGAACTCCTGCGGATCGGGCGCGTTGACCACTCCGGCGACGTGGATCACCGCTTCGGTGCCGCGCACCAGCTCGCGCAGCGCCTGTGCATCGGCAAGATCGCCCGCGATCCATTCGACCCCGCCGCGACCCTGCTGCTCGCGCCGGGTCAGGGCGCGCACTGCCACCTGGCCGCGCGCGCGTTCGAGCAGGGTCTGGCCGACAAACCCGGTCGCGCCGGTAACGGCAATGGTCACAGCAGAACCATCTGATCGCGGTGGACCACCGCCGGGCGCGGGGCATAGCCCAGTAGCGCGGCGTGATCGCCGCTTTGCCGACCCATGATCGTGCGGCATTCGGCGGCATCGTATTCGCTGAGGCCGTGGGCCAGCACCTGCCCCTCCGCATCGCGGACCGCAACCGCGTCCCCCCGGCGAAATTCACCCTCAACGGAAGCGATCCCGGCGGCGAGCAGGCTCGATCCCTTGCCCAGCGCCCGCGCCGCGCCGGCATCGACCACCAGCGCGCCCTTCAAATGCAGCCTCCCTCCCAGCCAGGCCTTGCGCGCGCCATCCTTGCGGAGGGGGAGGAACAGTGTGCCGATCCCCTCGCCCAGCGCGCGGGCGATCGGCGCATCGTGCAGCCCGCTGGCAATGGCCAGCGCGATCCCCGCCCGCTCGGCAATCTCCGCCGCCTGGAGCTTGCTGGTCATGCCGCCCGAGCCCATGCCGGAGGACGATCCGCCGCTGGCCATGGCATGGATTTCGGCGGTAACCCCGCGCACCTCGTCCAGTAGCTGGGCACCGGGATCGGCCGGATTGCGATCGTAGAGGCCGTCGACATCGGAAAGCAGCAACACGCCCTGCGCCTGCGCCGCCTGGGCCACCCGCGCGGCGAGCCGGTCATTGTCACCAAAGCGGATTTCCTGGGTCGCGACCGAATCGTTCTCGTTGATGACCGGCACCGCACCGGCATCGAGCAGCCGCGTGAGCGTGGCCGTAGCGTTGAGGTAGCGCCGCCGCTCCTCCAAATCTTCCAGCGTGAGCAGCAATTGCGCGGCGGTCAGCCCGTGCGCCGCCAGCAGTTCGGCCCACAGCCCCGAAAGCGCGATCTGCCCCACCGCGGCCGCCGCCTGGGCATCGGCCAGACTGGCCCGCCCGCCCTTGTCCAGCCCCAGCCGCGCCGCACCCAGCGCGATCGCGCCCGAGGAGACCACGATCACATCCTGGCCCCGCGCGCGCGCCGCCGCCAGTTCAGCCACCAGCCCTTCGAGCCAGCCGCGCCGCACCCCGTCCCTGCCGACCAGCAGCGACGAGCCGACCTTGACCACCAGACGGCGGCAGGCGGACTTGTCGGCCAGATCGGAAAGGCGCGCGATGGTCATGGCGCGGGATTAGCGGCTGATGCCTTGGCCGCAAGTCTTTTGGATCAGAGTGGCGACCAGGGCCGCTCGTCGCCCTCCTCGCGCTCTCCATCGGGGCGTTCGGTTACGGTCTGGGCGGGGAGGTATTCGAGCACCGCATCGAGCAGCGCGCCGATTCCCTTGCCGGTCGCGCCGGAAATCGGGAACACCTTGGCCACACCTGCGGCGCGCAGCTCCTTGCTGAAGGCGCGGACCAGTTCGGTATCGATCAGGTCGATCTTGTTGAGCGCAACCAGCCGCGGCTTGCCCTCCAGCCCGGCGCCATAGGCCGCCAGCTCTTCCTCGACCACTTCCAGCGCCTCGACCGGATCGAGCCCATTGGCGTCGATCAGGTGGATCAGCACCCGGCAGCGCTCGATATGACCCAGAAACCGGTCGCCTACACCTGCGCCCTCGGCCGCTCCGGCGATCAATCCGGGAATGTCGGCCAGCACGAATTCGCGGCCCTTGTGCCGCACCACGCCCAGCTGCGGGCGCAGCGTGGTGAAAGCATAGTCGCCAACCTTGGCCTTGGCATTGGTGATCTGGTTGATGAAGGTGCTCTTGCCGGCATTGGGCAGCCCGACAAGCCCGGCATCGGCCAGCAGCTTGAGCCGCAGCCAGACCCACATTTCCTCGAACGGTTCGCCCGGCTGGTGCTGGCGCGGGGCGCGGTTGGTGCTGGTCTTGTAGCTGGCGTTGCCGCGTCCGCCCAGGCCGCCATGGAGCAGGGTGATGCGCTGGCCCGCTTCGGTCAGGTCGGCCAGCACGGTTTCGCGATCGTCATCGAGGATCTGGGTTCCCACCGGAACCTTGATCACCATATCCTTGCCCGCCGCGCCGTTGCGGTCCTTGCCCGAACCATGGATTCCGCGCTGGGCTTTGAAATGCTGGGTATAGCGAAAGTCGATCAGGGTGTTGAGCCCGGCCACCGCCTCGAACACCACATCGCCGCCCCGGCCTCCGTTGCCGCCATCGGGCCCGCCATATTCGACATATTTCTCGCGCCGGAACGACACCGCTCCGGGGCCACCGGCGCCCGAGCGAATGTAAATCTTGGCCTGATCGAGAAAATGCATGGTTGGGGGCTAACGGAGCGCGGGGCCTTCGACAAGCTCGGGCCGAACGGGAGGGGGGCACAGGGCGCTACCGCGGGTTGGTTGAGAATTGGCCCAGGGTGAGCCGAAAATGGCGGATTTCGAGAACCGGAGCGCAGCGGCCTGCTGGCCGTGAGCATCGGAAGCGCAGAAAGCCGCCGTTTGCAGGCCATCCTGGGCCAATTATCAGCCAACCCGCCTGGTGGAGCCGAGGGGGATCGAACCCCTGACCTCGTCATTGCGAACGACGCGCTCTCCCATCTGAGCTACGGCCCCGTTCCAGTGCGAGTGCGAAGGGCCAGGCCCATCGCGCGAGGCGCCCCCTTAGCGAAGTGGGCGCGCGCATGAAAGCGCAAAATGCGCGCTCTGCGGTGGGCTATTTCCCCGGTGCCGCAACGGCGGTTGCAGCCGGTGCGGGCGCTGGCTCATACTTTGACTTCCACAGTGCCAGATCGCGGGAGTACTGCTCATAGGAGCGGTAGAAATTCTCGAACACGCTATCGAGCATCACCAGATTGCGGCCTGAGAAGGCATTCAGCTCCGCCGCTTTCAAGCTGACCGACTCGCGCGCCATCACCAGCGCCGCATCGCAGAAGTTCTGCAGGGTCGGCGGATAGGCGTAATAGTTGTAGACCTGCGTCATGTAGGCCTCGCGCGGGCGGATATAGCTGGCGCCGTATTTCTTCTTGAATTCGGCATCGACAGTGGTGTTAGCCTTGGCCAGGCCCTTCTTCTGGGATTTGAGAAACGCCTTGTAGCCGCCGAGGATCTCGGCGTGTTCGGGCTTCAGGCAATTGAGCGCGGCCACGTTGTAGGCCGAACGCAGGTTCCACACGGTCTGCGCGGTGGAGATCCTGGCGTTGACCGTCTGGCGCACCCCGTCTTCACCGACCAGCGGCACATAGAGCCCGGCGGCGGCCCCCATCGGCGGGATCGGGCGCGGCGGGATCACCACCACCACCGGCGGGGGCGGGGGCGGCGGCGCGGGCGGCGGGGCCGGGGTCGATTTCGGACCGCAGGCGGCCAGCGCCCCCAGGGTCAGGGTAACCCCGCCCATCACTATCTTGCGGCGCAATTGCGTGGCCATTTTCACTGCGATCCTCTCCATGTCGAAGGGCGCGTTCCTAAACGCTTTGCCACCCAAAGCAAATGCCCGGAGCACCGCAAGGCGCCCCGGGCACGATCTGCCGTTTTTTGCGTGCGATCAGCGGCGGTCGCCGAGGAAGCGCAGCAGGTAGAGGAACATGTTGATGAAATCGAGATAGAGGCTCAGCGCCCCCATCACCACCGCCTTGCCGGCCATGTCGGTTCCGGCGACATAGTGGTACTGTTCCTTGAGGCGCTGGGTATCGTAGGCGGTAAGCCCGGCGAAGATCAGCACGCCGATCACGCTCGTCGCCCAGTAAAGTCCCGGCGACTTGAGCCACAGATTGAGCAGCGAGGCAACGATCAGCCCGATCAGCCCCATCACCATGAAGGTGCCCATTCCCGAAAGATCGCGGCCGGTGGTATAGCCATAGAGGCTCAGCCCGCCGAACGCCGCCGCCGCCGAGAAGAAGGCAACCGCGATCGAGCCGCCGGTGTAAATCAGGAAAACCAGCGAAAGCGAAAGCCCCATCGCCGTGGCAAAGGCCCAGAACAGCATCTGCAGCGTGCTGGTCTGCATCCGGTTGAGCCCGAAGCTCATCGCCAGGATGAATCCCAGCGGCGCCAGCTGGATCACCCAGCCGAGCGGTGTGCCCATGATCTGCAGCACCGCGCCCGAACGCGCGAACAGCAGCGCGACCACGCCCGAAAGCAGCACGCCCGAGGCCATGTAGTTGTAGATCGCCAGCATGTGGCGGCGCAGCCCCTGGTCGAGCGTACCGGCCCCCAGCACCTCGCCATTGAGCGAGGCGGGCGAGCCGAAGCCAGTCCGGGTGGACTGCGGATCGTTCCAGTCAGCCATCAATCAAACTCCTTTTCCGCCCCGCGACTGGGGCGCTGGGGCCAATATCGGCCCCCTCCCCCGCGGTTTCAAGCAAAACCGGACAGGTGCCGGTCGCAATTTGTAACAGGTGCTCAGCCGCGCGCAGCAGCAGCCAGTTCCGCGCCGCGATCGCGCGCCGCCTTGAGAGTAGCCGCAACCAGCCGGGCAAGGGCCGCATCCTGATCGAGCACCGCAAGCCCGGCGGCGGTGGTGCCGCCCGGACTGGTCACGCGCCGGGCGAGCTCAGCCGGATCGTCCGCTGAGGCAGCCGCGAGCATGGCCGCGCCCTCTACCGTGGCCCGGGCCAGACGGTCGGCCTGCGCGGGATCGAGCCCCAGCGCCGCGCCGCCTTCAGCTAGGGCGGCGATGAAGCGGTAGACGAAGGCCGGCCCCGATCCGGCCAGCGCGGTGACCGCATCGAGCAGATCCTCGCTCGCCAGCCATTCGGCGGTCCCGAGCGGGGTGAGCAGCGCATCGACGGCACGTCGCTGAGCCTCGTCGAGACCTGCGCCGAACAGCCCGAGCGGAGATTTGCCGATCGCTGCAGCGAGGTTGGGCATGATCCGCACGATCGCGCCAGTCGCCGGGAACCGCGCGGCAAGGCTTGCCACCTCAACCCCGGCGAGGATCGAAAGCAGCACGCTATCGGCACCGATCGCCGGAGCCAGCGCGGCGCTTACCTCATCCAGCAGCTGCGGCTTGATCCCCAGCAGCACCGCATCGAAGCGGCGTTCCGGCACCGCGCGGAGCAGCTCGACCCCCTCAGGCGCGCGATCGAGCAAGGGATCGACCACGGTGAAGCGTGCCGGATCGAGCCCGCCAGCCAGCCAGCCGGACAGCATCGCCCCGCCCATATTGCCGCAGCCGAAGATCAGGATGGAGTTGAAGGTCATCGCGGTGCCTTCCTAGAGCGCCGCGCGCGCGCTGGCTAGGCTTCGCCCGCCGCGTCGACCATCGCGCTGGCGAGCGCTTCCTGCGGGCTCTTGTCGCCCCACAGCACGAACTGGAACGCGGGATAGAACCGGTCGCATTCCTCAACCGCGGCCTCGACCGCGATCTGCGCCTGCGACAGGCTGAGCAGCCCCTCGTCGCCCAGCAGCAGGCCATGGCGGTAAAGCAGCACCGAGCCGTTCGACCACATGTCGAAGTGCCCGACCCACAACTGTTCGTTGACCAGCGCGAGCAGCTCATAGACTGCCGCGCTCTTGTCGTCGGGCACGCGGATGTCGGGCAGACACAGCAGTTGCAGCACGTGATCCTCGCGCCGCCAGATGCCGCGCAGGGTATAGCTCGCCCAGCTGCCCTTGATCTCGCCCGAGATTTCGTCCTCGGCGACGAATTCGCAGGGCCAGCCGCGCGCCTCGAACAACGAGGCGAGCATATCGACCGGCGCGGCGTCGTCATCGTCGCGTTCGTAGTCCTGATTGCCTTGCATCATCCGGTCCAAGCGAGGGTCCTGTGGCGTCATGGCGGCACAATCGCGCGCCGGATGCTGGATGCGTCGGCAAGGGCGCCCGCGACAATGAGCGCCCGCCGCTGGGCTGCGCAAAACTCGACAAGTCTGTTTACAAGGTGTGGAAAAGCGGGGGATTGCGACCCGTCTCAGGGTAACGCATCAACCACCTGACCGGCCGGGCTGGTCCACAGGAACGACCCGTCGACCCCGGCCTTGCGCAGTCTGGCCATGAAAGCCTTGGCCTCGGCTTCGGTATCGAAGGGGCCCGTGAGCAGCCGGTTGGTCGCCCCCCAGGCGCTGGTATAGCCCTTGCGCCCGCGAAACGCCTCGGGCTCGTCCTTGAGGAACCGGCGCCAATCGAAGGCCAGCGCCTTCTTGTTCTTGCCGGTCGCCACCTGAACCCAGATCCGGCTCGGATGGCTCGGTCCCTTGGGCTTGGCGTCCTTGCCGGTCTTGCACTGAGCCTGGGCACCCTTGCCAGCCTTGGCGGCAGCCTTGTTCTTGCCTTTCGTGGGCACGGCGGGTGCGCAGGGATCCTCGTCCTTCTTGCCCCTGGCTTCCTTTGCCGCGACTTCGACCGGAGGTTTCTCCTTTGCGATCGGCTGGATCTTGCGCACATCGACCGCCCCGGCGGCGGGTTCGACCGCGTGGCTGGGCCGACCGAATTCGGCAAAGGCATCCTCCAGCCGATCAGCGGCAGGAGCCGCGGTTGCCGGAGCAGGATTTGCTTCGACGGGCATTTTTGCGGCGGGCTGCGGGGCGGCAGTCTGGGCCCCGCTGCTCTGCCGCAGATCGAAACCGGGCGCCGGATCAAGCGTGGAAAAGCCCGGTTCAGAGACCGGCGGGGTTTGCGCGGTCACCGGCTGAGGCTGCTGGACCGGAGGCGCCGCACTGGCGATCTGGATCGGCCCGCCGTTCACTTCACGCCCCACCTGGGGTTCGGGCGGCGCGGCGACAGCTTCTGCCTGCGGCTTGGAAACGGCAACCTGCTGGGCCGGAGCCGGACGGCCTTTGGCCGGGGCGGTCTTGCCCTTGCCCTTTGCCACCGGGGCAGCTGGCGGCTGAACCGGGGTGGCCGCGGCCAGCACCGCGCGCGGCCTTGAAAATTGCGCAACGCGGGGATCATCCCGTCCAATCTCGGCGGCGCGGGGAAACTGGCCCAGGTTGGCCGCAGCGGCCTGCTGAGCTGGAGTGAGGCGCGGCATATAGCGCAGGTAGGCGCTCATCGCGCCGGCCTTGTCGGCGGGCAGGTTCTGCCGCGAAATCGCATCGGCTTCATCCGCGTAACCCAGAATCGCCAGGCCGAAAGCTCGGGTGCGCCAGGCAGCCTTGTCCTGCCGTTGCAGCAGCGGCGCCAGCGTCACTTCCATGCCGCGCCGATCGCCGGCGATGGCCTGGCTCAGCGCCAGGCGCCGCGCGGCCTCGTCGCTTGGCGCCTGTGCCAGCGACTGGCGATAGAATTCCTGCGCCTTCGCTCCGTCGCCCACCAGATCATAGGCCAGCCCCCGGTCCGCGAGCCGGTCAGGCTCGAGCCGACCGACGGCGGCGGCCTCCTCGAACAGCGGGATCGCACTGAAGGGGTCTTTCTTGCGGATGTAGGCTCCGGCAAGCCCGGCCTTGGCTCGCGGATCGGCTGGAGCAAGCGCCGCCGCGCGCTGAAAAAACCCGATCGCGGCATCCGTATCGCCGATATCGAGCGATGCTTTGCCCGCATCCACCAGAGCGGCCACATCGCGCGGATCCTTGGCCAGACGGTTAAGCGCATCGTTGAGCTTCATGCTCTCGCCGCCGGGAATAGCCTGAACTACGGGCTGGCTGACTGTCGGCGCGGACTGCGCCAGCAACGGCGCAGCGCCGACAAGCAGCACCGCGACCCCGCCGACCAAAAGGCGCATGGGCAGGCTGGCACGGCTCATAGCTAGAATTCCCATCAAACTGGCCAGCCTGATGCGGGAGCCAGCCTTAACCGGGCCGGAACGCGGCGCCAAAGGCGCGGCGCAGCCGGCTATTGGTTGTTCTGTCGACCGAGGAAGCGCGGGATAGAGATCGACGGACCACCGCCCTCATCTTCATCCTCATCATCCTCATCGGCCGAAGAACGCCCGCCACGCGACAGGTTGGCCATGCGCTCGAAGAGCGTTGCGCCGCCGCTGGCGATCTTGGGCGCTCGGCGCGGCGCCTCTTCGGCCCCGCCACCCTCGCCCGCTGCGGCATCCGCGCCGTGGGTTTCGCCGCCTTCGCCGCTTTCGCCCGAAACCAGCCCCCTGCGGCGACCAGGCAGCGCTCCTGGCGCAGCAACCGGCGCGTCTTCCTCTACCAGACGGCTGGCATCGAGCAGCAGCTCATCGTCATCGCCGTCCTCTGCCTCGTCGCCGCCATCGGCCTCATCCGCGAACGAAAGCTCAAGTGGCCCGTCGTCGCTCTCATCGATTTCCGGTGTGTCCCAGTCATCCTCGTCGCCATAGCTGGCGACGGGCGCCGGAGCTTCGATCGCCGATTCCCCATGCTCGACCGGGGCCTCGACCGCGATGGCCGGTTCTGCTTCCGGTTCCGGCTCGGAAGTCTGCTCGGCGCGATCGAACAGCGGCTGCACCTCCGGGGTCTCGATCGCAGCCGGGCGCGCCGGGCCGCGCGATGCGCCAAGATTGAACGGACGCGCCGCTTCCTCGGCCTGGGCTGCGCTCTGCTCGATCCCGGTGGCGACCACCGAGACGCGGATCTTGCCCTGCAGATCGGGATTGAAGGCGCTGCCCCAGATGATGTTGGCGTTGGGATCGACCAGTTCGCGGATATGGTTCGCGGCCTCGTCAACCTCAAGCAGCTTCATGTCCTCGCCGCCGATGATCGAGATGATGACGCCCTTGGCGCCCTGCATCGAGACACCGTCGAGCAGCGGGTTGGCGATCGCTTTTTCCGCCGCCTCGAGCGCGCGGTTCTCACCGCTACCCTCGCCGGTGCCCATCATCGCCTTGCCCATTTCGGCCATGACCGAGCGGACGTCGGCAAAGTCGAGATTGATGAGGCCGGGCATGACCATCAGGTCGGTGATCGAACGCACACCCTGCTGCAGCACCTCGTCGGCCAGCTGGAAGGCTTCCTTGAAGGTCGTTTCGGCCTTGGCGACCAGGAACAGGTTCTGGTTTGGAATGACGATCAGGGTATCGACGTGCTTCTGCAGTTCCTCGATCCCCGCCTCGGCGGCGCGCATCCGGCGGGTGCCCTCGAACAGGAACGGCTTGGTTACCACACCGACAGTCAGCACGCCCTTGTCACGCGCGGCCTTGGCCACCACCGGCGCGGCGCCGGTGCCGGTGCCCCCGCCCATCCCCGCGGCGATGAAGCACATGTGCACGCCATCGAGCGCGCGCTCGATCTCCGCCATGGTTTCTTCTGCGGCGGCGCGCCCCACTTCGGGACGCGAGCCCGCGCCCAGACCCTGGGTGATATCTGGGCCGAGCTGGATGCGGTGTTCGGCAATCGAATTGTTGAGCGCCTGGGCATCGGTGTTGGCGACGACAAAGTCCACGCCCTCGATCCCGGCGGTGATCATGTTGGCGATCGCGTTGCCGCCGGCACCGCCCACCCCGACAACCGTGATGCGGGGGCGCAGCTCTTCGACAGCTGGCGGTCCGATGTTGATGCTCATGGCGCTCTCCTGTCAGTCGCGCGGATGTTACAGTTGCAATTCATCGCGTTCTTGCACCCTTCGAATCGGCGAATCAAAGCGGTTTCACCCCTTTGTCCACAGCCACCAGGCAAGAAAGCGTGCGGGCGGATCATCTAGAAATACTCCCGCACCGCCCGATAGAGGCGATCCACTAGGTCAAAACCCTTATACTTGAAGGTCGGGGTGTAACGCGGCCCGGCCGAGCGGACGTCGATCGGATCGGCCACGGCATAGAGCACCAGCCCGGCCAGTGTCGAAAAGCCGGGCGTGGCATGGGCCTCGGCCAGGCCTTTGACCTGCTGCGGCTTGCCGATCCGTACCGGCTTGCCCAGCGCGCCCTGGGCAAAATCGGCCAGCCCCGCCAGCTCGGCCCCGCCGCCGGTGAACACCACCAGCTGCCCGCGCTGCCCGGTGAAGCCCAGCCCCTTCAGCGCCTTGCACACCTCATCCATCAGCCGCCCAAGCTGCGCGGTAATCACCGAGACCAATTCGGCGCGCGGCACCCGGTTCTTGTCGTCGGCGTGGCGCGCGGCGGGGCTGGCAACCTCTTCGCCCGGCGCATTGACCGGGATCATCTCGCGGTGGTCGGCCGGGCTGGCGATCGCCGAGCCGTGGACGCATTTGAGCCGCTCGGCCTGGAAGCGCTTGATCCCGAAGGCGCTGGCGATCGCATCGGTGATGTCGGCCGAACCCATCGGGATCGTCACCAGCCCCAGCAGCATTCCGGCGGCGTAAACCGAAACGTTGGTTACCTCGGCGCCGAATTCGACCAGCGCCACTCCCAGTTCGCGTTCTTCGGCGGAAAGGCAGGCATGGCCCGCCGCGATCGGCGAACCGACCACCGCTTCAACTTCCAAATGCGCGTTCTGCACCGCTTCGGTGATGTTGCGGATCGGCGCGCCATCGGCCAGCAGCACGTGGATATCGACCCCCAGCCGCTCGGCATGGAGACCCTTGGGATCGGCCACTCCGTCGGCCCCGTCGAGCGTGTAGTGCGCGGGCTGGGCATGAAGCACCATACGCCCGTCGGGCTGGATCACGTCGCGCGCGGCAAAGAGCAGGTGCTCGACATCGTCCTGCTCGATCCGGCGTCCGCCGATATCGACCTCAACCTGGGCAACCTGGCTGGCAAGTCCGCCGCCCGAGGCCCCGATCCACACGCTCTTGACCGCCACATTGGCCATCTTCTCGGCCCGCTCGACCGCATCGCGCACCGCATAGGTCGCGGCCTGCATGTCGGTGACATAGCCGCGCTTGATCCCCTGCGCGGCGCGGTGGCCCGAACCCAGCACCACCAGCTCGCCGGTTTCCGACAGTCCGGCGATCATCGCCGAGACCCGGAACGAACCGATGTTGACCGCCGCAAAGGTACGGGCGATGCGCGGCGGAGCCACTATTCGGCCTCCTTCTTTTCAGCCGGTTTGGACGGCGGAGCCTTGGCTGCCGCGGCGGCCTGCTCGACCGGATCGACCCGGCCCGCCATGCGGATATAGATCCGGTCGTTGGCGCGCATGTCGAAAGCCACCGCGCTGCCCCCCAGCAGGCGGTTGCGACCGTCCATCGTCGCGAACTTGACCAGCGCCTTGCGCGACTGGTCCTCGCCTTCGGGCAAGGCCAGCACCTGGCCGGTCTTGAAGGTCAGGTTCCAGCGGCGGTTGCCGATCCATTCGGCCTCGCGCACCTGCGGCTTCATCGCTGGAGCGGCGGTGAGCAGCGCGGTCAACTCCTCGATCCGTCGGCCCGCACCGGGGCCGGAAATGGCCAGCTTGCCGCGCGCGCGCTCGGCCGAAATCGGCTCAAGCTCGTGTCCTTCGCCATCGATCAGCACCAGCCGGTCGGGCTTTTTCAGCACCGCCACCGGCTTGCGCTCGACGATGTCGATCACCAGGGTATCGGGCAGCTGGCGCGAAACCCGCGCTTCCTGCACCCAGGAAAGATCGAGCAGCCGCCCGCGCAGCGCATCGAGATCGACCTGCGGCATGGCCCGGCGATTGTCGGCCAGCGCGATCTCGTAAACCTTGAGCTCGTTGAGGTTCTTCGTCCCGCGCACCGAAACGTTGCGCACCTCGAAGCCGGTTTCGTGCGCCAGCCGGGCAACCTCGGCCCCGGCCATGGTCGGCACGCCCGCCATGCTCGCGACGATCCAGGCCAAGGCCACCGCCCCGCCGAGGATCGCCGCCAGGAACACCCGGTGCAGCTGCGCCTCGGTGATCGGCAGCCACGAGAGCGCGGCATCGAGCGCCGATCCCGTGCGCACCTTCGCGGCACGAACCTGGCGCGCCTTGCCCTGGGCGGCGGCGGCCTTGCGCACACTCTTGCCCCCGCGCTTGAGCTTCTGGCTCATCGCTTTGCCTCCCTGGCCTTCAGCGCATCGGCAATGATGATCTCCACCAGCTCGCCGTATTCGATCCCCAGGTGCCGAGCCTGCTCGGGCACCAGGCTGAGCGGAGTCATCCCAGGCTGGGTGTTGGTTTCGAGCACGAACAGCCCTTCGATCCCCTGGCTGTCATCCCAGCGGAAATCGGTGCGGCTGCATCCCTGACAGCCCAGCAGGGTGTGGCAACGCAGCGCCAGATCGAGGCAGGCCTGGGTGATCTCATCGGGAATCTCCGCCGGGCAGACGTGTTCGGTCATGCCCTCGGTATATTTGGCATCGAAATCGTAGAACCCCGACTTGGGCTTGAGTTCGGTGACCATCAGCGCCCGAGGTCCGTCGACTCTGCCCAGCACCGCCGTGGTCAGCTCGCGCCCGCGGATATAGGGCTCGGCCAGCAGCTGGTCGAATTCCTGCCACGGTCCCTTGGCATCGCGGCTGATCGGATTGCCGTAATTGCCCTCTGCCGTGACGATCGCGACCCCCACGGAGGAACCCTCGTTGACCGGTTTCAACACATAGGGCCGCTCAAGCGGATCGCGCGCGAAGATCTCTGCGGTGCAAACGATCCGCCCGCCGGGCATCGGCACCCCGTGCGGCACCAGCGCCTGCTTGGTCAGTTCCTTGTCGATCGCGATGACCGAGGCGACCATGCCCGAATGGGTATAGGTCAGCCCCATCAGGTCCATCATGCCCTGCACGGTGCCGTCTTCGCCGGGGGTGCCGTGGAGTGCGTTGAACACCACATCGGGCTTCACCTCGGCAAGGCGCAGCGCGACATCGCGGTCCATGTCGATCCGCGTCACCCTGTGCCCGCGCACCTCGAGCGCCGTGGCCACGCCTTCGCCGCTCATCAGCGAGACCGGCCGTTCGTTCGACCAGCCGCCCATCAGCACCGCGACATGGAGTTTCGGAAGGCTCACGTGTTCCCCACTCTCTGAATTTCCCATTCCAACTCGATGCCAGACTGTGCCTTGACCCGGCGGCGCACCTCCTCGCCCAGCGCTTCGATCTCGGCGCTGGTGGCATTGCCGGTGTTGAGCAGGAAGTTGGTGTGCTTCTCGCTCACCTGCGCCCCGCCCAGGGTCAGCCCCCGGCACCCGGCCTGGTCGACCAGCTGCCAGGCCTTGTGCCCTTCGGGGTTCTTGAAGGTCGAACCGCCAGTCTTGCTGCGCAGCGGCTGGCTGGCTTCGCGGCTCGCGGAAATGCGGTCCATCTCGGCCTGGATTGCCGCCGGATCGCCCGCCCGCCCCCTGAACCGCGCCGCGACCACGATCGCGCCTTCGGGCAGTTCGGAGCGGCGATAGGAATAGCGCAGATCGGAGACTTGCAGGGAGCGCAGCGTTCCGTCGCGCAGCACCACATCGCAATCGACCAGAATGTCCTTCACTTCGCCGCCATAGGCGCCGCCGTTCATACGAACGAAGCCGCCGACCGTTCCGGGGATCGAACGCAGAAACTCAAGGCCAGCGATGCCATGATCGCGCGCGGTCGAGGAAACGAGAATGCCTGAAGCCCCTGCCCCGCAATCGAGGGTCAAGTCAGCGCGCTTGCTGACCGTCGCAAAGGCCTTGCCCAGCCGTACCACCACGCCCGGAACCCCGCCATCGCGCACGATCAGGTTGCTGCCCAGCCCCAGCGCCATCACCGGCACCGCCGGATCGAGATCGCCAAGGAAGGCTTGCAGATCGGCCAGATCTTTCGGCTCGAACAGCCACTGCGCCGCGCCGCCGCTCTTGAACCAGACCAGCGGGGCCAGCGGTGCGTTCGCCGTGAGTTTGCCGCGCGGGGCCACCACCCCCAACCCCTTCTCTTCAGAGGAGGGGGCCGGGGGGTGGTGACGAGCAGACAGGGTCATGCCTCTCCCCTCCGTGCCCGGATCGCATCGGCAAGGCCCGCCGCCCACTTGGTGATATCGCCCGCGCCCAGGCACACCACCATGTCGCCTGCCTGCACCGTTTCGGCCAGCGCATCGGCCAGGGCTTCGGGCCCGGCCACGACCTGCGCCGAGCGGTGCCCGCGCGCCTTCATCGCGGTGACCATCGCGTCCGAACTCACGCCCTCGATCGGCTGTTCGCCCGCGGCATAGACCGGCGCGGCATAGACCATGTCGGCATCGTTAAAAGCGGCGGCAAAATCTTCCATGTGATCGCGCAGACGGGTGAAGCGGTGCGGCTGGACCACGGCGATCACTCGTCCAGTGCCCACCCCTTCGCGCGCGGCGGCAAGAACGGCGCGGATTTCTACCGGGTGATGGCCGTAATCGTCGATCACCGTCGCGCCACCCACCTCGCCAACCTTGGTGAAGCGCCGCTTGACCCCGCCGAACTTGGCAAAGCCGGTGCGGATCACATCGTCGGGCACGCCCATTTCCACTGCCACGGCAATCGCGGCGAGCGAGTTCTGGACATTGTGGCGGCCCGGCATCGGCAGTTCGATCCCCTCGATCCGGCGAAGCGACCCATCGCGCTGGCGCAGCACCGCGTCAAAGCGGTTGCCGCCCGGATAGGGGGTGACGTTTTCGCCGCGCACGTCGGCCTGGGCGGAAAAACCATAGGTCACCACGCGGCGATCGCGCACCTTGGCGATTACCGCCTGAACCTCGGGGTGATCGATGCACAGCACCGCGCAACCATAGAACGGCACATTCTCGATGAATTCGACGAAAGCGTCCTTGATCGCGTCGAAACTGCCATAATGATCAAGGTGCTCGGGGTCGATGTTGGTGACGATCGCGATCGTCCCGTCGAGCCGCAGGAACGAGCCGTCGCTCTCATCGGCTTCGACCACCATCCATTCGCTTTCGCCCAGCCGCGCGTTGGAGCCGTAGGAATTGATGATCCCGCCGTTGATCACGGTGGGATCGACCCCGCCGGCATCGAGCAGCGCCGCAACCATGCTGGTGGTGGTGGTCTTGCCGTGGGTTCCGGCCACCGCCACAGTGCGCTTGAGGCGCATCAGCTCGGCCAGCATTTCCGCGCGGCGCACCACGGGGATGCGGTTTTCCAGCGCAGCGGCAACCTCGGGGTTGGTGCGGCGCACGGCGGTGGAGGTGACAACCACGGCGGCATCGCCCAGATTCTCGGCGGCATGGCCGATCGAAACCTTGATTCCGCGCTTCCTGAGGCCCTCGACCACATAGCCTTCGGCGATGTCGCTGCCCTGCACCTTGTAGCCCAGGTTGTGCATCACCTCGGCGATGCCCGACATGCCGATCCCGCCGATCCCGACGAAGTGGATCGTGCCGATGTCGGTCGGCATCCGCCCGCCCGGCGCGGTTGAACGCAGCGCGGCCTTCACGCCACCGCCTCCTGCCCGCTGGCCTCGGTCGCTCCGGCCAGGCGGATCACGTCCATCAGCGGTGCGCCGCCGAAGCTCTCGACCAGATCGGCCAGATCGTGCGCGGCATTGGGATAGCCGCAATTCCACGCCCCGTGCGCGGCACTGGCCAGCGTTTCGGGGTTCATCGCGATGGCCTGGATCTGCTTGGCAAGTTCGGTTGCGGTGAAACGATCCTGCCGGATCATCCGCGCGCCGCCCGCAGCGACAATCTCGCGGGTGTTGAAGGCCTGATGATCATCGGTGGCGATCGGCAGCGGCACCAGGATCGCCGGGCGACCCACGGCGGTCAATTCGGCAATCGTCGAGGCGCCCGCGCGCCCGATGAACAGGTGTGCATCGGCCAGCCGCTCGGCCATGTCCTCGAAATAGGTGCCCAGCTCGGCGGGAATGTCGTGGCTGGCATAGCGATCGCGCACCGCCTCGATATCCTCCGCACGGCATTGCTGGGTCACCTGCAGGCGGCTGCGCAGCGCAGGCGGCAGCATGGCGAGACCATCGGGCACCACTTCGGACAGCACCGAGGCACCCTGGCTGCCCCCGGTCACCAGCACCCGAAGCAACCCGTCGGCGGTGAAGGCCGGAAACGGCTGTTCGCGCAGCGCCAGCACTTCGGCGCGGACCGGATTGCCGGTGAGGTGGACCTTGGACAGATGCTTGGCTTTGAGGCGATCAACCTCGCGGTACGAGGTGGCGATGGCATCGACCCGCCCGGCAAGGAACCGGTTGACCCGCCCCAGCACCGCGTTCTGTTCGTGGATCACGCTGGGAACCCCGGCCGAAGTCGCCGCCCACAGCGCCGGAAAGGCCGGATAGCCGCCGAAGCCGATCACTGCCGAGGGCTGGAAGCTGTCGAACAGCCGCAGCGCCATGCGCCGCCCCTCGAGGATCGCCTCGATCCCGGCGGGCCAGTGCAGCGGGTTCTTGCCGATCCGCCCGGCGGGGAGGACATGGCTGACCAGCGAAGCGGGCCGGCCCGGCAGCTTGGCCCCGCGCGCATCGGTAATCAGCGCAACGTGGTGACCGCGCGCCTCAAGCTCCGTCGCAAGCGCAAATGCAGGGATCAGGTGCCCCCCGGTGCCCCCGGCGGCGAGCACATAGTGACGGTTGACCGCGCTCACCGGGCCAGCCCCAGATCGCGGGCGAGATGCATCAGGCTGTAGCCCTCGCGCTTGAGGAAGGGGTTGCGGCGGGTGATGGCGATCAGGAATCCCACTCCCAGGCACAGGGCGACGGTTGAGGAACCGCCATAGGAAATCAGCGGCAAGGTCATCCCCTTGGATGGAAACAGCTGCAGGTTGACGAGCATGTTGATGAACGCCTGCCCGCCCAGCTGGGCCACCAGACCGGCGGCGGCCAGGGTGGTGAACAGGTCTTCCTCGTCAAGCAGGCGCAGCAGCACGCGCAGCACGATGGCAAGATAGAGCACCACGATCAAGCCGCAGACCAGCAATCCGAATTCCTCGCCGATGACGGAGAAGATGTAGTCGGTATGGGCCTCGGGCAGGCCGAACTTGCGCGTACCCAGCCACAGCCCCGATCCGGTCCAGCCGCCCGCCAGCAGGGTGCGCTGGGCGATATCGACCTGATCGAAGGCCGTGCCGCCACCCAGGAAAGCGTCGATACGGTGGCGGGCGTTGTCATAGAAGGCATAGGCCGCGATCAGCCCCACCACCCCGGCACCCCCGGCTGCGGCGATCCGCTTGACCGGGATGCCGCACATCAGGATCATCGTGAACCACACCGCCGCGAACAGCACGGTCGATCCGAAATCGGGCTGGGCCATCAGCAGCGCGCCGATCAGCCCCATGATTACTGCGGAAATGCCGATCACCGGCAGTCCCGGATCGCGCACCCGCCATGACAGGATCCAGGCGATCCCGATCGCGAAGGCCGGTTTGAGGAACTCCGACGGCTGGAGCGACATGCCCAGATCGAGCCAGCGCTGCGCGCCGTTACGGGCGCTGCCGATCACCGGCACCAGCATCAGCGCCACCAGCATGGCAAAGCCCAGCAGGATCCCGGCGCGGCGTGCGTTCTCGCGCGAGAGCAGCGAGGCGCCGAACATCGCCACCAGACCTGCCGCCTGCCAGCGCAGATGGATATAGAAGAAATGCAGATCGTCGAGCCGCACCGCTGCGGTCGACAGGCGCCGCGCGCTGGCCGGGCTGGAGGCAGCGACGGCGGCCGTGCCGATCCCCATCAGCGCCAGCACCAGGAACAGCAGCACCCGGTCAATCTCGCGCCACCACACCGCCAGCTCGGCGCGGCGGCTGCGGCGCAGGCGCGCGGCTCCGGCCTGGGGGGCCTTGCCCGCGTGGGGCACGAAGGGCGGACTGCTGGCCATCAGCGCGTTGCTCCCGCCACCTGCTCCGCCTGCGGCTCAAGCAGGGTCTGGACGATCTGACGAAAGGCATCGCCGCGCGCCTCGAAATCGCGGAACTGGTCGAAACTGGCGCAGGCCGGGGAAAGCAGCACGACGTCACCGGGCTTCGCCGCCTCGATCGCCTGGCGGATCGCCTCGCACATCATCTCGCTGCGCCGCACCGGCATCGCCGGGGCGAGCAGATCGGCAAAGCGCGGGCCGGCTTCGCCAATGGTGTAGGCCGCCGCGACATTGCCGAAGAAGGGTGCGCATTCATCCAGCCGGTCACCCTTGGGCAGGCCGCCCAGGATCCAGTGAATGCGCTTGTGATCGCTTGGCGGGAAGGCGGCCAGTGCCGGGGCGGCGGAGGCTGGATTGGTAGCCTTGCTGTCATTGATGAACAGCACTCCGCCAGCTTCGGCCACGCGCTCCATCCGGTGCGGAAGGCCGCGAAACGTGCGCAGCGCCGGGCGCCACTGCGCCTCGCTCAGCCCCAGCGCCTCGGCGATGGCGACGGCGACGGCCGCGTTCTGAAGGTTGTGCGGCCCCTGAAGCGTCGGCCAATCGGCCTGCAGGGCCGCCAGATCGGCGCCGTCGATGCTGCGCACCTTGCCCGGCGCGCGGCGCGCGGCCTCCAGCGCGGCGATCCGCGCGGTATCGGCATCGCTGGTGCCGAACAGCGCGATCTGGTCCTCCCGCTGCATCGCGAACAGCCGGGCCTTGGAGGCGTAGTAGGCTTCAGTCCCGTCATAACGGTCAAGATGGTCGGGGGTCAGGTTGAGAAGCGCCGCCACATCGGCCGCGAGGCTGAAGGTCAGGTCGATCTGATAGCTCGACAGCTCGAGCACATAGACCCCGCCCGCCGCCAGCGGGCTCTGTCCCAGCACCGGCAGGCCGATATTGCCGCCCATCCGCACCGGCAGTGCCGCCGATTGCAACAGATGATGGACCAGCGCGGTGGTTGTCGATTTGCCGTTGGTCCCGGTGATCGCCACTACCCGGTGCGCAGGCAGGCTGGACCGGGCCAGCGCGAACAGCTCGATATCCCCGATTACCGGCACCCCGGCGCGCGCGGCGGCGGCGGCGATCGGATGGCTGTTGAGCGGCACTCCGGGCGAAACGACCACTCCGGCATAGCCGGTCAGATCGATCGTCGCGGGATCGGCCAGGTTCACCCCGGCGCGCCCTTCCAACACCCGGCGCGGCTCTTCTCGGCTGTCCCAGGCGGTCACGCTCGCCCCGCTCGCCAACAGGCATTCAAGCGCGGTCATCCCCGACCTTGCAAGGCCGAGGACGGCATAGCGCTTGCCGGAAAAGGCGGGCGAGGCGATCATCTAAGCTTGAGCGTCGAAAGTCCGATCAGGGCCAGCACGATCGAAACGATCCAGAAGCGGATCACCACGGTCGATTCCTTCCAGCCCAGCTGTTCGAAATGGTGATGAATAGGGGCCATCTTGAACACCCGCTTGCCGGTGCGCTTGTAGACCGCGACCTGGATGATGACCGACGCGGTTTCCATTACGAACAGCCCGCCGACGATCAGCAGCACGATCTCATGGTGCGAGGCGACCGCGATCGCGCCAAGCGCGCCGCCCAGCGCCAGGCTGCCGGTATCGCCCATGAACACCGCCGCGGGCTGGGCGTTGAACCACAGGAAGGCGAGGCAAGCCCCCATGATCCCTGCGCACAGGATCGCCAGATCGCCCGCGCGCGGCACGTGGGGAATGCCAAGGTAGGCGGAAAAGTCGGCGCGGCCCGCCAGATAGGCAATCACTGCAAAAGTACCCGCCGCGATCACCACTGGCATCGCGGCAAGGCCATCGAGACCGTCGGTGAGGTTTACCGCGTTGCCGAAACCGACCATCACGAAGGCCGCGAAGACATAGTAGAGCGGCCCGAGCGGGATGTAGCGATCGCTCAAGAACGGGACATAGAGATTGGTCGAAACCTGGCTGACGATGATCCATGCCGCCACCCCGGCCACCGCAAACTCGCCGGCCAGCCGCGCCTTGCCCGAAACCCCGGCGGTGCTGCGCTTCTTGACCTTGTCGTAATCGTCGAGGAACCCGATCAGCCCGAACCCGCAGGTCACCGCCAGACAGGCCCAGACAAAGGGGTTGGTCAGATCCATCCACAGCAGCATCGAGACCACCAGGCTGATCAGGATCATCAGTCCGCCCATGGTCGGGGTGCCGCGCTTGGCAAGGTGGCTCTGCGGCCCATCCTCACGGATCGGCTGCCCCTTGCCCTGGCGCACCCGCAGCATGTCGATAAAGCGCGGACCGATCACCAACCCGATCACCAGCGCGGTCATCAAGGCGGCGCCCGCGCGGAAGGTCTGGTAGCGGATAAGGTTCGCCAGCCCCTCGAAATGGAAATAGTGCGCGATCAGGTAGAGCATGCCTGACCCTAATCCTTGCTAGCGGCGAGCGCGGCGACAAGCGCGCCCAGCCCGACCGAATTGGAACCCTTGACGAGGATCGCGTCGCCGCTTTCCAGGCCGATTTCCCCAAGCGCCGTGAGCGCCTCGGATGCATTGGCGCAATGGGCCACGGCCATCGCCTTGCCAAGCAGGTTCTGCGCCGATTTCCCCAGTTCCTCGGCCAAGGGAGCCATCTCCGCCCCGACCAGGATCGCCTGCTCGACCCCGGCGGCGCGCAGCGGCTCGGCCAGACCGGCGTGAAAGGCGGGGCCGTGGGCGCCCAGTTCCTTCATCGCCCCCAGCACCGCGATCCGCCGGTTCGCCCGCGTTGCCCCAAGCTGGGCAAGGGTAGCGCGCATCGAGGCGGGGTTGGCGTTGTAGCTTTCATCGATCAGCAGCGCCCGCCCGCCATCGGCGGTGGCCAGCTCGATCCGCTCGCCGCGTCCCTTCATCCCTTCCATTTCGGCCAGGGCCAGACCGGCAGCGCCCAGATCGCCCCCGGCGGCGCGCACTGCGGCCATCACGCACAGCGAATTGGCGACCCAGTGTTCGCCCGGCGCGGCGACGGTGTAGCACACCCGCCGATCCCCCAGATCGGCAGTGACCAGCGTGCCTCCGCCCGGCGCGGCGACCGCATCGAGCAGACGGACATCGGCGTGGGGCGAATGCCCGAAGGAAGCGATCCGCGCCCCCGCCGCCAGCGCCGCATCGCGCAGCCGGGCGAAGTGCGGGCTGTCGGCCGGGATTACCGCGGTGCCCCCCGGCAGCAAGCCGCCGAAGATCTCAGCCTTGGCATCGGCGATCGCTTCCTCGCTGCCCAGCATCTCGATATGGGCCGGGGCGATGGTGGTGATCACGGCGACATGCGGGCGCACCTGCGCGGTCAGCGCGGCGATCTCACCGGCGTGGTTCATTCCCATCTCGAACACCGCATAGCGGCTGCGCGCGGGCATCCGCGCCAGGCTGAGCGGAACCCCGACATGGTTGTTGTAGCTTTTGACCGAGCAATGGGCATTGCCCCGGCTGGCGCGGTCGAGCGCGGCGAACAGCGCCTGCTTGACCCCGGTCTTGCCGACCGAGCCCGTGACCCCGATTACCGTCGCCTCGGCGCGTTCGCGGGCCGCTTTTCCAAGAAGCTCAAGCGCCCTTGAGGTATCCTTGACGCGGATGTGCGGGCCGTCCACCGCGCGGTCGGCCACGACCGCCGCAGCGCCCCTGGCAAAGGCGCCCGGAACGAAGCGGTGCCCATCCATCGCTTCGCCCTTGAGCGCGAAGAACAGATCGCCCTCGATCACGTCGCGGCTGTCGATCTCCACACCGGCGACCTGAAATTCGCCCACCGCGACCCCGTCCATCGCCCGCGCCAGCGCAACCGCATCCCACAGCGCCAGGCCCAGCTCATCCTGCGGTTCGACCGGCCATTCGAGAATTTTCGCCAGCGCATTCATGCGGCACACTCCCTTGCCACGCTCACATCATCGAACGGCAGCACCCGGCATTGCTCCCCGGCGCCGACGATCTGGCCCTGTTCGTGGCCCTTGCCCGCGATCAGCACGACATCCTCGGCTCCGGCCTCGGCGATCGCGGCAGCAATCGCGGCGCGGCGATCCCCCACCTCGCGCAGCTTTCCGCCCCCGCCCGCAAGCACGGCGGCACGGATCGCGGCAGAATCCTCGCCACGCGGATTGTCGTCGGTGACGATCCCGAAATCGGCGCGCTCGGCCACCACCTGCCCCATCGGCGCGCGTTTGCCGGGATCGCGATCGCCGCCCGCGCCGAACACCACGATCAGCCTCCCGGCGCAATGCGGGCGCAGCGCGGAAATCGCGGCTTCGAGCGCATCGGGGGTATGGGCATAATCGACATAGACCGGTGCCCCGGAACGGGTGATGCCTGCCCGTTCCAGCCGCCCGCGCACCGGCTGCAACCGCGCGAGCGCATCGAACGTTGCCCCGGCCTCTCCCCCGGTCGCCAGCACCAGCCCGGCAGCGACCAGCGCATTGGCCGCCTGATAGGCACCGATCAACGGCAGCTGGACCCGGCGCCGCGCGCCCTGCCATTCCACATCGAGCGTCTGGCCGAGCTGCCCCGGGGTGCGGGCAAGGAGGCGGATCCCATGCTCATCCGCCCCCTCGCCCACGCCCAGCACCTTCAAACCGCGGCGCGAGGCGTGGTCCTGGGCGCGGGCAGACCAGGGATCGTCGGTCCAGATTATCGCGGTGCCATCGGCATCGACCACTTCGTCGAACAGCCGCATCTTGGCCGCGAAATAGTCTTCCATGTCGGCATGGTAATCGAGGTGATCGCGGCTGAGGTTGGTGAAGGCGCCAGCCACCACCTTCAGCCCCTCGTTGCGATATTGCGAGAGGCCGTGGCTCGATGCCTCAAAGGCGACATGGCTCACCCCTTCGCGGGCCAGACCGTGCATGTTGGCAAGGAAGGTGACGATGTCGGGAGTAGTCAGCCCGGTCGAGACGCTTTCGTCGGCGGTGGTCACCCCCAGGGTGCCGATCGAGGCCGAGCGGTGCCCAGCCATGCGCCAGATCTGGCGCACCATCTCCACGGTGGAGGTCTTGCCGTTGGTCCCGGTTACCGCGACCAGGGTTTCGGGCACCGGCTGAAAGAACCCCGCCGCGAGCCGGGCGAAGGCGCGGCGCGGATTGGCATCGGCGATGTGGATCGCGCCTTCGACCACGGCCTCGGCCCGCGCGACCACCGCCACCGCCCCGGCGGTAACGGCAGCGGGAATGAAGTCTTCGCCATTGACGCTTGCGCCCTGAAAGGCGCCGAAGACGGTGCCGGGGGCGACCTTGCGGTTATCGATCGCGAACCCGGTGACTTCGGCATCGGCGTCTGCCGGAAGCGCAATCCGCGCGAGACCGGCGAGCGCGGCCAGCCTCATTCGCCCTCTCCGCTGGCGATCAGCGGAGCAAGGTCAGAAATGTCCACATCGCGGGTTTCGTCGGGCATGATCCCCAGCAGCGGGCCGATCCGGGGAACCACCCGCCCGACGATCGGCGCGGCGTTCCAGGCAGCGGTGCGCTGGCCAAAGGTGGCGGCGGTGCCCTGCGGTTCATCGAGCATGGCGATGATGACATAGCGCGGATGATCCATCGGAAAGGCCGCAGCAAATGTCGCCACCAGCGAGCTCTTGCGATAGCCGCCCGCACCCGGCTTTTCCGCCGATCCGGTCTTGCCGCCGACGCGGAATCCCGCGGCATTGGCCTTGCGGCCGGTGCCGACGTCGACGATCAGGCGCAGCAGCTGGCGCATCCGCGCACTGGTCGAGGCCTTGAACACCCGGCGCCCCGGCGCGGCGTGACCCGGCTCGACCTTGACCAGAGTGGCGGGACGCCAGATTCCGCCGTTGACCAGTGCAGCGTAGGCACTGGCAAGGTGCAACGGAGTGACCGCGATGCCGTGTCCGTAGGACACCGTCATGGTCGTGATCCGCGACCAGTCACCCTTGGGCCAGAGCGGAAAACCGCGCGCGGGCAGCTCGATATAGGGGCGCTCGTTCATCCCCAGCGCGCGCATCGTCGCGTTGAGCCGTGCGCCGCCAAGCTGGTCGGCGACCTGCGCGGTGACGATGTTCGAGGAATGGATCAGCGCCTCGGGCACATTGAGCGAGGCGCCGAAGCTGTGGCTGTCGTGAATCTCGAAACCGCCGATCGAAAGCGGCCGGTCGGACTGGTAACGGCGCGAAAGATCGGTCACCACCCCGGCGTCGATCGCGGCGGCGATGGAGACCGGCTTGAAGGTGGAGCCCAGCTCATAGACCTGGTTGGTCACCCGGTTGAAGATATTGGCCTCGCCCGCGCGGTCGATCAGGTTGGGATTGAAGGCCGGGAGCGAGGCGAGCGCGATCACCTCGCCGGTATCGACATCGAGCACCAGCCCGGCCGCGCCTTTGGCATTGGCATCGATCATGCCCTTGGCGAGTTCGTCCTCAAGCGCGCCCTGAACGCGGGTATCGATCGATAGTGCCGCCGGAGCGCCGCGATTGCCCGGATCGGTCAGGCGGGCATCGAACACCTGTTCCATCCCGACATGGCCGCGCCCGTCCGCGCCGACAAAGCCAAGAACATGCGCCGCCATCGAACCCTGGGGATAGAACCGCTCGGTCTCACGCGGAAATTCCAGCGCGGGTTCACCGAGCAGGTGGATGCGGTTGGCGTCCTCGGGCAGGATCCGGCGCCGCAGATAGCCGGGGCGCCCTTCGGCCAGACGGCGGGTCAGTTCCTCGACGTTCATGTCGGGGAAAATCTGCACCAGCTGTTCGGCGATCTGGCGCGCGGAATGGACCAGCGGGGGGCCATCACCGCCCAGTGCGGCGGGATTGTACCAAAGCGAATAGGCCGGAAAGGCCCGCGCCAGCGGCACACCGTTGCGATCGACGATATCGGCGCGCGCCGGGGTAAGCGCGGCGGCGAGATTTTCGTCGGCGGGATTGCTCTCAACCACCCCGAGAAAGGCGATCCGCACCAGCGCAACAAAGGCCAGAGCGAAGAATCCGGCCACCACCCACAGCACCCGCTGGCGTGCGGTGAGCAGCGAGCGCTGCCGCACATTGACCAGCGCGCCGCGCCCGGAGGTGACCACGGTCGAGATCGAAAGCGCGGTCATGGCTTGCGCCCCTCCCCGGCATCGACCTTGCCTAGACGCTCACCCAGTGTCGCGGCGGTTACGGGCTTGTGCCCGGGTTCGGCAGACACGGCCGTTTCCGGTTTCCCGGTCAGCGGTGAGACCATCGCCGGAAAGCCAAGCCCCTGCGGCCCCGAGCCTTGCGCCGAGGCAACCCGGATCGGACTTGGCGCATCGGGGCCGCGCGCCTTGCCCAGCGCGGCGAGCTGGCGCTCGTTTTCCAGATATTGCCCGGCGGTGGGGGCCGAATAGCCGAATTCGACATCGTTGAGATTGCGCAGCTGCTGCTGGTTGGCGCGGGTCTCGAATTCGGTTTCGAGGAACAGGTTCTGCTGCTTGATCGCGACGATCCGCCGCTCAGTCAGCCGGACCTGGCTTTTGACCGCATTGACCCGGAAGGTCAGCGCCACCAGCAGGGCAAAGCAGGTCAGCAGCACCGCGGCCCAGCCAATCGAACGCGCGCGATCGCGGGTCAGGTTCATGCCGCCCTCCTTGCCCGCGCCGGGGCGGGAGTGCGCACCGCGCTGCGCAGCGTCGACGAGCGCGCCCGGGGATTGCGCGCGATCTCGGCGGCGGAAGGACGGATCGCCTTGCCGACCTGGGCGAAGGTTGGCGTGGCGGCTGGGGCAAGTGCGGGCAGATGGCGCGAGCCGCCGGCCTGCGCGCCGCTGGCATCGCGCAGGAACTGTTTGACGATCCGGTCTTCCAGACTGTGAAAACTGACCACCGCGAGCCTGCCGCCGGGGCGCAGCAAGGCCTCGGCTGCGTTCAGCGCGTCCTCCAGCTCGGCCAGCTCGGCGTTGACGTGGATACGGATCGCCTGGAACGAGCGGGTGGCGGGATCCTTGGGCGCGCCGGGGCGATGGCCCAGCGCCTTGCGCACGACCTGGGCTAGCTGGTGCGTGGTCGAAAGGGGCCGCGCGGCAACGATGGCGCGGGCCACCCGGCGCGATTGCCGCTCCTCGCCGTAGCGATAGAGCACATCGGCAATGGTTTCCTCAGCGGCGGAATTGAGGAAATCGGCGGCGCTTTCACCCTGCTGGCTCATCCGCATGTCGAGCGGGCCATCGACCGAAAAGGCAAAGCCGCGCTCCGGCTGGTCGAGCTGCATCGAGGAAACCCCGATGTCCATCACCACTCCGTCGACCCGGGCGATGCCCACTTCGGCAAGTGCAGCGAGCATTTCGGAGAAGCGGCGGGGATGAAGCACCAACCGCGGCGCCTCGCCTGCGGTCTCGGGCCACTTGCGCCCTTCGGCGATGGCCTGGGGATCGCGATCGAAGGCGTGGACGCTGGCACCGGCATCGAGCAGGCGGCGGGTATAGCCACCGGCACCAAAGGTGGCATCGACGATCACCGCGCCGGGTTCGGGCGCCAGCGCGGCGATCACTTCGTCAAGGAGAACGGGAATGTGCGGGGCCTGGCTCATCCCTTGGCCTTCCCGCTTGCGGCCTGGGCGATCAGATCGGCGCAGGCTTCCTGGGCTTCCTCGAAACCCGGACCCATCTTCATCAGCACATCAGGGTTCCAGATCAGGAACGAGCGGCCCATGCCGCGGAAGAACACCCGCTCTTCGATCCCCGCGAGGCGGAAATGGCGATCGGGCATGACGAACCGCCCGGAATCGTCGAACGGCAGGCGCGAATAGCCGTAAAGCTGCTGGGCGCGCAGATCGCGGTCGAAATCGTGGCCGCGATCGAGCGCATAACGCTCCTCGCGTTCAAGCTCTGCTTCCAGCTCCTCGATCCGCGACAGGCCGAAGCCGACCAGCGCCTTCCAGCGCGGGTGCTTGGAAAGGCACAGAACGCGCTCACCATCGCCGGATTCGCGCAGGGTCTTGCGGATTTCGCTGGGCAGGACGAAGCGGCCCTTGTCGCCGATCTGCGACAGGCCATCGCCACTGTACCGGATCGGCCTTGCCGCCTCCACTTCGCCCGCCTCGCCTTTTCCCGGGTAACCCCGGCCCCAGAACACAACCTCTCCGCCCTGCCCGCGCGCCCTCGCGGCCAGACCGCCCCCATCGGGACGCGGCAAAGCAATTGCTTGTCGATGAAATGGTTCCTTATCGCCGCTCTGACCGGGATGGAAGGGAAAATTACGGGAAATCCGGGGATTGAATGATAAACTATTGATTAAGCTTATCTTGATTCAGGTTGGTTTGATCAGACGGCCCTTCATGTTTGCATTTTGTTCTCATAGAAAATCAACGACTTGCGGCACGATTCGCGCAAGCTGTCGCTGCTGTCCCGCAATTTCCCCGAATCCGGACATCAGGGCCGGGCAAAGGCCGTTTCGAGCAGGTGACCAAGCGCCTCGACACGTAACGCGCCGTCCCCGTCCTGCTCAAGCAATGCGGCATCGGCGAGCACGAGGACGCGGCCCTTGCCGATCGGGCAATCCGCAGCCAATCCTCCACCCGAAAGCACACAGGCGCTGCCTGGCTCGAGCGCGAAACTTCCCGCAAGGTTCACTGGCACCGCAATTCCCAGCGCTTTGCCCGCGTGCTCACCGAACGGCTGACGCTCGTCATAGCGCAGTTCCAGCCCCCAGCGACCCAGGATGGGCGAGAGCAGGACGCTCGTTTGCGGTCGGCGCGGATCGCCCAGCGCGAAGGCCGATTCCTCGGTCAACATCGGATCGGCAAACAGCAGAAGATGCCCGCCACCGCGAACCCACCGGTCCAGCGCGACATTTTCGGAGGGCGAGAGCGGGCGCGGCTGGGCAATCACGATCCGGTGCAGCGGCGCGAGCCTGTCTGGCTGGGCAAGATCGTCGAGCGGGACGATCGGCCCCGTCTGCTCCAGAATGTTTCGCGCCCAATGTCGCTCGGCCCGGCTTGATATCAGATCGCCGACATCGCCGCTTTCCGCCCAAAGGATCGGGAGGGTGGTGAACAGGCCAACCGGTTCGCGCGGCACCGCGCGCCGGACGGATCCTTGCCAGACCAGTGCGGCGGCCAGCGCGGCGAGAACCGCGCCGGCCGCCAGAACGTTTCGTCGGCTAGTTATGCGGATTGCCACTGGGGGCAGGGCTGGCGGGTTTTTCCGGTGTGCTGGCCGGAACCACCCCGGCATCGACCAGCGGATCGGTCTTGGCCTCGCCCGTGGCGCTGGCCGATGCCTCGGCGCCGGGCGATGCGGCATCGCTCTGGCGCGCACGGTCGTTGATGATGTTTGCTAGCGCGACGATCAGCACGATCAGCGCAATCCCGAACAGCCCGGCCTGAAGCCGCTGCACTGCCTGGGCACGCAGTTCGCGCGCGGAAGGGGGCGTGAAGTGCTGTATGCCGTTAAGCGGGGGCACCATGCGCCCGTCGGGCTGGTTCTGGGGAGGCTGGCTGGCCATGCGCCGGTTCTACCCCAGCCAGGGGAAGACCGGCAAGCCCTTCGCGCGCAGCCAATCGGGGTTGTAGAGCGTCGAGAGATAGCGAAAGCCGGTATCGGCCAGGATCGTCGCCACCCGCGCCTCTTCGCGCCCCTCGGCCACCAGCTGGCGGCCAAGCGCCACCGCGCCCGCCACGTTGATCCCCGAGGAAAGCCCCAGGCACAACCCTTCTTCGGCCAGCAGCCGGGTGACCCATTCAAGCCCTTCGGCATCGGAAATGCGGAACTGGGCGTCGATCGGCGCACCATCGAGGTTGGCGGTGATCCGCCCCTGCCCGATCCCCTCGGCCACCGAGGAACCTTCGGCGCGCAGCTCGCCGCAGGCGTAATAGTTGTAGAGCGCCGCGCCATGCGGATCGGTCAGCGCGATGCGGATGGTCTCGTCAAAGGCCTTGAGGCCCATGCCCACCCCGGCGATCGTCCCCCCGGTTCCCGCCGCGCAGGTGAACCCATCGATCCGCCCGCCCAGTTGCTCCCAGATTTCGGGCGCGGTACTCTCGATATGGGCCTTGCGATTGGCAACGTTGTCGAACTGGTTGGCCCAGATCGCGCCTTCGGTCTCTTCGGCCAGGCGGCGCGAAGTGTGAACGAAATGGCCGGGATTGGAAAAGGGCGCCGCGGGTACCAGCACCAGCTCGGCCCCCAGCGCGCGCAGCGTATCCATCTTCTCGCGCGATTGGGTTTCGGGCATGACGATCACGGTCTTGTAGCCCAGCGCATTGCCGACCAGTGCCAGCCCGATCCCGGTGTTGCCCGCCGTCCCCTCGACAATCGTCCCGCCAGCCTTCAGCACGCCGCGCGCTTCGGCATCGCGCACGATCCACAGCGCGGCGCGGTCCTTTACCGAGGCGCCCGGGTTGGCGAATTCGCACTTGCCCCAGATCTCGCACCCCGCCGCCTCGCTTGGCCCCTGAAGCAGGACCAAGGGAGTATTGCCGATCAGCTCAAGGCTGGAAGGACGGGCGGTCTGGATCGTCATGACAGGGCCAGAGGTAGGAAAGCAAAGGGCCAGGCGCAACGGAATTGCGCTTGGCCCCTGCAAACCCCGGCTTGTTCCGCCACGGGGAAAATCAGTCCTCGGCGGCGATCGTCACCTTGAGGCCATCGAGAGCATCGCTCATGTGAAGCTGGCACGAAAGCCGCGACGTGGCATTGCGATAGTCCGAGCTGTCGAGCAGGTCGTTCTCGTCCTCGCTCATCGGGCTGACCTTGTCGGCAAAGGCCGGATCGACATAGACGTGGCAGGTCGCGCAGGAGCAGCATCCGCCGCATAGCGCGAGCAATTCGTCGAACCCGTTTTCGCGCAGGGCTTCCATCACCGAGAGCCCGGCGGCGGCCTCGACCGTCTTTTCCTCACCCGCACGATTGACCACTACCAGCTTGGGCATTGCATAGCTTCCTTGTCTTCGCGCATGATCCGCGCCTTGGCGCGGCTGCTAATCGGTCGCTTAACCTTTGGCAAGCAGGACCGCGATGGGATTATCGGCAGAACAGATCAAGCAGGGCCTCGATGCGGTGGCTGCGCGCGAGCCGGGGATCGCCCGTGCGCTCGAACGGACGGGCTATCCCGAACCACGCATTCGCGATCGCGGGCATGTGACGATGATGCGCACCATCGTCGGCCAGCAGGTCAGCGTCGCGGCGGCGGCCTCGATGTGGCGCAAGTTCGAGGAGTTTGCTGGAACCGACCCCGATCCCGCCAGGGTGCTCGCAGCCGATTTCGACACCCTGCGCGCCTGCGGCCTTTCGCGCCAGAAGCAGGGCTACATGCGCAGCCTGTGCGAGCTCGTGGCCGAGGGTGCGCTCGATTTCCACGCCCTGCCTGTGGATGACGAGGAAGCGATCGAGCAACTCACCCGGATCAAGGGGATCGGGCGCTGGTCGGCGGAGATCTACCTGCTGTTTGCCGAGGGCCGCGCCGACATCTGGCCGGCGGGCGATCTGGCGGTCCAGGCCGGCCTGGCCAAGCTGCTCGATCTGCCCGAACGCCCCAGCGAAAAGCGCACCCGCGAACTGGCCGAAGTCTGGCGCCCGCACCGCGGCGCCACCGCGATCTTCACCTGGCATTGCTATAACAACCCGGCGCTGTAATCTGCTTACATCAATGTAAGTGCGAATCGGGAGAGAGCAGTGGCAGCGCGCAAGTCGATTTTCATCACCGGCGGAGCTTCGGGCATCGGCCGGGCGACCGCGATCCGGTTTGGATCGCAGGGCTGGTTCGTCGGGATCGCCGACATCAACGAAGCGGGCATGAAGGAAACCGCCGCGATGCTGCCCGCCGGGCAAAGCTCGATCCACAAGCTTGACGTGCGTGACCGCGCGGCATGGGATGAAGCGCTGGAAGCCTTTGCCAGCGCCGCCGGGGGCCGGATCGACGCGCTGTTCAACAACGCCGGGATTCCGCTGGGCGGCCAGCTGATCGAGAACAATGTGGGCGAGATCGAGCGCTGCCTCGACATCAACCTCAAGGGTGTGCTGTTCGGCGCCCAGGCCGCCCACAAGTGGCTGAAGGCCAGCGCGCCGGGATCGTGCCTGCTCAACACGGCCAGCGCGGCGGGAATCTATGGCACGCCGGGCGCCTCGGTCTATTCGGCGACCAAGTTCGGGGTCCGCGCGCTGACCGAATGCCTCGATGCAGAATGGGCCGAAGACGGGATCAAGGTGGCCGATCTGATGCCCGGCTTCATCGACACCCCGCTGATCGACCATGCTCCCAACCAGCTGAGCAACGAGGATATCCGCAGCCGGGTGACCGAAGCGGGGCTTGAGATCACCCCGGTCGGCGAGGTGGCCGATGCCGCGTGGAACGCCGTCCACGGCACCGCCTTGCACAACCGCGTCGGCAAGACCGCGCACCGCCTGGCCTTCGCCGCGCGCTGGATGCCGGGGCGGCTGCGCAAGATGACCCGAAGCCAGCTCAAGCCGCTGGGGGGTTAGACCATCCCCGCGATCGCCCGCACCATCGAGGCGTCGCGGGCGGAAATGCCATCGGCATCGTGGGTGGTCAGGGTGATCTCGACCCGGTTGTAGACGTTGAACCATTCGGGATGGTGGTCGGCCTTGTCGGCATAGAGCGCAACGCGGGTCATGAAGCCGAAAGCCGCGTTGAAATCGGCGAAGGTGAAGGTGCGTTCGATCGCCCTGCCGTCATCGCGCAAGGTCCATTGCGGAAATTCGGCAAGCAGCGCGGCCACTTCGGCCTGGCTCAGGCGGGGAACGGACATCATGGCTCTCCTTGGCAGACCCGGTGCTTTCAACTATCGCGCTCGCCCATGCAAGCGTGCAGCCTTTCCGCGACCGACCTTGCCTGCCGGCGGGGCGACCGGCTGCTGTTCGCGCGGCTGAGCTTCGCACTCGGGCCCGGCGAGGCGCTGCAACTGGCGGGAGCCAACGGGATCGGCAAGAGCAGCCTGATGCGGATCGTTGCCGGACTGATGCCGGCCTTTGCCGGAACCATTGAGCGGCATGGCGCGCTGGGGCTGATCGACGAGCGCCCGGCGCTTGATCCGCACCTGCCGCTGGGCCGGGCGCTGGCCTTCTGGCAGCGGCTCGATGGCCCGGCCGACAACGCCGCCGCGCGGCTGGGGCTGGCCGGGCTGATGGACGTGCCGGTGCGCTATCTTTCCACGGGGCAGAAGAAGCGCGCCGCGCTGGCCCGGCTGATCGGGCAGAAGGTGCCCCTCTGGCTGCTCGACGAGCCGCTCAACGGACTCGATACGCGGGGCGTGGCTTTGGTCGAGGAAATGGCCGCTCAGCATTGCCGCGAGGGCGGGATATGCCTGATCGCCTCGCACCAGCCGCTGGCCCTGCCCGGCATGGGTCGGATCGAGCTGGCGGACTTCGCGGCATGAGCGCCACCTTTCTCCCCCTGCTGCGGCGCGATCTGGCCATGCTGGTTTCGGGCGGACGGCGCGGCGGCGCGGTGTTGCCGGTGCTGTTCTTCCTGGCGGTGGCGATGCTCTATCCCTTCGCGGTTGGCCCCGACGCGGTGCTGCTGGGGCGGACTGGCGGCGGGGTGATCTGGGTGGCGGCGCTGCTCGCCGCGATCCTGCCGCTCGACCGGCTGGTCGAACCCGATCTTGAGCTGGGCTTTTTCGATCAATGGGCGCTGCGCGGGATCGGCGAGGAATGGATCTTGGCGATCCGCATTCTCGCCCACTGGCTGAGCTTCGGTCCGCCGCTGATGCTGGCCGCCCTGCCGGCCTCGGCGCTGGTCGGGATCGATGGCGACAAGCTGTGGCTGGTGGAGATCGGCCTCCTCGCCGGCACGCCGGGACTGGCCGCGCTGGGAGTGATGGTCGCCGCGATCACCGCCGGCCTGCGCGGCGGCGCGGCGCTGGGCGGCCTGCTGGTGATCCCGCTGGCCGTTCCGCTGCTGGTGTTCGGTGCGGGCAGCCTGGCGGTGGGCGGAACAAGCGGCCTGGCGCTGACCGCTGCCGTCAGCCTGGTGCTGCTGGCGATCGCCCCCTTCGCGGCAGGCGCGGCGATCCGGGCTGGGCGGGGTTAGATCAAATCACGCGGAGGCGCGGAGACGCGGAGGAGTCGATCGGAGCCGTTGGCTTCGCCTTTTTACCCGTCGTGCTTGGCACCTGTGTCAAAATAAGAGCGGCTTCGCCGCGATTACTTGTTCTCCGCGTCTCCGCGTCTCCGCGTGAGCCCCTCAGTAAGGCGGCTTGTCCAACCCTTTCGGACTCGCCGTAAAGATCTCGCACCCGTCCTCGGTGATCCCGATCGAATGCTCGAACTGCGCCGATAGCGAACGGTCGCGGGTCACGGCGGTCCAGCCGTCTTCCAGCATCTTCACCCCCGGTTTGCCCAGGTTGATCATCGGCTCGATGGTGAAGAACATGCCCGGCTTCAGCAGCGGCCCGGTGCCCGCGCGGGCGGCGTGGACCACTTCGGGGGCATCGTGGAACAGCCGGCCCAGGCCATGGCCGCAGAATTCGCGCACCACGCCATAGCGATGCTTTTCGGCATGGGCCTGGATCGCCGCGCCGATATCGCCCAGATGCCGACCCGGTTTAGCCTGTTCGATCCCGATCATCAGGCATTCCCAGGTCACATCGACCAGCCGCCGCGCCTTCAGCGGCACATCGCCGACCAGATACATCCGGCTGGAATCGCCGTGCCAGCCATCGAGCAACGGGGTGACGTCGATGTTGACGATATCGCCGTCCTTGAGCGTCCGCTCCGAGGGGATGCCGTGGCACACCACCTGGTTGATCGAGATGCAGCACGAATGGGCATAGCCGCGATAGCCCATCGTCGCGGGCATGGCGCCGTTATCGAGCGTGAACTCGCGCACGAAATCGTCCAGCGCGGCGGTGCTCACCCCCGGCTGGACCAGCGGCACCAGCGCGTCGAGCGTTTCGGCGGCCAGCCGACCGGCCTTGCGCATCGCTTCAAAGGCCTCAGGCCCGTGCAGCTTGATCGTGCCGTCGCGCAGCTGGGTCTCGGTTCCGGTTACGGTCTGATATTGTGTCATCGCGCAGCCATATAGTCACAAACCGCGCAAATGGCTATTGCCGCCCCGATGACCGACAAGAACGCACCGATCCAGCCCGACAAGGGCCAGAAAGCCACCCCGATCCACCTCGTCGACAAGAAAGGGCTGGAAGGTTTCATCAAGAGCCTGTCCGCCACTCAGCGCGCCGCGCTGGCGGCGCAGAAGTTCGAAGCCGAGGGCTATTCGCATGCGATCCTGCCCGATGGCGATCACTGGATGGTGGCCTCAGGCGTGGCCAATACCGAAAGCCTTTCCTCATGGTGCATGGCCAAGCTGGCCGAAGTGCTGCCCGCGGGCACCTATCGCCGAGTGGGTGGAGAGCCGGGACCGGCGCTGTTCGGCTGGGTGACCGGGCAATATGCCTTCGACCGCTATCGCAAGGACCCTTCGCCCACCGGTCCGCGCGTGCTGCTGACCGGCGAGGTCAAGGCAATCGCGCCGACCTTGGCCGAGGCGGCGGCGGTCATGCTGGTGCGCGATCTGGTCAACACGCCCGCCGAGGACATGGGGCCCGCCCAGCTTGAGCACGAGGCGCAGATCGTCTCCAAGGCCCACGGGGCCGAATTCAAGGTGACCGCGGGCGATGCGCTCGAGCGCGGCTTTCCGATGGTCCACGGCGTCGGCCGCGCCGCCGCGCGCAGCCACGCGCCGCGCATGATCGAGCTGACCTGGGGCGATCCCAAGCACCCGCGCGTGGCGCTGGTCGGCAAGGGGGTATGTTTCGATTCGGGCGGGCTCGACATCAAGCCCAGCGCGGGCATGCTGCTGATGAAGAAGGACATGGGCGGCGCAGCCCACGCGCTGGCGCTGGCAAAGCTGGTGATGGAAAGCGGCCTCAAGGTGCGGCTGCACCTGCTGATCCCGGCAGTGGAGAACGCGGTTTCGGGCAATGCCTTCCGCCCCGGCGACGTGCTGCGCAGCCGCGCCGGGCTTTCGGTCGAGATCGGCAATACCGATGCCGAAGGGCGGCTGGTGCTGGGCGATGCATTGGCCCGCGCAGCCGAGGAAAGCCCCGAGCTGGTGATCGACTTTGCCACCCTGACCGGCGCCGCCCGCGTTGCGCTGGGTCCGGACCTGCCCGCGCTGTTCGCCCGGAGGGACGAAACGGCGGAGCAAATGCTCAAGGCCGGGATCGAGCATGACGACAGGTGCTGGCGTCTGCCGCTGTTCGATGGCTACCGCGAATACCTCAAGAGCGACATCGCCGATCTCAACAATTCCAGCTCCAACGGCTTTGCCGGGGCCTCGGTCGGCGCGCTGTTCCTCGATCGCTTCGTGCCCGAAGGGGTGGACTGGGCCCACTTCGATACCTTCGCCTGGCGCCCCGCCGCCAAGCCCGGAAGGCCCAAGGGCGGCGATGCGCTGGGGCTGCGCGCGGCCTGGGGGCTGTTGAAGGGGCGGTATGGATAACTTGATCCCGGGCGACCCTGCGGCTAATCGCCCGATCTTCGCATTCGGGGGGAATACCGATTTGACCGCCACTGCCATCCCCAGCGGGCAGCTTGCCCTCAAGGGTCCGGCCGAGAAGCTCGACGCGGCGCACTGGCCGGTGCGCGGCGATCTGGCGCATATCCGCCTGGCGGGACGCTGTTTCGTGCCGCACTATGCCGTGCCGATGGAGCGGCGGGTTGCGGCGGGCGGGGCCGATCTGCTGGCCGATGGCAAGGAAGGCGCCGATGTGCGCGAAGTGCTGGGCGGCGGGACACTGTTCAACGTGCTCGATATTACCGGCGGCTGGGCCTGGGGCCAGGTGGGCGAGGATGGCTTTGTCGGCTACCTGCCGGTTGCCTTGCTGGAAGAGCGACGAGGCTGACGCTTCCCTCACCCCCGTTCGCCCTGAGCTTGTTGTTGGCATTGAGCCGGTTCCCAGCTTGAGTAATTGCCCATGACCCATACTGTTTTCATCGATGGCGCCGCCGGAACCACAGGGCTCGAGATTGTCGAGCGGCTGGGCCCGCGCGCCGAATTCGAGCTGCTGTTGCTCGACGACGAGCAGCGCAAGAGCGCCCAGGCCCGGCGCGATGCCTATCACGCCGCCGACTTCGCGGTGCTGTGTCTGCCTGACGACGCCGCGCGCGAGGCCCTGGCCCTGGCCGAGGGCAGCAAGGTACGGATCGTCGATGCCTCGTCCGCGCACCGCGTGGCCCAAGGCTGGACCTATGGCTTTCCCGAGCTGGTCGGGCGCGAGGCTGTGGCCGGGGCGAGCCGGGTTTCCAACCCCGGGTGCTATCCCACCGGGTTCCTCGCCCTGGTTGCGCCGCTGGTGCGCGCCGGGCTGCTGCCGGCCGACTGGCCCTACAGCGTCAACGCCGTTTCGGGCTATTCGGGCGGGGGCAAGGCGCTGATCGCCCGCTTCGAGGACGATCCGGACATCGCCTTTCGCGATTATGGCCTGGCCATGGGGCACAAGCATGTGCCCGAGATGCAGCGCTATGCCGGCCTTTCCCACCCGCCGCTGTTCGCCCCGGCAGTGATCCCGGCGCACCGCGGGATGGTGGTGGAAGTGCCGCTGCAACTGGCCGCCATGCCGATAGCGGGATCGCCCGAAGCGCTGCGGACGGCGCTGGCGGAATTCTATGGCGCCAGCCCGATCGTGACCGTGCACGACGAGCCCTGCGACGAATTGCTGCTGCGCCGCTCGATGCAACCCTCCGACCGGCTCGACCTGTGGGTGTTCGGATCGGTCGACGGCGCGCAGGCCCGCCTTGTCGCCCGGCTCGACAACCTCGGCAAGGGCGCCAGTGGCGCTGCCGTGCAAAGCCTCAACCTGATGGCGGGGCTGGAGGAAACGGCGGGATTGGCGCTCTAGTTGCTCATTTTTTAGGCACACTCTGCTGAAAATTAAGGCAGCTTCCACCCCGCTCCGCCATTGCGAAAATTGCGTGCGAACGAATCGCATGATTCATTTCTTGCGATTCCGCCCTTTCCCAAGCCTTTCCCATCGCCTAGGGGCATGCACAGGCCGCTGGCACGATTCTTGATTGGATCGGGGCATTGGCAAAGAGAATCCCGGGCCGCTCGGGCGGAACCGGCTTGCTGCGCAGGGGACATGAAAACGTGAAAAAGATCGAAGCGATCATCAAGCCCTTCAAGCTCGACGAGGTGAAGGAAGCGCTGCACGAAGTCGGCGTATCGGGCATTACCGTGACCGAGGCCAAGGGCTTTGGCCGCCAGAAGGGCCACACCGAACTCTATCGCGGCGCCGAATACGTGGTCGATTTCCTGCCCAAGGTGAAGCTTGAGGTGGTGGTCGATGACGCACTGGCCGAGCGTGTGGTCGAGGCGATCGCGGGTGCCGCGCAGACCGGTCGCATCGGCGATGGCAAGATCTTCGTGATCCCGGTTGAAAGCGCGCTGCGCATCCGCACCGGCGAGCGCGACAACGACGCAATCTGATCCGAATTTCCCCGCATTCCCAAACATTCCAAACGAACCGGCTTTGGCCGCTGAGAAAGGCAGAACATGAGCAAGGCAAAGGACATCATCAAGCGCATCAAGGAAGAAGAAATCGAATGGGTCGACCTGCGCTTCACCGATCCCAAGGGCAAGTGGCAGCACCTGACCATGTGCTCGGGCGTGATGGGCGAGGATGAGCTGGAAGATGGTCTGATGTTCGACGGCTCGTCGATCGAAGGCTGGAAGGCGATCAACGAGAGCGACATGATCCTCAAGCCCGATCTGACCTCGGTGTTCATCGATCCGTTCAGCGCCACCCCGATGATGATCATCAATTGCGACATCGTCGAGCCTTCGACCGGCGATCTCTATGGACGCGATCCGCGCAGCACCGCCAAGCGCGCCGAAGCCTATGTCAAGGCCAGCGGCGTGGGCGACACTGTCTATGTCGGCCCCGAAGCCGAATTCTTCATGTTCGACGACGTCCGTTTCTACGACGGCTATGATGGCAACGGCTTCAAGATCGACGACATCGAGCTGCCGACCAATTCGGACACCAAGTACGAGGCCGGCAACCTGGCTCACCGTCCGCGCGCCAAGGGCGGTTACTTCCCGGTCGCTCCGGTCGATAGCGCCATGGACATCCGCGGCGAGATGGTTTCGACCATGCTCGAAATGGGCCTGCCCTGCGACAAGCATCACCACGAAGTGGCCAGCGCCCAGCACGAGCTGGGCCTGACCTTCGGCACGCTGGTGCAGACCGCCGACCGCATGCAGGTTTACAAGTATGTCGTCCACCAGGTGGCCCAGGCCTATGGCAAGACTGCGACCTTCATGCCCAAGCCGATCATGAAGGACAACGGATCGGGCATGCACACCCACATCTCGATCTGGGACGGCGGCAAGCCGCTGTTCGCGGGCAACGGCTATGCCGGCCTGTCGGACATGTGCCTCTATTTCATCGGCGGCGTGATCAAGCACGCCAAGGCGCTCAACGCCTTCACCAACCCGACCACCAACAGCTACAAGCGCCTGGTGCCGGGCTACGAAGCGCCGGTGCTGCTGGCCTATTCGGCCCGCAACCGTTCGGCCTCGTGCCGCATCCCCTATGGCGCGGGTGACAAGGCCAAGCGCGTGGAATTCCGTTTCCCCGATGCGATGGCCAACCCCTACCTGTGCTATTCGGCGCTGCTGATGGCCGGGCTCGACGGGATCAAGAACAAGATCCACCCGGGCGAAGCCATGGACAAGAACCTCTACGATCTGCCCCCGGCCGAACTCGCCGCGGTGCCGACCGTATGCGGCAGCTTGCGTGAAGCGCTGGAAAGCCTGGAAGCCGATCACGACTTCCTGCTGGCCGGCGGGGTCTTCACAAAGGACCAGATCGACGCCTACATCGAACTGAAGTGGCCCGAAGTGCTGCGCTGGGAAACCACGCCCTCGGCCGTTGAATTCGACATGTACTACAGCGCCTGATCCCGCGTTCACGCGATCACCGAGAGGGGCGTCCGGAGCGATCCGGGCGCCCTTTTCATTTTCCTACTCGCGGCAAAGCTGCCTAATTGCCCGGCCTCCACCCTTCGCGAGGCCCTGCCATGGAAACAGCCCCCATTTTCGACGCACCCAAGTCGCTCCCCCTTAGCACCGGCCCAGCCGGACTTGAGCTGATCCGCCAGTTTGAAAGCTGCGCCAGGAAGCGCGCCGACGGCTGTTTCGAGGCCTATCCCGATCCCGGCACCGGCGGCGCACCCTGGACCATCGGCTGGGGCGCCACCGGGGCGGAGATCGGGCCGGGCACGGTCTGGACGCGGGAGCAATGCGATGCGCGGCTGGCCGCCGATCTGGCCCGCTTCGAGCGCGAAGTGCACCGCGCGATCGGCCCGGCCCCGACCGGCCAGAACCAGTTCGATGCCCTGGTCAGCTTCCATTACAACACCGGCGCAATCGCCCGCGCCACGCTGACCCGGCTGCACAAGGCCAGCGAATTCGAGGCCGCCGCGCGGGAATTCGCCCGCTGGAACCGCGCCGGAGGGCGCATCCTCGCCGGGCTGACCCGCCGCCGCGCCGCCGAGGCCGCGCTCTATCGTCGCATCTGAGCCGCGCCGTATCGATTGCAGCTTGCAATCTTTCCCCGCGACCCCGAAATATCCCGCCTTAACCGGTCCATTAAGGGAGATTCGAGGATGCGCGAGCTGCTGCAACACTACATCGACGGCAAATGGGTGGACAGCGAAGGCGGCGTGCGCCGCGAAGTCATCAATCCCGCCACCGAAGAGCCATGTGCGGTCATCAGCGTGGGCACCAAGGCAGATGTCGACAAGGCCGTCGCCGCTGCGCGCCGCGCCTTCAAGAGCTGGAGCCAGACCACCCGCGAGGAACGGCTCGCGGTGCTGGGCCGGATCATTGAGGAATACAAGAAGCGCACCGGCGATCTTGCCGCCGCGATGGCCGAGGAAATGGGCGCGCCGCTGTCCTTTGCCGCGACTGCGCAGGTCGGCGCCGGGATCGGCGGTTTCATGGGCACGATCGCCGCGCTCAAGGATTTCAGCTTCATGGAAGACGGCCCCGGCTTCAAGGTTGCCTATGAGCCGATCGGCGTGGTCGGCATGATTACCCCATGGAACTGGCCGCTCAACCAGATCGCGCTCAAGGTCGCTCCGGCGCTGGCAGCGGGCAACACGATGGTGCTCAAGCCCTCGGAAGAATGCCCGACCAATGCCAAGATCTTTGCCGAGATCCTCGATGCGGCGGGCGTGCCGCCGGGGGTGTTCAACCTCGTCCAGGGCGATGGGCCGACCACCGGCAATGCGATCAGCTCGCACCCCGATATCGAGATGGTCAGCTTCACCGGCTCGACCCGTGCGGGCATTGCGGTGGCGATCGCCGCCGCGCCGACGGTCAAGCGCGTGCACCAGGAACTGGGCGGCAAGAGCCCCAACCTGGTCCTGCCCGATGCCGATCTGGCTACCCAGCTCCCCGCCGTGGCGATGGGGCCGCTGGTCAACACCGGGCAATCGTGCATCTCGCCCACCAAGGTGCTGGTCGCCAAGGACCGCGAGGCCGAAGTGGTGGCGTTCTACAGGAACATGTATTCGCACACCCCCGTCGGCGATCCGATGGCCGAGGGGCAGCACCTCGGCCCGGTGGTCAACAAGGCGCAGTATGACAAGGTGCGCGATCTGATCCAGTCTGCGATCGACGAGGGCGCAACGCTCGAAACCGGCGGCACCGATCTGCCCGCGGGCGTCAACCGCGGCTATTACATCCAGCCCACGGTGTTCTCGGGCGTGACCCCCGACATGCGGATCGCGCAGGAAGAGATCTTCGGCCCCGTCGCCACGATCATGACCTATGACGATCTCGATCAGGGGATCGAGCTGGCCAATGCCACCGAATACGGCCTCTCCGCCGCGATCACCGGCGATCCGGCCAAGGCAGCGAGCGTCGCGCCCAAGCTGCGCGCGGGCATGGTCGCGATCAACAACTGGGGCCCCAGCCCCGGCGCCCCGTTCGGCGGCTACAAGCAGAGCGGCAACGGCCGCGAGGGCGGCCTGGCGGGCCTCAAGGACTTCATGGAAATGAAATCTATCTCGGGCCTGCCGGCCTGATCCCGGCTCTAGCCGGAAGCGCGAAGCCCCTCCCCTTGCGGAGGGGCTTTTCGTTTCAGCCGTCTATCCGGTACTGCACCTGGCCGCCGTGGAATTGCGGTGATGGTATGAACGGCGCTCTGTTGAGGTCTTGATTCGGCCAAGCCGATCCTTCGCGGTGTGATTGTCGAAGATCCACCAGGGAGCGCCATCCACATGAGCAAGCTGGCCACCAATTTGTCGGCTGTCCCCGCTGTTGGCCTCGATCTCGCCAAGCATGTTTTTTCAGGTTCATTGCGTCGATGCGGGCGGAGCGGTTGTTCTCGCCAAGGCGCTGCGGCGGCCAGCCTGGCCTGGGTTTCACCAATATTGAGCTGAACGCCGAGCATTGCTATCTTCGCCTCGGACGCGCATTGCAGCGCCCGGCCGATAACCGGGAAGTCGCTTGGGGCGTAAGCTGGGGGCGCGTCTTTTCCCCTTCAGGACTTCTGGGGACAGCATACTTAATTCGTGCCGTGCTCCGGACGGTCCCTCCTGCAGATGGCGCGCCGGGCAGGGCCTTTCCTACTCCCCGTCAGGCTGTCACACTGCGCGCCGCTCCTTCTCAATCTGAATCCCCCCACATTTCCGTCCCGGCGCGGGCCGATGCGCGGTTTGCGCAAAGGTTACAGTCAAAATTGCACATCTGTCACCTTTTCGGGCGTAATGCTTTGATACTATGGATAAATCGACCCGGACAGGGGTGTAAACTTTTTGCCCGGATGTCAGCCGTCCGGTGGTGAACAATGGCTACGGCAGCGGCTATGCGCTCCGCTCGGACGCGGGCGCTGCTAGCTCTCCACCCGGTACTGCACCTGTCCGCCGTGGGCGCCGTCCTTGGTGCTGCCATCGAGCGGATCGGCATCGCTGCGGCGCATCGCTGCGGCCTGGGCGATCAGGCGATCGTGCTCGGCATCGCCGAGGCGCACCCAGCCATCCCGGCTCAGCCGCTCAAGCGGGCGATAGCGAACCTTGTACTGCATCCGCGCCGATCCCTCGACCCAATAGCCAAGGTAAACGAAGGGCAGCCCTTCGGCGGCGGCGCGGCGGATGTGATCGAGGATGATGTAGTTGCCCAGCCCGGTGCGGTTGGTCTCATCGGTCTCGTAAAAGCTGTAGATCATCGACAGGCCATCGCCCTGCCGGTCGGTCAGGCAAGCGCCGACCAGGCGGCCTGGCGATCCATCGTGGCTGGGCTCGCGGTATTCGATCACCCAGGTATCGACCGGGCTATGCTCGACCATGTCGGCGAAATCGACCTCGTCCATGTTCGCCATGCCCCCGCCGGGGTGACGCGCGCCGAGGTAGCGTTGCAGCAGCTCGAACTGCTCGACCGTCGACCAGGGGCGGCAAACCGTCGCCACCAGATCGGAATTGCGCTTGAGGTTGCGCTTCTGCGTCGAGGAGGGGCGGAATTCGCCCGCCACCACCCGCACCGAAACGCAGGCCGCGCAATCGACGCAGCTGGGACGATAGGCCACGGTCTGGCTGCGACGGAATCCGATCCGGCCCAGCGCATCGTTGAGCTGATCGGCGTGATCGCCGCGCAGTTCGGTGAACACCTTGCGCTCGCTCCTGCCCGGCAGATAGGGGCACGGCGCTGCGCTGGTGACGAAGAACCGGGGAAAGCGAACGGGGGCCGTCACGGGCGGGCAAATCCTTTGGCGCGTCTTGATGCCCCGCACTATGCCCAGCGCCATGCGGCGTTGAAAGCTTTTTAACTACAAAACACGGTTAGCCGATGCTTAATTTGCACAGCACAGCGCAAGGCTGCGGGATTGCGGGCGCAAAACGGGACAGCGCCGGGGCGCTTAGTTAAGCTCCACCTGATCGACCGCGTAACCCTTTTCGCGCAGGGTCTCGACCAGCGCGTCGAGCTGGTCCTTGTCGCGCGCCTCGCACTCGATGTCGGTGATCAGGCCCTTGGCGGGCAGGTGCGTGAAGATTCGCTGGTGGTAGATCTCGATGATGTTGACGTTGTGGCGATCGAACTCGCGCATCACCTTGAACAGCGCGCCGGGGCGGTCCTGAAGCGTCAGACGCAGACGGGCGAGCCGGCCCGAGCGCGCCAGATCGCGCAGCAGCACATTGGCGAGCAGCCGGGTGTCGATGTTGCCACCGGTGATCGGAATGCCGATCTTGCGCCCCTTGAAGCGCGCCGGATGGGACAGCACCGCCGCCAGCCCCGCCGCGCCCGCGCCCTCGACCACCGTCTTCTCGATCTGCAGCAGCAGCGAGACCGCGCGTTCCAGCGCGCTTTCGCTGACCAGCACCATATCGTCGAGCAGCCTGCGCAGCACCGCCGAGGTGAACTCACCGGGCTCTTTCACCGCGATCCCCTCGGCCAGGGTATCCCCGCCGCAAGGCAGCTCGTTGTGTTTGAGGCGGTTGTACATCGAGGGAAACAGCTCTGCCTCAACCCCGATCAGCGCGATATCGGGCTTGATCGCCCGGGCCGCGACCCCCATTCCCGAGGCCAGCCCGCCCCCGCCGACCGGGATCACCAGCATTTCGAGATCGGGAACCTCTTCGAGCATTTCCAACGCCACGGTGCCCTGCCCGGCGGCAACGTGGGGATCGTCGAAGGGATGAACAAAAGTCAGCCCCAGTTCGTCCTCAAGCTTGCGGGCGTGGGCATAGGCCTCGTCGAAGGTTTCCCCCTCGAGCACCACCTTGCCGCCCACCGCCTCGGTCTGCATTACCTTCACCGTCGGCGTGGTGCGCGGCATCACGATCGTCACCGGCACGCCAAGCCGGGTGCCGTGGTAGGACAGCCCCTGGGCATGGTTGCCAGCCGAAGCGGCGATTACCCCGCGGTTGGCCTTGTCTCCCCCCAGCATCAGGATCGCATTCAGTGCCCCGCGTTCCTTGTAGGCGGCGGTGAACTGGAGATTCTCGAACTTGAGCCAGATCTCCGCCCCGGTAATCTCGGACAGGGTGCGGCTGTAATCCATCGCGGTGCGCACCACCGCACCCTCGATCCGCCTCGCCGCCGCGCGCACATCGTCAATGCCAAGCAGAGCCGCGTGGCTCGCGGATTCCGGGGAAAGCGGCTTGTCCATCGCGGCGCGCCGTAAACCAAAGCGAATGGCCATGCAAACGGCTTGGGAGCGTGGCGCGAGGGAATATTCCATTAAGCACGTCTGTTTCCCAACCTGCCATCCAATCGTTCTATTGCCGGGCACAAGCCGGGGTTTGCATCGGCCGGGGGGAACGGGGATTTGGGCATCTTGACGAAAGCGTTGCGGCCGACGGCATTGGGTGCCGTGATGGCGGCGCTCGTTCCTGCACCGGCCCATGCCGGGGCGGTTCAGGTTGCCGGGATCAATGCCCAGGTGCTGGAGGAAATCCAGTTTGCGGTTCTGCTCGACATGAATTTCGGCAAAGTGATCTCGAACGGGTCCGCTGGCGTGCTCGATCTCGATCCCAATGCCGGGCGTGCCTGCGATCCGACGCTGATCTGCACCGGTGCCTTTGCCGCCTCGCAGCTCAGGCTGACCGGTTCCGATGCCTTCGTGCAGGTCAACTTCTCACCCACCTTCCTGCTTACCGGCCCGGGCGATCCGATGGTGGCCGAGCCGCAGTTCCCCGGCGGCCCCGGAACGGTGGTGCAATTGACAGGGGGCGAGGCTGTGGTCCGTTTCGGCGCCAAGCTTTATGTCAACGCCAACCAGGCGCCGGGCACCTACAGCGGCGATTTCTCGGTTTACCTCGAATACAACTGAGCGGCTGGATTTGCCGCCCCAAGTCTCTAAAGACGGCGGCATGAGCGAAGCCAAGAACGTATCCTTCCTGGGCCTGGGCGTGATGGGCGGCGCGATCGCGCGGCATATCGCAGCAGCTGGCCACCGCCTGACCATCTACAACCGCACCCCCGCGCGGGCCGAGAAATGGCAGCAGGCCAATCCCGGCCTTGCCGTTCGGGTGGCGACAAGCCCCGCCGAAGCTGCCGAGGGCGCCGATGTGGTGCTGACCTGTGTCGGCAACGACGACGATCTGGCCGATGTCGTGCTGGGCCCGGCGGGGGTTTTCACCGCCGCGCGTCCCGGCGCGGTGTTCATCGATCACACCACGGTTTCGGCCCGGATCGCCCGCCAGATCGCGGTCGAGGCGCGCGACCTGATGGTCCACTGCGTCGATGCCCCGGTTACCGGCGGCCAGGCCGGGGCCGAAAACGGCCAGCTGACGGTGATGTGCGGCGGGCGCGAGGATGCGATCGAGGCCGCCCGCCCGGTGATGGAATGCTATACCAAGCGCATCGTCCATGTCGGCAAGGCGGGCGCGGGGCAGACCACCAAGATGGTCAACCAGATCGCCTTTTCGGGGATCATCGCCACACTGTCCGAGGCGCTGCGCTTTGCCGAGGCCGCGCACCTCGATCTCGACAAGGTCTATCAGGCGATTTCGGGCGGCGCCTCGCAAAGCTGGCAGATGGACAACCGCTGGCAGACCATGTGCAGGGACGAGTTCGATTTCGGCTTTGCAATCGACTGGATGCGCAAGGATATGGGCCTTGCCCTTGACGAAGGTCGCTCGCTGGGCGTCTCGCTGCCGGTCGCCGCGCTGATCGACCAATTCTATGCCGAAGTCCAGGCGCTGGGCGGCGGGAGGCAGGATACCTCCGCGCTGGTCCGCCGCCTCCCCCGCAGGAGCAAACCATGAAGCCTGTTTTCCTTGCTGGCGCCGCACTGCTGCTTGGGGCCGCCCCTGCCCTCGCCGATACCCTCGTCGACAATGTTGATGGGGTAACGCTCGATGCCAGCAACGCGGTCGATCACTTTACAGGGCTTGTGATTGGCAATGATGGGCGGATCGTGAAGGTGCTGCACCGGGGCGATCCGCGGCCACCGAAGGTCGACTACAAGATCGACGGCAAGGGCCGCTACCTGATGCCGGGGCTGATCGACAGCCACGCCCACGTCATGGGAGTAGGCTTTGCCGCACTTTCGCTCGATCTCAACGCCGCGCGCTCGCTGGGCGAGGCGCTCGACATGATCGGCGCCTATGCCAGGGCGCACCCCAACCTGCCGTGGATCCTCGGGCGCGGCTGGAACCAGGAATTGTGGCCCGAAAAGCGCTTTCCCACCGCTGCAGAACTCGACGCGGTGGTGCCGGACCGACCGGTGTGGCTCGAGAGGGTCGATGGCCACGCTGGCTGGGCCAACAGCAAGGCGATCGAACTGGCCGCCATTACCGCCGCGACCAAGGACCCTGCCGGAGGGAAGATCGAGCGGGTGGCGGCAAGCGGCAAGCCCGCAGGCGTGTTCGTCGACAATGCCTCAGCGCTGATCGACAAGGCCGTGCCCGCGCCGCGCCCCGAAGACCGCGACCTGGCCTTTGCCACCGCGCAGGACGAGCTGCTGCGCCGCGGAGTGACTGCCGCCGCCGACATGGGCACCACGATCGAGGACTGGCAGACATATCGCCGCGCGGGCGACAATGGCACGCTCAGGATCCGGATCATGGCCTATGGCCACGGTATCGAGGATACCGTGCTGATCGGCGGACCGGGGCCGACGCCCTGGCTCTATGAAGACCGGCTGCGGCTCAACGGGGTCAAGCTCTACGCCGATGGCGCGCTCGGCTCGCGCGGGGCCAGCCTCAAGGCGCCCTATGCCGATGCGCCCGGCACCAAGGGGCTGCGGATTACCAGCGATACCGCGCTGAAGAACATGATGAGCCGCGCCGCGCTCGATCATTTCCAGGTTGCGGTCCATGCCATCGGCGATGAGGGCAACGCCGCAGTGCTGGCCGCGATCGAGGATCTTGCCCCAACCTATGGCGGCGACCGGCGCTGGCGGATCGAGCATGCACAGATCGTCGATCCGGCGGACATCGCGCGCTTCGGCAGGAACGGGATCATCGCCTCGATGCAGCCTGTGCATCAGACCAGCGACCGGCTGATGGCCGAAGCGCGGCTCGGGCCGGACCGCTTGGCAGGGGCCTATGCCTGGCATTCGATGGAAGCTGCAGGAGCCAGGCTGGCCTTCGGCTCCGACGCCCCGGTCGAGCTGCCCGATCCCTTCGCCGGTCTTGCCGCCGCGATCACCCGCCAGGGGCCCGACAGCGAACCGCTCGGCGGCTGGCAGCCGCAGGAACGCGTCACCCGCGAAGAGGCGCTGGCGGCCTATACCGCAGGCGGTGCCTATGCCGGGTTCGCCGAAGGGCGCTTTGGCCGGTTGGTGGCGGGCGAACGCGCCGATTTCCTGCTGGTCGATCGCGATCCGATGCTGGAAGGCCCATCAAGCCTGCGCCAGACCCAGGTGCTTCAGGCCTGGGTCAACGGCCGTCTGGCGTGGGAGGCGGAGCGGAACTGACTTCGGCCGCGGCTTCCTTCGCCTCGCGCCGCTCGCCCAGCCACATGATTAGCAGCGACCCCTCGAAAAGGAACACCATCGGCACCAGCAGCAGGATCTGGCTGAGCAGATCGGGCGGGGTTATCACCGCCGCGACCGCGGTGATCGCAACGATCACATAGCGCCGCATTCCCGCCAGCTGGGTCCGGCTGACAATCCCGGCGCGGTTGAGCAGCAGCAGCAGAACCGGCAGCAGGAAGCTGATGCCGAAGGCGAGGATGAACTGCATCACCAGGCCAAGGTAGTCCCCGGCAGCCGGAAGCGCCTCGACATCGAGCCCGCCCTTCTGGCCCTGAAAGCCCAGCATCCATTTGAAGGCCGTGGGCATCACCACGTAGTAGGCCAGCGCCCCGCCAGCGGTGAACAGCACCGGGGTCCAGAACAGGAACGGCAGAAACGCCTTCTTTTCCTTGGCGTAAAGCCCCGGTGCGATGAAGGCCCACAACTGGTTGGCGATCACCGGAAAGCTGACGAAGAAGGCCGCGAACAGCGCCACCTTGAGCTCGACGAAGAACGCCTCATAAAGCTTGGTGTAAACCAGCTTGCCCTGCCCGGGCGGAAAGGCCTCTGTCAGGGGGCGGACCAGGAACCCGAAGATGTCGCTGGCGAAATAGAGGCAGACGCAGAAGGCTACGATCAGCGCCGCGATCGCCCGCAGGAGCCGGGTGCGCAGCTCGATCAGGTGATCGAGCAACGGAGCCTGGGTCTCATCGATGTCGTGGACCTTGAAGACCATCAGCCTTCCTTGGCCGGCTCAGACGGCGTCTCAGGCTCCGGCTGAGCCGCAGGGGGCGTATCTGGCTGGAGCGGTTCGGCATAGGTCATGCCCGGATCGGGCAGCGCGGCCTCCGCACCCGAAGGTGCGGGATGCGCGGCCATGATCGCCGCGTTCTGTTCCTTCCACTGCTTTTCCATGTCCGCCAGCTCGGCCTCGCGGATCATGGTTTCGATCCCAGAACGGAAATGGCCCGAAACCCGGCGCACCTTGCCGATCCAGCGCCCGGCGGTGCGCAGCGCGCGCGGCAAATCCTTGGGACCAATCACGACGATCGCGACGATCACCGTGAACAGCATTTCGTCCCAGCCGATGTCGAACATGGCCTGCCGCCCGCGCCTCCTGGCGCCGCTTACTGAGGATTCGCGGTGTTGCTGGCGTCCTTGGCCTGTTCGGCGGGCGCGGCGGCGGGCGGCGGGATCTGCTGCGCGGGCGGCTGGGGCGCGGCCTCATCGGCCATGCCCTGCTTGAAGCTCTTGATGCCCTTGCCGAAATCACCCATCATTTCGGAAATTCGGCCGCGGCCGAACAGCACGAGCACCACCAGCGCGAGCACTACCAGGTGCGGAAGCGACAGACCCATCTTTGAACTCCTGAACCACTGCGGGGCGCGGCACATTGCGCCGGCACGATCCCCCGTTCTCCCCATCTAGGACATGTTGCGCCGGTTTGCCAGTCAGTCGGCGGATTCTTCCTGCTCGGGCGCTTCTGCGGATTCGGCTTCACCGGCGGTTTCCATCGCCTCGGCCAGCGCATCTTCGACTGGATCGAGCAGCCCGGCGGCGCGCAGTTCGTCGATGCCGGGCAGATCGCGGCGGCTTGCCAGGCCGAAATGGATCAGGAAATCGGGGGTGGTGGCATAGATCACCGGGCGCCCCGGCACCTCGCGGCGCCCGACGATCCGCACCCAACCGGCCTCCATCAGCACGTCGAGCGTGCCCTTGGCGGTCTGCACGCCCCGGATCGCCTCGATCTCGGCCCGGCTGACCGGCTCGTGATAGGCGACGATCGCCAGCACTTCGGTCGCCGCGCGCGACAGACGGCGCACTTCTTCCTTCTCGCGGCGCAGCAGGTGGGCAAGATCGGCCGCAGTCTGGAAATGCCAGCGTTTGCCGCGCTCGACCAGGTGCACCCCGCGCCCCTCATAGTGCGCGGCCAGCTCGGCCAGGGCATCGCGCACATTGGCACCGCCCAGATGCGCGGAGATTTGCTCCGCGCTCATCGGTTCCCCGGCGGCGAACAGTGTCGCCTCGACCGCGCGGACCAGTTCATCCATACCGATCACCCTGAGTGCTGAGCCTGTCGAAGCATCGAAGGACGAGCCCGGTCATGCCTTGATCCCGCGCAGGTGCAGCGGCCCGAACACTTCGTCCTGGCGCAGCTCGGCCTTGCCCAGCCGCGCCAGCTCGAGCGCGGCAACGAAGCTTGAGGCCATGGCCGAACGCCTCAGGCGCGGATCGGCATGCGCGGGCAGGAACTCGCCCAGCTCCATCCAGTCAAGCGTTACGCCCAGCATAGAGGACACCCGCGCCAGCGCCGAATCGAGCGTCATCACCATCCGGTCGCGCACCATGTGCACCACCGGCTGGGTGCGCGCCTTGACCTGGCCATAGGCCTGGACCAGCGCGAACCAGTCACACTGCCACTTGTTCTTGCGATCGACCCGCAGCCCCTCGGGCGCGCCCCGCGCGAACACATCGCGGCCCAGCCGGTCACGCCCCATCAACCGCGCGGCAGCATCGCGCATCGCCGCCAGCCGCTGAAGCCGAAGTTGCAGGCGCAGCGCCAGTTCCTCGGCGCTCGGCTCTTCCTGCTCATCGCGCGGGAGCAGCAGCGCCGATTTGAGGTAGGCCAGCCAGGCTGCCATCACCAGATAGTCCGCCGCCAGCTCGAGCCTCAGCGCCTCGGCGCGCTCGATATAGGTGAGATACTGGTCAACCAGATCAAGGATCGAGATCCGCCTGAGATCAACCTTTTGCCGCCGCGCCAGATCGAGCAGCAGGTCGAGCGGCCCTTCCCAGCCGTCGAGTTCGAGGTAGAGCGCGGCATCCTCGCTCGCCGCGGTGCCGATACCCTGCCAATCGTCCTCGGGCAGGGTGATCGCGGGACCGTCGATCAGGGTGTCACCGCTCATGCCGCCATCAATCCGAGCAGGGCATCGCGAGCGGCCAGCAGTTCGGCCTGGCGCCCGGCCGCGCCATCGAGCCGGATCGCACCCAGCGCCGCTTCAAGCCGCGCGGCACCTGCATCGGTGATATCCGGGCAAAGCGCGGCGATGCCTTCCATGTCTACGATCCGCCCCCAGCAATTGAGCGCGATATCGCACCCGGCATCGAGCGCGCGCCGCGCCCGCTCGGGAACCGTGCCCGAAAGCGCCTCCATGTCGAGATCATCGGTCAGCAGCAGCCCGCCAAAGCCGATCCGCTTGCGGATGATCTCCTCCACCACGAAGGGCGATTGGGTGGCCGGATTCCGATCGTCCCAGGCAGTGAAACGGATATGGCCGGTCATCGCGATCGGAGCATCGGCCAGCGCCCGGAACGGAGCGATATCGCGTTCAAGCTCGGCATCGCTGGCGGTAACAGTGGGCAGTTCCTTGTGGCTGTCCGCTCCCGCGCGGCCGTGGCCGGGCATATGCTTGATCGTGCCCAGCACTCCCGCCCGGGCCAGCCCGTCGAGCACCGCGCGGCCCAGCGCGGCAACCCGCAGCGGCTCATGTCCCAGCGCCCGGTCACCGATCACGTCGTGCGCGCCTGCCTGCCGCACGTCGAGCACGGGCGCATGGGTGCACGTGATCCCCGCTTCGGTCAGATCGTGGCCCATCGCCTCGTAATTGAGCCGCGCCGCCTCGATCGCGCTGGCCGGGGCCAGATCGTAGAGCCGGTCAAAAGCGGCGCCCGCCGGCCACTTCGCCCAGACCGGCGGCTGCATCCGCGCCACCCGTCCGCCCTCCTGGTCGATCGAGATCAGCAGCCGGTCGCGCCCGTGAATTTCGCGCAGCGATTCGGTCAGCGCGCGCAGCTGCTCGCGGCTTTCGACATTGCGTCCGAACAGGATGTAGCCCGCCGGATCGGCGGCGCGGAAAAAAGCGCGCTCCTCTGCGCCCAGCACGGTTCCGGAAAGGCCGAAGATCGCGGGAATCATAAGCTACAACGTCGCAGCAACGCGCCGCCAGCGCAAGCGCGCGCGCCGGTGCGAATGTGGATTGCGGGGACTACTTCACCTGGCAGGAAATGCCCGCACCCTTGAGCTTGCCGCACAGCGCGCTGGCCGCACCGGCATCGCTCGCCACCGCCTGAAGCCGATAGACCGTGCCGATATCGGCCTGACCCGCAACGACCCGGTGTGCCACGCCCGAAAGCGCCCCGCCCGACTGGCCGACCAGCTTGTTCCACCCGGCCTCGGCCGCCACCTGCGAGGAGAAGGCGCCGACCTGAACCCCGACACCGCCCGCCGGAGCGGCGTGGGCCGCCGCGCCCGGTGCGGGCGAAGCGGATGCGGCGGAAGCCGGCGGGGTGCCGTCGTCCAAGCGCGCCGGACGGTTCTGCCCTTCGGAGACCGCAAAGCTCGAATCCCCGGTGCCGTCGAAGGTCTTGCCGCCGGGATCCTTGGGCACTTCCTTGTAGGGGCCTTCGGGGGCTGGAATAGTCGAACCGTCGGCAACCAGCGCCGGATCGGGGCCGCGGTGGGTGAACTTGTAGATCCCGAACACGATCGCCGCGAGCAGCGCCACGGCGGCCACGAACATCAACAGCATCCGCCCGGTATCGCTGCCCCCGTAGCCCTCATATTCCTCTTCATCTTCGGACGATTCGAGCCAGGGAAGGCGCTCATCCTCATCATCGAGTTCGAGCTGCTCGGTTTCCAGCGGCTCGTCGTCGTGGCTGTCCCAATCCTCGCCGGACTGGTCCTCACGGTCGTGGTCGCTGCCGATCATCGTCACATCTCCTCAACCGCCTCGACGCCCAGCAGCGCGAGGCCATTGCTGACAAGTTGCCCGATTTGGCTGGCAAGATAAAGCCTTGCTGCGGTCAGTTTACCATCTTGTGCCACGATGAAGCGCTTTTCGGGGCGGTCGTTGCCCAGGTTCCAGTAGGCATGGAAGGCCGCCGCAAGGTCGTGCAGGAAGAATGCCACCCGGTGCGGCTCGCGCGCGGCAGCAGCCGCCTCGACCAGACGCGGGAACTGCGCGGCAAGCTTGACCAGCGCCAGCTCTTCCTCGCCCAGCAGATCGAGATCGTCCGGCGCGGGAGCGAAGCCTTCCGCCGCCGCCTTGCGCAGGGTCGAGCGGATCCGGGCATGGGCATATTGCACGTAAAACACCGGGTTGTCCTTCGAGGCTTCGACCACCTTGTCGAAATCAAAGTCCATCTGCGCTTCGGGCTTGCGGGTCAGCATGGTGAAGCGGACCACGTCCTTGCCGACCATTTCGACCACATCGGCGAGCGTGACGAAATTGCCCGCCCGTTTCGACATCTTGAACGGCTGGCCGCCCTTCATCAGCTGGACCATCTGCACCAGCTTGACCTCAAAGGGCTTGGGCGCCTTGCCCTCGGCGCCAGTCATCGCCGCCACGGCGGCCTTGATCCGCTTGACCGTCCCGGCATGGTCGGCGCCCCAGATATCGACCAGCGCATCGGCGCTGGCCGCCTTCTGGAAGTGATAGGCAAGGTCCGCGCCGAAATAGGTCCACGAACCGTCGCTCTTGCGGATCGGACGGTCCTGATCGTCACCAAAGCGGGTCGAGCGGAACAGCGGAAGCTCTACCGGCTCCCAGTCCTCCACCGCCTTGCCCTTGGGCGCCTCAAGCTGCCCGTCATAGACCAGATCGTGCGTGCGCAGCCACTTTTCCGCCTGTTCCGGCTTGCCCGCCGCCTGCAATTCGGCCTCGGACGAGAACAGGTCGTGATGGATCCCCAGCAGCGCGAGATCGTCCTTGATCTGATCGAGCATCGCGGAAACCGCGCGGGCGCGGAACGGCGCCAGCCACTCGCGTTCGGGCGCAGTAACGAACCTGTCGCCGAACTCCTGCGCCAGCGCCTGTCCGACCGGAACCAGATAGTCGCCGGGATAGAGCCCTTCAGGAATCTCAACGGTTTCGCCCAGCGCCTCGCGGTAGCGCAGGTGCGCCGAGCGGGCGAGAACATCGACCTGCCCGCCCGCATCGTTGACGTAGTATTCGCGGATCACCTTGTGTCCGGAAAATTCGAGCAGGCTGGCCAGCGCGTCGCCCACCACCGCGCCGCGGCAGTGGCCCATGTGCATCGGCCCGGTCGGGTTGGCCGAGACGTATTCGACGTTGACCACCGAGCCGCCGCCCATCGCCGAGCGGCCATAGTCCGCCCCCAGTGCAGCGATCGCGCGCAGCTCCGCCAGCCACACCGCAGGATGAAGGCGCAGGTTGATGAAGCCGGGCCCGGCGATCTCGGCGGCGGTTACCGCGTCCAGCCTGTTCAGCTCGCCCACCAAAGCCTCGGCCAGGGCGCGCGGGTTCATTCCCGCGCCCTTGGCCAGCACCATCGCCGCATTGGTGGCCAGATCGCCGTGCGCGGGATCGCGCGGCGGCTCCAGCGTAACGGCTGCGCGATTCAGCCCGGCGGGAATGGTTCCGGCCGCTTCGAGCGCATCGAGCGCGGTGTGGACATGGCCGGCGAAAGCGGCGTGGATCGTGGCGATCTGGGTCATGGCGGGGCGGTTAGCCTGTTTGCACGAATAAGGAAATCCTCCCGCGCGGGGCAGGAGGAAGCACGGCCGTGCCGTGCAGCGGGTCGGCAAGCTCACCCCTATGCGGGGCGAGCCATCATCGCGTGGCGTTGTAGTTGAGCTGCTGCTGATCCAGCTGGAAGCCCACCAGCACGTCGAAGGTGGCGCGCTTGATCGCGGCCTTGACCTCGGGCAGCGCGAGCGGATCGACCGCGGCATCGGCATCGCCGCCGCGGCGTTTGCGGGTGATCCGCTGGCGGATGTCGGCGGGCAGGCTGGCCTCGGCCTTGTCGACATAGGCCGAACCGGTGCCGCTGGCCGAGGCACGTTCCTGGCCGTCGGCAAAGGTCAGCGTGACGGAGCCGTTGCGCTTGGCCACCACCGCACTGCCGCCGCGCAGCACGGTGACGAAATAGGGCAGCGTGACGGTGCGGACACCGCGCGTATCGGTGCGGCGAGCGTTCACCTCGAACGAGAGGGTGGTATAGACCTTGGCGCCGGTATCGTTGCACTGGCTGCGCACCTTGGTCATCGAAGCAACCAGGTCGACATTGCCAGCAGTGGTATCGCCGGGAGTGCGGAACACCGTGATATCGCCGGTGTAATCGGGAATGCCCACCGCCGGGCAGGCGCTGCGCACTGCGGTGATGCCCACGCCTTCATCGACAACGATATCGCCCTTGCTGCGGCAGCCTTCGAGCGCGCCGACGAGCGCCAGGGCGAGAAGCGGGGCGGAAAGCAGACGAATTCGAGCAGTCATCGGGGCATCCTTGGGATTCACAGATTGCATGCCCTAGCGGCGCGCGGGGCAAAGCGCTAGGGGGGCCGAGATGAACGCGAGCTTTAGCGACACCGAAAAGCCTGCCCTGCGCCTGCTGCTGGCCGCCCCGCGCGGATTTTGCGCGGGGGTGGACCGCGCGATCGAGATAGTCGAGCGCGCGCTGAAACGCTATGGCGCGCCGGTCTATGTCCGCCATGAGATCGTCCACAACCGCTTCGTGGTCGATGGGCTCAAGGCCAAGGGTGCGATATTCGTCGAGGAACTCGACGAGGTTCCGGGCGGCGTTCCGGTGGTATTCAGCGCCCACGGTGTGCCCAAGACGGTGCCTGCGGCGGCCAGCGAGCGCGGGCTTGACTGGCTCGATGCCACCTGCCCGCTGGTTTCCAAGGTGCACCGCCAGGCCGAACGCCAGATCGAGGGCGGACGGCATATCGTGTTCATCGGCCACAAGGGCCATCCCGAGGTGATCGGCACCCTGGGGCAGGTGCCCGAGGGAACGATCACTTTGGTCGAGACCGAAGCCGATGTCGCCGCGCTCGATTTCGCGGCCGATGCGCCGCTCGCCTTCCTGACCCAGACCACGCTTTCGGTTGACGATACCGCCGCGATCGTGCGGGCGCTGCGCGCGCGCTTTCCGCAGATCGTTGGCCCCAAGGCGGAAGACATCTGCTATGCCACCTCCAACCGTCAGGCGGCGGTCAAGACCCTGGCCCCGCAGTGCCAGCTGGTGCTGGTGATCGGCGCGCCCAACAGCTCCAACTCGCTGCGCCTTGTCGAGGTTGCCGAACGTTGCGGCGCATCGGCACGGCTGGTGCAACGCGGCGCCGACATTGCCCCGGAATGGTTCGATGGGGTCGAGACGATGGGCCTGACCGCCGGAGCCTCCGCTCCCGAGGAGCTGGTGCGCGAGGTGATCGAGCGGATTGCCGAATTCCGTGCGGTTTCGGTCGAACAGGTGGTGACCGCCGAGGAGAAGATGGTGTTCAAACTGCCCAAGCAGCTCGAAGGCGCGGGCTAGGCCATGGCGGTCTATACCCAGCTCGGCGCCGAGGTGCTGGCCGCGCTGATCGGCGAATACGATGTCGGCGTTCTGGTCAGCGCCAAGGGCATCGCCGAAGGGGTTTCCAACTCCAACTGGCTGATCGAGACTACCGGCAAGCACGGGGAGGGCGCGCGCTTCATCCTGACGATGTACGAATTCCGCATCGACATCGCGGACCTGCCGTTCTTTCTCTCGCTGCTCGATCACCTTGCCGCCGGGGGATGCGCGGTGCCGCGAACGATCCACGATCGCAGCGGCGCGCTCTATCGCCAGCTGGGTGACAAGGCGGTGGCCCTGATCGAATTCCTGCCCGGCGTCTCGCTCAGCGAGCCTACGGCGGCCCAGGCCCGCGCAGTTGGGGCAGCTTTGGCGGAAATGCACCTGGCCTCGGCCGATTTTCCCGCAGCCCGTGCCAATGCGATGGGTCTGGCCGAATGGCAGCGTCTGGTTGAGGGCTGCGGGCACGACGGGCTGATGGCGATCGATCCGGACCTGGCAGACCGGGTCGAACGCGAACTGCCGCTGCTCGCCGCCGCTTGGCCGACTGACCTGCCGCAAGGCGTGATCCACGCCGATTTGTTTCCCGACAACGTGCTGGTGCTGGGCGACAAGGTCACCGGGCTGATCGACTTCTATTTCGCCTGCACCGATCTTCTCGCCTACGATGTCGCGGTGACCCACGCGGCATGGTGCTTCGGTGGCGCCGGGCGCGATTTCGATCCGGCGATCTCCGCCGCGCTGCTGGCCGGATATGAAAGCGTCCGCCCGCTCTCGCCTGAGGAGCGCGCCGCCCTGCCCGTGCTGGCGCGCGGCGCGGCACTGCGCTTTACCATGAGCCGGGCTTGGGACTGGCTCAACACGCCCGCCGATGCGCTGGTGGTCAAGAAGGACCCGATGGCCTTTGCCCGGCGGCTGGAATTCTACGCCGATCCGGCCAATGCTGCGGTGTTCGATCCGGCGTGAAGCGGGTCGAGATCTTCACCGACGGTGCCTGCAAGGGCAACCCCGGCCCCGGCGGCTGGGGGGTGGTACTGCGCATGGGGCACCATGAAAAGGAACTGGCCGGCAACGAAGCGGCCACCACCAACAACCGCATGGAACTGACCGCCGCGATCCGCGCGCTCGAGGCGCTGACCCAGCCGTGCGAAGTGCGCCTCCACACCGACAGCCGCTATGTGATCGACGGGATCACCGGGTGGATCTTCGGCTGGCAGAAGAACGGCTGGAAGAACGCCCAAAAGAAGCCGGTACTCAACGCCGACTTGTGGCAGGAGCTTCACGCCGCAACCCGCCGCCACAAGATCGAGTGGATCTGGATCAAGGGCCACGACGGCCATCCCGAAAACGAACGCGCCGACCGCCTCGCCAGCGATGCGGCGCTGAGCGTTTCCGAGTAGGAAAGAGCAGCCTTAGCTGTTGTCTTCGACCGGCGCGTCGGGGCCGTTCTTCTTGATCGAATCGATCGCGTTCTGCGCACTGGCCTTGCTCGAATAGCCCTCGGTCGAGAACATGATTTCCGAGTTGTACTTGAAGCGGACCCGGAACTCGCCGGCCTTGTCCTTGTAGATTTCAAACTTGTGAGCCATCGCAGTCCTCCATGAATGTGCGACCAGGACGGGTGACAACCTAACCGCGGTTTCGGGATTCGCTAGCGAAATCGGCTGACCCCGAACGGCGCCGGATCGATGGCACCGGCGGCGCCGCCAAGCAGCAAGCCCACGGCCAGATCGGCGGCGGCGGGTGCGGTCTGGATGCCGAACCCGCCCTGCCCGGCAAACCAGAAGAAGCCCGGCGCCTCCGGTTCAAATCCATAGGCCGGCAAGCGATCGGGCGAAAACGTGCGCAGCCCCGCCCACTTGTGCTCAAGCGCCGCAACCTTCCAGTCAACCACACCCTCAAGCCGGTCGAGCGCGATTGCCACATCCAGTTCCTCGGGCGCGGCATCGCAGGGCGGAGTGGGAATCTCATCGTGCGGGCTGAGCCACAGCTTGCCGGATTCGGGTCGAAAATAGAACGAGCCATCGAGCCCCAGAACCAGCGGCAGGTCGCCCCGGACGGGCCGATCGAGCCGGAGTTGCAGCATGGTCCTGCGCAGCGGCTGGAACCCCAGTGGCCGCACCCCCGCGCGCTGCGCAACCTCATCCACCCAGGCCCCGGCGGCATTGACCAGCACCCCGGCGCGGACCTGGTGCCCGTCCGCACTCTCGATCAGCCAGTCGCTCCCGGCGCGAACCGCGCGTTCAAGCCGCGCCCGGCAGCGCAGCTCCGCCCCGCCTCGCCGGGCCTCGCCCAGCCACAACTGGTGCAGTGAAGCGACATCGATATCGAAACAGTCGGGCTCCCACACCCCCAGCGTCCATTGTGGAGAAAGGCCGTCCAGCCGCGTTTCGAGCGCGGGCCGGTCCAGCGGCTCGATCCGCACGTCCAGCGCAGCAAATTCCGCAACGAAGGCGTCGCGCGCGGCCTCCTCGCCCGCGCGGGCCAGGGTCAGCGCTCCGCGCGGCCCAAGCAGAGCCTGCCGATCGAGAAAGGGGCGCGAATGGGTGGTCAAGGGCGTGACGTGCGGGCCGCCATAGCTTTCGGTCCAGAACGCCGCCGAGCGCCCGGTGGCATGGTATCCGGGCCTATCCTCTGCCTCGAGCAGCAGCACGCTGCCATGCGGGGCGAGCCCGGCAGCCAGCGAGGCCCCGGCAATTCCCGCCCCGACGATGACGAAATCGAACCGCTCCACCCCTTCAGCCGCCCGCCACCTGCGCCAGAAAAGCGTCCGCCGCGGCCAGCGCCTCGCCGCGCACGCCGTCCTCCTCGCGCAGAATCTCGTGGTGGGCGCGCTTGCCGAAATCGATCAGGCGCACGTCGGGCAGCCGCGCGGCGGCGCGCTCTATCGCCTTGAAGCCGACCAGCTTGTCGTTATCGGTGGCAAGGATCAGCACCGGTTGCCACACCCCCTCGAGCAGGCCCGGCGCAAACAGGCCGCGCATCGAGGCATAGGCACGCTCGACCCAGCCCCAGGAACCCGGCCCCATCACCAGTTCGGGCCGCGCCTCGCGCCACCACAGTTCGTCGGCATAACGTTCGCGATCATGGGTCAGCAGGTGGACCCGCGCCTCGGGCGGCTGTCCAGGTTTCTCGCTCCACTTCCAGGCCGGGCGGCGCGGATCGCCCAGCGCCTTCATCACCCGCGCCGCGGCGTGCATCACCGCATCGGGCAGCACGCTGGCGGTAAAACCGAGCATCGGCGCCGAGAGCAGCAGCGCATCGGGATCGACCGCGCGTTCGGCGGTGGCCCGCAGCGACAGATGCCCTCCCATCGAATGGGCGGCAAGCACATGCGGACCCGGCGTTTCTCCCTTCCAGTCCTTCCAAAGCGCGGCCAGGTCCTCGGTCCAGGTGGCAAAATCGTCGATGTGTCCGGTCACGGCATCGAGCCCCAGGCGCCCCGATCCGGCCTGGCCGCGCCAGTCCACCGCAGTCACCCGCCAGCCCAGCCCATGCCAATGATCGAGCGTTTCGAGATATTTCTCATAGAAATCGCCGCGCCCGGGCAGGAACAGCAGCGATCCCTTTGCCTCGCCGGAAGGGACCGGCCAATCGATCCGGCGGACCGGATGGCCATCCGGCGCATGCCACAGGCCCTCTTGCGCCGCGGGCGGGATCGAACGCCGGTCAAACTCTTGGCTCATGTGGCTAACACCAGGCTCCTGCGGGTGGTTACTTTTTGGTAAGTCCTGACGCTTAGAGGTGTCTCTTGAGATCAGGGGGCACACCATGCCGGACGTCGAATTTCGTTACCTGCTGCTGGGATGCTTGGCAATCGCGCTGCTGGTTGCCGCCTTTACCGATATCCGCCGCCGCCAGATCGACAACTGGCTCAACGCTGCAATCGCGGCGAGCGCGCCGCTGTTCTGGTGGGCCAGCGGTCTTGCGCTGTGGCCCGACGTAGCCTGGCAGCTTGGCGTTGCGGCGATAACCTTTGCCGGTCTGGCTGTGCTGTTCGCGATCCGCGCGATGGGCGGCGGCGATGTCAAGCTTCTTACCGCCCTGGCGCTGTGGATCCAGCCGGTCTGGTTCATGCGGTTGCTGGTGGTGATGGCGCTGGTCGGCGGGGTGCTGACCCTGGTGCTCGGTGCCTGGCACGTTGCCCGGCGCCAGCGCAGCAAGCTTGCGATTCCCTATGGTGTGGCGATTTCCACCGCCGGCCTGTGGGTGCTCGCTTCGCAATATCTGCCTGCATTTCAATCGCCCGCGGCCTCGGCCGGGATCGGGTGAACCGGATTTTAACCAGTTTGCCCGAATAAGAATGTTGAAGTTCGGGATTTTCTAGGGGGCTCGCATAGCCATGGATAGAAAGAAGCTGATGCTGCTGCTTGGCGCGCTGGTCATTGCGATCGGCACCGCCCTGGCTGCAAGGAGCCTGTTGGCCGGGGGCAGCGCGCCCAAGGCAGAAGCCGCTCAGGTGCCGCAGGGCCCCAAGGTGCTGGTCGCCCAGCGCGCGCTGCCTGTCGGCACGATCATCACCGCCGATGCGGTCTCGTTCCAGCTGTGGCCCAAGGAAATGGTCCAGGATGCCTACTTCGTCGATGGCGAGGCAGACATGAACAAGCTGCTCGGCACCGTGGTACGCTATCCGATCACCGCTGGTCAGCCGGTTACCCAGGGCGGTCTTGTCGCCCCCGGCGATCGCGGCTTCCTTGCCGCGGCGCTTGGCCCGGGCATGCGCGCGACAACCATCCCTGTCTCCGCCAAGACCGGAGTCGGCGGCTTCGTTTTCCCGGGCGACCATGTCGATCTGATGCTGACCCAGACCGTGCGCGGCGAGGGCGGCGGCGAGCCGCTGCGGACCACCGAGACGATCCTGCGCAACGTGCGTGTACTGGCCACCGACCGATCGACCGAAACTTCGGTTGAAGACGGCAAGACCATCGTTCGCGGGTTCCGCACGGTTACCCTCGAAGTCACGCCCAAGATCGCCGAGAAGATCCAGGTTGCCCAGACCATCGGCACGCTCAGCCTTTCGCTGCGCAGCCTGGCCGACAACCAGTCCGAGCTCGATCAGGCGATCGCCAGCGGCTCGGTCAAGGTTCCCGCCGGTGCGAACAAGGCTCAGGAAGAAAAGCTCCTGTCCGATGCGATGAACCGCCCGGTCGAAGGCGGCACCACCTTTGTTACCGGCGGCGACGTTTCGCGCTTCCAGCGCCGCAATGTGCCCTCGGCAGCTCCGGCGCCGCGTGCCCCCTCGGCGCCCTATTCGGCCCCCGCAGCCGCTTCGCCCGCCCGCCCCGCCGGACCCGTGGTCCGCGTGACCCGCGGCAAGACCACGGTCGAAGAACCCGTGGGGAGGAACTGAGATGGCCAACCGCATTGTCCGTGCCGTGACCGGCGCCACGAAAGGTCGCAAAATGAACCGCCTTGCCACCACCATGCTGACCGCCGCCTGCGCGCTTGCGCCGCTGGCGCTGGTCCCGACCCAGGGCGCGACCGCGCAGTCCGTCGTCAAGCCGGCCAACGACATCGCCCTTTCGATCGGGCGAGGCCAGCTGGTCAGCGTCGGCGGAACCATGGCCGATGTATTTGTCGCCAACGATTCGATCGCCGATGTGCAGATCAAGTCGGCGCGCCAGCTTTATGTCTTCGGCAAGGCCGGCGGCGAGACCACGGTCTATGCCAGCAACTCGGCTGGCGAGATCATCTGGTCGGCCAACATCCGTGTCGGCTCAAACATCGACAGCGTCGATCAGATGCTGCGCATGGCGATGCCCGATGCCAAGATCGCGGTTTCCACCATGGGGACCAACACCTTCCTGCTGACCGGCACCGTCGCCTCGCCCGAGGACGCCGCCGAAGCCCAGCGGCTGGTTGAGGCTTTCGTCGGCAGGGACGCCAACGTCATCACCCGGCTCAAGACCGCCACTCCGCTACAGGTCAGCCTAAAGGTGCGTTTTGCCGAGGTGAGCCATTCGCTGGTCAAGACGCTCGGCGTCAATCTCACCAGCTTCAGCAAGGGTGGCAACGGGTTCCAGTTCGGCATCGGTCAAGGTGCGGTGAAGACCTTCACTCCCGGCACCCCGATCGGCATGGGTCATGCCGCCACGGTTACCCTGCCCGACGGTTCGACGATCGATTCGACCACGGTTACCCCGATCGGTACCGGCACCACCATCGCGATGGCGGGCAAGTTCCTCGGCCTCGATCTGCTCGGCGCGCTCGACGCGGGCGAGACGGTGGGCATGGTGACCACTCTTTCGGAACCCAATCTGACCGCGCTCTCTGGTGAAACAGCCGAGTTTCTGGCCGGCGGCGAATATCCGATACCGGTCAGCCAGGGACTGGGCACCACTTCTGTCGAATACAAGAAATTCGGCGTCAGCCTAGCCTATACCCCGACGGTTCTGGCCAATGGCCGGATCTCGATCCGGGTCCGCCCGGAAGTGTCCGAGCTCTCAAGCCAGGGTTCGATCACGCTCAACGGCTTCCAGGTGCCGGCGCTGACCGTACGGCGGGCTGAAACCACGGTCGAGCTTGGTTCGGGCCAGAGCTTCATGATCGCTGGCCTGATGGGCAACAACGCGCAGAACACGATCAAGAAGATGCCCGGCGCGGGCGACGTGCCGATCCTCGGCTCGCTGTTCCGCTCGACCAATTTCCAGCGCGGCGACACCGAACTGGTGATCGTGATCACGCCCTATCTGGTCCAGCCGGTCGATGCCAACGACATCAAGCTGCCGACCGACGGCTATCAGTCGCCCAACGATGCCCAGCGCATCTTCGGCAACATGAAATCTGACGGCGAATCGGGCGGAGATCGCCCCAAGCCGACCAGCAAGCAGGACGCCGCGGTTGCGCCCAAGGTTGGCGAACTCGACCAGCCGAGCGCGATGCCCGAGCCGTCGAGAGACAAGAAGAGCAAGAAGAACAAGCGCACCGCCGCGGCTTCGGCCACCGACGCAGCGCCTGGTTTCAGCCTGAATTGAGCGAGGTGAATAGCGATGCTTAGGATCAAGACCCGCAAGCCGCTGGCCGGCGCAATGACCCTGGCGCTGAGCCTCGCGCTCGGTGCCTGCGGAGGAATGCCGTCCAATCGCAGCATTGAAAGCATTCACCAGCCGGTGGTGGAACGCACCAATTACACGCTGGACCTGAATGCTGGCTCGGGCGGGCTCTCGCTTCCCGAACAGCGCCGCCTGGTCGGCTGGTTCGACGCGATGGGCCTGCGCTATGGCGATCGCATCTATATCGACGATCCGCTGTCTGGCGGGGCCACCCGCGGGGCGGTTGAAGCGATCGCAGGCCGCTATGGCATGCTGGTCGGCACCGACGCGCCGGTAACCCCGGGCGATGTCCCGGCGGGCACTGTCCGCGTGATTGTGGCACGTTCGAGCGCCTCGGTTCCGGGCTGCCCCGACTGGTCAGCGGATTCGGAAACCAATTTCAACAACGGTACCAGCTCCAACTATGGCTGTGCGGTCAACTCCAACTTCGCGGCGATGATCGCCGATCCAGAGCACCTGATCCACGGCGCCAGCGGGGACAGCCGGACCACGGCGATGAGCTCAACCAAGGCCATCGACTCTTATCGCGAGGCCCCGCCGACCGGCCAGGGTGGCCTCAAGCAGCAGTCTTCGCAGAGCGGGAAGTAAGCCATGAATGCTCCTTGGAAACCTGGTGTGCAGGGCAACCGCGACGCCTTCAGCGCGTTCATCTGCGACGATGCTTCGCTCGATGTGCTGCGCCCCGTCGTGATCGAAATGGGCTGGGCGCCCGAGAAGTGCAACAAGGGCGGACTGCGCAATGCGGTCCAGTCCCTGTCGATCTCGGCCAGCCCGAACATCCTGATGGTCGATCTGTCGGAAAGCGGCGATCCGCTGAGCGACATCAACGCCCTGGCCGAGGTTTGCGAACCTGGCACGGTGGTGATCGCGGTCGGTCAGGTCAACGACGTACGGCTCTATCGCGATCTGATCGCGAGCGGAATCCACGACTATCTGCTCAAGCCGCTCTCGCCCGGTCAGCTGCGCGATGCGCTGGTCAACGCCCAGGCGATCTTCTCGGCTCCCAAACAGCATGACCCGCAAGCGGCCAAGCGCCACATCTCCACCGCGGTGATCGGCACGCGCGGCGGGGTCGGCGCCTCGACCATCGCCACCTCGCTCGCCTGGTTGTTCAGCGCGGACGAGAAGATGCCGACCGCGCTGCTCGATCTCGACGTGCATTTCGGCACCGGCGCACTCACGCTCGATCTCGAGCCGGGTCGCGGCCTGACCGACGCGATCGAGAATCCGGGCCGGATCGACGGGCTGTTCATCGAACGCGCGATGATCCGCGCCAACGATCATCTTGCGATCCTCTCGGCCGAAGCGCCGATGAATTCGCCGCTGATGACCGACGGTGCCGCCTTCGTGCAGCTGGAAGAGGAATTCCGTCAGGCTTTCGAGATGACGGTGATCGACCTGCCGCGCAACATGCTGATCAATTTCCCGCACCTGCTGGCCGACGTGAATGTCGTGCTGCTGGTGACGGAAATGACACTGGCTTCCGCGCGCGATGCGATCCGCATTCTTTCGTGGCTCAAGGCCAACGCGGCCCATATCCAGCCGATCGTGATCGCCAACAAGGTGCAGAACGGCGTGGCCGAGATCAGCAAGGCGGATTTCGAGGCCTCGATCGAACGCAAGATCGGTTTCACCATCCCCTACGACGTCAAGGCCGCGACCAATGCCGCCAAGCTTGGCCAGACTTTTGCCGACGCGAACCGTTCGTCCAAGGCCGGCACCGCGATGCGCGATGTGGCCAAGGCGGTGATGGGCGTGGGCGATGGCGAGCCGGTCGACGACGCGGTCAAGGCCAAGCCCTCGCTGCTCGGCAAGTTCGATTTCAAGTCCCTGCTGTCCAAGAAGCCGGCCAAGTCGCCCGCTCCGGCGCAGGGTTGAACCAGGTAACCGGTGCCTCGCCCCAAAGGCGGGTGCCCCTGAAACTAGAGGCGTAGTGCGCGCATGAGCATTGTACAGCTCCTGCTTGTTGCCGTGGGTCTGATGGCCTTCATGGTCGTGGGCTATCTGGCCTTGTCCGGTCCTTCGCCGGCCAAGGAAGGCGCGCGCCGCCTCCAGTCGGTGCGCTTTCGCCATTCGGAAAGCACCAACGACCGGGTCGAGGCGCAGCTCAAGAAGGCGGTCGCCGCGCGCAAGCCCAAGATGCACCACATTGCGGGTTCGGAATCGCGCGTTGCCGCGCTGGCGCTGCGTCTGCACCGTTCCGGCAAGGACTGGACGCTGACCCAATATGCCTATGCTTCGGCCGGCATCGCGGTGGTCACGGCGGTGCTGGTCTACCTCAAGTCGGGCAATGCCATGTTTGCGCTGGGCCTGGGGCTGTTCTGCGGTGCGGGCATTCCCCACGCCGCGGTCAACTTCTTCATCAAGAAGCGCAACGGCGCCTTCACCGCAAAGTTTCCCGATGCGATCGAGCTGCTGGTGCGCGGTCTGCGCTCGGGCCTTCCGGTTACCGAAACTCTGGGCGTGGTCGCCTCGGAAGTCCCCGGTCCGGTGGGCGAGGAGTTCAAGCTGGTGACCGAGCGGATCAAGATCGGCAAGACCATGGAGGATGCCCTCCAGGAAACCGCCGACCGGCTCAACACGCCCGAATTCAGCTTTTTCGTCATCACCCTGGCGATCCAGCGCGAAACCGGCGGCAACCTGGCCGAAACGCTTTCCAACCTGGCCACCGTGCTGCGCCAGCGCGCGCAAATGAAGCTCAAGATCCGGGCAATGAGTTCGGAATCGAAAGCGTCCGCCTACATTGTCGGCTCGCTGCCGTTCATCGTCTTCGGCATGGTCTACTGGATCAACCCGAAATACCTCGGCGGCTTTTTCACCGACGACCGGCTGATCGTGACCGGCCTTGGCGGGCTGGTGTGGATGTCGATCGGCGCCTTCATCATGGCCAAGATGGTCAGCTTCGAGATCTGAGCGGGGGAATATCAGCGTCATGAATACCACGCCCGGACCCACGCTTCTCGGCATCGACGTCCTCTGGGTCGGCTCGATCCTTGCGGGCATGGCCGCGCTTGCGGTGATGTTCGCGATCTATACCGCGGTCACCATCCGCGATCCGATGCAGAAGCGCGTCAAGTCGCTCAACGAGCGGCGCGAGCAGCTCAAGGCCGGGATCGTTACCCAGACCGCCAAGAAGCGTGCCCAGCTCGTTCGCAAGAACGAGACTACCGAGAAGATGAAGGACACGCTGTCGGCGCTCAAGGTGCTGCAGCAGAGCCAGCTCGAGGCGATCCAGCAAAAGCTGGCGCAGGCCGGTATCCGCAAGAAGGAACTCGGCGTTGCCGTGATCTTCGCGCGTATGGTGCTGCCGGTGGTGCTCGGCGGGATCGCGGCCTTCATGATCTATGGCATCAACTATTTCCCCACCTGGGGGGGTTTGAAGAAGCTGATGGCCTTCGCCGCCGCCGTTGGCGCGGGCTACAAGGGGCCGGAAGTCTATATCCAGAACATCATCTCCAAGCGCACCGATGCGATCCGCAAGGGCCTTCCCGACGCGCTCGACCTGCTGGTGATCTGCGCCGAGGCGGGCCTGACCGTCGATGCGTCCTTCAACCGCGTGGCGCGTGAACTGGGCCGGGCCTATCCCGAGCTGGGCGATGAGTTCGCACTGACCGCGATCGAGCTTTCGTTCCTCAGCGAACGACGCCAGGCGTTCGAGAACCTCGCTTACCGCGTCAAGCTGGATGCGGTAAAAGGGGTGACAACCACCATGGTCCAGACCGAGCGTTATGGTACGCCACTGGCCTCGGCGCTGCGCGTGCTCTCGGCCGAATTCCGCAACGAGCGCATGATGCGCGCTGAGGAAAAGGCCGCGCGGCTGCCCGCGATCATGACGGTTCCGCTGATCCTGTTCATTCTGCCGGTGCTGTTCATCGTGATCCTTGGCCCCGCGGCCTGCTCGATCGCCGACGCCTTCAGCCACAAGCCCGGCCAGCACTGATCCGGCCAGCGATTACCCGACAGGCGCCCTTGCCCTTGCGGCAGGGGCGTCTTTTCGATTCAGGCCGGCACCACCTCGCCCTCGATCGCACCGAAGATGGTGTGGCCCTTGCCATCGAGCATCTCGATCCGCACCCTATCGCCATAGCGCAGAAACGGCGTCGTGGCGCTGCCGCTGGCGATGGTTTCGATCATCCGCTGTTCGGCGATGCACGAATAGCCGCGCCCGCCCGCGCCGCAGGGGCGCCCGGGGGAGCCATCGGGGTCGCGGTTGGAAACCGTGCCCGAACCGATGATCGATCCCGCCCCGATCCGGCGGGTCTTGGCGAGATGCGCGATCAGCGTGCCGAAATCGAAGGTGCACTCCTCGCCTGCGTCGGCGCGCCCAAAGGCTTCGCCGTTGAGATCGACCCGCAGCACGCCCGAAAGCCGTCCGCCCTGCCAGGCTGCCCCGAGCTCGTCAGGTGTCACGAAGACCGGCGAGAAATGACTGGCCGGCTTGGACTGGACAAAGCCGAAACCCTTGGCGAGCTCTGCCGGGATCAGGTTGCGCAGCGACACGTCGTTGACCAGTCCGATCAGGCGGATCTGGTCAAGTGCATCTGCTGCCGAAACGCCTTGCGGGACATCGCCGGTGACCACGCAGATCTCGGCCTCCATATCGCAGCCCCAGGCCTCGTCGGCGAGCGTGATCGCCTCGCGCGCGCCGCGCAGGTCGTCGCTGCCGCCCTGGTACATCAGCGGATCGTGCCAGAAGCTTTCGGGCAGTTCGGCCCCACGCGCCCTGCGCACCAGCTCAACGTGATTGACGTAGGCCGAGCCATCGGCCCACTGATAGGCCCGCGGCAGCGGGGCAGCGGCTTCGCGCTCGTGAAAACGCTCACGCGGGATCGCGCCGTGCTCCAGCTCGGTGGCAAGGGCCCGCAGGGTCGGCTCGTGCCGGTCCCAATCGTCAAGCGCGGCCTGAAGCGTGGGGACCAGATGATCGGCGGGCGCAAACCATGCGAGGTCTGAGGAAACCACGATCAGGCGCCCGTCGCGGCCATGAGGAAGCGAAGCCAGTTTCATGCGATCATTCTCCGGGGCCGGCGGCCTGTTGGTGGATACGCGCCAGCAGCGCCTTGAAGGTCTGCTGCTCGGCGGGTGAAAGCGGGGCGAACAGCTTGCGCTCCATCTCGAGCGCGATCGGCATAATCTCGCCATAGACGCCGCGTCCGGGCGCGGTCAGTTCAAGATGGTGCGAACGCCCGTCGCGCGCGTTTGGGCTGCGCGCGATCAGGCCGCGCTCCTCCAGCACCTTGCAGGCACGGTTGACCGCCACCTTGTCCATCCGCGTTGCGCCGACCAGATCGCGCTGGGTCTGCGCCCCGGCATCGCCCAGCACCGCCATTACGCGCCATTCGGGGATCTTGAGCCCGAAGCGCGCGCGGTATTCGTCGGCGATCCGGTCGCTGACCGCGTTCGATGTTACCGAGAGCAGATAGGGCAGAAAATCGGCAAGGCGGGTCTGGTCGGCGGACATGGCAAACTGGTTCCTGTTGCAACCAGTTTGCTAGGGGCAAGTCCGCCCCGGCGCAATGGCGCTGGTCAATTTTTCACGGCCTCGGGCGCGGCGGCGGCAAACGCAGGCAGCGCGCGCAGAGCCGCGTCGATCCGCACCAGACGGGGAAAGGCGCCGAGCGGAACCTCGAAACGGCGGGCATTGGCCATCTGCGGCACCAGGCACAGGTCGGCAAGGTTAGGCCGGTCTTCACCAAACAGTCCGGCCTCGGGCGCTTCCGCCTCGAGCGCGGCAAATCCTTCGGCGATCCAGTGGTGATACCACTGCATCACAGCCTCCTCCCCCTGGCAGAGTTCGCCGCGCAGCCAGTTCAGCACACGCAGGTTGTTGAGCGGGTGGATGTCCGCCACCACGCTCAGTGCCAGGGCGCGGACCCGCGATCTTTCCAGCAGATCGGTGGGAAGCAAGGCAGGATCGGGGAAGCGTTCGTCAAGATATTCGACGATCGCCATCGACTGGGTCAGCAAGGCGCCATCGATTGCCAGCGCGGGCACCAGCCCCTGCGGATTGAGCCTGCGGTAGTCTGCCGAACGCTGTTTTCCCTCCACCAGATCGATCGCTTCGCGTCGATAGCCGATACCCTTGAGATTGAGCGCGATCCGCACCCGATAGGCAGCGGAAGAGCGCCAGTAGTCATAGAGCACGACCTCGCTCATCGCAGCACCCGCCCGGCAACCGCGTCAAGCTGGGCGGCCAGCACCGGATCGCGTGCGGCACGGTCGGTCATCACCGCATGATCCAGAGCAGTGTCGATCGGGCTGGGGGTGCGCCGGGCCGGAAGTGACGTGGCGAAGCGGGCCAGGACCTGCCGCGCCCGGGAGACGTTGCGGTGCATCACCGCGATGACGTGGGCGGCATCGACGCCTTCGTCCTCCTCGCGCCAGGAATCGTAGTCGGTCACCATGCCCAGCAGGGCATAGGGCAGCTCGGCTTCCCGCGCGAGGCGCGCTTCGGGCATGGCGGTCATCCCGATCACGTCCGCGCCCCAGGACTGGTAGAGGCGGCTTTCGGCGCGGGTGGAAAACTGCGGACCCTCTATCGCGACATAGCAGCCGCGCTCGTGAACAATCGCCTCCTCGGCGCGGGCCGCCGCGACCAGCCCGGCGGAGAGGCGCGGACAGACCGGATCGGCCAGGCTGACGTGGGCCACCAGGCCCGGCCCGAAGAAGCTCCCTGCCCGGCCGGAAGTACGGTCTATCAGCTGGTCAACCGCGACGAAGTGCCCCGGCCCCATCGCCGCGTTGAGCGATCCGATTGCCGAGAGCGCGACAATATCCGTCACCCCGCAGCGCTTGAGCACATCGATGTTGGCGCGGAAATTGATATCGGAAGGGGGGATGCGGTGCCCCGGCCCGTGGCGCGGCAGGAAGGTGAAGCGCACCTTCCCCAGCCGCCCGGTGGTAACCGGGCCCGAGGCGAGACCGAAGGGGCTCGCCACCTCGATCTCCTGCGTCTGCTCCAGCCCGATCCCGGCCGCCAGGCCGGAACCGCCGATTACACCGATATGCCAGCTGTCCTTCATTTCCCGGCGAGGATACCCGCCATGATGAAGTCTGTGCAATGCTCGCGATAGCGATCGCGCAGGGTTTCGGTGAGGGTGTCGGTATCGAAGCAGTGCTTGAGCACCAGCCGCGCGGAAAAGAACCTGTCGGCGGCCCCCGTGGCGGTGAAATAGAACAGCTGCGGATCGACGTTGCGGAACACCCCCTGCTTGACTCCGTCCTTGATCAGCTTGTCATAGGCGCGATGCAGCGGGGCAAGATAGGCGTTGGCGATCCGCTGGGCTTCCTCGTCGTCGCTCTCGCGCACCAGCCGCATCAGCAGGCGGTTGAGATAGGGGGTCTTGAAATAACAATCGACCATTGCCCCGATATGGAGACGCAGCCGCGCCTCGGGATCCATGTCCTTGGCCATCAGCGCCGCGAGCGAGGTGACGATATCGACCATGTCGCGGTCGAGCAGCGCCTTCATCAGCCCGGCCTTGTTGCCGAAATAGTACTTCACCAGCGCCGAATTCAGCCCCGAGCGCAGCGACAATTCGCTGAGCGAGATATCGACGATATCGCCCTCGCGCATGATGTCGCTGGCGGTCTGCAGCAGCAGCTCGCGCGCGCCTGCCGGGGCTTCGGCTTCGACAGGCTTGGTCGCGTTCATTCGTAATCCGGCTCCGCTCCCCACCACGGGTAGAAATCGGGCATATCGCGCGAAACCCGTAGCGGAAAGTCGGGGGAACGCTTTTCCAGAAAGCTTTGCACACCTTCTTTGGCATCGGCTGCTTTCGAGAGGCGATAGATCGCCCGGCTATCCACCTTGTGGGCCTCCATCGGGTGCGCGCCGGGGGGCACGCGCCACAGCATTGCGCGGGTCATCGCAATCGACACCGCCGAGGTATTGTCGGCAATCTCGCGGGCCAGGCCGCGCGCGGTATCGATCAGCTCGCCCTGCGGGTGGACCGAACGCACCAGCCCGCCGCGCAGCGCTTCCTGGGCATCGAAAATCCGCCCGGTCATGCACCATTCGAGCGCCTGCGAAACCCCCACCAGCCGCGGCAGGAACCAACTCGAGCAGGCTTCGGGAACGATCCCGCGCCGGGCGAACACAAAGCCATAGCGCGCATTCTCGCTGGCGAGGCGGATGTCCATCGGCAGCTGCATGGTGATCCCCACCCCCACCGCCGCGCCATTGCAGGCCGAAATCAGAGGCTTGGTGGAACGGTAGAGCCTGAGCGTAAGCACCCCGCCGCTATCGCGCACGCGCGGATCGGACAGATCCTCGACCGCTGCCGGGTTGGAAAACGGTCCGCCCCCGCCCTCGGGCGTCAGATCGGCCCCGGCGCAGAACGCGCGCTCGCCCGCCCCGGTAAAGATCACCGCGCGGACACCGTCATCGCCATCGACGCGGTCCATCGCGTCGACGATCTCGTCCATCATGGTGCGGGTGAAGGCGTTGAGCTTGTCGGGACGGTTGAGCGTGATCGTCGCGATCCCTTCGCTCACCTGATAATCGATCTGACTGTAGCCCATCGCCTTCTCCCCTGGTACGTGCCGCTCAGCGCGGCGCCATACGGATCGCGCCGTCGAGGCGCACGTCCTCGCCGTTGAAATAGCCGTTCTCGATCATGCACATCGCCAGTTTGGCATATTCGGCCGGATCGCCCAGACGCTTGGGAAACGGCACCGATGCGCCCAGCGCATCCTTTACGTTCTGCGGCGCGGCGGCGAGCAGCGGGGTGTTGAAGATCCCCGGCAGGATGGTGTTGACGCGGATATTCTCGCCCGAAAGATCGCGCGCGATCGGCAGGGTCATCCCCACCACGCCGCCCTTCGAGGCCGAATAGGCAGCCTGGCCGATCTGCCCGTCCTCGGCCGCGACCGAGGCGGTGTTGACGATGGCCCCGCGATCGCCGTCTTCCTGCGGATCGAGCGTCATCATCCCGGCCGCCGACTTGGCGATACAGCGGAAGGTGCCGACCAGGTTGATCTGGATGATCCAGTTGAAGGCATCGAGCGGGAAATGCTTGATCTCACCGGTTTCCTTGGAACGGCTGGCGGTCTTGATGGCATTGCCGGTGCCCGCGCAATTGACCAGCACCCGTTCCTGCCCGTGGGCTTCGCGCGCCTTGGCGAAGGCGGCATCGACCGAGGCATCGTCGGTCACGTTGCATTCGCAGAACACCCCGCCGATCTCGGCCGCGACGGCCTTGCCCTTTTCCTCCTGCAGGTCGAAAATCGCGACCTTGACCCCCTTGGCGGCAAGCGCGCGGGCGGTTGCGGCCCCAAGGCCCGAGGCTCCGCCGGTAACCACGGCAGCAACGCTGTTGTCGAGTTTCATCTTGATTGTCTCCGGTTTGAATCAGCACATCTCGACAATGGTCACGTTGGCGACACCGCCGCCTTCGCACATCGTCTGAAGTCCATACTTGCCGCCCCGCGCCTTGAGCGCATGGAGCAGCGTTGCCATCAGCTTGGTGCCCGACGCGCCGAGCGGATGGCCCAGCGCGATTGCCCCGCCATTGACGTTGAGCCGGTCCGGATCGGCGCCAGTATGCTTGAGCCAGGCCAACGGCACCGAGGCGAAGGCCTCGTTCACCTCATACAGGTCGATGTCGCCAATCTTCATCCCCGCCCGGGCCAACGCACGGTCGGTGGCGAACAGCGGCTCTTCGAGCATGATGACGGGATCGCCGGCGGTTACCGTCAGCGTATGGATTCGCGCCAGCGGGGTAAGGCTGTGGCGCCTGAGCGCTTCCTCCGACACCACCAGAGCGGCCGAGGAGCCATCGCAGATCTGGCTCGAGCTTGCCGCGGTTAGCGCTCCGCCTTCGCTGATTAGCTTGACCCCGGCAATCGATTCCAGCGTGGCGTCGAAGCGGATCCCCTCGTCTACCGTGTGCCACTGCTTGCCCTCAACGGTTTCCACCTCGACCGGCACGATCTCGTCCTTGAAGGCGCCCGCCTCGGTCGCGGCAATGGCATTCCGGTGGCTCTTCAGTGCGAAGCGATCGAGATCGTCCTTGGTCAGGCCATGTTTCTTGACCAGCATTTCGGCGCCCATGAACTGCGAGAACATCACGCCGGGGTACTTCGCCTCGAGCCCGTCGGACTTGTAGTGTCCCAGCCCCTCCTTCATGTGGAAGGTGGCGTTTGAGCCCATCGGCACTCGGGTCATCGATTCGATCCCGGCGGCGATCACCACGTCCTGCACCCCGCTCATCACCGCCTGCGCGGCGAACTGGATCGCCTGCTGCGAAGAACCGCACTGCCGGTCGATCGTCACCGCCGGGCATGATTGCGGCAGCAGCTTGCTTGCCAGCACGGCGTTGCGGCCGACCTGCATCGCCTGCTGCCCGGCCTGGGTGACGCAGCCCATCACCACATCGTCAACCGCCGCGGGATCGATCCCGGTGCGCCCCACCAGATGATCGAGCGAGGCCGCGGCCAGGTCCACCGGATGGACCCCGGCCAGCCGCCCCCCGCGCCGCCCGCCGGCACTGCGCACTGCATCAACGATATAGGCTGTAGCCATGATCCGATTCCCTGGTTCGATCCTGAGTTAATCGAGCGATTAAAGTGCGCCGTTGCGGGCGTCAAGCCGAGTGGTTTGGGGCCAGCCGCGCCGGAATTTGTCCAATCAATCAAAAACTGTTGTCTAAAGGCAACTATCCTTGACTTTTTCGATCCTGCCAAAGGGTTTGTGTTTGCGCGAGGTCAACATGTCGCTAGCCATTGCGGCATGGCCGTTTCTGGCCGTCTATCATTGGCATCCAGCCTGGACGCCATATCTCATTGGAGCCGTGTCGCAGCGGCATGTTCGATAGGGGCAATACATGATGAACCGTCACAAGCGCGCGCTTTCGTGCGCAACAAGTCTGCGTGGTGCAGTGCTTGCCACCGCTTTGGTGGCCCTGGCCAGCCCGATGGCCGCCTTCGCGCAGGAAAGCGCGCCTGATTGCGTCGACGCGAACGGCGATGGCACCTGCGACAGCGCCGCAGATGGCACGATCGTCGTTACCGGCTCGCGCACCCGCCGCGACAATTTCGACACGCCCTCGCAGGTCAACGTAATCAACCGCGAAGACCAGATTCTCGCGGGTTCGACCTCGACCGCCGAAGTGCTGCAGTCTTCTTCGGTCACCTCGGGTACGTCGCAGATCAACGGCTCGTTCCTTGGCTTTGTGTCCGAAGGCGGCGCGGCGGCCAGCACGGTCGGTCTGCGCGGGCTTTCCTCGTCGCGTACGCTGGTCCTGCTCAACGGACGCCGCCTGGCCCCGGCCGGTGTTGGTCCGCAACTGGTCGCGGCCGATCTCAACGTTCTGCCTTCGGCGGTGATCCGCCAAATCGAAGTGCTGCGCGAGGGCGCCTCGTCAGTCTATGGTTCGGACGCGATCGCGGGCGTGATCAACGTCATCACCGAACCCAAGGTCGATGGTGTGACTTTCGACCTGTTCACCAACCAGCCGATCGAGCACGGCGGCGGCGGGCGGACCTATCGCGGCTCGGTCGTGGCCGGCAAGGTCTGGGACCGCGGCCACATCACCGCCTCGTTCGAATACCGCGAGCAGACCGGCATGCGCGTGGGCGACCGCGATCTGTTCAGCTGCCCGCGTGACCTCTATTTCAGTCCGACCACCGGCCAGGAAGTCGGCGCGGTCGATCCTGCCACCGGCCAGCTGATGTGCTTCCCCTATACCACCAACGGTGGTTCGGGCATCGCCAGCGGGTACGGCATTTTCTTCAACTTCAATAACGGCCAGTCGGGTCGCATCACCTATGACAAGAATGGTACCACCCGTTTGGTCAACGGGCTGTTCCGCGTCGGGCCCAGCCCGCAGCAGCTGAAGGACCACGTCCTTTCGCCGGTGAAGACCTATACCGGCTATCTCAACGCTGCTTATGAGCTTGATGGTCTTGGCGACGCCGAAATCTATACCGAAGCGCTGTTCACCCGCCGCGAATCCCATCAGGACTTCACCGGCCAGATCAGCATCAACCCGGCCAACCTCGACGGCGGCATTGAAGTATACGGCGGCAGCTACGCCGGAACGCCCCTGTCGGATTATGGCTATCCGACCAGCCCGTTCTTCCCGAATGCGCTCGCCAATCTGGGGATCAACTACTACACCCCGTTCATCGTCCCGGCCTATGAGCGCGAAAGCAAGCAGCGGGTCGATTTCCTGCGCTGGAACGGCGGTCTGCGCGGTAATCTTGGGTTCGGTGACTGGCGCTATGATGCGAACTTCCAGTATTCGCACACGAATTCGACCTACTCGACCACGCAGACCACGCCCGAACGGCTGAGCAATGCGCTCGAAACCGTGCTGGCTCCGGCTGGTACCCCGAGCGAGCTGATCACCCACGCCACCAACTATCAGGCCGGCAACGGTGCGGGCTACACCTGCGCTTCGAACGTCAATACCGCTGGCCAGTTCATCGCCGGATCGACCTGCGTTCCGCTCAACATGTACGACGTCGATATCCTGGTTGACGGAAAGATTCCGGCTGCAGTCTGGAACTACCTCTACCAGCCCGATGTTGGACACACCAAGTTCGACCAGCTGACCGGGGCGATCAACCTGGACGGCACGTTGTTCGAACTGCCCTGGGGCAAGGTGCGCGCCGCGTTCGGTTACGAGCATCGCTATGACAAGATCGTCGACACCCCGTCGATCGATGCCCAGAACAGCAACCTCTACAACTACAGCTCGGCCCAGATCACCCAGGGTTCGGACACGGTTGATGAGGTCTACGGCGAATTGACCATTCCGCTGATGGCCGACAAGCCGCTGGTCAAGCTGCTCGAGCTCGACGTGTCGGGCCGCTACACCCACTACCGCTCGTATGGTTCGGACTTCACCTACCACTTCAACGCTCAGTGGGCCGTCAACGACATCGTCCGGTTCCGCGCCAACTACGGAACCTCGTTCCGCGCGCCGAACCTGTATGAACAGTACGTCGCCGATCAGACCGGATTTTACGGTTCGGCGTCTGATCCGTGCTCAGGCTTCGGCACGGCCTATGCGCCGGGCGACAATGTCTATGACAACTGCCTTGCCGCGCTGACCCCGATCCTTGGTGCCAATGCGGTAAACTACATCTCGACCGCCGGGCCGCAGGTTACGACCCGCGGCGGCGCCGGGTTCCTTTCGGCGGAAACCTCGCGTTCGTGGGGTGTGGGCGGCGTTCTGACCTTCCCGGTTGGTCCGGGCAACGTATCGTTTGCGACCGACTACTGGAACGTCAAGGTCAAGGGCGAAGTCACCACCCTTGGCACGCTGATCCTGCGGCGCTGCTATGAGGCGGATGATTTCCCCAACAACAACTATTGCGACCTGATTTCGGCTCGTCGCCCGGCGGGAGACCCTCAGCAGGGCACACTGTCGTCGTTCATCAACCCCTACCTCAACGTCTCGCAGCAGGCGGCTTCGGGGCTTGATTTCGACGTCCGTTATGCCACCCCGCTCGCCAACGGCAAGCTGGTGGTGCGGGCTTCGGCCACGCGCAACATCCACCAGTACTACCAGCTGTTCGCGGATGATCCGGTCGATGATTACAACGGCACGCTGGGCGTCCAGGGCTTTGGCGCCGGTCCGAAGTGGGTCGGCAACCTCGAAATGCGATACACCTTCCCGGGTGACCGCGTGACCCTGCGTTATGGCCTTGATTATGTCGGCAAGCAGGATTCCTCGCTGGGTTCGACCATCGGGGCGGCGTTCCTGGGCCAGGTCAATGTCGACCTGATCGCCGAGGAATACTGGGAGCATGGCATCTCGCTGCAGTACAAGTGGCCCAATGTCGGTCAGATCACCTTCGGTGTGAACAACCTGTTCGGGGCGACCCCGCCGGTGATCTCGTCGTGCCCGGTCTCGTCGTGCCAGTACACGCGCCTCGGGAACGTGTTCAATTCGAGCAACTACGACATTCGCGGTCGTCAGGTGTTCCTGAACGTCACCCGTTCGTTCTGATAGACCGGGCCGCCCGGCAGGTCCGGGTCGCTCAAGTCGAACCGCAAGGGGGGCGGGACTTCAAAGTCCCGCCCCCTTTCGTTAGGGTCACAAGATGCCCGGAGAATCCCCATGACCAGTGCACAGGTTCCCGGGCCGATCGCGGCCCTGCGCGCCAGAGCTGCCGCCCTTCGGGCCAGTGGCGACCAGGCCGGCGCTGAAGCAGCCGAGCTCGAAGCCATCGCCGCGGGGATCGAACGCCCCGAATTCCGCGCCGCCGAGGCGGCCTTTGACGCTGGGAATTTCGAGCAGGCCGAAGTGCTGCTCCGCGCCCATCTGCGCAGCGACCCGCTCGATCCCGCGGGCGCGCTGATGCTCGGCCAGATCGCGGCCAAGTGCGGCGCCACGCGCGAGGCGGCAAACCTGTTCATGCGGGCGATCAGGCTGGCACCGGCCTATCTCGAGGCCCATCTCGCGCTCGCCAAGCACCACCGCGACCATGGCGAATACGACGCCGCGCTCTCCGCTACACAAGCCATCCTCACGCGCCAGCCCGATCACTTGCCCGCGCTATCGTTGCGCGCCTCGCTGTTTGAACAGCTGCGCCGGTTCGAGGAAGCCGACGCGGCATTCGAGGAACTGCACCGACGCCATCCCCGCGATGCCCGTGGCTGGGCCAACCACGCCTTCATGCTCAAGACCGTCGGGCGCCAGACCGATGCGATCGACGCCTATCGCAAGGCTCTGGCACTCGATCCCGGACACGGCCACGCCTGGTGGGGCCTTTCCAACCTCAAGACCTACCGTTTCGATGCCGATGATATCGCCGCAATGCACCAGGCGCTTGCCGTTGACGATCTGTCCGGGGAAGCGCGCACCCACCTGTGGTTCGCGCTGGGCAAGGCGCTGGACGACACGGACCAGCCCGAGCAGGCCTTTGCCGCCTACTCGTCGGGAGCGGAGATCCGGCTTCGGGCGCATCCCTATGATCCGCAGAAGGTGCAGGATCACGTCTCGAAGTCGCAGCGAACCTGCACCCACGCGTTCTTCGCGGCCCGCCAGGGCTGGGGAAGCCAGGCGTCCGATCCGATCTTCATCGTCAGCCTGCCACGTTCGGGATCGACGCTGATCGAGCAGATCCTGGCGAGCCATCCCGCGATCGAAGGGACCGAAGAACTCAAGGATATCGAACGCATCGCGCTGTCGCTGGGGCCGAAAGGCGGCACCGGGGCATGGCTCGATGCACTTGGCGAAATGAGCGCGGCCGATCTGGCCCGGCTGGGCGATCACTATATCGAGGCGACACGCCGGTTTCGCCATACCGATCGCCCGCGCTTTACCGACAAGATGCCCAGCAACTGGGTCTATACCGGGCTGATCCATTCAATCCTGCCCCGGGCCAAGATCGTCTCGGTGCGGCGCCATCCGCTGGGCTGCGGCTTTGCCAATTATTCGCAGCACTTCAACTGGGGGATCAATTTTTCCTACGATCTGGAGCACATCGGAGGATTCTACCGCGCCTTCGTGCGCCAGATGGCCCATTTCGATGCGGTGCTGCCTGGCCGTGTTCATCATGTGATCTACGAGGATCTGGTCCAGAATACCGAAAGCGAAGTGCGCCGCCTGCTCGATTATCTCGAATTGCCGTTCGACGAAGGATGCCTACGCTTCTTTGAAACCAGCAGACCGGTCTATACCCCCAGCTCGGAGCAGGTCCGCAGTCCGATCAACAGCGAAGGCATGGAGCGCTGGAAGCGTTACGAGCCGTGGCTGGGGACACTCAAGCAGGCGCTCGGCGATGTACTCGATCATTATCCGCGAGTACCGCCGGGAATCTCCTCGGATTGATTCAGGTCATCATTTGCCGCTTTTTCAAGTAACTTTAGTTATTTTCCTTAGATAGCATAGTATTGACAGTTCACTGTGATGCGAAAGCAACATCACGGAGTCAATTCGTTGCCCAACTGTAACAAGATATTGCAACTCGATACTTGTGATTTACCCCGGCACCATGACCCTTGTGGTCGCCTTCCGGTGCCGGGGCAAACTTGCCCGGAAGTTTGTTGACAAGCCGCTGATCGCGGCGAGTTTTTAGGGGCAAGAAACATGAACACCCAATTCAAGCGCGCGCTTTCGGGCGCGACCTGCCTGCGCGGGGCAGCTGTGGTTTCCGCGCTGGTTGCTCTCAGCAGCCCGGTGGCCGCATTCGCCCAGGATGCGCCGGCCGACTGCGTTGACGGCAGCGGCGCCGCCTGCGGCAAGGAAGCGACCATTGTCGTCACCGGTTCGCGCATTCGCCGCCCGGACAATTACAAGACCCCCGATCCGGTTCAGGTCATCACCCGTGAGGAAACCACCCAGGCCGGCTTCAACTCGACCGCGGACGTGCTGCAGAGCACATCGGTGACCAACGGCACCGCCCAGATCAACAACTCGTTCGGCGGCTTTGTCACTGCCGGCGGCCCTGGCGCGAACACCCTGTCGCTGCGTGGCTTTGGTGCAACCCGCACCCTGATCCTGCTCAACGGTCGCCGCGTCGCCCCGGCCGGTTCGCGCGGCTCAGTCGGTTCGGCCGACCTCAACGTGCTGCCCAGCGCGATGATCGACCACATCGAAGTGCTCAACGGCGGCGCCTCGTCGATCTACGGCTCGGACGCGGTTGCCGGCGTGGTCAACATCATCACCCGCGACAAGGTGAAGGGCCTCCAGCTCGAAGCCCAGCTCAACGCGCCCGATAATGGCGCAGGCCTGGCCCAGCGCTATTCGGTGGTGTTCGGCTACAACACCGATCGTCTGCGCCTTTCGGGTTCGCTCGAATTCTACGATCGCGGCGCGATGAAGGTTGGCGATGTTGACTGGACCCAGTGCCAGATCAGCTATTGCAAGCTCAATGCCAGTTCGGCCCCGGGCACTGGCGACTTCATCGATCCCAAGACCGGGCAGCCCAAGTGCTATCCCACCGGCAGCACCGGCGAAAGCGGCGTGACGATCAATACCATCGGCGTTCCCAATTTCGCCGGTAGCATCGTCGATCTCGCCGCCGGGATTCCCACAGGCTATGGTACGCTCCCGACTTCGGCCGGGTTTGGCTCTGCCCCGACCACGACGACGATTGGTGGTCCGGCCAATAACCAGCAGGTCTGCAACCGCTTCCGTCCGGATTCGACCGCTGCCGGGGCATTGCCAGGCTGGGAATGCGTTGGCGGCGGCGCCCTTTCGCTGGGCATCCGCGACACCTTCTCGCCAGCCATCCTCAACAATGACTTGATCTCGCCGGCGCGGGTCTACACCGGCTTCTTCCAGGGCGCCTACGATACGGGCGTACTCGGCGATGCTCAGGTCTATGCCGAATTGCTGCTCAACCGGCGCGAATCCAGCCAGACGCAGAACCGCCAGTTCACCATCGACTATCCGTGGAAGAGCCCACTGGTTCCCGCCAGCCTGACCTTCCCGGTCCGCTTCCTGCCGCCGCAGGCATCGAACCCGGGGGTCGATGTGGGCGTGCGCGTGTTCGCGGACTACGGCAACTATGAGAACCGTCAGAAAGTGGATTTCATCAAGGCCACCGGCGGTCTGCGCGGCAGCCTTCCTGCCGACTGGCGCTATGACCTGACCTTCTCGAAGTCATGGTCGGATTCTGACTACACTTCGGACCTGATCCTCACCAACCGGCTCAACCAGAGCCTTGACGTGGTGGCATCTGGCAGCGGCTTTGCCTGCCGCGACACCTCGAACGGTTGTGTCGCAGCACCGGCTCTGACCCCGGCGGTGGTTGGCGGGCAGTTCCCGGCAAACTGGTTCAACTGGGTAACCCAGCCGGTCACTGGCCACACCGCCTACCGCGAATCGACCGTCAGCCTCGATCTCGATGGCAAGGTGTTCGATCTGCCCGGCGGTCCAGCCCAGGTCGCGCTTGGCTTCGAATACCGCAAGTCGTCGATCGACGACACCCCGGCGCTCGATAGCCAGAACGGCAACCTCTACAACTTCACCTCATCGTCGATCACCCGCGGGTCTGACTCGGTGTGGGAAGTCTATGGCGAAGCCGAGCTGCCGCTCGTCCGCGACACGCCGGGTATCGAGGATCTGACCTTTACGGTTTCGGGCCGCTACACCCACTACAAGTCGTACGGCGGGCAGTGGACCTACAAATTCGGCGGCCGCTATGCTCCGATCACCTGGCTGGCCTTCCGCGGCAGCTACGGTACCTCGTACCGTGCTCCGGCGCTGTTCGAACAATACCTTGGCGCTACCAGCGGCTTCCAGTCCAGTGCTGGCGATCCGTGCAACAACCTGACCTCGGCTTCCAACCCGGTCCGTGTTGCCAACTGCGCCTCGGAAGGTATCGGCACGGGCTTCAGCGCCACCTCGAGCATCGCTGTGTTGCAAAAGGGCGGCGCGGCTTCGGGGCTCAAGGCTGAAACCTCGAAGAACTGGACAGTCGGCGCGGTGATTGAGCCTTCGCTCGGTGCCTTCGGCGACCTCTCGTTCTCGGCCGATTACTTCAATATCCTGGTTTCGAACGGGGTTTCGCAGCTTGGCTATTCGACCATCCTCCAGCAGTGCTACGACGATCCGGACTTCCGGGCCGAAAGCATCTGCTCCTACGTCACCCGCAATTCGGCGGCGCCCTACAACCTGACCGTCGTCACCGGCTATGTGAACATCTCGACCGCAAAGGTTTCGGGCTATGACTTCACCATGCGCTATGCGGTGCCGGTTGGTCCGGGCAAGCTGACGATCAACGCGGACCTCACCAAGTTTGAGAACCGCTACAACCAGACCCTGCCGACCGATCCGGTTACCAACCTGATCGGCACGCTCAACAACCCGCGTTGGACCGGCACGCTCGATGTTCGCTACAAGATCAATCGGTGGGATTTCCGCTGGGGTCTTGACTGGATCCAGGGCACCAACAGCTCTGCCAGCTATCTGGGTCTGAGCCAGGCGACGCGTGACACCTACGTGTTCGAGGCACCGGATTACTACCTGCACTCGGCCTCAGTGCGTTATCGCGGCGATCACTATGGTATCACCGTCGGCGTACGCAACCTGTTCGACCGGGATCCGCCGCAGATCTCGTCGGGTGCCTACAACCGTATCGGCAACTCCCCGCTCTACAGCGGTTACGATTTCGCCGGTCGGACCTTCTTCGTGAACCTTTCGGCCGCTTTCTGACCGCAAGCGCCGTACTGAAAACAAGGGGCGGTACCGCAAGGTGCCGCCCCTTCTTGTTGGGCCAGAAAGACTCAGGCCAGGCTGATAGCCAGCGCGCCGTCGCCCTCGTCGATCTTCACCGTCGAGCCGTCGGGGATTTCTCCGGCAAGCAGCTTTTCAGCCAGCGGGTCCTGAAGGTAGCGCTGCACCGCGCGCTTGAGCGGCCGCGCGCCGTAGACCGGATCGTAGCCCACCCGTCCGAGCCAGCGCTTGGCCGCATCGGTCAGATCGAGCGTGATCTTGCGGTCCTTGAGCAGTTTCTGCACGCGCGCCACCTGGATCTCGACGATCGGGGCCATGTGTTCCTGGCCGAGGCGGTGGAACAGCACGATCTCGTCGAGCCGGTTGAGGAATTCGGGGCGGAAGTGGCTGCGCACCACTTCCATCACCTGCGGCTCGACGCTTTCCACGTCCTGCCCTTCCTCAAGTCCCGCCAGGAACTGACTGCCAAGGTTGCTGGTCAGGATGATCAGCGTGTTGGTGAAATCGACCACCCGGCCCTGCCCGTCGGTCAGCCGCCCGTCGTCGAGCACCTGGAGCAGGACGTTGAACACATCAGAATGCGCCTTTTCGACCTCGTCGAACAGCACCACCTGATAGGGCCGGCGCCGCACCGCCTCGGTCAGCACCCCGCCCTCCTCGTAACCGACATAGCCCGGAGGCGCGCCGATCAGCCGGGCGACCGCGTGCTTTTCCATGAATTCGCTCATGTCGATCCGCACCATTGCCTGATCGTCGTCGAACAGGAAGGCGGCGAGCGCCTTGGTCAGCTCGGTCTTGCCGACCCCGGTGGGGCCGAGGAACAGAAAGCTGCCGAGCGGGCGATTGGGGTCCTGCAGGCCCGCGCGGGCGCGCCTGACGGCCTTTGAAACCGCCTCTACCGCGTCCTTCTGGCCGATCACGCGCGCGCCGATCACCTCCTCCATCCTGAGGAGCTTCTCGCGCTCACCTTCCATCATCCGGTCGACCGGTACTCCTGTCCAACGGCTGACCACGGAGGCGATATCCTCGGCCGTCACTTCCTCGCGCAGCAGCGCGTTTTCGGACTGGCCCTGGGCCTCGGCGAGCTGCTTTTCGAGCGCCGGGATCGTGCCATAGGAAAGCTCTCCCGCCTTGGCGAGGTCGCCCTGGCGCTGGGCCTGTTCCAGTTCCACGCGCGCAGCGTCGAGCTGCTCCTTGATCTTGCCTTCGGCGGCGATCTTGTCGCGCTCGTTCTGCCAGCGGGTGGTGAGCTCAGCCGATTGCTGCTCCAGGTTGGCCAGCTCCTCGCGCAGCGCGGCAAGACGGTCCTTGCTGGCCTGGTCGCTTTCCTTGGCGAGCGCCATTTCCTCGATCTTGAGCTGGATGATCCGCCGGTCGAGCCCCTCGATTTCCTCGGGCTTGCTCTCCACCTCCATGCGGATGCGGCTGGCGGCCTCGTCCATCAGGTCGATCGCCTTGTCGGGCAGGAAGCGGTCGGAAATGTAGCGGTTGGAAAGCGTCGCCGCGGCGACGATCGCGCCGTCGGTGATCCGCACCCCGTGGTGCAGCTCATAGCGGTCCTTCAGCCCGCGCAGGATCGAGATCGTATCCTCTACCGTGGGTTCACCCACGAACACCGGCTGGAACCGGCGCTGGAGGGCAGCGTCCTTTTCGACATACTTCTGGTATTCGTCGAGCGTGGTCGCGCCAATGCAGTGCAGCTCGCCCCGGGCCAGTGCGGGCTTGAGCAGGTTGGAGGCGTCCATCGCGCCCTCGCTCTTGCCTGCCCCGATCAGGGTGTGCATCTCGTCGACAAACAGGATGATTTCGCCCTCGGCTTGCTTGACCTCGTCGAGCACGGCCTTGAGCCGCTCCTCGAACTCGCCGCGATACTTGGCGCCCGCGATCAGCGCGCCCATGTCGAGCGCCATCAGGCGGCGATCCTTGAGGCTGTCGGGCACGTCGCCGTTGGCGATGCGCAGCGCCAGCCCCTCGGCGATGGCGGTCTTGCCCACGCCGGGTTCACCGATCAGCACAGGGTTGTTCTTGGTGCGGCGGGCGAGGATCTGCACGGTGCGGCGGATTTCCTCGTCGCGGCCAATCACCGGATCGAGCTTGCCGTCCCGCGCGGCCTGGGTCAGGTCGCGGGCATATTTCTTCATCGCGTCATAGGCGTTTTCGGCGCTGGCGCTGTCGGCGCTGCGCCCGCCGGTCAGTTCCTGGATCGCCTTTTCAAGCGCCTTGGGATCGACATTGGCAGCCTTGAGCGCCTGCCCCGCCGCGGTGGTTCCCGAAAGCGCCAGGGCCTGCAGGATGCGCTGCACCGAAACGAAGCTGTCACCTGCCTTGCTTGCCAGTTGTTCGGCCTGATCGAGCACGCGCACCGCGTCAGCCTCAAGGCCCGGGGTGCCCTGCGCGCCGCTGCCCGATACGGCGGGTACCTTTGCCAGAGCCTTGTCGACCTCGGCCTGAGCCACGCCGACATTGCCGCCAGCGCGCTGGATCAGCCCGGCGGCCATGCCTTCGTCATCCTCGAGCAGGGCCTTCAGGACATGTTCAGGCGTGATCCGCTGATGGTTGAGGCGGATCGCAACGGTCTGGGCCGATTGGAGAAAGCCCTTGGCGCGGTCGGTAAACTTTTCGAGGTTCATGGGTGTATCAGCCTCCTGTCACACCGAGAGATAGTGTTGCGATTGGGCAACACAAGGGGTGCAGGGCAAACAAAACCTCGCAAATGATATAATGTTTTATCACTGGCGAGGCGGCAGGCTTCGTGCCACTCTGATTCGACAATAGGGATGAGGTTTACCATGCACAGTTCCCGGCTTGCCCTGATCGCCGCGCTTGCCAGCCTTCCGGCGGGCGCCATCGCCCAGAACGCCCAGGGTGACGTGGCGGTAACGATCTACAACAACAACCAGGCGCTGGTGCAGGATGTGCGCCAGGTGAACCTGCCCAGCGGACGGACACGCCAGGAATTTCCTGACGTCTCGGCGCAGATCCGACCCGAAACGGTAACGCTTTCGGGCGACGGGTTCGGGATCGTTGAGCAGAATTTCGACTATGACCTGCTCACTCCCTCGGCGCTGATGGAAAAGGCCGTGGGCCAGACCATCACCCTGGTGCGCACCAACCCGGCAACCGGCGCTGAAACCCGCGAGCGCGCCCAGGTTCTGGCCGCCAACGGCGGGGTGGTGCTCAAGATCGGCGAGCGGATCGAGGTGCTGCGCGACGATGGTCTGCCGGTCAGGGTGGTGTTCGATACGATCCCGCCCAACCTGCGCGCGCGCCCGACCCTTTCGGTGACGCTCGATTCGAGCCGCGCGGGTCCGCGCCCGCTGAGCCTGTCCTATCTCACCCCCGGCCTTGGCTGGGGCGCGGACTATGTCACCCTGTTCGATGAAAAAGCGGGCAAGATCGACGTCCAGGGCTGGGTCACGCTGACCAACAACACCGGCACCACCTTCTCCAATGCCAAGGTGCTGATGGTGGCCGGACAGGTCGGCAATGTCGCGCAGCGCTATGGCGGTTATCGTCCCAACATGCCCGCACCGCGCGGCAACGTAGCGGGCAGCGAGAGCGGCGGCGATCAACTGGGCGATTTCCATGTCTATCCGATCGAGGGCCGCACCACGATCGCCAACGCCCAGACCAAGCAGGTCAGCTTCCTCAACGCCGAGGGCGTACCCGCGCAGAAGACCTACGAATACCGCTCGAACTGGCTCGAAAGCCAGAGCGAGGCGCAGAGCGCTGCATCGGTCCTCAAGTTCTCCAATGCCCGTGCCGGCGGGATCGGCGCGGCGCTGCCGGCGGGGACGGTGCGGGTCTATATGCGCGATTCCAAGGGCCAGGCCCAATTCATCGGCGAGAGCCAGATCCCGCACACTCCCGGCGGTTCGCGCCTGGCGATCCGCACCGGCGATGCCTTCGACGTCAAGGTCCAGCCGGTGGTCGACAAGCGCGAGGTCATCACCAGCGACGAATGGGAGAAGTACGCCCGCTGGAAGGTCACCTACCCCGACGGCACGGTGAAGGAGGGCTATTCCGAGCGGCCCAAGACTTATTGGCGCACCCAGATGCGCTATGTCGTCACCAACGCCCGCAACGTGCCGGTGACGGTCGACGTGGTTCAGGCCGGGCTCGGCCAGTGGTGGTGGTGGCGCGACCTCAGGGTACCCGCTGAATCGATCCCCGGCAGCCAGGACGATGCCGATACCCGCCATTGGGAAGTGCCGGTGCCGGCCCAGGGCAAGACCGAGCTGACCGTCACCTTCCTGACCCCTTGGTAAGGATCCTCCGGTGCGGCACCTGATCGCTTTTGCATTGGCCCTGATACCCGCCCCGGCGCTGGCCCAGTCCGCGCCGGTGACTTCTGCGGGGCCAGACAAGGTGGCGGTCACCTTTTACCGCGATCCCTATCGCGGCAGCGGTGAGATCGATCGCACCAGCCCCGGTTCCTTTGCGCTGATCGTCGAGACCCGCACAGTCGACTTGCCGCCGGGCGAGGCGGTGGTGCGCTTTGAAGGCGTGGCCGGCGGGATCGTGCCCAAGACCGCAATCCTGTTCGGCCCCTCCCCGCGCGAGCGCAACCGCGAGGCGGCGCTGCTTTCGCAAAAGGGGCTGGTTGATGGCTTCACCGGCCAGGCGGTGATCCTGCGCCGCACCGATCCCGCCACCGGCAAGGTGGTGGAAGAACGCGCCACGATCCGCTCCGCCGCCGACCGGCTGGTGGTCACCACCCCGCGCGGGGTCGAGGCGCTCTATTGCAGCGGGCTCAACCAGACGCTGATCTACCCCGGGGCTCCGGCCGAGCTTTCGGCCAAGCCGGTGCTGACCATGACCACCAAGGATCAGCCGGGCGGGCGCACCACGATCACGCTGGCCTATATCGCCACCGGGTTCGACTGGGACGCGACCTATGTCGGCACCCTGGGCGACGACGGCAAATCGTTGCAACTGCTGGCCTGGCTGACCATGGCCAGCGGCGACGAGACCAGCTTCCTCGATGCCCAGACCAACGCCGTCGCCGGGCGGATCAACCGCAGCGAGGATACCCGCGACGATACCGGCCAGTGGGCGCGCGCAGCAGCATCCTATCTCGACAAGTGGAGCGATTGCTGGCCCGCCGGGACCACCACCAGCGATCTCGGTTCCGGTGTGCCCCCTCCCCCGCCACCGCCCCCGCCCGCACCGATGGCGATGGCGCTGGAATCAGCAGATATCGTGGTCACAGCACAGCGGGTGCAATCAAAGGCGATGTCGGCCCCGGTTGCCGTCACTGCGGTTTCGGAATCGCTCGGCGACCTGAAGCTCTATCGCATCCCGGTGCCGGTCACCTTCGCCGCACGCAGCCAGAAGCAGGTCGCCTTCCTCAGCGCCGACAAAGTCCGGGGCGAGCTGGTCTATCGTTCGCAGGTCTGGCGGGAGCCGGAGAGTCCCGAAATGCTGTTCCGTTTCCGCAACCGCAAGAGCGAAGGGCTCGGCGATCCGCTCCCGGCGGGCAAGGTTGTGCTCTATCAGGACAGCAAGTTCGGCCGCGCGCTGGTTGGCGAGAGCACCCTGCGCGACAAGACCACCGACGAGGAAGTGGAGATCGTCTTTGGTGAGCCCAGCGGGGTGACGATCGACAGCAGCGACGCGCTTGACGCCAGGAAGCGCTGGACCACGGTGACCAGCACGATCCGCAACGCCAACCCCTTTGCGGTGCGCTTCGAAATCGAATTCCCGACAGGCAGAGGCTATGCCTATCGCGGCCTGCCCGGCAAGCTGGTGAGCAAGCCGGGCAAGAAGGTCTGGGCCGTAACCCTGCCCCCCGGAAGCGAGACCCGGCTCACCTTCCGCGTCGCCGAAATCGAGGACGCGGCAGACTGAGCCGGATTGCCTATTTCGCCTTGGCGATCACGGTCACCGGCTTCTTGCCAGCCACGTAGCCCGCGAAGAGCTGCTGCACCTGCGCGGCATCGACCCGCTCGATCCCCGTCACTTCGCCAAGCAGCACACTGCGCACACGCGGATCGATCAGCACCTGCGGCAGGTTGCCGATCCACCACTCATTGCTTTCGTACTGCTTGGTGCGCGATTCGATCAGCGGACGCCGGGCGCGGTCCAGTTCGTCGGCACTGACCGGCTTGGCGGCAAGATCGGAGATCTGTTCGTCGAGCAGGCTCGCGAAGGTGGTGAAATTCCCCTCGGGAGTCTCGATCGAGACCGAGAGGTAGCCTTGCCCGGCGATCTGCACCGAGCCAACCGCCCCGGCATTGGGTGAATAGGTCAGCCCAAGCTTTTCGCGCACCGTATCGACCAGCCGAGCGCGCAGGATCGCGGCTGCGACATCGGCGGTGTAGCTTAGGGACGGATTGGCGAAATAGTCCGGCAGCGCCCAGTAGCGACCGTAGAACGCCTGGTCGGCGCGGCCCTTGTGATTGACGACCCACGGCTCGTCGCGCCCGGTGGGCATGGTGATGGAGGGCTTGGCCACCGCTTTGCGCGTCAGCTTGGGGCCGGCCGCGAAAGTGGTCTGCATCGCCTTGATCGCACCTGCGACATCGATATCGCCGACAATGGTGACGTCCGCCGGTCCGGCCAGCGCCGGGCCAAGCAGCGCGGGCAGATCGGCCGGCGTGGTCGCGGCGATTTCGGCGCCGGTGGGCAGCTGCCCGAAGCGCGAGTCCCCGCCGCCGGTCAGCCGCTGGGTCTCACGCATGAAAACGGCACCCGCGTTGGCATCGACCTGGCCCGAAACCATCGGCCCGATCGCCGCCATCTTCTCGCCCAGCTCGGGCCGGAAACCCGGATCGCGGGCATAGGCGGCAAGCAGCTGCATTTCGCTGGCGAAGTCTGCCGGGCGGGTTGTGCCGGTCAGGCTGAAGCTGCGCACCCCGGCCTTGAGCTGGGCATTGACCACCAGACCGCCCGACTGCGCCCAGCGCTGAACATCGGCCAGGGCCAGCTTGCCCGTGCCACCCAGCGGCATCAAATCGACCGCCCACAGCGCGCGCAGCAGCGCGGGATCGGCACCCGCGCGCCCGCCGCCCAGCGAAACGCTGATCCGGATCTTGTCCTTCTCAAACGTGCTCGGGCGAACCAGCAGGCGGCTGCCGTTGGCGAAGGTCACCAGGTTGGTGCCAAGCTGCTTGTCGACCTTGCGCGAGACGACCTTGCCGGGCGCTCCGAAGCCGGAATAGGGCCAGATGATCGCGGCATCGGCAGCGCGCGCGGCCAGCGGCTTGGCATAGTCTGCGGCCAGTTCCGCCGCGAGCTTGTCTGCACCGGCGGGTTCGCCCTGGCTCGAGCGGAACAGCACCGGCCCCTTGCCGGTAAAGGCCTGGCGCATCGCCGCCTCGACCATCTCGGGAGTGAGCGCATCGAGCACCGGCCGCGCAAAATCGAGATCCTGCTGGGGGCTGGTATAGAGCTGATCCTGCGCGGCCGCGCTCAGCAGACCGTCGGCCAGATCCTCGTTCTTCCGGGTCGGCGCGTTGGCGGCGGCGGCTTCCAGTTGGGTGCGCACCTGCGTTACCGCGCGCTTGAGCTCTTCGGCGGTGACTGGCCCGGCAGCCGCCTGGCGCTGCTCCAGGATCACAGCGGCCAGGGCCTCGTTCCATTTTTCCGGCGCCGCAGCAACCGCGAGCTGGGTCAGCGATGCAACCCCGACAAGATCGGGAACCAGCGCAGCCTGCCCGCCGACGAAGGGGCTGCCCGGCTTGGCGGCGCGGTCCGCGATCCGGTTGTTGAGTACTGTCAGCGCGACATACTGGACCATCTGTTCGCGATCGTAATCGGCCGTCGCGGCACGGGCGTCGCGCGGGCGCACCCAGCTCAGCGTCAGCAGATCGGGCGCACCGGCGGCGGCGAATTCGCTGGCCGGCTTGGCGGGATCGGGCTGGCCGGGTTCGAGCCCATCGGCCGCCCCCTTGCCCTGCCAATCGGAAAAGCGTTCCTTGATCATCGCCTCAACCTTGGCCGGATCGACATTGCCGATCACGATCAGGGTGGCGTTTTCGGGGCGGTAATTGGCCTCGTAATAGCGCCGCAAACGCGCGGGCGTTGCGCCCTTGATCGTCTCGATCAGCCCGATCGGCCAGCGCTGCACCGCGCGGGTTCCGGCGAGCGAATTGCTGAGATTGACCTTGACTGCCCGGTAGCCGGGAACATCGCGCACGCGCTCCTCCGAAAGAAGTACGCCGCGTTCGGCCTCGACCGTTGCCGGAGCCAGATCGAGCCGCCCGCCGATTTCGCGCAGCAGCATCAGCCCGGTATCGAGCGCTCCCTCGCCCGCCTTGGGGAAGTTGAACATGTAGACCGTCTGGTCCTGTGCAGTGAAGGCATTGGTATCGGGGCCGAAACGCAGACCATGGCGTTCGAGCATCTTGATCACCTCGCCATCGGCGACATTGGTGCTGCCGCGAAAGGCCATATGCTCGAGATAGTGGGCCAGACCCTGCTCCTCCTCACGCTCCTTCATCGAGCCCGAGCCGATCCGCATCCGCATCGCCACCCCGTCCGAGGGGGTTTCGTTGTGCAGGATCGCATAGCGCATCCCGTTAGGCAGGGTGCCGAACACCACCGCCGGATCGGCCTGGCGCCCGGTATAGTCTTGCGCCCAGTGCCCAGCCTGCTTGAGCAGCGGCGCATCGGCGATCGCCGGAACGCACAGCAACGCGGCCAGCAAAGTGGTGAAAAGGGCACGGATCTTCATGGGGGGTACTCCAGGACAAACCGGGTGCGCGGTGCAGACCGGGAAGTCTGCGATGCGCGAAATGAAACCTGCCTGAACACATTGTTCCGCGATTTCAACAGCAAACCGACCAACGGAGTTCGATTGCCGCAGAGTCGGCAGTTCCAGCCGGGTCCGTAGGCTTGCGCCGAACGATCAAGCCGCTAGGCCATTGCCTGACAAAGGGGAGAGCTGGCGATGGGATGGATCGGACGCACCGGGTGGGGTCTTGCCCTGGCGGGGCTGGTCGGGGCGGTGGCGCTGATCAACTGGGAACCGTTCCTGGCCGAGCAGCCCGGCGTGCCTCCGCCGTCCCATGCCTATTCCGCAGAAATTTCGCGCGACGAGTTCGGCGTGCCGCATATCCACGGACGGACCGATCCCGATACCGCCTTCGGGGTTGCCTATGCCCACGCCGAGGACGACTTTTCGACCCTGCAAGAAGTGCTGGCGATGACCCGCGGACGCTATGGCGCCCTGGCCGGGGCCGACGGCGCCGGGGTCGATTTCGCCTACCATTTCATCGATGCGCGCGGTACCGCACGGCGGCACTATGGCGCACTGCCGGGCGATGTCCGCGCGGTGCTCGATGGCTATGCCAGCGGGCTCAACCGCTATGCCGCAACGCATCCACGCGAAGTGCGGATGGCCCGGCTGTTCCCGGTCAACGGCGAGGACATCGCCACCGGTTTTGTCCTGCGGCTGCCGTTCTTCTTCGGGCTCGACCGGGTGCTTGGCCCGCTCGCCAAGGATGAACCGCTGCGCCCCGAACACGGGCCGAGCCTGACCGGACAGGATCACGACGAATTCGGGATTGGCGCGGTGGACCAGCTGGTCCCCGCGCGGGCGATGCCGCTACCTATGGGCGATGCTGCCGAAAGTTCGGGCTCCAACGCCTTCGCCGTCGCGCCTGCCCATTCGACCGACCGGACCACCCGGCTGATCGCCAACAGCCACCAGCCCTGGCGGGGCGGGGTCGCCTGGTACGAACTGGCGATCGACAGCGACAGCGGCTGGCATTTTGCGGGCGCGACCTTTCCCGGCTCGCCCTGGCCGTTCCTGGGGCACAACGACAATCTGGGCTGGACCAACACGGTCAACCGGCCCGACCTGATCGACGTCTACAAGCTGGAGGTCGATGCCGGGGCGAAGAACTACAAGCTGGACGGCAAATGGCAGCCGCTTGCCAGCGAACGGGTGTGGCTGCCGGTGCGTTTCGGCCCCTTCGTTCTGCCGGTGCCGCGCCGGGTCTGGCGCAGCGTCCACGGACCGGCGCTGGTCACCGCGCGCGGGGTCTATGCGGTGCGTTATGCCGGGATCGACAGCCTTGACAGCCTGACCCAGTACTATCGCCTGACCAAGGCCCGCAATTTCACCGAATGGCAGACGGCGATGGCCATGCAGGGGGTGCCCGCAACCAACTTCATCTATGCCGACCGCGCGGGCACCATCGCCTATTGGTACAACGCCGCGATCCCCGATCGCAAGCCGGGGCCTGACTGGCGCCACCCGGTTTCGGGCACCGATTCCAGCCTGATCTGGCGCCGCCCGATCGCCTGGGACAAGGTGCCGCACCTGATCAATCCGGCCTCGGGCTATCTGTTCAATTCCAACAATACCCCGCTGCTAGCAGCCGGTCCCGGCAGCGAGCTTGACCCGGCCGCGATCCCGGCGATCTGGGGGGTGGAAACCGATCTTACCAACCGCGCGCGCCGTGCCAGCAAATTGCTCGCCGCCGCCGGTCCCTTGAGCCGCGAGGCGCTGTTGGCGATCAAGTTCGACACCGCATACGAGCGCGCAGGCTATGTCGCTTGGATGCTCGATGCAATTGCCCGGCTCGATCTGCGGCGCGAGCCCGAACTGGCCGAAGGGCAGAAGCTGCTGGCGAGCTGGGATTTCAACGCGGACTCGAAGGGCCCCGCCGATGCCCTGGCGGTGATGGTGCTCGAACCGGCGATGAAGGCGAGCTATGGCCTCAGGGCCGCACCCGATCCCCACGCTGTGCTGGCCGAGGCGGTGCACCACCTGCAAGCCCATTTCGGCCGGATCGACCCGCCGCTGGGCGCGGTGCTGCGGGTACGCCAGGGCAAAGCCGACCTGCCCTATGAAGGCGGCGGCGATACCCTGCGCGCCGCGACCGACTGGGATGCCGAGTCCGATGGGCGGCTTTCGGTCAAACATGGCGACAGCTACATCATGGTGATCGAATGGGGCCCGGACGGAGCGGTGCGCTCGCAGTCTATCCAGCCCTATGGCGCGGCCACCTCCCGGCCCGACAGTCCGCACTATGCCGATCAGGCACCGCTGTTCGTTAAACGGCGCTTCAAGCCGGTCTGGTTCACCCGCGCCGATGTGGCGAAACACGCGGTTCGTCGATATGAAGTTTCGAGCCGCTGAGATTCCTGCAGTCTGACGGCTGTCTGCCCACCGGAGAATCCATGCGTCCTTTCCTTGCCGCTGCACTGCTTGCCGCCACGCTGGCGGGCTGCGCCGCCCAGCCCGCACCCCCGGCCTCGATTGCCACAGTCGCGCCCATAGCCGCGCCGGTTGCCGCACCCCAGCCCGCGCCGCTGGCCGAGCTGGTGAAGGCAGTCGACATCCCCTATGACACGTTCACGCTGGATAACGGCCTCACCGTGATCGTCCACACCGATCGCAAGGCGCCGATCGTCGGGGTCACCACCTATTACCGGGTCGGCTCCAAGAGCGAACCCAAGGGCCGCACCGGCTTTGCCCACTTGTTCGAGCACCTGATGTTCGGCGGCAGCGAAAACGTGCCCAATTTCGACATCCCGCTGGAAGGCGCGGGCTCGACCCCGACCAACGGATCGACCTGGTACGATCGCACCAACTATGTCGAGACCGTGCCCACCGGCGCGCTCGATCTTGCGCTGTTCATGGAAAGCGACCGCATGGGCCACCTGCTCGGTGCGGTCAGCCAGGACAAGCTCGACAAGCAACGCGGGGTTGTCCAGAACGAGAAGCGCCAGGGCGACAACGAGCCCTATGGCCTGGCCGACTATGCCATCAACGAAGGGCTGTTCCCGGTCGGCCATCCCTATCGCCATTCGGCTATCGGCTCGATGGCCGATCTCGACGCGGCAAGTCTGGCCGACGTGCGCAAGTGGTTTACCGACAACTATGCCCCCAACAACGTCGTTCTGGCGCTTTCGGGCGATATCGATGCCGCCACCGCCCGGCCGATGGTCGAAAAGTGGTTCGGATCGATCCCGCGCGGCCCCGACGTGGCGAAGCAGGATGCGGGGCCGGTTACCCTGCCCGCCCCGCTGCGGCGCGACATGACCGATCAGGTCCCGGTAGTGCAGGTCAACCGGATCTGGAGCGGCCCCGGGCTCAACGATCCCGATGCCGCAGCGCTGGATATGGGGATGCGGGTGCTGGGCGGGCTGGCCTCGTCGCGGCTCGACAACGAACTGGTGCGTGGTCAGCAGATCGCGGTTTCGGTTTCAGCCTCGGCCCAGCTCAATGAGCAGGTCTCGATCCTGCAGGTGTCGATGGAGATCAAGCCGGGGGTCGATCGCGCCACGGCCGAGGCCGCGCTCGATGCGGTGATCGCGCACTTTCTGGCCGATGGCCCCAGCGAGGACGAATTGCGCCGAGCCGCAACCTCCACCGTCGCCCAGCAGATCGGCGCGCTCGAGCAGGTCGGCGGCTTTTCCGGCAAGGGCGCGCAGCTGGCCGAGGGGCAGCTCTATTCGGGCAATCCCGCCCAGTTCAAGGCCGATCTGGCGCGGATCGCGGCGCTGACCCCGGGCGAGGTGCGCACGGCGATGCAGCGGTGGCTTTCGCGCCCGGTCTATGCCCTGGCCGTGGTGCCCGGAACCCGCACCGACAAGGGTGAGTCGATGGGCGGCTGGGGTGATGAAGCGGCCGCCGCCGCGCCGCGCCGCGAAGCCCGCAAGAAACCGCCCCGGCTGGAGCAAGGCCCCGCCCGGACCGCGCCGCCGGTCGCCCCGGTCGGCGATCTGGCGTTCCCGGCAATCGAGCGCGCCACGCTTTCCAACGGCATCCCGGTGGCGCTGGCGCATCGCGGGGCGGTGCCCACCGTGCTGGTCAGCCTGTCATTCGATGCGGGCAATGCGGCGGATTCACTCGATAGCCCCGGCACCCAGTCGCTGATGCTCGCCGCGCTCGATGAAGGGACCGCGACCCGCGATGCCACTGCCATCGCCGAGGAGAAGGAGCGGCTTGGCGCGCAGATCTGGAGCGGGGCGGGGCTCGACGATTCGACCGTGACGCTCTCCGCGCTCAGCGCCAATCTCGCCCCGTCTCTGGCGCTGCTGGCCGACGTGGTGCGCAGTCCCGCATTCCGCGAGGCCGATGTGGCCCGCGCGCGCGAACAGCGGCTTGGCGAGCTGGGCCAGGCCCTGGCCAGTCCGCGCGCGCTTGCCAGCCGCAGCCTGGCGCCGATCCTGTTCGGCAGGGACCATCCCTATGGTCTGCCGGGAGACGGGATGGGCGATCCCGCCAGCGTCGCCGCGCTCGATCCCGCCGCGTTGAAAGCCGCGCACCAGCGCTGGCTGCGGCCCGACAACCTGCAGATCACCGTGGTTGGCGATATCGCGATGGAGCAGCTGCGCCCGATGCTCGAAGCGGCCTTTGGCGGATGGAAGGCTCCCGCCACTCCCTCGCCGGTAAAGCGGCTCGACGCCCGCCCACTTGCTCCAGCCGAGCGGATCGTGCTGATCGACCGGCCCAACTCGCCCCAGTCGGTGATCGTTGCCGGGCGGGTGCTGCCGATGATCGGGGGGACACCGGGGATGGAAGCGCTCGACCTTGCCAACGAAGTGCTGGGCAACGGCTTTCTTTCGCGCCTCAACATGGATCTGCGCGAGGACAAGGGCTGGTCCTATGGCGTGCGCTCTGCGGTTGCCAGCCCCAGGGGATCGCGCAGCCTGGTGCTGACCGCGCCGGTCCAGGCCGACCGTACCGGCGATGCCATCGCCCTGATCCGCAAGGACATGGCCGATTTCCCCGCCCGGCGGGGGGTCGATCCGGTCGAGCTAGGGCGGGTGACCGATGGCAACATCCGCGCTCTGCCCAACCGCTTCGAAACCAACATGCAGGTGCTTGGCGCGATGCTGATGAACCGGCGGCTGGGGCGTCCCGATGACTATTACACGACGCTCGCCGCGCGCTATCGCGCGATCGACAAGGCCGCGATCGACGCGGCTGCGCAGGCCTATCTGCAGCCGCAGGGGCTGGTCTTTGTGGTGGTGGGCGATCGCAAGCTGGTCGAGCCGCAACTCAAAGCGCTCGGCCTACCGCTCGAAGTGCTCGACGCGCCGAGCGCGGCGGTTGACAGCGAAGCCGACAGCGGCGAGTGATAGGCTACTTACCCCCCTGTAAGTTGGAACGATTCTAGGGAGATTAGCGATGTCCATTTCCGGCACTTACGACTGCGTCAGCAAAACCCCGATGGGGGATCAGAAGAGCCAGTTCACCATCGCGGTGGATGGCGATACCTTCACCGGCAAGAACGCCGGGGCGATGGGGTCGATGGATCTCGAAAACGGCAAGGTCGATGGCAACAAGCTGACCTGGACCATGAACATGACCGTGCCGATGCCGATGAAGCTGGAAGGCGAGGCCACCGTCGATGGTGACACCATCACCGGCTCGATCAAGGCCGGGGCTTTCGGGAGCTTCCCGATGACCGGCACCAAGGTCGGCTAAGGCCGCACCGCGATACAAACAGCAAGGGCGCCGGAAGCGATTCCAGCGCCCTTTGGTTTGGCCTGCGGTTCGGTTCAGTAGTGCGCGCTGGCCATGATCGCCTCGGCCTTGGCCCGATTCTGCTCATAGAAGTGGGTCGCTGGCGCGGAATAGCTGATAAGGTAGAGTACGCCCCCCGAGAGTGATCCGATCGCCGTGCCGCGGCGCTTGAGCGGGCTGCCCTCGACCGCGTATTCGTAGTTGAATTTCACTGCATCGCGCTCGCCCATCTTGGCTGGCTCGACCCCGGTGACGGTGAACAGCGAGGTGTTGAGCGCGATCCGGTTGGAGCTTTCGAAGAATTCCGGAATGTCGGTCAGCGCCATGCCCTTGGTGAGGGTTGGCAAAGGCCGGTTCTTCTTGTCGGCATCACGGTAGAGCGTTTCGCCCACGATCAGGCCGGAAACGAAATAGACCTCGTTGAGCCCGGTTCCGTCGAGTGTCCACACCTCGCCCTTCTTGATCGGGCGTACCGACCAGCGGTTCCAGTCAGCATCGGGGGTGACGGTGAGGGTGCCCTTGGCCACCGTGATCGGCTTGGCATGGGGAACCAGTTTCCAACCGGCCAGCGCCGGGGCGGCAGGAAGGCTTGCCAGGACCAGCGCGGCAAGCAACAGATTACGCTTCTTCATCGTGTTTCTCCTGCCATCATTGCAATCATCGCCTTGTCCACCGCGTCGGGGGATCGGCGAAGGTATTCGTTGAGATCGGTCTTGCCGTCTTCGGGGCGCTCCAGCTTGAGCCGCGCCAGCCCGCGACCGCGCCACAGTTCGGGCAGTTCGCCCCCGGCCTCGATCCCCTGGGAATAGAATTTCTCGGCATCGGCGATGTCGTTGCCCAACGCGCGGCGGCGGTAGAGTTCGCCGCGGGCGTAGAGCAGCCACGGGCTCCAGCCCTGCTGCGCCAGCGCGGCCAGCAAATAGTCACTCGCGCCCAGATCGTTGCGCTTGAGCTGATCGTCGAAGAACACCGGCCACCAGTGCCCCATTGCCGCACTGTAGCTGTCAAGCCCGGTGGCCCCGGCAACGCCGGGATTGGCGGTGGCCATCTGCGCCAGGTTGGCCACCCGTTCGGCGGTGGGAGGGTGGGTCGCGAAGATCCCGCCGTTCTTGTCCTTTCGCGATTTGGTGTTGCGCACCGCAGCGGTGGCATCCATCTCGGCGCGCAGCTGTTCCCACACCTTGGATGCCTCGCGGGTATCGTATCCCGCTGCCGCCATAAGTGCCAGACCGCCGCTGTCGGCCTCCCGCTCCATGTCGCGCGAATAGCTGAACAGCGAAGCCGCCATCGAGAACGAGGCGATCAGCCCGATCCCGGTAAAGGCCAGCCAGGCCGCCGCAGCCGACTTCTCCTTGACCTGCCGGAACATCCTGAGCCCGTGATGGCCCGCGAAATGGGTGTATTCATGCCCCAGCACCGCAGCGAGCTGGGCTTCGTTCTGGGTGCGCAGCAGCAGACCCGAATAGACCACCATCGCGCCGTTGACCGCCATCGAGGCGTTGAAGTCGGGCGTACGCACGATGTAGAGCCGGATGCTGGCACACTTGCCCGGCCCGACCAGATTGCACAGCACCTTGCGGACATAGGCGTTGAGCGCCGGATCGCGGATCACCTGCTGCGAGGCCTTGAGCTGGCGCTCACCCTCTTCGGTATCCATCCACAGCCCGCGCTCGTCCTTGTCGACCGGCTTGTAGGCCTCCTCGTCCGCCACGGGCAGCGATGCGGCCTGGGCCGCCGCTTCCTGCGCGCGCGCGGTCTCCACCAGCTCCGGCTGGATTGCCAGCAGTGCTGCCAGCACGATACGCAGGGAGCGGGCCAGCAGGGCCACTTGGCCGATCCTGTCTGGCTTCAGGGTTGGACCGCGGTGGGCTGCACCGGCGGCTTGGGAAAGCCGGCGAGCAACTGGGAGACGCGCTTTTGCGCACCTTCGGCATCGCGCGGATCGCCGCCCATCGCCAGATCGGTGTTAAACCAGACCACGTCGCCGGTCTTGAGGTCGATCATCGCGGCATAGCCGATATGGACCCCGGCCGGGACATAGGCTCCGAACAGCCCGGCCATCAGCAGCTGCGCCACTTTGCGCCCGGCATCGCCGTAGGAATCGTGGGTGAAGAAGAACAGGGCATAGTCACCCCCGGTCACCTCACGCAGCCGATCGGTCTGGGGGCCCAGCGACCAGTCGATCCGATACTGCTTCTTGGCATTTGGATCGGTGCTGGCAACCAGCTTGGTCGGCAGCCTGTCGCCCATGGTCACATGCTGGAACATGGCCCCGGCGACGGCCTCGAACAGGCCGCGGTTCTCATTGACCATATCGGCCTGTTCGCCTTCGAATTCACCCAGGAAGGTCAGGTTTGCCTCACGCATCTGGGGCGAGGATTCCATCGCAGTCTGGATGTTGGTGCGCGCCGCGGCGGTCCAGTCGGCATTGGGTTCGTCGAGCCCGCCGACCCGGAGCGATCCGACGCGGACATCGGGGCGAAACACCACGATCTTGATCGGCTGGCCTTGCGGATAGGCAAAGCCATCACGCTGGACCGATCCGGCCACGGCGGGCGCAGCCCCGGCAATCAGGCACACGGCAACGATCGCACCACTAACGGCACGCAGCAGATTTCTGATCAAGGCAGCCCCCAAAATCACAGCGATAGACGCAGGATTAGCGCAGCCTAAGCGCTTCGCAAGTGGGTATTTTTGCGTGCTGAAAAAATGCTCAGCCGAGCTTGCCCTTGAGCACCTGGTTGACCAGTTGCGGGTTGCCCTTGCCCTGCATCGCCTTCATCGTCTGGCCCACGAAGAAGCCGAACAGCGCCTCCTTGCCGGCCTTGTATTCGGCGACCTTGTCGGCATTGGCGGCAAGCACCTGATCGACCGCCGCCTCGATCGCGCCGGTATCGGTGGTCTGCTTGAGCCCTTCGCGCTCGACAATCGCCGCTGCGCCATCGCCGCTCTCGAGCATCCTTTCGAGCACCTGCTTGGCGATCGAGCCCGAGATCGTGCCATCGGCAACCAGCGCGAGCAGTTCTGCGCCGCCCTCGGGGCTGACCGGGCTGTCATCGAGCGTGCGCCCAAGCTTGTTGAGCGCGCCGAACAGTTCCGAGATCAGCCAGTTCGCCGCCTGCTTGGCAACATCGGCCTCGCCCTTGCCGGCCTTGGCGGCGGTGGCAGCGAGCAAGGCCTCGAACCAGTGCGCGGTTTCCACATCCGCCGTCAGCACGCCCGCGTTGTAGGCTGAAAGCCCCAGCGTCCCTTCATAGCGGTGGCGCTTGGCGTCGGGCAGCTCGGGCAGGCTGGCGCGGCACTGCTCGACGAAGGCGTCGTCCAGTTCCAGCGGCAGCAGGTCGGGATCGGGGAAATAGCGGTAATCGTGCGCGTCTTCCTTGGAGCGCATCGAGCGGGTTTCGTTCCGGTCGGGATCGTAGAGCCGGGTTTCCTGCACCACCGTGCCGCCATCCTCGATCAGATCGACCTGGCGGCGCGCCTCGCTTTCGACCACGGCCATGACGAAGCGCACCGAATTGACGTTCTTGGTCTCGGTGCGGGTGCCGAAGGGCTCGCCCGGACGGCGCACCGAGACGTTGACGTCGGCACGCATCGAACCCTGGTCCATGTTGCCGTCGCAAGAGCCGACATAGCGCAGGATCGTGCGCAATTTGGCGAGGTAGGCCCCGGCCTCGGCTGGCGAGCGCATGTCGGGGCGGCTGACGATCTCCATCAGCGCCACGCCAGAACGGTTGAGATCGACATAGGACATGGTCGGGTGCTGATCGTGCATCAGCTTGCCCGCATCCTGCTCAACGTGGATGCGTTCGATCCCGATGGTCTTGGTGCTGCCTTCGGGATCCTTGGGATCGAGCACCACCTCAAGGCTGCCCTCGCCCACCAGCGGGTGATAGAGCTGGCTGATCTGGTAGCCCTGCGGCAGATCGGCGTAGAAGTAGTTCTTGCGGTCGAACCGGCTCCACTTGTTGATCTGCGCATTGATCGCCAGGCCCGTGCGCACCGCCTGGCGGATGCATTCGCGGTTGGGCACCGGCAGCATGCCCGGCATGGCGGCATCGACCAGGCTGACCTGGGTGTTCGGCTCGGCCCCGAAGGCGGTGGCCGCGCCCGAGAACAGCTTCGAGTTCGAGGTTACCTGCGCGTGGACCTCAAGGCCGATCACGACCTCCCACTCACTGGTTGCGCCATGGATGCGATAGTTGGTCATTCAGTTGCTGCCATTTCCAAAATGTGCGGCCGTAAGTTCAAACTCTCTTCGCAACATGCTGGCATTTTCTCCGACAACCCTCGGGGCAGCATCATTACAAAGCCTAACGATCAAGTCTTTGTATTCTGGATATTTTCTAAGCTCGTTCACTGCGGCCATCTTTGCCGCGATTGATCCGCCTTGCTCACCAATTTTTTCCATCACACGGAATAAATTGTCGAACCGCTGCCTAGCCTCTTCGCGCTTCTGGATTGCGACGTATTGCCACGCGGACCAAGCAAGTGAAGCAAGGGGAAGAACCAAGGCTCCCCAAGTAAGCCAATCCGTTGCGGAACGAAGATCCATGCTACCACCACCGCTCCGGCTTGGCCGTAAACCCGGCCCGGCCTTCAATCGCCAGCCCCGCATTGAGCACGCCCTGTTCGTCGAACGGCTTGCCCACGATCTGCAGCCCCAGCGGAAGCCCTTCGCGGTTGAGCCCTGCGGGGACCGACATGGCGGGGAGGCCCGCAAGGCTGGCCGGAACCGCGAACACGTCATTCAGGTACATCGCCAGCGGATCCGAAACCATGTCGCCCAGGCCGAAGGCGGCTGTGGGCGCGGTCGGCGCGAGGATCACGTCGACCTCGGCAAAGGCGTTCTTGAAATCGCGGGCGATCAGCGTGCGGACCTTCTGCGCCTGGGTGTAATAGGCATCGTAGAAGCCCGCCGAGAGCACATAGGTGCCGATCAGGATCCGGCGCTTGACCTCTGCCCCGAACCCGGCGGCGCGGGTTGCGGCGTACATCTCCTGAAGATTGGCGCCATCGGGCAGATCGCGCAGCCCGTAGCGCACGCCATCGTAACGCGCGAGGTTCGACGAGGCTTCGGCCGGGGCGACGATGTAATAGGCCGGGAGCGCGTACTTGGTGTGCGGCAGCGAAATGTCGATCACTTCGGCGCCGGCATCCTTCAGCCATTCGATCCCCTGGTCCCAGCTGGCGAGAACATCGGCATCGGTCCCGTCCATGCGGTATTCGCGCGGCACACCTACCTTTTTGCCGCGCAGATCGGCGTTCAGGCCGGCTTCCCATTCGGGCACCGGCAGGTTCAGGCTGGTCGCGTCCTTGGGATCGAACCCGGCCATCGCCTCAAGCATGATCGCGCAGTCACGCACGTCGCGGGCCATCGGCCCGGCCTGATCGAGCGAAGAGGCGAAGGCGACGATGCCCCAGCGGCTGCACCGCCCATAGGTGGGCTTGATCCCCGAAATGCCGGTGAAGGCGGCGGGCTGGCGGATCGAGCCGCCGGTATCTGTCCCGGTTGCCGCCGGGCAGAGCCGCGCGGAAACCGCCGCCGAGCTGCCGCCCGAACTGCCACCCGGCGCCAGCGGGGCATTCCCGCCGTCGCTGCGCCGCCAGGGGCTGACCACGTTGCCGAAATAGCTCGTCTCGTTCGACGAACCCATCGCGAACTGGTCCATGTTGAGCTTGCCGAGCATGCCCGCGCCCGCGTCCCACAGCTTTTGCGAAACGGTGCTTTCGTACTCGGGCTTGAACCCTTCGAGGATGTGGCTCGCCGCGGTGGTCTGCACACCCCTGGTGGCGAACAGATCCTTCATCCCGATCGGCACCCCGCCCATCTTGCCCAGCGGCTGGCCCGCAGCGCGGCGCGCGTCGGTGGCCCTGGCCGCCTCGATCGCGGCATCGGGGGTGGTGACGATGAAGGCGTTGAGCGCCGCCTGCGCTGCAGCGACATTGGCGTTGAATGCCTCGGCTACTTCCACCGCAGTGAACTGGCCCCCGGCCACGCCGTCGCGGATCGCGGCAACGCCCAGATCGGTAAGCTGGGTCATTATTCGATCACCTTGGGCACGCCGAAAAAGCCATGCTCGGCTGCAGGCGCGTTGGCCAGCACGGATTCGCGCACCCCGCCACCGGTCAGCGGATCGGCATCGATCACATCGTCGCGCAGCCGCAGGTGGTTTTCGATCACCGCGGTCATCGGCTCGATGCCGGTCACGTCGACTTCGCCGAGCTGTTCGACCCAGGCGAGAATTCCGTTGAGTTCGGGAACCATGGCTTCAAGCTCCGCCTCGCCAACCTTGATCCGGGCGAGCGAGGCGATCCTGGCCACGGTGGCGGTATCGACCGACATGGCATTCCTTCAACAAATACAGCGTTGCCCCGGCGCGCTAGCACCGGTGCAACAGTGCCGCAAGCGGCGGGATTACTGCGGCTTGGGTGCGCCCTGGCCCTTGCCCTTTTGCTGTTCCTGCTGGGCCTGCATCTCTTGCAGCTGCTGCATCATGCGCTGCTGCTGCTCGATCTCGGCGCGGCTCTTGAAATCGATCAGCTCGATCTCGAAAGTCAGGTCGGTGTTGGGCGGGATTTCGCCGGCCTGGCGATCACCATAGGCCAGCTTGGCGGGAATGAAGACCTTGTACTTGCCGCCGCGCTGCATCTGTTCAAGCGCCTTGGTGAAGCCGGGGATCACACCTTCAAGCGGCAGCACGGCCTGCTTGCCCTCATCGAACACCTTGCCGTCGGGAAGCATGCCCTTGTAATTGATCATCGCCACATCGGCGATGGTCGGGCTGGCGCCGGTTCCGGCCTTGAGCACCTCGACATTGACCGAGGGCGGCAGGGTGGCCCAGGCAAGTCCGGCCGCGGCAAGCGCGGCGGCAACGACGCCCAGCCACAGCTTGCCAAGCGCGCCCTTGGCGATCGGCTGAAGGGGCACGCGGGTAATCTCGGTCATCGAACGGTTTCCTTCTGGGCGCCAAAGCAAAGGGCGCGGATTGCTCCGCGCCCTCATGGCTTATCGGCTAGACGCGCGCAAGCTTACTTGACGCCGTCACGCTCCATCCGCTTGCGCTCCATCTTGCGGGCGCGGCGCACGGCGGCGGCCTTTTCGCGGGCGCGCTTTTCGCTGGGCTTCTCGTAATGACGGCGCAGCTTCATCTCGCGGTACACGCCCTCGCGCTGCAGCTTTTTCTTGAGCGCGCGCAGGGCCTGCTCGACATTGTTGTCGCGGACGAGAATTTGCATAAACCGACACACCTCACATACGAAAAGGCCAGAACCCCGCCAAACACTCCGGTGCGGGGGAGCACCTTCAGATCGAAACGAAAAACGGGCCGAATCCGACAAGGATCTGCACGAACGGGCGGGCGGCTAGCAGAGAGTCGCAGCGATGGCAAGCCGGGAATGGCCCCAAACCCCACGACGCGAAACGGTCATATCCACGCGGCAGACTTGCCAAATGAATGCAACGCATACCCCGGAGGCAACCGGATTGCGAGGGAAACTGCGCCAGATTCGGGCAGGTGCGGCACTGCTGGCGGTATTCGGTCTGATCGCGGTCTGGACCCTACCCTGGCCGGGACCGGCCCGGCGCGTGCTGGAGAAGTGGGCCTGGAGCCTGCTGCTCTCAGGCTTCAGGCTGCGGCTGCGCTGTCATGGAGCCATAGCCCCGGGCATCGGGGTGCTGACAGTTGCCAACCACATCTCGTGGATCGACATTGCGGTGCTGGCCCGCACCCGCGCGGGCGGCTTCGTGGCCAAGTCGGAAGTGGCAGGCTGGCCGGTAATCGGCGTTCTGGCCCAGCGCCTGGGATGCGTATTCGTTGACCGCCAGAGCCGGATCGCGGTCCATCCCGCGCTTGCCGGGATGGAGCTTCGCGCCGGGCGATCGGGACTGGTCCTGTTTCCCGAGGGCACCACCAGCGATGGCCGCGCGCTGCTGCCGTTCCGTTCAAGTCTGCTGGCGGGCGCCGAGTGCTGGCAAACGATCCAGCCGGTGACGATTTCCTACCGCGAACGGGATGGCTCGGCGCTCAGCCCGGCATCGCGGCGCGCGGTGGCCTGGATCGAGGACGATGCGCTGCTGCCCCACGCCTTTGCCCTTGCAGCCAGGGGTGGCGCCACTGTCGATCTGTGGTTCGAGCAGCCGGTGATCGCCCCATGCCGCAAGGAAATTGCCAAAGCCTGCTACGCCGCAATTTCCGCGCGGCTCGACGCGATCGCGCGGGCCGATCAGGCCGCGACGCTGAAACGCGCGGCGTAGCGTTCGCTCATCTTCTCGACCGGCATCACCACGCAGACGTCGACCGTGTTGAAGGCATGGTCGACAAAAGCCCCATCGCCGACCATGGCCCCGACCCGAAGGTAAGCCTTGACCAGCGGCGGCATGGCGAGCAGCGCCCGGCGCGGATCGTAGCTGGCGGGATCGAGCGCGGTCCACCGCGCGGCGCGGGCCGGATGGACCCGGGGACGCAGCTCTTCCGGCGCGAGGTGGTTCGCGAACAGGTAGGATAGCGCGGCGGCGTGAACCTCGGCCTCGGTTCCCGGAAACGAGGCGCAGCCGAACAGCAGCGCGATCCGGTGCCGGGCGATATAGTCACCAATTCCGCGCCACAGCAGCGAGATCGTCGCGCTGGTACGATAGGGCGGGAGCACGCACGAGCGGCCCAGCTCGAGCAGTTCGCCCCGGCCCGCGGCGCCCTTGCCAAGCATGCCGATCTCGAACTCGTCGGCCGAATAGAACCCGCCGTGCGCCCTGGCGATGTTTTCCCGGAGCAGACGGTAGGTGCCGATCACGGCTTCCCCTTGCGCCGCGTCGCGGTCGATCACCAGAAGATGATCGCACAGATCGTCGAACGGATCGGCATCGAGGCCGATTGCGGCGCCGATTTCCGCGCTTGCACCCATTTCCTCATAGAAGACCTGCCAGCGCAGACGCTGCACCGCGGCCAGATCGGCGGCATCGCGGGCCAGCCGCAGGGCGAGCCGGTGGCTTGCACCGTCAATCGTTACCGTCTGTTCCATCGTCTCCATCCCCCGGGATACGGCCTATCGGGACACGATAGTCCCGGGTTGTGACGGGCACTTTGCGATCCGGTTATGCTTTGATGACAGCCCCGCAGTCTCAAGGTGTGGCGCCCGGCACCGCGAGCGGCTAAGGCGGGGGCGATGAGTACGCCCGGATTTCTTGCTTCGTCGTTCTTCGTCGCGCTTGGCGGCGCCTTTGGCGCCTGGCTGCGCTATCTGGCCGGATGGGGCTGGACCCGCGCGATCGGGCCCGTGGCGGCCAGCGCGTTTCCCTGGGCGACGCTGAGCGTCAACCTGATCGGATCCTTCGCCATGGGGCTGCTGGCCGGATGGCTGGCGCGCCACGGTCAGGGCGGGGAGCAGTGGCGCCTCCTGCTGGGGGTCGGTCTGCTCGGCGGCTTCACCACCTTTTCCGCCTTCAGCCTTGAGATCGGCCTGATGATCGAGCGCGGCGCGACCGGAACGGCGGCGCTCTATGCCGGAGTATCGTTGGCCGGCGGGATTGCCGGGCTGTTCGCCGGGCTGCTGGCAATGCGGGCCCTGGCATGAGTTCGGAAGTCCGGCAGTTTACCGTCGGCGCCGATGACGATGGCGTGCGGCTCGATCGCTGGTTCAAGCGCCACCTGCCGCAGGTCGGCTTTGCCACGGTCAGCCGCTGGGCGCGTACCGGGCAAATCAGGGTCGATGGCAAGCGCGCCGATCCGGCCGACCGGCTGAGCAAGGGCCAGGTGCTGCGGGTGCCCCCCGGCGGCGAGCCGACCGAGCGCAAGCCGCGCGCGCGCAAACCGCTGAGCGAGGCCCAGATCGAACTGGCCGACGCGATGGTGATCCACCGCGATCGCGCCGCGATCGTGCTCAACAAGCCGCCTGGCCTCGCCACCCAGGGCGGCAGCGGGACCTATGAGCACGTCGACGGTCTACTCGATGCCTATGTGCAAAATGGCCCGCGTCCGCGGCTGGTCCACCGGCTCGACAAGGATACCTCGGGCGTCCTGCTGATCGCCGCCACCCCAGGCAGCGCGGCCTACTTTTCGCGGCACTTTTCGGGCCGCTCGGCGCGCAAGATCTACTGGGCGCTGGTGGTGGGCGTGCCCGATATCGAGGACGGGCTGATCGAACTGCCGCTGGCCAAGCAGCCGGGCACCGGTGGCGAAAAGATGATGGTCGACAAGTCGGGCGAAGGGCAAAGCGCCCGCACCCGCTACCGCGTGCTTGACCGGGCGGGCAACCGCGCCGCCTGGGTAGAGTTGCAGCCGCTGACCGGGCGCACCCACCAGCTGCGCGTGCACATGGCCGCGATCGGCCACCCGATCGTGGGCGACGGCAAATATGGCGGGCAGGACGCGTTCCTTTCCGGCACGATCAGCCGCAAGTTGCACCTGCATGCGCGGCGGCTGCTGATCGATCACCCCGATGGCACCCCGCTCGACGTGACCGCCGAACTGCCTGAGCACTTCGCCGCGAGCTTGGCCGGGCTGGGCTTCGATCCGGCCGACGGCGCCGAACTGCCTGAGGCACCGCCCGCCCCCAGCCGCGAGGTGCGCAAGGCTGCGGCCAAGGCCCACGCCAAGCAATACCGCAAGGAGCGCCGCGGCGAGCGCCGTTCGCGCGGAGGCGCAGGCGATGGCCCGCCGCGCAAGAGCCGCGGTCCGACCAAGGGCAAGGGCTCGCCCAAGCCGGCGGGCAAACCGGGGCCGGGCACAAGGAAACGCTGATGCATCCCAATCCCGCCTTTCGCCGGCCCGATCGCGCGCTGCTGGAAACGCTGATCGAGGAAATCGGCTTCGGGATGGTTTTCGCCGCCACCCCCGATGGGCCGCGCGTGGGCCATGTCGCGCTGCACTGGACCCGCGACGGGGCGCTGCAATTCCACCTCGCGCGTGGAAATGCGCTGACCAGGCACCTTGATGGCGTAACCGCGCTGGTGGTGATCAACGGACCCGATGGTTACGTCTCGCCGCGCTGGTATGGCGATGGGGGAGCGGAGCAGGTACCGACCTGGAACTACGTTGCGCTTGAACTTGAAGGGCGGGTGCGGCGGATGGACAGCGAGGGCCTGCTGGGGCTGCTGACCGACCTTTCCGACACGCGCGAGGGGCGGATCGCCGAAGGCAAGCCCTGGACCATGGACAAGCTGCCCGAAGCCAGGCTGCGCGGCCTGATGGCCGGGATCGTCGGCTTCGAGATGGAGGTCCAGGCCTGGCGCGAGACCATCAAGCTCAGCCAGAACAAGGATTCCGCCGAGCGCGAACGGCTCGCCGCCGGGCTGGAAGGCGAAGGCGCCGTTGCCATCGCCCACATGATGCGGAGCCTGGGCGAATGAGCGTGAAGCTGGCCCTGTTCGATTGCGACGGCACGCTGGTCAATGGTCAGGCGGGGGTAGTCGGCGCGATGGACGCGGCCTTTGCCGCCTGCGGTCTGCCACTGCCCGACCGGCACCAGGTGCGCCGCCTGGTCGGCCTCAGCCTGCCCCAGGCGATCGCTCTGCTGCTGCCTGGCACCGAGGAAGATCTGCGCCGCGAGGTCGATGCCTGTTACCGCGAGGCGTTCCGCTCCGCGCGGAAAAACGGCGCGCTGGTCGAACCGCTTTACGAGGGCATGCGCGAGGCTCTGCTGGCGCTGCGCGATGCGGGATGGACGCTGGGCGTTGCCACCGGCAAGGCGCGGCGCGGGCTCGATCACTGCCTTGCCACACACGAGCTGAGCGGGCTTTTCGCCACGCTCCAGACCGCCGATGGTCATCCCTCGAAGCCGCACCCCTCGATGATCGAGGCGGCACTGGCCGAGACGCTGGCACTGGCCCAGGACACGGTAATGATCGGCGATACCCAGTACGATATCGAAATGGCGGTCAATGCCGGGGTCCGCGCGATCGGGGTGGATTGGGGCTATCACACCCCGGACGAGCTGCGCGCCGCCGGGGCCGAAGCCGTTGCCACGGCGCCGCTGCACTTGGTGGAACTGCTGCGATGAGCGATGACAATCTGGCCCGGCAGCGCTTTTTCGCGTTGACGATCATGCGGCTGGCCGGGGCGATCACCGCCGCGATCGGGCTGATGGTGCTGGCTGGCAAACTCGATCTGCCCAAAGAGATCGGCCTGCCCTTCGTGGTGGTGGGGGTGGCCGTGTTCCTGATCGTGCCGCTGTGGCTGGCTCGGCGCTGGAAGAGCCCGCGCGAATGAAGCGATTCTACACGAATGCAGACGTCGCCGCGCATGGCGCGCTGTGGCAGGTCACGCTCGACGGGCGCGGGGTCAAGACCCAGGGCGGGCACCCTCAGCTCGTCCCGACAGCGGCGCTCGCCCGGCGGCTTGCGGCGGAATGGGATTGCCAGGGCGAGGAAATCGACCCGGCGGGCTTCGTGCTGCGCGACATGGCCGATCACGCGATCGACGTTGTTGCCCCGGCCCCCGCCGAAGCCATCGCTACCCTGCTGCGTTACGCCGAAACCGACACCCTGTGCTACCGCGCCGAACCCGACGAGCCGCTCACCGCGCGCCAGGACGAAGTATGGGAGCCGCTGCTGGGGGCTGCCGAAGCACGCTACGACATCCATTTCGAGCGGATCGGCGGGGTGATCCATCGCCCCCAGCCCGCCCCCACTCTGGCGCGGCTTGAAGCAGTGCTGGCCGCCAAGGATCCCTTCGCCCTTGCCGCACTGACCACGCTGACCACGCTGGCCGCCTCGCTGGTGGTGGGACTCGCCGCGCTGGAGCCGGGCGCCGATGCGCAGGCGTTGTGGGATGCCGCCAATCTTGAGGAAGACTGGCAGGCAGAACTGTGGGGCAAGGACAGCGAAGCCGAAGCGCGCCGAGCGCGGCGGCTGGCGGCGTTCACGGCGGCGATGGAGTTTGCGGCGGCGGCCTGATCGTGATCGCGCCAGGCAAACCCCGCTCCTATCCCCCCATCCAGTCCGCAACTTGCCTCGCGACATCGTTGGCGGCGCGGTTGAGCGCGGGGCCGATCTGTTCGGCCTTGCCGCCCACGCCGGGCACCACGGCCTCAAAGCGGCGGGTGATGATTTGCCCTTCCGGGCCGGACCGCAGCGCATCGAAACGCACCACCACTGCCTGGCCCGCCACATCGTAGCTCATCTCGGAAAGTCGCCCGGAAAGGCGAATCCCCGGCGCGCCGGCTGACTGGCCTTCTTCCAAGACCGGGCGCGCGCCGCGTGCGCGCAGGGTATCGGCCAACAGGCGGGCAAACAGCCGCGCCGGACGTTCGACCCAGGCGGCATCGGTCAGGTAGGCAACCTGCCCACCCCCCATCAGCACCGGAACCCGGTTTACCGCCAGGCGCTGGTCGGCCTCGGGTTCAAGCACCAGCACCGCATCGCCCACCTTGCCGCTGGCGGTCGCCCCGGCCGGGGCGCTTTCAGCGGCGCTGAGCGAAAGCAGCATGGCCGGCGGCTTGCCCCCGCCTCCCAAGCTGACGCAGGCGCCGAGGGCCAGGGCCAGCGCCATGCCCAGTGCGCTGCGGACTATTGCTTTGCGGCCAGTCACGGTGCCCCCCTTCGTCATCATGGCTTGTAGTCCGGCAGCTTCTGCCCGCCCAGCAGCGATCCGGCACCTTCGTTGTTGAGCCGGTCGGTCAGGTCGCGCAGCGAACGGGTGGTGGCGCGCAGATCGCGGATCGCCGCTTCGGCCTCGGGAATGGTGTTGTCGGACAGCTGGCGCATCCCCGGGCGGCTGTCATGCAGCAGGCCCTGTAGCTCGTCCGAGGTGCCCTCAAGCGACTTTAGCGAGGCGCGCAGCTGGCGGATCAGGTCCTTGCCCTCGGTATTGACCAGCTGGTCGGTGTTGCTGGCAGCACGGTCGAACGAGGCCAGCGCCTGACGCGCCTGGACCACGGTCTCATCGAGATCGGCCAGCACCTTCTGCACCTGCGGCGAGGCATCGGCGAGCTGCCTGCTCAGCCGGTCGGTATTGGCGAGGATGTTCTCGATCGATTTCTGGTTCTTGTCGGAGAAGACCGTGGTCAGCCGCTCGGTCAGCGTGGCGAGCCGTTCGAGCAGCACCGGCGCCGAATTGAGCAGTTCACCCAACCCGCCGCGCTTGGTCGGGATCACCGGCACGCCTTCGGGGCCTTTCTCCGCGATCGGCGGAGCGCCGCGGGTCGCGCCTTCAAGCTGGATGTTCGAGCTTCCGGTGAAGCTGCCCTGCATGGTCGCGGTGGTACCGATCAAGATCGGCACGTCGTCTTTCACCGAGATTCGCACCCGCACGAAGCCGGGGTCTTTCTTCCACAGCTCGATCTCCTCGACCTGCCCCACAGGCACCCCGGAAAAGGTTACCGAGGAACCCTTGGACAGGCCATCGACCGATTGCTTGAAGAAAATGTCGTAGGAATGCTGCTGCCCTTCGCCCAGCCGCGCGATCCAGATCACGAAGGCCGCCAGCACCGCCAGCAGCCCCAGCGTGACCGCACCCACCCAGACGTTTTTGGCACTGGTTTCCATCGCCCCGCCTTATGCCCCTCTGCCCTGCGGCTTGTCCATCGCCTTGGCGCGGTGGCTCGCTGCCTCGGCCGCGCGCCCGCGCGGACCGTTGAAGTATTCCTGAATCCAGGGATGATCGATTGTCAGCAGTTCGGGGATCGTGCCCACCGCGATCACCCGCTTGTCTGCGATCACCGCCACCCGGTCGCAAATCTCGTGCAAGGTATCGAGATCGTGGGTGATGAGGAACACGGTCAGCCCCAGGGTATCCTGCAATTCGCCGGTCAAGGCATCGAAGGCAGCGGCGCCGATCGGATCGAGCCCGGCGGTGGGCTCGTCAAGGAACAGCAGCTCTGGATCGAGCGCCAGCGCGCGTGCCAGCCCGGCACGTTTCTTCATCCCGCCCGAAAGCTCCGAAGGAAACTTGTCCGCCGCCTCGGCCGGAAGGCCCGAGAGCATCACCTTGTAGCGCGCGATCTCGCGGCGCAGGGCATCGCCGATCTCGGGGTAGAACTTGCGCAGCGGCACTTCGACATTCTCAGCCACGGTGAGGGTGGAAAACAGCGCCCCGCCCTGGAAAAGCACGCCCCAGCGGCTGCGCACGTCGATATCGCCGTGGGGCAGGCCGTGGGTCATTTCCTGGCCGAACACCTTGATCGATCCGGCGCGCGGCTGCTGCAACCCGATGATCGAGCGCATCAGCACCGACTTGCCGGCCCCCGATCCGCCCACAACCCCGATGATCTCGCCCCGCCGCACTTTCAGCGACAGGCCCTCGTGGATCACATGCTCGCCAAAGGCGTTGCACAGATCCTCGACCACGATCGGGAATTCGCTGTCGGCCCCTTCCCTCATCCCCAGCCGATCTCGGTGAAGAACACGGCGAAGAAGGCATCGAGCACGATCACCGCGAAAATCGCCTGAACCACCGCGATGGTGGTGCGCAGACCCACTTCCTCGGAATTGCCCTTGACCTGCATCCCCTGATAGCAGCCCGCCATCGCGACGATGAAGCCGAAGAACGGCCCCTTGACCAGCCCCACCCAGACATCGTGCATCGGAACCACATCGCGCACCCGGGTGAGAAAGGCCATGAAGGGAATATCGAGCGTGATGGTCGAGATAAAGGCCCCGCCGATGATCGCGATCACCGCCGAATAGAACCCCAACAGCGGCATCATCAGTACCGAGGCCAGCACGCGCGGCACCACCAGCGCTTCCATCGGCGAAACCCCGATGGTGCGCATGGCGTCGATTTCCTCGGTCAGCTTCATCGTCCCGATCTGCGCGGCGAAGGACGAGCCCGAACGGCCCGCGAACATGATCGCGGTCATCAGGATGCCCAGCTCGCGCAGCGAGATGCGGCCCGTAAGGTTGACGGTCAGCTCACCAAAGCCAAGATCCTCCAGCTGTACCGCGCCCTGCTGGGCGATCACGATCCCGACCAGAAAGCTCATCAGCCCGATGATCGGCAGCGCCGAAACCCCGGTCAGCTCAAGCTGGCGGACCAGCGCGATCACCCGAAGCGGGGAGCGCCCGCGCAGGATCGTCCAAAGCGAGACCAGCAGGGCACCGTAGAACTCAAGGATGCCCACCCCGCCCCTGGCGAAGCGGTCAACCTGCGCACCGACTTCCTCGAGCGCCTTGCGACCCAGCGGCTGCGGCGGGGGCGCTGCCGCCCCGTTATCGCGCATCGGGCGCAGCGCATCGATCAGGCGCCGGGCACGGGCGTCCGCACCCTTGATCGTGGCCCCGTGATCGCGCGCCAGCCGCCAGACGATCCAGGCGCCGACGGTATCGATCTCGGGCACGGCGGAAAGGTCGATGCTCGCCACCGGCGCTTCAAGGCCGCGCAGCCGGTCATCGAGCGGGCCGACCGAGGACACCTCGAGCGGGCCGCTGAACGCCAGATGCAGCGCGCCCTCGGCATCTTCCTCGGCGGTAAAGTCGGCCCATTCGCGCATCGCGGCCCAGCTTGTGCGGGAAAATCGCCGTCGCGACAAGCTTGCCAGCATGGCGGGGCGCTGGCAAAGGCCGCCAACGATGACCGAAACCGCTCTCGACAAGACTTTCGACCCCGCCGCGATCGAGGCGAAGTGGTACGAACACTGGGAATCGAACGGCCTGTTCCGCCCGGACCGGCCCGATGCGCAGCCCTTCACCATCGTCAACCCGCCGCCCAATGTTACCGGCAGCCTGCATATCGGCCACGCGCTCGACAACACGCTGCAGGACGTGGTGGTCCGCTACGAACGGCTGCGCGGCAAGGATGCGCTGTGGGTGGTGGGCACCGACCACGCCGGGATCGCCACCCAGATGGTGGTCGAGCGTCAGCTGGAAGAGCGGCAGGACAAGCGCACCAATTACAGCCGCGAGGATTTCATCGCCAAGGTGTGGGAATGGAAGGCCGAAAGCGGCGGCACCATCACCCGCCAGCTGCGCCGCCTGGGCTGCTCGATGGACTGGTCGCGCGAACAGTTCACCATGGACCCGCACTTCACCAAGGCGGTGGTGAAGGTGTTCGTCGATCTCTACAACACTGTCCTGCCAGACGGGACGCGCATAATTTATCGCGACAAGCGGCTGGTCAACTGGGACCCCAAGCTCAAGACCGCGATTTCCGACCTTGAGGTGGAGACCCGCGAGGTCAAGGGCCACTTCTGGCGCTTTCGCTATCCCTTCGCCGATGGATCGGGCCACGTCGAGGTGGCGACCACCCGGCCCGAAACCATGCTGGCCGACATGGCCGTGGCGGTGAACCCCGAGGACGAACGCTACAAGGCGGTAATCGGCAAGGAAATCCTCCAGCCGATCACCGGGCGGCTGTTCAGGGTGGTGGCCGACGAACACGCCGATCCCGCGCTGGGCAGCGGCGTGGTCAAGATCACTCCGGGGCACGATTTCAACGACTTCGAAGTCGGCAAGCGCGCCGGGATCAAACCGGCTGAGATGCTCAACATGTTCGATGCCGAAGCCCGGGTAGTGCAGACCGCCGACGGGCTGGTGCCGGACGAATTCGTCGGGCTTGACCGCTTCGTCGCCCGCGAGCGCGTGGTGGCGCGGATGAAGGAGCTGGGCTTCCTGATCCCCCACGTCACCAAGGACAAGGACGGCGAAGAGCAGCCGCACGACGCCGAACCACGCACGATCCAGCAGCCCTATGGCGATCGCGGCGGCGTGCCGATCGAACCCTGGCTGACCGACCAGTGGTATGTGAACGCCGAAGTCCTCGCCAAGGCGCCGCTCGAAGCGGTGCGCTCCGGCGCGGTGGAGATCGTGCCCAAGAGCTGGGAAAAGACCTTCTTCAACTGGATGGAAAACATCCAGCCGTGGTGTGTCAGCCGCCAGCTGTGGTGGGGGCACCGAATTCCGGCGTGGTATGCCGAAGACGGTTCGGTGTTCGTCGCCGAAACCGAAGAGGCGGCGCAGACGCTGGCCGGCGGCAAGCCGCTGACCCGTGACAATGACGTCCTCGACACCTGGTTCTCCAGCGCCCTGTGGCCCTTCGCCACGCTCGGCTGGCCGGAGGACGACGCGCTCCTCGCCAAGCACTACCCCAACGACCTCCTCATCTCGGGCTTCGACATCCTGTTCTTCTGGGATGCGCGAATGATGATGATGGGCCAGGCGATGACCGGGCAGAACCCGTGGAAGCGGCTCTACCTGCATGGGCTGGTGCGCGCGGCGGACGGGCAGAAGATGTCCAAGTCCAAGGGCAACGTGGTCGATCCGCTCGGGCTGATCGACAAGTACGGCGCCGATGCGCTGCGCTTTTTCATGTGCGCCATGGAAAGCCAGGGCCGCGACGTGAAGATGGATGAGCGCCGGGTGGAAGGGTATCGCAACTTCGCCACCAAGCTGTGGAACGCGGCGCGCTTCTGCCAGAGCAATGGAATTGCTGCATCTTCTTCGCTTGCGGCACCTGCAGCAAAGAGTGCGGTAAACCGCTGGATTATCGGCGAAGTTGTCGAAACCCTGGCCGAGCTGGACAAGGCCATGGCCGAGCTGCGTTTCGACGCTGCGGCCAATGCGATCTACCACTTCGTCTGGGACCAGTTCTGCGATTGGTACATCGAGCTTATCAAGGGTTCGTTCGACGAAGAAACCCGCGCCGTGGCCGGCTGGGTGCTCGACCAGATCCTGGTGATGCTCCACCCGTTCATGCCCTTCGTTACCGAAGAGCTGTGGTCCAAACTGGGGAACCGCGCGCACCATCCGCTGATCACCGCGAAATGGCCCGAGCCGGGGGCGGGAGTCGATACGGCGGCGAAGGCCGAGGTGGACTGGCTGATTGAATTGATCACAACCATCCGTTCAGGACGGAACGAACTCAATGTTCCGCCGGGAGCAATCCTCACTTTGAGACTTGGCAATCAAGCCAAAGGCATTTCGCTTGAACGCATTCTCAATAATCGAGGAACGCTCAAAAGACTGGCCAGGGTCGAGTACGGAGGATTTGGTCCGCTTGAACGAATCGATGATTTCGCCAAGCTGCATTGGGACGAACTCGCTGCCAAATACGCCGAAGAGATTTCGGCTGGCTCGCTTTATCTCACGTTGACGGACTTCGAAGGTTTCATCCCGCTCGAAGGGGTGATCGACATCGCCGCTGAAAAGGCCCGCCTCGCCAAGGCGCTCGAAGCCAGCACCAAGGAGGCCAAAAGCCTCGAAGGCCGCCTTGCCAATCCCGCCTTCACCCAAAAGGCCAAGCCAGAAGCGGTCGAAAAGGCCCGCGCCGACCATGCCGTGCACGCGGCCGAGGCCGAGCGGCTGGCCGCCGCGCTGGCGCGGCTGGGGTGACGCTTACCCTCGCCGCCACCACCCCGGGTGTGCCGGAGATCTTTGCCTCGCTGCAAGGCGAAGGGCCCTCTGCCGGACGCCCGGTTGCGTTCGTGCGGCTGTCGCGCTGCAATCTTGCCTGCGTGTGGTGCGACACTGCCTATACCTGGCGCTTCGAGGGCGATAACCGGCCCCACCGCGATGCCGCCGCTTTCGATCGCATGGCCAACCAGGTGGTGCTGGACGAGGCGGAAGTTGCCGCGCGGATCATGGCGCTGGGGCAAGGCCGACTGGTGATCACCGGGGGCGAGCCGCTGCTACAGGGCGCGGCGCTGGCGCGGATGGTAGCGCTGCTTGAGGGCATGGAAATCGAGATCGAGACCAACGGCAGCGTCGCCCCGCATGCGGCGCTCGACCCGCTGGTTACGCAATACAACGTAAGCCCGAAGCTGAAACATGCGGGCAATCCGCTTGAATCTTCACAGATTCCCGAACGCCTCGCCGAGTGGTCCAAGAAACCTCAAGTGTGGTTCAAGTTTGTGATTTCGGCGCCGCATGACCTTGGCGAAGTGCTGGCGCTGATCGAGACATATGGAATCGGGCGCGAGCGGGTGTTCGTGATGCCCGAAGGCACCAGCAGCGAGGTGCTGCGCGAGCGCGAGCGCTGGCTGGCGCCGCTGGCGCTGGAGCATGGGCTAAGGCTGACCGACCGGCTGCATATCCACCTTTACGGCGATACGCGCGGTACCTGAGCGGCTCAGCGCCCTTGTGCGCGCCAGCGCTGGACGGTGCGCAGGACCATGTCTTCCTCGCCGCCAGAATGGCTCCACAGCTCGGTGATGCTCGGGTCGGCCGAGGCCGGGCGCTTCATTTCCTCAAGCTCGTCGAACGAGACGCGGATCGGGATCGAAACGCCCTCACCGCAGATGATGCATTCGCGGTTCCTGAGCGCGGGGATCGAATCGAGGAAGCCGCGCGCGCCTTCGGGCATCGCTGCCTTGACGAAGGCCTGGTCGCGATCGTTGTTGAGGCGCATCGAGATGATCGTGCCGCACTGCGAAAGCACGCCTTCGGCCAGGTCCGACGGGCGCTGGGTAATCAGGCCCAGGCTGACCCCGTATTTACGGCCTTCCTTGGCAATGCGGCTGAGGATCCGGCCGACCGAGGAGCCGTCGGAGTTCTTTTCGTTTGGGACGTAGCGGTGCGCTTCTTCGCAAACCAGCAGCACCGGCCGGGTCTTCTCATCGCGCGCCCAGATCGCAAAGTCGAACACCAGGCGACTGAGCACGGCAACCACGGTGCTGGTAACGTCCGAGGGTACGCCCGAAACGTCGATGATCGAGATCGGCTTGCCGCGGCTGGGCATGCGGAAGATCTTGGCGATGAATTCGGCCATGGTATCGCCCACCAGCATGCCCGAAAACAGGAACTGGTAGCGCGGATCGGCCTTCAATTCGTCGATCTTGGTCTTGATGCGCATGTAGGGCGCGCTGCTGGTCGCCTTGTCGAGCTTGCCCATCTCGGTGGTGATGAGGTTGGTGAGATCGGACAGGAGGTAGGGGATCGGACTGTCGACCGTGATCTTGCCCATGCTCTCGGCCAGCCGGTTCTTGGCCCGCGCGGCAAGCAGGCACTTGGAAAGGATGTCCGAATCCTCCTGCCGGTCGTTGCCGGTCGAGGTCAGGAACACTTCGCAGTGTTCCTCGAAATTCATCAACCAATAGGGCATCTGCAGGTTCGACACGTCGAAGATCATGCCGGTCTGCTTGAAGGCGGCAGAATATTCGCCGTGCGGATCGATCATCACGATGTGCCCTTCGGGGGCATGCTCGCAAATCCGGTGCAGGATCAGCGCGGCGCTGGTCGATTTGCCGGTACCGGTCGAGCCGAGCAGCGCGAAGTGCTTGCCCAGCATCGAATCGATGTAGAGCCCGGCACGGATATCCTTGGTCGGGAACACGGTGCCGACCTGGATGCTAGAGCGCCCGTCGCTGGCATAGATCTGTTTGAGATCGCTGCTGGTCGCCGGATAGATCAGCGCGCCCGGAATCGGATAGCGGGTGACACCGCGGCGGAAGGAGTGGATGCGGCCCGTCAGGCGTTCCTCATCACCTTCGCCGAGGAAGTCGATCTGGGCCATGATCCCGCCGGGGGTCTTGGCATCCTGTCGCTGGGTACGCACCGAGGCAAGCAGCCAGCTGCGCCCAACGCGGATCTTGACCTGGCTACCAACCTGGCCGGCCAGCGCGATAGAGGGATCCGTGTCCTCGGAGCATTCCTGCAGACGCTGAAGATCAAGCGCGATCGCCGAGCCCGAACCGGCAATCTCGAGCACGATGCCGATCGGTTCGCGCGCATTGTCAGGCTGGACCGCGCGGGCGGCTTCGGCCGGAATGTCCGCAGCGGCAGCCGGACGCGCGGCGCCGAAACCCTTGGGACTCATGTCGTTCATCAAACCGGTTCCACCCCTTCGCGCCAGCTCCAGCGCTGGCCGAAGTTGCATAGGCTTGGGCGGTTAAGATTGGGCTAAACCAGCGCGAAAAGACGTCCGGCCATGAAGCCCATCGCCACCGAGATCGCCACCGCGATCAGCCCATAGAGGAAGCCGCTATGCTGAGCGAACTGGGCTACTGCGCGTTCAAAGCCTTGCTTCTTGACCTCGACCCGGCTGATCGCCGAGGCCACTACCCGCCCGCGATTGATGGCGAAGGTTTCGGCGGTGTAGGTGCCGGTCTGGACGCTGGATGGAAGCGCGATGCGAGCCTGATAGAGCACCTGCTCGCTCACGCTGACACCCTTGAAATCCTGCTTGTAGAGCCCTTCGCGCTGCATCAGGTCGACCAGACCTGCCGACATGCGGGTCTGCTCCTGGGGATCGTAGGCGCCGATTGGCGAAAGCTGGAGCCAGGGCAACCCCAATTCGTAGATCGCGGCGGTCTTGTCATCGACCACTTTGTCTATCGGACGCGAGGAGGCAACCGCGAAAAAGGTTGGCGCGGAACGAAATTCGGCGCTTTCGGCATTGACCCAGACCCCGGCGATGCGCTGCTTCTCGCGCAGCACGATCGAGCGCGTCGGCCCCTTGAGCACCACCACGATATCGTAATCCTGCCCCGCGCGAGTCCCTTCGGGCGTAAGGATCGCGCCGAACAGCAGCAGCTCGGTTCCCTTGAAACCCTGCCGTACCTGGATCTCGTGCTGTGAGATTTCCGGCACCAGGATCGGATCGCGCGCGCCGGTCAGGAACAGCAGCAGGACAAGGGCCACCAGCCGCCTCACGATGGCGTCACCGTATAGATTTCGTCGGGCTGCCAGGCCAGACCCAGCGCCAGCCGCAGCGCGATGATCAGCACCAGCGCAGCGAGCACGAAGCGCAGCCGCTCCGCCGGAACGCGGTCGGCAATCTGCGCCCCGATCTGCGCGCCCGAAACCGAACCGATCAGCAGCAGCACGGCCAGCACGATATCGACTGCGCGGGTGGTGAGCGCGTGCATCATGGTGGTCGCGGCGGTCACGAACAGTATCTGGAACAGCGAAGTGCCCACTACCACCCCTGCGCTCATTCCCAGGATGTACAGCATGGCCGGAACCAGCACAAAGCCGCCGCCGATCCCCATCAGCATGGTGAGGATGCCGGTGAGCATCCCCAGCATCAGCGGCGCCAGCGGCGAAATGTAGAGCCCCGACCGGTAGAAGCGCCAGCGCAGCGGCAGGCTGGCGACCATCGGATGGTGCCGCCTGCGCGCCGGTGGCAGCGGCGTACCGGCTTTCTGCGCCTTGAGTGCCTGCCAGCTTTCGCGCGCCATTATCGTCCCGATCGAGCCGAGCAATGCAACGTAGAGCAGGTTGATCACCACGTCGATCTGACCAAGCTGCTGGAGCAGCCGAAACAGCACCGCGCCAATGCCCGTGCCAATGATCCCGCCCGCCACCAGCACCGCCCCCATCCGGTAGTCGACGCCCCCGCGCCGGGCATGGGCGAAAACCCCGGAAACGCTGGCCCCCGTCACCTGACTGGCGGCAGAAGCAGCGGCCACCGTGGGAGGTATGCCATAGAAGATCATCAGCGGCGTGGTGAGGAACCCGCCACCGACCCCGAACATGCCCGAAAGGATCCCCGTCAGCGCGCCTAGCGCGACGATCACCAGGCCGTTGACCGCAAGGTTGGCGATGGGAAGGTAAACGTCCATTTCTCTGCGATCGGACTAGACCAGCGCGAAGGCAAAAAGAAGGCCGATTTCCCCTAAAATCCGGCGGAAAGCGTCAGGGCCGGGCCGCTGCCGGGCAGCGCCTGCCCAGCGACACGAAAACGCCAGTCCGCCGACAGTCGCCCGCCGCCCGTACCCAGCGGGAGCGCCAGGGTAGCGGTAGGGCCGACATCGAGACGCCGCGCGCCTTGCTGCGCGCCGCCCCAGGCCCCGGCGCCGGCGCGCAGTTCCATCCCGCCCAGCTTTGCGAGGGGGCGCTCAAGGCGCGCCTGGCCATCGACAAAGGCGGTGGAACCGCGCCCGCCAACCCAGCCGGCCTGGACATAGGCTTCGCCCCGCAGACCAAGCGGCAGTTCAAGCGGCGGAAATTAGCTGACCAGCGCGGCAGCAGGACGCAATTGGATGGCGCCCCCGAGGGTGCGGGTAGCGCGCGCTTCGGCCATTGCCGCAATCGGCAATCCCCCAAACGGGCGCAGCGCCAATCCGGCAGCAAGTTCCTCGCCTCGGGGCGAGCGCATTGCGCTCGTAACCCGCAGATAGGCCACCGGGCGCGCCGGACTCGATGGTGCAAGTTTGTAGCGGACCACGGCACCCAGCTGGCTCGCACCGTAAGCGCCGCCGGGCCAGGCAAAGCCGCTAGCCGCCAGACCGTTGCCACCACGCCGCCACAAAATCCAGCCATCGGCGGACCAGCGCGAGGCGGCTGCGGTGCCCGGCCTGCCCGCCGTCGCTGGCGGGGTTTGCGGCGCACGCAGCATCGCGGGCGGCTGGGGAATTGCCGCCGTCGCCTCGGGCGGAAGCGGCAACAAGGAGAGCCCGGCAAGATAGAGCATCTGATGCCCGCCCGCGATGCGCGGCGGGGTGGCAACATGCTCGATCGTCGGCGCCGGCGCGGCAAGCACAGGCATCTGTGGTGCGCGGGCGGGCAGCGAAGGCTCGGCGGGGCGAGCTGTGGTTGCCGCTTCGGTGGTGGTCGGCGCTGCCCCGGCAAACGCTGCCTCCGGCTTCGCCTTGCCGCGCGCCGTCGGGGCCGCAACGTCTTGCGCCAGCCTTTGGGGCGGCGCTTCTGGGCCTGTCCACAGCGCCGCGCGCACCGAAACCCAGCAGGTCAGGACCAGCACCAAGGCCAGCACCGGCTGGCCACGCCGGGCGCGGGCCCGGCTCACGTCCGCAGCTCCGCAGAGCGGGCGAAGGCAGGGTGGGTGCTATGCACGGTCTTGTCCCAGGTGACTGGGCGCCCGCTGAGCGAGCGGAGATAGGCCGCCAGCGCCCGGCGACCCGACATGATCGCAATGACATTGGCCACCGGGATCCGCAGCACTGCATGCAGCCCCTGGGCAAGGCCGTATTCGCGCGCCGTGAACAGCACCCGCAGCACTGCCCGCCAGATGAAGCCGAACATCGCCGCACTGACCAGCAGCCGGACCGCACCACTCGTCTCCAGCCGCACCGGCAGGCCAGCCACATGCCCGCCGATCAGCACCGCATCGATCACCAGCAAAAGATAGGCTGCGGCCAGGACCAGCGCGGTAAGCGGCCCGCGCCGGTCGCGCAGCGCCATCCACAGTTCGATTGGATGCGACGACCAGCCCAGCCGATCCCAGGCCTGAAAGGCGATTCCGTGGACCCAGCGGGTCTTCTGGCGCACTGCGGTTTCGAGCTCGGTGGGAAAGTGGCTGCCGGTTGCCACCAGCCGGCCTTCGCAATCGCGCAGGCGCAGGAAGGTGCTCCCCCGGCCCATTCCCGACAGCTCGATCCCCAGTTCATAGTCCTCGGTCAGGCATTCGGGCGCGAAGGGGCCCGCCTCTCCCTCTGCGCGGCGGCGTTCAGCCAGCGCGGTCAGCGCACCCCGGGCAAAACCGCAGCCCACGCCTGCCGCCGGGATCGCCGCGCCAAGGGCAGAGCGCACCACCATTGCCTTGGCGTGGGATTCAGCGAATTCGTCCGCATAGTGCCCCGCCACCCAGGGCGAATGCGGCTGTTCGGCAGGCCGCACCGGCAGCTGCACGAAATCGTGACTGCCAAGCGCCGCGTCGATCGCCTGCAACGCGGCGGGATGGACCATGTCTTCGGCATCGTGGAGCACGACCGAGCGGTACGGGCGGTAAGCGCGTCGCTCGTCGGCGCACAGCGCGTGGTCTGAGCCCGCAGTTTCTACCAACTACGAGTAGAGCCTTGGGCCGTTTTGATGCCCTTCGCTGGGCGTGATGGCAACAACCGTATTGGGGGCATGCCCCCAATACGGTTTGCCGGTTGATCCTGCCCCTATCTCGGCCGGGGTCCTGTTCCCGAGGCTCGAGTGGGGCCGGAAGTGGTTGTAGTCGTGCCGCCATGCCTCCAGCTCCTGGCGGGCATGTGCGAGGCTGGTGAAGATCGTCTCGTTCAGGAACTCGTCCCGCAGCCGCGCATTGAAGCTCTCGATGAACCCGTTCTGATAGGGCTTGCCCGGCGCTATATAGTGCCACTCGACATTGTGCTCCTTGCTCCAGCGCAGGATCGCCATGCTTGTCAGCTCGGTGCCGTTGTCGCTGACGATGGTGTGGGGCCGCGCCATCCGCTCGAAGACCGCTGCATCGAGTTCGCGCCCGACCCGCGCGCCGGAGATCGACGTATCGGCGATCAGGCGCACACACTCCCGGCTGTAGTCATCGACCACGACGAAGATCCGGAACCTGCGTCCGCAAGCAAAGGCATCGGACACGAAGTCGAGGCTCCAGCGTTGGTTGGGGCCTTGCGGTATCGCCATCGGCGCCCTTGTGCCCAAGGCCCGCTTGCGACCGCCGCGGCGGCGCACCTGCAGCCGTTCCTCGCGATAGAGCCGTCGGAACTTCTTGTGGTTCATTGTCCATCCCTCCCGGCACAGCAGCCAGTGCAGCCGCCGATAGCCGAACCGGCGGCGCTGGCTGGCCAGTTCACGGATGCGCTCGCGCGCCTTCCCATCGTCGGGCCGACGACTGACATAGCGCACCATGGTCCGGTCAGCGCCCAGCACCGCACAGGCCCGGCGTTGGCTCACCTCGAAGACCTCCTGGAGATGAGCCACCGCCTGCCGCCTGGCACCGGGCGCTAGAATTTTTTTGCGCTGATCTCCTTGAGCATGGCGTTGTCGAGCATCGAGTCCGCCAGCAGCTTCTTCAGCCGCTCGTTCTCCTGCTCCAGCTGGCGCAGCCGCCGGGCGTCCGACACCTCCAGCCCGCCGTACTTCGACTTCCACTTGTAGAAGGTCGCCGAGCTGATCCCGTGACGGCGGCAAACATCCGCCGTCGCCATCCCCGCTTCCTGCTCCTTCAAAACAGCGATGATCTGCTCCTCGCTGAACCTGCTCCGCTTCATTCGTCCGTCTCCTTGTCAGGGCCGGACTCTACTTATCACTGGAGGAAATCTAGGGGCTCAGACCACGCGGCATAGAGGCGCGGCATTATGTAGCAAGCGCACCAAGGCAGTTTCAAACGTCATCACAGGCGATGGCGACTGCCAGCGCTTTACATGTGCTGCTCCATTAGAGGAGTGGGCGCTTTGAATAAGACTCCACAGTTGGCCGCGAATAGGGCAGGAACTGGCCTATGCGTTGGTTTTCAAAAACAACCAAAAAACTTGACCGGCTCGGCATATGGGCAGGGGCCTATACCATGCTGAGCGGCGTTCTCTCGTGGGTATGGTCGCAAGTTTCGGCATTTGGTGAGATGAATTGGCCAGAAGCCATTCTCTTGGGGTTGGCCTGTGGGCTATTCTTGATGCTTGGGATAACATCAAGTCTGGCTCTGTGGAGGAAATTTCGCCCTCTTCTGCAATTACATCAAGACGTTACTAGCGATGTAGAGCCAACGCAGGAAGGTGTCTGCCTCTACGCGGGGTGGCCCACCCTTTCTGCCAATGATCTGGATGACTGCAACAGGCTAGAACTGGCCATTTTCTGCTTCAATGGGAATCCGTATCCCATAAAAGTCAGTAAGGTATCTGGCCAACCGAGATATTCTGGCATCGTCAAGGACCAGCCCAATATTGAGGGAAGCGCGCTACCAACGCCGGTTCTCTTATCAGATCGCGGACCTGCCATCTGCGAACCCAAGAGCGAATTTCTTCTGGTGATGCACCAGTATCTAACCAAGCGCGAAGCGAGCGAAATTGCTAGAATAATGTCCGTGGGGAAAATTACGCTGGACATTCGGAATCTCGAAATCGAGATGGAGCGAGCAGATTGCGCCGCTACCAAGTTCATACTCCCAATAACCAGAAGCCCCAACCTGGCCCTTGCTAAGGGAGGGGAGGAGATCAAAAATACAACTGTTTACGCATCTGTAAATGTAGCCATTGGAGTGGCGACTTCTACTCAAGATTCAGCTTAGACGCCCCAATAGCCTCTAAGCATTGGATCAAGAACACCGCCGTGAATTTACCCCGGCTCAGCTTGTTCCTGATATTCGGCTCAGAGTCCACAACCCCGATTGCCGCCAGCTTATCAACTAGCTGCGCGTAGGACACATTGCGGCGCTTCAGCTCGCCCTTGAGCAAGCCCTTCACCTTCGCTTCCCATTCCGTGTCAGCCACAACGTATCTCCAATGATGATATAATCATCATATACGATACGTTTGCCATTGACAACAGTGCCTATATGCCATTATATGCGATGCATTGATATCGGATATAATGACAATGCAGCACTTTCTCCTCTCCGCCGCCGCCCGCTCACTGAGCCTCAAGAAGGTTTTCCAGATGGGCGAGGACGTTGCCTATCAGACCTTCTGCCAGATGCGCTGGCCCGAAACGGAAGGCGAGGCTGTGTGCCCGCGCTGCGGCTGCACGGAAAGCTACAGCATTGCCACCCGCCGCAAGTTCAAGTGCGTTGGCTGCTATCACCAGTTCAGTGTCACCAGCGGAACTATCTTCGCTTCGCGCAAGCTGAGTTTCACAGATCTGCTGGCCGCTATCGTGATCTTTGTGAACGGGGCCAAGGGCGTTTCTGCCCTGCAAGTCAGCCGCGATCTGTGCGTTCAATACAAGACTGCCTTTGTCCTTTCGCACAAGCTGCGCGAGGCAATGGCGCTTGAGGATGCAGGGCAGGTTCTCGAAGGCGAAGTGGAAGTGGACGGCGCCTATTTCGGTGGTCACGTCCGCCCGGCCAATGCCAAGGAAGATCGCGTTGACCGTCGCCTTGCCATGCACCAGACCGGAAAGCGCCAGGTCGTGGTTGTCGGGCGCGAGCGTGGCGGCGAAAGCCTCACCGTTGTCGCAAAGAGCGAAGCCAAGGGTGGCGAGATTGTCGCTGCCAGCATTCACCACATGGCGACCGTCCACGCGGACGAAGCCAGCCATTGGGACGATCTGCACGCAAAGTTCGATACCCGCCGGATCAACCACCACCGCGCTTACTCGGATGGCCTCGCTTGCACCAATCAGGCCGAAAGCTACTTCTCGCGCCTTCGCCGTATGGAGGTGGGGACGCACCACCATATCGCCGGGCCATATCTCGCCAGCTACGCCGCTGAGGCGTCGTGGCGCGAGGACAACCGCCGCGTGTGCAACGGCAATCAGACTGCGATGGTTGGCATGGCTGCGCTGGCTAGCGGTGTGTCGCGGCGATGGGCGGGGTATTGGCAGCGGAACGCTGCGTGAACAGAGTGGGGCACTGACTCGACAATTTGGTTAAAACACCCTAAAGGCAAAGCCCTCGGACGTTAGAGCGTCCGAGGGCTTTAAGAGGTAACCCGCGTGTGCGGCGGGTCGGTGTTTGCTAGCGACAAGGGTCTACACCCCCATCAAAGGCGCGTCAACCCGCCGTTTCACGCCCAACGCAGGACGTGAAACTAATGAGTACGACCACCCAGAGCATCCTTTGCGGCTCGTGCAAGAGCCCAGCGAAGACCGTCCCCAACCCGAAACCTCACGACCAGGTCAAGTGTCCTCGGTGCGGCAAATCCGACCGGTTCGATCAAGTCATGAAGTCCGTTCAGGCTCACGTTGCGCATCTCACGCAGCAGCACCTGTCGGAAAGCCTCGCCAAAGCCGCTCGCGGCAACAGCTTCATCAAGTTCGAAATCAAGAAGCCTGCGCACCGCAGCTTCCGCTGGATTATTGAGAAGGGGCTCTAAAATCATGGCACAGTTCCTCATCACTTACGACAACAAGCCGCCGCGCAACTACGCCGCCCTTTGTCGCCTTATGGCGCAGTGGAAAGCGGTCAAGCTTGCGGAGTCAGTCTGGCTCGCCACCCTCAATGGTCCGGCTGCTACTATCAGAAACATCGTTCAGGGCACATTGCAGCCCAATGATATCGTGGCGGTCATTGAATTGAAGGCAGGCTCGAATTGGGCAACCAACCGAGTCAACGCCGCAGCAAATGCTTGGCTGTCCGCAAACATACTGCCAGCGCAAATAGCGGCGTAAAATGTGAGCCGCGCTTAGCGGTCCACTACAAGTGGGGGGGCGGACTTCGTTTCGCATGTCGTTCGCTCCCCTACGGTGATATCCCCCAAACCAGCATCCCTCCCGGCCTCTGCTGATACTGCACCAGCGTCCGCTCGCGCAGGTTTCGCAGCGCCGCCCCTATCCATCACGGCCAACCAGCCACCACTCCATAGGCCCGTTACGTCCGCCAACCCTGCGGCTGTCCACCAGCCCCTTGCGGCGCATCTTGCAGAGCGCATAGCCGACCCGGCGCGCGATCAACCGGCAAACGATCTTGTCGCTGGCATTGAGTCCCCGCCGCTCCATAACAGCCTCGCCAAGCTCAAGCGTATTCAGGGGCCGATCTGACGCCCGGAGCATTTCGAGCAACTGGCGCTGAAAGTCACCCCGGAATGCCGTGAATGGCGACGGCGGCACTCCATCCGGCAAGTCCTCCAGGTCGATCGCCGGGCGGAAAACCCGGATGCTGGTATCTATCGCATGGAGCTGGGCCATTAATCCGGCTAGCTGGATATGCAGCGCTTCGACCTGTCCAGCCAGCTCAGCCCGCTTGCGAATGAGTCCGTGCACGGTCAATTCGTAGGAGTCCGTCATATGCAGACATTACGCACCGCAGGCGATTACATCTATACGTGGCTTGGTGCTGTTGCTACATAATGCCGTAGAGGCGGTTAAGGCAATCGGCCTTGGTGGTTGGTCCATCGGCCCCGTGGACCACCAGCCGCACCCTGGCGTCGGCTCCGGCGGCCTCCATGGCCGCCGCCAGGGTCGCTGTGTCATTGCGATAGCAGCCAACATAGAGCCGCAGTTCGCGCTGCGGCCAGGCTTTCATCATATGGGCGACTGTTGCCCCGATCACCACCGATTCCTGGTAGGCCGGGATCAGCACCGCCAGCGGACCAGCCAGTTCGGCTCGGCCATAGCCGCGCGGAAGGCGCGGAGTGCGGGCGCGTCCGGTGAGCTTGAGCCACAACCAGGAAAGATCGATCGCGAACTCGTCAACCAGGCCGACGACGAACCAGAACGAAGCGAAGATCAGCAACTCGCGCTCAATCGGCACGAGCCACTGCAAGATCGACAAAGCTAGCGATTCCTGCCCCGCCACGGCTGCCCCAAGCCCTCCCCCAAAAGCGCGAGGAGCCGAGCCTATCGGCAAACCCGGGGGCTGGCAACGCGTTGTTGCATACCCCCGTGATCAGCCCAGCAGCGCGGCTTGCCCGATGTAGACCAGCGCGCCCGCGAGGTATCCGGCCAAAGCAAGCAGGCCGAACTTCTTCAGGTACCAGCCGAACTCGATCTTCTCGATACTCATCGCCGCCACGCCGGCGGCCGAACCGATCACCAGGATCGACCCCCCGGTGCCCGCGCAATAGGCCATGAATTCCCACAGGAAGCTGTCGGTCGGGTGCAGATCTAGGCTGTACATCCCCATCGCCGCAGCGACGATCGGCACATTGTCGACCACCGCGCTGGCGAGGCCAAACAGCACCACGATCACATCGAGCCGACCCACGGTATGGTCAAGCCAGGTCGCGGCGGCAGCAAGGATGTGGGCATGTTCCAGCACCGCCACCGCCAGCAGGATGCCAACGAAGAACACGATCGCGCTCATGTCGATCCTGGTCAGGGCGTGGGCGATCGCCATGCGCTGGCGCACCTCGTGCGGTTTGCGACGGTGGACCAGATCCCCTGCTGCCCAGACGATTCCCAGCCCGAACAGGATCCCCAGGAACGGCGGCAGGTGGGTGATCGCCTTGAAGGCGGGAACCGCCAGCAACACGCCAAGCCCCAGCGCGAACATCAGGTTGCGCTCAAACGCGGTGGTGTGGCCGGTTCCAGCTTCCGGTTCTTCGGGGCCTATCAACGGCTTCCCGCGCAGCAAGAACCCGGCCATCACCAGGGGCACCAGGAGATTGACGATCGAGGGCACGATCAGACGGGTGACGATCGCCCCGGCGCTGACCTGCCCGCCGATCCACAACATGGTGGTGGTGACGTCGCCCATCGGCGACCAGGCCCCGCCAGCGTTGGCGGAAATGATGACCAGACCAGCCAGGAACAGCCGGTCCTCGCGCGGGCCGATCAGCTTTCTCAAGAGCGAGATCATCACGATCGTGGTGGTCAGGTTGTCGAGGATCGCGGAAAGAAAGAAGGTCAGCCAGCAGACGATCCAGACCAGCGACAGCAGGCTCTTGGCCTTGACCCGCTGGGTTACCACCTCGAACCCGCCGTGGATATCGACCACCTCGACAATGGTCATCGCCCCCATCAGGAAGAAGGCGATCTCGGCGGTTTCGACCAGCGATGAAGCAAGTTCACCGTCGATCGCGTCATGGTTTCCGCTGCCGGCTACGGCGTAAAGCGTCCAGAGCAGCCCCGCGCCAACCAGCGCGGCGGCGGACTTGTTGACCTTGAGCGGCTCTTCAAGCGCGATCGCAGCATAGGTCAGGGCAAAAATGGCAATCAGAAAAGTGGTCATCGTTCCTACCAGCTACCGGTGTTGGGCATCGATGCCCAGGGCTCGCGCGGTTCAAGGTGGCCGTCCTGAAGCAATTCAACCGAAATGCCATCCGGTGATTTGACGAAGGCCATGTGGCCATCGCGCGGGGGGCGATGGATCGTGTGTCCGGCATCCATCAGCCGCTGACAGGTTTCGTAGATATTTTCGACCCGGTAGGCAAGGTGGCCGAAATTGCGCCCGCCTTCATAACTTTCGGTGCTGCCGTCCTCGCCCGGCCAGTTCCAGGTCAGTTCGACCTCGGCCACGTCCTCCTGCCCGGGGGCGGCCAGGAAGATCAGGGTGAAGCGACCCTGTTCGCTGGAAAAGCGGCGCACTTCCTTGAGGCCGACTAGATCGAAAAAGGCGATCGTCGCCTCGGGATCGGTCACCCGGATCATCGCGTGGAGGAATTTCGTCACGGCTCTCCCCTCAATTCATCGACAAATTTGCACGGTTCATCGTGCAGAAAGCAGATCTGGCGCATCACGTTCCTGCACCGAGCAGGGAGGCAACCGCCGTGACCGAGACTATCCCCGATGAAACCCCGTCCGCCAACCCCTTGTGGAAGGATTCCACCACCCAGCGCTGGCTGGCGACCGCCGGGGTGGTTGCGCTGGGACTTGTGATTGGCGGATACCAGCTGGGCAATGGCCTGACCCGCGCCAGGCAGGCCGAGCGCGCGGTGACCGTGCGCGGCGTGGCGGAACGCGACGTGACGGCTGATCTCGCAGTCTGGACCCTGTCCTATTCGGCCAGCGCGGGGGACCTCGCCGGAGCCCAGGCCAAGGTTGACCGCGACACCCAGTCGATCCGTTCGTTCTTCACCGAACTCGGCTTTCCCGCCGATGCGCTCCAGCCCACCGGGGTCAACGTCTCGCAGATGACCGATCAGGGCGTTACCAGCTACACGGTGCGCCAGCGCATCACCCTGCGCACCCAGGACATCAAGCGCGCCGAGGCCGCGGTGCGCAAGCAGTTCGAGCTGGTGCGGCGCGGCGTGTTCCTCGAGGAAGGCTCAGGCATCAGCTATACCTTCACCAAGCTCAACGCGATCAAGCCCGAGATGGTCGCCGAGGCGACCAAGGACGCGCGCAAGGCCGCCGAGCAGTTCGCGCTCGACAGCGGGTCGTCGGTTGGCTCGATCAAGGATGCCACCCAGGGCTATTTCGAGATTTCCGCCCGCGACGGCGATTCCGAAGGCTGGGGGGTGGCGGACAGCCCGTTCAAGAAGGTCCGGGTAGTTACCACCGTCGACTATTTCCTGCGCTGAAATGCGAACGGCCCGCCCCGGATTGCCGGGGCGGGCCGTCGATCGTTTGCGATTCAGGCTATCAGAACGAGAACTTGATCGAGCCGACCACCGCGTCGTTTGAGAAGCTGTCGATAGAATTGCCATCGACCCCGACGTAGCTCACGCTGGCCGAAAGGTTCTTGGTGATCGCCCAGCTGGCGCCCACCGAGTAGTCAAATCCGCCATCGGTGCTCTTGGCGGTCAGCAAGTTGGGCGAGAGAGCGCCCGAGGAATAGCCCAGGTGCGTTGAAAGGCTGATCGGCGTGCCGGGAATCCCCGCGCCAAGCTCGCCATAGACATAGAGGTTGTCATCGCCGCCCAGCGAATCCTGCTTCCAGGCATAGGCCATGCCGACCTTGGCGCTGACCGGCCCCAGGGTGGTCGAAAGCGAGGCATAGGGCTCGAAAATGTTGGCATCGCCAACATTGCCGTTGAAGTAGACGTAATAGGTGATCCCGACATCGGCGGTCAGCCCGCTGGCCACCTCGCCTGTCCAGCCGGCATAGAAATCGGTTTCCAGGTTGCCGTAGACCGCGCTGTCCTCAAGGTTGGAACCCCAGACACCGGCATAGAGGCCGCTCGAATGGTTGACCTGAATCGAACCCTGGATGGCGGGATCGCCGTCGGTGTAGGACAGCCCGCGAAAGCGGTAGTCGGTAACCAGCGAGACGCTGCCGGTAACGGTGATATCGCCGGGGGCATCTGTTTCATCGGCCATGGCGGGAGTGGCGGCCAATCCGCAGCCGGCGAGAAGAGTGGCGGCAAAAAGGCCGCGGACGGACGTGAGCATGGCAATCTTCCTTCGATTGATCGGTGCTTCGTCCCACCTGCGCTGCGCAGCGTGTTCCTCGTGAGCGGGAACTTTCACTGCGTGCAAGACCCCTAGATCACAATAATGCTGCGCTGCACAAGCCATTTGCCGCATGGTTTGGCTCCTTTGTCATGATTGTGTTGCAATGCAGCAACGCTTTCACCAGGCACCGCGCAAGCCCAAACAGGACATTGTCCGTTAATCCACCGGGGGTTATAGCACCGCTGGGCTTTCCCCCAATGGCCATGCTGAAATCCCTGCGCAAACTGCTAGGCGCCGCCGAGCGCACACCCCAGGCAAGTCTGCCGGAGGGAGCGCGCGCCTATGCGGTGGGCGATATTCATGGCCGGTCAGACCTGTTCAAAGCACTGTCTCGCGCAATTGAGGCCGATGATGCTGCTCGCGGGGCGGCGAACAGCTGCGTGGTTCTGCTGGGTGACCTGATCGACCGCGGCCCCGACAGCGCCGGCGTGATCCGCCTGGCGCGCGAATGGCAGTCCCGGCGCAAACTGCACATCCTGATGGGCAATCACGAGGAAATGCTGCTCGACTCGCTTGAGAGTGAGGAGGTGCTGCGCCATTTCCTGCGCTATGGCGGCAAGGAAACGCTCCTCAGCTATCCGGTGGACCCGGTCGCCTACACCCGCGCCGAACTAGGTGAGGTCATGGCGATGATGCACGCGGCCATTCCGGATCAGGACCTGGCTTTCATCCGCACCTTCGAGGATTCGCTGACCCTGGGGGATTACCTGTTCGTCCATGCCGGGATCGATCCCGATCATCCGGTGGATGGCCAGCGCCGATCGGACCTGCGCTGGATTCGTGAACCCTTCCTCAGCCATGCCGCCAGCTTCGGTCCGATCGTGGTCCACGGCCACACCATATCCCAGGCCGCCGAGCTGCGCCCCAACCGCATCGGGATCGATACCGGCGCCTGGCGCAGTGGGCGCTTGACCGCCTTGGGGCTTGAAGGAACGGCGCGCTGGCTTATCGAGGCAATTGAAACCGATGGCAGCATCGCCATCGCGCAAAGGAGCATCCGATGAAGATCGCAATGGTCGGTTCCGGCTATGTCGGACTGGTATCCGGCGCCTGCTTCGCCGACTTCGGCCACGATGTGGTCTGCATCGACAAGGATCCGCGCAAGATCGACAGCCTCAAGGCGGGGATCATGCCGATCTACGAGCCGGGCCTGGCCGAACTGGTCGCCTCGAACGTCAAGGCCGGGCGGCTGAGCTTTACCACCGATCTGGCTGAGGGGATCGCCGGGGCCGGCGCGATCTTCATCGCTGTCGGCACCCCCAGCCGCCGCGGCGATGGCCATGCCGATCTGTCGTTCGTCTATGCCGTGGCCGAGGAAATTGGCGCCAACCTGCGCCAGCCTGCGGTAATCGTCACCAAATCGACCGTCCCGGTCGGCACGGGTGACGAGGTGGAGCGGATCCTGCGCGAAAGCGGTACCAGCGTGAATTTCGCGGTCGCTTCCAACCCCGAATTCCTGCGCGAAGGCGCCGCGATCGGCGATTTCAAGCACCCTGACCGGATCGTGGTTGGCACCGAGGACGAATGGGCGCGCGGCGTGATGACCGAGGTCTACCGCCCGCTGTTCCTCAACAAATCGCCGATGCTTTTCACCAGCCGCCGCTCGAGCGAGCTGATCAAATATGCCGCCAACGCCTTCCTTGCGGTCAAGATCACCTTCATCAACGAAATGGCCGACCTGTGCGAAAAGGTTGGTGCCGACGTCCAGGATGTCAGTCGCGGGATCGGGATGGATGGGCGGATCGGCGCCAAGTTCCTCCACGCCGGGCCCGGCTATGGCGGATCGTGCTTCCCTAAGGACACCCTCGCCCTGCTCAAGACCGCCGAGGACCATGAAGCGCCGACCCGGATCGTCGAGGCGGTGGTCAAGGTCAACGATGCGCGCAAGCGGGCGATGGGTCGCAAGGTGATCGAGGCGCTCGGCGGGATGGACGCGGCGCGCGGCAAGAAGGTCGCGCTGCTGGGGCTGACCTTCAAGCCCAATACCGACGACATGCGCGATGCACCCAGCATCGCCATCGCCCAGGCGCTAGACGATGCCGGGGTAGAGGTTGCCGCCTATGACCCCGAAGGGATGGACCAGGCCGCGCCGCTGATGGCCCATGTTGCGATGCAGCCCAATGCCTACGCCGCGATCGAGGGCGCCGACGCGATCGTGATCGTCACCGAATGGGACGCGTTCCGCGCGCTCGATCTCGATCGGGTCAAGGCAATCGCCAAGGCCCCGGTGCTGGTTGATCTGCGCAACGTCTATGATCCAGCCGAAGTGCGGGCCAAGGGCTTTACCTATGCCAGCGTCGGACGGCCCTGAGGGAGCATTCGCTCCATTTTGGGGGAGGATCGGCTTTGCGCACGGCGCACGCGTGACTAACGCCGCGTCATGGCGCTCAGCAACGCACAACGTCAGGCCCGCTACCGTGCCCGGCTGAAGGCCCGCGCCGCGCCAGAGGCGCTGGGCGAACGGGTACGCGAGGTCGCCGAGACGGCGATCGCGGCGCTGTGGGCCTTCTTCAATCGCCCCGCCCCCGATGGCGAGGCCTGGGGCGATATCGAAGGCTGCCCCACCCCCGCTGCCTACCGCGCCCGCCTCGCAGCCGATCCCGGCGCCCTGCTCGCCGCCTGCCGCGACGTTTTCGGCTTCGGCACCGGACTGCTCGCGGATGAGGCGGCGGCGCTGGAACGGGTAATCGCGATTGCCGATGCCCTGGTGCTCGCCAGCAGGGAAGGAAATTCGCCAGGGGGCCTGTAAGCCGGGTTCTGTCCGGCCGACGGTATGCCATGGGGCACCGTATCGGCCGGGGCAGCCATTCCTCTAGGCCGTGCATCGCTGCGCGGCTCAAGCAACCAACCCGGGCGGTCGGGCGCGAAACACGCCTGTCCCGAAGGACGCGCCGCCCCTATTCGGTCTTGCTCCGGGTGGGGTTTGCCATGCAAGCCCTGTTACCAGAGCCCCGGTGCGCTCTTACCGCACCCTTTCACCCTTACCTCTTGCGAGGCGGTCTGCTCTCTGTGGCACTTTCCCTGGGCTTCCCTGCAAGCAAGTCGCCCGGCGGGCGTTACCCGCCACCCTTGTTTCGTGGAGCCCGGACTTTCCTCGGCATCTTGCGATGACGCGGCTGCCCGGCCCCCTGGCGGGTTCCTATCTAGTCTTTCCGCTGTCTCGATCCAAGAGCAAAGCGAACAGAATCGCCGAGCACTCGCCGTCGACCAGCCCGTCGATTACGTGCGGGCGCCAGCGGCGCTGGAACGCGCGCATCGCCGCAGCGGAATCGGAAATGTCGTAGCCGAAGCGTTCGAGCGCGAGGAAAAAAGCGCCATCGTTCTCATAGGGGCTGGGCATCTGCACCCGGGGGGTACGCAGCGCCAAGCGGTGCGCGGCGAGCAGATCCCAGTCGAACAGTTCGCCGGGATCTTCCTTGCGCGCGGGCGCAACGTCGGAATGGCCGACCACGTTGGCGCGGGGAATGTCCCAGCGCTGGACGATCCCCGCCAGCAGCGGCAGCAGGGCCTCCATCTGCGCATCGGGGAACGGGACATAGCCAAACTCGTGCCCGGGATTGACCAGCTCGATCCCGATCGAGGCCGAGTTGACGTCTGTGATCCCCCGCCAATAGCTGCGCCCGGCGTGCCAGGCACGGCGATCCTCGCGCACCAGGCGGTGGACGGTTCCCTCTTCCTCGATACAGTAATGCGCCGATACGGGGACTTCATTCTCGCCGTCGCACAGCCGCTCCAGCGCGGCCTCGGCGCTGGGCATGCCGGTGTAGTGGAGCACCACCATCGAGACCGGCAGCTGGCGCTCGTTCCAGTTGGGAGACGGCGTCTCGAAGTCGATCAGTTCACTCATCGCACCTCGGGAAGCACCGCGCCCATCACCAGCGCCTCTTCGCTGAGCGCGAATTGCAGACCGCCGCCAGCCTCCACGGCCAGCTTCTGGATCATCGCCGCGGGCGCGGTGCGGCTGGAAAGATCGGCCACCGCCAGGGTTCCGTCGAGCGCCTGGCCGACCAGCGGATCGAAGGCGATTTTCGCTCCCGCCGCGCGAACCACGATCTCGCTCGCGCCTTCGCGCTGCTCGGCGCCGATATCGAGCGTGCCGCCGCGCACCAGCGCCTCGATGCCGATCAGAGCCAGGTTGAGCAGCACCTTGACCGCATTCTTGGGCAACATGGCCGCGCCCAGCGCCCAGTTGACCGTGATCCGCCCATTGTTGGCGACCAGCGCATCGACCAGCGCGCGCGGCTCTTCCACGGGTACGTTCTCGCCGAAGCCGCCCGCCGCCCCGAAGGCGAGGCGGAAGAATTTGAGCTTGTCGGCACTGGTGCGTGCGCTCTGTTCGAGCAGCTCCATGCAGCGCTTGCGCATTTCAGGGTCCTTCTCCTCGGCGAGGAGTTCAAGCCCGTTGCTCATCGCCCCCACGGGGCTGAGCAGATCGTGGCACAGGCGCGAGCACAGCAGGCTGGCAAGATCGAGCGAAGCGGCAGTCATGGAATATCCCTGTTGTCGAATACCCCCTTACCCTTGCACGAGTCGCAGGGGAAGCGCCTCGAAGCCGTTTGCCCCGTCACGCCACCAGCTGACACCGCCGTTTGCCACGATTGCCCAGATCCGCCCGTCGCCCGCCGCCTCCGCACGGTCCTCTGCCGATGGTCCGGCGCGGCCGTTGGGGTGCGAATGGTAATAGCCCAGCACCTGCGGCCCGCCTTCGCGCGCGGCCTTGTGCGCGGCGATCAGTGCGGCGGGGTCGATCTCGAAATGGCGCTCCGGCCGCGAATGGACATTGGCGCAGGGCCGCGCCAGCTCGATCCGCGCGCCCTGGCCCAGCAGCAGCCCGCAGGCTTCGCGCGGGTGGGCCCGTGCCGCTTCTTCGCGCAGTGTGGCAATCGTGCCACTTGTTACTTCGAGGTCCATCCCCAACTTGCTAGCAATGAACGGGGGAGATTCCATTATTTCCGGCACGATCGCCGAAGACGGGCAGCGGCTCGACAAGGCGTTGGCCGAGGCGAGCGGGCTTTCGCGTGAGCGGATCAAGGCGCTGCTGGGCGAAGGCCGGGTATCGCTGGCGGGCCAGGTGGCGCATCAGCCCAGCCTCAAACCCGCTGCCGGCACCGCCTTTGCGATTCGCGTCCCCGAAGCCGTTCCCGCCGAGGCCCAGGCGCAGGACATTCCCCTGGCTGTCGTTTATGAGGACGAACACCTGATCGTGGTCGACAAGCCCGCTGGCCTCGTCGTCCATCCCGCTGCGGGCAATCTCGATGGGACGCTGGTCAACGCTTTGCTCCATCATTGCGAGGGCCAACTTTCGGGAATCGGCGGGGTCGCCAGGCCGGGGATCGTCCACCGCATCGACAAGGATACCTCCGGTCTGCTGGCCGTGGCCAAGACCGACAAGGCCCACGAAGGGCTGGCCCGCCAGTTCGTCGACCATTCGATCGAGCGCGCCTATCTGGCGCTGGTCGCGGGCCGTCCGGTTCCGCCCAGCGGCACTGTAACCGGCGCGATCGCGCGATCGAATACCAACCGCAAGAAGATGGCCCTGGTCGAGGACGGGCGGGGCAAACATGCGGTGACCCATTACAGGACGCTTGAAACCTTTGCCGACGCCAGCCTGGTCGAATGCCGGCTGGAAACCGGGCGCACCCACCAGGTACGCCTTCACATGGCGTCAATCGGCCATGCGCTATTGGGCGATCCTGTTTATGGACGCACGCCCGCGCAGCTCAGGCCGCTGCTCAACCAGCTTCACTTCGCCCGCCAGGCACTGCACGCCGCAGTGCTCGGTTTCATCCACCCCGTTACGGGGGCCGCCTTGCGCTTTGAAAGCAAGCTGCCCGCCGACATGGAGGGGCTGTTGGTCGAATTGAGGAGCTAAAGCTGTTCTATTGTGGTAGAACACTTTTCCATGTGGCCACCACCGGGGGATGCCTATTAAGGGTCCATCAAGGGTGAGCCGACGATGAAAGGACGAGTGAGAAAGATGTCCGAAGCCGAACGCAACCTGCCCGCCACCAGCGGGACCACGATGCCCAGCCTGGGCGGTGAGCAAAGCCTCAACCGCTATCTGGCTGAGATCAAGAAATTCCCTGTGCTGACCGCCGAGCAGGAATACATGCTCGCCAAGCGCTATGCCGAACATCAAGACCCCGATGCGGCCAAGCAGCTGGTCACCAGCCACCTGCGCCTGGTCGCCAAGATCGCGATGGGCTATCGCGGCTATGGCCTGCCGGTTTCCGAGCTTATTTCGGAAGGCAACATCGGGCTGATGCAGGGCGTCAAGAAATTCGAACCCGATCGCGGCTTCCGCCTCGCCACCTATGCGATGTGGTGGATCAAGGCGAGCATCCAGGAATTCATCCTGCGCAGCTGGTCGCTGGTCAAGATGGGCACCACCGCCGCGCAGAAGAAGCTGTTCTTCAACCTGCGGCGGATGAAGAAGAACCTCGACGCCTATGAGGACACCGACCTCCATCCCGACCAGGTGAAGAAGATCGCCACCGATCTCGGCGTGTCCGAGACCGAGGTGGTCAACATGAACCGGCGGATGATGATGGGCGGCGATGCCAGTCTCAACGTCTCGTTCAACGAGGAAGGCGAAGGCCAGTGGCAGGATCTGCTGCAGGACGAGCGTCCCTTGCAGGATGAAATCGCCGAGGAAAGCCAGGAGGCGCTGAACCGCCACGCGCTGCTGCTCGAGGCGATGGGCAGCCTTAACGAGCGCGAACGCCACATCCTTACCCAGCGCCGCCTGATCGACGATCCCCAGACGCTCGAGGAACTGAGCCAGGAATACGATGTCAGCCGCGAACGCGTCCGCCAGATCGAGGTGCGCGCCTTTGAAAAGCTGCAGAAGGCAATGCTGCGGATCGCGGGCGAACGGCGGCTGCTGAGCGCGGCCTGATCGCGAGGGCGATCATGGCGGCGATTGCGGGGCGGGCCAGGCTTGGTTAGTCTCTCCTCCTGATGCTGCGCCTGCCCTCGCTTCCCCGCCCCGGCCCCAAGCGGGGCAGATTGTTCCGTCTTGGCTGGTGGGCGCTGCGCCTGACCGTGTGGTTCGTGGTCGGCTCGGTCGGGCTGACCCTGGTCTACCGCGTCGTCCCGGTGCCGGTTACGCTGACCATGATCCTCGATCCCAACGGGTTCGAGAAGGACTGGACGCCGCTTTCACGCATCGACCGCGATATGGTCGCCGCGGTGATCGCGGGCGAGGATGCCAAGTTCTGCAGCCATGGCGGCTTCGATACCGAGGCGATCGAAAAGGCGATCGAGCGCAACGCGCGCTCCAAGCGGCTGCGCGGCGGATCGACCATCAGCCAGCAGACCGCCAAGAACGTGTTCCTGTGGCAGGGCACCGGATGGACCCGCTATGCCCGCAAGGGGTTGGAGGTGTGGTTCACCGTGCTGATCGAGAACCTGTGGGGCAAGCGGCGGATCATGGAGGTTTACCTCAACGTCGCGGAAACCGGGATCGGCACCTACGGCGTGGAAGCCGGAGCGCAGCGCTATTTCAAGCACTCGGCCGCGCACCTTGACCGGATCGAGGCGGCTCGGATCGCCGCCGCGCTGCCTGCGCCCAAACGGCGCGAGGTCGTTTCACCCGGCGGCTTCACCCGCCGCCACGGCAACACCATTGCCAGGCGCAGCGGAGTGGTGCGCAACGAGGCGCTCGACGCCTGTGTCTACGATTGAGCAAAAAGAAAGGGGCGCCGAAGCGCCCCTTTCCCTTAACGAATTGAGCCTGGCTATCAGAAGCCGAGCACCAGCGTTGCGCTGACGGTGCGCGGAGCGCCGATCTGCACGAAGGGTACGCTGCCGTAGGTGCCAACGCCCGTGGTGGTCGAATAGCTGAAGCTCTGGTTCAGGTTGCCGCCGAAACCGCCGACATAGAACTGGTCGAACAGGTTGTAGACGTTGAGCTGAACGTAGGACTTGTCGCCAAGACCGACCGCCTTGAGGTTGAAGCGCGCGTCAAGGTTGACCAGCCAGTAGGCCGCCGCAGTCGCGGTATAGATCTGCGTGCTCGAAACCGTGGTGGTCGGAGTAGCCCCGCTCGAAGTCAGCGCACCGGACGGAATGAACGTGCCGGTGCGGATGGCTTCGTTGGTGTCGTAGATATAACGCTCACCGGTACGCTTGGCGGTGATGCCCAGTTCGATCGGGCCCAATGTACCGCGCGCATTGACGCCAAAGGTGTACTTCGGAGCGCCCGATTCGCGCTTGCCGGCGGTAAGCGCATAGATCGGCGTGCCATTGACGTTCTCACCGATCGCAATGTTGTCCTTGATCTCGGACTTCAGCACGCTGCCGAAGACGTAGAACGAGAACTCGGGAACCGGGGAGAAGGCGATCGAGCCGTCGATGCCGTACTTCTTGACGTTGCCCAGGTTGCGGTAGACGGTCTGGTTGATTTCCGGATCGTAGGCCGAGGCCAGACGATTGTGGAACTGGTTGTAGAAGCCCGAGAACTGCGCCTGGATCTTGCCCGAGCGGAAGCGCATGCCCAGATCGAAGTTATCGGTGGTTTCCGGCTTCGGCTTGGCCCGATCGGTACCGACCGGGAAGTAGAAGGCGTTATAGAGATTGTCGGTGCCGGGCACCGAAAGTCCCTGGCTGAAGTTGCCGAACACGCTGACATTGTCGGTCGCATCGAACACGAAGCCAAGGTTGGGAAGGACCTTGCTGTAGTTGTAGATGCGCTGCTGCGGGATGGCCCAGCCGCTGACCGAGATCGCACCGGTGGTGGTGTTGGTCGATGAGCTGTAGGGGTTGAGCAGCTTGGCCTGGTCGATCAGGGTCTGGTTGCCGCCGAAGCATTCGACGAAACCGCTGGCCGAGCTGGTGAAGCAGTAGTTGGTCAGGTTACGCTTGAAGAACGGCGCGCGGATACCGGCGGTCAGCGTCAGGCGATTGTCCATGAACTCGCCGCGGTATTCGGCCGAGATCTGGTGGAGGATCGCGAACGACAGACGGTCACGCTTTTCAAGGGTCGCGCCGGCGACAGTCTGCTGACCATCGTTGACCGGGAACACATCGAGCGGCTCGCCATCATAGCCGACCAGGCCGACTTCGCCGGTCTGGCGGTGACGGGCGCGATCCCAGGTATAGGCGACGCGGAAGGTGTTGTGATCGTCCATATCCCAGCGCAGACCGGCGATCACGCCAATGCGGTGGGTCTGAGTCTGGCTCGGCGCGAGCACGGTGACCTGGTCGAGCGTATCGCCGTCACCGTTGATGTCGCGGCCGAAGTAGGCCGAACCGCCAAGGTAACCGGTGGCGTTGTAGACGCCCGAGGTCGGATCGATATCGCGGGTGCCTTCGCGAGCGGAGGTCGTGCCGCCACCGTTGGCTTTCACATACTGATAGCTGGGATCGACCGTCAGAACGATGTTGTCAGCCAGGCTAAAGCGCGAGTTGATGCGGATGTTGCCGGTATTCGACGGGTTGTAACGACGATCGAATTCGGTGCCGCAGGAGCTGGCCGAATCCGCCTGGCCGGGGATCGGATAGACCTGGCCGGTGGTAACCGCGGTGGCGTCGCAGGGGTAATTGATCGTGTACTTGCGCTCGCTCGAATTCGTCGGGAAGCGGTTGCCCGAACCCGAACCGACCACGCGGCCCGCATCGATGCGCAGCGGCAGCGAACCGAAGAAGTTGTTGCGGTTCTGGTTATAGTGCGCCGACAGCGAGATGAAGTCGTCACCCGCGAGCGGCTGATAGATCTTCATGTTGTACTGCTGCTTGTTGACCTTGCCATAGTTGTTGAACGGATTGTCGTTCACCGCCTTGCTGGCCGAGAAATAGGCGCGCAGACCGCCCGAGGTGATGTCGCCGGTTTCGATCTTGGCGAAATAGCGATGGAAGTCGTACTCGCCGATCGAGAAGCTGAGCAGCGCGCCGAGATCGTGATCGGGCTTCTTGGTACGGTAGTTGACCGTGCCGCCGGCCGCCGAGGCGGTGGGGCTGTCAACATCGGTGGTGCCCAGGTTGACGTTGACCTGCTCGATCAGTTCGGGATCGACCTGCTGGTTGGAATAGATCGCGTAGTTGCCCGAATCGTTGAGCGGAACGCCATCGAAGGTCAGGCTGACGCGGTCCGACGAGAAGCCGCGGATGTTGAGCGTGCCACCTGACGAACCGTAGGCGTCGTTGTTCTGGAAGCTCACGCCCGGAATCTGGTTGATCGTATCCAGAATGGTCTGGCCGGGGTTCTGACGCTCGATGTTTTCTGAGGTCAGGACTGCCTTGGACTTGGCAGTGTCAGGCGCCGAAATGCCCGCGACCGCCTGGACGGTGGAACGCGCACCGGTGACCACGATTTCCTTGTCGAAATCGATCGAGCCGGTCGACTGGGCGAAAGCCGGGGTGCTGATGGCGGCGAGACCGATGGCAAGGTTGCTCGCGGTGCTCATGGCAAGATTGAGGCGCATGACTTTGATATCCCTGTTCTATTCTAACTGAAAGCGGACGAATTCAGTACTGGCGCACACGTGGCGAATCACCCCGCGCGCGCGAACTGGCGCAGCTTCTACAGCCACGACGCCACGGGCTAAACACGCCAAAGTGACAAACGTGTGTCAAACTTGCCGGGCCAGCCGTGCCGCCTTGGCCTTGCCGTAAGTTAATTGCGACCGGGCTTCACGCTGTGGCACTTTCTTGCTCAAGATCAGGCGCATCTGCCCTTCGTAGCGAAATATCGTGCCTTTTGGGCGGGACGATTCTTGCTGCAGTGCGGCATTTGTGCAACGCTGCCCACGAAAGGACAGCGATGGGCGCCGGACACCACCATCATGGCGGGCATGGACATGGGCATGGGCAGGGCCACGATCATGGCCACGCGCACGGCCATTCCCACGGCCAGGGGAGCCACGGCACCGCATTCGCCATCGCCGTGCTGCTCAACGCCGGATTCGTGGTTGCCGAAGTTGCGGCGAGTTTCATTTCCGGTTCGGCCGCGCTGCTGGCCGATGCCGGACACAATCTGGGCGACGTGCTTTCGTTGCTGCTCGCCTGGGGAGCCAGTGTGCTGGCGGCGCGGCCACCCTCGGCGCGCTATACCTATGGCCTGAAAAGCACCTCAATCCTCGCGGCGATGGCCAATGCCGCGCTGCTGTGGGTGGCGCTGGGGGCGGTGCTGATCGAAACGCTGCGGCGCTTCTGGCAGCCCGAACCGGTCAACGGCTGGCAGATGATGGCTGTGGCGGCAATCGGGATCGGCATCAACCTGGCCTCGGCGCTGCTGTTCGCAAAGGGATCGAAATCCGACCTCAACCTGCGCGCGGCCTTTCAGCACCTGCTGGCCGACGCGGTGGTTTCCGCCAGCGTGGTCTTCGCGGGCCTCGCCATTCTGCTGACCGGCGAGCAATGGATCGACCCGGTTGCCAGCCTGATAATCACCCTTGGCCTGGCCTGGGGCAGCTGGGATTTGCTGCGCGATGCGATCCGCATGGGTCTGCTCGCGGTGCCGCGGCATATCGACGAGGTGGCGGTGCAGGGGTTTCTTATGGCCCAGAGCGGGGTGAGCGCGGTCCATGATCTGCACATCTGGCCGATGAGCACCACCGAGGTAGCCTTTACCGCCCATCTGGTGATGGTGGAGGGCCATCCGGGTGATGCTTTCGTGCACGCGCTGGCCCGCGAACTTGAGCAGCGCTTCGGGATTCACCACGCCACGATCCAGATCGAAACGGCGATGGCGCACGATTGCCACCTGCACTGCTAGGTTGCGCCAGGATCGTCGCGATAGAGCGCCTCGGCGCGTAACCCCTTGCCATCGGGGCCAATCTCGATCCGCTCGACCACCAGTTTGCCTCGCCCCCGGCTGCGATAGACGATCGCCAGCGCCCCGGCGCCGGTGTGAACCCCGATCAGCTCGAAATGCAGCGGCGGACGGGCATCGAGCCCCGCCGCCCAGTAGGGCCGGATCGCCTCCTTGCCGCGCAGGCATCCGTCGGTGGAAAAGCCGCGCTCGGCGATCAGTGGCGAGCGCATCTCGAAATCGTCGGAATAGTGCGAAAGAATGCGTTCGAGATCACCGGAATTCCACGCCGCAACCCATTCGCGCGCGAAGGCTTCGGCGAATTCGGCGGTCGGAACCACGTCTTGGCTCAGGCCGCTTCTTCCTTGCCCTTGAGCACCCGCACCGGCTCCTTGCGGCCCTCAACCACCTCACGGTCAACCACCACCTCGGCGATGTCAGGTTCGGTCGGCAGGTCGAACATGGTGTCGAGCAGCAGCCCCTCGACGATCGAGCGCAGCCCGCGCGCGCCGGTCTTGCGCTCGATGGCCTTCTGCGCGATCGCCTCAAGCGCGTCGTCGGTGAAGGTCAGCGCGACGTCTTCCAGATCGAACAGCTTGGCATACTGCTTGACCAGCGCATTCTTGGGTTCGCGCAGGATCTTGACCAGCGCCGAAATGTCGAGGTCTTCAAGGGTGGCGATTACGGGTAGGCGACCGACGAATTCGGGGATCAGCCCGAACTTGAGCAGGTCTTCCGGCTCGGCTTTCTGCAGCAGCTCGCCCACCCGGCGCTTGTCGGGATCGGCAACGTGTGCGCCGAAGCCGATCGAGCGCTTCTGCAAGCGGTCGGCGATGATCTTTTCGAGGCCCGCGAAAGCCCCGCCGCAGATGAACAGGATATTGGTGGTGTCAACCTGGAGGAATTCCTGCTGCGGATGCTTGCGTCCGCCCTGTGGCGGCACGCTCGCCGTGGTGCCTTCCATCAGCTTGAGCAACGCCTGCTGCACACCCTCGCCCGAAACGTCACGGGTGATCGAGGGATTCTCGGCCTTGCGGCTGATCTTGTCGATCTCGTCAATGTAGACGATCCCCTGCTGGGCCTTTTCGACGTTGTAGTCGCTTGCCTGAAGCAGCTTGAGGATGATGTTCTCCACGTCCTCGCCGACATAGCCCGCCTCGGTCAGCGTGGTGGCATCGGCCATGGTGAAGGGCACATCGAAGGTCTTGGCGAGGGTCTGGGCGAGCAGAGTCTTGCCGCAGCCCGTCGGACCGACCAGCAGGATGTTCGACTTCGACAGCTCGACATCGCCGCCCTTGCCGCTGTGCTTGAGGCGCTTGTAATGGTTGTGGACCGCCACCGAAAGCACGCGTTTGGCGCGGTCCTGGCCGATCACATAGTCATTCAGCGTTTCGAAGATATCCTTCGGGCTTGGAACCCCGCCGTCCTTCTTGCCTGCGATACCGGCCTTGGTTTCCTCGCGGATGATGTCGTTGCACAGCTCGACGCATTCATCGCAGATGAACACGGTTGGGCCGGCGATGAGTTTCCTCACCTCGTGCTGCGATTTGCCGCAGAAGCTGCAATAGAGGGTGCTCTTGGCGTCGGATCCGCTCAGCTTGGTCATTCGTTCTTCCATTGCGCCCCGAGGGGCGGGATTCGCCGGGAAGTTTAGCCCGGCGATGCCAATTATCAATCCTGTGTCATAAACCCCGCCGCCTTGCCGCTCCCTGAAGCGGCAGGGTGGATGATTCCTTACTCCGGCGCGCCGCCCGATCCGCTCTGTTCGCCCACGGCATCGCCTTCGGGGCGAGCCTCGAACACCTTGTCGATCAGACCGAATTCCTTAGCCTCATGCGCCTCGAGGAAATTATCGCGATCCATCGCACGTTCGATCTCTTCGATCGGCTTGCCGGTGTACTTGACGTAGAGTTCGTTGAGGCGCGAGCGCATGCGCAGGATCTCGCGCGCCTGGATCTCGATGTCTGCGGCCATGCCGCGCGCGCCGCCCGAGGGCTGATGGATCATGATCCGGGCATTGGGCAGCGCGATGCGCATCCCCGGCTCACCCGCGGCGAGCAGAAAGCTGCCCATCGAAGCGGCCTGGCCGATGCACACGGTGGACACACGCGGGCGAATATATTGCATCGTGTCGTGGATCGCGAGGCCCGCAGTCACCACCCCGCCCGGCGAGTTGATGTACATCGAGATGTCCTTGCCGGGGTTCTCGCTTTCCAGAAACAGCAGCTGGGCGACGATCAGCGAGGCCATGTGATCCTCAACCTCGCCGGTGACGAAGATGATGCGTTCACGCAGCAGACGGCTGAAGATGTCGAAGGCGCGTTCGCCCCGGCTCGACTGCTCGACCACAGTGGGAACCAGCGCCCCGGTGATCGGATCGGTGATGAACTTGCCTTGCGCGCCGCTGGCGCCGAACAGGTCGAGCATGAATATCCTCTTTGCCTAGACTAGGAAGCGCCTATGTCGCGACTGAACGGCGGATGTTCAAGGGCATTAACCCGTTTGTGACCGACCCGCCTTGCAGCCTCTTGCGCCAGGAGCTCAAAGGTGGCTTGCTGGGAAAGCCACAAGCCGGGGAAAACCGATGCGAAACCTGCTGCTCCTTCCCATCGTCCTGATCTCTGGCGCGTGCAGCGTGATCCCAGCGGTGCCGCGAGTGGAGGTTTCCACCAATCCCGCCGCGCAGGTCAGCGCCTATGTTCAGCAGATCGATACGATCGACCGGGCGGGACCGCACCTCGGCGCAATAATCGCGGTCAACCCCAACGCGCTACGCCAGGCACAGGAAGCCGGTTCAATCGGCGGGCCGCTGGCGGGCAAGGCGATCCTCATCAAGGACAATATCGAAACCGCAGACCCGCTCCCTACCACAGCGGGGAGTCTGGCGCTCAAGGACAACATCACCGGGCGGGATTCGCCGCTGGTCGGGCGGCTGCGTGCCGCCGGTGTGGTGATCCTGGGCAAGACCAACCTTTCGGAATGGGCCAATATGCGCTCCACCCGATCGATCAGCGGATGGAGCGCAGTCGGCGGCCTGACCCGCAACCCCCATGCGATCGACCGCACCGCTTGCGGATCGTCTTCGGGCAGCGGCGCGGCGGTGGCGGCCGGGCTGGCCTGGGCCGCAATCGGAACCGAAACCGATGGGTCGATCACCTGCCCGGCCTCGATGAACGGGGTGGTTGGCTTCAAACCCACCGTCGGCATGGTCAGCCGCAGCTACATCGTGCCGATCAGCCACAGCCAGGACACGCCCGGGCCGATCACCGCCAGCGTGGCCGATGCGGCGATGATCATGACCGCAATTGCCGGAACCGACCCACTCGATCCCGCCACCGCCGAGGCCGATGCGCACAAGGGCGATTTTTCGGCCGGGCTCGGCAAGGCCTCGCTCAAAGGGGTGAAGATCGGGGTGATCCGGCGCAAGTCCGGCGCAACGCCCAGGCTCTACGATGTCTATGAGCGGGCGCTTGCCGACATGCGCCGCGCCGGGGCGGTGCTTGTCGATATTCCCTATGTCGAATCCGACGAACTCAACCGCGACGAAGGCGTGACGCTGCTCTACGAGTTCCGCGCCGATCTGGGCGCCTATCTGCGCGACCTGCCAGGCAATCCGCCGGTGCGTTCGCTGGCCGATCTGATTGCCTTCAACAAGGCCCATGCCGCCGAAGAAATGGCGCTGTTCGGACAAGACGAATTCGAGGCCGCCGAAGCCGCCACCGACGAGGCCGCCTACCGCAAAGCCCGGGCCAACGCCTTGCGTCTTGCGGGCAAGGACGGGATCGACCGGCTGCTCGACAAGTATGACGTCGCCTTCCTGGTCGCGCCGACCGGGGCCCCGGCCTGGACCACAGATCTGGTCAACGGCGGCCATTTCGTGGGCGTCGGCGCTGGGACCATGGCCGCGGTGGCGGGCTATCCGCACCTGACCGTACCGATGGGCGCAGTCGATGGCCTGCCAGTCGGTCTTTCGTTCATCGGCGCGAAGTGGCAGGACAAGGCGATCCTTGAAGCCGGCGCAGCATTCGAGCGGGTACGCAGCGCGGCCCTCCCGGTTCCGTCGCTACGGCGCTGGGGCGAATAGCCGTGGCAGCGATGCGGGTTCCCAAAGGTCAGGTGCTTTACCGCCCGGACGATGAATGCAGCGGCTTTGTGGTAGTCCACGCGGGTACGATCAAGGTTTCGCTCACGGCCGAGAATGGACGTGAGATCGTGCTCTACCGGGTGCGCCCCGGCGAAATCTGTCTTCAAACCTTTGGCTGCCTGGTCAATGGCACGCGCTATTCGGCCGAGGCGGTGGCGGAAACCGAGATCGAGCTGGACGTGATCCCGTTGGCGGCCTTTCAGCAACGGATCGCCGCCGACGCCCCGTTCCGCGCGCAGTTGTTCAGCGCGGTCGCCTCGCGCTTTGCCGATCTTGAGCGGTTGGTCGAGGAGGTTGCGCTGGCGAGCATCGAGCAGCGCCTGGCCCGGGCCTTGCTGCGCCTGGCCGATCCCGACCACCGGGTTGGCGCGACCCACGAACGACTCGCAACCGAGATCGGCTCGGCAAGAGCGGTGGTGAGCCGCCAACTGGGCACCTTTGCCCGCGACGGCCTGATCGAATTGGCGCGCGGGCATATCGAACTGCGCGATCATGCAGGACTTGCCTTGCTGGCCAATGCGGGAGAATAAATTCTTCCAACGGTGACAATGTCACAGACACGGCCAGACCAATGTGGCAGCGTCAACGCGTTCGCAAGCTGGAGGACAGAATCATGACCCGCAACGAAGGCACTATCGATCGCGCTCTGCGCATTTTCCTCGGCATCGTCCTGATCGGGCTGGCGCTCAACGGCACCACCGCGTTCGGCTGGATTGGCGTTGTGCCGCTGGTCACCGGTCTGCTCGGCACCTGCCCGCTCTACTCGATCCTCGGGATCAACACCTGCAAGGTGAAGTAACCGCCAGACACCAGACAAACGAAAGGCCCAGCGCGAGACCATCGCGCTGGGCCTTTCGTTTGTCTGGCCTGCCCGTGGCAGGGAGCAATCAGCTCTTCTTGGCGGCAGCCTTCTTCGCCGGGGCCTTCTTGGCCGGCGCGGCTTCGGCCTTTTCTGCCTTGGCGGCGGGTGCCTTCTTGGGCGCGGCCTTCTTGGCCGGAGCGGCGGGGGCCTCCTCAGCCTTTTCCGCCTTCTTGGCCGGTGCCTTCTTGGCGGCTGCCTTCTTGGTCGGCTTGGCTTCGGCTGCAGGCGCCGCTTCCTCGGCCTCGATCGCGGCCTGCAGTTCCTCGCGGCTTACTTCGCGTTCGGTGACCTCGGCCTTGTCGAACAGGAAATCGACCACCTTGTCCTCATAAAGCGGCGCGCGCAGCTGCGCGGCGGCAAGCGGATCCTGCTGGATGTATTCGACGAAGCGCTGGCGGTCTTCGGGGCGGTACTGCTGCGCGGCCTGTTGCACCAGCATGTTCATTTCCTGCGCGCTGACATCGACCCCGTTAGCCTGGCCGATCTCGGACAGCAGCAAACCCAGGCGAACCCGGCGAACCGCGATCGCACGGTAATCGTCCTTCTCGGCCTCGATCTCGGCCATGGCGGCGGCGGCATCTTCCTCGCGATTGGCTTCCTGGGTCAGCTGGGCCCAGATTTGCTCGAATTCGGCTTCGACCATCGAAGGCGGCACGTCAAAGTCATGCCCAGCAGCAAGCAGATCGAGCAGTGCGCGCTTCATCTGGGTGCGGGTTAGCCCGGCGCTTTCCTGTTCAAGCTGGCCGCGCAGCAACCCCTTGAGCTGATCGAGCCCTTCGAGGCCCAGGTTCTTGGCGAACTCATCGTCAACCTTGGCCTCGCCGGGCACCTTCACCGCCTTGACCGTTACGTCGAAAGTGGCTTCCTTGCCCTTGAGGTTTTCAGCCGGGTAATCGGCCGGAAAGGTCACGGTGATGGTCTTTTCGTCGCCGACCTTGGCGCCGACCAGCTGCTCCTCGAAACCCGGAATGAAGCGGCCCGAACCCAGTTCGAGCGCGGCGTCCTCGGCGGTGCCGCCGTCAAAAGCCACGCCATCGACCTTGCCGACGAAATCGATCGTCAGCTGGTCGCCGTTCTCGGCCTTCTTGCCCTTCTTGGCATCGGCGAAGCTCTTTGCGCCGCTGGCGAGCCGGGCGACCTGCTCGTCAACCTCGGCCTCGCTGACCGCGACCACCAGCTTTTCGAGCTTGAGCCCATCGAGCGAGGGCGCGGCAATCGCCGGCAGCACTTCCAGGCTGACGGTCAGCTCTGCGTCCTTACCTTCCTCATAGCCTTCGCCCAGCGCAACCTGCGGCTGGGTGGCGGGGCGCAGCTTGTTGTCGGCTACCACCTTGTCGAGCGCCTCGCGCACCGTGGTGTTGAGCGCTTCCTGATGCAGCGCGGGGCCGTGCATCTTCTTGACCAGATTGGCCGGAACCTTGCCCGGACGGAAGCCGGGCATGCGCACCTGCGGCGCGATCTTGGCCACTTCGCCATCGACCCGCGCGGCAATGTCCTTGGCGGCGATCTTGACGCTGTAGGCGCGCTTCAAACCCTCGTTGGTGGTCTCGACAATCTGCATCACGACAAAAGCCTTCCAGAATTCTTCCAGTTGCACCGGCCCCCTGGGGCGAACTGGTGCGGGCGAAGGGACTCGAACCCCCACATCTTGCGATACTGGAACCTAAATCCAGCGCGTCTACCAGTTCCGCCACGCCCGCGGCCCGACGAAGCCCGTACCTTTTCGCGTCAGCACGCGCCAATGCACGGAATCAAGCGGTGGCCCTTAGTGGCCCCGATCCGAAAGGGCAAGCGCCATAGGGCTAGGCGCCAAGCAGTTGCGACAAGAAAGCGACCAGCCCGGCTTTCCGGGCGGCAGCGCCTTGCGTTCTGCCCGGCAGAACCGGGCATTCGAGGCAATACGCCTGCGCACCGCGGGTGCCGAGCAGACGGGCAAGATCGGCGGCCACCCGGTCGATCATCCCCTGCTGCCGGCCGGCCGCCAGCGCGGCCAGATCGGCGCCTGTCGGGCCATTGCCACCCTCATCCTCATCGCCGCCCAACCGTTCGATCAGCGAGGCGAACGGCCGTGCGGGGGTTCCGTAGAAATCGGCATGCCATGTATCGAGCTTGGCGGCCTTGGCGGCATAGGCCAGAGCATCGTCTAGCCCGCCGAACTGGTCGACCAGACCGTTCTGCCGCGCAGTGCCGCCGTCCCACACCCGCCCCTGGGCGATCGCATCGACCTGTGCGGCGGTCTTGCCGCGGGATTTGGCAACGAGATCGAGAAAGCGGGAATAACCATGCTCGGTATTGGCCTGGAGCATGGCCTCCACATCGGGGGAAAGGCCGCTCAGCACATCGGGCTGGCCCGAGATCGGCGTGGTACGCACCCCGTCGTTGGTCACCCCATAGTTCGCCAGTGCTCCCTCAAAGCTGGGAATGATCGAGAAGATCCCGATTGAGCCGGTGACGGTCGAGGGTTCGGCAAAGATCCGCTGCGCCGGGGTTGAGACCCAATAGCCGCCGCTGGCCGCGAGATTGGCCATCGAAACCACCACCGGCCGGCCCTTGGCCTTGTAGCGTTCCAGCGCCAGCCTGATCTGTTCGGAGGCAAATACCGAACCGCCGGGCGAATCGACCCGCAGCACCAGGGCCGGGGCATCATCGGCATTGGCATCGTCGATCAGCGCCGCGATCCGCTCGCCGCCGGCCGTGCCGGGACCGGCCTTGCCGTCGACAATCTCGCCCGCAACCGTGACCACCGCCACGGCCTTGCCCTCGCTGGAGCGCGGGTGAGCGGCGAGCAGCGCGCCCATCGACGAGTGCGCATAGGCACCCGGGGCCCGATCGGTGCCGTCTTCCCCTGCCAGCTCCCTGACCCGTTCGCCGAACGCAACCGCATCGCCGATCTTGTCGATCAGCCCGGCGCTCTGCGCGGCCTTGGCGGCATCTCCTCCCGCCGCCTTGATCCAGCCCGCTGGATCGCTGGTCACCAGCGCCAGGTTGGCCTTGGGCCGCGCCTTGGCGACGTTGTCTTTCCAGTTGCTCCACACCGCATCGTAAAGCGCCTGGCGCGCCTCGCGCGAGGGGGCCGACTGGCCGGTGCCAAGATAGGGTTCGACGAAATCCTTGTAGGTTCCGACGCGGAACACATGGGCCTTGATCTTGAGCCGGTTGAGCAGCTCGCCGTAATAGAGCCGGTTGCCGCCCGGTCCGAGCACGAAAGCCCCGCCCAGCGGATCGACCCAGGCTTCGCTGGCGTGGGCCGCGAGCATGACGCCATCGTCGGCATAGACGGTGGCATAGGCCAGCACCGGCTTCTTCGCGGCGCGCACCGTGTCGATCGCGGCGGCGATTTCCTCCATGTGCACCAGCCCGCCGCCGGTAAAGCGCGAGAGATCGAGCACCACCGCCTTGATCCGTGCGTCGCTGGCGGCCAGCTCAAGTGCCCGCACCACGTCGCGGGCGGCATATTCCTTGGTCGGCACCTCCGCAGCGAGCAGGTTTTCGAGCGGATCGCTCGCCGCCGGTTCTTCGACCACCGCACCGTCGAGCTTGAGCAGCAAGGCGCCGTCGCGCACCAGCCCGGCGCTGGGCCGCGTGGTCAGCGCGGCATAGAGCGCCATGAAGAACAGCAGCAGCAACAGCAGCACCAGGCCGTCCTTGATCGCGACAAGCAGGTGCCAGACCTTGCGGGCAAAAAGCATGGAAATTCCCTGATGTTTGGTTCCCCCAGACATAGGGACCGGCAGGCCCGAACACCAGCCCCGCTTCGACCGGGAGCGATTGTCCACCGCCGGGCGGCTTTAAGCGCTTGAGCAGGCGGGCCGGGGAAGCTATGGCGCTGTCTTCAATGACATCGTCGAACCCAACCGCCGCGGGCCGCTATCCGGCTGGCTCCGCCGCCTTCGCGCACCGCGACCTGATCGCGCTGGCCGGCCTTGCTCCGTGGGAGATCCTGTTTCTGCTCGATGAGGCGGAACAATGGGTCGAACTCAACCGAAAACCGCACAAGCGCGATGACCGGCTGGCAGGGCTGACCATCATCAACGCCTTCTTCGAGAACAGCACCCGCACGCTACTTTCCTTCGAGATCGCGGGCAAGCGGCTGGGGGCCGACGTGGTCAACATGCACGCCGCGCAGTCGAGCGTGAAGAAGGGCGAAACGCTGATCGACACGGCGATGACGCTGAACGCGATGCGTGCCGATGCGATCGTGATCCGCCACCAGAGCTCCGGTGCGGTCGGGCTGATCGCCGACAAGGTCGATTGCCCGGTGCTCAACGCCGGAGACGGCCAGCACGAGCATCCCACCCAGGGCCTGCTCGACGCCCTGACCATCCGCCATGCCAAGGGCGATATCGCCGGGCTGAAAGTGACGATCTGCGGCGATATCCTGCACAGCCGGGTAGCCCGATCGAACATTCATTGCCTGACAACGCTGGGCGCCGAAGTGCGGGTCTGTGCGCCCCCGGCACTGATGCCCGCCGATATCGAGGCCCTGAAGGTTTCGCCCTTCCATGATTTCAACGTTGCGCTGGACGGTGCCGATGTGGTGATGATGCTGCGGCTCCAGCAGGAGCGGATGAGCGGCCAGTTCATCCCCAGTCCGCGCGAGTACCGCCACCTCTACGGCCTCACGCTGGACCGCCTGGCCCGGGCCAGGCCCGATGCCCTGGTGATGCACCCAGGACCGATGAACCGCGGGATCGAGATTGACAGCAACGTGGCAGACCTTGCCGGACGCAGCGCCATCACCCGCCAGGTCGAAATGGGAGTGGCGATCCGCATGGCCTGCCTCGACGTGCTGACCCGGCGAAGCCGCAAGGTGGAGGGCTGGACATGAAGCCGCTCACCCCGCTCACCATCGTCAATGGTTTGCTGATCCTGCCCGGCGCTGCACCTGCAGCGGGCGCAGTCCGCTGCGAAAGCGATCGAATCGCTGCCGTGGGAGCCGATCTGGCGCCGCTGCCGGGTGATCGGGTGATCGATGCGCAGGGTGCATTGATCGCGCCGGGGCTGGTCGATCTGGGCGTTTTCGCGATCGACAAGCCTGCGTTTCACTTTGGCGGGATCACCCGCGCAGCGCTGATGCCCGATCAGGGTGTGGTACTCGATACGCCATCGGCGGTGCGCTTTGCGGCCCAATCGGGCAAGCCTGACCTGTGGGTCCACCCGCTTGCCGCTGCAACCAAGGGGCTGGAAGGGCGCGAACTCGCCGAGCTGGCGCTGATGCGCGAGGCCGGCGCGCGCGCAGTAGCCACCGGGCGGCGCTGGATCGCGGATTCGGGGGTGATGCACCGCCTGATGTCCTATTGCGCGATGCTGGGGCTGGTCGTGGTCGCCCATGCCGAAGACGGCGCCCTGACGGGCAGTGCGGTTGCCACAGCGGGCGAGATGGCAACCCGGCTGGGCCTGCCTTCCGCCCCCGCCGAGGCAGAGGCGCTGGCAGCTGCACGCGACATTGCGCTAGCAGAGTTGACCGGGGCACGGCTTCATCTGCGGCAGGTGACCACTGCTGCCGCGCTCGATCTGGTCCGCAAGGCAAAGGCGCGCGGCGCGGCGGTCACTGCGGGAATCACCCCCGCCCACTTCATGCTTTCCGACATGGCGATCGGCGATTTTCGCACCTTCACCCGGCTTTCCCCGCCGTTGCGGACCGAAGCCGATCGCCGGGCGGTTCTGGCCGCCCTGGCCGATGGGACGATCGATGTCGTATCCTCCGGGCATGATCCGCGCGGTCCGGAAGACAAGCGCCTTCCTTTTGCCGATGCCGAGCCGGGCATGGCCGGGGCCGAAACCCTGCTTCCATTGACGCTGGGCCTGGTCCGCGACGGCGTGATTGGCATGGCTCGCGCCTTCGAACTGCTGGCGACAAATCCCGCCCGGCTGCTGAATGCCGATGCCGGAAGCCTTTCTCCCGGATGCGAGGCCGATATCGCGCTGATCGATCCCGAGCGGCCCTGGATGGTCGATAGCGCGATGATGGCCGCTGCGGCCGGGAATACACCGTTCGATCGGCAGGGCGTTCAGGGCCGTGTCACCGCGCTATTCAAGGGCGGCGTGGCGATCGAGCTTTAAGCAAGGAAAACCCCCTCCCGCCAGGGCGGAAGGGGGCGATAGGTTTCAGGAGAGTGAAGCGTTAGTGCCGACGGGCATTGGCCGGGCCGCTGACGGCCTGGTTTGCCGGCTGGGCGGCAGGCTTGGCCGCAGGCTTGGCACGGGCCAGCATCGGCGCATTTGCGACATGGCCGGGAAGCGTACGGGTCGCAGTATAGGCAAAGCAGGCCCCGCCCCGACCCTTGACCGACGAGCACAGCCCCGAGGCTCCGTTGCCATCAAGGCCGGCGGCAGCGACGCGCCAATAGTGGCGTCCGCGCACGGTTGCCTGGCTGATGTTCATGCGGAACTTCTTCAGCTCCGGGTTCTGGCGCGCATAGATCCCCCAGGCACGGCGCGCGCCCTGTTCGGACAGGAACGAGCCGAGCTGGACCATGTGGGTTCCGCCACCCATCGGCGAATAGGCAATGTTGCGCGGCTGACGCGGACGAATGCCCTTCGGGCGCGCGGAGGCGACCGTGTTGGCGGCGCGAGCGGGGCTGTAATCGGAGGGCAGATCCTGAACCACAGGGATTGAGACGAACGCCGACTGGCCGGAATGGTAGGCCGGGGCCGTCCGAACCTGGTTCTGGCGGACCGTAGGCACGGCGACAGAGGCCGAAACCGGGGTATAATGCGAAAGCTCTGCCGGTGCCGGAGCAGGCGCATAGGCCGGGACCGGCGCCGGTGCATAGGCCGTAGCTGCAACCGGGGGCAGTTCTGCGGTGGCCGGATAGGGGCTGGTGGCTGCCGTTGATTCCGCAGCGAGCTGTTCGGCGCCCTGGCTGTCAACCAGCGCGAGTGCGGCCGGCTGGCCTGCATCGGCGCGCACCGGAACGTTGAGCAGCGCGGCGACGCGCTTGCGGGTGTCTTCGGGCCGGGCGAGCTGGGCCCAGTTGCTGATCCGGTCATCGACCTTGTCGGCAGGCAGATCCTGCTCGGTCATCAGTCGAGCCTCGCGCCAGCGCCCGTCGAGCGCAAAGGCATAGGCCAGGTTCTGGCGCACCTTGGGCGAGTTATCGCCCGCGCGCACAGCGTCGGAAAGGATCGCAACGCCGCGCCCGGATTCGCCGGCCAGCGCCAGCGCCAGGCCAAGATCGGCGGCAGGAATCGCATCGCGCCAATCCTGCAGGATTGCCACCGCGTCGCGGTTGCGCCCGGCACCTATCTGCGCCAGCGACAGGGCCAACGCGGTGCGGGTGGAATTGTCGCCCAGCTTCATCGCGTCATTGAATGCCTGCGCAGCGGATTCGAACCGGCCCGCGCGCAGATAGGCATTGCCCAGCAAGGCGCGGTAGGCGGCCTCACGCGGGTTGGATGCAACCACACCCTCGGCCAGCGATATGGCCTTGTCCACCTTGCCCTTGGCCAGCGCAGCCTGGGCCTCGGCAGCGGTACGGTCCGGGCTGGGTGCTGCACCGGCTGTGGTGCTGATGCCGGTACCGGCCATCAGCGCGATGGCGGCCACTCCAGCCAGTCCCAACGGCAGGCCGAGGCTCTTGAGCTTGCGGGGGGTGCGCTTGGCAAACATGGGAAATCTCCCTCTTTTGAAATCAGTCAGTTAGTCTGCTTCTTCGCCACCTGGGCGGCGAGATCGGCAACTTCGGGCAATTCGGCGAGAAGGCGGTCGAGCGCCTCGGTAACCAGCTGCTGGGCGCTGCGATTGCGGATCGTGCAGGCCAGCCGCAGCTTGAGGTGACGATCCGGATCGACCCGCAACGTGAAAGCGGCCCGACGACCTTCCGAAAGCGCCGAACGACGCTCGCGTTCGACCTGACGGGTCAGCGTGCGTTGCTGGAGAACCACTTCGGGGACCGGCAGCAGGGCTGGCTCGGACGGAGCGAACTCGGCAGCCTCACCATGAATCGGAACCACTTCGCCGTGCCCCATGTCGTTCCAGCCGAGGTCTTCCTCAACCAGATGGACCGGCGGCACTTCGGCAACCGTCGTCACTGCCGAAAGCTGCGAGCGCATCGCCGGCTTGGCGCCGCCCTTGCGGGCGAGTAGGCTGGGGCCCAGCGAAGCAAAGGATTTGGGTTCGTTCATGCCCCCGGCTTCCCCTTAGGACCCCGCGACCCGGCGGCCGAAGCCGCCTTGCGGACGGTGGACACCTGGCAGCACTGCGGCGCCGGTGGGGGCCGCGAATACGGTGCGGCGGAAATTCTTCTCGAGCCGATCGGAAATGTAGCTCCACAGCGCGACGATCTCGGCTGCCGAACGCCCGCCCGGATCGACCTCCATCACAGTGCGGCCATCGATCATCGAAGCGGCGAAATCGGTGCGGTGGTGCAGGGTAATCGGAGCAACGGTGCCGTGCTGCGACAGCGCGACAGCGGCTTCCGAAGTAATCTTGGCCTTTGGCGTGGCGGCATTGACCACGAAAATCAGCGGCTTGCCCGCACGCTCGCACAGATCGACCGTGGCGCCCACGGCGCGAAGGTCGTGCGGGCTGGGTCGGGTCGGCACAACGATCAGCTCGGCGACCGAGATCACCGACTGGATCGCCATGGTGATCGCGGGCGGGGTATCGATAACCGCCAGGCGGAAACCCTGCTGGCGCAGCGCCGCCAGATCGGTGGCAAGCCGGGCCACGGTGGTCTGGGCGAACGCGGGGAATTCTTCCTCACGCTCATTCCACCAGTCGGCCAGCGATCCCTGCGGATCGATGTCGATCAGCACAACCGGACCTGCGCCTGCGCGCTGGGCCTGTACGGCGAGATGCCCGGACAAAGTAGTCTTGCCCGATCCGCCCTTCTGCGATGCCAATGCCAGTACCCGCAACGCTCGTTCCCCTGTAGATTTGACAGCAAACCCAAAATGAGTTGCCCCGGGGGATCGCAGATCGTTCCTAATTTTCGGTTAACGGCGCACCTCGCCAGACCTGCGGATTCGCGAAATTCCTTGCGATTTCCTTTGCTAACCTTGCGTTCACCATGGCAGTTTACCAAGCGATGGCACACCGCAAGCGGATCGGCCCGATCGCCGACCGCCCGGGGCTTAATCCTTGGGGTTCAAAACGGGAATTTTCATATGGGCCGCAATCGGTTGATCGCGCTTTCGCTGGCCGGGCTGGGATTCGCTCTGGCCTCGCCCCTGCTGGCCGATACCAAGGCCGGGGTCGATGCCTGGACCCGCGGCGATTTCGCCGCCGCGGTCAAGCATTGGCAGACGGAGGCCGCGCGCGGCGACGCCGATGCGATCTTCAACCTGGGTCAGGCTTACAAGCTGGGCAAGGGGGTCAAGCAGGATCTCCCTCAGGCCGAAAAGCTGTTTGGCCAGGCCGCGGCCATGGGCCACCTCCAGGCATCGGACAACTACGGGCTGCTGCTGTTCCAGCGCGGCGAGCGCGGTCAGGCGCTGCCCTATCTGCGCTCGGCCGCCGACCGCGGTGATCCGCGCGCCGAATATCTGCTGGGGATCGCGCATTTCAATGGCGAGCTGGTCCCCAAGGACTGGGTCCGCGCCTATGCTCTGGTCAGCCTGGCGCGTAAGCAAGGCCTCCCCCAGGCCGCCCAGGCCCTGACCCAGATGGACCAGTACATTCCGATGGAGCAGCGCCAGCAGGCGATCGCCCTCGCTGCCGAACTGGACAGCCAGGCCCAGGCGACCCGTGCGCGGCAGCTTGCTGCGGTCGATCTTGGCGCGACCGTGCCGGGCGCCAACCCACCGATCAGTGCCGCGCCGAAGGCTCCCCGCAATCCGCCGCCCAGCGTGGCGAGCGCCAGCAGCGCCGTGGCAGAGGCCGAGCGCGTCGCCAGCGGATCGAACCCGGCCAGTGCCGGGGCCGACTATGCCCGGCCCCGCCCCGTGGTTGCGCAGCAGACCTCTGTGCCCAAACCCGCTGTCCCCGCGGCAGGTGCAGCACCGCAAGGCACTGCAACGCGGCCTGCCGCCGCCGGACCGTGGCGAATCCAGCTCGGCGCCTTTGGCGTTGCCGCCAATGCCGATGCCGTGTGGAACAAGGTCAAGGGTCGGCCCGAGCTTGCCGGTCATCCCCGGCTTAATGTCAAGGCTGGGGCGGTGACCAAGCTTCAGGCGGGCGGTTTTGCCAGCCGCGAGGCCGCCCAGGCAGCCTGTTCGCGCCTCAGCGCCGCCGGATTCACCTGCATTCCGGCGATGAACTGAAGCCTCAATCCTTCTTGAAAGGGTTCTTCGCCGAACGCAGTGTTAGGCGCACCGGCACCGCATCGAAACCCAGATCGCGGCGTATGCCGTTGACCAGATAGCGCCGATAGCTCGCGGGCAGATCGTCAAGCCGGGTGCCGAACAGCACGAAGCCCGGCGGGCGGGTCTTGGCCTGGGTGATATAACGCAGCTTGATCCGCTTGCCGCCGGGCGCGGGCGGCGGGTTCTTTGCCAGCGCCTCATCGAACCAGCGGTTGAGCAGCGCGGTCGGCACCCGGCGCGACCAGGCCGTGCGCAGATCGAAGGCGGCCTTGACCAGTTGATCGAGCCCCTTGCCGGTGCGCGCCGAAACCGCCAGCAGCGGAACGCCCCTGACCTGGGCCAGACCTTCGTCGAGCGCGGCGCGGATGCCATTGAACAGCCCCGAGGCATTCTCGGCCACATCCCACTTGTTGATCGCGATAATCAGCGCACGGCCCTCTTCCAGCACCAGCGATGCGATCTTGAGATCCTGATGCTCGAGTCCGCGGGTTGCATCGAGCAGCAGCACTACAACCTCGGCGAAATCGACCGCATGGCGCGCGTCGGCAACAGCCAGTTTTTCCAGCTTGTCGGTAACCTGCGCTTTCTTGCGCATGCCTGCGGTGTCGATCAACCGTACCGGGCGGGTCTCGCCGCTGGCGGGATCGGTCCAGTTCCAGTCGATCGCGATCGAATCCCGGGTGATCCCGGCCTCGGGACCGGTCAGCAGGCGATCTTCGCCCAGAAGGGCATTGATCAGGGTCGATTTGCCGGCATTGGGCCGCCCAACGATCGCCAGCTTGAGCGGGGCGGCTTCGAGCGCCTCATCGTCCAGCTCTTCCGCCTCGGCTTCCTCATCTGGCTGAAGATGCTCGATAAGCGGCTGCAAGGCCTCGAACAGGTCGGCCAGACCCTCGCCGTGTTCGGCCGACAGCCCGACCGGATCGCCAAAGCCGAGCGAGAAGGCCTCGAACAGGCCGTGATCGCCCGCGCGCCCTTCGGTCTTGTTGGCCACCAGCACCACCGGAACCTCGCTCTGCTGGCGCAGATAGCGCCCGATTTCCTCATCGAGCGGGGTCAGCCCGGCGCGCGCGTCGATCACGAACAGGGCAACGTCCGCACCCTTGAGCGAGGCCTCGGTCTGCATCCGCATCCGGCCCGGCAGACTGGCCGGATCCTCATCCTCCCAACCGGCGGTGTCGACGATGGTGAAATCGAGGCCAAGCAGATGCGCCTCGCCAAAGCGGCGATCCCGCGTGACGCCGGGCTGATCGTCGACCAACGCCAGCTTCTTGCCGACCAGCCGGTTGAACAGGGTCGACTTGCCGACGTTGGGACGGCCGATGATGATGACCTGGGGAAGGCGCATCGCATCGCCCTGACCGCACCGGCAGCTTTTTGCAAGCGGCGCGGCAAGTTCTTGCCGCGGCGTTAACCATGGACGGCAGGTGAGGACTAACCTTGTTCTGGCATTTCCGGATCCATGAAGACGGCATTTTTCCTGACATTCGGCGCCCTGGCCGCCGCTGCGGCGATGCCTGCGGGTGCGCGCGGTTTCGATTTCGACGAAAGCACCTCGGTCGAGAATTCGGGCGGCAGCACCTTGCCGCCCTATCTACAATGCGTTCCCTATGCCCGTCAGGTCACCGGAATCGGGATCTATGGCGACGCCCACACCTGGTGGGGCCAGGCCGAGGGACGCTACGCGCGCGGGTACAAACCCAAAGTGGGAGCGGTGATGGCCTTTGCCCCCCACGGCAACTCCACGCTGGGTCATGTCGCGGCAGTGAGCAAGATCGTCGATTCGCGCACCATCCTGATCCGGCACGCCAACTGGAGCCCGATCAACGGTCGACGCGGGCAGATCGAGGACAACGTCAAGGTGATCGACGTTTCGCCGGACAACGACTGGTCAGAAGTAAGAGTATGGTATGCCCCGATTCAGGCACTGGGCGGATCGCACTGGCCGATCACCGGCTTCATCTACCCGGCAAAGCCGAAGAAGGGCGAACGGCTGAAGTCCCGCCCCGACAGCCCGGCGCGCGACAGCCAGTGGGCCGCGAACGACCCAATCGGCGCCTTCATCAAGACCCGGATGGGCTGGTAAGAAAGTCCTGGTTCAGGCCTTGGCCACGGGCGCGTTCTCGCCCAGATCCTCGAACCATGCCTCAACCGGCCCGGTCAGCTTGATCGTCAGCGGTTGGCCGTGGCGATCCATCGTCTTGCCCGCCTGGACCCGCACCCAGCCTTCGGAAATGCAGTATTCCTCGATATTGGTGCGCACCGTTCCCTTGAAACGGATGCCCACGCCGCGCATCAGCACGTCCTGATCGAAAAAGGGGCTGCGCGGGCTGATCGCCAGGCGATCGGGCGGCAGGTCGGGACCGGAAGTCGTTTCGTCGCTCATGGCCTCGCGCTCTATCCGCCTTTCCCGGCTTGTCAATTCGCCCCGGCCTGTCTAATGGCGCGCCTTCGATCGCCAAACGGCCCGTGCGGCCTGCGGCGGGAAGTGGGCGCGTAGCTCAGCGGTAGAGCACACCCTTCACACGGGTGGGGTCGCAGGTTCAATCCCTGCCGCGCCCACCATAAATCCCCTTGAAATATAGGGAATTTATGGATGGCCATTTCTCTAAATTGCAGGTTTTGACCCCGTTTCACCTCCGAAAAGGGCCGGAATCGACCTCCGCTCGTACAAAACCCGTACAGCATCAGAGCTCCTTTCTCAGCTTGAGCCGCGTCTTGCGCTCGGCTTTCAACAGGCCCCGACGCAGGGCCTGATTGATCTTGATCTCAGCATCCTCGGCATGCGTGTAGGTGTTGCGCATCAGATTGAGGTCCGACCAACCGCCGAACGCGCCGGCGGCCTTCTCGTCGACTCTTTCGCGAACATTCATTTCCTGACCGAAGCCATGACGGCCCGCCGGATGGAACGGGATCTGCTCGATGCCGGCATCTTCACAGGCCTTGTTCCAGAGCTTTCGCGGTCCGCCACGATCTGCATAGCCGAAGAGCCTCAGGTTCTCCGGTTTGCGCGGCCAGTCGCGAGGATAGACCTCGGGCAGGGCCGCCAGCTCGGCTAGGATTTCGTCGGGCACCCGCAGCCATCGATCCCCATGCCCCTTGGCGCCGGGTATGCAGATCATGCCCTTCGCCTTGTTGATGTGCTTGTGGGGATGCATCGAGACTGCCTGACTGATCCGAGCACCAGTGACGAACATGAGCAGCGCCAACGCGCCCAAGCGAGGAGGCGCATGTTCCCGGAACTTGAGCAGCCATTCCCAGCTACCCGGCGGATACTTCTTCCGCCCGGTGCTCTTGCGCTTGTTATCCTGCGCGACCTTTTCTTTCTGGGTATAGCCCCTGACTCGAAAGGCGATTCCGCTTTCGCTGTCATTGATGTTGTTGAGCACCGCCCTGACCGGCGTCACCACCTGACGGGTCCAGGTGTCTGTGGAGCAATTCGGATAGAGCTTCGGGCCTAGCTCACGGACCAGCTTAGGGCTGATTTGGTGAATCGGGAGCGAGCCGATTTCCACAGTGATTGGAACAAGGTAGGCAGCTTCCTTGGGCTTGGCGTCGTACTTCAGGACAGCATCGGCAAAGGTGATAGCCTTTTCTTCCGGATCCTCACCTAGAAGGTGGACGCGGATGGCGCTTTGCTCTTCCTTCCGACACCAGTCCCAAGCGCCTTGTTCCTCAGATGCGCCAGTGCTGCATCGGTAGTATTCGGTGATCGGCGCGCCGTTGTATTCGACCCGACCGCGCGCCCACCAGACCGCGCCGCGGGGATAAGGTTCGAGGGGCATTTCTTCTGGCTTTCGATAATAAGGTCGAGCTGCTCAGGGGTAATGAGCATGACCCGGCCCACTTTGTGGCAAGCACCCCACCGGTGCGCTAACTCCCGCAAGGTTCGTGGCGAAAGCACGATGCCATTCTCGGCAAGCAGTGCGGACCAAGCCTCGGGCGTCTTTGCTCGGTCGAGGATGGGTGTGAGGCTGGTCACAGCAAAACTCCTCTCGCGGCGGGCGAAGGCTGCGAACCAAATTTGAGATCTGGTTCAACCATGTTGGCCTGAACGAACTCATCTACGGCATTGGCTGGAAGAAGGAGTAAGCCGTCAAGTTTCACGTGGCGAAGCCGACGTGCTGCCACGAGGCGGCGGATCCGGCCCTCCGGCCAGCCAGAATGCCGCGCGATTTCTCGGATGGTCATCATTTGCATATCAGCAAATCCTCCGTATTCTGCGTGCTCATCCGCCAATGGCGAGTCATTATGCAGATGCGACAATAATATGCATTTCGTGATAATCCGCAAGCCTATTCGTGTATGACAACGATCGGACAACGATTCTTCGATGTGCGCCGCGCAAAAAAGGCGACGCAAATCGAGTTCGCCAGCAAGCTAGGGCTCTCACAGTCGGCTCTCGTGGCTTACGAACGAGGTGACCGCGACCCGCCCGCTGCTGCCATTGCAAAGATCTGCCAAGAGTATCGAGTTGACCCTACTTGGCTGCTATCCGGCACAGGCATCATGTTTCGCGACAACCTGCTGCAGATGTTCGAACAAGCGATCCGCCTCGCGAAGGATTTCAACCTCAGGTATGAGGTAAACCCAAGCAGCGAGAACGAGATCAACCTTGCGAAATTGTTCTTTCAATATTTGATCGAGAACGGCACAATTTCGGACGATATGGCAGACGTGCTGACCAGAAGGATGGCAGCCAATGAATGACAATGATGTGTTTGGCGCTGCAGAACGAAACCTGCATTCCTTCTTCGCCGATCGATACCCTGATCGCGCCGCCACCCAACGGACCATAGTTCGCCAATCCATACTGCAAAGAGCACGACGCGAACATTTGAGGCTCGTTTTGCAAAGCTATATGTCTCTGATGAAATGGCTAAAGCCCATCACGCTGGCTCTGATTTTTTTCGCATCGGCAGCATATTTCCTACGGGTGTCATCGCTAGGCTTATCAGCGGCCCTGCCAGAGCCGCACGAAGCTATGATTTTATTCCTCTTTTGCGTCCTCCTCACTCTGGAGAAGATGATTGGACGGCCAGTCTTGCGTGGAAATGCATGGAACTGGCGGGACGGATGGCGCCTGAAGCTGAGCCCAGCGTTTAAACGGATGTACCGCGCGAGTCATACCTCAATACTACATCGCCGAAGAGCAGGAACGCATTGAGCGTTCACGGTGAAGCGGCTTGTGACGGTGCCACGTCATCAGCGCGAAGTTTAAACCAGAGTCTCGCGCGCGAATTAAGCGGCCAAATACGGCCCATAAAATTGACAATTGGATTCTAGAGGGCCATATATGGCCCATGCTATTCATCCTCCAAGATCAGCTGACGCACCTCGGTAAGCGGATCAAGGCTCGCCGCCTGGCTCTCGATCTTACCCAGCAAGCGGCAGCCGCCAAAGCAGGCGTGGCCCACAGAACATGGCGACGGATGGAGACCGAAGGCAGGGCATCCATCGAAGACCTTGTTCGCGCTGCCATTGCACTGCGCTGCGATGAGGGCATTGTCGCGCTGTTTCCACAAGTTCCGGCGACCAGCATGGATGAACTGCTTGCACAGCAGCGTCAGGCAGCCAAGCGGCAGCGCCAGCGTGCCAGCGGGCGCTCAAGTGGAATTGGGTCATGAAGCTGGCTCCGGGAACGCCTTTGGCGGTTGGACTGCTGACCGACGAGACTGCAGCGCCGCGTTCTGTCGGCAGGCTGGCGATGGCCAGCGGATTGGCTCAGCTCGAATGGTCGGCAGAGATCATCGCTGCGCGTCTTCCGATCTCTCCGCTTAACTATCCATCTGAGTTCGGCCTGCACCCTGCCCGCAGCCGAATATTCGAAGGCCTCCACGGTTTCCTGTCGGACTGCCTGCCCGATGCATGGGGCCTGTTGTTGCTGAGGCGTCGCGTCCAGCAGTTGGGACATCGTTTTGAAGACCTCAATGCGGTGGACCGGCTTGCTCTGGTCGGCGCGAGAGGCCGCGGCGCCCTTGTCTTCCAGCCTCAAACGCTGTCGGACGAAGCAGCTGATAGCATCGACCTTGACTTTCTGGCCGATGAAGCCCGCCATGTGCTTCTGGGCGAGGCGTCAGAATTGGACGATCTGCTAGCACGTCTCGGCGGCGGTTCTGGCGGCGCGCGGCCGAAGGTTCACGTGGCGATCGGCGCGGATGGCAGCCTGTGTGCCGGAGACGAACTGAGTAACGCCACTGGCGGAAGAGCCGGTCAGCAATGGATCGTCAAATTTGCCGCAACCATTGACCCCGTGGATATTGGGCCGGTGGAAGAGGCCTATGCCCGCATGGCGCGCGCCGCGCAGATCGACATGGCGGAAACGCGGCTTATCCCCTCGAAGACCGGACCGGGCCATTTCGCAACCAGACGTTTCGATCGGCCGGCTGTGGGAAAGCGGCTGCATATGGTCAGCCTCGGCGGGGCCCTGGAAGCGTCCTCACATATGCCGAGCGTCGATTACGACGGCTTCCTCAAGGCGACACTGGCCATCACGCATAGCATGGCGGACGTCGAGCAAGCTTTCCGCCGCATGGTCTTCAACATCCTCGCGCGAAACCGCGACGATCATGTCCGCCAGCATGCCTACCTGATGGATGATCGGGGAAATTGGCGGCTTGCTCCTGCTTTCGACCTTACATTCTCGAATGGCCCCGGCGGCGAGCATTACATGGCTGTTCTGGGCGAAGGCCGTGCCATCACGCGCGAGCATGTCGAGAAGCTTGGGAAGAACCACGGGATCCCCGCCAAACGTGTAACCGCCGCTATCGACGAGGTGCGAGCAGCCCTCGCGGATTGGCCCGCCCATGCGCGCGATACGGGTGTGAGTGTGTCCAAGGAAGCGGTAACAGAAGTCTTGGCCTCCGTGGCGCAGCAGTTTGGCTAGCTAAGCGCGGCACAATAGTCATACTGTGGCGTTGTTGCCTGTTCTGCGCTTCGCCCCGACACCACGACCCTCAGCCCGACGGATGCTCGTTTGTATTGAGAATGCAGATGGCAGCTTGAGACAATGACCGGGAGGAGCCTGGGCGTCATGTCAGACCATATCGAGACGAAGTTTTCCAATACAACATTATGAGATTTAACGATAATCATCGATACCGATGAGATAATAAACATTATGTTAAGTGAAATGCCGCCACTGTGCATGTTAACGTTCATTTGATCCGGAGCTGCTTAGCGGAAATAAGCGGGGCAATTCCTCTGGCTACCGGGCTAGGTGCCATTTGCCACGAACTGGACCGACGATCATTCGTGCCGCTGCGCTGTCAGGCTACACTGAGGCAAACTTATTGCATCCGCTATACCGATAAGCAAAACAGCAGCCGGTTCGGAGTCCGACTCAATGAGGATCGGGTGTAAAAATTATAGGTGTCAAAAGATGAACAACAAATCGACGCCGCTCCCCGTGGATCGTGTTTTCAATGAATACGACCAAGTACTATTTTTGATGGATGAAATCAGCCGTGCCGCACGGAAGGCATTTGATGACCGCGTCATCAAATTGGGACTCAATCGAACCCAATGGCGTGTGCTGGCGCAAATCATTAGAGATCCGGCATTAACTCAAACGGAGATCGCCAAAAACCTCGATCTCGAACCTGCAACCATAGGATTGGCGATCAAAGCATTATCAGAGCGGGGATTCCTTGAGAAACGTCGCGATCCCCGAGATGGCCGAGCCTGGTCATTAACTCTCACACCGAGCGTGACGAGTGTTTTGCCAGATCTGAGACGCGCGGCTGATGCTGTGCATGCTATATTGTGGTCAGGAATATCGCCCGAAACTAGGGCGGCGTTGCAGGATATTCTTGAGCATTTGAGCGTCAATGCCGGCGCATTCGGGGAATCCAGTACCATCCTTCGAGCCGATGCATAGCGAGGCACTCGGAGTAGGAGCTGCCTGATAAAAATGGGCGGCGCTTGCGCCGCCCCAGGTGTGGAGAGAGGAAGGGAACCATAACGAACTTGAAGGGCCTTCCTCCAGCGTTATTCATAGCGGAATCATTCCAATAGTAAACCCCTTTAGTTTAAGCTCCAATGTCTTTAGCCCCCGCCTTGTCATCTTCGCTCACCGACCTTTCAGGTGCTACGATCGAGCGCTTGTGTGGGTACGCACGGCGGTCGAAGGTCATGATGCGCCAACGCTAATCGATGAGACTGTTCCAAGCCCTGCAGCAGTGGTGAATGATGTCGTAGTAGGAGGTGAAGGTCCGGTTCGATGTACAGTTGACGTAGATGATTCGCCGGTAGCGATTCGCGCCCGCAGCACTGACTTGAAGCTGCCTCCAGCATCCGCAGCTTCGTTCTAGGTCAGCTCGAAAAGGAAGTAGGGAAGGAATAGTTGCAGATTAGTCACACAGGTGGCTCCTTCCTTTGCGATCCAGTTGACGCATCACGATGCTTCAGGAAAAGAATGAGCCAAATTGAAATGTGGGGAGCTGATATGCGCACTCTTACGATTTCCCGACTTGCATCCGCATTGCTGCTGTCAACTGTGGCTGTAAGCCCTTTTGTGGCTCACGCACAGGATGCCGCGCCGCAGGAAAATGTACGCAACACGCTCGACTCGATCGGTGAAATCCTCGTCACGGGGACCAAGACCAAGGACCCCGAGAACGTGCAGGACATCCCCCTCGCGGTGACCGCGTTCAACGCCGACACGCTCGAAGCCTTCAAGATCCGCACCATATCTGGCCTCTCGTTCCAAGCGCCGAGTGTCAGTCTCGACGACGTGGGCACGACCCGCGGCGCGGCCAACTTCACTATCCGCGGTATCGGCATCAATTCGTCCATCCCTTCGATTGATCCGACCGTCGGCGTGTTCGTTGACGGCGTGTATCTCGGCATCAACGGCGGCGTGGTGTTCGACCTGTTCGACCTCGACAGCGTCGAAGTACTGCGCGGTCCGCAGGGCGTGCTGTTCGGCCGTAACGTGACCGGCGGCGCCGTGGTGATCAACACCGGCAACCCGACCGAAGACTTCCGCGGCAAGTTCCGCGCAGCGGTCGACGGACCGGTCGATGGCGGCCGCGGCGGTGCGAACTACACCGTCAGCGGCGTGGTCTCCGGCCCGATCGTCGAAGACGTGCTGCTGTTCAAGGTCGGCGCCTACTACAACAAGGACGAAGGCTATTTCCGCAACCTGTTCGACGGTTCGAACCACGGCGCGGCGGAAACCAAGATCCTGCGCAGCGCATTGGAAGCCCGTGTTGGCGGCCTGACCCTGCTGGGCAAGCTCGACTACTTCGAAAGCGACGGAGATGGCCCGTCGAGCCAAAACCGTGCATTGTTCGACCGGCGCTCGTTCGATTTTTCGATCGACGAGCCTGGCAGTTATTCAAACGAGATCTGGACCGGCTCGCTGACCGCGACCGTCGATATCGGGCGCGGCACGCTGACCAACGTGTTCGGCTGGCGCAAGTATGACGCCACAACCCTAGGCGACATCGATGCGACCCCGCTGTTCCTGTTCCATTCGACAACCGAAACCGCGCAGGAGCAGTTCTCGAACGAACTGCGCTACGCGCTTTCCTTCGACAAGCTCGATCTGACCGTCGGCGGGTTCTGGTTCGAACAGGACCTGGCCTACACCGAAGAACGCAGCCTGCGCCGCGACTTGCCGGTAAACCTGCAGCCCCCGCGCTTCTGGGGCGGTGGTTCCCAGAACCACGAAGTGATCGGCGTGTTCGCCAATGCCCAGTGGGAGTTCGTCGACAATCTTTCGCTGATTGCCGGCATCCGCTGGAATCAGGAATCCAAGGATGCAGGCGTCACCTTTATCCGGCCGCGCCCCACCTGCTCTGTGGTTGATGACACCTGCCCGACATCGGGAACCAATCCCTTCGTTCCGGGCGAAAGCAACGGGTTTACCGATCGTGTGCGGTTCCGCAATGTGTCGCCCAAGGTCGGCCTTCAGTACGAATTCGGCGACAGTCAGGTCTATGGTCACTGGAGCCGCGGCTTCCGTTCGGGCGGCTACAACTTCCGCATCACCGACGTGGCGCTGTTCGAACGTATCCGTGCGGCGACCGGTGGTGCGCTCGGCTTTGACGAAGAACAGGTCGATGCCTTCGAGATCGGCGGCAAGTTCCAGACCGCGGATCGTTCATTCACGCTGAACATCGCTGCCTATGTCAACAAGATCCAGGACATGCAGCGCGAAGTGAACGTGGCCGGTCCGTCGGGTGTGGTGCAGAACATCGTCAACACCGCCGATGCCACGATCAAGGGGATCGACGCTGAAGCGCGGATGCGGGTGTCGGATTCGCTGGTATTTACAGCCAACCTCGGTCTGATTGACGGCAGCTATGACAGCCTGCGCTTCAACATCGGCAGCTCCGACGGTATCACAGGGAACCCGGCCGATTCGCTCGATCTGAGCATTCCGCGCGTTTCGCCGGTCACTGTCGGTGCGGGCTTCATCCATGACTGGGATCTGGGCAGCAGCAACATCCTGACCCGGGTGAACTACCAGTATCGTGACAAGGCGGCTTACACTGACGACAACCTCGGCTGGCTGAACGACGTGAGCATGCTGGAAGCCAACATCACATGGAACACTCCAGTCGATGGCCTGTCGCTCTCGCTCTACGGGCGCAACCTGCTCGATCAAGTGCAGGAAGGCGGCGACACGCAGGTACCGTTCGGTCCGACGTTTCCAGGCTCGACCTCGACCGGCGTGCGTCGCCCGTTCGGCCTCCAGCCGACTGCTGGCACATTCTCACCGTTGATGCGCGGCCGAAACGTCGGCATCGAGGCACTGTTCGAGTTCTGATGCTTTTGTGATCATCGACCGTAGCACTCTGGCTACTGAGCCTGACATGATGGCCTATGTGAGAACCCTCGAAGTAGCGGCCCCCTGCCAAAGAGTCCTTTCTCTTGCGATTTTCGCCCATTGGCGGCAGATCCTAGCGAGACTACCCAGAGAACATTTTGTTCTGCAAAATAGCCATGCTGACGATGCCGCGTTTCTGCGAAGCACCACAGAGCTTCCGGCAGGGGATTTGCGCAAGCAGCGACTAGAGAGCAGAAGCCCGGGGAGCCGTCGGTAGCCGCCGCCGATCTGTGCAATCTGAGTGCGACGAACAACAGGCTGCGTGTTTGCTGCTACCAGACGTAGTTCCTTGGTGACGACAGTCTTGATGGGCGTTGGATCCAAAATAAGTTGTTCATTCATTTGGGCCCGCATCTGGCGAAGGGGCCAGTTAAGGCTGAAAGGCTGGACGTAATCGTCGACGGCTCCGAGCATTGAGCGGCTGTTCTCACCCTTCGGAAACGAAACTTGAGCGTCATTGGTCAGGCCATCAAGGGTCATGTTGATCGCCAATCAGAGGGCAACATCCAGTACTCCAGAAAATTTTTGATAAAGGACTTTCATATTTTCCCGCTCGCACTATATGGCGCTCGCATCGGGAGGGGCTGTTACCGCAGGAGCACTTTGAATAATGGCTGTCCATGCCGATAATGCAAGCCTTGCAAAGTCTGCGACGGACGCAGACGAATCCGTGCCTGCCGCGCCCGCTGCCCCGGCGGCACCTGCGCAATCCAATCGCCTTGCCAACCCGCGCCTGCGCCGCAGCCTGATCGCGGCCGCCATCGCTATCCTGCTGGGAGGCGGCTATTGGTATTACAAACACGAAACCTTCGGCAAATTCCAGCAATCGACCGACAATGCCTATGTCGCGGCCGACATCGTGATCGTCGCGCCCAAGATCGCAGGCTATGTCGAAAAGGTGCTGGTGGGCGAGAATGAGGCGGTGGCGGCCGGTGCGGCGCTCGTAGAGCTGGATGCGCGCGACTATCAGGCACAGGCCTCGCAAATCGAATCCGAGATTGCAGCCCTGCTCGCTGGCGGCGACACGGTGCGCGCCCAGCAGCGCGAACAGAATGCCGCGATTGCGCAGGCGCGCGCGCAGCTCGCCGCCGTCAGCGCCCAGGCCGAACTCGCAAGACAGCAGGTCGCCCGCTACCGCCCGCTTGCTGAAAGTGGTGCTGAACCGCGCGAGAAGCTGGAGCAATTCCAGACCCAGGCGCGTGAGGCTGAGGCGCAGGTGGCCGCAGCACGCGCTGCCGTTCTGGCGAGTGAGCGTCGGCAGGGCTCGCTCGGCCAGCAGATCGGCCAGTCCTCCGCGCAGGCCAATGCCGCGCGCGCGCAGCTTGAAGCCGCCCGGCTCAACCTTGCTTCAACCACACTCAATGCCAGCATCGCCGGGCGGATCGGCGATCTGACCGTCCGGCCCGGCCAGTTTGTCCAGCCCGGACAGCGGCTGATGAGCATCGTGCCGACTGATCAGCTGTATGTGACTGCCAATTTCAAGGAAACCCAGCTGGCCCTGATGCGCCCCGGACAGCCCGTGACGCTCAAGGTTGACGCCCTGCCCGATGTCGAGATTAAAGGGCGCGTGGACAGCATCGCACCGGGTACGGGGGCCGAGTTCTCGATCCTCCCGCCGCAGAATGCGACCGGCAATTTCACCAAGATCGTACAGCGCGTGCCAGTGCGGATCAAGATCGAGGCAGGCCCGGAAGTCAGGCGCCTGCTTGTGGCCGGGATGTCGGTGGTGGCGACGGTCGATACCCGCTCCGCCAAGGATGAACTGGGGGCGGTCCAAGCGCCTGCCAAGAGGTAACGGGCGATGGATGTTGCGCTTCAGGGCCAGCCCCCCGCGCCGCAGGCCGAACGCGCCGATCTGACCGCCTGGCTGGCAGTAGCGGCTGGTGCGCTCGGCGCCTTGCTGGCGACGCTCGATATTTCGATCGTCAATTCCGCGCTGCCGACCATCCAAGGCGAAATCGGGGCGAGCGGCACGGAGGGGACGTGGATCGCCACCTCCTTTCTGGTGGCGGAAATCATCATCATTCCTCTCAGCGCCTGGCTGGAACGCCTGCTTGGCTTGCGCACGCTGCTGATTATTGCGGTCTCGGCCTTCACCGCCTTTTCGGTGCTGTGCGGGATCGCCACCGATCTGATGACGATGATTATCGGGCGCACCGGCCAGGGTTTCATGGGCGGCGCGCTGATCCCCACTGCCATGACCATCGTCGCCAAGCGCCTGCCGCCATCGCAGCAGCCGATCGGCATGGCCATGTTCGGGATGACGGTGATTCTGGGGCCGGTCATGGGCCCGCTGGTGGGCGGCTGGCTGACAGAGAACCTGAGCTGGCACTACGCCTTTTTCGTCAATGTGCCGGTGTGTGCGCTGCTGCTTGGTCTCCTGTTCATCGGCCTGCCGCATGAAGGGCCAAACTGGGAATATCTGCGCGAGGCGGACTGGGCCGGTATCGTGGGCATGATCCTGGGGCTCGGCGGCCTCACTGTGGTGCTTGAAGAGGGCCACCGCGAGGAATGGTTTGAATCCCCGCTGATCATCCAGCTCACGATTGTCACGATCATCGGGTTCCTGCTGCTCGCCTATGGCCAGCTTTACGCCAGCAAGCCGGTGCTCAAGCTCCGGCTGATGCTGAGTCGCCAGTTTGCGAGCGTCATCGTGATGGCACTGGCGTTGGGAATGGTGATGTATGGATCGACCTATGTCATCCCGCAATTTCTTGCGATCATTTCCGATTACAATGCCTTGCAGACGGGTCAGGTCATTTTCTGGATGGGCGTTCCAGCGTTCTTGATGATGCCTGTGCTGCCCCTGATGATCAGCAAGATCGACATTCGCATTGCGGTGGGCACCGGACTGCTGATCATGGCGGCAAGCTGCTTTGTCAGCGTCAGCCTGACGGCGGAGTCCGGCGGCGGAGTCTTCACAGAAAGCCAGTTCCTGCGCGGAATAGGCATGATCCTCACCATGATGTTCCTCAATCAGGCAACGGTTGCGTCGGTCGCCAAGGAGGATGCGGGCGATGCCTCGGGCATCTTCAACGCCGCCCGCAATCTTGGCGGATCCTTCGCGCTGGCTGGGCTTGCGTCCTTTCAGGATCAGCGCATGTGGCTGCATAGCCGCCGCATGGAAGAAGCGGTCAGCGCCAACAGCGCCCAGGTGCAGGATTATCTGGGCGGCATGGGCGCGATGATGGGCAATGCCGAGGCTGCCCTGGAAAGCTTTGCCGGAACGCTGCAGCGCGAGGCTTTGGTGATGACCTATAATGATGTGTTTTTCGGCATGGGCTTGATTACGCTGGCAACAGTGCCGCTGGTGCTGTTCCTGAGACCCCTGCCCAAGAATGCATCGCTTTCGATGCACTGAGACTGTTATGAAAAACCTCCTTCTTCTCACCCTCCCCCTCATGCTTGTGACCGGCTGTGTCGCAGGGCCCGATTATGCCGGGCCGCCGCAAGCGGCGGGTGCGTTCCCCACGCAATTCCTGCGCGCGGGCGAGGATGTGGATGCTACTGCGCCGCGGGCGAGCCAATGGTGGACGCTGCTCGGCGATCCGGTGCTCGATCAACTCGAAGCGCGGGCGCTCGCCGACAATCCCGGCATCGCGGCGGCGCGCGCACGGATCGAGCAGGCGCGGGCGAGGGTACGGGCGGAGCGGGCCAATCGCTTCCCCACGCTCGGGGCCGACGCAACCGTGGCGCAGGGGCGCCTGCCTGATCTCAACCTGCAAGGCCCGCCATCCGGCGCTTCAAGCGGTGGCAGTGGCGGAGATGACAGCCTCAGCTTCTACAACCTCGGTGCGATCGCTAACTGGGAGCTTGATTTCGCCGGCGAGCAGGTGCGGCGCAGCGAGGCGGCCAATGCGCAGGCTGCGGCAGCGGTGGCAACGGGCGAGGATGCGCTGGTGCAACTCGCCGCCGAAGTCGCCCGCGCCTATGTCGCCCTGCGCGAAGCCCAGGCCCGGCTGGCGCTGCTCGAAAGCGAGCGCGATCTGCAGCAGCAGACGCTGGAGCTGACCTATTCACGCTACACACAGGGCGCGCTGGCGCTGTTCCCGGTCGGCAATGCCAATGCCGAGCTGGAATTGCTGAAAGCGCGGATTGCCGAGGCGCGCGCCGATAGTGCAGTTTTCCGCGATACACTGGCCGCGCTGGTGGGAGAGGCTCCCGGCGCGCTCGATGATATGCTGGCCAATGGCGGCCCCATCCCGCTGCCGCCTGAGCGGGTCGAGGTGGGCGATCCGGCGGCGCTGATCGCGCGCCGCCCCGATATCCGCGCCGCCGAGCGCAATCTTGCCGCCGTCACCGCCCGCATCGGAGTGGCCGAAGCCCGGCGCTTCCCCAAGATTTCCTTCCTCGGCGTTCTGGGTCTTGGCGGTCCGGAACCGGGTGATGTTCTCGACCCCGGCAATCTGGCGGCGCTGGCGCTGCCGCGCTTGCAATGGAACCTGCTCGATTTCGGGCGCACCGCTGCCGCCATCGACGAAGCCAGAGGCACCCGCGACGAGGCCGAGGCACGCTACCGCGAGATCGTGCTCGGTGCCTTGCGCGATGCCGAGCAGGCGCTCGCCCGCTTCGCCCAGAACCGCGCCTATGTGGCAGCGCTCGCGCAGATCAAGCGGCAGGCCGATACTGCCGCCGATCTCAATATCGAGCGCCACAGCGCGGGAGTAATCTCGCGCACCGAACTCAACGCCTCGCTGAGGCAGCGCGATCAGTCGCAGGCTGACCTCAACCGGGCGCTCGCGGGCCTCACCACCAGCTGGATTGCGGTGCAAAAGTCGCTTGGCCTTGGCTGGGAAGAGCTGCCGCCGCCGGGATGACAGGGCTGCCGCGCGGCACAAAGCCGCCCGGCGTGCCTAGGCCGCAATATCCCCGCGATGGGTGCGGATCAGGAAATCGAGGATCGCATCGCCGAAGGCATCATTCTGATCGCCCACCACCATATGCGTTGCATCGGCAATGTCGCTGTAGGCCGCGTGCGGCACCAGCGCGCGGAAATGCGCCACTGCTTCGGGCGAGACGAGATCGCTCGATCCGCCGCGGATAAGATGAACCGGAAGCGCCAGCCGCCCGGCCGCTTCGCCCAGTTCGCTGTGCCCGAAATCGTTGTCATCGCCGCGCCCCGCTTGTCGGCGCATGACGCCATCGATAAAGGCCGGATCCCAGTGCCAGTAATAGCGCCCGTCGTCCCGCTGGCGCAGATAATGGGCAAGCCCGGTGGATGCCTTGCGGGTCGGACGATGGGGAAGATATTCGGCGATCACCCGTGCCGCTTCCTCGGGCGAGGCAAAGCCTTCGCGGGCATGGGCAGCCATGAAGCCAACCACCCGCGCAACCCCGCCAGCCTCCATCTTGGGGGTGATGTCCACCAGCGTAAGCGAGGCAAAGCTGCCGGGTGCGATGTGGCCTTCGGCCATGATCCCGGCAAGGCCGCCAAGCGAGGCGCCGATCAGCGCGGGGGTTTGATCAAGCGTTCCGGCGATGGCGACAAGATCCTGCGCGAAATCCAAGATGTCATAGGCCCCGTCCGCCGCCCAGGCGCTTTGCCCATGCCCGCGCAGATCGAGAGCGATGGTGCGAAACCCGTTCGCCGACAGCATGGCAGTAACCCGCTTCCATGCCCGCTTGGTCTGCCCGCCGCCGTGTGCCAGCATGACCGGCATGGCGCCCTCTGGCCCCTCAACTAGCGCGGCAATGGCATGGCCAGCACAGCCTGAAAGGATTATGGATGGTTTCGACATGCGGCTGCTATAGCCCAAGATGCCTTGCGGTAAAGTGCCCTCCTGCGGTCCGAGCACGGCGAGTTTGCCTTGCAATGGTTTGACGCCATCACGGGGACTGAAGCGGCCCCCAAATGACCGGACAGGACCTCACACTTATGTAAGAGTGAGGCATACGACCGACAGTAATCCTAGGAACTATGTGCATGCGGAGGTTCTCGGAGGGGTTCAGCGCCGTAGGCGCTGGACCCCGGAAGAGAAGCTCCGCATGGTCGAAGAGACCTTCCTGCCCGGCAACAGCGTGTCGCGTGTGGCGCGCATGCACGGGGTGGCGCCCAACCAGCTGTTTAGCTGGCGCCGGCAGGCGGCAAGCGGGGCCCTGACCGCCACCCGTGCCGGCGGAGAAGTGGTTCCGGCCAGCGAGTATCGCGCGCTCGAAGGTGCGCGAGCTGCAGCGCATGCTGGGCAAGAAGACCATGGAGAACGAGATCCTGCGCGAGGCGATCTCGCGGGTGGCAGGTCCCAAAAAAACGCCGTTGCGCACGATCTCGTTGCCGGAGGGCGACCTGTGAGCGCGGTGGCGAACGCGCTCGGCGTCTCGCGGCAGCATCTCTCGTCAGCCAGACGCAAGGCCGCTGCACGCCGCCGCGGCCGACCCCCGCTGCCCGAGGAAGATCTCGTCGCGCGTATCCAGGCCCTGATCGCCGATCTGCCGACCTATGGCTACCGCCGGATCCATGCGCTCCTGCGGCGGCAAGCACGCAATGGTGGGCCATCAGCCCCCAATGCCAAGCGGGTCTACCGGGTGATGAAGGCCCATGGCCTGCTGCTCCAGCGCCATAGCGGCAAGGGTGACGAGCGGCGCCACGACGGGCGCGTCGCGGTCGATACCCGCAACACCCGCTGGTGCTCCGATGGCTTCGAGATCGGCTGCGACAACGGCGAGAAGGTGCGCGTCGCCTTCTCCCTCGACTGCTGCGATCGCGAGGCAATGGGCTTCGTTGCCACCACTGCCGGCATATCTGCCGAGGATGTGCGCGATCTCATGACCGCCACCGTCGAGCACCGCTTCGGCCGTGTGAACAGGCTGCCTGCCACCATCGAATGGCTGACGGATAACGGCAGCTGCTACACCGCCCGGGAGACCCGCCGCTTCGCCCGCGAGATCAACCTCAGGCCCCGGACAACCCCCATCGAAAGCCCGCAATCAAAGGGCATAGCCGAAGCGTTCGCGCACACCATGAAGTATGACCACGTACCTAGTGCCGTAAAGGCCAACAGCCAACGACTTCCGGTAATGTCGCAATGTGGAGGCCACCAAATTTACGAAAGCGCTTGATTATCTCAACAGGAATACATAGCGTGTTGCGACGAAATAGCTTTTGGAGAGGAGCACCTATGCGATCGACCTTCACCGGCCCTGCCGGCGCCTATCGATTCACCCTGCTTGCAGGCGCGGCCTGCGCCCTCCCGATGCCGACAATGGCCTTCGCCCAGGACGCCCAGCCGGAAGTCGGTAGTGAAGAAATCAGCAACGTCATCATCGTGACCGCCAGCAAGCGCGAACAGACGTTGCAGGAGACCCCGATTTCGGTGTCGGTGACCAGCGGCGATGTGCTCGAGCAGGCGCAGATCCGCGACGTGCTCGACCTCCAGACCGTCACCCCCTCGCTGCGCGTCAGCCAGCTGCAGAACTCGTCCAGCACCACGTTTATCATTCGCGGCTTCGGCAACGGAGATAACAACTTCGGGGTCGAACCTTCGGTCGGCGTGTTCATCGACGGGGTCTTCCGTTCGCGCTCGGCGGCCTCTTTGTCTGATCTGAACATGGTCCAGCGCATCGAAGTGCTGAACGGGCCGCAATCGACCCTGTTCGGCAAGAACGCTTCGGCTGGTGTAATCTCGGTCGTCACCAAGGAGCCGCAGTACGAATTCGGCGGCCAGATCGAAGCGAGCTACGGCAATTATGACGCGGTCGTGCTGCGCGGCGAAATCACCGGCCCGATCGCCGACAACATCGCCTTCTCGCTCGATGGTTCGTACAACCGCCGTGATGGTTATGCGCGCATCGTCAATCTCGATGAAGACATTTCCGAGCGCAATCGCTGGTCGGCACGCGGCCAGTTGCTGATCGAGCCCACGGCCGATTTCAAGATCCGCGCGATCGCTGACTATTCCAAGATTGATGAAGCCTGCTGTCAGGTTTCCACCCTTGTTGCCGGTCCCACTGCGGCGGCAATTCTCGCGGTTGGCGGCGGGCTGGACACCGATATCTTCAGCTACAGAACCTTTCTCAACCGGGTGCCGGTCAACAAGGTGGAAAATTACGGCGGTTCGGTTCAGGCCGACTGGAGCACCGGTCCGCTGTCAGTCACGTCCATCACCGCCTATCGCAAACTGAACAACCTCGTCGATCAGGACGTCGATTTCAGCGGTGCCGACATCGTGAACGAGCGTCGCGATCAACGGGTTGAAACCTTCACTCAGGAACTGCGGCTGACTTCCGATTTCGATGGCCCGATCAACTTCCTGCTGGGCGGGTTCTATTTCGATGAAACGGTCAAGCAGGACAGTGGTCTGACCACCGGGGCGAATGCGAGGCAGGTCTTCAGCCTGCTGGCAGGCGGGCCGACAGTGTTCAACGGCGTCGAACTTGCGCTCGGCCTGCCGCAGAACTCTATCTTCACGCCGGGTCCTCTGACTGCCGAACGGTTCGCCATGGACAACAAGGCCTGGTCGGTGTTCGGGACGGTCGACTTTGAACCGGTGGATGGCCTGGTCTTCACAGGCGGGTTCAACTATACCGACGACAAGAAGGACTTTTCCTTCGCGATGGACGCGTTCGACCCGCTGTCCAGAACCAATCTTGTCGATGCATTTATCACTCTTGCCACGGGCGGTGCAGTGTCCAACCGGACGCAGTTCCAGGCGCTTCCGGCGGCAAATCAGCAGGCACTTCTGGCGGCGGCGACCAATCCGGCAGTGAACACCTTGCTGCCCCTCACTCCACTGCAGTTTCAGCCGCCGTTCCTGAGCCTGCCCAACGCGGTTGAGCCGGGCCGGACCAACGACGACAAGTTCACCTATCTGCTTCGCGCCGCCTATCAGGTATCGAACGAGGTGAATATCTATGCGAGCTACGCGACCGGCTTCAAAGCAAGTTCGGTCAACCTCTCGCGTGACAGCCGTCCACTGCCCAGTGATTTTACGCCCGGGCCAAGTGGTTCGCTGTTCGCCGCGCCGTCGTCACCGGTGACAAACGCGGGCTTGGCCTTGCCGAACCTCAACACCGGTACGCGTTTCGCAGGGCCAGAAAACGCCGAGGTCTATGAAGTCGGCGTGAAGGCGCAGTGGCCGGGCTTCGGCTTCAACCTTGCCCTGTTTGACCAGACTATCAAGGGCTTCCAGAGCGTGCTGTTCACCGGCACGGGCTTTGCTCTTGCCAATGCTGGACAGCAATCGGTTCGTGGCTTTGAACTGGATACCACCATCCGACCGTCCGACAGTCTGGTGTTTACCTTTGCCGCAACCCACCTCGATCCGAAGTTTGACAGCTTCGTGGGCAGCCCGGTCGGCGATCTTTCGGGCTTGCGTCCTGGCGGGGTCCCCGGCTGGAGCCTTGCCACTTCGGCCACGCACACGCTGGAAATCGGCAGCAGCAAGCTGATCACCCGCGTGGACTACAGCCACGAGAGCAACGTCGCGATCAACAACGGCCTGCCGACCTTCAACGGCCCGGTCAATGCGCGCCGCGACCCGCGGATCTTCAGCCGCGAGGTCAATCTGGTCAACGCCTCGATGATCTTCCAGCTCGAAAACGGACTGGAAGTCGGTGCCTGGGCGCGCAACCTGCTCAATGATCAATATCTGATCACCGTGTTCGACGGCGTGGCGCAGGCCGGTACTGTCTCGGCCTATCCGAGCCAGCCGCGCACCTATGGCGGCCTCGTGCGCTTTAAGTTTTAAGGTGTGATCAACTCCGACAAAAATAGCTGCGCTGCCTTACCTTTACCGTCCAATAAAGTGATCGGAAATTAGTTAATCAAACGGAAAAATGTTAGGTTTATTCAAGATTATTCGACTGATTGTTTTATTTTTTAATGGATCAAGATGATCGGCCATGAAGACTGACGTCACGAGGGTGCGGTATTCCCAAGCCTACTTGACTTTGCCATGATAAATGACTGACCCTAAATGGGGAGTAGAATTGCCATTTTTTCACCCGCTTCTTGGATGGGGCGGGAGCGACCAACACTGTTGCGACATTACTGCTTTTCCCGTCCACGAGAAATCCTTCGGGCGTAGTCCAAAGAACGTACTCGTGTCCACTAATCCGGGATAGCGCGCGGAAGGCATCTGAGACCAAAGCCTGTACAATCTGACTGACGGGGGTATCGTTGATAGTAGATCGGTGGTTCACCATGGTAGGCTGTTGGAGGTTTGCGTTGGCGGCAGCGGGAGCGACGCAACCCAGATTGCCTGCGTGACGGTGCAGATCGTGCGGTCCTGGGTGTTTAGATTAAATCAGGCCAGGATAGAAAGACTGGCGAGGGCAAAGCGCCTAGGTCGCGTACCATTTTTGATGAAAGTGATCACCACGCGCCTGCGTCATTTCCGGCATAAGGACGAGGAGGACACTATCTTCAAATGGGGTTCGCCGTCCGTCTGTCGAAAATGCGCAAACACCCCTTGGAAGGAAGGCTCGTCAATCTGTGTTGCGTAGATAAAGCCCTGATCGGATGCACACGAAGCTCACTCGATCCAGGGCCAAGCGGCACGCGCCCCTCGGGTCCTCACGATCAGCGGCTTGCCTCGGCATAAATCTTCGGTGCGATTTCTCCAGCTAAACGCAAGGACGGTGGCATCTTCGAGCCCGTTGCAACAGTGAAACAATAGGCATGCGTCCTGAAGAGTTCGCCTCCCATGTCATGCTTGGCGCTCACGCCGCAGCGACCTTCGATCAGGCCGGATGACGCGCGTCTGCCGAACTGTTCGTCCCGTCCAATATTACCGTGTTGCCGCTGCCGGCGTGGCGCGCCGAGCTTAACCCATTTGAAGACGACCGGCAATTTATACGCGCTAACGCGCTCTCCGATAGCATCTTGAATTCCTACGAAGGGTTCGTCGACCACTGCTGCTTCGCATGGAGCAACCTCTTCAATCGGCCATGGTGCATTAGGATCATCCGCATGAGGCAGTGGGTATATGGGTTATGCTCAGCAAGTCTTGGTGTCAGCCGTCGAAAGAGAACCAGAACACTCTTGGAATGGCTATACTCTCGAGGTTCGGCCTAGCCAGCTCCGCCACCAAGCGACACGAACAGGGTCGCCCGGTTCTGCAACCAGGCCCGGCGCGTGGCGAGCAATTGCTGCTCGGCGCTGAACAGGTTGCGCTCGGCATCGAGCACTTCGAGATAGTCGGCCACACCCTCGCGATAGCGCGCGCGGGCGATGCGGGCGATTTCGACCTGCGCGTTGCGCGCCCGTTCGAGAGTCGCGATCTGCTGGGCGAGATATTCGCGCCCCGCCAGCGCATCGGACACCTCGCGAAAGGCCTGCTGCACAGTGCGGTCGTAATTGGCGACCTGTTCGACCTCCAGCGCCTTGGCGAGATCGAGATTGGCCTCGCGCGCGCCGAAGTCGAAGATCGGGAGCGAGATCGAAGGCCCGAAACTCCAGCCAAAGCCATCGGTATCGAACAGATTGCCGAGACTGGCAGAGGTCAGCCCGGCATTGCCTGTCAGCGAGATCGAGGGGAAGAAGGCCGCACGCGCCGCACCGATATTGGCCCGCGCCGCGCGCAGCTGTTCTTCCGCAGCGATAATGTCCGGACGCGCCAGCAGTAGTTCGGAAGGGAGCCCGGCCGCGAGCCGGCGATCGTCCGCCTGCGCTTGCAGCGATAGGCCCTCTGGCAAGGCTTCGGGCACGGTCCCGCCCACCAGCACCGCCAGCTGGTTGCGCAACTGCGCGAGCGCCAGCCGTTCGCTTGAAAGCTGCTGTTCAGCCTGTGTCAGCAGCGTTTCCGCCTGACGATAGGGCAAGGCCGAGGTAACCCCGGCATCGAGCCGCAGCTTGGCGATCTTGAGGCCATCCCGGCGGCTGGCCGCGGTCGCTTCGGCCAGTACGATCTGCTCCTCGGTCTCGATGATCTCGAAATAGGTCGTGGCCGTGTCGGCGATCAGGGAAAGGTAGAAGGCCCGCTGCGTCGCCACCGAGGCGAGGTAGTTCGCCCGCGCGGCATCGCTCAAGTTCTTGACGCGGCCCCAGAAGTCGAGCTCGAAGGCGCTGACGCCGACCCCGATGTCGTAACGGTTGAAGGTGAAGGATGTCGGCAGATTGCCGCTACCCGCTCCGGCGCCGAAGGCCGGGTTGCCTGCGGTCGCCTGCCGCGTGCGCGTGCCGCTGGCCGTGGCGACGAGGGAGGGGAGGCGACGGCTGTCGTCGATCCGGAATTGCGCGCGGGCCTGCTCGATCCGGGCGGTGGCGGCCATCAGGTCGCGGTTGTTCTCCAGCGCCGTGGCGATCAGGGCCTGAAGCCGCGGATCCGGATACCAGTCACGATAGGACAGCTGCGATGCGACCACCGTGCCATCGGGACGGTAGGCAGGATCGAAGCGCAGCGCACTCGCCAGGGCCGGGCGGGTATCGTCCGGCGCTAGATTGACGCAACCGCTCAGCAGCGCCGTGGCAACGGCAAGCGGGATCAGGCGGTTCATTGCGCGGGCTCCCCGTCGCGTGGCAGGTCCGAAGGCGGAGCGGAAGCCTCGTCCGGATCGTCATGCTTGCGGCCGATCCGGCGGATGGTGAGGTAGAGCAGCGGGATCAGAAAGATGCCGAGCACGGTCGCCGCGATCATGCCGCCCAGCACGCCCGTGCCCACCGCGATCCGGCTGGCCGCACCCGCTCCGCTGGCCAGCACCAGCGGCACCATCCCCATTGCAAAGGCGAGCGAGGTCATGATGATCGGGCGCAGCCGCAGCCGGGCGGCAGCCTTCACAGCCTCAAGCGGAGATACGCCGCGTTCTTCCTCCTCCTCGATCGCAAATTCCACGATCAGGATCGCGTTCTTTGCCGCCAGGCCGATGATCGTGATCAGCCCGACGTTGAAATAGACATCCGCCGAAAGCCCGCGCAGCATCGAGAACAGCACCGCGCCCAGCACGCCCATCGGCACGATCAGCAGCACGGCGAGCGGTATCGTCCAGCTTTCGTAAAGCGCCGCCAGCACGAGGAACACGACGACGACCGACAGGCCTAGCAGCAGGCCGATCTGTCCGCCTGCCTGCTTTTCTTCGTAGGACACGCCGGTCCATTCATAGCCGATGCCCTGCGGAAGCTCGCTGGCGAGGCGTTCCATCTCGGCCAAGGCCGCGCCGGAGGATTCGCCCTCGGCGGCCATCCCCGACAAGGTCATCGCCGGATAGCCGTTGTAGCGCGCAAGGCTGGCCGGCGCGGCGGACCATTCCGCCGTGGCGAAAGCGCCGAAGGGCACCAACTCGCCCACGGCATTGGGAATGCGCAGCGCCAGCACGTCGTCCGGCGTCATCCGGAACGGGGCATCGGCCTGCACCAGCACCTGCAACACGCGGCCTTCGCGGTTGAAATCATTGGCGTAAGCCGACCCGAAGGTAATCGACAGCGCGGCGTTGACCTCGGTCATGGAGAGACCTAGCGCGCGGGCCTGCACGCGGTCCACATTGACCTTGAGCTCGGGGCTTGGCCCCTGATCTTCGGGCCTGAGATTGGAAATCAGCGGGCTTTGCGAGGCCGCGCCCAGCAACTGGTCGCGCGCGGCGATCAGAGCCTCGCGTCCTAGCCCGCCACGATCCTGCAGCTTGAGCGTGAAGCCGCTCGCCTGCCCGAGCGACTGGATCGCCGGGGGCTGGATGACGAAGGCGGTCGCACCGTCGTTCTGCATGAAAACGCCCATCGCCCGTCCCAGCAGCCCGCCCGCGCTGCTCTCGGCGGCGGAACGTTCATCCCACGGCTTGAGCGAGGCGAACATCAGCGCGTTGTTCTGGCCCTGCCCGAAGAAGCTGAAGCCGCGCACGACGACCAGGCTGCGCACTTCCTCTTGCGCCATCCAGAAATCGGTGACCGGCTTCAATGCCTCGTCCATTCGCTCCTGCGTGGCGCCGGGAGGGGCCTGTACCGCAGTGATCAGGAAGCCCTGATCCTCTGTCGGCAGAAATGCGGTCGGCAGGCGCATGAACAGCAGGACGGTGACCGCGACCAGCGCGAGGAAGACCGCGATCCCGCGCTTGGGTGCGGACAGGATGCGTGTGTTGGAGCGGTCATACTTGCCCTCCATCTTCGCAAACCAGACGTTGAACTTGCCGAGGAACCGGCCAGCGAACCCGCGCGCGCGGACAAGCTGGCCGCGCCAGCCCCGCTGCGGCGGAGCGGGTTCGGCGATGCTGTCTGCTGGGGCCTCGTCGCCATGCCCGCCCCCATGCCCCTCGCCCGCAATCGGCTTGAGGAATGTGGCACACAGCGCCGGCGTGAGCGACAGCGCGAGAAACGCCGAAAAGAAGATCGCGATCGCCAGCGTTACCGAGAACTGGCGATAGATTCCGCCCGTAGAGCCGGGGAAGAACGCCATCGGCACGAAGACCGCGATCAGCACCAGCGTGATGCCGATGATCGCCGTGGTGATCTGGTCCATCGCCTTGCGTGTCGCCTCGAGCGGCGAGAGGCCTTCTTCGCGCATGATCCGCTCGACATTCTCGATCACGACGATGGCGTCGTCCACCAGGATGCCGATCGCCAGCACCATGCCGAACAGCGAAAGCACATTGATCGAAAAGCCGAACAGCCACAGGCCCAGACACGCACCCGCTAGGGCGATGGGGACGACCAGCGTCGGGATCAGCGTCGCGCGCCAGTTCTGGAGGAACAGATACATGACGAGGAACACCAGCACCATCGCCTCGATCAGGGTCTTGACCACCTCGTCGACTGAGGCCTGCACGAAGGGCGTGGTGTCGTAAGGGATCGACCAGCTCACACCGTTCGGCAGACCGGATTCGAGCTCGGCCATGCGCGCCTTCACGCCCTGTGCGGCGGCGAGCGCATTGGCGCCGGTGCCCAGCTGCACCGCCATCCCGGCCATCGGCGCGCCGTTCAGGGTGGTGGACGTGGCATAGGACTGCGCGCCGATCTCGATCCGCGCGACCTCGCCCAGCCGGACGACCGCGGCGCCGGTATTGGCGCGCAGGATGATGTTCTCGAACTCCTCGACCGTCCGGAACCGGCCTTCGCTGGTGATCGTCGCGGTGATCTGCTGCCCGGGTTCGAGCGGCTTGGCGCCGATCGATCCGCCCGCGATCTGCGCATTCTGTTCGCGGATCGCGCCCAGCACGGCGCTGGGCGAGAGGTTGTAGGAGGCGAGCGCGTCGGGATCGAGCCAGATGCGCATCGCATAGGGCGAGCCGAACAAGGTCACATCGCCCACGCCCTGCACACGCCGAAGCTCGTCGATCACTTGACTGGAAGCAATGTTGCCGAGATCGGTGCTGGTCAGATCGCCGTCGTCGGAGGTGAGCGCGACGATGAGCAGGAATCCGGCATTGGCCTGCCGCACGGTGATGCCCTGCTGGCGAACCTCCTCGGGAAGACGCGCTTCGACCGTGCTGAGGCGGTTCTGCACCTCGGTCTGCGCGATGTCGATATCGGTCCCCGCCTCGAAGGTCAGGGTGATGCTCGCGGTCCCGTTCGATGCGCTCGACGAGGCCATGTAGAGGAAACCCTCGACCCCGTTGAGTTGCTGCTCGATCACCTGCGTGACGTTCTGTTCGAGCGTTTCGGCATCGGCGCCTGGATAGACCACGCTGATCGTCAGCGAGGGCGGGGCGACCTCGGGATATTGCTCGATCGGCAAGGCCCGCAGGGCAATGACACCGGCGAGCAGAATGCCGAGCGCCACCACCCATGCAAAGATGGGGCGATCAATGAAAAAGCGTGCCATGGATCAACGCGCCCCGGCGGCTTGCGCAGGCTTGGGCGCGGCGGCCGGTTTAGCCTTCGCAGCGGCATCGACCGGCTTCACCGGCACGCCGGGCCGCAATTTTTGGAGGTTGCTGGTGATCACCACGTCGCCAGCCTTTAGGCCGCTTTCAACAATCCAGTTGCCATCGACGAGCGCGCCGAGCTTCACCGGGCGCGGCGCAACCAGCCCCTTGGAATCGATCACGAAGACCGATCCGCCCTGATCGGACAGGGTCACCGCACGCTGCGGCACGAGGATACCTTGCTTCAGCTCGCCGACGAACATCTTGGCGCGCACGAATTCGCCCGGCAGCAGCAGCCCGGTGGGATTGGGAAACTCGGCGCGCAGGCCGACGGTCCCTGTTTCCTCGTCGACCGAGAGGGCGAGGAAGTTGATGTAGCCGGGAATGGGATATTCGCTGCCATCGGTGAAGGTGAGACGAACCTCGACCCTGTCGTTGCCATCGAGCACCACCTCGCCCGCACTGATTGCCCGGCGGAGCTCCAGAAGCTGTCTGGCCGACTGCGCGAAATTGACATAGACTGGCGCGGTCTGCTCGATCCGCGTCATCAGCGTTCCCTCGGCCTGGCTGACGAGCGCACCTTCGGTAACCTCGGCCCGCCCCGCCCTACCGGCAATCGGCGCGCGCACCGTGGTGTAATTCAACTGAAGGCTGGCCGCCTCCAGTTGGGCGCGGATCTGCGCGACGTTGGCCTCTGCCTCGCGCGCGCTTGCCAGCGCGGCATCATATTCCTGACTGCTGATGGCGTTTTCTGCGACCAGCGCCTTGTAGCGTTCCACTACAGCCCGCGCGTTGCGCTCGGTGGCCTGCGCGCGTTCAAGCGCAGCCTTGGTCTGGGCATAGCTGGCGCGCAGCTCGCGCGGATCGATCAGGAACAGGGGCTGGCCCTGAGCGACATTCGCGCCTTCAGTGTAGAGCCGCTTCTGCACGATTCCCGTAACCCGCGCGCGCACCTCGGCCTGTCGCACCGGCTCGACCCGGCCCGGCAGCTCGATGACGTTGGGAATGGATTGGCTGACGATGGTGACAGTCTGCACCGGGGTCGGCTGCGGTGGCGGCGGCACCTGCTCACCTGAGCACGCGACGACAAGTAAGCAGGCGGCAATGCCGGTGCAGATACGCTTCATCGAGAGAGGTCTTCCAATTATGAGCTTATTAGAAGTTATGATAGTGTAATGCCCGTTACACCTTTGTCAATCACCCACCGCCAGCGGAGTTTGCGTTCGCCATGGAGATAACGTCCGACACCCTGCGAATCGACAGACGCAGGGCCGCGATTGTCCGTGAGGCTCGCCAGCTTTTCCTGGAACAAGGCTATGACCGCACGACACTCGCTGAAATCGTAGCCCGCGCGGGCGGCTCACTGGCGACAATCTACAAGCTGTTTGGCAACAAAGATGGCTTGCTTGAGGCAGTGATTGTCGAGACTGCGCCATTGGGCGAAGCGCTCGTCCGGGACGCCGAGGCCAAACGCCTTTCGCCGGCCGATACCCTGCGCCTGATCGCAGAAGGGCTTTACCAGCATTTCATGGCACCCGAGGTGATCGCTCTGGTCCGGATCGTGATCGCTCGCAGCATCAACGAGCCGCTTTTCGCACGGCAATTCTTTGACCGCACTGCCTACCGGACCCGTGATGCGATCGCGGCGCTGTTTGCCAGGTGGGATGTTGAGGGTGTGTCGATGCAGGGCGCACCTGACTTTCTTGCCGACATGTTCATGGGGCTTTTCGTCAGAGACCTCCAAACGCAGGCCATAAGCCATGGTTCAGCAAACAGCATGCTGCCCGAGCAACTCCGAGAGCGCACTGATTTTTTCCTCAAGGGAGCGGGCCTTTCAGCCTAGTGCGAAAACTGTTGCGGCAATACAGCGGCAAGGCATTACGTTGGCTTTTGCACGCTAGGCCTCCGCGTTCCGGGAGAGGAGTTGTTATGCGATTTTCACACCGTGGGGTTCCGCAAGCTCGCCGATTTCGTTTGGCAGTGGCAGGCGCCAGCTTTTCGGCATTCGCTTCTGCGACCGGCTATGCGCTCCCTTTGTCCGATTTCAAGGACCAAGGGGTCGATCACATCTTTGGCAGCTATGCGCCAGGCGGCGACTGCTCGAAGGAACCACGGGTCGTCATCGACCAGAATGGTATGCTGTTTCGCGCCAAGGGCCGCGAGGTGAGGCCGCAGAGGGTAGAGTATGCGCTCACCTTTCTGGGCGCGAGTTACGATGGAATGACGGCTGTCTTCTTCCCCTTCCCGGTCAGCAACGACGACTATGGGCGGGTGATCATGTTTGTGAACGATGACGAGAAGCCTGGCGTCATCCGCTTCGATGCCGATCTTCCGCCGGGCGGACGCCCCGATCCGTTCCATGCCGCTTTCACCAACGGCGGCCCTTTCATCCTGTGCAAGGGCAGCGCCCCTGCCGGCGCGCCCCCACCACCGCGGCCAGAGGTGGCAGTCGCGGTTCCAGGCATTCCGGCAGAATGGAATAACCTTGCCGGACTGGTCGGGAAATACCCGGGAGAGTATTCGAAGGATAACATAGACATCTTCGACAAAGGCGCCGTGGCAGCCGCCCTGAAGACACTGCTCGGGCCGAAAATGGCTGCATTTCAGACAAACCTGTCGGCTGTCTCGCCACTCCAGCGCGCGGGACGCTATTTTTACCTCACCGGCAACGCCCCGCATCAGGGGGGCGTGGAGCAAGCCTATCTCATGATCGATCCCGCCCGCCGGGAAGTGCAGGTGGGGCTTTGGCAGCGAGGCAAGCTGACCGTCTATCCTCCGGCCAGCGGGATACGACTGCCCGTGGCACCGGAGATCAAGAAGATGTTGGACGATAGTCCACCCGAAACTGCGGTCGCCTTGCCTGGCACCCCGTGGGAGGTCGTGCCTGTGCCGGGGCGCGCTCCCATTGCCTATGTCAGTGCTGCCGCCTCGCCCAACATCGAGGCGCTCAGCCTCTACTGCGAAGGCGGCAAGCCGTTCATGGCGATGCTGCTCAACAAGCCCGCTCCTGTAGCCACAATGACAATGACCTGGAATTTTTCCGGCCGCTTGGTCAACATTCCCGTCCAGCGCGCCAATTCGGGCGGGACGCAATGGATTGGCGGATTGTCTGGCACAGAGCTCGTTCCGCTTTTGATCCAGCAAAGTGGGACAGTGATGCTCCGCATCAACGGCCGCTTGGAAGGCGAGGCCTCACTCGACAATTCTGCTGCCGTGCTGCGAAGCACTCTTCGAGGTTGCGCCAAGCCTTAATGCAGGAGACTGCGGTAAATGTTCCACCTTTGGCTAGCACATCAGCCCGCCCACAATTTTTGATGGTGAGGCTCAAGCACGACGGTGAAATCGGCATGGCGACGGCCGACGGAAGCAGATGTCCATTACACTCCTCGGACACCCTTTGCATCTGAGTGCTATACTACCTGAACACCGTAACATTTGCGGCACGAGTTTTCAGCTTTACACACCCTTGGTTGGGCAAGGAGGGAACGCCGGTCACTGGGATCTGCCACAAGGTGGGTTGCAGCTAGGCAACCTAATTTTGCTGGAATACGAAATACGACTGGCTGATGCCGTCGGAGATGCGGCAGTTGCGTAGTCTGGAGGATGAGAACATCTTGCTCAAAAAGATCCTTTTCTCCCGTCCTAGTACGTCCATAGATAATGCCTTCACCAAGGCGTTCAAAAGCGAGCCGCGAGGCGAGTACCTAGGCCCTTGATCGCAGCTGAAACTCAGAACTCCCAAGGGCATGGCCACACTGTTGCGTAACAAAGAAGGCTGGTCAGCCTCCTGTCGTTAGAGCTAATACTTCGAGACGTCTTTGGACTATAATGTCGTCAGTCTCTTTAAGCGTTGACGCAGCCGACCGAGTTTTTCTAAGGGCCACCTGACGATCACCCTGGGCTAGGGCAATTTCGGCCAGCGCCAGATCGACCCTGCCTGCGAAATCGGTCTGACCCGTCAGATCCTGCACCTTTTGCCGGTCCAGACCGGTCAGCAGCTGTCCGGCTTCGGCATGATTGCTATTGGCGATCAGGCACTCCGCGGTGAAATAGCGGATCGCATGGGTCAGCGGATAATCGGCGCCGAACGCCTGCCGCACGCTGCCCAACGCCTCGCGCGCGATCCGGAGGCCCTCCGCCCGCTCCGCCGTCAGGCAGCGCGCCGCAGCATAATCGATCTGTCCGACCAGCGCTTGATGCGATGTCGGCCCGGCAAGCTGCGCCGCGCCCTGCCATACCTGCTTTGCCTCTTCGGCTGCCTCGTCATGGCGGCCGAGGGCGGCAAAGCTTTCAAACCGGGTTGAACGCAAGGCCAGCGTAAAGCGGTGTTGCGGACCCAGGCGTCGCTCCATCGCCGCCAGCAAGGGCGCACTGTCGCGTATCACCACATCGTGCTTGCCCATCATCGAGAGCGCGTTCAGCAGATGCTGGCGCGTGACAAGCGTATCGGGATGGTCCTCGCCGCGCAGCTTGACGGACTCCGCTATCGCCGCGCGCGCAACCGGCTCTGCTTCGGGTGCCCGGCCGAGGCGCATCAAGGTTACCACGAGCGAGGATTTGGCCTTGAGCGCCTGCGTCGGTGACGTGGCCGCAGGATCGGCAGCGGCGATCGCCACAGCGCGGCGGAATGCCTTTTCGGCCAGCGCCGGATCGGCCATGTAGCCATAGGCTCCCTCGGCCTGCGCGAGGGCGAAACCGAGCCGACCGCTGTCCGCCTTCGGGCCAAGCCGCTTTCGCTCGGCAGCCAGCTGGCGCCCGGCTTCTTCGAGGCGATCCGGCTGGCCCGATACGCTGTTCATGTGGATCAGCGCCAGACGCCCGAGGGCGGCATCCTCGCTGCCGCTTTCACTGGCCTTGGCGAACAGGGCCTGGCTGCGCGCGAATTCGGCGCGAGCGGTATCGAAATCGGCCCGGCCATAGAATGCCCGCGCCAGCGAGAGGTGAAGGCGCGCAGCAATGCCCGGCTCGTCCGGATAGCGGCGGTCGATATTCGCGCTGGCGCGCTTGATCGCCTCGACAACGGTTTCATCGGCTCCACCAGCGCGGGCGGGATCGACACTCCCCAGAACGTCTTCGGCAACGAAGCTGTAGCTGGTATCAGCCAGCGCGCGTGCGGCGATAGCCTGATTGCGCTGGGACCATGCATAGACGCCAAAGGCAGTACTGGCGACAAGGCCGATGACCAGACTGCCGACCGCCGCCTGCACCCAAGGCCGCCGTTGTTGCCTCCGAGCCTCGGCTTCCTGCTGCTTTGCAAGATGTGCAGCCTGACGCTGCGCGGCAGCGGCCGCCTCACGTCGCTCGGCCAAGCGTTCGAGCCGCAGCGCCAGTTCATCCGCGCTCGCAAACCGAAGCTGCGGATCGCCCCTTGCTGCGCCCGCGACATCTTCGCGCAGGAGCGGATCGGGCACGTCGGCTTCCCAACCCGGCGCCAGCGCACGGTCGAAGTCGCCGACCACGAGCTGATAAAGGATCAGGCCCAGCGCGTAGATATCACTCCGGATCGTCGGCGTAGCATCGCCGACAAGCTCGGGCGCCCGATAGGCCAGAGTGCCCGACCGCGCACTGTCGGTATCGAGGCCGACCTCCAGCATCCCCGGATTGGTGATCCCGAACTGGTCCAGCACCGCCCCGTGGAGCAGGCGCCCGCTGCCGAAATCGGCAAGCCTCACGATCATGCCGGTCCCCCCGGCGTCGATCAGGATGTTGGCAGGTTTGAGATCCTTGTGCAGCACCCCCAGGGCATGCACCGCGGCCAGTGCGCGCGCGATCCGCGCCGCCACTGCAATGCGCCGGTCAAGAGCGATGGCCGTCAGCCCGCCTGCATCCTGGGCCCACTGCAACAAATCCCGCCCCCCATGAGCGTATTCGAGAAAATAGGGTGAGGATTCGAAATTCCATTCGAGCAGCGCCGGAAGCGGCGCGGCAGAGCCGAGGCCGGCCAAGACCACGCGCGAAAGCGCAGCCTCCCGCTTCAGCGCGCGTAGCCGGTCGGGCGCATCGGCGAACTTGAATACGCGCTGCTCGCGGGTCTTGTCATGGCCGGCAAGCCACACATCCTCCCCGCCGCTGTCGCCCAGTGCGCGCACCAGGCGCCATTGCCGGCGTCCCGGCACCGCGCCGCCCGGGGCAAAGTTGAAGCGCGGCAACAGCGGGGCATCGATGCTCTCGACCTCGACCTTCGCGATCAGGCGATAACCCACGCGGGGAACTGTCTCGATAACGCTGCTCTCGCGTTCGCCGAACGCCTTGCGGAGTTTGGAGATTGCAGTCGCCAGCGATCCTTCGACGACTGTGACCTCGGGCCAGACGGCGTCGAGCAATTCGTCCTTGGTGACAACCTCGCCTGCGCGCAGCAGCAGCTCGTGGAGGACTTCGAGCGGTTTGCTCTCGAGCGTTACCGGCCGCCCTTCGATCCGCAGCTCCCAGCCCGCCTCGTCGAACTCGGCACCGGAAAACTTCCACAGTCGCCGGCGGCGCCGTGATGAAGAACGGCTTGCTGCCATGCGCTTCCCCCCTGTGTCCCGGCCGACTTTAGAAATTCTTGAGATGCCCTTCAAGACCCGCTCGCCGCTCGCCCCTATCCGTCAATCCGGATGGCGCGGGATGCAAGACGAAGGAGCCAAGACCATGACAATCGCTGGTCGAAGGATACTCGCAATGTTCGGGATCGGCGCAAGTTGCCTTGCGCTTGGCGCTTGCGGGCAATCCGAATTTGCCGTGATGATCGAGAAGGAATGTCGCGCAAGCGGCCAGCAGGGCGATTGCGCATGCATCGCCAGAACGCTCGATGAAGGGCTGCCCGATCACCTCAAGACCGCGTTCCCGGCGCTGCGCTGGGAGCTGAAGCCTGCGCCCGAGGATCGTGAGGCCGTCAACGGCGCCATGCTGCGCGCCGCCGGCGTCGATCCGGCCGACCGGCAGGCGGTGAGGTCGATCCGGCAGGAATTCAGGGAAACCATGCAGCCGCTGAACGAACGGACCCGCCAGCAATGCGGCGGACGGCTGTGATCTCACGCAACGAAAACGAGGGGCTGACACCATGATGGGCAAGATACTCGGGTTCAACCAGACGGAAGGGTCCGGCGCCATCGCCGCAGAAGATGGCTCCCGGCACCGGTTCCTGACCGAGGATTGGCGCGGCGACAAACCGCCGGTGGCCGGGATGACGGTCGACTTCGACAGCGACGGCGGCACGGCCAAGGATATCTATCCGGTCAGCGGCGTCGCGCTGGACAGCTTCAAGGTCGACCTTTCGGGCATCACGGCGAGCGCGGAGGGGACCAGGGTTGTCGCCCTGTTCACCCGCTCGCTGTCAACGCCGCTGGCGCTCGGAGTGCTGCTCGCCTGCTTCATGACCGCGCTTTCGTCGCCCGTGCAAAGCGCCACGCTGCTGGGGCTGGGACAAATCGTGGACCAGCTTTCGATGGCGTCGGCCGCAGGCGGGATGATGGGTGCCGATACATCGGGGATGGGGACGATGCAGGCCCTGCTGTTCCTGCGCTTTGCAGCACCAATTGCGGCTTTGTGGCTGATGAGTGCCGCATGGCGGGGCAAAAGCGAGAAGCTGCCGCTGCTCGCGACCGGCGCTGCGGCGATCCTTGCTGCGCTGCTGGTCGTGGGACTGCGATCGGCAATCCTGTCGATGGCGCCCGATTTCCTGCGCGAACAGCTCGCCGCAGGGATCAGCCTGGGCTTCGGTGTGTGGCTGCTCTTCCTGCTCGGCGGCGCGCTCATGGCCGCAGGTTTCGGCAAGCTCCGCAATCCACTCGCGAAAGGGGAATGACCATGGTGCGCAGACACCTTTTATCCGCCGTCATGCTCGGCACGCTTTGCGCCTGCAACAACGCAAGCTCCGATCCCGCGGCGCCGCCGCCGGAGCGCGATCTGGCCGCCGACGAGGGGCCGAACGGCGCGATGACCTATTACGGCAAGAAGATCGAGGTCGATTGCGGCGACGTTGCCATTCCGCCTCGCCCTGATGGAAGGCCGGTCGATGACCTGCGCGGATTGCGCCTCGGCGTTGCGCTCGAAACCGCAATCCGTTTTGCCCAGTGTCCCAAGGGCGACGAGGCCGACAGCGTAATGCTGGAAGGCGACGGCCCGACCCTGCGCCGCGATCAGGCCGGGTTGAAGATCCGCAACTTCGTTCGCATCGCAACCGGGACGCACAAGCCGCGCTGGGGTGCGACCGACGTGCTCAACTTCGATCCGCGTACGAAGCTCGAGACCGTCGATGCGCAGTGGAGCCTCTACGCCGACGGCATGCCCGGGCAGGAGAAGGTCTATGCCTTGTGGCTCATTCAGCCCTTTGCACAGGGCGAACAGCCGACGATCGCCTCGCAGGTCGCCGCGCTCGAAGGCAAGTACGGCAAGCCGAGCCTCACCGGGGATCGCGGCGAGATGTTCTGGCTCTATGGGCCCGACGGCAAGCCCCTTCCCGAGTTCGACCGCGAAAAACTGCGACAGTGCAGCAATGGCATCGCCATTTACGGCACGCAGATGAACTGGCGACCAGATTGCGGTCTGACGATCGTCGCGCAGGTCGATGTCGCCTATGACAATCCGCAGCTGGCCCAGTCGGTGCAGGTCGCGATGATCGATGCGGCGGCCTATTACGACTACGAGGTCAACCGCTTCCCGGCAGAACGCGATGCCTTGCGGGCCGGACAGGCGGGTCAGGCCGGTGCCAACAAGGGGGCCGAGCTATGAGCGTCTCGGCGATCAGGGCGTCCGGGCTGGCGCTGATGGCAGGCGCAATGCTGCTTGCCTCCTGCAACGATGCGGCCCCCGCTGGCGAAGGCGAACCCGCCGGAACGCAGGCGGCGGCGACGACAGCCACCGCTGGAACCGGCACCGCGGTACCCCCCGCCGCCGCACCGGTGAACTGCGATAACTACGCCGATGGGCTCACTCCGCGCGATTGGGCAGTGGTCTATTACGCGATGACCGGTCTTACCCCTCCGCGCGAACAATGGGCGGATGAGGCCCTGGTCTCGATGGATCGCTCGCTGGGAGCGGAAGAGGCGTGGAAGCGCGCCAATGCGCAGGTCGATGCGCAGTGGATTGCCATGCAGGGCACCCGCTGCATCAAGCTGCGAACCAGCGCCAATCCGGGCGCGTATGATCCGGGTCTGGGCGGCATCCCGTTCGGTGCCTTTGCTCCCGATGCCTATTATCCGCTCGGCGAGAATACCACGCCGGTCAGCCTCACCTTCCGCAATGCGGGTGCCGCGCGGGTGTGGAAGATGTCGCCCGATCGCGCCGCCGCGCTGCGCGCCGACAGTTGGTGGAGCAGCGCCAGCCTGATCATCCGCGCCCGCCTCATCGCAGCCCGGCCAAGCGGGAATGGCGGGGCCATCGAAGCCGAAATCGTCAGCTTCGATCTCGAGCCGCCCGAATACAGCCGCGCCGCGCGCGAAACCTTCACGGTGTCGCCATGAGCCGGGCAAAGTTCGCGATGCTTGCGATCGGCGCGGCCTTGCTCACCGGCGCAGCCTCGGGCAGCAAGCCCATCGAGCTGCTGGGCGTTCCCATGGGCGCAGACCTTACCGCCACGGAGGCGATTCTGGCCGCGCGTGGCTATGCGCGGCAGGGGCGGCCAAACTATTGCGACAACGGCCGGTTCTGCGAGTGGCCCATCACGATCGAAAACCTTCCCGGAACCCGGTTTGTCAGCGCGGTGCATGGCTGGCGCGAGCAGCCTGACCATGAGGAGAACTTCAACTTCCACATGACCGCGCCGCCCAACGAGACGCGGGTCTGGGCCGCGGGGCTGGAACAGCGGTTCGGCAAATGGTTTGCACCCAGCCCTGCCGCACCGCTTGCGTCGGATGTCCTCGCCGAGATCCGCGCGCGATATGGCCCTTCGACGTATGAATCCGGCGATCTTGTGAACCCATCCAGCAATGGTTCGACCCTGTCGATGCGTTGGGTGTGGGACAGCAACGGCAGCCTCTATCGCTATCCCGATGTCGCGCGAAAGCAATGGCCCAAGGGCTTGCTCGCATCGCGGGACAACTGCGTGACAGCCTTTGCCAAGGCGGCAGTTCCGCCCGGGAACGGATCGGGCGGCGGCGGCAGCAATGCGGCGGCGATCAGGCCGGAACCGTTCCTGCTGGCGCGGCAAGGCAATTGCGCGCTGATGATGGAAGCGGAACTCTCGCAGACCCGTGGCAAGCTCTACCGGCTTTACATCCGGGTGGTCGATTTCAAGGCGGGGCACGACGCCCTGTTCCACACCACGCGGCTCGTCACCGCCGAGCGCGGCAAGGCAGACGCGCAGCGATCTCGCGAAAACCGGCCGGATTTCTGAGCAACCGAACCGCAATCAAGGAGCCGCACGCGATGATCCGTCACCCCGCCATGGCGATTTTGCCTTTCATCCTGCCTCTCGGGGTGCTGGCCCAGACGGCCCCTGTCGCCCCCTCCTGGCCAAAGGAGGTTCAGGCGATTTTTGAAGGATACAAGGCGCAATGCCAGCAGGCAGGCGGCAAGTTTGTGCCCGACCGCGCGAATTTCGCGCGTCAGATCGAGGTGACGGGCGACGGCAAGCCGGACTGGGTGGTCGAACACAGTGCCTTCGCTTGCAAGGTCACGCAGGCGCAAATGGACGCGGGGATCGTTCCGGACACCGGATCGGGATTCTGCGGCACGGCGGGTTGCCAGATTACCATTCTGGGCTCGGGCCGGAAGGGCCTTGCCCCGATTTTCGATGGAATCCTGCGCGATCTGACGCCCGTTGATCTTGGCGGCGGGCGCAAGGGAATCGAAACGACGGTTCACGGCACCGCGTGCGGCGGGGTGGGCGCGGAAGTCTGCATCGAAACCCTCGCATGGAACGGCAAGAAGTGGGCGCTCATCAAGCGCTACCGCTGGACCGACGCCGACTATGAAGCCGATCAGCGCCGACAGGCCGCGCTGCCCCCGATCGACGAGGTCCGCGGCCACGAAGCAAAATGGGCGTTCAGCGGGCGCGCAAGCAGCGCCGTCGCCGAAGTCAGCGGTCACCCTGAACTCGGACATCTGCGCCTGACATGCCGGGCAGGCGGCGGGATCGATCTGGCCATATCGCCGGACCGCACCATGGTACCAATGCCGCCCGCCGGACGACCTCTGCGGCTATGGTTCGAAGGTTCGATGGACGGAGCGGGTGCCGACCAGTCCGTGACACAGGTGGAGGGGCAGGCCGACTGGAGCGGCCCGCTCGCTCCGGAATTGGAAAGCTTGCTCGGGGGCCGCGATGACGGACTCACTCTCCTCGTCAGCGGGGATGACGGGGCTGAGTGGCGCGAGCTGGCCTATTTCTCGCTCGCGGGATCGACCAAGGCGTTGCGATCGCTGCAGGCGCAATGCCCGGCATCGGAACCATCCGTTGTCGCTGCGGCACCACCTGCCGGTGCTGCGAATGCACAACGCATCCCACTGGCGGCGGGCTACTATGCCTATGTCGAGGGTACATTCTCGACCTGCGCCAATCCGGTGATCACACCGTGGTACTTCGATGGCACGCGCTTCTGGGAGGAAACTGACGTCACCGACCCGAAGCACGAATACTCGAGCCAGGCCGTCTCGTGGGAGATGGCCGCCCGTGACCGCTTCCGCATTTCCTATCGTAGCCGCGATGAGGACGGCCGATGGAGTCCGGGCGTCTCAACCAACGAATACGTCATCACCGGCCCGCAATCGTTCATATTTGTGGGCGTAGTTGGCAGCTCCATGCGAGCAAGCGAGAAGCACCAGCTTTGCCCTGTGGCGCAATTGCCCGCTAAATCGCGTTGGTACAAGGCGGGCAAGTGAGGCAAGATCCGCGCAAGCGACGTTATCGATGAGGAGCTTGGCATGTGCAGCCGGTATAAGCTGCCATAAGCCTGTTCTTAGCTACGGAAGATCGTACCAAAATCGCAAAGATGCGGATGTAATGAAAGAAGTATCATGAACGACTATCTCCCAAACGGCCTCGGTGGACGCCCATCGCATGCAAGCGGTAATTTCGAGTATGTTGGCGCGTAGCCGGATGTTAGTATCTGTCCGGCCTCGATTAGCAACGCCATAGCTGCAGGCCGGTATGGCAGTTCGCGGACCAGATCCATTTAAGCTTTGCACGCTTTGACCGCGCCCTCCTATTCCCTGGTTTTTCCAACCCCGTCTCGCCGATTGTAGTGGCATGCCCTCCTTAGATCCCCTACGTCCCCCCGCGTCTGACCGCCTTCTCAATTTACGCCGAGACCGCGGCCGGAGCTGTGTAATCTTCCTTCGTGGTCGCTAGTGCAAAGACCAGACGTGCAATCTTGCTGACGAGCGCGCCCGAGAAGAGCATGCTCGGGGTATACGTCAGCGTGCGCGCAAGCCATAAACCACGTTGAGCTTCGCGCGTGGTGGCCTACAGCACCACCGAGCTTGCACCAATGATGAGCGGGCGCCTGAACATACGGTCGCCCATCTTGGTTATGCTGCCGAGCCCTTGGTTGCCGCCAGTTGAGTGCTGACGCGATACAAGGAAAGCCATGCGGCGGAGTCACGGCCCTTGCAGATTGGCTCGATTGGAAGTGCCAGCGCAACGAACGCGGTTGCTGCGATCGGACCACTGCCCGGGATTATCATCAACCGCCGGGTCGCCTCATCCTCTTTGGCCCGCGGCGCGATCTCCCGGTCAAGCTTGGCGATCTGCACATCGAGCTCAGCTACATGCCTGAACACCCGCCGCGCTACCTCAGCAAGCTGCCAGCCATATCCCCATCTTCCAGCAAGTCAGCCAACGTCGTCATGGACACTGTGCCTCGCGGCGCCATCCTTCCTTTGAGGAGTTAGGGACTCCGGCAATCTGGTGGCGATCCAGATTGCCGCGACAAGTTTCTTCTGATTGAGCGACTTTTCGCCCAAACGCGAGGGATTAGAACGCACAACCAGATCGAAGGCGCATTATCCGACATCGTTCAAGCCTTGTGCGATTGTCTGGTCATAGGACAAAGTAACTGACAAATATCACGAACAATTCGATGGCAATTGCGCGATCATCTACAAAAATATCATAATTCAAAAGCAATATAGGCGTCAGCGAACGTAGTGCATCGCTCACCGGACACTTTGCAGGCGCCAGAGGTCAGACCCCCCTGCCCTCCGCAAATCCGGCTTGCCCGCGCTCTCATTAAGGTGGTACGCTTTATTTTCTCACACAGGGGCCTCATCCGTTACACATGACCGACACTCTCATCGGATATGCCCGCTGCTCGACCGACAAGCAGGACCTCACTGCCCAGCGCCGCGCGCTCATCGAGCTTGGGGTGCCCGAGGACCGCATCTACACCGACCACGGACTGACCGGCCGCAACCGCGATCGTCCCGGCCTCGCCCAGGCTCTGGCTGCGGTCCGCGCGGGCGAGACATTGGTCGTACCCAAGCTGGATCGCCTCGCCCGATCGGTGCCCGACGCCCGCGCGATCGCCGATGAGCTGGAGAAGCGCGGCGTGAGCCTCGCACTGGGCAAGCAGGTCTACGACCCCAACGATCCAATAGGCCGGATGTTCTTCAACATCCTCGCCACCTTCGCCGAGTTCGAGAGCGACCTCATCCGCCTGCGCACCCGCGAGGGCATGAAGATCGCCCGGGACAAGGGCAAGCTCCGCGGCAAGCCGCCCAAGCTGTCCGACCTCCAGCAGCGCGAGCTCCTCAAGATGCACGCCACCGGGGAATACTCGATCAGTGACCTTGGGAAGCTGTTCAAGGTTTCTCGGCCGACTGTCTATCGGACGATCCGGCGCGGGGAGAGCGTGGCGACCGTTGAGGGGCCCCAAAATGAAGCCGACTGAATGCAGATAATGCAGCCATATGCACTCGGCTGCGATAGATTAGCCTGCGCGTTCGTATGGGGATCGGTCCCGAGGTCGACACTGCTGCTGACAAAGGAAGCCTTATGGAGAATTCGATTGCCTTCGAGATCGCTCAACGAGCACTCGATGGAAAGTCGAAGATACCCGTTTACCAGCGACGGAATGAAGAGATCATTCGAAGGGAACTCAGCCTCCTCTTTCAATTATCAGCAAGAGTTGGGCGTGATCTGTTCCCGTGTAAGTGCGAACTTGAAATAGAATATCAGAGAGAATTTCAAGAGCCTGAGACGCGCCAGATCACAGCTGAGAGCGTTTTTATGTTTTCCCGCCAGGCATATCTGGAGGCATTTTGCCACTACCGGCAGAAAAGACGCACTTTCAAATTGGATCGAATGTTGAGCACTCGAGTTGTAGGGGAGAGCAAATATGTAAGCTATCCGCTCACCGTTCTCGAGGTTAGTGACTTTTTCGTTCATCCCAAGACTTGGGGAGATTACCGCAGACCCTGTTCGATCTTGGTTCGAAAGATGATGGATGTTTCCGTTCCTAAAGCTGAGCGATTTCGTTTCATCTTCGAATTTGCGGCACGAAGCCTGAGCAGGGGTGTCTGGGCAGATTCCTTCACCGACGGCAAGGCGGCGGGGGTGGCTTTTCTGGCTCTGAACACGGATGTTATAAACTTCAACTGGCAGGCTGAAGTCGGTCGGATTAGGGGTGGTCGCTTCGATCAGGCTGCATTCACCGAGACGCTGAAATCAATTGACCATTTCGGCTTGCGAGGTCGCTTCCGTCCCATAAACGGGGCTGATCCAAGTTCAGTATGACGAGGCCTGATTACGCGCCTACCCCTTACCTGCTCGAGCGCTCATCCGACATTCGTTGCCTGCCGTTGGTGCCTGTGCTTTATGCTACGCCGCATGCTCGAAGCCGATCAAATTGAAAGCTTTATAGCCGAATGGCGCGGCACCGGCGGCAGCGAACTCGCAAACACCCAGTCCTTCATCAACGGGCTGGCCCGGCTCCTCGGCGTCGATCCCCCGCGCGGCGCCAAGGCTGACGACACCGCCAACGATTACGTCTTCGAACGCCGCGTCTTTCAGGACAATGGCGACGGCACCGAAAGCTTCGGCCGGATCGACTGCTACAAGCGCAGCTGCTTCATCCTTGAAGCCAAGCAAGGCAGCGAGGCTGACCGGGCCGCAGCGGACAAGGGCGAGGATGATCTCGACATCTTCGGCCAGACGGCAAAAGCCCGCGTCGCCCGCGGCACCGCCCGGCGCGGCACACCCGGATGGGCCAAGGCGATGGTGCAGGCCAAGGGCCAGGCCGAACGCTACGCCAAGGCGCTGCCCATCGATCATGGCTGGCCGCCGTTCCTGCTCGTCGCCGACATCGGCTATTGCATCGAGGTCTATGCCGACTTCACCGGCACCGGCAAAGCCTACGCCCAGTTCCCCGACCGGGCGCGGTACCGGATCATGCTTGAGGACCTGCGCGACGAAGATGTGCGTGACCGCCTGCGCGCCATCTGGACCGATCCCAAGAGCCTCGATCCCACCGCCCGCGCCGCCCGTGTTACCCGCGACATTGCCGATCTGCTCGCCACCGTCGCCCGCCGGCTAGAAAAGCGTGGCTATGATGCCGAGACCACCAGCGGCTTCCTCATGCGCGTGCTGTTCACGATGTTCGCCGAGGACAGCAAGCTGATCCCCGAGGGCAGCTTCACCCAGCTCCTCAAGAACCAGCGCGCCCACCCGGAGCATCTCGAACACCAGCTTTCCGCGCTGTGGGCAGCAATGGACAAGGGCGAGTTCTCCCCTGCGCTCGGAGTGCCGCTTCGGAAGTTCAACGGCTACCTCTTCAAGGAGCGCACCGCGCTGCCCCTCGATGCCGAGGAGCTCGAGGTGCTGATTCAGGCCGCTGAGCATGTTTGGACCGAGGTCGAACCTGCGATCTTCGGCACCCTGCTCGAACGCGCGCTCAACCCCAAGGAGCGGGCCAAGCTCGGCGCGCATTACACCCCCCGCGCCTATGTCGAGCGGCTGATCGGCCCCACCATCATGGAACCGCTGCGCGCCGATTGGGACGGGGTGCGCGGCGCGGCTGCCACCCTGATCGAAGAGGGCAAGGCGGGCGAGGCCAAGGCCTTTGTCGAGGCGTTCCATTCCCGGCTCGCCCAGACCAGGGTGCTCGATCCCGCCTGCGGCACCGGCAACTTCCTCTATGTCGCCATGGCGCGTATGAAGGAGCTGGAGGGCGAGGTGCTCGATCTGCTGGTCGAACTCGGTGACGACCAGTATGTCGCCGAGCTCACCGGGCACACCATCACGCCCGAAAACTTCCTCGGTATCGAGATCAACCCGCGCGCCGCGGCGATTGCGCAGCTGGTGCTGTGGATCGGCTACCTGCAATGGCATTTCCGGGTGAACGGCGCGGATCGCACCCCGCCCGAGCCGATCCTGCGCGACGTCAAGACCATCGAAAACCGCGATGCCCTGATCGAGTGGGACGAGAAGGTTGCGGAGCTGGACGAGGCTGGAAACCCGGTCACCCGCTGGGACGGCGAAACGATGAAGGAGCACCCCGTCACCGGCAAGCTGGTGCCCGACGAAACGGCACAGGTTAGCGTATTCCGCTATGTCAAACCGCGCGCGACGAAGTGGCCAAAGGCGGATTTCATTGTCGGCAACCCGCCGTTCATTGGCGGCAAGGATGTGCGCGACCGTCTGGGTGATGGCTATTTCAAGGCGCTATTCGCTACCACCGACGTGCCCGAGAGCGCTGATTTCGTCATGCATTGGTGGGACAAGGCAGCAACCGCCGTGCGCAAGTCAGGCACGCGCCGGTTCGGCTTCGTCACCACCAATTCGATTACGCAGGTGTTTAGCCGCCGGGTGATTGCCAAGCATCTGGATGCCAAGGACCGGGTGAGCCTGCTGTTCGCTATCCCGAACCACCCCTGGGTGGACGAGAAGGATGGAGCCGCCGTGCGCATCGCCATGACGGTCGCCGCGCCGGGCAAGGCGGCGGGCTATCACTGGAATGTTGCCGACGAAAGCGGCGCGCCCGATCATCTCGTTTACACCGAGAGGGTCGGCCAGATCAGTTCCGACCTGAGGATCGGGGCTGATGTGACTTCCACAGTCGCTCTCAGAGCTAATGAAAAACTGGCGTCGCGCGGCGTTCAATTGATGGGCGATGGATTCATCTTGGCACCGGAAGAGGCTGCCAGCCATGCGAAGGTTCGAATCCTCCCGCCCCAGCCATCCGCGCTACCTGACTGCCCCTCCCCGAATAGGATTCGAACTGACGGCCAAGAATCTGCTGTAATCTTTGACTATCGAAATGGCCGTGACCTCGCCTCACGCCCTCGCGGTGTGAAGGTGATTGACCTCTATGGGATGAGCGAAGCCGAGGTGCGTGAGCGGCATCCAACGGTGTACCAACATGTGCTGGCGACCGTAAAACCCCATCGCGACCAGAACAACCGCGCCAGCTATCGAGACAACTGGTGGTTGTTTGGCGAGCAGCGTTCAGAGCTGCGTAAAGCTCTTCGTGGGGTAAGCAGGTACATCGCCACCATCGAAACGGCCAAGCACCGGGTTTTCCAGTTTTTGCCGATGTCGATCCTGCCCGACAACAAACTGGCCTGTATTGCCCTCGACGACGCATATGCATTGGGTGTCCTATCAAGCCGCCTACATGTGGCGTGGGCGATAGCGAGCGGCGGGCGGCTCGGCATGGGCGATGACCCTGTGTACGTGAAATCGCGCTGCTTCGACCCTTTCCCATTCCCCGCTGACGTTCCCGAACCGCTGAAAGACAAGATCCGGGCCGAGGCCGAGGCGCTCGATGCGCTGCGCAAGCGGGTGCTCGAAAGCCATGAGGACCTGACCCTCACCAAGCTTTACAACGTGCTCGAAGCGCTGCGGGAGGGCCGCGCGCTGACCGATGCCGAGCGCGACATGCATGATCGCGGGCTCGTGACCCTGATCCGCCAGCACCACGACGCCATCGATGCGCTGGTCGCCGAAGCTTATGGCTGGCCCGCTGACCTATCCGACGAGGAAATCCTCACACGCCTCGTCGCCCTCAACAAGGAGCGCGCCGCCGAGGAAGCCCGCGGCCTGATCCGCTGGCTGCGTCCCGAATATCAGGCACCGGACTACAAGGCCCCCGTCACCCAGGCGCTCGACCTTGGCGAAACAGCCGCCGCGCTGCCCGACAACGTCATCCCCTGGCCCGGCTCGCTCCCCGAACAGGTCAGCGCCGTCCAATCCATCCTCACCGCCGCCGCCACGCCCCTAGCGCCGCAGGATGTCGCCCGAGCCTTCAAAGGCAAACGCGCCGCCACCGTCCGCCCGGTGCTGGACGCGCTCGCCGGCATCGGCATGGCAAGGCGGTTGAAGGACGGACGATACGCGGCGTGAGCTATGGCGAATAGGAAGGATCAACTCCACGCAGACGTTTCGTTTATCTTTGAGGAATGCGTGCGCCTGAACCAATTGGTGAAGGAAGGGAAATTCAGTTCGCTCCCCCGTGAAGACGCGTTTTGCGACCTCCCTCACCCCACCTACAATTGGCCGAACGGGAAAATGCTCTGCAGCCGCGCAGGATATGACCGGTTAGGGTCTCTTACGCGCACAGCATTAGCGCGCGCCAACTTGGAGCGGCGCGTGTCCCTTTCATCGGCGCGGAAGGTGCTCGCCGAAATTTTGGTTCGAAAGTTCCTGCGCGAAAAGCGTCCGATCGACATCATGAATGTCGATCGGGCTTTGTCGGAAACGGCGAGGCGATGCGGCAGAAGCTGCGAGGATATCACACACTTTATCCCTTGCCACCTCATGGCACCACAGAGCCCCGCCTCATTTGAGATCGGACCGATCAGGTTCCTGAACCAGTCAACATTCCGGAGCGCCCTCGCAGCATCAATCCGATCAAACCGTCGGCTTGGCCACCAGATGACGCGGCGCTCGATCTCGCAGGCCATAGAATACTACCGCAATTTCGGATGGGTCGCCGAAGTGAAGGTGATCGGCTGTGACAAGAAGATCTCAGAGATGACAGCTGCCAGAGCTGCCTTGGCGGCACTTAACTGTCTTCATGTCCTGATCGGAGCGGGGCACTCGACAGAAATGCAGGTGGGTGGCCCGGGATTGGCGAATGATCGCAGAGCGGGCTTCAGCGTCGAAGCTGATGGCAGCCTATCCTACATGGTTACCTACGGTGGGCAAGGCAACGTCGGCTTCGATGACGATTGGATGGACCTCTTCTCCGGAGCGGACGCCCAGGAAATCATCGCCAACCTTGGCATCGCCCTCGAACAAGCTGTCAATCCGGCATTGCAGCGCCCGCTCAGCGAAAGGCTACTCGATGCAATGCAGTGGTATGGTGAAGCCGTGAGAGAACCGTCCCAAGGCGCCAAGGCAGTGAAATATGTAACCGCCCTTGAACGGATGGTGATGACGGACGAGAAGGATGACATCGCAAGCCTCGTGTCATCGCGAGTTGCTGCGCTCTGCCTGGACGAACCGACTGTTGAATGCCGGGATCGGTGGCAAAACGAAGTCCGAAGAGCGTATGATATACGTTCGAGGCTCGTGCACGGTTCAGTTTCGCCCACATCAGTGATTGTTTTCGACGGCGTTCGGCTTGGATCGCACCTCGCTCGCAGTACTTTGCTCAGCGCAGCCAAGCTGCTCGGTGAAAGGGGACTGCGTGACGAGAAAGCTGCCAATCGGGATCTGGCGCGCTATTACGATCAAATTGTTCATCACGTTGACGCGGTAATAATGCAACACGCTGCCTAGGAGTCGGGTGCTACAACGCGGGCGAACCAAGCTTCCTCATGCGCGGACCAGGTACATTGAACCGCATTCACATGTTGCTGCCGGGACGTGATACTTTCGGCAAGCGCGCTTTGACCGCCCTTACATGCCTAGAACATTTATCCAGTTCTAGCGAAATAGCTAGACAGGCATAAGGCTTTTGGAACGCGCCCGTGGATTGTGAAATGCGACCCCGCCTCCCAACCGAAATCACTGAAACGGCGCCAGCTGCGCGATCGACCTGTTCTGCTCGGCCCGTGCTGCTTGTCCCCACAGCTGCTTTCGATAGGCCCGCTCCCCATGGAGCTGCCGCACCTCGCGGAACATCATGGCAAGCTGGAATACGGTCATCGGCGCGCGCCAATATCGGTTTGAGAGCCGCCCCTCGATCTCAGCGAGCAAGTGTGGCCGTTCCCGGTCGGTTGCAGCGACCAAAGCTGCGGCGATATCGCGGCCGCTGGCAATGCTGTGCATGCGCGCGACAAGTGGGAAGATGACTGCACCGATCGCGGTCAGGCTGATCGCAGCAACACCGGGGATGAACACCTCCCTGCGTTCGGGCGTGACGCCGAGGACGAACGCGGCGAGGGTTGCGACCCCGAATGCAATGATGGCGGCCAGAGGAACTGAGACCGCGATCGGGTGGCGGCTTGCGAAGAACCGGGCGCGGCTGATGAGGCCGGGGTGCGGCAATCCAGCGATAGGCTGGGCATTTGCGGTATGTTTGTCGGTCATGGTGATTTCCTTGTTTGAAGCACGAGGGAGGCGGTGCTGTTCATGCGCACTGGGGAGCGGCGGGCATCAATCGCTGCGCGTGTGATCGAACCCGCCGGCGCCAGTGCCCGACCAGTGATCGAAGCTGCTGCCGGTCGACCCGAAATCATGGTGGTGATGGTCATGACGGTGATGATGGTCGTGGTGGCTGTGGCTGTGGTGAGTGTGGTGGTCGTCCCGGCGGTCCAGATTCACGCCGAAGGGGTTGCCACCGACATCGACACCGCCGATGCCGGGGGTGATCATGGGAAGGCCGGTGGCGGGGTTGATTCTGGGCCCCTCGTCGATGGGGGCGCATGGCGGGGTGCTCGAGCTGGTGAACAGGCCGGTCAACCATTGGAACAGTCGCATGGGTATCTCCTGTCATTGAAGGGCTGTCGGTGCACGGCCCTTGGGGTGGTGCCCACATGTTCACACGTTCACATGGGCATAGTCTCACATTCTCACTTCAACTCATACCCCTCAAAATCCTGCCTTTTCTCTTGTTCCCTGGGATCGACTAGCGGCCAATGGGGCTCTCGCCGTACTTGCGCAGGACGTCGTCGAAGGCTTCGGCCATCAGATCCTGAAGGCTGAGGCCATGGCGGCGCGCGCAGGTGTGGAGCGCCAGCGACAGCTCGGGTGCGAAGTAGCCGGAGATTGCCTTGCGGCCGACGCGGCTCGGCGGGGTGGGAACCTGAGCGACGACAGGTGCGGATCCGGTTGGCGCAGGTGCCGCTCCGTCATCCTTGGGTTTCCGATCGGCAAGGTTAGCGAAGCGGTTCATGCGGATTTCCTCTTGTGCGCCTGAGACTGTGAGCGTGTGGACATGTGGAGCTGTTCACATGCCCACATGTGCAGCTGTTCAATCTCGCCCGCTGCTTTGCCGTCGGGATCGAACTCGAACACGGTCTGCCCACCTGCAACGGCATGGCGATAGGCCGCGCGGTCCGGCAGGATGATGGGGCAGGTCTGGCCGCCGAACCCGGTCACCAGTTCGCGGGCATCGGCATAGATGTGCGGGGCATGGGGCGGTCCGGCAGTGAACACGACGAAGGCAGGGCGCGCGAGCAGCTCGACCAAGCGGATGGTCGTGCGCATCGCCGCAAGGTCGAAGGCGCTGGGGCGGCACGGGATCAGCACCACATCGGCGCATTCGGCTGCTTTGCTGGCCGCAAAATCGGCGTGTGGCGGCGTGTCGATCACGATCAGCTCGGCGCCCTGTGCGGCGGCGACCGCGATCTTCGCCGGGATGCGCAGCGGGGCACTGTCGATCACCTCCGGCGGCGCGCCTTGCCGCCACTCAGCCCATTGCGAGGCGCTGGCCTGCGGGTCGGTGTCGATCAGCAGGCTGATGTGCCCTGCACGGGCGGCCGCGGCAGCGAGATGGATGGCCAGCGTGGTCTTCCCGGCACCGCCCTTCTGACTGATGATCGCGACTGTCCGCGCTGATGTATGGGTGTGGGGATGTGAGGGCGTGGTCATGTGCGGTGGTCCTCATGTTCACATGTGGGCATGTGAGGCTGTGCGGGTGTGCGGACGTAGGGATCCGGGGGCATCATCGCGGTCACATCCCGAAGTCGTAATCGCGGTCGCGCGACAGATCTGGCCCGCTGGATCCGCGCCCCGGTTCGCTGCGCTCGGGTGTCCGCTCCAAGGCCAGTTCACGGTCCTTCTTCTCCGTCGCGGAGGGCAGAGCGTGGCCATTTTCCCGGGCGGTCTCGATCGCGCTGCTTTTCTCGCCGGTTCGACTCTCCACCTGCCGCTCGACGCGCGAGGGATTGTCGGTCACCAGCGTCGCGTTCTCCGCGATCCGGGTCACGGCAACCAGGAACGAGGCCGAGGTGTTGAGCATCCGCTCGCGCTCTGACATCATGATGATGCCGTCTTTGGCCGTCATTCCTTGCGCGACGTGAACGTTGATGGCGTAGGCAAGGTCGAGCCGCTCGAGCATGGGATCGCCGCGTGGCAGATCGTGGAGCTGGCCGTCGCTGGCCTTCACGGTAATCGTGTCACCGTCGATACGGGCAACATGGGCAATATCGCCGTTGAGCAAGCCGCGTTCCCCATCCTTGGCGGTCCAGCGGATGCGGTCACCCTCGTGCAGGTCGATCTGCTTGGGCTCGAAGATGGTGACCGCGTCGTGCTTCAGGTTGCGCGGCAAGCGGTCGGGATCGAAGCGGCGGATCTCGCCGTTGGGCATGGTAAGGTCGACCTTGCCGTCCCTGACTCCGATAACGGTTCCGCGCTCGCCACGCGCAAAGCCCTGTTTGGTCAGGTTAGTCTCGAAGGCGACGACACGCCCCTCCTGATAGCCCTTCAACTGCCGCGCACCCTCGCGGGTGACGGTGACCCGGTCGAGCACCTCGAGTCTGATCCCCCGCGCGCTGATCTGGCCGCGATCAATCAGCGAAGCCTGCGCGGCAGCATTGCCCGCGCTGCGCATCGCGCGCCCCGCGGCCAGAAGGATGGTGTTGTCGCGCTGCTCCTTGGGCAGGTCGGCCCACATATCGGCGGCAATGCCTGCGATCTTGCCCGGCGCAACTTCGATGGTCGCAGGTTTCAGCGCGGCAAAGGCCTGGGCGACATCGCCCTGTTCGAGCGCGCGGTTGATGGCCTGCATCTGCGGGGTCTGCGCGCGCAGGTTCTCGGTGATCTGGCTCTGCCTGAGATCATGCTGCTGCAATTGCGCAAAGGGCTTGCCCGCCTCGATGGCCGGCAGTTGTTTCACATCGCCGGCGAGCACCAGCTTACCCACGTCCATCTGGTTGGCGAGGGTGATGAGCCGCGCGAGCCGATCCGTGCCGATCTGACTGGCCTCATCCACCATCACCAGCGCACCGGACAGCTCCGCCCTTGCCGTTGCCACCTTATCCGCGCTGGCACTGCCATCAATGACACGCCCATACCGTGCCAAAAACGCATCCACGGTCGATGCTGGACTGGCCGTTTTCTCCCCAAACTCCCGCGCGATCCGACCCACGTGGGACAGCGCCACCACCTGCCGCCCCTCCTCACGCGCAATGGCCGCAACCGGAGCCAGCGCCGCCGACTTCCCCACACCCGCGCCGCCCTGAACCAGATGCACGCGGTCTTTGGAGGTAAGGATCGCGACGCCCGCCTGCTCCTGCCCGGGATTGAGGCGGCGAAGGCCGATGGCCCGCGCCTGTTCCTGCAGTCGCGCAACGATGCCGTCCTTGTCTGCGATGGGTTGAACGCTGTCCTTGCCCGCCTGCGCCAGGGCAATGACCTTGGTCTCCATGGCCAGCGCCTGTTCGGTGGTGAGCATCCGGTCGCGATCCGCCGGACAGCTGCCGATCAGCAAGCCGCGCTGCTGCAACAGATCGATCCGGGCTTCGATCATGGTGACGGTGACCGGCCCCTGCCGTTCAAGCGCTGTCCGGATCAGGTCGTTGCGGGAGAAGGCTGCCTCGCGTTCGCCCAGCTCCCGCGCTGCCGAGGCAACTGCCTGTGCCGCAGCAAAGGCCTTGGGCTCGAGCCGCCCGAGCCGCTCTGGCACCAGCGGGTCAGAATCACGCGGGGTCAGTCCCATGGCACCGGCAATCGCCATGCCGCGCTCGCCGATCCCGCGAATGCCGTCGACGACGCGCGACCAGACCGTCTGTTCACCTGCCGCGCGTGCCATGGCATTCTCGATCAGCCGGGCCGGATCGAAGCCGATGGCGCGGGCGGTCTCTTTCCAAGCGGCGACCTGCCGCGCCGCATCGGGCTCCAGTTCCTTCCCGCGCCGTGTCGATAGCGCCGCCAATTCGCGCTCGCGTGCACTGCCCCGATCCCCCTTGGCCAGCTCGGCGAGAATTTCGGCGCGTCGGGTTGAGAACGCTTCGACCGCTTCCCGCGTCACACCTTTGATCTCGAAAGCACCGTCGATGGCATTGCGGGCAGGGACGGTTTCGTAGCCCAAGGCTTCGACGCGGTTGCGCAGTTCGGCATTGTGGACTGCCGACAACACGTGCTGCGCGCGGTAGAGCTCGTCATTGCGCACCGCATGCCATTTGCCGTCCGAGGCCATGGTCGCGTTGGCAACGACGGCGTGGATGTGCAGTTGCGGTTCGCCGTTCCTGTTCACGTCATGCAGGAAGGTCGCGGCGATGAGGTTGCCGGTGCGTTCGGGCACCTGTCTCCCTAGCGCTGCATCCCAGACCCGCGCTTCGACAACGTTCTTCTCCGCCCATCGCAGGGTTGCCGCGACGGAATCCTTCAAGGCTTCGACCAGACGCTTGTCGCCGCCGAGCATCGCCACCAGCGAAACGGACTTCGACGCCGAGAAGGTGAGATCAACGCCGGGGCGGTGCACGCCGTCCTTCCCGGCAATCACTGACCCATCGGGAAGCCTGCCCTCGAGCACGGCGACGAAGGCCGCTTCCTCGACCTTGCCTGACAGACCTAGTACCTCGGCGCCCTCACCGAACCACGAGCTTGCATCCTGTGTCTGGTCGGCGGTGTAGTAGTTGTCGGCCGAGTAATACTCCGCCGCCGATGAGGCTGAGCCGACCGAGGCGAGCGTAATCATCGCCGGTCCTCATGGGCGATAACGCGCAACCCCAGTTCGCGCTCCTGCTGGGGAACGGTGCAATCGGTGGTGGCGTATTCCGCTTCGATGAGGCGACACATCTCTGCCGGGCTATCGATCAGCTTGGCAGCCTGCCAAACAGACCAGCTGTCCCACAGGTTCGGTGCCATGAGGCCGACAAGAAAACCGAAGACAATCACCAAGCCTCCGCACGCTGACAGAAACCTGAGCGACAGCATGCGATCATCGCCAAGGTAGACTGCGCGTATCTGGCGGGGCTCGCTGGCGAGTGCGATCGACTTGTCGAGCTGTTCGGAGATCTTCGCGAGGTGCGGTTCGAGCGCCTCGATGAGTCTGGGCTCCAGCGCTTCGAAACCGGCAAGCAGCTTCTCGACCTGCTGGTAGAAGGCCGAGTAAGCCTCGGAGTTGCGTTGCCGGATTTGGTTGGCAATGTTCTCATGGGCACGTTGGCTAGCTGCTTCGCCGCCATTCCAGTCCGCCACGAGCTTCCCGAACAGCCGAGCGTTCTCGTTCTGCGCCCGGTCGAGCTCGACCACGAGGTCACGCAGCTCATGAACAAGAAAGCTGACTGTGGTGTCGAGGCGCGGTGCAGCCTCCTTCTGGAAAAGGGCACGGCCAGCATCGGCGGCCTCAATGAATTCGACGGCCAGATCCCTGAGCAGGGCCGCGTTCGACAGACTCCGTTCGGCCGCGATGGCGCTGAACCGGGTGTAGATGTCAGATGAGACGCTGGTGTTGAGCTGTTCAAGCTTGGCCACTGGAACCTCCTTTGATTTCAGAGGCAAGAGGCGACCGCCTAGAGATCAACCTGTTGAAATATGGCGGTTCTATAGACTGGCTATAGACCGATTGTGCTGCTGGGGCAGCTTTCGCGGCGCGATTATGAACCTGTCTAGAGCCTAGAATGCCGGATTTCTGCGGGTCTACGCCCGCCCAGATCACACCGCCACGTAGCGTGGAGTGTGTAATTCTATTTTCCCCGCCGAGCCCTTGTGCCGTCCTGGTTTCCACCTGCCATATCGGACTGGATTTCCCGTTGAGACCGCCCCGGCAGGGGGCGCAACAGGCTGATAAGCGGCACCTGGTCATTGCTCGGCCCCCGTCATGCGATGTCCACGATCTTCTCCGACAAAGGTCCGGAGAGCTGCCTGACAGGCCATCGCGAAGCTCTGCCCGGCGTCCTGGCGGGATGGAGCGACTTCGAACGGACGGTCAGGCACGCTCCCACCCGCAAAGCCCTTTGCAGCCGCGATCATGGGCGCGAGGCTCGCGGTATTGCGCATCAGCCCGGCCAGACATTTCCTGCCTGATCGGGCGCGGTATCGGTGCTCTGCCGGAAGCCGCGCGTTGCGGTCGATGATGAGCACCGACAGCGCCGCTCGCTCGCGCCCCATCCGGTCGCAGGCTGCAGCCCACGCGGGTTGGGAGATGCCATGCCAGAGGCACGCGATGGCCGACGCTTCGACAATGTCTGGCCAGCCCGGTGGCTGCGCGGATGGCAGCAGAGCCCGATAATCGTCGCTCGCAAGGCTGGCGGCCATAGCTGGCGTGATCTCGGCTGACCGATCAGCGTCGCTTTGCGCGGCGGGCGCGCGGGTACAGTTTTTCGATGAGTCTTGGATAGGTATATTGGGTGCGAAGATTTCTTCCGTCCGGACGGAAGATTTCGTGTCACCAGACGGAAGATCCAGCTGCACCAGCAGCGCCTCCAGCGACGCTTTCAGGGCCTCCAGTTTCTCGATGGACTCGATGCGGGACACGCGGCCCCGGGGCAGAATGCGATCTGCTTGCTCGACGGCCTCCACCGCCTCGCTTGCCCTGATCTGACGACCGAGCATGACCACCTCATGCCGCAGTGAAGCCACCGCACGCTCATGCAGCTCCATGGCGTCAAGCCGAGCCTTCCAACGGCCATAGCCATCGATGACCGGACGAAGGCTGATCCCCGCAAGGCTGACGATGACGCCGTCACTACGCTGGCCGCTGCGGCGCGCATGCGGAACATGGGTCCGCTCAATGAACCCGCCGCGCTTCAGCTCGGCTTCGGCGTTGTGTAGGACCTTCGTTGAAATCCGCAGCGTCTGCGCTGTGGTCTGCGGTTGCTCCCATACGCCGCAAATCTTGCCAGGCTCAAAGTCGGACGACCGGCAGCCGAGCAGGTAATGCTTCAGGACGCGCACCGCGGTCGCCGACAAACGTTCCTCGCGGCGAGACCCCGGCGCGATCTTTTCGATCAGATCAGCGAGGCTGAAGTGGGTAACGCCTGGCGGCAAGCCACCATGGGCCAATGAGGCGCTCATTTTGCACCTCCGGCAAGGTTTGCCCTTGCACCCGATTCTTCGGTCGCGTAAATGAGAGAAATAGCCGCAACGCTATTGAAATGACCGCTGTGAAGGGTGCCAGCCCTTCCGGCGGTTTTTCGTAGGCGGTCTGGCGGCCTGCCTACCGGCTTCCCAACGCGGTAATTCCGACCAGACATGCGCGTTTCCGAGGGCCTCAAAGTGCCCGCTCGTACAAATCGCGTACAGTCAGCCCCGTACAAAAGGCAAATTCTACAAAGAAAACATCTGACTATCTGATTTGGCTGGCTCCCTTCACACGGGTGGGGTCACAGGTTCAATCCCTGTCGCGCCCACCACTTCCTTTCCTTGAAAGCATGGCGATTGGCGGGCATAGGCCGCTCACCATGCACGACATCAAGTTCATCCGCGAGAATCCCGCCGCTTTCGACGCTGCCCTGGCCCGGCGCGGTCTTGAGCCGCAGTCTGCCACACTGCTTGCCCTCGATGCCGATCGCCGCGCGGTCGCGACGCAGATGCAGGAGGCGCAGAACCGCCGCAATGAGGCGAGCAAGCTGATCGGCGCGGCGATCGGCCGGGGTAACAAGGACGAGGCCGAGCGGCTCAAGGCCGAGGTTGCCGCGCTCAAGGACACGCTCCCCGCGCTCGAGGCGCAGGATCGCGATCTGCTGGCCCGGCTGACCGACACGCTCGCGCGCATCCCCAACCTGCCCGCCGCCGACGTGCCCGATGGCACCGACGAGGCGGACAATGTCGAGCTGCTGCGCTGGGGCACCCCGCGCAGCTTCGATTTCATCCCGCTGGAACATGCCGACCTCGGCCCGGCGCTGGGGATGGATTTCGAGACCGGCGCGGCGATCAGCGGCGCGCGGTTTACCTTCCTGCGCGGTGCGATGGCGCGGCTGCACCGGGCGATCGGCCAGTTCATGCTCGATACCAATACCCTCCAGGGCGGCTACAGCGAGTGCAACACCCCGGTGCTGGTGCGCGACGAGGCGATGTACGGCACCGACAAGCTGCCCAAATTCGCCGAGGATTCGTTCCGAACCACCGATGGGCGCTGGCTGATCCCGACCAGCGAGGTCAGCCTGACCAGCTCGGTGATAGACCGGATCCTCGAAGATGCCGCACTGCCCATGCGGATGACCGCGCTGACGCTGTGCTTCCGCAGCGAGGCCGGGGCGGCGGGCAAGGATACCCGCGGTTTCATCCGCCAGCACCAGTTCGAGAAGTGCGAGCTGGTCAGCATCGTCCGCCCCGAAGAGAGCGAGGCCGAGCACGAACGCATGACCGGCTGCGCCGAGGCGATCCTTCGGGCGCTGGAGCTGCCTTATCGCAAGATCGCGCTGTGCACCGGCGATATGGGTTTCGGCGCGCGCAAGACCTATGATCTGGAAGTGTGGCTGCCCGGCCAGAACGCCTACCGTGAGATCAGCTCGTGCTCCAACTGCGGCGATTTCCAGGCCCGGCGGATGAACGCGCGCTATCGCCCCGAGGGGCAGAAGGGCACGCAGTTCGTCCACACCCTGAACGGTTCGGGGCTGGCAGTGGGCCGCACCCTGGTGGCGGTGCTGGAAAACTACCAGCAGGCCGACGGATCGGTGACTGTGCCCGCAGCGCTGCGTCCCTACATGGGCGGGCTTGAGGCGCTGGCGGCGGCCTGATGCGCATTCTCCTCACCAACGACGATGGCATCTTCGCCCCCGGGCTTGAGGTGCTGGAGCGGATCGCGCGGCAGTTTTCCGATGACCTGTGGATCGTCGCCCCGGCCGAGGAGCAATCGGGCGCGGGCCACTCGCTCACGCTCAGCCGTCCGGTGCGGCTGCGCCAGCACGCTGAGCGGCGCTTTTCGGTTTCCGGCACGCCGACCGACGCGGTGATGATGGCGCTGCGCACGGTGCTGCCCGGCAAGCCCGATCTGGTGCTCTCGGGCGTCAACCGCGGCGCCAACCTGGGCGATGACGTGACCTATTCGGGCACCGTTTCCGCCGCGATCGAAGGCGCGCTGGCCGGAATCCGCTCGATCGCGCTGAGCCAGGTCTATGAGAAGGAGGGCATGGGCGACATGGTGCCCTTCGCCGCCGCAGAGGCATGGGGGGCAAAGGTTGTCGCTCCGCTGCTCGACGCGCCTTTTGCCGAACGCACGCTGATCAACGTCAACTTCCCGCCGCTTGCGGCAGAGGCCGTGCAAGGGATTCGTGTGGTCCGTCAGGGCTTTCACGATTATGCGCGCGGCTCGGTGGTTGAAGGGACCGATCCCAGGGGCTATCGCTATTTCTGGTTCGGACTTCACGGGATCGAGCATACCCCGGGCCACGCAAGCGACCTTGAAGCGATACAGGACGGATACGTCTCGGTGACACCGCTGCAACTCGATCTGACCCACGATGCCTCGCTCGCCGGGCTGAAGGAACGCTTCGGGCAATGAGGCGCGCACTCGCCCTGGCCACGGCGCTGGCGGTGCTCGCCGCTCCACCACTGCTGGCCAAGGACGAGGAAAGCGATCCGCTGACCGAGACGGTCCACGTGGTCAAACCGGGCGAGACGCTGGGTGGAATCGCGGTGCGGGCCGAAGTGCCCCGGGTGCTGATTATCGAGGCCAACGGCCTGAAGCCGCCCTACCTGATCAAGGCCGGGCAGAAACTGACCATCCCGCGCCGCCGCAGCCACACGGTCAAGGAAGGCGAGACCACCTTCTCAATCGCGATGGAGGAAGGCGTGCCGTGGAAGGCCATCGCCGCCGCCAACGGGATCGATCCCAAGGCCGAACCCAAAACGGGGCAAGTTCTGGCGATCCCGACCATCGCCGCCGCCAGCGGCGCGCCGGTCGCCCCAGCCAGCGAGGCTGCACCCACCCCTGCCCCGACCGCCAGCGAAACACCGCTTCCCGATACCAAGGCGCCGCGGCTCGCCTGGCCGCTCAAGGGCGCGGTGCGGCGCGGTTTCGCCCCGCGCAGCGAGAGGAACTGGCACGACGGGATCGACATCACCGCGCGCAAGGGCGAAGCGGTCCGCGCAGCGGCGGCGGGCAAGGTGATCTTCGCCGGGCAGGGTCCGAAGGAATACGGGCTGACGGTGATTGTCTATCACCAGGGCCGCTGGACCACGACCTATTCCTTCCTCGACAAGATCACGGTCAAGAACGGCGATCAGGTCAAGCAGGGCGAGCGGATCGGCCTGGCGGGCGAAACCGGGCTTGCCAAGGGCCCCGAGCTGCATTTCGAGGTACGTCGCAACCGGCAGGCGCTCGATCCTGCCGACTACCTGCCTGCTCAGACCAGGTAGAACGCCAGCCCCATCGCCAGAAAGGCCAGCAGCCACATCGCGCTTTCGCGCAGCGCCACCGCGCTTCTGCCGTGCTGCGACAGGCTGACCCAGATCGCCGGAATCACGAAGGCGATGGCAAGCCCGCCCGACTGCATGAAGTAGAGCCACCACTTCACCGCCAGCTTTTCCGGCCCGATCCGGGCCAGCGCGTGGCCCAGCATCGCCGCCGAGACCAGCATCGCCAGCAGCACCCAGCCGCCATGGGCCGCCCCGCCCCGGCGCTGGAACCCCAGCACCACCGCGCTCGCCGCCAACGCCGCGGCCACCACGCCCAACCAGTCTACTGGACCCATCGCAAAGCCTCCCCGGCACGGCAGTAGCGCTTTGCCGCGCCGCAGTGTAGGGGGCGCGGCGATGGCCACCACAATTCCCGATCAGAAACGCGTCGGCATGGTCAGCCTTGGCTGCCCCAAGGCGCTGGTCGACAGCGAACGCATCCTCACCCGGCTGCGCGCCGATGGCTATGCCATGAGCGCCGACTATGCCGGGGCCGACGTGGTGCTGGTCAACACCTGCGGCTTTCTTGACAGCGCCAAGGAAGAAAGCCTGGCCGCGATCGGCGAGGCGATCGCCGAGAACGGGCGGGTGATCGTCACCGGCTGCATGGGCAATGAGGCCGAGGCGATCCGCGCGCGCTTTCCCGACGTTCTCGCCGTCACCGGCGCCCACCAGTACGAGGCCGTGGTCGAGGCGGTGCACGAAGCCGCCCCGCCCGCACAGGGCCCCTTCGTCGATCTGGTCCCCCAGGGCGACGTCAAGCTGACCCCGCGCCATTACAGCTACCTCAAGATCAGCGAGGGCTGCAACCACGCCTGCGCGTTCTGCATCATCCCCCAGCTGCGCGGTCCCCTGGCCAGCCGCCGGATCGACGCGGTGCTGCGCGAGGCGGAAAAGCTGGTCGCGGCGGGCACCCGTGAGCTGCTGGTGATCAGCCAGGATACCTCGGCCTACGGGGTCGACGTGCGGCACGAGGAGCGGGTTTGGAAAGACCGCGCCCTGCGCACCCACATGACCGACCTCGCCCGCGAGCTGGGGCAGCTGCGCACCGCAGAGGGCGAAACGCCGTGGGTGCGGCTGCACTATGTCTACCCCTACCCCCATGTCGAGGCGGTGATCCCGCTGATGGCCGAGGGCCTGCTCACCCCCTATCTCGACATTCCCTTCCAGCACGCCGCCCCTTCGGTGCTGAGGGCGATGAAACGCCCCGCGAACGAGGCCAAGGTGCTTGAGCGGCTGCGCGCATGGCGCGAAATCTGCCCCGAGATCGCGATCCGCAGCAGCTTCGTGGTCGGCTTTCCGGGCGAGAGCGAGGCCGATTTCCAGTACCTGCTTGACTGGCTGGACGAGGCCCAGCTCGACCGCGTCGGCGCCTTCCGCTTCGAACCCGTCGCCGGCGCCGCCGCCAACGATCTGCCCGGCGCGGTGCCCGAAGCGGTCAAGGAAGAACGCTACGCGCGGATCATGGAGCGGACCGAGGCGATCAGCGCCGCCAAGCTTTCCGCCAGGATCGGCCGCACGATCCGCGTGATCGTCGACGAGGTGGGCGAGCCGGACGAGGACGGCGACATTGGCGCCACCGCCCGCAGCCAGGCCGACGCGCCCGAGATCGACGGCCAGGTATTCCTGCGCAACGTCCCGGCCAGCCTCAAACCCGGCGACTTCGCCGACGTGCGGATCGAGGATGCCGACGCCCACGACCTGTTCGGGGTGATCGCGCCAGGGTGACAGGCCGGATGAAAAGGTGACACATCGGGCAAATGTGTAACCCCGGTTTTCCCTTTCTCCGGCAATGTCTTAGTGCAAATTCGGGTGACACATCGCGCATTTCCAGGCCGCAGCGCGTAGAGCTGCCACGGGGACCAACAATTGCAAAGAGCCGCCGGGAGTTTAGCAGGTGGTCGGGGTGTAGGAAAATGGTGTGGGCGCCGCTTTGTAGGCATGGGGCAGGTGTTTGGCGGTTTCGGGCCGATTGCGTTTGCGGGATAGCTGGCGGTTTCCGCTGACATGGCTGCGTTCACGACGCCTTGCTCGGACGTCGAAACCAGCCACCCGTTCACACGGCGAATTGCGACGCCTCCCATGCCGGTTCAGGAATAGCTCGAGCCGAAGATACCCATCCTCCAAGAACATGCCGGAAGGCTACGAAAGGCGACAGCGTGAAACCGGCCCGCCCGATCAGAAGATCGAACGGTGCTGGCCGCCGTCGATGACGATGTTCTGACCAACGATGAAGCGCGCCAGTTCACTGCACAGGAATGCAGCCATCGCGGCAAGATCGTCCGCCTCGCCGATGAAGCCGGTCGGCACGTAATTGCTTTCCAGGAAATGCTTCCGCACGACCGCAGGATCGGGCACCAGGTTGAAAGCCTTGGCATAGGAAACCATGACCTCCTGTGCTCCCTCGGTTGCGAACAGGCCGGGGAGCAGGTTGTTCATTACAACACCGTGAGGAGCCACCTCTCGCGCGACACATCCGGTGTAGTTGAGCAGAGCGGAGCGCGCCGGGCCGGACATCAGCCGCCAGATCATCAGGTTCTTGGCAGAGAATGTCGCAATGTTGACGATCCGCCCCCACTTTCTGTCCTTCATTCCGGGAATGTAGTGACGCATGATCTCGATCGGTCCGATCAGCGCAGTTTCGATCGACGCGCGCCACATCTCGGGGGTCAGCTCAAGGAAGTTGCCGTTGGGTTCGGGCGGCTTGATGGTGATCGAAAGGATGTCCGGGTCAGGGCAGGCCGCGAACAGGGCGGATCGCCCTTCTTCCGTTGAGGAGTCCGCCACGACAGGGGTCACCTTGGTCCCGTATTTGTCGGCAATCTCCCTCGCAGCATTGACCAGACGCTCTTCGCGCCGTGCGGTGATGAAAAGCTCGACACCGGCCTCGGCCAGTCGCTCTGCGGTTGCCCGGCCCATTCCCGCGCTGCCACCGGCCATGATGGCCTTCTTGCCTGCAATTCGAAGATCCATCTGTTTTCTCCTCTCCGATCAAAAGGTTCTGTTCCTGTCCGTTGGCGGCGCTGTGCCTATCGTTTCAGCACGCCGGATTGATCGAGCCGCCAGCGCAGGGTTTCGATGCGGTCCTGTCCGAAGAACGGCTCACCCCTGAACACCATGGTCGGCACGCCCCAATGGCCTGCGGCCTCAAGCAAATCGTGGTTGCGCTGAATCTCCGCACGCACCTGTTCCATGTCGATGGCCGCTTCGAGTTCGGTCAGATCGAGCCCGGCCTGTTCGGTTGCGCGGGCGAGCAGGTCGCCCTCGTTCCAGCCGCGCGTCCCGCGCCACAGCAGCGCCGCCACGTGAAAGGCAAAGTCGATCCCGCGTCCGCGCCTTTCCGCCTCGATGCCCAGCGCGGACAAGCGCCAGATATGGGGCTGCTCGTCAGCGACCTGGAAAGTCGCAAAATCCTGCACCACCGGATCAGGCTGCGGCCAGGCATAAGGCAATCCCAGCATCTGCGCCCTGCGCGCCGAATCCATCACGATATAGCGCGGCGACTTGCGATCAGCGGCGTTGAACACGGTGCCGCTTGCTCGCAGGGCGATCGGCAGGACCGGACGCAGCACGACGGCAACCTCATAGTCTGCCCGCAACTGCAGAAGATCGGGCGTTACCAGATAGGAATAGGGACTTCTGAACGACCAGAAGACGTCAATTTGTGCCGACATCGTCAAACTCCCAATCGCCGTCAGGCGTTCATCTTGCGCGCCACGCGCTCGGCGATCATCACGCAGCCGAGATAGGTGTTGCCCGAAGGAATGGTCGGCATGACGGAGGCATCGACCACACGCAGTCCTTCAATGCCGAGCACCCGGCAATCGGCGTCAAGCACTGTCCCCATCGGGCAGGTGCTGGTCATATGGCCATAGCTCGTCAACCCGCGCGCGATGGCCGCCGGGATCGCGCTTTCTTCGGACAGGTCGCAAGGGAAGACCGGCACGCAGCCCGATTGGGCAAAGGCTTCGGTCTTTTCCCATTGCGCTATCCGCTGGAAAGCATGGCGCAACCGATCAATCCCATCGTCGGGCAGCGGCGGCGCGGTTACAATCGGCTCGGCATCGGGAGCATCACCCAGCCGGACGCTGCCTTGCCCGGAAGACCGTAGCAGAAAGGCGGCCATGGCGAACATGGTCGGCCCCTCAGCCGCCGGTGCTGCTGCGATCGGAAACAGGTGGTAATCGACATCCTTGCCGTTCGACGCGCCGATGTACAGCGACTGGGCAGGCCCGGCAATGCCGCCGCGCAGCCCCTCCTGGCGATAGGGAACGGTTGGGCCGAGATGATCATGCAGGCTCTCGCCAACAGGAAGATCGACCACCGCGCGGATTCCGTATTCGGCCAGATGTGCGGCCGGGCCAATGCCCGAACGCATCAGCAGCACGGGCGACCACAACGCACCGATGGAAACCACCACCTCATCGGCGGCCAGCTCTTCCCCATTTTCAAGGACCACGCCTGTCGCGCGATTGCCCTCAAGCTGGATTCGAGCAACGGCGCTATCGGTCCTGATTGACAGGTTTTCGCGCTGCCGCACTTCGCTGGTAAGATAGGCCATGCTGGTTGTCAGCCGCTCACCATTGTCCTGGATCGTGACCGGAAATACGCCGATGCCGGGCAGCTGGCTGGGATCGTTGATGTCCGAAACGGCGCGCTCGCCAATCTCGGTCATCGCATCCTGAAACGCAATCTGGGCACGGCTCATCTCGCCGCGGGTCCAGCGCCGGACGGTGAGCGGGCCGGTTGCGCCGTGGATGGGACTGTCTGGAAAGTCCAGATCGGTTTCAGCGGCCTTGAAGTTGTCGATCACGTCGGCCCAGCTCCAGCCCGCAAGGCCCGATGCTGCCCACCCGTCGTAGTCCTCCGGCAGCCCGCGCAACGTTGCCAGCCCGTTTGCCGCCGAGGTGCCACCCAGCATCCGGCCCTGCAGGATGGGAATGATTCCGCCTTCGTACCGCATCATGGTTGTCGCGACCGGGCACAGCCCCTGCCATGCCTCAGGTGCGCGGGCGGGTTCGAGAACCGAGGCATTGTAAGCCGTTTCGTCCGGCCCGGCTTCAAGCAGGGTTACACGCTTGGCCTCATCTTCGCTCAGCCGAGCTGCCAGCACCGAGCCTGCGGTGCCGCCGCCGATGATGACGATATGCCTCTGCCCACGCCCTGCCATCACCCAATCCTTCTCTCTCGAATCGTTTTTGTTAGGTAGCGAAACCTATTTCTAGGATATATATCCTAATACGCAAGCCCGTCTTTGCTGCGAGGCGCTCAGGAGAGGATCAGACCCATCCCGATGAAAAGGCGTTCCGCCACCGCCAACCGGATCGTCGAGGCCGGTCGAAAGGCCTTCAATCTGAAAGGCTATGTCGCCGCATCGGTGACGGAAATCGCGGCATCGCTGAACATTTCGCAGGGCAATCTGACCTATCATTTCCCAACCAAGCGCGAACTGGCGATGGCGATTGAGGACGACGCCCTGCAAATCATGAAGGAACGGCGGAACCGGCCGGGCTCGGGCGCACTCGCCGATGATTATGCCGAACATCTGCTGTTCTGGATGGACCTGACCTGGCGGTACCGCTTCATCATGCGCGACCGCGTGCAATACGCGGACCAACCGCTTGGCAAGCGGCCGGATTCGCGGCTGCTTTCAAGTTACGATGAACTGCTGGGCCTGCTGCACCGCGCCGGGAAGCAAGGCATCCTTATCGAGAATCACGGTCTCGAAATCGATGTTCTGGCCCGATCCTTGTGGATCGTCAGTCGGCACTGGGTCGATTCGCTGCGCGAACTGGAAGGACTTGATGAGCCGGACTGGTCTGATCAGGAGCGCGGCATCCGGCACCACATGGCGATCCTTTCGCCTTGCCTCAAAGCCAAGGCTAGACGGGAATTCGAGGCGGCCCTGAAAGCCGCAATGTTGAGGCCAGGCCTTCAGGATCCAGCAGATGGATCCGTTGCCCAGACCGGGCATGGTCCTTGGCGGTCGTGATGAGGTCGCGTTGCGGAAACCTGTGAAGGTCAATCGCGAGAATTGACCGATACTCGGTCGGCTATCCGCATTGGGATTCTCAACGGCGGACCTTCTGGACTGTCCAATGAGCCAGACGCAATTTCCTTGCTTTTTTCCGCAATGCAGCATAAAGGGCGCGCAACACCGATTGGCCCGGCGGATTTTCGCCCGGCAATCCGGCGCAGCGTGAGGGCTCTTGGGAACCATCCTTGAGGCCCGCCCCGGATGCTCGATCGGTATCGTTTGACGCTTCCTTCCTCACGCAGGGTTGCTTCGTGGAAGAACCCTTGCCCGCCGTCCGGCTGTGTCCGCGCGGCGCGGCGGAAGCTTATTGAAAGAGATCCAATGTCCTATTTTACCGACCTCGGCCTGGCCGAGCCCCTGATTCGCGCGCTTGATGCCAAGGGCTATGCCGATCCCACCCCGATCCAGCGCCAGGCGATCCCCGCGCTGCTGGAAGGGCGCGACCTGCTGGGCATCGCCCAGACCGGCACCGGCAAGACCGCCGCGTTCTCGCTCCCCTCGCTCCACCGCCTTGCCGCCGATCCCCAGCCGCGCCGCAGCGCCTCGTGCCGAATGCTGGTGCTGAGCCCCACGCGCGAGCTGGCGGCGCAGATCGCCGAGAACATGCGCGGCTATGCCAAGTTCCTGAACCTCTCGGTGCAATGCGTGTTCGGCGGGATTCCGGTGGGCAAGCAGGCCCGCGCGCTGGTTCCCGGCTGCGACGTGCTGGTCGCCACCCCAGGGCGCCTGCTCGACCTGATCGACCAGCGCGCGCTGACGCTGCGCAATGTCGAGATCTTCGTGCTCGACGAGGCCGACCAGATGATGGACCTGGGCTTTATCCAGCCGCTCACCCGGATCGCCGCGCTGCTGCCCGAACAGCGCCAGAGCCTGTTCTTTTCCGCCACCATGCCCAAGGCGATCGCCGATCTGGGCAAGCGCTTCATCAAGAACCCGGTGCGGGTTGAGGTGACCCCCCAGGCAACCACCGCCGAGCGGGTCGAGCAGTATGTCTGCTTCCTCAACCAGGGCGAAAAGCAGGCGCTTTTGAGCATGAGCCTGAAGAAGGGTCTGGCGAGCGGTGAGATCACCTGCGCGCTGGTCTTCACCCGCACCAAGCACGGCGCCGACCGGGTGGTGCGCCACCTCAATGCCGCCGGGGTCAACGCCGCGGCGATCCACGGCAACAAGAGCCAGGCCCAGCGCACCGCCGCGCTGGGCGCGTTCCGCAAGGGCACCACTCCGGTGCTGGTGGCAACCGACATCGCCGCGCGCGGCATCGACGTGCAGGGCGTGAGCCACGTGTTCAATTTCGAGCTGCCCAACGTGGCCGAGCAATATGTCCACCGCATCGGCCGCACCGCGCGCGCCGGGGCCGATGGCGTGGCCCTGAGCTTCTGCGCGCCCGACGAAAAGGCCTATCTGCGCGACATCGAACGGCTGACCGGGGTCAAGCTGGGGACGGTGCCGCTGCCCGAGAACTTCACCCAGGAAGCCGCGCGCCTGCCCGCGCCCGCGCGCCGCACTCCGGCCGAAATGGAGCAGGACGCCCGCCGCGAGGAACGTGATGCGCGCGGGCTGCGCGGGGCCCAGGCGCGCCCGCCGCGCCGCAACAACAACCGCGCCAACGGCGGGCAATCGCGCGACGGGCAATCGCGCGATCAGTATATTCGCAACGAACGGATGGCCGATGGCCGCCGCGCCACCGCGCCGCGCGGGCCGGTGTTCGATCCCCTCGCCGGGGAAGACCGCGAAGCCCGCAGCCACGCACCGCGCCGCGACGGGCGCCAGGATGGGCGCCGGGATGAGCGCCGGGATGGGCGTCAGGCCCCGCACGGTGAATTCCGCCGCGCACCGCAGGGCGAACGCCCGCGCGGTGAGCGGGCCGAACGTCCGGTCGCCGTCCACCGCGACGCCGTCCGTCCCGCTGGCGGCAAGCCCCAGCGCGATGGCCAGCATGCCCCCAAGCCGCACCGCAAGGGCGGCGCCAAGAAGCCCAACGGCACCCAGCGCCGCTGGGGTTAGCCCCTTGCGCATTTCCTCCCGTCCGCCGAAAGTGCGGGCGGGAGGAATTGGATGCGCCGTCTGTTTGCCTTTGCCGCTCTGGCGCTCAGCGCCTGCGAGGCCCCGCCCCAGCCGCTGACCCCGGAGCAGAGCGCCGCGCTCAAGCCCGCCGATCCGCGCCTTGCCCAGCTTTACGACAGCTCGTGCCGGGCCTGCCACACGGTCAAGGATTCGGGCGCGCCGCTGAGCGGCGATCGCACCGTATGGGATCCGCGCTGGGCCAAGGGCGAGGACGTGCTGCTGACCGAGGCGCAGGTCGGCTTCAACAACATGCCCGCCAACGGGCAATGCTTTGCCTGCACCCCCGATGATCTTGCCGCGCTGATCCGCTTCATGGCCGGGCGCGAGAAGTGACCACCCGGCGCAAGGTTCTGGCCGGAACTGTCGGCGCGCTGGCGCTGGGCGCGGGCGGCCTCGCCGGGCGGCGGGCATGGCTCGATCGCGAACCGCCCGCCCCGCCTGCCAGCGATGGCCGGGGCCACGGGGTCTGGGCCAACTGGTCGGGCACCGAACACTGCTATCCAGCCCTGCGCGCCGCGCCCGCGAGCGAGGCCGAGCTGGCCGAGCTGGTCCGCTCCGCGCCCGCGCCGCTGCGCCCGGTCGGGGCCGGGCATTCGTTCACCGCGCTGGTGCCGAGCGAGGGCACCCTGCTCTCGCTCGACCGGATCGAGGGGCTGGTGACGCACGACGCCTCTGCCCACACCACAAGGGTCCGGGCCGGAACACGGCTTTCCGCACTGGGTCCGGCGCTGGCGGCTGTGGGGCAGGAGATGCCCAACCTGCCCGACATCAACAAGCAATCGCTTGCCGGAGCGCTTGCCACCGCCACCCACGGCACCGGCAAGGGGCTGACCGCGCTGCACGGGCAGGTCACGGCGATGCGGATCGTTTTGCCCTCGGGCGAGGCGGTCGAATGCAGCCGCGATCAGCGCGCCGAGCTGTTCCACGCTGCCCGCGTCGGGCTGGGCGCCTTCGGGGTGCTGAGCGAGGTGACGCTGCAAAACCAGCCGCTGACCCGCGTGAAGAAAAGCGTCAGGCTGGTCGATACCGACTGGGTGCTGGGCGAATGGCCCGCGCTGGCGGAGAAGCACCGCAACGCCGAATTCCTGGTGCTGCCCTTCACCGGCAAATCGGCGCTGATCGTCCACGATCCCAGCGACGAACCGGTCCGCCCGCGCGGCCCCGACAATGACAGCCAGACCCTGATGGACCTCAAGCGGCTGCGCGATCTGTTCGAATTCGCGCCCGGCCTGCGTCGCCGCGCCGCGCGGATGGCGATGAGGAACCTGCCCGAGGAGATCGCGATCGACGAGGGCTGGAAGCTGCTCTCCAACGAACGCCCGGTGCGGTTCAAGGAAATGGAGTACCATGTGCCGATCGAGCGCCAGGTCGAGGCACTGCGCGAGATCATCCGCCGCATCGAAAGCGAAGCCCGCGACGTGTTCTTCCCGATCGAGGCCCGGATCATCGCCGCCGACGATGCCTGGCTTTCGCCGTTTCATGGCCGGGAGAGCGGTTCGATCGCGGTCCACGCCTGGTACAAGGAAGACAACGCCTGGATGTACCGGCTGGTCGAGCCGGTGCTGCGCGAGGCTGGTGGAAGGCCGCACTGGGGCAAGCTGCACTCGCTGGGGCGCAAAGAGCTGGCTGCGCTCTACCCGATGTTTGCCGAGGCCGATGCGGTGCGCAGGTCGGTCGATCCGGCGGGGCGGATGATGAACCCGTTCCTGCACAGGATCTTCGGATGAAGCGGCGGCATCTGCTGCTGGGCGGAATGGCACTGGCCGGGGCGGGAGCACTTGCGCTGCGCCCGGCGGAAAGGGGCGCAATGCACGGCAGCTATTTTCAGGGGCTTTCGGCTGCGCTGAAGCGCGCCGGACTGATGCGCCCGGTACTGGTGGTGGACAAGGCGCGGCTCGAGGCCAACATTGCCGCGATCCGCTCGCGCGTCGACGCAGCGCGGCTGCCGCTGAGGGTGGTGGCGAAATCGCTGCCCTCGCCCGAACTGCTGGGCGCGGTGATGGCGGGCATGGGCAGCGAGCGGCTGATGGTGTTCAGTGCCGAGATGCTGTTGCAGCTGCTGGATCTGCACCCTGAGGCGAGCTACCTCTTGGGAAAGCCCTTGCCTGCGAGCGAATTCGCGCGAGTAATCGACCGCGCCGGGGCCGAGGCCGCGACCCGGATCGAATGGCTGGTCGATACGCCGCAGCGCCTTGCCGCCTATGGCGAGGTGGCCCGCGCCCGCAACTTTGCCTGGCGCGCCAATTTCGAGATCGACGTCGGGCTGCACCGCGGCGGCTTTGCCGATCCGGCCGCGCTTGCTGACAGCGTGCGCAGACTCGCCAACCACCACGCCAGCCTTTCCGGCCTGATGGGTTACGATCCGCACGTCCCCAAGATGCCCAGCCCCGACAAGACCTTTGCCAAGGCTCAGGCGGCCTACAAGGCGATGCTCGATGTGGTCCAGGCAAGCGATCACGATCCCGCGACGCTCACGCTCAACTCCGCGGGCAGCCCCACCTTCACCCGCCACTGCACCGGAACCGTCGCCAACGAGGTTTCGGTCGGTTCGGCCTTCGTCAAGCCGGGCGATTTCGAGCTGGATGACCTTGCCGCGCTGCAACCCGCCGCCTTCATCGCCACTCCGGTGATCAAGGCGAGCGAGGATCAGGCACTCCCCGGGATCGAGGCCCTGTCCGGCGCGCTGCACTGGTGGGACCGCAACACCCAGCGCGGCTTCTTCATCCACGGCGGGCACTGGCTGGCAAAACCGGTCTCGCCTCCTGGGCTGGAATACTCGAAGCTGTTCGGCCGCAGCTCTAACCAGGAGCTGCTGACCGGATCGAAGCGGATCGACCTGAGGCCCGATGACCACGTCTTCCTGCGTCCCGACCAGAGCGAGGCATTGTTCCTTCAATTCGGCGATCTGGCGGTCTACCAAGGCGGCGAAATTGCCGCGATGTGGCCCAGCCTGCCGGTGAGCGCCTAGGCACGATTGACCATCCACCTGCGAGAAGAGGAAACCCGATGCACCGTATCAAGGCCGCACTCACCGCGCTGATCGCGCTGGCGCTGGGATTGCAGGGCGTGCAGGCGGCGGTGCCGCTGCCGCAGGGAGCCGAACACGGGATGGTGGTTTCCGCCCACCGCGAGGCCAGCGCCGCGGGGGTCACGGTGCTGAGACAAGGCGGCAATGCGGTCGATGCAGCGGTGGCGGTGGCCTATGCCCTGGCGGTGACCTTTCCCGAGGCCGGCAACATTGGCGGGGGCGGCTTCATGCTGGTGCGCATGGCCGACGGGCGCCAGGCCTTCATCGACTTTCGCGAAATGGCCCCAGGCGCGGCCCACGCAAAGATGTATCAGGACAAGAACGGCGATGTGATCCCCGCGCTGTCCACCCGCGGCTACCTTGCGGTGGGGGTTCCGGGCACCGTCGCGGGACTTGAACTGGCGCTTGGCAAGTACGGCACGATGAAGCGCAAGGCGCTGATGGCCCCGGCGATCCGGCTGGCGAGCAAGGGCTTCGTGCTCGATCAGGGCGATGCCGAGATGCTCGCCGAAGGGGCCGAGGACTTTGCCAAGGACGCACCGAGCGCCGCTGTGTTCCTCAACCGGGGCCAGCACTGGCAGGCCGGGCAGCGGCTGGTCCAGGCCGATCTGGGCCGGATGCTCGCACAGATCGCAGCGCGCGGCCCCGATGCCTTCTACAAGGGCGAGGCCGCGCAGCGGATTGTCGCCGCCAGCAAGGCACACGGCGGGATCCTGACGCTGGAAGACTTTGCCGCCTACAAGGCGGTCGAGCGCAAGCCGATCGAATGCGACTATCGCGGCTATCACGTGATCAGCGCGCCTCCGCCAAGCTCGGGCGGGGTGGTGGTGTGCGAAACGCTCAACATCCTTTCTGGCTATCCACTGGGCGAGCTCGGTTTTCACTCGGCCCAGGGGGTGCACTACACCGTCGAGGCGCTGCGCCGGGCCTTCCATGATCGCAACGTCAACCTGGGCGATCCCGATTTCGTGAGCGCCGATATCGGCAAGTTCGTCTCCCCCGCCTATGCCGCCGAGCTGCGCCAGGGCATTGCGGCCGACAAGGCCACGCCATCGGCCAGCCTGGGCGGGATTACGATCGGCAAGGAAGGGGCGAGCACCACCCACTTCTCGATCGTCGATGCTGCGGGCAACGCGGTCTCGCTGACCTACACCCTCAATGACTGGTTCGGCGCCCGGGTTACCGCGGACGGAACCGGAATTCTGCTTAACGACGAGATGGACGATTTCTCCTCCAAGCCGGGTTTTCCCAACATGTACGGGCTGGTCGAGGGGACCAACAATGCGATTGCGCCAGGCAAGCGCCCGCTTTCCTCGATGAGCCCGACCATCGTGCTCAAGGATGGCCAGCTGTTCATGGTCGTGGGCACACCGGGCGGCAGCCACATCCCTACTGGCGTGCTGCAGGTGATGATCAACGCGATCGACTACCGGATGACCCTGACCGAGGCGGTCGACGCGCCGCGCATCCATGCCCAGTGGATGCCCGACGTGATCTTCCATGAGGCCGACGCGCTTTCCGCCGATACCCGCGCCGCGCTGATCGCCAAGGGGCACAAGCTCGAGCAGATGGATTACTGGAACCAGGTGGCGGTGATCATGGTTGGCGCGCCCGCGCTGGGCCGCGAGCCGCGTGGCAAGATGCGGCTCTATGGCGCGATCGACCCGCGTCTGCCGGTGGGCACGGTCGATGGTTACTGACCACCGGCTTGCCACCGAGGAGGATCTGCCCGCGCTGCGCGCGCTGATGCAGCGATCGATCGAGCGCCTGCAGGACGAATTCCTCACTCCCCAGCAGGTCCGCGCCAGCCACAAGGTGATGGGGCTCGATACCCAGCTGGTTGCCGACCGGACCTATATCCTGGTCGAGCTGGACGGGCGGATCGCGGGGTGCGGCGGCTGGTCGTGGCGCGCGACACTCTATGGCGGGGATGACAGCGTGGTCGCGCGCGAACCGGCCCCGCTCGACCCGGCGAAAGACGCCGCCAAGATCCGCGCGATGTACACCGATCCCGATTTCGCCCGGCGCGGGATCGGGCGCAGGGTGCTGACGCTGTGCGAGGAAGCGGCCCGCGCCGCCGGGTTCGGTCGCACCGAGATGATGGCCACGCTTTCGGGCGAACCGCTCTACCGCGCTTGCGGCTATCTTCCGGTAGAGGCAATCGAATCCGCCCCGATCGACGGCGTGCGGGTGCCCTTGCTGCGGATGGAAAAGCGCCTCTGAGCGCTCAGAACATCCGCGTCAGCACATAGAACACCGCGCCGACCGCCGCGCTCATCGGGATGGTGATGAACCAGGCCGTCACCACCCGCCCCGCCACGCCCCAGCGCACCGCGCTGGCCTTGCGCGCGGCGCCGGTGCCGATGACCGAACCAGTGATCGCGTGGGTGGTCGAGACCGGGATGCCCATCGCGCTGGCGCTGAACACCACGATCGAACCCGCCGTGCTGGCGCAGAATCCGGTGTGATGGTTGAGCGGGGTGATCTTGGTCCCCATGGTCTTGATGATCCGCCATCCGCCCGAAAGCGTGCCGAGCGAGATTGCCAGATAGCATGCGATCACCACCCATTCGGGCGGGGTGAACTCACCCTGGAGGTTGCCGGTGGAATAGAGCAGGACGGTGATGATCCCCATCGTCTTCTGGGCATCGTTGCCGCCGTGGCTGATCGAATAGGCGGCGCTGGAGACCAGATGCAGACTCTTGAACACGCCCTCCGCGCGGCGCGGCTGAAATCCTCGGAACAGCCACGAAGTGATCAGCACCATCAGCATGGCCAGCGCGAAGCCGATCATCGGCGAAGCGAAGATCGCGATCACCGTCTCGACGGTCTTCTTCGATTCAACCGCCGCGAAGCCGCCGTGCGCGATCCCCGCCCCCAGCAAACCGCCGAGCAGCGCGTGGCTCGAGCTGGAAGGGATTCCGCGCAGCCAGGTCACCACGTTCCAGAACATCGCCCCGACCAGCGCGCCAAAGACCACTCCGGGGGTGACCATGTCCTTGTTGATGATGCCCTTGCCGATGGTATCGGCCACATGCAGGCCCATGATCCAATAGGCGGCGAAGTTGCCTAGGGCAGCAAATCCCACGGCCATAACCGGGGAAAGCAGCCGGGTGGAAACCACCGTGGCGATCGAGTTGGCCGCATCGTGCAGGCCGTTGAGAAAGTCGAACGCCAGCGCGACCAGGATCAGGCCGACCAGCAGGGGATAGGCAAGCTCGTGCATTGCCGGATTCCTTTTCGCTGCGGCCTCAGCCGTGGTCGATCACCAGGCTGTCGATCTCGTTGGCGACGTCCTCGAAGGCATCGGCGATCCGCTCAAGGTGCTTGTAGATCTCGCGGCTGACCATGAAGCCAAGCGGATCGGGACTGGCCTTCTGTGCCTGGAATACCGCCTTCATGCCGGTATCGTGAAGCACGTCGACCTCGCCCTCGAGCTTGACCAGCCGCGCGGTCAGCTCGTGCAGGCGGCGGCCGTTGCGTTCGATATCGCGCAGCTGCGGCATCGCCTCGGCGATCAGGCGGCAGGCATCGAGCACCAGTTGGGCGATCTGCGCCATCTGCGAATCGAATTCGCGCACTTCGAACAGCTCGATCGCGCTTGCGGTCTTGTTCATTTCGTCGATGGTATCGTCCATCGAGCCGATCAGCGAGGTAATCGCGCCGCGATCGAACGGGGCAAGGAAGGTCTGGCGAACTTCGTGCAGGGTCTCGCGGATCACCTCGTCGGCGGCGTGCTCCTGATCGCGGATGGTGCGCAGGTGCGCTGCGCGTTCGCCCTCGCCCCCGGTCAGCGAGACCAGCGCCTCGGCCGCGCCGATCAGACTGGCGGAATGCCGCTCGAACAGCACGTAGAAATCGCCCGAGTGCGGCAGCAGGCGCTGAAACCAACCGAACATCGAAATCCCCCCTTCAGGAACGCGAAACGCCTATGACACCGGCGTCGCAAATTTGCCATCGCCGCTGCCTCGGGCACGGCATATGTCCACAGCTTCCCTATACCATGGTCCTGTCAAGCGGCCGGACATAGACGCGGGTAACCACCGGAAACTGCCCTGCCACCGCCGTCTCGATATCGCGAACGGTCTGCTCAACCGCTTGTGCAGTGATCGTGTCCTCGAAATCGGCGCTGATCACGCTGATCACCATGTCGGGCGCCTGGTGCACGGTCAGCACCTCGTGCACCGCCACCACCCCGGCATGACCCTCGGCGCAGGCGCGGATCGCCGCCACCAGCGCCGGATCGGCGCTTTCTCCGATCAGCAGGCCCTTGGCCTCGATCAGCAGCATGACCGCAGTGGCCCCCAGCACCAACCCGATCAGCACCGAGGCGACCCCGTCCCACAGCGGATTGCCGGTGGCCCAGGACAGCGCGATACCCGCCGCCGCGATTGCCAGGCCGGCCAGTGCCCCGGCGTTTTCCAGCAGCACGATCAGGGTTGGCGCGTCCTTGGTATCCTGCAGCGCGCGCAGGATCGGCGTATCGCCGCGCGCGCGGTTGAATTCGCGCAGCGCCTCGATCGTCGACCAGCCTTCGAGCGCGGCCGCCGTGCCCAGCACCGCGAAGGCGATGCCCAGATCGCTGGTCGGCTCGGGATGAAGCAGGTGCAGCACCCCTTCGTAGAGCGAAACCCCCGCGCCCAGCGAAAAGACCAGCATCGCGACCACGAACGACCAGAAATAGAGTTCGCGCCCATAGCCCAGCGGATGGCGTACATCGGGGCCCTTGCGGCTGCGCTTGCCGCCGTAGAGCAACAGCACGTGGTTGGTCGAATCGACTAGGCTGTGCACCCCCTCGGTCAACATCGCGGACGAGCCGGTGATCGCCGCAGCGGCGAATTTCGCCACCGCGATCCCGACATTGGCCGCCAGCGCGGTAAGGATAACCCGGTTGGAGCCGTGTCCGGCCATGTCTGACTTCCCCGCAGTTGCAGAGCGATCCCTAGCCGCTTGCGCGGCGCCCGCAAGGGCGTAGCATGGCGCCATGAGAAACCTGCTTTCGATTGCCGCTGCACTGGCGCTGGCCGTACCCGGCGCCAGCGCCCAGCCGATCCATCCCGATGAACTTGCCCAGATCGACGCGCTGGTCACCAAAACGCTCAAGGAAACCGGCGTGCCATCGGCCGAAATCGCGGTGGTGCGCGGCGGCGAGCTGGTGCTCGACCGGGCCTGGGGCAAGCCCTCGGAAACGATTCTGGCACCCGATTCGGCCCTGCCCTATCAGATCGCCTCCAATTCCAAGCAGTTCCTGGCCGCCTTGCTGCTGATCCTTGAGGACGACGGAAAGCTCAGCCTCGACGATCCGGTTTCAAAGTGGGTTCCCGGGGTTACCGATGCCGACAAGATGACCGTGCGCCAGCTGCTGTCGCACACTTCGGGGCTGCAGGATTTCTGGCCGCAGGACTATTCCTTCGCCGCGATGGAGCAGCCGGTGGCGCCCGAAGGGATCGTTTCGCGCTGGGGCACCCGCCCGCTCGACTATGCACCGGGCACGCGCTGGCAATATTCCAACACCGGCTATGTCGTTGCCGGAATGATCGCCGAAAAAGCCGGCGGTGCCCCGCTGTGGCAACAGTTCGAGCAGCGGATTTTCAGGCCGCTGGGGATCAAGCCCTACCGGCTCGACGATACCAACGGCCCGGCCTTTCCGCAGGGCTATCATCGCTTCGCGCTGGGCCCGGTACGCGCCGCAACCCCGCCCGCGCAGGGCTGGCTGTGGGCGGCGGGCGAACTTTCGATGACCGCCGCCGAGCTGGCCGAATGGGACATCGCCCGGATCGAGCGGACCCTGCTTCCCCCCTCCGATTGGGACGAGATGGAACGCCCGGTGCGCCTGACCGACGGGACCAGCAATGGCTACGGCCTGGGAGTCTACAACCGGATCGTCGGCGGGCGCCGGGTGATCGATCATGGCGGCGAATCGGTCGGTTTTCTTTCGCAGAATACCATCTGGCCGGACGACCAGGTGGCGATCGTGGTGCTGACCAACGCCGATTTCGGCGGAGTCCAGACCAAGCTGACCAGCGGCATCGCCGAAATCGTCTTGCCCAAGGCGGAGCAGGCCAAGGTCGACGAAAAGGACCGCACCGCCGATGCAAGGGCCGGAGTGGCGTCGCTGGCCGCGGGCCGGTTCGATCCCGCGCTGTTCACCGACAACGCCCGCTATTTCTTCGCCGCCGAAGTCCGCGCCGACTATCGCGCCAGCCTGGCACCGCTCGGGCCGCTCAAGGCGATCGAACCGACCCGCCCGCCCCGGCTGCGCGGCGGCTTCGTCAACCGGGTGTTCAAGCTGACCTTCGCCAAGCGCACCCTGTATCTTTCAACCTACGCCGAGCCGGGCGAACACGGCCGCTGGGAACAGTTCATGATCGGGGATTAGAGCAAATCGGATTTTCCGAGGTCTGCCTGTGGACCGCCCTTGGGAGTCAGCGATCCCGATACTTCTGAATTGCCAACCAAGCGTACACCGCGCTGACCGTGCCACTGCCGAAGAGCCACAACCATTCGCCAGTGGTATCGAGCGGCCCGCTGACGATGAACAAAAAAATTGCGCTTCCGACCAGGACGGCCAGAACTATCATGGGCCACGGGACCATCGATCTGGCTAGCTCCTTCCGAATCGCAAGCGGAAGTGGTGGAGCGGCATCTGGCCTTCCCTTGACCAGTCGGCGCGGCGCAGTGCTTGCCCAGACCAAACGAACCACAAGAATGGTGACAACCCCTCCGAAGATGGCATTGTCGATCCACGCTCCGTCTCTGACCAACCCATTGCTGAACAAGCTCACTGCAACTCCAAGCACAAGAATCGCAACGGCGATCCGTCTGCCCTTGCGACCGACAATTGACCGCCAAGTGGCCTTCAGCTCCTGATATTCGGACTCAGTGACAAGCTTTCCACCAGCGCTACGTCTTGGATAGTAGAGATAGCCACCGTCGTGGGGTACGAACTGTCTCGCGAATAGCGCTTCTACATCGAACAAGATGCCGCTCCCAATCCCGAAGTCCGTTTTGTCCAGATGCAGCCTAGAGCCAGCCGATCCGGCGAAACCGGACCCACAGGCCGCCGCACACCGCCGCCATTGCGCCGACCACCGCCGGATAGCCCCAGCGCAAGTGCAGTTCGGGCATGAACTGGAAATTCATTCCGTAGATGCCGGCGATCGCGGTCGGCACCGCGAGGATAGCGGCCCAGGCGGCGAGCTGGCGGGTGATGTCGCCCTGGCGGTGCTGTTCGAGCAGGCCGGCGGTTTCCACCACGCTGGCCAGTGTCTCGGTCAGCCCGCCAATGCGGCGCAGCGTGCGGCGGACATGATCGAGCACATCGCGAAACCAGATCCGCGCCGACGGATCGACGATCGGCAAATCGGTGGTGGCGAGCCGCTCGCAGACCTCCTCCATCGGCCCCACGATCCGCACGAAACGGCGGAACTGGCGGCGCAGGCGGAAAATCCGCCGGATCGTCGAGGGCTGGGGAAAGGCATCGATCGCGCTTTCCTCGATTGCCTGGACCGCCTCTTCCATCCGCTCAAGGATCGGCTGGTAGCCATCGACCACGAAATCGAGGATCGCATGGGCGACATAGTCAGGCCCTTCGGCAAGGTGCTCGGCATCAAGCTCAAGCCGCTGGCGCAGCGCGCTGTGCGCGCGGGTCGATCCCATCCTGACGGTGACCACGAAATCGGCGCCGAGGAAGATCGCGGTCTGCCCATAGCCGATCACATCGCCGCCTTCGATCGCAGCGGTGCGGGCAACGATGAACAATTGCGCGCCGTAAACCTCGATCTTGGGGATCTGGTTGGGGTTGAGCGCATCCTCGACCGCGAGCACATGCAGGCCGAACTGACCGCGGACCAGCTCCATTTCCTCGGGCGAGGGATCGGCAAGGCCGACCCAGTCGAAATCCCGCCCGGACAGCGCAAGGCGCGCCTTCCCGTCCACGACAAGGCTGTGGGCCGAAGGCTTCCCTCCCGAATAACGGCGCGCGGCGATCACAGGCATTGCCCTGACCTGCCAAAGTCGCATGATGCTGGCAATCCCGGATCGAATCGGTTAGGTGCGACGGGAAAACTTACAACAATGTCAATTGACCGGGAGAATGCGGCATGAATGCCCAGACGCCAATCGACGAGACCGTCGACATGATCATCGTCGGCGCGGGAATTTCGGGCATCGGCATGGCCGTGCACCTTTCCCGCGACTGCCCCGGCAAGAGCTTTGCGATCCTTGACCGGCGCGACCGGATCGGCGGCACCTGGGATCTGTTCCGCTATCCCGGGATCCGCTCGGACAGCGACATGCACACGCTGGGCTTTTCCTTCGCTCCCTGGACGCATGAAAAGTCGATCGCCGATGGTCCCTCGATCCTCGATTATCTCGAGAAAATTGCCGACGAGCACGACCTGCGCCGCCACATGCGTTTCGGCCAGAAGGTTGTCTCGGCCGACTGGGACGGCGCCAGCGCGCTGTGGACCGTGACGATCGAGACCGATCAAGGCGAGCGTCGCCGGATCAAAGGCCGGTTCCTGTTCCTCGGTTCGGGCTATTACGATTACGACGATCCCTATGACGCCGGCTTCAAGGGGCGTGACAAGTTCAAGGGCACGATCATCCATCCGCAGTTCTGGCCCAAGGATTTCGACTATTCCGGCAAGAAGGTGGTGGTGATCGGATCGGGGGCAACCGCGGTTACCATCGTTCCCGCGATGGCCCATTCGGGCGCGGGCCACGTCACCCAGTTGCAGCGCACCCCCACCTGGATGGTCAGCCGCCCGGCCCGCGACGGGCTGAACAATTTCCTGCGCAAGTTCCTGCCCGAAAAGATCGCCTATGCCTTCACCCGGGCGAAGAACATCTTCCTCCAGGATCTGATGTTCAAGCGCGCCCGCAACGCGCCCGAGAAGGTCAAGGATTTCCTCACCACCCAGCTCAAGGGGCACCTGGGCGAAAACTATTCCGCAGCCGATTTCACCCCGCCCTACGATCCCTGGGATCAGCGGCTGTGCCTGGTGCCCGATGCCGATTTTTTCGAGGCGATCAACCAGGGCAAGGCTTCGGTGGTGACCGACCAGATCGACAGCTTCGACGCGAGCGGCATCAAGCTCAAGTCGGGCAAGCACCTCGATGCCGACGTGATCGTGACCGCCACGGGATTGAAGATGGTTTTCGCCGGCAAGATCGCGGTCAGCGTCGATGGCAAGCCGGTCGATTTCGGCAAGCACTATTTCTACCGCAACTGCATGTTCTCGAACGTGCCCAACATGGCCGGTGTGTTCGGCTATCTCAACGCCAGCTGGACGCTCAGGGTCGATATCGTCGCCGAATACATCACCCGCCTGCTCGCGCAGATGGATTATAACCACGTCCAGATCGCCACCCCGGCGCTGGCCGAGGGGCAGGAGCCGCCGGTGGACGACATCTTCGATTTCTCCTCGGGCTATATCCAGCGCGGCAAGGATCTGATGCCCAAGAACGCGGCCAGCCTGCCCTGGCGGCTCAACCAGGATTACCGCAAGGACCGCGTCGACATGCGCCAGTCCCCGATCGACGATGGGGTGATGCAGTTCTCCAGGGTGCGCGCGGCGGTGGAGGCCTGACCGGTCTTTCGCCCGGCCGCGCCTCGGGCTAACGCTGGGCCATGAACGAATCCCCCCGCATCTGGAAAGCCGCGCTGCTGGTCATCGGCGATGAAATCCTTTCGGGCCGCACCCAGGACAAGAATGTCGCGCAGGTCGCGGCATGGCTCAACGTCCAGGGCATTCGCCTAAGCGAGGTGCGGGTGGTGGCCGACGATACCGCCGCGATCGTCGCCGCGGTCAACGCGCTTCGCGCCGCCAACGACTATCTCTTCACCACCGGCGGGATCGGCCCGACCCACGACGACATCACCGTCGATGCCGTGGCCGAGGCGCTGGGCGTGGGGGTGGTGATCCATCCCGATGCCCGCGCAATCCTTGAGCGCTATTACGCCACGCGTGGCGGGCTGACCGAGGCACGGCTGCGCATGGCCCGCGTGCCCGATGGGGCCGAACTGATCCCCAACCGCATGTCGGGCGCGCCCGGAATCCAGATCGGCAATGTCTTCCTGATGGCCGGTGTGCCCTCGATCACTGCGGGCATGCTCGATGCGCTGACCGGCACGCTCGAAGGCGGGCTGCCGGTTCTGAGCGAAACGATCGGCGCCTGGGTTCAGGAAAGCGAGATCGCCGAACTGCTGCGCGAAACCGAGCACGGCCACGAGGGCTGCGCGATCGGTTCCTATCCGTTCTTCCGCGAGGGCCGCGTCGGTGCCAACTTCGTGATCCGATCGACCGACCCGGCGGTGATCGAAGCCGCCAGCGAGGCTCTTGTTACTGGCCTGCGCGCAATGGGTCGCGAGGCGGTGCAGGGTGGTATATAGGCGCTTCGCGATGACCCTTGCCGTTACCTCGCTGGCCCTGTCCGCCTGCGCCCATGACCGTCACGACGAAGTGCTCGATGCCTTCGAAGCGAACCTTGCCGCCAATGCCAGCGCCACCGAAGCGCTGCGCCAGTGGTGCGAAGCGCGCGGCATCGCCAGCCCGGCAAGAATCCATGTCGACTTTGTTCGCGGCCAGGACGAGGCGCCTCCGCCGGGGCTGCGCGAGACGCTGGGCGTTTCCGCCGATGAGCCGCTGGGCTACCGCCACGTCAAGCTGGTCTGCGGTCCGGCGGTACTGTCGCAGGCGCACAACTGGTTTGTGCCTGCACGCCTTTCGCCGGAGATGAACCGCCAGTTGGCCGAAACCGACACGCCCTTCGGCAAGGTTGCCGCCGCGCTGGGCTTTTCCCGCGAACCGATCGCTTCGGCCCGGCGCGGCGATCCGGGTTGCCCGGAGGGGGCGATTTCCACCCACCGTGCGCTGCTGCGTCTGCCGGACGGGCAGCCGCTGGCGCTGGTGGTGGAATGCTATACCGCCGCCAATCTGCCCGCCCGGTAAGCAAAAGGGCCGGAGGTTTCCCCCCGGCCCCTTGGATTGGCGTATTCTGGCCCGATCAGGCGCTGTGCACCTGGGCCACGTCGATCTTGAGGCCCGGCCCCATCGAGGACGAGAGGCCCACCTTGCGCAGGTACTTGCCCTTGGCGCCCGAGGGCTTGGCCTTGACGATGGCATCGACGAAGGCGTCGAAATTGGCCTTGAGCGCCTCGTCCGAGAACGAGAGCTTGCCGATCCCGCCGTGGATGATCCCGGCTTTTTCGACGCGGAACTCGATCTGGCCGCCCTTGGCTGCCTTGACCGCTTCGGCGACATTCGGAGTAACGGTGCCCAGCTTCGGGTTCGGCATCAGGCCCTTGGGGCCCAGCACCTTGCCGAGACGGCCGACCAGACCCATCATGTCGGGCGTGGCGATCACGCGGCCATAGTCCAGATTGCCGTTCTGCATGTCTTCCAGCAGGTCTTCGGCGCCAACCTTGTCGGCCCCGGCGGCAAGCGCCGCTTCGGCCTTGTCGCCGCGCGCGAAGACCGCAACCTTGACGTCCTTGCCGGTACCCGAAGGCAGCACGACCATGCCGCGCACCATCTGGTCGGCGTGGCGCGGATCGACGCCCAGGTTGAGCGAGACTTCAAGCGTCTCGTCGAACTTGGCCGACTTGAGATCCTTGAGCAGCGCGATGGCTTCATCGACGCCGTAGAGCTTCTGGTTGTCGCCCAGCTTTTCGGTCAGGGCCTTCTGCTTCTTGGTCTGCGTTGCCATGTCCTCAGCCCTCCACAACCTGCAGGCCCATCGAACGGGCGCTGCCTTCGATGATCTTCGCGGCCTGCTCGATCGAGTTGGCGTTGAGATCCTTCATCTTGGCTTCGGCGATTTCGGCAAGCTGCGAACGCTTGATCGTTCCGGCGGAAACCTTGCCCGGCTCCTTCGAACCCGACTTGAGGTTCAGGGCCTTCTTGATGAAGAAGGTCGCCGGCGGGGTCTTGGTGACGAACGTGAAGCTGCGATCGGCATAGACGGTGATGATCGTGGGCAGCGGGGTGCCCTTGTCGATCTCCTGCGTGGCGGCATTGAACGCCTTGCAGAATTCCATGATGTTGACGCCGCGCTGACCCAGCGCCGGACCGATCGGCGGAGCGGGCTTGGCATCGCCAGCCGGCACCTGCAGCTTGATATAGCCTTCAATCTTCTTGGCCACGACATGGCCTCCTTTCTTCCTGTTGCCCCGCGGGGCTCAGAGTGAGCGGTCAAATGGAGGCCCGGGGGCCGCCTTCCGCACGGAACACCGGGCAAGAGCCCGAGTGAACGCGCGCGCCTAGCCGTTGATCGGAGGAAATGCAACCTTTGACGAGCAGGGTTGGCCAAATTCCGGGTTGAGCCGAAGACAGTTCCCATGATCGTGAATCGTCTGCTCCCGTCCATTCCTGGCCGCGCCCTGGGTGTGTTCGCGATCGTGCTGCTGTCGGCGAGCGCAAGCGACGCGCGCGAACGCAAGCCGATCGATCCCGCGGCCAGGATGGCCCCGCTCAGGCCTGCAGTGATCGACGAAACCCTGGCGATTGGTGGCGAGGAGCTTGAGGCGCGCAAGCTGCGCTCGCGCCTGACCGTCGAGGTCGGGGTCAACGATACCGGCCCTTACCGCTTCGTGGTCGATAGCGGAGCCGATACCTCGGTGATCGGCGAGCGGCTGGCCAAGGCGCTCCAGCTTCCCGCAGCCGGGTCGGCGCTGCTCAACGGCGTCACCGAATCGCGCCGGGTTGACCGGGTTCTGGTATCGTCGCTGCGGCTGGGCTCATCGGAATTCAACGATCTCCAGCTGCCGCGCCTGAACGAAAGTGATCTTGGCGCAACCGGCATGATCGGGCTCGATGCCCTGGTCGAGCAGCGCCTGATGCTCGATTTCGACAAGCGCCGGATCGCCGTCGAGGATGCCAAGAAGCCTGCCCCGCAGATGGATGGTGAAATCGTGGTCACCGCCCGGCTCAAGCGGGGCCAGCTGATCCTGACCCAGGTCAGGGCCAACGGTCTGTCGCTTGATGCGGTGATCGATACCGGATCTGAAGTGACGATCGGCAACACCGCGCTGCGCAACCGCATCTTCAAACGCAAGAACCTCCAGGTGCAGAGGGTCGAGGTGATCGGGGTGACGGGCGCCCCGGCAACGGTCGAACTGGTCGTGGTGGACGAGCTGCGCGTCGGCGCGGTGATCCTCAACAACGTGCCGGTGGCCTTCGCGGATGTGCCGCCGTTCGAGGTATTCGGGCTGCAGGACCGGCCCGCGTTGCTGCTGGGCACCGACATGCTGGAGAACTTCCGCCGCGTCAGCCTCGATTTCCGTTCGCGAAAGGTGCGCTTCCAGCTGCGCAATTGTGGCGAACGCGGGATCGTGATTTCCACTACCGGCACGGCGAGCCGCATCTCGGCCGAGCGCGGGCACGCCTCGGTCTGCGGGAATTAGCGAAAGAGGCCGAATTGCCGGCCCACCACCGTTCGTCTCGAGCGGGTTGGGGTGATTTCTATGGAAACGAGAAGTTGGGGCAGGCCGCTGCGGCCTCATCCATGATCTCGCGCGGCTGCGAAGTAGCCTGAAAACGCCGCAGCAGCTCCTGCACCATTTCGGCGACGTCCTGCCTGATCCGCGCAGGCGGGACATTGGCGGGATCGAGCAGAGCACCGGCAATCTCCATGTCCAGGGCCGAGCTGTGTTCGTGCTGCTTGATCTGCTGCTTGTAGGTCTTCTTGTCGACCGCACCGAGGATCGATGCGGCAAAATGGTGATAGGCCGCACAGCCGATGTTCTGGCGATATTGCGCCATATCGGCACCGGCGGGCGTAGCACCCGCCGCAAGGGCGATGGCCGCGATCGCAACAGGGGTTCGCCGTACAGCCAATGTGATCGCTCCGCTTTTCAGGCGGAAGCAATAGCCCAATCGGCAGAGCCTGGATGGTATGAACGCGACAGGGCGCAGAGCCCTGCCCGCTCCTACTTGACCAGTTCGACTTCCTCGAAACCCAGCTCGACCGGGGTGGCGCGGCCGAAGATCGAGACCGAAACCTTGACCCGCTGCTTGTCGAAATCGAGCTCTTCCACCACGCCGGTGAACGAGTTGAACGGGCCGGCATTGACCTTGACCGAATCGCCGATGTCGAAATCGATCAGCACATCGCGGCGCGGCGCGGCGGCGGCTTGATCGCGGGCACCGAAATAGCGCGCCGCCTCACGCTCGGAAATCGGTTGGGGCTTGCCATTGGGGCCAAGGAATCCCGTAACCTTGGGGGTGTTCTTGACGAGGTGATAGACATCGTCGTTCAGACCCAGCTTGGCGAGGACGTAGCCGGGCATGGTCTTGCGCTCGACCTGAACCTTCTTGCCGCGCTTGACCTCGGTCACGGTCTCATGCGGGACCTCGACCGCTTCGACCAGCGCCGAAAGGCCCATGCGCTCCGCTTCCGAAAGGATCGAATCGCGAACCTTGTTCTCGAAGCCCGAATAGGCGTGAATGATGTACCAGCGAGCCATATCAGCCTCGTATTTCCCTTCTAGGCGGCGAGCGAGAGAAGCTGGCGCACGATCCAGCCGAACAGCGAATCGACGCCGAGGAAGAACACCGCCAGCACCACCATCATGATTCCCACGAAGATCGCCGTGGTCGAGGTTTCGCGCCAGGTGGGCCAGACCACCTTGCTTGCCTCGCTGCGGACCTGGCGCAGGAATTCGCCGGGATTGAACTTGGCCATGGCCTTCTTGCCTCTTGATCTTCGAAAGGGTTGAACCCGTTGCCTTACGCCTTGGGAGAACAGCGCCGCCCCCGGCGGCTGGTTCAGCGCGTCCGGGGGGAGCAGGTGTTCTCCATGTACGGAAGACACCGCCGCACTTAGCTATCGCCAACCGGTTTTGCAAGCCGGGCCAGCAGCCAGCCATGCCCGCGCGCGACGATTGCCGCCCCAGCGGGCAGCTTGGCTGGTTCCTCCCAGCCGATGTACCACAGCCAGTCGGCCGAGCGGGCGGGGATATAGGTGGAAAGATCGATCGGCCTGCCGGGGCGGATCAGCAGGCGATGGAACGGATCGCGGAACCGGTCGCCGCCCTCGCGGATGGTCAGCATGTGGACCTTGGGCAGGGCGAAATTGGAATTGTTGAGAGCATCCTTGCGCACCACTGCCCAGGCGCCGGTGTGCTCCTGGGTGTTGTAGCCCCACAGCCCGCGCTCGGTCACCACCAGGCTGGCGATCCGCGCACCCTGCGGAACATGATCGAGCGCCTTGAGAAGTTCGGCGGTCTGGCGCGAGCCGGTTATCCATTGATCGGTGGTCAGCCCAAGTCTGCCCAGGAAGATCATCGGCGCGAGCAGCAACAGCCAGCGCGGCGTCTTCCAGCTCAGCGCCAGGCATGAGACCAGCAGCCCCGACGAGATCATCCGCGCATCGACCAGATCGCCGCCGAAGATGTGCCGCGGCATGACCAGCGCCAGCAGCAGCATGATCACCCCGGCCCAGCCAAGCCGGCCATCGAAGCGGCGCATCGCGATCGAGCCGATCAGCACCAGGGCGATCAGCCCCAGGCAGGTGTAATCGAGCCACTGGATCGATCCGCGCATCGCCTGGCGCCAGACCGCCTCCTTGTAGACATCCCAGTTGCGGCCATAGGAAATGAGCTGCGATGATCCGCCAAAGGCCAGCAGGCCGATGAAGGGGAGCGTCAGCGGCATCGGCTTGAAGAAGGCTTCGATTCCCTTGTGGCGCTGCCATTCGTAGCCGAAGACCAGGATCCCCAGCACACCCCACCCCGAAACGTGGCACAGCCAGACCACGATCCCGATCGGCATGAACAGCCAGGACCGCCAGCTCTTGCCTTCCAGTTCGACCCACAGCGCAAAGGCGAACAGCGCCAGGGCGAGACTCAGCCCGAAATTGAGGAATCCCAGGTGCAGCGCGGGCGACCAGATGAAGATGAAGGCCAGCATCGATCCCAGGCCGATCCGGCGCCGCAGCGCCCATTCGGCCGCGAGGATACCCAGCCCGGTAAGGACCGGTATGATCCCCGCGATCAACCTGCCCGCCGCCTCGAACGGCATTACCGCACTGAGCGGACGGATCAGCAGATCGGCCCCGAGATTGCCCATCCAGCGCCATTCGAAGCCGTAATAGCGCTGCAGGAACGGGCTGTGATCGCGCGTCAGCATGACGTGAAAGCGCGCCATGTGCGCGGGATAGTCGACCATCTGGGGATAGGTGGCGAGCAGCACCGGCAGCGCCGAGATCAGCGCCAAGGCTATGCCCAGCCACAGCCCTTGGCGCGGGCTGGGCTCTTCGGCGAGCCAGGCGCCGGGAGAACGCCTGCGGGTATTGAACTGCTCGAATGGAGGTTCAGCAGACATCGACAGACCCTGCGATCGGGAAAGTGGCAGGAGTGGCAGGATTCGAACCCGCGGCCCTCGGTTTTGGAGACCGATGCTCTACCAGCTGAGCTACACTCCTCCAGGCGCCGGTGCCCCTACAGGCTTGACCGGCGGATGACAAGCTGTCTGCACGGGTGCATAGAAAGAAAAGCCGTGCACGCCCCCGCATCAAACCCGCCGATCGATCCCGAGCTGCTGCTGCTGGCCTATCGCAGCGGCGTGTTTCCGATGGCCGATGCGCGCGACGATCCCGAACTGTTCTGGGTTGAACCGCGGCGACGTGCGATCCTGCCGCTCGATGCGTTCCATTGCTCGCGCTCGCTGGCGCGGACGCTGCGCCGAGGAGAATTCGAGGTCAGTTGCAACCGCGCGTTCGGCGAGGTCATCCGGGCCTGCGCCGGACCAAGGCGGGACAGCGGCGAGACCTGGATCAGCGGGCGGATCGAACAAAGCTACCTCGAATTGCACCGGCTTGGCCATGCCCACTCGATCGAATGCTGGCAGGACGGCGCGCTGGTCGGCGGTCTCTACGGGGTCGGGTTTGACCGTGTGTTCTGCGGCGAATCGATGTTCAGCCGGGTTGCGGACGCCTCCAAGGTGGCCCTGGCCTGGCTGGTGGCGGCGCTGCGGCTGGGCGGATGCCGCCTGCTCGATTGCCAGTTCATCACCCCGCATCTGGCTTCGATGGGCGCAATCGAGATAAGCCAGGAGCGCTATCTCAAACTCTTGCGCGCAGCTCAGTTTGCGGCAGGCGCCGGACTGGCCGAAGCAGCGGCGGACGGCGACGCCGAAGGCGTGGGGCTTGCCGCGGGCTTCGGCGCGCTGCTTGGCGCCGCGAAATCGGCGGGGTTTTCCTCCTCGCCGGGGAATTTCATCGCGCAGTCCTTCACCCACACGTCATAGACCGGGTGCTCGACCACATTGATCGAGGGCGACTCCTTGTAGAGCCAGCCCGAAAAGACCTTGTGCCACGCCAGGGGCTGCTGCGCGCTGGCGCGCTCCTCGACGAACACCTGCACGAAGGCCCCGGTCAACGGCGGATTCTCCCAGGGGGGGGTGCGTTCGCAGGTGGCCAGCTTGACGATCAGGTTACCGATCCGGCGCGATTCGCCCGATTTGAGCACCAGATCCTGTTCGAGGTTGTTGCGCTTGTTGAGCAGACCCAGCGTGGCTACGCGGTCCTTGACCGGGGTGCCGTATTCGCTTTCCACCACCGGGGCATTGGCCGATTGTCCCGCCACGGCCTGCGGAATGTCGGTGGCGCGCGCCTCGCCCAGTTCATCCTTGCCCTTGCAGCCGGCAAGTGCCGTGCCCAGCAGCAGGATGAGCGCCAGCGCCCGCTTCACCGGATCAGGCGTCCGGCGACCAGGATTCATAATCGCGCACCACGTGCGCCGGGCTGTAGGCCGCGCTGCTGCCGGTGGCATTGGGGCTGTATTCGGTTTCCCACTGGCGCGGCGGCGGCAGATTGCTTTCCGGCAGCCCGTCGAACGAGCCGTGCAGCCAGCCATGCCATTCTGCCGGGATGCGGCTGGCATCGTTGGCACCGTTGTAGATCACCCAGCGCCGCTCGCGCCCGGCCCAGGGGTGCCCTTTGGGGAAGGGCTTTTTCGCGCGGTAATAGGTGTTGCCCTGGGCATCGCTGCCCACCTTCTCTCCGGTCACCGCGGAATTGAGCAGGGTGGTGACGGTTGCGTCGTTCCACCAGGTGAAGATCTTGCCGAGGATTCCCATGCGGCTGCGCCTAGCCCAAATGGCGGCGCTGGGAAAGGGGGTGCGGCCTTACCATTCCACCTTGTCGCCCGGGACGATCCCCAGTTCGGCGGCGCGCCCACCGTTCAGTTCGAGCACCCCCTTGACCAGCCCGACCGAACTCAGCGGCGTCTGATCGTAGGGCACGGCATTGGCGGCAATGTTGCTGATCCGCCCATCGGTGCCGATGAACACGATGTCGAGCGGAAGCACGGTGTTGCGCATCCAGAAGCTGGCGCCGCGCGGCGGGTCCATCGGAAAGATCATCCCTTCATCGGGGCCCATTGCGGTACGGTACATCAGCCCGCGCGCCTGTTCGGGTCCTGAGCGGGCTATCTCCACCCGGAACGAGAACTTCTTTCCCGCATGGGTGACGGTCAGCGGGATCACCTCAAGCCCCGAAACCGGGTGAACCGCCGGTGCGCTCTGGCGCGCGCGCGCCGCCTCTCCGGGCGCCGGGGCGCAGGCCACCGCGGCCAGCAACAATGCCCCCAGCAGGGTCTTGCGTATCATTCGCCGTCGTCCTTCTCGCTGGCCCAGGCCTCGACCGTGGACAGATCCGGGGCATCGACCAATTCGCGCGCGCTGTCCAGCCGGTGTCCCGCACGCAGCATCGCGGCCAGTTGCTTTTCGCGCTGCGCCCGGTCGGGAAGCTTCTCACCAAACGGACCGAACCCGCGTCGGCGCGCAAAGGCAAGCGCGGCGCGGCGCTCTTCGGCCTCGCCAGCGCGCTCGGCGGCGCGCACCTCCTCGTCGATCCCTGCTGCGCCGAGTGCCTGGGCGATCCGCCGCGGGCCATAGCCGCGCCGCAGCAGGCTGGAGGTGCGCGCGCGGGCATAGGCGGCATCGTCGATATAACCCATCGCCGCGAAGCGCTCGATCAAGGCGGAAAGCCTTGGCTCTTGCTCATGCTCCCAGCCGCGCTCGCGCAGCTTGCGGGTGAGGTAGGCCTCAAGCTTGGCCGCGCTGGTGGCGAAGCGCGCGGCATAGCCCAGTGCCAGCTCCTCAAGCCGGGCCGGGTCGAGCGGACGGGGATTGCGGCGGGGGCGGGTCATGATCGGCCTTATTCGTGCCACACTGTGCCGCAAAGGGGAATCCTGGGCGGCGGACAATTGAGGGGCCCGTCGCCGGAACGGCAACTCCGGATGATGCCGAATTCGGCGCATCTCCAAGAAAACAAACGGGTTTTTTGCATGACAGACACCGCCACAGACGTGACGAGTGCTCCCGCCGCCTTGGTGGCGACCCCCAACGACGATGCGCTTGCGCGCCGCCTGTCGAACTTTGCCACCTTTGGCGAAGCGCTCGACTATGCCGCACGCGGCAAGCGGGGGATGAATTTCCACGATCCGCGCGGCACGTTGAAGCGCGTCTATCCCTTTTCCGAGCTGCGCGAGGATGCGCTGGTGATGGCCCGGCGTCTGATCGCCCACGGCGTGGCGAAGGGCGACCGGATCGCCCTGGTGGCCGAGACCGGCCCCGAATTCGCCGCGCTGTTCTGCGGCTGTATCTATGCCGGTGCCTGGCCGGTGCCGCTGCCGCTGCCGACCAGCTTCGGCGGCAAGGACAGTTACATCGACCAGCTTGCGGTCCAGCTCGCATCGAGCGATCCGCTGGCCCTGTTCTATCCGGCGGAGATCGCCGAGATGGCCGGTGCCGCCGCCGCGCGGCAGGGCTGCCAGGGGATCGTCTGGGAAGAATTTGCGCTCAAGTCGGCCCCGGAATGCACTCTCCCCGAATCCAGCCCCGACGACATCTGCTATCTGCAATATTCCTCGGGCTCGACCCGGTTTCCGCACGGCGTCGCGGTAACCCACGCATCGCTGCTCAACAATCTGGCCGGACACGGCGAAGGCATGGAGCTGGTCGATAGCGATCGCTGCATTTCCTGGCTGCCTTGGTATCATGACATGGGGCTGGTCGGCTGCTTCCTCTCGATCATCGCCAACCAGGTTTCGACCGACTACCTCAAGACCGAGGATTTCGCCCGCCGCCCGCTGGCCTGGCTCGACCTGATCAGCCGCAACCCGGGCAATTCGATCTCCTATTCGCCCACCTTCGGCTATGACATCTGCGCCCGGCGCATTTCCAGCCAGAGCCACGTCAGCGAGCGCTTCGATCTGTCGCGCTGGCGGATCGCGGGCAACGGGGCCGACATGATCCGGCCCGACGTGATGCAGGGCTTCGTCAACGCCTTTACCGAAGCGGGATTCAAGGCGAACGCCTTCCTTCCCTCTTACGGTTTGGCCGAGGCAACCCTGGCGGTGACGATCATGCCCCCCGGCGAGGGGATCCGGGTCGAACTGGTCGAGGAAGAGCGGCTTTCGGGAACCCCGCGCGATCTTTCGCGCCCGGCGCGCTACCGCGCGATCGTCAACTGCGGCAAAGCGGTCAAGGACATGACGATCGAGATCCGCGGCGAGCATGGCGAAGTCCTCGCCGATCATCACATCGGCAAGGTGTGGTGCAAGGGTCCCTCGGTGA
>JACKKX010000005.1 GCA_024236215.1 Novosphingobium sp.
GGCTGGCTCCTTGACGCACTTGGGCGCAGCCCTTCGTCCCCCCTCCCCTCACCCTCGGAATCCGCGTCAGCGGGTACGCTCGTGTTCAGGCCGCCTCGCGCACCGACTCGATGAGCGCCGGATCGAACTGGCGTAGCCACTTGACCGCCTGTTCGGCCTTGGCCGCAGCGTGAAGGATCGCGGTTTTGTCGGCGCGCAGAATTTTGGCCCAATGGTGAATGTAGGAAGCGTGGCTGTCGTGGAGTTCATTCGGCAGCCCGTATTCGGCGCACAGAATCGACTGCGCCAGCCCGGCGATATATCCTGACAGTCCAGCGCTAATGTGAATTCCAGCGCCATTTTTGCGAACCTGTTTCACGCCGCCATCTCCTCAGCCTGAGGCTGCTGGGCATGCATCCAGTCGGCTGCGGCCTGGGCCTTGCTGGCAGCTGTGAAAATCGCACGTGGGTCATCCTTGAACACGCGCAGCCAGGACGCGACGTAGGCGGCGTGATCGGGCCGTGGGTGATGGGCGATACCGAGATCCGCGAGGACGAACGATGCGGTAAGTTCGGCGCAAATCTCCTCGATCGCGAGGCTGTCGCGCTTAAACCGTTCGGCGAAGTTGCGGTCGAGCCGGTGCTTTGCGCCAGTGGCGTGACCACATTCGTGCAGCAATGTGCCCATGTGGGCCGACGCGTCGCGGAATGTGGCAAAGGTCGGCATGAAAATCTGGTCGAGATCGATCCGGTAATGCGCGTCGTATGCCCCCTCGGTGACCGGAATCTTCAATGCAGAAACGAACGCCTCGGCGTGCGCGAACCGTTCGCTCTCGGGCAAGACCGCGACCGGTGCAGGCTCGTAGCCTTCCACCTGAGCGAGGTTGAACACGGTGAACGCGCGGGCGAACATGCGCCCGGGGCCGGCTTCGCCCTCATCATGATCATCGGCGGCGCGCGATGTAGCCTGCTTCCAGAATACGACCGTGGTGCCGTGCTCCCCTTTGCGAACCTGCGCACCGAGAGCCGCCCACTGACGGTAGGTGCCCCACAGACCGCTGGAATAAGCAGCCGCTTCGGCAGCAATCCAGAGCGCCAGCACGTTGACGCCCCGATAGCGCCGACGAGAGGTGACATTCTGCGGCCGGGTGGTGGCCGCGCCGTCGTGATGCCACGGCATGCGCCAGTCACCGGCACCGGCTTCGATGGCATCAACGATCTCGGCGGTGATGCGTGAATAGACGTCGGCGCGCGCCGATGCTGGGTGGGATCGGGTCATGGCAGGTCTCCACGACGGTCGGAGGGAAACTCTCTCCCCCTCCTTCAGTCCGTCACCCCAAAACCGGCCTCCTCTTCCTCTCCCGCCACACCGGCATGCGGTGTGGCGGTACCGGGCACGATCTGAGCGAGAACTGTCTCGATCCTTGCGACTTCGGCCTGAAGCGTGATCCGCTGCGGCTCAGGGAGCCGCTTCTCGCGCAGCAGCAGGCGCGCTTCGTCGGCCCCGCGCTGCCAGGACGCGCGATGCCGCGCGGTGACGCAGGCGTTGGGGCAGCGGAGCGGTTCGCACATCGAAATCATCGGTGCTGGCGGGCCGGGCTGTGTGATCCGGTTGAGACACAGGGCCGTTGCAGGATCGAAAAAGCAGTCGGCCAGCGGGCCAACATGCAGTGTTCGCGCGAGACTGGCGAGCATGGTGCGCAAACGCGGTCGGTCGGCGATCATGGCGGGCAGCGGCGCCAGCTCGCTTGCAACGACATCGAGCCCGGTCCCGACGCGGTTCGCGGCAGGGCCACCCAAGCGGGCACCAGCTTGCCGCTCGTCGAAATAGGCGAGGATGTCGTCGATCTGGCCGAGCGCGCGCTGCGCTTCGATCTCGCCGCGGAATCCCGACCGGCTGCTTCCGGCATAGCCTTCGAAGGCGGCAACACTGGCGTGCTTGTACTGGATCATGCCGGCGATCGTCCCGAATGGCCGGTTGGCAATATGCCAGGCAATCGTGCGGCGGAACTGACGGGTGGTCAGCCGCCAGGGTGCGCCATCGGGTCGTGAAGGAATGACCGGCGCATCAGGCGATCCGAACTGCTGGTTGAGATGGTCACGAAACCGGTTGATCTGGCGGACGATCTCGGCAGAGACATGAGTCTTGGTGTTGGCGCGAAGTGACAGCACAGGCCAAAGCGTCGTAGTGCCCCGCGCTCGTCCGGCCCGCTCGGACAGCTGCTCGAGCACGGCGATCGCGTCGGCAACGGGCGCGATCGTAACCCACTCCGCTTGTTCTCCGCCTCCGCGCTTGCCCTTGTACGCGACCGACTTGATGCGGTGACGCAATATAACGCCGTCTTCGTCTCTGACGATGGACAGGCAACCACGCTTCATTGCCTGGATCTCGCTGTCGCGCATACCCGACAGATAGGCGCAAACAATGTAGGCGGCGGCCTGTAGCATGACCTCTTCCAGGGCCAACGCCTTGACATCGAACCGGCTGCGCCAGGGTTGGAGGGTCCCGGGATCCACGGCAATCGGTGTATCCATCCCCCCGACTTCGGTGCCGAGTTCCGTGATGGCGGCAGCGATCAGGTCTGGTGCACCGGTCGTCAGACTGAGGTGCATGGCGGGCTCTGCCTGCGCATCGACGCCGGCGTGGAGATGAAGGAGATGGTAGTTGATCGGTGGCAGCTGCTCGCCGGTCAACGGATCGGTGCGGACAGCAGCGTTGTACAAGCCGGTCCAGATGGGAACGCCGCGGCCCTGCCGCCGCAAGCCCGTGAGGTATGCGGTCAGCCGTTGCCGTTGCCGCGCGCGGCGTTCGGCCTGATCGAGATGAGCCTCGCGCGCAATCAATCGGCTGCGCCTGGCTTCGAGACGCTCAAGCTCCCGGCGCGCAGCGAAAATGTCGGGCGCGAAGTGGGTCACATAGCGCAGCGACCATGCCAGCAGCGGCGTCATGATCTCTTCGGGAATGCGCGGCGTCCGGTTCTCGCCAGGGATGTACCGGGCACCGGCGACCGAGAACGGGCTGCGCCCGGGCCACGGATCGATACGAAGACGAGCCGTTGGAAGGTGGCGGCGCAACTCGTGAAGGTCGAAGATGACGCGCAGCAATACTGCGACCGCAACCGGACGTAGCCCCTCACGGCGCTTCGAACGGGCAAAGCGGTCAAGCAGAGACTGATCGACCCGCTCAAGATCGAAGCGCCCAAGGTCGGCCTTCACGAAGTTGAAGAAAAGCAGAGCCCGGTTGGCCTCACCCCGCACCGCTGCCGGCTGAAGCCGGGGGCGATGGCCCGGCAGATCGACATTGAGCCGCGCATGGAGAAACTGGCGCAGGGCATCGGCAATGGCTGGGTCTTCGATGCTGCTAAAATGCACGGTGACATGGCAGCGCCTGGCGTTATCGCGAAAGACGCCCGGCGACAGATCCCAGGTCTGATCGCCGTAACGCGAGAGATCGGCGCGGTTGTAGCCAGGCCGCAACGGAACCGACATGAGTACGGGAAGCGTCTCGCGCGCCCCGTCGTCATGGGCCGGCAAGGATACGGCAGTCATGCCCGGGCCTCGGGCGGCAGATAGACAATGGGATGCTGGGCGGCGAGCCGCGCGCGAGCCTGAGCCACCGCGTCATCGCCAAAGGCAGGCAGGATCTGGCGGACGATGCGTTCACGGCCGTGACCAAACTTGGCCGCCCACTCGTTCGTGTTCATGCCTGCGCGCTGCTCATCGATAAAGGTGAGAAACGCGAGGATCGCTGGCAACTTGCGCGCAGTGATCACCGCGTTTTTGCAATCGAGGCAGCCCCAGAACGGCGTGGGACATGGAGAGCCGACAGCTGCGGCAAAAGGGCTTGCGTAGAAGCCGCCGCAGCTCGCCAGCCATACGTCCTGTTCTCCGTCGAGCACGGCAACCGATGGCGCATCGGCAATCTGGTCCGCGCTTGCGGCTCGACTGCGCAGATGATCTTCCTCGGAGGGAGGAATGACTCGGGGACCGGCGACTGCCTCCTCGAGGGCGTCGGCGACGGTCTGCTCATGCAGGGGTCTGAGCGAGGGAACATCGGCATAGTGCCGCGCTGCGATCTCGATCGTGTGGCCGACGGCGAACCGTGCCATGTGCCCTTCGGTCTTGAGATACCAGAGCGCCTTGTGAGTTTTGCGGAGCCGGGACAGGCGCAGATACAGCGGTCTGCCCGCGTCATCGGCAATGGCGTGGCGCGTGGTCCATGCATCGATGGTCGAGCGCGGATGGCGAATGCCGTGGACGATCTCACCGGTCTGGTAATAGACCCACAGGCAATCGCTGGAATTATGGGCCCGCGCGCTTGCCGAGAGTGCGATGATGCGCCGGATCAGCCCTCCCGGCGTCGACGAGGCACCGTCTCGCACCCTGATGGTCTTGTGTTCGGCGCCATGTGCGCGAAGCTTGGTGTAAGCGATCTCCACCGTACCGCCCGAGGCGTTGCGCAAACAATCGACGGTCAGCGTTTTGCAGCACTCGAGCTCAAGCCCGGTCTCCAGCGAAAGCAGGACCAGCAGCGGCACGATATCGACGGACGTCAGGTAATGAGCGCTGTGCAGCGTCATGCTGAAATCCGCGTTCCAGAGGCCGCGCTTCCAACGCCTGGCATAGAGTGCCATCCACTCAGGGTCGCGATGCCTGAGGACCCCACGCGCCTCTATCGCGGCGTGCGCCTTGCGGGCAGTTGCCTCGATCTCCCGGATCTCGCCAAAGCATGGGCCAGCCCGCAATCTGGCCTCGATCGCGACCAGATCGATGCGGGCCGCGTCACGGAGCTGGCGGGCAATGAACGGGCTGTAGGCGTCGCGTGGGCGTGGCGGGGCGTAAGGTTGCGAGCTGACGTAGCGAAGCCGCTCACGCAAGCCCGCCTCGATGACATCAGGCTGATCGGAAGCGATCCGGCGAAGCACGGAAACGACCTTGGCGACAAAGGTCGGCGCGTGGCCCCGCGACTTGCCCTGAGCTTCGAGCCACGCTTCGTATCCATCGATGTGGCTGGCTCGCAGGTCGGCCGGCCCGGAGATCCGATCACCAGTCCCGGCAAGATAGGCAAAGAAGCTCGGCAGCTGGGTCATGTATGTCTTGATGGAGGAGCGAACCGCTACGGGCCCGCGTGGAGCGACCAGCATGAACAGACCTCGGGCAAAGGCGAGTGCCAGTCCCCGTGGGTGCAGTCTGGTGAAATCGACAAGAACCTCGCCCCCATACGGCGGGGCGATCGTGAAGCGCAGCGTGCTGATCTGCAGCCATGGGTCGGGCTCGGGCTCTGTGGTCTGGCCCTCGAACCCGACCTTGCGACCTTTACGAGGAGCGGCGGTCATGGCCGGAGATAGCCCGGCACACGCGCAAGCAACTCTTCCACCGCCGCATCGACGGTATCGGCACGAGTGGCAATGTGATCGAGATAGATCGACGTGGTGGCAAGGCTGGAATGGCCGAGCAGGCGTTGCACCTGCTGCAGCGGATCACCGAGCAACTGGCGATAGCCGTCCATGGCGCCTGCCGGTGCAGCAACTTCGCCGAGGCGCCGCTGGATCAGCATCGCCAGCATGTGCACGGCGAACGAATGCCTGAGCTGATGGGGGCTGACGCGAACGGAAATACCGGCATCCGTGCATCGACGGCTCGCCCGGGCAAAGATCGCTTCCCACGAGTTGGGCAGCACCGGTTGCCCGACCTCGGTGAGCCAGAGGACTGCCCCCTCACCTGGCGTGCCATCGTCGGCACAAATCACGAGCCTGGCCCGTTCATCCGGTGTGACGACTTCCATATCCATCATGCCGCCACCCACGAGGTGCAAAGCGGTCGGTGCGGTGGGTGGGCGGTGTATGAAGATCGGGCGGTCGATGGCCTCCCAACCTCGACGTGAGGCGAACTTGGCCACCGCCGATGCGCGCTCGACCGCAATGTATGCATCGAATGCGGGCAGCAGGCGACGCGGTAGCAGCATGGTCCGGCCCCGGTCGCCCTTGGTCAGGGCCGCCGGCAGTTCTACCCGGCGTTGGCGCTCTACACGAACATCGCTGCCGGGAATCTCCGCTGCGAGAAGGAAGGATGCTTCCTCGAGACGCAAACCGGTGGTGACCAGCAGGTCAGCGAACAGCGCGTTGCGTGCACCATTGCGGTCGCGCGCTCCCGGGCGCTCAGCTCCCTCGACGGTCAGGCCGCGCAGGCCGACGTCTCGGAATACATGGTAGGCGGGAAGATCGACGAAGCGCACATCGGACCGGCGCGCAGCCCGCTCATAAGCTTCGTTATGCCCGGCGATGGCAGCGCGCCGACCGCCGTGCGATCTTCGCCAGATCTGCCGATGGGTGAATGGCGTACGCTCGACCAGGCCCTCGCGCTCGGCCCATCGATAGAGCTTGTCCAGCGATGCAACCGCCCGGTTCCACGACGAGGCTGATATCCGGAACTCGGCGTCACTACGCCGGCGTGCCCGATGATACGCACCGACATCATCGGTATCGGCTTGCCAGACGGTCTTGCGGCGAGCCGAACCCAGAAACCGCAACCAAACCAGGACATCGTAGCCGTGTGCCCGCAGCGAGTGGCGCGAACGCGCGCCGTTGAGCGGCAGATCGAGGAAGTAGCGATCGAGATCAGGATCATAGATCGTACCATCGCGCAGGATGATCGGAATGTGGGCGTCCAGTCCATCTGCTTCGCGGCGTTCCTGGATGGAGATCGGTTCTTCTGAAATATCCACAGCTTGCCAGTCCCTCCCCCGGACCCCCTCCCGAATCCAGAACGCACCCATTGCGCGCCTGCGGGACGGTGGTCATCAGGCCGGACTACGCCAGCTTATTGGGAGCGCTTCATCCGGCCTGATGCCCCCCTGCGTCGCGCCCGGACGATACCCTTCAATGAAGCGTCAGGCACGGTGCAGACTGTCCAGATAAGGCGAGCAGCTCTTCCGCCGCGTATGCGTCGTCCCCGAAGCGCTTGCCGAACTGACGATCGAGACGCGAGCCATGGCCCGTGGCGTGCGACTTATGCCGATATCGGCATAAGGTTCATAATGCCGTAACCCGGATTATGCCGCATGGCGTTGGCCAAGACCTTGTTTTCCGGCCATCCACCATGCGGCACCTCGGCATAATCAGAGCCCTTCGAGGAACGCGAGGAGATGATCGTCGGGCTGGAACCGGCCTGTCGGCACATCCGGAGCGGCGACGCGCGCGAGTGCCTTTTCTTTCAAGCGCATGTCGGCGTGGATGTAGACCTGCGTCGTTTCGACCGATTCATGACCGAGCCACAGCGCGATCACGGCCTGATCGACGCCATGGTGGAGTAGGTTCATCGCCGTACTGTGGCGCAGCGTATGCGGTGTGACCCGTTTTGCGCCGATGCTTGGGCATGTGCGCGATGCCGTCAGGCAATGCTTACGCACCAGATGTTCGAGCGCGTCTCGGCTGAGCCGTTCGCCACGGATTGATGGGAACATTGGCAGATCGCTGTCGCCATGATCGCCGATCCACGCCTTCAGGATTTTGGCCGTTTCCCGCCTGATCGGTGTGGACCGTTCCTTTCGTCCCTTGCCCATGCAACGAACGTGTGCACCGGTGCCAAGTACGACGTCCCTGTTTCGCAAGCTGATCAGTTCCGATGCCCTGAGGCCCGTCTGCACCGCGAGCAGCAGCAGGGCATGATCGCGCTTTCCCACCCATGTCGAGCGATCCGGTGCCGCCAGCAGGGCGGCGATCTCGCTCGCATCGAGGAACGTGACGGCACGCTTTACATAGCGCTTGTTGGGCATCGCGAGGATGCGCTGGCAGTGCAGCATCCATGTGGGGTCGGTCATCGCGACGTAGCGGAAGAACGAACGGATTGCGGCGAGCCTGGTATTGCGGCTGCGGGCGCAGTTGCCGCGCGTCGCTTCGGTGTGGGCGAGGAAGTCGGCAACCAGATCGACGTCGATATCTTCGACTGTGATAGCGACCGGTGGTTTGCCTAGTCGTGCGCCGGCATAGCGCAGCAACAAGCGGAACGTGTCGCGATAGCTCGCGATGGTATGACGGCTCGCTTCCATCTGGACGCACAGCCGGTCGGTGAAGAAGCGCTGGATCAGTGCGGGCAAGGTCATGGCGGTCATTGCTCAGCCTCCCCGCTAAGGCGCGTGGCGCGCGCCATCGCCAGTTCCAGCAGTTCGGGCACGGCCTCGATGTACCAGAACGTGTGGTCAGGGTTGGCATGGCCAAGCCAGGTCGTCAGCTTGATCATCTCGCGTGCCGGATCCTTGCCTGTGCGATACCAGTCGATCATGGTCCGAACCGCGAAGGTGTGACGAAGGTCATGTATGCGTGGTCCTTTCCCGTGCAGCTTGAACCGCGAGTATTCCCGCAGCCCGATTGTTCGACTGACCCGTGCGAAGCTGGCCCGCGCCGACCATTCGCTGAGCCGGTCACCGTTGCATCTGACGAAGAGCTGCCCGGGCGCGCGACCGAGCAACCGGTCACGTTCGGTCGTGTAGGCGGTCAGCCGGTCCACGACAGTCGGATTGAGTGGCAGCAGGCGCTCCTTTCCCAGCTTGCCATGCCGGACACGCAGCACTCCGGTTGCTGCATCAAGGTCGTCGGTATCCAGCGCCAGCGCTTCGCTGATCCTGAGTCCCGTGACAGCGATCAGGCCGAAGAAGGTCGAACATGTCAGCCCACGCATCCCGTAGGTGGAAGGCAGTTCACTGGCCGCTGCGATGATGCCCCCGATCTCGGCTTCGCTGTAGATGTATGGCCGTTTGCGCGTTGTGCGGTCGGGCAACAACCCGCGCGGCGGCGCTGCATGCGCCGGGTCGACACTGCTCAACCAAAGAGCGAACAGCCGCACCATTCCGAGCCGGGCAGACCGGGTGGATGACCCGGCAATAGGCTGGCTGGCGTCCCAGCGCAGGAACAGGTCGGGATCGACATGCTTCGCGCCCGTATCGTCGGCAAAGCGTATAAAGCGGCGCAGCACACGTTCGGAAGTCCTGAGGTCATAGCCGAGGCTACGGCGAACGGCGAGATAGCGGTCAAGCTGGCTGGCAAGGCTCATTGTGCACCTCCCGCCACTGGCCAGGGCTGGGCAATGGATCGCAAGCCTTCGATATCAAGCCGGGCGTAGATCATGGTGGAACCGCGCGACCGGTGGCGCAGCATGTCGCCGACCTCGTCGAGTGAAGCGCCATGATTTATGAGTTGCGTGGCAAGGCTGTGGCGCAGAACATGCGACCCCACATAGGGCGTGGCGGGCTTCTGACCGGTCGCATCGAGCGCATCCTTGATCAGGGCATTGACGATCTGGCTATTCTTGAACGGTCGATGCGGTGCTCGCTGGGTGACGAACAAGGTCCGGCAGTCGGTCGGTCCGCGTTCCTCCCTCAGGTACCGGCTTAGGGCTTCGCCGACCTCGGGGGTGATGGGCACACGGTCATGCAACTTGCCTTTGCCGCGCACCGTCAGTTCGCCTGAACGCCAGTCGATATCGCCAAGTTCGATCCTGATGATTTCCGGCGCGCGAAGCCCGAGCCGCGCCATAAGCAGCAGCATCGCGTAATCGCGAACGCCGTGCCGGGGATTTCGGCGAACCCAGTCGAGCACGGCTTCGACGCCTTCAGGCGGCAGATGCCGGGGAAGGCGCTTGTCGCGGGCCGTCGCTGCTCTGGGCACACTTAGGGCAAGGTTGGTCGCGGTGATGCCTCGTGCGAACAGGTACTGGAAGAACGTGCGCAGATGCGTCACTGCACTCTTGTCCCGGTATGGCCGCCCCCGCGACAGCAAGTGTTGAACGAACCCGACGGCGTCAACGGGCCGAAGGCCGGTCAGATCGATCATGTCCGCACCGAAGCGGTGGTCCATGAAGCGGTCGGCAAAGCGCAGCGTGTGGTAGATGCTGCGCGGACTGAGGCCCCGCTGTTTGGTGAGATAGGTTTCGAAGTCGGCCAGCAGTTCGGCGCGGGCGGCCTCTGCGACGGTCGGAACGGCCGGCTTGGCAACGCCGATCTCGATCAGGTGCGCGCCGAACTTGCGTCCCAGGCTGTAAAGGCGGATCGTTCCTGTGCTCTCCGGCTCTGCCGCCCGGCCCAGCTTTTCCGCAAGATCGGGCGTTAAGGCCGATGGTGCGACGCTGGCCTCATCCATTGCCAGTCCAAGTCTGCGGACCAGATTCCGGTATCCCTTGATCGTTTCGGGCTTGTAATTCGCCTCGGTAAAGCTGCGCATGAAGCTGTCGAGGTACGGCTCAATGCAGGTTTCGGTGATTTTCGTCATGGTTTTCGTGCTCCATAGTGTTGGAGCGCGATCCGGGCCTTGTCGTCGCCCTGACTGCAAGATTATCAGCAGTGTTGGTTTCGGATATTCGGTGCAGGTATGAAGCAGAAGAAGGCCAAGCTTCCCGGCGATGCAGTCGTGAAGGCGTTGATCGAGAAGTACGACTGCCCTGTGCCATTCCACGAAGTGCGCACTCGGTTCCTGGGCAATATCGCAACACCGGAGCTATCGGCCTCGCCCTTGCAGATGATTCAGGATTTGTGGGGCGGCGAGCTGCCCGTGTTCGACAGCATGGACGAAGCCAACGAACTGATTGGCGCTCTGATCGACGGCCTTTGGAATGGCCTGACCCGGCATCAGAAGCGCAGCCAGCCATTCAGGCTGACACGCGTGTCGATGGACCCTACTGCCGCAAATCTCGGGCGCTACGGGCTGATCCGTCTTGAGGAACTGGATGGATTTATCGAAGGTCTGTTCAACGGTCATGATATCATCGATCTGCCCGAACGGGCACATGGCGCAATCGGCCATCTCGCCGAGCTGCGCGCGATGATGGGCGGCATCTGCGAACTCGTGGAGCGTGACCCTGACGCCGATGATCGCACCAAGCTCGACACGACATTCAAGCACCTACGCGAACTGACCAAAATCATGGAGACCGAGATTCACGAGACCGTGTTGGCTTGCACTCGTGCACGGCGACAGATGCTTGACGGCATCCTCACAGAGAAGCCGACGGTGCATTGATCCAATGTCCGAGGAACGCCTGCGCGAGAAGCTGCGCAAGATCGAAGCTCTCTATGCCGGCGCCACGACTGCCGGCGAGCAAGCTGCGGCAGGTGCAGCTGCGGAACGCATTCGCCGCCAGTTCGCGACGGCCAGCAAGAAAGAACGTGCCGAGGAGTTCAAGTTTTCAATTCCTGACCCTTGGTCACGACAGCTCTTCATCGCCCTGTGCCGCCGCTATGGCGTCAAGCCATTTCGCTATACGCGCATGCACCGTCAGACGGTGATCGTTCGCGCGCCAGCCAGTTTCGTTCGGATGACGCTATGGCCAGAGTTTGAGGAACTGAGCGGAGCCCTGACCTCACATCTGGATGAAATCACGCAGAAGATCATCAGGGAGGAAGTGCACGAGGCCACACAGGATGCGGAAGAAGTGAGCGAGCCGCGTCAGTTGCGCTGAAACGTTCCCGTCCTCCAGCGGATTGCCTCTAGGGTACCTGGAATATGCCGAAGCGGCACGCCACCAAATCGCAGAAATTCAAGACCCCACGACGCCATGCGGCATAATCCGGGTTGCGGCATTATGCGACAGCTCGTGGGCAAGCGTGGCATAGTAGTGGTCGAAACCCTCGAACAGATGCGAGGGCGGCATGGTCACCCGATCTTGGGTGGGCTCGTAATAGGCTTCGCCACCTTGGTGGCGCAGATTGACCGGGATAGCCGCAAAGAACGCATCGAGCTCCGCTTCGCGGCCGGCTGGCTCGATCAGGTCCAGCGCGACGACCGGATGGAACCGCTCGGGCAGACCCTCGACCTGATCGGCGTTGAACACCGGATAGGCTTTGAGCACCCAGCGGGCTTCGTCCGACTTCTCACCGGTCTCGGGCGCCTCAACCTCCTTGGTGTAGTTCTTGTAGAAGATCGCGATGGTTGCCTTTTCGTGCTTACGAACCTGCGCTCCCAGGCCTTGGGCCTGATTGTATGTCATCCAGTAGGGCGAGGCGTAGCCACGCATGTCCGCGACCATCCACAGCCAGAACAGTAGGGTAGGCGCGGGACACCTCATTGAGGATATCCCTACGCCCCCCTCCGAACCGGACGTGCGGCTTTCACCGCATCCGGCTCTCCACTCATGCATGCTTCCTTGGTGGTCTGGTGTAGGGTCGATAGCTGTGTGCTGCCTCGTGGCAGTCGGTGCACAGGACGATCCGTTTGCGCGTGCGCGCGGACCGCATGTAACCGAGGATGTCGGCCTCACGCCGCAGATCACTTAACCGCCGGAGATGATGCACTTCGCATGGCTTGGTGTCGCTGCCGCAGCGCTCGCAGACGCGGGCGTTGAGCCGTTCAACCAGTTCCGTGCGTTGGAAGACGAAGGGCGTGTAAGGCACCACATCGAGTGGGCCGTACCGAAGCACCTTCATTTCCAAGTCCATCAACTTCCAGAGCTTCAGTGACCTTGGCTTACCCTTGACCTCGTACCTGACGTAGTAATCCTGCCCCTGTCGCAGCTTGCGAGCAATCCGGGTCGACGTACTCTTATGCTTGTCGGCGAGTGTGCAAAGGAAGCTCTGGAAGGCCAGTTTGGCAGCCTTGTTCAGCTTTCTTTTCACGTCGCAGGCAAGAGCATAATAAGTCGCAAAGCCACGAAGCTCGGCGTTGTAGGCGGCAGCGATTTCGACATCGCTGGCATGAAGCAGCGCGGGTCGCCGCGTCGGTCTGCAGGCGTCATAGTCGCCCCAGCCCTTCGCATTGACGAACTTCAGCACCTTCTCCCTCGGCACACGCAGCCGCATACGATCCTTGAGCCCGCGTCGAACGACCCGGCGGCTGCCGAAGTTCGCTTTGTGCGGGTGGGGATGGCATTCAGTCAGCACGTCATAACCGAGGAAGCGTGCCCCGTCCGAAGCGTGATGTATCCCGCTCTTCTCTTCCGAGACCGTCAGCTTCAGGGATCCGGACAGGAAGGTCCTGACCTCGTCCATTATCTGGCGAGCCTCGGCCTTGCTGCCGATTACACCGATGAGGAAGTCATCGGCATAGCGGCAGTAGCGAAGACGGCGGTAGTTCGGATCGAAGCTGTCGGTGGCCGGAGTTCTCCGGAGTTCCGCGCTTTGCCGACCGATCTCGTCGATCATCGACGCGACCTTGCCGTTGTCCGGAGCTTCGCTTGCGCGTTGCACCTCGACACGGCGACGGAGTTTGGCAACACGACTGCGATAACGGCGATATTCCGTCGTCTTCGTTCGTTTGCTGCCCCTGTTGAAGCCTACAATCTTGTTCTGCATCCACTCATCGAGTTCGTGCAGGTAGACATTGGCCAACAAGGGTGAGACAATGCCCCCTTGCGGGGTGCCGCTCAGCGTGCGGTGGAACCGCCAGTCCTCCATGTAACCTGCCTTGAGCATCCCCCGGATCAGGGCAATGAAGCGCCGATCCGAGATGCGCTTTTCCAGCAGGCCAAGAAGGATGGCATGATCGATGTTGTCGAAGAACCCGACGACATCGACGTCCACCAGCCACTTCACGCCCGTCCAGACGGCTTGGACGCCTTTCAGCGCCGTGTGGCAGGACCGGCCTTCGCGGAACCCATGGCTTTCTTCATGGAAGATTGGCTCATAGATTTCGTTGAGCAGTATCCTGACCACCTCCTGGACGAGTCTGTCCTCCATGGTCGGTATGCCGAGCGGCCGTTTCCGACCGTCGGCTTTGGGTATGTAGACTCGACGTACAGCAGCGGGCTTGTAGGTTCCTTCCGCCAGCCGGGCGATGATGGAGCTGACCTTTTCGGGCGAGTAGCCATCGAAGGTTTTGCCATCTATACCGGGTGTCATCGCGCCCTTGTTGGAGGCGATTTTCTGATAGGCCTGATCCCAGAGGATCGGGCTTTTCATCAGGCGGAAGAGTCCGTTGACCCGCCGACCCGACCGGACCACGGTCGGGAGTGATCCAACAGCTCTTTCAACGGTATCTGGCAGCATTAGCACACCTCCGTGATTGATTTTGGATCGCACAAGCTGCCGCCCTTCCCCCGGTCGGTGAGGTTTTCGCGCAGGTCACCCTGCCCTTATGCCTTCGACCGTCCACCGTTGCCGGTGGCTGTCCCGACCATTACGCCGGGCATTTGAGTAATATGGCGGCTCCGTGCCCATACAGGCCGCTGACCGAGGTCACCGCCTGCTGTAGGGCATCCTGCAATTACACGAGTACGAGGATGCGACGTGGTTAGGCGCCCTGTTCGTTCACTTACCCCTCCATACAGAGGATGCGTCGGACAGGCTGGCTGCCGAAGGACTCAACACAGATCCTTCGGCCTTGCGGGCGGTGTAAACGCGGCACCGTCCGACTGTCCGAGATATCGCGTCAACCGTTCTGCGATACCACCCACGGGATTGGTCGCTGCAAACTGGGGTTCAAGCAGTGTAGCTTTCGCCATACACGCCTTGCCCTGACCCTCTGCACCACAAACGGTTTCGATGCTTTGGGCCTTACTCCGAACATGCTGTTGTCCCCCGCCCCTTTCGGGGTCGCAACCATCACTGGTCGAGGTTAGTCCGGTGGGCACAGGTCGTACCAGCTGACCTGGCTATGTTGTCATAGCACCTCCTTACTCGCGCCGTTACAGCGCACCATTCATCCCGCGATAGGGTATCCCGCAAGCGCGCAAGGGCCGCGACACCGCCCCCTCGCGCCAGGGCTGGACCCACGGCTTGGTTCCGGCCTCGAGCCGGGCGATGATTTCCTGCGTAATGCGAGCTGCGGGCGACTGCCCGGGTGCAGTGGACTTGCGATAGGCCATGAGGGGGCTCCTGATCCGACCCGCCAGCTCCATTGCCGGTCAGGTCCGTTCAGGCCCGCGCCTTCTCTCCTCTTCGAACAATAGCGCTTCGGACCGGTCTGGAAGCGCAGCGGCACGCACCGCCGGACGACCGGCGGTGCGTGCCGCGACAGGATCAGCCGTTGAGGCGATCCTGGTAGTGCTTGAAATCGCTCTGTGTGACAGGATCGATCGGCTTTACCGGCGTTGCCGTATCGGATTTTCCGATGTCAGGCATGACGAGTCCTCGGAATTGGTTTCAATCGCGGTCGATCCCTTTAGCGCCTGCTGCAAGTGCGCGTATCTTGGCGGTAAAGCCCGGGGGAAGACGTCCGGCGATATAGCCTTCACCGACCGGCCGGATGTCAAACCCGAGCCATTTGAAGTGGTTGTATTCCGTCACGAGTATGGACGATTGCGGGGCCAGGCCGCAAGCCGAAGCGACTTCGGCAGGGAGCGGGATTGCACCGAGTTTGCCGTCGCCCTTCGTGGTCACCGGCAAGACGTAGACGCGGTGTGAGGTATGATCGACGTGAAGGACCACAACCGGGCGCTCCTTGACACCTTCGTCTCGGCCGGCAGCTGCATCAGACTTGAAAAGATAGACATAGCGCAGAACGTGCCCGATCTTGATCTGGTCAATCGTTCCACTTGTCATTCGCGATTTCCGCCTCGGTAGGCTGGTTTGCGAGGATACGCTGACGCAGGTCCTGGGGCATATCACCAATCGAGGCGACCTGGATGTCCATGGCCTCGATGATATTACCACGGGCGAGCTCCTCGAGCCGCTCGAAATAGGCGCTGTCCGCGACGATCTGCCGCTTGCGGCCGTGGCTGGTGAGAACGATCGGGCTGCGCAGGGCCATGTCGAGATATTCGCCAGTCGCGTTGTGAAACTTGGTAAGCGGCACGCGTTTGCGCTCGATCGGGACGGTGGGGGGCATCAGCTTGCTCCTGAATGGTCAGATGGCTAATATAGTAATAATGGCCATATTTGCAACTTATGCGGTTGACGGGCCAAGGCCCGTGCTTTGATCTGGTTGGAAGGCCGATACGCAAGGCGTGAGCCCGACATGGCGAGGACAGGCTTGAGCCGCTCAATACCAGCAGCGTCACCACGCGAAGCACAACAGATCACATGAAGCTTGCCCCCAAGAAGGGGAAGCGGCCCCCCGGCGCAAAGCCGAGGGACCGCTTCAGGTTTACGAGTGGCCTGCCTGTCAGGAGGAGGTCAGGCAGCCAGCTCGCGGGGGGGCTGGTCGTCGTCGTTGGCACCGTCGCTCGCCGCTGCGGCGTCAGCAGCGTCTGTCACCGGCTCGCCGCGTTCGGTATCGGGCGCATCCGCGGCGGCAAAACGCATCACCTCGGGTACCCAGGCCAGCGCCCGGTCGCGCACTTCGACCTCTGTGATATAGGTTCCGGCGAAGACGCGCTCGGCGCTCATCGCGAGGTCGCCCTTCTTGACCGCGGCGAACCGGCTCGCGAGATCCGGACCGCCGACCGCCGAGAGCGCGTCGAGTATCACCGCCTTCGAGACCCGGTCGAAATAGTTGGCCGCGGTCGGACGCCACCACGCGGCCATGTCGATGCCGATCAGGCTGCCGAGGTGATCGTGGAACTCGATCCGGCGTTCGCCGGCCATGTTGAGACTGGCTTCGAGCGAACGGCCGACGACGTGGCCGAGCCAGGCAGCCCGGAATTCATCAGACAGAGCGCGGAAGCGATCGAACCGCTCCGGAACGCTTGCCCCAGCGCGCCAGCTTTCGTCGAGCCCGGTGCGCAGCTCGGCGAGCGAGGCACTCGCGGCCGCATCCTTCGCCTCGAACCCGATGATCGGCCCCGATGGCACGCCGCCGCGCAAGGTGCTCGCCGAGCGCGCGCGGTAGTCGTAGGCATCGGCGTCGGCGAGCGTGAAGACCATCAGGTCAAGCGCGAGCGCCGGATCGGACGCGACATGCAGCGCAAGAACGTCGCGGCGCTGCATCGCTAGTTCATCGACGAGGCGCTTCGACAGAGCCGAGCGGCGCTGGCCCGCGCCATCGTCACCCGGGATCACCTCGATGCCATCGTCATCACCGGTCGGATCGAGTTTACGTTCGCCGTAGAACACCGGCTGGAGCACCGGGGTGCCGTCGCGCGACAGGACCAGGATCATCCCGGCTTCGGCCTTCAGCTCGGGCGCCAGCACCGGCGGCCGTGCCCGGATGTCCTGGCATTCCCGTTCGATCGCCAGACAAGCGGCTTCGGCGGCCGCGACGGCTTCCTCAGTGCTGTCCTCGTCCTCGAGAACGGCGGCGTGCTCGTCATAGGAGGCGTCGAGCTCGTCGAGCCGCGCTAGTTCGGCTTCGCTGAGCGGCGCGGGTTCGGCTGGAAGCCTTACCAGACCCTCGACGAGGTCATGGCTGGCATAGGGATCGAGCGTCGGCTTGACCCAAGCAAGGCCTTGCTCGGCGGCGAGCGCCTTGGCCTGCTCTTCCATCTTCGCGGCCGCGAGTTCCTCGAGCATCGCAATATCGGTCCAGGCTTCGCTGTCCTTGTCGTCGAACAGTTCGCGTTCGATCCGGCCGCCGGCCGCGAGGTAGGCATCGCGTCCGACGAGCCGGGCCCGCGGGTCGCTGCCCCGCACCGTGCCCGAAAGGACCATGCGGCGGATCGAGTCCGGATTGGGGGCATAATAGCTCGTCGAGACCTGCTCGAAGACCCGCGCCTGGACTGCCTGGTCCGAGGTCGCGCCGTAGGCCTTGGCAAGATCGAGCGTAATCGCCCCCGATGCCAGGGCCTCGAAGATAACCGGGGCGAGCCCGGCCAGACGCAGCCGGCCCTCGACGAAGCGGACGGTCAGTCCAAAGCGGCGCGCGACGTCCTCGCTCGAGGCCTCCGCTTCGATCAGCGCGGCGAAGGCCTGGGCTTCGTCGGCGGGGTTCATCGCGAGGCGATGGAAGTTCTCGGCGAGGCTCGTTTCGACGGCATGTTCGGCGCTATCTTCGAGCACCAGGCAGGTCACTTCGTGGTCCTTGGCGAGAACCTTGTCTTCAGCAAGGCTCAGCAAGGCCTTGCGGCGGCGCTCACCTGCTTCGACTTCGAACCTGCCCTTGGCGGCGGGCCGAACGATCAGGTTCTGAAGCAGGCCATGCGCAGCTATGCTGGCCTTGAGCTCGGCATTTGCAGTCGGATCGCTATGACGACGGACATTGCGGGGGGACTGAACCAACTTGCTCAGCGGGATCGATTTGATCATGAGACTTACTCCTGATTACGAGCCGGTTGCATCGCCCTTCGATGCCCAATTGGCTCAATCAGACCAAAGCTCGCTCCGCTCTGAGAATTTCGGAAAGAGGGCCTTATCATTCAGGGCATCAGCAGAGCATTCGTGCTGACAACTGACCTGTTCGACTATCTCGGCAAATACGATTCCTGCAGCTGTCGTTTCAAATGCCAAGGTTCTGTAGGGTTCTGCCGGCGCGGCTGCCTCATAGCCATCCGGCTTGCCGCAATGGCTTTACCATGGCGCGGCTTATCGGCACTTGGATTCCTCCAGATAATTCAAACTGTCGGTCTCGGCCGACCCGACGGTGCCTGATCACGGCGGAACGGGCGACCCACCAGCTCCGATGAATTCGCTTGCCACTTCCTTCAGGCATCAAATCGATCGCTTCGGAAAGCGTGAGCAAGATCAGTTCCGCTCGATCCTTGGCGATCACGCGCAGATAATGATCCTCCGCGCAAAGCGCGAGGATCGGCGGAAAGCCAGGCGCAAGACGGTCATGCAGGTCGGAGAATGGCACTCCAATGGTGTCGGGATCGAGAACTTCGGATGAGCTTCTCTCCCGTGCATTTGTTTTGTTTCGCAGAGCCTTAAGGTGAGATCGCCAGTAGATCACGAAGAACAGCATGAAGAAGCCCGCAGCGACCATTGCCGTCTGCGGCCAGACCCGCGCAAAGTCGTGACCCAGTGCGGCTTCGGGGCCGCCAGTGAGCCAAAGCACGGCCCAGGCGATCAGCGCTGAGGCGAGGGGGACGGCAAGAATGTAGCCCCATAGATCGCCGACCCCGAGTAACCTTGCTGCTGCTGTTCCGACATAGGCCAACAAACGGACCACAATCCAAGCCGCAACAAACCCCACTAATGCAAAAAATAATCTCGCCCCGAGCGGCGTGCCGTCAGGTGAAATCAGATTCAGTATCGCCGCCAGGCCTCCAACCATCACAACGATTCCGAGCTCGGCCAGCAATTGTTCGGAACGGCTCAGCTGCATGCGGACCTTTTGCGAAAGATATGGACCATCTGCGTATCCCCGCGACCGACCGCGAATTGATGATTTGCCAGGCATGAGGAGGCGTCAAGATTGTTCGTGCGCCGATTTCCAATCAGTTTGCAATCCATGAGGCAAGCCATGCCAAATCCGCCCGAAGCTCGACGCAAGAAGCATCAGGCCCTGCTCAATCTGGGCTGGACCATTACCATTACTCTGCTGATTACATTGATCATGACCGTGTTGACCGCATCATTCGGAGGTTTCGGCTCGCAAGATGCCAAGGAAGGTGCAGCGCGAGGTTTCAGCCTTCCAATCATTCTCCATTTTGTGACGGCCTTCCCGGCCTTGATCCTCGGTCCAATCGTCTTGATCCGGCGCAAGGGTGATCGTCTGCATCGGCTGCTCGGCCGGATCTGGGTCGGACTATTGCTCGTGAGTGCCGCGGCATCGGCCTTCATCCATTCGCCGGGTGGCGGAGTTGCCGGAACAGGTTTCAGTTTCATTCATGGCTTTACTGTCTGGACCATTGTCTGTGTTCCGCTCGGGGTCTGGTTCGCCCGGACAGGAAAGGTCGAGGCACACAGGAGCATAATGACCGGACTCTATACAGGGCTTGTCATAGCGGGGCTTACCACTCTCATCCCGGGCCGACTATTTGGTAACCTATTGTTTGGCTGATCGCTGGTAGCAGTGCCAGCTTGAGTCGGGCTCCAAGCCGATACCGAACGATTCGCTTCCTCTTTAAAGCCAACGCCCATGGAAGCTCGTATCTGATGTGGCTCAAGCGGGTCTTAGCGCGCTTCGATCTCGCCGGCAGGTTCGCCGGGGATACGCGATAGATCGCCGCGCATGCTGATCGGGCAGGACAGCTTTCTGGCCAATCAAGCTCCGGAAGGCGGAGAGTGACCGGTCAGCGTCATGCATTACCGAAACTATGCATCGATCGCGCTCAGGCCGAAGAAGCGCCGGTCGCAAGCTGCGTTTCTTCAATACGCATTCGGGCGAGAACGGGGTCCGTTCGGCAGGCCAGGGCTTAGTGGAGCTAAGAATGCTCTGCCGATTCTGTGCCGGTTCATTCGGCTAAGTCCACCACCCGAAACACTTCGCCTGTCCCGGTATCGCGAACCAGATCAACGCGATGGCCATTCCAATGATAGTCGAGGTGACGTCCTTGCACAGGATTGGATGCCCCATCGGGATAGAAGAGCCCGACGCATTGGCCGCCCGGGTGGCGAATGCTGGGATAGACCAGCCCATCCGAAGCAGCCGGCCTTAGCGAGGCCGCGAGAGCCTGTGATGCGGCATAGTCATCGGGCGTAAGCGCGGGATGGTCTGCCATAGCAGGGCCGCGCAAATCATGCAGATCGGCGCCGATCGACATGATGATCTCGCGGAACTGCGAGGTCCAGCCCGGCGCTTCAGCGGTGCGGGCCATGAACCGGGCATGGTGATGGATTGTCTCGAACAGCGCGGTTTCGAACTGGTCTCCGACATAGAGCACCCCGAACCGTCCGTCCGAAAAGCGGCTGGGGCGGTCCGGGCTGATGTGGGTAAAGGGCGCCATGAGGTAGGAAGCGCCATTACCGCCGACGCGGCGCTGCTCGGGCACAAGATCAAGATTTCCGATCGTTGCCATGATTCGGGGGTTGGTCTTCTGCTCGGCGGAAAGCAGCAGCGGCCAATCGGCCGGATCGGCAATATCCTCGAACAGGTCGATCGGCGGGAAAGCGCTGCGGATAATCCGTACGGCGCCTTGCCACTCGATCCGGGCAACGGGCAGATTTTCGACCTTGATCACCAGCCACCGCGTACCGCATCAAGATAGCGGCGCACGCGCATGATGTCGGTGAGCTCGCCGCCGAGCATGACCTCAAGCGCGCTCGCTCCGGCGAAGGCGGCATTGTCCGCCTTGATCCAGGCATAACCTCGCGCGCCTTCCGAGAAGACGATCCGCAGCGCCTTGTGTATCCCCATCAGATTCGAGAGCCGCGCCGCACCGTCGCGCGACACCCGGCCTGGACCCTCGGCCTTCCAACGCCGATAGGACCGAAGCGGCATGTCGAGCAGAATTGCCGCCTGTTCGTCGGTCAGGTTCCATTTGCCGAACAGGTTGACTGCCGCACGGAACATCGCTGCAGCTTCGGGCTGGGTCACGGGTTCCGCGCGGAACGCTTCGGGCAGAGTGTCGACGGGTTGCAAAGCGAGCATCTCAAATCTCCATATGGCACTAATTACCGAATTTGATGCCATTTGGCAAGTTTTGGAGATTATCCTGCGATCCGGGGCAGCACGGCCGCTGCACCCTCGGTCGGTACGAGCAGGCGGGTTTGGTAGCGGATGATCTCGGCGAAGCAGCCTTGCGCCTTCACAAGGCCAACGACTGCTTCTCCTCTCGTCTGCAGTCAGCATTTGGCGCTCAACCAGGCTTTCAACTCGTCATTCCAGTCAAAACCGGGACGCGGAGGACGCCTGGTGATGATCTTGCGGCCCGGCTGGGCGTAGGCACTGAAAGCGCGCTCCTCGGCCAAGCGTCCACCGGCATCATGATCGATGAATAGGTGCAACTCTCGAACGCTCTCAGGGATTGAGACCTGCCCGAACCGCTCGTTGCCGAGTGTGGCCCAGCTTGGGATGCGGGTCAGTGCCTTGGCGGACAGGGCACTTTCGATCCCCTCAGCCAAGCCCAATTTGCCTTCAAGCGGAGCGAACAGACGCACCGCGGCGCTTTCAAGACGCCCCAAGGCCCGCTTGGGGTTGTCAAACGCCGCGAGCGACGGTCGATCCACCGCAAGAAAGGTTCGGTGGATGGCGACGAGACCATGGTCGAGGGTGACGACCGCGAGCATCGCCGGAAGGAACTGAACCTGCCCTCTGGGACCCAATGGCGTTCGCGGGTGGAACCGAAGGGCAGCCGAGGTCGCCCGAATTCCGCGAGATTCAAGGTAGGCCTTGGCAGGTGACCCACGCATTGGCTTTGCCTCGCGCCAAATCCGCGCGGCGTAGCCACCATGGCCTGAAGCCCGATCGTTCGGGTTCTGGATTGGTTGGCCTGCATTCGAGAACAAGGCTCCGGCGCGGATGCCCAGGCGGGCAAGCGCCTCGAGGACCTGCTCCTGGCCGCAGCCGGCAAAGCAATGGAACAGGATCGCGCAGCGACCGAGAGTTACGCCAAGAGAAGGCGTCCGGTCGTCGTGTGCCGGGCAGCAGGCCATCCCGCGCGAACGGGACCAATAACCTCCGAGTTGCTCGCAGATTTGCCTGGCTGACGATTCCAGGGATGCGTTTGGAACAGGGGAGACAGGCAGGGACATTGTTCAACTCCGGGCAGCGAGAGCCGTCCCCCTTGCAAGCCAACTCTCCTCTTGGGCTGGGGTCAGAAAGTGGTTTCCTACACCCATGTGTTCACTATACGTTCCAAACCGATTCGAGGTAATTGGATGATGTGGCATGAACACTTTTCGGCTTGGGATTGGCACATTGGCAGCCCTGTTGGCGCTGCAGTCACCCGCTCAGGCAGATGAACCGCAGTTCGCTCTGATCGAGCATCGCGGGGAGGTCGCTCAGCCCGAGCCCGGTCCACCGGCTTGGTCTGGCACCTTCGATAATGTTCCAAGCAACCCCTCCGGCACGCCGTTCTCGTTTCGGGAAGTGATCTATGCTGCATCCGTGAAGGAGGCCGAGCGGCGTTACGGACTCCCGCCAGGTCTGCTGCATGCGCTCATCTGGACGGAATCGCGTTTCAATCCCTTGGCGGTAAGTCCTGCAGGAGCGGCCGGTCTTGCCCAGTTGATGCCAGGCACCGCTCGCTATCTTGGCGTCAGCAATCGGCATGATCCATTCGCGAGCATCGACGGCGGCGCGCGCTATTTGCGAGAGATGCTCGACAAGTTCGGCGCGATCCATCTTGCGCTGGCTGCATACAATGCCGGCCCCAGGGCGGTCGAGCGGGCCGGCGGCATCCCCCGAAATTCAGAGACGCCGGGATATGTTCGAAACGTACTAGCGAGGTGGCGCACAATCGGCTCGCAAATCTGATGCGAGGGACGCTAACCTGATTCGAGTATCGCAAGGGCTCGAAAGAGGGATATCATCTACGCCATGCCAAAGCGGCCAAGTCCAGGCGAAGAGGCCGGCAATGTGGTGCACTTCGGCTTTCGGAACGAGTTGAAGAGCCAGCGCCTCAAGCAGCGCAAAATGGAGTTGATCCTGGGCCTCGGAGCATTCTCGGTAGTCTTTGCCGGCGGCATGCTGGTCTTGAACTGGCCCCTTGCGTGCACGAGTTCACCCAATGGCTCTCAGGACTCATCGAGACCGCTATCACTCCCTTCGGCTGAGGGCTCGCCGCACTTCGAGCTCTGCGGCATGGTCCGCAAGACCTGCGTTGTTGATGGGGACACGTTCTGGCTGGATGGAGTGAAGATCCGGATTGCTGACATCGACACCCCCGAGATCAGCGAGCCAAAGTGCGACTCCGAATACGAGCTTGGCATGAAGGCGACCTATCGGCTTCGCGACCTGCTCAACGAAGGCCCGTTTGAACTGAGTTCGATCGGGAGCCGTGATGAGGATCGGCATGGCCGAAAACTCAGGATCGTCGTCCGAAATGGCCGTTCGCTCGGAGACCAGTTGGTCAGCGAGGGACTGGCAAGGACCTGGAGCGGACGACGCGAACCATGGTGCTGACCCGCGAACAGGAATTGTGAGGGGTGGCGCTGTGGGTTGAGACGAACCACGGCGATCGCGGGCCGAGCTATATCGCGGGCCAGATCGAACGATTAGCGCTTCAAGGCGATGATGCTGGCGCCGCGATGTGGCGCAGTGTGGCAGAGCGGTTCGAGCAGCTAATTCGGATGCCGAAGCCGGGCCGTATCAGTTGACAATCACCAAACGTGAGCGCCGCCTCCGCGCGCGCAGCGAGCCAGCGAGAAACGGCACCCTTGCAGGGCTCGACGCAGCCGAAGGCCAGGTGCGCGGGGCTGGGCGCCAACCGGCGTTCGGCAAGGAGAGCCGCAAGAGTGCCAGCGGGTCAGCAACAAGGAAGCCGCACCCTGGAGCGAGCCCCGCGAGGCCAGAGTGCGTCCTTCGGGAATTCCCGCTCCATTGGCAACCAAGTACGCCAGTTTGCCGGGAGCGCAGCAGAGACTGTCTTTGTCCGCTTCCGCGCGATGCGAAGCGGGCTAGGGGTGGAGCTGGCATTGGCCCGGGGGGGGGGCTCGCCGCTGAGAGGCCAGACATTTGGCGATACTTCGATTTGGACGATGCGGCGCTTCCCGCCAAATGCGCAGACATTGAGGCATACGGGTGAAGCGATCGACCTGCGCTGTGCTCTTGGGCCGGACTTGCTGCAGCCGCCCGAGCGCGCGTCACAAGAGAGTTAACGCGATACTAAGTGTTTTTGATTAGGTCGGCGCGATCTCGACCCGTTTCTCGCTGGATTGTTCATGCCGCTGCGGCACGTCAAATTACTGCTCGGCGTGTTCTTCGCCCTTCTTGCCAGTACCTTGGTTGCGGGGCGCGCCGAGGCTGCGAATTGCAACTATGCCACCTCGCAAGGTTCGACCGGGCCGGCCAACTGGCAGACATATTGCTGGCTCGATTTTGCCGGATACAACAATACGACCGCGCGCTCTTCGGCTGGGCAGAACTTCTCGTACACCTTGCCCGACGGCACGGTCATGACCTTCAACATGAAGGTTTCTGGCGCAAACCTGACCGGCGCGGTATCTCCATCGTGGGCCGGTGCAGCGATCGGCAATACGGCGTTCCTCGGTATTGGCGGCCGGCCGATCCTCTATCAGACCGCAGCCGGAACGACGACGGTGACGATTTCATCGATCACGCTGACGCCGCCCGCAGCCGGCAGGATCAGCAATTTCATGCTGGTAGCTGCCGACGGAGAATCGAGCAATCAGGGGGAGAGTTTACGGTTCCAGACCAATGGCGGGGCCTGGCAGATGCTCGACCAGGCCGGCCCGATCAGCGGCTCGGTCTATCCCAGCCAGTCAGGGATAGGAACCAACACGTTCACGACTACCGGTGTAGCCGGAACGGTCGGGGCCTATGTCGTCGGATCAACCAATCCGGGACAGATTGTGACCCAAATCGTCGGCGGCGGGCTTCAGGGCGTCATGTTCGCGGTCCGCTTCGCCTCGATCCGGCTCGATACCCAGATCGGTGGCGCCCGGATTCAGGCTGCCGATCAGTTCGCCTTCTCGATCAACGCCACCGGCAGCGGTGCGACGCTGGCCTCAGGTACAAGCTCGGGGACCGCGCTTGGTCCTTTCCCTGCCGCTGCGCTTTCGAGCACGGCAGCGCTCCCACTGACGCTCAATCTGGCGATGGCTGGAGGAAGCTCCAGCCCCTTGTCGCGGTATGAGTCTCGCCTGACCTGCACCAACGGGGCGGTCAGTTCGACTCTTTTGCCAATTTCCGTCGTCACGACCTCCTATAACTTCGGGTCGCTCCAGTTTGGTGATGCGGTGGTGTGCCGTTTCACGGTCACGCCGTTTCCGCATCTCACCTTGCGCAAAGCGCTCGGCGCAGGTGGGCGGCAATTCAACAGCGATCAATTCACTTTGCAGGTCATGTCCGGATCTGCAGTTGTCGCCAGTGCGACAACCGGGGGCTCAGGGACGAGTCTGACCAATCCGGCCACGCCCCCGACGCAACTTGTGCCGGGAACGAGTTATGTGCTGACGGAAAGCCCGGCCGGTACGACAGTGCTGAGCCAGTATACGGCAACAATGGTCTGCACAAACGCAGCAAGCACGTCTTCAACCAGTCTTCCAGCTGCGCCAGGTGCGGCAATCACGCCGCAGATGGGCGATGTAATTACCTGTACAATTACCAATACGCGCCGTCCAGCCAATGCGAGCCTTGAAGCACTCAAGCGATCGCGGATTCTCAGCGATCCGGCGAACGGCGCGAGCAATCCCAAGGCCATTCCCGGAGCGGTCGTCGTCTATTCGATCGAGGTTCGCAACACGGGGCCAAGTCCGGTTGATCTCAACTCGGTTTTCATCATCGATGCATTGCCGAGCGAACTGGCGGTCGGCGCAGGTCTTGCGCCCAGCTTCACACAAGGCGCAACCGCCAGCGGACTGACTTTCAATCCCTCTGCGGATCTTCGCTTCTCCAATGCTCTCACCCCGCCTGCGAGCTTTGCGGCCTGCACTTATACGCCAGTCGGTGCCTATGATCCCAATGTCCGTTTCATCTGCATCAATCCCAAAGGGACCATGGCCGGGTCTTCGGGTAGTCCGCCGAGCTTCACGCTGTCCTTTCAGAGCCTTATCAAATAGGCCCATGTCGTTGGTCGATGCGATCTGGGTGGGGCGGTGAAATGGGGTTGTCCGGCTCTTCAGGCGAGGATATCGTCCGCAGCGGAGGGATGAGGATGGATAGAGCGCGCGAGCTTCAGGCGCTGCTTGCCGGGTTGCAGGCGTGTCTGGTCCAAGCGGACGCGCTAAGAATTGAGTTGGTCGCGATCTTTTTGAGCCAGGCGATTGATCGAATGAAATTGGAGCTCAAACTCAATTGTGAAGACGCGAACGGACCCGATTGAATGCTGGTCCAGTCGTGTTTCACATAGGTTTGGCTTTGGGGAAAAGGGGCTAGAGCGTGGCGGAACCGGGAGCAAGAGCTGGAGTTCAGGCCGACTCTTTGACCGAATTGGCCAGGAGCACATATCTGACCCGGCGAATGCGGCGAGACCTGTTCGATGCAGATCTGTTTGGCGAACCGGCCTGGGATATTCTGCTCCTGCTCTATTCGGCGTCTGATGGCGCAAGCTTGCGGTTTGAAGAGCTGGCCAGTGAACTCGAGTGCCCCATATCCATCGTCAAGCGATGGCTTGCTATTCTCGAGGCCAGAGGGCTGGTCGAGGGAGACGACCGAAAGGTCATGTTGAGTGCCAAGGGGCGGCAGAGCCTCCGGCAGTATCTCAAGCGCCAGGTTGCAGCTCTCGCTGCGCTGATGGCCACTGGCGGCAACGATCAGCATTATTGAGCCGAACACAGAGTCATCTGACCAAGTTGAGCAAAAAGGTTCTGTTTTCTCAATTACCTGGCGCAGGCACGCTGTAGAAAATTTAGGTTGCAGCTACTGACAATTGTGTTAGCCACCCGCTCCAAGAGGATAACGGGTCGCGAAAAGGGAACAATGCTCAGCTCAGCTAAACCTGTCCGGGCATCATCCCCGACGCCGCGCATATCTCGCATCCAGCAGCGCCGGGCCATGGTTCGCCAGCTTGAGGCATTGCTCGCAGAACTCGACAAGGCCGAAGAACTGGTTGCGGCAGCCCACGTTCAGCATGCTCTCGATATTGTCATCGAGAACTCGCAGCGGTGCAGGTATCGTAAATAGTTCGCGGGGCTTTCGAAGCCGCCTCGGCGGACCTGATTGCAATTGGACCTTGCGTCGATGTCGTGCTAAGTTCTGCTTGATCTCGTGGTCACCTGACACCCCAAAGCACGAGATCAGCGCCATATCGGACGGCACTGCTTGGTGCCGTCCGCTTTTTTTTGTGAACTGCTGCTTTGCCGTGCCGCTCAGTTGGCTGTTCAAATTTCTTCACCACCAGTTTGAGGACAGCGTTGCGGGGCGGGCGAGGAGCGTGGGCGCGCGCATGCCGCAGCACTGGCCGGCAAGAAGCTGGGCATGTGTGCCTGGGTCTCCTGGCGGACTCTCGGCTTTTTTCGCCGCTTCTTTTGGGCTGAAGTGCTGTTCGGAGCGCAAGTGGCCTTTGCCGCAGGGGAGGGCGCTGTGAAGGCCTTGCTCTCTACTTGCTGACCTGCGCGACCTTATCCGCAGTATTCTGGTAACTGGCCTGAACGCCGCCGCCCAGTCCAACCACCGCTCCGAGGATTGCGAGCACGATGAGGGCGAGTACAAGGCCATATTCAACGCTCGCGGCGCCCTGTGCGTCATGCATGAGACTTTTCATGTGCAGCGAACTTCCGTCTTGATCATGCGGAGGTCTAACAGGAAACAGTTACCAATTACCCATCTGCGGGTTTGAGGACCACGCGAGAGAGGTATCCCGATCCAAGGGGCACGCGACGCACTGGTCGAAGCGGATCAGTTCTGCCAGCGTGAGCGATGCCTTGGTCGTTTCTCAATCGCCGTTGCCGGCCGATGTCGATGGGGCCTGCAGCAGTCTCATGCTGGCAATGGCCGCAGAGCGCTGCGGGAGACCTTGACCGATTTTAAGCTGACGAGAATCCAGCGTTTTGGCCGTGTGAGTTTGCTCAGTGCTGCCCAGGTCCAGATCGGCATGGGCCTGCGGCCGATAAAATGGGGGCGTCCCGCCTGATTGTTCCGAAACAGCACAGCTCTGCCACATGTTGGCTATTGTCCGAATCGTTCTTTTCGATGTTGATTGGAGCTTTAGATCGGATTCAACCTGGTGCTCGGCAGCACCGGTCAGGATGGGGTACTTGGTTTCGTATGTCCGAGATTACAGGTATCGGTGTGCCAGATGCACCGGACGACCTCTTGCGTCTTATCGAGGATCTCCGGCATTTGCTGGGTCGTGCCGACGCGTTGGGCATGACGCTGGTTTCGATACACATCGAAAATGCGATCAATTGCTGCACTGAGCCTGGTGACAGTGGCTCGGGGAGCTAACGCGTCGACACGGACCTGCCTGGCGGGGGGACGTTCCGCCTTTGATTAGACGAGCGCTTCGACAGCGACGCGAATGGCGTCGCCTGTGCTGCGCGCGCCAAGCTTGCAAAGCATGTTCGCGCGATGAATCTCAACCGTCCTGGGGCTGATCGACAATTGCTCGCCGATCAGCCGGTTCGAAAGACCGCTTGCCACGCCTTCGAGGACTTCCCGTTCGCGCCGGGTCAGCTGATCGATCCGGCTTTGAGCCATGGAGCGGCGCAGCCAGGCATGGGCGTCGCTCGAGAAGTTGTCGGTTACCGTTGAAATGGCGGTCAGGATATCGCGATCCGTAATGGGCAGGCTCAGGTAATCGCGAGCCCCGTGCATGACGGACCTGACGACCTGTTCGGTCCGCGGCGTTTCGGCATAGCAAATGATCGGCAGCCAGTTGTTCGATTGCTTCATCCAATCGGTCAATGCCTCGATCATACCAGGTTCGTCATGGACCAGGAGCAGGCCGCCTTGCGGAGCATGATCGCAAAATTCGGCGATGCTCTCGAATGGCTCAAGGTGCTTGTCCAGCCGGATGAGCTGCGAGGTAAGCGCGGCGCGCCGGCGCCAGTCGCTGTCGATCAGATAGACTGAAAGGTTGTCGCTCATGGTTAATTTGGCCCCTTCTCGATCGTTTGCCGATCCGTTGGGGAAATCCCTCTGTCGGATCGTCGATAGGGCCAAATATGCGGCCAACTCCTGATTTACTGCGGAGATGGCCCTACGGGTATTCCCCTAGATTGGGGACATTCTCGTAGTTTTCTGCTCAAATTTTATGGTTAACAAAGTCATTTGCATGGCGCCTGCTGACAGTGGGTTGGATCGCCAACCTTACTGGGCTGAGGCGGGGTTGGGTGCGGCCGAGAGTTCGACTGAAAAATAAGCCTCCAGTCGCTTGCGGGCGAGGTCGGTAAGGCGGACAAATATCACTCTGTTGTCGTCGTCAGCGGCCTCGCGAGTGATAAAGCCGCGATCCTCGAGCATCCGCAGCCATCGCATCCCGGTCGACATCGGTGCAGCTGCGGCTACGCAGACATTGCTGACGGTCACTTTGCGGCCGAGAGTTTCGTTGGCGTAAAGGTCGAGCAAGATATCCCATGCCGGTTCGCCAAAGATCGCAGAGGGAAAATACTTATCGCGGCTGCGCCTGATCCGATAGGTATCGAGCGCTGCTTGCAGTAACGTGAGCCCGGAAGGGTTGGCATCGGCGCGACTCGCTGAAGCCATGGAAGCATAAGGCAGTTGACTGGCGGCAGCGATCTTGTCTGCCATGTCGAGCATCTCGAACGCTGCTGCGCGAAGTCGGTCGACCTGTTCTTCGACTACACGCTTATCGACTGGTTCCGACCTGGCCATCATCAATTGTCCCCTCGCTGAAGTCGATGATCGACCTCAGCGCAATCTGAAGATGCATATTTAATAGCGGACCAAGGTTAAGACATAAACGCAAAAATTCACAGACATAAATTCGAAATTAACCAACACTCTAGTATAAAAAGCTAAAAATAGACTCGTATATTTTATGTTAAATTTCGAATTAACGGTCGGTAAATCTAATCTTATTTTTGTTTTAAATATCAAACTTTATCGAAATTACCTGGATAATAAATAGATCAATCAAATTTTAATTTGCAACGTCCTATATTTCTTTCTTGGGCTAATTGCCAACAAGGTTGCTGATTACCAAAGCGGCCAAGGAAATCGACACAAAGGCGACAGCGAGGCGCGCAGACAACTCGCCGATCAGGCGGATGCGTTCCATCCCGCTTGCTTCGAACCTTTGCTGGCCTGCGGGCCTGAGCGGGAGCTCGTCCAGTGCAGCCCTGACGATAGTCCGGGCCCGATAGATTGCGGGGCGCGCTTCTTCGCCGCCGGAGTGATGATCGCAAGCTGCAGGTACCTTGATTGCCAGTGCAGCCGATGCGCTGTCTTCCAGCACGTAATCACTGACCGGATCCGGGGCCGCAGCGTTGCGGCCGAAAAACATCCGCGCCGCCTCCCGACTGTTGCTGGCCCCGAGCTTTTCGCGCGCGCGGCGAAGCCGTTCGTAGATGGTATGAGTCGAGACTTCCAGCTCACGCGCAGCCGACTTGGCATCATGCCCTTGCGCTACCAGCGCCAGCACTTCGACTTCCTTGGCTGTGAGTCGGGTGTCGATCATGTCGATGTGACTAGTCCGGTTATCGTCCAATTACCAGTTTCGATGAGGGACGTGCTGCTCCAAGCTTCGGCAGAGTCCGCATTTTTACTTTGGTCTGTCTGGTATGAACCGAAACCAGTGTCGTGGCACGGCGCATTGTGGGCCGCTACAGGATCGAATTCATGGCAAGACTATCGCCAGCAACGACTTGCGGGCATGGCAGCGAGCTTGGCGCTGTCGCCAAACGCCTCGCCGACGCAATCGAAGAACTCGACAAGGCCGGGTTTTTGCTCGCGGCCGCGCATGCCGAGACTGCGCTCTGGGTCTTTCTCGACGCTTGGAGCAGGCAGTCGGATGCAGGCTTCAACCAGATCCCAGTTCGCGAATAGGTTGCCTCTGTGAAGCTGGCTGAATCACCGGGGCTGGCCCAAGACCGGCCTGTTCCAGGCAGTTCAGGGTCGATTTATCTTGCTGCACTTAGGTTCGCAGGGCATTTTGAGAGCTTGGGTTTTGGCAGGAGACGAAGGCGATGAGTGTCGGACCTAAGGCGCGTGAATATGCAGCCTGGCAGGATGGTCTTGAAGACCTGGCAATTGCCTGCTGCGCGGCAACGCCCGATGGCGCTGGCCAGTGCCTGACTGACTTTCGGGACCTGATCGAGGGCGCACCTGCCAGGGAGCTACAAAATGGTCTGCTGGTCGGGGGGCTGAGCAATCCTCGAAATTCTGATCCTGACCATGTGGTCCTGAACCTGCTTGGACCCGATTGCAGTTTCATGATCTCCCGGGGGCAGGGCGGAATGTTCATTTCCAGCGTTTGCTTGCCGGGCGGCGAAGAAGAGGCAACCGCGAGCGGATCATCGATTGCCCTGGCCACGCTCGGTGCCTTGTGCATTGCTCTGGTTGAGCGCGCTGCGGCAAGGCAACAGGATTTTCTTCCCGGCATCCTTCCCTCTACGCCTTGAGCCGGGGCTGGTCGGCGTTACGATAGCAAAGTTACGGCAAAGCCGACTCCCGGCAATCGTCCATTGCTGCGAGGAGTGCGGCGACGATCTGCTCTCCTTCTTCAGTCAGATCGAGAACAACCTGGCCCTTACGGTGGCGGCGGTAAACGACCCAGTCCAGTTCATGCAGGCAGGTCAGCAATCTGCTGGTGTTCGCCATGCCCATCCGGGATACCTTGCTCAAGCGTTCAAGTTGATCGTCGCTGTTGATCCATTGGCCGGCTTTGAGGGCGAGCAGGACCTGGGCCGTGGCCAGTTCCAGCCCGGGGAATTTGGCCAGCACGCCTTGCCACCTGCTGATGAGGCGGATCGCCGGAAAAGGAGGCGTCTGGAGCGGGGTCATGCCGACCTTGCCTTGGCAATGTTCACAGCAGGCGCTCAGCTTTGAAGCTGAGGCACGAATCTTGAGCGACAATGAGGTGATCAACCAGTTCAATGCCGATCATGCTGCACAGTCGTGCCAGCTTGTGGGTAACGGCAATATCGGAGGCTGATGGCCGAACGTCGCCTGAGGGATGGTTGTGGGCGACGATCATGCCCGTCGCATTGACGCGCAGGGCCAGCTTGATGAGTTCTCGCAGATCCAGCAGGACGGCTGAAGTCGACCCCCGATCGAGCGTTTCGTTCCAGCACAGCCGCATTTCGTCATCGAGAAAGAAGGCATGCACGAATTCCCGGTGCTGCCCCATGCCCAATTGCAAGAGAAACACTGCGAGATCGTCGGTGCCTTCGACTTTTTGTCCGAGTTGCACGATGGCCCCGTTCGCCGGGTGCTCGCAGTCAGCGCGCTGCCGCCATGCAGTTAAGCCACCCAGGCCGGATCGTCGCCGAACTCCCGCAAGCGCCGCTGATGGCGATAGGTCGCCGCAGCCAGAAGCGGGAGCATCGCGTAACTCCAGACGAGCAGAGCGATCGCATAGGCCTGAGCGCCAATCTGCGGAAACAGAACAACCGCAAGATGCGCGATCACTGCGATAAGCTGGAAAGAGGCGGCCCATAATCCCCAGTATCTGTTAGCCATGCATGCCAGCACGACGAGGGCAAGGAACAGGATGAAATCGACCCCGAGGATGACCCATTGCACACCGAAGTAATCGCTTCCGGTCCACTGGGTTGCCATCGCGCTCAAGCCATAGGCCGAAAGGTAGAGCGTGGCGGCGCTCCTCTCCGGTGCTCCGCCCTTGATCAGCGCAAAGAGGCTGACCAAGACCAGGCTGGCCGCAAAGAGGAGCGCTCTTTCCACTTACTCTCCGACAACGCGTAGCGGGTTACCCGACTCTGCCACCTGGCCCTTGACCGGCGGACAGACATCGCCAAAGCCCTGAGCAGGAAGATTAGCGTTGTCGCGATCATCGGCAAGATGGGCATGAGCGGCAATGATCTGCTGATAGCTTTGCATCGCACTGACGGCCGCCTGGGCAGCCTGCTCACCTGCCGCAATACCGGCAGAGAGGTCAAAGCGCGTTCCCTTGGCTGTCTTGGCATTGGCGATATCAACGAGCAGGGTGCCGATTTGCCGGACCGTCTCATTGAGTGCGTCTTCAGCGCCCTTGAGGCTGCGGGCGATTGGGCGGGCGGCGGCGAGTCGTTCGTTCAACATCGGACTTCTCCAAGAGGCTAGGACAGGGGTGCGAACGAGGACCGTTCCGTCGCCGGTTGCCGGCAGGCTTTAGCAAGCGCCTGCCGGTGCGACCCGGGCTGGGGGGGCTGGCGGTGGGCGGGACGGTGCCCCGTTCGACAAGATGCGTTAGGCCATGACGGAAGGCGCAGCCGACAGCCCGAGAAATTCTTGCTCGAATTTTTGGAGGGTCGCTGGAGGGTCACCGGCCTCTGGGGACGTGCCCTCGGGACAAGCGCGTCGCGAATTCCGCGATGGCCGAAGTCCGGCGGGCTTTCGCGTGGTCTTGGGACAAGAGCAGATACAAACGCTTCGGTTCTCTGACGGTGTTCGTTGCCAGGGCACTCGATCAGCGGGCGCGATCATGATGCGTGCTCAAGGCCTGCATCGCGTTATTTCTTAACTCTTGTGCGCTAGTAAGGGCCAATGCGGACCAACCTTGTCTCATCATTTCCGACTAGCGGCGTCAATACCGGCAGCGATCGGTTAACCCGGTCAACCCGCCGTATCCCCTGTCGCCTCACCTGTGCGCTCAGCGAACCTGCAGCCGGATGCTCTGCAGCGGTCGTCAATCTCTCACAGCATGGGTGCTCGCTGATCCTTGAAGACCAGCTCCTGCGCTGCGGCCAGTTTGTCCGACTCCGTCTCGAGCAAGGTGGTCGGATCCTCGGAATTGTCCGCTGGGTGCGTGCCGATCGCGCGGGAATCGAATTTGCCCGGCCGATTCGTGCTGATGAAGTGACCCGTCTGGTGAGCCTCGGGAAGCGCTAACGATTGGGTAATGAATATGGTCCATTCGCGCTGTCCTGACGTCATGGTTCGCGCAGAGCGCTGCGAATTGCTTGCCGATAGGGGCCTTTGAAGTCCAATGCCGCAGTCCCGAACGCAATCGCTGATTGGACGGCTGGTCGCCAGATCGGGGAGCGGTCCGGGCAAGGACAAGGGCGCCGGGGAGCTGGAAAACGATCAGTTCCGCAAGGTGTTTGAAAGTCTCGCGCTTGGTGGGGTCTGGTCGACATCGCCGGACGGCACACTGCTGACAATTTCGTCGGCGATCGAAGAGATGATCAGCCCTGATCAAAATTTGCTCGGCCGGCACATCTGCGACATCTTCTGCCAAGACGAGAATAGTGAGGACAGCAGCCGCAGTCTGCGGATAGCCTTGTCTCGTCGTACCAGGTTTGAACGCATGGCTCTGCAAACCCGGTTTGAAGAGGCCGTCAAATGGTGGTCCGTTTCCGGTGAAGCACAATTTGATGCAAGCGGACAATTCCTCGGCTTCTATGGCTTTTGTACTGACATTACGAATGATCGGCTTGCTGTCGAGCAGACCGAACAGCTGGCGATGCACGATGCCCTGACCGGGTTGCTGAATCGGCGGCGGATGACGGATCTGCTTGACCGGACTCTGGCCGCTTACCAATACCAGCAGCGCTCATGCGCAACGATGCTGATCGACCTCGACCGGTTCAAGCAGATCAACGATACCCTCGGGCACGCGATCGGCGATGGCCTCCTCAAACAGGTTGGCGAGCGGTTGGTAACGATTGTTGGCGACCGGGAGAAGGTTTGCCGGCTTGGCGGGGACGAATTTCAGGTCATATTGCCGGACTGCGATGACCGCGGCGCTTTGGGCGATCTGGCCGGGCGCATCATTTCCATGCTCTCGCAGCCCTATACAGTCGAAGGGTCGCGCTGCATTATCGGTGCCTCTGTCGGCATAGGCATCAGCCCGTTTGATGGGGCGGAGCGGGGCGAGCTGATGCGCAATGCCGACCTTGCCCTTTATGCCGCCAAGCACGCTGGACGGGGCCGGTTCTGCTTTTTTACCCGGGACCTGCTCGAAGCCGTCGAAGAGCGCAAGGTACTCGAAGAAGACTTGCACGATGCGATCGAGCGCGGCGAACTCGAACTCCATTTTCAGCCAGTTGTCAGCGCGACAACCAACCGAGTGGTCGGGGCAGAAGCCCTGGTCCGCTGGACGCATCCCGAACGAGGCAAGATCTCGCCCCAACTGTTCATTCCGATCGCCGAGGAATCGAGCCTGATAAGCCGGATCGGCGAGTGGATTCTGCGGCAAGGCTGCGAACAGGCCGCGCGTTGGCCTGGAAGCCTGAGACTGGCAGTCAACGTTTCGCCGGTTCAGTTCATCGACCCTGGCTTCCCAAACATGGTCGCCCAGGCCCTGGCTGTCTCCGGCCTTTCACCGGACCGCCTCGAGCTTGAGATCACCGAGGGTGTGTTCCTGGCTGAAGGCAACAGTGTCGACGAAACCTTTGCGATGCTGAAGAACCTTGGCGTGCGCATGGCGCTTGATGATTTCGGGACCGGTTATTCGTCACTCGCCTATTTGAAGTCGGCGCCATTCGACAAGATCAAGATTGATCAGAGTTTCGTGCGCGGTGCGACTGTCAACGGTTCGCGCAATCGTGCAATCATCACTGCCATTGTCGGGTTGGCCCAGGCACTCGACATGGAAACGACGGCAGAGGGGGTAGAGACCTTCGATCAGCTCGAGATGGTCCGCCAGCAAGGCGTCAGTCTGGTCCAAGGCTATCTCTACTCTCCGCCTTTGCCCAATAGCCAGTTCGTAGAGCAAGCAAACCAGGCTGAATGGGGCATTGAGCCAAGTGGCCATGCCCGGCAGCGCCACGAGCGCATCAAGATGTATCGCAAGATCGGGGCAATCCACGAAGATCATTATTACACCGTCATGCTGCGCAACTTGTCCGCATCGGGAGCACTGATCGAGGGCTTGCTTGATGTCCCGGTCGGGACGCAGTTTGTTCTCGATTTTGGAGAGGGGCAGCTGGCTGTTGCGACGGTGCGGCGCAGTCGCAATGCGACACAGGGCGTCGAGTTTGAGAAGCAGTTGGTAAGTGATGGAAATGGCGGGCTTTGTACGCGCAGCCGGATTTCGCCATACCTGCTTGCGGCAGCTGGCTTGCCGGATTTTGCAACATCGACAGGCCCCTTGGCGACGGTAGGTGAGAAGCTGCATAAAGTGACCATTCCTGCCTTCCTCAAAGCCGAGGATCGCCGCGCCATCGTTTCGCGCTGAAGCCAACAGGAACAACCAGCCTCCAAAACGAGTCCGGATCGCGAAAGATTGCAGGGAACAGCCTTGTCAGTTCCAAGGACGCTGAGGGGCTACTCGACGAGAGCAGCTAAGCTAAATGGATGGTCGCCGCGTTTTGCGGTGGGCTCGTGATCCGATTTGCCACGTTTTGGCTTCCCCTCCATTTCATGTCCCGGCACCGATCCAAACATGCTTTTGGCTCGATCGGAAAGGGGGGGGCTGATCGGACAATCTGTAACCCTACTTATAGCGACTTAAAACCTTGCCTTACCATGATCGGGTATCGCCCTCGCATGGGCACAAACCATGCTGCATTGTCCTTGGTCTGCCGCCGCGCAATGCAGGCAACCTTGCGTTGGCTGCTGTTGTGCCTGCTCGGGACGACGCTTCCGCAGGCTGTCCTCGCGCAGCAGGTCACCAATCAGTATACCAATGCGACAAGTGGCGCGATCAATGACCTGACCTGCGGCACCGGCAATGTCGTGACGCGGACTTTCTCGGTCGGCCCCAATCTACTTATCTCGGACGTCAACATCGGTGTCGCCCTTCGGCATACCTACCGCTCCGACCTCAGGATTATCCTGACGGCACCTTCTGGGACCAGTGTGACCTTGATGGATGCCACGGCAGGGGATGGAGACAACCTCTCGGACCTGTTCGACGACAGCGCCAGCACCTCGATCACCAGCCACAGCATCTCCACCAACGACTCGACGGCAGCTGTTCCGCCATATTCGCACTCGTTCAGGCCGCAAAATCCGCTTTCCGCATTCAACGGTCAGACATCGAGCGGAACCTGGACCTTGACGATCTGCGATCAGTTCGCTGCCGATGTCGGGACATTTACCCGCTCCGACCTTTATATTACCGGTTCGACGTTCGCGGACTTGTCCCTTGGCATGACGGCCTCATCGACCAGCCCGGTCTATGGCACGAACCTGACCTACACGCTGACGGCAAGCAGCACCTCCGTTTCCAGCGCAACCGCAACTGGCGTCACTGTCGGCGCAGCGTTACCGTCGGGGCTGACTTTTGTAAGCGCTGCTGGCTCAGGCAGCTTCAACAGCAGCACGGGGGTCTGGTCAGTTGGCAGTCTTGCGCCGGGGGGCAATGCATCGATGGTCATCACCGCAAGGGCGACCGGGGCAGTGGGGAGCACGGTTGTCTATCCCGCTCAGATAACGGCAAGCTCGCAGCCTGACCCGGACTCGGTTGTGAACAACGGAGCTACCGGCGAGGACGACTATTCGTCTCGCAGCATTACGATCGCGGCAAACACGATCAACTGTCCTCAGGGCTCGACTGCGACGGGATCGGGCTTCTCCTCGAGCGGGACAAGCACGCGGTTGGGGCAGATCTTCTGGCTTGATTGGTCGTGTGGCAGTACGGCCTTTTTCAACGCGGGCGCGACGGTCAATAAGACCTGGGTCACAGGCGATGGGATCACGATAGCCGGGCAGCTGACTGGTATTACCGCTGATATCCAGCCTTACACCGTCGGCAGCTGGCCCGGTGACATACTCCAGATCCTGCATGCGGGACTCAACCCGATCGGTCTTTTCAACCGAAATCCTGGTGAAGATCCGCAGTTCAATCTCAGCCTGTCTGCGAGCCTGAACGGGTCCCCCAATGTCATGCGCTGGGTGATCGGCGACGCGGAGGACTCAGGCGGTCCGGCCACTGCCGAATCAATCCAGGCCACAACCAATGGCAGTAGCTGGCAAATGGTCGAAAGCGCAGGCTCCATGACGGTGGACAATTCGGGTTCGACAATCACCATCTATGATCCGGCAAATGCCGGGGGCGGAACTGCGGTCCTTGAAACCAGTGCCCTCAATCTGAGCCTCAATGTTGGCATGATGGCAGGCGGGAACACTGCGGCAGCTTTCGGGTTCTATGCGCCTTACGACTTTAGCGACGCTCCGCTGACCGGCACCAGTTACGGTGCGGCCTATCATCGCACCTTACCTGGTCTGCGGATCGGACCAGCGGTGACCAGCGAAACCACTGCCTATGACAGCAGCACTGCGAGCGCGGATGCTGACGATGGTGTAACGATCGGGTCGCTGTTTCGCGGACAGCCCGCGTCGATCGATGTTGCCGTTACCGGCTCTGGGCGGCTGTCGGCCTGGATCGACTGGAACGACGACGGCGATTTTGCCGATAGCGGGGAGACTGTTGCCAGCAATGTCCAGGACGGCGGGAGCGGAGATGCCGACGGGGTGGTGAACGGTACGATCCGCCTGGCGGTCACGCCGCCCGCGGGCGCCGCGACCACACCGACCATCGCAAGGTTCCGCTGGTCTTCGCAAAGTGGGTCGAGCGCCAGCGGCCTGTTTGCCTATGGCGAGGTCGAGGACTTTAGCCTGACCGTCATTTACCCCAATCTGACGGTTGCAAAGAGCAGCACCGTGTTAAGCGACCCGGTCAATGGGACGCTTTTTCCCAAGGCCATTCCGGGCGCAACGCTGCGCTATTGTCTCCTGGTCACCAATTCCGGCTCTGCGCCGGCCAGTTCGATAACGCTGATTGACACTCTTCCGGGTAATCTCGCCTATCAGGCAGGAACGATGCGTTCCGGGACCAGCTGTGCGACTGCAGCCACGGTCGAGGACGATGATGCGACGGGCAGCGATGAGACCGACGGGTTTGGATCATCAGTCAGCGGAGCGACAATCTCTGCCGAAGTGCCGAGCATCGCGGTCGATGCCAGTGCAGCCCTAGTCTATGATGTGAAAGTCAACTGATTTCGGGAGTTTGCGATAGAGAGATCAAGACGATTCTTAAAGACAGATCCCGTCTCAATTGCTATCCACGCGGCCTGGACCGGGTGATAATGGTCTGCGCCGCGGTTGCCGACCCGAGTTGCAAGCCTAGCGAGCAGCTGCGGCGGTCTTTTTGAACTGCTGCGATCCGGGCAGATCTGCCTCTGGATCGCAGCTTTTCAGGCTTCTGGCCCATTGATGCGTTGAACCGTCAGATTGGACGCGCGGCTTTGATTTGCCGACGTCCGAGTGGTACAGATTGCACCTTGGAGTTCGCTCACGTTGAGCTTTGCCCTTGACTCACCCATTGGCAGCTAGCCAGACACAAGGACAGGGAATTGGCCTAGAAGCGCATTCGGATCGAGACTCGTATTTGCCTTGGCTCAACCGGGTGAATATGCCGGTCCTCAATCCCGCCGGCTGGCTCGCCGGGCAGACGCGATGGGTACCAGTAACTGATGTCCGGATGCCGGGCATCGAACAGGTTGAGCAGATCGAAGCCAATCCGCACTCTTCCGCTGTCCCAATAGGCCCCCAGATTGATAAGTGTGGTCGCTTGTGAGCGCTGGCTGTTGTCCTCGATCAGGGGGACGCTGGCGAAGTGCCGGATACGGGCTGTGGCGGTCAAGCCGGTCGCTAGCCTGGCGCTGACGCCGCCACCAAGTACGAACGGGGTCGCGCCGGGAATGAAGTCCTGACCGGCTGTCACACCCCGAAACCTGGCGTGGGTCCATGAGGCCGCGCCATCCACTGCGATGCCGGGGGTCGGTCTCCAGAAGATCGCAAGCTCGGTGCCATATCGGCGCGAGGCATCGTTTGGCTCGGTGGTTCCGGCATCGCCGACAAAGACCAGTTCCGAATCGAGGTTGAGCCAAAAGCCGACCGCCGAGAAGTTCAGGTTGCCGCGTTCAATCCGAAGGCCGAGTTCGGCGCCGCGCGAGCGGGCAAAGACCGGAACCTGACTGACCGGGTCGCCGCTCGATGGATCGAGCGTGATCGTCGCACCGCGAACGTCATTCGAGTGAAAGCCCTGGCCATAATTGGCATAGAGTTCCACCCCGTCGCGAGCCTGCCAGGCAAGGGCGACCTTGGGCGAGAGAATTGCCGCCGAGCCGCTGCCGGAATTGGCGGGCAGGTCGGAGCGAACATTGTAGCCGATCGCGTCTCCGCGCAGCCCTGTGACCACGCGCAGGTTCGGTGCCAGTTTCGCTTCGACCTCGCCAAACAGCCCGCCGCTGTATTCATCAACCCGGTCTTCGCGAACCGTGGTCAGAACCGCACCGCCGGAAGTCCGGTAGAGCCCGAGCTGGCCGATCCGGTCCCAGCGGGTATCCGCTCCAATCCGCCAGGTGAGTGTTTCGCCCCTCCATTCCTGGCGGATCGAGCCTCCGAACACGCCGCGACGGTCCACCTGCCGGAACTGGTCACCGTTCACCGGATCATCCAGGAAGTAGGTGAAGTTGGAAGTCAGTTCCAAACGGGAGCCGATCGCGTAGGCCGAGACGGATGTGTTGCCAAACTGACCGTTGAACGTGAGCGCGGCCCTGCCGGCGCGTCCGCCCAGGGCAGGATCAATGAACCCGTTGCGCGGGATCAGTCCCGCCGCGATTGCCCGCTCCGGCACCTGATCGGTCGAGACCCATTTGTTGGTGTAGCCCGACAGGGCGAGCGACCAGTGCGCCTGTGAATACTTGACCAGTCCATTGACCTTGCGCTGGCGCTCGTTGAGCACCCACGGGCCATCCGAAAGCGAACCTTCGACCGCGCCGAGCAGGTTCCCGTCGCCAAGCTGGGCACTCCCCGCGATCAGGCCCCGCCAGAAACCGAATGAGCCGCCGGTGACTTCCCCAAAAGGCCGGTCAAGCCTTGACCTGGTGGTGTAGCGCATGGCGCCGGCCGAGGAGAAATCACCCTCTGCCGCATGATAGGGCCCTTTGGTGTAGTCGATCCGCTCGATCATTTCGGGGATCAGGAAGTTCAGGTCGAGATAGCCCTGGCCGTGGCCGTGGCTGCGCATATTGACTGGCGCGCCATCGACATAGGCGGCAAGGTCGGTTCCATGATCGAGGTTGAAGCCGCGCAGAAAGTACTGGTTGGCCTTGCCCGAGCCGGAATGCTGGGTGGCGATCAGACCGGGGACGTTTTCGGCCAGTTCACCCACCCGGCTGATCGGCCGGTTCTCGAAGTCGGCATAGCCGACCACGCCTTCGGAGCCGCTGCTGGCAATCCCAACCTGATCCATCGCGCGGCCATAGACCACGATGTCGCCTTCGGAGGCGCCGTCGGCTTCATCTGCATAGGCAACTGACGGGATGAGCGTGATGGCAAGGCACAGGCGGCAGATCATCATGACGCTGAGGATCGGAAGCAAGGGCCTAGGTGTCAATCGTTCTCACCGACTTGGTCTTTCCCGCGGACCAGGTTGCCGGTCATACACGTTTTCTAGGAGTGGTCGGGGCAGGGGGATCGGAGTGCGCAGTCCCTCAGGCAAGCGGGGACGCACATACGCCTGTGTTCAGCCGGCCCGGGGGCAAAATGCCTTTGCTTGAGAAGACCCCGTGACAGAGTGAGATGATTGGCCTATGCGCGTGCTGCAATGCACGCGCTTCGGGCCTTTTTCGCGCACCACCGCGCTTTAGCCGCAATCTTGATCGCGGCTGCGCTGTGCATGAAGTCCCTTGTTCCGTCCGGATACATGATCGGTAACGGTGACAGGGTCCTGACCGTGAAGATCTGCGCTGACGCGCGTGGCACGATGCAATCCCAGCAGATCGTCATTCCGGGCAGCGGGGGACAGAGTGGCGACAAGGCCGAACACGGTAAGGCCGATGGCACGTGTCCGTTCTCGGCCTTGTCTTTTGCCAGCCTTGGCGGGACTGACCCTACGATTCTGGCGCTTGCCCTGATCTTCATTCTGACGCTCGGCTTCCGGCCCTCCACTGCGCCACGCACCGAGCAGATCTTCTATCTCCGGCCGCCACTGCGCGGCCCGCCGGCCTAAGTCTGACAGCTTACTAGCCACCCTGTCAGACGGGCCGGCCGCGCGTCACGTCCCTCCCCGATGTGCGTGCCGGCCCACGCCGGAGCATTTCTCGATGTACCAACTCTTGCGCCGTCCAGAGGGACGGCCATGGGCCAGGCCAGATGACTGGCTTGGTCTTTCCGCCGACGACCTGTCGCCGGCGGACCGCCCGATGGTTCTCCAGATGCGAGAGAACCGCTCGTCCCTGAACAAGGTCGAACGGCAGGCCTTTGCCATGCTGGGCACGTGCCTTGCGGCAATGACAATCATGCCTGCCTTGAAAGGCTACTGGCTGGTGCCGGTGTTCTCGCTTGGCGCTCTTGCGTTGCTGGTTCTGGCCCTGGGCCGGCATCGCGCGTCGGTTCCGGCAAGCGAGAGCCTCGAGCTCGGCGCGGGCCGGGTCGTTTATCGCAAACGCGGCAGGCCGCCAGTGCAGCTCTCGGCATCCCGCCTGCAATTTGTTCCGCTTCGGCCCAGTCCGGTCAAACTCAGCCTCATCCTCAGCGATGCCAATCGCAAGATCGAGGTGGGATCGTGCCTCAGCCTCGAGGAGCGCGAAGCGATTGCCCCGATCATTGCGGCGGCTCTCTCCCAGCGACGTGGAATCTGAACAATGAACGAACTTCTTGAAACTCCGGGGCTCATTTTGGGTCTTAGGCTAGTCCGCTGGTTCGCGTGGTTCGCTGTCGCCTTTTACATGGGCGCGCTCTTTGCGGCTTCGCCGGCCGAACCGATCCCCTCCCACAGCAAGTTCCACCTTTCTGGTGCCAGCACCTGCGGCTGCGCTTTGCCTGAAGGAGAAATCTTATGACATCCAATCGGGATCTAGTTGCCTTGTGCGCGCTCGCCGTTCTCTCGAGCCTGCCGATTGCGGCACCAGCAAACAAGAGCCAGTCGCTTCAGGTCACAGGTGCCTGGTCGCGCGAAACTGCCACTGGTCAGGTGGTTGCCGGTGGTTTCATGACCCTCACCAATCGTTCTCGTAGCGACGATCGTTTTGTTGGTGCTTCGAGCCCTGTTGCGAGCGAAGTTCAGCTCCACACCATGTCGATGGACGGCGGGGTCATGCGGATGCGGCGGTTGACGACCGGCATTCCCGTTCCGGCTGGGGCAAGCGTTGAGCTGCGGCCAGGCGGACTGCACATCATGTTCATGGGCCTCAAAAGGCAACTGCGGCAGGGCCAGCGATTTCCAGTGACGCTGCAGTTCGAACGCGCTGGCCGGATTACGGTAAACGTTGCTGTTCAGGCGGTTGGTTCGACCGGTCCCAAGGGCGCTGGCCATGTCGGACATTGACCAGCCCGCCTCCTCGGGAATCCTGACCTTGGTGCGGTGGGCCTCGTGGTTGGCCGTTGCGATTATTGGCGTGGGGACCCTGGCATTCTCGTTCTGGCAGCCTGCGGGTAACAGCAGTTCGGTTCAGGCAGCTGAAATCGGCGGCCCGTTTGCTCTCACGGCGCCCGACGGTACGACTGTAACCGACAAGACCTTGGCCGGAAAGCCATTTGCGATCTTCTTCGGCTTCACCCGTTGCCCCGATGTCTGTCCAACCAGCCTGTCCCGGATGGCCCGGCTCCGCAAGGAGCTGGGGCCAGACGGCATGGCGTTCAACATCGTCTTCGTCTCGGTTGACCCCGAGCACGACAAGCCGGGCAATCTGGGCAGCTTCGTTGAGCTGTTCGGTACACCCATCATCGGGCTCACGGGCACTGAGCCGCAGCTTGCGCAGATCAAGCAAGGCTACAAGGTATTTTCAGCGAAAGTCCCTCAGCCCGGCGGCGACTACACCATCGACCACACCGCCGCGATCTACCTGATGTCGGCCACCGGCGAGTTCGCCGGGACCATTGGCTACCAGGAAAGCGATGCCGAAGCGCTCGAAAAGCTCAAGCGGTTGATCAAGTAGACCATAAATACAGGGGAAACAATGAAATACGCTATTCGCAGTGCCTTGGTCGCTGCAACTGCCCTCGCTCTCCCGGCCCAGGCGGCCGAAGCAGACGCTGACCATGATATCGTTGTAACCGGGATTCTCGCCAACGACGATACGCCAGTGAATCCGGTACGCTTGCCGCAGAGTGCGCGGATCAGTTCGCAGACACTTGATGAAGAAGACGTCGACAAGCGTCAAGCCCGTGATGTGTTCGACCTGCTCAACTATGGTACCGGCATATTTACAACCACTTCGGGCAAAAAGGCGCCAGCCAATCTCAACATCCGCGGTGACGGCAATTTCGCTTTCATCATCGACGGCGCTTACGTGCCGTCTTTGTTGGCTTCGCGGATCTTGCAGACCATTCCAGCGGCAGCGATCGAGGAAGTTCGCATCGTGCGGACGTCAAGCGCGCTGGCGATCAATCCGTTGGTCGGCTTGGTTGCGCCTTCTGGCGCGGCGAACAACGGTTTCATCGTAGTACGCACTCGCAAGCCTAAGGAGACGATGGCGCTGATTGGCGTGCAGGGCGGATCGTTCAATACTTATGGCGCCAATGCGCAACTCGGAACGACCTTCAAGATCGGTTCTGCGGATGGCTATGTCCACGCAATTGGCGGGACTTACAACACCGACGGACCCCGAGATTTCAACCTGGACAAGCACTACCGGGTGCTCGGGATAAAGGGCGGCTTGGATACAGGACGCATCGCACTCGATCTGTCGGTTCTCAAGAGCTGGGCCGGTTACGGTATCGTCAGGGGGAATGCCAAGCTTCGGCCCACTACCCAGGACGATGTCTGGAGGCTCGATCCGATCGATTCGCTGGTAGCTACAGCCAACGGAACAGTTCGCTGGGACGAGCACAATACGACCCTTCTGACATTGGCTTATACCGAGTCCAAAGGCGACTTTGTCACCAGCGATCTGTTGGCCAACGGAACTCTCGCCAACACGCTTGTTCGAGACAACGATAATACCTTCTGGAATGCAGCGGTTCGGCACAATCTCTTTCTTGGGGATACCAAATTGCAGGCCGGGGCCGATTTCATCCATTGGAACAATCCATCAGGCCAGTACTATTATGAAGGCATCCCTCGCGAAGAGAAGGTAACTGGACTCTTCCTGCAGGGCGACCAGGGCTTGTTCGGCAATCGCCTGAATCTGGATCTTGGCTTCCGGCTCGACCGGGTCGAAATCGTCAAGGGGATTGACTACTTCCTGGCAGGGCGGGGCCCCAATGCGAACGTCCGCCAGATTCGGGGCGAAAAGCTGCCCTATGCGAAATTCGTGTCGGTCGGCGCGAGCTGGCGTCTGGCTGATAAATGGTTGATCAATGCGCGGTACGGGTTTTCGAGCCAAGGACCTCGAACGGGTGTGGTCCTGGCGAACCCGGCGATTCCGCTCAAGGGTGAGCAGCGTCATAAATGGGAACTTGGCTTTGAGGGCCAGATCCGCAGCTGGCTCCAGCCATCGGTCAACGGGTTCATCGTAAAGACGAACAATGAAGTCCAGCCGCTCGCCTACGCAGTCGTCGCAGGCGAGCAGGTGGGCTTGTACGGAAACACGGATTCCAAGCGCACAGGCGTGGAGGCAATTCTCTCCGGTCGCTGGGGCAGTACTGGCCGCGAGGGCGGTTATCGGGCAAGCCTAACGCATTACTTCAGTGTGCTTGATCCGTCAGGATTGCTTGCGCGGACCCAGCCCAAGACGGTCGCCGAGATCACGTTCGACCAGGCTTTGGGAGGCTGGCGTGTTGCCGGAGCGGCGAAATATGTCTCAGGCTATGAGTCCAATGCCTTTACCCGCTGCGCTGCACCCAACTTGAATTGCACGGGGGCACCGCCGCCAACGTCTCCCTATTTGCCACTTGGCGACTTCGTGAATGTGGACTTCAGTCTGTCCCGTCAGTTTTCAGTCAGGGGCACGCCGATGCGTCTGACAGCAAGCGTCAAGAACCTGCTTGATGACAACTACGAGACCACAATTGGTTACCCGAGCATCGGGCGCCAGTTTGGTCTTGAACTGACGGCCGCGTTCTAAACCATGCTCGTCAAAGCGCGGCGGCGGATCACGCTCGACAAACTGCATAAGTGGGCGGGCCTTGTCGCCGCACTTTGGCTGCTCGTGCTGGCCATAACCGGGGCGATGCAGCTCAACCGGCAGCAATGGCGGTGGCAATGGACTTCGGGCCCGGCGCTTGATGAGTCCATTGCAGCACATGACGACAAGTACCTGTGGCGGCATCATCAGGTGAATCCAGACTTGCCGAACATTCGGGTGGCAAGCGGCGCTGCAGGAGCATTTCTGACCCGCGACAGCGGGAAGTCATGGACGCCCTTGCCGTTTGGCAATGAGATCGTTCGCAACGTGGCAGTGCTCGAGCCGGCAGGTAGCGGCAGCGCATGGACCGTCTATGCGGGTACTGACGACGGTGTTTGGCGGCTCGACACCGCGTCTGCCAAGTTCGTTCCTGAGGGCCTGCAAGGCCAATCGGTCAACAGCCTGTCGCTGGGCGCTGAGCGAATGGTTGCTGCGGTGAATATGTCACAGCTGCTTGAGCGTTCGATCGACTCTCAAGGGAAGAGTTGGGCACCCGTGCACCTCGCGCCTTTGCCGCCCGATGCAGGGGCTTCGGCCGTCGATCTTGGCCGCTGGCTGCAAGACATTCATCTTGGTCGAGGCCTGTTCGGGGGTATCATCGACTGGGCGCTATGGAATGCGGTTGCTGCAGGCTTGGTTGTGATGAGCCTGACGGGAATAGCATACTGGGCGATCATGCGCTGGTGCAACCAGGCGCGACAAAAACCCAAGCCGGAGCGGCCTTCTTCAAATGTTCTGCGCTATGCGCAGAAGCCCATCCAGTGGAGCTTTCGTATCCATGCGATGATAATTGGAGTGGCATTGGCTGTGCCGCTGCTGCTGGTGTTCCTGACAGGTATTTACCAGAATCACCGCGGCGACGTGCAGATGATGTTCCGCAAGATCAACGTGCCGGCCTCGATCCTTCCGCCAGCTTACCGCGGTGATAGTTGGCGGGGACAGGTCATGAACGTTGCCTTGATCGAGGATCCTCGCGGAGAAGCGCTGGTGGTCGGCAATCGGCGCGGCATTTTCGCGTCCAGCGATCTGGGGCAATCCTGGACGCGAGACGCTGGTTTCAAAGGACCCGCGATGCGGATCCGCAAGATCTCCGGCAAGCTCTATGTGCCAGGGCGGATGATGCGGCGCGTCCAAGTCCGCGAGAATGGGGTATGGCGAGAGCTCGCCGTTCCAAAGCCCGTCGTGATGGTCAACGAGATGAGCGCCGGTCCCGGCGGCACGATCTGGTGGACCCGAGGGAATACGATCTTCCGGACGTCAACAACGGGTCAAATGCGCGGCAAAGAGCACAATGTTCTTCCCAAGATTGGCTATCTGCCTTGGGCCAGCTTCGCCGCAGAACTCCACGAAGGCACGTTGATCTGGAAGCATTGGAAATGGATCAACGATGTGTTCGCGCTGCTTGGCTTGATGTTGGTCGTCACCGGCTTTCTTCGTTGGCGAAAGCGGCGTTGGTGAACTGACAAAGCTTGGAACGCTAGCATTTGGCAGAGCCGGAAGGCTTGTCGCCCCCATTTTCAGGCAGGCCGCTGCGATCCACGGGATGCAGCAAACTGCAAGTTCGCGAAATCCATCACCAACGGGAAAGCGGTGCCGAAGCACTCGAAAAGCTCAAGCGCCTGATCAGTCTAACACATCAGATATCTGCGAAGGAAACACCATGAGAACTTCATTAATTGCTCTCGCAGCAACACTTGCTGCTGCTGCGCCTGCATTCGCCCAGAGCACAGACCAATCGACCGGCTGGACCCCCAGCGAAATTGTTGTCACGGCCCGCGAGGACGGCGGGTATGCCGCTGTCGACGCAGCAACGCTCCGCACGCCGGTCCCGATCCAACAAACGCCGCAATCGGTGCAGGTATTGAACCGCACGTTGATTGTGGAGCAGGACCTGACGACGCTGTCGGATGCGTTGCGCAACATATCGGGTGTTGTTCCGGCCCAACCTTCGGAGGCGGTACTGGTCAATCCGATAGTTCGGGGCTTCGAGTCTGAGATCTATCTCGATGGCCTTGCCCTTTATGGCGACACGGCTGCCTCCGATCCTTCGAGCCTGATCGGTGTCGAGCGGATCGAGGTCGCCAAAGGACCAACTTCACAGCTATTTGGCGGCGGCACTGGCGCACCGGTCGGCGGCCTGATCAATATGGTCAGTGCGCGGCCACAGGCCGATGCCTTTATCCGCGCGAGTTTCCGCACAGGCAGTTTCGGCACGATCCAGCCGTCAGTCGACATCAATCAGCCCCTGGGACCAAATGTGGCCATTCGTTTTGCCGGGGAATACCTCGACTCAACGGATGCCGTCGACGCCGTGACCAACGAGCGTCTGACCCTCGCGCCTTCGCTGCGGATCGGCTTTAGCGACACCAGTCTCGTTGTCGGAGCCAAGTACAACCGGTTCAAGCAGCTTGAATATTCGGGCATTCCCTTTGCTATGGCGGGTGCGCCGGGCGTGGATCCCTACCATTTCTCGGGTGCCAAAGATGCCCCCAAAACGGAAATCGAGAACCTGGCGCTTACCGCCGTGTTCACGCACCGCCTGTCGGACAAGGTCACAACCAAAGTTCAGGTTCGAAATTACCAGAGCAGGTTTGATGAATATGGCAGCTTTCCCTATCTCGCGTTCTATCCGCCGGCGGGCACAGTCTATCCGATCATCACCGGATATCTGCCCGTCAAGGTTGATGAATGGTCCTTTGATGGCAGTCTGACCGCGACCTTTTCAACCGGTAGCATCGATCACGTAGTTATTGCCGGTGCCCAATACGACTTCGTCGACTATGACGGGGCGATGGGGTTCAACTTCTTGCCCGTAGGTCTGCTCGACTATGCTGACCCGCACAGCGACGTCCCGTTCGGGCCAACTACCTTCGCGACCGACAAATTCGTCAACGCCTACCGCACGCTCGGCTTTTATGCGCAGGATCAGATGACAATTGGCGGGCGCATCCATGTCCTCGCAGGCTTGCGCTTTAGCCGATTGGAGACCACCGAAAGCCTGAACGGCTTCTCCAGCTCGAGGCACAGCTTCACCCGGATTGATCCGCGTTTGGGTGTCACTATCGACATGGTGGAAGGCGTCTCGCTGTTTGCTGGCTATGCCACCGGTTCTCGCTTGTCTGTCTTCTTCAATCCGCTGGCGGTGCCGACCTCTCCCGAGACATCGGAGAGCCTTGAAGGCGGCTTCAAGTTTGGTCTCAAGCAACTCGGCCTGTCCGGGACAGTCGCGGTCTATCGCCAGCGCCGCAACAATGTCCCCCTGACCGATCCCTTCTTCGTCACGCGGCAAGTCGGGCAGCAGCGCGCGCAAGGTTTGGAGGCTGACCTGATCTGGGAACCCAGCAAGAATTTCTCGTTACTTGCCAGCTATGCGTACACCGACGCCAAGGTCACGCGCGACCAGTTCACCCCTGCCAACATCGGCCAGCGCCTGTCACGAGTACCCGAGCATGGCGGGCGGATCGCTGTTCGCTATCGATTCACCGAAGGTCCACTTCGCGGCTTCGGCATCGGCACTGGTATGACTGCTGCCTCTGGATCCGAGGTGACCTTGCCGAACAGTGTCAAAACAAAGGGCTATACAGTCTTCGATGCTCAGGCCAGCTACGAAATGGGGCCGTTCCGGATCGGTGTTTCGGTGAGCAACATCTTCGACCGGACCTACTTCTCGCCATACCAGTACCTCGGGCAGCCTGTCGTCCGTCCGGGTGCTCCTCGTTCAGCCTTTGTGACGCTCGGCGTCAATTTCTGATTGGAGTTTGCCTCATGGAAACCAACCGTCGCGCCCTTTTAGAGGGTATCACTGGGGTCGCTCTGTTGGCACCCTTTTTAGCGGTCGAGAAGGCCATGGCAGCCCAAGCGGGAGCGGCGGAGGCCAGTCCTGCCGCTGCACCTGCTGCGTCTGGCCAGAGCGCCATGAATGACCAGCACATGGAAGCGATGAGTCGGGTCCTGGGTCCGGGTCTGTGGGGGCAGGAGCAGGTCGCCATGGTGCTCTATCCCAAGTTCACCGCACTCGACCTCGTCGGCCCGCATTACTTCTTTGCGTGCATGTTCGGAGCCAAGGTTCATTTGGTCACCACCGAGACAGACCTTTCGCCGGTGATGTCCGATCTCGGTCTGGCTATCACGCCGACCATGACAATGGCCGACACGCCCAAGGACCTTGATGTACTGTTCGTGCCCGGCGGCACTGAAGGCACGCTATCGGTCATGGGGAGGGCGGATACGATGGCATGGATCAAGGATCGTGCATCGCGCGCCAAGCACATCACCAGTGTCTGCACCGGATCCATGGTCCTGGCAAAAGCAGGCTTGCTTAAGGGAAAAAAGGCGACCTCGCACTGGGTGACGCGCGAGGTTCTTGCGGATTTTGGGGCGATTCCCACCAATGAGAGGGTCGTGCGTGACGGAAACATCCTGACCGGCGCGGGTGTATCGGCCGGTCTGGATTTTGCCATTGCCCTGGTCGAGCAACTGCGCGGCCGAGCCTACGCCGAAGCCTTGGTACTGCAGGGTGAATATGCACCTGAGCCCCCGATCAAGGGCGGTACGTTGGCAACAACTTCAGAGCCTGTTGGCCAAATGATGAGCGACATGTTTGCGCCAGTGGCCGAAATGTTCCGAGCCATGGCGAAGTGAACGACCCGCATTGAGCAGTCGGGGTTGTTTGTGTGTGCACGGTTGCCTTGAGCCTGGCCCCAAGGCTGACGGACCGATCGGCTCGGCTTCTTGAATTCGGCACTTACGGGCAATTGCTGGAGGGATTTGTGCGTGGTTCCTACTTGCCGGATCCGGGGAAGAAGCCGGCCTCGCACAGCATCATGCGCAGGCCCTGCGGGTCCTGCAGATAGCTGCGGCGCAGTTCGGCCAGGTGGGCCGGGCTCACGCCGGGTGCACCCGCGAGATTGCGCTTGAGGAACAGGTCGAGATACTCGCGTACCTCTGCCTCGTCGCGGAATGTACAGGGGCGCGTGCCGAGCAGCTGGCTGCTGCCCTGGTCATTCCTTTGGCCGGCGTCGCCTGAATCCGGTTCCGCCCCACCAGCACCGCCGTCCGCGCCGCTGGCGGCCTGATCGAGCATCCGCCCGATCATCGCCGCATCGAACCCGGCCCGTGCCGCCGCGATGAAGAAGTCGGTTGGCATGATCGCGGTCTTGTCTTTCGGCAATTCACCGTCAGCGCCGGCCTCGTCTTTGACAATACCCATCGAGAATTTACCCGAGATCCGCCCGCGGAAGGCCCGATCGGGATTGTCGGAAGCCGCATCGAAGTTGGCGGCATAGGTGCCGATCAGCGATCCTTCGCTGTTTGATGTCAACATGACCTGGACCGCGTCGGTCTCCATGCTGACCGCTTCGGGCACGCCAAGAGAGGCATAGGGGCGATAGGCCGGATCGATCCATTCGGCCCGCACCCGGGCACCCGAGACTGCCCCAAGCGTTCCAGGTTCGACCCGCGGCAGAAGCAGGGTAATGATCAGGCGCGATTTCGTCGTAACCGTTGCCACGCGGGCTGCACGTGCCTGAAGCCCGGCGGTATCGACACTGGCCAGACCGGCCGCGCGCCCGTCGCTATCGCGCTGGATTTCCAACCCTGTCCCGGTCGATGACAAGGAGGCAATGCCGATCAATTCGACCAGATCGGCGTCCTGCACGATGCTGATCTCGATATCGTCGATCCCCCGCTCCACCGCCAGGGTCGGGGCCTGACGTCCGGTTGGGGGGGAGACTGATGAGGGTATCGTCACCATATGTCCGTTCTGGTTCGGCACTGGCAGGGGGTGATAGCTGCACTGGCCGTTGGCACTGCCCACCTGCACTGCGATATGGACCCGCAGCTTGAGCGGACGGCCCTGTTCCGGCCTCGGCGCAGAATTGATCAGGGTCAGCACCGTTTCACCTCGGGTCCGCCCCCGGAACAGCGGCCGCGCATCGACATTGATCCAGCGCCGTACCCGGCCCTGACCGGAACGGACGGGCTGCGAGAGATGATTGGCTAGAACCCCGCCACGCAGCCCGACATGGATATGATCGATCGCGTCAGCCGGGCCGTTCAGCGCCGTCACGGTGATCGTCACCATGGGGTAATCGTTCTCCAGAAGATCGGCTGTCATCCCCTCGATCGCCGGCACCTTGAAGCGCAAGGCGCGCGCCGCCAGCGGCGGGATCATCGCCGGTTCGTGGACGATGTCCTGTCCGGGTCCGATTTCCAACAGCGGTACCCCATCCATGAACAGTGCGCCCAGCCACTTGTCATGAGCCAGATAACCCTTGCGGCTCTTGGCAATCTGATCGGGCCATTCGACGAAGTGGGCAATGAATGCTGGGAACGACCGGTAGAGTCCCGTCGCGCCCCAGACCGGGTGCGGGTGCGTCCTGAGAAAGCGGTCGAGCAAGGTCAGTACCGGATCGATCCACCGCTTGTTGGCGGCCGCGCGGGCGCGGTCCTCACCGATCATGCGAAAGGACCGGAACGGCGCGAACATTTCGAAATCGCCTGGTACTGTCGGGGCTGGTCCGCGCGCGGCCTGGCCCGGCAGAAAGGGTGCGACCTGGCCCTGCGGCAGCAGCGGCGCGGAAACCTGCCGGACGGGCGCCTCTTCCTGCATGAGGAAACGCCAGAAACTGCAGGTCAGATAAGTGGCGTTCTCGGCCCAGAAGCTCTTGGCCCGTTCGGATTCCTTCCCGCCGTTGGCGCGCGTTTCCTCAGCGAGAAATTCCGGGATTCGCCCAGGCACTTCGCTGAGCGTCAGGGTCACGTCATAGGGCCGCGCCCCGATATCCTTCAAAACGTTGCGGATCCCTTTGGCATAGCTTTTAACCGGGTCGTGGCCCAGCTTGCGCAAGGCGAACTGGGCGATGGCATGGGTCGATCCTTCACCGCACCACCCCTCAACCTTGCCCCAGGTGGTCATGCCGGGAGCATACTGGTCGATCGCATGGATCATCTCGTGGGCCAGGGTCTGCTGCGGGGCCCAGGGATGGTCGTTGTGAGGGGGCTGACGATAGACGCGCAGCATTGGTGCCGACATCATCAGGTGGACGCCTTCAGGCACCTCCCGCTCGGTTGTATCAGGCGTGGTCTTCAGCTTCTCTAGGTCCGAAAAGAAAACTTCCCACTTGATCGCCTCATTTCGCAGCCTTCTCCCGATCCCGAATTCGTTCAGCGGATCGCCAGCCCCGGGACCGGTCCCGCCCATGATGCCTTCGGGCGCATCGACATAGAAGATGTGAAAGGCGTTGCCATCGCCTAGCGGCAGCTTCGGGGTCCACAGGCCGCGCCCCCTGAAATAGGCAGATGCGGCTGAGAGCGATGCCTGGATCTCACCCCGCTCGGCCGCGGTCAGCGGAGCGGTCAGGCCCGGACGGCGATTATGCAGGGCGCGCCCTCCACCCCAGTACATCGGTACATCGTCATGCACCACCCACAGTGGACCGCCCTTGCGGCGCCAGTTGTCCTCGGCCAGCCGCTGATCCCAGCGCAGGTTGCGCAGTTCCGTACTGCGATCGGCCCTGGCCGGTGCGGGGTGGAGCAAAGGCAGTGCGCTGCCTGCTCCCAGCCAGCCCAGCATCCGGCGCCGCGTCAGTCGATCCAGGCCCATGACTGCCTCTCGCCTGGTCAATTGCCGAGGATGCGGCCGAGCGTGCCCCGGACTTTGCGATCGACAGCCTTGTCGACTTCGTCCTCGGCTGCGCGCTTGGCGGTATTGCCGACCCGGCCAAGCCCGATACTGATGGCTGCCGAGCCTTGCCGCCCGCGCGAGCTTTCCGCGCCCTTCACTCCGGAAATGCAGCATTCCGACGTCGATGCCTGCGGAATCGGCGACTTGAGGAAACATTCGCCATAGGGTGTGCGGCCAGGCTCGACATAGGTCCAGGCCTTGCACTTGCGATCAGCATCGCAGCTGGCCTTGCAGGTCTGCCAGCCATTGCCCGGCCCGGAATAGGCAATTTCGCGATAATCGTTGCCGAACAGGTCGACCCGGTACATCGGCTGCCACGGGGGCGCAGCCGGAGCGGAGCTTCCGGCCGCCGTCTTGCCGGTCGGCGGGGCAACCGGCGCGGTCGCTGCCGCAACCGCCGAAGGGCCAAGATAGCGGGCCGAACTGATCGAGCCGCCGCGTTCACCCAGGGAAGGAACATCCCCCTCCACGATCTGGCAATCGGTCTGGAAACCGGCGTCCATGCACACTTCCCAGCGGCCCACAGCCCGCAACGAATAGGCGTAGTCGTTGGCCGTGCCGTCAAACCCGTCACTCGCAGGCACTTCCTGGAAATTGGCCACGTCTTTGCTGACCGTCACAGCTTCGCCCTGCAGCGATTCGCCGCCATAGAGGGTCAGGCTGCGCTGGGGAGCGGAGCTTTGCGCCAGCAGGGCGGCGCTGGTGCCACCGGCAACCAGAGCCAGGACAGCAAGGGCGGGTAGCAGAAGCTTGGATCGGGTCATGACGGTCCTTCACATGATGATGGCAGAATGGTCCGGCGAAGTGGCTGATTTCACTCTGCCCTGACTTGAAAGGCCCGCGCGGCCTTGTCATACCCCGATCGGGGTATCGGCCGCATTCGGGATTGAACGTCACCAGCATGGGCAGCGGCCACCAGTCAGATGATGCAGCGCGGAGCGATGTCGAACTCATCGGCCACAGCTATCGCGCGCTGATCGACGGATCGGCTTTCGACGATTTGATAGCAGCGTGGAACCGGCGGATCGGACAAGATGCCGCAGATGGCAAGCCGGCCCGGTTCGACGACTCCATGCTGGCTCAATTTTCCGAGATCGACCGGCTTGCATCCAGCAAATGGGAAGTGGTGAACAGCGATCCGGTCGACGAACTGCTGTCGCGCTGTCTTTCAGCCGCTATGGTCCAGAATGCCGATAGCCGGGTGATTGCGATCAATCCGGCCGGGCGGGCGGAATTTGCCCTCGAAGTGGGCGATACCGATGCCGGAGACTGGCTCGCCCCGGCCCATGCCGGTGCCTTGCGCCAACTCCGCCAGGCAGCCAGGTCCGGCACAAATGCCGATCGCCGGGTGGTGGAGTGCACCGCAGCGGACGACAGCGCGCGGCTGCGCCTAGCCGAAGCGCGGCAGGTGGCGCTGCCGGGTTATCCGCAAGCGGTTACCCTGATCCGCTCGCTGGAATTCGAATGGCTGGAAGATACCACCGCGCTGGTCGAGCAGTCGTGGGGCCTGACCGAGGCCGAGGGGCAGATTGCTCGGCTGTTCTATCGGCATCGCTCGCTGGCCGAAGTCGCTCGGCTGCGCGGGGTTTCGGTCCAGACCGCCCAGACCCAGTTCAAGGCGGTCTTGGCCAAGTCCGGCTGTCAAGGCCAGGTGGAACTGATCCGGGTGCTGACTGCGCTGTGCATCCAGTCCGGGATCGATGCCGCGCCCTATGAGGGCGAATGGATCAATCCCTATCGCAACGAAAAGAGGCTGATCCGGCCCGGTGGCCGGGTACTCGCCTATAGCATGGCCGGACCCAAGGACGGTCAGCCACTAATCTGGCTGCACGGGCCGAACCTGAATCATGCCCTGCCCCGGGCGGTCACGGACCGGCTGGACGAATTGCGGGTGCGCCTTATCGTGCCCAGCCGTCCGGGCTATGGGCATAGCGAGGTGGACCGATCGCTCTCAACCGAGGAGGACAACGTCACCGCCTTGCTTTCACTGGCGGAACAGCTTGAACTGAGCAACTGTCCGGCAATCGGGACGACCAGCGCCGGCAATATGCTGATCCTGGCCCGCGACCGGGCGCCGCATCGGTTCGGACGGCTCGGCTTGATCAGCAGCTTTGGCAAGATCGATGTGGTTGAAACCAGCCGTGTTACACCCAGCCACCGGGCCTTCTTCTATCTGTCGGTTTCGGCCCCCCGATTGCTTGGCTACCTGACCTCGCTGGGCCTGCGCATGGTACTGCGCCATGGTCCGGACTGGTACATTGAGCGGGCCTATGGATTCAATCCGCGCAATGTCGAAGCCCTGCGCAACGCCGAGACGCAGGCCCTGCTGCGCAGTGACACACAGTCGATGGTGCGGCAGAAGGGAGATGGCTTTGCCCGCGATCTGGCCTTGCCGTTCAGCGATCCGGACCCGGCGCTGCTGCGCGCCAATCGCGATGACATCTGGATATACGGCAGCGAAGACAGCCATCTGGCGCATCGCGACCGGGCCAACACCCGTCAGCTGCCCGAAAACCTGCAGACTGTGGTCGTACCCGGGGCAAGTGAATTGCTGGTTTATCAGCGGGCCGACGCGGTCTGTGATCTGATTGCGAAGTTGACTGAAACTTCAGCGGCAACAATTCATGCGAGAACTTGAGAAGCCACAGGTTGCTCGCTTGACCGACCTGGCCAGCACGTTCGGATCGGACTTCGCAGTGAGCACAAATTGAGAGACGTTACCTGGGATAACCATGCAGCAACGTGATCAGTTGCGGGTCTGGATTCTGGTCGGAATCTTCTTGTGGGTCCTGCGGTCTGAAGCTCGAAATACACTATGACATCTGGGCATGTCTGCTCGTGTGATGCTTGCGCGCTTCACACGCTTCTGGAAGGGCAACTCGCACTCGGCATTGGGTCGACCTTCTTGAGATCAGGGCAAGCGTTATAAGTGGGGTAGGGGGCATTCGCCCGGGAATGCTCGCGGTTTTCCCGTCTGTGTCGGCTTGAAGATCGAGAGCGTGGCAGCTAGCCTGATAGCCTATCAAACTCGAAGTAACCTTTGCAGGCACTCCAAATTAGATCGGGTGACCAGGAATGTCGTATCATGACGAAGGCAACAGTCTTGCGAGGGGGGGCGACCGCAAGACTATCTTCATTGTCGACGATGATGAAGGCATGTGCCAATCGCTGGAATCCTTGCTGCGGTCTTTGGGGTACCAGGTTGAAACCTTCAGTTCAGCGCAAGGCTTCCTCAAGCGCGCAGAGGCAGGAATTTCGGGATGTTTGCTGCTCGATGTCCGCCTGCCAGAGGTGAGTGGCCTTGAGATCCAGCGCCGCCTTGCAGAAGCGCGATACGAGATTCCGGTTATCTTCCTGACCGGCCACGGCGATATTCAGATGGCCGTGTCGGCCATGAAGGCCGGAGCGGTCGAGTTTCTGCCAAAACCCTGTCGCGAGCAGCAGTTGATTGACGCCGTGGCAGGGGCGATGGAGCATGCCGCCAGAATAGAAGAAGAGGGTCGTGTTCGGGACGCATACCGCCGGGAGATCGCGAATTTGTCGCCTAAGGAGCGGGAAATTTTGGACGATCTTTCAGCAGGCCTTCAGATCAAGGAGATTGCCAGCAAGCACGCGCTGAGTGCCTCCACGGTTCGCGTCCACCGGCGAAACATCAGATCTAAAGTGCAGGTTGGAGGGCTGGGCAAGTTGTTGGCGCTGCATAATCGATATGGCGTCCAAGCGTGACAAAGTTCGATCGCTATCTCGTTTTGTCTCAAGCCGATTGGAGCGGGATCTTTTCAAGTAAGAAGGTTACCGGTTCGGCCTATGCCTGCATAGCGATCGGCTTCGGACTTTGGTTCTTCAACAGTGCGATCAGGCTTAGTGGTTTTGAATTGTCGTTCAGGCTGGCTTATTCCGTAATAATATTTTCAATTCTGACATTGATGTTGATTGGAATATATAAGCATAATTTTTACGCCATTCCAATCTCTATAATTGGATTTAATATATCGTACGCATTGGCGATATTTCATCAAACATTTGTAATTCTAGATCATATTCATGTTGTTACAGTGTGCTATTCAATTTTATACTTCTTGATAAATGCGATAGTTTTTCGGTTAACAATTACACTTATATTGAATTTCCTCGTGTTCTTGTCGGTTGCAATTTGTTCGATCGCGCCGCAAATTTTGGGGAGTGGCTCGTCTCAGCCCCTGTTGTTCAATGCCGTCATTCTGAGTGGCTCCGCATTGGTGCTGCAGCATCTCGTGCTTACCGTACGGGGCATGCTGATCGAGCAGCTCGGGGCAGTAAAACTGCAAGTTGCCGCGCTGGAAGCGGAGGTGGAAATTGAAAATGCGCGCCGGGAGGCCCGTGAAAAGACCGTGCGACTGAGCCGGATATCGGTGGTTGAAGCGCTGGGTGCGAGCATTGCCCACGAAATCAACCAGCCGATTGCCGCGGCTTCGACCTATTGTCAGGCCCTGCGCAACTGGTCGGCGATCGAATGCCAGGATGCACCGGAAACCTTGCGCGCGCTTGCCGGAGTGGAAAGCAATGTCGAGCGAGCGGCACGTTTGGTCGACAACATTCGGCTTTTGACCACCAACAAGGACAGGCACTACGCTCAGGTCGACATACGCGAGTTGGTCAGAGACCAAATCGACCTGATGCAGGCTGAATTCGATCGGCGCGGGATCACGCTCCAGTATGAGCCTGAACCGGCCGAAACGGCTGCCTTTGTTTGTGCATCGGAAGTCGCTTTGGCGACGATCAACCTGTTGCGAAATGCGATGGAGGCATTTGACGATCCAATTCAGGGAGCAGTGGTAAAAGTCGTATGCCGCCAGCCTAGTTCCGACTGGGTTGAGATTCTGGTGATTGACAATGGTCGAGGGCTCTCACCAGAAGGCATCCAAATTGCGTTCGGCGCCTTTCAGACAACCAAAGATGCTGGTGCGGGAATTGGCCTGTCGATTTGCCAGAAAGTGGCCGAGCATCATTCCGGCTCGGTTTCCCTGAGCGCAAACCCGGGTGGCGGACTGAGCGCAACGCTGCGTTTGGCTGCCAAGGCCCCGCACGGATAAACGTTTCGTTTAGCTGAGTGTCATTTCGCTTATTTCTGCGTACTTTTTGTCAATTGTTGGCGAAGATGACCTCTAGTAGTCTGACCTTTGAAAAATCGGGTCCGGGAACTCACTGTGCAGCGCGATCGCGGCCAAAGACCACGTTTGGTTAACGACACCGTGCTGTCCGAGCACGGGGGGGGTGATCCTGAGCTCGGCATTGAGGCTCGTCGAGACAAGCTGATCTGCGATCTCAGGCACATTTTGGCAGAGCTTGACGCGCTTGATTTTTCTCTTGCGGCCATCCACGTTGATTCCGCGATTTGCGCAATCCCTAGCAAGAAGGCGTAATCGCCGATTTGCCGGGTTTCCCTAGGAGACTCGGAAGGTGAAAACCTGATCGCAGACATATAGGGGGGCTTCGGGCCTTTTCGTCACAGCGGCAGATTTGCGCTTCCTCAATAGTTTGATGGTTGCCTGCGCGACTGAACCGGCTTGTTGCAGCGGATATCCCCTGGGTCCGCGGGGCCGCAGACTATTTGCTCCGACACCGCACCAGGGGTTGCCTTTCCAGGAAGCCTGACAGCTTTGGGTTCGGCAATCGGAACATTCGCGCAAAATGGGAAGAAGCAACCCAGCAGGCTCAGCGTCCGAGGCCTAGAAATCCGAATGTGTCGGCGTCAAACTTCATCCGGACGGTGGCATAGAGTCCCTTCTCGGTGTTGCGGGCGGCCGCGAAATCAGGGTCACGGAAGCCGGTTACGTTGTAACCGACAATCAGCAACACGTCTTTGGCCGGAGAGAAGCCGATGCGCGGCCCGAAGGCATAGCTTGTGGTCTTGTCGTCGAGATTGGTTCGGACCGTGCCAGCGGCGCCGATTTCGAAGCGTTTGCCGAGCCCGATCCGCAGATCAAGGCCGCCGAGCAGCGTCGTGCCTTTGAGGTCGAAACCTTCATAGCGATCGAAGTTGTGGCGGACCGCTCCGAAGAATGCCACTTCGCTGCGCTGGACGAAGGCTCCATTGGCCTCGCCGCGCGGCGACCAGTTGCCCGAGACGCTGGCGATGACCCGATCGGAGCGGCCATTGCCGGTAATCGTCAGCGCACCTCGACCGGCAGGTCCGGTTTCTCCTTCGACCGCGCCGCGGACCACGTCGCTGCGGAACTGGACCTTGGTCAGGAGTGCGAAGTTGGAGTTTGCCGGGCGATGGGCGAGGGCAACCGCGCCGTCGAACACTTCACTGGATGCGCCCGCGGGGCTCACCGCGCGGGTCCAAGTCACGCCGCTTCCAAGCATGGATCCTTCACCAAGCTGACGGATCGCGCCGAACGTCATGCCCTTGCGATCGGCCAGTTCGCCATCGCGCCACTCGCCGCGCAGTGTCGCCGACCAGCGCCCCGCGCGCCAGGTGCCGCCAAGGGTGACTGCAGTAAAATCCTCGGCAATCGATCCATTCTCGCCCAAAGTCCCGCCACTGCTCGCCGGTTGGCGCGAATTGACAAGACGCCCTGGATCGAAACCAGACAGAGTACGGTTTGAGTCAAGCGTCGCATCAAGGGTGAGAGTCTTGCTGACGGGGATCGACTGGGCAAGGCCAAAGGCTGCGAATGAGCGCTTGCCGAATTCGGCAATCTGCTGCTGACCCACGCCGCCTGAGATCCGCGCACCCGACCAGGGGGTAATCTCGACCCCGGCCCGGGCAGTGCGCGCATCGAGGCCTTCGCCTTTGGCAATTTCATAAGTGCCGACCAGCTTAAAGTCGCTGGTCACAGCATAGCGTGCGGTCAGGCGGTGGCGTTCCGGCAGGTCAATCGCTGCGGCCTTGCCAAGCGCGATGCTGCTGCTGACCGAGAGCTCAAGCTTGTTGTTCAGCAGTCGCTGGGTCACGCCGCCTTCGACGACGGTCGATTCGGCCGTGCTGCCATCAGCGAGCCGGTCACGCATCAGGGCCAGCCCAATCCGCGCATCGGTGTTGCGGCTGCGCCAGGTGGCTCCGGCCTGGAGCGCAGTGCGGCGGCTGGCATCCTCAAGGCTGTTGTCGCGCCAACCGCTGAGGGTGAGAGCCAGAGCCTCGCTCAGACGGTAACGGGCATCGAGCCCGAACTTGCGGCGGCCCAGTTCCGCCCCGTTGGTTTGGCCGACGCCGAAAGAGCGTTCCGCATAACGCGCATAGGCCAGCAGATCGAGGCTGCCGTCATGATGCTCGGCCTCGAGCAGCCAGGCGACGGCCTCACGGCCTGCGCCGAAGCTGGTCGCGATTTCCGCGCGTGCTTCGGTATCGGCACCGAGCCTGGCCTTGACATCGAATGCGGCAAGATTGCGGCGCGCGGCATCACTGCCGCCGGTTTCCGAGATGGCCGTGATGCCGACCCGCAGTTTTCCATTGGCGCTTGTCAGGCTGGTGCGAAGTCCGGCATTGAGCGTGCCGCCTCGGGCCGTTGCATCGACTTCATAGCCGACCACAATGAACTGCGGATTGAGATCGGGATCGCGGCTCAGGATCGGTTCCTTGAACGTGATGGTTCCCGAGAGCTGATCGATGTCGTAATCGACAAAGCGGACCAGAGTGCGGCTCGAGACGATCACTTCCGAGCGGAAACGGTCGCGCACCTCGATGGTGACAGTCTCGCTTCCGGGAATAAGGGCCCGGCTCGAGAGGCGATAGGGGCCGGAAATGCCGCCGCCCTGGATCTCGTCGCGCCGGAAAGCCGAGCCGATCTTTGCCGCAAAGGCCGAGACCTGGAAGCCCCCGCGCGAGAGTTCGGTCTTGAACCCGGTCGCAGTGCGCTGATATCGGGCGAGCAAAGTCTGGTCGAAACCGGACTCGAAATCGCCATAAAGAGCATAGAAGCCCTTGCCTTCGAGCCGCAGGTAAAGACTGTCGCGGGTCGCTGCATCGTGGCGGCGATCGGAAGTGTCGGCAAAGACGGTGTAATAGGCTCGCGGGTCGATGGCGCCGAGCAACACTTGTTCATCGCGCTGGCGAGCGCTGTCATAAGCGGCGGTCAGCAGCAGCCCTTTGGCGATAGGGCCCTTGGCGTAGACGGCAATGCGTGCATGGTCGCCCAGATCGCTTGAAAAGCGGCCATTGCGGTCCATCGCGTCGGCCACGCTTTGCGCGCCGACCGATCCTTCGGCGAGACCGACAACCGTCCAGGGTTGGTCGCCCGGTGCGATCCACAATTCCAGCTCCTGGCGGCGGCGTTGTTCACCATCGGCAAAGGTGAACTCGGCCCGCAACTTGCCGCTGGTCATGGTCGGGGCCAGTTCGACATAAGCCATGCCGTCATCGCCCTTGACGATCCAGCGCGGGGCTGAACGGCCGAGGCCCGACAGTGCACGGCTTTGCATCGCGTCGAGCGCTTCGGCGCTTTCGTAGGGCGCAGAGAGCGCGAGTTCGCCGCTGACGCCGGCGTGGATCGGCCGACCGTTGCGATCGGTTATGCGCAGCGCGAGAACCGGCCGGGTCGTGCCATCGGCAACCAGACGGCTCTTGCCGGGAACCAGCTCGACGCGCGCCGGCAGCGAGGCATAGTGTACCGTGCGGTGCAGATCTTGGACCACATTGCCTTTTTTATTCAGAACCCTGGCAGACAATTCTGTCGTTTCACCTGAAAGGGGGATCCCGCGCCAGATCGAAATGGCAAAGCGTCCGCCCGGGGCCTGACGTGTTCCATCGAACGAAACCGGATCGACCGGCTTGCCATCGACACGCAATTCCAGTTTCTGATCGACCCGGTGGCGGATCACCACCCGGACCGCAGGTGCGCGCGGATTATGATCGATGGCCGGAAACAGGAAGTCGGTCGGCCCGTCGCCAAGAGCGATCCAATCGGTATCGCCCCCGGCTGCGCTGCGCTGGGCGGCCGCTTCACGTTCGGCGTCGGCCTTGGGATCGGCTAGCGCCGGAGCGGCAGCCGGCGCCATGGATCCAGCGGGGAGCACGGCGTGAAAATCGGCCACGAGGAGACTGCCGCCCTGACCGATCAGGAAACGCGAGCTGGGATTTCCGGCGCTGCGGGTCGAGCTGGTGCAATCGACGAAATTGCCGCCCTGCGGGAGAGTATGGGTCAAGGCCTGTGCCACGTGGCTACCGGGGAGCAGGCCTTCGAAGTGATAGCGGCCGTCGGCATCGGTTATGGCAAAGCTGCCATCCTCGAGCACGACGCGCACCCCGGGAATGCCGCGCTTCTCGCTGTCGAGGGAGCATCCGCCGTCAGTAATCCGACCGACCAGAGTGACCCGTGCCCCAAGATCTTCGCGAAGGATCCGGACCGTTGCACTGGCCTCGCCAGTCCGGCCGAGGCTGTCGGTGACCGTTGCCCGGTTTTGGGCGGCACCTGCCGGCGCGCTCTCGCGGACGGTCATGGCATAGGTCACCGTGCGGGTTGCACCCGGGGCAATGTTGCCGAGCGTCACGGTCAGGCTGCGCCCGTCCGGCGCGACCTGGACCGCGCCCGGCGCTGCAAGACCATCGACTCGCACGGTGTCCTTACGCAGGCGCAGGAGCGGGGAGGGCAGATCGACCAGGCTGACACCGGTCTTGGCGCGCAGCGTATCGGGATTGCGGACGGTGATCGTGTAGAACACGACGTCCCCCGGCAGGGCGGTAGGACGCGAGGCGGTCTTGGTCAGAGTCACACTGACGGGCGGGCGATCGACGGGGACGTCAATTCGCACCGGCTCGGGACCGGTCAGAGAAAATGCCTGAGCATAGGATCCCGGGACAATCAGCAACGCATTGCCGTCCGGCCGGCGCAGCGGCGCAAGCTGAGCAGGCGTGGCGGTTGATGGCGCGGTGTAGGGCGCAGGTGGAGTGACAATCAGACGATATTGACCCAGCGGCGCCAGCGGAAAGCGATATTCGCCTGGCTGCATCGGGTAAACATTGCCCGCGCCGTCGGTGACCGGTTGCCCTGACACCACCTCCGATGGCCAGGGGGTAACGCCGTCGTCGGCAAAGACAGTGGCGGGAGCACCGGTAACCGCATCGACGATCGAAACCCTCGCTCCATCAACCGGTGTCCCATCCTCGCTGTCGAAAACCAGTCCATAAGGATCGGCCAAGACTTCGAGCTGGGCGCTGGCAATGGCGCTGGCCGAGCCGGAGAGCCAGCCTTCGATGGTGATGTGATCGCCAGGATTGAGCGAAAGACGGCAGTCCCCTTGAACAGGCTGCGGGGGAATGGCGCTGGTTGGCAGGGCGCCAACGAAAATCCCGCTGTCAGGCGCTGTTTCGTAAACGGTCAGCTGTTCACGATCGCCCGAGCGGGTTACGATGGTCACTGCCATGGCGTCGATGGCGCTGGAACTGCGATTGCCCTGCGGCGCGGAGATGCGGAAGATCAGCGTCTTGCCGATCTGGATGCTGTCGGCAGGTTCGACAGTCCCGGACAGAACCGAGCCTGAGCCCAACCCGGGGATTGCGACGGGTGAGCCACCACAGAGGGGTGCGGTAAAGCTCATCGCAGGCCCATTGCCGGCCGGAACGAAAGTGTTGATGATCACCGGATCGTTCCGGCGATCGAAGGCAACCGTATTGGACAGGGTCGAATGGCTCTGACCCTGCTCGGTCCAGGTTGCTGAGGCCGTATTGGTAATGGTCTGGGCCTGGGCGGTCGGCACACCAAGCAGCAGCGCTGCCAGCAGCGCCGTCAGACTTGCCTGTATGTAACGAAGAATGCCCATCGACCCTTGGGATCTTGCAGCTGGGGCGGCACAGCTGGAAGCTGTGCCGCCCGCGCTTTCATCAATCGATCGTTGCGCGGAAGCGCAGCGTCTTGGTTTCGGTGGCAGCAATGCTGCTGAGCGTGCCGGTGACAGTGCTCGTGCCGACGTCATAGCTGCCGCCGGCAGAACCGTTGGCATTGCACTCACCACTGGTGACCGACCCGTCGACGAAAATCCCGTAGGTGGAATCGTAGGTCACGGTCGCTGGCAGAGGGTCAGAGATGGCAACGCTGCTGGCTGTGGCGCTGCCGGCAGCATTGGCGACCGAGATGCAGTACTCGATCGTCGCGCCCGGGATTGCCTTGGGATTGGTAGTGCCGTTGACCGGGTCGCTGATCACCTTGCTGCGCTTGACGACGGTCAGAGCTGCGGCGAGCACCGAGTAGTCATCGCGGGCCGAATGAGCGCCGTCACCCAGTGAATCGTCGGACCCGGCGGCATCGGCAAAGACGGTGTCGACAAACATGGCATCGACTTCGTTGGCCGAGCCGGTGTTGGTCTCGCTAAGCGCTGCACCCTGCGAACCGGCGCCACCGCCTTCGCGGCCAGTGGCCGTCAGAGAAACGGTCGCCACCGAGCCCGTGGTCAGGCTGAGGGGAACGTCTGTGACAACGAAAATCGTCCGATTGAGATCGGGGCCGAGCTCATCGATGTAGGTTACTTCCTGATCGACTCCGTCATCGTAGTCACCATCGTTATTGGTATCGATGTAGATCTTGACGTTGGTGACATCGAAGCTGTCGGTGCCGCCATGAGCACCGGCGCCGCCGCTGAGCTGCCCAGCGGTGAGGGCGAAGTCGAGGGTGGCGTTCGAGTTGTTGGTCACCGTGAAAGTGGTGACCTGCTTAGTTGCACCCGGCGAAACCTGAGTGGCCGAACTACCGACTTCGGCAACCGTCATGCTGACCTTGCGGTCAACCGCGAAGCTGTTCGAAGCCCCGGTCGCGGTCTGCGACACCCCACCGACCTGATAGTTCACCGTCACCGTGTTGGTGATCGTGGTGCCCGCTGCAGTACCATCGGCCAGAGCGGGGTTTGCGACCAGGACGGCAAGTGCAGCAGCACCGACCGTCCCAAGCAGTCTGCTATACTTGTTCATCGTTTCTTCCTTCATCTTAGCAATTGGCCGGAGTTGGTTCCGCCCGCCGGCCGGAGCGGTAAAGCCGCCTGTCAGCGGACGATTGCGTTGTAGGTAACCTTGCCTTCAGCTCCGGGCGCCACTTCCGGGAGGACCCAGCGCACGTGAGTGACATCACCAGCAACGGCCGGGCGCGTGGCGCCATCACCGTTGCTGACACTGAGGCTGGCAAGTTTGCCCCAGGTCTTGCCACCATCGACCGAGACCGAGTGCGCCTCGGCGCCCTCGGGCGCGAGCATCACCCCGTTCGGGATCGGGTTGGTGACAATGAAGTTGCGGACCGTCTCGGACCCATTGTTGCGATAGCTGGTCGAAAAGATCAGGCGGTCCCCCGGGACGACCACTTTCGGCTCGGACAGAACCTGCTTTTCTTTCCCGTTTTCAACGACAAGCTTGCTGACTTTAACGTCACCTTTGAGCTCGATCGGCTGAGCGGTCTGGGCCGTCGCCATAGTCGGGCTCAGCGCGAGGAGCGCTGCGCTGGCCAGGGCTGCCATCCAGTTGGACTTCATCTCGCTTCTCCTCAATTGATCTTCACGTTGAACGTCACGACTTTGGTCGTTCCGCCTGCAACGGTGCCGAGTTCAACGGCAATGCCGCTGGTCGACGCCGTGCCAGCATCGCTGTCGCTCGCATCGGTAAGGCTGGTGCCGTCGAGCTTGAGTGTGCCCGCCTCGTAGGCGGTCCCGCTCGGGATAGCGTCGGTGATGCGCAGGTCCTGGGCCTGGCCGGACCCGCTCACGGTTGCGGTCAGGGTATAGGTAACCACAGCACCCGGAACCGGCTGGGTCCCGCCGAACGGGTCGGCGATCGACGCGGCCTTGGCGAGGGTCACGCTGGCCAGCGTTGCCAGCAGAGTGTCGAGATCGGATGCGCTGGCACCCGAAGCTCCAACGACCGCATCGCCGCCGCCTTCGCCCTGACCAGAGAATGTGGTTCCCGGCGCCCCGGTGCCAGTTGCAGCAGCGGCCGTCAGGCGCACCTGACTGCTCTGCCCATCGGTCACGCCGGCCGGCAGATCGACGATCACGAAGATCCTCAGCGAAGAATCTGCCGCGATGGCCGGCGTCGCTGATCCAGCCGGGAGAACCAGGTCGACGCCTGGCTCGTAAATCCCGTTGTCATTGGTATCGACCACGAGTTGCTGGACCGTGACGGTGTAGTCGTTGCCAGCCACTGCCGGATCGGCGGTGAGTTCGAAAGCCTCGGAGCCATTGCCGGTGTTGGTGATCGAGTAGGCAAGCACAACGTTGGTCGCCCCTGCAGTGACAGTGGTATTGGTCAGGCCGGCCACGGCAACGTCGAGAAGTTCGTCGACTTTGACAGTGACGGTGTTCGACTGGATCGTGGTTGTGGCCGGACCCGAACCGTAGGTTGCGGTTGCGGTGTTCTCGATCATCGTGCCGGCTGCGACCCCTGCCGCGTGCGCAGGGCTGGCCATCGCGGCAACGGCGAGGCAAATTCCTAAGGCCGAATGGGCTCTGAAAAGGGCGGGGTTTGAGTATTTCATACGCGTAATGGTAACCTCGCTTGGTAAACAAATCGGTAAGGGTGCCGTGAATTTGTGGGGTCAGTTCAGAGTCCCGCGAAACTTGATTGCAAAGCTCGCCGAGGCTCCGAGACTGGAGGCCGTAGCGGTCAGCGTTCCGGCTGAAATGCTGGCCCCAAAAGGATCGTTTTCGTCGGCGCCGGTTGCGTTTTCGTCTTCAATTGTGGTTGCCGACGCGCAGTTCGTTCCGCTGGTCAGACTACCCGCAAGGTAGGTGAAGTTTGCTGGCAAGACGTCGGTTGCAGTGACACTGGTGGCGGTTGCCGATCCGGTGTTGGTGAGCAGAATGCAGTATTCGATCAGCGCGCCGGGAATAGCCTTGGGATAGCTGCCGCCATTGACCGGATCAGACAGGACCGTGCTGAGCTTGGTGGCGCTGATCGTACCGACGGGCCGGCAGAAGGTGATATCATGCAGGGTAACGGCCTGCTGGCCCGGATTGGCAGGTGCGAGGCCATGATTGCCATACTGGATGACGATGGTGTCGATCGGATCGTTGAATGTGACCACGACATTGCCATTGGCCTCAGAATCTGCAGAAAGAGCATCCCCGAAGGCACTGTTTCCACTTACATAATTTGATATCCCATTGGTCAGAACCGGCGTCACGAGCACGCCGTTGTAATAGCCGCTCACCGTTACCCGGTCGGCAAATTGCCCGGCGAAGTAGTCGACGTCGAAAATGGTGAACTGAGCCTTGGGGACCGCGGTGCCCAGCGTAATCGTGGTATCGACCGTCTGGCTGGTGCTGGCGAGATCGACCAGCTGCATGAGCGAGGATTGCGCGGGAGCAAGTCCGCCGGTCACCACTGATTGACGCGTCGGCGACTGGCCGCCGTAAGTTGCGTTGCTGAGGAAGGTGCCGGGATTGGCGATCGTGAAAGCGACCTGGCCAATACCTGGCAAATTGTAGCTGTTCGAAGTGCTGCCGGCGCTCCAGCTCTGAGCATCCCAGTCGAAAACGATCGTACCTGCCGTGCAGGTCAGGATGGGTGCGGTTCCAGCGCTTCTGCTGCCGGTCGCCGTGATACTGGTGCTGGCCTGATCGTCTTCGCCGGAAATCCCGTTGTTCGGGGTCGAGTCGATGTCGGCGATCGACGACCCGATGATTTCGCCTGTGAGCGATATCCCGGTGCCATTTGCGGCAAGAACGGTCGCGCTTATTGTCAGGGCGGCGTTCTGGCCTGGCGCAAGGGTCCCGACAGTCCAGTCGCCCGTCGCGGGGTTGTAAGTGCCTGATCCCGAAGCGCTGACGAAGCTCAGGCCGGCAGGCAGGAGATTGCGTACAACTACTCCGCTCGCGGCGTTGGGCGAGGAGGGCGCATTGGCGACGGTCATGGTGATCGAAATGTTCGAGCCGCTGACCGGAGCGGTATTGCTAACCGACATTGCCAGCGAGAGATCGGCAAAATTGCTGAGCACGGCCTGGGTCAGGTAGAGATCGGCCTGGAAGAAGGTCCCTGAGTCCTGGGCGGCAGCATCGCAGATTTCAAGGCGCCAGGTTCCGGCTGCATTCTGTCCGTCGAAGGCGCTGAGCGCGCTCGTCGGCCGATAGCTTGCGGCGTAGGGCGGCACCACGGTGCTGGCAGCCGCCGTAGCATTGGCAGTGTAGCCCGAAATGCCAGAGCCTGCCTCGTCGTCGAAGGTCAGGTTGAAATTATCCGCATTTCCTCCAAGGCCGGTGGTGAGCTGGACGCGGGTTCCGCTTGGCGAGACCAGGAACATCTGCACGTCGGCTCGCCAGGTGTGAGCCATCAGGACGCCGATATTGACATCGCTTACGATAAAACTGCTGCCGACCGAAAAGGTCCGCGAGAACCTGCTCGTTTCAGGTGTGCAAGGTGTCGCCGTGTCGTTGATCGCGTTGTTCGCGCTGTCGGTCGTGTTGGTATAGCGGTTGACAGTCTGCGCCTGGGCCCGGCCTGGCAGGGCCGTGCCGGCAATCGCCATCAGGCACAGCAAGACCGCCAAGCGGAGCAAGGCCGCAATGAGGGATTGCTGAGCTTTGAGAACCCGGTCCATTGGTGCGGGATCTCATTTTCAGGTAAATTTCAGGTTAAGTATAATCCCGCAGGCGGCATAACCTGTTCAGATATATTCCGATTTGAGGTCGCAGGCGATGCCGGGTGGTGGCAGGATCCCGGCTTGTGCCGTCGGTCGGTCAGGTTAGTCAGGGTGCACTCGGCGCGAGGTGGCGATCACCGAAATTTCTCGATACGACTTTATAAATTGCTAAAAAGATGCTGAAATAAAGGCTTAATATTAGTTTGTCTGAAAGTCCGAAGATCCGGATCTTTCGGATCATTTGTGTCTGCCGGTGTCCGGGGCTTGAAGTGAATATCCGCTGCGAATTGACCCGGGCTTTGATCGTTGGCCGGCTTGTCAGGCGCAGGGTCATGGGGGCGATTGGGATGGCGTTGTCGCGTGCAATCGGGCTTTGGCAATTGCGCGGTGGCATGGCTCTCCGCGAGACTGAGAAGCGCGCAGTTTTGTTGTGCGATGCGATCTGCGAGTACTTGCTGGCGGGCTTGGTGGAGCAGTCGGCTAAGGTGCCAAAGCGCCTGAGCTGGCTAGGTTGCTGTGGGGGACTGATCGATCACCCGTGCTGCCCGACCGGCGTTCCGCATCAGCTGCGCAGAGGCGAAAGCTGCGGAAAAATGGTCGTTCGAGAAGTGAGAGTGCAAGGCGGCCTGCTACCAGCAGGCGATGCAGAATCAGATCGATCTCGGCTTGGACAGGGCCGGAGCCTCCGTTTACCTCGACATCGAGGAATTGCTTGCCACGCGCTTGCTGGTGCAAGGGAACAGCGGCTCGGGCAAATCCCATCTGCTCCGGCGCCTGATCGAGAAGAGCGCGGGGGTCGTCCAGCAGATCGTGATCGATCCGGAAGGGGACTTTGTCAGTCTGGCCGAGACATTTGGCCACGTGGTGATCGATGGCTCGGCCTACTCAGACACGGAAATAATGAGGCTCGCGGCCCGTGCCCGCGAGCACCGCGCGTCGGTCGTACTCGCGCTCGACAACCTCGAGGTTGAGGGTCAGATGCGCTGCGCCGCAACGTTCCTGGCGGCCCTGTTCGACGCTCCCGACCGGCATTGGTATCCGGCGTTGGTCATTGTCGACGAGGCGCAGATGTTTGCGCCGTCGGCCGCCGGGGACGTGAGCGATGATGTGCGCAAGGTTTCGCTTGCGGCGATGACGAACCTGATGTGCCGGGGTCGAAAGCGCGGCCTTGCCGGGGTAATCGCCACCCAGCGGCTAGCCAAGTTGGCTAAGAACGTTGCAGCAGAGGCCTCAAATTTCCTCATGGGGCGCACCTTTCTCGACATCGACATGGTCCGCGCGGCCGATTTGCTCGGCATGGAGCGGCGGCAGGCCGAGCAGATCAGGGACCTTGATCGCGGTGATTTTCTCGGCCTTGGCCCTGCCATAAGCCGCAGGCCGGTAGCGGTCAGGATTGGCGCAGTCCAGACGCGTGCGAAGTCGGCAGTAGCGGGATTGACCCCGCCGCCTCTCGCAGCCGGAGAAGACATGGCTGCGCTGTTGCATGCACCGCCAGTTGAGCCGCCTGTTCAGCCAGATCTGTACAATGTCCCGGCGCCCGATGCGGCTACGGTCGCTGCGCTGCAGGAACGTATCACGGAACAGAAGATCGCGCCGAAGTCTTGCCCCGAGCTGGAGCTATCGTCCGAGGAGGCAGACGCGATCGTTCGGACTGTTCTGGGCGAAATGATCACAGAGGAGGGCTGCACCTATCTCCCGCCTGCCACTTTGTTTCAGGATTTCACCGTCCGTTGTCGCATGCATGGGCTGAAGAACCCCGGCATGGATGCCGCTGAGTTTCGTCGAATTTTCTCCAGGGCTTTGGCCGGACTGGACGAAGATTGGAGCGACGAGCGGGTGGGGCGCCTGCTCGCGCTTGCCGAAACTGTGCCGGAGGATCTCGTCACTATATTTTTGGCGATTGGGATAGCAGTTATCGCAGGGGATCCATGTCCTGATGAGGAAACTCTCGCCATTCTTTACGGGACGCGATCCGTCGGCCGTGCCCGGAAGATGCTCGAACATCTCGAGCGAAGCGGGCTGATAGTGGTGCGCACTGATTTTACCGGACGCCGTTCTGTCGCAATACCTCAACTGGGCCTCACACAATCAACTGCCTAGGAGCAGGAACCAGTAAGCGTGACCGGTTACCTCAGAGTCGTTAGCGTTGATCGATAGTGCAAAACAGCCTCAGAGCCCTGATTGGCCTCTGGTTCTTATCCACACCCAATCAGGCACCCGCGGCATTTCAGTTCGATCGATACGGTCTGACCCAAAGGGCCACGCCGAGTGGGCCGATCAATGCCTCCAGCTTGATGCCGTGTCTTGGTGCCCGGCAATTTCAGCCTGCTCAAGATAGTTCGACCACCAATTCATCATCTCTCTGCGCTGAGGCAGGTAGCGAGCGGAGTTATAGGCTGCGCGCACGCCGCGCTGGACGTGCGCAAGTTGCAATTCAATCCAGTCAGGAGAAAACAATCCCGTCTCGTTGAGCACCGTGCTGGCGAGGCCTCGGAAGCCATGCACCGTCGCCTTACCACGCAGTCCAATGCGGTACATGATATCGAGCATGCGGTTCTCGCTGATTGTGCCTGTTCGACTGCTCGCAACCGGAAACAGAAAACGGCCGAGTCGTTCATTGCCGGCTTGGCGATAAGGGTTGGCATCGCTTATCTGACGGAGCAAGGCAACAGCCTGAGGGGAGAGGGGCACCAGGTGCTCTGTCCGCATCTTCATCCGATCAGCTGGAATGCGCCAAAGCGGCTCGGTCGAATTGAGGCCTTCGATCTCGCTCCACTCAGCGAAGCGGGTCTCCTGGGTTCTCACCATAGTGTGGATCGTCCAGCGCAAGGCGAGATGGCTCATGGCCTCGCCCTGATCCATATTCAGGCGCTTGAAGAACGCCGGCAGATCCCTGGCCTCGACTTTCGCCTGGTGCTTTACCGGTGGTGGTCTCATCATTGCTGGAGCAATGTCGCGGCTGGGGTCGCTCCGGCACTTGTTCATCGCAATCCCGAAGCGGAACACTTCGCTGCAGTAGTTTCTTACTCGATGGGCCATTTCAATCGAGCCGCGGGCCTGAATCTTGCGAAGCGAACTCAGCAGCATTGGCGGGTCGATCTCAGTCACTGCGACGCTGCCAAGGTCAGGAAAAATGTCCTGCTTCAGTCTTCGCTCGATCACCATGGCGTATCGGGGAGACCACGCACATCGGCGGGCCTCAATCCACTGCAAAGCGAGCTTCTCAAAAGAGTTCTCAGAAGCGGCAAGGGCGGCAAGCTTTTCAGCCTTGCGAATCGCTCCAGGATCCTTGCCGTCTACCAACATTTGTTTTGCCTCATCGCGCCATTTGCGCGCAGCAGCGAGCGTAACTAGCGGATAGGCCCCGCCCGCGAGCAATTTCTGCTTACCATTAAAGCGATAGGCGAGTCGCCAGAGCTTGCTGCCCTGCGGTGTGACCATGATAAACAGGCCTCCGCCGTCCGATTTCTTGATCGTGCGAGGGCCGGATTTCAGGGCGCGTATGGCTGTGTCAGTGAGCATTGTTGGTATCTCAAAGATACCTTAACACTTACCAAGGAAAATACCATCAAATTTTTGGGCTGGGATGAAACCACTCGCGATTTGCTGGCACTGCTGAGTGCGCAAAATCATCGAAAAACCAACAAAAAATCGATTAAAAAAACAACTTGACATTTCTTGAAATCGAGTTTTTGGTCGGGGAGACAGGATTCGAACCTGCGACCCTCTGCTCCCAAAGCAGATGCGCTACCAGGCTGCGCTACTCCCCGACCGGGGGTATTCGGTACCTTTGCGGTGGTGGGCCCGGCAGGACTCGAACCCGCGACCTAGCCGTTATGAGCGGCCAGCTCTAACCAACTGAGCTACAGGCCCCCGCACGCGGAGTAACCACCGGCCCGGCCTGGTTGCCGGACGCGCGCGGGTTAGCTTGGGCCGAGCGGTTAGGCAAGCTCGATGGAATCGATGATCTCGGCCACACTCGATGGGGCGACGCCGCGATGCCTGAGATAGGCGAAAACCTCACGCCACCAATCATAGAACCGGTCGAGATCGTCCTCGCTGCGCACGTAGGGGGTGTAGCCCGGGGCGAGCGAGGGACTGTGGAAGCTGAACACCAGCACCGGCAGATCATCATCGACGGCGATGTCGATTGCACGGATCGCTTCCTCGGCGGTCACGCCTTCGGGCGTCAGCGGGATGCGCTCAAGCAGGCCGATGCGGGCCAGCGCGCCCCGCAGCCGCGGCGCGCGCCACAGCGCCGGATAGAGCACGGGGCCGAACTGGCGCAAAACCCCCCAATAGACTGTGGTAAGCGGCAATTCCGCCAGGCCACGACTGCGGTTCAGCCAGTAGGGCTGCAAGGGATGATCGCGAAAATTCGGCCCACCCCCCGCGCTGTAATCGAAACTCGAGCGTACCGAACTGTCGATGGCAATGCCGTGATCGCTCAGGATCGTGCCGGTGTTGGGCCCGACCCCGTACCTGCCGGCCCGATAGATCCGGGGCAGGGCGCCGAAGTTTTCCGCGATTGCGTCGTAGAGCCGCCTGAACTTTTCACGTTCCAGCTCTTCGGGAAGATTCCCAACGAACGAATTGTGCTCGTTGACCTCCTCCTCGAACGGAGGGCTGACCCAGGGATGAAGCTGCACACCCACTTCGGCGCGACCGGCGGCGATGGCAGGGCGCAGGATGTCGGCGGCGGTCGGTGAGGTGGCGATAGGGTAGTCGATCAGATAGATCGGGATAACACCCTGGCCTTCGCAAAATTCCTGGAACCGAGCCAGCCGGGTCACGGTATGCACCGTGTGCCCCTCGCGCGCGATCGGCTTGGTCCAGTCGAACTCTTCCTCGGTATCAACCGTCAGGATGAAGCGCAAACCGAACCCCGGCTTGAACCGGGCAAACTCCGTCGGGTCAGGAAGATCGGTGATGCGGTGTTCCGACACCGGTAAGAGGTCCCCCCTTGCAACACTATTTCAAGGCGAGGTAGGAACCTGCGATTATCCCCTCGGCCACCTAACCATGGTTATGTTCTGGTTCTTTCGCGGTCAACCCCGCTGCTCCGTTTAGCGGCAGGACGAGGCGCAGCCGGTCGTGCTTGCGCACCAGCTTGCCACCTGCCGCGTGGGCTTCGGCCCGGGCCAGACGCAGCGCGAATCCGACCCCGAAGACCCCGGCGGAAACAACCTGCGGCACCGCACCGGCTCCCGCCTTGAACAGAGCGTCGCCTTCGATCCGGGCGAGCGAGGCGGGAAGGGCCACATCGAGCCGCATCTCGATTCCGCGCGAACGCAGCCTCGCCTTGAGCATTTCGCCCGGCGCCGCCGTCCCGGCCAGCGTCGCCAGCAGGCGCCAGGCGAGGCGCTCAAATTCAAGCTGGGCCATCGCCACGGGCAGCGGCTGATCCTGAACCTTGAGCGCAAAGCCGCTGCCACGTCTGACGGTGTGAGCATCGAGCTGGGCAATCGTGGCGGCCAGAACCGGCACTGCATCGCAGCTGCCCTCGTCGAGTTCGATGGCGCCTGAATCGAGCTTGGCAAGCCGTTCCAGCTCCTCGAAGGCTGACAGCATCCGTGCGGCATCGCCGACGATCGACGAGGCCAGCGCGCGGTATTCGTGCGGGGTCGGGCCGAACAGCTGCTGCTGGATCACTTCGGCAAAGCCCTGGATCGCGTTGACCGGTGTGCGCAGCTCGTGGAGCATCTGCCGGATCCGGTCAGCCTCGCTGTCGCGGATCACCGGGTTGGCGGGCGGCGGGGCCAGGTCAGCCGTGGCCGGACGGCGCATTCGGCCGCGATAGCCGGCAAAGGCGCCGGTCAGCGGGTCGAACCACGGCAAGGCATCGAGCTGCCAATCTCCGGCCAGCGCGGGCGCCCCGGACAGCGTGACTCGCTGCGCACGCAATGGCTGGCGGCGGCGCAGCGCCACGCCCAGCTCCGGCTCACCGCCGAGCGCGCTGGTTTCATCGCGCGCGGCGAGATGGAGCCCGATAACCATCGGGGCGACACCGGGATCGGCCCATACCACTTGCCCGGTTGCATCGGCCACGAAATCGAAGCCACGCAGCTCGGCCGGTACGTGCAGGACATGCTCCTCACCCAGCGGCAGGCGCGGTGCCTCGCCTGGCGCCGCATGTTCGATGACCGCACGCTGCTTGCGGTAAGCCTCGATCCGCCGGACGATCGCGCCAATCCCCTGAGGCTCGGGCCGGGCGGGGGCTTCCCCGGTTTCGGCAGGAACCGATGCCGGCGGAAGTCCCCGGGCGTGCACACCCAGTCGATCGAGACGGTTGGCAAGAGCGGGGGCGATATCATGCCGGGCACGCAGATGCGCGCGCGCCGCAGGGGGCAGGGCCGGGACCAGGTCAAGCCATTGCTCCTCGTCGAGCCCGGCCCTGGTCAGTGCCGCGCGTGCTACCGTGGATTCCTGGTCCGCCAGTACAGCAACCAGCCTGGGCGAGCGCAGCCGCAGTCCGGGTTCGTCCAGCATCCTGGCGCGTTCGACCACTGGAATCTGTTCGGCGAGCTCGCTCAACCGCGCATAGGCAGCATCGAGCGTGGCCCCGCGCGCCTCCGCGGGAGCCGTGCCGAGCAGATCGACGAGTTGCCGGAACTGGATTCGCCGCAAGGCGCTGCCGTCGGCGCGAATGCGCAGCACGGTGGCCAGGCGGTCATCGAAATGCATTGCAGCTCCTGTGGCGGGCGGCGCTTTGCCCCCATCGCGCATACCAGAAAGTCGACCCTGCGGAACCGCGTGCATCTGGTGCGTTGCAAAGCGGGACAATTGCGGTATGAAACAATAAAATTATCGCAGGCGGACACAGATTGCTGTGAATATTGCCGTGGCGCTGCATTGTGCCGCGCAGACCGATGCGGAAGGGTGGGGCTCTATGGCTAACCTCGATTCAATCGACCGACGCCTGCTGGCGGAGCTGCAGGACGAAGGACGCGTTACCAATGTCGAACTCGCGCAGCGGGTCGGGCTGACCGCGCCGCCGTGCCTGCGACGGGTGCGCGCGCTTGAGGAATCGGGCGTGATCCGCGGCTATCATGCCGAGCTCGATGCCTCGAAGCTAGGCTTCGCTATCACTGTGTTCGCTATGGTCAGCCTCAAGAGCCAAGCCGAGGACGCGCTGCGCCAGTTCGAGGACGCGATGAAGGGGCTGCCCGAAGTGCGCGAATGCCACATGCTCAACGGTGAGATCGATTTCATCCTCAAGGTGGTCAGCCGCGATTTGCAGAGCTTCCAAGAATTTCTCACCTCCAAGCTCACCCCGGCGCCCAACGTCGCCAGCGTCAAGACCAGCCTGACGATTCGCACCGCCAAGCAATTGCCCGGCGTTCCGCTCGAATAGCCATCGGCGTCCGGCGCACTCACGCCCGGCGCACCCAAGAAAGTTCCGCGATGATCGACCAGGCCGAAGCGAACCAGCTCCGCTCGGCGGTTGCCAAGGCCCGCTGGCGGATTCTCCCGCTGCTCGCGGTCGGCTATCTCGTGGCCTACATGGACCGGGTCAACGTCAGCTTCGCATCGACGCAGATGAACGTCGATCTGGGCTTTTCGGCTACGATCTATGGCTTTGGCGCGGGGCTGTTCTACCTTGCCTATTCGCTGGTCGAGGTGCCTTCCAATGTCCTGCTGATGCGGTTTGGCGCGCGGCCCTGGCTGGCGCGGATCATGATCATGTGGGGGCTGATCGGCGCGGCGATGATGTTCGTGAAGACGCCGATGCAGTTCTATGTCCTGCGCTTCATGCTCGGTCTGGCCGAAGCGGGTTTCTTTCCCGGCGTGATTTTCTATCTTTCAACCTGGTTTCCCGCGCGCGAACGCGGCAAGGCAACCGCGATGTTCTATCTCGCTAATCCGCTCGCGGTGGCGGTGATGGGGGTGATTTCCAAACCGCTGCTGGCGCTGGACGGGCATTTCGATCTGCGTGGCTGGCAGTGGCTGTTTCTGATCGAAGGTCTGCCCGCGGTAGCGATCGGGATCGGGGTGCTGTTGTGGCTTCCCGAACGACCGGCGGGAGTGACCTGGCTTGACGAAGGCGAGCGCAAAAGCCTGGTCGCCGCGGTCGAAAACCATCCCGAGCGCGAAGAGAGCCACGGCGCGCACGGAATGCTGGCGATCCTGGCCGACCGCCGAGTCTTGCTGCTGACTCTCATCTATGTGCTCACGCTCTCCGCCGGGACGACCTTCATCCTCTCCGGCCCCGCGATCCTGATGGAGCGCACCGGATGGGATCTGGGCGCGGTCGGCTCGCTCATCAGCCTTGGCGGACTGACGGCGGCAGCCTTCATGCTGATCGCGGGCTGGATCACCGACCGGCGGGGCGAGCGCTTCACCGTGCTGTTCGTCGCCCTGATTGCCGACACGCTGGGTTATGCGCTGATCGCACTGGCGCCGTCGGCAGGGCTGGTCGCGGCTGGGGTGATCCTCAGCCAGGTTGGGCGCGGCGCGCATTCCACCGCGCAGGTCGCGCTGTGGGCCGACGTGCTCAAGGACCGGCGCATGGCGATCGGCGCGGCAGCGATCTCGACCATGGCGAACCTGGCGACCTTCGTGCTTCCCTTCGGTTTCGGCTGGGCGCGGGATGCGACCGGCAGCTACACGGCCGGGTTGTGGGCACTGCCGGTGATGCACGTCCTGACTATGGTTGCCGTGGTGGCGCTGTGGAGAAGCCGCAAGCCCGCGTAGTCAGGGCAAGCCTAGGCCTGGCGCGCGGCCAGCCACTCCTCCAGCCACTTGATCGTGTAGTCGCCGTGGATGAAATCGGGCTCGGTCATCAGCGCCTGGTGCAGCGGAATCGAGGTCTTGACCCCGCCAATCACCATTTCCTCAAGCGCGCGCTTCAGCCGCATGATGCAACCCTCGCGGGTGCGGCCTTTGACGATCAACTTGGCGATCATCGAATCGTAATAGGGCGGAATCCGGTAACCGGCGTAAAGCCCTGAATCGACCCGCACGTTCATGCCCCCGGCGGCGTGATAGCTGCTCACCGTGCCGGGAGAAGGAGTGAAGTTCCAGGGATCCTCGGCGTTGATCCGGCATTCGATCGAATGGCCGGAAAACTCGATGTCCTCCTGCGCCACCGACAGCGGCTTGCCATCGGCCACGCGGATCTGTTCGCGCACCAGATCGACCCCGGTGATCGCCTCGGTGACCGGGTGTTCAACCTGCAGGCGTGTGTTCATTTCGATGAAATAGAACTCGCCCGCTTCCCACAGGAACTCGATCGTGCCTGCCCCGCGATAGCCCATGTCGGCCATCGCCTTGGCAACGATTCCGCCCATCCGCGTGCGCTCTTCCGGGCTGATGACGGGGGAGGGCGCTTCTTCCAGCACCTTCTGGTGGCGGCGCTGGAGCGAGCAATCTCGCTCGCCCAGATGGATTGCATTGCCGTTGCCATCGCCAAACACCTGAAACTCGATGTGGCGCGGATTGCCGAGGTATTTTTCGATATAGACGGTATCGTCGCCGAAGGCGGCCTTGGCCTCGCTTCCGGCCTGGGCCATCAGACTGGGCAGTTCCTCAGGGGTGTTGCACACCTTCATGCCGCGTCCGCCACCGCCCGATGCAGCCTTGATGATTACCGGATAGCCGATCTGCTCGGCAATCTTGGCGGCCTCGGCGGGGTCGCTGATTGCTCCGTCCGAACCTGGCACCAGGGGTAGGCCGAGTGCACCTGCAGTACGCTTGGCCTCAACCTTGTCGCCCATCGTGCGGATATGTTCGGGCTTGGGGCCGATCCAGGTGATGTTGTGCGCCTCGACGATCTCGGCGAACTTGGCGTTCTCCGAAAGGAAGCCGTAACCGGGATGGATCGCATCTGCATGGGCGATCTCGGCCGCGGAAATGATCGCCGCGACGTTGAGATAGCTGTCCTTGGCCGGGGGCGGGCCGATGCACACCGCGTGATCGGCCAGCCGTACGTGCATGGCATCGGCATCGGCGGTCGAATGCACCGCCACGGTCTCGATCCCCATTTCGTGTGCGGCGCGGTGAATGCGCAGCGCGATCTCGCCGCGGTTGGCGATCAGGATTCGCGAAATGCCCATTGCGGACGCGGCCTCAGGCGATCACGACCAGCGGCTGGTCGAATTCGACCGGCTGCGCATTTTCGACCAGCACCGCCTTGACCGTGCCGGCATTGGGGGCGACGATCGGGTTCATCACCTTCATCGCCTCGATAATCAGTAGCGTTTCCCCTGCCTTGACGCTCTGGCCAATGGACACGAACGAGGCCGCGCCAGGTTCGGGCGACAAGTAGACCGTGCCAACCATCGGCGATTTGACCGCGTCGGCATGTTCGGCGGGTGCCGCAGCAGGAGCAGCGGCGGGTGCTGTGACCACTGGCGCAGCAACGGCAGCAGGAGGTGCAGCAACCGGCGCGGCAACCGCTGCGGCGGCGATCTGCCGCGCTACCTTGATCTTGCGATCGCCATCCTCAACCTCGATCTCGCTGAGACCGGTCTCGGCGAGCAGTTCGGCCAGTTCGCGCACCAGATTGGTATCGATATTCATTCCGCCCGCGCTCCGTGCGTTGCCCTTTGCGTCGCTCATGCGTGCCCCTTGTCTGGTTATTGGCTCGCCTATGCGCGGCATGGGCGAAAGTGGCAAGGGGGTTAGAGTGCCGCAGCCCGTTCGAGCGCGATCATGTAGCTTTGCGCTCCGAGCCCCTTGACGCAATCGACCGCAGCAATGCCGACATAGGAGAGGTGACGGAATGGCTCACGCGTCTCTGGATTGGAAAGATGAACCTCGATCACCCTGAGCTGGGTCGCCTTGATCGCATCGAGCAGCGCGATCGAGGTGTGGGTATAGGCCCCGGCATTAAGCAGCACCGCGTGAACATCCTCTCGCCTGGCCTCATGGAGCCAGTCGATCAACACGCCTTCATGGTTGGTCTGGCGGCTCTCAACCTCCACGCCCAGTTCGGCCCCGCGCGCTTCCAGTCGCGCCGAGATGTCGCCTAGCGTGTCGTGCCCATAGATTTCCGGCTCACGCGTGCCGAGCAGGTTGAGGTTGGGTCCGTTGAGGACAAGGATCTTGCGCTGCTTCACCGTTTATCGCGCCTTGGTCAGGGACGGAGCGATCAATCCTTAGCCGCCCGGCGGTGCGGCACAAGTGCAAAGCGTCAGCCGCTAGCCGTGGTCGGCGCCGTTGGAGTTCGGGTCGGTGGAATCCGGCTCCGGATCCTGAATCTCGGGCTCCGCCTCAACCATTTCAGGGGAATTCTGTGTATTGGCGACGTGCCTGGCCGCTTCTTCGGCGCGATTCGCAGCGGCTTCGGCGCGGCGCGCGGCGGCATCGGCAGCGGCAACCTTTTCGGAAAGGACCTGATCGCGATTGGAGCAACCCGAAACCAGCAGACTCACTGCGCAAAGCGAGACCAGAATCCGGATCGTCCCACCGTTCAAGAACTCGCGCGCGTTCAAACCAAAAGCCTCCTGCCCCGGAATACTGCCACCCCGCAGTGCCCTCAGGGCAGGTAATAGCGTGAAAAGATTACCCGAAACTAACCAAAAGGTGCCCGGGAAGCCTTATTTGTCGCTTCCGGCGATCTTGCCCCATTGCCGCGCCGCCGTGTAGCCCAGATAGCCGGTGCCGAACAACGCGTAGAGCGGCTCGGGAAGTCCGGCCAGATAGGCGTTCATCCCCTGGCCGATCGCCAATGCCTTGTCGGGCGCGAAGGCTGCCAGAATCCCCATGGGAAGGGCGAACAGCAAGAGGATGTACATCACATACAGAAAGCTGGGCCGCGCCCGGCTGGTCCAGGGATCGTGCGAATTGGCCTCGGCGACGATTGCGGAAAGGCGGGCGCTGATTTCGGCCAGTTCTTGAGAACCCTGGAGCTGGAGCAGCTCCAACTTGGCCTTGTCGCGCTGGGCCTTGTCGGGGATCACCTTGTCGATGATTGAAACGATTGGGCCGATCAGCGAATCGAGAATGGACATGCAAGAGCTCCGTCGGAGAATGAGGGAGCGGGTAAGGTAACCAAATTGGTAAATGTAGGAAAATTTTCTCACCAAGTTCGATCCCCTACTGGGGATATTGTCGCCGAAAGGGCAGCGCTTCGTTCCAACGATGATTCCACATTTCGACTGCAATTCAGGCAATCGTCCGACCGGTGCGGGCTCTGCCTCAGCGCATCGCCAGCACGCCGCCCAGCACAACCAGCAGCATGATGATCGTTTCGAAGACGATCAGCGCGAAGGGTCGCCAGCCGACATCGAGAACGCTCTTGAGATCGGTCTTTATCCCGATCGCGGTAATCGCGACGACCAGAAAATAATGGGAAGCGGTGGCACCCCAGGTCGACATGGTTTCGGAAACGAGATGCAGAGAATTGAGCGCCGCAAAGGCAAAGAACGCCACCAGAAAGCTTGGTACAAGCTGGACCTTGCCGGTCGATTGCTGGTTTGCAGCGCCGCGCCCGAGCCAGAAATGGACTGCCTTGACAATTGGTAGCAGCATTGCCACCCGCATCAGTTTGACCAGGATCGAAAGCTCGCCGACCTTGGGTGAGATCGCTTTGCCCGCGGCGACGACCTGGGCAACGTCGTGGATCGTCCCGCCCAGGATTACGCCCATGTCCTGTGGGCTCAACCCCAACGCGGCGATCAGCAACGGGTAGAAGATCATCGCCACGGTTGCCATGACCGTCACCACCGCGATGACCACGGCCAGGCTGCGCTCGCTGTCCTTATCCTGCGGCAGAACGCTTGAGATCGCGGCTGCTGCCGATGCGCCGCAAACAGCCACCGACCCGCCGCTGAGCGCGGCAAATTCGTGCGACAAGCCGAGCATGCGCGCGCCGAAGACAGCGGAGACCATAGTCACTGCCATGGCACCGGCAACCAGCAGCAGCGGGGCCAGGCCGATCGAGACGATGTCCGAATAGGCGATCTTGAGCCCGAGCAGGGCAACGCCGAAACGTAGCACATCGCGCGAGGCGAACCCGATCCCCGGCTTGGCGCTGTCGAGATCGTGGACGAAATGGATAGCCAGGCCGATCAACAGCGCGATCAGCATCGCCGGAGCGCCATAGTGCTGGCTGATCGCCTCGGCACAGATCCCGCCAATCGCGGCAATCAGGATGCCCGGATAGTGCCGGGCGAGCCAGCTGGGGAAGGCGTGCTTTACTTGAGGTGGCATCTGCGCCCGATACTCCGCACGATCGATTGAGCTGCGACTGTCTCGCCGAATGGCATGGCAATGTCGATTGCCGCGCAAGAGCTTTCCCGATCAAAATTCAGGGTCGGGGAATTGCCACCTTGATCGCGCTCGGGGCGGGCCTGCTGTTTGCAGCCCGCCACGTCGAAGCCAGACAGGTGGCACGCCGCGCCGAGGATTAGATCGCACTTGCGCCGGGCAGGGCTGGCTGCCAAGCCCGGAAGGATGAGCGACAGCGACCGCATTCTGCGCCTGGAAGGCGTTCACAACTTTCGCGACTATGGCGGATATGCCAGCAAGCACGGAGGCAGGGTCAGGCAGCGGGTGCTGTGGCGCTCGGCCCAGCATGCCGAGGCCAGCGATGCCGATCTGGCCGCGATCGATGCGCTCGGGCTCGCCACGGTGATCGACTTGCGCGGCGACAGCGAGCGCGCCTCCGGGCCTTGCCGCCGCAGTCCCGGCTTTGCCGCGCGGGTGGTGTTCCATCCGGGCGAAACCGCGGGCTTGGCGCCGCACATGGAAGCGGCCAAGGACGCGCTCGATGCCGATTCCGCGCATCGGGCTCTGCGCGGATATTACCGGCACCTGCCGCATCGCGAAAATCTGGTTCCGGTATTGCGGAGCTATTTTGCCGCGATGGGTGAGGGCGGGCAGCCCAGCCTGGTTCACTGCGTCGCGGGCAAGGATCGCACCGGCTTTGCCGTGGCGATGCTCCAGCACATCCTGGGGGTGCACCCCGACGAGATTTTGGCCGACTACCTGCTCACCAACCTGGCCGGCAATATCGAGGCGCGGATCGACCAGGGTGCCGCGCATATCCGCGCGCGCTACGGACCGGTTGATGACGCTACGGTGCGCACTTTGATGGGGGTCGATGCGGCGTTTCTGACGGAATCGCTCCAGGCAATTGCCGATCGTCACGGCTCGATCGACGCCTATCTGGACGAGATTCTGGGCGTTGACAGTGCCGCGCGGGACCGCCTTCGCTCGCTTTATCTGGCTTCCTGAAGGAAACCGCGCACCTCGCGCATGAACCGGTCGAACTGGTCATGGTGCAGCCAGTGACCGGCGTTTTCGAACTCGATCACCCGGTGATCCTGGAAAACCATTGCCCGCCCGTCGCTCTCGGGGTTCGATGCCCACGAATCCGCGCCGTAGAGGAACAACACCGGGCAGGCGATTGCCGCCCACAGTTCGTTCAAACGCTCTTCGGGCGTGTCCTCGAACGGCCAGTTGTTGAGGTAGGGGTCGAACTTCCAGCTCCAGGTACCATCCTCGTTGCGACTGGCTCCATGGACCGTGAGATGCCGGGCCTGTTCGTCGGTGAGGAAGGTGTTTTCCTCCTTCATTCGCGCATAGGCCGCTTCGATCGTCGGGTAACGGCGCATGATCCGCCCCGAGGACGCGCGCCGCTCTTCGATCCACTTGCGGAAGCGGTTGGCATAGCCCTCGGCTTCGCGGCGCGCGCGGACTTCGGGGGAGGGGCCAAGCCCTTCGATGTTGACCAGCTTGCGGACCTTTTCGGGATAGAGCCCGGTAAAGCGCGTCGCGATGTTACCGCCCAACGAGTGTGCCACGATAGTCACTTGATCGTGCCCAAGCGTGTGCACCAGCTGGGCAAAATCGTAGACGAAGGCGTTCATCTCGTAGTTGCCGTCAGGCACCCAGGCGCTGTCGCCGTGGCCGCGCAGGTCGGGGGCGATCACGTGCCAGTCGCGCGCCAGCTCCTCGGCGACCCAGTCCCACGAGCGGCAATGATCGCGCCCGCCGTGCTGGAGGATCAGCGGCGGAGCCGAGGGGTTGCCCCAATCGACATAATGCAGCCGCAGCCGCTGCGAGATGAAGCTGTTCGAGGTCGGTCCGTGCGGGGTCATGGCCACGGCTTTGCGCGCATCAGAATTCGAATTCAAGACCGATGCGCAGCTGCCCCTTGGTATCGTCGCGCGCGGCACCAAGCGCGAACAGGTAGCCCGCTTCGAGTTCCACTTCGGGGCCCAGCGCTTCGATCTCGAACTTGGCGACCGGTCCGATGAAATGCTCGGCGCGGGGCAGGAAACGGTCGAAACCGCCCAGCTCACCAAAGCCCTGGACGCCCAGGCGGATCTCGTCGAATACCTCGTAATCGGCGGAAAATGCGTAACCCAGCTCGACCCTTTCGGACGAATCGAGCTCCTTTGCCGCGATCAGATTGAGCCGCAGGTCGAAGGGCCCCCTGCGGTGCTGGAGAAGCAGCTTGGTTTCGATCTCGTCGGTGCCGTCGAACACGATCTCATATTCGCCGTAGAGCGCGATATCGAAGCCGCCCGCCCGGCCGAGCGCCCAGATCGCCTCCACACCAAGTTCTTCGGCCTTGCGCGCGGCGCCCGGCTCCTTTTCGAACTCGGCCTGGATTCCCAGGCTGAAACTGCTGGAAATGCCGTATGAGGCCTCGATCTGGATAACGTCCTCACCGTCATCGGCGCCGCCGGCCAGACGGTCATAGCGGGTCTCGGCCTCAAGTTCGCCCGCGTTTACGCTCGCACCGTAAACCTCCGTGCCCATACCGGGCGCAGCGTGAGCAGCAGAAGGCAAGGCAATGGCGATGAGGATCGCCGGAATAGTCTTTCGCATGAAGTCCCCCATAATCGCTGGTGTCGCTAATGCGAGCTAGTCGCAATTGCAATATGGTCGCGGCATCTCCTTGATCGAGCGCAAAGTCAGGGAAAAGGCCTTGCGCGGCACTGGCAATGCACGAGGGCGCGCCTTATCTCGCCCAGGCGTAGCGGAGGATTTCATGGCGACTCACACCACCCGAATGCTCATCATCGGTTCGGGTCCGGCGGGCCTGACCGCCGCGATCTATGGCGCCCGTGCCGGGTTGCAGCCGATCGTGGTGCAGGGGCTTCAGCCGGGCGGGCAGCTGACCATCACCACCGATGTCGAGAACTATCCTGGCTTTCGCGACGTGATCCAGGGTCCGTGGCTGGTGCAGGAAATGCAGGCCCAGGCCGAGCATGTCGGCACCCGGATGATCTGGGACACGATCGTCGATATCGATCTTTCCGGGCCGCCGTTCCGTGCGGTGGGCGATGGCGGCGATGTCTACGAGGGCGAAACGCTGGTGATTGCCACCGGCGCCCAGGCCCGCTGGCTGGGCGTTCCGGGCGAACAGGAGCTTTCGGGCAAAGGAGTTTCCGCCTGCGCCACCTGCGACGGGTTTTTCTATCGCGGCAAGAAGGTGGTGGTGATCGGCGGCGGCAACACGGCCGTCGAGGAAGCGCTATATCTGACCAATCACTCGCAGGACGTGACCTTGATTCACCGCCGGGATTCGCTGCGCGCGGAAAAGATCCTGCAGGACCGGCTCTTCGCCCACCCGAACATCAAGGTGCTGTGGAACAAGGCGGTTGACCATTTCGTCGGCGGGGAGACCGGGCTGACCGGGGTGGCCCTGAAGGATACCGTCACCGGCGAGGCCTCCCTCGAGCCGACCGACGGCGCCTTTGTGGCGATCGGTCATGCCCCCGCGACCGAGCTGTTCAAGGGCAAGGTCGAGCTCGATGCCGGGGGCTACATCGTGGTTGAGCCGGGCACTCCCAAGACAGCGATCCCCGGAGTCTTCGCCTGCGGCGACGTGATGGATCACACCTATCGTCAGGCAGTGACCGCGGCCGGCACCGGCTGCATGGCCGCGCTCGATGCCGAGCGTTTCGTCGCCGAACGCGAATTTCTGGCGCGAGGCTAGGAAGCCCCGCGTAGCGCCGCGAGGATCTGGCCTTGCAGCCAGATCCGTGCCTGCGGTTCGACGAAGCTGTGGCTGGCATCGGGGCAGATGCGCAGACGCTCGTCGCTCCGATCCCAACTGGCTAGGAAGGCTTGACCGGTGCGGTCGCGCTCGGCGATCAGGATCGTCACCGCCCTGGGATAGTCCGCGATCCCTTCGCTCATTTGCTGGGCCAGGCTGCTGGGCGGGGCATCTGGCTTAACCGCTTCAGCCAGGCTCGTGGCGAGCTTTCTGACCTCGACCTTTCCGGTCAGCAGCCGCCACAACGCGCGCGGATCGGTCAGGCGGCGCAGATAATGCGCGCGCAGCACCGATGGGGGCATCGGTGGCGCTTCGGGTTCCCTCGGCGTTTCCGGCTCGGCTTCGGGTTCCGGCTCCGGCTCGAAGGTCCACGGGTTGGCAAGGACCAGAGCATCGATCCCTTCACCACGGGCCAGCATCAACGCGCTGGCTGCGTCGCAATTGCCGAACGCCACGATCCGCTTGAGCGTGGGCACATGGGCGCGAAAGGCCTTCAGCGCGGCGGCGATATCGGGGGCGCTGGCAGTGAAGCCGCCGTTCTCACCCTCGCTATCGCCCACTCCGCGCCGATCGAAACGCAGCACCGGAAAACCGGCGGTGGCAATCCTCTCGGCCAGTTCGGCCTGGCTTCCCCAAGGCCCGGCGCGCACTTCGTTGCCGCCGCTGACGATAAGCAAACCGGTGGTCGCCGCAGCCGAATCGAGCGATCCAGCCAGATGCACTCCCTCGCAGGGAAAGGTAAGCTGGCGGCGGCTCATTGCTTGAGTCCCATCGCGATCACCGCCGCCAGGGCATCGGCCTGATCGGCATCCTCGTCAGGCTCGGCGCGCAGCCACAGGGGACTTCCCCCGACCAGTTCCTGATCGATCGCCGTCAGGCGGATATCCTCGTTTGGAGCGAGTTCGTGCAGCCGCGCGAACATCTCTGCCGAAAGCCGGTACCCGGCCAGCTCCATCCCCTGACCCAGGCCTGCGGCAATAAGGCCCTCAAGATTTTCCTCGCGCCCGGCCTCGCGCGAAGCGAGCACCCGCGCGCGCAGCATGGTGCGCAGCAGGCTGGCGCCCTTGACCGCGCCATAGCTCCATCCCGGCAAGGCCTTGGGCACGAACAATGCGCCACCACGGATCGCCAGCACGTGGCTGGCGCCGAATTCGGCGGCGGCAGCTTCGGCTGCCATTGCCCAGTCCTCGGCCTCGACCTCGGCCAGCGTGCGCAGGCTTTCGTTGCTGCCAGGAAGATCGGGCAGAAAACTGTCGATCCCGGCCCCGTCAAGCCGTCGCATCACCTCGAGGGTGAAGCGGCGCATGCGGTTGGCTTCGTCGAACAGCGCGGGCAGCACCAGCATGCGGTGCCGGCGGTCGCGGTCAAAGGTCAGCGCGAATTCGCTGCCCGCCGCGCCGCCGGGAAGCGGACAGGGATAGGCGGTGATCTGCATCAGCGCGCGCGCTTGGCCTCCGCATAGGCCAGCAGATTGCCATAGGTTTCGAGCAGCTCGCCATCGAGTTCGTCATCCTCGACCACGATATCGAGCCGGTCCTCCATCTCGGTCAGCAGTCCGGCAACCGCCATCGAATCGAGTTCGGGCAGGTGGCCGAACAGGCCGGTATCGGCATCGAAGGCATCGGCCTGACCGGGCTTGAGCCCCAGCACATCGGTAAGGATCCGGCGCAATTTGTGATCGGTATCGCTGGTCATTCTCTGGTATCCCTGACAGGCGTTCCGCGCTCTATCCAGCCAAGGCCCGGCGCACAAGGTGCGGCCAGGCGCGCGGCGCGGCGGGGTTGAGGCAATCGAGCCGGAAGCGCAGGCGCACCGCCTCCATCCAGTCACGCTTGTAGGCATCGTCGCCCGTGCCGAAATCGACCAGGCGTACTTTGTCGCGATCGATCACCTGCTCGAACAGCGCGGCGGAAAGCGTAGTCCCAGGCGAAAGCGCCCTGGCATCCTCGCGGTGGGCCAGCTTGTGGATATAGGCCATGCCGCCTTCGACGGTCCAGAACTGCGCGGCAACCGGCTGACCATCGATATGCGCCACGGCCATCCGCAGCCGCCCGGCCTTGCCTTCCTGTTCCGCAAAGGCGCGCAGCATGGCCGGATTGCCTTCCTCCGGCTTCCAGCTGGCCGCGTAAACTGCCTCATACTCGTTCCATACGCGCGGAGAGAAGTGCTGGAGCAGGCGCACCGATACCTTGCCAGACTTGCGCTTGAAGGTGGTGCGCAAGGGACCAGGCCGCGCGGCGAAGTATTCGGCGAAGCTGCGTCCGCCCACCTCCAGGATGTGATTGACGTCACACTGCTCGCGGCGGGTTTTCCATCCTGCGGCCGCAAAGGCGCGTTCGGTCTGGCTGGCGCGGCCATCTTCGTCGGGCAGTGGAGCCAGGGTAATCCGCCAGGCGCGCCGTTTGAGATCGCGGGCGAGGGCGGTGAGGGCCTGCTCACCGGCTTCGCCTTCGCTGGTCAGCGGGCGAGCGGTGAAACTGTACCAGTTTGCAAGCGAGCGCAGGTGCCCGGCGCCGACAAGCGCCAGAACGGCGCGGGCATCGCCGCAGCTGGCAACCGCAATCAAGGGGTTTTGGTCGGCGCCGCGCGCCTGAAGCGCGATCCACTCGCTGCGGTCGAACGGCGCGGAGCTTGCATGGGCGTCAAGCAGAGCCGCCGTCTTGGCATCGCCAAGCACTTCGTTAACATCGGCGTGATATGCAACGCTAACCAAAGCGAAAAGTTCCCGTTGGAGTTGTCAAAGCCCGTGCTCGAAGCCCGAAAAACCGCGATCCGGCCGATCGACCATCTGGCCCTGACCGGGGCAGATGCGGCCCCCGCGCTCGTGCTGCGCGGACATACCCTAAGCTACAAGGACTTAAGGGATCGTGTCGCTGCGCTGGCGGGATGGCTCGCGGCGCAGGTTCCCGAGCCGGGCGCGCGGGTTGCCAGTTGGGCGGCCAAGGGCGAGCTGACCTGCCTGATGCCGCTGGCGGCGGCGCGGGCCGGGTTGGTCCATGTCCCGGTTAACCCTCTGCTCAAGCACGCCCAGGTGGCACATATCCTGGCCGACAGTGGTGCGCGGCTGCTGGTGGGAACCCCCTCGCGGCTCACCACTCTGGGTGAAGCCGACATTCCCGCGGGCTGCCAGGTGGTCGCAGAAGCCGAGGCACTGGAGCAAGCCGAGGCGGCGCAGCGGCTTGGCCCGTCCAGGTTCGATCCGGATGATCTTGCCGCGATCCTTTACACCAGCGGTTCGACCGGCAAGCCCAAGGGGGTGATGCTCAGCCATGCCAATATGTGGCTGGGGGCCGAGAGCGTGGCCGACTATCTGGGCCTGCGGGCCGATGACCGGGCGCTCGCCGTGCTGCCCTTGTCGTTCGATTATGGGCAGAACCAGCTGCTCTCGCACTGGTTCGCCGGTGCCAGCGCGGTGCCGCTTGACTATCTGACCCCGCGCGATGTGATCAAGGCGGTGGAGCGTCACGGTATCACCACGCTGGCTGCCGTGCCGCCGCTGTGGGTCCAGCTGACTGAGCTTGAATGGCCGACGGAAACAGCGGCCAAGCTGCGCCGTCTGACCAATTCGGGTGGTGCGCTGACCACAGAACTGGTGCGGCGTCTGCGCGATCTGTTCCCGGCGGCGCGGCTGTTCCCGATGTATGGGCTGACCGAAGCGTTCCGTTCGACCTATCTCGATCCAGCGCTGGTCGATAGCCACCCAACGTCGATGGGCAAGGCCATTCCCCATGCCGAAATCCTGGTGATCGCCGACAATGGCGAGATTGCCGCGGATGGCGAGGAGGGCGAGCTGGTTCATTGCGGGCCGCTGGTGGCGCAAGGCTACTGGCAGGATCCGGTCCGCACTGCCGAGCGTTTCAAGTCGGCTCCCGCCGCCTCGCGCTATGGCGGCACGGCGGTATGGTCGGGCGATCGGGTGCGGCGCGATGCCGACGGCTTGCTCTATTTCGCCGGGCGGCGCGATGCGATGATCAAGTGTGCAGGCAACCGGATCAGCCCGCAAGAGGTTGAGGATGCGGCGCTCGCGACCGGGTTGGTGGCCGAGGCCGTGGCCCTGGGGATCCCCGACGAGCGGCTGGGTCAGGCGGTTCATCTGATCGTCAGACCGGCGCCCGGAACTTCAGGCGGAGAGGAAGAATTGCCGCGCATCCTCATGCAGGAATTGCCTAATTTCATGCAACCGAAGGTTATCCACTGGCGCGCAGCTATGCCGATTTCGCCCAATGGCAAGATCGATCGCACCGGGCTTTACGCGGAGCTGGCGGCATGAAGCCGCTCGGGCCGATCCCCGCCGGATACGCGGCAATCGATGGCGAACTGGCAATTGCCGGGCGCAAGGCATCGGAATGGGCTGCCGAGGCCGGATCGACCCCGCTGTTTGTCTATTCTGCTGACCTGATCCGCCAGCGGCTGGCCGATCTGCGTGCGGCGATGCCTGCGCAGTTGCATTTGCACTATGCGGTCAAGGCCAATCCCTATGGGCCGCTGCTGGGGTTGATGGATGGCCTGGTCGACGGGTTCGATATCGCTTCGGGGGGCGAGCTTGCCCTGACCCAGGCTGCCGGGATCGATCCGCGCCGGATCAGCTTTGCCGGCCCCGGCAAGCGCGATGCCGAGCTGGAAGCGGCGGTTTCGCAAGGCGTTACACTCAATTGCGAATCCGAAGCCGAGGCTGCGCGGGCGCTGGCCGTGGGGGATCGGCTGGGCGTAACCCCGCGTCTGGCGATCCGGGTAAACCCCGATTTCGATCTCAAGGGGTCGGGAATGAAGATGGGCGGCGGGGCCAAGCCGTTCGGGCTCGATGCCGAGCGAGTCCCGGCGCTGGCGCGCGCGATCGTGGCGGCGGGGGCCGAATGGCGTGGCTTTCATATCTTCGCCGGAAGTCAGGCGCTCGATGCCGCGGCGATTGCCGATACCCAGGCGCAGACCCTGGCGCTGGCGGCGCGGCTGGCCGGGAAAGCAGGCGCACCTGTGCCGCATTGCAACCTCGGCGGAGGGTTCGGCATTCCCTATTTCCCCGGCGATGAACCGCTCAACCTCAAGGCGGTTGGCGATGCTTTGGCGGAGCAGTTTTCGCACCTGCCCGAGGTGCTGCGCGAAACCCGCTTCTGCATCGAACTTGGCCGCTATCTGGTTGGCGAAGCAGGGGTTTATCTGACCCGCGTGGTCGATCGCAAGGTCAGTCACGGCGAGGTTTTCCTGATCGTCGATGGCGGGCTGCACCACCAGCTTGCCGCCTCGGGCAATTTCGGCACGGTTGTGCGGCGCAATTACCCGGTGGCGCTGGCCAGCCGCTTCGACGCGGCGCCCGAGGAAGAGGCCAGCGTGGTTGGCTGCCTGTGCACCCCGCTCGACCGACTGGCCGACAGGGGCCATTTCCCCATGGCCGAGCCGGGCGATCTGGTGGCGGTGTTCTGCGCCGGCGCCTATGGCGCCAGCGCCAGCCCCTCGGCCTTCCTGGGGCAAGGCCCGGCGGCGGAAATGCTGGTTTAACCAGCAGCTTGGCAGGCGTCCCGAATTGGGACCAGGGGGCGAAAAGCCCATCAAGGCTAACGTAATATTCACCCTTTTTGCCGATAGCCGAGGCTGAATAGCCGGGCCTTCGTGCGGGAAGGGCATGCCCAAGCGGCGGCGCGGCGCTTTCAAAGGATATGCCCGATGCCGATCACCCGTGTTTCCCGTCTGCTTGCCGGCAGCGCCCTGGTCTGCCTTGCGCTGGGCGGATGCGCGGGCAGCGCCAATGGCCCGCAACTGCCGCCCGCCAGCTTCGTGGCGATGCAGGAGGGCCCCGGCGAGGAATACGTCATCGGCCCGCTCGACGAGCTGACCATCTTCGTGTGGCGCAATCCCGAGCTTGGCGCCAAGGTGCAGGTGCGGCCCGACGGGCGCATCACCACCCCGCTGATCACCGACATGCCGGCCGTGGGGAAGACGCCTTCGATGCTGGCCGAGGACATCAAGCTCCAGCTCTCCCAGTACATCCAGGATCCGCTGGTCTCGGTGATCGTCAACAAGTTTGCCGGGACCTACAGCCAGCAGGTGCGGATCGTCGGGGCGACCGAAAAGCCCGCTTCGATCCCCTACCGCGCCAACATGACCCTGCTCGATGCGATGATCGCGGTCGGCGGGCTCAGCGAATATGCGGCGGGCAACCGCGCCAAACTGGTCCGCTTCGACAAGCAGACCGGGCGTCAGCGCGAATATGCCGTGCGCCTGGGCGATCTGCTCAAGAAGGGCGATACCGCCGCCAATGTCATGCTGATGCCGGGGGACGTGATCATCATCCCCGAGAGCACGTTCTGAGGAAGGGCGACCGGCCAGCACCATGAACAGCATCTACGACGAACTGCGCGCAGCGCTCTTTTCGGTCTGGTACCGGCGCTGGCTGGCGCTCGGCGTCGCCTGGGGCGTGTGCCTGCTGGGCTGGCTGGTCGTCGCCATGATCCCCAACAGCTACGAATCCGAAGCGCGGATCTATGTCCAGCTTGAGGATGTTCTGAGCGACGTAACCGGGCTGCAAAGCAGCTCCAAACGCGACATAGACCGCGTCCGCCAGACCCTGACCGGCGCGGTCAATCTCGAGAAGGTTGTCCGCCGCACCGCGATCGGCGAAGGCATCACCACACCCAAGCAGATGGAAGGGACGGTGCTTTCGCTAGGCAAGCGGATCAAGGTCGAATCGACCGGGGACAACCTGTTCAAGATCACCGCAAGCTATGGCGATGGCAGCAAGTCCGATCCGCTCAACGCCAGGATCGCCCAGGATGTGGTGGTCAAGCTGATCGACATTTTCCGCGAAGAGAATCTCGCCGGGAACCACGGCGAGATGTCGCAATCGCTCAGCTTCATGGATCAGCAGCTCGAATCCCGCCAGAAAGACCTAGAGGCTGCCGAGCAGAAACGTCTCGCATTTGAGGCAGCCAATCCCAATCTCGCCCAGGGCGGGGTGACGACGCTTCAACGGCTTGAGACCATGCGGCAGGAGCTGCGCGGGATCGACGCCGATCTGGCTGCTGCGCAAAGCGCACTGGCGGCGATCAACGGCCAGCTTGCGGGCACACCTCAGACCATCCCCGGCGTGGGTCCGGCAGGGGGCGCCCGTGCGGCCTACAACCAGGCACAGTCCGATCTCGCTTCGATGCGCGCGCGCGGGCTGACCGAAAACCATCCCGATGTGATTGCGGCCAAGAACCAGGTTGCCGCCCTGCGCGCCGCAGCACAGGCCGAAGGCGCCAGCGGGGGCGGCGGTACGCCCAACCCGGCCTATACCTCGTTGCAATCGATCAAGGCAGAGCGCCAGGCCAACGTTCAGGCGCTGATGAGCCGCCGTGCTTCGGTTCAGTCCGATATCAGCTCGATCACCGCGCAGCAGATCCAGAATCCCGAACTGGCCGCCGAATATCAGCGGATCAACCGCGACTATGACGTGCTCAAGGAGCAATACGACAAGCTGCTCAAGGACCGCGAAGATCTGCGTCTGCGCGGACAGGTCGAAACCGAGCACAATGCCGTCAAGTTCGACGTCATCGATCCGCCGACGACCCCGCGCAGCCCGGTCGCGCCGAACCGCCCCCTGCTGCTCTTCGCGGTGCTGGTAATCGGGCTCGGTGCGGGTGCGGCGGCGGCATTCGCGCTGGGCCAGCTGCGCTCCACCTTCACCACAACGGCCAAGCTTGAGCGCACGCTCGGGCTGCCGGTGCTGGGAGCGGTGACGATGACCCTGACCGATGCCGGGCGTGTGCTGCGCAGGCGGCGAATGAAACAGTTCTACGCCGCCTCGGGCGCGCTGGGCGCTCTGTTCGTCCTCCTGCTGGTGGTCGAATTCGTCCAGCGCGGACTTGTGGCCTGAGGGGAAGCAAAGTGACCGAACAGAGCAAGATCCCCCTGCCGGACCAGGAAGCTGCGGAGGAAAAGGCGGCCAGCCTGATCGAGCGCGTGGTGCGCAATTACGATCTGGTGCAATTTTCGCCCGCACCGATCCCCGAAGAGCTGATTCCGCCGGCCAAACAGCGCAAGCGCTACCGCCGTGCCGATGAGAAGCCGGTCGAGGACGCAGTGGTTGCAACGGTCGCGGAACCTGCGATCAACCCCACCCGCGCCGTACCCGAGGAAGAGGCGCCAGAGATTGTCGTGCCCGAAGTGCTCGCCGCCGAGGAGGCCGCCCAGGTCCCGGTCGTGGCGCGGCCCGAGAAGGTTTGCTTCACGGGAGAACGCCATCCGATCAACCGCGAGCACCTGCGCACGCAGGGCCTGATCGTGCCCGAAGGCAGCGTTTCCGCGCTGCTTGAGGAGTTCCGGATCGTCAAGCGCCAACTGCTGCTCAATGCTGCGCAGCTTGCCCAGCAGGGCATGGGCATGGAGGCGCAGCGGGTGCTGATCTGCTCGCCACATCCGGGCGAAGGCAAGAGCTTCACTTCGGTCAACCTCGCGCTGGCGATCGCCGCCGAGAAGGAAAGCGAAGTGCTGCTGGTCGATGCCGATTTCGCCAAGCCTTCGGTGCTTTCGATGCTGGGGCTTCCCGGCGGGCCGGGGCTGATGGACGCGCTGTCCGATCCAGGGGTCGATGTCGCCGATTGCGTGATCGGCACGGACATTTCGGGGCTTTGGGTGCTGCCTGCGGGCAGTGCAACCAATTCCGACAGCGAATACCTTTCCAGTTCGCGCACCCGCGCGGTGCTTGATCGGCTCACCCAGGGCGCACCCAACCGCTTCGTGATCTTCGACAGCCCGCCCGCGCTGGCGGCCTCGCCCGCAGCGGAACTCGCCAAATATGCCGGACAGGCGGTGCTGGTCGCCCGTGCCGACAGAACAGGGCAGGGGGCGCTCGAAGACGCGGTTTCACTGCTGTCGGGCTGTCCGAACATTCAGTTGCTGCTCAATGCAGTTCATTTCAGCCCGAGCGGCCGCCGCTTTGGCTCCTATTACGGATACGGGGGATGACCATGAAGGCGCACCTCTCCAGGCAGATATTCGCAGTTGCATTCGCACTTGGGGCTTTGACGCCAGCTGCTGCGCACGCGCAGTTTCTTTCCTATGGGGAAGACGGCGGCGGCGATGATAGCGACGCCGGCGATGAAGGCGGTGACAGCATGGGCACGCATGGGGGCCGCGTATCGCGCGTGCGGGTCACGCCCTATATCGAGGCCCAGCAGGTTGCCCAGGCAGAGCTTTCGCCGGGCAGCGACGTGCTGACCTATTCGGTGCTGGCCGCCGGGCTCGATGCTTCTCTCAATGGACGCAATACCCAGGCTTCGGCCTCGCTGCGCTATGAGCGCCGCTTTGGCTGGGGCAAGAAGACCAACGATGCCGATGTGATTTCCGGCGTGGCGCGGGCCTCGTTCGGGATCGTGCCGCGTACGCTCAGCTTCGAGGTTGGGGCGCTCGCTTCGCGGATGAGCGTCGAGAACAACGGATCGACAGTAAGCGGCAACGATCTGAGCAATTCGATCACCCAGATCTATTCGGCCTATGCCGGGCCGTCGCTGACCACCCATGCCGGGGACGTGGCGATCGATGCCCATTACCGGCTTGGCTACACCCGGGTCGAATCTCCGTCCTCGCTGATGCTTGCGCCGGGCCAGCCGCTGGTTGACGTGTTCGACGAGTCGGTGGTTCACAATGCCCAGGTCCATGCCGGAACCCGCGCTGGCACCGTGCTTCCGGTCGGACTGGGGGTCGGCGCCGGTTGGGTGCGCGAAGACGTCTCCAATCTCGATCAGCGGGTCGATGACAAGCACGCCCGGGCCGATATCACCATACCGGTCAGCAGCGATGTCGCGCTGCTCGGCGGGATCGGTTACGAACATGTCGAGATATCAAGTCGCGATGCTGTGCGCGATACGCTTACCGGCGATCCGGTGATCGGTCCCGATGGGCGTTATGTCACCGACAAGAGCGCGCCGCGCCGGATCGCATTCGAAAGCGACGGGCTGATCTGGGACGCCGGGGTGCTGTGGCGGCCGAGTAGGCGCACCGCCCTCGAAGCCCATATCGGGCGGCGTTACGATTCGACCAGCTATTACGGCTCGTTCGCCTATGCGCCGAGCAGCAAGACCAGCATCAACGTCTCGGTCTATGACAATATCACCGGTTTTGGCGGTATGGTCACCAACGCGCTGTCGAACCTGCCGACCCAGTTCGATGTGCTGCGCAATCCGCTGACCGGCGATATCGGCGGCTGCGTCGCCGCGCAGGGCAGCCTTTCCTCCGGGCAGGGCGCGTGCCTCAACAACGCGCTGGGTTCGGTGCGTTCGTCGGTGTTCCGTTCGCGCGGGATCATGGCCACGGCGGGCTATGCCGGTAGCCGGGTGCAGTACGGCGTCGGCGCCGGTTACGATCGCCGCAAGTTCGTTGCCGCGCCGGGTACGGTACTGGCCTCGGCCAATGGCGTGATCGACGAGAACTACTGGCTCGCAGGCTATCTCAACGGCCGGATCGACGCCAATTCGAGCTTCGGCACCAACGTCTGGGCCAATTGGTACCAAAGCGGAGATGCCTTGTCTGGCGATGTCGTCGCGGTTGGCGCAACCGCCGCCTACTACCGTTCGATCGGCAACCACCTGACCGCGACTGCCGCGATCGGCACCGAAAGTGTCAACCGCGAGCTGCTCGACGATATCTGGACCGCCCAGGCCATGCTGGGCCTGCGCTATTCGTTCTGAGCCTGGGATTTGGAGTAAGAGACGATGTTCAACGATTTCTATGGGCTCACCGGGCGGCCGTTCCAGCTCACGCCGGATCCGACTTTCTATTTCGAGAGCCTGACGCACCGCAAGGCGCTGTCCTATCTGTCTTATGGCCTGGCCCAGGGCGAAGGCTTCGTGGTGATCACCGGCGAGGTCGGCGCGGGCAAGTCGACCCTGGTCGCGCACCTGATGGCGACGATCGATCCGGCACGCCTCACCGCCGCGCAAATCGTCACCTCGAAGCTTGACGGCGAGGAACTGGTCCACGTCGTTGCCCAGGCCTTTGGCCTGATCGTCGACGGACACGACAAGGCCAGCGCGCTAGGCGCAATTGAAGCCTTCCTTCACGATGAAGCGCGGTCCGGCCGCCGCTGCCTGCTGGTGGTCGACGAGAGCCAGAACCTGGGCATCGATGCGCTTGAAGAGCTGCGCATGCTCTCCAACTTCCAGCTTGGCGCGCATCCGCTGTTGCAGACCCTGCTGCTCGGCCAGCCGGAATTCCGCGACACGATTCAGGATCACCCCCAGCTTGAACAGCTGCGCCAGCGGGTGATCGCGGCGCATCACCTTGAGGCGATGGAGCTGGGCGAAGTCCAGCCCTATATCGAACACCGCCTGACCTGCGTCGGCTGGAGCGGCAATCCCAAGTTTGACCAGCGCGTGTTCACCGAGCTGTTCGAGGCTTCGGGCGGGGTGCCGCGCCGGATCAACCAGATCTGCAACCGCCTGATGCTGCTGGGCGCGGTCGAGCAGCGCAGCCGGATCGACGGCGCGATGCTGAGCCAGGTGCTCGAGGAGCTCGAGCTTGACGGCACGCTTCAACTCAAGCGCCCCGAGCGCAAGGTCGAAGCGGCCGCCGCGCCTGCGCAGACCGCCGTGGAAGCCGCCCCGACGCCGGTCCCGGTTGACGCGGTCGCGATGGCGCAGCTTCAGGCCCTGCTGGCCGAACGCGACACCCAGATCGCGGAGCTGCAACAGGCGGTAATCGAGCTGGCGAATGAGCGCGATGCGGCCCCGGCGGTCGATCCGCTGGCGCAGAACGCCGCCATCGCCACAATCGAAGCGAAGTTTGCCGCGCTGGAGAACAAGATGCTCGAACAGGAGCGGACCATCCGCCAGACTCTGACCATGCTGATCGAGTGGATCGAGGCCGACGACGCCGAACGCGCCGCCGCCTGATCGATCTGGGAGCGAGGTCGCCATGTCGTCTCCTGTGGTCAACGGCCTTTCGGTCGACGTCGAGGACTGGTTCCAGGTCGGCGCCTTCGAAGGCGTGATCGACCGCGACAGCTGGGACGGCCTGTCCGACCGGGTTGAGCGTAATTGCGCGCAGATCCTCGACATGTTTGCCCAGGCGGAGGTCAAGGCTACTTTTTTCACGCTGGGCTGGGTGGCGAAGCGCCACGGCGCGCTGATGCGCCGGATCGTGGCCGAGGGGCACGAACTCGCCAGCCACGGCTGGGATCATGCCCGGGTCTTCCGGATGGACCGCGCTTCCTTTGGCGAAGATCTGAAAAAGAGCCGCGCAGCGCTTGAAGACGCATCGGGCATGCAGGTTCGCGGCTATCGCGCGCCCAGCTTCTCGATCGATCAGCGCACGCCCTGGGCCTACATGGAACTGGCCGACCAGGGCTATGCTTACTCCTCGTCAGTCGCCCCGATCGTCCACGATCACTATGGCTGGCGCGAGGCGCCGCGCTTTGCCTTCCGGCCCCTGCCGTGGTCCGATCTGCTCGAAATTCCCGTCACAACCGCGATGTTCGCGGGCAAGCGGCTCGCGGCCGGCGGTGGCGGGTTCTTCCGCGTGCTGCCCTATGCCTTCTCGCGCTGGGCGATCCGCCAGGTCAACCGCCACGACCGGCGTCCTGCGGTGTTCTATTTCCATCCCTGGGAAGTGGACCCCGAGCAGCCGCGCGTGGCCGGCGCCCCGCTGCGTTCGCGCTTGCGGCATTACACCAACCTTGAGGTGATGGCGGAGAAACTGGAACAGCTGCTGGGCGAGTTCGCTTGGGAACGGATGGACATCCTGGCGCACCGTGAAGCCGGACAAGCGGTGGAGCTGGCGGCATGAACGCGCCCTTCCAACCGATCTGGACCGCGCTGCGACAGGCCGACCTTGCCGATCCCGATGAGGCGCGCCGGATCGAACGCTTTGTCGCCGCGCAGCCCAAGGGAACCGCTTTCCACCGGCCAGCCTGGCTGAATGCGGTCGCGCACGGCACGGGCAATCGCGCGCTTTGCCTTTTGTCTGAGCGCGCCGGAGAAATTGTCGGCTATTTGCCACTGCTTGAGGTGCATTCGCCCTTGTTCGGGCGGGTTCTGGTATCGAGCGGCTTCGGTGTCGGCGGCGGGATTATGGCCGAGACCGATGACATCGCCGCTGAGCTTGTCGGCGCGGCGGAAGAGCTGGCGCTGCGCCGCAGTGTCCCGACCATAGAGTTGCGTGGCGGCGTTCTGCCGCAGGGCCGCGAGGGGTGGAAGGTCCGGCAAGACAGCCACAGCGGCTTTTCGGCTCCGCTTCAAGGCGATGACGAAGCGCAATTGACCTGGATCCCGCGCAAGCAGCGCGCCGAGGTCCGCAAGGGGCTGGCGGGCGATCTGACCGTCGAAGTCGGGCGCGGCGCAACCGATCGAGCAGCTCATTATGCGGTCTATTCCGAAAGCGTGCGCAATCTGGGGACACCGGTGTTCCCGCGCCGCCTGTTCGGCGAAGTGCTCGACGCCTTCGGTGAGGATGCCGATATCCTGACTGTGCGACACAGCGGCCAACCCGTCGCCAGTGTACTGTCGCTCTATCACAAGGGCGCGGTGATGCCCTATTGGGGCGGAGGCACCTTTGCCGCGCGGCGGCTGCGCGCGAATGACCGGATGTATTACGAGCTGATGTGCCATGCCCGGCGGCGCGGTTGCACCAGCTTCGATTTCGGCCGTTCGAAAACCGGCAGCGGCGCCCACGATTTCAAGAAGAACTGGGGCTTCGAGCCCGAACCGCTGGGCTATGCCAGCTGGACCGCGCCGGGCGCCGAGGCGCGCGATGCCGATCCCACCAGCGAACGCCACGCGGCCCGGATCGCGCTGTGGAAGCGCTTGCCGCTACCACTTGCCAACCTGATCGGGCCGTTCATCGCCCGGGGCCTGGGCTGAGCCTTGCCGCCATGACGGGCGAGATCCTGTTCCTGGCCCACCGCGTGCCGTTTCCGCCCAATCGTGGCGACAAGATCCGCTCGCACCATGTGCTGCGCCATCTGGCTACGCTGGCCCCGGTCCACGTTGCCTGCTTTGCCGATGACGAGGCCGATCTGGCCGAAGCGGGCGAACTTGCTGCGCTAGCTGCCAGCCATTGCCTGGTCAAGCGGAGCAAGCCGTTGGCGCTCGCCGGGATCGAGGCCGTGCTGAAGGGCAAGCCGGTCAGCCTGACCGCATTTCACGACCGCCGAATCGCCGCCTACGTAAAGCAAGTGCTGGCGCAATGCGATATCACGGCGATCTACGTCTTCTCGGGGCAGATGGGGCACTACGTCCCTGCCGATTTCGCGGGGCGGGTGATCTGCGATCTGGTCGATGTCGATTCGGCCAAATTCGAAGCCTATGGTCGCAGCGGCAAGGGCCCGATGCGGTGGGTCAACGCCCGTGAGGGGCGGCTGCTTGCGGCGGAGGAAGCGCGCCTTGTGGGGCGTTCAAGCAAGACCTTGCTGATTTCCGCCGAAGAAGCCGCACTGCTGCGCGCGCGCCTCTCGCCCGAGCTGGCCTGCGGCGGCGCGGTCGATGTCCTGCGCAATGGTATCGATTCCGATTATTTCGATCCAGCCATGGTCTGCCCCGAACCCAGGTTGCTCGATTTTCCGGGGCCGCACCTGATCTTTACTGGCCAAATGGACTATCCGCCCAACGTGGCTGCCGCAACCCGTGTGATAGAGCGGATTCTGCCCGCGATCCGGAAGCGCTTTCCCGAAGCGAGCTTTCATGTTGTTGGCCGGAGCCCACCAGAGAGCCTTGTTGAGCGGAGCGGCGGCAACGGGGTTCACGTTTGGGGCGGCGTGGATGACATGCGTTGCTGGCTGGCCGGGGCCGATCTGGCGCTGGTTCCGCTCGAGATCGCGCGCGGGGTGCAGAACAAGGTGCTCGAGGCGATGGCGATGCGGCTTGCGGTGGTGCTGACCCCAGGTGCGGCGACCGGGATCGGAGCCCAGGACGCGGCGCATTTTGCCGTGGGCGAAAGCGATGCCGAACTGGCCGAGCGCTGTGTGGCGCTGCTCTGCGATAGCACCTGGGCCGGCGATCTGGGGCATGCCGCACGCCGTTTCGTGATCGATCGGCTGAGCTGGCCGGCGGTGCTGGCTCCGCTTGCGGGACTGATCGGCTTTCCCGAACCGGCGGCGCGCCATGTCGCCTGATCTGGTCGCCCCGGTTCCGCGCGAACACCCCTCGCGGCTCAGCCCTGTCTGGCGCGGTGCCCTGCTTCGGCTCGGCGCATGCTGGCTTGCCTTGCTGATCGCGTTTCTGCCTGACTGGCTGGCGATCTTCGACCAATGGTGGAATTCATCGACTTACAACCACGAACTGCTGGTTCCCGCGATCATCGCCTGGTTGGTCTGGTTGCGGATGCCGCAACTGGCCAGACTGGAGCCACTTATCTGGTGGCCGGGGCTGATCGCTCTTGCAGGAGCGCTGGCGCTGTGGATGCTCGGCGCGATGGCCGGGTTCAACCTGTTCCGCCAAGCCGGCGCAGTGTCCATGCTGCCATCCGCAGTGCTGTTGCTGCTCGGGCCACGCGTTTCGGCGGGCCTGATCTTTCCGCTGTTCTACAGCGTTTTTCTGATTCCTTTCGGTGATGAACTGGTTCCGCCGCTTCAGACACTTACCGCCAAGCTGACCATCGCGCTGGTCCAGGCGAGCGGAATTCCGGCCCAGATCGATGGCGTGTTTATCGACACGCCAGCTGGCTTGTTTCAGGTGGCCGAGGCCTGCTCGGGAGTGAAGTTCCTGATCGCGATGGTCGCGCTTGGCGCGCTGGTTGGCAATGTCTGCTTCCGCAGCTGGAGACGGCGCATGGCCTTTATGGTGCTGTGCATTGTTGCGCCGATCGTCACCAACGGAATTCGCGCCTGGGGTACGATCTATGCCGCGCAATATGTCGGCGTAGAGCGGGCAGGGGGGATCGATCACATCATCTACGGCTGGGTGTTCTTCGCGATCGTAATTGCCGCTGTGCTGGGCCTGTCCTGGCGCTATTTCGATCGCGGGCTCGATGATCCCCTGATCGACGCCAACGCGCTCAACGCCGATCCCCGGATCGATAAGCTGGCCGACTATCGGATCGGTGCCTTGGGCGCGATCGCAGCGCTCGGCGTCCTGGCGTTCGGGGCGCAAGGCTGGGCTCGCGCCGCCGAGCGCCTGAACGCACCTTTGCCGCGCCAGATTGTCTTGCCCGATGTGCCTGGGTGGCACCGGGTCGATTATTTGCCGCAGGCGTGGTGGGAGCCGCGCGCGAGCGGCGCCGGACACCGGCTGCTCGGGCGCTACCGGGATGAGCGCGGCAATCAGGTCGATGTGTTCTTCGCGCTCTACGCCGGGCAGGGTGAAGGCCGCGAGGCAGGGGGTTTTGGGGAAGGGGCGCTGATACCGGGGACCGAATGGAACTGGGCCAGTCCCGGACCGGACATGCCGCCTGCCAAGTCCGAGCGGCTGCGCTGGGGGCGCTCGGTCGAGCGGATCGCGCTGACCTATTACCGCACCGGCGATCTGCTTTCGGGCAGCAACGCGCGGCTGAAGCTCGCCAACATCGCCGACCGGGTGCAGCTGCGCGCCCGGCCCACCGCAATGCTGATCCTTTCCGCCGAACAGCAACCCGGCCACCCCGCGCCGCAAGCGCTGCAATCGTTCATCATGGCCGCGGGTAATCCCGGAGCGTGGATGGACCGCATCGCGGCAGCGCGCTAGGGGCGGCGGCATATGTGCGGCATTGCGGGCCTGTTCCACCTTTCAACGCCCAAGCCGGTCGATCCTGCCCGGGTCGAACGGATGTGCGACGCCATGGCCCATCGCGGACCGGACGGGCACGGCATCTGGACGGCACCGGGGGTAGGGCTGGGGCATCGCCGTCTTTCGATCATCGACGTTGCCGGATCGCCGCAGCCGATGGCATCGAGCGACGGGCGCGCGATGCTGGTCTTCAACGGCGAGATCTACAATTACCGTGAATTGCGCGAGGAACTGCGCGGGCTTGGTGCGCGGTTCCATACCGATGGCGACAGCGAGGTGATCCTGGCGGCCTGGCAGCGCTGGGGCCCCGATTGTCTGCTGCGCCTGCACGGCATGTTCGCCTTCGCGATCTACGATTGCGAGGCGCGCAGCCTGTTCCTGGCGCGTGACCGGTTGGGGGTGAAGCCGCTGTTCTATGCGCCCCTTTCAGATGGCAGCCTTGCCTTTGCCTCCGAACTCAAGGGACTTGCGGCGCACCCGCTGCTGCGGCGCGAGGCCGATCCGCTGGCAGTGGAGGACTATCTGGCCTGGGGCTATGTCCCCGATCACCGCTCAATCCTTGCCGGGGTCCACAAGCTTCCCGCCGGTCACTCCCTGATGCTGCGCCACGATGCGCCATTGCCCGCGCCGCGCCAGTGGTGGGACGTCTCTTTCGCCGAACGGCGCAAGGGCCGCGCCGCCGACCTCGAGGCCGAGCTTCTGCATCTGCTGCGCCAGGCGGTGCGATCGCGCATGGTGGCCGATGTTCCGTTGGGGGCCTTCCTTTCCGGCGGGGTCGATAGCTCAAGCGTCGTCGCACTGATGGCCGAGGCAAGCAGCAGTCCGGTCAAGACCTGTTCGATCGGGTTCGATGTCTCCGCGCTGGATGAGACCTCCTATGCCGCGCAGGTGGCCGAGCGTTTCTCCACCGAGCATCTCAGCCGGGTGGTTTCCCCCGACGATTACGGTGCTGCCGATACCATCGCAGGAATGTTTGACGAACCCTTCGCCGATGGGTCCGCGCTGCCGACCTGGCGGGTGTGCCAGTTGGCGCGCGAGAATGTCACCGTCGCGCTTTCGGGCGACGGCGCCGACGAGGCCTTTGCCGGTTACCGCCGCCACCGTTTCCAGCATGGCGAGGATCGGCTGCGCGCGCTTGTGCCGCAGGCCCTGCGCGGACCGTTATTCGGAGCATTGGGGGCGATCTATCCCAAGGCCGATTGGGCGCCGCGGCCGCTGCGTGCCAAGGCGACGTTGCTGGCGCTCGCCGCCAGCAGCGAAGCGGGCTATGCCCGGGCGATCGGGATAACGCCGCCGGAACTGCGCGAAAAGCTCTACACGCCCGGTTTTCTCCGCTTGAGGGGGGATTACCGCGCCGAACAGCCGTTTGAGGCGATGATGCGCGCCGCGCCCGCCCGTTCGGGGCTGGACCGGGCGCAATATGCCGATCTGCGCTTCTGGCTGCCAGGTGACATCCTGACCAAGGTCGACCGCACCAGCATGTCGGCAAGCCTTGAGGCGCGAGAACCCCTGCTCGATCACCGCCTGATCGAATTTGCCGCTAGCCTGCCAGAATCGATGCGCCTGCGGCGAGGTGAGGGCAAGTGGTTGATGAAAAAGGCAATGCGGCGCTATCTGCCGGATCCTGTCCTCTATCGGCAGAAGCAAGGCTTTGTCACTCCGATCGCGCAGTGGTTCCGCGGGCCGCTGGCAGGAGAGGCGCGCGCCATCGCCACAAGCGCGGCGCTGGCCCGTACCGAATGGTTCGATTCCAGACGGCTGGCTACGCTGGGCGAAGAGCATATTTCCGGCCGCGCAGACCATTCCCGTCTGCTTTGGCAACTGTTGATGCTGGATAAGTCATTGGTGGGCATGGGAATTGCCTGAAGCAGCAAATCTCGCAGAAATCCGCGGTACTGCGGGGCGACCACGGATCAGGCTTTAAGCATCCTTAACCATCGCGATGCTAGGGCCGGTGGGTAACGAAGCCACAACCGGCGGGTCAATGCGTGCATTTTTGAAGTCTCCACTGTTTGTGACCCTGGCCATCGTGTTGCTGGGTGTTTTCACGCAGTCGCTGCAATTCTTCGAACATGTCTACTGGAACGTGTGGTTCAAGAACCGCGCGCAGATCGAACAGACCGACGCGGTCGTGGTCTCGCTCGATAACGGGTTGCCGCTGAGTTCGAGTTCTGTTGCCAGCTCTCCTGCCAGGCAGGCGGAGCTATTGGACAACATAGCGGGGATGGGTGCTCGAACGGTCTTCCTGGATTATCCTCAGACAACCGGTGAGCGCGACCTCGGCGAAGAAGCGTTGCGCGATGCGTTGAAGCGAAACAGCGCCAACACCATTCTTGTTCGGCGAAGCAGCGTGAGGAGTGACCTGAACCACTCTGAACCGAACAGGGCGTCATTCAGGCTTCCTGAAGGAGTTCGCCAGGCGGTTTCAGCGTGGAATGTCAACTTCATTGGCTATGCGGTCGATACCAAGCGCGCGACGATCGTCGACAAGGTGTGGGTGCCATCGGTGGCATCGACACAGGATCGGGGAGTTGATCAGGGCGACCTGATTTTTCCTGATTTTTCACTGCGTCTGGATAGTGTTCCCGTTGTTGATGCTCGGGCGGTCTTGCAAGGGCAGATCACCGCCGGGTCATTCAGGGACAAGCTGGTCTTCATCACGATGACCAACCCGCAGCTGGATTCGGCCCTGGGCTATTTTGGTCACGGCGCCCAGAAAGTTCCGGCGGCCCTGGTCGACTATTCCGGAATTCGCGGAGCGACAAAGGGTGAGGTCACAGTTCTGGGCTGGGTTCCACTACTCGTAGCCTTCGCTTCGATGATAATTCTCGGAACCAGGACCAGACGCAGGTCGGCCAAGTTGATTGTGTACGTTTGCGCGGCACTCATGGTCCTTGTAGTTCCGGGTTTGGCTCGCGAATACGGCTATTTTCTGACTGTGGGTCCAAGCCTGGTTGCCGTATTGGTCTACGCGCCACTGCGCAGCTCGCAAAAATGGCGCAGCCGGGTTCAGATGACCAGCAGTGCGTCGGGGCTTCCCAACATTACGGCGATGGCTGCGGAAGGGGTTGACCGAACCTTTGATGTGATCGCGGTCTCGGTAAGCCAGTACGAGCAGATGCTCGCCAGCCTCCCGCGAGAACTTCATGGCGAATGCGCCCGGCAGATTGCGCGGCGCATTGGCCTGGGCGCTGGCGACCGCGAGGTGTATGACAACGATAACGGTCACTTCGTCTGGCTCGAAAGCTCAAAGACGCTCGATGATCTGATCGAGCACCTTGAGGGATTGCGCGCGCTGTTTTCCTCGCCGCTGGTGATCGGTGGTCATGTGCTTGACACGACGGTTCACTTCGGGATCGATCGCAACATCGATTCCAAGCCGATAAGCCGAATACAGTCGGCGCTGGCCAGCGCCAACGAGGCGCAAAGCAAAGGTAAGCTCTATGAGGAGTTCGGCGAGCAGCGCCTGGCGCAATCACCTTGGGAGCTCTCGCTCCATGCCCGGATCGATGAAGGGCTGCGCAACGGAGACATCTGGCTGGCCCTGCAACCGCAATTCGATTTCCGGCACAACCGGATCTCGGGCGCCGAAGCTCTGATTCGCTGGACCGATCCGGAGCGCGGGGTGATCCCACCCGATGCCTTCATCCTTCAGGCCGAGCGCGCGGGGCGGATCGAGGCAATCACCTATTGGGTGCTTGAACGGTCGATCAGGATGCTCGATCAGCTCAACGCGGTTGCCGCGCCGTTCCAGATCAGTGTCAATCTTTCGGCACGCATGGTTGACCATCCGGGGCTGGTGCATCGTGTCGCCGACATTGTAAGGGAAACCGGTCTCAAGGATTGCTCGAATATCACCTTCGAGGTGACCGAAACCTTTTCCATGGCCAACCGTGAGCAGGCCAAGATCAACCTCGCGGCGCTGCGCACCATGGGGTTTCGCCTTTCGATCGACGATTTCGGAACCGGTCAGGCCAGCCTTGCCTATCTTGCGGAGATTCCCAGTGATGAGATCAAACTGGACCGGCGGTTTATCCGGTCGATCACGATGGATCACCGCGATCAGTTGATCGTCGAAAGCGTAATCGGACTCGCACATTCGCTTGGCCAGGAGGTCGTAGCCGAAGGCATCGAGGACATTGTGACGCTTGAAGCCTTGCGCAAGCTCGGCTGCGATCTTGCCCAAGGCTACCATATCGGCAGGCCGATGAAGTTGCCGGAACTGCTGGAGCTTGTCGATTTGTCCCAGGGTGGAACAGCTGGTGGAGCGCGAGCTAACGTATAGCTCTTGTTAACCATAACAGTTCCGGTTAAAGAGTGGTTTCCAACATTTGAAGGGAAACCACCATGTTTTCGCGTCTCTGGGCATACCTCGTTCATTGATTTCAAGGGGATAGGTCGGCTTCCGACCTCGCCCCTTGCAATCTAGACAGGGTCCGAATCACCTCTGTGAAGTGAGGTGCGACCTGTTGGAAGATTGAAGGGCTCGCCGCTTTGGCGAGCCTTTTCGATTCAGGATCCGCAATTCGGATTTCCCGAGGCCCGATTACGACGAGTTGTGGCCTAGGCGCGGGGAACTACCATGAAATCATCGATGTGATGTTGTAACATCATCATTCAGTGGCTAAGGGCAACCCATCGTGATTCTCCCCGCATTTCGATGCGCGTTCCCGAACGGACCCCGATGAAGCCAAGATTTCTTGCCAGTACCTGCCTCCTGGTTCTTACCGCAGTGGCGGCAATCCCAGCCCAGGCGCAGGATGTGCCCGCCGCTCAGGACGATTACCACTCTGGCGGCGATTCAGAAATCGTCGTCACCGGTTCGCGCAAGACCGCCAGGCAAGATGTCCTCTCGGGCGTTGCCGTGCTCAGCGCCGAGCAGCTGACCGAATCCATTCGGCCTTCAATCGGCGATACGCTGGCGCATACTGCCGGGGTAACCGCAACCTCCTTTGGCCCCAGCGCCTCGAGACCGGTGCTGCGCGGCTTGCAGGGCGAGCGGGTCAAGGTTCTGACCAACGGGATCGGTTCGATCGATGTTTCCAACACCTCGGTTGACCATGCTCCGGCGGTCAATCCCTTGCTCGCCGAACGGATCGAAGTGCTGCGCGGCCCGCAATCGCTGCTCTACGGGTCTGCCGCGATCGGCGGGGTGGTCAATGTGATCGACAAGCGCATTCCTGCCAGCGTCCCCGATGAGCCGATCCACCTCAACGCAATGGCGAGCTATGCCTCTGCTGCGGATGAACGCAATCTGGCGGCATCCACCGAAGTGCCGCTCGGCGGCGGCTGGGTCGCCCATGCCGATGGTAGCTGGGCAAAGAGCAACGACCTGCGGATCGGCGGCCATGCGCTGACCAGCGCCTTGCGCGCCGAGGCCCTGGCTTCAAGCCTGTTGCCACCCGACCCCGACGCCGATCCAGAAATCGACTTTGCCGCAAACGCGGCGATCCATGGCCGGCTTCCCAATACCGCGAGCAAGACCTGGTCGGTGGGGGCGGGGCTGGCCTACATCAACGATGGCGGGAGCATTGGCCTGGCCTATAGCCATTTCGACAGCCTCTATGGCGTTCCCCTCCGACTGGCTACCTTGCCGGGGCAGGGGCAGGAAGCGCCGCGCCTGCAAATCCGGCAGGATCGCATCGACGCCAAGGCGGAGCTGGATTTCGATGGCGGTCTGCTCGACCGCGCGACCTTCCGCTATGCCTATGGCGACTATATTCATTTCGAGCTTGGCGCCGACGGATCGATCGGAACCACCTTTCTCGACAAGGGAATGGAGGGGCGGCTCGAGCTGGTTCAGGTAGAAAGTGGCGACTGGACCGGGACGAGCGGGCTCCAGTTCGTCAACCGCAGCTTCAACGTGATCGGAGACGAGGCTTTTCTGCCTCGAAACACCACGGCCCAATTCGGCGTCTTCACTGTTCAGCAATACGACCCCGGCCCGTGGAAACTTGAAGCAGGCGCGCGTTGGGAGCACTCGGCGGTCAGCGCGCAACCCGATCCATCGCAACCTCAGTTCTATAACGGAACTGTCGCCTTTGATGCCTTTTCGGCGTCGTTGGGCGGGGGTTATCGGCTGACCCCTGACTGGCTGCTGGGCCTTAATCTTTCTCGGGCAGAGCGGACCCCGGCGGCCGAAGAGCTGTTTGCCAACGGCCCCCATGCCGGGACCGAAGCGTTCGAGATCGGCAATCCGGCATTGAAAAAGGAAATCGCCTGGAGCCTTGAAGCAATTCTGCGCGGCAGCGGCAATGGCTACTCGTTCGAAGCCTCGCTCTATCACAGCTGGTTCGGCAATTTCGTCTTTGAAGACCGCACCGGGGCCTACGAAGATGGACTTCCGGTCTATCAGGTCCGCCAGGCGGATGCGCGGCTCTATGGATTTGAAGTGCAGGGCAAGGTCGTGCTTGCGCGGCCCGGACTTTGGACGATCTCTGCCGATGCGCTTGCCGACTATGTCCATGCAACGATTTCGGGCGCGGGTCCGGCGCCGCGAATCCCGCCGCTGCGGATCATGGGCGGACTGCGCGCAGAATCCGCCAAATACGATCTCGGTGTTGAGGTGGAACGCGTTACCCCGCAGAATAGCACTGCGGCTTTCGAGACCCCGACTGCGGGCTACACCATGGTCAATGCCGAGCTGGCCTGGCGGCCCTGGGGGCGCGAGCGACCGCTGGCCATTACGCTTTCTGCCAACAACCTGTTCAATGTCGAGGCACGCCGGCACGCATCCTACCTCAAGGACTATGCCCCTCTGGCCGGACGCGACATTCGCATCACCGCGCGGCTGGAGATCTGACTGCTATTCCTCGCCGTGACCGGCGGCGAGATAATCTTCGCTCTGCATTTCCATCAAGCGACTGATCGTGCGGTCGAATTCGAAGCGACCGTCGCCATTCTCATATAGCTGCTCCGGCGCCGCCGCTGCGGTAGCCAGCAGTTTGACCTTGTGCTCATACAGCGCATCGATGAGGGTAACGAAGCGTGCCGCTTCGTTGCGGTTTTCCGGGCCCATGCGCGGGATGCCGACCAGGATCACGGTGTGATAGGTCTGAGCGATCGCCAGATAGTCGGCCGCTCCGCGCGCTTCGGCGCAGAGCTTCCTGAAGCTGAAAACGGCCACGCCCTTGAGGCTCTTGGGCACATGCAGCATCCGTCCGCCGCCGACATCGAGTTCGGCCGTGGGTACATGCGCGCTGTCCTCGGGTGGATAGTCGGTCAGGCGGAAAAATGCCTCGCGCACCTGCGCGGTCGCCGCATCGCCCAGCGGCACATGCCAGGTTGCCATGCCGCCAAGCCGCTCGAGCCGATAGTCGACGGGGCCGTTTAGCGCCATGACATCGAGCTCGCGCTCGATCAGGGCGATGAAGGGCAGGAAGTGCTCGCGGTTAAGCCCATCCTTGTAGAGCTCGAACGGGGCGCGGTTGGACGTGGTGACCACGGTTACCCCATGTCCATCGATCAACGCGGTGAACAGGCGGCTCATGATCATCGCATCGGCGGAATTGTTGACCACCATTTCATCGAAGGCGAGCACCCGCAACCCTTGCGCGAGCGTGGCCGCGACCGGCGGAATTGGATCGCCGCTTTCACTCTTGCGCGCCTCGCGCAGGCGGGCGTGGACCTCGATCATGAAGGCATGGAAATGAACCCGGCGCTTTTCGGGAATGGCAAGGCATTCGTGGAACAGGTCCATCAACATCGATTTGCCGCGCCCGACCCCGCCCCACAGGTAGAGACCGCGCGGAGACGATGGTCTGGCGCCGAACAGCCTGCCAAGGAGGCCGGATTGCCTTGGAGTCTCCAGCGAGCGCTGGAGTTGGTCGAGCCGTTCAGCGGCATTGCGCTGCTCGGGATCGGGTTGCAGCTCGCCCGCTGCTACCAGCCCTTCATAACGCGCGAGGACGCCGGTCATTTGCCCGAAGGCTTGCGCACGATGCCCGAGAACGAGGCAACCAGGTGGCTGTCGTCCTCACTCTGAACCACGGTGCCGCGCATGAACACCAGCTTGCGGGTTTCGCGCATCACTTCAACCAGTGCGTCGAGCGGGCGCTCAAGCTTGCCCGCGCCGATGAACTGGCTGGAAAGCTCCAGCGTTACCGAACCGGCTGCATCGCCCTCAAGCAGCGTGCGCATCGCCGCGAACAGCGAAATGTCGATCAATGCCAGGGTGACCGCCCCGTGGACCATATCGAGCAGGTTCGAATGCTTAAGCTCAGGGAACATGCGCAGGCGGCAGCGTCCATCGGCCTCGGCCCGAACCAGCATCTTGCCCATGGTCTGGGCGTTGAAGCGGGTTTCGTCGGCCAGTTCCCATCGATGCCAGCCCGGATTGGCCGGATCGGGTTCGTAGATGAAGCCCTTGGTCTCGCCCACTTAGATGTGCCGTTCGGCCTGCATCTTCTTGATTTCGGCGATCGCCCGGGCCGGGCTGAGGCCCTTGGGGCAGACGTTGGCGCAGTTCATGATCGTATGGCAGCGATAGAGCCGGAAGGGATCTTCCAGCTCGTCGAGCCGCTCACCGGTCATCTCATCGCGGCTGTCGGCCAGCCAGCGATAGGCTTGCAGCAGGATCGCCGGACCCAGGAACTTGTCCGAATTCCACCAGTAGCTGGGGCAGGAGGTGGAACAGCAGGCGCACAGGATGCATTCGTAAAGGCCGTCCAGCTTCTCGCGCTGTTCGGGGCTTTGCAGCCGCTCCTTGCCCGAAGGCGTGGTGCTGACCGTCTGGAGCCAAGGGCGGATCGAGGCGTACTGGGCATAGAAATGGGTGAAATCGGGAACCAGATCCTTGATCACTTCCATATGCGGCAACGGAGTGATGCGCACATCGCCCTGCAGATCCTCGATCGCCATGGTGCAGGCCAGGCCATTGCGTCCGTTCATGTTCATCGCACAGGATCCGCAAATCCCCTCACGACATGAACGCCGGAAGGTTAGCGTCGGATCCATTTCCGACTTCATCTTGATCAGCGCATCGAGCACCATCGGCCCGCAGGTATCGAGATCGATCTCGAAGGTGTCATAACGCGGGTTCTCGCCCGAATCCGGATCGTAGCGATAGACCGTGAACCTCCTCACCCTCGTGGCGCCCGGTGCGGCATGGTGCCGACCGTTGCGGTTGATCTTGCTGTTGGCTGGGAGAGTGAAGCTCGCCATGCGTGATCCTGTATCGCTGCGCGGTATCGGTGCCGCCTTTGGCGCTTCTCTAGCGATTAAGCCGCACGGAGCAAGCGGCTGGCGCAATTTTTCATCCCGCGATGGTCGATGGGATGAACAGTTCGGTTATCGCGGCGGCCAATGTCATTCCCGCAAGCAACAGAGCAAGAATGACGGCACCTCGCGCGAAGACCGTCGGGCGGTCTTCGCGCGAGAGCCAGGCCGCGTTGCGGCCAAAGATGATCGCGGAAAGCTGCGACCCATTCCGTCCTTCCTTCCGGCTCAGTGGCGACCCGTCGTCAGGAGCGGAAGGAATGCCTTCTACGCCGCTTTCCTTGTCGGTTGACGGCGAACGGGGAACCTGAATTTTTTGCCATGCCTGGCCGAAAGTGGACCCTGATCGCGGGGAAAGGTCCTCCTGCCGGAACAGGCGGGCAAGTTCACCACGCGGAATCCCGCCCAGCTTGGTTCGGACGCCTTCGATCCTTTGATTGACCGCCGATTCCGAAATGCCGAGCCGGCCGGCAATCTCCTTGCTGGTGCGATTGTCCGCGACGAGAGCCAGCACTTCGCGCTGCTTGGGCGTGAGTTGGCGGAGCAAGGCGGGTTTCGGATCGGTGTGCAGCATTGAGGTCGTCGTGTCTGGTTAGCCTTGTTCTGGGCCAGGAGCAATCTCTGCCGAAACGAGAATGGTGCTTTCGTCCGGGTGGTTCTGTGGCATCATCCCTGTGCATCAAAGCCGGGAAGAGGGAATCGGGAATGGGTATCGCTAGCTGGTATGAGGAACATGTCGTCCCGCGCTTCATCAAATGCGCCTGCTCCTCTCCGGCAATCGCCAAGGCGCGCGAAAAGGTGGTGCCGCTGGCGAGCGGCGCGGTATTCGAGATCGGCTGCGGCGGCGGCATCAACCAGGGGTTCTACGATCCGGCACTGGTGAGCAGCTATGCCGGGCTCGATCCTTCGGGCAAGGGTCTGGAATATGCCCGCGCCGAGGCAGAACGACGCGGATTGCGGGCCGATATCCGCCAGGGCGTCGGCGAGGATATCCCCTTTGGCGATGAAAGCTTCGATACGGTGGTTTGCACCTTCACCCTGTGTTCGGTTGGCGATCAGGCCCAGACGATCCGCGAGCTGCGCCGTATTCTGAAGCCGGGCGGGCGGCTTCTGTTCGCCGAACACGGCCGCGCCCCCGACGCATCGGTTCGGAAATGGCAAGACCGGATCGAGCCGGTTTGGAAGCGCCTTGCCGGGGGCTGTCATCTGACCCGCCCGATCTCGAGCGAGATTGTCGCGGGCGGGTTTTCGATCGGCACCCACGGCGAACGCTATGCACCCAAGACGCCGCGCTGGGCTGGGTGGATGGAATGGGGGGAGGCAATGAAGGCGGGCTAGAACCGGCGCACTTCGCCGACCTGCATGATCCACGCGTTGTTTTCGCCAAATTGCTGCTCAAGCGCCGCCCGGCGAAATCGCCCCGGCGCCTCGAACGGGTCTTCCGGGGTCAGCATGATACTGCCCCAATGCATCCCGACAGCCGCCTTGGCTCCAATATCGCGGGCGATGGTAACGGCTTCCTCAGGAGTGGCATGGCTGGCTTCCATGATGATTCTCGGCGTGTAGGCCCCGATCCCGATCAGCGCGAGGTCGAACGGGCCGAGCCTTTCGCCGATTTCGCGGAAGCAGGCACCATAGCCGGTATCGCCGCCGAACCAGACCTTCTGGCGCGGCGAGGCAAAGGCCAGGCTGGCCCACAAGGTACGGTCACGATCGAACAGGCCTCGGCCGGAAAAATGCACCGCCGGAAGCGCAGTTACCGTCAGGTCGCCAAGCGAGTGCTGCTCCCACCAGTCAAGTTCGGTCACATCGGCAAAACCGAGGCGGCGCAGCGATGCTCCCAGCCCGAGCGGGCAGACCACCGGGGTTTCCGAACGCCAACGATAGGCTTTGAGCGCGGCAGTATCGAGGTGGTCGTAATGGTTGTGGCTGATCGCGATCAGATCGAGCTGGGGCAATTCCTGCGCGCGCAAGGAAGGGGCAAGAAAGCGGCGCGGGCCAAGACCCATCGGCCCGGCGGCATCGCCCAGATAGGGGTCGGTCAGGATAAGCTTGCCGCCAAGACGGATCGCGAAGCAGGCGTGCCCCAGCCAGGCCAGCGCCCCTTCCTCCAGCGCTGCCAGATCAGGTTTCCCGGGAGCGGTCAGACCATCGGGCAGCGGGGGCAGGCGCTTGGTCCGCATCTCCCACAGCAGGAACTTGAGATAGTGCCACAGCCGCGCGCGGCGCGGCGGGCTGCCGGGAGGATTGCGAAATCCCCCGCCCGGCCGGTGATGTACCGGTGACACCGCCGGGTGAGCAGGGGATTGCGGCATATTGCCCAGGCTTTATTCGCCGAAGGTGCGCTGCCACCAGCCGCGCCGCTGGGAACCTTCGCGAGGAGCCTCATCGGCGGGTTCTTCAGCTGGTTCAGTGACGGTCTCGGTCGCTTCCACCTTCTTCTTGCGCGGCGCCCGCTTGAGCTTTGCCGGGGCCTCTTCCGGCACCGGTTCCGGTTCGGGTTCGGCGGCGGGCGCCTCGGCGGGCGCTTCGGCCTCAGCCTTCTTCCTGCGGGTGCGCTTGGGCTTGGCCGGAGCCTCCTCGACTGGTGCTTCCTCGGTCGGCTCAGGCTCGGCGACCGCTTCTTCGGCTGCCGGTTCCGCTTCGGCCTTCTTGCGCCGGGTCCGCTTGGGCTTCGCCGGTGCTTCTTCGATGGCCGGTTCTTCGACTGAGACCTCGGCTTCTTCGCCTTGATCGGCGGTTTCGGCGTCTTCGCTCACAGCCTCACCGTCACCGCGACCACGGCCACCCCGACGGCGTCGGCCCCGACGGCGCTTCTTGCGCGGAGCATCGCCATCCTCGCTCTCACCGCGCTCTTCCGCGTCATCATCGGCTTCGGCGTCCTCACCCGCTTCTACCGCTGCTTCGCCGTCGGAGGGAGCGCGATCGTCATCGCGTCCGCGACCACCACGGCGGCGGCGCTTGCGGCGGCGTTTGGAGCGGCCTTCACCATCGTCGCCGCCACGATCGGAGCCTTCCTCGCCCTCGTCTTCGTAGTCGTCCTCGATTTCCGGCTCGTCGTCTTCCTCGATCGCGATCGGCTCAAAGCGGGGCACGAATTCGGGGCGCGGACCCGAGGAGACGACGCGCATCTTGGCGCCTTCGTTCTCACCCTCGGGCAGGACTTCGACCCGCACCCCATAGCGTTCCTCGATCTCGGCAAGATCCGCGCGCTTGGCGTTGAGCAGATAGACCGCAGCTTCGGTGCTGGCATAGAGCGAGATCACCGAACCCTTGCCCTTGGCCGCTTCGTCCTCGATCAGGCGCAGCGCGGAAAGCCCGGCGCTCGATGCGGTGCGCACCAACCCGGTGCCGTCACAGTGTGGGCAGCCGCGGGTCGTGGCTTCCAGAACGCCCGTGCGCAAACGCTGGCGGCTCATTTCCATCAGGCCGAAGCTGGAAATCCGTCCGACCTGGATTCGCGCCCGATCGTTCTTGAGCGCATCTTTCATCGCCTTTTCGACCTTACGGACATTGGAATTGTATTCCATGTCGATGAAGTCGATCACCACCAGCCCGGCCATGTCTCGCAGACGCAGCTGGCGGGCGATTTCGCGCGCCGCTTCAAGATTGGTGTTGAGGGCGGTTGCCTCGATGCCGTGCTCCTTGGTCGAACGGCCCGAGTTGATGTCGATTGAAACCAGCGCTTCGGTCGGGTTGATGACGATATAGCCCCCGCTTTTGAGCTGGACTTCGGGATCATACATCGCGGTCAGCTGGTCCTCGGCGCCATAGCGCTGGAACAGCGGCACCGGATCGGCATACTGCTTCACCCGCTTGGCATGGCTCGGCATCAGCAGCTTCATGAAATCGCGCGCGGCGCGGTAGCCGTGTTCGCCCTCGACCACGACCTCATCGATGTCGCGGTTGTAGATGTCGCGGATCGCGCGTTTGATCAGATCACTGTCCGAATGGATCAGGGTCGGCGCCGTGCTCTTGAGCGTGGTCTCGCGGATTCCGTCCCACAGGCGGGCAAGATAGTCGAAATCGCGCTTGATCTCGGTCTTGGTACGGGAAAGCCCGACGGTGCGGACAATGCAGCCCATCGACTTGGGCAGATCAAGCTCGGAGATGATCGACTTGAGCCGCTTGCGGTCCGAAGCAGAGCTGATCTTGCGGCTGATCCCGCCTCCGTGGCTCGAATTGGGCATCAGCACGCAGTAACGGCCTGCAAGGCTGAGATAGGTGGTCAGCGCGGCGCCCTTGTTACCGCGTTCCTCTTTGACCACCTGGACGAGCAACACCTGGCGGCGCTGGATCACGTCCTGGATCTTGTAGCGACGGCGCAGCGCCATGCGCTTGGCGCGCAGCTCGTCGGCTTCCTTGGCCTTGCCGCGACCTTGACGGCGGCGGCCGCGACGCGGGCGGTCCTCGTTCGATTCGGTTTCTTCTTCGGCTTCGTCCGCGCCGTTCTCGAAACCGTTTTCGACGTGGCCGTCCTCGATCGTCGCTACCTCATCCTTTTCCGAGGTATCGACTTCGGTCACGCCGCCGAAATCGGCTTCGTCGTGATGGTGTTCGTGGCTGGTGCCGGCCAATTCGTCGGCGAAACTCTCACCCAGTTCGTCGTCGCCGACGAAGTCTTCCTCACCCTCGGCGATGGCGCGCAGCGCAGCCTCTTCCTCGGCGTGGGCGGCTTCCTCGGCCAGCAGGGCCTCGCGGTCCTCCTTGGGAATCTGGTAATAGTCAGGGTGGATTTCGCTGAAGGCGAGGAAACCGTGCCGGTTGCCGCCGAAATCGACAAAGGCTGCCTGCAGCGACGGTTCGACCCGGGTTACCTTGGCAAGATAGATATTCCCCTTGATCTGCTTGTGTTCGGCAGATTCAAAGTCGAACTCTTCAATCCGATTGCCCTTGAGCACCGCCACCCTTGTTTCTTCCGGGTGGCGCGCATCGATCAGCATGCGCATAGACATTGAAAATTCTCCGTGCGCGCCTCATCCGGCCGGACCCCGGTGGGGCGGCCAAGGAGCGGGCGCGATAGTTTGCGGAATGGCCGCGCCTGCCCGGTCTGTCGGTCCGGGCGGTTGCGGCTGATACATGAATGCCGGAGCGTTCTGGCGATCCGGCGGCGTGGTGCGTGTCTGCTGAAAGGAAAAGGCGCGGTGAAACCATGCGCGCGCACCCGGCCATGTCCACAGCCGGAGCCCTGCGGGCTTGCGGCAACTGGAACGGCAAAAGGCTTTTCATTTTCGGCATCAACCTGTTCGAACCGGACGACGCGCCCGGATCCTTGCTCCGGCGCTGCGCTTGTTCCGATCCGGGCACAGATATGGTCGGCTTCCTGCCATTGCAAGGCGCCGACTGGCCACGATCGGGATCATCCATGCCCCGGAGTTGCGGGTGACTAGCATCGCATCTTCTGTGCGGCAAGCGATTGCACCTTGCCGCGCGAGACTCTAGTCACTTCGCCATGCGCCGTATCATGGCAATCCTTGCGATAGTCCTTATTCCGCTTGCGGTATTTGCCGCGATGATCGTGGCAGACCGAACTTTCGGTGCCCCGGGGAGAGGATATGACTACGTCGTCAAGGTCGACCTGCCAGGAGAGGACGAACGTGCGGGCCTGCCGAAAATCGAGGGGCCGCTCGATTCAAGCCGACCGCTGGTGGTGATCGATGCCGGGCATGGCGGCAAGGATCCGGGGGCGGGGAGGGGCTCGCTGCGCGAAAAGGACCTGACGCTTGCCCTGGCCCTGGCGCTGCGTGACGATTTGCTGCGCAAGGGCGGTGTGCGCGTGGCGCTGACCCGCGATGACGATCGCTATATCGTCCTGGGAGAGCGTTCGGCGATCGCCAGGCGGCTTGGCGCGGATCTGTTCATCTCGATCCATGCCGATAGCACCGAAGAGGCCAATGGCGCCCTCGGTGCAACGGTCTACACGCTCTCGGCCAAAGGCTCGAACCAGGCCGCTGAAAAGATTGCCGCGCGCGAAAATGCCGTCGACCTGATCAATGGCATCCATGTGCGCGATCAGAGCGACGAGGTCAGCGCGATCCTCGTCGATCTCTCCCAACGCGAGACCCAAGCCAAGTCCGAGGAGTTCGGCGCACTCATCCTTCGCGAGGGGCTGGGGCGCATACCGTTCCGGGAGAAGACCGGCCAATCGGCGGCTTTTGCGGTTCTCAAGGCGCCTGACCTTCCCTCAGTGCTGTTTGAGAGCGGTTACATCAACAATCCCGGCGATCAGGCACGATTGACCTCGGCGCAGGGGAAGCAGGATTTTGCCACCGTGGTCGGCGATGCGATCCGGGCCTTCTTCGCCCGCCATTCACGGCTGGCATAGCTCCCTGACTTGGTGCTAGGGACACCGCGATGTCCGAAGACGGCGAACCCGAAACGATCCGCCTGCGTATCCGCCGCGAGGCCACTGGCCTGCTCGGGCGGGCGCGTGACCTTCTTGCCGGGCACCCGATCGGGCTATGGGCGCGCCAGCAATGGCAGAACAGCAAATGGTTTCGCCGCGCGGGCTATGCGCTGGGGGCGCTGGCCCTTTTCAATGTCCTGCTGTGGGCAACCGTCACCCGCAATCTGCCATCGGCGGAAAGTCTGTTGACCTATCAGCCGCCGCTGCCGACCATGGTGCGCGGGGTCAACGGCGAAATCGTTTATTCCTATGCGCGCGAACGGCGCGTTCAGCTGCGCTATGTCGATTTCCCCGAGCAGCTGAAGAACGCGTTTATCTCCGCTGAGGACCGCACCTTCTGGAGCCACGGGGGGATCGACTATCCGGGGCTTGCCGGCGCGGTGATCGACTATGTGACCAAGTTCGGATCGGGAACCCGCGCCAAGGGGGGATCGACCATCACCCAGCAGGTCGCCAAGAACATTCTGGTCGGCGATGAATACTCGATCACCCGCAAGTTCAAGGAAATGATCGTCGCGCGCCGGATCGAAAGCGTGCTGCGCAAGGAGCAGATCCTTGAGCTCTATCTCAACGAAATCCCGCTCGGACGGCAGAGCTTTGGGGTTCAGGCGGCAGCCCGGGCCTATTTCGGCAAGGATGTGGGCGATCTTTCGCTGTCGGAATCGGCCTTTCTCGCGATCCTGCCCAAGGCTCCTGAGAAGTATGGGCGAGCGAAATTCGCCACTCAGGCGATCGAGCGCCGCAACTGGGTTATCGATCAGATGGTGCGCAACGGGGCGATCAATCCGGCGCAGGCCGCTCAGGCCAAGGCCGAGCCGCTGGGGATCATTTCGCGCCGCGCCGAGACCTATGATCCCTCGGTGGGGTACTTCGTTGAAGAAGTCCGCCGCGACCTGATCGCCAAGTATGGCGAGACTGCGGAGAACGGCCCGAACAGTGTCTATGCCGGCGGACTGTGGGTGCGCACTTCGCTCGATCCGCAAGTCCAGAAGGCAACGCAGGATGCGCTGCGTGCCGGTCTGATTCGCTATGCAAACGGACATCCCTGGTCAGGACCGATCGATCACGTCGAAATCGACGCCGATCGCTGGCAGGGCCAGTTGGCACTGCTTGGCAAGAGCGTGAGCTATCAGGATTGGCGGGTTGGGCTGGTACTGTCACGCAGCGGAAACAGCGCGCAGATCGGTTTCGCGGATGGATCGCAGTTTCCGCTCACCGGCCTCCCTGACCGGCTCAAGGTGGGCGACGTGATCACGGCTGCGCCCGCCGGCAATGCCTGGGCGGTTCGCAGCGTTCCCGAAGTATCCGGCGGGATGGTGATCGAGGACCCACGCAGCGGGCGTGTCTATGCCATGCAGGGCGGGTTCGATGCCGGGCTGGGCAGCTTTAACCGCGCCACCCAGGCCGAGCGCCAGCCGGGTTCGACGATCAAGCCCTTCGTTTATGGCACCGCGCTCGATTACGGCATGACCCCGGCCAGCGAGGTGGTCGATGGGCCGTTCTGCGTCTATCAAGGTTCGCAGCTTGGCCAGAAGTGCTTCCGCAATTTCGACATGCGCGGTGCCGGCGGCACCCACACGATGCGCTGGGGGCTCGAGCAATCGCGCAACCTGATGACCGTGCACATCGCCAACGATACCGGGATGGAACGCGTCTCGCAGCAGATCGACCGGGTCGGTATTGGCAAGTATCCTCCCTACCTGTCTTACGCGCTCGGTGCGGGCGAAACCACGGTCGCCAGGATGGCCAATGCCTATTCCGCGCTCGCCAACAACGGGGTTCAATATGCCCAGACCCTGATCGACTATGTTCAGGATCGCAACGGCAAGTTGATCTGGCGCGCCGATACTCGCCGCTGTGACACCTGCAACATGGCCGAATGGGATGGCAAGCCGATGCCGCGCCTTGCCGCGCGCGGCAAGCAGGTGATGGATCCGCGCACCGCCTACCAGGTTGTTCACATGCTTGAGGGCGTGGTTACCCGCGGCACCGCCGTGGTGCTGCGCGATCTTGGCCTGCCTCTGTTCGGCAAGACCGGGACGACTTCCGGTCCGACCAATGTCTGGTTTGCCGGGGGTTCGCAGAACATGGTTGGCGTGGTCTATCTCGGGTTCGATCAGCCGCGCTCGCTGGGCGGTTATGCCCAGGGCGGGACGATGGCAGCGCCGATTTTCAAGCAGCTCGTCCAGGCGACCCGCAACCGCTGGGATCACCGCCCGTTCGTGGCGCCATCGGATGTGTTCATGATCAAGATCGACCGGGTCAGCGGAAAGCGCGTTGCCGATGGCACCCCGACCACCGATCCGAAATCGGCGATCATCTGGGAGGCCTTCAAGGCCGATGCCGAGCCCAAGCGCGGAATTGGCGGGGCGCTTGCCCAGCAGCGCGACGCTTTGATCGCGGCGGCACGCAAGGGGGCGGCCGCCCGCGAAAATCCTGCAAGCGCCATCCCAACCGCCACACCGACGTTGGCAAGTGACAACAGCGTCACCATTCAATAGCTGGACAGCCCGGCCGACCAGGCGCAGTATCGCGCGATGATCCGCAAGACATTCCTGGTCGCCGCGACGCTCGCCGCCTTCGCCATGCCCGCAAGTGCGCCCGCCGAACTGCCGCAGGGGGCACGCGCGCCCGTTTTCGTCACGCAGGGCGCGCAGAACGGGAAGACCTTTGCCTTCAACCTCAGACTCGCGCTCAAGCGCGGCCCAGTGGTGCTCTATTTCTACCCGAAGAGCTTCACCCAGGGATGCACACTCGAAGCCAAGGCTTTTGCCGACGCGATGGACGATTTCCATGCCGCTGGGGCAACCGTGATAGGTCTGTCGATCGATACGATCGATACCCAGATCAAATTCTCGGGCGAAACCTGCCGCGATCGGTTCCCTGTGGGTGTGGCGACGCCAAGGATTGTCGGCGCCTACGACGTCATGCTCAAGGATGCCGATGGCAAACCGCGCGGGATGACCAGCCGGACCAGCTATGTCATCGGCCGCGATGGCAAGGTGGCGATGGTCTATTCCAACATGGACTGGCGCGAACATGTCAGCCGCTCGCTCGAAGCGGTGCGCAAGTTGAAAGCCCAGCCAAAGCGCTAGGCGGTGCTTTACAATCGGATGCCTTGCGCTAAGCGGGGCGCGATTGGCCGCGCATCCGCTTGCCCGGCCTCACGCTAGTTGGAGTCAGGATGCCATGCGTGCCGAAGGGCAGGCCCATATCGAACGGATCGAAGCCGCGCTGGCGCTGGTCCGCAAGTTTCTTGACTGGGACCGGGCGCTGCGCCGGCTCGACGAGCTCAACGCGCGGGTCGAAGATCCCAATCTGTGGAACAATCCCAAAGAAGCCGAGGCGGTCATGCGTGAGCGTCGCCGGCTCGAAGCGGCAATCGGCACCGTAAAGCACATCGGGCAGCAGATGGCCGATGCGATCGAATATGTCGAACTGGGTGAAATGGAAGGCGACGAGGCGACGGTCGATGAAGGCATTGCCAGCCTTGCCGCGCTGGCTGACAAGGCGGATGCCGATAAGGTTCAGGCGTTGTTGGCCGGTGAAGCCGATGCGAACGACACCTTCATCGAGATCCACGCGGGCGCTGGCGGAACCGAAAGCCAGGACTGGGCCGAAATGCTGCTCAGGATGTACAGCCGCTGGGCCGAGCAGCGCGGCTTCAAGGTCGATACGGTTGAATATCAGGCTGGCGAACAGGCCGGGATCAAATCGGCGACGATCGTCGTAAAGGGTGAGAACGCCTATGGCTGGGCCAAGACCGAAAGCGGCGTGCACCGTCTGGTGCGGATCAGTCCCTATGACAGTTCGGCCCGGCGCCACACCAGCTTTTCCTCGGTATGGGTCTTCCCGGTGATTGACGACAGTTTCGAGATCGATATCAACCCGGCCGATCTCAAGATGGATACCTATCGCGCTTCTGGCGCTGGCGGGCAGCACGTCAACACCACCGATTCCGCGGTCCGTATCACGCACATCCCATCAGGGATTGTCGTCGCCAGTCAGCAGGATCGCAGCCAGCACAAGAACCGTGAAATCGCCATGGGCATGCTCAAGTCACGCCTCTACGAAGAGGAGATGCGCAAGCGCGAGGAAGCTGCCAGCGCCGAGCATGCCTCGAAAAGCGATATTGGCTGGGGTCACCAGATCCGTTCCTACGTTCTGCAACCCTACCAGATGGTCAAGGATCTGCGCACCGGCGTGACCAGTCCGACTCCCTCCGACGTGCTTGATGGCGATCTCGATCCGTTCATGGCCGCCGCGCTTGCCCAGCGGGTGACCGGGGAGAAAATTGCGGTGGAGGACGTCGATTGATCGGACGCGGGGCTGCCCTTGCTCTGGCTCTGGCTTGCGCGGCCTGCTCGCAGCCTGCGGACGACCTTGACCGGCCGGAAACCGCGCGCGTCTTCCCGCGCCCCTTCCGTCCGGTTTCGGCGCTCAGCAGCAACGAATATTCGACCGAGGACCAGCGCGACAACCTGGGCGAAGCCAAGGTGGTGATGGACCTTGCCTCGATCCGCGAGGGGACGACCGTTGCCGATATCGGTGCGGGAGAGGGCTATTACACCGTGCGCCTGGCCGAGCGGGTCGGCAGCCAAGGGCGCGTGCTGGCGCAGGATATCGATCCCGAGGCGATTGCCCATCTGGGCCAGCGGGTCGAGCGCGAGCGGCTGGACAATGTCTCGATCAAGACCGGCGCGGCAGACGATCCCCGATTGCCGGCCAACAGCTTCGATCGGGTGTTCATGATCCACATGTACCATGAGGTAAGCGAGCCCTATGCCTTCCTCTGGCGGCTGCGTCCCGCGCTCAAAGCAGGCGGACAGGTGGTGGTGGTCGATGTCGATCGCCCGACCGATCAGCACGGGATTCCGCCCGAACTGCTCTTCTGTGAATTTCGCGCGGTGGGCTTTCGCTTGGTCGAATTTGTCCGTAAGCCCGAACTCAACGGGTACTATGCGCAGTTCGAGGCCGAAGGCCAAAGGCCCGAGCCCGCTGCAATCAAGCCGTGTGTGACGGCCAAGGGAAAGACAGGTTCGCAATGACGTTCAAGGGGCTGAAGCCGATCCTCTACGGTGGCCGCGAGGTTTGGCCGCTGGTAGAGGGCGGCAAGGGGGTCGCAGTTTCCAACCATGCCAGCTCGGGCGCCTGGGCGGCTGCCGGCGGGATCGGCACGGTCAGTGCGGTCAATGCCGATTTCTACGACGATCAGGGTAATATCATCGAGCAGGTCTATCGCGGGTTGACCCGGCGCGAGCGGCATGACGAACTGATTGAATTCGGGATCAGGGGCGCAGTCGAGCAGATCAGGCGCGCCTACGATATTGCCAGTGGCAAGGGCGCCATCAATATCAACGTGTTGTGGGAAATGGGCGGCGCCCAGCAGGTGCTTGAGGGGGTTCTTGAGCGGACCCGCGGGCTGGTCACCGGGGTCACCTGTGGGGCCGGGATGCCCTACAAGCTGGCCGAGATCGCCGCGCGTTTCAACGTCAGCTACCTGCCGATCATCAGCTCCGCGCGCGCTTTCCGCGCCTTGTGGAAGCGGGCCTACAGCAAGGTTTCCGAGCTGATGGCGGCGGTGGTTTACGAAGATCCGTGGCTGGCGGGCGGACACAACGGCCTGTCCAACGCCGAGGACCCACGCAAGCCCGAGGATCCCTATCCCCGCGTCAAGGCGCTGCGCGATACCATGCGGGCTGAGGGGATCGCCGATAGCGTGCCGATCGTGATGGCGGGCGGGGTCTGGTATCTGCGTGACTGGGAACACTGGATCGACAATCCCGAGCTGGGTCAGATCGTGTTCCAATATGGCACCCGTCCTCTGCTGACCCAGGAAAGCCCGATCCCCCAGGCCTGGAAGGATCACCTGCGCACGCTCGAGGAAGGCGACGTGCTGCTGCACCGTTTTTCGCCGACGGGCTTCTACAGCTCGGCGGTGCGCAATCCATTCCTACGCAATCTTGAAGAGCGATCTGCGCGCCAGATTCCCTATTCAAAGGTTGAAGCCGGCGAACATACCGCGCGGCTCGACGTGGGGGTGGGCAACAAGAATTTCTGGGTAGCCCCGGCCGATCTGGAGCGAGCCCGCGACTGGGTGGGGCAGGGCTATCGCGAAGGCCTGCGCACGCCCGATGACACCATCGTCTTCGTCAGCGAGGAAGAACGCGGTGTGATCCAGAAGGATCAGAAAGACTGCATGGGCTGCCTTTCGCATTGCGGTTTTTCGTCGTGGAAGGACCACGACGACTACACCACCGGCTACCTTGCCGACCCGCGCAGCTTCTGCATCCAGAAAACGCTCAAGGCGATCATCCATGGCGAGGATATCGATCGGAACCTGATGTTCGCCGGTCATGCCGCGTTCAACTTCAAGACCGACCCGTTCTATTCCAACGGCTTCACGCCGACGGTGAAGCAACTGGTCGACCGGATCCTGACCGGGGACTGATTGGCCAAAGCGGCCTTGCGCTAATAAGGAAGGCCGCTCAATCCATTTCCCAGGCGCGCTCGCCGTGGCTGGCAAGATCCAGCCCTTCGCGCTCGTCGTCTTCGGATACCCGCATCGGGAAGGCCAGGCTTACCATCACCGCGATCACCGCACTGGCGACCGCCGACCAGATCGCAACCGCGCCGACGCCGACGAATTGGGCGGCGAGCTGGCTGACCATGGTCTTGCCCTCGTCGAAGCCGACGCCGCCGAAGGCGGGGCTGATCAACACGCCAAGCAGGACCGATCCGGTCATCCCGCCCACCCCGTGAACCGCGAAGACATCGAGCGAATCGTCGATCTTGAGCTTCTGTTTGACGATCTGGATCATCGGGAAGCAGACGAGTGCGGCGGCAAGACCAAGCAAGATCGCGCCGCCGGGCGAAACGTAACCCGCTGCGGGCGTGACCGTCGCCAGTCCGGCGATCGCGCCGGTGGCGAAACCGATGCTGGTGGCCTTGCCGACCTTGATCCGCTCGATCAGGATCCACATCAGCGCCGCCACGCAGGCCGCGACATGGGTGTTGATGATCGCCATCGCCGCATCGTCGTTGGCGGCAAGGGCGGAACCGCCGTTGAAACCGAACCACCCCATCCACAGCATAGCCGCTCCGACCATGGTCAGCGATGGGCTGTGCGGCAGCATCAGGGTGCGGGGAAAGCCTTGCCGTTTGCCCAGCAGCAGCGCGGCAACCAGCGCCGATACCCCTGCGGTGGTGTGGACCACGATCCCGCCGGCGAAATCCTTGGTTCCCATAGCTGCCGAAAGCCAGCCGCCACCCCACAGCCAGTGCGCAACTGGAGCATAGACTATCAGGCCCCACAAGGCGCTGAACCCGACCACCCAGCCGAACCGGGCACGATCGGCCCAGGCGCCGACCATCAGCGCCGGAGTGATCGCGGCGAAAATCATCTGGAACAGGGCAAAGGCGCTTTCGGGGATCGCCGTTCCTTCGCGGACATTGCCCAGATCGAGCAGCATCCAGGCATTCCCGGCACCAAGCCACCCGTTGGTGACATGGCCGAAAGCCACCGAATAGCCGCACACGATCCAAAGTAGTGAAGCGATTGCCGCGATCGCGCCGACTTGGATCATCACCGAAAGGAAGTTCTTTGTGCGCACCAGCCCGCCGTAGAACAGCGTAAGCCCGGGCATTGTCATCAGCAGGACGAGCGCCGCCGAAGTCAGGATCCAGGCCGTGTCGCCGCTGTCGGCCACATCGTCTAGCGCATCCTGCGCCAGTGCAGCGACGGGCATCAGGGCAGCGATGGTGGCAAGGCCCAGGGCCCCGATCTTGCGCATGAGCAGTCCTCTCCCAGCGCCGCAACCGCGGCGATTCCTTCCGCCGGTCGCTTAGAGCAACAAATGCGGCGCGGGCAAGCCGCAGTCTGAATGGATGTTGCGCGGCGGGACGATCATGCCCAGCCTTCAAGCACCTGATCGGGCGGGCGGTGGCCATCGACCCAGAAGCGGATATTGGCGATCACCTTTTCGCCGGCGTGTTCGCGTCCTTCTTCGGTGGCGCTGCCCATGTGGGGCAGTGTGATGACGTTGGGAAGCGCAATCAGGCGCGGATCGACCTGTGGCTCGCGGGCGTAGACATCGAGTCCCGCGCCGCCGATGTGGCCGGATTGCAAGGCCGCGATCAGGGCTTCTTCGTCGATCAGGTCGCCGCGCGCGGTGTTGATAACGAATGCGCCTCGCTTCATCGAGGCAAGGCGCGTTGCGTTGAGTACGTGGTGGGTTTCGGCGCCGGCCGGGCAATGCAGGGTCAAGACGTCGGCCTCTGCGATCAAGCGATCCAGATCGGGTTCGTAGCGTGCACCCAGCATCGATTCGAGGCTGGCGGGAAGCGGGCGGCGGTTATGGTAGGCAACGTCCATGCCGAAGGCACGCGCCCGGTGCGCCACGGCCTGCCCGATCCGGCCCATGCCCACAATGGCCAGTCGCTTGCCACCGATCGAGCGGCCCAGCAGGGTTGATGGCGCCCACCCGGTCCACTTGCCGTCGCGCACCAGGCGGCTGCCTTCGCCAAGGCGGCGCGGGACCGAGAGGACCAGCATCATTGTGAGGTCCGCGGTGTCGTCGGTGAATACGCCCGGAGTGTTGGTGACGATGATCTTGCGCGCCCGCGCGGCACCCAGATCGATATGTTCGATACCGGCACCGAAATTGGCGATCAGGCCCAGCCGGTCCCCGGCGGCCTCGATCATCCCGGCGTCGATCCGATCGGTCACCGTCGGCACGAGAACATCGCTGGTACGCATCGCCGCGATCATCTCGTCCCGGCTCAAGGGTCGATCTTCGAGATTGAGCACGACATCGAACAGTTCGCGCATCCGCGCTTCGACCGAGGGCAGCAGATGACGCGTCACATGGACGCGCGGTTTGCCGTCGATGCGGTGCCTGTTGGGAGTATCGGTGACCACAGTCATGACAATTGTCTGCGCTAGGCCGTTGCGGGCGCCATGGTCAAGCGGCTATCAGTTGGCGATGCGCATCTATCGACCTGCATTTCCCTCGGCCGTGGCACTGACACTCGCGACTCCGCTCCTCGCCCAGGATGTTCAAACCCCTTACTGGGCTTCGATCCGTCCCGACGAGCTCAACATGCGCGTCGGTCCGGGTGAGGAATACCGTATCGCCTGGGTTTATCGCCGCGCGCACCTGCCGCTCAAGGTGCTGCGCCTCAAGGAAGGCTGGCGTTTGGTGCAGGATCCCGATGGTGCGCAGGGCTGGGTTCTCGCCCGTTTTCTGACCCGCGAGCGTACCGGCTATGTCCGCGGACAAGAGCCCGCAGCCATGCGAGAGGAGGGCAATGGATCGGCCCGCCTGCTCTGGCGTGCGGCTCCGGGTGTGATCGGCCTGCTGGGCGATTGCAGCAATGGCTGGTGCGCATTCGCGGTCGGTCCACGCAAGGGCTGGATCGAGCAGACCCGGCTCTGGGGCGCGGGTGAACCCTGAACGCCTGTCCGGAGCCGGGATTCAATAAGTCCCGGCTCCGGCCTGGGTTTACTTGGCGCGCGGCTTGACCTGAACCGTGTTGCCCTTGGAATCGGTTGCGGTGAAGCTGCCATCGGCAGCCCTTGTGCTCTCGGTAAAGCATTCTTCGGCGGCGCCCTCGGGCACGAAGCAGGTCTTGCCATCCTTGACCGCCCAGGTGCCCTTGGCCGTTACCTTGCCCGCACCATCCTGGTCCGAATAGGTACCGTCGGCATTGAGCGTCGAGCTTCCAGTGGTTCCATCGGGGTTGGTGACATCGTAGGTCCCGGCATCGGGGCTTTGAACAGCCGCCGGTGCGGCGGCAGCTTCGGTGGGGGCGCTTTCTTCCGCAGCCGGAGCCTCGGCCTTCTGGCAGGCGCCAAGCGACAACGCAGCAGCACCGACAAGGATTACACGCACGGTATCTCTCCCTTCCGTTCGCGACCGGAAGGGAGTGCTATCACAGCTGCAGAAGGATGCCTAATTCCGTAGCGTCAGACCAGCTCGACCGCGATCGCCGTCGCCTCGCCGCCGCCGATGCAGAGCGAGGCGATGCCCTTGGTCTTGCCGTGACGCTTGAGCGCGGCGATCAGGGTGGTGATGATCCGCGCGCCCGAGGCACCAATCGGATGACCGAGTGCGGTCGCACCGCCGTGGACGTTGATTTTCTCGTGCGGGATGCCAAGATCGTGCATCGCGAACATCGCGACGCAGGCGAACGCTTCGTTCACCTCGAACAGATCGACATCGCCGATCGACCACCCGGCACGTTCCAGCACCTTCCCGATCGCGCCAACCGGTGCGGTCGTGAAGTCCTTGGGTGCCTGGGCGTGGGCCGCCATGGCGACGATCCGGGCCGCCGGCGTCAAACCCTTTTCGGCGGCGACGCTCTGCCGGGTGAGGACCAGCGCGGCGGCACCGTCGGAGATCGAGCTTGAGGTTGCGGCGGTGATCGTGCCGTCCTTGGCGAATGCGGGCTTGAGCGCCGGGATCTTGTCGGGACGGCCCTTGCCGGGCTGCTCGTCGGTGTCGACCACGGTCTCGCCGGCGCGGCTGACAACCGTGACCGGTGCGATTTCGGCGGCAAAGGCTCCATCGGCAATCGCCGCCTGGGCGCGGCGCAGCGATTCGATCGCATAGCCATCCTGCGCCTCGCGGGTCAGCTGGTACTCATTGGCGGTGTCCTGGGCGAAGGTACCCATGGCCCGGCTCGGTTCATAGGCGTCTTCAAGTCCGTCGAGGAACATGTGGTCATAGGCGGTATCGTGGCCGATCCGCGCACCCGAACGATGTTTCTTAAGGATGTAGGGGGCGTTGGTCATGCTTTCCATGCCGCCCGCCACCACCAGATCGATCGAGCCCGAGGCCAGTGCCTCGGCGCCCATGATCACGGTCTGCATGCCCGAGCCACAGACCTTGTTGACGGTCGTCGCCTGGACCGACTGGGGAAGCCCGGCCTTGATCGTCGCCTGACGGGCAGGGGCCTGGCCAAGTCCGGCCGGAAGCACGCAGCCCATATAGACCCGCTCAACCTGGGCGCCATCGACCCCGGCGCGCTCAACCGCAGCCTTGATCGCGCTGGCGCCGAGGTCGGTCGCCGCAACGTCAGACAGTGCGCCCTGCATCGCCCCCATCGGGGTGCGGGCATAGGAAAGGATCACGATCGGGTCGGCTGCGGAAAACTGGGCCATTGCTGCATGCCTCACGGGTTGGGGTTTTCGCCCCACCCATAATGCTGCGTTGCAACAATGGCAACCAGCCTGTCAGCCGCGGAAACGGGCCTTACTTGCTGCCCAGCGATTCCCCGAATGCCTTCGAGGATGCCTGCCAATAGGCCACATTGTCGATGAACAGTTCCTCGCTCATCCCGCCCTGTTCCAGGTCAACGTCGAACTCCATCGTCGCGTCGCCATCGTTGTCGATATAGAAACGGCCCCAGCGGTGATCGCGTGACCAGGAGTTGATATCGTCAAGCGATGGACGCTTCTTGTTCGCGAAGCTGGCATAAAACTGGACCGACTTGCAGTTTGCATCGTTGTCGTCGCATCCGGCGAGGATAATCGCGAAGGGTACGCTGGTGTTGGAAACGATCACCATCTTGCCGCTCTTGGTGCTTTCAAGCTTGGCAGTGGCGCCGGCCTTATTGAGCACATCGGTGATCTGGGCGGCATCGGCCACCACGTTCCTGGCGAGCGCAGGAGCGGCAACAAATGCGGCGGCGAGAGCAGAAGTGGTGATCAGATTGCTAAGAAGTGACATGTACGGTTCTCCCTTGTCCCACTTCGCTTAGCGCGATAGGCCGGACCCTGCTTGGAAAATCGCGACGCGACGGAAAGTGCGCGCGGCAAAAGGTCGGAGAGGAAACAACATGAGCACATCTGAAATCGAACGCATGGATCGCATCCTCGCCGCTCAGCGTGCGTCCTTTACCGCGGCCCTGCCGGAACCGGTTGCTGTCCGGCGTGACCGCATCGATCGGGCAATCGCGTTGCTGATCGATCACAAGGATGCCTTTGCCAGTGCCGTTTCGGCGGATTTCGGGCATCGCAGCGTCGAGCAGACCCTGATGACCGATATCATGCCTTCGGTTGGCGCGCTTAAGCACTCCAAGAAGCATTTCGAGGCCTGGAGCCGCAACGAAAAGCGCAAGCCGATGTTCCCGCTGGGGCTGATCGGCGCCAAGGCGGAAGTGATGTATCAGCCCAAGGGCGTGGTCGGGGTGATGGCTCCGTGGAATTTCCCCGTGGGCATGGTGATGGTGCCGATGGCTGGTATCCTCGCCGCGGGCAACCGGGCGATGATCAAGCCGAGCGAATTTACCGAGCGCGTCGCGGATCTCTTCGCAGAGTTGGTGCCGCAATATTTCGCCGAAGAGGAAATGGCCGTGTTCACCGGCGGGGTTGAGGTAGGCGTGGCCTTTTCCAAGCTTGCTTTCGATCACCTGATCTTCACCGGGGCGACCAGTGTTGGCAAGCACATCATGCGTGCTGCGGCGGACAATCTGGTCCCGATCACGCTCGAGCTTGGCGGCAAATCGCCCACTTTTGTCGGTCGCAGCGCCAACAAGAAGCAGGCGGGCGAGCGGATCGCGATGGGCAAGATGATGAACGCCGGGCAGATTTGCCTCGCGCCCGACTATCTGATGGTCGCGCGCGAACAGGAAGACGAGGTGATCGGCAGCATCCAGAAAGGCGTGGCCGCGATGTATCCGGCGCTGCTCAATAACGATGACTACACTTCGGTGGTCAACGGGCGGAATTACGAGCGCCTTCAGGGCTACCTTGCCGATGCCAGAGAGAAGGGCGCCGAGCTGATCGAGGTCAACCCGGCTGGTGAGGATTTCTCCAGCTCCAACGGCAACAAGATGCCACTGACCATCGTACGCGGGGTCAACGACGATATGAAGGTGATGCAGGAGGAGATCTTTGGCCCGATCCTTCCGGTCATGACCTACGATTCGATCGATCAGGCGATCGACTATGTCAATTCGCATGACCGACCGCTGGGGCTCTACTATTTCGGCAGCGACCGCGCCGAGGAGCAAAAGGTGCTCAGCCGCACGATCTCGGGCGGGGTGACCGTCAACGATGTGCTGTTCCACAACGCCATGGAGGACCTGCCGTTTGGCGGAGTCGGCCCTTCTGGCATGGGTGCCTATCATGGGCTCGACGGGTTCAAGACCTTCAGCCATGCCCGCGCCGTCTATCGCCAGAGCGGGCTCGACGTCGGCAATTTGTCGGGCTTCAAGCCGCCCTATGGCAAGCAGTCCCAGGCCACGCTCAAGCGCGAATTGAAGAAATAGGGGATTTTGCCGGTTTCGGCGGTGCTTCTAGGGGTTTGACCACTTGCGTGGGCGGAGCGGCGGGACTAGGGCGCGCACATCGCTTGGCAACGTCGAGTCAGTGCATTGGTCGACCTTTCGCAATACCTGCCGATCCTCATCTACCTGGGGATTGCTTTCGCCCTTTCCGCGGCCTTTGTGTTTCTGCCGATGGGCGTTTCGGTGCTGACCGGAACCCATCAGCCGACGGAGGAAAAGAACAGCGAATATGAATGCGGCTTCCCCGCCTTCGAGGAACCGCGCAGCCAGTTTGACGTGCGCTTCTACCTGGTCGCGATCCTGTTCATCGTCTTCGATCTTGAAGCGGCATTCCTGTTTCCCTGGGCCGTGAGCCTCAACGAGACCGGCTGGGCCGGATGGGCGGCGATGATGGTGTTCATCTTCGAACTGGTGATTGGCCTGGTCTATGCCTGGAAGAAGGGAGCTCTGGACTGGGAATGAGCACTCTGTTGAACTCCGCGGGGCAGCCGCTCGCCGCTTCCGGTGCTCCGGCCGCACCCGATCAGGCCTTCTTCACCAGCCTTACCGCCGAGGTGAATGACAAGGGTTTCCTCGTCACCAGCACCGAAGAACTGTTCCAGTGGGCCCGCACCGGCTCGCTGTGGTGGATGACCTTCGGCCTCGCCTGCTGCGCGGTCGAGATGATCCACGCCAACATGCCGCGCTACGACCTTGAACGTTTCGGCTTTGCCCCGCGCGCCAGCCCGCGCCAGTCCGACGTGATGATCGTGGCGGGTACGCTGTGCAACAAGATGGCCCCGGCGCTGCGCAAGGTCTATGACCAGATGTCGGAGCCCAAGTATGTGATCTCGATGGGCTCGTGCGCCAATGGCGGCGGCTACTATCACTATTCCTATTCGGTGGTGCGCGGGTGTGACCGGATCGTGCCGGTCGACATTTACATCCCCGGTTGCCCGCCGACCGCCGAGGCGTTGATGTATGGGGTGATGCAGCTCCAGCGCAAGATCCGCCGCGTCGGCACGGTTGAGCGGTGAGGGCCAGGCGATGAGCGAAGTCCTCCATTCCGCCCCGCGCTGCGCCTCGAACGAAGGGCGTCTGGCCGCACTGACCAAGGCGCTGGGCAAGAAGGTCGTCACCGCGAAGGAAGAGCACGGTGAGATCGTGATCACCGTCGTGCGCGAAAGTCTGACCGATGCGCTGCGCCAATTGCGCGACGAGCACGAATACCAGCAGCTGATGGAAATCGCCGGGGCCGACTATCCTCAGCGCTCCGAGCGCTTCGACGTGGTCTATATGCTCCTGTCGCTGACGCAGAATCACCGTCTGCTGGTCAAGGTTACCGCCGCCGAGCAGACCCCGGTGCCGACGGTAACCACGCTGTGGCCCAACGCCGGCTGGCTCGAACGCGAGGTGTTCGACCTTTACGGCGTGATCTTCGAGGGCAACCCCGATCTGCGCCGGATCCTGACCGACTACGGATTTGAGGGCCATCCTTTCCGCAAGGATTTCCCGCTCACCGGCTATGTCGAGCTGCACTATTCCGAAGAGGAAAAGCGCGTCGTTTACGCCCCGGTGAAGCTGCCACAGGACTTGCGCCAGTTCGATTTCCAGAGCCCGTGGGAAGGGGCGGAATACGCGCTGCCCGGCGATGAGAAGGCCGCCGCGCCGCCGCCACCACCTCCGGCTCCACCGCCTGCCGCTGCGGCTCCAGCCAAGAAGGCCACCACTCCGCGCCAAAAGGCACCCGCCAAGCCGAAGGGAGACAAGGCATGAGTCTCCAGCTCGAGCAGTCGCCCACCACCGGCGACGAGGTGATCTCCAATTACACGATCAATTTCGGCCCCCAGCACCCGGCCGCGCACGGCGTTCTGCGCATGGTGCTGGAGCTGGACGGTGAAGTGATCGAACGGGTCGATTGCCATGTCGGTCTGCTCCACCGCGGCACCGAAAAGCTGATCGAGCACAAGACCTACCTCCAGGCGCTGCCATATTTCGACCGGCTCGACTATTGCTCGCCGCTCGGGATGGAGCATTCCTACGTCCTGGCGGTGGAAAAGCTGCTCAACGTCGAGGTGCCGCTGCGCGGGCAATACCTTCGGGTGCTGTTCGCCGAGCTGACCCGGATCTGCAACCACATGCTCAACATGGGGTCGCACGTGATGGACGTCGGGGCGATGACCCCCAACCTGTGGCTGTTCGAGATCCGCGAGGACTGCCTTTCCTTCTTTGAACGCGCTTCGGGCGCGCGGATGCATAGCGCCTGGTTCCGCCCCGGTGGGGTGCATCAGGACGTGCCGCAGGCGCTGCTCGACGACATGGGCGAGTGGCTCGAACACCGTCTGCCGCAGCTTTATGAGGATGCGCTCAGCCTGGTGGTCGACAACCGCATCTTCAAACAGCGCAATGTCGATATCGCCAAGGTCAGCAAGGAGGATGCGCTGGCCTGGGGCTTTTCCGGCCCGATGATCCGCGCCGCGGGCATCCCCTGGGATCTGCGCAAGAGCCAGCCCTACGATGTCTATGACCGGGTCGAATTCGACGTTCCGGTGGGCACCAATTCGGACTGCTACGATCGCTTCATGGTCCGCGCCGAGGAAGTGCGCCAGTCCGCCCGGATCATGAAGCAGTGCCTGCGCGACATGCCGCAGGGCCCGGTCGCCAGCCTTGACCGCAAGGTTTCGCCCCCCAAGCGGGCCGAGATGAAGCAGTCGATGGAAGCGCTGATTCACCACTTCAAGCTCTATACCGAGGGCTTCCACGTGCCCGCCGGCGAGGTTTACGTCGCCACCGAAAGCCCCAAGGGCGAATTCGGGGTGTACCTGGTTTCGGACGGCAGCAACAAGCCCTACCGCTGCAAGATCCGCCCCACCGCCTTTTCGCACCTGCAGGCGATGGACTTCATGTGCAAGGGCCACATGCTGCCCGACGCGACCGCCATCCTCGGCGCGATCGACGTGGTGTTCGGGGAGTGTGATCGGTGATACGCCGCTTATTCTTTGTGATGGCAGTTCCCTTTCTGGTCGGGGCTCACAAGGCTGACGAGCAGGCTGTCATCTCTGTTCTGTCGAGTATTTCAGCAGGGGACGTACTTCCGGAGGAAATTTTGGATCGACAGGTTGGATACGACTTCCCCGATCTGGACCAGTCGCTTGCTCGGGCCAAGGGATGTACGGTTGGCGTCTTAGACCCATTGCAAACCGGGAATTATGCGGTGCAGTGGCGTTGCAAGGGCCGCAAGCGCAAGGAAATGCCTAGCGCACTCATCTTGTACGTCAAAGATGGCAAAGTGACCAAGATTACCACTGCGGTGCTGATGTGAGGGCTGCGCATGGCTGACCGTCATCTCGAACCCGATAGCCCCGAACTGCGCGCGCGGTGGGGTTCGTTTGCCTGGACCAAGGCTAACGTGGCCAAGGCGAAGGAGATCGTCGCGCGCTATCCCGCCGGGCGGCAGCGCTCGGCGGTGATGCCGCTGCTCGATCTGGCCCAGCGCCAAGTGGGGGCCGAGACCGATACCCAGGGCTGGTTGCCGATCCCGGTGATGGAATTCATCGCCCGCGAACTCGACATGCCGATCATCCGCGTGGTTGAGGTCGCCAGCTTCTACACCATGTACAATTTGGTGCCGGTCGGCCGCTTTCACGTCCAGGTCTGCGGCACCACGCCGTGCATGCTGCGCGGGTCCGACGATATCCTGGCCGCCTGCAAGAAGCGCGGGATGGCCAAGGGCCATACCTCTGACGACGGGATGTGGACGTTGACCGAGGTGGAATGCATGGGCAACTGCGCTTCGGCCCCGATGGTGCAGATCAACGACGACAATTACGAGGACCTGACCGCCGAGCGGCTCGATGCCGTGCTCGATGCGCTCGCAGCGGGCAACGCGCCCAAGGCCGGCACGCAGGAGCCAGGCCGTCACACCGTCGAACCTTCGGGCGGGCCAACCACTTTGAAAGAAATGGTCAAGGCCAACCACGATTACCGGAAGGAATGGTGATGCAATACGCGATCGGTCTTGGCACCACCCTTGTTGTCGGCTTCCTGATGGGCAAGCTTGTCGGTTTCGGCCTGCTGCCGATGCTCGTCGCGCTGGGGCTGGGGATCATGGCCTATGGCCTTGCCGACCAGAAGATCAAGAAGGGTGGCGGCACCGATGCTGGCTGACAAGGACCGCATCTTCACCAATGTCTACGGCTACCAGCCGTGGAACCTGAAAGCTGCGCAAGCACGCGGAGACTGGGACGATACCAAGGCGATCCTCGCGCGTGGGCGCGATGCGATCATCGAGGAGGTCAAGGCTTCGGGCCTACGCGGGCGCGGCGGGGCAGGGTTCCCGACCGGGCTCAAGTGGTCGTTCATGCCCAAGGAGAGCAAGGACGGGCGCCCCAGCTTTCTGGTCATCAACGCCGATGAGAGCGAACCCGGCTCGTGCAAGGACCGCGAGATCATCCGCCACGATCCGCACAAGCTGATCGAAGGCGCGCTGGTTGCCGGTTTCGCGATGGGTGCGCGCGCCGCATATATCTACATCCGTGGCGAATATATCCGCGAGGCCGAAGTACTGTTTGCCGCGGTTCAGGAAGCCTATGATGCGGGCCTGATCGGCAAGAATGCCTGCAAGTCTGGCTACGATTTCGACGTCTTCGTCCACCGTGGCGCTGGCGCCTATATCTGCGGCGAAGAAACCGCGATGATCGAGAGCCTGGAAGGCAAGAAGGGCCAGCCGCGCCTCAAGCCCCCGTTTCCGGCGGGTGCGGGGCTTTATGGTTGCCCGACCACGGTCAACAATGTCGAATCGATTGCGGTTGCCCCCACGATCATGCGGCGCGGCGCGGCCTGGTTCGCCAGCTTCGGGCGTGAAAACAACAAGGGCACCAAGCTGTTCCAGATCAGCGGGCACGTGGAAAAGCCCTGCGTGGTCGAAGAGGCGATGTCGATCCCGTTCAGCGAGCTGATCGAGAAGCATTGCGGCGGGATCCGTGGCGGCAAGGATAATCTGCTCGCGGTGATCCCTGGCGGCTCTTCGGTCCCGCTGGTTCCGGCGGCGGAAATCTGGGATGCACCGATGGATTTCGACGGCCTGCGCGCCGTGGGCTCGGGCCTTGGCACGGCAGCGGTGATCGTGATGGACAAGTCGACCGACATCGTCCGCGCGATCAGCCGTCTGTCCTACTTCTACAAGCACGAAAGCTGCGGTCAGTGCACCCCCTGCCGCGAAGGCACCGGGTGGATGTGGCGGGTGATGGAACGTCTGCGCACCGGCGATGCCGACGTTAGCGAGATCGACATGTTGTGGGACGTGACCAAGCAGGTCGAAGGCCACACCATCTGCGCCCTGGGCGATGCGGCTGCCTGGCCGATCCAGGGCCTGATCCGCCACTTCCGTCCCGAGCTGGAACGCCGGATTGGTGAGAATGTGCGGGAGGCTGCAGAATGAAGCTGGCTCCGATCTCCTTGATTCTTGGTCTTGTGGCGGCATCGGTTCCGGCGCAGGCAGCGCCCGCTCCGTCAGCGCTCCAGGTGCGGCAATTCCTGGCCGACTATGGCACCTGCATCGCCAAGCGTGAGCCCGGTCTTTCCCGTCAGGCCGTTCTGGGTGAGGTGCGGTTCGATCGCCGGAGCCCCGAAGGAAAGCGGCTGCTGCAGCGCGAATGCGTCGACGCCGAGCAGTTGCGCAATTCCAGCGCCGGTTTCGCCGGCAAACTGCGGATGGACGATGAAACTTATCGCGGGGTGATCGCCGAGGCGCTGATCGTTTCCGGCAAGATCGCACTGTCTGCGGAGCGAACGGCTTCTATTCCGGCGCTGACCTATCAGGCGCCGCGCCCGCTGCGCACGGAATATCCTGACGGCAAGCCGATCCCAGAGGAAAACCTTGAGCGCCAGCGCGTGGCGATCGCTCGCAAGACTTCGGCGATGGCAATGGGTCAGCTGGGCGAATGCGTGGTGCGCGCCGTTCCCGAAAAGTCGCGCGCGGTGTTTGAAACCGCGATCGAGACCCCTTCCGAGCTTCAGGCGCTTAACGGCCTTGCCGGGGCCCTGCAGCAGTGCATTCCCACCGGGCAGACCCTTGCGCTCGATCGCATGAGCCTGCGCGGGGCGCTCGCCATTTCGTATTACCGCCTCTCGCAGGCCGCACAGCCTTCCGGAGCCTCCCAGTAATGCCCAAGGTAACCGTAGACGGCATCGAGATCGAAGTCCCGGCAGGCGCCACCGTGCTGCAGGCCTGTGAGCTTGCCGGCAAGGAAATCCCGCGCTTCTGCTATCATGAACGGCTGTCGATCGCCGGCAATTGCCGCATGTGCCTGGTCGAGGTTGCGCCGGGGCCGCCCAAGCCGCAGGCCAGCTGCGCGCTACCCGCGATGGACAACCAGGTGATCCGCACCGACAGCCCGATGGTCAAGAAGGCCCGCGAGGGGGTGATGGAGTTCCTGCTCATCAACCATCCGCTCGATTGCCCGATCTGCGATCAGGGCGGCGAATGCGATTTGCAGGACCAGACCGTGGCCTATGGCCGCAGCCATTCGCGCACCCGCGAAAACAAGCGCGCCGTGACAGAAAAGTACATGGGTCCGCTGATCAAGACGGTGATGACCCGGTGCATTCACTGCACCCGCTGCGTGCGCTTTTCCGAGGAAGTGGCCGGAGTTGACGAGATAGGCGCGCTCTATCGCGGCGAGGCGACGCAGATCACAACCTATCTCGAACGCGCTGCGACCCATGAGATGAGCGCCAATGTGATCGACCTGTGTCCGGTTGGTGCGCTGACCAGCCGGCCCTATGCTTTCGAGGCCCGTCCCTGGGAGCTGAAGAAGACGCTTTCGATCGATGTTTCCGATGCTTGCGGGGCAAACATCCGGCTCGACAGCCGGGGGCGCGAGGTGCTGCGAATTCTTCCGCGGGTCAACGACGACGTCAACGAGGAATGGATTTCCGACAAGGCCCGCTTCCAGGTCGATGGCCTCACCCGCCGCCGGCTCGACAAGCCGTGGCTGCGGCTTGACGGCAAGCTTCAGGCGGCAAGCTGGGACGCGGCTTTCGCGGCCATCGCGCGGATCAATCCGGGCAAGTCGGTGGCGGTCGTGGCCGGCGATCTGATCGATTGCGAAACCATGTTCGCGGCGAAAAAGCTTGCCGAAGCAATGGGTTCCGATCTTCTCGAAGGACGCCAGACGGGGCTAGACTACGATTGCTCGAACCTTGCGGCGGTGAATTTCAACTCGGGCCTGGCGGGCATCGAAAATGCCGATGCGGTGATGATCGTCGGCAGCCAGGTGCGCTGGGAAGCCCCGCTGGTGATGACCCGCCTGCGCAAGGCAGCAAAGCGCGGAGCGAAGGTTTTCGTGGTCGGGGCGGAATGGGAAACCACCGTTCCCACCACCTTCCTCGGCACCGATCTCAAGGTGCTCGAGAAGCTGCCCAAGGATGTTGAGGCGGCGCTCAAGGGCGCTGAGCGTCCCGCACTGATCCTAGGCGGGGCCGGGCTGGGCAAGGGCGCGCTGGGTGCCTGTCTGGCGCTGTGCGAAAAGTTCAAGCTGGTCCGCGAGGGCTGGAACGGTTTCAACGTCCTCCACATGGCGGCAAGCCGGATGGGCGGACTGATGCTTGGCTATGCGCAAAAGGGCGGCATCGCCGATCTGGTCAAGGCCAAGCCGAAGATGCTGATCTCGCTCGGCGCGGACGAGGTGGATTACACCCGGTTCGCCAATTCGATGATCGTCTATATCGGCCATCATGGCGACAAGGGCGCCCATTTCGCCGACATTATCCTGCCCGCCGCCGCTTTCAGCGAGAAGCCGGGCACCTATGTCAACACCGAAGGCCGGGTGCAGTGGGCGGACAAGGCCGTGTTCGCCCCCGGTGACGCGCGCGAGGACTGGACGATCCTGCGCGCCATGGCCGATGCGCTGGGCGTAAGTATCGGGTTTGACAGCTTCGAGGAGCTTCGCGCCGCGATGGCCGCAGCGGTTCCGGCGCTGGGCCGCGAGGGGCTGGCCGATTACGGCGCGCTGCCCAAGGCCCCCAATGGCGCCAAGGCCGAAGGTGAGATCGCGGCCTATCCGATTCTGGATTTCTACCTCACCAACCCGATCGCGCGCGCCAGCCTGACGATGCAGCGCTGCTCGTCCGAACTGCTCCACGGGGAAAGCTTTGCGGAGGCGGCGGAATGACCCAATTCTTCCAGCAATGGATGCCCTACGAGTGGGCCTGGGGCCTGGCCACGCTGTGCGGCATCCTGCTGATCGCCTTTCCGCTGATGCTGGCGGTGGCGATGATCATCTATGTCGATCGCAAGATCTGGGCGGCGATGGCGCTGCGGCGCGGGCCCAACGTGGTCGGGCCGCTGGGGCTGCTGCAAAGCTTTGCCGATGGCCTCAAGGTGATGTTGCAAGAAACGATCATCCCTTCGTCGACCAGCAAGGCGTTGTTCCTGCTCGCGCCGATCGTCACCTTCACGGTGGCACTGATGGCCTGGGCGGTGATCCCGTTCAACGGCGGGGCGATCCTGGCCGATATCAACGTCGGGCTGCTTTATGTCCTCGCAGTGTCGAGCCTAGGGGTCTACGGCACGATCGTCGCGGGCTGGTCGTCCAACTCGAAGTATCCCTTCTTCTCGGCGATCCGCGCTTCGGCGCAGATGATTTCCTATGAAGTTTCGATCGGTTTCATTCTGATCTGCGTGGTGCTGTGGGCTGGGACGTTCAACATGAACGGGATCGTTCTGGCACAAAAGAGCCACGTCTGGCTGCTCAACGGCTTCGTGTTCAATCCGCTGCTGTTCCCGATGTGGGTGATGTTCCTGATTTCCGGCATGGCCGAAACCCAGCGCGCGCCCTTCGACTTGACCGAGGCGGAGAGCGAACTGGTTGCCGGTTACCAGACCGAATATTCCTCGATGGCCTTCGCGCTCTACTGGCTGGGTGAATATGCCAACGTGCTGCTGATGTGCGCGCTCAACGCCGTGCTGTTCTGGGGCGGTTACCTGCCGCCGCTGGATATTCCGGCGCTCTATCTGGTGCCGGGCTGGATCTGGCTGTTCGCCAAGATCTTCCTGTTCTTCTTCATCTTTTCATGGGTCAAGGCCACGGTCCCGCGCTATCGCTACGATCAGCTGATGCGGCTGGGCTGGAAGGTGTTCCTGCCGGTTTCGCTGCTGTTCGTGGTGCTGGTGAGCGGGTGGCTGATGTATACGGGGCATTTCGCATGACCGCCGCGCAACTCATCAAATCATTCACCCTGTGGGAGTTCGTCAAAGCCCACTGGCTGACCCTGAAGTATTTCTTCAAGCCCAAGGCGACGATCAACTATCCTAACGAGAAGGCGCCGATCTCGCCCCGGTTCCGCGGCGAGCACGCGCTGCGCCGCTATCCTAACGGCGAGGAACGCTGCATCGCTTGCAAGCTGTGCGAGGCGGCTTGCCCGGCGCAGGCAATCACGATCGAGGCCGAACCGCGCGAGGACGGCAGCCGCCGCACCACCCGCTATGACATCGACATGACCAAGTGCATCTTCTGCGGCTTCTGCCAGGAAGCCTGCCCGGTCGACGCGATCGTCGAGGGGCCGAATTTCGAATATGCCACCGAAACCCATGAGGAGCTGCTTTACGACAAGGCCAAGCTCCTTTCCAACGGCGACAAGTGGGAGCGCGCGATTGCCGCGAACCTTGAAGCCGATGCGCCGTATCGATAGGGGGCGCGCGCCATGATCCAGCTGCTTGCCTTCTACCTTTTCGCCGCGCTGACCCTGGCCGCGGGCGCGCTGACGATCCTGTCGCGCAATCCGGTCCATTCGGTGCTGTGGCTGATCGTCGCCTTTTTCAACGCCGCCGGGCTGATGGTGCTTGTGGGGGCCGAATTCATCGCCATGCTGCTGGTGATCGTCTACGTCGGCGCGGTTGCGGTGCTGTTCCTGTTCGTGGTGATGATGCTCAACATCGATTTCGCCGCGCTGAGAGCCGGGTTCATCAAGAACTTTCCGCTCGGCATCCTGCTCGCGGCGGTGCTGCTGGCCGAGGTGTTGATGGGCGTGGGCGTGGTGCAGGGGGGCGCCCTGCAACTGGGCACCCCCGACGGTTCGGCGCCGGTCCCGGCCGGAGCGCAGAACATCGAGGCAATCGGCGCGGTGCTTTACGGCAAGTATCTGTTCCTGTTCGAGGTTGCGGGTGTGATCCTGCTGGTGGCGATGATCGGCGCGATCGTGCTGACCCACCGCGAACGCAAGGGCGTGCGCGGGCAGAACATCGCACGGCAGGTCGCCCGCCGCCCGGACGAGGCAACCGTCAACATGCAGCCGGACGTGGGCAAGGGGGTTTCGCTGTGATCGGCATCGGACACTATGTAACCGTCAGCTCGATCCTGTTCGTGCTGGGGGTGCTGGGGATTTTCCTCAACCGCAAGAACGTGATCGTGATCCTGATGGCGATCGAGCTGATCCTGCTGGCGGTGAACATCAACCTGGTGGCCTTTTCGGCCTTCCTGCATGACCTTACCGGGCAGATTTTCGCCATGTTCGTGCTCACCGTGGCCGCCGCCGAAGCGGCGATCGGGCTGGCGATCCTGGTGATCTATTTCCGCGATCGCGGCACCATTGCGGTTGACGATGTCAGCCACATGAAGGGGTAAGCACCAGTGGATCCGATCCTCTTCATCGTTTTCCTGCCGCTGCTGGCGGCCGCGATCGCCGGGCTGGGCAACCGGGCGCTGGGCAATGTCGCGGCCAAGTCGGTAACCACGCTGGCGCTTTTCGCGGCGTGTTTGTTGAGCTGGCCGATCTTTATCGGTTTCGTCTCGGGCCATGCTGAACCGCATGTGGTCCAGGTGCTGCACTGGGTGCAGTCGGGCAGCCTCAATTTCGATTGGGCGCTTCGGGTCGATACGCTCACGGCGGTGATGCTGGTGGTGGTCACCACCGTGTCGGCGCTGGTCCACCTCTATTCGTGGGGCTACATGGCCGAGGACCCGGATCAGCCGCGCTTCTTCGCCTATCTCAGCCTGTTCACCTTCGCCATGCTGATGCTGGTGACGGCGGACAACCTGGTGCAGATGTTCTTCGGCTGGGAAGGGGTGGGGCTCGCCTCGTACCTGCTGATCGGGTTCTGGTTCCGCAAGCCCTCGGCAAGCGCCGCCGCGATCAAGGCCTTCGTGGTCAACCGGGTGGGCGATCTGGGCTTCATGCTGGGGATCTTCGGCACTTTCCTGGTGTTCAACACCGTCTCGATCCCCGAAATCCTGGTCCGCGCGCCGGGCATGGCCGGATCGACGATCGGCTTTCTGGGCTACCGTCTCGATACCATGACGGTGCTGTGCGTGCTGCTGTTCATTGGCGCGATGGGCAAGTCGGCGCAGCTGGGTCTGCACACCTGGCTTCCCGACGCGATGGAAGGGCCGACCCCGGTTTCCGCGCTGATCCACGCCGCGACGATGGTGACCGCGGGCGTGTTCATGGTCTGCCGGCTTTCGCCGATGTTCCAGACCAGCGAAACGGCGATGAACGTGGTGACCTATGTCGGCGCCGCGACGCTGTTCTTCGCCGCAACGATCGGCACCACCCAGTGGGATATCAAGCGGGTGATCGCCTATTCCACCTGTTCGCAGCTGGGCTACATGTTCGTGGCGGCGGGCGTGGGCGCGCCGGGCGCGGCGATGTTCCACCTGTTCACCCACGCCTTCTTCAAGGCGCTGCTGTTCCTGGGCGCAGGGTCTGTGATCCACGCCATGCACCACGAACAGGACATGCGCTTCTATGGGGGCCTGAGGAAGCACATCCCGCTGACCTTCTGGGCGATGATGGCCGGAACCCTGGCGATAACGGGGGTCGGCATCGTCGATCTGTTCGGCTTTGCGGGCTTTTATTCCAAGGATTCGATCCTTGAGGCGGCCTATGCCGCGCACAGCCAGAGCGGCTCTATCGGCTTCTGGGCCGGGATCGCGGCGGCGCTGCTGACCAGCTTCTATTCCTGGCGTCTGGTGTTCCTGACCTTCTACGGGAAGCCGCGCTGGGACCAGTCGGAACATGTCCAGCACGCGGTACACCACGATCACCACGGGCACACACAAAAGCACCACGACGATGGCACCGCGGGTTATCACCCGCACGAAAGCCCGCTGAACATGCTGATCCCGCTGGGCGTGCTGAGCCTGGGCGCGGTGGCGGCGGGCTATGTCTTCGCGCATGATTTCATCAGCGAGGGCGCGGGCCATTTCTGGCGCGGCTCGCTGGCCTTCAGCGAAGAACTGATCCACCACATGCACGGCGTTCCGCTGTGGGTGAAGTGGGCGCCCTTCGCGGTGATGGTCACCGGATTTGCGATCGCCTTCTACGGCTATCTGATTAACACCGCCTTCCCCGGCAAGCTCGCCGCGGCGCTCGGCCCGGTCTATCGCTTCGTCTACAACAAGTGGTACTTCGACGAGCTTTACGACCGCCTGTTCGTGCGGCCCGCCTTCTGGCTGGGCGAGAAGTTCTGGAAGCTGGGCGACATCGGGCTGATCGACCGGTTCGGCCCCAACGGCGCGGCCTGGGCCGTGGCGCGCGGCAGCAGCTTCGCGCAGAAGGTTCAGACCGGTTATCTCTATTCCTACGCGCTGGTCATGCTGCTGGGGCTGACGGCGGCGATCACCTGGGTGATGGTGCACTGATATGTTCGGACTTCCCATCCTCTCGCTGATGCTGCTGGTCCCGCTGGCCGGTGCAGTCGCCTGTCTGCTGGTTGAGGCCAAAACCGCGCGGACCATCGCGCTGGCCGCCACCACGGTCGATTTCCTGCTCGGGATCGTGCTGTGGAACCGCTACGAGATCGGCGGGGCGCAGTGGCAGTTCACCGAGAACGCGCCGCTGTTCGCGGGCTTTGCCTGGAAGCTGGGGATCGACGGCATCGCGCTGATGCTGATCGAGCTTTCGGTGTTCCTGATGCCGATCTGCATCCTTGCCAGTCATGCGATCGAAAAGCGCGTGGGCGAATACATGGCCGCCTTCCTGCTGATGGAAGTGCTGATGATCGGCGTCTTCGCGGCGCAGGACCTGTTCCTGTTCTACATCTTCTTCGAGGCCGGGCTGATCCCGATGTACCTGATCATCGGCATCTGGGGCGGGGCCGAGCGGATTTATGCCAGCTACAAGTTCTTCCTCTACACGCTGCTCGGATCGGTGCTGATGCTGATCGCGATGCTGTGGATGGTGAACGAGGCCGGGACGACCGACATACCGACCCTGATGGCCTACGATTTCCCGGTCGCGGCGCAGAAGTGGCTGTGGCTGGCCTTTTTCGCCAGCTTTGCGGTGAAGATGCCGATGTGGCCGGTTCACACCTGGCTGCCCGACGCCCACGTTCAGGCGCCTACCGCCGGTTCGGTGATCCTGGCCGGCGTGTTGCTCAAGATGGGCGGCTATGGTTTCATCCGCTTCAGTCTGCCAATGTTCCCCCAGGCCAGCGCCGACTATGCCGTGCTGATCTTTGCGCTGTCGATGGTCGCTGTGGTCTATACCAGCCTGGTCGCGCTGGTGCAGCACGACATGAAGAAGCTGATCGCCTATTCCTCGGTCGCGCACATGGCGATCGTTACCGTCGGGCTATTCGCCTTCAACACCCAGGGACTCGAGGGCTCGATGGTGGTGATGCTTAGCCACGGCCTCGTTTCGGGCGCGCTGTTCCTGTGCGTGGGGGTGATCTATGACCGGCTGCACACCCGCGAGATTGACCGTTACGGCGGCCTCTCGATCAACATGCCCAAATATGCGCTGTTTTTCATGCTGTTCACCATGGCCTCGGTCGGGCTTCCGGGCACCTCGGGCTTCGTGGGCGAGTTCCTGAGCCTTGCCGGGATCTACCAGGTCTCTAGCTGGGTGACGCTGGTCTGCACCACCGGGATCATTCTGGGTGCAGGCTATATGCTCTACCTTTATCGCCGGGTGGCCTTTGGCGAGCAGAAGAACGCCGATGCCGCCGCCATGCCCGATCTTAATGCGCGCGAATGGATCATGCTCGCCCCGATCGCGGCGGCGGTGCTGTGGATGGGGGTCTATCCCGAAAGCTTCCTGGCGCCAATGCGCGCGGATATCGCCGCGCTCGACGCCCGGCTTGCCGCCGCTCGGCCCCAAGGCGATGCCAAGCCCACCGCCGGCCAGCCCATGGTCGCCGAAGAACATGCCGCCCACGGCGCAGCGCCAGAGGGGGCGCACTGATGGACCTGATGCACTCGCTGCGCCTCGTTGCGCCTGAAGAACTGCTCAGCCTGTCCGGGCTGGCGCTGCTGCTGGCCGCGGCCTGGCTGGGAAGCGCCCGCGCGGCCCGGGTCATCACCTGGCTGAGCATCGCCGTGCTGGCGACCTGCACCGTCCTGGTGCTGCCGGGCCTGTCGAACCCCGCCGGGGCGGAGGTGCAGGCGTTCGGCGGGCTCTATTCCGCCGACGCCTTTGCCGCCTTTGCCAAGGTGCTGATCTACATCGCCGCCGCCGCGACCCTGGCCGTGGCGCCGCCGTTCCTTGAAAAGGCGGGCGCGGCGCGGGCCGAATACCCCATCCTGGTGCTGTTCGCGGCGATGGGCATGGGGATCATGGTTTCGGCGCAGAACCTGCTGACGCTCTACATCGGGCTGGAGCTCAACTCGCTCGCCGCCTACGTTCTCGCCGCCTTCCTCAAGACCGATGAGCGCTCGGCCGAGGCGGGGCTGAAGTATTTCGTGCTCGGCGCACTGGCCAGCGGCATCCTGCTGTTCGGGATGAGCCTGACCTACGGCTTCACCGGCACCACCAGCTACGCCGGGATCGCGGCGGCCCTGCAGGGCGGGATCGCCAAGGGCGCGCTGTTCGGGCTGACTTTCGTTCTGGCCGGGCTGGCCTTCAAGGTCAGCGCGGTGCCGTTCCACATGTGGACCCCCGACGTCTACGAGGGCGCACCCACGCCGGTCACCGCCTTCTTCGCCTCGGCCCCCAAGGTCGCGGCGCTGGGCTTGACCATGCGGGTCGCGCTCGAAGCCTTCGGCACCCAGGCCGCAGCCTGGCAGCAGATCGTGATCTTCGCCGCGATCGCCTCGATCGTGGTCGGCGCGCTGGGCGCGATCGGCCAGACCAACCTCAAGCGGCTGCTGGCCTATTCCTCGATCAACAACGTCGGCTTCATCCTGATCGGGCTGGCCGCGGCGACCCCGGCGGGTGCTTCCGCGATGCTGGTCTATCTCGCGATCTATGTCGCGATGACGGTGGGCGGCTTTGTTGCGGTTCTGATGCTCAAGGATGGCGCGGGCAACCAGCTGGAGATGCTGGGCGATGTCGCGGGCCTCTCGCGCACGCGCCCGCTGATCGCGGCGGGGCTTGCGATGGTGATGTTCAGCCTCGCGGGCATCCCGCCGCTGTTCGGATTCTGGGGCAAGTTCGTGGTGTTTCAGGCCGCGGTCGAGGCAGGAATGGTTCCGCTCGCCGCGCTGGGCATCGCCGCCTCGGTGATCGGCGCCTTCTATTATCTCAAGGTGGTGAAGGTGATGTATTTCGACGATCCGGCGGGCAAGGTCATCGGCCAGAGCGACATGGTCCACGCGGTGCTGCTGCTGGCTTCGGCGCTGTTCATCTCGCCAGCGGGCTATCTGCTGACCAAGTGCCTCGGCCATTTTGCCGAAACCGCTGCTGCGGTCCTGTTCGCCGGCGCTTGATCCGCTTCATCCCCGAAACCGGCTCGACCAACGCCGATCTCGTCGCAAGGCTTGCTGCGGGCGAGGCCGTCACCGAGGGCGAATGGCTGGTGGCGGACCGCCAGAGCGCCGGGCGCGGACGGCAGGGGCGGACATGGTTCGACGGCATGGGCAATTTCATGGGCTCCACCGTGGTGCGGCCCGGTCCGGGCGATCCTCCGGCCAGTACGCTTGCGCTGGTTGCCGGACTTGCGGTGCACGAAACGGTCGCGCCACTGATTCCGCCACCACAGCGCGCGATGCTCAAGTGGCCAAACGATGTAATGATCGGTCCGGCCAAGCTGTGCGGGATTCTGCTTGAAGGCGCATCGGGATTGGTGATCGTGGGGATCGGGGTGAATCTTGCTCAGGCCCCGCGAGTGGAGGGGCGCGAAACCATTGCGCTTTCCGCTTTCGGCCCGCCGCCCGATCGCGATGGCTTTGCCACGGGTCTGGCGCGGCAATTCGATCTTGAACTGGGGCGCTGGCGCAACTTTGGCCTTGAACCGCTGATCCGCCGCTGGCTTGCAGCCGGGCATCCCAAAGGCACGTTGCTTTCAGCTGGCGAACCCGGCACTGCACCTCTCGACGGCCGGTTTGACGGGCTGGCTGCCGATGGGGCCTTGCAACTGCTGCTTGCCGACGGCACGAGGCAGACTATTCACGCAGGCGAGGTTCGCCTCGCACCGGGCAACTGAAGGGAGCTTGCGGGCATGCTGCTGGCGATCGACAATGGCAACACCAATGTCAAATGCGCGCTGGTCGATGGCAGCGGCGCCATCGTGCAACGCTGGCGCATCGCCACCGACGCCAAGCGCACGGCGGATGAATATGCCGTATGGCTCGATCAGCTGCTGCGCATGGAAGGCCATTCGCGCAGCGATGTCGATGCGGTGATCATCGCCACGGTGGTGCCGCGCGCGCTGCACAACCTGCAGGTACTGGCCGAGAAGTATTTCGGAACCGAAGCCCTGATCGCCGGGCGCGCGCCGGTCGAATGGGGCATCGCGCTCAAGGTGGACGAGCCGCGCGCGCTGGGGGCGGACCGGGCGGTGAATGCCATCGCCGCGCAGTCGCTCGAAGCTGGTGACAAGATCGTGATCAGCTTCGGCACCGCGACCACTTTCGATCACATCGGCGCCGACGGGGCCTATCTGGGCGGGTCGATCGCCACCGGGGTCAGCCTCTCGCTCGATGCGCTCTACAATGCCGCTGCGATGTTGCCGCGCATCGCGATTGAGCCGCCGCCCAATCCCAGCGTGATCGGTCGCGATACCGTGGGGCAGATGCAGATCGGGATCTACTGGGGCTATGTCAGCATGATCGAGGGGATGATCGCGCGAATGAAGGCTGAGATCGGCCGCCCGGTCAAGGTGATCGCGACCGGCGGGCTGGCCTCGCTGTTCCAGGCCCATGCCGACCTGTTCGACCGGGTCGAACCCGACTTGACCCTGAAGGGATTGGCCTTGCTTTACGCCAACCGGTCTGCCGGGCAGTGAAGCCGGGCAAGGAACTTCTGTTCTGCGCGCTCGGCGGTTCGGGCGAGATCGGCATGAACGTCAACCTTTACGGGTGCGACGGCAAGTGGCTGATGGTCGATCTGGGGATGAGCTTCGGGTCGAACGAATATCCCGGCACCGAACTGGTTTTCGCCGATCTCGAATTCATCGAGGAACGCCGCAAGGATCTGGTCGGGGTGGTGCTGACCCACGCCCACGAGGACCATATCGGCGCGGTGCCTTATTTCGCGCAGGAACTGGGCGTGCCGCTCTATGCCACCCCGTTCACTGCCAGGCTCGTGGCCGAGAAGCTTGAGGAAGCGGGGCTGACGAAGGAGGTCGAGCTGACGGTGATCGACCATCTCGATCGCTTCGATCTGGGACCGTTCGGCATCCGCTACGTTCCGCTGGCGCACTCGATCGCAGAGGGTAACGCGCTGCTGATCGAAACGCCCCATGGGCGGATTTTCCACACCGGGGACTGGAAGCTCGATGACGAGCCGCTGGTCGGCACGCCCGCTACGGCGCAGGAACTGACAACGATGGGCGACGCAGGGATCGACGTGCTGGTCTGCGATTCGACCAACGTGTTCAATCCCAAGGCATCGGGCAGCGAGGGCGCGGTCCGCGAGGCCCTGCTGGCCGAGGTGGCGCGCCATCACGGCAAACGCGTGCTGGTCACCACCTTCGCCTCCAACGTCGCCCGCCTGCAGACGCTGGGCGAAGTGGCGCGGGCCAGCAACCGGCGGCTGTGCGTGGCGGGGCGCTCGCTCGACCGGATCATTCGCACCGGGCAGGCCAGCGGCTATCTGCGCGATCTGCCCGAACGGGTCGATTTCGATACCGCGATGGGCCTACCGCGCGGCGAGGTGCTGATCCTCGCCACCGGCGGCCAGGGCGAACCGCGCGCCGCGCTGGCCCGGATCGCCGAAGATACCCATCCGCTCGCCCTGGAAGCCGGCGATGTTGTGCTGTTTTCCAGCCGCCAGATCCCCGGCAACGAGATCGCAATCGGGCGGATCCAGAATCGCCTAGCTGCACGCGACGTGCTGATCGTGACCGACCGGCAGGCCGATATCCATGTGTCGGGACACCCGGGGCGGCCCGAGCTCGAGGCGCTCTATGGCTGGCTGCGCCCGAGGGTGCTTGTGCCGGTGCATGGCGAGGTGCGCCATATGAAGGAGCAGGCCCGCCTTGGCCGCTCGTGCGGGATCGGCAAGGTGGTGGTGCAGGAGAATGGCGATCTGGTGCGTCTGGCGCCGGGCAAACCGGGCAAGATCGACGAAGTGCGCGCCGGGCGGCTGATCCTCGATGGCGAGATCATCGCCCCTGCCGATGGCGAGGCGATGGTGATGCGCCGCCGTCTGGCCGCCAACGGGCTGGTGATCGTGGTTCTGGATGGCAAGGGCCGGGTCCATGTCGAAAGCATCGGGCTGCCGCTCGATGAAGATATGGATGAATTCCTGGAAGAGGCGCGCGCCGATGTCGCCGCCGCGCTGGCCAGGCTCAAAGGCGGGCAGCGGCATGACCGGGATGTCATCACCGAGGCGGCGCGTCTGGCCGCCCGCCGCGCGGCGCAGCGCTGGTCGGGCAAGAAGCCTCAGGTTCGCGTGGTCCTGCCGGAGCACGGACAATGAAATGGACCTCGGCGCTGGCGATCTATTTCCTGTTCTGGGTGATGAGCGCGTTCTTCGTCCTGCCCTTCGGCGTGCGCACCCACGACGAGGCCGGGCTGGAGAAGGTAAAGGGGCAGGCGGACAGCGCTCCGGCCGAATTCAACCCCCGCAAGATCGCAAAACGGGCCACCCTGCTGTCACTCGTGCTGTTTGGCCTGTTCTATCTGAACTACGCTTTTGACTGGATCGGCACCGACGACATCGATTTCTACAAGGGCGGTGAGACCAGCGCAGCGGCAAGCTAGCCGCGCAATCGCTCGATCGCCTGGGCAAGGGCAACATAGAGCTTGCCCATATCCGATGAGAGAAGCGTCACACCCAGAGCATGCCCGTCGCGGGTGGAGAGCAACTGGCGCAGCATGGCCTCGAAATCGTGGATGTAGCGGCTGACGTGATCGCGGAATTCGCGGTCGTTCTCGTAAAGATTGCTGACCGCCCGCGCCTCGGGATTTTCCAGCAGCCGCACCGCGCGGCGGGTGAAAATGCCGCGATCGCCCCTGAGGTAAGAGGCCCAGGCGGTATCGGTTACTTCGGTGTCCATGGCCCGGGCGATGTCGATCGCGTTGGAATTGAGGCTTTCGGTAATCAGCGCCACGCGGCGGGCAAAGTCGTTGTCGACCTGTTCTTCCGCGCGGGCCCGGGCATGGGCGACGCGGCGTTCCAGATTGCCGGCCAGATCGTTGACCTTGGCCAGCTGATCGCGCAGCTGCACCGCCGCCTCGCGGCTGACCCCGGCGGCATGGCCCGCCGCCTCCTCAAGCTGACCCGAGATCTCGGCAGCCTTGGCGCGAACCGCGCGATCGATCGCGGCGCCGCTTTCCTCGCCGATCCGCTCGGCCAGATCGGTGACCGCGCTTGCCAGGTCGCTGCGCGCCTGCTCGGCAAGCGCCGCGCTTTGTTCGCTGAGGTCCTTAAGCGAACCTTGCAGCGCCTCGATTGCCGAGGTCTTGTCCGACAAGGCGTGCCCAAGCTCGCGGGCGTGTTCGATCCCTTCGGCAAGCCCGGACTTGCTGGCCGCGACATGGTCCAGCAGCGATTCGCCAAGCGTGACGGCATTGCGAGCCGCAGCGCCCAGCGCCTGCACACGCTCGTCGAACTGCGCCAGCCGCGTTTCGCCAGCGGCGAGGGCGGCAGGGAGGTCTTCTTCGCTGTGCGTCACGCTGGCACGGATCAGCTCGAGCAGACGCACCGAATTGTCGGTGAGGCCCGCGATCGCCTTGTCGGTTCCCGACAACGCCTCGCGACTGGCCACCAGCTTTTCGGCCAGAACGGTCAGGCTCGCCCCGATTGCCCCTTCGGCTTCGCCGCCGTGGGCCGCGATTTCGTTCATGCGGGCGGCATAGTCGCCAAGCTGGGTGCCGATCGCTTCGCTGTGCGCGCGGAAGGCTTCGGCCTGTTCGCGCTGGGCTGCCATCTGCGCTTCGAGCCGTTCGCCGAATTCGGCGTGGCGGGCTTCGAAATCGGCACGGCGGCGGTCGATTTCCTCGGCGAAAACACGGTCGCGTTCGGCCATGCGCGCATCGATCTCTTCAGCTTCCTCGGTCAGCGCGGCGATGCGGCGGCGGGCAGAGACCATCGCCTGTTCGTCGATCTCGCCCACACGCGAAACCGCCTGGCGGAGATCCTCCTCGAGCGAGGCCACGGCGCGGCGCCAGGCATCGAGCGCCTGGCCTTCGCCTTCGCGCAGCGACCGGGCAATCGCGCCGCTTTCGTCGCGCACTGCGGTAAGCCGCGCGCGCAGCGAGGTAAGGCTTTCCGCCTCGCTAACATCAAGCAGTTTGCGAACCTCTTCAAGTTCGTCGCCCAGTGCCTTGGCGCGGGTGCGGATCGCGGCCAGCGCCTCGATCTCCTGAGCATCGAGCTGGGTACGGAATTCCTCGCCGCCTTGCGCCAGCGAAGCGAAGCGCTGCGACGTTATGGCTTCAAGCTGGTCGGCCTGCTGGGTAAATTCGGCGAGGGTCTTTTCGACCAGCTCGCGCAGCACCTGGACCTGACGCTCGCTCGCCTGCCCGAACTGGTTGAGCTTGTTGAAGCCCTGAACCATTTCCTCGATCTGCGAATGCGCGGTGCGGCCGGCCGTGGCGATGTTGTTGGTTACGTCCTTGGCCGAGCTGGCGATCACCGGAAGCTGGAAACGCAGCTTTTCCATATTGTCGAGCGCGGCCTCGCTGACCGTGCCGATCGCCTCGATCCGCGCGCCGTTGTCGGAGACCAGCCCGGCCAGACGGTCTGCATGTTCGGACAGACGCTCACCGGCCACGCGGCCCAGCGCATCGAGATCGCGGCCCTGGGCAGCCAGGAATTCGCGGGCCAGGCTGAGTTCGCGGTTGACGGTGGACAGACGGGCTTCAAGTCGGGTGGATTCTTCGCCCAGCACCCGCGCCGCTTCGCCAAAGCGCAGCGCCTCGCGGCGCGAATTGCGCATCGCCAGCAGCCAGACAACCGCCAGCAACAGCGGAGGGACTGACCAGTCACGGATCCACACCGTCCACTGCGCCAGATCGCCGCCTGCCTGCATCGCCGTGAGGTTGGCCATTACGAACAGCGCGGTCCATCCGACCGCAACGGCAAGAGTAAACATCAGCGCGAGGAGGGCGGGCCAGCGGCGCGGCGCGGGCACGGGCGTATCCTCGTCTTCCCATTGTTCCTCTTCCACCGGCAGAGGTTCCGCCGCTGGATTGGTCTGCTCCTCGCCAGCACCCTCAGGCCCGGCGGCGTCGATGGCGCGAATGCGCGATCCCCCAGTCATGGCGGCAGTTTACCATGTAAGTGCCCGGATTAAACCCCGGATTAACCAGATTACCCTAAGTCTGAACTCATGGCCTATGAAGCTGGAGCCCTCGATGCCACTCTTGCCGCCGCGGCGGGCGAAGACGGCGCGCTCTTTTTGGAGCTGCGTCAGGCATTTATAGAGAGCTGCGCGCGCCAGCTCGATCTCCTCAGGCGCTCGCGTTGCGATGGCAACTGGCGCATGGCGGCGCTGCGCCTCAAGGGGCTTGCCGCCAGTTTTCACGCCGATGCGCTGCTCGAACTGGCTGAAGAGACGATCGACGCGGCCCCGGGCGAACCCACGGTGATACGCCGCATCCAGACCTGGCTCGACGAATTTTCGGCCGCCTGACGCTTCGGCTTGGCAGGGGCCGTAGCCTCGCCTAGAAGCACCGCGAAGTTCCCAGCCAGGCGCGGAGAAGAACGCTGCGGGTCGCCCTTTTGACCATGATGGAAGCTGCTGCCCCCGGCAGCACGGCGCCGCGCGCCTTCCTCAACATCGGCGGGATTTCGGTCGCCCGGCTCCAGCTGGGCATCGTCCTTGCGCTGCGCTGTGAGCGGATCGTCTGTCTGGCGGCGGCCATGGAACCGGAAATCGTCGCCCTGCAGCACGCCGCCGAAGCTGCGGGTGCGCAGTTCCACCTGATTTCCTCCCCGCGCCAGCTGGTCGGTCTGGTTACCGCCACCGACGAAGTTGTGGCACTTGGCGATGGACTGTTCGTTTCCGCTGCCGAAGCGGTGGGGCTGCTCGAACAGGGCCAGGCCGTTCTGGTCCAACCGATCGAGCAGGGCCTGGCAGCCGGGTTCGAGCGCATCGATTTGAACCACGCGGCAGCCGGCGCGATGCGCATTCCTGGCCGTCTGGTTGAGCGGATTGCCGATCTTCCCTCCGATTGCGATGCGGCCTCGGCGTTGCAGCGCATCGCCTTGCAGGCTGGAATCCGCCAGCGCCCGATCCCGGCTCCGCTCGATGCGGGTCTGTTCTGGATGCTGATCCGCAGCGAGGATGAGGCGCATGCCGTCGAACCGCTGTGGATCCGCCGTCGCACCCGCGATGACGAGAGCCGGAGTCCATCGCGGCTGATCGCGCTGATGGCGGTCCGAGGGTTCGGACCTGCCTTGTTGCACGCCGGAAGCGGACCGAATGCCGCGGTGATTGCCGCGGCTTTCCTTGCCTTGCTGGGGGCGGGGGCAGGGTGGCTTGGCTGGATTGCGACGGCGTTTGTCCTGCTGGCCGGTGGATGGGTCTTGCGCGAAATTGCCGTGTTGCTTGCCCGGATCGAAGCGGACCCGCTGGCCATTCCGCGCCGACTTGACAGCAAACTGGTTTATGGCTGGCTGCTCGATGCGATCATGGTCCTGGTCGCCGGATGGAGCCTTCCCGTCAGCGCGGGCGCCGGACTGGGAGACCGCTTCTTTGCGCCATTCATGCTTGCGGGCTTGTTGCGGCTGATGCCGCGTATCGGCAGCGGGCGCATTGCTGCCTGGATGGGGGACCGGGCCCTGCTGGCCGGGCTGCTTTGTGCGGCGAGTCTATCAGGGCTGGGGATCGCGGCAATCGAGGCGGCGGCGGCGATCGTGCTGATTTCCGGTTTTGCCTTGCCTCGCGGGCAGTTGCGGATAACGCAGCCTTAACCAAAACGGACTATGGCCGATGCCATGAACCAGCATGCTGCCCAACCTGTTTCCGCCGCGCAGATCGAGACGACCCTGTGCGACGAATTGGCGCACGGCGATGCCCTGATCGGCACAATCGCGCCGATCCTGCGTCACCTGCTTGCCAACGACGAGCACTCGGTGTTCGGTGACGAGATCATCGCCCGGGTCCGGGGCACGATGGCCGATCTCGCCAGGCAGTTGCTCGATGCCCGCGCCAATGCTTCGGGTGACGGCAACGATGGTGAGCACGATCCCGATGATGTTACCGTACTGGTCGAACGCTTTGTGGCTCATCCCGGTTTTCTCCACCACATCCACGCGCTCGCGCTGGAATGGCAGCTGACCGAGCGGCTCCAGGCGCGTCTGGCTCTCGATCCGGTGCTCTCGCCGCTGCTCCAGTCGCTGATTGCCTCGAGCGAGCCCGGTGTCGCGGCGGCGGCGATGGCGCTGCTTGCGGCGCAGGCGCGGTTTGCCCAGGCCCAGCGGCGGATGAAGCTGTCGTTGACCGAACTTCCCGGCGATCTGCTGCATGCCGCGCTGGTGGCGCTGCGCGGTCTTTCCGATCATGACCCGGAGAGTCAGGCGCAGATTGCCGCGGCAGAATCCGAAATTCGCGGCCGCTATGATGAAAGCCGCAGCCGCCTGGGTCTGACCGCGCGGCTGGTCGCGGCAATGGGCGGAGGCGCGACTGCTGCGCTGTCCGTTTCCCACGCCGGGGTTTGCATCTTCCTGACCGCGCTCTCGCTCGGTTCCGGCCAGGACCGCGATATTGCCGTGCTGACGACTAATGAGGGGCAACTCGCGCGGCTTGCCCTTGCCCTGCGTGCAGCCGGGCTCAAACCCGCGACGATTGAAGAGCAGTTCGTTTCGCTCCACCCCGATGTTACCCTGCCCGAAGGCTTTGAGCAGGTCGGAGCCGATCGCGCCGCGGCGCTGCTGGCGCGCAGCGCGGCTTTTGCGGGTTGATTGGATCGCTGTGGCGGAAAGCGCAGTTCTTGCCCGGGCGCAGGTCGATGGCGCGGACCGCCTGGTCAGCGCGGAAGACCCGCTTGCCGGTCTGCAACTGCGCTGCGGGGGCGAGATACCCGGAACGATTGCAATACCGGCCTTGCTCGAACTGGTCCGCAAGGCGCGTCACTACGGCTTGAAGCTTGCGCGGACGATCCGGGCCAACGATGGCAGCGATCAGATTTCCGCCTGGATCGAGGTCGTTCCCGAAGCGGAAGGGGCGTGCAAGGTGGCGCTGCGTTCGTGGCAGGCATCGCCGCTCCCGCCCGAGGACCTGGCGGCAACTGCACAGCACCGCGCGGCGATCGAGCGCGGCCTGGCCGAATTGACCGCCCAGCTCGATGCCGGGCAATGCGTGCTGGCTTGCGAGAGCGAGGCCGCCGATCTTGCCGCGCTGATCGCCGAAATGCGGGGCGGGATTGGTCGGCCATGGACCGATTTCATCACCATCGAAGGCTCGGATCATCATCAGCCGCTACATTGGCGCCTGCTCGATGGCGCCAAGGTGAAGATCGAGGGGTCGCCGCGCGACTGGAAAGCCAGCCTGTTGCCGCGCCAGCTTGCCGGAGGCGAGCCAGCCGGATTCGAGCTGTGTCTTGTTGCCGATCGGCCAGCCAACGAAGTGAAACCGGCCATCTCGGCGGCTAGCGCTCCAGCCATGCCCAGCAACGGGCCGGGATTGGTCGGGCGCGATATTGCGCCCGTGCTGCGTCAGCCGATCGCCCGGATCATCGCCAACGCCGAAACGATCCGCACCCGGCTTGCCGGGCCACTGGCCGAGGAATACAGCCAGTACGCCGCCGATATTGCTACGGCGGGGCAGCACCTGCTTTCGCTGGTCGAGGACCTTGCCGATCTGGAGGTCGTCGAGGCCGAGGACTTCAACACCGCGCCCGACCGGATCGATCTGGCCGATGTTGCGCGCCGCGCCGCGGGCATCCTGGGGGTGCGGGCGCAGGAACGCGGGATCGCGATCGACGCACCCAAGCTGGGCGAGCATCTTCCGGCGATTGCCGAGTTTCGGCGGGTCTTGCAGGTTCTGCTCAACCTCGTCGGCAACGCGATCCGCTATTCGCCGGAGAATTCACAGGTCTGGATCCGCCTTGAGGACGCCGGCGCGCGGGCGCGCGTGGTGGTGGCCGATCAGGGACCGGGGATCGGACTGGATCAGCAGGCACGGCTGTTCGAAAAGTTCGAGCGCCTTGGCCGCAGCGACGAGCAGGGCTCGGGATTGGGGCTCTACATCTCGCGGCGTCTGGCGCGGGCGATGGGCGGCGATCTGACGGTCGAAAGCGCACCCGGGCAGGGCGCACGCTTCATTCTCGATGTCCCGGCCGATCTCTTGGCGCTAGCCCCGACGACCGCGCAGCACCCAGATCAGTCCGGCGCCGACAGCAGCCCAGATTGATCCATAGAGCGTCCAGGCCCGGTCAGCGAGCATGAAGCTCTCAGGCGGCCACATGATGATGCCGAGCCCCTGAAGCGCCCAGAACAGCCCGGAAAAGACCATCAGGCCGCCCACGATCATGTAGAGCACCCGAAGCAGATTGCGCAGCGCTTCCATAACTCTCCCCTTTAATTTGGGAGAGCTTATCGGCCCGCGATCAGCGCTTGTCGAGCGGCACGTAATCGCGCTGGGCCGGGCCGGTGTAGAGCTGGCGCTGCCAGCCGGTTTCTCTCGAGAAACCGGATCGACGGCATTCGCCTGCGCCGACGCTGTGCTTAGCGTTGGCCTAGCGGCACGTAGTCGCGCTGGGTCGGGCCGGTGTAGAGCTGGCGCGGGCGCCCGATCTTCTGGCCGGGATCGCTGATCATCTCGTTCCACTGCGCCACCCAGCCGACCGTGCGGGCCAGCGCGAACAGCGCGGTGAACATGGTGGTCGGGAAACCGATCGCCGAGAGGATCACGCCCGAATAGAAATCGACGTTGGGGAATAGCTTCTTCTCGATGAAATAATCATCGTGCAGGGCCATTTCCTCAAGCCGCAGCGCCACCTCGAACACCGGATCGGTGACCTTGAGCGCCTCGAACACCTCACGCACGGTCTGCTGCATCACGGTCGCGCGCGGATCGTAGTTCTTGTAGACGCGGTGGCCGAAGCCCATCAGGCGGAACGGATCGTTCTTGTCCTTGGCGCGTTCGATATAGTGCGCGATGCGATCGGGCGTACCGATCTCGTGCAGCATGTTGAGCGCGGCCTCGTTGGCGCCGCCGTGTGCCGGGCCCCACAGGCAGGCGATCCCCGCCGCGATGCAGGCAAAGGGGTTTGCGCCCGACGAACCGGCCAGCCGGACCGTGCTGGTCGAGGCGTTCTGCTCGTGATCGGCATGGAGGATGAAAATCCGGTCCATCGCCTTTTCGACAGCGGGAACAACCTCGTATTCCTCAGCCGGGACGCCGAAGGTCATGCGCAGGAAGTTGCCGGTGTAGGACAGCTTGTTGTCCGGATACATGAACGGCTGGCCGACCGAATACTTGTAGGCCATCGCCGCGATCGTCGGCATTTTGGCGATCAGCCGGTGGCTGCTGATCTTGCGGTGGACGGGATCGGAAATGTCGGTCGAATCGTGATAGAACGCCGAAAGTGCGCCCACCACGCCGCACATGATCGCCATCGGGTGCGCATCGCGGCGGAAGCCGCGATAGAAGGTCGCCAGCTGTTCGTGCAGCATGGTGTGGCGGCTGATCGTGGTCTCGAACTGGTCCAGCTCGGCCTGGCCCGGCAATTCGCCGTTGAGCAGCAGGTAGCTGACTTCCATGAAGCTCGAATGCTCGGCCAGCTGGCCGATTGGATAGCCACGGTGGAGCAGCACGCCTTCGTCGCCATCGATATAGGTCAGCGCGCTTTCGCAGGCCGCAGTGCTGGTGAAGCCGGGGTCATAGGTGAAAGCGCCCGATTGGCCATAAAGCTTGCGGATATCGACAACATCGGGTCCGACAGTGCCGGAAATCACCGGGAGATCATAATCCTTGCCGCCAAGGCTCAGCTTTGCCTGATCGCTCACAATACTTCTCCTCAAACCTGTACTTTGCCGGTGGCCTGCGCGGCAATGCGCGCAAGGCTCTCGTCCCGGCCAAGAAGTACCAAGACATCGAATATACCTGGGGAAGTCGTTTGACCCGTTAGCGCGGCCCTAAGGGGTTGTGCAAGCTTGCCGAGTCCCAGGCCAAGCTCTTCCGCCATGCCCTTGAGCAGGCCTTCGAGCGCTTCGAGTGTCCATTCATCGCTGCCGGCGATCCGGTCAAGGATCCGGCCAAGCAACGCGCGCGCCTCGTCACCCAGAAGCGCTTCGGCCTTGGGATCGATCGCCAGCGGGCGCTTGGCGAACAGGAACGCGGCGCCGGCAGCAAGTTCGTTGAGATCCCTGGCGCGCACCTTGAGTACCGGCATGGCGCGGGCCAGCAGGTCAGGATCGGCCTCGCCCGCCATGCGCGGGGCGACCAGTCCGGCCAGCCGGGCATCGTCGGCCTCGCGCAGGTAATGCCCATTGAGGTTGAGCAGCTTGGCCATGTCAAACCGTGCCGCGCCCTTGCCGACGTGCGCGATATCGAACCACTCGACCGCCTGTTCTCGGCCGATGATCTCGTCATCGCCATGGCCCCAGCCGAGGCGGAGCAGATAGTTGAACAGTGCTTCGGGCAGGATTCCCATCTCGTCGCGATAGGCATCGACGCCCAGCGCGCCGTGACGTTTGGAAAGCTTGGCTCCATCGGCGCCATGGATCAGCGGCACGTGGCCATAGACCGGATCGGGCCAGCCGCCCTCAACGGCGTCCATCGCGCGGATGATCAGCAGCTGGCGGAAGGCATTGTTGATGTGATCGTCGCCGCGGATCACGTGGGTTACGCCCATATCGTGATCGTCGACAACCACCGCGAGCATATAGGTGGGAGTGCCATCGGAACGCAGCAGGATGAAATCGTCGAGCTCGGCGTTGCTGACGGTGATCGCGCCCTGAACCTGATCGTCGATGGTGGTCTCGCCATCGCGCGGCGCCTTGATACGCACTACGAAAGGGCGATCCTGGGGCAGGGTAGCGGGATCTGCGTCGCGCCATTCGCTGTGGATGCGGAACGGGCGGCGCTCGGCCTGGGCAGCTTCGCGGCGGGCGGCGAGATCTTCCTGGGTCAGGTAGCAGCGATAGGCATGGCCGGAGGCGAGCAGCCGGTGCGCCACCTCGGCGTGGCGATCCGAGCGCGCGAACTGGAAGGTGGCGGGTTCATCGCCCATCAGACCCAGCCACTCGAGCCCGTCGAAGATTGCCGCGATCGCGGGTTCGGTGGAGCGGGCGCGATCGGTATCCTCGATCCGCAGCAGGTATTTGCCGCCATGATGGCGGGCGAACAGCCAATTGAACAGCGCGGTGCGCGCTCCGCCGATGTGCAGGAAACCGGTGGGAGAAGGGGCAAACCGCGTGACCACGCCGCGACCGCCTGTCGCTGCCGGGGTTACGCTCGCGCTTGCCATTGGTCCCACCTTCCTGTTGTCTGCGATTATGGCCAGCACCGCGCCGCCGATCGTGCCCCTGGGCAACGAACCGCCTGACGGCGCTGCACTGCAACATAGCCATTGGCGCATGCGCGCGCGCTTGGCAAGCGGACTTCGTCGCGGCGAGAGCTTCCTCGAAAGTGCCGGATTTGACCGGGCGCCCTGGCTGGTTGTGGCGCTGGCTGGCGGGATCGCGGGCTGGTTCGTGCTTCCCGGGCCGGCGCAGTGGGTGGGTCTGATCGCTTGCGGACTGGTACTTGCCGCTGTTGCTGCCTGGATTTTTCCCGGGGAAGATCAATTTCCCTATCTTCGTCAATCACTTGCCGCCATGAGCCTGGCACTGGTGGCAGGCTGCGTTCTGGTCTGGGGCAAGTCTGCCCTGGCGGGGGCGGAGCCGATTGCCCGGCCGCAGGTTGCCGTGCTCGATGCGCGGGTGTTGAGCCGCGAGGATCGTCCTTCGGAAGCGCGGATCCGGCTGATCGCGGCGACGCGCGATCCTGCGACAGGACGGGCGATCAGGGTGCGGCTCAATCTTGACGGCGCGCAGGATCAAAGCGGCATCGATACCGGCGCGCTGATCCGCATCAAGACGCGGCTGATGCCGCCCGCGCCGCCGATGCTGCCGGGCGGCTATGATTTTGCCCGCAGCGCCTGGTTTGTCGGCCTTGCCGCGACCGGCAGCGTGCTTTCCCAACCCGAAGTGCTTGAACCCGCACCGCCGGGCGGTTCGCTGCAACGCCTCCAGCGCAGCCTTTCCGAACATGTACGTGCCAATCTGTCCGGCTCGCCGGGAGCGATAGCAGCGGCCTTTGCCAGCGGAGATCGGGGCGCCATCGCTGCGACCGACGAGGAGGCGATGCGCGATGCCGGGCTGACCCATCTGCTCTCGATCAGCGGGCTGCATGTCAGTGCGGTGGTCGCGGCGGGATACTTTCTGGCGCTGCGGTTGCTGGCACTGATCCCATGGCTTGCCTTGCGGTTGCGCTTGCCGCTGGTCGCGGCCGGGGCTGGGGCGCTGGCGGGAATTGGCTATACCGTGCTGACCGGTGCCGAGGTTCCGACAATCCGCTCGTGCATCGGCGCGGTGCTGGTGCTGCTGGCGCTGGTGCTGGGGCGCGAGCCGCTGTCGATGCGGATGGTGGCGGTGGCGGCCTTCTGCGTGTTGTTGTTCTGGCCCGAGGCGCTGGTCGGCCCGAGCTTCCAGATGAGCTTTGCCGCAGTGATCGCGATTGTCGCGCTGCACGGGTTGCCGCGGGTACGGGCGCTGACCGCCCCGCGCGCGCAGCCGTGGTGGGAGGCCGGGCTGCGCCATATCGCTTCGCTGCTGCTGACGGGGGTAGTGATCGAGCTGGCGCTGATGCCGATCGGACTGTTCCATTTCCACCGTGCAGGGGTTTACGGGGCGATCGCCAATGTCATCGCCATTCCGCTGACCACTCTGGCTTCGATGCCGCTGATCGCGCTGGCGCTGCTGGCCGATCCGATTGGGGCAGGGGCCCCGTTTTGGTGGCTGGCGGGCAAGTCGCTCGAATTGCTCTTGGGGCTGGCCCATTGGACCGCCGGGCTGCCCGGCGCGGTGACGGCGATGCCGGCGATGGGGCGCGGGGCCTTCGCGCTGTTCCTCGCCGGCGGGGTGTGGCTGGCGCTGTGGAGCGGACGCGTACGGTTGTGGGGGGTGATCCCGGCCGCGATCGGCACCCTTCTTCTCGCCGCGCTCGATCCGGCCGACCTGCTGATCTCCGGCGATGGACACCACGTCGGCATCACCGGCGAGGCGGGCGATGACCTGTTGGTGCTGCGCGACAGCCGCTCCGACTATGCCCGCGACAACCTGACCGAGATCGCCGGGATGAACGGCACCACCCGGTTGCTCGCCGACTGGCCCGGCGCCCGCTGCAACCCCGATTTCTGCGCGATTACAATGCGGCGGGACGGACGAAACTGGAACCTGTTGATCGCGCGGGGCAAGGAACTGATCCGCGAGCGCGAATTGGCCGCCGCTTGCGAACGCGCCGACATAATCATCGCCGACCGGCGCCTGCCCGGATCGTGCCGTCCGCGCTGGCTCAAGGCGGATCGCGCGTTGCTCTCCCGCACCGGCGGGCTGGCGATCGATCTTGACGGCGGGGAGGTCAAAACCGTCGCCGCGCAGGAAGGGCATCATGGCTGGTGGCAACCCGGCCAACCGAAGGCCGAAGCCGCGCCTCAGTGATAGCGGCGCAGCAATCCGGCGAGCTTGCCCTGAACCAGAACTTCGTCGGGGCGGTAGACCTGCGGTTCATAGGCGGCGTTGGCCGGATCGAGCCGGATCATCCCGTTCTGGCGGCGCAGGTACTTGAGCGTGGCTTCCTCACCCCGGACCAGCGCGACTACGATCTCGCCATCGCGGGCGGTGTCGGTGCGGCGTACGAGGGCGTAATCACCATCGAAAATCCCCGCTTCGACCATCGAATCCCCGGAAACCTCAAGCGCATAGTGCTCACCCGCACCCAGCAGCGCGGCGGGAACGGGCAGCGTTGCGCTGGTTTCGAGCGCCTCGATCGGCACACCGGCGGCAATCCGCCCATGGAGCGGAATCTCGATCACATCGTTGGCCGGGGCGGGGCGCGTCTTGGGCGGGCGGATCACGGCTGCGGCGGCATTGCTGTTCGCGGCCTTGGCGGGGGCCTTGCTGGATACGTCCTCAGGCTGGCGCAGCACCTCGAGTGCACGGGCGCGGTTGGGCAGACGGCGAATGAACCCGCGTTCCTCAAGCGCCGAGATCAACCGGTGCACCCCCGACTTCGACTTGAGATCGAGCGCTTCCTTCATCTCCTCAAACGAGGGGGAAACCCCGCTATCCTCAAGCCGGGCCTGGATGAAGCGGATCAGTTCGTGCTGCTTGCGGGTCAGCATGGGTGTCACTCCGTTGGAACGGCATGTTCCCGTGCCGTTCAGTGAACGAATGCGGAACAAGTAAGCAACACCGCGAATCGAGTCAAGCGGCTTCGTTCAGAAAACTCCGCCATTTCCGATCGGATAGGCCCTGACGCGGTCACCCGCCGCCAACGAGGGGGCATCGGGAGCGCGCTCGATCAGCACATTGCTCGCCGCCAGGGTGGCGATCGCGCCGCTATCCTGATTGAGCCGTGAGGTCACCCGGGTGCCATCCCAACGGCCACGCAGGAATTCGAGCCGGGGGCCACCCGCCGACAGGGGTTCGGCCAGTTCGACCTCGATCGCCTCTGGCAGGGGCTGGGCCGCACCAAGCAGCGCCCGCAGCAGCGGCAGCAGGAAGAAATAGGCGGTGACATGGCTCGAAACCGGATTGCCGGGTAGACCCACCACCAGCTGGTGGCCGCGCCGGGCGATCATCACCGGTTTCCCGGGCTTGATCGCCACCTTCCAGAAATCGATAGCGGCCCCCCAGCTTGCCAGCGCGGGACGGATCAGATCGTGATCGCCGACCGAGGCACCGCCGCTGGTGACCACCACATCGCAGTGCTCGGCCCGGGCCAATGCGGCACCAAGCGCGTCGAGGCAATCCGTGACCGGCCCGATCCGTTCGACATTGCAAGGCACGGCTGCGCTGGCCAGCGCCGCGAGCATCACCCCGTTGCTGGCCGGAACCTGATGAGGCGCGCAGACGCAGGGATCGGCGGCGAGTTCATCGCCGCTGTCGATCACCACCAGCCGGGGCTTGCGCCGCACCGCAAGGTGGCTGTGCCCCGCGCCGATCGCCAGCGCGAGCTGGGCCGGGCCGAGGCGGCTGCCCGCCGCAAGCAGCTCCCGCCCTTGCGAAAAATCGTTGCCACAGGGGCGCACATGTTTGTCGCTGGGGTTGGGCGAGGTGCCGATAAGTGTCAGCCGATTGCCTTCGCGCCCGGCATCTTCCTGCATCAGCACCATGTCGGAACCCGCAGGCATCAGCGCCCCGGTGGAAATGCGGATCGCCTCTCCGGGAGCGACCAGACCGCCGTAAGGGTGCCCGGCGGCGCTTTGGCCTGCCACCTTCCAGGGGCCGGGCAGATCGGCGGCGCGCATGGCATAACCATCCATCGCCGAAACGTCCCCGGCGGGCTGGGTGCGCTTTGCCACCAGCGGTTCGGCCAGACAGCGCCCCAGCGCCTCGTCCACCGGAATCCGCTCGATTGGCAGCGGCTCGGCCAGGGCGAGCAGCCGGGCCTGGGCCTCGGCCAGGGGAAGCAGCGCCGCCATCAGCCTTGCGCTTTCCACTCGCCCGACTTGCCGCCGCGCTTTTCGAGCAGTCGCACGCCGTCGATCATCATGCCCTTGTCGATCGCCTTGACCATATCGTAGATTGTCAGAAGTGCGATGGAAGCTGCTGTAAGAGCTTCCATTTCCACACCTGTCTTTCCATCGAGCGAGGCACTGGCCGTCACTTCCACCGCCCCGTCCGCGATCGCGAAATCGACCGTCACCGCATCGAGCGCCAGCGGGTGACAAAGCGGGATCAGTTCGGCGGTTTTCTTCGCCGCCATGATCCCCGCGATCCGCGCGGCGGCCAGAACATCGCCCTTGGGCACCGCGCCATCGCAGATCGCGTCGAGCGCGGCTGCCGTCATGCGGATCCGACCGCCCGCCACCGCCACGCGCCGGGTGGGCGCCTTGCCGCCGATATCGACCATCCGCGCCTTGCCCTGCGCATCGAGGTGGGTGAGTTCGCTCATCGTCTATTAGCTGCTTCTAAGATGCTGGACACATTGGACACTGTCCTGGGAAAGAAAACCGGAGCCGCCATTGACCGGGCGCAAATGCCTGGAACTCCTTTGCGAAACGACTGGTTTTGCAAGCTCATCTTCCTACCATGCCAGAGCCTTGAGGAGTAGGACAGGGGGCCCGGCTGCGTAGACAAATTCGCCCTGTCCTTATGGCCGTATCCCGCTGCATTCAATCGTTTGTGATCTTGTTTTGGCCGATAGCGCGGGTTACCAGCCGATCCCGATGCACGCGCGGGAGGCTGGAAGCAGTATCTCGCGGCAACGGCAAACCAGGGGATCTTAAGATGAAGCGTATCGTCATGCTGGCAATGATCGCGAATGCGTCGGCCGCGATGGCGCAGGCGGAACCTGTGCAAGGATCGGCTGAGGCAGCGGCGACACCATCGGCGGCGCCGACGGCCATCGTCTTTTCCGAAAAGGGCGCAAACGGGATGAGCGATCTTCCCATGGGCGTCCACAGGATCCCCGATAGCAATGTCGTTGTTTCGGGTTACCAGGGCGGCGGCGGGATCGGCCTGCTGTTCGGCGTGGTCGGCACGCTGGTTCAGAGTTCGATCAACACCCAGACCGGAACGGGCAAGGTCCGCGATGTCGAGGAAGACCTGCGCTTCGACGTCCGGGCAAGGGCGATCGACATGGTCAACGCGGCCGTGGCGGGGGACCAGTTCCGGACGGCCTTCACACTTGCGCCGCAGCCGGGTGGCAGCACGATGACGGTAACCCCCTATGTCGTGCTGACCTTCGTGAAGAAGACCGACGATGTGCGACCCTACATCGTGCTCAAGACCAAGGTCGCGACCGGAACCGATTCCGGCAAGACGATCAAGTACTTCTGCTGCGAAGGCAAGGCGCTGCCGCTTGCCACCCTGACCGAAAACAATGGTGCGCGCCTGACGGAAATCCTGACTTCCGAGCTTGATACCGCCGTCAACGTGATGCTGCTCGATCGTTCGCAGCCCTATCCCCGCAACGACGATGCCAAACTCGACACCAACGGCTTGCTCCCGTTCGTGGGCAAGCCGATGAAGTGGAGGGGTTTCGATCTGGGCAGCTACAAGGACTTCAGGCTGATCGAATTCCGTGGCGGGCTGTTCGTGTTCTCGGGCGTCAATATTGTCGAGCCGGAGGGGCTGGAAATCACGCCCGTGGTCAAGAAATGACGATCGAGTCCCGCGCCGCCTAGGCGCCGCTCAGTAACCCGAGCGTGGCCGCCGCCACATCATGCTGGCGCATCAGGCTTTCGCCGACCAGGAAGGTGCGTACCCCGCAGCGCTCCAGCCGCAGCAGATCGGCGTGGGCGTTGATCCCGCTTTCGCTAACCAGTAGCGTGCCTGCAGGGGCCAGCGGCGCAAGGCGCTCGGTGGTGGCAAGATCGGTGACGAAGCGCTTGAGATCGCGGTTGTTGACCCCGATCAGGCGGCTTTGCAGCCGCGCGGCGCGCTCCATCTCGGTCTCGTTGTGCACTTCGACCAGCACGTCCATGCCGCGTTCGCGCGCGGCGGCCTCGATCTCGGCCATTTGCGCATCGTCGAGCGCGGCAACGATGATCAGGATCGCATCGGCCCCGATCGCGCGGGCCTCGGCCACTTGCCAGGGATCGACCATGAAATCCTTGCGCAGCACCGGCAGGTCGCAGGCGGCACGGGCGGCGACCAGATAGTCTTCATGCCCCTGGAAGTAGGGCGCATCGGTCAGCACCGACAGACAGGTAGCGCCGCCCGCCTGATAGGCTTGAGCATGGGCCGGGGGATCGAAATCGGCGCGGATCAGGCCCTTGGAGGGGCTGGCCTTCTTGATTTCGGCGATCAGCGCGAAGCCATCGGCGGCCCGCGCGCGCAAGGCCGCCTCGAACCCGCGCGGGGCGCTCTGTGCGGCGGCCCGAGCGTCGAGATTGTCGAGCGAGGCCCCGGCCTTGCGCGCGGTAACCTCCTGGCGCTTGGTTGCGCAGATTTCGGCAAGTTTGTCGGTCATTTCACCACATCGATCCAGCAATCGAGCAAAGCCTTGCTCAGCCCTTTGTCGAGCGCTTCGGCAGCTTCTTCCACGCCCTCGAACCAGTCCTCGGCCTGTCCGGCGACAATCAGCGCGGCGGCGGAATTGAGCAGCACCGCATCGCGATAGGCGCCCGTTTCGCCCTGCAGCAGACGGCGCAAGGCTTCGGCATTGAAAGTGGCATCGCCGCCACGCAGCGCGTCAAGCGGATGCGAGGGCAGGCCCGCGTCCTCGGCGCGCAGTTCGGCGGGCACTGAGCCAAGGCCGATCCCGGCAAGATAGCTGGTTCCCGCGATCGAAAGTTCATCCAGCCCTTCGGCGCCGGAGACGATCAGTGCTGCTTCGGCACCGAGCATCTGCATCGCATCGCGGTAAAGCGCGATCAGCGCGGGGTGCGATACCCCGACCAGCTGGCGCGTAACCCCGGCGGGGTTGGCGAGCGGGCCGAGCAGGTTGAAGATCGTGCGCCGGCCCAGCGCCTTGCGGATCGGGGCGATCCGGCCCAGCGCGGGATGGTGCTTTTGCGCAAAGAGAAAGGCGATGCCGAGATCGCCCAGCGTATCCTCCGCCATGTCCGAGGCGCGCGAAAGATCGAGTCCCAACGCCTCCAGCGTGTCCGCGCCCCCGGCCTTACTCGATGCGGCGCGGTTGCCGTGCTTGGCGACTGGCACTCCGCAAGCCGCGACCACCAGCGCCACGGCGGTCGATACGTTCAGGCTGTGCTGGCCGTCGCCCCCGGTGCCGCAGACATCGATCGCGCCCGGCGGGGCGGCAACGCGGATCATCCGCGCGCGCATCGCTCGTGCCGCGCCTGCCACTTCCCCGGTGCTTTCGCCGCGCTCGGCCATGTCGACCAGGGTCTGGGCGATGGCCTGATCGTCCATCGCACCGTCGAGCATCTGCCCGAACAGTTGCTCCGCCTCAGCCGCGTTCACGCGATCTGGCGGGCCTGGATCCCGCAGATTTCAAGGAAATTGGCCAGCATCGCATGGCCGTGCTGGGTGGCGATGCTCTCCGGGTGGAACTGCACCCCGTGGATCGGCAGCGACGTGTGTCGAAAGCCCATTACATGCCCGTCATCCGAGGTGCAGTTGACCACAAGCCCTTCGGGCACATCGTTGACGATCAGCGAATGATAGCGCGTGGCGGTGAAGGGCGAGGGGATGTTCTTGAAGATCCCTGTGCCATCGTGCGTAACGGAGCTGGTTTTGCCGTGCATCAGCCCGCCGCGCACCACCTGGCCGCCGAAATGCTGGCCGATCGACTGGTGCCCAAGGCAGACCCCCAGCAGCGGCTTTGCCGCAGCGGCGCAGGCCCCGACCAGATCGAGGCTGATCCCGGCCTCGTTGGGGGTGCAGGGGCCGGGCGAGATCAGAAAGCCCTTCGCTCCGCTGCTCAATGCCTGTCCGGCCGGAATCGCATCGTTGCGCACCACATCGACCTTGGCCCCCAGCTCCATCAGGTAATGGACCAGGTTCCAGGTGAAGCTGTCATAATTGTCGATGACAAGGATATCGGCGGCGGCGTTCATCCGCGCGCCTCTAGTGCCCCGGGCCTCATTCCGCCAGCAATTTCGCCAGATCGGCCTTCCAGAACCTGGCCCAGGTATGGGTGCCGTGGCCCTTGGTTTCGGGGCTGTAGGGGATCAGGATGTAGCGCGCGCGGGGCATCCGGCCCACCATCCGTTCGGGCATCCCCATTTCAGGCGGGTTGATGAAATCGTCGGCCGAATTGATCCACAGCACCGGGACGGAGATCTTCTCAAGCGCGGCAGAGGGATCGTAGTTGCGGCTGGCATCGTACCAGTAGATCGTATCGTTGGCGTCGTTGCCGAAGGAATTGGGGGCGTTGAACGCGGCATCGAGCGCGGCCTCGGCCTGCTCGCGGCTCGGGTACTGCTCCTGCATGCCCCATGCATTGCCCCCGGCGATGATCGAAAGGTCGCGCGCGGTGCGCAGACCGCCCAGCGGAGGACTGGCATAGTTGCCCTCGTTCCACAGCGGATCGGCCTTGATCGCGTCGATCGCCATCTTGCGCCACATCCGGTTGCGTCCGGCGATTGCCACCGCGTTGCAGGCGAAAGGGGCAAGACGGCGGGCAAAGCCGGGCCAGGTCTCACCCCAAACGAAGGCATGCATGCACCCCATCGAGGTGCCGAGGATCAGCTCGAGCCGTTTCACCCCAAGTCCCTGGATCAGCATGGCGTGCTGGGCGCGGACCATGTCGTCATAGTCATAGCGCGGGAAGGCCGTGCGCATCCCGTCGCTGGGCTTCGAACTTTTGCCGTGGCCGATATTGTCGGGCAGGATCACGTAGTACTTCGCGATGTCGAGCGGCTGGCCGGGGCCGTAAAGCTCATCGGCGAACTGCGGGCGGAAGAACTGCCAGCCCGAGCCGCCGGTGCCGTGCAGCACCATCACCGCGTTGTCGATCTCCCCCGCGGCGTTGCGATGCGGCGTGCCCAGCGTGGTCACGTGGATACGCGTATCCATCACCTCGCCGCTGCCGAAGTGGAAGTCCTTCAGCATCACGTCGCGTTCGCTGGACCGGGCTTGCCAGTCCTCGGCGTGGAGCGGGGCAGCGAGCAGGGCGAGCAGGGCGAGAAGGAACTTGCGCATGGGAGGCAGGCTAGCCCACCCGCGCAGCCGGTCAAGCTATTGCCCGAACCCCGCCTCGCTCGCCACGCGCACCGCTTCCCTTGCCGCCGCGATCAGCGCGCCGGCCTTGGCCTCGCATTCGCGCTGTTCGTAGGCCGGATCGCTGTCGGCGACGATCCCGGCGCCCGCCTGGACGTGGAGCGTGCCGTCCTTGACCACCCCGGTGCGCAGGACGATGCAGCTGTCGAGATTGCCATCGGGGGAGAAATAGCCCACGCCGCCCGCATAGGCGCCGCGGGTTTCGGGTTCGAGCTCGGCGATGATCTCGCAGGCCCGGACCTTGGGTGCGCCGCTGACCGTTCCCGCCGGGAAGCCCGCGAAGACCGCGTCGATCGCGTCGTGATTGGCCGTATCGAGCCGCCCGACCACGTTCGAGACGATGTGCATCACATGGCTGTAACGCTCGATGGTGTAGCTTTCGGTGACCTTGACCGTCCCCGCCGAGGCGACCCGGCCAACATCGTTGCGACCCAGATCGAGCAGCATCAGATGCTCGGCGCGCTCCTTGGGATCGGCGAGCAGGCTTTCCTCGTTGGCACGGTCGTCTTCCGGTGTGGCTCCCCGGGGCCGGGTTCCGGCGATGGGGCGGATCGTTACCTCACCATCGCGCACCCGCACCAGGATCTCTGGGCTCGATCCGGTCAAGGCGAAGCCTGGCAGGTCGAGGAAATAGAGGAACGGTGAGGGATTGACCCGTCGCAGCGCGCGGTAGAGCGCCAGCGGGGGCAGGGTAAAGGGGCAGGTGAAACGCTGCGCCAGCACCACCTGAAAGATGTCACCCGACTCGATATAGTCCTTGGCCTTCAGCACCATCTGCCCGTACCGGCCCGATTCGAGTACCGGGGTAAGCGCGGGCTCGGGCAACACGGCCTGGGCCGGGGATGGCTGGATCGGGGCGGCAAGGCGGCGCAGCGCCTCGTCGATCCGGTCCTCGGCGGCAGACAGGGCGTGTTCTGGTGCGGCTTCGGAAGGCCAGATCGGCGCGACGCAGATCAGCTCGTCGCTCAGCCGGTCAAACACCAGGATCAGGGCTGGGCGCACGAACAGCATGTCGGGCAGATCGAGCGGATTTTCCCGCGGGCGGGGGAGCTTTTCCACCAGTCCGTAGGTTTCGTAACCGAAATAGCCGACCAGACAGGCCAGCACCGGGGGCAGAGCGGCGGGCACGTCGATCCGGCAGCTTTCCACCAGTGCGCGCAGCTCGGCCAGACTGCCGTCGGCAAGCGGCGCGAAAGCGGCGCGGTCATGCCGCCAGATGCGGTTGATCTCGGCAGAGTTGCCGCGCGCGCGGAACACCAGATCGGGATCGAGCCCCAGCAGGCTATAGCGCCCGCGCACCTCGCCGCCCTGAACGGATTCGAGCAGGAAATCGCCCCGGCCCGGCTCGATCAGCCTGGCTGCCGCGCCAACCGGGGTTTCGGTATCGGCGATCAGCCGCCGCCAGACCAGCGCCGGGCGACCGGCTTCGAGCGCCGCGCGGGCGGAATCGCGGTTATCGATCTGTCCGCCCGCCATCGCCGTGCTCAGTTGCCGCCGCTCAACTGGTTGCGCAGCGCCTTGATGGTGGTCTCATTGCGCTTGACCCCAACTTCCTCGCGCAGGGCAAGGCGCATCTGCTCGGTGTAATCCTGGCCATAGCTCTGCGCCATGCGTTTGCCGAGATCGGCCAGACGCGGGTCTTTCTCATCGACCTGCCCAGGGGTGATGGCGCTGACCGTCACCACGTACCAGCCGCGATTGCGCGGCGCGGCAAGGACCCGGGTCTTGCCCTTGGCCATCGAGAACAGCAGCAGGATCGGTGCAGGGACGTTCTTGCCCATGGCCTGGACTTCCTGTCGCGGACGATCGACGATCCGGTCAATCATCGGCGAGGCGTTGCCAAGCTGGCGCATCGCCACGGCCGGATCGGCCCCCTTGGCAATCATCGCCTCAAGCTTCCTGGCCGCTGCTCCGGCTGCTTTCGCGCCGCTGGCCAGCCTGACGTCTTCGGCCACCTGGGCCCGGATCTGGTCGAGCGGCGCGGGTGCTGCGGCCTCGATCGATCCGACGTCGAACAGCATGAAGGTCTTGCCCGGTTCAACCTCGGCGAGCTGGGGCTGGTTTTCCGCCTCCATCAGAAAGGCCGTGGGGAGCAGCTTTCCGATCGCCTCCGGCGCGTGGGCGCCTTGCTGACCATAGACCGAACCGTCGGCGAGCAGCTGCGGGGTCGATTCAACCTTCAGCCCAAGCCTTTCGGCCACCTCGGACAGTGTCGCGCCGTTGGCGAACTCATCCTCGATCTGGGCGGAAAAATCGGTCAGCGCGGCGCGGCGCTTGTCGACGATAAGCGCATCGGTGAGTTCGGCGCGGGCCTGCTCAAAGCTCTTGCCCTCCTTGCGCTCGATCGAATCGACCCGCAGCACCAGCCAGCCCAGCGGCCCCTTGAGCGGCCCGACCAGCTTGCCGCCTGGTGCAGCAAACACCGCATCGGCGATCGCGCCCGTGGTCTGGCCGGAAAGGGCTTCCTTGGACAGGCTGCCAAGCGAGCCGGGGGTCAAGCCGCGCGCCTTGGCGGCAGCATCGAGCGATTTCCCGCCCGCCACCTCTGCGGCCAGCGCCTTGGCATCGGCTTCGCTGGCGATGACCACCTGGGTGATCCTGCGGCTTTCCGACGCGGCATAACGCGCCTTGTTGGCCTCATAGCGCGCGGCAAGTTCGGCCTCTGTAGGGGCGGGAACGGCCTTGAGCACGCTATCGTTGAACACGGCGTAGCGCACCACCCGGCGTTCGGGGCGCATGTAATCGGCGCTGTGGGCCTTGTACCAGGCCAGGATCTCGCTCTCGCTCGGCGCGGCAGCAGAGGCAAACCCGGCCGATGGCAGCAACACCACCGTGCCGCTGCGCTCTTCGGTCAGCACTCCGGCATAGCGCACCACCACCGAATGCGGCACCGCGATGCCGAACTGGGTGCCCGAAAGGATCTGGCGCTGCAGCAAGCCGGCAGCAAGCCGGTTTCGCAGCTCCTCGTCGGTCAGGCCCTGCTGGCTCAGGAAATACTGGTAGGATGCCTGGTTGAAGCGCCCGTCGGCCCCCTGGACCGAAGGGATCTTGGCGATTTCGCTATCGATCAGGCGCTTGCCGATGTTGATCCCGTGGCGGGCTGCGAATTCGCGCAGCGCTGCCATGTCGATCAGATCATCCAGCACCTTGTCGAACCCGCCTTCGCTGACGAAGGTTTTCATGTTGAGCGTGGGATACTGGGCGCGTAACTGCTCGACCTGCTTGCGCGAGGCCTGATCGACTTCCACCGGATCGACCCGCTCGCCGCCGACGGTGGCCAGCCGGTTTCCGCCAATCGACCCGCCGAAGCTGAAATCGGTGGCGACCCCGCTTCCCAGAAACGCGAGTGAAATCAGGCCGAGAAAGCCAAGCGCGATCGCGACGCCCATTTTGGAAGCAAAGAAGCTGCGAAGAGTCTGGATCATGGGTCCGTAGCCAGGTGTTAAGATTGGTCCGGGGCCAAAAAGCGGCCCGCTCGGCGGGGCTTTAGGCCGCCGGAACGCTTCCCGCAATGGCGCAGCCGCTTTTTGCCCTGCCTTGTCGGCATCGGGCTTTGACAAGCGCTTGGCCCCTGTCCTAGGCGCGGGGCAAACAGGCCCCAGGCGGGCAAAAGGCAAGACTCAGGGGGCAATCACCATGCCAAACCGGCCCTATATCGTCGGCAACTGGAAAATGAACGGAGTGCGCGCCATGCTGGCCGAGGCACGCGCGATCGATCGCGGCGCGGCGCGCCATCCTGGGGTGAAGGTGGCGATCGCGCCGCCCTTTACCCTGATCCACGCCATGGCCGAGGATTCGCAATCGATCGCGGTCGGCGGGCAGGATTGCCATGCCAAGCCAAGCGGCGCCTTTACCGGCGATGTCTCGGCGCCGATGCTCAAGGATGCGGGCGCGGGGTTCACCATTGTCGGCCATTCGGAGCGACGAGCGATCCACGGCGAGGACGATGCAGCGGTCTGCGCCAAGGCCGAAGCCGCGCTGCAAGCGGGATTGGACGTGATCGTCTGCGTCGGCGAAACCGAGGCGGAGCGCGATGCCGGAAGCGCCGAGGCGGTGGTCTGCGGGCAGCTTGACGGTTCGCTGCCCCGGAGCGAGAGCGCGACGGCGCATCTGACCGTCGCCTATGAACCGGTCTGGGCGATCGGTACCGGGCGGGTTCCTTCGCTCGACGATGTCGGGGCGATGCACCGCGCGATCCGTGCGCGCCTTGGGGCCATCTATGGCGAAGCTGCCGCGTCGATCAGCATCCTCTATGGCGGTTCGGTCAACGCAGACAACGCAGCGGAACTGCTTCGGGCCGACGAAGTGGGCGGCGCGCTTGTGGGCGGGGCCAGTCTGGCCGCCGAAAGCTTTCTTGCCATCGTGCTGGCCGCCGAAGGCTGAAGGCGGCGGCTTGCGCAGCGAGCAAAGCGTGCCTAGATGGCGCGCAATCCGAACCTCTTTCTGCGCAGGGCTGTCATGTCGAGCATTTTCGTCTTTCTCACCGTCGTCCAGGCCATCGTGGCCGCCTTGCTGGTGGGAGTAATCCTGATGCAGAAGTCGGAAGGCGGGGGGCTGGGCGTTGGCGGCAGCCCCACCGGTCTGATCTCCGCACGCGGCGCGGCCGATCTGCTGACCAGGATGACTGCCGTTCTTGCGACGCTGTTCGTGGTACTTTCGGTGGCGCTTGCGGCCATGGCGGTGGGCTCGAGCAATAGCGGGGCAATCGACGATTCACTCAACCGCAGCCAGCCGGCTCCGGTTGCCCCGGCAGACGCTCCTGCCGCCAATCCGCTGGGCGCGGCGGCTCAACCTTCGGGTGCGGCATCGTCCGCGCCGGCGAACGATCCGCTGGGCGGCGCATCTGCCAGTCAGTAACGCGATTGCATCGCTGACGTTTCGGCGCTGCCCGGATCGGGCAGTGCATTCCAATGCAATTGTGGATTTGGCAAACCATCGCTTGCCCGATCCCGCCTGATGCGATTAAGGCCCGACTCCCATGGCGCGGTTCATTTTCATTACCGGCGGCGTGGTCTCCTCGCTTGGCAAGGGTCTTATGGCGGCGAGCCTCGCGGCTCTGCTGCAGGCGCGTGGCTACAAGGTCCGCATTCGCAAGTTCGATCCCTATCTCAACGTCGATCCGGGGACGATGAGCCCCTATCAGCACGGTGAGGTCTACGTCACCGACGACGGGGCAGAGACCGACCTCGACCTGGGGCACTACGAGCGCTTCACCGGAGTTTCCGCGCGCCAGGCCGACAATATCACCTCGGGCCGGATCTACCGCGACATCATCGCCAAGGAACGCCGGGGTGACTATCTTGGCGCCACGGTTCAGGTTATTCCGCACGTCACCGACGCGATCAAGGATTTCGCCAAGGCCGATACCGACGATCTCGATTTTGTGCTCTGCGAAATCGGCGGGACGGTCGGCGATATCGAGGGCTTGCCGTTCATCGAGGCGATCCGCCAGCTGCGCAACGAGTTGGGCCGCGAGGCGACCTGCTTCGTTCACGTCACATTGGTGCCCTACATTGCCGCCGCCGGCGAGCTGAAAACCAAACCCACCCAGCATTCGGTGCGCGAGATGACCGGGCTGGGAATCCAGCCCGATATCCTGCTGTGCCGCTGCGAAAAGCCGCTGCCGGAAAACGAACGCGCCAAGATCGCGCTGTTCTGCAACGTGCGCAAGGAAGCGGTGATCCCTGCGCTCGATGCCAGCAGCATCTATGCGGTGCCGCTGCAATACCATGCCGAGGGCCTCGATGCCGAAGTTCTGCGCCACTTCGGGCTGAGCGCTCCGGCGCCAGATCTGGCCCGCTGGGACGATATCGTCGATCGCTATCAGAACCCCGAAGGCGAGGTGACGATCGGGGTGGTGGGCAAATATGTCGGTCTGCCCGATGCCTACAAGAGCCTCAACGAGGCGCTGGTCCACGGCGGGATGGCCAACCGGGTCAAGGTCAACATCCGCTGGATCGATGCCGAGCTGTTCGAGGCGGATGACGGCGAAATCGTTTCCCGGCTTGAGCCGATGCACGGGATTCTGGTCCCTGGCGGGTTCGGGGTGCGCGGGACCGAGGGCAAGATCGCCTCGGTCCGTTTTGCGCGCGAACGCAAGGTGCCGTTCTTCGGGATATGCCTGGGTATGCAGATGGCCTGCATCGAAGGCGCGCGCGATGCCGGAATAGCCGATGCCAGCTCAACCGAATTCGGCCCGACCAGCGAACCGGTGGTGGGGATCATCACCGAATGGATGAGCCCCGAAGGCCTCCAGCAGCGCGGCGCGGATTCGGATCTGGGCGGAACCATGCGGCTGGGCGCCTATGAGGCCCGGCTGACCGGAAACAGCCACGTCTCCGCGATTTACGGCGGGGCCGCCAGCATTTCCGAGCGCCACCGCCACCGCTACGAGGTCAACGGTGCCTATCGCGATGTGCTCGAAAAGAGCGGCCTGGTGTTTTCCGGCATGTCGCCCGATGGACTGCTGCCTGAAATCGTCGAACGGCCCGAGCATCCCTGGTTCGTGGGCGTTCAGTTCCACCCCGAACTCAAGAGCCGCCCGTTCGATCCGCATCCGCTGTTCGCCGGCTTTATCGCGGCGGCACTGGCGCAGGCCCGGCTGGTTTGACCTCCGTCGAAAATCCTGATGCGTTTGCAGATGGATAACGAAAGCCGCTCAAATTTGGCCTTGATTGCCCCGGTACATACCCATAGCGCTCCGTATCGATATCGAATCGCAACAGGCGGTGGTGCGGGGGCAAAGCATCGCGCGTTGCTTTGGGGGTAAGCGGGTAGTAACCCAATTCTTTGCGGTTTTGTTCCTCAGACCTTGCCAGAATGCGGCTCTGAACAGCCGGATTCGCGAAGGGAGTGAAACAGGCTAGTCGTGATGTGATCGTCTTCTGCGACCCGGACGATCAAGCAACGACTTGGCGGCGCGAGAGCGTCGTGGGGGTGGAACCTTCGGGTTCCACCCCCTATTCGTTTGGTTAGTGCGGGTGGTTAGCGCGCTCAGGCGGCGGCGCTGTCGCTGCCCGCGCCATCCGCATCGCTGACCACGCTGAGCGTGCGCTGGGTGCCGACGGCGATTTTCTTGGGCTTCATTGCTTCGGGTACTTCGCGGACCAGATCGATCACCAGCAACCCGTCTTCCAGATTGGCGCCGTCGACGCGGACATAGTCGGCCAGTTCGAAGCGACGCTCGAACCCGCGCTGGGCGATGCCGACATGCAGGTACTGTCCGGCGGGGGTCTCATCGCCCTTCTTGCCCTGGATCACCAGCAGGTTCTGCTGGGCGGTGATCTCGATATCGGCGGGGCGGAACCCGGCGACCGCCAGGGTGATGCGATAGGCATCCTCGCCGCGGCGCTCGATGTTGAAAGGGGGGTAGTTGTCGCCGCTGTTGAAGCGGCCCTGGTTCTCGAGCAGATCGAACAGCCGGTCGAACCCGACCATGGTGCGGCGATAGGGGGTGAAATCAAAACGGTTCATGGCAAAATCCTCTTGGGTTGAGCAATTTCACATCGGTGGGGCCCGCGCATGCGGCGCCCCAGCTTGCGGTGTCATGCCCGCTACGGCCCATGACACCGAACCCGAGATATGATAGCCCGGCGCCGTTTCAAGAGGAGAGTCCATGTCCGCCCCCAAGATCGAGATCTACACCAAGTGGGGTTGCCCCTATTGCGTGCGCGCCAAGGCGCTGCTCAAGGACAAGGGCATGGCGATCGAGGAATACGACATCACCCTGGGCGGCCCCAAGCGTGCGGAGATGCTCGAGCGGGTGCCCGGCGCCGTCACCGTGCCGCAGATCCTGATCGACGGACGCGCGGTGGGCGGGTGCGACGATCTCTTCGCACTCGATCGTGCAGGCAAGCTCGATCCCTTGCTTGGGCTCTAGATCGGACATGACCCGCATCGCCCTGTTGCAGATGAATTCGGGGATCGACCCCGATGCCAATGCTGCGCGGATTGTCGCGGCGGCTAACGAGGCGGCGGGGCAGGGGGCGGCGATGGTGTTCACCCCCGAGATGTCGGGATTGATCGATCGCGATCGCGAACGGGCCCGGGCGCATATCGTCCCTGAGGATCAGGACAGGGTGCTGGCGGCGGTGCGCGAGGCCGCGGCGCGGGCCGGGATCTGGGTCGCGCTGGGCAGCACTCCGGTGCTGCGCGAGGACGGCCGCTTCGCCAACCGTGCCTTCGCGATCGATGCCGCCGGCGCGATCGCCGCGCGATACGACAAGATCCACATGTTCGATGTCGATCTGGCCACGGGCGAAAGCTGGCGCGAATCCAATGCCTATGCGCCGGGTGAAGAGGTGGTGACAGTTCAAACGCCGGTGGGCAAATTGGGCCTTGCGATCTGTTATGATCTTCGATTTCCTGCTTTGTTTGAAGAATTTGGCAAGCGAAGATGCGATGTAATCTCAATTCCTGCGGCCTTCACAGTTCCGACCGGCCAGGCCCACTGGCACGTGCTGCAACGTGCCCGCGCGATCGAGGCCAGCGCCTATGTGGTATGTGCGGCGCAAGTCGGGCTGCACGAGGACGGACGCGCGACCTACGGCCACTCCATGGTCATCGATCCCTGGGGGCAGGTGCAGCTCGACATGGGGGGAGATCAGGCCGCGCTCGGCTTTTCCGAGATTGACCCGGCGCGCATCGCCGAAGTCCGGGCGCAACTGCCCAGCCTTGCCAACAAGCGCGAAATCCCCAGATTGGCCGGGCGATGATCGTTTTTGACCTGCAATGCCGTCTTCACGGACACCGCTTTGAGGGGTGGTTCGGCTCATCGGCCGATTTTGAGGCCCAGCAGGCGCGCGGCCTGGTCGCGTGCCCGCATTGCGGTACATCGGAGGTCGAAAAGGCGCTGATGGCGCCCAATGTTGCTCGCAAGGGCAACCAGGATGGTCCAACGCCGGGTAAGACCCTGCCGGTTGCGCGGAGCGCTTCACTTCCGCCCGAGGCTCAGCAGGCATTGGCAATGCTGGCGCAGGTGCAGGCCGAAGCGCTCAAGCATTCGCGCTGGGTTGGCGGTGATTTCGCCGAGCAGTCGCGCGCGATCCATTATGGCGAGCGGGCCGACGAGCCGATCCACGGCCAGGCCACTCCTGAGGAAGCCCGCAGCCTTCTGGACGAGGGGATCGCCGTCATGCCGTTGTTGGTCCCGGTCGCGCCGCCGGACGAGCTCAACTGACAGTTGCGGGATGATCCAGCGCCGCGTAGAGCGCTGCGCGGGCGCCCGTAGCTCAGCAGGATAGAGCACCAGATTCCTAATCTGGGGGCCACAGGTTCGAATCCTGTCGGGCGCACCATTTCGCAATTTCCGTATTATGGTAAATTTTCCGCTTGAATAGCTGATTCACTTGTGATTCTTTAGCCAAATGCGGGGGAATCAACGGGAACCGAAGCTGGCGCGTGAAGGGGTGACCCAGGGGATTGCCCTGAGTTGCCTGCTGGTCATGGGCGGTCTGGCGCTTTTCGGCCCCTCTGGCTTGCTTGCCTGGAGCGAAAACAATCACTTGCTGAGCGAACGGCAAGTCGAGCTGAAACAGCTTGAGGCGCAGCGCGACGAATTGAAGAACCGCGTCACCCTGCTTGATCCGCGCCATGTCGATCCCGACATGGCGGGCGAGCTGCTCCGGGCCAACCTCAACGTCGTCCATCCCGACGAAATGGTGATGCTGCTCAATTGAGCCGGGCCTTGGGCAAGCAGGATGGCTTTCGTCGGGCCGGTTGTCACAAAATTCGTATGCGGCAGTTTCCCTAGGGGAAGGTTGCTCCTATAGGCTGGCCTGAACCATCCAATCCCCAGGATACCAGTCTGTGGCAAGAACCGCTTCTCCCAAGAAATCCGCCCCGAAAGACGCCGCTGGCGACGAGGCCTTCGCGCTGCGCAGTCTGCAGGAAGCGCATGCCAAAAGCCCGCGCTATCCGGCCTCGGACGATGAATTGCTGCACTTCTACGAACAGATGCTGCTGATCCGCCGGTTCGAGGAAAAGGCCGGGCAGCTTTACGGCCTCGGCCTGATCGGCGGGTTCTGCCACCTCTACATCGGTCAGGAAGCCGTTGCTGTAGGGCTGCAATCGGCGCTCGACGGTGAAAAGGACAGCGTGATCACCGGCTACCGCGATCACGGGCACATGCTGGCCTATGGCATCGATCCCAAGGCGATCATGGCTGAGCTGACCGGGCGCGGCGCGGGCATCTCGCGCGGCAAGGGCGGTTCGATGCACATGTTCAGCACCGAGCACAAGTTCTACGGCGGGCACGGCATCGTCGGGGCGCAGGTGCCGCTGGGGGCGGGGCTGGCCTTTGGGCACAAGTACCGCGAGGACGGCGGGGTCTGCATGGCCTATTTCGGCGACGGAGCGTCGAACCAGGGTCAGGTTTACGAAGCCTTCAACATGGCCGCGCTGTGGCAGTTGCCGGTGATCTTCGTGGTCGAGAACAACGGTTATGCTATGGGCACGGCGGTCAAGCGCGGATCGGCCGAAACCCACTTTTATCGCCGCGGCACCGCGTTCCGCATCCCCGGCATGGACGTCAACGGCATGGACGTTCTCGAGGTGCGCGCCGCCGCCGAGGTTGCGCTGGAACATGTCCGTTCGGGCAAGGGGCCGGTGCTGATGGAGCTGCACACCTATCGCTATCGCGGCCACTCGATGTCCGATCCGGCCAAGTACCGCAGCCGCGAGGAAGTGCAGGAAATGCGTGAGAAGCATGATCCGATCGACGCCGCTCGGGCCGAGCTGCTGGCGCGCGGCGTGGCCGAGGATCGGCTCAAGGAGATCGAAAAGCAGATTCGTAGCAAGGTCAACGAAGCTGCTGATTTTTCGGAGAACTCCCCGGAACCCGAATTGTCGGAACTCTACACCGACGTGCTGGTGGAGTGCTACTGATGGCAATCGAACTCAAGATGCCCGCGCTCTCGCCGACGATGGAAGAGGGCACCCTTGCCAAGTGGCTGGTCAAGGAAGGCGACACGGTCAAGAGCGGCGATATCCTTGCCGAGATCGAGACCGACAAGGCGACGATGGAATTCGAAGCTGTCGATGAAGGCACGATCGGCGCGATCCTGGTTCCCGAAGGGACCGAGGGGGTGAAGGTCGGTACAGTGATCGCGGTGATCGGCGAAGATGGCGGCGCGGCAGCCCCGCTCGTTGCCGAGCCGAAGCCGGCGGTGCCCGAAGTATCACCTGCCAGCGCGGCCAAGGTCACACCGCCGACACCAAAGCCGCGGCCCGAGGATCCTGCCGTTCCCGCCGGGACCAATATGCGCAGCGCCACCGTGCGCGAGGCGCTGCGCGATGCCATGGCCGAGGAAATGCGCCGTGACAGCCGCGTCTTCGTGATGGGTGAGGAGGTCGCCGAATACCAGGGCGCCTACAAGGTCACCCAGGGTCTGCTCGAGGAATTCGGACCCAAGCGGGTGATCGATACGCCGATCACCGAATACGGCTTTGCCGGGATCGGCGCCGGGGCGGCAATGGGCGGTCTGCGCCCGGTGGTCGAATTCATGACCTTCAACTTCGCGATGCAGGCGATCGACCACATCATCAATTCGGCGGCCAAGACCAATTACATGTCGGGCGGGCAGATGCGCTGTCCGGTGGTGTTCCGCGGCCCCAACGGCGCGGCCAGCCGGGTCGGCGCGCAGCACAGCCAGAACTATGCGCCGTGGTACGCCAATGTGCCGGGGCTGGTGGTGATCGCGCCCTACGATGCCGCCGACGCCAAGGGTCTGCTCAAGGCCGCCATCCGCAGCGAGGATCCGGTGGTCTTCCTCGAAAACGAGCTGGTCTATGGCCGCAGTTTCGAGCTCCCCGAGCTCGACGATCATGTTTTGCCGATCGGCAAGGCGCGGGTCGTGCGCGAAGGGCGCGATGTGACGATCGTATCCTATTCGATCGGGGTCGGCCTGGCGCTAGAGGCCGCCGAAGCGCTGGCCGGAGAAGGGATCGATGCCGAAGTGCTCGATCTGCGCACCCTGCGCCCGCTCGACAAGCAGGCGGTGCTCGAATCGCTTGCCAAGACCAACCGCATGGTGGTGGCCGAGGAAGGCTGGCCGGTCTGCTCGATCGCGTCGGAAATCATCGCGATCTGCATGGAGGAAGGCTTCGATCACCTCGACGCGCCGGTGCTCAGGGTCTGCGACGAAGATGTGCCGCTGCCCTATGCCGCCAACCTGGAAAAGGCCGCGCTGATCGATGCCCCGCGGATCGTCGAGGCGGTCCGCAAGGTCTGCTATCGTTAGCCGATCCCGCCGCCCGAGCTGACCGACATTGCGCCGGTATAGGCGGCGCATTGCTGGATATCGTCGGGGCTGGAGGCATCGCGCTGGTAGATCTGGGTTAGATCGCGGCTGTCGCGCACAGTGAAGGTGGCAATCGAATGGATATCGAGATTGCCCAGGAACCGCGCCGAGATCAGCGGCTGATAGGTGTAGTTGATCTCCACGAAGATCACTGCACCGTCGGGCTGGGCATAGACCTCTTCGCCTTCGGGACCCATCCCGTTAATCGATCCCGACAAACCATCGCCCGCCGCCCCATAGGCGGAGGTGACATGCTTGGCGCCGCGGCAGCGCTGCCAATGGATATACTGGTTATCACTCGCCGGATCGATCTCGAGACTGGAAATGAAAACCCGCCCGTTGTCATAGAGATCGAGGCCCCCGCCGCCCTGGATCTGCGCTCCGTAGAACACGTCGTTGAGGTCGCTCTCGTAGATCTTGCGATCCTGCAGTGTCGACGTGTCGCCGATCCGCGATGCGTTGTCGGCGATGTGCACCGCAAGCTGGCCGATCTTCATGTTGACCAGCGCGTAATTGGCCTCTTCGGTGCCCCAAAGCCCGGCGGTGAGCAGGAACGGCGCGCCAAGCGCAAACTCGGTCATGGCCACGCCCGACTTGTGGCGCAGCAAGCGGCGCAAGGTGGAAAGCAGGCTCATGTGCAGTTCCCCGTCGCGGTCGATGCGGTGTTCTGAAGCCCGTAGGGCTGGTTGCGCAGGACCGTTGTGGCGGTGAGGGTGAAGTTGTCGGTCTGGCCCGGGATGAGCTTGGCGATCGGAAAGGCGCGCGGGTAGACCACCGTCACCGTATAGAGCACAGCATCGCGCGCACCGCCGAATCCGGACGAACCGGAATCTGCATCCCATACCCCGTTGTCGTTCGCATCCTCGAAGGGTTCGCCATCGTTACAGGTGCCGTCGTTGTTGACGTCGGTATAGTCCTCTGGCCGTGCCACAGACGCGAAGCTGGCATAGGCCTTGCGTTCGAAGGTCAGCGTGGCGTTGCCGGCTACTGCATGAACCGCGCGGGTCACGATCGCATCGATGTTGGAAACATTGGTGCTGGCGCCCTCAAGCGTGGACTGGCGCGCAGCGTTCTGGATCGCCCCCTGCAGCTGCTGCGCGGTGTACATGTTGTAGGCCAGGTCGAACAGGCCCATCAGCGTGATCAGCAAGGCCGGCGTAATCAGCGCGAACTCGACGATCGTCGCTCCGCGCTCGTCGCGGGCCAGCCTGGTGAGCAGCCCGCGCATCACTTCGAGACCCTGAGATCGCCCAGCTGCGCCGCGATCTTGCTGAACACGTCGTTGAGTTCGGAAGCATCGTGCGCTTCGAAATAGTGGCCGGCCCCGGCGCATTCGGTCATCACCGGATTAAGCGTGGTGCCGAAACCGATGATCCAGACGGTGATGTTGCGCTTCTTGACTTCGTCGCAGGCGACGCCAAACCGGTTCTCGACCACTTCGGTCAGGGTATCGCTCGAGCTTTGCGACCACCGCCGCTGATCGAGCGGTTCGATCCCGTAGGCGCCATAGCTCAGATCGAGCGGGGCGGTCTCACCGTCGGTCAGGAAGATCAGGTGGCGGCTGGTCGGCTTGCCCGCGACATCGGCATTCTCGCCCGAAAACAGCCCGGTGGGCGAGAGCAGCCGCCCGCCCCAGATCATCCCGATATCGTGATAGGTGCTCCCCTGGGGATAGAGGCTGTCGACGTAGTCCGACACCTCGGCCGAGGTCATTTCCTGGAGCTTCTGGGCCTGCGCCGGACAGGCCGACAGCCCGGCCCACTCGGCCATCAGGTAGTCGTTGCTGGTCAGGACGGGGGTGGTCCTGAACGTGCCCGTTCCGTTCCACCAGATCTCGGGCTCCCATGATATCTCGTTGAGCATCGGGCGCCACTGGGTGTCGGGATCACCTGGGGTGGGAACCAGATCGATATCGAGATCAAGCGCGCGGCTCAGATCGACGTGCGAATAGTCGTCAATCTCATAGGTCGAACGCTCTTCCATACAGCCCCGGAACCAGGCCGTCATGTTGGTGGGGGTGGGTGAGGGATAGCCGTACATCGGCACCTCCATCGACCCGCCGACCAGGGTGGAATCGCCCGTCGCACCCTTGAGGAAGCTCACATCCTCCGTAACTGGCTGGTACTTCCACTTGTAGATTTCTCGTGTGGCATCGCCGGTGTAGGTCTGGTCGACCTTGTAGTGATAGCTGCTGTAGCGTGTGCCCTCGACCGTCACCATCGCCCCGTCCGAACTGACGTTGCACCAGAAGTTATCGCCAGTGACGATATATTCGGCGTGGACAGCGCCATTGGATTCTCGGGAATAGGATATGGTTGTCCATGTCGCAGTACTGTCAGGGCACGAGCTCGCCGAATAGCTGGTTATCGAGGTCGCGGTGCCGCCGAGATAGGTATAGACTGTGTTGTAAGTCGGGTAGGTCTCGGTCTTGCCGGTCTCCTTCGAGATACGGCCGTGGTAATCCCAGCTGTCGACTACCCAGTCGGACTTGAGCAGATAGCCGACATTGACGTTGGTCGAATAGGGAACGAAACCATAGCGTACCCGGGTGCCCGGGCTCTTGGCGGCTTCAAGCTGGCTGTGAAACGATTTCACCACCCCGCGCAGCACATCTATCTTGGCTTCGCTGTCGCCCGGGTTGGTATCGGCCATCGAACCCGTGGTATCGAGCACGAACATCACATCGGTGTTCGAGAAGTTTAGCTTGGCCTGACAATCGACCGTGATCGGCACCTCGCTGTAACCGAACAGGGTCATGATCGTGGTCGGTACGTTGACGCTTGCCGCGCCGCTGATCGCGTAGTCCGGTTCGAGCGACATCTCGAAGGTGCGATCGCGGGTGCCATAGGCACCGGTGCGGAAATTGATGTTGAAGAAGCGGTTGCCGATCGTCGCAACATCGGCTGGCACTTCGCCATCGCTCACCGATTGCGAGCCCAGCCGTTTGCGTGCGGCAAGCACACCCGCGTCGCAGGCTTGCTGCAGCCGCGTCTGCGCGAGATAGCTGCGCCCCATGTCGACCCCGCCGCCAACCAGCGCCAGCAGCGGAAACAGCGCAGCGGCGATCATCGCCAGGGTATTGCCGGCAACATCGCGGGCCAGCCTGCGGAGGCAGCCGTTCAGCAAAACAATGGCCTGGCCTTGCGCCATAGCAGACAAAAACTCCGGATATGCTGCCTCACCCTAGTTCAGGCACGTAACCTCTTGCCTGATCGATATGGTTAACATGTTGAGAAATAATGTATTGAAAGCAGATTGTGGTCGCTGCTCGGATTGGCCTGGCACGCGCGGATGGTTACCCGGGCGGCAATGTGCGTGAAGCAGCCGTCGCAAACTGATCCGCGTCAGCCAGGCTCCGGCCCGTCAGGCAATGAAGACCGAGCGGGTATAGGTAATCGGAATCGAATCGATCCCGACCATCCCGAGGAACGAGGGCACGTTGTATCGCAGCGTGATCGTGCGCTCGCTGGTCCCGTCGACCCGGGTGGGAACGCTGGTGACGGTTGCCGTCAGATGGCTTGCCTGCAGATGGTAGGGCGCAATGGTGCCGATTTCCACAGCGTAGGCTTCAAGCTCGGTATTGGTATCGCGCATGGTCATGTCCGAATGCGCGGCGGCATCCTGGGCATTGATCACCGCATAGCGCGCCACTTCCTCGGAAACCGAGCGCAGCGCGTTATAGTTCTGCATCCCGATCCCGAACTGCATCACCCCGAACAGCATCGCCAGCAGGGCCGGGCCGAGGATCGCGAATTCGACCATCACCGAACCGCGGCAATCGCCACGGAATTTCGTCAGCAGGGCGCTCAGGGCAGTCATGATTGCTTGATCATCACATAGCGATCGACGTTGAAGTTGATCGGCGAGCCAAAGCCCCACTGCGTCCAGGCCGGAGTGTAGGTGTCGTTGAGCTGGATCAGAACGTAGCTGGACACCTTGGTGCCGACACAGGTGGAGGACGAATCGACATAGGTAGTCGCCGATCCGCAGCGGAATTTCTCGCTGACGGTCACCTGATCGCTGTCCAGGCCGGTGGAGGCGACAATCACGCTTTTCAGCGTGGTGCGCTGGTCATTGGTTTCCGGCGGTGAGGCGAGGGCGATCCCGGTCGCCTCCGCAGCGGCACCCTGCAGCTCGGTCTGCCGGGCGACCACCTGCGAAACCTGAAAGGCACCCATGCTCATCAGCACAAGCACCGGAGCGACGATCGCCGTTTCGACCAGCATCGCCCCGCGATCGTCGCGCCAAAGCGCTGCCAGCGATTGCAACCGGCGCCTCACGCGATCAGCCTCACCGTTGCGGTGCGATCGCCGATCAGCATGCCGCCGCCGCCGTCGGGCGAGCAGAAATTGGTCAGGTTGGCCGATCCAGTGATCCAGAACGTATCGGCCACCAGCATGATGCAGCGCGTGCCGCTGCTCATGTTGCCGTTAATCTTCACCTCTCGCGAGGGCATGTAGAGAATCCCGTTGAGATCGAGCGTGGCATTGCCGTTGATATCGAAATCGCTGGTGTTGTTTTTGTCGAAAAACAGCATGTTCTTCCACTTCGCAGCCAGGCTGGCAGAATAGCCATAGGTATTCTGCAGCGTATCTGCGGTGATCCCGGACAATGAAACGTTAGATGTGGAGTTGATCCGGATATCGCCTGAGGTTCCGGTCATCACGAACAAGACATCGGACCCGGTTACAACCCGATTGTTGCCGAAATCGATCGTTCCGCTGATGAAATAGATCCCGCTTGAGAAGATCGTGTTGCAGGTGATCGAAATGTTGCTGTAGATCCCCGGCTGGGGCCGGGCGATACCGTCGGATGCCCCGGTCGTTACCGGGCCTGTGACCGTGCCGATAGTGGTGGTAACCGTGGTCGTCGCTGCGCGCCAGATGCGGTTGTTGCCGTTGCCGGCGACAACGCTGTAGCTGCCCGTGGTCGGGCCAGACACGGTCGTCCCTGCGGTCGGCGCGCTGGTATAGGTAGTGCTGGTCGGGCCAACTGTATTGTCGCTTGGGGCCATATAGCCGGCATCGCTTGACGTCAGCGTAACCGGGGTCGCGCTGCTGACTGGATTGCCCTTCTTGTAGCTGTAGGTAACCTGCGTGCGGACTGTCTGGTTCGCGGTCCAGGTGGTCGTCCCGGCCGAGTATGCCGGGCACGAATAGGTGCGCGATGGCTAGCCGGCCGAGCTTGGCGCAGTCAGTTCGGCGTAGGGATCGGACAGGCCGTCGACAAATTCGTGGATCGTGCCGTTGTTCGAGAACGTATCCTCGATCCCGCCCGCCGAGACAATGTCGCCCAACTGCACTTCGGAGTCGCCGGTTTCGACGATCGCCTGGGTGCCGGTCGAAAGTGCGCCAACGCCGCAGTCCGAACCGCCGGTGATCGCATTGCCGAAGATCGCGGAGCGGTTGTCGGTTGGGTTCACCGAAAGGATGCAGGCATTGTAGCTCGACGACATCGAGAAGGTCGCCCTCGCGGTTACCGCAACCGTTGCGGAACGACCGGTCAGGAACGCCGTGAACGGAAGTGCCTTGCTTGCCGATGCGGTGACCCGCACCGCGTTGTTGGTGCCGCCATTGTAATTGCCCAGCGAAACCGAGGGTGTAGTGGTGTTGCCGCGGGTGGTGGCAAGATTGGCGGTAAACTCTTGACGGGCGCGGGTCTGGTAGTCGTTCTGGGTGGTGGTCGAGCTGCGCGCCCAGGCTCCGGCCAGCGCGGCCTGGTCGGCCGCGAACTGCAGTTCCTGCTTCCACATGTACCATTGCGAAACGTCGACCGCGAGGCCCGAGCTGCCGATCAGCACCGGCAGACCAAGCGCGACCAGAAGCGCGGCATTGCCGCTCTTGCTGGCCTTGAGTCGCTGCGCCGTGCGGCGGATCGAGTCGAACATGGGAACCCCGGAGGTTGACTTAAGCGGCACAGCAATAGCCTGCCTTGGTTGTCGCACCTTCAAGCAGCATGGTTAGCAAATGGTTAGGACCGCAGAATTCCAATTGGCGCGAGGGGCTTGCCCGCGCGGCTTGGGACGATACCTTGATCGCGATGTACGATCCCGAACCGCACCTTCTGCTCCTGCCGCCAGAGCAGCGGCTGGCGTTGGCATATGCTCCCGGCGGAGTGCGCCAGGATTGGCTTGCCGTGCTGGCGCTCGATGCGAAGCTCGCCTGGATCGTACGCGGCGCGCGCGAGCCCTTACTGGCCCAGATGCGGCTCGCCTGGTGGCGCGAACAGCTTGCAGAATCGGCGACGGTGGTAGCGGGTGAGCCCTTGCTTGCATCCTTCGCCGGGTGGGACGGAGCACGGGGAGGCCTGATCGCGCTGGTCGATGGCTGGGAAGCTCTGCTCGGGCAGGCTCCGCTTGGCTGCGCGGCCTTGTCGGAATTTGTCGAAGGGCGTGTCGCGGCGCTGGGCAGCATGGCAGATCGGCTGGGCTGCGATGGCGCCGCCGCCCGGCAGGCTGCGCGGGGCTGGGCCCTGGTCGACCTCCTCGGACACCTCACCCACCTCGATGAGCGAGAGACGGTGGCGGAAATGGTCGCGGTGCATCGCTGGGATCGGGTCCGTCTGGCGCGCTCCATGCGCCCGCTTGCCGTGCTTCACGGTCTGGCCCGCCGCGCGCGCGGCGATGGCCGCCTGCTTGCCTCTCCCACCGGCTTCGCCCGAGCGATCCGGCTTGGCCTGCTCGGTTTCTGAGTTATGCTCGGATCGATTGGAGTCTGATGATGAACCGCATGATCCTTGGCGCCGTTTCCGCCCTGCTGCTGGCTGCTGCCGGGCTGTTCTGGTGGCAGGGCCGGGCGGCAACCGAAGCCGCTGCTCCGCCGCCTCCGCCCGGCATGGAGGAAATTGGCCCGCCGCCCGACGAAATCCCGACCGAGGACGGCGAAGGGCTGTTCGGCGATACGCTGCCCCACGCCGACGAGGCAACCCGCGAGGAGCGCCGCTTCAACCGGATGGACCGCAACCGCGACAACCTCATCAGCCGCAACGAGCTGATGGCGCCGCGGGTCGCCGCGTTCCGCAAGCTCGACACCGATCACAATAACCTGCTGAGCTTTGAGGAATGGGCGGTCGCCACCTCGAACCGGTTCAAGGGAGCCGACGCCAACGGCGATGGCCAGCTGACCCGGGGCGAATTCGCCACGACCAAGCCCAAGCCGCCCGCCAAACCGGCTTGCAAGTGTTAGGCTGAGGCCGTCCATCCGGCCAGGTCGGCCTTGGCGCGCTCGGTATAGGCAAGCTTGCGCTGCTTCTTTTTCACCGCTGGATCGGTTGGCGGGAACAGCCCGAAATTGACGTTCATCGGCTGATAGCTTTCGGCCTCGGCATCGCCGGTGATGTGGGCCAGCAGCGCGCCCAGCGCCGTGGTGCGGGGCGGGGACTGCCATTTGCGCCCCTGGAGCTCCGCCGCGCTCATCATCCCCGCCATCAACCCGACCGCGGCGCTTTCGACATAGCCCTCGCAGCCGGTGATCTGCCCGGCGAAGCGGACATGCGGTGCGCTTTTCAGGCGCAACTGTCGGTCGAGCAGCACTGGCGAGTTGAGGAAGGTGTTGCGATGCAAGCCGCCAAGCCGCGCGAATTCCGCCTGCTCCAGCCCCGGGATGGTGCGGAACAGCCGCACCTGCTCACCGTGCTTGAGCTTGGTCTGAAAGCCCACCATGTTCCACAAGGTGCCCAGCTTGTTATCCTGCCGCAGCTGGACCACGGCATAGGGCCAGCGCCCGTTCGGGTGCTCGGGGGTAGCCCAGTGCGGGTTGTCGAGTCCGACCGGTTTCATCGGCCCGAAGCGCAGGGTATCCTCGCCCCGCGCCGCCATCACCTCGATCGGCATGCAGCCTTCAAAATAGGGGGTATTGGCCTCCCATTCGCGGAATTCGGTCTTTTCGCCCGCCAGCAGTTCCTCGCGGAAGGCGCGGTATTGCTCGCGGGTCATCGGGCAATTGATGTAATCCTTGCCGCCCTTGTCCCAGCGCGCGGCCATCCAGCACACCGCCATGTCAATGCTGTCGCGGTGGACGATCGGGGCGATGGCATCGAAAAATGCCAGGCTCTCGGCCCCGGTGGCCTGGCCGATGCTGGCGGCGAGAGCCTCGGCGGTAAGCGGTCCGGTGGCAACCACGGTCAGCCCGGCCGAGGGCAAGGCGTCGACCCGCTCGCGCACGATCTCAAGGTTGGGGAGCGCGCCCAGTCGCGCCTCGACCTCCGCCGAAAACACATCGCGGTCCACTGCCAGCGCCGAGCCGGCGGGGACCTGCGCCTTTGCCGCCGCCGCCATGACCAGCGAATCGAGCTGGCGCATCTCGTGGTGGAGCAAACCGACCGCGTTGTTTTCATGATCGTCGGAGCGAAACGAGTTGGAGCAGACCAGCTCGGCGAGGCCCATGCCCTGGTGAGCGGGGGTGCTGCTGCCTCCGCCGCGCATTTCGGAAAGGCGCACCTTCAATCCCCGCCGGGCGAGCTGCCAGGCCGCCTCGCTTCCGGCCAGTCCGCCGCCGATGATGTGAACGTCGTATGTCATGCCGCGCGCCGCCTAGCGGTTTGGCGCGGCGATTACCACCTCTGGCCGATCAATCGCTGACCGTGAACGAGAGATCGAGCGCCTGGAGCCGGGGCGTGAAATCGGGCGCGAGCAGCACCCGCCCGACCAGACTGCCGCGTTCGCAGCGCCACGCGAAGGTGGCCGAGAGAGCGCCTGTCGGCCGCAAGGGCGCGGAGATGTCGCAGGTTCCGCTCTGCGCCTGGATCTGCACAAGCCACTGTTTCCAGTGCGGCGCATCGCGGTCCATTGTGAAATTCATCGCCAGCGCATCGGCGGAAACGGCATCGATTGCGCCGTCGCTCCAGATCTTTCGGGCCGTGGCATAGCCACTGTCAAGCGCGGGCGTGACGGGCAGATCGCGCTTGTGGATCAGGCCTTGGCGCATCAGCCGGGTTGCGGCGTCCCATGCGGGGCCTGAGGGTGAGGAATAGGTGCGGTTGGTCAGCACGAACACGCCCGCACCCGCCTCGGGCATCAGCAGCATGTGGCTTCCGTAACCGGGAAACCCGCCGCCGTGGAACAACACCTGGCCCAGCACGCAATCGCTCCCGGCGATCAGCCCTGCGGCATAGACCGCCGCGACCTTGCACTCCGGCGCCGCGCCGCCCAACCGGTCGCGCAGCTGCGGGGTGCCACCGCCATAGGCCAGCGTGCGGACCGTGGCACCCGTGCGATCTTCCGGGCTTGCCGGGGGCCAGGCCGCGAGCAGGAACGAAACCCACCGCGCATAATCGTTCGCGCTGGTGGTGATCCCGCCCATCGCCCCGAACGCGCCGTGTGCCATAACCGGCTCGGCGCGCCAGGCCCCGTCTTCCCAGCGATAGCCCATGGCCCTGCGCTCGGCGGGGAAAGTGCTGAACTCGTAGGTTGTCGAAGCCATGCCGAGTGGCGAGAAAACCCGCTGGGCAATGAATTGCGAGAAATTGCGCCCGCTGACGTTGCTCACGATCCGGCCCAGCATGGCATAGCCGAGATTGGAATATTCATAGCGCGTTTCGGGTGCGGCGGTGCGCGGCACCCCGGCCTTGAGCAGCCGGGTGAAATCGGCCTCGGACATCGGCTGATGCCGGTCGCCCCAGGGATCGTCGGTAACGAACCCGGCACTGTGGTGAAGCAGATCGGCAACGGTAATGTCGGGCGCCCACCGGGCTACCTCGGGAATGTATTTCGCCACCGGATCGTCAAGCCGCAGCTTGCCTTCATTGCGCAGCAGCATGATCGCATAGGCGGTGAAGGCCTTGCTCATCGAGGCGATGCGGAAACCGGTATCCCCGCTGACCGGCCGTGCATCGGCGCCCACCGTCTGGGTTCCGAAGGTGCCGAGATGGGCCAGCTTGCCATCGATCACCACACCCCAGGCGAGCCCGGGGACATCGTGGCTCTTGGCCCAGGCGGCCATATCGGCATCGAGCGCGGCATAGGCCTGCTCGGCCGACACGGCGGCTGCAGACTCGGCCTGCAGATCTCCAGACAGCAGTGCAAGCGAAAGTGCCAGGGCGGTGATAATGCGGTTCATGGGGTAAGCCTATCACCAACGACCGCTCCCGCAAGCGTGCACAAATCCGCAAGGAGATTGACAGGGGCGGGGCAGCGCAAGCAGATTTCGCTGCGGAGGAACCATCATGCCCAAACGCGCCCTGATCGAAAAGCGGCCGTGGCTGCTCGCCAGCCTGGCGGGCGGGATTGCGTTCTATTTCCTGCGGGACGCGGCCTGGCCGGAAACCTATCGCATCGCGCTCAAGGGTACCGGTGTGGCACTGCTCGCCTGCTATGCCCTGGCGCGGCACAAGGGTGCGGATTCGCGCCAGATTGCTGCGGTGATGGGGTTCGGCGCGCTGGGCGACGTGCTGATCGATCTGGTTTCGCTTCGGGCCGGGGCGATTGCCTTTCTGATCGGGCACCTGATCGCGATCCACCTTTATCTGCGCCACCGCCGCGCTGTGACCAGCCTCAGCCAGAAGCTCGCCGGGCTGGCCTTGCTCGTGCTGATCCCGGTAATCTCGTTCTTGCTTCCCGCCGACCGCGCGGCCGCGCCGGGTGTTGCGCTCTATGCACTGGGGCTGGGGGGGATGACCGGCGCGGCCTGGACCAGCTCCTTCCCGCGCTATCGGGTCGGGATCGGGGCGGTGCTGTTCGCGGTGTCCGACCTGTTGATTTTCGCCCGGCTTGGGCCTCTGGCGCAAAGCCCGCTACCCGATCTGCTGATCTGGCCGCTCTACTACTTCGGGCAATTCCTGATCTGCACGGGGGTGATCGGAGAGCTGCGCAGCCGCGCATCCCGTTAGGGGCTTGCCAGCCGGGCCGAAACCGGCAAGAGTTAACTTAGGTTGCGCGCCTGGACCCGAGGACCCTGATGGCCCGGCTGCTGCGCCTGTTTGCCCTTCTTCTGCTGCTTGCGTTCACATCGCACCCGGCTCTGGCCAGGAGCAAGGTGCCCTCGGCCTATGACGGGCATCTGGAAACCTATGTTTCTGATGGGCGCCAGCTCTATCCCGCGCATCTCTATGGCGTGGCGATTGACTGGAACAAGGCCTGCAACAAGGGGGATGCCGCGCAGTGCCTTAGGCTGGCCGGTGCATTTGAGAGCGGGCTGGGAGATATCGAAGCCGATCCGCGCGCGGCGGTTGGCTATTACATGCAGGCTTGCAAGGCGGGATCGGGTGAGGGTTGCGCCACCGCAGCGCGGATGCTGCGCGAAGGAACGCCGGGATACACACTCCCCGCGCTTGCCCAGCAGCAGGCCGAGCGCGGGTGCGGCGCACTCAAATACCAGCCTGCCTGCGCCAGCCTTGCGGTCAGCCAGGCAACCGGCGCGGCGAAGGGCACCGGGTCTGCCGACAGCCTGCTCGCCGGAGCTTGCAGCGCGGGCGACGACGACGGTTGCCGGATCCGCGCCAACACCCTGTTCTACACCCGGGGCGATCCGGCTTCGCGCGCCGAGGCACTCAAGCTCTTCGAATCGGCCTGTAAGGCGCGCAAATCGTGGGGCTGTCTGGGATTGGTCGATGCCTATTCCAACGGCTGGGGACTGGCCCGCGACGACGCCAGGGCCGCCGACTATGCCCGGATCGGCTGCGAGGAGACCCGGGGCGAGAAGCTGCGCCTGTGCACCGATCACGGCCGCAATCTGCTCGCCACCGGCAACGCCAAGGCGATCGATAAGGGGGAGGGGATTCTCGATGCCTCGTGCGCTGCGAACGACAGCATTGCCTGTTACGCGATCGCTCGCTGGGCGATCGAGCCGCACCGGGGAGGGCTGACCACGCTCAAGGAGGGCTATTACTATGCCCGGCGCGGTTGCGATCTGGAATTCGGCCAGGCCTGCACCCTGCTCGCGGCGGTCTATGAGGGGCGCTATGCCCATGAAAGCCAGGCGGAAATCGCCCTTCCTCTCTATGAACGCGCATGCCGGTTCAAGGATCAGACCGGTTGTGACCGCGCCGCGGCGTTGTTGCGTGCAAGGCCGGGTCTGCGCGGGCAGATCCCGGCAATCGATCCGTCGCTGCCGGTTGCCGATCAGCTGCGCCGGGCCAAGGCCGCAGTCGATCGCGGCGATCGCGACGCGGCAATCTTCACCGTGGTGCGGCTGATGGATGAGGGCAGCGAGGACGCCGACTGGTTGCTGGGCGGGTGGATGTATTACGGCCTGTCCGGCGCCTTCGGACCCGAGCGCAAAGGCGATGGACTGATCCTGTTTGAGAACGCCGCGCGGGTTGGGCATGTCGATGCCGCGATCTTCATGGGCATGGCCTACTGGTATGGAGAAGGCGTGGCCGAGGATCATGCCAAGGGCGAAAACTACATGGCAATCGCCGCCATGAAAGGCAGCAAGATGGCCGAGGCAATCCTGCGCTCGATGAAGGCGGAACCGATCCGTCAGGAACGCGCGCGGCGCGAAAAGGAAGCTGCCGAGTGGCGGGAAAAGCACAAGAACGACTGGACCTTCAGCTGGTCGACCTACACCCCGACCTGGACCCCGCCGCCCAGCACCTACAGTCCCTATACCTCAACCGGGCCGACGGTTGCCCAGATCTATGACAACCACAACTTCAACAACGCGATGGATTATTACCGCGGCTACACCACGGCCTGTGCGGTTTCCAATCCGTATTGCTAGGGAGCTCCCCGATGACCCTTCGACCCCTGCTTGTCCTGAGCCTTGCCGCGACCTGCGTTTCCGCTTCGGCCCAGCCGATCAGCCTGAGCTACCAGCAGAGCGAGCGCGGCGGCGTGTGCTATTTCAGCGTCGATGGCCCCGGCCCGGCGGGCGGTTCGGAAACGATGACGCTTGAGTTCAGCTACCGGGTCGAGGATGGCAATCTCGGGCTCGATCTCAAGGCCGCTTCCTTCCCCAAGGCAGCTGGGGGCGATCCGGACAAGAACCTCAAGATCACATTCGAGACCGACAGCGGCGCCATGCCCGGACCGCGCTCGGGCGGCTATGCCGTGACCAGCCGCTACCAGCGCATCTGGGGTGGATGGGGCGCAGGCGCGCCATCGCAGGCGGCCTTGGAGGCACTGCGGACTTTCAAGACGGTGACGGTGCTCGCCGATGGAGCGCGTTACGGTCCGTTCAGCATGCAGGTGCGGACCTTGCCCTACAATGTGCTCAACAACTGCGCCAAACGGGTCCGTGGGGAGCCGACCAGCTAGCCGCGCCAGGCCGCAATGGTGGTGCGGTGCAGTTCGCGCCGGTGGCCTTCGTAGCCGCCGGTGGCGCGGTGCAGGACCGAGCGGTTGTCCCACATCACCAGCATTCCCGGCTCCCACTTCTGGGCGAAGACGAAGGGTTCGTCGCCCTGCCATTGCTGGACCTCGCGTAGCAGCGCGATTGCCCGGTCCTGGGCCATGCCCTCGATCCCGATGATGTATCCCAGCGTCGAATAGAACCCGCGCCGCCCGGTTTCGGGATGGGCCGGAACCAGGGGATGGGTCTGCGTCGCATAGGCCGCTTCGCCGGGGCGGATGTCCATCGACCACTGCTTGTCCCTGGCCGCATAGGTTCCCTCGGGCGAATAGGCGAGGCGGGCGGAATGGACCGCGATCAGATCGGCCAGCTCGGCCTTGCGCACTTCGGGCAGCATGTCCCAGGCAAGGTGCTGGTTGGCGAAATGCGTGTCGCCGCCGTGCGGGGGAATATCGACCGCCATCAGGCAGGTGCCCGCTGGCGGATGCTCCCGAAACGACCAGTCCGCATGCCAGTTTTCGGCAAAAATCGGCGAGGTTTCCTCCGCCTCGCGCCGGATCGCCGCAATGTGCTCGCGGCCCGGAATCGGGGCGAAGAACGGATCCTCGCCGAACCCGCCGAAGGCCAGGGTAAAGCGCTCAAGATCGTCGTCGCCGATCGCCTGATCGGGGAAGGCCAGGACGTGATGCTCAAGCCAGGCTTTGCGGATTTCCGCGATGGTCTCGGGATCGAGTGGCTGCGACAGGTCGATCCCGGTAACGCGCGCGCCGCAGGCACCGCCCGATGGTTCGACCCGCAGCGTCATCAGCCTTCGCTTTCGCCTTCGTCCTCGCCCTCTTCCTCTGCCAGACGCACCGCGCTGACCACGTGTTCGTTGTCGGCAACGTTGAACAGCCGCACCCCGGCGCTGCCGCGCCCAATCACACGCAGACTTTCCAGCGGCAGGCGGATCAGCTTGGCCTGATCGGTCACCAGCATCAGCTGGTCGGCCTGCGTTGCAGGGAAGCTCGCCACCACCGGGCCGTTGCGCTCGATGTTGTCGATATTGGTGATGCCCTGGCCACCGCGCCCGGTGCGGCGATACTCATAGGCCGACGACATCTTGCCATAGCCGTTTGCGCAGACGGTAAGGATGAACTGCTCGCGCGCGGCCAGCTCGGCATAGCGCTCGGCCGAAAGCGCGGGCTCGCCTTCCTTCTCGCCCTTCCACGGAGCAAAGCGGACATAGTCTTCGCGCTCGTCGCTGCTGGTGCCGACGCGGTGGAGGATCGACAGGCTGATAACCTCGTCGTCGCCCTTCAGCGTCATCCCGCGCACGCCGGTCGAGGTGCGGCTCTGGAATTCGCGCACGTCGTCGCCGGCAAAGCGGATCGCCTTGCCCGCGCGGCTGGCGAGCAGCACGTCGTCGCTCTCCTCGAGCAGGTCGACGCCGATCAGCCGGTCATCGCTGTCTTCCTCGAAGCGCATCGCGAACTTGCCGTTGCTGGGGATATTGGCGAACGCATCCATGCTGTTGCGCCGGACATTGCCTTTGGCCGTGGCGAACACCACCGAGAGCTTGGCCCATTCGGCCTCGTCCTCGGGCAAGGGCAGGACGGTCCGGATCGTCTCGCCCTGATCGAGCGCGGGCAGCAGGTTGACGATCGGCCGTCCGCGCGTGGTCGGCCCGCCTTCCGGCAGCCGCCAGACCTTGAGCCGATAGACCTTGCCCGCAGTGGAGAAGAACAACACCGGATTGTGGGTCGAGGTGACGAACATGGTGGTGACCACGTCCTCGTCCTTGGTCGCCATCCCGGCGCGGCCCTTGCCGCCCCGGTTCTGGGCGCGAAAGGTGGAGAGCGCGGTGCGCTTGATATAGCCGTCCATGGTCACCGTCACGACCATGTCCTCGCGCTCGATCAGATCCTCGTCCTCGATCCCGTCGGCGGCGGCGGTGATCTCGCTGAGGCGCGGGGTGGCGTAGGCGTCGCGAATGGCAACCAGCTCGCCGCGCATCACGCCGTAGAGTCTGGCCCGGTCCGCGAGGATCGAGAGATATTCCTCGATCGCGGCGGCCAGTTCCTTGAGCTCGTCGCCGATCTCGTCACGGCCTAGCGCGGTCAGCCGGTGCAGACGCAGGTCGAGGATCGCCTTCACCTGCACCTCGGACAGGCGATAGGTGCCGCCTTCCTGTTCGGCGCTGGGTTCGATCGCCTCGACCAGCTTGATATAGGGCGCGATCTCGCCGATCGGCCATTCGCGCTTCAGCAGGGACTCGCGCGCCGCCGCCGGGTTGGGCGAGCCGCGGATAATCCGCACCACCTCGTCGAGGTTGGTTACCGCGACCACCAGACCAAGCAGGATATGCGCCCGGTCACGCGCCTTGTTCAGCTCGAACTTGGTGCGGCGGGTGATAACCTCTTCGCGGAAACCGATGAAGGCGCTGATGATGTCGCGCAGCGTCATGATCTCCGGGCGGCCGCCACGGATCGCCAGCATGTTGGCGGCAAAATTCGACTGCGCGGGGGTGTTGCGCCACAGCTGGTTGAGCACGACTTCGGGCGTCGCATCGCGCTTGAGATCGATCACCACGCGCACGCCCAGTCGGCTCGATTCGTCGCGGATGTCTGAGATGCCCTCGATCCGCTTGTCCTTGGCCGCCTCGGCGATCTTTTCGACCAGGCCGTTCTTTCCCACCTGATAGGGGATAGAGGTCAGCACGATCGAGCGCCGATCGCCGCGGCCTTCCTCGATCTCGTGGCGGCAGCGCATGATGATCGAGCCGCGCCCTTCGACATAGGCCTTGCGCGCGCCTGACTGGCCCAGAATCAGCGGAGCGGTGGGGAAATCCGGGCCGGGGATGATCTCGAACAGTTCTTCCGAGGTAATCGCGGGGTTGGCGATATAGGCCAGGCAACCATCGATCACCTCGCCCAGATTGTGCGGTGGAATGTTTGTCGCCATACCCACCGCGATCCCGCCCGCGCCATTGACCAGCAGGTTGGGGAAGCGCGCGGGAAGCACACTCGGCTCTTGACGCGAACCGTCATAGTTTTCGGAGAAATCGACCGTATCCTTGTCGAGATCCTCAAGCAGCGAGTTGGCAACTTTGGCCAGCCGCGCCTCGGTATAGCGCATTGAGGCCGGGGGATCGGGGTCCATCGAGCCGAAGTTGCCCTGACCGTCGATCAGCGGCAGCCGCATCGACCAGTCCTGCGTCATGCGGGCCAGGGCATCGTAGATCGCGCTGTCACCGTGGGGGTGATAGTTGCCCATCACGTCGCCGACGATCTTGGCGCTCTTGCGATAGGGCCGCCCGGCGACAAAGCCGCCCTCCTGGCTGGCGAAGAGGATGCGGCGATGGACCGGCTTCAGGCCGTCGCGCACATCGGGCAGCGCCCGCGCCACGATCACGCTCATCGCGTAATCGAGATAGCTGGTCTTCATTTCATCGACGATGTCGACGCGGGTGTATTCTCCGGCAGGGCCGGTGGAATCGGGAATTTCGTTCTCGTCGCTCACGCGTGCAATTTTCTGTTGTTGTCGGGAAATCCTGCTGGTTTGAGGCACTAGGCCAAGCCACGCCGCAAGGCCAGTTTGACGGCCCGTCAGGCGCGGTTTTTCCACACCTCTCCACCCCAAGCTGAACGAATGCGACGAACCGCATTCAATCGCCGTTCAGTGCAGTCTGCCTAGATGCTGCCCTGTTGCCAAATCGGCCAATTCGGGCCAATGGCTGTGTCAAACGGGTTGGCGGCGCGCGCCGGGGATGGCCCCGGTCGGAAGCCGCGAAGGAGAAGGGGTATCATGGTTCGCAGCAAGTTCTTCGGGCGCAGCGCGCTCGGTCTGGTGCTGGCGCTCGGCGTGGTTGCCGGGGCGTCGGTTTCAACCACCGCCTATGCCAAAGAAAAGGCGCCGGCCGTGGCCAAGCCGCAACCCAGCAAGGGCTTCATTCCGCCCTATCAGGCGGCGGCTGCCGCGCTCGATAAGGCATCGAAGAATCCCGACATCACCGCTGCCCAGACGGAAGTCCGCAATGCCGAAACCGCCTATCGCAACGCGCGTGGCAAGGACGCCAAAGCCCAGACCAAGACCGCGCTCGATGCCGCCACTGCGGCGCTGAACGGCAAGCTTTCCGGTGAGTTTGGGCTGATCGAGGCGGCCTTCGCTGCCGTCAGCAACCCGGATGACAAGCTGCTTGCGGGCCAGCTCGCGCTCAACCTCGGGCAAACCTCGCTCGACAAGGGGCTACAGCGCCGGGGTCTTCAGGCGATGGTTGACAGCGGAAAGCTGCCGCCGGCCGATATGGGCAAGTTCAATTTCTATATCGGCGGCATCTCCTTCGACATGAAGGACTTTGCGGCCGCGCGCACCGCCTTTACCGCCGCGATCGCTGGCGGGTATGGCGAGAACGACATCGATTATCTGCTGGCCGAGGCAAACCTTTCGGACAACATGATTCCCGAAGGCATGCGTCTGCTTCAGGTCGCGATCGACAAGAAGGGCGCAGCTGCACCTGAAGACTGGCTGCGCCGGGGCATGGTGGTTTCCTACAAGTCGAAGTCTGCGGACTACTCGAACACTTTCGGGACCCGCCTGGTCAGCCTCTATCCCAGCACCGAGAACTGGTCGCTGGTGATTGCCGTGCTGCGCGATCTGGCCAACTTCCAGTCGCAGGAATCGATCGATTTGCTGCGCCTGATGGAGCGGACCAAGAGCTTCTCCGAAGCGCGCGACTATGTCGAATACATCCAGGCCGCGGATCCGCGGCGTCTGCCGGGCGAGGTGATCAAGATCCTCGATGAGGGGCTTGCTGCTGGCAAGCTCGATCCCAAGGACGTGTTCGTGAGCGACGCGCGGGCAAATGCCGCAGGGCGCATCGCACCCGACAAGGCCTCTTTCCCCGCGCTGGAAAAGGATGCCCGCGCCGCCAACGGCACTGCGGCAACAGCGATGGCTGCGGGCGACACCTTCCTGAGCTATGACATGCCTGCCAAGGCGATCGAGATGTACCAGCTGGCGCTTTCAAAGCCCGGGGTGGATTCACCCCGTGTGCTGACCCGGCTGGGCATCGCCCAGGCCGATGCCGGCCAGCTCGCCGAGGCCCAGGCAACCTTTGCCAAGGTGGAGGGCGTTCGCAAGCCGATCGCGGCCTTGTGGACGGTCTATGCCGCCAACAAGGCGGCCGGCAAGTAACGCCACCGCAGAGTTGAAACGGATAAGGGCGGCGAGCGATTGCCGCCCTTTCTTTTTGCCCTATTCGACAGGCTCGAACACTCCACGCGCTTCGTCGAGCACGTGCAGCACCCCGTCGGAAATTGCAAAGAAGGCTCCGGTCAGACGCAGTTCGCCGTCGCGTTCCTTGCGGCGGATGCAGGGGAAGGTGCGCAGGTTGTTCAGGCTGACGCGAACCCCGGCCTGCTCCATCGCCCGTTCCGCCGGGCGGCCCTCGGTGCCGTGAAGCGCGGCAACCTCATCGCGCACGTCGTCGAGCAGCGCGATCCAGTCGGCAATGAAGCCCCCTTCACCGGGCTCGGTTCCATGCATCTCGCGGGTCAGCGCAGCCTTGCAGCCGCCGCACATGCCGTGGCCCATGACCACGATTTCCTTGACCTTCAGCACCTGCACCGCGAATTCGAGCGCGGCAGATACCCCGTGGTGCCCCGGGGTGGTTTCAAAGGGGGGAACCATTGCCGCAACGTTGCGGACCACGAAGATTTCGCCTGGATCGACATCGAACACCTGCGCCGGATCGACCCTGCTATCGGAGCAGGCGATGATCATCACCTCTGGCTCCTGACCGTCGCGCAGGTTTGCCCAACGCTCGCGGTTGGGGGCCCAGCCATTCTGACGGAAGCGGCGGTATCCTGCCACGAGGTGGCCGAACGAGGGTGAGAATCCTTCACGCATGGCGCGCCTGATGCCCCCGGAATTTGGCGCTGGCAAGCCCGCTGCGATGCGCCTATCTGGGCGCCATGAACGATCTGAGCAGTCCCCCGAAAGCCGAACGCCAACGCAAGCCCGACTGGATCCGGGTCAAGGCGCCGACCAGCAAGGGCTATGGTGAAACCCGCCAGCTGATGCGCGGGCTGGGCCTCAATACGGTGTGCGAAGAGGCAGCCTGTCCCAATATCGGCGAGTGCTGGACCAAAAAGCACGCCACGGTGATGATCCTGGGCGATATCTGTACCCGGGCCTGCCGGTTCTGCAATATCAAGACCGGGATGCCGCGCCCGGTTGACCCAAGCGAGCCGGAACATGTCGCCGAAGCTGCGGCAAAGATGGGGCTGGAGCACATCGTCATCACTTCGGTCGACCGCGACGATCTTGCCGACCGTGGTGCCGGGCATTTCGTCCGGGTGATCGAGGCGCTGCGCCGCAACACACCGGACACCACGATCGAAATCCTCACCCCCGATTTCAAGGGCCGGATGCGCCAGTCGGTCGAAGAGATTGCCGCCGCCGGTCCCGATGTGTTCAATCACAATCTTGAAACCGTGCCCCGGCTCTATCCTACCATCCGACCCGGTGCGCGCTATTATGCCTCGCTCCGCTTGCTGGAGGAAGTGAAGCTCCACGATCCGCTGATCTTTACCAAGAGCGGGATAATGCTGGGGCTAGGCGAGGAGCGGCTCGAAGTGCACCAGGTGATGGACGACATGCGCTCTGCCGGGATCGATTTCATCACCATGGGGCAATACCTTCAGCCCACGCCCAAGCACGCCAAGGTGGCCGACTTCGTGACCCCTCAGGCCTTCGCCGCTTATGGCTCGATTGCCCGGGCCAAAGGCTTCCTTCAGGTCGCGGCGACCCCGCTGACCCGATCGAGCTATCACGCGGGCGACGATTTCAAGGCGATGCGCGCGGCGCGCCAGGCAAAGCTTGCCAGGGAGGGCTGATGCCCGGAATCAAGGAAGTTCGCCGTCTGCCGTTTTCGGCCGAACAGATGTTCGATCTGGTCGCCGACGTGGCGCGTTACGGGGAATTCCTGCCCTGGGTGGTCGCGACAAGGGTGCGATCAGATAGCGAGACCGAAATGGTTGCCGACATGCTGGTCGGGTTCAAATCGCTGCGCGAAAAATTCACCTCTCGCGTCATCAAGTCTCGGCCCGGGCGGATCGAAGTGATCTACCTCGACGGACCGATGCGCGATCTCGACAATGTGTGGGAATTCGTGCCGCTTGAAAGCGGATGCGAGGTTCACTTCGATGTGCAGTTCACATTCCGCAACGCGGTGTTCGAAAAGCTGGCAGGTCAGTACTTCGACCGCGCGTTCCGCCGTATGGTCGAGGCTTTCGAGGCCCGCGCGGAAAAGCTCTACGGGAGCAGCAGCTCAAGCGCGACCAGCGCGGCCTGATGGCGCACCGCGTCGCGGCTCGACGCCGCGAAGTGGCGCTCCTCGCCCACGGTCTCCTCGCTTCCCGCCACGGCTCGGGCAAACACCACCGTTCCGACCGGCTTGAGATCGGTGCCGCCACCGGGCCCGGCGATCCCGCTGATCGCCACGGCGACCTGCGAATTGCTGCGCTTCAGCGCCCCCTGCGCCATGGCCCAGGCACAAGCGATGGATACCGCGCCGAAAGTTTCGATAATGTCGGCGGAGACACCCAGCGCCTCGATCTTGGCTTCGTTGGAATAGGTAACAAAGCCGCGATCGAGCACGTCGGAGGAGCCGGGAATTTCGGTCAGCGCCGCCGCGACGAGCCCGCCGGTGCAGCTTTCGGCGAGCGCGATCATCCGCCCGGCCTTGCGGTTCTCATCGATCACCCGCTCGGCCAGCTTGGCCAGATCCTTGGGCAGAAGGCTCACTTGGCGGCGGCCTCGCGCGGGCAGATCGGCATCGACTTGTCCTTGCGCGCGACCACGCCGACGATCGCCATCACCAGCGCGAATGCGTCGTTCGGGGCAATCGGATCGAGCGCCACGGCAATATCCTGCGCATCGAGGCATTCCGCCGCAGTCAGTTTGAAATCCATCTTGCTGGTGATGATCTCATCGGCCAGCGGGCGGATCGCCTCGTCGGAAAGCTTCGAGAAGTCGATCGCGTCCTGGCCCTGGCCCGCGAACTTGGCGATTGCCGCGCGCGCCATCGGCCAGGCCGCATCGCGCCCCGCAGCATAGCGCTGTTCGAGTGCGGGAAGACCAGCATTCAGGTAATCTCCGCGGCCGACGTGGGCCGAACAGGCTTCACCAAGCTTATGGATCGCGCCGGGCGCCATGTAGGCGATCAATCCCCGCGCTTCGGCAAGGGTAATACAGGCCCCCGGAGCCGCGGCCTGAGCCATCGAAGAAGAGAAGAGAGCGAAAGCCGCCGCTCCGCCGATCACCGTCTTGCGCATCGCATGATACTCCTGAAACTGGTTCAATCCTGTTGCAGCAAAACTGCAGCCTGGGCCGCAATCCCTTCGCCCCGGCCTGCGAATCCCAGCCGTTCCGTGGTCGTCGCCTTGACGCTCACGGCGGCGATGTCAACGCCCATGATCCGCGCCAGGGCGGCACGCATCGCCTCGCGGTGGGGACCAATTTTGGGCGCTTCACATACGATCGTGACGTCCGTATTGCCGACACGATACCCGTCCTTGCCGGCCAGTTCGACCGCATGGCGCAGGAATTGTTCGGAGGCGGCACCCTTCCACTGCGGGTCGGACGGTGGAAAGTGCGATCCGATGTCACCCCGGCCCAGCGCACCCAGGATTGCATCGACCAGCGCGTGGATCGCCACGTCGGCATCCGAATGCCCGGCAAGGCCGCGCGGAAGGTCGATCTTGACGCCGCACAGCCACAGCTCTTCGCCATCGGCAAGGCGGTGGACGTCGTATCCGGTGCCGACCCGCATCGCGGGCCTTGCCTGCTCAAAATCCGAGGCGACGGTCAGTTTGTGCAAGGCCTCGTCTCCTTCGACCAGCGCAACGGTCAGCCCGGCTGCCTGGGCCACCTGGGCGTCATCGCCAGCATCGGCGGGGCCATCCCACGCCCGGTGCGCCGCCAGTATCTCCGAATAGCGAAAGGCTTGCGGGGTCTGAACCCTGCGCAGCGCCTCGCGCCGGGCAGGCATGCCCATCAAGGTTCCTTCGGTGTGGGCCAGGCTGTCAACCACCGGCAGTACCGGAATGGCTCCCGGCTGTACGGCCAGCGCCGCGATCAACCGGTCTATCACCGTCTGCGGCAGACAAGGGCGGGCAGCATCATGGATCAGCACCGTTGCCGGGGCATCCGCTTCGAGCGCGGCCAGGGCTTTTGAAACCGATTGCTGCCGCGTCGCGCCGCCCTCGATCAAGCGGATCCCGGCGATCCCCGCCAATGCCGCTCCGGCCTGATCCTGCGCCCCAGCGGGAATTGCCACCACGATCGGCGCGATCCCCGCAGCCGCCAGCGCTTCGGCGGAGTGGCGTACCACCGGCTTGCCGCGCCACAGCGCGAACTGTTTGGGCAGCGGCTGGCCCGCGCGCAGCCCTTGTCCGGCCGCGACGATAACTGCCGCACACGTGGGAAGGGGAGGGCCGGGATCGCTCATTTCTGGACCTTGCGGGTAAAGCCTTGCTGCCTTCGCGGCAATTCCCTATGTGCTGCCCAAATTTTAGGCACACCCACAGATGAACCCGCTTCCCGCCCCGCCAAGACTGGCTCCGATCGCGATTGGCCCGGTGCAGATCGACTGCCCGGTCGTGCTCGCACCCATGACCGGGGTGACCGACCTGCCGTTCCGCCGCCTGGTCCGCCGCTTTGGTTCGGGACTAAACGTTACCGAGATGATCGCCAGCCCCGCCGCGATCCGCGAGACCCGCCAATCGGTGCAGAAGGCGATGTGGGATCCGGCCGAGGAGCCGGTCTCGATGCAGCTGGTCGGCTGCGAGCCCGAGCAAATGGCCGACGCGGCCCGCCTGGTCGAAGATCGCGGCGCGGCGATCATCGATATCAACATGGGCTGTCCGGTGAAGAAGGTGGTCAACGGCGATGCCGGCTCGGCGCTGATGCGCGACCTGCCGCTCGCCACCCGCCTGATAGCGGCGACGGTCAAGGCGGTATCGGTGCCGGTCACGGTCAAGATGCGGATGGGCTGGTGCCATGACAGCCTAAATGCCCCCGAACTGGCGCACATCGCCGAAGACCTGGGTGCCAGGCTGGTCACGGTGCATGGCCGTACCCGCAACCAGATGTACAAGGGCCAAGCCGACTGGGGCTTTGTCCGCAAGGTCAAGGCGGCAGTCTCGATCCCGGTGATCGTCAACGGGGACATCTGCGGGATCGAGGATACCGCGCGCGCGCTCGAACAGTCGGATGCCGACGGGGTGATGATCGGGCGCGGGGCCTATGGCAAGCCGTGGCTGCTGGCGCAGGTGATGCACTGGCTGCGCAGCGGGGAGGAGCTGGCCGATCCCACGCTGTCCCACCAGCTTGAGCTGATCCTCGAGCATTATCGCTGGATGCTTGAGCACTATGGCGAGGACACCGGCGTGAAGATGGCCCGCAAGCACCTTGGCTGGTACACGCGCGGGCTGCCCGGATCGGCGCATTTCCGCAACATGGTCAACTTCGTCGACGATCCGCGCGAGGTGATGGACCACCTGTCGGCGTTCTATGCGGCGTTCCTCGATCGTCGGGCGGCCTGAGCCGGTGTCATCCGCCCAGCGCCAGCTTGCCAGCCTCTCGCTCGGGGTGGTGTTGCTCGCTCCGGGCCAGAAGGTGGCCGCCGCCAACCCGGCAGCGGAGCAGTTCTTCGGGCAGAGTTTTCGCCGCCTGGAAGGGCGCGCATTGGGCGAGCTGGTGATGTTCGAAGAGCCGCACCTTGCCGAAAGGCTTTCCGAAACCGACGCCCACGTTTCCGCCCGAGCGGTTGCCTTGCGCGTTCTCGGCAAAGGCGGAAGGCGCGTCGATGTGACGGTAACCCCGATGATCGAGCAGCCTGGCTGGCAGATCATCACGCTGCATGACAACAGCGGCGCCGAAGCCATCAGCGGGGACCCCGGCAGCGGCGACAATCCGGTGCTTCGCGCGCCCGACATCCTTGCCCACGAGATCAAGAATCCGCTTGCCGGGATTCGCGGCGCGGCACAGCTGCTGGGCCGCAAGCTTGAAGGAAGCGATCTCGCGCTGACCGGGCTGATCGCGGATGAGGTCGACAGGATCGCCAAGCTGATCGATCAGATGCAGTCGCTTTCGCGGCGCACCGCGCCCGAGCTGCACCCCTGCAACCTGCACGAGGCAGTGCGCCGCGCCACCGCAGTCCTCGCGGCCAGCGGTTCCGCCCCACCGATTTTGGAGGAGTTCGACCCCTCGCTGCCGCCGGTGCAAGGCAATCCTGATGCGTTGGTTCAGGTATTGCTCAACCTGCTGACTAACGCCGCAGATGCCTGCAAGGCGGTTGCCATGCCACGCATCAGGGTGCGCACGCGTTTTGCCAGCGGCCTGCAATTGCAGCGCGGCGCGGACGGCAACCCCGTGCGCCTTCCAATCGAGCTCAGGGTCAGCGACAACGGACCCGGAATCGACCCGGCGATGCGCGAGCACGTGTTCGAACCGTTCGTCACCTCCAAGAAGAGCGGTCAGGGACTGGGCCTGGCGCTGGTCCGCCGGCTGGTGCGCGACATGAACGGGCGGATCGCCCACGAACGCGACGAGGCGGCCGGAGTAACTCACTTTCGCGTCCATTTGCCGATGGCCATCGCGAAACGACAGAACAGTGACGGGGAAGCCGCATGAGCGTGCTGCTGGTGGAAGACGATAGCTCGATCGCACTGGTGATCACTGCCGCGCTTGAGGCCGAAGGTTTCGGGGTCACCCATTGCGATTCGATCGCCGGGCGCGATCGGTTGCTGGCCGCCAACCGTTATCAGGCGCTGGTTACCGATGTGATGCTGACTGACGGTGACGGGATCGAGACCATCGGCACCGTGAGGGAACTCGCCCCGGCGATGCCGATCATCATCCTTTCCGCGCAAAATACGCTCGATACCGCCGTGCGCGCCAGCGATACCGGCGCGTTCGAGTATTTTCCCAAGCCGTTCGATATCGATGAACTTGCCCGCACGGTGCGCCAGGCCGTGGGCGCGGCGCAGGCCCGCGGTGACGGCGAGGAGGAAGCACCGGTCGCGGGCTTGCCGCTGGTCGGGCGTTCGGCCGCGATGCAGGCGGTCTATCGCATGATAACCCGGGTGTTGCGCAACGATCTGACCGTGTTGGTGCTTGGCGAAAGCGGCACCGGCAAGGAACTGGTGGCCGAGGCGATCCATCAGCTTGGTCACCGCAAGGGCGGTCCGTTCGTCGCCGTCAATACCGCCGCGATCCCCGCCGACCTGATCGAGAGCGAGCTGTTCGGCCACGAAAAGGGCGCCTTCACCGGTGCGGTCGCGCGCCACATCGGCAAGTTCGAGCAGGCCAATGGCGGCACCCTGTTTCTCGACGAGATCGGCGACATGCCGATGCAGGCGCAGACCCGCCTGCTGCGCGCGCTGCAATCGGGGAGCGTGCGCCGGGTTGGGGGGCGTGAGGAAGTACGTGTCGATGTGCGGATCGTTGCTGCCACCAACAGGGATCTCGAGCCGATGATCGCGGCAGGAACGTTTCGCGAGGACCTGTTCTACCGCCTCAATGTCGTGCCGATCCGGCTTCCCGCGCTGCGCGAGCGCAGCGACGATATTCCGGCGCTGGCCCGGCATTTCCTGCAGCTTGCCGCGGCTGAAGGCCTGCCGCGCCACCAGTTGACCGAGGACGCCGGTCAGCTGCTTTCACGCCAGCCATGGCGCGGGAATGTGCGCGAGCTGCGTAACTTCATCTACCGTCTTGCGCTGCTTTCGCGCGAAGAAATCATCGACGCGGCGGTCGTTTCGCCCCAGCTGGCCCGGGTCGAAAGGCCCGAGAGCGAACCCGCCGGTCTCGACGCCGCAGTTGCGCATTGGTTGGCGGACAACCATCCCGCGCCCGGACAGGTCTACGATACCGCGCTTGCTGCCTTCGAGCGCCCGCTGTTCGTTCTCGCTCTGCGCGAAACCGGGGGCAACCAGCTGCGCGCGGCCCAGCTGCTCGGTCTCAACCGCAATACCTTGCGCAAGCGGCTGCACGATCTGGCGATCGACCCTGGCGATCTGTCGAAGGCATAGCGCGCCGAGCCGAAAGGAAACCCCCTTGCAACTTTGCAACAGGGGTGTTGTAACCACGCAACTATGAATGCCGAGCGCAACAAGGGCTGGCCGCGCTGGTGGCGACGGGTACAGATCGGCGCCCGGCGGGCCAACTTCTTCGCGATCATGGAAGTGGCCTCGGTGATCGGCTTTCTGGTGATGACTGCGGTCTCATGGTTTGCGGTGACCCGGCAGTCGAACAGCGGGCAGCTGATGCCCACCAATCTCACCGCGACGCTGCTGGTCGGCACATTGGTTCCGGCCATGGCGATCCTGGTTCTGCTGGGACGGCGGATCGCTTTGCAACGGGCAACCGAGGCGGCGGGGGGAGGGGGGCAGCTCCACGTCCGCCTGGTGTTCTTGTTCTCGATGATTTCTGCGGTTCCCACGCTTTTGGTGGTGATCTTTGCCTCGCTGCTGTTCCAGTCGGGGGTGGAATTCTGGTTTTCGGACAACTCGCGCGGACTGCTGGAAAACGCCAACAAGCTGGCGCGGGGCTATTACGAGCAGACCCAGCGCGACATGGAATACGAATCGCTCGCCATGGCTGCCGACCTGCGCGACGAGCTGGCCCAGGTGCCGATCGCCAGCAACGAGTTCGTCGAATACTACCAGTACCAAGTGTTGCACCGGAAGATCAACGAATCGACCATCATCCAGAAAGCGCCTGATGGCCAACTGACCAAGGCTGCCTTTACGCGCGGCGACGCACCGCTTTCGGAGATTTCGGGCAGCGCGCTACGCCAGCTCGATCAAGGCACCGAGATCGTGGTGTCCTCGGCCGACAACTCGATCAAGGCCGTGACCCCGATTGACCGCAGGGCGGGCATCTATCTCTACACGGTACGCAAGTCCGACCTGCTTTCGACCGGCTACGCCCAGAACATCGTTCGTGCCTATGACGAACTGACCCGGCAGGCCCGGATCCTGCAGCTTCGCTTCAATGTCGGGCTGTTCGTGGCCAGCCTGATGCTGGTCGGGCTGGCGGTGTGGTTCGGGCTGCGCTTCGCGGACCGTCAGGTCAAGCCGCTCTACCAACTTGTTTCCGCCGCGCGAGAGGTGGGAGCGGGCAATTTCTCGATGCGGGTCGAGGGCCGCACCGGAGCCGACGAGATCGGCCTGCTCAACCGCGCTTTCAACCGCATGACGCAGCAGCTCGAACGCCAGACCCAGGCGCTGCTGGGGGCCAACCAGCAGCTCGATGAGCGCCGCTCGTTCATCGAGGCGGTGCTCGAATCGGTAACCGCAGGGATCGTCTCCACTTCGCCGGATGGGCGCATCCGCCTGATGAACGGCTCGGCGCAGAAGTTGTTGCTCGAAAGGGGCGCGGAGGCCCCGATCGGCGAACCGCTTGACGAGATCCTGCCCCAGCTGGCCGCGATCGTCGCGGGCGAGAAGGAAAGTGGGATCGTGCAATATGCCAAGGGCAGCGAATTGTTGACTCTGGCGGTCAAGGTGAGCGGCGGGGCGGCGGGCCATGTGATTACCTTTGAGGATATTACCCGGCAGTTGCTCGACCAGCGCCAGGCGGCCTGGTCCGATGTTGCGCGCCGGATTGCGCATGAGATCAAGAATCCGCTAACCCCGATTCAGCTCGCCACCGAACGTCTGAGCCGGCGCTATCGCAAGCTGATTACCGCCGATGCCGATCTGTTCGAGGAACTGACCGGGACTATTATCCGCCAGGTTGGCGATCTCAGGCGGATGGTCGATGAGTTTTCATCGTTTGCGCGGCTGCCCAAGCCGATCTTCCGTGGGGAAGACCCGGTCGATCTCGCCCGCCAGGCGCTGTTTCTTCAAGAAGTCGCGCGCCCCGACATCAATTTTGCCTTCGTTGCCGATGCCGAGGTGGGGATCGTCGCTTGCGATCGGCATCAGTTCGGCCAGGCGATGACCAATGTCCTCAAGAATGCGGTTGAAGCGGTTGAGGCGCGGGCAAAGCAGGCGGAAGCTGACTATCGCGGGCGTATCGCGGTGACGATCAAGAGCCTGGCAGACTCGATCGAGGTCGCGATTGCCGACAACGGGATCGGTCTGCCGCAGGACCGCGAGCGGATCGTCGAACCCTATGTCACCACGCGTGAGAAGGGGACCGGTCTGGGGCTCGCGATCGTCAACAAGATTGTCGAGGAACACGGCGGTGAGATGACCTTTGCCGCCGGCGAGGGCGGGGGCAGCGTCGTTACCATGCGCTTTGCGCGCGATCCCGTTTCGGGCGGCCAGTCCGCATCCGAGGCGGCCGAATGATTTGCATAAGGAAGATTGAATGGCGCTCGATATCCTGATCGTCGATGACGAACGCGACATTCGCGAACTCGTTGCCGGCGTGCTGAGCGATGAAGGTTACGAGTGTCGCACCGCTGGCGATAGCACCAGCGCGCTCGACATGATCGATCAGCGCCGACCCAGCCTGGTGCTGCTCGACGTCTGGCTGCACGGTAGCCCGATGGACGGGCTTGAAGTGCTCGACGCGATCAAGGCCCGCGAGCCCGAACTGCCGGTGATCATCTTTTCCGGCCACGGCAATATCGACACCGCAGTATCCGCGATCGGGCGCGGGGCGATGGATTTCATCGAAAAGCCCTTCGAGGCCGAGCGTCTGCTGCTGCTGGTCGCGCGCGCTACCGAGACTGAGCGCCTGCGGCGCGAAAATGCGCGGCTGCGCGAAGGGTTCGTCACATCGGATGAATTCACGGGCAATTCCTCCGCAATCAACCAGGTCCGCGCCACGCTCAAGCGGGTTGCCAACACCGGCAGCCGTCTGCTGATTTCCGGTCCGGCCGGCGCCGGCAAGGAAGTCGCGGCGCGGCTGCTCCATTCGTGGAGCCCGCGTGCAGGGCATGCCTTTGTTACGGTCAATTCGGCCCGAATCACGCCGGAGCGCTTCGAGCAGGAATTGTTCGGCGAGGAGGCGGGCGGCAAGCTGGTGCGTGCCGGTCTGCTGGAAATGGCCGACGGGGGGACGCTCTATCTCGACGAAGTCGCCGACATGCCGCTTTCAACCCAGGCGCGCATCCTCAGGGTGCTGACCGAGCAGGCATTCGTGCGGGTCGGCGGGCATCGCCAGATTCGGGTGGACGTCAGGGTCGTTTCCTCCACGGCGCGGGATCTCGAGAAGGAAATCGCGGAGAAGAGGTTCCGCGAAGACCTGTTCTATCGCCTCAATGTGGTTCCGGTATCGATCCCCTCGCTGGCCGACCGGCGCGAGGATATCCCGATGCTGGTCGACCATTTCTTTGCCCGCTTCGCCGCCGATCAGGGTGTCCCTCCACCCGAGGTCAATACCGAGGCCATGGCATCGCTGCAAAGCTACGAATGGCCGGGCAATGTGCGCCAGCTGCGCAATGTGGTTGAGCGCACAATAATCCTCACACCTCGCGAACGCCTTTCGCGCATCGATGCCGACATGCTCCCGGCAGAGGTGGTTAGCGGACGCATCGCGGGGGACAACGGCATGCCCGCGCTGATGGGCGTACCGCTGCGCGAGGCCCGCGAAAGCTTTGAACGCGAATACCTCAAGGTTCAGATCCGGCGCTTTTCCGGCAACATCTCGCGCACCGCCGCGTTCATCGGGATGGAGCGATCTGCATTGCACCGAAAGCTCAAGCTGCTCGGCATGGCCGAACGGCGCGAGGATGAGGAAGGCGAATTCGAAACTGCCGGCGATGAATGATGCGGCGCAGCATTTAGGCCGTTGCAGCAGGTTCAGGGCAAAGCTATTATCGCCCCGATAATTCCGGTTCGGCCACGCAGGGCCAGCCAGATCGCGGACCGCACAAGCGGCCGCCAACAAGAAGGAGAAGCAGAATGTCGACGTCTGGCTCGCGCACATTAAGCGCCCGTCCGCGTCCGCCCAAGCCCGAATCCGAAGCGGCCGAGGCTCCTCTGGTCCCCGAAGCCGGGGCGAAGGGCCAGAACCTTCAGGATCAGTTTCTCAATCTGCTCCGCCGCACCAAGACCCCGGTGACCATGTTCCTGGTCAAGGGCGTCAAGTTGCAGGGTATCGTCACCTGGTTTGACAACTTCTCGATCCTGCTGCGCCGCGATGGGCAGTCGCAGCTGGTCTACAAACATGCGATTTCGACGATCATGCCCAGCGTGCCGGTCGATGCGCGCCAGTTCGGCAGCGCCGAAGGCGGCAAGAAGGTGCGTCTGCTGCAGGATGTGTTCCTCTCGAGCGTGCGCAAGGCCGAAGCGCAGGTCACCATGTTCCTGGTCAACGGGGTGATGTTGCAGGGCCGGGTTGCCGCCTATGACCTGTTCTGCATGATGCTCGAACGCGAAGGCTATGTGCAGCTTGCCTACAAGCACGCGGTCTCGACCATCCAGCCGGTTACCCCGGTCGATCTCACCGGCGAGGATATGGATGGCGAGGGTGAGGAGCCGGCCTGAGCTTCCTTGACGACAACCGGGAAGAGGTAACCCGCGGAGCGCGGGCGGTGATCGCTTACCCCGAATTCCGGGGCAGGGGGGCGGGAGATATCGATACCGCCGCGCGGATCGAGGAAGCGCGCGGTCTTGCCCTGGCGATTGGGCTGGAGGTGGTCGATGCGCTCGCGATTCCGATTCGCGAGGCACGCGCCGCGACGCTGTTCGGCGAAGGCCAGATCCAGAATATCGCCTTGGCCTGCAATCAGGGCGATGCCGAACTGGTGATCGTCGATGGCTCGCTCAGCGCGATCCAGCAGCGCAACCTTGAGGAAAAGCTCGCCCGCAAGGTGATCGACCGAACCGGGCTGATCCTCGAAATCTTCGGCGAACGCGCGGCCACTGCCGAGGGGCGCCTGCAAGTGGAACTGGCGCATCTCGACTATCAGGCCGGGCGTCTGGTGCGCAGCTGGACCCACCTTGAGCGCCAGCGCGGGGGCTTCGGATTCCTCGGCGGGCCAGGCGAAACACAGATCGAAGCCGACCGGCGGATGATCCGCGATCGGATGGCCCGCTTGCGCCGCGAACTCGATCAGGTGCGCCGCACCCGGGGCCTACACCGCAGCCGCCGCGAAAAGGCACCCTGGTCGGTGATTGCGCTGGTCGGCTATACCAATGCCGGCAAGTCGACCCTGTTCAACCGGCTAACCGGGGCAGGGGTGATGGCCGAGGACCTGCTGTTCGCCACGCTCGATCCGACCATGCGCCGGATTCGTCTGCCCGGGCTCGACAAGGCCATTCTTTCCGACACGGTGGGTTTTATTTCCGATCTGCCGACCCAGCTGGTCGCCGCCTTCCGCGCCACTCTGGAAGAGGTGACCGCCGCCGATCTGATCGTCCACGTACGGGATGTGGCCAATCCCGAAAGCTCGGCACAAAAGCGCCAGGTTCTGGGCGTGCTGGCCGATCTCGGACTGACCGAGGCTGACGGCGAAGTCCCGCGTGTGCCGATCATCGAAGCCTGGAACAAGTGGGACCTGCTCAGCCCCGAACGCGCCGAGGAACTGGCCGAACAGGTCGCCGCGCGCAGTGAGGAAGTGATCGTGCCGGTTTCCGCCGTCACCGGCTTCGGCTGCGACGCGCTGCTCGAAGCGGTCAGCAAGCTGCTCACCGCCGGGGCGAGGGTTCACGCTTTCGTCCTCCCGGTCAGCGATGGCCAACGTCTCGCCTGGCTTCACGCCCACGGCGAAGTTCTGGCCGATGAAGAATCCGGCGAAGACGAACGCGGTCCCTTGCGCCGCCTCGAAGTGCGGCTGGATCCGCGCGAACTGGGCCGGTTCATGCGGGTTTGAGCTGGGACAATCAGGCGGGAAGGGCGGCGATCAGATCGTCGAAAACCGCGAGGCCAGGATACCGATTCAATTCGTGCATGGTGGGAAGTTCATCCGGAAAACCGAACTGCACGCGGTCGGGCAGCACTTTGTCCAGCACTTCGTACCATTTCAGAAGGGCGGGTTGTAGCCGCACATGCAGGTCGAGTTTCTGGCGGCGGCGGGTCATATCGACCCGGGCCTGCGCGCGCGCCAGATCGGGATCGATGGTCTTGACGAAGTAGGCGTCCGCAAACCCGATTTTGCGCCCTTCAATCGTCGCTCTCACTGCCTGGACGGACAATTGCCATTGCTGTTCCGTCACTTCGCCAATTTGCCAGAGGCACCAGGTGTAATGCAGCTTGAGCGGGTCGGTATCGCACAGGGCAAGGCCGGTGCGCTGTTCCATGGCGAGGGCCGTCTGCCAGCGCAAAACATTGCGTCCCGCCCAATATGCCGCGGCGCCTTGCGGATCGCTTTGCTCGCAAGGCACGTTTTGGACCGGGCCAGTTTCGGGGATTGTATGGTCGGCACCATGGGCATTGCACCAGGTGCTTTTGCCCGATGCGCTGATCCCTTCGATAACGACGATCACTTTTCCGACGCCTTGATAGCAACCCACAGCCTCTCCTGCTGGTCGAGCGGCAATGCGGCAAACACCTGACTGCGCGCCTCGGCCAGGGCTTCCATCCCCCGGAAGCGGCGCTCGAACTTGGTATTGGCGGCGCGCAGGGCCTCTTCCGGGGCGACGCCGTAGGCGCGCACCAAATTGACGGCGGCGAACAGCAGGTCTCCGGCCTCTTCGGCGCGTTCCATTTCTGTTCCGGCCTCGGCCAGTTCGGCGATCTCCTCGATCACCTTGGCCCTGGGGCCCTCGGTATCGCCCCAGTCAAACCCCTGGCGCGCCGCGCGCTTTTGCAGCTTTTCGGCACGGAGAAGCGCGGGGAGGGCGAGGGCGACCCCGTCCATCGCGCTGGTTGAACCCTTGGCGCTGCGTTCTTCGGCCTTGAGGCTCTCCCAGCGGTCTTCGCGCGATTGGCCGCGATCGGGCGCAGAGCCGAAGATGTGCGGATGCCGGGCTTCCATCTTGGTCGAGATCGCTTCGGCGACGTCCGCGAAATCGAACAATCCGGCTTCCTCTGCCATGCGGGCGTGAAACACCACCTGGAGCAGCAGATCGCCAAGCTCGTCCTTGAGCGCCGCCGTATCATCCCGGGCAATGGCATCCGCTACTTCGTAGGCTTCCTCGATCGTATAGGGCACGATCGTTGCGAAGTTCTGCGCCAGATCCCATTCGCATCCACGCTGCGGATCGCGCAAGCGGGCCATGATCGCGAGGAGGCGCTGGAGGGAGGCGGTGGCTGGTTCGGACATATGTTTCTGCTGTTTAGAGAAGACACTATTTCCGCCAAGTAGAGATGTCACCGTTTGATGCAGCAGGGGCTGTGCGGAACCCTTCGGTCTTGTGCAGCGCAGCCCCTGCTGGTGCGCTGGTCTCTCAGTAGTGGAGCCCCGGACCCGCTGCTTTGCAGTGGGCTCCCTCACAGGGGCTCGAGCATGCGCTGCGCTGCTTCAATCGGGCTTAGACGGGGAAGGGGAGGACGGCCCCGCTTGCGTTTGACCGGTGCGCCTTCCTGCGGCTGCGGGGGAGGGAACAGGTGGGCGCCCTGCGATCTTCGGCACGGCTCGTTGTTGTTGCGCTTCCTCGGTGGCAACATCTCTTGCATCGCCTTGGCCATGGCCAGCGCCGCATCGAGATGCTTGTTTTCAACGATCGCCGCCTGGTTCACCTGCCGGATCTTGTCGAACACCCGGTAGGGCAGGATGTGTTCTTCGTGCCGGATCTCGAGCCGGCCGTCAGGATACTCGCAGACGTCGACCCGCTTGCCCGCCAGCGGCCGGCTGATCTCGGTTGGTTCAAGGATGATGAGCGCCTTGTTGTAATGCAGCGTCAGCGCCTGCGTCACCGTGCGCTGTTCGCGCCAGACCATCTCGGCCTTGAGATCATCGTGCGGGGCCAAGGGGCGATGCACATCGCGCGGATCGAACGGCGCCTTGGCGAACCGCTGGTTGTGGCGTGCCATGTAGCCCGGCAGGAACGCGTTGGCCTCGGCAATGGTCGAGATGCCTTCAAGCCGCATCGCCTTGACCAGCCGGTCCTGCAACGTCCCGTTGGCGCGCTCGACCCGACCCTTGGCCTGCGGCGAGTTGGCACAGATGATTTCGATGTTCAGCGTCTCGAGCGCCCGACCGAAGTGGGTCATGCCGTCGCCTTTGGCCGAGGCGGTGTTGTTGCGGAACACGCCGTGTTTGTCGGAATAGATCGCCACCGGCTTGCCGTGTGCCTCGATGTAGGCGGTCATCGCATCCATGTAGGCGAAGGTGTTCTCGCTCTCGACCATCCTGAGGTGCATCAGCTCGCTGGTTGCATCGTCGATGAACACCAGCAGCGTGCACTGCGGCCCGCGATCCTCGAACCACCAGTGCTTCGAGCCGTCGACCTGGACCAGCTCGCCGCGGCAGTCGCGGCGGTAACGCGGCTGATAGGGTCGCGGGCGACGAGCATCGCGGTCCTTCCACAGACCTGCCTGGATCATCAGCTGGCGCAGCGTCTCGCAACCAACAGTGATCCCGTGTCGTTCGATCAGATACTCGCGCGCCAGAGTCGGGCCGAAGTCGTGATAATGCTCGCGAACGAGGCCGACGATCTGCTCGCGAAGCGCATCGCTGTGCCGCCGGTTGCTTGGTCGACCTCGTTTGCGGGAGATGAGGCCTGCAGCACCTTCGGTCCGCAGCCGGTCCAGCAGCCGGAAAACCTGACGGCGCTTCAATCCAAGCAACGCGGCCGCATCTTCAACCCGCAGTTCGCCGCGCTCAACCCGCATCAGCGTATCAAATCGCGAAAGTTCCCCATGGCTCATCGCCAGCACCGTCATAAGCGCGCCCTCCCGACCCACAGGAGAGCCATGCCACCGTTGTTCCGCTGACGACGCCCGGGGGTGTCATTTCTATCTAGCGGAGAGGTGTCATTTCTAAATGGGGCTTACAACATATTGGAATGATAATATATATTATGTTAAATATCAGATGACCCGATCAACCCCCACGCGGCGGGAATTGCGTAAAAATCGCTGCCAGCAGCAGGATGATCGCCACCCAGATCGCAGCCATCAGCACAGACTTCCCCATCGGAACCCGGCGCAATCCATAACCGCGCACAATCAGCGCCAGAAACGCCGTGAGAATGATCGCACTGGCCCAGACGCTGTCGCTCATGGTTCGATCGTCAATCCATCGTAGCCGACCAGCACATGGGCCGGCACTTCGCCGCACAAGGTGGCATAATCCATCGACTTGTCGAGATGTGTCAGAACACCGGTGCGCGCCCGCGACGCCTCGATCAGTTCCAATGCCATCGCCAGATGCGCATGGGTTGGATGCGGATCGCGCCGCAAGCAATCGCTGACCAGCACATCAACGCCATCGAACAGCTCAACCATTTCGCGCGTAATCGCGCTGAAGTCCGTCGCGTAACCGATGGACTTTCCGTCACAATCGAAACGAAACGCCGTGCTTTCACCGGGGCCATGCGGCATCTGGCAGGAAGCAATGCCAAAGCCCGCGCACATCCGCAACCGATCGAGCGTATCGATGCTGAGCAAGGTCGGATAGCCATGCTGCCCGGCAAAAACATAACCGAAACGCTGGCGCAGCCGCCGCACGGTCTCCTCGGCGGCATAGGACGGAAGCGGCCCTGCACGGCCATAGCGCATCACCCGCAAGTCATCGATGCCGTGGGCATGATCGGCGTGGTCGTGGGTCCAGAACACCGCATCGACCCGATCGATCTGGTTGGCCAGCAGCTGGGCACGCAGGTCGGTAGAGGTATCAACCAGCAGCCGGTTTCCCGCTGTGTTCTCCACCATGATCGAGACCCGGCTTCGCCGGTTCCGGGGCTCGTCGGGATCGCACAGGCCCCAGTCGTTGCCGATCCGCGGCACTCCGGTCGAAGTGCCGCTTCCCAGCAGTAGCAGCTTCACAGCGCCACCTTGGAAAACAGCCGCAGAAAGTTGCGGCTGGTCTGCTCGGCCAGCCGCTCTGCTTCCACTCCGCGCAAGGCAGCCACGAACCGTGCGGTGTCGGCCACAAAAGCAGGTTCGCAGACCTGGCCGCGATGCGGCACTGGCGCCAGAAACGGCGCATCGGTTTCTACCAGCAGCCGATCCTCCGGTATTTCAGCAGCAATGGCTTGCAAGTCTTTGGCATTCTTAAATGTTACAATCCCGGAAAGCGAGATTGTCAGACCAAGATCGAGCATCTTGCGGGCAAAATCGGCCGAAGCCGTGAAGCAGTGAATCAGTGCCGGAAAGACGCCATGCGCGGCCTCTTCGGCCAGGATCGCAGCGGTATCGTCCTCGGCATCGCGGGTATGCACGATCAGCGGCAGACCGGTCTGGCGTGAAACCGCGATGTGGCGGCGGAACAGCGCGCGTTGGGTCTCGCGATCCGAATGGTCGTAATAGTAATCGAGCCCGGTTTCGCCGATCGCCACCACCCGGGGATGCCCGGCCGCCGCGATCAGCGCGGCCTCGCCCATGTCGGCATGGCCATCGGCCTCATGCGGATGGATCCCTACGCTGGCCCAGACATCGCGCTCACGCTCGGCGGTGGCGACTACCTGGCCCCATTCGCGCTGGCGGGTGGAGATCGAAAGGAAGCCCCCTACTCCGGCGGCGCGCGCGCGCGCCAGCACGCCCTGCTGGTCCTCGACCAGGCCCTTGTACTCCAGGTGGCAGTGCGAATCGATCAGCATCAGGCCGTGTTTTCCTCCGGAAGTTCAAGGCGCGGAAATACCCCCACCGGCTGAGCCAGGGTGAAGCCCGAGGCTACCAGCGTTTCGAACCAGTCCGGATCGCCGAGCGCCGCGAAATCCCGTGCTGCCTCGGCAATCCCGATCTGGTCGAGCAGCCTGTCCGCCGATGCCGGGACCACCGGGCGTACGGCCACCGCAAGCGCGCGGACGCAGCGCAACAGCGTCATCAGCACGGCCGTCATCCGCTCGGGATCGGTCTTGCGCAGGGTCCAGGGGGCCTGCTCGTCGACGTACTGGTTGCAGGCAAACACTGCCCGCATCCATTCGTTCAGGCCCTCGGAGAAGTTGAGCGCAGCAAATTCGCGCGGCAGCAGATTGCGGCAAGCATCGAGAACGGTGTTCTCGAGCGCGATGTCGGCATCGGAGGGACTGTACTCTGCCGAGATCGCCCCATTGAGGTTCTTGAAGATCATCGACAGGGCGCGCTGGGCCAGGTTTCCGAAACTGTTCGCCAGCTCTGCGTTGCAGCGGGTCACGATCGCCTCGGCCGACCACGATCCGTCCTGTCCGAAGGCCACTTCGCGCAGCAGGAAATAGCGCAGCGCATCGACCCCGAAACGCTCAGCCAGCTCGACCGGATCGGTGACGTTGCCGAGCGATTTGGATTCCTTTTGCCCGCGGTTGAGCAGAAATCCGTGACTGAACACCTGTTGCGGCACAGCCAGCCCAGCGCTCATGAGGAAGGCCGGCCAGTAGATCGTGTGGAAGCGGGTGATATCCTTGCCGATCAGGTGCAGATTGGCCGGCCACCATTTAGCAAAATCGCCGCCTTCATCGGGAAAACCAATCCCGGTCAGATAGTTGGTTAGCGCATCGACCCACACGTACATCACGTGATTTTCACTGCCGGGAACCTTGATCCCCCAATCGAAGCTGGTCCGTGAAACCGAAAGGTCGCGCAGCCCGGCCTTGACGAAGGCCGCCATCTCGTTGCGGCGGCTCTCGGGGCGAAGAAATCCCGGCTTCTCGAGCAGATCGAGCAATTGCTGTTCATAGGCCGAGAGCCGGAAAAACCAGCTTTCCTCGACCGTCCACTCAACCGGGGTGCCTTGCGGGGAAAGCTTTTCGCCCCCCTCCCCTTCGACCAGCTCGCTTTCGTCATAGTAGGCTTCGTCACGGACCGAGTACCAGCCCTCGTATCGATCGAGGTAGAGATCCCCGTTAGCCTCCATCCGCCGCCAGAGCTCCTGCACGGAAGCATGATGGCGCGGCTCGGTGGTGCGCAGGAATACATCGTAAGAAACATTCAATTTATCGCACATATCTATGAAATATGACGACATTTCAGACGCCAGCTGGGCAGGCTCAATCCCCAGCTCGCGCGCCTTTTGGGCCATTTTGAGCCCGTGTTCGTCGGTTCCGGTCTGAAACCGCACGTCGCGCCCCATCTGTCGCTGAAAGCGCGCGATCACGTCTGCGGCGATCGCCTCATAGGCGTGGCCGATATGCGGACGTCCGTTGGGATAGGAAATCGCGGTGGTGATATAGAATGGTTCGGCCATCGCCGGTTCGTGCTTTCTGCCAGTCAGTGTGCGGCTTCTCTAGGCATGGCGAGCGAGGCCAGCAAGGCTCCGATTTCGATCGCCAGCAGGCCGGGATCGAAGTTGTAAGTCGGCATCTGGGCTGCAAGGCGGACCATTTCCCCGTGGGCAGCGATCACGCGTTGCTGCCGTTCCGCTGGCTCTTTACCCAGCTCCGCCGCAATCACCGCCCGTGCAAGATCGAGCGCGGCAAGCTGCCGCTCACGCGAGGGACGCGCGCCGATCTCAGCCGTCAGTGCGCCGCGCAACGCGAAATGCTCGTCACCCTCACGGATCAGCCGCAGCATCGCCTGGTGCAACCTGCCCAGATCCTGCTCGACGAATTCGAGCGCCGCACCAGGCGAACCCTCGGCGGCGGCAATCGCGGCTGCGCGGGTTGCTTCGTTGGCCTGTGGGGCGTCCGCGCGCAGGATCCGCTCGACCTCGGGAGTGTCCAAAGCGGGGAATCGCAGGATCCGGCAGCGCGAGCGGATGGTCGGCAAGAGCCGACCCGGGCGATGCGAGACCAGCAGGAAATAGGTTCCCGCCGGCGGTTCCTCGAGGCTCTTGAGCAGGGCGTTGACCGCGTTCTTTTCCAGATCGTCGGCCGGATCGATAATCACCACGCGGCGGCTGCCCAGCGTGGGCCTGGTGGTAAGCCGCGACTGCATCCGCCGAACCTGATCGATGGTGATATTGCGTTTGACCGCGAACGGCTTGCCCTCGGCCTTCTTTTCTTCCTCGCTCTCGTTGGCGGGAAGATGATCCAGCACCAGAATATCGGGATGGGCCTGTGGGTCGGGCTGCGGAATACCGGGTTCGCGCACCAGTTCGGCCGCGGCGGCGCGGGCGAACAGGCCCTTGCCGATGCCCTTCAGCCCGGCGAGAATCCAGGCGTGGTGCATCCGCTCCGAGCCGAGCGCGGCGCGCCATTCGCGCCAGGCGTCGTCATGGCCGGTGAGGTGCATCACAAGGCTTGTCCAAAGGCATCGAGAGCGCCCAGAACCGCGCGGTGCACCGCCTCGGCATCGCGATTGCCATCGATCCGGGCGAACCGTGCCGGTTCGGCATCGGCAAACCGCGCGAAAGCAGCGGCGACCCGCGCGTGGTAAGCCGCATCGCGACCACCGATCCGGTCGGCGTCTCCACCGTCGCGCGCACGGGTGCGCTGCGCTGCAGTCTCGGGCGAAACCTCGACCAGCAAGGTGAGATCGGGCAGCAGACCCCCGCTGCCGACGCGGTGCAGCGCCAGCACATCGGAATCGGACAATCCCCCCGCCCCGCCCTGATAGGCTCGGCTCGAATCGACAAAGCGATCGCAGATCACCCATTTCCCGGCCTCAAGCGCCGGGCGGATCAGGCGCTCGACGTGATCCGAGCGAGCCGCAGCGAACAGTAGGGCCTCGGCCCGGGGATGCCATCCTTCACCGTCCAGTCCGAGCAGCAATTGGCGGATTGCCTCCGCCCCCGGAGTGCCACCGGGCTCACGCGTGACGACACAGGCGATCTCGCGCGCCTCGAGAGCCGCTGCCAGCATCTGCGCCTGGGTCGATTTGCCCGCCCCTTCGCCGCCTTCGAACGCAATGAACCTGCCGCGTGTCATGAAACCAGCCCTAGCAGCCCATTCACGATCCTGTCGATTGGTCCTGCCCGGTTGACCGTTTCGGCCGCGACCAGAGGGAGGTAATGCACCGGCTGTCCCTCAATCGTAACTTCAAGCCCGGCGACCTGCGCGCCTTTGGCAATCGGTGCGCGAAGTGGCCCGCGATAGACCACCCGAGCACTGACCTTGGCGTCGAACCCCTTGGGCACCGCCAGGGTGAAACGGCGCGGCACCGCCAGCGGCACCCGGCGCCTGTCCCCGTTCTGCACCCTTGCACTGCCGATCCGCTGCCCCGCGCCAAGGAAAGGCCGGCTGTCCCAGGCGGAATAGCCCCACTCGGCCAGACCGGTTGCCGCCTTGCCGCGCAGATCCTCGTTCTGCGCTCCGCCAATCACCAGCACCAGCCGCCGCCCGTCCCGTTCGACCGCGCCGAGGAAGTTGAAGCCTGCCTCATAGGTGTGCCCGGTCTTGATCCCGTCGGCCCCGGCGAGCGCGCCGCCCGCGAAGGGATCGTGGCTGAACAGTTCCGTTCCGCGCCAGACCATGCTCTTGCGGCCGATGTAGCGCTGGTAGAGTGCGGGATGATCGGTGATCAGCGCCTGGGCCAGACGCACCAGATCGCGTGCGGTGACATAGGTCTTGCCGCCATCGGGGAAACCATTGGCCGTGGCGAAATGACTGCCGCTCATGCCCAGGCGCTGCGCGCGGGCGTTCATCGCCGCGATCCATGCTTCATTCGATCCCAGCGCGCCCTCGGCCAGCGCCACCGCTGCATCGTTGGCGGAAGCCGTGGTCAGCCCCATCAGCAGATCGCGTACTTTCACCAGTTCGCCAGACCGCAGTGACAGCGTGGTACCCTTTCCAGACCAGCGCGCGGCGGTATCTGGGCGCACGGTGATGGCGGCATCCTCGGAAAGCTTGCCCGCCGCGATCAGATCGAAGGCCACCAGCGCACTCATTGCCTTGGTGATCGAGGCGGGCAGCAGACGGCGCTCGGCCTCGTGGGCGTAGAGCGTCTGCCCGGCCGAAAGATCGACCAGCAGGACCACGGGCACATCGTAGACCGCCGCGGGCACCGGCTTGCATTGCGGCGCCGAGTTTGCCGCCCCCAGCGGCATGCCAAGTGCGAGCAACAACGGAATTAGGGTACGTTTCAAACCTCTTCCCCGGCGCCAGCAAGCGGCGCCGTGGCCTAGTTGGCGCGCTGGACTCGTGCCTCGCTATAGCCCGCCGCCCTGGCTTTTGCCAACGCCGCATCGGCCTGGGCCTGGGTTGCGAAGGGCCCGACCCGCACACGCCACAGCTTGCCCGCCGGGCTGACCGCGCCGCCCGAGCGGGCTGCTGCCTTTTCGGCGCGAGCCTTGTCGGAGAAGGCTCCAATCTGGATCACGAAGCCGCCGCTTGCCGCGGGCCTGGACGGCTGTGGCTTTGGCTTGGGCTGGGCGGGCAGCACAGTCAGGGGTGTCGGCGGTGGAACCTGCACCGCCTCGCCAATCGCAGGGGGGGCGATCTGCGGGGCAGGCTGGCCTGGCCCTTCCTGCTGCTCGAGCTTGCGAGCAAGCACCGCGACGAGCGATTTCGGAGTATCCATCCGTGCGGGTGCCTGCTGGCCGCCCCGCAGCAGCGCCCGTTCGGCCTCTGGCGGGTTGACCCGCCGCACCCGCACCGGCACGTTGCCTTCAGCGCCCAGCTGCGCTGCCGCGCCAGGCGAGAGCTCGATCAGGGCATTGCCGCCCATTGGGCCGCGCCGCTCGATCCGCACAAGGATGGTGCGCCCGGTTTCGAGCGAGGTTACCTCGACATAGCTGGGTAGCGGCAAGGTGCGATGCGCCCCTGAAACCGCCGAGCCCCCTTCCCCGCCAACCGTGCTGCGGCCAACTGCGTCATAGTTCATCCGGTCGGCGGGGGTATATGTCACCCCGTCGACCACGAAGGGGTCACCCAGCACCACCGGATAGTCGGCGGCAGGCCCGCTGGCGGGCATACGGGTACTCGACGAGGCGGATTCGACATGACCCTTGCCGCCGCAGGCAGCAAGGAGGACAAGCGCCGCTAGCGGCAGGTTTCGGTTAACGGGCAATCTCATCTGCAAGCAACCCCACGGACAGAGCGTAGTAGTTCGAGCAGTTGTATTGCAGGATAACCCTGTAATTCCCGGTTAACAGGAATGCGCCGGTGCCAGGGCCGTCGGGTTCGAACAGCGCCGCCATGGTCTGATCGCCCAGCGGAGCCAGGGGCTGGATCCCCATTGCCTTCCATTCCGCCACAGTGCGCCATAGTGAATGGCGCGCGTGGACGCGCGCGCAAGACGGCGCCTCGAGCCGGGGTGAAACCAGATTGCGATCGAACCCTGCGGGTACCGAAACGCGCACACCCCACGGCTCGCCCGGGCGCCAGCCGGCATCGCGAAAATAGTTGGCGATCGAGGCCAGCGTATCAGAGCGGCTGTGCCAGATGTCGATATCGCCATCGCCGTTTCCATCCTGCGCCAGCCTGAGATAGACCGTCGGCAGGAATTGCGGGTTCCCAAAAGCACCGGCCCACGAACCTACCATGCGCTGACGCGGCACTCCGCGATCGGCCATCTTGAGCAAGGCAACGAATTCGTCGGCAAACAGCTCGCGCCGCCGCCCCTCGTAAGCCAGGGTGGCGAGCGAGCGGGCCAGATCGAAATCGCCCTTGTAGCTGCCGTAATTGGTCTCATGCCCCCAGATCGCAATCACAACCTTGGCGGGAACGCCATATTCGGCCTCGATCCGATCTGCCTCGGCGCCCAGCGATGCCAGCTCCCTTCGCCCACCACCGATCCGCGCGGGATCGACATGGGTGCGGATATAGGTCCACATTGCGGGCGGCTTGCCCGGATCGGAACCCGGCTGCGCGCGGTCGAGGCGAATCACCTTGGGGTTGAAAGCCAGTCCCGCGGTCAGGGCCTGGATCGAGCGCTCGCTCACCCCTTCGCTGCGGGCGCGGGCGGCAAGGAGCTGCAGATAGCCCTGAAACCCCGCCTCCTCGTCAACCTGGGCGGACGCCGGTGAAAACAGCGCAAGGACCAAAGCAAAGGGAACCGCGAACTTGAAACGTCTGAGCGAGCTCATCGGCAATGTCTTGCACAATGCGCCCGCCATTGGAACCATCAAGCGCGTGACATTGCACCGGATGATCGCTAGCGGCATCCGCGCTGGCATGGACAGGTGGCCGAGTGGTTTAAGGCAGCGGTCTTGGAGCCGAAGGCGTCACCGAAGGTGACAAAACCGCCACGCGGCGCTAGCCGCGTTCGCGCTGGCATGGACAGGTGGCCGAGTGGTTTAAGGCAGCGGTCTTGAAAACCGCCGTGGGTGCAAGCTCACCGTGGGTTCGAATCCCACCCTGTCCGCCAGCGAAAGCCGTCGGCACTATTTGTCCACAGACCCAACAATTCTGGTAAATGGCCCGCTGTGGATTGGCGCTGCCTTCCGATCTTTGCGGTGCCGGATTCGCGGCTGAATGAGCTTCGGCTGGCATGGCTACCCCTTCCACAGGGACGCTGGCTTGTTAACCAACTGTCTGATTTAGGGTAAAAACCGCTCTCGGCAAGTAACACTTTGGCAAGATTCGTTGCCTAGCGGAACGGGCACGATGATTGCGACGTCCAACACTCCAGCCTCCGCCGATGCAGATATTTCGCCACGCGCGCCGCGCGCCAGCGTGACGCTGCAATGCGAGGCACGCCAGGGCACGCGGCAGTGGCAACGGGTGTTGCTAGGGAATCTTTCGGAAACCGGTTTCCGGATGACCGGATTTGCCAATCCGAGCCCTGGCGTTCCACTGAGCATCAAGATCCCGGGCCTTCAGGTTCTGACCGCACGGATCTGTCGTCAGGAAGGGGCCGAGCTGGGCTGTGAGTTCGCAAGCCCGCTCTACGTTGCGGTGTACGAACACCTGGTCAAGGCAAGCAAGGTCGGCTGACCTGCCCGGCTAGATGTGCAGGGCCCGCCCATAGGCGGCAAGGACGCTTTCGTGCATCATTTCCGATAGCGTGGGGTGTGGAAACACCGTGGTCATCAGCTCGGCCTCGGTGGTCTCCAGCGTCTTGCCCACGACATAGCCCTGGATCAGCTCGGTCACCTCGGCGCCGATCATGTGTGCGCCGAGCAGTTCGCCGGTTTTGGCATCGAACACCGTCTTCACGAACCCTTCCGGCTCACCCAGCGCGATTGCCTTGCCGTTGCCGATGAACGGGAAGGTTCCAGCTTTGACCGTGTAACCCGCTTCACTGGCCTTGGCCTCGGTCAGGCCGACACTGGCGATCTGGGGGTGGCAATAGGTGCAGCCGGGGATGTTGCGGCGGTCCATGGCATGTGGGTGGACATCCTTGTTGCCCAGCTCCTTGGCAATGCTCTCCGCCGCGATCACACCCTCGTGGCTGGCCTTGTGCGCCAGCCAGGGCCCCGGTGTGACATCGCCGATCGCCCAGATGCCCTTCACATTGGTACGGCCATAGTCGTCGATCGCGATGATCCCGCGCTCGGCCTTGATGCCCAATGGCTCCAGGCCGATGTTTTCGGTGTTGGGGACGATGCCCACGGCGACGATCACATGGCTGAAATCGCTGGTCGCAACTTTGCCGTCCCTGCCCTTGATCGCGGCCTTGATGCCGCTGGAGGTAACCTCGATCTTCTCGACCCCCGCCCCGGTCAGGATCGTCATGCCCTGCTTGGCCAACGCTTTTTCGAGGAAGGTGGAGACGTCCGCATCTTCCACCGGGACGATCCGGTCCATCATTTCGACCACGGTGACCTCGGCGCCCATGTCATTGTAGAAGCTGGCGAATTCGATCCCGATCGCGCCCGATCCTATGACCAGCAGCTTGCTCGGCATTTCGCTGGGCGTCATCGCGTGGCGGTAGGTCCAGATGCGCTTCCCGTCGGCTTTGGCAAACGGCAGGTCGCGCGCGCGGGCACCCGTGGCAACGATTACGTGCTTGGCGCTGATCGTTTCCGCGCCCTTCTCACCTGTGACTTCAACTTTGCCAGCACCTTTCAGAACGCCGCTACCCATGTGCACCGCGATCTTGTTCTTCTTCATCAGGTGCGTGACGCCCTGGTTGAGCTGTTTGGCGACGCCACGACTGCGTTTGACCACCGCCTCGAGGTCGGCGCGGATGTTGTCGGCGGCAAGGCCATAGGCGGCAGCGTGCTTCATGTTGTGCAGCACCTCGGCCGAACGCAGCAGCGCCTTGGTGGGAATACAGCCCCAGTTAAGACAGATCCCGCCCAGGTTCTCCCGCTCGACAATCGCCGTCTTGAGCCCCAGCTGCGCACAGCGGATCGCCGCGACATAGCCGCCGGGACCGGAACCCAGCACGATCACGTCATATTGGTCAGCCATTCCTACTCCGCCTTGTCGATTGCGCGCGGGCGATCGTCGTCGTCCAGCAGCACGAATTTGAATTGTCCCCGGGCGACCTCGACCACCGCCTCGCCGTTGCGTTCGCGTCCCTCACCGCGCGCGGCGATGGTCAGCGAGGTGCGGCCCTGCACGATCAGCTCGGCATAGACGGTCAATTCGTCGCCGACCCGCATCGCCCCGGGAAAGGTAAAATCAGTAGCGTGGACCACCACCGCCTTGCCCCGCCCCACCCGCGAGGCGAGCGAACCGGCCCCCAACGCCAGCTGGCTCATCAGCCAGCCACCGAACACGCCCCCATAGGGGTTGAGGTCGGTCGGCATGGCCGTGACGCGGATGACCAGTTGCTCGGCCAAGGTCGCCTCAGGCTACCAGGCCCAGCGGCTTTTCGACCAGATCCTGGAACGCCTGCATCAGCTGTGCGCCGTCCGCCCCGTCGATCGCGCGGTGATCGAAGCTGCCGGTGGCGCTCATCACCGTGGCCACGCCCAGCGCGCCATCGACCACGAAGGGGCGCTTCTCGCCCGCACCGACCGCCAGGATCATGCCTTGCGGCGGATTGATAACCGCCTCGAACTGCTTGATCCCGAACATGCCCAGGTTGGAAAGGCTGGCCGTGCCGCCCTGGTATTCGTGCGGCATCAGCTTGCCTTCGCGCGCCTTATCGGCCAGCGCCTTCATCTCGGTGCTGATCTGGCCAACGCCCTTTCCTGCCGCATCGACGATGATCGGGGTTATCAGCCCCGAAGGCGCAGCCACTGCCACAGAGATGTCGGCGCGGGCAAACTTGCGCAGCTCGTCCCCGGCGAAGCTGACGTTGCACTTGGGCACCCGGATCAGCGCCTTGGCCAGCGCCTTGATCAGCAGATCGTTGACCGACAGCTTGATCCCGTCGGCCTCCAACGCGGCGTTGAGTTCGCCGCGCAGCTTGAGCAGGGCATCGAGCCGGACGTCGACGGTAAGGTAGATATGCGGGATCGTCTGCTTGGCCTCGGTCAGGCGGCGGGCGATCGTCTTGCGGACGTTGTTGAGCTTTTCGGCCTCATAGGGAATACCAAAATCGGGGACAGGAGCGACCGGCGCGGCGGCGGTCGGCGCGACGACGGCGGCAGGAGCTGTGCCGGGCTGTGCGCCCTCGACATCGGCCTTGACGATCCGGCCACCCGGGCCTGATCCCCGAACCGCTTTGAGATCGACACCTTTCTGCTCGGCAATACGTTTGGCAAGAGGCGAGGCGACAATCCGGTCGCCCTTGGGCGCCTGCGCAACAACTGGCACGGGTGCCGCCACGGGAACCAGGGCCGGGGCGGCTTCCGTCTTGGCCACAGCGGCAGGCTTTGGAGCGGGAGCCGAAGCATCCTCATCCTCTCCCGCCAGCACCGCGATCACCGTGCCGACCTTCACGCCTTCGCTGCCTTCAGGGACAGCGATCGATACGATCGTGCCCTCGTCAACCGCCTCAAACTCCATCGTTGCCTTGTCGGTCTCGATCTCGGCCATGATGTCGCCAGAGGAAACCTTGTCCCCCTCTTTCACCAGCCATTTGGCGAGCGTGCCCTCTTCCATCGTCGGCGAAAGCGCGGGCATCTTGATTTCGATCGGCATGGATTGGATCCGGTCCTCAATCGCGGGTAAACTGACGCTACGTCCTTGGCCAAATCCGGTGACTTGGGCAAGCGCCTTGCACTGAATTCGATTGTATCGGATAGCTGGCATGGTTGGGAGGTCCGATGCGGGTCTATCTGGTTATCATGGATGAGACCGAAGAGGCGGGCGTTGCGCTGCGCTTTGCCGCGCGCCGCGCGGTGCGCACCGGCGGCACCTTGCATCTGCTCGCGCTGGTCCCGCGCCAGCAGTTCGTGGCATTTGGCGGCATTCAGGCCACCATCGAGGAAGAAGCGCGACTGCGGGCCGAGGAACTGGTTACCGCAGCGGCGGGATCGGTGGCGAGCGAGAACGGCCTTTCCCCGACGATCTCGGTGCGGCGCGGCGACGGGGCGCAGGTCGTGCGGGACTATCTGGCTGAGCACCGCGAGGTTTCGGCCCTGGTCCTGGGCGCGGCAGCCAGCGGTGTGCCGGGACCGCTGGTCAGTCATTTCGTTGCCAATGCAGGGCAGCTGGCCTGTCCGGTTTATGTCGTCCCGGGCGGCATGAGCGACGCGGAGCTAGATCGGCTCAGCTAGCGCCCCCGCCCCTGATGGCGGATATTGCCGGGACGTCCACGCTTACCGGTGAAGTGCTTGCCTTTCTTGCCGAGCGGTAAGGGCGCGCCGCGCGGCTCGATCCGCCCCGTGCTGTCCTCCGGTTCGAACTTGAGTGCGCCGGTCAAGGGATTTGCCTCGGCCAGCCGCAGCCGCAGCCGGTCGCCCAAGGCATAGCGGGTACCGCTCTGCTCGCCTTCAAGCACCTGGGCCTTCTCATCATGGAAGAAGCGTTCCGCACCCAGCACCGATACCGGCACCAGTCCATCCCCACCCAACGAAAGGATCGTGGCGAACAGTCCAAAGCGCTGAACACCGGTAATGCGGCAATCGAACACCTCGCCTACGCGGGATGAAAGCCAGGCAGCGACATAGCGATCGATCGTTTCGCGCTCGGCCTCCATCGCCCGGCGTTCGGCCGCGCTGATGGCTTCGGATACTCGCGAAAGATCGGCACGGTCACGGTCGGACAAGCCCGAGGTTGGCGGAAGATCGGACCTGGGCGCCGCTTGCTCAAGCCCATAGGCATCGACCAGCGCACGGTGCACCAGCAGGTCTGCATAGCGGCGGATCGGCGAAGTGAAGTGCGCGTAGGATCCCAGCGACAGGCCGAAGTGACCGGCATTGCGCGGCCCGTAATAGGCCTGGGTCTGGCTGCGCAGCACCGCCTCCATGATTAGGGCCTTTTCGGATTCGTCGGCCACGTCCTTCAGCATGCGGTTGAACAGGCCCGGGGTGATTACCTGACCCAGCGCCAGCTTGCGATCGAAAGTGGCAAGATAATCCTTGAGCGCGACGAGCTTTTCGCGGCTCGGCGGCTCATGGATACGGTAGACCACCGGAGCCACCTTGCCTTCCAGCGCCTTGGCTGCGGCGACATTGGCGGCGATCATGAAGTCCTCGACCACCCGGTGTGCATCGAGCCGTTCGCGCAGTGCGATCTCGCGGATCTTTCCGGCATCGTCGAGCAACACCCGGCGTTCGGGCAATTCGAGTTCGAGCGGATCGCGGTCCTTGCGCGCCTGCTCAAGACAGCGCCATGCGCCCCAGAGGTGGATCAGGTTTTCTCTTGCCTCATCGGCATCGATCCGGCGCTGGGCTTCCTCATAGGCGATGACTTCCGATATCCGCACCAGTGCGCGGGTGAAGCGCCATGACGTCACCCGCCCGTCCGCCGCGATCTCCAGATGGCAGGCCATGGCTGCGCGGTCCGCGCCCGCGCGCAGCGAGCAGACGTCGGCGCTTAGCACCTCGGGCAGCATCGGCACGACCCGGTCGGGGAAGTAGACCGAGTTGCCGCGCTTCCTCGCCTCGCGATCGAGCATGCCGCCAGGGCGGACGTAGAAGCTGACATCGGCAATCGCCACCACTGCGCGAAAGCCGCCCTGCCCATCGGGTTCGGCCCAGATCGCGTCATCGTGATCGCGCGCATCGCTGGGGTCGATCGCGACAATCGGCAGGTCCCGCAAATCCTCGCGCTTGCTTTGCGATAGCGGCAGCTTCGCGGCTACCTGCCCTTCTTCGAGCGTTTCGGGCGAGAAGGAGAAGGGAATGCCGTGCTTGGCGATCGCGATCAGGCTGAAGGCCTTGGGCGCAAGCGGATCGCCCAGCACGCTGGTCACCTTGACGCCTGCGCGCGGCGAGCGCCCGGCGGGTTCGGCGAGCACCAGCTGCCCGGCCTCGGCGCCGCCAAGGTCGGAAATCGGCGAAGCGTTGCGCACCCGCTTGTCCACCGGGGCAAGCCAGCCCTTGCCAGTGCGATCGATCTCCACCACCCCCATCAGCTGATCGGCGTTGGCGGGGAGCTTCTTCATCGGATGGGCGATCCACCCGGTTGCCGTTTCCTCGGTCCGGGCCAACACCCTATCGCCACTACGCAGTGCCGAACCTTTGCCCCGTTCGCGCAGGCGCAGCCGCGGCGGCGGGGTCGCGTCGTCAGGCGACCAGGCATCAGGCACGGCAATCGCCTCGCCCTCGTCGATCTCGACCACGCGCAGCACGGTCACCTTGGGCACCCCGCCCATCCGGTGATAAGCCGTGCGTTTGCCGTCGATCAGGCCTTCCTCGGCCATGTCCTTGAGCAGCGCCTTGAGCGCGATCTTTTCCTGCCCCTTGAGGCCAAAGGCGCGCGCGATCTCCCGTTTTCCGGCGGGATCGTCACTCCGTGCAATGAAATCCAGGATCTGCTGGCGACTGGGCAGACCGGGTTGTGGCTGGGCCCGCTTGGTCAAATCAATATGCCCGCGCCACGAAAATGCGCTCCACCGCCGCATCGCCGGTGAACGGGCAGGTGCCCGAAACCGGCGCACCGTTCATCGGGGCGTTGCGGATCGTCAGCTTGAGCGCCTTGAGCCGTTGCACCACGCCTTCGAGGGCCTCGCCGTTGGGCCGCGACCATGCCAGCTCTACCCACCCGGGGTAGCGCTTGTCCTCCGCGAAGAAGGCCTCAAGCCCAGCGAGATCGCTCACACCGCGATGGATATGCGCATCGCGGCGCGCGGCAGCCTCCGCATGGAGCGAGCCTTGCACGTCTTCGAGTTCCGCGACCGCCTGGGCCAGAAATTCCTCGCGACTCTGGGCGATGAAGTTGACCTTCCCATCCGGGCGCCACAGCCGGTCACGGCGCAGCACCGAAACCTGTCCGCCGACGGCATCGCGTCCGCCGATTTCGAGGATCAGCGGAACCCCTTTCTTGACCCAGCCCCAGCGCTTTTGCGTGGCCTTGCCAGCGCGCTTGTCGAGCAGCACGCGGACCGGTTCACCCAGCGCCCACTGGCTGGAAAGCGCCGCGCGCAGATCTTCGCAATAGGCCAGCAGCGCCGCGTCGCCATCGTCCTCGCGCAGCATCGGCAGAATTACCACCTGATGCGGGGCGATGCGCGGCGGCACGCGCAGCCCGTCGTCATCGCCGTGAGTCATGATGACGCCGCCGATCAGCCGGGTCGAGACGCCCCACGAAGTGGTATGGCATAGCGCTTGCTGGCCTTCGCGATCCTGATAGCGAATCCCCGCCGCTTCGGCGAAGCCGGTGCCGAGATAGTGCGAGGTGCCGGCCTGCAGCGCCTTGCCATCCTGCATCATGGCTTCGATCGAATAGGTAGCCACGGCGCCGGGGAAGCGCTCGTTTTCGGGTTTTTCCCCTGCGATCACCGGCATCGCAAGATCGTCTTCGGCGTGGGCCCGGTACATCTCCAGCGCGCGCAGGGTTTCGGCCATCGCATCGTCGCGGTCGGCATGGGCGGTGTGGCCTTCCTGCCAGAGGAACTCACTGGTACGCAGGAACATGCGGGTGCGCATCTCCCAGCGCACCACGTTGGCCCACTGGTTGGTGAGCAGCGGCAGGTCGCGCCATGACTGGACCCAGCGGCTCATCGCCTGGCCGATCACGGTTTCGCTGGTGGGCCGCACGATCAGCGGTTCTTCCAGCTTCGCCTCGGGATCGGGGACCAGCCCGCCCTTGCCGTCTCCGATCAGGCGGTGGTGGGTGACGACCGCCATTTCCTTGGCAAAGCCTTCGACGTGCTCGGCCTCCTTGGCGAAGTAGCTCAAGGGGATGAACAGCGGGAAGTAGCAATTCTGCACCCCCGCGGCCTTGATCCGCGCGTCCATCAGGTGCTGGATCCGCTCCCAGATGCCGTAGCCCCACGGCTTGATCACCATGCAGCCGCGCACCCCGCTTTCCTCGGCCATCTCCGCCTCGGCGATGACTTCCTGATACCAGGCGGCGAAATCGGCTTCTCGGGTGATAGTCAGGGCGTGACGGATTGCGGACACGGGTAATGGCTTTCGGTTCGTGTGGATTTGTTGGCCGGAATTGAGGCGGACTATTTGCCGAGCTTGTCGAGCTTGGCTTGCATTTCCGCCATCTGGGCCCGCAGGGCAGCGATTTCGCCATCCTGCTCCTTGTCATGGTCGCCAGGCTTGTCGTCAGCCAGGCCCGGCATGAAGGCCGATGCCGCCGCCTTGAACATCGCGATGTTGTGCTGGGCCAGCTTGGCGAGCGGATTGTTGCCGATCGAATCCTCGAAGGCCTGGCGCAGCTTGGCCTGGTTGGAGCGGAAATTGTCCATCGAGGCTTCGAGATAGTGCGGCACCAGCCCCTGGAGCGAATTGCCGTACATCGAGATCAGCTGGCGCAGGAAGTTGACCGGAAGCATCTGCTCGCCCCGCGCGCTTTCCTCTTCCATGATGATCTGGGTCAGGATCTGGTGGGTGATGTCGGCGCCGGTCTTGGCGTCGATTACCTTGAAGTCCACCCCGTCGCGGGTCATCTTGGAAAGGTGGTCAAGCGTGATGTAGCTCGACGATTGGGTGTTGTAGAGCCGCCGGTTGGCGTACTTCTTGATCGTGACAGTGTCGCCTTTGGCGTCGCTCATCGTATGCCCTCCCCGCTGCCGGGTGTGTGTTGCGGATGCACGATTTAGCACCCGCAGCAACGGCAATGCAACAAATCCATGTTGCGCAGCAACGAAGCCTTGTTCAGCGTGCGAAACGCTGTCCCAGCGAGGTCAGCAGCTCGTACTGCGACAGACCGCTGACCGTCGCAGCTTCGGGAAGGGCGTAATCCGCCGCAACCCAGTCGCCCTCGCCCAATTCGGGAGCATCGCCAAGGTCAACCACGGTCATGTCCATCGAAACCCGGCCCAGCACCGGCAAGCGTCGCCCTCCGCCGAGGAAGGCGCCTTTTCCCGACCAGCTGCGCAGATAGCCATCGGCATAGCCGATCCCCAGAACGCCGATCCGCATTGCTGTGGGAGCCACAAAGGTGGAGTTGTAGCCCACCCCTTCGCCTGCCTCGATCTCGCGCACCTGCATCAGCTGAGCCTCGGGACGCACGACCTGCCGGATTTCACCGGCCAGCGAAGCACAGGGAATCCCTCCATAGAGTGCCAGCCCAGGGCGGGTCAGGTCGCCATGGAAGGCAGGGCCAAGCGCAATCCCGGCGCTGTTGGCGAGCGCAGCGCGGCGGTGGGCGATGGCCTGACGCGCATCCTGCCAGCGGTGGCGCTGGAGCTGATTGACCGAGTTGTCTTGTTCTTCCGCCGCGATCAGGTGCGAATGAAGGACATCGACCTCAAGCATCGCGATCTGCGGATCGCCAAGTTCCTCCATAGCAAGGCCGATCCGGTTGATCCCGGTATCGACCATCAGATCGCAGGAGCCACCGCCAGCATCTGCCCACAGGCGTGCCTGCCGTAGCGAGTTGATGACCGGACGTACTCCCGCCCGGTACATCCACCGTGCCTCCGAGGGAGACTGCGGCCCGTGCAAGACCGCAAGGTTACCCGCCGGAAGATGTTCGAGCGCCGCGTCGGCTTCCGCGGCATGGGCAACGAAGAAATCGCGGCACCCGGCATCCCACAAGGCCGGGACACAAGCGCCGACACCCACGCCGTAGGCATCGGCCTTGATTGCGGCGCCTGCCCGGGCATTTCCCGATAGCCGATTCAGCACGCGCCAATTGGCAGCCAGCGCGTCGCGGTCGATCGACAGGCGCAGCGCTGGTCCGGGAAGCTCAGTTGGCATCGTCGGCAAAATCCCGTGGCGGCCCGCCCTTCAAGCCCCAGATCGCCACCATCAGACCAAAGGCGACGACCGCCCAAGTGTACCACAGTCCGGCATAGGCATCCCCGGTCCGAGCATTGATATAACTCGCGATCAGCGGCAGAAATCCCCCAAGATAGCCTGCACCAATGTGATAGGGGATCGACATCGAACTGTAGCGGATCGGGGTTGGGAACATTTCGCAAAGCAGCGCCGCCACGCTGCCATAAGTCAATGCAGACAGCACACCCAGCACCAGTAAAATCCCGGCGATGCCAGCGATTGCCAGGGCAGAAGGCTTCTGCACTCCGAAATCGAAGCCGTGCGCGGTCAGAGCGGTTTCAAGGCCTTTCTTGCGCGCCGCGCCGTCGCCCAGCCAATCCGTTGCGATCTCGATCGGCTTCCCTCCAGCACTGACGCCCAGCTGCGGCGCATTGCTGACCGAATAGGGCACCCCGCTTGCTGTCAACGATTCAAGAACCTTGCCGCAATCGCTCTGCTTGCGCCCGAACAGGTCGGCGAAGGGATCGGTGTGGCATTGCTGGCCAGCCACGACGACCGGAGCCGCGCTTGCGCTTCGTGCAAGGCCCGGGTTGGCCAGGGCGCCAAGGCCCCAGAACAGGGGGAACAGCAACGCAAGGGCTGCCGCAGCACCCAGCACCAACGGCTTCTTGCGTCCAACCCGGTCAGACCAGTGACCGACCATTACATAGAAGCTCATCGAAACCAGGGCAGTCAGTCCGATCACAAGCTCGGCGGTGGTGGCGTGCATTCGCATCGGCCCCTTGAGGAACGAAAGCGCCGAGAAGAAAGCCGTGTACCAGATGGTTGTCAGGATCCCCGTTACGCCGAACAGCGCGACGAAAATCCGCCGCTTGTTTCCGGGGTAGGAGAAGCTTTCGGTGAAGGGGTTGCCAGCGATTTCGCCTTCTTCCTTCATCGCCACGAAAACCGGGCTTTCGGAAAGCTTGAGGCGCATCCACAGCGAGATCGCCAACAGCGCCAGCGAGAGCAGGAAGGGGATCCGCCAGGCCCAGGCCGCAAAATCTGCCTCGGAAAATGCAAGCTTGCTCAGCACCACCACCGCGATCGAAAGGACAAATCCGCCAACCACGCTGGCCTGGATAAAGCCGGTATAGTAGCCGCGCCGATCGGGCGCGGAATGTTCCGAAACATAAATCGCCGCGCCGCCATATTCCCCGCCCAGCGCCAGACCCTGAAGTATCCGCAGCAGGATCACGATTGCCGGTGCCCATAGGCCGATGCTGGCCGCAGTGGGGATCAGGCCGACGCCGGCAGTGGCGATGCCCATCAGCGTCACCGTCACGAGAAAGGTATACTTGCGCCCCAGCTTGTCACCGAAATATCCAAACAGGATTGCGCCGAGCGGCCTAAAACCAAAGCCAACCGCGAAACCGGCCCAGACCAGCAGCAGCTGCAGCGTCTGGTTGTCAGCCGGGAAGAACGCCTTGCCGATCAGCGTCGCAAGGGTGCCGTAGATGAAGAAATCGTACCACTCGAACACGGTCCCCGCGGACGAGGCGGCAATCACCAGCCGGATATCCGAGACGCTTGGCTGAATCTCCGGGTGCCGTGCCGGTTCACTCATGGTCGCAACTCCCCCAAATCTGTGCGCTTGCTCTAACCGGGGATGCCGGTCGTGGAAAGCGCTTCGAGCGCAGCGCGCCAGGCCAGCACAATCGCGCCATGCCGGCCGGGAAAATTGCGTGCCGGGACGATGGGCGCAAATCCGGGCCAGGCCGGCATCGCGGCCCTGTCTGCCAACCAGGCTTCAATATCCTCGATCGCGGCGACGATCCCGGCTAGGTCCTTGCCGACAGCGGCCCCGGCAAAGATTGCCGCTGCGGCTTGCCCGATCGCGCAGGAATGGGCGCGGATACCGACCCGCCCGATCTGTCCTTTGGGGTCCAGTTCCAGACCCAATTCAATGCTGCTGCCGCAGGCTGCGGACCGCGCAGCTCCGCGCAGGGGAAGCGTCCCGTCAAGCGGAACGCTGGCAAGCACGGTTGCGAGTGCCAGCACCTCGGGTGTGTAGAGTGCAGCGACCGATGCCACTATTTGGCTGCTTCGGCTTCTTCCTGGGTCCTCTCCGAATCGACCGAACGGCGCCGTTCGGCGATGAGCTTGACCAGCATCTCGCTACCGCGATTGACGAAGGGGTAAGAACGCGCCTGGGTGATCCACAGCGGCCGCCCCTTTGCGCCCCAGATTGTATCGTAGCCCAGCACCAGCACCGAAAAGGCCATCACCACGATGATCGCGCCCTTGATTGCGCCAAAGCCAAAACCGATCACCCGATCGATCGGGCCGATCAGCGAGTTGCGGCTGACCTCCCCCAGTCTGTCCGCCAGCAGCTTGACGATGGCATAGGGCACAAGCAGCAGGATCGCGAAGGCCAACACGCTCGCGCTGGCCTGATTGCCGATCGACTTCTCGAGAAACAGGGTCATCGGGGTGTGGAGGTTGTGGATCGCCACCAGTGATAGCACCCAGGCGGCCAAAGCCAGTACTTCCTGCACGAAGCCGCGCAGGAAGCCGGTGATGGCACCCATCCCGACCAGGATAAGAACCGCGATGTCAAAACCCGTCATAGCGCCGCGAAACTAGGCGGCGCCCAAAATCCGGTCAACGAGATTTGGTAGCAGGCCTAGCGCGGTAAAGTGCGCTCCGTCGCATCTGGCGCCCGCTTCGCCGGGACCATAGGCCGAGGCGAATCCAAGTTTGGCCGCTTCGCGCAGACGAATTGCCGAATGGGCCACCGGCCTGATCTCACCGGCAAGCGAAACCTCGCCGAACCAGACCGCGTCTGCGGCAAGCGGCTTGTCGGCCAGAGCCGAGACCAGCGCGGCTGCCACTGCAAGGTCGGCCGCAGGATCGGTCAGGCGGTAGCCGCCCGCCACGTTGAGATAGACCTCGGCCGAGGAAAAATTGAGCCCGCAGCGTGCCTCGAGCACGGCTAGCAGCATCGCCAGCCTTCCGCTGTCCCACCCGACCACCGCGCGGCGCGGGGTGGCGCCGCTGGCAAGGCGGACGATCAGGGCCTGGATCTCGATCAAAACCGGGCGCGTGCCCTCGATCGCGGGGAAGACCGCGCTGCCGGCAACCGGTTGCTCGCGTCCGGAAAGAAACAGCAGCGAGGGATTGCCGACCTCGCTCAGCCCTTGCCCTTCCATCGCGAACACTCCGATCTCGTCAACCGGTCCAAAGCGGTTCTTGAGCGAACGGAGGATGCGGTACTGATGGCTGCGCTCTCCCTCAAAGCTCATCACCACATCGACCATGTGTTCGAGCACGCGCGGTCCCGCGATGCTGCCATCCTTGGTGACATGTCCAACCAACACCAGTGCCACGCCGTTTTCTTTGGCATAGCGGATCAGCTCAAAGGCCGAGGCGCGGACCTGGCTGACCGTGCCCGGCGCGCCTTCAATCTGGTCGGAATGCATGGTCTGGATCGAATCGATCACCACCAGCGCGGGCGGCGGCATCTGTGCCAGGGTAGTCAAGATGTCGCGCACAGAGGTGGCCGCGGCCAGCGCGATCGGCGCTCCGGCAAGGCCCAGCCGCTCGGCGCGGAGCCGCACTTGCCCCGCAGCTTCCTCGCCACTGATATAGACCACCGAGCTTCCAGTCCGGGCGATCCTGGCTGCGGCCTGGAGCAGCAGCGTGCTCTTGCCAATCCCCGGATCGCCGCCCATCAGCACCGCACTTCCCGGCACCAGCCCGCCGCCCAGCGCACGGTCGAATTCGGCCAATCCGGTTGAACGGCGCTGCAAGGCTTCCGACGGCGCATCGAGCGGCTCAAAAGCAATCGCCCGCCCACCCGACGATAGGTCGTGCCGAGCCGAAAAGACCGTTTCGGGTGCTTCCTCGGTCAACGTGTTCCACTCGCCGCAATCAGCGCACTGGCCCTGCCAGCGGTTGGTCAGACTACCACAGGCGGAACAGACATAACGGCGTTTGGGCTTGGCCATGGCGCAATCATAAGCAGAACATACAAAGAACGCAAGCGAGGCATAGTCTTGATTAAGCGGCCCTTTACCCGCCGTTGTTAGGCTGTTCAGGCATGATCGGCGCGCAACAGTCATCCCGAATCGGGGAACTCGATGGTTTGCGCGGAATAGCCGCGCTGGCGGTGGTTCTGTTTCACTATACCGTCAAGGCGCCCGAGATGGTGCCAGGCTTGCAGACGGCAGGCCTAGGGTTCGTGCCCGGGATGTACGGCGTCCACCTGTTCTTCGCGATTTCCGGCTTTGTCATTTTCATGACGCTGGAGCGGACAAGGCGCCCGCTCGACTTTGTCGTATCGCGCTTTGCCCGGTTGTTCCCCACCTATTGGGCGGCGATCCTTGCCACCTGTGCGATCATCGCGGCCCTTGGCCCGGCCCTGCTGGCCCAGCCGGCCCCGGTGATCGCAATCAACCTGACCATGCTCCAGGGCTTTCTCTACCTCCCGTCGGTTGACGGAGCCTACTGGTCGTTGGGGGTCGAACTCGCCTTTTATGGATGCATGCTCGGACTATGGCGAGCCGGTCTGCTTTGCCGGATCGAAACGGTGCTGTGCCTGTGGATCGCACTCAAGCTGGTGTGGTGGAGCCTGCCGTTCCTGCCCTCACGCATCGAACTGCTGCTTGTGCTGCGCTACATACCCTTTTTTGCGATCGGAATCGCCGCCTACCGGGTGTGGGCGGGCGAGCGGCGGTGGCGCGAACAGCTGCCGGCGCTGCTGACCGCGCTTTTGGCCGCGAAAATTGCCGACGGGTGGATCGACGGGCTGGTGGCGTTGGCCTGCACCATTCTGTTTGCTCTCCTTGCCGAGCGACGGCTGAGCTGGCTGGGGCATCCGGGCCTGCTCTGGCTCGGCGCGCTTTCCTATCCGCTCTACCTTGTGCACCAGAACATCGGCTACGCAGTCATGCAGCAGGTCGAAGCGCAGGGGGGCGCCCCCGCCCTGGCGACCGGCGCTGCGCTTTTCGCCGTGTTCCTGTTGGCACTGGCCATCCACAAGGCGATCGAACAACCCTCGCTGGCCGCGATCCGAGGGGCGTGGCGCAGATCGGCAGTCCGATCCCCGGACTAAGCACCAATACCTGCCGGGCATATTGGCGCCATTCATCCAAATCTGCCACACTGCCGCCATGCGGCACAAGGAACTGAGGATCGCGCTCGTCTGTTATGGCGGGGTAAGCTTGGCGGTCTACATGCACGGCGTGACCAAGGAGCTGTGGAAACTCTCCCGCGCCAGCCGCGAACATCACGGCGGAGGGCCCGCCCCCGAACGCGGCACCGAGGCGGTCTATCTCAAACTGCTGCGCCGGATTGAGGGGCACCAAGGGGTGCGGCTGCGGGTCCTGCCCGATATCGTCGCGGGTGCCTCGGCCGGTGGCATCAACGGCGTATTTCTGGCCCAAGCAGTCCATTCCGGGCAGAGCCTCGAACCACTGACCGAGCTGTGGCTCGAATGCGCCGACGTCGATGTCCTGCTCGATCCCGATGCCCGCCCCTGGTCAAGAATTGCCAAGTTTTGGGCCATGCCGCTGGTGTGGTTCGCGCTGACCCGCGGCGACAGCGCGATCACTGCCAGTGTCGCGCCCGAAACCCGCAGCGAAGTGCGGCGCAAACTGTCCCGGCTGATCCGTTCGCGCTGGTTCGAACCGCCCTTTGGCGGCCTGGGTTTCTCGCGGCTGTTGGCAGGGGCATTCGACGCAATGGCGCGCGGACCGACCGATGCCCCGCTGCTGCCGCCCGGCCATCCGATAGACCTGTTCGTGACCGCTACCGATTTTCGTGGCCATCCCGAAACCCTGCGGCTCCACAGCCCGGAGCGGATCCGGGAAAGCGAGCACCGCCTTTCGATCGGATTTCGGGCGACGACACCGTCCGAACCGGGCCAGCCACTGGCCGCGCTGCCCGAATTGGTCTTTGCCGCGCGGGCTACGGCCAGCTTCCCGGGCGCCTTTCCCGCCTTGCAGCTGGGTGAGATCGATGCGCTCGCGGCGGAACGGGGCGAAACCTGGAACAGCCGCGCCGCCTTCATCGAGCGGATCATGCCCGAGCACAGCCATCGCGGAGATGCCGGGGGAGTTGCGCTGATCGACGGGTCGGTTCTGGTCAACGCACCCTTTGCCGAGGCCATGGGCGTGCTGCGCGATCGTCCGGCCCAGCGCGAGGTTGACCGGCGCTTTGTCTATATCGACCCGCATCCGGATGAGGTCGGGGGGCAGCGCCATTCGGAAACTGCCGCGCCCGGCTTCTTCCCAGTAATCTTCGGCTCGCTTTCGTCGATCCCGCGCGAGCAGCCGGTGCGCGACAATCTCGAGGAACTCGGTCGCCGCTCGCGCGCCCTGACAGAGCTCAAGGCGATCATCGAAACCCTGCGGCCCGAAGTTGAGGCGGCGGTGGAGAAACTGTTCGGGCGTACGCTGTTCTTCGATCGGCCAACCGTGTCCCGGCTGACCGCGTGGCGCGCAAAGGCGCAGCAGGCCGCTGCGGAGAAAGCGGGTTTTGCCTTTCAAGCCTATGGTCAGGTCAAGCTGGCGGGAGTGCTGGTGGACCTTGCCCGGGCGATCCACCGTGCCGCACCTGACTTGCGCCAACCCGATCCGGCGGCGATCGCCGATCACCTTGGTGCACATCTTGCGGCGCAAGGTCTGGACCGGGTCGCTGCGGCCAAGGGCGGCGCATCGGCTGAGGCAATCGCCTTTTTCCGCGAGCATGACATCTCCTTCCGGATCCGCCGCCTGCGGCTGCTGGGGCGGCGCCTGACCGAGGATTGGGACGACCTGGAAACGATCGCCCCCGATGCGCGCGAGGCGGCCCGCGATGCAGTCTACCGTGCGTTGGCGCTCTATTTCGACCGCGAAAGTACAGCCGTGCTGGGGGGAGACTTTGGCGAAGTGGCCCGCCAGGTGTTCACCGACCCGGGGCTTGTGCTTGCCACCATTGCCGCACGGCGTCAGTTGCCGGCAACCGATCTGGTGGTCGATGCCCTACTGGTCGAAAGCCTTGCCGCCCTGCCGCGCGAAGTGCGGCGGCGGGTGATGCAGACTTATCTCGGTTTTCCCTTCTACGATACCGTCACCCTGCCCTTGCTGCGCGACGAGGAAGGAAGCGAATTCGAACCCGCCAAGGTCGATCGGATCAGCCCCGAGGACTGTCCTTCGATCCGCGGCGGCGGCGCCAATGCCACGTTGCGCGGCAACGAATTCTACAGCTTCGGCGCCTTCTTCAGCCGCGCCTACCGCGAGAACGATTACCTGTGGGGCCGCCTTCATGGGGCCGAGCGGATGATCGACCTGGTCGCCTCCGCCCTGCCGCGCGGCCACAGCTTCGATCCTGCCGAGCTTGCCGCACTCAAGCGTGAGGCGTTTCTGGCCGTGCTGGATGAGGAGGACGGAAAACTGCTAGCAGAGCCGGGACTGGTGCTGGGGATCCGCAAGGAAATCGAAGCCAGGGGCTGAACCTATTCGGTCAGTCCGTCCCAGACTTCCTTGATCCGGTCAAAAAAGCCCTTCGATTGCGGCGTTTCCTCGCCGGTTTCGGTCTCCTGTAGCTCGCGCAGCAGTTCCTTTTGGCGGGCGGTGAGTTTGGTCGGGGTTTCAACCATGATTTCCACCACCAGATCGCCGCGCCCACGCCCTTGCAGCACCGGCATGCCCGCGCCGCGCTTACGCAGCTGCTTGCCCGACTGGATGCCGGCCGGGATATCGATCCCGATCTTCTCCCCGTCGAGGCCAGGAATCTCGAGCGTGCCGCCCAGCGCCGCAGTGGTGAAGGCGATCGGCACCCGCGTGATCAGGCTGGTCCCGTCGCGATCGAACACCTTGTGGCGGCGGATGTGGATGAACAGGTAGAGATCGCCCGGCGGGGCGCCGAACGGCCCGGCCTCGCCCTTTCCGGCCAGGCGGATGCGGGTGCCATTGTCGACGCCCGGCGGAATGTTGACCTCAAGCTTTTGCGGGGTATCGACCCGCCCTTCGCCGCGGCAGGCCTTGCACGGCTTTTCGATTACCTCGCCCCGGCCGTGGCAGGTCGGGCAGGTGCGCTCGACCATGAAGAAGCCTTGCTGGGCGCGGACCTGACCATGCCCGCCGCACAGGTTGCATCGCCGCGTTCCGGTGCCGGGCTCGGCGCCCGAACCGCCGCACGGCTCGCAAGCTGCAGCCACCTCGATCTCGATTTCGGCGCTCTTGCCGTGAAACGCCTCGTCCAGCCCGATTTCCAGGTCATAGCGCAAATCGGCGCCGCGCCGCGCCTGCTGGCGTCCGCCTCCGCCGCCAAAGGCCGAACCAAAGATCGTCTCGAAGATGTCGCCAAGGTCGGAGAAGCCGGCGCCGCCGCCACTTCCCGCGCCGCCGCCCATCCCGCCGCTCTTGAACGCCTCGTGGCCGAAACGGTCATAGGCGGCGCGCTTTTGCGGGTCCTTCAGGCAGTCATAGGCTTCATTGATCGCCTTGAACCGGGTTTCGGCATCGCCATCACCCGGGTTGCGATCGGGGTGCCAGCGCATCGCCAGCTTGCGGAACGACGACTTGATCGTCGCATCGTCCGCTGTGCGCTCTACTTCGAGCAATTCGTAGAAATCGGCCTCGATCGCCATGCTTACACCCCAGCCCCGTTCCCGTCATCGCGGCATGGCCGGATGACGGGGGGAGTTTTCACAGCAGCTCAGCCCTTGTTGTTCTCGTCGACTTCCGAGAACTCGGCATCGACGACTTCCTCGTCGTCGCCGACGTCAGCTTCGGCGCCCGGAGACGCAGCGGCGGCCTGCTCCTTCTCATAGATCGCCTGGCCCATCTTCATTGCCACTTCGGTGAGCGCCTGGGTTTTGGCGGTCATCTCGGCCGGATCGCCGCCTTCGATCGCGGTCTTGGCTTCGGCGATCGCGGCTTCGATCTGGCCCTTGAGGTCGGCATCGATCTTGTCACCGTGTTCGGCCAGCTGCTGTTCGGTGGCATGGACCAGACTGTCGGCGTTGTTCTTGGCTTCCGCCGCGTCGCGCCGCTTCTTGTCCTCTTCGGCGAACTTTTCCGCGTCCTTGACCATCTGGTCGATGTCCGCATCGGAAAGCCCGCCCGAGGCCTGGATCTTGATCTGCTGTTCCTTGCCGGTGCCCTTGTCCTTGGCGCTGACATTGACGATGCCGTTGGCGTCGATGTCGAAGGTCACCTCGATCTGCGGCACACCGCGCCGCGCGGCGGGGATGCCAACCAGGTCGAACTGGCCGAGCAGCTTGTTGTCGCTGGCCATTTCGCGCTCGCCCTGGAACACGCGGATCGTCACCGCCTGCTGGTTATCCTCGGCGGTCGAGAAGACGTTGGCCTTCTTGGTCGGGATCGTCGTGTTGCGGTCGATCATGCGGGTGAACACGCCGCCCAGCGTCTCGATCCCCAGCGAGAGCGGGGTCACGTCGAGCAGCAGCACGTCCTTGACGTCGCCCTGAAGCACGCCCGCCTGGATCGCCGCGCCCATCGCCACGACCTCGTCCGGATTGACGCCGGTGTGCGGTTCCTTGCCGAAGAATTCCTTCACCACTTCGCGCACGCGGGGCATACGGGTCATGCCGCCAACCAGCACCACGTCGTCGATGTCCGAAGCCTTGAGTCCTGCATCGGCCAGCGCCTTCTTCATCGGCTCCTTGGTGCGTTCGATCAGCCCCGCGACCATCTTTTCAAGGTCGGCGCGGGTGATCGTTTCAACCAGGTGCAGCGGAGTGGTGCTGCCGCCTTCCATGCGGGCGGTGATGAAGGGCAGGTTGATTTCGGTCGAAGCCGTGCTCGAAAGCTCGATCTTGGCCTTTTCCGACGCTTCCTTGAGCCGCTGGAGCGCGAGCTTGTCGGTGCGGAGGTCCATGCCCTCCTTCTTCTTGAACTGTTCGGCCAGCCATTCGACCACCTGGGTGTCGAAATCCTCGCCGCCCAGGAAGGTATCGCCGTTGGTGCTCTTCACCTCGAACACGCCGTCGCCGATCTCGAGGATCGAGACGTCGAAGGTGCCGCCACCAAGGTCATAGACCGCGATGGTTTTACCGTCGTTCTTTTCCAGGCCATAGGCCAGCGCAGCCGCGGTCGGCTCGTTGATGATGCGCAGCACTTCAAGCCCCGCGATCTGGCCGGCGTCCTTGGTCGCCTGGCGCTGCGCGTCATTGAAATAGGCCGGGACGGTAATCACCGCCTGAGTAACGGTTTCGCCAAGATAGCTCTCGGCGGTTTCCTTCATCTTCTGGAGGATGAACGCGCTGATCTGGCTGGGCGAATAGTCCTCACCCCCGGCCTTGACCCAGGCGTCGCCGTTCTTGCCCTTGACGATGGTATAGGGAACCAGCTCGGTGTCCTTCTTGGTCACCGGATCGTCAAAGCGGCGCCCGATCAGGCGCTTGACCGCGAAAATCGTGTTGTCACCGTTGGTCACCGCCTGGCGCTTGGCCGGCTGACCGATCAGCCGCTCACCATCCTTGGTGAAGGCGACGATCGAAGGCGTGGTGCGCGCGCCTTCGGCATTTTCGATCACCTTGGGCTTGCCTCCGTCCATCACGGCGACACAGCTGTTGGTCGTGCCCAGGTCGATACCGATTACTTTGCCCATATAAAGCCCATCCTTGGTTCAGGTTTGACACCGCTTCGGATGCCTCCCGCTAAACGGCAAGGCAGGTCGGCGGCTCGTTATGCCAGGCCGATATAGGAGCGGTTTTGCTTGGCACAAGGGCACCGGAAAGCTAGCGAAACAGAAACCCCGAACCCGCCGAAAGGACCTGCTGTAATGTCTCGCCTAAGCCTTCTTGCCGCTCCCGTTGCCCTTGCTCTGTCGCTGGCTGCCTGTCAGCAGGGCGGTCCGGACCAGGCTGTGGCCACTGAGGCAGCCACCGCCGCACCCGATGCCAAGCCGGGCATGGCGTTGAGCGCGGGCCGGCTCGTGCTTCCGGTGGTCGCGGGAAATCCGGCCGCGGCCTATTTCGACCTGACCAACGGCGGCGGAGAGGCCGTGACCCTGGCCGCCGTTTCGATCGAAGGCGCGGGCAATGCGGAAATGCACCAGACGGTCGACGGCAAGATGAGCCCGCTTGACGGTGCGACGGTAGAGCCTGGCGCGACCCTCAAGTTCGAACCCGGCACAAACCATGTTATGGCATTTGAACTCGATCCCAAGCTCGCGCCAGGTGGCACCACGGAAATTACCCTGACCTTCGCCAACGGCGACAAGCTGTCCGCCCCGCTCAAGATCGAAACGCGCGGCGATGCGATGGGCGGCATGGATATGGGCGGCCACGATATGGGATCTCACCGCTGAGCCAGCACAATTGCCCGGTTGGCGGCGAACGCCCGTTGACCTCCGGGGAAACGGCACTGGTGCGATCGGCGTTCGGCGCCGCGATCGATTGCGCGCGGGTCACCATCCGCCGCCGTCGCTGGTGGTGGTTCCAGCCCCGCCACATCACCATGGCGCCGATGGGGCACCTGCACTTCCACCCCGCCGGTGACGGCTATTGCGACGATTTCAGCCAGGCATCCCCCGACCTGCAAGGCCACTTCATCCACGAAATGACCCACGTCTGGCAGGCCCAGACGCGCGGCAGGTGGTATGTCGTTGCGCTCGGCGCGGTGCAGAGGCGCTATTCCTATCGCCTGCAACCGGGCAAGCGACTTGAGGATTACGGGATCGAACAGCAGGCCGAGATCGTGCGCCATGCGTTTATGGCGCGGATGGGGTGGTTTAGATGCCCAGCGACCGAGGCAGCGATCCTCAAAACCCTCGTATCGTTCGGGAACTGAGGATCAATCCGGCTTCTTTGCCACTGCCACCATCGCCGGACGCAGCAGACGGTCCTTGATCATGTAGCCGGCCTGAAGCTCCTGCAGCACGGTTCCGGGTTTGGCATCGGCGCTTGGTACTTCGAGCATCGCCTGATGCTGGTTGGGATCGAGCGGCAGACCGGTGGCGGCGATGCGGCTGATGCCGTGGAGGCCGAACACCTTGTCGAGCTCGCGCGCGGTGGCCTCGATCCCGGCGACCAGGCTGTTCAGCCGCTCATCCTCGCGCAGTTCCTGAGGAATGGCATCGAGTGCGCGGGACAGATTGTCCGAAACTGAAAGAATATCGCGGGCAAAGCCGGTTGCTGCATAGGTGCGGGCATCGGCCACGTCCTTTTCCAGACGGCGGCGCACGTTCTGGGTTTCGGCCTTGGCGTAAAGGATATCCTGCCGCGCCGCCTCAAGATCGTTCTTGAGCATGGCCAATGCGTCGTCGAGCGCTTCGCTCGCGTTCTCAAGGTCGATCATGTCTTCGGGAACGCCGGCCAGTTCGGCTTCAACCGCCGGGTCGGCCTGCGGCTTCTTGTCATCGCTCATTGCAGTCAGGAACCTGTCTTATCCGATCAATTTGCCCAGCGACTGGGCGGTGAAGTCGATCATGGGGACGAGGCGGGCATAATTCAACCGCGTCGGGCCGATAACCCCCAGCACCCCCACCACCCTGCCCTCGCGGTCGCGATAGGGCGAGGCGATTACCGAGGAACCCGAAAGCGCGAACAACCGGTTCTCTGCGCCAATGAAGATCCGGGTTGCCTCGGCCTCGCGCGCCGAATCGAGCAGACTGGCAACCGATTGCTTGCTTTCCAGATCGTCGAGCAGCATCCGCACCCGCTCAAGATCGGTCTGCACGCTTTCGTCGATCAGGTTGGACGCGCCGCGCACGATCAGCACCGGCCGTTGCAGCGTATCCTCGCTCCACAAGGCAAGGCCGCGTTCGACTAGATCGCGGCTCGCGGCATCGAGCGCGCTGCGCCCCGCGGCGATCTCGGCCCTGATCGCCCGTCCCGCCTCGGCAAGAGTTTTGCCGCCGAGATGCGCGGTGATGTAATTCGACGCCGCTTCGAACGCGCCGGGCACGATCCCGCCGGGAAGATCGATCACCCGGTTCTCGATGCCCCCGTCGCTTCCCACCAGCACGGTCAGCGCGCGGGTGGCAGAAAGCGGTACCAGTTGAAGTTGTGCCAGGCGCGGTTCTCGGCGCGGGACCATCACCACCCCGGCGGCGGCGGAAAGCTCTGACAAAAGCGTACTGGTCGCCGTAAGCGCGGCCTCGATCGGGCCGGGCTGGGCCAGGCGGCTCTCGATGGTCAGCCGCTCCTCGGCGGTCGGTTCGGCAACCTGCATCATCGCATCGACGAACAGGCGCAGCCCAACCTCGGTCGGCAGCCGCCCCGCGCTGGTATGCGGAGCGGCGAGCAGCCCCAGCCCCTCAAGCTCGTGCAGCACCGAACGGATCGAGGCGGGGGAGAGGTTGAGCCCCCCTGCTCCGGCCAGCGTTTTCGACCCAACCGGCTGGCCCGAGGAGAGATACCCCTCGACCACCAGGCGAAAGATATCGCGGGCACGGGTGGTCAGTTCGGAGATCGGCGGGCTGGGCATCTGGTCTATTTAGAAGCTGCACTTGCAGCCTCAAGCCCAATGCGCCTAACGCGGTGCAAACAGCAACAAGGAATCCCCATGCGACCTTCCGGCCGCGCGCCCGACGAGATGCGCGCTATCAGCTTCGAACCGCACTTTACCAAGCATGCCGAGGGATCGGTGCTGGTCAGCTTTGGCCATACCAAGGTGATCTGTACCGCCTCGGTCGAGGAGCGGCTGCCGCCGTGGCTGCGCGGCAAGGGCGAAGGCTGGGTGACTGCGGAATATTCGATGTTGCCGCGTGCCACCCACACCCGCGGCGCGAGGGAAGCCGCCAAGGGCAAGCAGAGCGGCAGGACGCAGGAAATTCAGCGCCTTATCGGTCGATCCTTGCGCGCTGTCTGCGATCTCAAAAAGCTCGGCGAACGCCAGATCACGCTCGATTGCGACGTGATCCAGGCCGATGGCGGCACCCGGACCGCCGCGATTTCGGGCGCCTGGGTGGCTTTGCGCATCGCGATCAGTAAGCTGATGGAACAGGGGTTGATTGCCGAAGACCCCCTCAACCGCAAGGTCGCGGCGGTCAGCTGCGGGATTGCGGATGGCGTGCCGGTGCTCGATCTCGACTACGACGAGGATTCAAGCGCCGACGCCGATGCCAATTTCGTGCTGATCGAAGGTGGGCAGATCGCCGAAGTTCAGGCTACGGGGGAAGGCGCAACCTATGACGAGGAAGCCCTCTTGCGCCTGCTGCGCCTTGCCCGGATCGGCTGCGAGCGGATCTTCGCCGCGCAGGGAGAAGCGGTGAAATGACCCGCAGGCTGGGCGCTGATACCCTGGTAATTGCCACGCACAACGCGGGCAAGCTCAAGGAAATCGGCGCCCTGCTGGCCCCTCATGGGGTGAACTGCATTTCCGCCGGATCGCTCGGCCTGCCCGAGCCGCCCGAGACCGGAAAGACCTTTGTCGAGAACGCACTGATCAAGGCGCGGGCGGCGGCGCAGGGATCGGGGTTGCCAGCGCTGGCCGATGACAGCGGGCTGTGCGTCGATGCGCTGGGCGGCCGGCCGGGGGTCTACACTGCCGACTGGGCCGAGCGGCAGTGGTTCGAGGGACCGCCGGGGCGTGACTGGTACATGGCGATGGGCAAGGTTGAGGGAATGCTTCAGGAACTTGGCGCAAGTACCGATCGTTCTTGTTATTTTGCCTGTGTCCTTGCGATTGCCTGGCCCGATGGCGAACAGGCTGTCTACGAAGGCCGCGTCAACGGAACGCTCACTTGGCCGCCGCGCGGCACGCTGGGTTTCGGCTATGATCCTGTGTTCGTGCCGCTAGGCGATATGCGCACTTTTGCCGAGCACGATCCGGAGGAAAAGCATGGCATAAGCCACCGCGCCGATGCCTTTACCAAGCTGGTCGCGGAGCAGTTTGCGGGTTAAGACAGGCACATGGCCCGCGCGCTTTACATCCATTGGCCGTTCTGCCTCGCCAAGTGCCCTTATTGCGATTTCAACAGCCATGTCCGGGATCGGGTGGATCATGCGCTGTGGCAGGACGCGCTGCTGGCAGACCTGCGCCACGAAGCAGTGCTGGCGGGCGGAGAACCGCTTGAATCGGTGTTTTTCGGCGGCGGCACGCCGTCACTGATGCCCCCTGCGCTGGTCGCCAGCCTGTTGGAAGAGGCCGAGCGGCTATGGGGCCTTGCCCGTGGGATCGAGATCACCCTTGAAGGCAATCCCTCATCGGTCGAGGCCGCCAATTACGCCGAGCTGGCGGCTGCGGGGATCAACCGCACCTCGCTGGGCTTGCAGGCGCTAGACGATGGGACCTTGCGCTTTCTGGGCCGCCTTCATGGCGCCCGAGAAGGACTGAAGGCGCTCGAAGTGGCGCAGAGGCATTTCGAGCGGGTCAGTTTCGACCTGATCTATGCCCGGCCCGGTCAAAGCGCAGCGCAATGGCGCGAAGAGCTGACCAGCGCGCTAGGATTCGGCACCGGCCATCTCTCGCTCTATCAGCTGACCATCGAGCCGGGCACACGCTTTGCCACCCAGGTGCGCCAAGGCCAGTTCACCCCGCTTGATGACGATGCCGCCGCCGACCTTTTCGCACTGACCCAGGAGCTGACCCGCGCCGCCGGGCTGCCTCGCTACGAGGTTTCCAATCACGCCCGTCCCGGTGAGGAGAGTCGCCACAACCTGACCTATTGGCGTTACAGGGATTATTGCGGGATCGGCCCCGGCGCGCACGGGCGGCGAGGCGGCATGGCGACAGTGCGGCACCGCAAGCCGGAAAACTGGTTGTCGGCGATTTCGCACGCAGGTCATGGAATCAGCGAAGAGCGCCCACTCGGCCAGCGCGAACAGGCCAGCGAGGCGCTGCTGATGGGTCTGCGATTAAGCGAAGGAGTAGATATCTCCCAGCTTTCGGCGCGCTTTGGCCTTTCCGGCGGGGAGCTTTGCGATCAGACCAAAGCGGACTTTCTTGAAACACAGGGACTGGTCTGGCGGCAGGGTTCGCGCCTTGGCGTGACCGATCAGGGGATCGGGGTTCTCGATGCCCTTCTGGGCGAGTTGGTCCCCGCCGGGTTGCTGGCGGCATGACGCGCGCGACCATGCTGGAGGCCTGGCGGGCGCATCTCTCACAAGGCCGCCGCCGCTCGCCGCACACGGCGCGGGCCTATCTGGCGACAGCGGCGCGGCTGATGGAAGCGCTGGGCGATCCAGGCTGGCCCGCCCTCGCCCGGCTCGATGCGGCGGCGCTGCGCGGCCAGCTCGCCCGCAGGCGTGCCGAAGGACTTGGCAATGCCAGCGCCGCGCGCGAACTGTCTGCACTCAAGCAGTTCATCGCCTTTGCCCGCGAACAGGCCGGGATGACCGACACCGCCCCGCCGCGGATGCGCGGGCCGCGCGTCAAGAAGGGCATTCCCCGCCCGGTCACGCCCGACGAGGCGGTCAACCTTGCGGCCCTGGTGGAGGAAGACGCACATGAGGAATGGATCGGCGCGCGCGACCGCGCGGTGCTGCTGCTGCTTTATGGCGCGGGGCTGCGCATTGCCGAGGCGCTGGCCCTGCCCACATCGGTTTTGCCGCTGGGCGAAGCGCTGACCGTTACCGGCAAGGGCAACAAGCAGCGCGTCGTAGCCCTGCTGCCGGTGGTACGTGACGCAGTGGCTGACTATGCCGCCAAGTGCCCCTGGCCGCTCGAACGGGATAAGCCGCTGTTCCGGGGCGCGAAGGGCGGTCCGCTTTCGCAAGGCATGGTGCAAAAGGCGATGGCCCGCGCGCGGATCGCCCTGGGCCTGCCGCCAAGCGCCACCCCCCACGCGCTGCGCCATTCCTTCGCCACCCACCTGCTCGGTGCAGGAGCCGATCTGCGCAGCCTGCAGGAACTTCTCGGCCATGCCAGCCTGGGCTCGACCCAGATCTATACCAAGGTGGACGCTGCAACGCTGCTCGACGTCTACCGCCACGCCCACCCGCGCGAGGCGCGCTAATCCTCTTCCTTCCAGCGCGCGACGCGCCAGCCCCAGATCGCGACCACAAGCACGACCATGCCCCAGATCACCGGACCGGCAAGGCCGTTGGCGGTTTCCAGATAGCCGGCCAGCCAGTGCCCGCCGATGATAAGCAGGACATTCCACACCGCCGCTCCCGCAAAGGTGAACAGCAGGAATTTCCAGTGCTTCATGTGGCTGAGCCCAGCGGGAAGCGAGATCATGGTGCGCAGGAACGGGGAAAAGCGCATCACGAAAACCACCCATTGCCCGTGGCTCTGGAAGAACCGCGTGGCCCCCTCAACATCGCTCCAGCGCATGGTCAACCAGCGGCCCCAGCGATCCACCAATGGTTCAAGCCGGCGGTAGCCCAGCCGGTCGCCCACCAGGAACCAGACGTAGTTGCCCAGCGTCGATCCGATCGTGCCGACCCACAGGAGCGGCCAGAATTCCATCGTCCCGCGCGCCACGGCGACCCCGCCCAGCCCCATGATCAGCTCGCTGGGGATCGGCGGGAAGACGTTTTCCAGAAACATCAGAAAGGCGATGCCCCAGTAGCCGCCCTGCTCGATCAGATTGACGATCCAGTTGTCCATTGCGGGCTATTTCATCGCGGCAAGGCGCGTTTCGATCGCATCCCAGATCCGAGCCGGAGTGTTGGTGCCGTTGAACCGGTCGATCGCCATGATTCCGGTGGGTGAGGTGACGTTGATCTCGGTCAGCCACTTGCCGCCGATCACGTCGATCCCAACGAAGACCAGCCCGCGCTCTCTCAGCGCCGGGCCCAGCGCCACGCAGATTTCCTCTTCGCGGGCGTTGAGCGTGGTCGGCTCGGCATAGCCGCCTGCAGCCAGGTTGGAGCGGAATTCGCCCGCGCCAGGGCGGCGGTTGATCGCGCCCGCGATTTCGCCATCGACCAGCACGATGCGCTTGTCGCCCTCGCTGATCTCGGGAAGGAAGGGCTGAAACATGTGCGGCTCGACCCAGGCGTTGTCGAACAGCTCGATCAGCGCACCCAGGTTGCTGCCATCGGCGGGAATGCGCACCACCGCCTTGCCGCCATTGCCGTGCAGCGGCTTCATCACCAGATCGCCGGGGTGGCGGGCGTGAAACTCGCGCACGTCCTCGATCCGCCGCGCGATCAATGTCGGCGGCATGAAATGCGCGAAATCCAGAACATAGACCTTTTCGGGCGCGTTGCGCACCGAAGCGGGATTGTTGACCACCAAGGTCTGCCCCTCAAGCCGTTCAAGCAGGTGGGTGGCGGTGATATAGGACAGGTCGAACGGCGGGTCCTGGCGCATCAGCACCACATCGACGTCCTTGACCAGGTCGATCTTGCGGTACTCGTCCTTGCTGAAGTGATCGCCCGCAACGCGCCGCACCGTTACCGGCGCGGCCCAGGCGGTCAGCCGCCCGCTATCGTAGGCCAGTGTCTTCACATCGTAGTGAAAGCACGTATGGCCGCGCGCCTGCGACGCCTCGATCAAGGCGAAGCTTGAATCCCCGGCGATGTTGATGGTCTCAATCGGGTCCATCTGGACGGCGACGCGCAGGCTCATTTCCTTGGCTCCCAACGGGGATGACGATCAGGCGATCAGGGCATTTGCCATGTGGCGCGGGAAGCGTCCCGGCGCAAGGAGCACGGCATCGATCCGCACTTCGTCACCCGGTTTTGCATAGCGGTGCGCCGCTGCTTCAACCGCTGCCCGGACCCTGCGGAGACGGTAATCGTCAAGCGCCAGATCAAGATCCGAATCTCGCTGGCGCCATTTCACCTCGACGAAGGCCACAACCTTGCCGCGCCGCGCCACCAGATCGATCTCGCCGCGCGGGGTCTTCACCCGGCGGGCGACAATGCGCCAGCCCTTGAGCCGCAGGAACCAGGCGGCGAGGCTTTCCCCGCGCCTGCCCTGGGCCTCGCGCCGCGCCCGCTCGCTCACTTGAGCTCAAGCGCCCGCGCGTAGAGCACCTTGCGGTCAAGCCCGGTAAGGCGCGCAACGTCGGCGGCGGCCTGCGAGGGCTTGTTCTTGCTCAGAGCCGCGCGCAGCAGCCCATCCACATCCGATTCAGCCTCGCCCCGTTCTCCCGGCGGGCCGACCAGCAGCACGATCTCACCCTTGGGCGGATGCGCGCCGTAGTGTGCCAGCAGCTCGGCCGGGGTGCCGCTGCGGCATTCCTCGAACCGCTTGGTCAGTTCTCGGGCGATCGCCACTTCGCGGCCCGGCAAGACCTCGGCAATGGCCGCCAGCGCATCGCCAAGACGCGGCGCGGTTTCATAGAACACCAGCGTGGCGCGTACTGGCGCCAATTCGGCCAAGGCTTCGGCCCGCGCCTTGGCCTTGGCAGGGAGGAATCCGGCGAAAAGGAAGCGATCGCTGGGCAGTCCCGCAAGCGTCAGCGCCACCACCGCCGCGCTCGGCCCCGGAAGCGAGGTGACCGCAATCCCGCGCTCGCGCGCCGCCTTGACCAGCCGGTAGCCGGGATCGGAAATCAGCGGCGTGCCGGCATCGCTGACCAGCGCCAGAGGCTGGGCTGCGGCCAGTTCGAGCAGGTGTTCGCGCGTTGCCTCGCTGGCGTGATCGTCATAGCGGATCATCCGCTGCTTGCATCCCAAGTGATTGAGAAGCTTGGCCGTGACGCGGGTATCCTCACAGGCCACCGCAGATACGGCACGAAGCACCCCGGCAGCGCGCGGGGTGATGTCCCCCAAGTTGCCAATCGGGGTTGCGACTATATAGAGTCCCGGTTCAAGCGGATGGTCCATCGTCCCTCATTGGACCGCTGGGATGGGAGCGACAAGTGATGTTTGACCGGCGCAAGGCCCTTGTCCTCACCACCGCCGCGCTGCTGGCGGGCTGCAAGGTGATCCCCACGGCTCCGCCCTCCGCGCCCAAGCCGCCGCCGGGGCCGAGCGAGGCGCTGCCCGAAGACCAGAAGCGCCACCGTGTTGCCCTGCTGGTGCCGCTGACCGGTGCCAATGCCCAGGTCGGCCAGTCGCTCGCCAACGCGACGACGATGGCGCTGCTCGATACCAATGCCCAGACCATTCGCATCACCACCTACGATACCGGAACCGACCCGGCGGAAGCCGCGCGCAAGGCGATGAAGGATGGCAACCGGTTGATTCTCGGCCCGCTTTCAAGCGACGATGCCGGACCTGTGGCCAAGGCTGCACGCACCGCCAAGGTGCCGATGATCGCCTATGCCAACGATGCCGCCCTGGCCGCGCCCGATCTGTTCGTGATGGGGGTCAGCCCGCGCAACGCCGTCGATCGTATCGTCGCTTTCGCCAGCAAGCAGGGGCTGAAACGCTTTGCCCTGCTCTACCCGTCGGGCGATTACGGAGCGCGGGCCAAGGCTGCCTTTTCCCAATCGGTCGGCAAAGTTGGCGGCACGCTGGTGGCGAGCGAAAGCTACGACCGTTCCAACACCTCGATCGTGAGCGCGGCGCAGCGGCTCAAATCGAAGGGCGGGTTCGATGCGGTGTTGATTGCGGATTCGGCGCGTTTCGGGGCGCTGGCCGCGCCGCAGCTCAAGCCCAAGGGGGCCAGCAAGCCGCGTATCCTCGGCACCGAGCTGTGGAGCGGAGAATCGGTAGTGACCACCACCGCAGCGCTGCGCGGGGCTTGGTTCCCGGCGATCTCTGACACGCGCTTCCGCCAGTTTGGCGAGAGCTACAAGGCACGTTTCGATGGCGCGCCCTATCGCCTCGCGACGATGGGCTATGACAGCGTGCTGCTCAGCGTGCGGATCGCGCGTGACTGGAAGCCTGGCACGGCCTTTCCTCTCGCCCGGCTGTCCGATCCCGACGGCTTCCTCGGGCTCGACGGGCCGTTCCGCTTTTCCGCCACGGGCGAAGGCGAACGCGCGCTTGAAGTGCGCGAGGTGCGCGCGGGAAGCATCGCAATCATCAGCCCGGCGCCCGACAAGTTCACGCCCTGACGATAAACCCGCGGCCCCGCTTGCGCGGCGGAATCCCGTGCGCCTATAGCCCGCTTCATGGCCGACGACCTGTTTGACAAATTGCCCGCCAGCGGCGGTGAGAGCTATGATGGCAGCGCGATCGAGGTGCTCGAAGGGCTCGAACCGGTGCGCCGCCGCCCAGGCATGTATATCGGCGGCACTGATGAGCGCGCGCTCCACCACCTCGCCGCCGAAGTGCTCGACAATGCGATGGACGAGGCCGTGGCGGGCCATGCCAACCGGATCGAGGTGCTGCTGGAAGAGGACAACCGCCTGACCATCACCGACAACGGTCGCGGTATCCCCGTGGACGAGCACCCCAAATATCCCGGCAAATCGGCGCTTGAAGTGATCCTGACGACGCTGCACTCGGGCGGCAAGTTCTCGGGCAAGGCCTATGCCACCTCTGGCGGTCTCCACGGCGTCGGGGTCAGCGTGGTCAACGCGCTGTCCACCCTCACCCGGGTCGAAGTGGCGCGGGGCAAGGAGCTGTGGGCGCAGGAATTCTCGCGCGGGCTCGCCACCGGGCCGATCCGGCATCTCGGCGGCGCGCCCAACCGGCGCGGTACCAGTGTGACCTTTGTTCCCGACGGCGAGATTTTCGGCGCCGATGCCCGGTTCAAGCCTGCCCGCCTGTTCAAGCTGGTGCGTTCCAAGGCGTACCTTTTCGCCGGGGTGGAAATCCGCTGGAAGTGTGCGCCCTCGCTGGCGAGCGAAGAAGTTCCGGCCGAGGCCGTGTTCCAGTTTCCTGGTGGCCTCGCCGATCACCTCAAGGAGCAGATTGGCGCGCGGGAATGTGTGACCACCCAATTCTTCGCGGGCAGCCAGGATTTCCCCGGCGAGGAGCAGGGCCGGGTCGAATGGGCGATCGCCTGGCCACTGTGGTCGGATGGGGCCTATTCCTATTATTGCAACACCATTCCCACTCCCGACGGCGGCACCCACGAAGCGGGCCTGCGCGCGGCGCTGACCAAGGGGATCCGAGCCTTTGGCGAGCTGGTCGGGCAAAAGAAGGCCAAGGACATCGCGCCAGAGGACGTGATCACCGGCAGCGAAGTAATGCTCTCGGTGTTCATCCGCGATCCCCAGTTCCAGAGCCAGACCAAGGACCGCCTGACCAGCCCCGAGGCCGCGCGGCTTGTCGAGAACGCCATTCGCGATCATTTCGACCATTTCCTTGCCGACAACATGGAGCGCGGCAAGGCGCTGCTCGGCGCGGTGATGGAGCGGATGGACGAGCGCCTGCGCCGCAAGGCCGAGCGCGAGGTCAAGCGCAAGACCGCCACCAATGCCCGCAAGCTGCGCCTACCCGGCAAGCTGACCGATTGCTCGGGCGAAGGCGATGGCGAGACCGAGCTGTTCATCGTTGAGGGCGACAGTGCGGGTGGCAGCGCCAAGCAGGCGCGCGACCGCAAGACCCAGGCGATCCTGCCGATCCGCGGCAAGATCCTCAATGTCGCCAGCGCCACCGCTGACAAGATTCGCGCCAACAGCGAAATCGCGGACCTGGGCCTGGCGCTGGGCTGCGGCACGCGCAAGGACTGCAATCCGGACAATCTGCGCTACGATCGGATCATCATCATGACCGATGCCGATGTCGACGGCGCACACATCGCCACCCTGCTGATGACCTTTTTCTTCCAGGAAATGCCCGATGTGGTTCGCCGCGGGCACCTTTATCTTGCCCAGCCCCCGCTCTATCGCCTCACGGCCGGCAAAGAGAGCGCCTATGCCCGCGACGATGCCCACCGCGCCGAGCTGGAAGCCACACTGTTCAAGGGCAGGAAGGTTGAAGTAGCACGCTTCAAGGGGCTGGGTGAAATGAACCCGCAGCAGCTGCGCGAGACCACGATGAACCCCGCGACCCGCGGGCTGCTGCGTATCACCCTCCCCCCCGAATACGAGGGCCGCGCGGCGGTTAAGGATCTGGTCGACCGCCTGATGGGCCGCGATCCCGCCCAGCGCTTCATGTTCATCCAGAACCGGGCCGGAGACCTCGACCGGGAACTGATCGACGCGTAACGGATGGGCGGCCCGGCATTGCCGGAGCCGCCATCACGAGTTCTTCAGATCCTTACTTTCCCATGTCCTTGTAGTTGATCCCCGCCTTGAGGATCGCGCCGCAGCTCCTGGTCAGGCGGGTGGCGGCGGGGTCGCTGCTGGCGATCTGGCCCATGATTCGGGCCTGGCGCGGTTTGACCACGGCGCCGAGGTCGCCAATCTCAACCCCCGACATCAATTGTGCCGCCGAAATGAAGGCGACGCCCATGTTGACCGAGTCCTTCTTGGCAGCCTCGTCCGAGCCGTTGCTGGCAAAGATGATCTGCAGCGTCGCGCAGTCGAGCAGCAGATCATAGGTCGCCTGATCGAATTCCTGAGCGGCCAGGGCCGGCCCGGGAAGCGCTGTGAGAGAGGCAGCGGCGAACAGCGCCCCCGCCGTGCGGACAAAATTCTTCATTAGGTACCCCGAAAGCTGGTGTTGCGCGCCGACCTGCGGTGCTGATCGCCCGAAACGGCCTGGGCATCAAGCCCTAAACGAGTATCCGGTGCGGAAGTTCGCGGGCCTCGTAGATCTGCATCTGCGGTGGTTCCAGCGCGAGCTGCGCGATTGCCGCAACGAACCGGCCGGATTCGGGAACCGCAAAGTGGGCCTGCACCGCAGCCATGTCGACCCATTGCTCGACAAACACGATCCGCCCGGGATCTTCGGCGTCGACGTGGCAATTGTGTGCGATGCACCCTGCTTCGCCGCGCGAACGGGCGGAATGCTCCACCCCGAGCGCCAGTGTCTGCGCCATGCTCGCCGCATCGACCCGCACGCTTCCGGTTATCACGATCATCGCCTTGCCCTTCCTTGCCGCGCATTGCATCCCCCTTGCGGCTTCGCCAGGCAAGCGGGATCTGGGCGTGTAAGCATATTGCCTCGCGCCGCGCCTCGCCCTATTGCTTTAACCGAACGATTAATCCGACCGGGAGTTCCCATGCGTTTTGAAGGCACCAGCAACTACGTTGCCACCGATGATCTCAAGGTGGCGGTCAACGCCGCGGTGCTGCTGCGCCGCCCGCTGCTGGTCAAGGGCGAGCCAGGTACCGGCAAGACCGTTCTGGCGCACGAAATCGCCAAGGCGGTGAATGCACCGCTGATCGAATGGCACATCAAGAGCACCACAAAGGCACAGCAGGGCCTTTACGAATACGACGCGGTGGCCCGCCTGCGCGACGGCCAGCTGGGCGATGAGCGGGTCCACGACATTTCGAACTACATCAAGAAGGGCAAGCTGTGGGAGGCCTTCACCTCGCCCCAGCTTCCAGTTCTGCTGATCGACGAGATCGACAAGGCCGACATCGAGTTTCCCAACGATCTGCTCCAAGAGCTCGACCGGATGAGCTTCGACGTTTACGAAACGCGCGAACGGATCACCGCTGCCGAGCGCCCGATCGTGGTCATCACCAGCAACAACGAAAAGGAACTGCCCGACGCCTTCCTGCGCCGCTGTTTCTTCCACTACATCAAGTTCCCCGACCGCGAGACGATGCAGGCGATCATCGACGTCCACTTCCCCGGCATCCAGAAGACGCTGGTGTCCAAGGCAATGGACGTGTTTTACGAGGTACGCGAAGTCCCGGGGCTCAAGAAGAAGCCCTCGACCAGCGAGCTGCTCGACTGGCTCAAGCTGCTGCTCAACGAGGACATGCCGCTCGACGTGCTGCAAAACCGCGATCCGGCCAAGGCGATCCCGCCGCTTCACGGCGCGCTGCTCAAGAATGAGCAGGACGTGATGCTGTTCGAGCGGCTGGCCTTTATGGCCCGGCGACAGAGCTGATGGCGCCGCCCTACACGGGCCGCTGTGCCTGCGGGGCAGTCACCCTCAGGATCGACGCCGCGCCGGTCGGCACCCGGCAATGCTGGTGCCGCCAGTGCCAGCAGATCGCCGCCGGAGGGCCGACCCACAACGCGATCTTTCCGGCCGACTCGGTCCACCTCGAAGGCGAATTGTCGGCAGCCACGTGGCTGGCCGCCTCGGGCAATACGCTGACCTTCCACTTCTGCCCCAGTTGCGGCACCCAGGCCTATGCCCAAAGCTCGGCCCGCCCGCACCTCAAGACCGTGCGTTTCGGCATGATCGACGAACCGCACGGGCTGAAGCCGGAGATCGTGATCTGGACCGCCGATGCACCGGTCTGGGCGGTGATCGACCCCACGCTGGAACAGTACACGGGCCAACCGCCCGCCCCGCCGCAGCCCGGCACCTGACCCCTTGGTCCGCGAAGCCGCGCACACCCGGTTTCTTGCTGTTCGCAACCGGCTCGAGGCGTTCGAGCCGCGCCCGGGCTGGCGGGCATGGCTCTTCGAGTTCGTCTTGTTCGGTTTCAAGCAAGGCTGGGCCTGCCTGTTCGGCGGCCTGATGCTGGCGCTGCTGCTGGGCACGCATCTGCTCTATCCGTCGGGTGCGGCGCTTGCTCGCTATGACTTCCTGACGCTCGCCGCCCTGGCCATCCAGATCGGCATGCTGGCGCTGCGGCTTGAGACCATGGAAGAGGCCCGTGTCATTGTCGCCTTCCATCTTGTCGGAACGGTGATGGAACTGTTCAAGACGGCAGCCGGATCGTGGATCTATCCTGAGCCAAGTCTGCTCAGGATTGGCGGCGTCCCGCTGTTCTCGGGCTTCATGTACGCGGCGGTGGGCAGTTACATCGCGCGGGTCTGGCGGATCTTCGATTTCCGCTACAGCGGCTATCCCGATCCTCGTTTGGCCGCGCTGCTGGCGGTGGCGGTCTATGTCAACTTCTTTGCCCACCATTGGCTCCCCGATGTACGGCTGGCGCTGTTTGGGGCAATGGGCCTCCTGTTCTGGCGGACCAAAGTGTGGTTTCGGGTCTGGCGCGCGGATCGCTGGATGCCGTTGTTGCTCGGCTGGCTGCTGGTCGCATTGTTCATTTGGCTGGCCGAGAACGCCGGAACGTTCAGCAAGGCCTGGCTCTATCCCAGCCAGAAGCATGGCTGGTCCATCGTCAGCCCCGCCAAGCTTGGTGCCTGGTACCTGCTGATGTACATATCCTTCGTGCTGGTAGCCGCCGTGCATCGACCCGCCGAACGCCTTGCACCCTCCGCGACAAACCCTTAATCAGACGATTAACAAGCGAGCGAGGCCCCGTGTTCTTCAATTTCGTCGACGAATTGCGCGCAGCGGGCATCAGTGCCAGCTTCAAAGAGCATCTGGTGCTGCTTGAAGCGCTCGACAAGGACGTGATCGAGCAGACGCCCGAGCAGTTCTATTACCTCTCCCGCTCGATCTTCGTTAAAGACGAGGGTCTGCTCGACCGGTTCGACCAGGTCTTCAACAAGGTCTTCAAAGGCCTGCTGACCGACTATGGCCAGAACCCGGTCGATATCCCGGAAGATTGGCTCAAGGCCGTGGCGGAAAAATTCCTCACCCCCGAGGAGATGGAGGCGATCAAGTCGCTCGGTTCCTGGGAAGAGATCATGGAGACGCTAAAGAAGCGGCTCGAGGAACAGCAAAAGCGCCACGAGGGCGGCAACAAGTGGGTCGGCACCGGGGGCACCAGTCCCTATGGCAACAACGGCTACAACCCCGAAGGGGTGCGGATCGGCGGTGAAAGCAAGCACAAGCGCGCGCTCAAGGTGTGGGAAAAACGCGAGTTCCAGAACCTCGACAACACGCGCGAACTGGGCACGCGCAACATCAAGGTTGCGCTGCGCCGCCTGCGCCGTTTCGCGCGTGAGGGTTCGCCCGACGAGCTTGATCTTGATGGCACGATCGAAGGCACTGCCAAACAGGGCTGGCTCGATATCCGCATGCGCGCCGAACGCCGCAACGCGGTAAAACTGCTGCTGTTCCTCGATGTCGGCGGATCGATGGATCCATTCATCAAGCTGGTCGAGGAGCTGTTCAGCGCCGCCACCGCCGAGTTCAAGAACCTGGAGTTCTTCTATTTCCACAACTGCCTCTACGAAGGCGTATGGAAGGACAACAAGCGCCGCTGGAGCGAGCGCACCCAGACCTGGGACATCCTCCACAAGTATGGGCACGACTACAAGGTGATCTTTGTCGGCGACGCGGCGATGAGCCCCTACGAGATCAGCCATCCGGGCGGATCGGTCGAGCATTTCAACGAGGAATCGGGCGCAGCCTGGATGCAGCGCGTCGCCCATGTCTATCCCGCGACAGTGTGGATCAACCCGGTGCCGGAAAAGCAGTGGTCCTATTCGCAATCGACCAAGATGATCCGCGAATTGGTGGGCGGTTCGATGTACCCGCTGACCCTCGAAGGGCTCGACAACGCCATGCGCGAGCTGACCCGCAAGAAACATTGAGCCAGAACAAGCCGAATACGATCAGGACCTAGCGATGTCGACATTGGACCTTCCGGCCCTCCCAACAGATCCTCCTTCAACCGAGGCGATAGCCGCAGCTATCCAGCAGTTTGTCGTATCGGTTGCGGCTGCCACGGCTAGCGCCGCTCAAGATAGCCAGGAACCTAATCAGCTTGCGTGGCTGGCAGGTGGCTGGTCCGGAGCGCTCGATACGCTCGACCGCGATCTGAAAAACTTGCGGGTTCCCGCCGAAGTAGCGGGACCCAACAGTGTTGCGGGCGGTATGCTGCTAAAGGAGCTTGCTTTTGTCTGCGTATTGTTTCGCGATTTGGTCAGGGAAGTCTACCCGGACAAATCCGCTCCTTTTACGGACAACGATGCTTTCGCGCCTTGGCGCGCAGGAACCGAGGATGTGGCCCCCGTTTCCACGGTTTCCAAAGAGCATCTTGAAACCTCGGAAGTAGTAGTGGGTAGCCTTGGCCGGGTCTACAACTGGCTCCCGGATTGGGTGAAGAAGGTTCTCGACACGGTTGGCGAAGGGTTGAAAATCATCAGGATCCTTTCACCGGCATGATGATATCCGTGGGTTTGGCATATGACGGTGATTCCTGCTAATGCGGCCGCCGTGGATTCCCAGCTGCTCATCATCTGTCTGCTCACCGCAGCGATCAACCTGATCGGCACGCTGGCCTATGCCGCGCGGATCGCCGGGGTGCGCACCGGACGGATCGCGATGAGCTTTGCCCTGTTCAACATCCTGGTGCTGGTCAGCCGCACCTCGAATTCGTTCCTTGGGCCGTTCCTGGCCAAGCGGATCGAAACCCGCATTGCTTCGGGCGGCGGCGAAGCCCTTTACGGTGATTTCCAGATGGTGCTCGGCTCGGCATCGCTGGCGGTGGCGCTGGGGATCGTGCTTGTCCCCACCGGACAGCGGCTGTTCGTGCGCGCGATTGGACACTTCAAGCAACACCGCTCGACCGTGCGGATGATCCTGCACAGCGCCTCGCCCGAAGGACTGCGCTCAATCCGTGAGGCCGCCGCGCCGCCGCGCTTGGGCCAGCTGCGCGAGCTGGCGAAGCCGCGCGGCGTCGGCTGGGGCGTGCTGGCGGCCAATTGCCTGGCCCAGGCGCTGATTACCGTGGGGGTGATCGCTTCGCTCTATGCCGGCTACCTCAACCCCGAATACCGCGTCACCGCATCGCAGCTTTCGGCGGTAATCAATGGAGTGGCGACGATTCTGCTGTTCGCACTGATCGATCCGCAGCTTTCGGTGATGACCGACGACGTGGTCGACGGGCGTGTCAGCGAGCCACTGTTCCGCCGCACCATCGTCTGGATCAGCTTCTCAAGGCTGGCGGGAACCTTGCTGGCGCAGGTATTGTTCCTGCCTGCCGCGCAGCTCGTCGCGGCGATTGCCAATCACGTGTAGAGCAGCAACGGGCGGATCGCTTCACGCCAAAGGGCTTCGTCTCGCGCGGCAAGCGCCCCAAGATCGCCCGGCTGCGCGGCCTCATCGTCAACCCATTCGCGCAAGGCCGAGCCGCCGTTGATCACGTCGATCGCAAGCCGCTCGAATTCGTACTCATAGGGAAAATCGCGCCAGATCGGATAATCTGGGTAGAGCCGCCGGATCGCCTTGAAGGCCAGCGCCTGTAATCGCCATGGGCGGAAGGCGTGGTGATCGTAGAACTTGCCCTCGGCATGGATCATCAGCGCGTTGCACAGCTCTCCGGCGTGCTTGTGGAAGGTCGGGGTGAACCAGCAATCGCGCATGGCGCAACCGGCCAGCCAATCGGGCGCGAGCCGCCGCATTTCGGCCAGAACCGCCGGGGCATCCACATCGGGCGCACCGAACAACACTTCGAGCGGGCGGGTCGTGCCCCTGCCCTCGCTCAAGGTGGCGCCTTCCAGCATCACGGTCCCAGCGTAGGCGCGGGCCATGTTGACACTGGCGGCATTGGGGCTGGGGTTGATCCAGATCCGTTCCTGCGGCCAGCCAAAGCCCGGCCCCTCGGGCTGCCAGCCCTCCATCTGGACAACACGGTAGGGCACATCGAGCTGGAAATGATCGATGAACCAGCGTCCCATTTCGCCCAGGGTCAGCCCGTGGCGCATCGGCATCGGCCCGGCGCCGACGAAGCTTTCCTGCCCCGGAAGCAGCAGGGTGCCTTCCACCGGCCGTCCGGCGGGATTGGGCCGGTCGAGCACCCACACTTCCTTGCCGGTGCCGTGCGCGGCTTCCAGCAGGTAGAGCAAGGTGGTGACGAAGGTGTAGATCCGACAGCCCAGGTCCTGAAGATCGAACAGGAACACGTCCGCCGTGCTCATCATCTGCCCGCTGGGACGGCGCACCTCGCCATAGAGGCTGAACACGGGGATATTGTAGACCGGATCGAGCTCGTCCGCGGTTTCGACCATATTGTCCTGCTTGTCACCCTTGAGCCCGTGCTGCGGGCCAAAGGCGCTGGTGACATTCACGCCAGCCGCGATCAGCGCGTCGAGCGAATGGGCCAGATTCTCCGTAACGCTGGCCGGATGGGCAACCAGCGCCACGCGTTTGCCTTCAAGCGGCCTTCTGAGCGCTGGATCCACCAGCAGGCGGTCGATACCGAATTTCATGGCCCTCCCGGTGCCGGAAGCGTCGCGGCAAAGCAAGCGGGATGGTGGAAATCGGGTTTGCCCGGCGGATGGGCCAGCGCCCAGTAACTCTTGATGCCGCCCTGTTCCTCGATCACGGCGCTGGGGCCGCATTGCCAGGGCAGCGGCGGCAGCGCGGCAAGCGGCACTTCGGCGTCAAAGATCGCGATCCTGCTGCCCCCGCGCCAGGTGCAGCGGGGATCGCGCGGCACCGATCTTTCGTGCATCCCTTCCCGGTATGCGCTGAAGTCATATGCAGCCCAGCGTTCCGAAGGGCTGAAGTTGAACTCGCCGTACCCTTCGCCTTGGCGCACGAACAATTCGAAACAGGTGGTCTGCCACAGACCGTCCGCCCTGCCCCGCCCTGCCAATGGCGGCACCACGATCTTTCCCGCCCGCGCGATCTTCCAGCGGATCGAAAGCCAGTGTGGATCGGTAATCGAGATTCTCGCCTCGACCGCGTCGACCTCAACCGCCGGGCTGTCCGGGTGGGGCAGAAGGGCAAACGTTTCCAAGCGCGTTTCTCCATGCTAGGCGGCGCCCGCCATGACTTATTCTTCCACCCTCCTGCGCCTGCTCGACGAGCGGGGATACATTCACCAGCTGACCGATGCCGAAGGCCTCGACAGTCTCGCGAACGCGCAAGTGATCCCCGGCTATATCGGCTTCGATGCCACCGCGCCATCGCTGCACGTTGGCAGTCTAGTGCAGATCATGCTGCTGCGCCGCCTGCAGCAGGCCGGGCACAAGCCGATCGTATTGATGGGCGGCGGGACCACCAAGGTAGGCGATCCCTCCGGAAAGGACGAAAGCCGCAAGCTTCTGACCGCCGAAGCGATCGACGCCAACATCGCCTCGATCCGCAAGGTGTTCGAACGTTTCCTGAGCTTTGGCGATGGCCCGAGCGACGCGGTGATGGTCAACAACGACGATTGGCTGAGTGCGCTCGGCTATGTCGATCTGCTGCGCGAGGTTGGCCCGCATTTCACCATCAACCGCATGCTGACCTTCGATTCGGTCAAGCTGCGGCTGGAACGCGAGCAGCCGCTGACCTTCCTCGAATTCAACTACATGATCCTGCAAGCCTACGATTTCCGCGAACTCGCGCTGCAGCACGGCTGCCGCTTGCAGATGGGCGGATCGGACCAATGGGGCAACATCGTCAACGGAATCGAATTGACCCGGCGGATGAACGGGATCGAGGTGTTCGGGGTGACCACCCCGCTGCTGACCACCGCCGATGGAGCCAAGATGGGCAAGACCGCTGCAGGCGCCGTCTGGCTCAACGAAGAAGCCCTGCCCGCCTGGGATTTCTGGCAGTACTGGCGCAATGCCGATGACCGCGACGTGGGCAAGTTTCTGCGCCTGTTCACCGATCTGCCGCTTGATGAGATCGCCCGGCTCGAAGCGCTGGAAGGCAGCGAGATCAACGCCGCCAAGGTGGTGTTGGCCAACGAGGTCACCCGTCTGTGCCGGGGCGACAAGGCAGCGAAGGCCGCCGAAGCCACGGCATCGGCAACCTTCGCGGGCGGCGGAGTGGGCGCTGACCTGCCCGTTCTTGCCCTGCCGGCAGAGGGTATCGGAATAATCGACGCGCTGGTTGGCATTGGCTTTGCCGCCAGCCGGGGCGAGGCCAAACGGCTGGTCGCGGGCGGCGGCGCGCGGGTCGATGGCGAGTCCGTCGTCGATGAAGGATTCCACATCCCTGGCGCGCGGGAAGCCCGGATTTCCTCGGGCAAGAAGCGTCACGGGGTCTTGCGACCGGCATAGGCATGCCGCCCCGGGCGCAAGATTGCCGCCGAGTTTACCCAATTTTTGCCTTTGCCCCTCATACCGTTCGCTGCTGTGAACGAAATCGAGAGGTAACCATCGGCATGTCCGCTGGAGCACAACTGACCGTCACCGACATGCGACGCGCCACGCGCCACCCGGTGGAACACAATGTGATCGGCGAACACCGCCGCCTTGGCGACGTGCACATGCACATCGTCAACCTCTCGGCGCATGGATTCATGGTTGCCGGCGACCTTGAAATCAGCCGCGGCGAACGCGTCACGATCCGACTTCCCGAAGTGGGCCGGATCGAGGCGCACATGATCTGGGCCAACGAAGGCCGCGCCGGATTCCAGTTCGAACGCATCATCCGCCTCGACGATTTCATGCGGATGATCGACAAGCTCCAGCCGAATCCGCGGCTGCGAAAAACGCGCTGACGCTGCAAGAGAGAAATTCGCCGCCCGGCACGATGGATCAGCGGGTGCCGGATGATGGTCCGTCCGGCTCTACGAACCGCAGCGAGGCCAAGCAGATAACGCAAATGCCGGAATCCGGCAACTCCGCCAATGCGGTAGATCCCTCGATCTATCTTGCCTTCGGCGCTCTGGGCCGAAGGCTGGCGCTAAAGTGGGGGTTTTAGCCCCGATAGGTTCACCCCGCTTGGCAAGCGCGCGGCGCGCTGCCATTGCTTGTGCGTGAGTTCGCCCAGCCACCCTCTGCAATTTCGCGACTACCGGCTGATCTGGCTTGCCCGGTTCATCAACACGGCTGCCACCTCGGCGATGGTCGTGGTGATCGGCGCGCAGACCTATCGGCTGGCCCGTAGCGACTACGGCATGAACGAGGCCGAGGCTTCGTTCATGATCGGGGTGCTCGGGCTGGTTCAGTTCGTACCCTTCATGCTGCTCACCCCGCTGGCCGGAGTTCTGGCCGACCGGATGGACCGGCGCTATGTAGCTGCGGCGGCCTGCGCACTGGATGTAGTGATTGCCGTGCTTCTCGCGCTGGCCAACACACGGCAGTTTCTGACTCTGCCGCTGCTGTTCACCATGGCGGCAGCCTACGGCTCGGCGCGGGTGTTCATCGGCCCGGCGATCAGCGCGATTACGCCCAACGTGGTTCCGCCGAAGCTGTTGCCCAAGGCCGTCGCGATCTCGTCGGTCGCCTGGCAAGGAGCCGCTGTGCTGGGCCCTGCAGTCGGTGGTTTCCTGCTCGCGCGGGATGATGCGCTGCCCTATGAGTTTTCGGCGCTGATGCTTGCGCTGGGTGTCGCCTCGCTACTCGCGATCCGGCACCGCGCTCCTCCCGCCGCCGCCAAGGAGCCGCCGCTCAAGCTGATGACCGATGGCGCGAAGTTCGTCTGGCGGGAACGCTTCCTGCTTGGCTGCGTTACGCTCGATCTGTTCGCGGTGCTGCTTGGCGGGGCGACCGCCATGTTGCCGGCTTTTGCCTATGATGTGCTGCCGCGTGGAACCTTTGGTCTATCGCCCGAAGAAATGCTCGGGATCATGCGCGCCGGACCGGCGCTGGGCTCGGTGCTGGTCGCGATCTACCTCGGCATTCGCCCGATTTCGCACAATGTGGGCGCCAAGATGCTGTGGGCCGTCGCGATCTACGGACTGGCAACACTGGCCTTCGGGCTGTCCGGCAACTTTCTGCTTTCGGTGGGAATGCTGGCCTTGCTGGGTGCGGCGGATTCGGTTTCGGTGTTCGTCCGCAACACCCTGGTCCAGCTCAACACACCCGACGACAAGCGCGGGCGCGTCTCCTCGATCTCGGGGCTGGCAATCTCCGCCTCGAACGAACTTGGCGAGATGCAATCCGGACTTGCCGCCGCCATCCTCGGCCCGGTGGGCGCGGTTGCGCTGGGCGGTGCCGGGGCTATCCTTGTCACCGCCATCTGGACGGTGCTGTTTCCCGAACTCAAACGCGCGAAGAGCTTCGCGCCCCAATATCGCAACCAGGAGCAAGGGCCATGAAGGCTGACAGCATTCTCGCTACCATCGGCAATACCCCGCACATCCGTCTTTCGCGGCTGTTCCCCGATCACGAGGTTTGGGTGAAGGCCGAACGTGCCAATCCAGGTGGTTCGATCAAGGACCGGATCGGACTGGCGATGATCGAGGCGGCCGAGGCTGACGGCAGCCTCAAGGCCGGAGGCACGATCGTCGAGCCGACCAGCGGCAACACCGGGATCGGGCTTGCAATGGCGGCAGCGGTCAAGGGCTACAAGCTGGTTCTGGTCATGCCCGAATCGATGTCGATCGAGCGCCGCCGCCTGATGCTCGCCTATGGCGCGAGCTTCGATCTCACCCCGCGCGAAAAGGGCATGAAGGGAGCGATTGAGCGCGCGCACGAGCTGGTTGCATCCACACCCGGCGCGTGGATGCCGCAGCAATTCGAGAACCCGGCCAACATCGCCGTCCACGTGCGTACCACCGCACAAGAAATACTTGCCGATTTTGCCGATACACCGATCGACGTGCTGATCACCGGAGTCGGCACCGGCGGCCACCTGACCGGCTGCGCGGAAACACTCAAGCGCAGCTGGCCGCAGATGAAGGCCTATGCGGTCGAGCCGACGCTCTCGCCGGTGATCTCGGGCGGCCAGCCCGCACCGCACCCGATCCAGGGGATCGGCGCCGGTTTCATCCCCGCCAATCTTCACACCCAGGCGATCGACGGGGCGATCCAGGTCGATCCTGCCGATGCCAAGGAGATGGCCCGCCTCTGTGCCACAAAGGAGGGAATGCTGGTGGGGATCAGCTCGGGCGCGACTCTTGCTGCGATCGCCCAGAAGCTCAAGGAACTCCCCTCCGGAACGCGGGTGCTGGGTTTCAACTACGACACCGGCGAGCGCTATCTTTCCGTGCCGGATTTCCTGCCGGAGTGAGCGCGCTCGAACAGGTCACCTATGCCGATCGCGGGACCGCGCTGAGCGGTTGGCTGGCGCGCCCGGCCACATCCGCACGCGCGGCAGTGGTGGTTTTTCCGACCATCATGAACCTCACGCCCACCATCGAAGCCAAGGCAAAGGCCCTGGCGGATGCGGGTTACCTTGCACTGATCGCGGATTTCTACGGCGTGCTCCCGGCCGATTTCGCTGCCGCCGGTGAAGCCGCCGCAGCTCTGCGCGCGGACCCAGTCGCCTATCGTGCTCGGCTGTTGTCGGCGCTTGATGCCCTGCGACCACTGGCTGGCGATCTGCCCCTTGCCGCGATCGGCTTTTGCATGGGCGGGCAGGCCGTGCTTGAACTTGCGCGTGAAGACGCCGATCTGGCCGTAGTCGCTAGCTTTCACGGCATCCTCGAAACGGCGCGCCCGGCGGACAAGCCGATCCGCGCACGCATCTTGGTCTGCCACGGCGATGCCGACGCGCTGGTCCCGCGCGAGCAGGTGTTGCGATTTTGGCAGGAGATGGACGCGGTAAAGGCCAACTGGCACTTTCACAGCTATGCGGGCGTGCCCCATGGCTTCACTAATCCGCTGCCCTCACCCAGCAACGGCGCGCTGTTCTATGACTCCAGCGCAGACCGGCAATCGTGGTCCGCAATGCTGGGCCTGTTCGACGAGGTTTTCGGCTAGACCGTCGCGAAGGCCTCTACCGGCAGCGCCATCAGCGCTTCGCTCCCGGCCTCGATCTTGCGGCGCAGCGCGCCGGCGTCGGGGGTGAAGCGTTCGCCGTAGTAACGCGCCGTGGTCAACTTAGCTTCGTAGAAGGCCTTGTCCGAGGCTCCGGCGGCCAGCGCATCGAGCGATACCGTCGCCATGCGCAGCCACATCAGGCCCAGGCTGACCACGCCCATGATGTGCATGTAGTGATGCGCCCCGGCGCCGATGGCGTTGGGATTGGCCATGCCGTTCTGCATGAACCACATGGTTGCCGCCTTGAGCTCACCATTGGCCTTCTCGACCTGGCTGGCCAGCTTTTCCAGTTCCGGGCGGAGCTTGGCCGCGGCACATTCGCCGTCAACCAGCGCAAACAGCGCCTGGACCGCGCGGCCGCCGTTCTGCGGGAGCTTGCGCCCGACCAGATCCATCGCCTGCACCCCGTTGGCGCCTTCATAGATCTGGGTGATGCGGCAGTCGCGCACGAACTGGCTCATGCCCCATTCCTCGATGAAGCCGTGTCCGCCGAACACCTGCTGCATGTTGACGCAGGTATCGAAGCCCTTGTCGGTGCCATAGCCCTTGATCACGGGGGTGAGCAGACTGATCAGATCGTCGGCCATCTGTCGTTCGGCCTCATCCACCGCCTTGTGTGAAAGGTCTACCTGCAAGGCGCCCCACAGGCACAGCGCGCGCATGCCTTCGGTATAGGCCTTGGCGTCCATCAGCATACGGCGCACGTCGGGGTGGACGAACAGCGTATCGGCCTTTTCCGCCGGTTCTGCCGGGCCAGTCAGCGCGCGGCCTTGGCGGCGTTCCTGGGCATATTTCACGGCGTTCTGATAGGCAGCCTCGGCCTGGCTAAGGCCCTGGATGCCCACCCCAAGCCTCGCCGCGTTCATCATGATGAACATCGCGGCGAGGCCCTTGTTCTCCTCGCCAACCATCCATCCCCTGGCGCCATCGTAGTTCATCACGCAGGTGGCGTTGGCGTGGATGCCCATCTTGTGCTCGATGCTGCCGCACGAAACCGCGTTGCGTTCACCCAGCGAACCGTCATCGTTGACCAGAACCTTGGGGACGATGAACAGCGAGATACCCTTGGTGCTGTCGGGCGCATCGGGGGTCTTGGCGAGCACCAGGTGGATGATGTTGTCGGTCAGGTCGTGATCGCCCGCCGAAATGAAGATCTTGGTGCCGGTAATCGCATAGGAGCCATCGGCAGCGGGCACCGCGCGGGTGCGGATCAGGCCGAGATCGGTGCCGCAGTGCGGCTCGGTCAGGTTCATGGTGCCGAGCCATTCGTTGGAGATCATCTTGGGCAGGTACTTGGCCTGTTGTTCCGGGCTGCCTTTGGCGAGGATCGCGCTGATCGCGCCGCCGGTCAGACCCGGGTACATTCCCCACGACTGGTTGGCAGAGGAGATGAACTCCTCCGCCATCATCCCCATCACATGCGGCATGCCCTGCCCGCCGAACTGCTCGGGCGCGGAAAGCGTACCCCAGCCCGCCTTGCGGAACTGGGCGTGGGCCTCTTTGAAACCCTTGGGGGTGGTTACCGTGCCATCGGCATGGCGGGTGCAGCCTTCCTGATCGCCGGACAGGTTGATCGGGGCGAGCACTTCGGAACAGAACCGGCCGCATTCCTCGACCACGGCATCGACCATGTCGGCGCTTGCGTTCTCGAATCCCGGCAGATCGCCGTAAAGCTCAAGCCGCAGCAGCTCATTGATCACAAATCGGGTGTCGCGCGTAGGCGCCTTATAGATCGGCATGGCAGGTCCTTGGTCTGTTGCGGTCAGCCCTGGTGGGCGCCGAGGTCGATATTCTCGACCAATTGGATGAAATCGGACAATTCATGGATAGCCGCGTCGAGATCGTCGCGCTGCTGGCGCAGGCGCTCAACCTTCTCGCGGCAGCGCTGGATGGTAACCCGGCGTTGTTCCACCCGGCCATCGCCCAGATCGTAGAGATCGATCATCTCCTTGATCTCGGTAAGGCTGAAGCCGACGTTCTTGGCACGCAGGATCCACGCCAGCCGGGCGCGGTCGCGCTTGGAATAGACCCGGCTCAGCCCGATCCGGCGCGGCGCGATCAGCCCCTCATCCTCGTAGAAACGCAGCGCCCGCGCGGTGACGCCGAATTCGCCGGTCAGGTCGGATATCGAGAACTGTTCGCGCTCAAGCGCATCGGGCCGCTCGATGTGGGCGCCATCGTGGCTTGAGCGCGGTGCGGCGATGTGGTCCATGGGGGCAATCTAGCTTACCTTTACGTAAGCGTCAATTATCGCGTCGGATTAGCAAGTCTCCATCGAGCTTGCGGTAGAAGCAGCTCACCGCACCGGTGTGGCAAGCCGGGCCGGCGGGCGAGCAAACCAATACCAGCGCATCCTGATCGCAATCGACCCGGATTTCCGTCACCCTCAAGACATGGCCGGAGGTTTCGCCCTTCATCCACAGCCGCCCGCGTGAGCGCGAATGGAAATGGGCCAATCCACTCGCGCGGGTTTTGGCGAGTGCCTCAGAGTCCATGAAGGCCACCATCAGCACCTCGCGCGTTTCCGCATCGACGACCACCGCGGTGAGCAGGCCATTGGCATCGAACTTGGGCAGGAAGGCTCCGCCCTGCTCGCGCTTGAAAGTGTCGTCCGGATCCATCGTGGCTCCTTGTTGCATGATAACCACATGTGTCGACCAAAAACTGCGCCGGACCGACTTCCCGCTTTCAATCCGGACCGGATTCGCGGATTGAGGCGCCGCGGTGATACCGCCTGATGGACCGGAAGCGCCAGTTCCAACGGCGCTAGTGGCCCAGGTTCGGGGATCGATCAAAGCTTGCAAAGCAGGCATCCGCATGAGGGTTTGGGCGCGGCGATCAAGGGGGATCGCCAAAACGCGAAAGCGGCGCTCGCGAGTTTCGTCACGCGAACGCCCGGAACTTCGGTTCCGGGCGTTTCGTTATTCAGGCGAGGTGAAGCGCCTCGTCGAGTAACCTGGCAAAGCAGGCAATCCGCACTTCGCTAGCCCCTGCGCGTTTGAGCGCGGCAACACAGGCCTCGCTGGTTGCGCCTGAGGTCAGGACATCGTCGACCAGCACGATCTTCGCGCCAGTTATCGCGCGGGACCGCTTCGGGTTGATCGCAATCGCCCCACTCAAAGCACGGGCACGCGCGCGCTTGCCCATCCCGCCCAGCATCGGGGTTGCCTTGCGGCGCACCAGACCATCGACCAGCACCGCAGCCCCGCGTTGCCGCGCCAGCTCGCCAGCGAGCAGTGCCGCCTGATTGAACCCGCGCCGCCACAAGCGCCAGCGATGCAGCGGGACGGGTACGAACAGCCACTCCCGGTCGATCTCCAGCGGTAACCGCGCCAGGATCAGCCGCGTCATCAGCCGCGCGTGGGCGATGTGCCGTCCGTGCTTGAAGGCCAGCACCAGGCGGCGCGAGGCATCGTTGTAGAGCGTGGCTGCGGTAATACCGTCATGGCGCGGTGGATCGGCCAAGCATGGGGCGCAGATCAGGCCCTGGCCATGCCCCTCCCCCAGCGGACGCTGGCAGGTGGCGCAGCTTGGCTCACCGGGGATTGCCAGTTCGGCCCAGCACCCCGCGCATAGCCCCCCTGTCGGGCCAGCGCCGCGCCGCACAGCGGGCAGCGCGGGGGAAAGACCAGATCGACGACCGGGGCCAGGGCGGCGGGAACCTCCATGCCCATCGGTATCGCTTGCGCCGCGCCGTCGCGCAAGGCAAGGGCAACGCGATGAGCGCCATGCCGCCACCACTCGTGTTTGACCCTGCCCGGCGCCTCGCGGCGCGGCAGCGCGCGCTTGCCCTTCAGGCCCGGCCCGGAGCGGCGCGCTATCTGCTCGACGACATGGTCGAGGATGTGATCGAACGGCTCGCCTTCCTGCGCCATGAGCCCCGGCGCGCGCTGGTGATCGGGGACTGGAGCGGAGTTCTGGCCGGTCACCTTTCCGCGCAGGATTGCACTGTGATCGCCGCCGATCCTGCCTCCGGTTTCGACGAGGAGAAACCCTATCCTGAAACCGGGTTCGACCTGATCGCCAGCCTTGGCACGCTTGATACGGTCAACGACCTGCCCGGCGCCCTGATCCACCTGCGTGGTGCCCTGGCGCCGGGCGGCCTAGCCATCGCCAGCTTACCCGGCGCGGGAAGCCTGGACAACTTGCGCGCCGCAATGCTTGCCGCCGATGGCGAGCGCCCTGCCCCCCGGCTCCACCCGATGGTGGACGTGCGCGCGGGCGGCCAGTTGCTGCAACGCGCCGGGTGGGCCGATCCGGTGGTAGACAGCCGCAGCCTCACCGTCCGCTTTTCCAGCCTTGCCAGCCTCACCGCCGATCTGCGCGCCCAGGGCCTCTCAAACTGCCTGGTCCGCTCCGGCCCGCCGCTGACCGGCGCCGCCCGCGCCCGTGCCGAGGCCGCGTTCCCCCCCGGCACGATCGAGCGGTTCGAGATCCTGACCCTGACCGGCCGCCGCGGTAATTAGGGACTGTCCCTATTTGCCCGCCAGCGCCGCCTGGGCCGCCGCCAGCCGTGCGATCGGCACCCGGAAGGGCGAGGCGCTGACATAGTCCAGGGCGACCTTCTCGCAGAACGCGATGCTGGCCGGATCGCCGCCGTGTTCGCCGCAGATCCCCAGCTTGATCCCGGGGCGCGCCTTGCGCCCGCGCTCCGCCGCCAGCTCGACCAGCTGCCCCACGCCCTCGATATCGAGGCTGACGAAGGGGTCGCGCGGGAAGATGCCCTTTTCGACGTAGACGCCCAGGAACTTGGCCGAATCGTCGCGGCTGAGGCCCAGCGTGGTCTGGGTCAGATCATTGGTGCCGAAGGAGAAGAACTCACCCACCTCGGCAATCTTGTCCGCCATCAGCGCGGCGCGCGGCAGCTCGATCATGGTGCCGACCTGATAGTGCAGCGTGCGGCCCTTTTCGGCGAAAACCTCGCCCGCGGCCTTGTCAACCACGGCCTTGAGCAGTTCCAGCTCCTTGCGGGTGGCGACCAGCGGGATCATCACTTCGGGAACCGGCGCTTCCCCGCCCTGTGCGGCGACATCGCAGGCGGCTTCGAACAGCGCGCGGGCCTGCATCTCGTAGATTTCGGGGAACGTGATCCCCAAGCGGCAGCCGCGATGGCCCAGCATCGGGTTGAACTCATAGAGCTCGCCCGCGCGGCGCTTCAGCGTATCGACCCCGATCCCGATCGCCTCTGACAGCTCTTCGAACTCGGCATCGGCGTGGGGCAGGAATTCATGCAGCGGCGGATCGAGCAGACGGATCGTCACCGGCAGCCCCGCCATCACATCGAAGATCGCATGGAAATCGGCGCGCTGTTCGGGCAGCAACTTGGCCAAGGCTGCGCGGCGGCCCTTCTCGTCCTCGGCCAGGATCATCTGCCGAACGGCGGCGATGCGCTTGTCATCGAAGAACATGTGCTCGGTGCGGCACAGCCCGATCCCCTCGGCGCCGAACTGGCGCGCCACGCGGCAATCGGCCGGGGTTTCGGCATTGGTGCGCACCTTCATCCGGCGGTGACGGTCGGCCCATTCCATCAGCGTGCCGAAATCGCCGACAAGCTCGGGCTCGATCGTGCGGACTTCGCCCGCCATGACATCGCCGGTGCTGCCATCGAGGGTGATGACATCGCCTTCCCTGAAATCGCGCGCGCCGATCCTCAGGCTGCGCGAGGCTATGTCGATCGAGATCCCCGCCGCGCCCGAAACGCAGGGGCGGCCCATGCCGCGCGCCACCACCGCGGCGTGGCTGGTCATGCCGCCGCGCGCGGTCAGGATGCCCTTGGCGGCGTGCATGCCGTGGATGTCTTCGGGGCTGGTCTCGACCCGCACCAGGATCACTGCCTCACCCATCGCCGCGCGCTTTTCGGCGGTATCGGCATCGAGCACCACCGCGCCCGAAGCCGCGCCGGGCGAAGCCGGCAGCCCCTTGACCAGCAGATCGCGCGGGGCCTCGGGATCGAGCGTGGGGTGGAGCAGCTGATCGAGCGCCATCGGATCGACCCGGAGGATCGCTGTGCGTTCGTCGATCAGCCCTTCGCCCACCATGTCGACCGCCATCTTGAGCGCGGCCTTGGCGGTGCGCTTGCCGGTTCGGGTCTGGAGCATCCACAGCTTGCCGCGCTCAACGGTAAACTCGATGTCCTGCATCTCGCGGTAGTGCTTCTCCAGCAGGTCGAACACCGCCGCCAGCTCGGCAAAGGCCTCGGGCATGGCCTCTTCCATCGAAAGCGGCTTGGCCCCGGCGCGCTCGCGCGACTGGCGGGTGAGGTATTGCGGGGTGCGGATCCCCGCGACCACGTCCTCGCCCTGGGCGTTGATCAGCCACTCGCCGTAATAGGCGCGCTCGCCGGTCGCCGGATCGCGGGTAAAGGCCACCCCGGTGGCGCTGGTATCGCCCATGTTGCCGAACACCATCGCCTGGACGTTGACTGCGGTGCCCCAATCGCCGGGAATGTCGTTGAGCCGTCGATAGACCTTGGCCCGGTCCGAATCCCACGAATCGAACACCGCGCGGATCGCGCCCCACAGCTGTTCGTGCGGGTCCTGCGGGAAGGCCTGGCCCAGCTCCTGCTCGACCAGCGCCTTGTATTCGCTTACCAGCGCCTGCCAGTCCTCGGCCTGCATTTCGACATCGGCGTAATAGCCGGCATCTTCCTTGGCGATTTCCAGCGCGTCCTCGAACAGGTGATGATCGAGCCCCAGCACCACGTCGGAATACATATGGATGAAGCGGCGATAGCTGTCCCAGGCGAAGCGCGCATCGCCCGCGCTTTGCGCCAGCCCCTCAACCGTCCGGTCGTTGAGGCCCAGGTTGAGCACCGTATCCATCATTCCCGGCATCGAAACCCGCGCACCCGAGCGCACCGATACCAGCAGCGGATTGGCGTGATCGCCGAATGCCTTGCCCACGGCGCTTTCGATATGGGCCAGGGCGGCGGCGACTTCGGCGCGCAGGCTGTCGGAAAAGTCCGACCCCTCGGCCAGATAGCGCACGCATTCCTCGGTGGTGATGGTAAAGCCGGGAGGAACCGGAAGGCCGATCCCGGCCATTTCGGCGAGGTTTGCGCCCTTGCCGCCGACAACCGTCTTGTCGCGGCTGCGGGGATCATCGCTCTGCGCCGAACCACCAAAAGTGAATACGTATGAAGTCACGGGAAACCGCCATTTCCAGGAACCGGCGATTCGCATGCCGGTGTGCCCTTGCCCCTAACCGTCGAAGGGACCGGAGTCAGCCCTTTTGTGCGCTGCAACAGGAATGGTGCACAGTTTGAAGCCGGAAACAGGCGGCGGACACGGGGTGGGCAAAAGGTGACACCCCTGTCCGGGTGCTTTGCCGTTACCTTACAGATGCTTGCCGCGAAAAAGGTGACAGATGGGCGATTTTGGGTGTCACCTTTTGCAGTTTCAGCCTTCGATCCGCGAGAAATCCGCCACGCCATGCACCGCATCGCGGAAGCGCGCAAGCAGCGAGAGGCGGTAAAGGCGCTTGGCGGGATCGGCATCGTTGACGGTCACCTGGTCGAAGAAGGCATCGATCGGCGCGCGCAGCGAGGCCAGGGCGGCCATGGCCTTGGCGAAGTCTTCGGCCTGAACGGCCTCGGCAGCCAGCGGCCCGGCAGCGTCCAGCGCATCGATCAGCGCCTTTTCGGCAGGTTCGGGGGTGTAGGAAAGCGAATTCGCTTCCGCCGCCTCGACACCCTCCTTCTTGAGGATATTCGCGGCGCGCTTGTAGCCGGCCAGCAGGTTTGCGCCGTCCTCGGTGCCGATGAAGGATTGGAGCGCGTGGACGCAGCGCACCATACGGTAGTTATCGCCACCCGTTTCGACTGCGACGACAGCATCAATCATATCGTGCCTGATGCCGGCCTCGCGCTGCTGAACCTTAAGCCGTTCAATCAGGAACGATGCAATTTCGCGTCCCGCCTCTTGTGAGCCCCCAGGGTGGGCGGCAGCGGTAATGAGATCGCGCATCGAAACTCGGATCGAGTTGTCAAGGATGGTTCGCAAGATGCCCAAAGCGGCACGACGAAGGGCAAACGGATCCTTCGATCCGGTCGGTTTCTCGTCAATCTGGAAGAACCCGACGAGCGTATCCAGCTTGTCCGCCAAACTAACAGCCACCGTCACCGGCGCCGTCGGCACCTCATCACCCTGCCCCACCGGCTTGTAATGATCGCGGATCGCATCGGCCACGGCGTCGGGCAGACCCTCTGCGCGGGCGTAGTATCCGCCCATCAGGCCTTGCAGCTCGGGAAATTCGCCCACCATTTCGGTGACAAGATCGGCCTTGCACAGTTTGGCTGCCTGACGTGCCAGCGCCGGGTCGCAACCGGGCACAATGCCTTCGCTCGCCAGCCATTCAGTCAAATTGGCCACCCGTGCCACCTTGTCGGCGACGGTGCCCAGCTTTTCGTGGAAGGTGATCCGCTCCAGCTTCTTGGCCTGATCCTCAAGGCGGACCTTGCGGTCCTGTTCCCAGAAGAAGCGCGCATCGCTGAGCCGCGCGGCGAGCACCTTGCGGTTGCCCGCCACAATCGCTGCGCCGCCATCGGCGGCCACGATGTTGGCGGTGCAGACGAAAGCGTTGGCGAGCTTGCCCGCCGCATCCTCACAGACGAAATATTTCTGGTTGGTGCGGGCGGTTAGCTGGATAACCTCGGGCGGAACATCAAGATAGGCCTCGTCGAACCGGCCCAGCAAGGGCACCGGCCATTCGGTCAACCCGGCGTTTTCCACCACCAGCCCTTCGTCCTCGACCAGCACCAGCCCATGGGCCGCTGCGGCGGCGCGGGCCTTTTCGCGGATCAGGTCCTGCCGCTCGGCATGGTTGACGATGACGTGGGCGGCGAACAGCTTGGCGACATAGTCCTCGGCCCCGTCGAGCGAAATCTCGCCTTCGGAATGAAAGCGATGGCCGCGCGTCAGGCGCCCGGCGGCGATCCCGCCCACCTCGCAATCGATTACCGCGCCATCCAGCAGCGCCACGATCCCCGAAAGCGGGCGTACCCAGCGCAGACTTTCCGTGCTGAGCGATGCGGCGCCCCAGCGCTGGCTCTTGGGCCAGGGAAAGGCGCGGACGATCGCGGGCACTGCCTCGGCCAGCACTTCGGCGGTGGCGCGGCCGGGCTTTTGATGAATCGCGAACAGCACCCCGTCACGCTCGATCAGGTCGCTTTCGGCAAGGCCGGTCTTGCGCAGGAAGCCTTCGAGCGCCTGTGGCGGCGCGCCGACGCGCGGCCCCTTCACTTCCTCGCTCACCGCGGCGGTGGCGGAGGGCAGATCGCGCGCGATCAGCGTCAGGCGGCGCGGGGTGGACCAGACGGTAACCTGGCCCAGGACAACGCCCGCCGCGTCCATCTCCTTGCGGAACAGCTTTTCGAGGGTCTCGCGCGCCCCAGCCTGCATCCGGGCCGGGATTTCCTCGCTGCGCAGTTCGAGAAGGAACGTGCTCATGCCGACCACCCCGGGAAGCGCTGCTCCCAATCGGCCTTGTTCTTTTCAATCCAGGCCTGGCATGAACCCTTGGCCAGCTCGCGCACCCGGCCGATGTAGCTGGCGCGTTCCTGCACCGAGATCACCCCGCGTGCCTGGAGCAGGTTGAACAGGTGGCTGGCCTCGATCGCCTGATCGTAGGCGGCCAGCGGCACGTCGGCCTCGATGCAGCGGCGGCACTCCGCCTCGGCGGCCTGAAAGCCACGGAACAGCGAATCCGTATCAGCCACCTCGAAGTTGTATTTCGAGAATTCCTGCTCGTTCTTGAGGAACACCTGCCCGTAGCTGACCCCGGCGCTATTGAAGGCCAGGTCATAGACGTTGTCGACCCCCTGGATGTACATCGCCAGGCGCTCCAGCCCATAGGTCAGCTCGCCCGCCACCGGGCGGCAATCGAACCCGCCCATCTGCTGGAAATAGGTGAACTGGGTTACTTCCATCCCGTCGCACCACACTTCCCAGCCCAGCCCCCAGGCGCCGAGCGTGGGGCTTTCCCAGTCATCCTCGACAAAGCGGATGTCATGCGCCAGCGGATCGACCCCGATCTCTACCAGCGATTGCAGGTAGAGCTCCTGCAGGTTTTCCGGGTTGGGCTTGAGGATCACCTGGTACTGGTAATAGTGCTGAAGGCGGTTGGGGTTTTCGCCATAGCGCCCGTCTGTGGGGCGGCGGCTGGGCTGGACATAGGCCGCGTTCCACGGCTCCGGCCCCAGGCTGCGCAGCGTTGTGGCGGGGTGAAAGGTGCCCGCGCCCACGCGCATGTCATAGGGTTGCAGGATCAGGCAGCCCTGCGCGCTCCAGAACGCGTGGAGGCGCAGGATCATGTCCTGAAAGCTGAGGGGCGCGGTTTCGCTCATTGGCGGGCCTTTGGCCGATTGCCCGCGGCAAATCAACCATGCTCGAGCCTCGATGTCAGGTTTTCTTGACATCGCTGGCGAATCGCTGCATCTAGTAAGGTATACCTGACAAACAGACAGGTCATGCTGACATGAACAATCGCCTCAAAGTACTGCGAGCCGAACGCAACTGGAGCCAGGCAGAGCTTGCCATGCGGCTCGACGTTTCGCGCCAGGCGGTCAACGCGATCGAGACCGGAAAGCACGACCCGTCCCTTCCCCTGGCATTCCGGATCGCGCGGCTGTTCGCGCTTTCCATCGAGGAGATTTTCGATGACAGCGCAAACTGATGATGGAATCGAGCACACCCCGGCCCGCAGCCGCCTGGCTTCGGTGTTCGGCCTTGTGGGATCAAGCCTTGGCGCGATCTTCCTTGCCGGAGCGAGTGTGGGGTTCTTTTCGGCGCATGATCCCTCGCGGCCGTTAAGCACTGTCGGATTGCTGGTCGGCGCGGGCCTGGTCGGGGGAACTGTGCTTTGCCTGTGGCTAGCCGCGCGAACAGTCCTTGGACTCTCGCGCAGCGCGCGCAGCGAGATTGTCGCACCCTCGGTCCGCAAGGGCAGGACTTTGACGGTCCTTTCCGGGCTTCTCGGGGCTGCAATCGCTGTCATCATGCTGATCGGACAGCCCCAGGGGTTCGGGGCGCCGGCATTTTCGATTTTCTCCGATGCACCCATGCAGGGTTGGGCTGCGATTGCGCTGATCGCCCTGACCTGCACAGCCTTGCCATGGATCACCTGGGCCTGGCATCGTGCAATCGACGAGCACGAATTCGATGCCTATCGCGAAGGTGCGCTTTACGGTCTTTATGCCTACTCGCTGATCAGCTTCTGCTGGTGGCTGGGCGCGCGTGCGGCGTTGCTTCCATCGGTCGACGGCGTGGCCGTATTCTTTGCCACCTACACCGTGTGGGGCGCGGTGTGGCTGTGGAAGCGCTATCGTTAGTCGCCCTCGGTTCATTGCTCGATCACATTTCCTGACGCAGAAAGGCCAGCGATGACCACCGTTGCAACGAAGCTCATGTCCGCCCTTGCCCTCGTCAGCGCCCTTCTGGGCGCTCCGGTGGCAGCCCAGCAGCAGCCCGCATCGCAACCAGAACTCGCCGAATCAGCCCGGCAAGAGGCCAATCCCGCGCTGTGGAAGGTTTCGGACGCGGATACCACGATCTACCTGTTCGGCACGATCCACCTGCTGCCCAAGGGGATCGACTGGTATCACGGCAAGGTAGAAAGCGCCTTCGAGCAGGCCGACGAGCTGGTGACCGAGATCCCCGAGGGCGCCGAGGCAGAGGCGCCCGCGCTGGTGGTCCGCCTGGGCATGCTCCCCTCGGGCGAAAGCCTGCGCACCCAGATGGATGCCGACGAACGCACCAAGTACGAGGCCGCGCTTGCCGGACAGGGTCTGCCCGCAGAGGCGTTCGACCGTTATCAGCCCTGGTTCGCCGCGGTGACCCTGGCGACGATCCCGCTGATGCGCGAAGGCTTCGATCCCTCGCGCGGGGTCGAGGCCGAACTGGCCGAGCGCAACCGCAAGCTGGCGCGCCCCCGCGTCGGACTGGAGACGCTCGATTTCCAGCTCGGGCTGTTCGCCGGTTTTTCGCACACGGTGCAGAAGCAATACTTGTTCGAGGTGATTGACTCGCTCCCCCAGCTCAAGGGCGAGATCGACAAGATGGTCGACGCCTGGGCCAGCGGCAATGCGATCGCGCTTGCCGAACTGATGAACGCCGACGAATCCAGCCCCGAGCTGATCGAGGCCCTGATCGTCAACCGCAACAAGACCTGGTCGGCCTGGATCCGCCAGCGGCTCGACCGGCCCGGCACGGTATTCCTGGCGGTCGGCGCGGGGCATCTGGGCGGTGCGGGGTCGGTGCAGGACCAGCTTGAGAAGGCCGGGCTCAAGGTTGAGCGTGTTCAATAGCGCGCTGCGCGCCTCGATCCTGGCCGCGCTGGCCGCGCTGGCGCTGGGGGCCTGCCGCGCGGCGCCCCCGGCCCATCCCGCGCTGTGGCAGATCGAGGGGCCGCACGGCGAAAAAGCCTGGCTGTTCGGTACGGTCCACGCCCTGCCCGAGCGGCTCGACTGGCGCCAGGGCAAGGTAGCCGAGGCGCTTGCCGCCTCGGACCTGCTGGTCCTCGAGGTCGCGCATATCGAAGAGGCGCCCCGGGCCTTCGCCGCGCTTTCGCAAAGCCCCGGCCTTCAGCCGCTGCGCGAAAGGATCAGCCCCGCACTGCGTCCCGCGCTCGATAGGGTGCTGCATGAGACCGGGCTCGATCCCGCCGCCCTCGATGGCCTAGAAACATGGGCCGCAGCGCTGACCATCGAACAGGCGCTGGCGAGCAAGGCCGGGATCGAAAGCAGCAACGGGATAGAGCGCGAGCTGGTCGCGACCTATCGCCGCCCGGTCGATCAGCTGGAGGGGGCATCGGCGCAGCTCTCGATCTTTGACCACCTGGCCGAAGAAGATCAGCGCGTTCTGCTCGAAAGCGTTGTGCGCGAAGGTCTCCGCCCGGACGATCCCGACGTGGTCCGGGCCTGGGCGCGGGGCGACATGGCCCCGATCGAGGCCGAGACCGCCCGCGGTTTCCTGACCGATCCCGAGCTGCGCGAGGCCTTGCTCACCGGTCGCAACCGGGCCTGGGCGGACCGGATCGGTTCCCTGTTGCACCAGGGCAAGCATCCTTTCGTTGCCGTCGGCGCCGGGCATATGGCCGGGCCGCAGGGTCTGCCCGCACTGATGGCGACGCAAGGCTGGCACGTCACTCGCCTCCAGTAGCCTTGCATTCGGCGCGTATTGCCGCTAGGGGCGCGCGCTTCCGCGTCATGGTCATCCCTGGAGGCGTGGCGGAGGAAACTGGAACAACACTCGTTTTTCGAAAGGCAATGCAATGAGCGATACGCTGCACCTGCCGGCCGAGGCGCGCAACCGGGCTGGCAAGGGAGCCTCCCGTGCACTGCGCCGCGAAGGCCGCGTCCCCGCCGTCGTCTATGGTGGCAATGAAGAGCCCCTCGCCATCCATGTCGAGGAAAAGCTGCTGGTCAAGCAGCTTGGCACCGGCCACTTCTTCAACTCGATCGTCGAGGTCGAGGTTGGCGGCAAGACGCTGCGCACGCTCCCCAAGGACGTCGCCTTCCACCCGGTCAGCGACCGTCCGCTCCATGCTGACTTCCTGCGCCTGTCCAAGGACGCGACTGTCCACGTCAACGTGCCGGTGGTGTTCGCCAACGAAGCGGCCTCGCCGGGCCTCAAGCGCGGCGGCGTGCTCAACATCGTCCGTCACGAGCTGGAACTGGTCTGCGAAGCCGACAAGATCCCCGATGACATCGCGATCGACGTGACTGGCTTCGATGTGGGCGATTCGATCCACATCAGCCACGTTTCGCTGCCCGCCGGATCGAAGAGCGCGATCACCGATCGTGACTTCACCATCGCCACCATCGTTGCCCCTTCGGGCCTGCGCAGCGAAGAAGGCGATAACAGCAAGACCGAAGCCGCGAGCGAATAAGCCGCACTCGGTTGACCGGGGTGGCCCTGCTGCCCCATCAAAGGCCGGGCCGCAGCGATGCGGCCCGGCTTTCGCTTGGAGGAACACGTGCAGCTCTGGGTCGGCCTCGGCAATCCCGGTCCGCAATATGCCATGCACCGCCACAATGTGGGGTTCATGGCGCTCGACACCATTGCCGAGGTGCACGGCTTTGGCCCCGAGCAGAAGAAGTTCCAGGGCTGGCTGCGCGAAGGGCGGATCGGCGGGCACAAGGTGCTGCTGCTCAAACCCGCCACCTTCATGAACGAAAGCGGGCGTTCGGTGGGCGAGGCGCTGCGCTTCTACAAACTCGGCCCCGATGCCCTGACCGTGTTCCACGACGAGCTCGATCTCGCCCCCTTCAAGGTCAAGGTCCGCACCGGCGGGGGCCTGGCGGGCCACAACGGTCTGCGCTCGATCGACCAGCACCTCGGCCCCGATTTCCGCCGGGTCCGCCTCGGCATCGGCCACCCCGGCCACAAGGACCGCGTAACCGGCCATGTCCTGGGCAACTATGCCAAGGCGGAAATGGACGATCTGGCCGAGATGCTGGGCGCCGTGGCCGCCGAGGCCGAGTGGCTGGCGAAGGGCGATGACGCGCGGTTTATGAGTGATGTGGCGCTGCGGATCAGGGATTGAAGCATGGCCGATCAACGAAACTTTCTCGATGTATCCCCGCGCCAGGGTGCTCTTTTTTTCGGAGCAGCGGAAGACGGTCAGGTCGTCATGCTCAATCTGCTCCGCTTTCGGAAACAAGCAGACTATTCGCACGCGCCGCAGCTCGAACCAGACGGCGGTATTACCGGCCGCGAAGCCTATGATCGCTACATGCACGAGATGGAACCATTGCTTCTGGCCAGCGGCGGCGAAGTGCTGTTTTCCGGGTCGGCAGCGGGATTTCTGATCGGTCCCGAGGACGAATACTGGGATCATGTGCTGCTGGTGCGCCAAGCCAGCAAGGCTGCCTTCCTGGCTTTCGCCAGTGATCCGCAGGCCGTCATGGTTACAGCACATCGCACAGCAGCGGTGGCGGATTCACGGCTACTGCCCTGTCGGCCGGAGCGAACGGCTGGCAATTGAACAAGTCGGGCGCTAAGGCGCGCCGCGCGTGAGCTATCGGAGGAAGAAATGGGTTTCCGCTGCGGTATCGTCGGGCTGCCGAATGTCGGCAAGTCCACCCTCTTCAATGCGCTGACCGAGACGCAAGCGGCGCAGGCGGCGAACTATCCGTTCTGCACGATCGAACCCAATGTCGGTCAGGTGGGCGTGCCCGATCCCCGGCTTGACAAGCTGGCCGCAATCGCCGGCAGCCAGAAGATCATTCCCACCCAGCTTGGCTTCGTCGATATCGCGGGGCTGGTGCGCGGCGCCTCCAAGGGTGAAGGCCTGGGCAACCAGTTCCTGGGCAATATCCGCGAGGTCGATGCCATCGTCCACGTGCTGCGCTGCTTCGAGAACGACGATATCCAGCATGTAGACAACCGGGTCGATCCGGTCTCGGATGCGGAAACGGTTGAGACCGAGCTGATGCTGGCGGACCTCGAAAGCCTGGAGAAGCGCGTGCCCGCCGCGCAGAAAAAGGCCACCGGCGGCGACAAGGAAGCAAAGCTGATGGCCTCGGTGCTGGGCCAGGCACTTGAGCTGCTGCGCGAGGGCAAGCCCGCGCGGCTGACCCAGCCCAAGGATGACGAGGAGCTGCGCATCTTCCGCCAGGCCCAGCTGCTCACCGCCAAGCCGGTGCTCTACGTCTGCAACGTCGAGGAAGAGAGCGCCGCCGAGGGCAACGCCTTTTCCGCGCGGGTGATCGAAAAGGCCCGGGCCGAGGGCGCCGAGGCGGTGATCGTTTCGGCCGCGATCGAAAGCGAACTGGTTGGCATGGAGATGGACGAGCGGCTGGCCTATCTCGAGGAAATGGGGCTGCACGAAACCGGCCTCAACCGCGTGATCCGCGCGGGATACGAGTTGCTCCACCTCATCACCTTCTTCACCGTAGGCCCCAAGGAGGCCCGCGCCTGGACCGTGCACAAGGGCGCCAAGGCCCCCGAGGCGGCGGGCGAGATTCATTCCGATATGCAACGTGGCTTCATCCGCGCCGAAACCATCGCCTTTGACGATTACATCGCGCTGGGCGGCGAAGGCGGGGCCAAGGACGCCGGCAAGCTGCGGCAGGAAGGCAAGGAATATGTCGTGCAGGACGGCGATGTGCTGCACTTCAAGTTCAACGTCTGAGGCACCGGCCTTCAGCCCTCGAGCGGATCCTTGTTGCGGCCGAACAGGCCCATGATCCTGTTCTTGAGCACCGCGAACCCGGCAACCACGGCGATCAGCAGTGGCTTCAGGAACTTGAGCAGGATCGCGAAGATCCCCAGCTTTTTGGCCACTGCCACCCCGACTCCGGCGGCGACGAGCCCGCCGATGCCGTATTCGGCCTTCTTGTCGAGACTGGGATCGAAATCGGCATAACGCGCGCCGGGATCGAAGCTGGCATGGCTGGCGAATTCGTGCGCGGCGGCCTTGACCTCGGCCAGGTGGTTCATCCCCGAGATGAGATTGAGGCTGAGCACCCCGCCCCGCCCCAGCGAGCGCACATCGTAATTGAGCGTGTGGACCGGGCTGCCCTCGAACTCGATCTCCTGTGCCCAGACAACCGAGTGATCGGCCTTGTCGTAGTTGGGCTGTTCGGCCCAGCCGGTCAGGTGCAGCGCGGGATAGCCCTCCCCCTTGCGCCGCTCGTTAACGGCGCTCTCGTCCGAGCGCATCTGCTCGAGCAGTTCGGCGTAATCGACCGAGGCGGCATCGTCGTCGGCGACATAGCCGCTGGGATCGTAGGTGATCACCGCGCCCCAGTTGTCCTCAAGCGGCGACTTGCCGGCCTGCATCACCATCCCCAGTACGCCCTCGGCCGAAGCCGGAGGATTGCCCCACAGATCCACCAGGATCGTGCGCGCGTCTTCGGGCGAATAGAAATCGTAGGCATTGCCCAGATCGAGCGTGGCGCGTGCCTCCGGCAGAGGGATCCTGCCATGTTGAGGCTTGAGCGACTTCGCCGTCGCGGCAAGCTGTTGCTCGCTTGGCGGGGCGGCATTTTGCGCGGCGAGCGGAGCCGTCGCCACTGTCAGCGCCAGCGCCAGCGCGGTGGCGGCCCTCTTGTCTATTTTCATGCCGTGAATCCCCCTTCGATACCGCGCGATTGGAGGTCCAAACCGCTGACGGGTCAAGCAAAAGATGCTTCGCTTCAGGGCTTTGCTTCGAGAGCCTTCTGTTGCCGCCCGCACGGTGCTAACGCTGGCGCCGATGCTGCGCCGCTTGTGCCTTGCCCTGTTGATCCTGTGCCTGAGCGTTCCGGCCGCGATGCCGACCGGAGCGATGGCGGTTGAGGCCCAGTCCGCGGCAATGGAGCATCACCGCCACCATCATCCGGCAGACAGTTCCCAGCACGATCACGGCGATCACGCCGCCAAGCACGAATGTATCGGCTGTGCCGCCCCGCTCGATCGCCAGCCCTACCTCATGGCCGCTCCCGCACCGCGCGGCCCGCTGACCCGCCCGGGTCTTGCCGCCATCCTGCCCGAAACCCGCGCCGGACCGGAAGTTCCCCCGCCGCGCGGGTGAAATCCGCCGGGCGGCGATCCGTCGCCCCGATGCAGATTTCATACAGGACAAGACAATGAAACATTTGATTTTCCCGGCATTGCTGGGCGTGGCCGCCTTGGCCGCTCCGGCCCTGGCACAGGATCATTCTGGCCACGAGGGTCACGATATGGGCGGCATGAGCGGTATGTACATCGGTGAAATGGGGCCGAAGGATTCTGCTGGGCCATCGGGCCAAGGCTCCGGCACCTCCCGCCTTCCCGGCAACGAAGGCGCAATGCACGGCCTGCACATCATGGCGGGCGACTGGATGCTGATGGCCCACGGCTATGTCTCGGCGCAGTATACCGACCACAAGGGGCCGCGCGGCGACGACAAGGTCTACGTCACTTCGATGGCGATGCTGACTGCCGGGCGCGATACCGTCTGGGGCAAGGTCCAGCTCAAATCGATGTTCAGCCTCGAGCCGCTGATGGACCCATCGGGCTATCCCAACCTGTTCGCCACCGGAGAAACCGCGCACGGCGCGCCGATCGTCGATCGCCAGCATCCGCATGACCTGTTCATGGAGCTGGCGGCGCGGATCGATCTGGACGCCGGAAAGGGTTCGTTCATTCTCTATGGCGGCCCGGTGGGAGAGCCCGCGCTCGGCCCCTCGGCCTTCATGCACCGCGGCTCGGCGCGCAACAATCCCGAGCCGCCGATCACCCACCACTGGTTCGATTCGACCCACATCACCTATGGGGTGATCACGGTGGGCTATTCGGCCCCCAAGTGGCAGATCGAAACCAGCGCGTTTCGCGGCGCCGAGCCCGACGAGCGGCGCTGGAATATCGAAACGCCCAAGCTGGATAGCTGGTCTGTCCGCGCCACGCTGAACCCCTCGCCCGCCTGGTCGCTTCAGGCGAGCTATGGCGAGATCAAGCAGCCCGAAAGCACGCATCCCGGCGAGGACGAACACCGCTTCACCGCTTCGGCCCACTACGCGCGTGGCGGGCTCAGTGCGATGGCGGCCTTTTCCGCCAAGAAGCGCGTTCCGGGCGAGACGCTGAGCGCCTGGCTGGGTGAGGTCAACTGGGACCTTGACCGGCATAACAGCCTGTTCGGGCGGATCGAAAACGTCGCCAACGACGAGCTGTTCCCCGACCATCACGATCCGCTGCACGACCTTCCCATTCGGGTGACCAAGTTCCAGGCCGGCTATGCCCGCCATGTCCCGCTCGGCGCCTTCGATCTGGCGCTGGGCGGATCGCTGAGCGCCTTTGCCAAACCGGCGGCGCTTGACGCGGCCTATGGCAGCAACCCATGGGGCTACACCGTGTTTGCAAAGCTAAGTCTGGGGAGCTGATCGTGGAGGAGGAAGGGCTGGTCTATTTCGAGGACCTCGAAGTTGGCGCAAAGGCCGCTTTCGGCATGTATGCGGTAACCCGCGAAGAGGTGATCGACTTCGCTTCGAAATACGATCCCCAGCCCTTCCACCTTTCCGACGAGGCCGCCGCGCAAACCCACTTCGGGCGGCTTTCCGCCAGCGGCTGGCACACCTGCGCGATGGTCATGCGGATGCTGGTGGACAACATTACCGAGCGCAAACAGGCGGGCCTTGGCTCGCCGGGCCTCGATGAGCTGCGCTGGCTGCGTCCGGTCTATCCCGGCGACGTGCTGCGCGTGGAAACCGAGATCGTGGGCAAGCGTAAGAGCCAGTCGCGCCCAGAGATGGGCTCGTTCCAGTCACTGGTGACGGTGTTCAATCAGGATGACGTGGCGGTCTGCACGATGAAGTCGATCGGCCTGATCCGGGTGCGGGGAATTTGAAGTAGCCTACTTTCGACCGAACAGCTTCTCGACATCGCCCATCGACAACTTTACCCAGGTCGGGCGGCCGTGGTTGCACTGGCCGGAGCGCGGGGTGGCTTCCATTTCGCGCAGCAGAGCGTTCATTTCCGTCACCGAAAGGCTGCGCCCGGCGCGCACCGAGCCATGGCAGGCCATGGTTGCCAGCACATGGTCGATCCGTTCGCCCAGCACCAGCGCGGCGCCGTTCTGGGCCAGATCGTCGGCAATGTCGCGGATCAGCGCCTGGACATCGCCCTTGCCCAGAACCGAGGGCACCGCGCGGACAAGCAGGGCGGTGGGGCCAAAGCGCTCGATCGCCAGGCCATAGCCGGCCAGCACTGGCGCGGCGCCTTCCACCCGGTCGGCATCGGGCTCGTCGAGCTCCACCACTTCGGGGATCAGCAGCGCCTGGCTGACGGAAACCGCCCCCTGCGCGCCCGCCGCCTTGAGCCGTTCAAGCACCAGGCGCTCGTGCGCGGCGTGCTGATCGACGATCACCAGTCCGTCTTCTGCCTCGGCGACGATGTAGGTCTGGGCTACCTGCCCGCGCGCGACCCCCAGCGGATGCTCCGCAGCCGGCGCCTGCTCGGCCGCTTCGGCGCGGGCGGCGGGCGGGGCCAGCACTTCGGCTTCGTATCCGCGCCAAACCCGCGAAGCCTCGCGCAGCGCGGGCGCGGCGTGCTCCCGCGCGAACAGCGAGGCCAGCGCCGGGGCCGGTTCACGCGCGATCGGCTCGCTCTGCCAACTGGCCATCGCGCTTGCGGCGGGGGCCTGGGCGCTGCGCTGCCCGGCGCTGTCAAGCGCGTGGCGCAGCCCCGAAACGATGAACCCGCGCACGAAGGCCGGATCGCGAAAGCGCACCTCGGTCTTGGCCGGATGGACGTTCACGTCCACCTCCTCGGGCGGAATGTCGAGGAACAGCGCCAGCACGGCGTGGCGATCGCGCGCCAGCATATCGGCATAGGCTCCGCGCACCGCCCCGGCGAGCAGCCGGTCCTTCACCGGGCGGCCATTGACGAACAGATACTGGTGATCGGCCACCCCGCGGTTGTAGGTTGGCAGCCCCGCCACTCCCGTGAGCCGCGCCGGGCCGCGCTCGAGCGCGATCGCCACCCCGTCCTCGGCCAGTTCGCGCGCGACGATTTGCGCCACCCGCGCGGCCAGGCTGTCACCCCCCTGCACCGCCAGCACCCGGCGCCCGTCATGCTCCAGCGTGAAGCCGATTTCGGGCCGGGCCATCGCCAGGCGGCGCACCACATCGAGGCAGGCAGCGTATTCACTGCGCGCCGAGCGCAGGAACTTGCGCCGCGCGGGAACCTTGCCGAACAGATCCTCGACCCGGATCCGCGTTCCAGGGGGAAGCGCAGCCGGCCCCTCGCCCGCCGGCACTCCGTGGTCGACCACCCGCCGCCAGCCCTCTCCCTGCCCGCGAACCCGGCTTTCCAGCGTCAGCCGCGCGACCGAGGCGATCGAAGGCAGCGCCTCGCCGCGAAAGCCCATCGTCGCGACCAGCTCGATATGTTCGTCGGGCAGTTTGGAGGTGGCGTGGCGTTCGAGCGCGAGGGCTATTTCATCCGCGGTCATCCCGCAGCCGTCGTCGCTCACCTCGATCCCGCCCAGCCCGCCTTCGCTCAGCCGCACCGCGATGCTGCGCGATCCGGCGTCGATGGCGTTTTCGACCAGCTCCTTGAGCGCCGATGCCGGGCGCTCGACCACCTCGCCCGCGGCGATGCGGTTGACCAGTTCCTCGGGCAGGCGGCGGATTGTGGGCATGGACCGGACGCTAGCGGCGAACCGCCCCGAATTCGAGACGGGGCCTGTGCAAAAGCGTGCGGTTAGGAACAATTTTTTGGCCTTTGCGCGGGGCTTGCGCTAAGGGGTCCGCTTCCACGCCACAGCAATGGGCCGCAGCGGCGCGAATCGAACTGCTTGGGTTCATAATATCTACAGGTTTTTCAATGGCTTCGTTCCTCTCGCGATTCTTCAAGTTCGGTTCGCAAAACATGGCTATCGACCTCGGCACGGCCAACACGTTGGTCTATGTCCAGGATCGCGGGATCGTGCTCAACGAACCCTCGGTGGTCGCGATCGAAACGATCAACGGAATCAAGCGGGTCAAGGCCGTGGGCGACGATGCCAAGATGATGATGGGCAAGACGCCCGACAGCATCGAGGCGATCCGTCCGCTGCGCGATGGCGTTATCGCCGACATCGAAGTGGCCGAAGAAATGATCAAGCACTTCATCCGCAAGGTGAACGGCAAGCGCACCTCGATGTTCAACCCGCCGGAGATCGTGATCTGCGTGCCCTCTGGCTCAACCTCGGTCGAACGCCGCGCGATCCGCGATGCCGCGAGCAACGCGGGCGCCAGCGCGGTCTATCTGATCCTTGAACCGATGGCGGCGGCGATCGGCGCCGATATGCCGGTTACCGAGCCGGTCGGTTCGATGGTGGTCGATATCGGCGGCGGCACCACCGAGGTGGCGGTGCTCTCGCTGCGCGGCCTGGCCTATACCACCTCGGTTCGGGTTGGCGGCGACAAGATGGACGAGGCGATCGTGTCTTACGTCCGGCGCCACCACAACCTGCTGATCGGCGAAGCCACGGCCGAGCGGATCAAGAAGGACTATGGCGTGGCGATGGTCCCTGCCGACGGCGTGGGCGAGACGATCCAGATCAAGGGCCGCGATCTGGTCAACGGCGTGCCCAAGGAAATCACGATCACCCAGGCCAACCTGGCCGAAGCGCTGAGCGAACCGATCGGTGCGATTGTCGAGGGGGTGCGGATCGCGCTCGAAAACACCGCGCCCGAACTGGCCGCCGACATCGTCGACCAGGGGATCGTCCTGACCGGCGGCGGCGCGCTGATTGCCGGGCTCGACGAATACCTGCGCGAGGAAACCGGGCTGCCGGTCTCGATCGCGGAGGATCCGCTGTCCTGCGTGGCTCTTGGCACCGGGCGGGCCATGGAAGATCCGATCTACCGCGGTGTCCTGCACACCGCTTGAGGCAACCCTGGGCCGGGTGATGCAACCCGCTGCCCGCAAGGAGTAGGCCAGGCATGGCGTCGCCGAGCAATCGCCGCCCGGGCTATTCGCGCAAGGCCCAGTTCGGCACCTTTTTCGGCTATCTGGCTGCTGCCGTCGGCGTGCTCGCCGGGGGCGGGCTGCTGATCGCTTCGGCGAGCAATTCCGAATCCTTTTCCTCGCTGCGCGGCGCTGCAGGCGATGCTGCCGCGCCGGCCGGCGAAGTATCGGCCAAGGTGCGCAGCACGGGCGATGGCTTCGCCGCGACGCTGGCCGGCTATTTCACCCGCGGCAGCCGCGTATCACGGCTTGAGCGCGAGGTTGCCGAGGCGCGCGTCCGCGATGCCGAAGCCAGGGCGCTCAAGGATGAGAATGTGCGGCTCAAGGCCCTGATCGGGCTTGCGGCGACCGAGCCAAAGCCGGTGGCAGTCACCCGCCTGATCGGGTCGACCAGCTCCAGCACGCGCCGCTTCGCGCTGCTCGGCGCCGGTTCGGCCCAGGGCGTTGCGGTCGGCATGCCGGTCCGCTCGCCGCTGGGGCTGGTTGGCCGTGTGCTCGAGGTGGGCCGCAATTCGGCGCGGGTCCTGCTCATTACCGACAGCGAATCGATGGTCCCCGTGCGCCGCGCCAGCGACGGGATCGAGGCTTTTGCCACTGGCCAGAGCAATGGCACCCTGCAGCTTCGGCTGATCAATTCGGGGGTCAATCCGCTGCGCAAGGGGGATGCCTTCGTGACCTCGGGCCAGGGCGGGCTGTTCCGTCCGGGGACCGCTGTGGCAGTGGTCGAGAACCTGACCCGCGACGGCGCGGTTGCCCGCCCGCTCAGCGATCCGGGCGCAACCGATTTCGTGGCGGTCTATCCGCTGTGGGACGAAGCGCTGAAGGGCGCCGAGCTCAAGCCTGAGCCGGGCGCCAGACCGGCGGGAGCACGCTGATGGCGCAAACGCTCGGCGATGCGCTGACCGATCTTTCGCGGCCCCGTATCAACCGCTCGCCCTCGCCGCTGCTCGCGCTCGCCATGCCCTGGCTGGTGATCGCGCTGGGCAGCCTCAGCCCCTATTGGCCGCTGGTGGCATCGGCTCCGGTGGTTCCTCCGCTCGGTTTCATGGCACTGATCGCCTGGCAGCAGGCCCGGCCCGGCCTGCTCCCCGTCTGGGCCGGGCTGCCACTTGGCCTGTTCGACGATCTGTTCAGCGGCCAACCCATGGGATCGGCCCTGCTGCTGTGGTCGCTGGCGATGATCGCGCTCGATACGATCGAGCTGCGCACCCCGTGGCGCAATTTCCTCAGCACCTGGGCTGTGGCGGTGGCGATGATTGCCGCCTACCTGGTGCTGACCTTGCTGATCGCCACCCACGGAGCCGGGCGGACCTTGCCGACGGTCCTGATCCCGCAACTGGTACTCTCGCTTCTGCTCTACCCGCTCGTCGCGCGCCTGGTCGCTGCGGCCGATCGGCTGCGGCTCGTCCAGCTGAGGCAAATCTAGATGTTCGGCGAAAGCCAGCACGTCAGCTCGGGGACGCTCAAAAACAGCTTCGAGCGGCGCAGCATCCTGATCGGCGGGTTGCAGATCGGGATCGGCACGCTCCTGGCCGCGCGGATGGGCTGGATCGGGCTGGTCCAGAACGCCAAATACCAGATGGCCTCGGAGAGCAACCGGGTCAATCTCACCCTCATTCCGCCCCGGCGCGGATGGATCCTCGATCGCAAGGGCGAGCCGCTTGCCGCCAACCGCGCCGATTTCCGGGTCGACCTGATCCCGGCGCGGCTCGACGACCGCAATCATACCCTCAAGGAACTGGCGCGGTTGCTGTCGCTGGGCGAAGACAAGATCGCCGACATTTCCGACAAGCTTGAAAAGTCGTCCGGTTTCCGGCCGATCGAAGTCGCCGCCGGGCTCGACTGGGACCGCTTCGCAGCGATCAGTGTGCGTCTGCCCGATCTGCCCGGGGTCATCGCCCAGCGCGGCTATTCGCGCTGGTACCCCAACGGCCCATCGGTTGCCCACCTGATCGGCTATGTCGGCCCGGCATCGGCAGAGGACTATGAGAAGTCCAACAAGAACCCCCTGCTGGTCACCCCCGGGTTCAAAGTCGGCAAGGATGGGCTGGAAAAGAGCTTCGAGATGTCTCTGCGCGGTGTGCCGGGTGCGCGCCGCACCGAGGTGACTGCCAGCGGCAAGGTGGTGCGCGATCTTGATACCCGCGAGGACATTCCCGGCAAACCGCTCAAGCTGACGATCGACGCTGCCTTGCAGGACTATGCCTCGCGCCGGATCGGCCTCGAATCCGCGTCGGTAGTGGTGATCGACTGCATCACCGGCGGCATCCTCGCGCTCTGCTCGATGCCGGCCTTCGATCCCAATGCCTTCGCCGGCGGGATCGGGCGCCTGCAGTGGAAGATGCTCAATCAGGACGATCACATCCCGCTGCTCAACAAGGCACTGCGGGGACTCTACCCGCCGGGATCGACCATGAAGCCGATGGCGACGCTGGCACTTCAGCAGCACGGCGTTTCCCCGGACGAACGGGTCAGCTGCCCCGGCGGCTACCGGCTGGGCAACCGCTACTTCCGCTGCGACGCGGTCCATGGCTCGGTCGACATGGCCACCGCGATCGAGCGAAGCTGCAACACCTATTTCTGGAGCATGGCCCACCGGGTCGGTTACGATACCATCGCGCCGGTTGCGCGTCTGCTTGGGCTGGGGCAGGAATTCGATCTCCCGCTTACCTCGCAGCGTTACGGAACGATCCCCGATGCCGCATGGAAAATGCGCCGCTACAAGCAGGAATGGACCGCTGCGGATTCGCTCAATGCCTCGATCGGGCAAGGCTATGTGCTGGTCTCGCCGTTGCAGCTGGCGGTGATGACATCGCGCATCGCCAGCGGTCGCAATCTGGTTCCCTCGGTGATGTTCGGTCAGCCCAAACCGGTTGGCCCCGATCTGCCCTTCACGCCTGAACAGCTCGCCGTGGCCCATCAGGGAATGTTCCGCGTGGTCAACGGTTCAGGAACGGCGACGGCGAGCCGCCTCAACCTCGGCGATATCCAGATGGCAGGCAAGACCGGCACAGCACAGGTTCGCGCGCTGGTCAGCCGGGGCAGCCAGGGGGCCTGGAAATCGCGCGATCACTCGCTGTTCATCTGCTATGCCCCCACCGATGCGCCGCGCTATGCCATGTCGGTCGTGGTCGAACACGGCACCTTCGGCGCCCGCGCCGCCGCGCCGATCGCGCGTGATGTGATGACCTTCCTGTTCGACCCGGCCAAGGCCTGGGACACGCTGCTGGCGATGGAAAAGAGCTGGGGCGGGACGGCCGCCGAACGCATGGATGCGAAGTATCGCACCTTTGTCGCCAATAATGGTTTGGTCGCGCCAAAGGTTGGTGACGACAAGGCGGTGGAAGCTGCGATCGATCGTGTCGGCACGCCCGAAAACGCCGTGGTCAATGCGGGCGAGAACGGCGATCTGCGCGAGGAGCCGGAAAGCGCCGCGCCGCAGGCGGCACCCAGCGCGCAGCCATCGCCTCCCCCTGCAGCCGCACTGCAAGCAGGTAGCCCGCAATGACCCTGCGCAGCCGCATCCCCGAAGCGATCGCGCGCGAGCCCTGGCATGTGATCGTGCCGTTGTTCGCGCTTAACACTTTCGGTTCGGCAGTGCTCTATTCGGCGGCCGGCGGGAAACTTTCACCCTGGGCGCTGCTGCATGAAATCCACTTTGCGGTATTCCTGGTCATGGCGCTGGTGATCTCGCGGCTGCCGCGCGAGTTGTTCCAGCTGCTCGCCTATCCGGGCTATGGACTGCTGATCGTGATGCTGGTGCTGGTCGAGCTGATCGGCGGGATTGGCGGTGGCAGCCAGCGCTGGCTTGACCTTGGCTTCATGACGCTCCAGCCTTCGGAGCTGATGAAGCCGGGGATCGTGCTGGTCCTCGCGCGGTTTTTTGAAACACTCCCCCCCAGCATGACCCGCAGCTGGCGTACCTTGCTGCCACTGGGCGGCCTGGTGGCTGTTCCCGCCGGGCTGGTCATGCTCCAGCCGGATCTCGGCACCGGCCTTGCCATCTGCGCCGGGGCGGCGGTGGTCATCTTCCTTGCCGGATTGCCGACATCGTGGTTCGTCGGCGCGGGCGCGGCCGGCGCGGCGATTGCCCCGGTCGCCTTCTTCACCCTGCTCCACGATTACCAACGCAAACGCGTGCTGACTTTCCTCGATCCGGAAAGCGACCCGCTCGGCACCGGCTATCACATCACCCAGTCGAAGATCGCGATCGGTTCGGGCGGGTTCTTCGGCAAGGGTTTCGGCAACGGCAGCCAGAGCCACCTCGAATACCTGCCCGAGGCCCATACCGACTTCGCTTTCGCCACCATGGCCGAGGAATGGGGCATGCTGGGCGGGCTGTTCGTGATCGCGATCTTCATGTGGGTGCTGCGCTGGGGCCTGCAGGTCGCCCGCAATGCCCCCGATCGCTTCTCGATGCTGCTCGCCGCGGGGATGACCTTTACGATCTTTTTCTACATGGCGATCAACATGATGATGGTGATGGGCCTGGCCCCGGTGGTGGGCATCCCCCTGCCCTGGATCAGCCACGGCGGCTCATCGATGATGACCAACATGATCTGCGTCGGCACGATCATGGCAGTCGAGCGCTGGAGCCGTCGCGGTGGATCGCTGGCCGGGTGAGACCCGGTCAACTTTTCCCTTCCCTCGGCCAGAAGTGACGCTATAGGGGGCGCTCCCGACGAATCGGGAGCCTTCCGCAAGCCGGAAAGTGGACGCATAGCTCAGTTGGTAGAGCAGCTGACTCTTAATCAGCGGGTCCTAGGTTCGAGCCCTAGTGCGTCCACCATTTTTTCACAATATATCAAGTGTTTAAGTCACTTCTCAGATGTGGCTTTTGGTCGGCTTCCCGCGCTAGGTAGCTTTCTAGGTAGCAGGCAAAATTTTCGCACGTCCTAATGCGGCGCGCGCTTCGCCGTCGCCTATCGAACGCGATGGTATGTGGATTTCTGTGGAAGCGTGCGGATGGTAGTCAAGGAGGGATCCACCAACCTCGCTTAAGCAGCTGTTAAAATGTCATTTCTCAATCCGCATCGCCAAAAATACCCCCTGCAATACCCCCATCTTGGCACCTTTGCGATGAGCGGAAATTTGATCGCGGCAAACCGTTCGACTTACCCCGAGCAGTGGACATTCACTGCGCAACTTGGCGTATGTTGCAGGCAGCATAGCTCCCACTCACGACACCCGAGAACCAATCCAGATCACTTTGCCGACGACATTGATCGCCTTTCGCTGAACACCGTTCCAGCTTGGATAAGCGGGATGGTCGGTGAGGACAGAAATGCGATTTTTGGTCGGGTCCAGAGCGATCCGCCTGACGAACGTCTCTGACGATCCACGGACAGCGTAGAGCCCGTCGTGAAGGGCATCGTGAGAGCGCAACCTTTGGATAATGACTTCGTCGCCGCTCTGCAGGGTCGGCTGCATAGCCTCACCAGCAATGGGTAAGATCGCCAAACCTGGAGGCCTATTGCATAGGCGTCTTAGCCAAGCTTCATCGACGATGCGAGATCGTTCCTGTGGGATTTCCAGGCCCTTGGCCTCGATTACCGGCACAGTGATGACCGAACGTCGCGGAGTTGAAGAACTCTCTTTTCCGCCGAGCAGTTTGCCAGAAACATCGAAATGCAAAGCCAGCTGAGCGATGTCGCTTTGATCGAGACGCGCGGGCGTGCCGCGCTTGATGTATTGCTGGATATAGGCGGAGTTTCGGCCAAGCAGACGCGAAACCGCGGCGTAGGTCTCTTCCCGCTCGCGGATCAAATCATCAAGCGCTTGCCTTGGGGTCATCCTATCCACTCCTAGCATATCCTATTTCACTATCACGCCAGAGCGGACAATTCCTACTCGGCGAGTTGCGCGGGCCAACCTAGGTTGGGCTTTTTGGACAGGTTTCGAAGGAGGCGCTGGTTGGCTTATCAGCACTACTGGGTGGGGCTCGATGCGGGGCATCTCGAAACAGCCGTTTGCCTCATCGACGCAGAGGGCGGGATCCTCTTCGAAGCGATATGCGAAACGACATCTGGACCCATCAGAGATATTCTGCGGAGGTTTGGCGTTGAGGCAGCGCAGTGCCTCACGATCGAGGCCGGCAATGGCACCCAGATGGTTCGAGAACTGCGTTCATACGGATTTCCTGTTCAGGTGGTCGATGTACGCAAATCGAGCAAATTCCTGGCGATCAGGCGGCAGAAAACAGATGTCCACGATGCTCGAGGGCTCGCTGAGCTCGGGCGGCTTGGTCGATCGATAGGGTCGCCAGTCTTTGTGAAGCCAATGGAGCATCAGAATATCCGAACCCTGATCAATGTTCGAAGAACAATGCTGAAAAACCGCGCCAGGACAGATGCGCTCATCCAATCGATTTTCAGGTTACACGGCGGGAACGTGAAACTCCTGAACGGAAGGGGTGCGCTGGCCGCTGAGGTGAACGACCAGGTGCGGAAAATGCGACAGCACGGGCTTGAAATCGGGGTCAATCTGCAACCGCTCGTCGACATTTCCGAGGCTCTGAGAGAGCAAATCTCCGCTCTTGACCGGCAGATGCGCGACATCGCATCGAACAATCTTACGTGCCGCAATTTCCAGACGATCCCCGGCGTCGGAGCTGTGATCGCGCTGTCGTTCTACAGTGCCATCGGCGATCCACATCGATTTGAGCGGAGCCGTGACGTTGGAGCATACTTGGGTCTGACCCCGACCCTATATCAGTCAGGCGCCACTTCACGCCGGGGGCGTATCAGTCGGCACGGGAATAAGCTCACACGGATGCACCTGATTACCGCAGCCACCGTGCTACTTTGCAGGATTGAGATCGAAAGCCGTCTTCGCACCTGGGGTCTCGAGCTGGCCCAGCGGGTTGGGTTCCTGAAGGCGCGCGTTGCCGTAGCAAGGAAGCTTGCGGTGATCATGCTCGGAATGTGGAAAACAGGTTCGCCGTTTCGCCCAGACGGCGCACCTTCGCTGTTCCTCCAGCAGGAGGAGGCAGGCTTGGACCCCGTTCTGATTTCTGGGACGCAGATCTCGTTGTAGGTAATTGGGCCAAGCCTGCCGTCAATTGCGGCGGTCGTTTCAGCCAGCGGCTCGTAATGTCGCAAACTTGCATCATTATCCCCTGAAACAGCGTTACGGTGTCAAAATTGACGCATCACGATCCTATCTCGACCATGATAAAACCGGTGGGCTTTTGAGCCGCGCCGCAAAGCGATTGCCGGACGTTAGCGTGAGACCGGAATTAAGGGGAAAGCCAACTTTCGGGCGAGCGCCTCAATTTCGTCGCGCCAAGCTAACTTCTCCTGCCATGACTGACGAATAGTCGAGGCTCCGTAGATGGCACCAGCCAACTGGCCAGTGATTGCCGCAGTGGTGTCTGCATCGTCACCAAGGTTGGCTGCCAGCAACACCGCATCATCGAAGTTATCGGTATTCGCCACACACCAGATTGCCGCTTCGAGGCTGTGAGCCACGAAGCCGCTGCTCGAAATTTGATCTCGCGTCTTCTCGCGCCAACTGCCAGCGACAATGGGCCCGATTACGGGGCCGTATGATCCGCGAGCATTTTCCAGTGCACTATCGAAATCTGCGCCGAGAATCGCCGCTCGCAGCATGATCGCATAAACTTCGCACGCTTCAAGACATGCATCGGCCGCGTGGGTAGTCATACTCTGCCGACGCGCCACTCGTGTCATCACCGCAGGATCAGCCCCGATGCCCCAGACCGCGACCGGCGCCAGCCTCATCAGAGATCCATTTCCTGCTGAATGGGGATCGTCCGAACCGGAAATCGGATCCCCGCTCTGTTCAAAACGCGAGAGTGCTTGGCGGGTGGTAATCCCGATATCGAAGCAGTTGCCCGTGGGGCTGTAGGCCCCGTTCTTCCACCATTCGACAAATCGACGTTGTGCTTCTTGCGGCTCAAAGATTGAGTCCTTGGCCGCACTAGCCAGAAGAGCGTCCCCGAGAGCAAGAGCCATCGAGGTATCATCAGTCCAAGTGCCCGCGTCCAGACCGAACGGCCCTCCCCCGACCATATCGGTGATGTGGTCATAGCTATCGCGAGGCTTGAACTCGAGCGTCGTCCCCAAGGCGTCTCCGACTGCCAAACCGATCAGACATCCACAGGCACGATCGTACACGCGCCAAAGCGCGTGCAAATGGTTCTCCTGCGTCCTGGTTTCGATGGCCCCAGGCCGAACCTCTCGTACTCGCGCAATCGCGCTAGCGGCGTCAGCTTCGCCTAGTTCGATAAGCAGCCTCGCTGCTACCGTTCCCGCCCTGCCGAGACCGCCCCGGCAATGGATGAAAACGCTTCGCCCTTCTGCAAGAATACCCCTCACGCGAGGCCCAGCGGATCGCCATCGTTGCTCGAATTCATCACCGGGTGCGGCAACATCAACAATTGGCAGATGAAGCCACTCCATGCCGCGAGCGGTCACTTCCGCTTCCAACTTGGAAACGCCAAGGAATTCGATCTCATGATCCTCGATTAGAGAGATAACTGCGGCGGCTCCCCAGTCGCGCACCGCGTCCAAGTCAACAGTGAGATCGCGCATCCAATCGAACCCGGCAAGCGCCGGCCCCCGCTTACCCGGACAGAACGATACTCCAATTCGCCCGGTCGCTACTGACAGCGTCGGGATCTGGATAGGGTCGGTTAAGCTGGTCCGAATGTTTCTACTCATCGTGCCTGACTAATTCCTACGTACGACAAAATTGGCCGCATCTGAGCGTCTTGCGCATCAAGCAACACCCGGGAATGCGTAGGCCTCGAGCCAAACCCCAAACCAAGCCGGAATAATCTGTGCGTCCACCTATGGCTCGAACTTCCTTCGCAATGCCTCCGCATGCGCAGCAACCGCAGGAGTTTTGGCAGGCGATGCGAACCGCATCAGCCATTCTGACCAGCTAGCCGCAGCAAATCGGACACGGGCGCCGCTTACCGCAACGGAGAAGGCTTCTATTTCCGCCCGGTGCTCCGAACGCGCGGAGGCTGACACCCGCGAAGGCTCGGCAAAAAGATAGAACAAGACCGGCGCGCGGCTGATCCGCCCGGCTTCAGTTACCAGCCCGAATGCATGCTTCACGAGCTGGGCAGCATCGAGATAACGGAAATGTGACGGCTCCGATCTCAAGCGATCACGCATAGCGCACCACGGATCCATTGCTTCTCCCCACACATCGCGGTCGTACGCATTGGAGAGGACAACATGTTTCGTGTCGCGAAATGGTTCGAAACGCTTGGATTCTACGCCGATGAGGCAACTCTCGGTGACAACAGCAGCATCAAGCCAGGGGTGACGACCGCCATTCCAGGGAAAGCGCATCTGTCGTTCAATCTCGACCGACATGGGCGACCATTCGATATCATCAAGGTTTGGAAAAGGTGGGAGTAAGGCTGGCCTTTCGATGAACCAGCCGAACCCATTAACGGCCAAAGCGGCGCTACTTTCAGGGCTTGCGAATTTGCCCGAAGCCAGTTCGTTACCACCTGCCCTGTCTAACGCTTGGCGCACGAGGTTCTCAGGGACACCCGATAGGAATAATTCACTCATGATCTCGTACTAGCCTGAAAATGCGTCAAAATTGGTCGCATGATCAAAACCTGCAGCCAGCTGTAAGACTGAATTCGATCCAACTCTAACTATCCCCAGACAGAGCATTGATGTATCGCAAGCTCACGATCACTTACCGATACTCGATCAACTGCACTTCTCTGGCTGTGAGTTGCGACATCAAGGCGTCGATGCCTGCCGCCAGTTCACAGTCGAACATCTCCCTCGAAACGATGCCCGCTCCATTTCGTATCCAGGCCCTTTCAGCGCGAAAGTCGGCTAGCGATTGATGGACAGCTATCTCCTTCGCCCCGGCATGATCTGCCCAGACAGTCAGGCAAATCTGCCAGTCCCACGCTCCGCCGTATCCTTCGAGATTCGCGATGTAGATTCGATTATCCGGATCATCCCCAGAGAAGCCGACCTTGATCAGACCCAAATCCGCTGACTTAGCGAGATAGAGGTAGCCCGACATTTCGCTGCGACGAGCAAAGGCGATCGATGCCGGAAAACATTCGATGCATGTCCCGTATCGATTGCGCAATGAATGCCCGTTGTGACATTTAGTCACACCGTAAGCCACGAACTTCCCCTCAGCCTTCATCCGAGGTCGATATTCAGCGCGCTTCAAACCCGAGGCATCAAAAGTTTCGTCGACGTCAATCCCGTGATGCTCGAGATAGCGCAGATGCGCTTTAGTCAGACGAGCCAATAGTGATACTCCAGCTTCAAGGCGCAGCCCCGCAGGGCTAGGTCAAACAGGCGTAGAGCAGAGCCAAGGCTTTCATGCAGGCTTTGCCCTCTTGGATTTCGCTTTGCTTACCTGCCCAGAGGGACAGACACGAACTTGTAGATGGCCGGTTTCAGTTCTTCGCGATTCGAAGCCCCCTGCAGTTTCAACCAAGTCGCTCAACTTGCCCTGACCATATGTTCTGGGATCAAAGTCGGAGGCAAGCGCAGCAAGCCGCTGCCCAACCCGACCTAAAGGCACCCAACCGCCTTCATCATCCAACTGCAAAATAGCGGTTCGGATCAAAGACATCGCAGCCGTCGGTGGCTTCTTAACGTTGGCTGGACGGGCATCCTGACGCTCTGGCTCATCTAACGCTGGCACCTCGGGCAGCAGATTTTCAGTGTAGATGAAGCGACGACATGCTTGTCGAAAGCTTTCTGGCGTTTTCTGCTCGCCAAACCCGTAGACATCGATGCCCTGTTCCCGGATGCGTGATGCCAAGCCCGTAAAGTCACTATCTGAAGATATGAGACAAAAGGCGTCAAACCGACCTGTGTGCAACAGGTCCATGGCGTCAATGACCAAGGCGATATCCGAGGCATTCTTCCCGCTTGTGTATGCAAAGCTTTGGTGCGCCTTGATCGCATGAGTTGCGAGCACCTCTGCCCAGGATTTCAGTCTGGTTCCGGAGAAATCCCCGTATATGCGCCGAACGCTTGCTTCACCGATCTTCGCTATCTCCTCAAAGAGACGGGGTGCGATCCGCGAGGAAGCGTTATCCGCATCAATCAATACGGCAAGTCTAGGGGTGCGCTGTTCAGTAGCCATTTTCAGACATTGCCCTAAATCAGCTTTATCAAAAGATAAAATTCAACCCGATGATGACTTTGTCTGGAATTCCTGCAAGCGCCTCCTGACGATGACCTTGTCGGACGAAATCCTAAGCAAGCGCTTGGCTCTATCGTGGGCAAATTCATCGACCCCAAGGACTATGAGTGTGATGCCGTTCAGCGGCAACAATTCGCGGCGGCGCGCGTCATAACGTCGGCGCTGCTCTCCGCGGGGAACTCCAGAGACAGTCGGCTTGTCATCGAAAAAGCCGACACGTTCTTTGTGCTGACGCTCGTGATATTCGACGACAAGCCTTAGTTCCGGATAAAAGCCATCGACCGGTAAAGGCCTTCGGTTCCCGCGCAGATCGGGATCTCCGGTAAGAAACGGAAAGCAATGCTGACGCACGGCCTTCATCCCGAGAAACTCATCGCAAAGGTCGAGAACATATTGCTCGTCGCGGACAGACACCCTTGGCTTCGCGTCAAAGGCCTTCTTGACCGACCGAAAGTTTGAAGGCTCTCCGCATAACCTCGCCATGACATTTTCCATGTCTGCGTGTTGACTGCTCCCGCGCATGACCTCCCAGCGGCCATTGTGCGAATGCCAACCGAGTCCCGCAGCTCGAAGGGCAGCGCGAAACCGCTTTGGATCTACACCGTTGGCATTCGCCATCTCGACGGCGGTAATCAGTTGATCTGACATTTTGCTGCCCAGTCATTCATCACGCGAGCCCGCTGACCATTGCTGCTTCAATGCCAGCCCAGTCCTGCTCGTGCGATCCTGAATTATTCGGCATCCCAGCCTTGGTTAAACAGCCCTTGGGATTGGTGTAACTGTCGATCCGACGTTCCGGCTCCTCCCGCCAAGCTATGTTCACCGCCCAAAACTTCGGAAAAAAATAGAGGCTTGAATAGGGCAAATGGTCGTGGATCCACCAGGCAAGCTTTCGCCAATCACCTTCATTCTGAAATGCATCCCAGAACGCCGGAACTACGACGCACGCCGTTGCCCCCATTCGCCCCGCCGAATCCCGACGATCCCAAATGTGGCCAGCGAAATTGGCATCGTTCGAAGCGCAGTTATATCCGCCTTTTCCTGCTACTTGCATCTCATTGCCCAGCCCGTTGACTTCGCACGAGCGAAAAGCAGATCGGACAGCGATGCGGCCGAACCGATCCTGCAAGGGTTCAAGCAGTTCTTCACAGAGCCTGCTTCCTGCCGCGATAGCCAGGTCAGGATCATCAGGTACATTGTTTAGCCCGTGAACGGCTGCAATGTCGGAGAATAGGAAATCCCGCATGAAGAACGACTTCGACAGCCGAACGCGACCAAAGTCAGCGAGCTTAGATACAGAATCGGGCTTTCTCATAGGATCGGCCTATCGTCATTATGCGTCAAAAGCGGTCGTAGTAGACGGCCGCCGTTTGCCAAAGTGGTTGGGAGGCGCGCTAGACGCGTTCCATCCACTCTTGCAGTAGGTTATCAGGCTCTCGGCCAGCATTTGCCAACTGTTATAGTCAGGATGAGATGTCACTAAGTCGTCTGCGCAATATCGTGCACCTCGCTGTGCCCACGCTTTTTCGCCAGATCAGTGGGGGACGAGTACGATGCGAAAGCGAGGCAACTCTTCAGCTACACCTCGGACGCATAATTTCGTCGGCCGCCGATCTCGAGATTATCAGCGAGCGGGAGACATTTTCTGTCGAACTAGAAAAGCCGCTGCGGAGCAATGGCGGCAAGCGAGGGCGGATCGACGTTTGGTTTCGACTTACAGACGGTGATGGCCGCGAATGGCGTTGTGCAATCGAGCTCAAGTTTTTCAAACGGGAAAATCACCGCGAACCAAACAATCGCTACGACGTGTTCAAGGACATCGCCAGGCTAGAGCAGTGCGCAGATGTCGCGGATCTAGGGTTCATGTTGGTGGCGACCGATCATCGACATTATGTCGACCAGACAAGCTACTCCAGCGACACGAGCGATTTCGATTTTCGCCATGGGCGAGAGTATGCAGGAGGAACCGCCCTTACCTACAAGACCGGCGCGTATGGGCCACCGATTACCCTCGCTGGGAATTATGCGTTTGGCTGGTCAGAGTGCAGCTCCGCGCTCCCGTACTTGCTAGTCGAGGTTCCCCCGATCCGGCTTGGCCCCGCCTGAGAAATTGACACTCTAACAAACCGAACCAATCACGGTTCGAGCTTGATCTGCAATTCTTCGAGAGCAGCCACGTCGACGCCCTCGTCAACGAGACGGTCAAGATAGGCCAGCAGGTCGTCTTGCCGCGGCTGCCCAAATGCCAGCCGATAGAGTGTCAGGCTGCGTTTGAGCCAACGTAGCCGCGTGTTTTCTCGACTCATGGGTAGCATTGGTACGCGGCGCTCGACCTTTACCGGACCATCAAAAACCCAGTACGGAACAAGTTCGGATTTGCTCGTGGTAGCGCGTTTGGCCGCGTTGAACATCGCCTCCCATGGGTCTGCCGGTGGCTTTGTAGACGTGCGGATTGCATCGGCATGAGCTCTGGCAACATTATGCCGGACCGCATGTCCTTTGAACCGGTGAACACGCCCTTCCCTTTGCTCAAGATCGACCGGGTTCCCTGGGAGATTCCAATGATAGACTCGATAGCAATAGGGGTGAAAATCCAAGCCTTCCTGACCGATCGATGTCGTGGCCAGCACAAATGGTCTGAAAGGCGAATTGAACGCATCTCGCACGCTTCCGAGCCGCACGGTTCCGCCTTCCTCGTCCTTGTATTCAGCTAATCGCATAGCGAAGCGACCGCGCATCCTGATGGACGGATGAAAGACGACCTTGCCGTCCTCAACTCCCACATCATCGACATCAATCTGGGAGGGGCGGACTGACAAGGCGTGGGTCATGGCCGCGGCCACGCCGGCGACACGTTCACGCTCGGAGCTCCCGGCCAAACCCTCGCCTTCGACAAGATAATGGGCGTACTCGTCGAGCACTGACTGGAGGTTGTGCTCGACACCATGCGTCAATGCGCTGCGCCAGTAATGGTCATCGCGCTCTTGCCGTAGGAGAGCAACGGCGTCGTGCTGATTGAAGAGCGCCCGAAAACCCCAAGCGATTGATGCCGCGGCGTCCATCAAATGCGGATCATCCCACGCCAGTCCTGGCGCAATGCGATGGAGCGCGCGCAATGCACAGACAGCCGGACTTCCCAAGGCTACATCGACCAGTAGATCCAGCGTGTCGTTGTCGAGCTCCCCGAGCGATGCCTCGGTTGCAGTCCTCCGCAACTCGGCGATGTGCTCTCGAAAGCCTTCCTCCTGGATCGTCCATCTGTAACCGAGATACTGCAGCCACCCGGAAGATTTGGTCTTCAACAATACGTCGATCGTTGCCGGTGTGGACCATTCTGCATCCCTGCCAGCTGCTTCTTCGCCATTTTCCTTGGCGAACAGGTGCCCCAGGGCAGTACGAATACGATCCGCAATCGCTGCGCGCATTTCTTCAACCGACAATTGTTCCGGAGCGCCAGAAAAGACGCTTAACGGATCACAGATTCTGGCCAGTGTTGGTGACGGATAGATCAGGTGCAGCGCGCGCATCGCAGCCGGGCGACCATCTACCAGCTTGAACTGAAGCGGACGGCGGCGCGTGGCTTCCGAGTAGGACCGAACCACCGACGCTGCCCCCATCCGCCGTTCGGCTTCGTAGGAAAGCAGTGCGGCAAGCGCATCGGGCACCATCTGCCATGCAGAAAAGACAAGCGCTTTCGTAGCCGGTGTGCCCTCAGATGCCGGGCCATAATATGTTACCGCCGGGGGAAGCCAGAGGTGCTGATGGAGCCCTGAATCAAACAAATCAGCCATCAATGCTCGAAGGCGCCCATTAGCCGGATCAATCGGCTGATAAGCTTCGACCTGTTCGCGACTGATGCCCAGCGCCTGCGCATCGCTCAACGCTGATATCAGGGCCGGGTTCGAATTTGCGGCTTTATCCTTCAGGCGATGCTTTAGCGTGTAATCACGCATAAAATTCAGGAGGTAAGGTGCGGACTTCCAATACTCGATGATTTCGCGCGCATCGACGGCTCGCGCGACGCGGGCAAACGCTTCGGCCTGATGAAGATCGGCAGGTGCGAGCGGCACGTTGATCGATGGCTCAGCCAGCATCGAATCTCGTTCAGCAGTACTGCCAACGCGCTCGGTGCGCGCCATAACGCGCTTCAGTGTACGCTGAACCTTGTTGCGCGCGCGCTTGGCGTCGGTCGCGCTTGTCGGCAGTTGCTGGAGTAGCTTACGAAAGCGGCGCATTTCGCGGTCAAGTTCGACCTTGATGGTCGCCCCCTTATCGCGCCCGTAGAGGAACTCGATTGTTTCAAGGAAGTCCTCGTAATGATCGCCGTCATCAGGCTCATCGCCCGAGAGCGTGAGCATCTTGTAGGGAGTTGCGGAGAGTAGAAGGGTGCGTGCGCTGGCTGTATCGTCAGAATAGTCAAACAGGGCCCTTGCGAGCTCGGCCGGCTCCCCCTCACCGCGCAGCAATTCCCGAAAACGTTGGAATTCGTCGAGGATGATAAGATCTGGCTTAAGCGCACTGACGCAAGCGTGCGATAGCTTGCTCCGTAGCGCCCCGATTACCTCGTTTCGTTTCCAACGCTTCTCGTCAGGGTATGTTGGCTGGCGGCGCGGGAACAGCGAGATCATTTCGTCGATTGCCGACAACAGCGATGCATCTTGACGGACTGCGTCGTGGAAGTTCGAAACTATCGTCGGATCAATACCCTCAAGTGACATGCTACCGACGCACGCATCCCAGCGTCCATTCCCGGCGTCCACTTGCAGCGCGTTTCTGAGCGGCGTGAACGAAAAGCCCATGGCTTCAAGCAGGCGATGCAAGAGCGCCCGTTCTTCAACGACCCCGGTGGTAGATCGAAGATTGAACGTGGTTCCAGGCGTGAGGCTGATGAAATTGACCTTGTTCGCAGACAGATCTTGTTCGCCGCGAAGCTGCAATGGCACCAAGGTCATGCGAGTGGGCAAGGCCATCGCACGCTTTCCCAATACATTGAGACGATTGAGATTTTGCGCGGCGATGGCCTGATTGGAGCAGATGTAAAGAATGTCGATCCGCTTTGATCGATTCCACAACGCTTCGATGGTCTTGGCGATCACCCCGCGGGCAACCATGGTTTTGCCCAGACCCACTTCGTCTGCGACCAGGAACTGACGCACGGGATCAGCGCCATGCAAACGGTCGAACACATACTCTACCGTGCGACGCTGAAAGCGCTTGAGTTGAGCGAGTGCGGCGCCCGCGTCGAACGGCTCATTCTCCATTGCCGGACTCCTCCAGTACGGCGCGGAATGTCTGCCAGAGAACCCGAAACTCTTCGGGTATTGGGTCTGCGCCTTCCGTATTTGCCTCTGTTAGCCTGGTCATCAGACGATCGACCGCATCCAGGCGCCCATCCTTGGCGCAAAGGGCCCGGACGAGTTCCTCGAGTAACGGCTCATCGTCGGCCACGGCCATGGCCCACCCTGCCCCACTGCCGCTTCCATCGGCAGCTAATGCCGCCGCAAACGGATCACCGAGTGCGGTGAGCAAGAGCCTCAAATAGCGCAGGAATGTTTTGCGATCATTGATCACCGATCGCATAATCGCTGCGTCGCGCTCGGCCGGTAGGCCCTCAATCGGCAAGCCGGTGCTAAAAAGGACGCTTTGACCGGTTGCCCGTTCCTTCATTTCAATCGCCAGAAAACGTGTGACATCGGCGAGCGCAACCACACCCAAGTCCAAAGCCTCACCGGCTTCCAGTGATGCCTGGGCATCCCTGGAGTGCCCTTCCCCTCGGGTTATCGGCCAAACCCGCACTCGGTTGATGTTCGCAAGTGCAATGCCTCCAGCAGGCGGAATTAGCCACATGCGCCAATTGCCTGGGCCCTCGGTCACGTCTGCTTCACAACGGATGCTGAGGCATCCGCGGGCAAGTGCCCGCCGGGCATCAAGGAGCACCCTTTCAGCAGCACGCTCGGAGGCGTCAGCAGCAGCCAATTCTCCTGGAACGTAAGCACGAGTGAGACGCCCGAACCCGTTCTCGCCGAGAATGGCCTCGATCGACCCCAGCTTTGACGTCTTACCCGTGAACGTGATGAAGAACTCGACATTTCGCCCTGAGATGAACGCGGGTTTAGTCGCATTGCCGGAGCCTAAGGTCAGACGGGTATCCCAGCTGTGCTCAGCGACAATTATCTTGGCGTGGAGCCCTTCCAAAGCTCCCGAAATAGCTTCCTCGCCATCTTCACGCTCGGCCATTTCATCCAGAACCGCGACATGTGCGAAATCGTCGAGTGTTTCGGCAGCTATGCAGGCAAGCTGATCGGGCCTGCTTATCAAGATTTCGGCGGAGCGGCGCGCCTTTCCAGCCAACATCGATAACGCGTCATCGTCGCAAAATGGCGAGACCACACCGATGCGCGTGCATTCCGGCGGCTGCCAAGGCCGTCCTCCCAGCCCGTTGACTGCGAACTCAAATTTTTCACAGGCATCGGGCAATGACCACTCGGCGTAGCGCATGTCTTCGGCGAGTTCCGAAGTGAGCGCCCGCTGCTCATCCGGGACCGGGCTGACCGCGAGATCTGGGAGCGCGGAGAGCAACGCGTACAACGGACGGTTCTGGGCCTTAGGCTGGCGAGTGCGGCGTCCGTCGAGACGCACGGCTATGTCCCATGACCTGTCGCGCGTAAGATTGCGTGACAATACGAGCACCCTGAGAACATCATCGCCCTCTTCGTCCAATGGCTTGAACCGCAGCGCCCAGATTTTCGGATGGAAGCTACCCTCTCCTGGCGCTTGGACTTCGACGATAACCTTCTCAAGCAACGAGCAAAGTCGAGATTGTTGGGCAAGCCCCGCATGGATTTGACCTGCCTCGGCGAAGACGGCCAAGCGCCCCGAAATCCGTTCTGCTCCCTCGAGCAGAGCAATAGGATGCTGCAGAATTTCCTCTCTATTGTCGGCGGCAAACAATGCCAGGCTGACCGGCACGGCTAGCGCCGTCTCAAAATCGAGTGAGAATGTCGTCGCCACGCCGGCATCGAAGCGATACCCGGGGGGAGCCTGAAGGCTATCGCCGTAGAGAAGCCGGTTTTCGGGATCGAGCGTCGCCCTGTTCAACGCTTGAGATCCTTCAGATGGCTCTGTGCGATTGACCAGCGAAACTGAAGCCTTCCAGTTCCGGATGCTCCTTGCCAACGGTCCCGCGCACTCTTGTTTGCAAACCGGGATTGCCCCTTCTTGAGCCTCCTCTCACGCGTCATGACGAGCGCGCTTGCTGCGTCACGATTGCGGCCTAATCCTCCCTCCTTCCGCACCAAGGCCACCCATTCGGTGACAAACCGCTTGGCCGGTTCGAGGACCGAATGTCCGGTATGACGTGTCTCGTGCCAGAAATCGTCCAGCGACCAGGATGCCAATTCCTTGGTATCGAGTTCGTCGCTCCATTCGGTGAGTGCGGTCTGGTAGCGCTCGATCCAGTCCTCGTTTTCCCGCAGCTCACTCAACAGCAGATTGTAGAGCAGCGCGGCGCCATGCATGACGCCCGAGAATATCCTGGCATGTTCAACCAGCACTCGTGCCGGGGCGGGAAAATCCGCCATATGCGGATGCAGCCATATTGCATCTGCCTGTGCCCGATCGCTCCGACTTGCCAAATAGGTCAAGAGGCTGTGGGGATGGCGATCGACAAGGCGATCGACAAGAAAACTCGCCTCGTCCGGTTCCAGATCGAAATCGACGGTGTCAGGCCATCCCTTCGGTGGCTGAGGCATGCGGTCGTGCCACAGATGTCGATGCCGCTGTGCCCCGCTCATGTCGTCTTCGACGTGATCCTTACCAGTATCCTTGGGCCAGTGCGGCAAGGCGGCAAAATAGGCATCAATCGAACCAGGAAATTGCCGGATGCCCCAGCTTTCCAGTCCCGACCAATAGATACTGCTCGGCAGGCGCTTGAGCTTCTCGCCAGCGTCCTTGCCAATGATGCCAACGGCGCCAGGCGCGCCAGACATCAGCGCCTGCCCAAGTTCGATTTCCTTCTGACGTGCTTTGGCTGCAATGTCTCGCGGACTGAGATGAGACGGCAGGGAGTCGAATATCCACGGAATGAACAGCATGTACCGCAGCCGCGTGTGAATGGTGCTCGTTCCTGGAAAAAGATGATCGGCTATGGAATCCCTGATCGCGCCAAGCCCAAGCTCGTCGCGGCTATCCTGCTCACGGAACAGGTCCATCAACCGCTGCGCACGATCGCGTTCTGTCTCGTCAAAATCGACCCAGCCAATTGCTGAACTCATTCTTAGCGCCAAGTGCTAGTGCCCCTCAGATCCCTCTGCCCAGCGTCAGTTCGCCGGTCTCTGTCCAGAAAACGGCGACGCCATCAACGGACTTGCCACCCATTGCCCCAACTGCATCAACATAGGCTGCCAGTTGCGGCCAGTAGCGTTCAAAGCGCAGCGCAGGATTTGAGACCGCCCCGCTCTTGTGATCCACGATCATGAAGCCGCTGGGACCTTCAGCGATGAGATCCAGGATGATGCTTTGGCTCCCACCATCTGAAAGAGGAATGTCGATCGGTTGCTCGACATGCAGTTGCGTATAGCCAAGGTCGGCGAGAGCCTGACGCAGAGCCTCTGCCTGCTGCACAAGAAATTCCACTTCGGCATCGAGAATGCGGCAATGCTCGTGAACCTTATGGGATAGATCAGGACGGCAGAGGAGAATGCGCAGCGCTTCGTGGATCGCCGTGCCCCTATCGGTCGCCTGCACGAGGTCGGGTCCGGCAAGCATGACACCTGGTGCGATCGCACGCGTCTCGATCTGAGAAGGAAGCGGCCGTGACGTTTCAGTTGCCTGCGAGGGGCTTACCACAGATGCCATGGCGTCGATCGGGCGCCGCTCCAGGGCAAATCGCAGCTCGCGGTCGGACGCGTCGAGATGAACCTTGTTCTCAGCCTCGAACGAAGCCGGCAACTCCTTGCTGCAGATCGTCATGCGCGCAGGAAATTCTTCGGCGCCGACGCTGATCTGGTTACCCTGAAATCTGATGCCGCAGGCGTCATTCAGAAGGCGGCGGGCAGTGATCGGCAGAGGCGGATCAACCTTCTCATCGTCCTGCGGCCATTCGATTATCAGGCGATCCCGCGCACGGGTCAGGGCCACGTAAAGCAACCGCCTCGCTGTTTCTTCGGACTCCGGATGGAGTTCATGAAGAAAGCGATCGGTCGCTTCAGGGGCGGCGAATTCCGGAGCATAGGCGAGCGTTGCTTCCTCGATCACATGATCGAGATCGTCGAACCCCGGAAACTTCGTGCTGAAGGTCCCGGCACGGGGGTCGAGCTTGTGGTCGAGCCCGCAGACAACGACGATTGGCCATTCACGTCCCTTGGATGCGTGCCAGGTGACGATCTCGACGCCGTCGGCTTCACTGCCTGAAGGGTTAGGCCGCAGATCTTCGCCTTTGAGACCGACCTTGTTCTCAAGCCAGCCGAGAAAGACGTTAGCGCTCTGCCCATAATAGCCGGACGCTTCGCGCATGTCGCGGTGAGCATCCATGAATGCTGCGGCTTCCGCTTCGAACCGGAGCAGGTCTGCTCTCATCTGGGCTGGGTCATCGAGCCTGTCGCACCAGTCGCGAAGCCCCGCGACTTCGATGACTTGGTGAACCAGACGATCAACCGGTGTCGCAAGCGAGTCTGGCCAAAGTCTCTGCAGCGCAGTCAATTCAGGCGTGTCGATGCGGCCTTGCTCGGCAAGCGCCCTGATCGCGTCCGGAAGCGCTGTCGCCCCAGGACCAAGCGTCGCCGTACAAATCGCGGCATGGCTGTCCGCAGGATCGACGGCGAACCGCAGGGCAAAGCACGCGGCCTGGACGATCTTGCTCTGCCACCAGCCACCTTCAGCCACGCGAACCGGCAGGCCGAGGGACCGCAGTGCGCTGGCATAGCTCGCGCAATGGCTATGGGTGGGGCACAGGACCGCGATGTCTCTGGGCTCCAACGGCCGCAAAATCTTCGTATGCCTGTCGATGATAGTCACATGATCGTCGGACAGCAGGGAGAGAAGGCGATCCGCGACGAAATGCTGAGGCTTCCCGCCCGAGCGCGCGCCGCGCTTGTTAGCCAGTTCTATGATCTCAAGCGCGGTGTCATGTCCGGTGGGGTTCTGCGCGGTGAGCGAAGTGTAGTCATCGCCGAAAAGGCAGGGGCCGAGCGCGTTGACGAAATCCATGATCCGCGGATCGGAACGCCAGTTCCGGTTGAGCGGGCTGGTTTCAAATTGCTTCGTAAGCGCGACGGTCAGCCGTGGGTCCGCACCTTGAAAGCCCATGATGGCCTGCTTGGTATCTCCGACGACGAGCGAGCGCTTCGCTTGCCGCGCCAGGGCCCACAGGAACGTGAACTGGATCGGGTTGGTGTCCTGGAACTCGTCGACAATGACGCAGTCTACCTCGTCCATGATCGCGGCAAGCACGCCGGGCTTGTCATCGAGGATCCGCGCGGCGTTGGTGACCATGTCGCTGAAATCGATCACGCCGAGTTCCCGCTTGCGGGTCTCATAGTCGGTCATGGCCGATTGGGCGCCTTCCACGAGTGCGCGCGCATGAGAAACCGCATCTTCGAGCGGACCCGGATGATAGACCAGTGTGTCGGCCGCCGCCATGACTGCGGCGGCCAGGTCATCGTAACCATCAGGCGTCGGACTACCGCGCTTGGACTGGCGGAGATCACGCAGCCGCTGCCAGAGCTTCCAGTCCTTCCCGCCGGTCGAGAGGAGTTGTTCGGCTTGCTTCAAGGCGCGGAAATTATCCCGAAACGCCGTCTTGGCCGCGGCACTTCCAGCGTCGACCGCCAGCGATCGCGGAAAGGCGAGAAGCAGTGCGTCGACGGCCTTTTTCAAGCCTGCCGCCAAGGTCTCTGGCACCCCGACCGGTTGGCGATATCCTTGCCTGATCGAGGACTCGACGAATTCGGCCATCGCCGGGTCGCTTCCCCGCGACCCAAGCGTTCGCAGGAGTGCAATCACGCCGAGCAACGTCTTGCGGAAGCTGTCTTCCGCCGTGTCGTCCGAGGTGAAGCTACCCCGGTAGCCATAGGCCCCGAGGTTACGGGAAAGCTCGCTTAGCGCCTGGTTTTCCTCGATCGAACGGCGGATGAGCAGGTCCTGCTCGTCCTCGGCGATGAGACGTTGCTGCGGCGAAGAGCCTGCCGCAAAGGCATGTTCAATCAGCAGTCGGCGTCCAAGGCCATGGATCGTAGAAACATAGGCTCGTTCAACGGCCAAAGCCGCTTGCAGATTGCCGTCAGCAATCAGTGCTCCACGTATCCTTTGACGAAGTTCCCCAGCCGCGGCCTCCGTGAAAGTGACGGCCAGGATCCGCTCTGGCCGAACTTTGCCGTCGCGTACCCACTGAGTGAGGGTTTCCTGGATGTGATGGGTCTTGCCAGCCCCTGCACCGGCTGGAACGATCGAAAGCTCAGTCATCTTCATTGTCCGTAAGCGCCACCGAGGGGTTGATGTCATCGCGCATGAAAGCGGTGATCAACGGACTGTCTTCCAGCGCATAGGTGCCGAGCGCGGCGGAGCGCTGGAAGAACTTCTCGTCGGCTGTAGTGTTGGTATCGAGGCGGCCCGCCTTCAGAGCATCGAACCGCGCAGAAATGAGCGCCAGCGCATGCTCGGCAATATCGCCCGCAACAAGTTCGACCTCAGCGCTATCGAACTCATCGATCCCATTGAGCAGGACATTCCCGTCGTTGAGCGTGTGATAGGCGACTGCCGGGAGCTCCGACCACCCGCTCAATACCTCGGCAATGCGAGCAACGCCGTCGTTGCTGCGCTCGTCGAACCTAACGCTCATGCGCCGGTAGAGATCGACCTGTAGATCCCATCCCTTCTGGAGGCGCTGGCGCCGAGTGCCGGAACTGCTCTTCTTGTAATCCACGACGATCGGCTGCCCATCGGGAAGCCGCAACAAGCAATCGGCCTTGCCGTGCACCGGATGACCGAACAGCTCTCCCGACAGCCAGAACTCATTGCCCACGATCTCGGCGTCCAGAGATTTGAGGACGAGCGACCAGTGCTTCGCGGACTTGGTGATTTCTGCCTCAAGCGTGTTGCGTTCAACCGCCCATGCCGATGTCTGGAGAAACGGCGCCAGTGCGCGAATGCGATCGAGCAGTAGGTCGGGGACCTTGGTTTCGATCTCCTCGTTGGACGGATGCGCCTTGCCCGGCACAAACAGGCGCTCGAAAACCTCGTGCGCCAGGGATCCGCGAAGCATGACGTCAAGCGCCTCGGGCTGCCAGGAAACATGTTCGGCGCCCAGCTCAGCGAGGAGCCACGCTAAAGGGCTGACCAGCAGCTTTTCGAGCCGGCTCGGGCTCTGCGCTCGCGCACTGCCGTCTTCTTTCTGGCGCAGCCCCAGAAGATTGAAGTCGAACGCATAATGAGGCGGCACCTCCGGCATCAGCGCCGGTTCGATCACTGGTCTGGGCTTCCACGCGACCAGCCTGTCCCAGATCGTCCCTTCACTATGACTCAGTGGCACGATCAGATCCTCCGGATCCTTGATCCCTTCCACAAGCCGCGAGATCAGCGGCAGGCTCGACGACACCGAAAGCGAACTGCCGCTGCGATCACGCTCTGACAGGATGAGGATAATCTGCTCGCTCGCTGCACCGATCTGGCGGGTGAAGAGCTCCAGCGCGGCAGTGAGTTGCTGCGCCTGCGATGGCAGCTGGATGCCGCAATCTTCGGCAATCGATGCAACTTCGCTGTCGAGGAAAAACGGATTGCCCGCGGGCGGTGATGGATAGGCGCCGTCATTGAAACCCAGGACGAGAAGCTTGCGAAACGACCGCTTGGGTGTTTCGTGAGCCATCATCACCGAGATGCCACCGAGGAAGTAAGCCCCTCTCGCGGGTGGCGCAGCCTGGTAGGCCGCTGCCATCTGGATAGATTTCTCCAGTTCCGCTTCTGCCGCGTCGTTGGCATTGCCAAGGGCTGCGATCAGACGCGATGCCTGTTGCTTCGTTTCAGCGACATCCTCAGCGAGTGCCTCGTTGTCGCTGAGCAGCCTCTGGAAAGATCGAATCTGTTCCTTGAGTTGCCCGTTGGTCGAAGGCGATGCCGAGCGGATCAGGGCGAAGAGAGATGCCTGCCTGCCTGCAAAGTCACGAGCCTCTCTTGGCTGAAAGTCGCCACCCATAACGGCTGCCGCCAAGGCCGTTCCTACTTCTTCGGGCCAGCACAAGACGGGTGAACAGTAAAGCGATGCGAGCGCCATGGCGGGAGCTGGTCGGCGTCGGCATTGAAGGAAATGCAGAAGAGCCTCGCCGCCAATATTCCTCCGCTCGCCTACGCCAGGAAGCGACGATGCAACCAGACCCGCATGCGCAAAGGCCTCTGCCAGATAGTGACCATATTCGGCACCCTGCGGGACGACGATGCCGACGTCGCTGGCTGGGAGACTTGCATCATCAGCCAGCCATCGCTGCACGATGGCCGCCGCGGCTTCGCATTCGGTCAGAGAGTCCCGGACCGAAAGTATGGCCAGGCTGTCGTCGGGCGGCATGGCCGGGACATCGGGATCCAAAAGATGGCGTTGTACATGGCCGGCCAGAGTTGGTGCGGGCGCGCGCGCCAGTTTCCGGTCGGAAATCAGACGCACAACATCATCATCGTCTTCGCTCAGCCTGCCATGGTGATTTTCGATGTGTTCGAGGACCGCACGCTCCAGCGGGGTCAGGTGACCACAGTCTCGATCCCAGACGACCTGGAACTGCTGAAGAGCGTCGCTTGCCTCACAAGCAAGGAACGCCTTGAGCGTCGCAAGATCGGACGGAACGAGGGCATCGCTTCCGATCCACAGATTGCGCAGGGCATCCAAATGAAGGCGCGCCCTGCCCTCGCCCGGTAGCGCTTCAATCATAACCGATGTCGGTTCGAGATCACGCGTTGCCATCATGATGTGGCGGAGCATCGCCCCCACGGCACCGGTCGTCTGCTCAGGTGCTACCGCGAAGCTTTCCGCCCAAGGGACGCTGTCACCCAAGGGATCAAGGGCCTCGCGCAACGGCTTCTCGGTGGACTGAGGCAAGGCATAGAGGCTCCCCAGAAGCTGCGCACTGAGGGGCATGCAGCTCGTAAAGGGCGCTTCGCCGATCCGAAGATGGCAGTTCTCAAACATTCAAAATTACCCCCTCAAAAGTCGCCCTACGCCGCCATTCCACACCCTTGCCAGTGAATTACGACAAATCTGGTCGCAGCATTGTCTGCGCGTCAGCTAGGCGCTTTTCCATCATGTCCTTGAGTGCGTCAGGGCCTTCAATCACCAGTTCGCCGGCCCATCCAAACAAGTGATTGGCGAGCTCGAATAAGCCGCCTGATTGGAAACGAACAATTAGTTCGTCGCCAACTTCTTCAAACTGTTGATGTGGATGGAAGCGCCAAGCCCGCGCCCGATCGACCGCCGGGGCCAGCACTCTCAGAACGATCTCGTGACCTGCCTCGTGCCAGATGCCGAAGCTGCGGGCCATCCAGGCATCCAGATCCCAATCCTCGGGAGGGCAGCCGACAAGCCCGCTGTCCCGAACGTTGCTCATCCGGTCCAGACGGAAGGTGAAAGGCGGATCGTCCCGGTCAGGCATCTTGCCTACCAGGTAGGTGATCGGTCCATGGATCAGGCCATAGGGAACAACCCTGCGCCAAGAGGGCTCGTCCGCCCAGTCGGGTTGATAATCGAAGTCGACACAATGGGATGCGAGAATAGCGGACTGGATCGTGGTCAGGTCTTCGGGCGAGGCAATGACGGCAGGCCCCGCTGCGACACGCGAGCGTTGGAGGCGGGTGAGCAGGTCAAGATCATTGTCCAGCCGACGCCTCTCGGCGCTGTCAAAGGCAATCTTGATCTTGGAGAGCAATTTCTCGAGCGCTTCGGTGTTGGCGGTGCCTTCGCGGCGCCCCGCTTCCACCACAGACTGAAGCGCGGCAACCTCGGACGAACTCGGCCTCGCATAGGCTCGTCCCGGGCTGTCTTTTATCCGAAATCGCTTGATCCGACCATCAACCGTTTCTTCGAGGTCGAAATGAATCAGAATGACGTTGCGCATGCGTTCGACCGTTCGCCGGTTGACATCAAGCAAAGCCGCCATTTCGTCGAGAGTCAGACCTTCGATGCTCTGCGTGAGCGCGTGCACAAGCTTCAATGTGCGATCGAGATTACTGAGGCGCTTGGTCATCATGGACCATTGCTAACTGCCTGATCGGCAGGAGCAAGTCAGTTCGACATCAATCCACACATTATATGACCATTTCTGTCGCAAATTCGGACAGCATGCCTCAGGGCAGGCTGACCTCATTCAGCCTTCTGGCCGTAGTATGTCTTGTACGGGCCCCGTTACGACACCCATGCGCAACCTGCGCGCTGCAAGTTGATCCCGCAGTGGTTTAGCCAGCCGATCAAGTTGAAGGCGAGCGCCTTTACCAACGGCGACAAGATCGCCGATCAAATTTGAAATCGCACGCTCGCGATCAGCTGGTTCCAAGACCGCGACCAATTCGACCGTTTCGCGCACCACCCCGGGAACCTGACGACGAATGAAGACGGTATAATCGATTACCTCCACATCAAGCACTTTGACGCTCGCGCTGGCGGACATGAATTGAGCACAGGCCTCGCGCGCAGCGCCCAGTTGTGCGCATGGCGCGAGACGCATCGCTTCATCCCACGCTTTGCTGAGCGCCTTGTCCGCAAAGGATGCTTTGGGTCGCTTGCGTGCCTTAAACGCCGAATCTCGATTGGCTACTGCCTGGAAATCTTTGCAACTTGATAAGTCATTCCCGGCTTGCCTTACCTTCCTTGCGGACTGCGCGGCGCGCCTCCAGCTAATTAAGTAGAAAGTCGGGATTAGAGCGAGCCCAAAGGCGACAGTGCCATTTCCAACACCGCTATCCATCTCGGATGAAGTTAACATTGCGATAGCGAGAGCGACGGCAAAAGCCACCCCAACCGTCAACACCGCCCTTACGATGAGCTCCAGCAATGCGGCCACGAGCCCAACAGTGAGCACTAGGAGCACAGCCAGAAAGCAAACACTCACGACATTTATCATTGCACGGCATCCCTTCCGTGCTCCCATCAATCGCTCCTACGTCAAAAATGGTCGCACCGACAATCGTCCAGCGAAATTCGATTGGTCTTCAGCAAAGATTTCCGCAATCTAGCACTTGAGAAGGGGAAATTGATGGATCTCGATTTGCTGGAAAGACGCCAGGCTACCCTGTCGTGGCGCGACGACTTGATCATGGCAATCTGGGACATCGTCAATCGTGCTGGAATGGAAGCCAAGCGCGGGGTGGAAGAGCGCCTTGCAGAAGCCGGTATTGTTGAGACGCTCTGGGATCCTGCCAGTTTTACTCGCGAAAGGGTCGACGTTGTAATGCGCGAGATGATCGTCAGCGAGCTTGAGAATCTGTTCGATGGCGCTGCGGAACAGTTACGTACGATCGCCCCCGGATACAACGCGCTCGCAGATGCGCTGCTGGAAAGCCTGAGCATGCTCCAAATGCCATCGCTGGAACCTGAGATCCAAGGTGAACCCAAAGTGGATGCACCTAAGGGATCCGCTACAACCTCCACGGGCAGACTAGCCACAATGATGGAGACCATCTCCAATCAAGATTTCGTGAAGAATGCGAAGGAATGGGGCAGCTGGGCGCTTTCAGTGGTCGGGGAGGCAAGTGAAGCCGCGAGTCAGAAATTGCAGAGCGGCGCGGGTCTCCATGATCGTCTCCGCCGTTCCGCACAGGCACGGATCGAGACGGCGTGGATGGCTCCAGCAGGCGATCCCCCCCCACTGATGGGACAACTTATCGCAGTGGTGGAAAGCGTAGGCAACGAGGCGCGGAGCATGGCCCTATGAGCGATGTCGGAGGACTGTTCGTCGCATCACTCGATGCAGCAACGGGGATCAAGGCCGGGAAGCTCAGGATCGTAGGTTCCGTCGTCCGCCATGCTGCTGGCCCGCTCAAGGGCAAGATTCATTCATATCTTCAGGAAACCGGAGCCGCCGGAGCTTTGCTTGAGTCTGTGTCGGGAGCTGGCAGCACATTCGCCAAAACGAGCAAGACGACAGGCAACCCGATCGCCGGAGCTGCGGTCGCTGGCACACAGTTGGCAAGCTCGCTCGGCGGGAATGTCCAGAATGAGATTATTCGGCGCGGAGTTAATAGGGTCGAGAGTAAGGTCGATGCGCTGGCAAGTGGCATGCAGACGCTAAAAAATCTCGGCGTTGCCAATTTGGCGCTCAGCGCAACGGGAATAGGTGTGTCGCTGGTCGGGTTCGGGATCATGAATGCACGCCTATCGCGGGTCGAGCAAACTCTGGCTGCGCTTACAGAAAGTACAGACCGGATACTCGCTGCAGTGGAGCGCATTCGACAGGATCAGCTGGCCAGCGAATTCTCGGCATTGCGATCTCAGGTCAAGCTGTTTGAGGAAGCCTGGCTAATGTCGAACCAGGAGCGCGCTACCCAGGTCTGGCTTGACGTCGCACAGGCGACGCGGCCACATCAGGATAGGTTTGAGGGGCGCGCGCGGGAATTGCTCTTCGCCATGCCGCCCGAATTTGATCTGGCGGATCCGATTATCGATGCACTCGCACTAGCTGGAGGCCTGCGGGTTGCCTGTCTCATGGCCTGCAACGAAAGCGAGGCAGCAAGCTCGGCGGCAAGTGAGAATGCTCGCCAGATCGAGGGATTGACCGGAACCGTAGGTAAAGTCGATCTGGTGATGGCACGAATTCCATCTTCCATCGACCGCGCTTCGCTGGAATGGGCGGGCGCCCTCGCCGCTGCTGTCGACGAGGCGGCACCTATCGCCCAGCGCTGGCGCCAGCGCGAAGCAATCGCCGCTACCCGCGCGGCGCCGCTTGCCCAACTTAAGCACGACGGCGTTACTCCGCGCGAGTGGTTGAAGGCTGCGCGAGAGGAGCAGAATGAGCCGATTCTACTCCTGAAAGCTGCGGAGTGAATTCGGCCGCAATTGCAGTGTGCAGGCTCAATCCACGACCGGATAGTTGGGCATCGGCCACTCATGCTGGGGATTGTCCATCATCAGATCGACAAAGATCGGCAGGAGACAGCCAAGGAGCGACGCTCCGTCCCTCACCTGGTCGCGGTTTACATCGCTGTTCCAGGTCGCGCCGCCGTGCACCAGCTGGTTTCGCAAGACGTAGAGCCGATCGAACAGGATAGACAGGATCCGCACCGTGTCGTGCTCACGCAAGGCGTGATTGATGGCTATGCGACCGCGCTCGAGTTTGTGTTCCCAGTCCTCGTAGCCTGGCGCGCCGTTCTGATGCTGCCAGAACGGATGGTAGACATAGCGATTGTCCAGAAGGAGGCGGATTTCCTGACTGAACCGCTGCCAAACCGCGTCGTAGACACGGTGACGCCCATCGAACTTTACGAGCGTCGAGAAAAACGATTGGAAGAGCCCACGTTCACCTTCCGGCGCTGAGCTGCTGGCCGAGGCTTCTACGTCACCGGCGTAGGCAGCGTTGAACCCGATCCACAGTAGGATGAAGCGAACGTCCTGGTCATCTTGTTCTGCTTCGGCCCGTCGCAGCCACGATAGTGCACGATGAACTCGAAGGGTCAACGGCGTAGAAAAGCCGTCGCGAAGCGCACGCTGCTTCTCTTTCAGGGCTTCAGGATGAAGAGGATTGCCTGCCGGGTATCGATAAACCATGCGCGCAACTTAGCGCGGTGATTTCTTTGAGGATAGTTTACCGAGCATCTCGATGCGGCTTGTCCGCAATTGATCTGATCCACGCGTCGATTTCCTCCTCAACCCACACCGTGCATTTGGGGCCGAGCGAGCGGGATTTGGGAAAGCGCCCTTCGCTCATCCGCTGATAGATAGCTGACCGACGCAGGCCGACACGGTCGATGACTTCGGGCAGCCGCAAGAGCCGGGGCGGCGGGGGGACTTGCGGAGATGCTTGATCTGCGCTCGCGCTGTCCTCGGAAAACTGGGGATGTGCATTCATGATCGCTCCTGTCGGGTCAATTTCTCGGTCCCCTCCGAGGTCAATTGGATCAGCGCGGCAGCGCCATCGAAATGTCGCGATTGGCAAAATCGTCGATATGCTTGGCGAGCATGCGCGCGACGAGCTGCGAAGTGCCGTTCGCCCATCGGGGCCGCAAATCTTCGACGCGTCGCCCAAGCGTTCGTTCCAGCTGGCCTGGCAAGGCCGTGAAGAAGTCCTCAAGGAACTCCCCCATTTCGCTGCGCATCCATTCGCAGGCGAGATCCTCCTGACCAGCCAAGGCGAGGATCATGCTGGCGCGGGGAAACGCTCCGCACACGTCCAATACCCGGGCGGCCTCATCAAGCCCGATCGGCCGATTGCCGCGCATCACACGAAGAAGGGTCTCGCGGTGGATCCCGACTTCTCGAGCGATCTGGTGCTTGGGCTTGTCAGACGACTCGATTGCATGGGCGAGAATGTGCGCGAGGCTGGCGTTGGCATCGCCTCGGAATGGCGCGGGCTGGTGCATCGACAAAAACTCCAACGATTAGGAACTGAGTCGTAGCCATATCGCGCGCCGTCCATGTAGGAAAATGAAAAGAACAGATATGGAACATCTCGTTTCTAGGCGAATCAATCCCTAGGCTCGAGTCGTCGACAATCGCCGCCACTCCTGTCGAGATTCGTCGACGCTGATAGCCAGATAAACCGCTGTTTCTGTGTATTATCGCCGACAGCAACCATTCGATGCGTCCGTATCCGTCCGCCGCATCATCTCGACAGGCGTTCCGACTTTCCTACATCGAATTCCTAGATGCATGTGGAACACACAGCGAACGAAAGAACGCTGGGTTCACCCCTCCAGATGGAGCTCCATATGCAGTCTTTCACCCTCTCCCGGCGCTCCGGCGCCATCGACCAGCGCCCCTCGAAGTTCGGGCGAGCCATGACCTTCGCGGTACCGCTTGCAGTCGCAACCCTCGCCGCCAGCGCGGCCTACGCGGGCGCCGACACGACCTTCACCCCTGCCCTCACGAAGTTCACCGATTTCCTTGAAGGCTCGGGCGGCAAGATCATCACCGTCCTCAGCCTCGCAGGCGGCCTCATCGGCCTTGCTTCGGGCCGGTTCTCGCTCGGACAGGTCGCTGTTCCGGTCGGTGTCGGCATCGGCGTCGGCACGGGTGTTCCGATCGTCACCTCGGTCGTCACCGCGGTCATCTGACGCATCGGACGGGAAGGCGCGTCGCCATGACGGACCCATATATCATCCCGCGTCGGCTCGACGATCCGGAGCTCATCGGCTTCTGGACCATCGACGAGTTCGCCGGGATGCTTATCCCCTTCACCTGGGGGATCCTCAGCCAGCATATCTTCATCGGCATCATCGTTGCCTTCGGCGCCTGGTTCGCGCTGCGAAAGGCAAAAGCAGGACGCGCCAGCTCCTGGGTAGCCCATGCCGCCTATTGGTATCTGCCGGCCGGATTGCTGGGCCTGAAATCGACGCCGCCTTCCCACTGCCGCCTGCTTGCCGGTTGAGGGGAGATATCCATGTTTGCCGACATTTCACACGAGCGTCAGCAGTCGCTGCTGCGCCAGCGCAACCTCTTCGCGCTCATCAACGCCGGGCTTGGCATTGCGCTCGTCGTCGCCATCAGCCTTGCTGCCACCCGCGATCGCGAAGTCGTGCTCCTGCCGACGCTCCCCAAGCAGCTCACCGTCAGCAGCGCGGGGGTCGAGGCCGACTATCTCGAACTCGTGACCCGCGATGCCGCGCTCGTTCTCCTCAATCGCAGCCCCGAGGGCCTCGATTACTGGATGGACGAAATCCTGAAGCTTGCTGATCCGGCAAGCTACGGTCGCCTCAAGGCCGATCTCGTCCGGATCGTCGAGGAACAGCGTGGCTCGGACGTCACCCAAGCTTTCGTCATCCGGTCGATGACCGTCGACCCCAAGGGGCTGACCTCCGATGTGACCGGCACGCTCAAGACTTTTGTCGGCGCCCAGGTCATCGCGAGCGACGAACGCCGTTTCCGCTTGAACTGGACCTACCGGGGCCTGCGTCTCGCGCTGTCAGGCTTCAGCCAGTTGCCACCCAAAGACCCAACGAAGGATGCCCAGTGATGGCTTACCGACGCAAGACGCGCGCGAGGAGCCTGGCTCTTTGCGCCAGCACCATTCTCGCATTTTCAGGAAGCAGTGCCCAGGCCGCCGACCAGTTCAAACAGGCTGCAGATGGCGCCAGCATCGAATGCGCCGTGTCGGCCCGCGAACTGACGCGCTTTGCGCTCGTCGACGACCAGTTTGCCAGCGTTTCGAAGATCTCGACCGGAACGCCCTACAACGATTTTGCGGTCACCAACGAGCCGCTGCGCGGCGACATCTATGTGTCGGTGCCCGAGACCTTTGCGGCCCGGTCGATCAGCTTCTTCGCCACGACCAAGAAGGGCTTCGTCTACAAGGTCTCCTGCCTGGTCGAGCCTGTTCCGGCAGTCCAGGTCTTCATCACCAACCCGGCGATCGCGACCAACAAGGCGGCAGGCTGGGAAAGCGAAACGCCGCAGGAGACGAGCGCAGTACGCCTCATCCAGGCCATGGCCAATGACCGCACGGTCGAAGGTTTTGAAGTCCGGCAATCCTCGGCACTTCCGACACGGGTTGGCGATCTCGAGGTTCAGCTCATCGCCGATTACCGCGGCAGCGCGCTCGCCGGAAAGGTCATCCGCCTGGCGAACCGTGGCCGCAAACCGCTGACGCTTGCCGAAGCGGATCTCGCGTCGTCCGGGACCCTTGCCATCTCAATCGCCCAGCCAACTCTCCAATCGGGAGAGAGCACCGTCGCCTTCATCGTCGGCACGAACGGGGAGATCGGTCAATGAGCGACACAGCCGCCCCCTCTACTCCGGTTCAAGCCGATCCCGCATCGCCTTCGCCAGTCACCAGCCTAAACGCCAAGACCGCGCGGCGGCAGAAGCTCCTGCTTGGCTCCTTGGGCGCGCTCGCGCTTGTCGGCGGCAGCTGGTTCATCCTGGGAGGCGACGACGGCGCGAAGAGCGACGATCCTACCGCCGCCCAGACCATCGACACGGCCGGGCTCATCAATCGTGACCTTTCGCAGCGCGAATTCGTCGCGACCTACGGCAATCGTCTCGATGCCGTGACCCGCGAGCAGAAGGCGATGAAGGACGCGAGCCTCCCGCGTGAGGAAATCGAAGCCCAGCTCGCCGCCCTCAAGGCCGAGAACCAGGCCATGCGCGTTGATGGCCAGGCTGCGATTGATGCGATCTCTGCCGAGAACGCGGATCTGAAGACGCGCCTTGCCAGCCAGAGCACCTCGGCTCCCCCGAGCGTGCCGCCGCCGGCCTATGGCCCGCAAGCTGGCGGCTATGACGCGCGCGGCCGGACGGCCCCGTCAACGCTCGGCGGTGCGCCGGCGGGGGCCGGTGAAGCTGCTATGCCCGGGCCAGGCGAAGTGAGGCTCATGAGCTTCACGTCGGACAAAGCCGGGGCAAACGGACCAAGGTTTGCGCGTCCCGAAACCCCGCCGGTCGTGATCGAGGATTCACCGGATTATCTGCCGCCCAATTCCTATGCCTCGGCGCGCGTCATCGTTGGCGTCGATGCATCGGCCGGTGTCGCGAGCCAGACCGATCCGCTTCCGGTTGTCCTGCGCATCACCGGCCCAGCGCGATCAGTCATGCAGAACGGCAAAGTTCTGACGACCCGCATCCAGGGCTGTATCGTCAATGGCGCGGCGCGCGGCGATCTCTCTTCGGAGAAAGTCTACGTGAAGTTGGCCCGGATGACCTGTGATCAGCCCGGCGGGCGCGTCGCGGTGAGCGAGGTCAAAGGCTTCATCAGCTTTGCCGGAAAATCGGGCGTGCGTGGCCGTGTCGTCAGCCGCGAGGGCAGCCTTGTCAGTCAGGCCCTGCTTGCCGGGATCGTGGGCGGTTTCGGGCGCGGGTTTTCGGCAAACGCCAACAGCGTCTTTTCCGGTGTCACGACCAATGCCGACGGCACCCGCTCGAAGCTTTCGGCCGGCGACATTCTCGGTGGCGGGCTCGGCCAGGGCGCTGCGGACGCGGCCGATACGGTCAGCAAATATCTGATCGAGCGCGCCGAACAATACCAACCCGTCGTCGAGATGCCGACCGGCATCGATGTCGAAATCGTCTTTCTCGACGGCGTCTATGTGAGGAACTCCCAATGACCCCCGCCGCAAACAACCCAACCCCGAGCAAGCCGCGGCGCTGGCTGCGACCGGTGGCGACCGTTGCTGCCGTCATCGCCCTGTCCGCCGCGACGGGCTGGGGCGTGGCCAGCCTCGCTTCCCCGGCCCAGGCGCCCGATACGGCCAAGGTGCGCGCCGCGCTCAAGCTGCGCCTGCCGAAGACGCCGATCGATGCGATCACCTGCGTTGGCCTTGGCGGCCTGTGCGAAGTCGCCTCGAAATCGACACTGTTCTATGTTGATCGCGCGGCCAAATATCTGGTGATCGGGCGCATCTACGACATGGATGCGCGCCAGGACCTGACCGCCGCCCGTCTCCTTGCGCTCAATCCCGATCTGCTGGCTGCCGGTGCGGCGCGGCGGACCAACGCTGGCGAAGAAAGCCAGCCCAGCCCGCGCGCCACTCCGCAGAAGGTGTCGCTCGCCGGTCTGCCCGCAAACGGCGCGATCACATGGGGTCCCGCAAATGGTCCCAAGGTGGTCGTCTTCTCCGACTTTCACTGCGGCTATTGCAAGAAGCTCGAAGCCGAACTGAAAGCGATCGGCGCGCGGGTCGAGGAGCGACCCATTTCGATCTTCGGGGCCGACAGCCGCCGTGATGCCGAACGGGTGCTGTGTTCGCCGCGCCCCGAGGTGTCGCTGCACATGGCCTATTCGGGTCTCGCCCTCGCCAATCCGAAGCCCTGCGACACGAGCGGGCTCGATGCCAACGAAGCTTTCGCCAAGGCCCATGGCTTCAACGGGACGCCGGTCATCGTACGCCCGTCCGACGGCGCGATCCTCGAAGGCTATCGCCCCGCTTCCGTGCTCCGCGAATTTCTCACGCCCGCCAAAGCGGCCGCGCCCGCTTCGGCCAAGAAAGGATAATCGTCATGCGATTTCCCCACCGTATTCTCGCCTCTGCCTGCCTTGCTCTGCTGACAAGCGCGTGCGCGACTTTCGGCACCAACATCGAAGGCGATTTCACCTGCCGTGCCCCCAAGGGCGACTGCGCGCCCAGCCATGTGATCGACGCCCGCGCAACCGGCGACATGACTGCAACTGGCTCGCTGGAGAACGACTATCGTGCGCCTGTCCCGGTTGCTGCCGGCGATCGGGCCCGGACGTCCGAGCGAACGCTCAGGATCGTGTTTCCGGCCCATGTCGATGAGACCGGGACGCTGCACGACGATGCGGTCGCTTGGGCAGTCGTCGAAAATCCGCGCTGGGCTGCAGAACTGCGCCGCAAGGTTGGCGAGGACACCGCCCCGCCGCTGATGCGCCAGCTGCGCCGCAAGCTCAAAGCCGTACAGGCGCAGATCGAGGAATCGAGCAAAACGCATGAAGGCACGGCCGCCGAGCAGCCTGCCGCACAGCCCGAAGCCGAGACGTTCGATCTCGGACAGCCCTTTCAACCTTCGTCCTCACTCGAGGACACCCCCTCTGCCTCGCCGCTGGTCCTCCCCTCCACGGCGCGCGAGGCCGTTGCCGGAGCGAAAGCCCCGGCGGTCGAGGGGTTCGACATGGCGCAGCCCCCGCATGTTCGAGCCCCTCGGCCTTCTGCCGACAAGGCCCCGCTCATCTTCCCGACGATCGAGGCAATCGAGGCCGCGAAGAACGCCGCTCAGGCACAGAAGGAGCCCAAGTGATGGCCGAGAAACTGAAGACGATTGTCGACCGGCTCCTCACCGGACTTCTGGGCGATGCCGAACATGCCGAGCAGGGCCGCCCTGCCCTGATGCTCGATCTGCTATCGGACTGGCTCCCTTACCGGGTCTATGACCCGGCGAGCCGGCTCTATTTCAACGCGCGATCAAAGGGCTTTGTCCTTGCTGTCACGCCGTTGATCGGTGCCGATGAGCGTACCGGCGAAATCCTTGGGTCGTTCTTCTCCGAGGGCCTGCCACCCGGTGCCTGCCTCCAGGTGCTGCATCTCGCGTCCCCGCGCATCAGCCGGATCGTCGCTCCCTGGTTCGCGCCGCGCTATGTCCAGGGCGGCGTCTACGAGGCGATTGCCCGCCACCGCGCGCGGCGGCTTTACGGCCTCGTCTGGGAATCGGGTTCGCAGGACGCACCGTTCCATGCGCGGCATCATCAGGTGATCGTTTCGGTCGGCGTGCCCGCTGCCAAAGCGGTGAGCAACGAGGATCTCAAGCAGACGCGCGACGGGCTCATCGCAATGCTGAAGTCGCTCAATCTGGGCGTTGCCGAAGTCGAGCCGCAGCAGCTGATCGCAATCATCGACGACCTGACCTCGCCGACGACCGCGCCGCAGGACGACGCTGTGCCCTATAATCCCAATGACGCGATCGCGGCGCAGGCGATCCGCCACGATATCGAACTCGTCATCCTGGAAGACCGGATGCGGCTCGTCACCGAGCGGTTTCGGGCAACCGGCAAGGTCGAGGATGGGGTTCCCGAGATCGGCACGGTCTACCCCGACGCCTTCGATGTGCGGCATTTTTCCTCGCGCAATATGCCCCAGCGCTGGGCACCGTGGGAGTGCGCGCGGCTCATCGGCGACATGTTCACCGACAAGCTGCGCTTCCCCTGCCCGGCCGCGACGATGCTGTGCCTCGTCTATCCTGACCAGGAGGCCGCTTCGGCCAAGGCGGGCTTCAAGTTCATGCGTACCACCAGCCTTGCGGGTACGCGCAGCGCACGGTTCCTGCCGCGGATCGGCGAGCAGGCCGCCGAATGGCAGCACGTCCAGTCCGAGCTGCAGGAGGGTCGCCGCCTCGTGCGTGTCTTCTATGGCCTGACGACCTATTCGCCGCTCGGCCGCGGTGACCGGGACGAACGCGCGATCAAGTCGATCTATAAGGCGGCAGGCTGGGACCTTGCCGACGAGCGCTACCTGCAAATCCAGGGTCTGCTGGCAGCCATGCCGATGACGCTGGCCGACGGGCTTGGCGCCGACATGGAGCGTCTCAAGCGCTTCAAGACCGTGCTCTCGACCACCGCCGCCAATATCGCGCCGATGCAGGGCGAATATCTTGGCAGCGCCCATCCGCATCTCCTGTTCGTCGGCCGGCGCGGTCAGCCCTTCTTCTGGTCGCCGTTCGAGAACGAGGCCGGCAACCACAATGTTGCGATCTGCGGCAAGTCGGGCTCGGGCAAGTCGGTGTTGCTTCAGGAGATGTGCGCGGCGCTGCGCGGTGCGGGCGCGCAGGTCGTTGTCATCGACGACGGCCGCAGCTTCGAGCATTCGGTCAAGCTGCAGGGCGGCCGCTTTGTCGAGTTCACCATGAAGGCAGGCTTCTGCCTCAACCCGTTCTCGATGATCGATGGCGAGCGGGCAGCCGAAGACGAGGATTACCGGCTCGACTGCTTCGGCATGGTCAAGGCCATTGTCGGCCAGATGGCGCGGCACAGCGCGCAGCTCAACGATACCGAGCGCGGCCTGATCGACCGTGCGGTCAACATGGTCTGGAGCGACCAAGGCGTAGCAGCCTCGATCACTGGCGTCGGCGAAGCGCTGACCGGTCTTGGCAACGAGACAGCGAGCGATCTTGCGACCGCGCTCGCGCCCTACATGGCGGGCGGTACCTATGGTGCCTTCTTCGAAGGCCAGGCGAGCCTCGATCTCGATACCGACTTCACCGTCTTCGAAATGTCCGATCTCGCCACGCGCGAAGAACTGCGCGCGGTCGTGCTCTCGGCGATCATGTTCATGACCAGCCAGGCCATGACCCGCAGCCCGCGTTCGGTGAGGAAACTGCTCTTGATCGACGAGGCCTGGTCGATGCTCAAGGGCGGCTCGATGGGTGAGTTCGTCGAGACCTACGCCCGCACCTGCCGCAAATATGGCGGGGCGCTGGCGACCGCCACGCAGTCGCTCAACGACTATTACAAGTCGGACGGTGCGACCGCTGCGCTGGAAAACAGCGACTGGATGCTGATCCTTCAACAGAAGCCCGAGACGATCGCCGATTTCAAGGCGTCGAAGCGGCTCGACATGGACGATCGCACCGAAACCCTGATCCGCAGCCTGAAGCGCTCGGGCAGCGACTATTCGGAAGTCTTCATCAAGGGCCCGGAGACCGAAGCCATCGGACGGCTCGTCCTCGACGACTATTCAGCGACGCTGTTCTCGAGCTCGCCCCAGACCTTTGCCGCGATCGATGCCGAGATCGCGCGCGGCCATCAGCTTGCAGACGCGATCGAACGGATCGCCTTTGCCAATCGAACCTGACTTCTCCCTCCATCCAAGGACACCAAGAACCGATGCCACTCCATCTCGTCACGCCGATCGACCAGGCCGAGGACGCCCGTGCCGACAGCGACAGCCTCGACCTGCCCGCCAAGGGCTGGCGCTCGCATGCCGCCGACCTCTGCTACATCGTGCTTCGCGGCAGCACCTTCCTCGGCTCGAGCTACCTCATGGCGCTCGGGCTCCCGCTGCTCTTCTTCCTTCTGATCTCGGGCGGCGATGCCGGGGTTTTCTTTGCGCATCTCGCCAATATTTCGGACCGTTTCCTCGGCGCCGAGCAAGGCCGCCAGATCGGCTTCCTCGACGAGTTCAAATTCGTCCTCATCGGTGTCGCGACGCTGGTCGTGGTCTGGCGCCTGCCGCGCTTCATCAACGATCTCGAACGCGAACTCTCGGGAGAAAAGCTGTGAAGAACATATTGGCAACACAGTCCCTGGGCAGCCGCATGGGCGGGGTAAACTGGACCGCCGCTGTGCTCGGCTTGAGTATGATCGGTTCGGCACTCTGGGGCGTCTGGGCCACCGACAAGCTGCTCGCGCTCGATAAGCGCGAGGTGGTGACCGTCCAGCTGAGCCGCATCATGGGCGACTTCATCGAAGCCGAAGCGCGCGCCGGACGGCCACCTGAGGAAACGAAGATGCGCGTCCAGGCCTATCTGCAGGCGGTCGAAGCATCGGTCGAACATCTGGGCCGCGAGGGCCGCACGGTCCTTGTCGCCGAAGCGGTGGTCGCGGGCAGCACGCCCGATCTCACCGAAGCCGTGCGCGCGGATGTGGCGCGCCGCGTGGGAGCCATTCCCGATGCGCGCCGCTGACCTTGTCCTCCGTTCGCCCACCGGGCGCCGGCTCACGCTGTGGGCGGGGCTCGGCGCGGCCGCGCTCGCGCTCACCTCGCTGGCCGCCTTTGCGAAGGATCACGCGCTGATGATCAACGCCAGCCCGAGCCTGCCCTATTGGGCGATCTGGCTGGATCGCGGCGCGCTGCCACAGCGCGGCGACATCATTCTGTTCGATCCTCCGTCCTCGCCGCTGCTCGAAAGGCATTTTGGCAAGGCGCCCAAGCCTTTCGGCAAGAAGGTGAGCGGCATGCCCGGCGATGTCGTGATCGAGAAGGATCGCAGCTTTTTTGTCAATGGCCGCAAGGTCGCAGTAGCCAAGCGGGCAAGCCGTTTCGGCGAGCCGCTGGCGCTCGGTCCGACAGGCGTGGTGCCTCAAGGCTGCTATTTCGCCACCACCGCGCACAAGGACGGTTTCGACAGCCGCTATGCGGCAATCGGGTGGATCTGCGCCAAGCGCATTCTCGGGGTCGGGAGGCCGATCCTGTGACACCGCTGCGCGCCGCCCCATTCCTCGTAGCCGGTCTTCTTTTGGCCGCGCCGGCAAGCGCCCGCGACTACGGCCAGCAAGGCACGGTCTGGTCCGTGATCGAGCCTGACCTGCTCGAGCAAATCCATGCGCGTCTCACCCACCTCGAGAAGACCGGCGAGACGGCCAAGCTCAATGAGGAACTGAAGCGGCGCACGATCGCGCGAGTCAACCGCCCTGAGCCCGTCGCGGGGATCAACGCCGCAGCGGCAGCACGCAGCTGGCGTTTCGATCCGACGATCAGCGTCGAGCGTGACATTGCCGATGACAAGGGACGGGTGATCGTTGCGGCCGGGACCCGGGTCAATCCGCTCGACACCGTGCCGCTGCGGGTGCCGCTGGTCTTTCTCGATGGCGATGATCCCGAGCAGCTTGCCTGGGCGACCCGGCGCTATGCCAGCACCAAAGCCAAGCTCATCCTCGTGCGCGGTGCACCGCTGGAACTCATGAAGGCCCGCCAGCGCCGCTTCTATTTCGACCAGGGCGGCAGCCTAGTGAAGCACTTCGGCATCCGCGCCGTGCCCGCCACGGTCGTGCAGCAGGGCCGCATCCTCATCATCACCGAGCAGCCTGTCCAGCCCAAGGAGCGCGCACCGTCATGAGAACAAAGTCTCCCTCATTTACATGGCTATGCAGTGCGATCCTCCTTCTCGGTCTCATGCTCGCTGCGGCGGCGCCCGCACAGGCATCGGCAGGACCGGGCCGGTGCACGGGCAAGTTCGTCAATCCGATCACCGACATCTGCTGGTCGTGCCTGTTTCCGATCTCGATCGGCGGCCTGAAGATCTGGCCCTCGAGTCGACCCGATACGAGCAACCCGGCACTTCCGGTTTGCCTCTGCGGATTGCGGCCGGGCATCGCCATGGGCTTCTGGGAGCCGGTGCGGCTTGCTGACGTCAGCATGAAGCCCTGGTGCTTCGTCAATCTCGGTGGGATGAAGCTCGATCCGGGCTTCGACATTGGCTTCAAGTCGATGGCGGGACCTTCGGCCGTGGGCGGCGCGACGCAGTACAATTCGCAGTGGCATGTCCACTGGTATGCCTATCCGCTGATCTACTGGATGGAGATCGTTGCCGATTTCCTGTGCCTGGAACAGGGCTCGGTCGACATCCTCTATATCACCGAGATCGATCCGCTCTGGCAGGACAGCGAGCTAACCGCGATCATCAATCCCGAAGCGGTGCTCTTCGCCAATCCCTTGGCGCTTGCGGCCTGTGCGGCTGACTGCGTTGCTGCGACGGCCAAGCTCCCGACCGACGAACTCTTCTGGTGTGCCGGATGCCAGGGCAGCATGTATCCTTTGAATGGCAATGTCTCGGCGACGATCGGGCACGTCCAGGCATCGCGGCTCGCCCTCGCCCGCTTCTCCTATAAGCTCCACCGCGAACTCGTCGCCTGGGGCACGATGGGCAGCAAGGGGCTCTGCGGCAAGTATCTGATGCCGGTGATGAGGAAGCAGCAATACCGCTTCCAGGCCACCAATCCCAATCCGCAGACCAAGGGCCGCTACGCCTGCGCACCCATTGGCGCCTCCACCACCTTCATGTCGGCAGGCCAGGTCTATCCCGCCATCGGCGAGGACATGGGCTATCTGGTCTGGCGCAAACGGAACTGCTGCGCGTGAGCGCCGTGACGGCGCGGAAAGGAAATATGTATGTAGAACAACATCATAATCCTTTCGATCGTCTTGCTGACGATTGACCGGTGGCTGCGATGCCACCCCACCCGATGGAAGGAATCGGGTCGGAAGGGGGTCTCCAAGGTTTGCCGCGTTCCGGCGGTCGGCCTCAGAGCAGGAGACCTGAAATGTACCGGATGCGGCCCGTCAGCCGCAGGTCGGGCTACCACAGGACCTAAGGTGAGATACAAGCGAATGACGTGTCTGAAGCCTCTTTATTTACAGTTGAACTCCCGATCACCTGACGGGGTGGGGAGATCGCGGTGTGAACCGGTTGGTTTGTTGTGCTGCCTACTGGTGAATGCTCGTCGAGCATTCGTGTGCGGGTCGTCCTTTCTTGTCCGCACGCCCGAGCCGCAAGGGGTTAAGCGTTGCACCTACGGGTCCAAGGTTGATCGTCGGAACACGGGAACCATCATCGTCCGCCTGCTTCGGAGCAGGCTATCCGCGGAGACCGGGGATGGGCGCTGGTGGGGCGGAGCCTGCGTAGTAGTCCGAGGGCGGGAAAGCCGTCCACATGGCGAAGGCGGGCAGGAAGTCGGTGGGCTGTCATGACGGAGGAACTACCAGTGGACTCTGGTAATCAAGCCCCACAGGCTTGGCTCCTCGGCGTTCAAAGAAAGCTTTACCAGTGGAGTCGGGAAAACCCCGAAGAACCATACTACGACTTGTGGAATTGGGTGACCGATCCCCGCAACTTGTACATGGCCTGGAGGACGATTGCCGGTAATCGCGGCAAGCGCACTCCGGGGATCGACGGGGCGACCGTAGAGAAAATTGCTGCCGGAGTTGGTGTCGACAGATTCCTTCATGAGCTCCGCGAGGAACTCCGGGCGGGCGAATATCGTCCGTCTCCTGCACGAAGGAAGTGGATTCCAAAGCCGGGCAAACCGGGGAAGTTCCGACCCCTCGGTATCCCTACGGTCAAGGATCGCGTGGTGCAGTGCGCGGTCAAGCAAGTTCTGGAGCCGATCTTCGAGGCCCGGTTCTGGCCTGTCTCATACGGGTTCCGGCCCGGACGCGGCAGTCAGGCCTGTCTCGAACATATCCGTGTGACCATCCAGTCGCGGGGTAAGCCTGCGGCAGATGGCTACCGACACAATGCGCCGTACCAATGGGTAATCGAAGGCGACATTGAGGCCTGCTTCGACAACATCGGACATCATCCCCTGATGGAACGCGTGCGCCACGGCGTCGCGGACCTCAAGGTGAACCGGTTAGTCGTGCAGTTCCTCAAGGCCGGGGTCTTGGAGCATGTCACGTACAGCCCCACCGACACCGGCACGCCTCAAGGTGGCGTGCTCTCACCGCTGCTGGCCAACATTGCGCTGAGCGTAATCGAGGAACGGTATCGGGATTGGGTACGCCGCCCCGAAAGCCCGGAGCTGAAATCCGATGGGATCAGGCTCGCGGCGATCAAGCGCGACAAGGATCGAAAGGCCGGTCGAACGGTCTTCTACCCTGTCCGCTATGCCGATGACTTCCTGATCTTCGTGTCGGGGACCGAAGCTGACGCTCTTGCCGAAAAGCAGGCGCTGGCGACCTACCTGCACGAAACGATGGGTCTGACGCTATCGCCCGAAAAGACGCGCATCACTGCGCTGACTAAGGGTTGTCGGTTCTTGGGATGCCGTGTGCGGCTCAAGTGGGACAAGCGGTTCGGGCTTCATGCCCGGATCGAAATCCCGCGCGAGCCAATCAACGGCTTCCACATACGGGTAAATCAACTGGCCCGGCGGCAGACGCTCCGGCGTTCGCTCACGGCCATGCTTCAGGAACTTAATCCATACCTCCGGGGGTGGTCCGCCTACTACCGCTACTGCGTGGGGGCCAAGCGCATCTTTGCCAGTCTCGACTGGCATGTGCGCCAACGTCTCTGGCTGTGGCTTCGGGCCAAGCACCAACGTGTTCCCGGGAGGAAAGTCGCATCGTGGCGTAGGCCGAGCACCGCCCATCCGGGCAACTCGGTCTGGGCCGAAGGCGGCACGGAGCAATTCTTGATGAGCTACGTGCCGGTTCGGAGGTTCGATCTCAAATGGATGAAGAAACCCGAGTTCGCCAAGGCTTCTGGAGAGCCGGATGCACAACGAAAGGTGCACGTCCGGTTCGGAGAGCAGGCGTGGGAAACTGGCGGTGGAGACACCCCACAGCGCCCACGTCTGACTCTACTATGAAAATGCTCCCTCATCTCTTTGTAATCGCGTCGATCACTGGCGCCGCCGCTATGGCGGGAGCCGCAGCGCAGACGAGCGAGCCGGAGCTCGATCTCGAAGCGATACGCGCCCGCGCCAAGGTCGAGGCCAGCGAAGCCGATGCGCTTGCCGCCAGTGCACGCGCGCGCGCCGAAGCGGTCCTTGGCCAAGCCAATGCCAGCGCCGCCGAAGCCCAGGCGCACGGCAAGCGCTACACCGAGCAGGCGGCAAGAACCGCGCGGCCAGAAAGTGAGGACGTGTTCGACTTCGACAAGATGGTGGCCGACGCGGGCACCATGGCCAGCGAGGGCTTGGGTGAAGCACCCCGCTTCATCGCCTTCGCTTCGCTCTCGATGCCGCCGGCAGCCTTGCGCGCCATGGCGGACGACGTCGCCCGCGCAGGTGGTGTGGTCGTGCTTCGCGGGCTGCCAGGAGGCAGCGCCAAGACCCTTACGGCGGCGCTCGCGAATGTCGCAGCGGACGGCGGCAAGCTCGACGCGGTCGGCATCGATCCGCGCCTGTTCCGTGCTTTCGGGATCGAGGCGGTCCCCACCTATGTGGTGAGCAGCAGCGATTTCGACCTGTGCGATGGCTTCGATTGCCGGACGCAGGTTCCGCCTCACGACCGGATGAGCGGCAATGTCAGTGTGTCCTATGCGCTTGAAACCTTCGCGCAGGGCGGCGGCCCCGGCGCGCTGCTCGCTTCCCAGCACCTTTCCCGCCTGCAGCGGAGCACACAATGAAGCGGCTTCTCCTCCCCCTTCTCTGCCTCGCCTGCGCGTCCCTGCCGGCCGGTGCTTTGGCCCAGACCACGACCGAGGCCGCCAAAGCCGACGGCAAGGCCTTCGGACGCGACAAGGCGGCCGACGCGCAAGGCGCGGCAACGACCGAACCGGACGCAAACCGGATACCCAATTTCGGGAGCGTGCCCAGCCAGTCGGGCTATTTCGACGATCCCGACCGGATGGCGCGGGAAGCGGCAAGCCAGGCCACCGCAAATACCGGATACCGGACCATGCGCGATTCCATGGATCGCCGCGCCCGGTTCGCGCCTCAGGACCTCGATGCGGTCGTCGCGCGCAGCAATGTCATCAGCGATGATCCGCTCTCTTACACGAGCGGGATGAGCGTCAGCGGCAGCCAGGGTCGCTGCGTCCCACTCCCTCCCGGAAGCGGCACGGCGGCGCGCTACATGGCGACCTGCAACGTTGGCTATACCGCTGCCCAGGAGACCAGAACCTGCCCTGTTACGCTGAATGCCAAGGTCGAGCAGCTGCAGGTCTATGGCTATTATTGCGTCGGCGGGAGCGGCTTCGATCCAGCATCGATCTACAATTGCAATCGTTACCCGGCGCCCAAGTGCACGGTCACCCAGTCCTATCCGATCAATCTGTGCGACCCTTATCTTGGCATCTATTGGGGCTGCAATTCGGGCGACCTGCGCGTCGATCTCGTGAGCTGCACCGCGCCGGTCGATGGCGCGACGCCTTACAGCGTGACCGGCGAGAACGTCGTCACGACGAGCCGCGATGAAAGCCAATGCGCTGGCCTCGCCGCGGACAGTTCCTGCCAGCAGGACACCGAGACCTGCACCGACAGTGATCCGGTCACCCGGATCGTCGATGGCATCGCGGTCACCCAGCCTTGCTGGGCGTGGGCCCGAAGCTACACCTGCGCGCAGTTTACCGAGGCGCAGGATTGCCAGACACTCGAGAACACCTCCGGCTGCTCGCTCGTGCGCGAGGACTGCCTGTCAGGCGAGCCCTGCCGGACCTGGGAGCGAGTCTATGATTGCCCGGTTCCTGACCAGCCCGCGAATACCAGCCAATTCATCTGCGATGGCGACGTCTATTGCATCGATGGCTCGTGCGAAACGATCGAGCGCGAAGCCAATGACGAGTTCAAGGATGCGGTCGTCGCCCTT
>JACKKX010000006.1 GCA_024236215.1 Novosphingobium sp.
CGAGCGGACGCTGCAGCGGATCTATGCGGAGATCGATGGCCAGTTCGTCATCTTGCCCGTGGTCGGTGACTATCCGGATATCAGCGAGCCTGAATGGGAAGCCGAGCGGCAACGCCTGCGGCGGGCTGGGGCAGCGTTTCAGGCCGATGGCGCAAAGGCGGCGACCGCGCGGTACATTCAGGCCGCGCGGCGCGAAGTCGCCATTGCACGGCAACGCACAGCGAGCAGCCGGCAAGAGCGCAAGCGGCAGGAGCGCGAGGGTGTGTCGCACGGACCCCAGGTCAAGGGACGGATTGAACGGGCCGAGGTCCACTGGATCCCGGCGACCGATCTGTCGGATGATGATTGGCTGAAATGGCGCAAATGAGCGGAAATTCAAGCTTCTGGATCGATTTCGACGAAGCGCGCCGCGCGGTCACGACACTGGTGGAATTGGCCCACGACGAGCCCGACGAGCGGCCGCCCTGTGTGCTTCTGGTCGGCCAGTCGGGGATGGGCAAGACATCGATCCTGCGCGAGACCCAGCGTCGGATCGCGCTTGATTTTCCCGAACCTGCCGATTGGGGCGAGGCCCGTTACGAGCCGATGCTGCGCACGGTCATTCCGTCGGGATCGACCGCGCTCAAGATCAACCTGACCCTGCTGTGGAAGCAGGGCTGGCCGATCACCGGGAAAACCCACCGGATCGCCGATCTCAAGGTGGTCGAACTCCTGCGCCGGCAGCGTACCCGGCTCGTGGGGATCGATAATGTCCATGCCATCCTCACCGCTGGGGGCAGGGCGAGGCGCGACACGCTCGATGCATTCCGCTTCCTGATGAGCGAGGGCAATGTCCCGATGGTGGTGGCCGGGCTGGACGTTGCGGCAGACATCTTTGCCGAAGATGTCGAGCTGGCCTATCGCTCGATCATCGTGCGGCTCAATCCCTGGCCGCCGGGCGAGGCTTCGCAGCGGCTGATCCGCGTTTTGGGCCACGGTATGCAGCTGATCGAACCCGACCGGCTTGCAGAGCCGGAAATCGCCGAATTCCTTTGGCGTCACAGTCTTGGGGTCACCGGCAATTTCAAACGGTTGCTGCACTGGGGGCAGAAAGTCGCGCGCCGGCACGACCGGGAACGTGTCGAATTTGCCGATATCCGTGAGGCTGCGGCCTTGCTTCCCGGTCACCCGGTGCGGTGATCGCGCTCGGGCTCGAGCCGGAACCGCTCGCGTTCCGGGTGCGGCCGCTTGCCGATGAATGTTTCGATTCCTGGATCGACCGGATGATCCGGGTCCACGAGACGACCCGTGCGGCGCTTTTCCGCCATGTCGGGATCGAACCAGCCCTTGCGGGATACGACCTGGCGCGCGGCGCGCGGGGTTTGGATGTGGCCTGGCACAGTGCCTTTGCCAATCTGGTCGAGCGCCTCGCCTGGGCCGTGCAATGCCAAAACGACAGGATTTCCGCCACTTTTCTCGCCTGCCAGGCGCACGACGTGCTGCCGCGGCGCATAAGGCGATACGCCTGTGCGCGCTGCTGGTACGAAGCGGGACGGGCGGGCAAGCCGATGATCGTCCGCCGGGAATGGATCTTGCGGGCAAGCTGGCGTTGCCACGACCACGAGTTGCCGTTGACCGACATGGCCAGCCTGTTGCGGGACGTTGCGAGCCCGATTTCGCAAGCGGATCTGGGATTGGCTACCATTGTGGCGGAGCGGCGACGCTGGGCATACCGGGTTCGACCAGGCGCGCTGCGGCGTAATGCGGCGGAATTGGCCTATCTGGCCGGCTCCCGCGATGGGCATGGCATGGCGCCGCCCAACAAACGCTACCATGCCCGTTTCGCCGCAAACCTGTTCCACTTTTCGGCCGATCGCATCGGCATGCTGGCCCTCGCGCATGGCAACCGGCATGCGCTTGCGCGCCGCTTCGAGCGTCTGGTTGCGGCACGATTGCCCGAATGTCCGACAGTCGGCGGCGGCGTTCAAGCGCCTGTGAAAATGCCTTACCGCCTGCGGGCCTGTGCTCCGCCCAAGTCAGCCTCGGCGTGGATGGCGCCGGAGTTCCTCGACTTGCTGCGCGCCTATGCCTGGGTGCGGGAGCGCAGGGATATCGATGAGGCCAGGGCGGCGGTGTTCGAGCGCCACTTCGGCGGCCTGCTGGGGCTGCCCGCGGCAGCTATTTTGAGCTCAGGTAACGCCAGTCGGGCATGGCCACCGGGATATTGAGGGTGCACAGGAAGGGCGCGAATGGCCCCTGACTGCGCGCCAAATGGCCTGCCTCCAACTGGCGCAGGAGCTTGCCTGCCCCGGCCTTGGTCGCTGGCAGCGCGCGGGCGAGCTGGGCCGGCGTCAACCCGCCGAGGCCGAATAGCAGCATCCAGGCGAGGTACAGCCGCGAGTTGGTCCGTTGGCTCGGAAATTCACGCGTGAAGACCTCCGCCGCGCGCGGAAGCCGGGCGATGTCGCAGGCGGTGGCGTGCAGCGCCTCGAGCAGATGTTCGCGCGCGTCGGCGCGCCTTTCTTGCGCGCCGCGATCAGCGCGGAACAGCCGGCGCTGGGCCAGGCCCGGGAAGGGCAGGGCGGTCTCGCTCAGGCGAAACGCGTCGCCGCGCGCTGTGGCGGCCAGGTTGATCGCCCAGCACGGGGTTCGCGCGGTCGCGGACAGGGGATCGGGTTCATCGCCGGTTGAATAGCGAAACCCGTCGACCAGCTCGAGCAGGCGCTCCAGCGGCGCAGTGGGCCGCTTGGGCTGGGCGAGTACGGTGAGCACCCGCTCGAGCTCATCGGTGCTTGCTGCGACGATCGTTTCGGCCTCGGTGACCTCGCTCGCCATCGGCCGGATGGCGATCTTGCGCACGGTCCGGACCGCCTGGGAAAGCAGCTTCTCGCGGCGCGGCAGGGCCTGTTCGAACAGGGTCAGAAAGGCATTGCGCTCGGTCGCGCATTCGGCCCCGATCAGCGCGGGACCGAGTGTGATTGCCCGGTCCTGGCGGTATTGCTGCCACGCCCGGCTGAGCCAGCGCAGCGCCAGCGACGCGCGCATTTCCGGGGAATAGAGGGCAGGGGAGGCGAGCAGGGTCTTGGCCAGCGCGTCGATCTGGCCGATCCGGAAAGCGATAGGACTGGCGTCGGTTGACTGTTTCACTGGAAATGTCTCGGCGCGATGTACATCGGAAGGTGGGATAATTGCGCCGGAAAATGCGGTCAATGCAAAGTTCACCTAAACGCCAGTTTGGTATCCTATCATTCGACCCCCTGAAAACACGGATTTTCCATAATCGGATGTTATGGTAAAATCGAGCTTGCCGGAAATGCCCATTTTGGCCAGAAATTGCCCCATGCACGCCGCTCGAAGTACCCTTCGCGTATGACCGCTGATCGACCTTTCCGGTCCTCGGTCGAGCTGGTGCTGGGCGCGCATGCCCCGCTGGTCGACGCGCGCGCCGCGCGCCCGCTGGCGCTCGAGGCGGCGGTTGCGGCGATGGCGCCGGCGACAAAGGCGGCCATCACCGCCGACCTCCGGTGCTTCCTTGCCTGGTGCAAGTCGCGGCGGCCCGTCGTCACCGCGGTTCCTGCCGATCCGGAAAGCCTCGTCCACTATCTTCACTGGCTGGCCAAGGGATCGGAAATCCGGGCCCCGGCCAAACCCGCGACGCTGGCGCGGCGGATCGCCTCGATCGCCCGGATCCACCGCATCCTCGGGTTCGGCGAGAAGGAGCCGCTGCCAACGCAGGCGGGGATGGTTCGCGACACGCTGAAAGCGATCCGGCGTAAGAGGCGCGAACGGCAGCGTCAGGCCGCGCCGCTGCGGTTTGGCGAGGCGATGGCGGAGGGGCAGGCGCCGCCCGAAGGGGTGACGATCAAGGGGCTGCTCGCCTCGTGCGGTACCGACATCACGGGCAAGCGCGATGCGGCGCTCATCAGCCTTGCCTATGACGCAGGCCTGCGAGTTTCCGAGCTGGTCGGGGCAACGGTAGCCGATCTCAGTCAGGCTGTGGATGGGAGCGGGCGGCTTGAGATCGCGCATTCGAAGACCGACCAGCTGGGGGAGGGGGCTCTGGCTTGGCTCTCGCCCGACACCATGGCGCGCCTCTCGGCCTGGCTGCTGGCGAGCGGGATCACGCAAGGGGCGGTGTTCCGGCGGATCAACGTGCTGACCAGTCCGCCAGACGATGCGGGGCAGCAAGTCCAGCGGCACTATATCGGCCAGAAGCCACTCACCCGGCAAGGCGTGGTCGCGATCCTGCGCCGCCGGGTATTCGAGGCGATCGACCTTGGCCATGTCGAGCTGGAAGCCGGGATGGAAGGAGACACGGTCCGCTCGCTCAGCGCCCATTCGTTCCGGGTGGGGCTAACGCAGGACTTGTTCGCGGCGGGCGAAGACGGCGCCGGGATCGCGCTGGCCCTACGCTGGTCGTCGCCGACCACCGCGCTACGCTATGCCCGCGAACTGGCCGTGGGGAACAATGCCGCGGCGCGGGTGCTGGGACGCTTGCGCGACGGTGGCGGCCGGCCGGGTTCCTAGTTTGCCATGACGCTATGTCGCGGCGATCCCATCAGAGTACGGGTGCATCTTTCGGCGCTGTGCCTCCGCATGGGCCAGCGCCTCAAGTTGGGCCGCGCTTGAAAGACTGGCATCCTTCCGCAACGAGGCCGCGAGCTGGAGCACCGCGCGCTGGAAGGCTTTGTTGCCGCTGGCCCGTTGCCGGATGCCAAGGTTGTAAAGCTCGGCAAGATCGAGCGCGAGCAAGGCGATCGCTTCGGGGATATCCGAGAGGCCAATGTCGCGGATGGTGGCGACATACTCATGCTCGCCGCGCCCGAACAGATTGAGCTCGACGAGGCCGTCGGCCATCACGTGGCCGAGCGGTTCGTCGGCGAAATGAACCCGGCCCGAGGCGGCGACCAGCCCGTTAGCCAAATTCAGCGCCAACTTGTTGCGATGTCGGGCAAGCCAACGTGAGAGCAGCAGAAACTTCTGGCGAAAGGCTTGCTCGAAGGGCTGGCTGTATGTGGGCCAGACCTCGAAGGCTGCGGGAATGCGCTCGAGTTGCTCGCAGAGATGAGGGCCGTTGAAGAACGATTCCGCGCTGAAATGCCGCAGTTCGAGATAGCCCTTGTCCAGCTTGGCGAAATTGGCGGCGTAGCCTTTGTCGCGCCCGGCCCGGGCATCGAGTATGTTTGCGAGCGCCGAGCCGAGCAGGAATTTGCCGGTCGGATCATGCGCCAGATGCCGCAACAGCGGCACGCCGACGGCATGACGCTGCAAGGCCGTGTAGCGGCTGAAAAGCCTGTCGTTGTTCGCGAGCAGCAGCAATTCATCGACGTCGACGATGAACCGGTCGGGATCGAGCCGATGGCCATTCCCGGCATCGATGTTGATGTGCCAACCGCAGATGGCGGTATGCTCACTTTCGAAGAAGTTGAAATCGCCGTCGATCTCGTAGATCGCGTCGCATAACTCAGATCTGACCATCTCGGCATCGTCCACGAGCAGGGGAGGGGTCAGCAATTCTACGCCTGCCAGGCGATCTTCAGGCCAGTTCAGTGGATCGAGCCCATATTCAGGGACGACATAGAAGCCGGGCTGCTTCGGGGTTCCGGATGGGGCGGACCAGGTGCGGCCTGTCCGGTCCCGCAATTTGGCCGCGAATGCCCGGCAGAAGGCGGACGAAGCCTCGTCCATGGCCTCGCCTTCGCGCAGCTCTCGCTCGAAACGAGGCTCGCCAAGGTCGCCAAGGATAACTTCTAGCTCGAAGCCGGCACGCCAGGATGGGGTCGCGGACATGGCCGGGAAAGTAATTCAATTGCCGGGCGTGTAAACGCACGAGCGTCGTTGCCACTAATTATGGCATGGAAGCCCTTCAGCAGAACGCTGCGGTGACATCAACTTTGGCAGCCGACAGTCGTGCGCGGGCAGCAGCGCGTCGAGGCGCTCGAGCGCGCGATCGGCGGGACCATAGGCCTCAGTGAACCTCTCGCTCACGCCCTTGGCCGCCATGGCGCGCTGCGAGGCATGGGCAAGGGGAGGGGGCCCGCGCCGGCTCACCCATGACAGAAAATCCCGTCGCTCGTCGGCATACCAGCTGCGCATCAGCTCGCCGGCGTCCAAGCCCGGGTTGTGCTCCAGGCCCATGTTTTCGAATGAATAATCGCGGATATGCACGGCCCACAGCCGCCTGAGGCAGCGCTGAGCGAGGGCTTGTGCTAGGCTCTCCGACAGGAACGGCAGCGCGCCCTCGATCCGCGCGAGCGCCAGGCGCCAGTCTGATGGGGCAGGGGGCATGGCCCCGCATAATATACCTTTGGCTCAAAAAGTATACTCAGCTTGTACGGTGCAACCACTGTCCGATAATGGCTCTTCACGGACAGTAAAAAGAGGGGTATGTCGCAGCTGAATTTGCGGCAGGGAAGGGTGGAAAATGGCCGATGGCTGCGAGGATTTTCCAGCAAACGGAGCCTTGGTCGCGCTGAAGTCCGTCGTGGCTGCATCCCCGCCCGAATGTCGGCCGCCAAAGTTTATGGCAACCGCATTTCTGCACTAAATATCAATGTATTACCCTGATTTTCATGCCAACAATTCTGGCAGGCCAAGATTCCGTGTCGGCGGCTCTGCCAGAATTGATGTCATCGAAACGGTCGATCTCCGGCCATGGGAGGTCGGGTGATCGAGCGCAAACCGAACCGCACGAAAATGGCGTCCACGGAGGCTCTCGCGACGGGCGCGGAGCTTTATCCAATCTTCAGACGCCTTGTCCCGCTCGATGGCCCGCTGACAGCACAGATCATCGATGCGGTTGCGACGCAGTCAGGCCTCAGTGAGCGCCAGATTCGGCGTTTGGCGGCCAGATTCCGCGCGAATCCTGTTGCTTCCAGCTTGGCGCCAACACCGCGTGGCCCCCGGATTGGCAGTCACCGTATCGCTGAGACGGTGCGGGAGGCGATAGATCGGCTCACCCAGGAGCTATTCCTGGCAAAGCCGCCGCCCACGGCAGCCTTGGCAGCCCGGGAAATCCATGGCCTATTGATCGCGGAGGACGGGGAGTTCTGTTTCGCGCCGGGAGAAGTGCCAAGCGAGCGTACGCTGATCAGGCTTATCGGCGAGATTTCCGAGCCTCAGCGTGCCCGCTCGAGCATGGGCTCGAAGCGGCGCAGCGCCCATGAGCCTCATCCGGGCGTCTATCATAGCGAGGGCCTGCTCGATCTTGTGCAGATGGATCATACGCGCGCCGATGTGATCCTCGTCGACAGCGTCCATCGAGAGGAGCTTGCACGGCCCTGGATAACACTACTTATTGAGGTCTGGACCCGCAGTATTCAGGGCTTTTATGTCAGCTTCGGCGATCCTTCGATCTTCCGCTGTGGTCGCGCGGTTGCCAATGCCTTGTTGCCCAAGGAGTCGCTGCTCGAGGAACTGGGCGTCGATGTCTCCTACCCGATGCACGGACAATTCCGGCGGCTTCATGCCGATCATGCAGCGCCGCACCGGGCCGAGAGTTTCCGGCGGGCCTGCCTGGCCAACGGGATTGATCCCGACATTCGTCCGCGCGGACCGGCTCACTTCGGTGGGCACATCGAGCGCCTGATCGGTTCAATGGTTGGGAAGATGCGACTCTTGCCGGGGGCGACGGGCGGCAACGTCACCCAGCGCGATGGTTACGATGCCGGACAGGCGGCCGCGATGACCTTGCCCGAATTCGAGCGTTGGTTGCTGTTCCAGATCGCCATCTATCACAACGCACCGCACAAGGGATTGGGTGGACAATGCCCTGCCCAAGCTTGGAAAACAGCGGTTTTCAGCCATTCTCCCCTGTTGCCGGCTTGCCTTGATGTCGAGCATCTCACGCGCCAGTTCCTGCCGGCGCGGCAGCGGACCGTCCAGTCCTATGGTGTGCAGATCCTGCATCGCCGCTACTGGAACCCTGTCCTGGCCGCCCGGATCGGCCAGCAAATCACCGTGCATCATGA
>JACKKX010000007.1 GCA_024236215.1 Novosphingobium sp.
TAGCTGGTGGTTGTTGAGTTTGGCGATCTACGGCCGGTGTTGGCCGCCGCCGCCCTGCGACCCGAAGGTTGGCTGGCGTTTACCGTGGAGCGTGGCGAGGAGGGAGGAACGGAGGAATTCCGGCTCGATCGCAGCGGTCGCTACCAGCATGCCGAAGCCTATTTGCGCCGAGAACTGGTCCAGGCCGGCATGGTGGTCGAGACGCTGGAAACCGTGGAGTTGCGTCTGGAAGGCGGCCATCCGGTCGTCGGGTTCCTGGTGCTGGCGCGCAAGCCATGACCGGCGGCACGGGCGGAAGCATGATCGAAGCAAGCTTGAGGAGATACCTGTGAACGGCAATGACGACAAGTCCAAGGCCTTTGACGATGCCCTGCGGTCCTCAGTGGTGGCCGGATGGTTTGATCAGGCGATGACGCAGCATCGTCAGGGCAATCTGACCCAGGCGCAGGTCTTTTACCAGCGGGTGCTCGATGCTCAGCCGGATCACCCGGAGGCATTGAATTTCCTTGGAATTCTCATGCAGCAACGAGGTCAGTCGACTCAAGCGGAACAATTCATTCGTCGGGCCATCCGCAGCGCGCCCGATTATGCGGCGGCGTATACCAATCTGGGCAACGTACTGATCGTCCAGAAGCGCTACGAAGATGCCATCGCCGCCTACCGGCAGGCGACCATTTACAGAGCGGACGAAGTGGAAGCCTGCGTGAATATGGGTGCGGTGCTCAGGGGATTGGGGCGGTTGCCGGAGGCGCTGGAGGCGTACCGCCAGGCCAGCGAGCGGCGCCCCGCAAGCGCTGAAATTCACCACCGCCTCGGTCTGGTGCTGGCCGAGTTGGGACAGCTTGAAGAAGCGATTGTCGCTCAGGAGGCCGCGCTGCGCTGCGACGCCGGCCACGAGGCGGCGATCGAACAGTTGGGTGGTTTGCTGCATCGCATGGGACGCTCCGAGGACGCGCGGATGGTGCTGGGCAATGCGGTGTTTCAGTTGGGAGATAGCAAGGCCGCGCTGAATTTGCTGCAATTCTGGTTGCGGTTGATGCCGGATGATCCGATCGCCCAGCATCGCTTGGCGGCCTGGTTCGGACAAGATCAAGCGCCAGAGCGCGCTTCCGACGCCTACGTGACTTATCTGTTCGATCGGTATGCGGAAGGGTTCGACCAACATTTGGTGCAGGAGTTGAACTATCAGGCGCCGGCGGTCATCGCGGAGCGGATCGCCGAAGTGCTGGGGGCGCCCGCCGCCTGTCTGGATGTTCTGGACGCCGGTTGCGGCACCGGTTTGTGCGCGCCGCTGTTGCATCCTTATGCCCGCCATCTGGTCGGTGTGGATCTATCGCCGCGCATGTTGGACAAGGCACGCGAGCGGGGTGGTTACGATGAGCTGATCGTCGCCGAGCTGACCGCGTTTCTGGCGACGCGGCCTCAAGCCTACGACCTGATCGTTTCGGCCGATACGCTGGTGTACTTCGGGGCGTTGGAAGCGGTTTTCACCGCCGCCGCCGCTGCCTTGCGCCCTGGTGGCTGGCTGGCGTTTACGGCGGAAGCCGCGACGGGAGATGCACCGCCGGGCGGATTTCGCATCAATCACAGTGGTCGTTATAGCCATGCGGCCGAGTATTTGCGGCAGGCCTTGGCGGAAGCGGGCTTGGAAATCCGTTCGATGACGACGGCTACGTTGCGGCGGGAATGCGACCAACCCATGATGGGTTATGTGGTGCTAGCCAGCCAGCCCGTCATCTCGATCAGCTAAGCGCTGGATTCTTGTCGTCGGCAAGGCTATCTTGACAAGCTCTCGGCGCGCGCGGCGGCCGGCGACGAGCCGGCCCCCGCGG